>NZ_CP051204.2:0-2590833 GCF_012516375.2 Chitinophaga oryzae
CTGTCAGGAAGAAATCAGGGCTGTTGTTTTCATAGTCAAAATACTCCCCGAACCAAAGCCTGTTCAGATAAGGGAAATGCTCCATATAAGCATAGCGCTGTTGATAAAACCATCTGACTTATTGTATTGATTCGCAGAGTGCAGATCGATGATACCCGGATGGCCCGCCTGCGTGAGCGTTCTTTTAATACGCTTCATCGTCACCCGGTCAAAGGCTACGTCATCGAGATAAATACCGTCGATACCCACGTTTTGCACCAGCCAGTTCATGCCTTCCACATAGTAGTTATGCCAGCGGTTCATGCCACTGTTGATGATCGCGGCATCTTTGAATTCCGGTACGAACCACGCCGCAATGTAGTCGCTGTCCACATGTTCCTGCAGCCACGAGAAACCGCCGCCCTTGCCGGGACTGTACACTTCATGGCCCAGGCTGCGCAGCGGAAAGGTTTCCCAGGCGTGATTGGACAACTCGCGCACCGTGTTATATATTTTCACCTTCAGCCCTTTTCCATGGGCTTCGTCAATATAATCCTTCATCTTCTTCCATTCGATGAACGGATAGTTGATCCATGGATTGATATCGTTGCCATGGTGGATATTCACCACAGTAGCGCCGGTAGCTTTAATGCTGTCCAGGTTATCGTACTTATGGTAGAAACGGTGCTCCACTGAAAATCGGTGTTGAGCGGGTGAAACGGCGTAATGATGAGGTGGAAATTAAAATACAGCGTATCGCCTTTATGCAGGGTACGCTCACCACTATACGCATTTACGAGGATGGCTTTCCCTTTCTCTCCGATAGTGATACCGCCATTATTGCCATTGCCCCATGAAACGGGCAACAGTAAAGGCTTCTGCAGGTAGAAGTTAGTATTGAGCGGCCGTACATAATGTTCATCCCGGAGGGTAAACTGCAGGCCGGCGTTGACATCACCGAGCCAGGCGCCGTCCTGGTTTTTATGCTGCACATCCCATTTCCAGTCGATCTTTTCCGGGCGGACGCCTCCTTTCTGCTGGAGGCCCATCATGTATTTTGCTGCCGTCTTCTCAAGAGGCAGATGCAGGGTAATGTCTTTCAGGGCAACGTCTTCCAGGGCCGTCACTTTCACGGTGTAGTCCATATACCCGTCGAACTCAAGAGACGCATGTACGTCCATTTGCAGGCCGGTGGCAGTATTGGTGGCTTTCCAGCTGATTTTGCCATCTTCCTTGCCGGTCAATTGCCAGCCGTTATTTTTCCATTTCAGGTCTTTACCATCGGCGGCGGCTATGAAGTGGAAGTGTACCGGTTCTGTGAAAATGTTTTTAGCCTGGTTGGACAGGGAAGTCATTTCCGGCGTGAAGAAGGTCTATCTGTGCCGGGAACCCGTCTTTATGAATACCTACTTTGCGGCCCAGCAGGCTGATGACGCTGTCTTTTATTTCCAGCGGCGTATAAGGAGCGATCACAGCATTATCCTGCGCCAATGTGGAGTTAAGCCACTTCAGCCGGGTCTGTTTCCATGGTTCATTAAAGCCGCTGTTGACCGCTGTTTTGCCGGTTACGGTAAGCGTGATCCTTACCGGCATGGCAGGTTTGCCTTCCGGGTGAATGGTGGCCACGCCTTTATATACGCCCGGCGCAGCATCCGCCGGCACGTCTATCCCGCACCACATGGCCTGCACGGCCCCTTCCGGGACGTTGACAGTGGCGGTAAAGGGCCGTGCGTCGTAAGTCGTACCCTGCGTATTGATGCATTGCAGCTGCGATGCGGGGATGGTTTTTCCGTCGGTGGTTTTAAGGTCGTTGAAATGGATTTGCACCTGCTTCAGTGGCCTGAGCGCATAGACGCCCAGCTGGAACGCATAGTACTCTCCTTTGTCGGCCTGGCCTGTAAAGCTTTGTGAAGGTCCGCGTTGTATCCATCGCTGCGGCAGGTCGCGCGTCATCCGGATGGGAAACGCGCGGTCTTCGGGAAATACGAGATAGCCCGCGCCGGGGTGTTTCAGCAGCAGCTGTTTCACCTCTGCGGCGGTGGCGATCACTTCCATCGGATAGAAGGTGTTAAACGTATCGATGGCTTCCAGTTCTTTTACGGTGGCGTTGGGCTTTGCCGGTACCGTGATCGTGTTCGCCCAGTCGTTGCCGCCGGCGGGTTCCGGCGCCAGGTAGGCGCTTTTCGGGTAGTTGGGCCGTCCTTCGTTTTTATACGGAAGATAATAGATGTAGTAAGTTCCTTTTCCGGACACCGGGTCAAAAACGATGTCGCCCTGTTCTCTGTTTATGGACACTGGAAACACACGGCTGACAGGTTGTTGGGTTTGGGCATCCTGCACGATAATGCGTTTCTGTTCCGGATGATGATCGTGGCGGCGCCATGGAATAATGACGCGGGCCGGGCCGGAGGCGCCGCTGAAAGAAACTACCGCGCGGTGATTACCGAGGGAATCAGCATTCCAGCTATTGTTACCGGCGGTGTACTTCACCTGTGCGTTTGGCGGCGCTGAAGAAGGCGAGCATAAGCCCCGCCGGCAACAGGCCTTTCCGCGCGAGGCGGTCATGGTATTTCATTTGATGCATTCAACAATTATTTTACTTTTTTCATTTGGTCACTGTGGGCTTAATTTACGCAGGATGATGGTTTTTTTCACAGATAATTACATAAATGGAAAAGCCCCGCGATGCGGGGGCTTTCCGGGTATCAGATATGGTTATTGTATTGGATTCTGTACCAGGTTGGGGTCCAGCAGGATCTCCGACTCCGGGATAAAGTGTACCACTCTTGCATCGGTATACTTGATTGTTTGCGGATGGTCCGGCTGTACGCCCGGATAATCACGGAAAAACATTCCTGTTGTTACGGAAGAGATCAAACACACGGTGTGTTTCAAATGCCAGTTCCAGGCGGCGTTCATCCAGCACTACATCGAGCACGGAAGCGTATCCCTGCATATTGGCGGAGGAGAACAGCGCATTGCCGCTCAGCCCTGCGCGGGTACGAATGATATTCACGGTCTGCCAGTGCTTCCGCGGCCCTTGCCCATTTTGGCGCTGGCTTCCGCCCGGATGAGGTACATCTCGGCCAGGCGCAGCACCACCGGAGAACTCAGGGTAGGCACGTTGTCCTGGTTGCTGTACTTCAGGATATACCATTTAGGTACGTTGTTGCGGGAAGCCAGTACCTTGTTGCCGCCGGCGTCCACAGAATCCTGTCCGGACTGCGCTTTAAGGTATACGGGCTGTATAAAGGCATGCCGTACATCCTGCGGATATTTGTCCAGCAGCGCACGGTAAGACTGGGAAGCATATACTTCTCCGTACCCCATACCACCGGGAGACATGTAATACATAGAGCCCAGGGAACTCCAGGTACGGTCGTCCTGTAAGGTGTGGTGGATAGCGAAGATCGTTTCGTTGTTGATATCGTTGCTTTTAGTGAAATAACGGGGCAGTTCCGCTGTGGCAGCCAGTGTATATTTGCCGCTGGTGATCACAGAGTCCGCATAGATGGCAGCGGAGTCGTTACGTCCCATATAAAGATAAGTCCTCGCCAGCAGGGCCATCGCTGCTCCTTTGGAAGCGTAGCTGCTGGTATTATCGTTTGTTCATCAGCGCTTTGGCACGGGAGAGGTCAGCCACAATCTGCGCATACACTTCCTTTACTGTATTACGTTTAGGCATTGCTGTTATATCGTATTTTGTTACGACGGGCACGCCTAAGTTGGTTTCAGGGCTTTGGCTGTAAGGACGTCCGAAAGATCTTACCAATCCAAAGTGAACGAAGGCACGGATAAAAAGGTTTTCGCCGATCAGCTGATTCACTGCAGGGGATTTGCCTTCCGGCATTACTTCCAGCAGCCTGTTACAACCGTTCACTGCTTTATACGCCATACGCCACAGCTGGCCGGTATTGCCCTGGTTCGTGAGATGCCCGTAGGTGTAAGAGTAAAACAGCGGATCTGTGGTAGCTCCGCTCAATGCCACATCATCGCTGGGAAACTCTCCCATCTGGAAATAGTTGCGTGTAAAATTCTCTTCTTTGAGCAACGAATAGTTACCGATAGTAGCGGCCGGCCATTTAGACTCGTCCTTCAGCACACCGTCATCGGGCAATGCGCTGTATGGTTCTTTATCGAGCGAACAGGAGGCAGTAAAAGCCACAGTGAGAGCCCTGCAATATATTTAGTTATCTGCTTCATGATAATATCTTTTTTTGCACCCTGTTAAAAATTGATTTCAAGTCCGGCAAACCATTTGGTACTGAAGGGATATTTGGTCCCGTTGATACCGCGGTCGTCTACTTCCGGATCGATGCCGGAAAACCTGGTAAGGGTCCACAGGTTGTCGCCGCCTACGGATACACGTACATTGTTCACTTTCACGCGGTCCAGCCATTGCTTGGGCAGCGCGTAGCTCAGGTTCACGTTTCTCAGGCGCAGGTAGCTTCCGTCCTCAAGGAAGCGGGAAGAGGGTTTATGCGCATTTTTATTGCCGCCGATCACATACTTCGGATGCGTGGCATTGTCGCCGGGGTTCTGCCAGCGGTTCCAGCCTTTATCGAGCTGCATCAGGTTGTAGGTGTAGTAAGCGCCATCGTTGTCCATCAGCTCGCGGGTGCTGTTGTACACATCATTACCGGAAACGAAGGCCAGGAAGGCAGACAGCTGGAAGTTTTTGTAAGACCATACGTTGCGCATACCGCCAAAGAATTTAGGCGTAGCGGAGCCTACAATCTGGAGCGAAGCATCGTTGTAGTTGCTGGTAGTGGAAATGGTTTTGCTGCCATCGGCGCCGGTGGTCACTTTCTCCCACAGCGGGTTGCCGTTGGCGGGATCTACGCCTACCCATTTGCGCATATAGAAGCTGCGCATGTCCTGTCCTTTCTGTAAGATAAAAGAGCTGCTCAACGGATCTATGATGTAGTTCTTACCCCATAGAGCTCACGTACGGTGTTTTTGTTGAACCCGATGTTGAAGTCGGTGCTCCACTTAAACTCACCCACCAGGTTATCTGTGCTCAGGTTGATTTCGATACCCTTATTGCGCACGCCGCCAACGTTCTGTGAAATGTAGCTGTAGCCGGCGGTCCCGGGCAACGGCACGTTAAACAGCAGGTCTTTGTTGTCTTTCTGGTACAGGTCCACGCTGAGGTTGATGCGGTTGAACAGCCCCAGGTCGAACCCGATGTTGGTGTTGTATGCTTTTTCCCACGACAGGTTAGGCACATTGTAGATACTGGGGTACGCGCCGGGCACGCCATTATACTGCGTACTGATGGCGTAAGCGCCGATAGCGGCATAATCGCCTATCTCGGCATTACCGGTAGTACCGTAGCTGGCCCTCACTTTCAGGTTGGTAATCGCTTTGATGGATTTAATGAAGTTCTCTTCAGAGGCGGCCCAGGACACGCCGAAAGCATAGAAGTTACCATACTGCTGGTTGGCGCCGAACTTGGAAGAACCGTCCCTTCTGAAAGAGGAAGTGAAGTAGTATTTATAGTTGTAGTTATAGTTGGCCTGAATAAAATAGGAATTGAACACGCGGTCTGTTTTGCTGCCGCCGATAGACATAGGGGCGGAAGTACCGTCCAGTACGTCTTTACCGGCGAGGATGCCTTTGCCTTTAGCATTGATGTCTCCGAGTTGTACCTGCTGGAACTCAGCGCCCACCAGTCCGTCGATGTTATGCACCTTGTTAACGGTATAACGGGCTTTCAGCAAGTTGGAGCTGATGTATACGGAGGTATCCTGGTAGTAGTTGTACAGCGTACCCTGGTAGTCGGCGCCGGCGGAAGTTCTCACGTCGCCGTTGCTTTCATTGCGGTCGTGATAATATTGCGCACGGTTGGTGGTGCTGAATGACAACCACTTGGTAATGTCATATTCCAGTTTCAGCAATCCTTCGAGCGACTGTCTTTTATGTTTGTCGTAGTTGTACTGCTGTTCGTAGAGGAAGTTGGTCATATCGCGGCCGTACCATATGTCGGTATTAACCGGGTTAATGGGTTTGCCTGATGCGTCATAAGGTTTGTCCCAGGGCAGGTTGGTGTAGTACTGGTATAAAGATCCGCCGGAATTGTCCTTGTCTGTCTGTTGTACCGCCGCGAAGTTGGCGCTCACGCGCAGTTTTTCGGTGATGTTATGGTCCAGGTTGAGGCGGGCGCTGAAACGTTCTACGCCGGTACCTCTGAGGATACCGTCTTCCTTGTAATAGTTACCACCCAGGTAGAATTTGGTTTTTTCGTTACCGCCGCTGGCAGACAATTCGTAGTTCTGGTTGGAGGCGTTCTGGAAGGCCAGTTTCTGCCAGTTGGTATTGATGTTTCTGATGGAGGGGTCCAGCTTCCTGCCGGCAGCGGTCTGCAGGTCATAGAGCTGAGAGCCGTCCATAAGGTGGAAACGCCCGGTATTGAGTTGTGCGGTACCGAGGTTGGTGCGGAAGTTGACCTGTGTTTTACCTGCTTTGCCGCGTTTGGTGGTGATGACCATTACGCCGTTGGCCGCACGGGCGCCGTACAGGGTGGTAGCGGCCGCGTCTTTGAGGACGGTCACGGTTTCGATATCACTGGGGTTAGGCAAACCGCCGATGATACCGTCTACCACTACCAGCGGCGCGTTACCGGCAGTAAGGGTGCCGTTGCCTCTGATGCGGATGGTGGGAGCGGCAGCGGGGTTGCCGGAGCTGTTGCCTACAAATACGCCGCTGACTTTACCCTGCAGCATTTTATCCACGCTGGTGGCCTGTACGTCTTTCAGCTTGGCGCCGCCGACAGATTGTGCCGCACCGGTCAGGTTTTTTACGGTAGTGGTGGTATAACCCATGACCACTACTTCTTCCAGCTTTTTGGTGTCGGGATCCAGTTTCACATTGATCTCTGTACGGTTATTTACCGGCACCTTCTGTTGCACATAACCCACGAAGGAAAATATGAGGGTAGCGCTGCCGGAGGGCGCCAGTACGGTATAGTGGCCCGTGGCGTCGGTAACGGCGCCGGCGGAAGTGCCTTCTACCGCGATGGTCACACCGGGCAACGGTTCGTGGTTGCCGGCATCGGTCACCTTACCGGTAATTTTCATCTGCTGGTTGTTCACCGGCGTAATCACCACGAGGTTGTTTTCCAATACGCGATAAGTGACATTGGCGCTGGAGAACAGCTGGCCGAGCACGTCGTTGAGTTTTTTATTCTTCACATCGATGGACACTGCCCTGTCCAGGTCGGCGAAGTTCTCATTATAAAAAAAGCGGTAGTTGCTGGTATTTTCAATCATTTTGAAAACCTCGCGAACGCTTTTGTTTTCTGCGTGTAGTTCGCTAATTCGGTCCTGTGCGGAAATGGTGGCAGACGCTTGTAGAATACTTCCGAAAATTAGCAATCCCGTCATTCTCATCATTAGGAATAATTTTCGCCTGGGGCAAAGAAATGCCGCCAAGTTTAGAGTGGATTTCATAAACTTGTATAGATTTTAGTTAAACGATGAATTACGGCAGCACGCCTGTCGCAAAGGCTACTGCACACTGGGTGATTTTCGTTGGATTGGGGTAAGTCGCATTACCCCAATTTTTTTCAGTTGTTCTTACTGTTCATTCATTGGTTTTTACAGGTTGAATAATTGTTGTTCTCTTGTTGGCCTGCCTCCCGGTTATTTGCCGTTCCGCAGGGCGTTGGCATACTTTTCTTTCAGTACTTTATCCACACTGATCGTCACTGTCCCCTCCTCTATCCTGTAGTCCAGCGGGGCTGTCAGCTTGAGGATGTTGAGCACCTGTTCCAGGGTTTCCTGGCGGAAAGTCCCGTTGAACCGGTAGTTTTTCAATTCTTCTTCTTTGAAGTCAACGTTTACATTAAATCTGCGCTCCATGGTGACAGCCAGTTCTTCCAGCGTTTGGCCGGTGACGATCCAGTTACCGTCTTTCCAGGCCGTATATACGTCTGTGTTGCTCACTTCTTTTGTTTCCACCGGGGCCGCGGCGGATGCCGGGTCAATATGGCTTTTACCTGCCTGCGGCTCACCCGCTGCCTGTTTATACACCACATGCTGATGTGGCTTCAACATCATTTTAAACGGATTGGCCGTACTGCTGCCGTCTATCCGGACCGCGCCATCTACCAGTGTGGTCACCACGCCTTTATCTTCCGGGTAGGCCTTCACATTGAAAGAAGTGCCCAGCGCCAGTATCTTCAGGTCAGACGCCTTCACAGTAAACGGTTTCCTGGAATCTGTGTGCACCCTGAAAAAAGCTTCTCCTTCCAGTTTTACTTCCCGCGCGGTGGTATTAAAAGAGGAGGCATATTCCAGCTTGCTGCCGGCATTCAGCCATACTTCTGTCCCGTCAGACAGTTCTATTTTGGTGGTGGCCCCTTTCGGGCTGGTTATCGTCACGAGGCCCTGACCACCGTCTCCTTTTTTGAGGGACAGCCAGGAAAACACCACGCCACCGCCCAATACAAACGGTAACGTAAAGGAGGCGGCCATTTTCAGCACTTGTCTCCATCTTTTTACAGAAACCGGTGCATTGATCTGCCGCATTTCCTCCCAGGCCGCATCAGCATTGTAGGGACCTGTTGCCGCGGTAGCCATCCAGGCATCTCTCAACTGTATAAAATACGCCCGGTTTTCCGGGCTGGCATCTACCCAGTTCTCCAGCTCCTGCTGGTCTTCCGGGGTGATATCTCCGGACAAGAATCGCGCTATCAGATCATCCATCTGCCCAGGTAAATAGTTAGGCTGCATATTATTAAACAAGTAGTAAGACAATTTTTTAGTCCCCATAGGGTGACAGACAGGAAAAAAATTTCAGGAATTATTTCAGCAGTGGTAACAGCTCGTCCCGCAGGCGCTGTAATGCCCGGGTCATCTGTGTTTTCACCGTATTGACAGAAATACCGAGCTGGCGGGAGATCTCGGGATAACTCAGCTGTTCAAAGCGGCTTAGCCGGAATACGTCCTGGCATTGCGGTGGCAGCTTCCGGATAGCTTTTTCGGCCATATGCTCCAGCTCTGCATTTTCGAGCCTTTCCGCCGGCGTAGGTGCAGCGGGCATATTCATTAAGGTAATACGGGATTCCAGCTGTTGCAGCAGCTCATGGCCATAACGGGAGCGGATACGGTCCTGTTTGATGTAGTTGAGGCAATTATTCTGTACAGCCTTGTACAGGTAGGCTTTTACGGATACCTGTATCTCCAGGTCTTCGTACCGTTCCCATACTTTCAGGAAAGTGTCCTGTACAATCTCTTCCGCCAGCTCATGACGGTTCACAAAATCAAACGCAAAAGTACACAGCGCAGCATAGTGCGCTTTGAAGAGCCCTTCAAACGCCGGTAACTGTTGTTTATGTTGACTGATATGTAAACTCGCTTCCAAAGTATTCAGATCCTGCACACTGTTATACTGGCTGTAGTGCTACCTGTACGGCCTCCTGATTGTTCACTTCATTGCTCATTTGCCGCAAACAAATATATGTGATACGTTCATGAAAAGATACGACAAGTCCGCACGTAATTGACAAATTATTGGAAATAACACCGAGATCTGTAAAAAAAATAACAATGTCCTCTCCTTCCCGACCTGTAATCGTCACTGAATTTTCACTATCCCGCAGGTTAAGTTTATATGAAGATGCCTTTCAACAACTTAACGGTTTTGTAAACATTTGTTAATATGCCCATAACAGTGGTGCAGTTCTTTTGCAGTCTGATTTTTTTTAAAAACCAGTCAAAGCATGAAGAAAAAATTTACGAAGTATCTGAAGCGACCACTGGGCCTTGCTACTGTACTGTTGCTCTCGGGGCATTTGTATGCACAACAGCCTGTCCACGTAAAAGGACGCGTGGAGTCATTCGACAAGGGTGAGCCCATTCCGGGCGCGGCCATCATGGCCGGCGGCAAACTCCTCGCCATCACCGACGTTAACGGCGCCTTCGACATTAAAGCCATCCCTCCCGGCGCAGACGTTTACATCACTATGATGGGCTATGAGAAACAACAACTGGCAGTAAATGGAGAAGCACTGAACCTGCAGGTGCGCCTGAAAACCACCACCGGCAAACTCAATGAGGTAGTGGTAACCGCACTGGGTATCAAAAGAGCAGAGAAAGCACTGGGTTATGCACAACAAACCCTCAACGACGAAGCCATGACAGACGCCCGGCCCAACAACTGGTCCGACGCGCTGCGCGGGAAAGTAGCCGGCCTGAACATCGCCTCCCTCGGCGGCCCGCTCAATTCCCAGGAGATCAGGCTTCGCGGCACCAACTCCCTTACCACCAACGGCAACGCCGCACTGGTGGTGGTAGACGGTATCCCGGTAAACGGCGGCCTCACCACCTCCGGCGCCTCCAACGCCTATATGGGCGGCGAAGCCTCCATTGACGTACCGGTCGATTTCGGTAACGGTATCGCAGATATCAACCCGGACGACATCGCCAGCGTCACCATCCTGAAAGGCCCCGGCGCTACCGCGTTGTATGGCAGCCGCGCAGCCAACGGCGCCGTGCTCATCACCACCAAGTCAGGCGCTAAAGCCAAAAAAGGGCTGGGCGTCTCCTTCAATTCCAATACCAGCTTTGACGTGATCACCCGCTGGCCCGACTGGCAATATGAATACGGCCAGGGCGACGGTAAAACCAATTATAACGCCAACGGTGAACTGTATTACTCCTATGGCGCCACTGAAGACGGTCGCAGCACCGGCGGCAGCAGCAGCGCCTTCGGTCCCAAATTCAACGGACAATACTACTATCAGTACGACCCCGTTAAAATGGGAACAGGAGCTGAAAGAACACTGTGGCAACCCTACAAAGACAACCGCAAATCCTTCTGGCAGACAGGCCGTACGGTCACCAATACCCTGTCGCTCGAAAACTCCGGCCAGGACGGTTCCATACGCGCTTCCGTGACGCATTCCAACAACAAATGGATCATGCCCACCACCGGGTTTGAACGCATCACCGCCGCCGTGAACGCCAACTATAAAGTGTCTAATAACATCCGGCTGTCATCGGCAGTGAACTATACCAATAAGTCCAGCGACAACCTGCCGGGACTGGGGTATAACAACCACTCCATCGCCTACTTCATGATTTTCCAGAATCCCAACGTCAACCTCGACTGGTACAGGGCCAAATGGAAACCGGGCCTGGAAGGCATCAGCATGATACGCCCTTACAGCTCTTTCATCGATAACCCGTTCGTTATCTCTGAAGACATCACCAACGGCCTGCGCAGCAATGCCATCACCGGCAACCTGAAAGCAGACATACAGCTGGCACCCAAACTCACCCTGATGCTGCGTGGCGGTATCAATACCAACCACCAGAACAGGGACCAGCGCCGCCCTTACGACACCAACCGCTACGGACAGGGCCTGTATACCAAACAAACCGTATACACACAGGAAATCAACACCGACTTCCTCTTGTCTTATAAAAATGCGTGGATGCAGGACAAATTCACCCTCACCGCATCCGCCGGCGGTAACGCCATGAGCAGCCGCTACGACCGGACAGATAACACCCTGATCGGACTGGTGGTACCAGGCGTCTATAAAATGACCAATGGTATCAGCAACCCGCTCGTTGCCACCTATGATTCCCGGAAGAAGGTAAACAGCCTGTACGGCTTTGTCAACCTGGGTTACAAGGATGTCGTATTTCTTGACCTCACCGGCAGAAACGACTGGTCCAGCACCCTGCCGGAAGCTAACTGGTCTTTCTTCTACCCTTCCGCCAACCTGAGCATGATCGTCAGCGATATGGTGAAACTGCCCAAATCCATCAGTTACCTGAAATACCGCCTGTCACTGGCGCAGGTAGGCAACGATACGGAACCAGGCAGGACCGCCAAATACTACGGCCGCAGCAGCTTCCCCAGCTCCGCTGAAGCACCCAGCGAACTGTACAACCTGCAATTCAAACCGGAGATATCTACCAGCGTGGAAACCGGCATCGAAGTGGCTTTCCTGAATAACCGCCTGAGACTGGACGCGTCTGTATACCGCACACGCACCAAAAACCAGATCCTTTCCGTTCCGCTGGACTGGTCCAGCGGCTTCAACTCAGCCCTGCTGAACTCCGGAGAGGTGCGTAACCAGGGCCTGGAGCTGATCTTAAACGCTACACCGGTCACCAATAAAAATTTCACCTGGAACACCATCATCACCTGGGCGGCTACACGCAGTAAAGTGCTGAGCCTCGATGCGCGCCTTGGCGGCAAACTGAATATTATGAGCTCCTCCAGCGCCACGCTGACAGCCGTAGAAGGGCAAACAGCTTCCGCACTGTACGGACTGAAGTTCCAGCGTGCCCCGGACGGCCAGATCATCTATGTGAACGGCATCCCCAGCGTAACACAGGTAACCGAATACGTAGGCGACACCAATCCGGAATGGAGAGCCGGATGGACCAACAGCTTCACCTATAAAGGTTTCAGATTAAGCACCACCATCGACGGACAGCTGGGCGGTACCCTGTACTCCCATTCCCATCATAAAATGACAGAACAGGGTAAACTGAGACATACGCTGAAAGGCAGGGAAGAAGGATGGATCGTGGGCGAAGGCGTGGTAAAGAATGCCGACGGCTCTTTCAGCCCTAACACGGTAAAAGTAAGACCAGCCGATTACTATGCACAGTACTACCGTCTGAACAACACCGAAGCCAACTCCTTCGACGCCTCTTTCATCAAGCTGCGGGAGGTTTCACTGGAGTACAATTTCCCGAAAGCATGGTTCTACCGTACCAAGGTACAGAACCTGAGCCTCGCCATCTACGGCCGTAACCTGGCCACCCTTTCCGATTTCCCGATCTATGATCCGGAAGTGGCCACACAGGCCGGCGGAACAGGTATCCTCACCGGTGTGGAAGTAGGCCAGATGCCGACGCCATCAACTTTTGGCTTCAATCTGAAAGTGAAATTATAATCGATCTCTGTTACTGAAATCAGTATGACCATGATATTTCTGAACATACGCAACCGCTTTAAAGCCGTATCTGCCGCCGTACTGGCCACTGCGCTGCTGGGCAGTTGCACCAAAGACTTTGTGGAAACCAACAAGGACCCGAACCGCCTTGAAAGCATTACACCGGGCACCCTGCTGAATCCTACCATTTACAACGCCGCCTCTTACGGCATGAGCCGCAGCCGCTCCTTTACTTTTGAGCTGATGCAGGTCGCCGGCGGATACCCGAACGAGTCCGTAGAAGACCAGGCTTACCTGTACGACTTCCGCGAAGATATCGGCAACGGCATCTGGAATACTTACTACCAGGGCCTCGCCAACGCCCGTGAAATGGAATTGTCTGCCATCAAACTGGGCAACAATAACTACCTCGCGATATCCCTCACCCTGAAAGCCTGGTTCTATTCCATGCTGACAGACTGTTTCGGCGATATCCCGATGAGCAACGCACTGAACGGCGAACAGGGCACTTTCTTCCCTGCATTCGACAAACAGGAGGTCATCTATAAAACCATCCTGGCAGACCTGGAAAAAGCCAATACCCTGTACGGTACCGGTACCACTACCATGTATGCGCCGGACATCCTTTTCAACAACGACCTGACCAAATGGAGAAAGTTCACCAACTCCCTCCGCCTCCGCCTGCTGCTGCGCACGATGAAAAGACTGCCCGGCAACGCAGACATCATGTCCGCCATGTTGCAGGACGCTACTAAATATCCCATCTTCCAGAGCAATGCCGAAGCCGCCGTGCTGAACATTACAGGCACTACGCCGAATATCTCGCCCTGGAGCAGACCACAGGACTTCAGCACCAGCCGCGTGTATTTTGATTTCTTTATCAGCAACCTGAGCAACTTCAAAGATCCCCGCTTAGCGCTGTTTGCAGGCCAGGCAAAAGATAAGAACAACAAAAACATCGGGTACAAAGGTCTTCCCGTGAATTACATGGAGTCGCCTGCCAGCGTTAACTACAGCCCTTCCGGGTTGTTACAGCGGCTGGTCATTGCGCCCATGATAGCGCCGGTCCTCAGTTACGCCGAAGTGGAGCTGATACAGGCAGAGCTGGCACAGCGCAATATTATTCCTGCGGCAACTGCGGAAGAGCATTACCAGAAAGGAGTGAAAGCTGCTATCGAGATGTGGGGAGGTGTGATGCCGGACAATTACTTCACGCTGGAGAGCACCAAATACGACGGTACGCTGGAACGTATCATGCTGCAAAAGTATTATGCGCTTTTCTTCACGGATTACCAGCAATGGTTTGAGCATCGCCGTACCGGCCTGCCGGTATTGCCTACCACCACTTTCATGTATAATGACAGGAAGATGCCCAACAGGTTATATTATCCTACTACCGCCAGGGTTTACAATACTGACAATTATCTGAAAGCGGTAGAACAGATGGGAGGTGACAAGATCGATATCAAAGTATGGTGGCAACAATAGCCCAATTACGAATTACAAATTACGAATTACGAATTGAGGGCTCCTTTATGGGAAGGTTACTTAATAACCTCTCTAAAAGGGAGCCCTCAATTCGTAATTCGTAATTCGTAATTGACTACATGCATAAACCGCCGCAGGCGCTGATCGTCTGACCAGTAACATAGCTGCTCATGTCGGAAGCCAGGAAGAGGCATACATTGGCGATATCGTCCGGCGTGCCGAAGCGGGCCAGCGGAATCTGCTGGATGTAGCTGGTGGCTTGTTCGCCTTCTTTCAGGTAGCTGGTCATATCTGTTTCGATAAAGCCCGGCGCTACCGCGTTGCAGCGGATGTTACGGCTGCCCAGTTCCTGTGCGATGGATTTGGTGAATCCGATGATACCGGCTTTGGAAGCGGCATAACTGCTTTGACCGGCATTGCCCATGATACCGATAACAGAGCTCATGTTGATGATACTGCCGGATTTGGCTTTCATCATTGGGCGGATCACGTGTTTGGTCATGTTATACACGCTTTTCAGGTTGATGTTCATCACATCATCCCATTGGTCCGGGCTCATACGCAGCAGGAGGTTATCTTTGGAGATACCGGCGTTGTTCACGCAGATATCAATTTTTCCGAATTCTTTCAGCACTTCCGTTACCAACGTCTCTGTCTCTTCGTAAACACCGGCATTTGACTTATAGGCTTTTGCCTGTACGCCCAGCGCACGGAGTTTCTCTTCCAGGATTCTCGCTTTTTCATCAGAACTTACATAAGTAAAAGCCACGTTAGCTCCCTGTTCTGCAAATTTTAAAGCAATCGCTTCTCCAATACCACGGCTGGCGCCAGTTACAATCGCTACTTTGTTCTCCAGTAATTTCATGTTATAGTTGATAGGTTTTAAGTGTTCATGGTTGCCGCAAACTTCAGAATTTCCTCGAGATAATTGCGGTCGTTGTTCAGACGGGGCACTTTGTGCTGGCCGCCCAGTTTGCCTTTGCTTTTCAGGAATTCGCAGAACGTGCCTCTGGGCAGTACATGAACTACCGGCGGGCGCAGGGCGATGTCCTTATGTCTTTTGGCTTCGTAGTCTGAGTTGATGGATTTCAGGGTGTTGTCCAGCACAGATACGAACGTGTTGACATCATTGGGCAACACTTCAAACTCGATGAGCCATTCGTGTCCGCCGTTGCCTTCGTCACTGAAATATACGGGTGCTGCGGTATAGTCATTCACAACGGCGCCGGTCACTTCGCAGGCTTTTGCGATAGCGGTATCGGCATTTTCCACGATCACTTCTTCACCGAAAGCATTGATAAACGATTTGGTGCGGCCGCTCACCTTGATGCGGTAAGGCAGCAGGGAGGTAAACTGGATGGTGTCGCCTACGAGGTAACGCCATAATCCGCCGTTGGTGCTGATCACCAGGGCGTAGTTTTTCCCGGTTTCCACTTCCTGCAGTTGCAGGGTACGCGGATTTTCTTTGCCCAGTTCCTCCATGGGCATAAACTCGTAGAAGATGCCGTGGTTGAGGAACAACAGCAAGCCTTCTTCACCGATAACGTCCTGGGCGGCAAAGAAGCCTTCCGAAGCGTTATAGGTTTCCTGGTAGTGCATCAGCGGGTTGCGGATCAGTTTCGCAAACTGGTCGCGGTATGGCGTAAAGCTTACGCCGCCGTGCATATACAGTTCGAGGTTGGGCCATACGTCTGCCAGGTTATCTTTGCCGGTAAGCTCAAATATCCGTTTGATCAGCACGATGGTCCAGGTGGGCACACCGGCGATGGAGGTCACGTTTTCGTGGATCACCGCATTGGCCATGCGTTCTATTTTCTCTTCCCATTCGTCCATCAGGGCGATTTCCAGGTCGGGCGTGCGGATCATGTTACCATAAAAGGGCATGTTCTGCAGCATTACCGCGCTGAGGTCTCCACAGTAGGAGTCGCTGTCTTCCGACAGCTTGTTGACCTGGTGGCTGCCGCCGATGATCAGCGATTTTCCGGTAAATACGTCGGAGTCAGGGAAATTATTGTAGTAAAGAGAGATCACGTCGCGGCCGGAACGGTAATGACATTCGTCCAGGCTTTCCACGGTTACGGGGATAAACTTGCTTTTGTCTGCGGTGGTACCGCTGGATTTAGCGAACCACTTGATAGGCGTATTCCACAGAACGTTCTGCTGACCTTCCATGGTACGCTGGATATAGGGTTTGATGGTATCGTACGTGTGTACCGGTACCCTTTCTTTATATTCCTCTATCTTATAGATCTTCGAAAAGCCGTGTTGTTTACCGAATTCCGTGTACTGGGCGGCGCTGATAAGGTTTTGGAACACCTGCTGTTGCACCTGCACGGGATATTGCATAAAATAGGCAATGCGCCCCATGCGCAAACGTGCGAGTTGTGATATGGCAGGACTTAAAATCTTCATATATAGGATGCTGTAGCGTGTTTTTATTGTTTAGCTGCTTCGTCCAGGTAATTCTTCCTGCGAAGAACGAAATTCTGGCCAAGATACACTTTTCTTACCTGTTCATCTTCAGCCAGTTCTTCTGCCGACCCCGATTTCAGGATTTTTCCTTCAAACAATAAATAAGCCCTGTCGGTAATAGACAGTGTTTCCTGTACGTTGTGGTCTGTAATCAGGATACCGATGTTCTTATATTTCAGTTTAGCTACAATAGACTGGATATCTTCCACGGCAATGGGGTCAATCCCGGCAAAGGGTTCATCCAGCAGGATGAATTTAGGGTCTACAGCCAGGGCGCGGGCAATTTCGGTACGGCGGCGTTCCCCACCGCTCAGTACGTCGCCGGGGCTCTTGCGGACGTGCGTCAGGCGGAATTCGCTCAACAGCGCCTCCAGCTTGTCTTTCTGCTCCGCCTTTTTGAGGTCGGTCATCTCCAGCACGGCGGCTATATTGTCTTCCACACTGAGTTTGCGGAACACGGAAGCCTCCTGCGGCAGATAGCCGATACCCATTTTAGCCCTTTTATACATGGGAAGCTTGGTGATATTCACCTCGTCGAGGTAAACATTCCCTTCATCCGGCTTGATAAGCCCTACTACCATGTAAAAGGAAGTGGTTTTACCCGCTCCGTTAGGGCCCAGCAGCCCTACGATCTCCCCTTGGGACACCTCAACAGACACGTGGTTTACCACCGTCCTGGCGCCGTAGCGCTTTACCAGCTGGTCCGTATGTATTCTTAATGCCATATGATCAAACTTAGCAAAATTAAACAATTCATTCACTTGGCCTAGTTATAGTTGTGCCAGGATGAAAAATCATGGAAGATTGACGAGGGGATATGTTATTTTTGCCCCCGTAAATTTTCAGTCGGAATAAGGTTTACCCAAACAGCCATTATTCCACAAATTCCATAACACATGAAAGTAACAGAACATATTGCCCAGGCGAAGGATACACTGATATCTTTCGAAATCCTTCCCCCGCTGAAAGGAAAGAGCATTGACTCCATCTACGACCATCTGGACCCGTTGATGGACTTCAAGCCGGCCTATATCAATGTAACCTACCACCGCAGTGAGCATATGTTCAAAAAGAAGGCCGACGGTGCTTTCGAAAAGGTGGAAATCCGGAAACGCCCCGGTACGGTAGGTATCTGCGCCGCTATTATGAACCATTATAATGTGGATGCGGTCCCCCATTTGATCTGTGGCGGTTTTAGCCGGGAGGAAACTGAAAACGCACTGATCGACCTGGCCTTCCTGGGGATAGATAACGTGTTGGTCCTCAGGGGAGACGCTCCAAAAAACGAAACGTTTTTTGAGCCCGACCCTCACGGTCATGCCTATGCCAGCGAACTGCTGGACCAGGTAGTGCACATGAATAACGGGGTATACCTGGAAGACGACCTGCAGGGCGGCGTAAAAACCAACTTCTGCATCGGCGTGGCCGGATACCCGGAAAAACACTTCGAAGCGCCCAATATGCAGACAGATATGGGCTACCTGAAGAAAAAAGTGGAAATGGGAGCGGATTATATCGTCACCCAGATGTTCTTCGACAACCAGAAATTCTTTGATTTTGTGGGCAAATGCCGCGAAATGGGCATCACCGTACCAATCATCCCGGGCCTGAAGCCCCTTACCTCCAAAAAGCAGATGAACATCCTGCCGCGGATTTTCCATGTAGACCTGCCCACGGAGCTGTCCGGCGAAATTATGCGCTGCAAAACTGACAAAGAGGTAGAACAGGTAGGCACCGAATGGCTGATCAACCAGTCCAGGGAATTAAAAGCTTTTGGCGTACCGGTGCTCCACTACTACACGCTGGGCAAACCACAGGTAGTGCGCAAAGCGGTAGAAGCCATCATATAAGACAAACCGTTTTTTACATAAAAAGAAAAGGGAATGACGAAAGTCTTTCCCTTTTTTGCTTTTCTTTCATATTATAATGCCATTACGTAGAGACGTAGTGGCATATCCCTATAACTGTCACACATTTAAATTAACTGTCCAATGATCATCGCAACCCCTTGGGGAAGCAACTTTCTGTAAACAAGACGCACACAAACAGGTTCACCCCTACTCCCCCCGGCAAAAAAAAAGAGACCGCCTTTTACGGCGGCCTCCTGGTCCTATTAATGATTAACTGATAAGTATGTACGAAAATAAATAAACGGATGCCTGTTATTACCTTACGCTCCCGCTGTCAGACAAGGAAAACCACTTCCATGATGCCTGTACGGCAGCCCCGGAAACTGTATCCATCAGTCAACAAATATAAAAAATAAACAAATACTAAAATAATTAAATACAATCTACCAGTCTTCCCGGTTAAACAGTATGCCAACATTGACGCCGAAGTACCTGTTCTTAATATTACCGGCGGACCTGTCCATGTCTATCAGGCCGTAGCTGTAGTTAACGCCAAGCGTCACGTAGCAGTTAAACTCGATGGTGGCAACAGCATTTAAACCGGCATCCCAGCGCTGCAGGTCATACCCGGTGGTGAACACATTGGGACTTTTTCCGAAGTCTACCCGTTGGCTGCTGGACTGCAGCAATTTTCCTTCTTTGTAGATAGCCAGGTCATAATCGCCGCGTGTGCAATAAGCTGCGTAGCCGCCACCGCCGATTGCCAGTTTTCCAATACCGATCGGAATTTTATATACCAGGTTTACCGGCAGTTCCAGGTATTGCAGTCTGATTTTAGTAGCGCCGGGTAAAGCCACGTTGACGTCCTGCTGGCCGTTAAACGACCGGTTGGCTCCTTTAACGATATAACTTAGTCCCGGTTGCAGGGCGCCGTTGGGAAACAGGGGAATATTCAGGTAAAAACCAGCCTGCCAGCTGTGCAACGGCTTTGATCCGGGCTGTGTGCCCCCGGAGGATCCGGAAGAGACATTCATTTCGGCATTCACATAACCCCCTTGCAAACCTAAGCTTACCTGGGCATTAACAATTGTGGTGGTAGCAGCCAGCGTGGCCAACACGCACAGGAATTTAAAACACTTCATGTAGAACTGTACTACGGGATTAATGATACTTGCTCAATATCGTTATGAAACAGACAAGGTTCTTCAGGTTCACCCGATGGTTACTAACGGCGAAGCTAAACAAAAGGTTTCGAATTTTATATAAAAAAGGCTGCCTGGAACTTACCAGGCAGCCTGTTAATTAATTGTGATGTGGTGTTTTCGCGATGATTAACGACCGCTGAATTTATAACCTACGGACACACCGAAGGAAGTGTTTTTAAACTTAGCGTCGTTGCTGGTATTGTCAAATGCGTTGACCATGCCCAGGTCGGCGTTCAGGCCGAAATAAAGGCCGGCAGGGATTTCGTACCCGATCTGGATGTTACCGCCTGCATCAAAACGCTTCAGTTTAGCAAGACCGGCTTCGTCATCGAAAGCCTTTCTTTCACCGACGAGTGGCATGTCCTTGTATTTACCGGTAACGCCATACGCGATGTAAGGGCCGACGGCCAGTACCAGGTTACCGCTGCCAACTTCAGGTTTGAACATGAAGTTGATCGGCACCTGCAGGTAGCCCAGGGACACCTTCATGTCGGAGTTTTTGAACTTACCGCCTTTGCCGGAATACAATAAGCCGGTGCCTACGTAAAATTCATCCCCTAAAGGAATGTCGACGGTTACGCCGGCCCTTAATCCTGTCAAAAGCTTGCTGGTTTCCTTGGAGGTAGTACCAAAAGCGGATGCTTTGGTGGTTACACTGGAAAACTGAGGGCCTGCTACAATGCCCCATTTTGTCTGACCGAATGTAACGCCTGCGATCAATAAGGCGACCGCAGCTAAGAGTACCTTTTTCATTTTAATGTGTATTTGGATGAGGTTAAAAGTGACGCCAACAGGCCGGTGACGCCACTTTTTGTCTTTTTCTGATTGCTAAATGATTATGAATCAGCCTGTACTTTTTGCTTGCTAGCTGTAATTACAAAACGAGTTAAAAATTGTTCGGAAATTTTTACTTGCCGCCAAAGAGATAACCCACGGAAACACTGAATACACGGTTCTTGTCTTTGTTGTCTGTACTGTTGATTTCGCCTGAGTAAACTTTGGCAAAGCCGATACCATACTGAGCGCTGATCAGGAAATTGCTGATTTCGGCGCCTACCTGTACGTTACCGCCCCAGTCGAACCGTTTCCATTTGTCACGGCCCTGGTTGAGGTCTCCATTGTTAAACGGCGTGTCGTCGTCCCACTTAATGCTGGAAGAACCAGTTGTAGTACCGGCCACAGTAGTGGCTTCGTACTTGTTCTTCCCTGCAACCCCGAATGCAAAATACGGGCCTACGCCTGCGAACAAACTAGCGTGCTCACCCACCGGCAGTTTTGCAACAAAGTTCAAGGGAACTTCAATGTAAGACGGATTCTGTGTGTACTTAGCGTAAGGATTGGTGACGGTCACATTGTTTTTGTCACCAACTTCGGATTTCGTACCCTTGGTGGTATAAAACACCCCAGGCTGGAATGACAAAATACGGGGTACCAGCGGCAAATCCGCTATCACGCCGACATTGAAGCCGGACAGACTTTTGGCATCTTTCGTACTGCCGTCATTGCTGGTGGTGATATTGGCAAGGTTCCAGCCACCTTTAATGCCTACACGGGCCTGAGCCATCGCTGCAAAGGACAAGGTCATCGCTGCAAAGGAGAGAAAAATCGTCTTCTTGGTCATAACCTGAATTTTTGGTCCGCGTCCCAAAATTCAAAGAGTATGCCAAAAGAATGTTAATTTAATATAAATAATTGATTATCAATATAAAACGAGGTATATATTCTACGTTCTACACCCTGTTTTCTACAGCTTCGCTGCTGTGGCTTTTTGCCCCGAACGCTCCAGAAAATCGTTCAGTTGCTCTACAGCGAGACGTTTGGCAACAATTTTCTTCCGCTCGTCCAGCAGATAAACTACCGGTGTGCTATAAACGTCATATAGCCGGCGGTAATTGGTGGAGTTGTCCGCATCCAGGGCGTGCACCCACCCGGTAAGGTGATGGTCCCTGATAAAAGATAACCACTCTTCGCGCGTGCCTTCCGTCTTGATACCGATCATCGCCACCCCTTTGTCTTTCCAGCTGGCTTTGAAAGCGGAGTCGAGCCGGGGCAGCTCTGTCTTACAGTGCCCGCAGGTTGGGTCCCAGAACACCAGCACGGTATATTTCGCTTTTGTTTTATAAAGGGAGACAGGTTTGGACGCGGTATCTTTCAATTCCAGCGGCGCCGCCTGCTGGCCGATCAGATTAGGCGCCAGCGTATAGGCGCGGTTGATGATTTTATTGAGTTGTTCATCGTTCAGCCAGAAAGCGTCTCCCGGAACGTAGTATTTCTCCACCAGGTGCACAAATACGGCGTCCATACCCATGTAAGGTGAGCTTTCATAGTTGTAGGTCAGCCACCACAGCACATATTTAAAGGTTTCTTTGCTTTTGCGGGTACGGGCAAGGAGCGCGTCGCAGTCTGCAATAATAGAATCGGGCATATTCACCACCAGCTGGGAGAAATACTTTTTCAGCTTGGCCTCCAGTACCGGTGTTCTCACCAGCCGGTCGGTAGACAGCTCCACCTCATCCCAGTAGTGTCCTTTAAAGTAGCGGTAGGCAAAGGAAGAATCCTCCCCTTCCGGCTTTTGTGGTATCTCCGGTTCTTTCATTGCCTTGAAAATCGCCGACAGGATGGCTTCCGGGTGTTTGGACACCAGCTCCTGGCGGTATTCCTGCAGTTTTTTGCCCAGTTCCTGCTGCAACGGCGCCACCTTGGCGGAATCAGCGGCAGTGCGGGCCGTTTTCAACTGGTCGGTGATGCTGCGGGTCAGCGACTCCTGCCGGAACAGAAACCGGTTATAGGCCAGGAAAAGCTCGTTATCCGGCGACCCTTTGTAGACGGTTTTACCCACCAGGTCAGCCGTATCAATCGTCACACTGAAGAACTGCTGCTTATCGATCAGCGTTTCCACGTATTTCTGCCTGCCTGGCAGTACGATCAGGTAAATGCCGGGATACAGGGGCGTTTTTCCTTTCAGCACCACTTCACCGGCGGAATTTACCTCCGCCGAATCGGCCAGGTAGGTGGTCCGTCCCATGTAGTTGGCCAGGAACAGTTTGCCGCTGGTATAGTTCTTCAGCCGGATAGAAAGCTGATAGCCCTGCGCATGCAGGTGGAGCTGGATAGAGAGTGCTGTCAGAAGCAGGAGAAATATCTTACGCATAGGAATTGGTAACAATATGTAAAAATACAAGTAAAAAAGCTAACTGTGGTATCCTTTTACGGCCAACGATTCATGATTTCCTTTTACCTTTGCAGCCGTGAGGAAAAAAAACGTAGTAATAGAACATGTACCTGTATCCGGCTATGCCGCGGAAGGTAAGGCCCTGGCACGGCACGACGGTAAAGTTATCTTTATTGAAGGCGGCGTAATGCCCGGTGATATTGTGGACGTACGCCTGTCCAAAAATAAAAAAGACTGGGCGGAAGGCAAAGCCGTTCATATACATAGTTACTCCGACAAGCGTATTACCCCGTTCTGCCAGCATTTCGGCACCTGTGGCGGCTGTAAATGGCAGATGATGCCCTACAGCCTGCAGCTGGAATACAAGCAGCAGCAGGTAGCAGACCATCTGCAGCGGATCGGCAAGCTGGAGCTCCCTCCCATGAGCCCTATCCTCGGCTCGGCCCATACGGAGCACTACCGCAACAAACTGGAGTTTACCTTCAGCAACAAGGCTTACCTCACCAACGAGGAGGTGCGCGCCCTCAACGGCGAAATCCCCGTCCGGCCGGCACTGGGCTTCCATGTGCCCAAGCTGTTCGATAAGGTGCTCGACATCCAGACCTGCTATCTGATGCAGGAGCCGGTCAACCTTATCCGCAACACCATCCGGGAATACGCGATACAGCACGAGCTGTCTTTCTACGATATCCGCCTGCAGGAAGGCTGGCTGCGGAACCTGGTCGTACGTTTGTGTACCACCGGGGAAATCATGGTCAACCTGGTGATCCACCATGAAGACAAAGAAAACAGGGTGGCATTGCTGGACCATCTGCTGAAGACGGTACCTGCCATCACCACGCTGCTGTATACCATCAACCCGAAGAAAAACGACTCGATCTTCGACCTGGACCCCAAAGTTTATTTCGGGAAAGGTTATGCAGAAGAGAAGCTGGAGGACTTTGTTTTTAAAATTGGTCCGAAATCTTTCTTCCAGACAAACACCTACCAGGGAGAAGTGTTATACAAAGTAACCCGCGACTTTGCAGGGCTGACTGGTTCGGAAATTGTGTACGACCTGTATTGTGGTACTGGCAGTATCGGTATTTTTGTATCCCGGCAGGCCAGGAAAGTGGTAGGCATCGAACTGATCAAAGAAGCGATCGACGATGCCCGCGAAAATGCCGCCATGAACCAGGTAGACAACGCCGAATTTTTTGCCGGCGACGTAGTGGACATCTGTGACGACGCCTTTTTTGCGCATCACGGACAGCCGGATGTGATCATCACCGACCCTCCACGGGCAGGTATGCACGAAAAGCTGGTCAACAAGCTGCTGGAAATTGCTGCCCCAAAAATCGTATATGTAAGCTGTAACCCGGCTACACAGGCCAGAGACCTGGCATTGCTGGATGCACTGTACACGGTGGAAAAGGTACAACCCGTAGATATGTTTCCGCATACGCACCATATCGAAAATGTGGTGTTACTGAAGAAAAGAGAAAATAATCAGCAATAATGAACGAGTACAGGCCCGGAAAATTTCAGTTTTTACCCCTTGTGATCAAAAATCTGTTGATCATTAACGGGTTGGTTTGGTTGGTACAGATCACCCTGCTCAAGCGGTATGGGTATGACATGAACGACCTTTTTGCCCTTCATTACTGGGGATCACCGGGATTCCGGCCTCATCAGTTCATTACCCACCTGTTCATGCACTCTACCAGTGACTTCTGGCATTTGTTCATGAACATGTTTACCCTCTGGATGTTTGGTTCCACCCTGGAAAACCGGTGGGGTTCCAAACGTTTTCTGATTTTCTACATGATCTGCGGCCTCGGCGCATCGCTCTGTTACATGGGTGTGCTCACCTATGAGAACATGACGCTGACCAAATATGCCAATGCTTTCCTGGACAATCCTACCTTCGATAATTTTGTGGCGCTGGACCGCAAGTTCCACCTGGACAATGCCAATGTGAGCATGAATGACATGAAGGAGGCCATTGCACAGGGCAACCAGTTTGCCATCGACATGGCAAAAATCTATGTCAAACAATACATGCTTGCTTATAGCAACAGTATCGTGGTAGGCGCTTCCGGCGCTGTATACGGTATCCTGTTCGCCTTTGGTTACCTCTTCCCCAACGCTATTATCTTCCTGTATTTCTTCCCCGTAAAAGCCAAATACTTCGTGGCCTTTATGATCCTTACGGAAGTATGGGCCGGCGTACAAAACGCACCGGACGATAATGTAGCCCACTTTGCGCACCTGGGCGGCGCACTTTTTGCGTACCTGCTGCTCAGAGGCTGGAATAAAAGAAACCGAACGGATTTTTATTGACGCAAGACTTTATTAAGCCGTAATTTTGTATTGTAAATTACTTGTACCATGCATGCGTTGGAAAAAGAGAAAATGCCACGTCTCTCCCTTGGGGAAGAACGGAATATGGTCACCCAGTTAGTGGTTGTTAATCTTACTGTTTTTATATTCCTGCTTTTCGCCAAGGTGATCTATACCATGGAAGTAGGGAAAGAAGGAGATGCCCTTTTCTATAAAAATATTATGAACTGGCTGCGGCTGCCGGCTGATCCTTCCCAACTGCTGGCGCGCCCGTGGACACTGCTTACCTCCCTTTTCTCCCATATAGAAGTGTGGCAGGTATTCACCAACATGGTATGGCTGTGGTGTTTCGGCACTTTCCTGCAGCATATCGCCGGTCATCAGCGGATACTCCCTGTGTACCTGTTTGGCGGCCTGGTGGGCAACCTCTTTTATATCCTCGGCGTTCAGGCTATTCCCGGCCTTCATACCCTGCTGCCCAACGCAGCCACCATGGGGTCTTCCCCCAGTATAGTGGCCATGGCAGCCGGTGCTACGCTGATTTCTCCGCGCTACCGGATCTTCCCGTTGCTGGCGGGCGGCATCCCCCTCTGGATCATCACCATTGTATACGCAGGCCTCTCCATCGGCACCAGCGTGTCCAGCCCGGGCGGCATCGCCTACCTGGTACAGCTCACCGGCGGCGCCATCGCCGGACTGCTGTTTATGTACAGCTGGAAAAAAGGGCATGACTGGGGCGCAGGGTTCAACCATCTGCTGTTTAAACTGACACACGTTTTCCATCCTGCCGCTCAACAGATAGATCCCAACCACCCGAAAAGCGCCGCTAAGATCGTCGCCAGGCTGGAAAGTCAGCCTTACCGCAAAATCGGGCAGGTGCCGGAACAGCGGCTCAATGAAATCCTTGATAAGATCAACGAAATGGGCCTCGACTCCTTATCGCCTGAAGAGCGGGAAACGCTGCTCCGTGCGGGAGAAAACTAGGCATTCAGGAATTTGGTTATTTTTTTATTGGGTTATTCAGGTATTTAGTGACGATGGGATTATTAATACGCAAGTTGCGGATTAATATAATAACTTACCCTTCCCAATACCTAAATAAAAAATATCCAAACAGATGTCCATGAAGTTTGTTTGCTCTTTATTCATCCTTATCTTACTAACAAGCGCCTGGTTGCCGCTGCTCAACCCGGGACGTTATTGGGTTTCCGGATTTGCCGCCCTCGTTTTCCCCATCGTTTTTCTCTTTTGCCTGTTAACATTGCCGCTTTTGTGGTTTTGGCGGCAGCAGAAAAAGTACTTTTTTGCGCTGGGCATTGCGCTGGCGCTCTGCATACGCCCCGCTTTAAATACCTGGGGGCTTCATTTTTCGCCGAAGACGGACCTTCGTATTGAAGCCGGCAGCAACGACTTTACCCTGATGACATACAACAGCAGCAGCATGGGCCTGCAGGGGTATAAAATCAACCAGTCGCTCCGTTCCGCCATCTTCCGGCAGATTGCGGACGCCTCGCCGGATATCGTCTGCCTGCAGGAGTTTTACACCAACGACGGCCCCGACAAGTCGCACAATATCGACTCACTGCGGCAGATCGGCCAGTATCCTTACCATTATTTCGCCCCTGACCATACTAACTGGGACACATGGCATTACGGCATAGCGCTGTTCTCCCGCTACCCTGTTGCAGCCGCCACGATGATCCTCAGCGACAGCCTGGCTCCCCGCAGCGGCCGCAGTTTCCTGCAGGCGGATGTAATAGTCCATGGCGATACCCTTAGAATTTTCAGCGTTCAGTTCACTTCGTATATGCTTGAACGTAGCGATCTCCGGTTAACCGGTTTACAACAGCTGATGAACCTTGGCAGTAAAATGAAGGCTACCTTCCGGCGCAGGGCTTCACAAGTGGAACAGCTAAAGGCGCTGATAGCGGCCAGTCCCTATCCGGTGATCGTGGCCGGAGATTTTAACGACACGCCGGCATCCTACAGTTACCGCGTTGCTGCCGCCGGGCTACAGGACGCCTTCCTGGCCACCGGGACGGGATGGGGCCGGACGCTCTCCTACCTGTCGCCCACCCTGCGTATCGATTACATCCTGCCGGACCGGCATTTCAGCATCAAAGGATGCCGGGTGCCGGAAATGCCGCAGTCAGAGCATTTCCCGGTTATATCCCGTCTGTCGTTGAAAAAACATTAACTTTATTCATTCAACAAACGTGGAAACGCGGTGCGATTTTTAAGACTATTTACGAAGGGCTTTTTTGTATTCATCAACGTTGGAGTGGTGGTGCTGTTTCTTGCCGCCTGCCTTGCACCGTATATTTCACCGGCCTGGTTCTGGCCTATCAGCTTCATTACGCTGGCTTTTCCCTTTTTACTGGGACTGTTGGTGATATTTCTGGGGGGGTGGTTGTTTTTCAACTACAAATATGCTTTTTTATCGCTCACCGCCCTGTTTCTCGGCTGGAAGTCCATCAGCGCTTTCCTGGCATTTAACCTGCCGTCCGGTAATAAACCGGCGCCGGCGGCGCAAAGTCTGACCGTGATGAGCTATAACGTCAGCCAGTTCGGCCTGTACCGCGAAAAAGACAGTAAATACAACCGGCAGGCCATGTTTGCGCTGATCAAAAAGCAGGAGCCGGACGTTGCCTGCTTCCAGGACTTTTACACGTCCGAGCGGAAAAACGATTTTAATAACCGGGAGGATATTTCCCGGGAGATGAAAATGCCGTTCCGTTTCTTTTCGAGCGACTTTAACCGCAACGGGATGCAGCACTGGGGTTCCATCATCTTTTCAAAATACCCTATTATTGCATCAGACAAAGTGAAAATGAGCATGGGCCCTTTGAGTGAAAGCCTGATTTATGCAGATATTGTAAAGGACGATGATACCATCCGGATTGTCAATATGCACCTGGAGTCGTACCGTTTCAACGAAAAAGACTATACCGATATTCGCAAGATCAAAAACCAGGAAGATACCGGCCTGGTGGCGACGAAGAACATCATTCAGAAAATGCGCGAGGCGTATATACGCCGCAGTCAGCAAGCCGATATTGTAGGTAATTTTATCCGGCAGAGCCCTTACCCGGTGATTGTATGCGGAGATTTTAACGACACCCCGGCGTCGTATACCTATTTCACGATCAAAGGCAACCTTCAGGACGCTTTCCTGAACAAGGGCTGGGGCGTAGGCCGCACGTTTAACGGGATAGCCCCCACCCTGCGCATTGACTATGTGTTTGCCAGCACTGATTTTAAGGTCAACAGTTTTCGGAGAATCATATCCGACCTGTCCGACCACTATCCGGTCATCGCCAACCTCAGCCTTGTCGGCAGCGGCGTGCAGGAAGTAGAAGTAAACAAATAAGTATAATTATGAAAATGTTTAATATTTTGAGATCTGACCGATGTTGTTTCCGGACTTTTTACTTACAACTGGAACAATATTTATCTTTGCCATCCACCACCGGAAAAAAGGCCTGTTGCCTGTAACAGGTCCCCGGAAATCTTAATTACAGCATATGTCAGAACTCAAAATATACAATTCAATACACCGCCAGAAAGAAGTATTCACCCCGCTGCATCCCGGCCACGCAGGCATGTACGTTTGCGGGCCTACCGTATCCGGAGAATCCCATCTCGGCCATGCCCGCCCGTATATCACTTTTGACGTGGTATACCGCTACCTGCAGTTCCTGGGTTATAAAGTACGTTACGTACGCAATATCACCGACGCCGGCCACTTTGAGGAGGAAGGCCGCGCGGCGGAAGACAAAGTTTCCAAATCCGCCGTACTGGAGAAACTGGAACCTATGGAGCTGGTGCAGAAATACACCAACCTGTTCCACTGGGCCATGCTGCAGTTCGGCAACCTAGAACCGAGCATCGAACCTACCGCTACCGGTCATATTATCGAGCAGATAGAGATGATCAAAAAGATCATAGAGAAGGGTTATGCCTATGAAGTGGACGGCAGCGTGTATTTCGACGTAAAGAAATACGCCGCCGGCTATGACTACGGTATCCTTAGCGGCCGTGTGCTGGAAGACATGCTCGAAACCACCCGCGAGCTCGAAGGCCAGGACGAAAAGCGCAACAAAGCGGATTTTGCCCTGTGGAAAAAAGCGCCGCCGGAGCATATCATGCGCTGGCCGAGCCCCTGGGGCGAAGGCTTCCCCGGCTGGCATATCGAGTGCTCTGCCATGAGCGCCAAATACCTGGGCCATCAGTTCGATATCCATGGCGGCGGTATGGACCTCCAGTTCCCCCATCACGAGTGCGAAATAGCGCAGAGCGAGATCGCCCACGGCGAGATGATGGCGCGTTACTGGATGCACAACAATATGATCACCATCAACGGCCGCAAAATGGGCAAAGCTTATGGCAACACCATCAAGCTTACGGAAATGTTCACCGGCGAAAACCCGCAGCTGGACAAGGCCTACAGCCCCATGACCATCCGTTTCTTCGTATTGCAAACGCACTACCGCAGCACGCTCGACTTCTCCAATGAAGCGCTGCAGGCTGCCGAAAAAGGGTTGCAACGCCTCTGGGCAGCCTATGAAACGCTGCAGAAACTGAGCTATACCTCCGACGGCGCCGCCCTCAACGAGGAGCTGGATAAACAGGTGCGCACCTGGTGCCAGGAATGCGCTGAGTTCATGAACGACGACTTCAACACCGCCAAGGTGCTGGCCAACCTGTTTGAGCTGACGCCTGTTATCAACTCCCTGAAAGGCGGCCAGATCAAAATGCATGAAATCAGCGAAGACACGTTCCGGTTGCTGCAACAAACCTGGAAGACTTACCTGGTAGACATCCTCGGCGTACAACAACCGCCGGCCAGCAGCGACGACCAGTTACTGGACGGCGTACTGCAGATGCTGATCTCCATGCGTAAGGAAGCCAAAGGCCGCAAGGACTACGCTACTTCCGACCGTATCCGCAATGAATTGCTGGGCATCGGCATACAGCTCAAGGATGAAAAAGACGGTAACGTCACTTATAGCGTTCAATAAGCAAATACCCACTGATAATAATGCGTAAAGTTCTTAGCATGTTGACAACGCTGGCCCTCCTGGCCGGCGCTTGTCAGCAGCCATCTCCAAAAACAGACAACACCGTTGACAGCACCGGCGCCAGTAAAGTGGCCAAACTGAATGTGCCGGTACCGGCGTTCAATGCGGATTCTGCCTACGCCTATACGGCGAAGCAGGTGAGCTTCGGACCGAGGATACCCAATACGCCCGCACAGCAGCATTGCGCCGACTGGATGATCAGCACCCTGAAACAATGGGCAGACACCGTATATGTGCAACGTACCACGGTGGAAGGTCCGAATAAAGAGAAACTGCCCTGTATCAATATTATCGCCAGCTTCAACCCTGCCGCCAAACAGCGCGTGCTGCTGCTGGCGCACTGGGATACCCGCCCCTGGGCCGATGAAGACGCCTTTGACAAGAAAGGCAAGCTGGACGGCGCAGACGACGGCGCCAGCGGCGTAGGCGTACTCATGGAGACCGCCCGCCAGTTCAGGGCACATAAGCCCGAAGCCGGCGTAGACATCCTGCTGGTAGACGTAGAGGATTACGGCGTTAAAGACAACGAAAACTCTTTCTGCCTCGGTACCCAGTACTGGGCTAAAAACCCGCATATAAAGGGCTATAAAGCCAATTACGGCATCCTGCTGGACATGGTAGGCGGCCGCGGCTCCCAGTTTTACATGGAAGGCTCTTCCCAGCAATATGCTTACGGTCCTATGAAAATGTTCTGGGACGTCGCCAACCAGCTGGGCTATTCCGACTATTTCCGGTACGAGAAGAACGGGTCTTACATTACCGACGATCACATTTATGTAAATACCATGGCCAATATCCCGACTTTTGATATCATCGCCTGGCAGGCCAGCGGCAACTTTGCGCCGCACTGGCATACCCAGGGGGATAACATGAGCGTGATTGACACCAGGACGTTAAAAGCAGTAGGACAAACTATCCTGCAGGTCATCTACAATCAGCCATTCTCCTATTAATGGCCCTTGCCGGAGTGCAGGATAGCGGATATAATCATTTAATCAATCGTTTATGCCCAGACCGTCAGGCACTCCGGTAACGGAGCATGCTTATATCTCCCATCTCAGCAAAGACAAAAAACTGCAGAAGATCATCAGCGGGCCGCTGGCTGTGCGGGCAAAGCAGAAAAACTTCCCGCTGCGCCTTATTGGCGCCATTATGGCCCAACAGCTCTCCACCAGGGTGGCCGATGTGATCTATGCCCGTTTCCTGGCCCTTTATGGCAATAAAGAACCAACGCCTCAGCAGGTAGCCGCCACCCCGCCGGAAAAGCTCCGTGCCATCGGGTTGTCCAACGCCAAAGTCTCCTATGTGCACAATGTGGCCAACTTCTTCATCGCACAGAAGCTCACCGATGCCAGGCTGCATAAAATGGACGACGAAGCCGTCATGCTGTGCCTTACCCAGATCAAAGGAGTAGGCCGGTGGACCGTGGAAATGCTGCTCATGTTCCACCTGCACCGCGAAGATGTTTTCTCCGTCGACGACCTGGGCATACAGCAGGCGATGGCCCGTTTGTACAAGCTGGACACCACCGATAAGAAAGCTTTCCGCGAGAAAATGAAAACCATCTCCGCCAAATGGTCGCCCTACCGGACCCATGCCTGCCGCTATCTCTGGCAATGGAAAGATCAATAAGCATGTAAATACATTGCGTACTGCCGTTGTAAATTTGTATCATGAGTTTGCAGGGAAGCCTTTTTGAAGAGCCCGACGCCGGGAATGCCATCCACCTGAAGAACGGAGAACTGGCTTATTATCCGTGCTTTTTTAAGCCCGCGGAAAGTGATGTTTACTATCAGACGTTACTGGATACGATCGACTGGAAACAGGAATCGATGAACATGTATGGCAAACAGGTGTTATTTCCGCGGTTGATGGCCTGGTATGGAGACGCTGCCACTTCCTACAGTTTTTCCGGTAATACCTTTGAACCTCGTCCGTGGACGGCAGCGCTACAGGAGATACGCGACCGTATTACCAACGTCGCCCAAACCAGTTTCAACAGTGTATTGCTCAACCTTTACCGCAGCGGCAGCGACTCTATGGGCTGGCATGCCGACGATGAGCCGGAACTGGGGCCCCATCCGGTAATCGCCTCTGTCAACTTCGGCGCCTCCCGCCGTTTTTTATTACGCTATAAAAATGATCATCACCTGAAACATGAAATTTTGCTGGAACATGGCTCCCTCCTGGTCATGAAAGGGACACTGCAGCAATACTGGGAACATCAGGTACCCAAAACAAACCGGCAGATCTCCGGAAGGATCAACCTTACCTTCCGCTTTATCCACCCATAAAACCATATACACCTGCTATGAACAACCTTATTTTGTTAATCGGAAATGATATCAACAACATTTCCAGCGGACAAAGCTGGAAAGACCTGCTGCAGGATATCATCACCTTCTGTCATACAGGAGACTGCGTGGAACTGGACGACAAAAAACCATTCCCGCTACTGTATGAAGAGGTTTTTTTAACCGCCATCAAAAGAGAAAAACTCCGGGAAAGGGAACTGAAAGCTTTCATCGCCATCAAAGCCGCCGAAATTAAAGCCAATGGCATCCATGCTGCCATCAGGGCCCTGAAACCGGCGCATATCCTGACCACCAACTATGAGTTTACCCTTGAAGGCAGGACTCCTTATGAAAACACCAGTCTTATCAATGAAAAATTTTACAGCATCTTCCGCCGGTATACCATGGACGATATCCATTACTGGCATATCCATGGCGACTGCCTCAACCCCATGAGTATCAACCTTGGCTTTGAGCACTATGGCGGCCAGTTGCAGCTGATGCGTAACTATGTGGTAAGCGGGACCTTCTACTCCAGCAAAGAAGTACCAAAGGCATCCTTACTGCGACGCATACACGCCAAACAGGTGTACTATCACTCGTGGATAGACTTTTTCTTTACCCATGACATCCACATCTTCGGACTGTCGCTCGATTTTGTGGAAACAGACCTCTGGTGGCTGCTCACTTACAGGGCGCGTCAGAAATTTCATCATAAAAATGTACCGGTGCACAACACCCTCTACTATTACATCCCGGAAGAACTGGTGCCTGCCTCCAAATTCAAGCTGGACCTCCTTACCGCCAATGATGTAAAGGTGATCAGCCTGCCGGGAAAAGATAAACTGGCCTACTACACCAGCATCATACAGCGGATAGGTAAACGGAAATCGTCCTGAAAGCTGTAACATTCTGTATGCTGGCAGCGTTTTTGCAAACAGAAGGTATTCTGACAAAAGTAAACCGTCAGGTACCTTTTGTTGTTAAAGATTAAAATCACAATTATGTTTCTTGAATTAGCATTGACGCTGGCTACGACACTGATGACGCCCCTGAAGCCTGTACAAAAGCAGCAGTCCCCAAAAAATCAGACAATCTATGTGAAAGAATCCAAGGAGCCATGTACCGGCGTAGCGCCCATGGAATGCCTGCAGATCAAAGGCGTGAAGGATACCGAATGGTCTAACCTGTACACCGGCATTGAAGGATTTAAATATACGCCCGGCTATCGTTACAAACTGCTGGTAAGAGTAACGCCTGTTAAAAATCCACCGGCCGACGGCTCTTCCATCAGGTACACCCTGCGGAAAGTACTGGAGAAGAAAAAAATAACCGCCACTCCTGAAAAAGGCTCCCCGTGGGCGTTTATCGCCAGCAAAAGATGGAATCTTATTAAACTCGGAGACAGCACGCTCACACAATCCGGCATCTGGATAGAGTTTGATCCGGCAGCAAAACGTTTCCATGGTAAAGGCGGTTGCAATCGTATTTCCGGAGGTTACCAAACTAACGGAGAAAACATTACCTTTACAATGGTGATCAGCACAAGAATGGCCTGCATGGATGAAAATGTGATGCGCCGCGAAACGGAATTCCTGAAGAGGATCGGTGAACATACCTATCGCTATGATGTGGCAGACCAGACACTGAACTTCTACGAAAACAATCAGCTGGTCATGATATTCGGGATGCAGCCGAAAGAGCTGAAATAGACTACTTAGTAACCCATTATAACAGAGGAGGTTGTCTTGTATAAGACAACCTCTTTTTTTTCCGCAAACGGGATTAATTGCTTAACTTTAGATACCTGTAACCGCAGATACACCCCCTGTTTTTGGGTATACACTACCGCCGCTGAATTTTTATTATTAATCCCTAATTATCCACCCCATGAAACAGCTGTGCTACTTGTATCTGCTTACCTTCTTTTTCCTGTTACCGTTTTCTGACAGCTATTCCCAGACCTGTACCAATCCCCTGAAGATTGTTGTGCTGGGCTCTTCCACAGCCTGGGGCAACGGCGTGCCGGTACGCGACAGCGCCTGGACATTCCGTTACCGCCGTTACCTGAAAGCAACGCACCATCCGTCCGATACGGTGATCATCCTGGCGAAAGGCGGTAATACCACCCACACCATCCAGGCCAATGGGACACCGTCCTATACCGTGTCCGGGATCACCTTCGCAGTAGACACCACGTGTAATATCACCCGCGCTATCGCACTGGCGCCCGACGCCATTATCATAAACATTCCCAATGAAGACGAAGCACGCAACTTTCCGATGACCGTACAAGTGGCAAACCTGAAAGCCCTGGCACGGCAAGCCGCCTTGTACAACATCCCCTTATGGATAGCCACCACACAACCCCGCGGCAACCTGGGCCTCGCCGCCGGTGTTCGTCTCACGCAAATGAAAGACAGCATCATTACCTATTTCGGCAGCAAAGCGATCGACTTCTGGACAGGACTGGCCGACAGCAGGGGATACATCCTACCGGCCTACAACAGCGGCGATGACGCCCTGCTGAATTCCGCCGGACAACGTATCCTGTTCGACAGGGTGGTGGCCAAACAACTGCCACAGGCGCTGTGTACCACAGCTCCCGCCCCGCCCTTCCGGCTGTCCGCTTTTACAGTGGCCACCGCCGGGCAACGGTTACAACTTTCCTGGAGTACCCTCGAAGAAAACAGTACGGTAAAATTCATCATCGAGCGGAGCATCGATACCATCAGCTGGATGGCCATCGGCAGCGTTAACGCAGCGGGAAGCTCATCCACACAACGCAATTACCAGTTTACCGACACCACCGTAGCCCTCAACCAGCAATACTATTACCGGCTGAATATGGAGGCCACCTTAAACCGCCACTACTATAGCAGCGTTGCCGGCGGCAAAGTGGTATATGTGCCCGGCAGTTGCAACAAACCGCTGCGTATCGTGGTACTGGGCTCTTCTACAGCGTGGGGCAATGGTCTGCCCAACCGCGACAGCGCCTGGGTAATGCGGTATAACCGTTATCTCAAACAACAGCATAACAGCGCAGACTCTATCATCCTGATGGCATTCGGCAGCAACACAACACAGGCGATTATGCCCACCGGCACACCTCCTTATACTGTGTCCGGTATTACCTATTATGTAGACACCGCGCACAACATTACGAAGGCTATCGCCCTGCAGCCGGATGCCATCATCATCAACATGCCCACCAACGACGAAGCGCGGAACTTTCCGCTGACGAAACAAACCGCCAATTACCTCGCCCTGAAACAGGAAGCGGCACTGCACAATGTTCCGTTGTGGGTATCTACCACCCAACCCAGAGGCAACCTCGGTTATGCCGCAGCGTTGCGGCTGGCACAGATGAAAGACACCATTAATCTCTACTTCGGAGATAAAGCCATTGACTTCTGGAACGGCCTGGCACAACCCAACGGATACATCCTGCCTGAATACAACAGCGGCGATGATGTACATTTCAATGCTGCCGGTCATCGTATCCTGTTTCAAAGGGTGGTGGACAAATACATCCCTGCAGCCGTGTGCCCCGATACTGCCGCAGCCGCACCGATGCTCATGGCAGCGCCTCCAACAACCTATGCCGCCACCGGGCACATTTCCGCCAGCAAGGGGCCGCTGGCGGTGTTTCCCAATCCCGCTACCAGTTATGTGGTGATCCCCCCGGTAAACAATGCACCTTTTATACTGGAGGTATATAACGCAACGGGCAAAAGGATACTGAGCGAACGCCGCTCCGGAAGGACAACCCTGTCTGTCAATGGCTGGGCTCCCGGCATTTACATCATCCGGGTGATTTGCGGCACCGAACAATATCAGCACCGGCTCATAAAAATTTAACGGGAAATCTTTCTGTAAAAAAAGGGCGCCTCTTTTTAGAGACGCCCTTTTCATTTCTACTTTACAAATAAAGCTATGGTATAACAATTAAACGCTGCGTTATTAATACGCCACGCCGGCGAAATCCCGTGCGGATGCTACCAGCTTCCGTCCGGAGTTGTATTCAAACAACATAGCGTTGGAGGTGTTAGCTCCTACTGCTACTACCACTTGTACAGTGTCTGCTTTCTGCTCCGGTACCTGTACCAGCAGATAGTTGGCTTCTGCACGCAATATATGCGCTGCCACATCGCCAAAGATCACTTTATTCGCAGTTTTCTCTTTGCTAAAACCATGACCTCTGATGATCAGAAAATTACCGGCGTTACCGGTCACTGTAGCTGTTTCTTTTTCTCTTTTTTCCTGGTTTGGGGAACAAGCCGTCATTGCCGCTACCAGCAGCATAAGGGCCACCACAAACGTGTTGTAATGTTTCATCTTATTTAATACTTCATTTTGGGGTAGGGTAACAAACCCTGTTACAAATAAAATCCGGGGTAACACTATTGCATGTAGCAACTCTTATTCGCAACAGTATATCTTCGGTATAAAAGCGGATGCAAATCTACATCTTTTTCTGCAAATAACATTCGTTTTAACCAACAAATTTTTTCAAATTACGTATAACTACGTAAACGCCGCAATGTAGCACTGCGCTATTTTTTCAGCAGTTGCGCCTTGTTGTATTCCCAGTTCATCCGCGCGATATGCAGCACTGAAATCTGTTGCGGACATTCTGCTTCACAAGCCTCGGTATTGCTGCAATGACCGAACCCTTCGGCATCCATCTGGTCCACCATATGACGTACCCGTTCCTGCGCCTCCACCGCGCCCTGCGGCAACAGTGCCAGATGGGTGATCTTCGCGCTGGTAAACAATGCCGCACTGGAGTTTTTACACACCGCCACACAGGCGCCGCAGCCGATACAGGCTGCTGCGTCAAACGCCGCTTCCGCCACAGGATGCCCCACCGGAATACTGTTGGCCTCCGGCGCCTGCCCCGTATTCACAGATACATAACCGCCGGCCTGTATCACCCTGTCAAACGCGCTGCGGTCTATTTTAAGATCGCATTTCACAGGGAAAGCCGTCGCACGGAAAGGTTCTATATAAATCGTGTCCCCGTCCCGGAAACTGCGCATATGCAGCTGACAGGTAGTGGTGTTTTTTAAAGGCCCGTGCGCACGCCCGTTGATCATCACGCCGCACTGCCCGCAGATGCCCTCACGGCAATCGTGGTCAAACTCCACAACCCGCTGCCCCTGCGCCAGCAGCTGTTCATTCAGCATGTCCAGCATCTCCAGAAAAGACATATCGGGATTCACATCCGCCAATGCATAGTCCTCCATCTTGCCGGTATCGTGGCTGTTTTCCTGCCTCCATATTTTTAATCGTATATGCATACACGTTATTTATAACTTCTTACGGTAGGTGTAACAAATTCAAATATCAGCGGTTCCTTGTTCCAAACCGGCGGCTGGTTTTCACCCGCCCATCCCCAGGCGGATATAAAAGCGAAATCAGCATCATTACGCATCGCCTCTCCTTCCGGCGTCTGGTACTCCAGCCTGAAATGCGCCCCACAGGATTCTTCCCGCGTGAGTGCATCGTAACACATCAGCTCTCCCAGCTCCAAATAGTCAGCCACCCTGCCGGCTTTTTCCAGCTCGCTGTTGATAGCATACCCACCCGGAATAAACAGGTCGGCATAAAACTGCTCCCGCAGTCCCCGGATGTCCCGGATAGCCGCCTCCAGCCCCTCTGCGGAACGCGACAGCCCGCATTTATCGTACAGGACCTTCCCCAGTGTTTTATGGAAATAATCCGCCGATAATTTACCGCCGATGCTTTTCAGTAAATGCAATTGCTCCTCTACCTGTTTAGCGGCAGCATCAAAAGCAGGATGATGCACATCTGTCGCCGGTACTTTAATTTCATCTGCCAGGTAATTGGCCAATGTGTACGGCGCAATGAAATAGCCGTCTACACAGGCTTGCAACAGTGAATTGGCGCCCAGCCTGTTGGCGCCATGGTCCGCAAAATTTGCTTCTCCCAACGCAAACAACCCCGGGATAGTGGTCATCAGTTCATAGTCCACCCACAGGCCGCCCATCGAGAAATGCGCTGCCGGTGAAATCTTCATCGGTTCTTTATACGCATTCACACCGGTGATCTTTTCGTACATGCGGAACAAATTGCCATATTTCTCCCTGATCTTATCTATCCCCTGGTCTTTAATCGCTTTGGAGAAATCAAGATATACGGCGTTTTTCAGGGGCCTACGCCATATCCCGCATCAATGCGTTCTTTGGCTGCCCGGGAAGCGATGTCCCGCGGCGATAAATTACCAAACGCCGGATAGCGGCGCTCCAGGTAATAGTCCCGCTCTTCCTCCGGCACCTGGTTGGGCAGCCTGTTTTCATCCTGCTTTTTAGGCACCCATATACGGCCGTCGTTACGCAGGGATTCAGACATCAGCGTCAGCTTGGACTGGTACTCCCCGGACTGCGGCAGACTGGTAGGATGGATCTGCGTCCAGCTGGGGTTGGCAATCAATGCGCCTTTCTTGTGCGCCCGCCAGATAGCGGAACCATTACAGCCCATCGCCAGGGTGGACAGGTAATAGATCTTCCCGAACCCGCCGGTGGCCAGTATTACCGCATGTGCGCCATGCCGTTCTATCTCACCGCTGTCCAGATTACGGACGATAACGCCTTTTGCCTTGCCATCGATCGTTACCAGGTCGAGCATTTCATGCCGGGCATACATCTTCACCGTGCCCTGGTGTACCTGCCGCATCAGCGCCTGATATGCGCCCAGCAGCAACTGCTGACCGGTTTGGCCGCGGGCATAAAAAGTTCTCGATACCTGCACACCACCGAAAGAGCGGTTGTTGAGATAGCCGCCGTATTCCCTGCCAAAAGGCACGCCCTGCGCCACCGCCTGATCTATCAGGCTGGCGCTGCATTCCGCCAGGCGATACACATTGGCCTCCCGCGCCCGGAAATCACCGCCTTTGATGGTATCATAAAACATGCGGAAGATATTGTCGCCGTCGTTCTTATAGTTTTTACAGGCGTTTACACCGCCCTGCGCCGCCACTGAATGCGCCCGCCGCGGCGTATCCTGAAAACAAAAGCTTTTTACCCGGTAACCCATCTCCCCCAGCGAAGCCGCAATAGCGCTGCCAGCCAGTCCCGTGCCCACCACTATCACTTCCAGCTTCTTACGGTTAGCAGGATTTACCAGCTTAGCATGTTCCTTGTAATGACGCCACTTATCTTCCAGTGGCCCGTCCGGTATTTTTGCGTCCAGCATAACCCATTATTTTAAGAAGTGAACATAAACCGGTATCCACGCGAAAGCCGCGCAGATGCCCACACTGTATATCCAACCGATCAGCCTTACCCATTGCACATACCGCGGGTGATATACCCCCAGCGTTCTGGCAGCGCTGAAGAAACCATGCAGCAAATGATAACACAACGCCACCATACACAACACGTACACCAGCACATACCATGTTTCGCTGTATACCGCCACCACGAGTCGGTACAGGTCTTTGTTGCCCCGCTCGTCCAGCGGCAACGATCCGAACTTGTACACATACCAGAAATCTCGGAAGTGAATCACCAGGAACACAAAAATGATGGTGCCCAGCACGCCCATATTACGGGTATACCATTTACTCACTTCACCCCGCCTGTCATAGTGATATTTAGCATTTCGAGAGCGTTTATTCGTCAACGTTATAACAATGGCGTATACCACATGCGCGATAATACTTGCATACAATATCCACGAAATAATTTTGATGAGGATATTCCCGGACAACAGGTGCGAATAGGCATTGAATTGCAGATGCGCCCTTTCATCGGGCAGTAACAGCTGCAGGTTGCCCAGCAGGTGAATAACGAGAAAGAAACACAGGAACAACCCTGTGAACGCCATCCAGTTTTTCCTGGTTAATGTTTTTTGTCGCCACTGACCCATAGTTTGATATTTAGATATTACCAGATGCCCAATACTTTCCACCAGCCTGCGCCAATACCCATCCAGAGAAGGATATACACGATACTCAACAAGAACCCGCACTTCCACCAGTCTTTCAGTTCCACATAGGTACTCCCGAAGAATACCGGCGCGGGGCCATGCCCGTAATGTGTCAGCGTGCCGAAAATACCGCCGCAGAAGCCCAGTACCAGGGCCAGCAGCGTACCCGGTATGCCCACTGAAATGCCCACCGCCAGAAAGGCCGAATACATGGCTGCCACATGCGCCGTAGCGCTTGCAAATATGTAATGACTATAGAAGTAGACCAGAACGATGATAGGGAAAGCCACCATCCACTGCATACCGCCTACCTGCTTTTTAATAAGGTCGCTGAACCAGGGAATGAAGCCCAGCGAGTTCAGGAAGCTGGCCATCATCACCAGCGCGGAAAACCATACGATCGTGTCCCAGGCGCCTTTTTCGGACTTAACATCTTCCCAGTCCAGCACCTGCGACAGCAACAGGAACACCAGTCCGATAAGCGCGGTAGTGGTGGCATCTATCCCAAACAGATCGCCGGTGATCCACAGCACCAGCAGTATCACAAAAGCCAGCAGCATCAGCCACTCGTTTTTGTGCACCGGTCCCATCTCCTTTAGTTTTTCTGCCGCCATAGCGGGTGCATCGCCGGTAGATTTCAGCTCCGGCGGATATACCTTGTACAGCACAAAGGGCACCACCACGATAGACAGCGCTGCCGGCACCAGCGCAGCAGCGAACCACGACATCCAAGTGATATCGATGCCCATATTTTTGGCGAACTTCTGGCACATGGGGTTACTCGCGGTACCGGTTAGGAAAAGCGATGAAGTGATGAGGTTCATGTTGTAACTGCTCAGCGTCAGGAAACCGCCCAGTTTGCGATGGGTGGCAGGATCTTCCGGCAGGGAGCCAAAGTTCATCGCCATGGATTTCATGATGGGATAAATAATACCTCCGCCCCTGGCAGTGTTGCTGGGCACCGCCGGCGCCAGCACCAGGTCGGCCAGTCCGAGTCCATAAGCCAGTCCCAGCGAACTTTTGCCGAAGATCCGGATAAAAATATAGGCGATCCGTTTACCCAGCCCGGTTTTAATAAACCCTCGGGCGATGAAGAAAGAAATACCAATCAGCCAAATTACCTTGTCCCCGAAACTACTGAGCGCCAGGGTAATGGACTTTCCGGGGTTTCCGGGGGCCAGCACCCCGCTCAGTGCCACCAGCGTGATAGCCAGCATAGACATGGTCCCCATGGAAGCCGCTTTCAGAATAATACCGAGAATAGTGGACAGGAAGATAGCCAGCAGGTGCCAGGCTTCCGGCGTTACGCCCGCCGGCGGCGGAATCAGCCAGATAACAGCTCCGAAAATAACCGTGACCAACAGTTGTAAATACTTGATTTCTTTCATGATAAAGGCCTTTTTATATTCTGCATTGTACCTGTACGATCATTAGGTTACTGTTGTGTGTTTTTGTTCCGGGAATATTCCGGTCGTAATTGTCGATCTGCATCCCCAGCTGTATACGCCCGCCATAGTCTTTCAGGAAAGCCAGGCTGATCATGGGGATGTAGGTCCGGCGGGCGTTGCCGCTATGCCGGAAATCTTCGTTAAAATACTCATAGCGCATGGACACTTCGATGGAGGTGAGCTTGCGGTAATTGATCTTGTACCGGAAATTGGGCAACAGGTAAACACCATGCATCAGGTATCCGCTTAACGGGCCTTTCCGGAGGCTGTCGGCCAATCCGTAAAACAGGCGGTGGTTCGTTCCCTGCTTAAACTCCGACTGCAGCTGCAGGTCAAATTTCTCCGCCAGCGGGATCACGCCGCTGAAGTCTACCCCCAATGCATATACGCTGCATTGTTTCACGGCGCCGGTGCCGCCGTTGAGGCCGAGCGACAACTTGTTCATGTCGCCGAACTCCAGCCGGGCGGAAGCCAGTTTGCCGTTATCATCGTCGGCCACCTGGTTACGGTTGTTTCCGTTGACCACTGACACGGCGTATTTAATGGGCAGCGCCGTATTTTTCCGGAAGGTGCCGAACATGGACACGCCTACCTGGAAACTTTGCCAGCCATTATTTCCGAAAGCATAGTATTGATTGGAGAAATCCATAGACTGGATGATGTCTACCGGGTAAAGGTCTTCCAGGCCAAAAGAGGGCCGGAACTGGCCCACTGTAAAGTTGACGGCGTCATTCCACCGGTAGGAAATAAATGCGTTTTCCAGCACTTTTCCTTTAGGGTCGCTGGCGAAATCGGCGAGGTTCACCAGTACGCCGGCCTGGAACCGGTCGCTCACCTGCGCCTTCACCTGAAGACGCGCCCGTTTGAGGCTGAAGCTGTTACGCACCACTTCTTTTCCGGGATCCGCCTGATGCGTGCCATTTACATCCACATCGGGTTTCAGCGAAACGGTATAGCGTGCCTGGAACACGCCGCCCAGCGTTATTTTCTTCAGGAACCCCGGTTTAATGGCGGTAGTGTCTTTGGTGATGGTCGTATCGCTCACTGGCCTGTCCCCTGCATAGGCCGCGGGGACAGCCGAACAAAAGCAGAGAAAAAAGGCGGCCAGTCGGGTGTTTCGTTTATACATGCACGGTTGTTGAGTTTTCGGATCAGGCGGTTATTACTGGGGATAACACCGTGCAGAAGGGAAATGTTTGGCGCCCGGGCATAAAAAAATCCCGTTCCGGTGCTACCGGAACGGGATGAATATTTAAGCAGGTAATAATTATTTCACCAGCTTCAGTTCATTGATGATGTTTTTAGCACCACCCAGTTTTTCGATGCACCACAGCACATAACGTACATCTACGCAAATAGTGCGGTTGTAATCGGCGTCGAACTGGATTTTATGGCTCAGCGCTTCGTAGTTGCCGTCGAAAGCGAGACCGATCAGTTCTCCGTTAGCATTGATCACAGGGGAACCGGAGTTACCGCCGGTGATATCGTTGGTGGTGATAAAGCCCACTACCACGTCGTTGCGTTTGGCGTCTTTATACTGACCGAAATCTTTTTTGTTGTACAGGTCTGTGTAGTTAGCCGGCAGGTCAAATTCATAATCGCCCGGAACGTATTTTTCGATCACCCCTTTCATGGTGGTCACGTAGTCGTAGTGCACGGCATCGCGCGGGGCGTAAGCTTTCACCTGGCCGTAAGAGAGGCGCATGGTGAAGTTCGCGTCCGGGTATCTGTTACCGTTAGGCTGCATCTGCATCACGCCTTTCAGGTACTGACGGCCGAGGTCATTGTTTTTCATCACAAACTGGCCGTGGATCGGCTGGTATTTACCGCTATAGTTTTTGATGAAAGTGCTGACGTAGTTAAATATCGGATCGTTCTGCAGGGTTACTGCGTCGGGGTTGGCGATAAACGCTTTCCATTTGGCATCGTCGAAGATGATGGTGTTGTTCATCAGGGAAGCGGCCCAGAGTTTCCAGGTATTATCTTCTTCGAGGCTGCCGAATTTGCTTTTCAGCGTTTCGAAGTAACCGGTAGGCTGCTGGTCTTTCGGCACGTCGTTGTAGAACATGCGGGCAGTGGCTGCTAGTATTTTCTGGTCGCTGGGTTTGTTTTCCTCTGCGAGGAAGCCGGCGCGTGCTTTATCAGCAGCGGCAGCCGCCTGTTGTGCGGCGTCTTTAGGGGCGCCCGGCGTTACGAGCGCTTTTTCGAGTGCCATCAGGGAAGCGGCATAAGCAGCTACCGGGGAACCAAGTAAGCCTTCTGTGAGGTATACACGGTGTTTGGCGTAGGGAGACCATGCTTTATAGGCCGCTGCGTAGTCGTTCATGATATTGGCAAATTCAGGTTTGTCCTGGGCCCATTTCGCGAAGGCAGCTTCATTTTTTTCCTTGTCTTCCAGTACGTGGTGTTGTTTCAGCTGTTTGCTTTCGCCGTCAAAGAACTTCCAGTAGTTGGCGATACCGGCGTAGGAAGAGGCCAGCTGCAGTTTCACCGCCGGGTCCTTCACCATCTGCTCCATCATGGCTTTGAGCCTGACGTCGCGCAGGTTTACGAGGGACGGGTTTTCTACTTCTGTTTTCAGCTTGATGCCGTAGGAAGTTTCGTAACGGTTGGTGCCGCCGGGGTAACCGAGGATCATCGCGTAGTCGTTTTCTTTTACGCCTTTGATGGATACCGGCAGGAAGTGTTTAGGCTTCAGGGGCACGTTGTCTTTTGAATAAGCGGCTGGTTTACCGTCTTTGGAGGCATACACGCGGAAAATGGAGAAGTCGCCGGTATGGCGGGGCCATTCCCAGTTATCGGTATCGCCGCCGAATTTACCTACGCTTTCCGGGGGAGTGCCCACCAGGCGTACGTCTTTAAAGCGCTCGTATACGAACATCAGGTATTGGTTGCCTTTGAACATCGGCACTACTTTCGCTTCATATTCCGTACCGGCAGTGGCTTTGGTGATGATACCCGCATAGGCTTCCTGTTCTTTTTTCATTCTGTCGGCGCCGCTGAGACCTTGCAGCTGGGATTCCACATCTTTGGTAACGTCTTCCACTTTCACCAGGAACTGGACAGACAACATGGGGGAAGCAATTTCCTCCTGTTTATTTTTCGCGTAGAAACCGTTTTTGAGGTAGTTATGTTCTACTGAGCTGGCCGCCGCGATAGCGCCGTAGCCACAGTGATGGTTGGTGAAGATAAGGCCTTCATTGCTTACTATTTCGCCGGTGCAGCCGCCGCCGAAGATCACGATCGCATCTTTCAGGGATGCCTTGTTGATGCTGTACAGCTGTTCCTTGGTCAGCTTAAGACCTTTTTTGACCATGTCATTGTAGGTCTGCTGGCCCAGTAAATACGGGAGCCACATGCCCTCGTCTGCTTTTGCCCATTTAATACTTACGCTAAGCAGCAGGAGCAAAACCAGTAGTTTTTTTCTCATATCAGTTTGGTTTTGTTATAAAAGGACCTCAAACCTAGCTATTTTTTTGTTAACGGACGCATGGATGGGGCATAATGAGTAGGATCTTCCCCGGTAATTTGTCTTTTTAAATTATATTATTATTTTATACATGTTTTTTCTTCTGTAAATAATATATCCCGGGCAGTGAACAAAAAAACTGGAATATGTTTTGATAAAAGGGAGCAGCGCAACAAGGCGTGCCAAAAATTTAAAAACCTATATTTTTTAATTGTTTAAATCTGTTGATCATGAAAAAATTAATGTTAATAATGGGTGTAGCAGCGTTTTTGGCGTGCAATGAGAACAAACAGCAGGAAGAGAAGCGGGAAGAGATGAAGGAAGACGCGGCTAAACTGAAGGAGGATGTGAAAGACGCCGCCAATAGTACGGGGGATTATCTCAACGAGCAGAAAAAGCAGGCGGAAGATGCGATCCGGGAGCGGATTAAGCAGATAGACCAGACCAGCGAGGAGTTAAAAAAAGAAGGTACGGAGAAAAGCAGGGAAGCGCGGAAAAAGCTGGAGGAGCTAAAAGTGGAGATGAACAAAAAAATGAAAGACGTGCAAAACAGCAGCGCCGATGCATGGGACAGCACCCGTAAGGCTGCTGATGAGCTGATGAAAAAATCTGATAAAGAGTGGACGGATTTCAAACAGGATTTCAAAGACCTGTTCAAACGCGATTCCCAGTAAGCCGTGTAAAATTCGGGATTCCTTGTTCCTTAACATTAATCTTGTAATTTTACCCGTCTTAAACAGAACCGGATTTGCTACTATCTCATTATCAGGACGAATTATTGGAGGCTGGCTGTGACGAAGCCGGCAGAGGGTGCCTTGCGGGCCCTGTGTTTGCTGCGGCCGTGATATTACCGGCAGGTTTCAGTCACCCGCTGCTCAATGATTCCAAGCAACTGACAGCGGCAGACCGGGACCTGTTGCGCGGAGTAATAGAAAAAGAAGCGTTGCACTATGCTGTAGCCAGCGTAGACAATGTGGAAATAGACAAGATAAACATACTGAAAGCTTCTTTCAGGGCAATGCACCTGGCACTGGAACAGTTGAGCCGGCAGCCGGAATTTATCATTATCGACGGTAACCGGTTTTATGCTTACGGCAAAATACCGTTTGCCTGCATTGTTCAGGGAGATGGCAAATATGCATCCATTGCCGCTGCCTCTATTCTGGCCAAGACGTACCGTGACGAGTACATGCAGCAGTTGCACCTGGAGTATCCGCATTTTGGCTGGAATGAGAACAAAGGCTATCCGACGCGGCAACATCGCGACGCCCTGCGGGAGTTTGGCGACACACCGTACCACCGCAAGTCGTTCCGCCTGTTGCCGGAGCAATTGGAACTGGACCTATAGCCCCCGGAATTAGCTGCCACTGTTGCCGGTAATGACCGCTGACTGTGGACTGCTAAAGGCGGTAAGGCTATCGTTAACCTTATACTTATTAATTTTGCCCTGTAGGGAACGATTATTATGCTAAAGCAGACACAACAGCAAAAGTTATTACAAAAGCTTTCACCACAGCAGATTCAGCTCATGAAGTTGCTGCAGGTTCCTACTGTCAACCTGGAAGAAAGAATTAAAGAAGAACTGGAAGAAAACCCTGCCCTCGAATACGGTGAAGACACACATGAAGACGAATTCAAAGAGCAGGAGGATTTTGACGCCAAGACAGACAGCGAGGGCGATGAAGAAGATGATTTCGAGCCGGACGGCAGCGAAAGCGAATATGACAATATAGATATTTCTGAATACGTAAGTGATGGAGATGATGACGTGGCGGATTATAAACTGCGGGACGACAACTATCCCGATCCGGATGAGAGCAATAAAACCATTCCGATCCGGGTGGAAACCTCTTTCCATGAGCATCTCCTGAGCCAGCTGGGCATGCTGGAGCTGGACGATCACCAGAATGCCATCGCCGAGCACATTATCGGCAGTATCGATGACGACGGTTACCTGCGCCGCGAAGTAAGCGCCATGGTGGATGACCTTTCTTTCTCCCAGAACATAGACACCACAGAAGAAGAAATCCGGGAACTGATCAAAAAGATCCAGGAGTTTGACCCTGCCGGCGTATGCGCCACCGATCTGAAAGAATGCCTGCTGCTGCAGCTGAAACGGAAGCCGCAGGACGACGAAGGGGTGAACACCGCCTACCAGATCCTGGAGAATTACTTCGACGAGTTTACCAAGAAACACTACGAAAAGATACAGAAAGCGCTGAGTCTCAGCGATGAAGGGCTGAAAGCCTCTATCAATCAGATTATCAAGCTGAATCCGAAACCGGGCGGCAATTATGCTACGCTCAATAAAGCGGAGAGTTACGTATTGCCGGACTTTTTCATCATGAACAATGCCGGCAAGCTGGAGCTGACGCTGAATTCCCGCAATGCGCCCGACCTCCGGATCTCCGGCGGATATAAGGACATGCTGCGGGAGTATGACCGCGGCGACAAGAAAGACAAGCGCCAGAAGGAGGCCGTGTTGTTTATCAAGCAGAAAATTGATGCCGCCAAATGGTTTATCGACGCCATCAAACAGCGGCAGCACACGCTGTTGTCTACGATGGAGTCTATCATGGACTACCAGCGGGAGTTTTTCCTGACCGGTGATGAAACCACCATGAAACCGATGATCCTGAAGGATATTGCCGACCGTACCCAGCTGGATATTTCCACGGTGAGCCGTGTTGCCAACAGCAAATACGTGCAGACGGAATTCGGTACTTTCAAGCTGAAGTTCTTTTTCTCCGAATCCCTGTCCACCGACAGCGGCGAGGAAGTATCCACCCGGGAGGTGAAGAAGATCCTTTCCGACCTGATAGAAGCGGAAAACAAACGGAAGCCGCTGAGCGATGAGAACCTTACCAAGATGCTGCAGGACAAGGGATATAATATTGCCCGCCGTACGGTGGCCAAATACAGGGAGCAGCTGAACATACCGGTTGCCCGTTTACGTAAAGAATTATAAGAACAAGATGATGCACGAACAAGCGTTACCGGAACGTAACATTCATACCGGTGAAGGTCCGGTATTTCCACCTGCAGCCAGGTCGCTGGCGCAGGTGATTTCCTATATCACCCATCCGCTGTTTATCCCCACGCTGGTAACCTTTTTAATAATACAGTCCATTCCGGAGTACATGGTGGCTTTTAAGCCGATGAGCAAAAAGTTTGCTTTTGACATCCTGTATTTCCGGGTGGTGGCGATCACGGTCTTTTTCCCGCTGCTGACGGTGCTGCTGGGCAAGCAGCTGGGCTTTGTGTCGTCTGTTTACATGAAGACGCAGCGCGAGCGGATCATTCCCTATGTCGCTATTATCATTTATTACTTCTGGGCTTTCTACACTTTTCTGCAGGAAGGGCGGGCGCCGCGGTTTTACACCGCTTTTTTCCTCGGTTCTTTCCTGGCGGTATCCATCTCTTTCATTACCAATAGTTTTATGAAGACCAGCCTGCACAGTATCGGCTGGGGCGGGGTGATTGGTTTCCTGCTGGCGCTGATGTGGGGCATGCATATGAACGTGTCTTTCCCGCTGGTGATCACTTTCCTGGTGACCGGCGTGGTGGCTACCGCCCGGATGGTGCTGAATGCCCATCAGCCTTTCGAGATTTACACCGGTTTATTTATCGGTATTATTACCCAGCTGGCCGCCTGCTGGTTCCTGGTGATCTGATTACAACGGTAGCATACTCCCTGCCGGCTTTCTCTTTTCAGAGCGCCAGACAAGGAATATGCTATGTTTTGGATGGGGAAAAAACTTTTTGGGGTTTACCTTAACAGCCGGACTGCTTATTCCGGTAACATGGATGCAAGGCCGCAAGGCAGGTTAACAAACAATCTAACAAACATCTGGGGTACAATCATCAACAACTAAACTTGACAATACAAAAGTCCGATATTCTGCGTTGAACCTCAAGCGTATAAGTACGCTTTTTAAAAATGCAGTATTTCCCCCCTGCCCCCTGCCTCAGAAATTTTTTTTCACGGGAAGATGATTACGCACATTCAATGCGTAATGGCTTCGGATCTTTGTTATGTCGTTAGGGCGAAGCAAAAAAAGTGAGACCGAATACGATATGAATACTACTTTTTTTAGCATTGAAAATAAAATGCTAAAAAATTTAGGAAAATCAAAAATTAGGTTATAATTTAGCATTCCAGTTGGAGATATGCTTTTCGATTAAATTTGTAAAAAACAACTACAGATATGTCTACAGCCAATACAGAAAAACTGAAGGCGTTACGCCTTACAATGGATAAGATTGAGAAAGATTTCGGTAAGGGATCTGTGATGATGATGGGCGAAAAAGCAGAAGCTCCGATGGAAGTTATTTCTTCCGGTTCTCTGGGGCTTGATATCGCACTGGGCATTGGCGGTTTTCCGAAAGGAAGGATCATTGAGATCTATGGTCCTGAGTCTTCCGGTAAAACAACCGTAGCCATCCACACTATTGCGGAAGCGCAGAAAAAAGGTGGTATTTGTGCCATCGTGGATGCTGAGCACGCCTTTGACAGCAGCTATGCACGCAGACTGGGTGTGGATGTGGATTCCCTGCTGATTTCACAGCCGGACCATGGTGAGCAGGCGCTGGAAATTGCGGACCGTCTGATTTTATCCGGTGCAGTAGACGTAGTAGTCGTGGACTCTGTAGCGGCGCTGGTACCGAAAAGCGAGCTGGAAGGTGAAATGGGAGACAGTAAAATGGGCCTGCAGGCACGTTTGATGTCCCAGGCGCTGCGTAAGCTCACCGCCACTATCGCCAAAACCAACTGCTGCTGCATATTCATCAACCAGTTGCGTGAAAAAATCGGTGTGATGTTCGGTAACCCGGAAACCACTACCGGTGGTAACGCCCTGAAGTTCTATGCATCTGTAAGGCTGGATATCCGCCGTATGAGCCAGATTAAAGACGGTGATGAAGCGGTAGGTAACCGTGTGAAAGTGAAAGTGGTGAAAAACAAAGTAGCTCCGCCGTTCCGTCAGGCTGAATTTGATATCATCTACGGCCTGGGTATCTCCAAAATGGGTGAGATCATCGACATGGGCGTAGAATACGGTATCATTCAGAAAAGTGGCAGCTGGTTCAGCTACGACTCCAATAAACTGGGTCAGGGCCGTGATGCGGTGAAACAATTACTGGGCGACAATCCGGAACTGTCCGCAGAAATCGAAGCAAAGATCAAACAGAAAATTGCGGAGAAACAAGAAGAGGCTTAATTATTATGTAAGCTGCAAAAATTAGATTTACTCTTTACGATACATACATAGAAGTTAGTTTTAGTTTTAGTAAGCATTGGGTTAGTATGCACTCCCCGCCTTATCCTGGGCGGGGATTTTTATTTTGATAGAAGATGATTATTGAATGATTTCACTGATTACCAGCCATTCGCCGGTGATGTACTGTATATAGGCACTTTATTTTTCCGGCAGCAATAACAAAAGCGGCTGACCTCATTGGCCAGCCGCTTTTTATCAAACATTATTTTTCGAACTAGTGTTCTCATTTATGAACCTGCCTTGTGAGCCGGCCTTATAAATCAGATTAAGCTTCTGCTTTCATGCTTTTCGCATTTCTCTTACGTTCTTCTTCGTCCAGGATGGTCTTACGCATACGGATGAAGTTAGGCGTAACTTCGATGCACTCATCATGCTGGATGTATTCCATGCATTCTTCCAGTGTCATCAGGATTTTAGGTGCGATATTCGCAGCGCCGTCGCTACCGCTGGCACGCATGTTGGTCAGTTTCTTACCTTCGTTCGGGTTTACCACCAGATCGCCGGGTTTGTTATTTTCGCCGATGATCATGCCTTTGTACACTTCTTCTCCCGGATCAACGAAGAAAGAACCTCTGTCCTGTAATTTATCTAGAGAGTAAGCGGTAGTGGAACCTGCTTCTTTGGCGATCAGCACACCGTTGTTACGGCCGGGGATCGCACCCTTCCAGGCTTTGTAGTCATTGAAGCGGTGAGCCATTACAGCTTCGCCGGCGGTGGCGGTCAGCATCTGTGTACGCAGACCGATCAGACCACGGGAAGGAATTTCAAATTCCAGGTGTTGCATTTCACCCTTTGTTTCCATGATCAGCATCTCCCCTTTACGGCGGGTTACCAGGTCGATCACTTTGCTGGCAAATTCCTGCGGAACGTCTACCACCAGTGTTTCGTATGGTTCACATTTTTTACCGTCGATGCTTTTAACGATAACCTGCGGTTGACCAACAGTCAACTCGTAACCTTCACGACGCATGGTTTCGATCAATACGCCCAGGTGAAGGATACCACGGCCATATACCAGGAAGCTATCCGCACTGTCAGTATCTACAACGCGCAACGCCAGGTTCTTTTCGGTTTCTTTTACCAGACGGTCACGCAGGTGACGGGAGGTAACGAACTTACCATCTTTACCAAAGAAAGGTGAGTTGTTGATACCGAACAGCATGTTCATGGTAGGCTCATCTACGCTGATAACAGGCAGCGCTTCCGGCGCTTCACCATCAGCGATAGTGTCACCGATATTAAAATCTTCGATACCAACAACGGCGCAAATGTCGCCGGCCAGTACCTTGTTTACTTTTCTTTTACCTAAAGCTTCGAAGATGTACAGCTCACGTACCTTCTGTCTTTTAGACGTACCGTCAGCCTGCATCAGGGTAATCCACTGATTTTCTTCGATAGAGCCACGGGTTACTTTACCCACGGCGATACGACCCAGGAAAGATGAATAATCCAGGGAAGTGATCTGCAGCTGCAGGTTACCTTCAGGGATCTTAGGAGAAGGAACGTGCTCGATGATGCCATCCATCAGCGGAGTGATGTCATCGCAAGGCGTAAGGGAAGAGTTGAACCAGCCGTTTTTACCGGAACCGTAGAAGGTCGGGAAGTTCAGCTGCTCTTCTGTGGCATCGAGGTTGAAGAACAATTCGAATACAGCATCGTGTACTTCATCAGGACGGCAGTTAGCCTTGTCCACTTTGTTGATCACCACGATCGGTTTCAGGTTCAGCTGCAAAGCTTTCTGCAACACAAAACGAGTCTGTGGCATCGGACCTTCGAAAGCGTCCACCAGCAGGATTACACCATCTGCCATTTTCAATACACGCTCCACCTCACCGCCAAAGTCGGCGTGGCCCGGGGTATCGATCACATTAATCTTGGTGCCTTTGTACTCAACAGAAGCATTCTTACTGAAGATGGTAATACCACGTTCTCTTTCAAGATCGTTACTGTCCATGATCAGCTCGCCGGATTCCTGGTTGGCCCGGAAAACGTTCGTCTGGTGAAGAATTTTGTCAACCAAAGTAGTTTTACCATGGTCTACGTGCGCGATAATTGCAATATTACGAATGTTCATATACTTAATTCTTTAGCTATAAGCAGCTTGTAACTTATTGGCTCATAGCTGCAAAAATGAGGCGCAAAGGTACGAAAACCTGACGAGAATGAAGGATTCATGCTTTAAATAAATGTAACCATTTAGTCACTTGTGCAAATGCCTTCATAATCAATTAGCTATCAATTACTTACAAGAACCCACATTTCACCATGACGGAAACTGTCCTGCGCAGGCATATTCCGCCAGGTTTATGGCGGGAGATTTGATTTGCCTCCTGTTAAAAACCTATCTGCATGAAACGTACCTTTTTATTTTTATTGCTCGCCTGTTACTGCTGTTTCCTGTCACCGGTTTATGCGCAAGACACTGCAACACAAGATATTATGCTATCATCCTATCAATACCCCTACCCCGTTCATTTTTTTAAGCTCCAAACACAGGGCCAACCGCTGACAATGGCCTACATGGACATACAACCTTCCCGTCCTAACGGCCGTACGGTCGTACTGCTGCACGGCAAAAACTTCTGCGGCGCCTATTGGGACAGCACCGCCGCCAGCCTCACCAACAACGGCTACCGGGTGATCATCCCCGACCAGGTCGGATTCGGCAAATCCTCCAAACCGGCACACCTGCAGTACAGCTTCCAGCTGCTCGCACAAAACACCAAAGCATTGCTGGATACGCTCGGCATCAGCAAAGCCGCTATCCTAGGGCATTCCATGGGAGGCATGATCGCTGCCCGCTTCGCCCTCATGTACCCCGAAACCACCACCAAACTGATACTGGAAAACCCCATCGGGCTGGAAGACTGGAAAGTGGTGGTTCCGTACCAATCTGTGGATAAATGGTATCACTCTGAACTCAAACAGACCTACGACAAAATCAAACAATATCAACTGGATAATTACTACGCCGGACAATGGAAACCGGAATACGAAAAATGGGCACGTCTGCAGGCCAGCTGGATCCACAGCCCCGACTATGCCCAGGTGGCCTGGAACGCCGCCCTCACCTACGACATGATCTTCACCCAGCCCGTATACTACGAGTTTCCCAACATCCAGGCCCCCACCCTGCTCATCATCGGGCAGCGTGACCGCACCGCACTGGGCAAAGCCAATGTCCGGCCGGACATACGTTCCTCACTGGGCAACTATCCTGAACTGGGAAAAGAAGCGGCCAAACGCATCCCACACGCAACACTCGTCCCCATCGAAGGAGTAGGTCACCTGCCTCACATTGAAGCCTATACGAAATTTATTACGCCATTGCTGGATTTCCTGCAGCAATAGCCAGGCATTTGCGGCCAGGCAACAACCGGCCCATGTAAAGGAAAGCATAATGGGGTTGATTATTCTGTCATCAGTCTGACGACAAAATCCAGCGCACTCTGGTTGGCCGGATTATCAAGCGCATGCGCGATGTCCAGTTTCTCGCGCGAAGTGAGATGCCACGAGAGCGCCGCCCCCTTATCCTGCTTCTGGGGCACATACTGGAAAATGATCCGGTGGAATTTATCGGGGAAATATCCCTCCATATAATTGACCAGGTCGTCCTGGTCAAAGTCCTGCATGGCGCTCCAATGCTGCTGCATGGTAAATAAAGGCTCAAAGAGCAGGTCACTGAGGTCTTTGGTTTTCTTGATCGGGGATATATCATTTTTGCGGGTGTCCCTGATCTGTATGTACACTACCCCGCTGGTATTTTCGTTGATCCACTTGCTGAAGGTATACAGGAAACGCAAGGTGGTCTGCTGGCCGAAATTATCCCTGATGCCGGCATCCATGACGTCCACAATAGGATTGCTCGGTAAAAAAGTATTGGGCAACACATAGGGGAAAGTCGCGCACATCCGAATAGCACTGGTGACCTTCAGGTCCATCGCGTCCTGGTTGGCATAATACTGCGCAAAGTCAACACCATCAATGTCCCTTACCTGCCTGGTAGGATACAGGTACTGCGGGCTGCACAGATAGCTGATCGGTTGCGGTGAAATCATCAGCCGGCGGCCATCTGCATTAATGGTGGCATTCCAGATCAGCATCGGGATCTCGGCATTTTGTTCCGGCGCTTTATAGTCCCGCAGTATTTTATTCAGGGCATTGTCGGTATTCTGGTTCAGCTGCATTTCAAAGGCATACCCCCGGTCTTTTGCATACCGCTTGTTATCCATCTTAAAAGTGCGCCACGGCGTAATGAAGTCATTCACGGCCATAGCGCTGAACACGGAATTCAGCAGGTCCCGGGAAACACGCTCGGTATAAATACTGTCCGTGAGCCGGATCGGTTTTCCCATCCGCTGCTGATAGTACAGTTCCCGGAAATAGCTGGCTCCCAGCATACCGCCGGAAGCGCCGGTCATCAATACTGTATGTTTCATCAACCGTCCCTGTAGAAGGCTGTCCAGGCGCTGGAGCACATGCAGCGACCAGGTAGCGGAACGGCTGCCGCCGCCGCTGAAATTCAGCACCACCAGCTGCGGCTTTTTATGTGCCGGAAACTTGCTGCGCCATTTCTTCAAAATATCCAGTGATTGTTTTCTGTCTGCCTCATACCGCTCGCGGGTAAAGAACCGCTGCAAAGCTTCCACACTATACTCCGGCCTCGCTTTTTTCTGTTGGTAATCAAGTCCGTATGCCTTGTTGCGATTGTCCACCCAATTATGCTCCACCATCCAGTTGAGCCCAAACAACAATACCAGCACCACCGGAATAGACCAGGTTTGCAACAGGTAAGAGTAAGCGCCGGCCACGCCGATCAGGAAAGCGAAAAAGATCAGCACACTGGCGCCGGCCGGGATCCTGAAAACTTCATAGTCCATCATGTATGCCAGTATCACCAGGAAAATCAGCGCGCAGCCGACAGTGATCATCGCTGCGAAGTGATGCTGTTTCAGGATACTGTCGAGATAATGTTTGTTATAGTGGTCTACATTCCGTGCCCGGCGTATCTTCCACGGCGTGGAAAAATAGTTGTGCACCGGCAGCGCGTTCTCATCAGGCTCCTGCGTGGGCTTTAGGATCACCCTGAGAAAATTACGCGGGTTACCAAAACGTCGCTCCAGCCGGCGGCCGATGTTTTTATCGGCATTAAAAAAATAAAAGAAGCCAAAAAACACGACAAACAGGGCGCCGCAGATAAACCCTTCGCCCAGTAAAAGGATTTCGGGAACGGAGCTCAGCTGTTCATATCGCTGATAGGACCAGCCGCGGTAAAGCAGGCAGATAAAAAATGCCAGCGGGATCAGGGAGTTATTGAGACAGTACCGGAAAAAAGGCTGTGAGGTGGTGGCCAGGAACTTAAACCGGCCGGTATGCAGGATGAAGGTGGTGATCTGCCAGCTCATGATAAACATGCCCGTGGCCAGCCCGAGAATCGCTGTGCTGTAAAAATTCACTTTCCCCAGGTATTCCGGCGCCAGAAAGAGTGCGTCGCCTCCGAATACCTTGGCAAATCCGCCATTGATCGTGCTAAAGAGAATTACCCAGAAGATGAGCAACACCTGGTATTTCCTGAAATGCAGCAGGAGCAACTGAACAGGGAAAGAATAGTACGTTTTTATTAGGAATAGCTTCACCTTCATCTAATAAAATTACGAATTACGGATTACGAATTACGAATTAAGGGCTGTTTTATGGAGCAGTTAGTTATTAACCTTTCTATAAAGCAACCCTTAATTCGTAATTCGTAATCCGTAATTCGTAATTATTATCTGGCCCTGCTGAGATAGAGGGTCCATACCAGTGAAAGCAGCAACAGCATCCCTACGCACTGGTGCAGGATACCATAGCTGATGGGTATTTTCACCTGGCTGTTGAGCAGCGTGAGCACCCCCAGCAGCACCTGCAGTAATACCAGCAGCAAGGGCAGGTAACGGATACCATGCAGCAGGCTGTTGGCCGGTGTTTGTGCTGATTTCCACCACCAAACGGCTATCAGGATGGTGATCAGGTAGGCCAGCCCGCGGTGTATAAACTGTATAGTGATCGTGTTATGGGCAATGTCTGTCCAGAAACCGCCCTGGGAGAACATCCCGGCAGGTATCCAGGCGCCGTTGATGTCCGGCCAGGTATTGGCCACCAGCGCAGCATGCAGGCCCGCCATAAAAGCACCGTATATCAGCTGCACTGCCACCAGGACCAGCAACCAGGTATTTAACCGCTTCAGTGAAGGCACTTTGAGAATTTCTTTTGCGGGAACGCTGATTTTCAATGCAAACCAGAAAAGATAACACAACAGCACCAGCGCCGACATAAAATGTACCGCCAGGCGGATATGGCTTACGTAGAGGTTTTCATCGTTCAGGCCGCTCTTTACCATGATCCAGCCGATAAGCCCCTGCAGGCCTCCCAGCACAAAGAGCACAATCATCGGGTTGATCATCTCTTTGCTGATCTTCTTCTTCACCACGAAATAAATAAACGGTATAATAAAGACAACACCGATCAGCCGCGCCCAGTCACGATGCAGCCACTCCCAGAAATAAATGAATTTAAAATCTGATAAGGTAAAATGGTTGTTGACGTATTTATACTGCGCAATCTGCTTATATCCGTCAAAAGCTTTTTGCCAGGCCGCTTCATTCATCGGCGGAAAAGCGCCCAGCAACGGCTGCCACTCTGTAATCGACAGGCCGGAACCGGTTAAGCGGGTCAGCCCTCCCAATAATACCTGGATCACCAGCATGCCCACTCCTATATACAGCCAGATGGCCACCGGGCGGTTATTCTTGATATTAACTGTTTCCATAAACGCTGCAAAAATAGTGAATTACGGCTCCCGAAATACTCACATTCTTTTAACAATCGCGTAATGTTCTGTTAACGCTGGCCTCTGATCTTTGCGGTGAAAATTAAACGGCAATAATTGTATTAGCTAATACTGCCCTTACAAGTAAAAAAGACAACACATTAAAAAAATAATGTCATGAAACACTTTTGTTTTGTTTTAGTTCCCAAAGCAACGATGATTGTATTAGCCACCATCCTCATTCCCTTTGTAACCATGCATGCGCAGGATAGATCATTTGCTTACAACAACCGGTTTGTAGCAGAGCAGCCTTCATCTGGTATCAAAAAGGACCTGGAAGTGGAAATCAGCCAGCCTCAGAAAGAAACGCTGAACTTCACGCTGGCAGTGATCAATCCGGAAAACGAGAAATTGACACTCTACATCAAAGATAGCTACAACAACACCCTTCACCGGGAAGTATTACCTGCAACTGTTAAATTTGAAGCACGCTACAACCTGCAATCACTCGAAGACGGCCAGTACATCTTCGAAATCAGAAGCGGAAAAAATAAAGTAGCGGAAAAAGCTATCGGTATCAAAACACAGACGATGGTTAGCAGAACCGTTTCTGTAGAAAAATAATCCTGCAACACTATTTCTGATTTGGTTAATTGGTTATTTAAATGCAAAGGAGATTATCGTCTGATAATCTCCTTCGTATTTTAATAAATATCAAAAGCTCTAAATTCCCAAATCTCTAAATATCAAAATTTCTAAATTTCTAAATGGTTACGGTTTCATCGCTTCATACACCACATCCATCATTTTACCTCTTGTGTTGAGGGCAGACAGCTTGCCATTGGAACCACCATTCGGATATACCCTGTTGCTCAGGAAGATAAACACCATTTTGCTGTTGGGATCTGCCCAAACACAGGTGCCGGTGAAGCCGGTGTGCCCAAAAGTAGCGCCGGAAGTTAGTTTGGAAGGATAACTTTCCCGGCGGGTATTATTGTCTTTCTCCGGTTTGTCGAAACCCAGTCCGCGACGGCTGATGCTGCTGTTGTAAGCAGTGAACAACCTTACCGTTTCCGGTTTGATATACTGTACGCCTCCGAAAGCGCCGTTATTCAGCAGCATCTGCATAATTACCCCCAGGTCGTGTGCGTTGGAATACAGGCCGGCATGACCGGCTACGCCGCCCAGCATGGCTGCTCCCGGATCGTGCACAAAACCACGCAGTAATTGCATCCGGAAAAAGTTCTCCCGTTCGGTGGGCACCAGCAAAGGCAACTGGAACCGCTCCCGCGGCAGAAAGCCGGTGGTGGCCAGTCCTAACGGTTTATAAAACGTTTCCAATACGTACTGGTCCAATTTTTTGCCGGTCACCTGTTCTACTATTTTCCCCAGGAATAAAAAATCCAGGTCGCTGTAAACATAGCCCTGATGGGGATTTACCCTGCTATCGAGGATCTTTTTCCAGATAGAGTCCACATAGCGGTGGTCCATATACATGTTTTCCGCTACCTGCACGGAATGAAGCTCGTCCGGGGTACTGTGATACAGCGCGGTATCCGGCCGGCCATCGGGGTATAAAGTTTCCTTGTAAAACGGGATGAAAGCTACCAGTCCTGCCTGGTGCAGGAGGATGTCCCTTATTTTCAGCCCGGATTTGTCAGTGCCCTGTACGAAGGGCAGATACTCCCCCAGCGTTCCGTCGAGGCTCACTTTACCTTCATCATACAGGCGCATGATGGAGATGGTGGTAGCGCATACTTTGGTAACGGAGGCCAGGTCGTAGATGGCACCGGGAGAAACCGGCTCCTGGCTGTTGTATTCGTAGTGACCAAAAGTACGGTTGTAAACGACTTTTCCGTCTTTCAGGGCCAGCACCTCGCAGCCGGGTGCGGCGCCACGGGCGATCATGTCATTGGCCAGGGCGTCGATGCCGGCCAGGCGGGCTTCGTTCATCCCTGCTTCGGCGGGGGTGACGGCAGGCAGATCGGTATACAGGTCTACATCATAGGAGATGCCGGTTCCTTCGGGCAGGCCGGGGCATACCGTTACCGGCAATTTCCCTTTGGGCCCCAGTTTCCCGAACAGCAGGTCTGCCGCTACTTTCTGGGTGATGTTGTCATCTTCGTAGGCAGCCACAATATTTTTGGCGTCGCACCAGTGCTGGATAGCGTACGGATTGCCGAATACCACGGTAGCGGAAGGCATTTCCGATTGCAGCTGTCTGACGATCAGGCGTTCAGCCAGCGTCAGGCCGAAGTTATTGGCCGGGCGGCGGCTGAAATTGTGCACGCTGATGATCACGGCTTTATAGTCACGCTGGATGCGGGATACAATCGGCGCTATCTGTTGCACCGTTTGACGGGAGGTGAAGATAAAAGCGTCTGTACCGGGCTTGTAGGCTTTGACAGCGTCGAGGAAAGCATTGTTGCCATCGGCGCCGACGGCGATCACGGCCAGTTTCTGCTGGGTCATGGCCGGGGAGAACGGTATCAGTTTATCGTCATTTTTTACGAGAGTGATGGCTTTTTCCGCGATGCGGCGCGTCAGGGTGTCTGTCAGCGCGTTTAGATCATTAGTGAGATTATTTGTCTCAATGCGTTGTGGTTTCCAGAGACCTAAGTCATATTTGGCGTGGAGAACCTTTTTAACGCGGGCATCCACTTCCTGCTGGCTGATCTGTCCTTTTTTGATAGCCTTCATGATAGCGGATATACTGCCGGAGGCGGTAGAGGGCAGGATCATGAGGTCGTTGCCGGCCAGCAAAGACTGCAAGGATTCCTGGCCTTTGGAGTAGAATTTGGCGATGCCTTTCATTTCCAGCGCATCGGTGACGATAAGGCCTTTGTAGCCCAGTTCGTTTTTCAGCAGTTTGGTCACTGCTTTATAGGAAATGGAAGTGGGCGTATTAGGCTTGTTATCGATCGCGGGAATAAAGAGGTGCCCTACCATGACGGAGCCTACGCCTGCGGCGATCGCTTCGCGGAAAGGATACAGTTCGAGGGAATCGAGCGCCTGCCGGCTCTTGTTGATGGAAGGCAGGTCAAAGTGGGAGTCCACATTGGTATCGCCATGGCCGGGAAAGTGTTTGGCGCAGGCCATCACGCCGGTAGACTGCATACCTTTGATGGCGGCGACGCCAAGGCCGGCCACCAGGTATTTGTTTTCGCCGAAGGAGCGGTCGTTGATGACCGGGTTGTTCGGGTTATTGTTGATATCCATATCGGGAGCGAAGTCGAGATGGATGCCGATGCGTTTGCATTGTTCGCCCATGACGCGGCCGGCTTCATAAGCCAGTGCGGTATCGCGGGTGGCGCCGATCATCATGTTGCGGGGGAGGGAGGTAACGCTGTCGAGGCGCATCCCGAGGCCCCATTCGCCGTCGATGGACACCAGCAGCGGTACTTTGGAGATGGACTGGTAGTAGTTGGTAAGGTTGGCTTCCCGCACGGGGCCGCCCTGGAAGAAGATGACGCCGCCGACTTTGTTGTCGCGGATATCTTTGGCCACGGCGTTAATGTGGTCCTGTCCGAAGTTAGAGTGAGCCCTGATCACGATTAGTTGCGCAATGCGTTCTGCCGGTGTCAGAGATTGGAATACGCTGTCAACCCACTGTGAAGCCGTATCTTGTGGCCGTTTGGTGATGGTGTTGACTTTCTTGTTCTTCTTTTTGTTCATAGCGCCGGGGGCATAGGTATAGCGCTCCCGGTCATCAGCAAGCCTGTCAGTCCTGCAACCAGTAATTGTTTCCTCATGTCATAAACTTACAAATAATCGGGCAAGATTTCATTACCAGTGCCTGACTATCAAATAATTATTAAAAAACCGTATATGTTTTTGTCAAATCGCCAGATATTCGTTAAATTAGAATATTCTATTGAAGATATTTTACAGTTCCGCTATAAATATTAAAATATCTTTACTATTTTGTCTAAATCTTTTATATTTTTTAACCAATCGCAATTTTAGTTACCAATACATTCAATTGTTTGTTATATTTGCAACCTTGCGAGTAAAGTAGATTTTAATAAAACATGGTCAATCTCATTTTATTTGGCCCTCCCGGTAGCGGTAAGGGTACACAAAGTGCTAAGATAATAGATAAGTACGGGCTTATACATCTGTCTACCGGCGATTTGCTGCGTTCAGAGATAGCCAATAAAACACCTTTGGGCATGGAAGCCACCAAGTTTATGGACCAGGGTTTACTGGTACCGGATGAAGTGGTGATCGGTATGATCAGCTCCAAGCTGGACGCCAATCCGGACGCCCGGGGTTTCATTTTTGACGGTTTTCCCCGTACTACCGCCCAGGCAGAAGCGCTGGACAAATTGCTGGCCCTGAAAAAAACGGCTATCTCGGTGGTATTGTCCCTCGAAGTACCGGAAGATGAACTGATCAAGCGCCTGCTGAACCGCGGTAAAACCTCCGGCCGTAGCGACGATTCCTCTGAAGACGTGGTAAAAGCACGTATTGTGGAATATCATAATAAAACAGCGCCGGTAGCTGACCACTACGCAAAATTCGGCAAGTTCAGGAAAGTGAAGGGAGATGGCAGTGAAGCGGAAGTATTTGACCTGCTCTGCAAAGAACTGAATGAACTGGTAGCAGAGAAGGTATAAAGGGGTTTTATCCCGCCATTAGAAAGACATACAGACCTTATATAACACGCAAAGATTGTAAGTTAGGAGCTAAGGACACCGGAAAAGTGTACCAAATTCGCTCAAACTTAACGATCTTTGCGTTTTATTTTCTGGCAGCAGCCATTTTGGTTTAAAAATATTGATTAGTGGAAAAAGCGAACTTCGTAGATTATATCCGTGTATTTTGTAAGTCTGGTAAAGGCGGCGCAGGCAGTATGCATTTTATGCGTACCAAGTTCAATGCGATGGCCGGCCCCGACGGTGGCGACGGTGGCAGAGGCGGACACGTGATCCTGAGAGGGAACGCTCAGTTATGGACCCTGTTGCACCTGCGCTGGCATAAAAACCTGCTGGCAGAAGACGGTGAAAACGGCAGTGGCGACAACTGTACCGGCCGCTTTGGAAAGGATATTATCATCGAAGTACCGCTGGGCACTACTGCCAAAGACGAAGAAACAGGCCGCGTGGAAGCGGAAATCCTCCACGATGGCCAGGAAGTGATCTGGATCCCCGGCGGCCAGGGCGGCCGCGGCAACGCCTACTTTAAATCGGCTACCAACCAGACACCGGAATATGCTCAACCCGGCATGCCCGGGCAGGAAGGCTGGAAAATCGTAGAACTGAAAGTACTGGCCGACGTAGGACTGGTAGGTTTCCCGAATGCCGGCAAATCCACCCTCCTTTCCACTATCTCCGCCGCCAAACCCAAAGTGGCAGACTACGCTTTCACCACCCTCACCCCCAACTGGGGATGGTAGCGTACCGTGACAACCAATCCTTCTGCATGGCAGACCTTCCGGGCATCATCGAAGGCGCCCACGAAGGCAAAGGACTGGGTCACCGGTTTTTACGACACATTGAAAGAAACGCCGTTTTATTATTTCTGATTCCTGCCGACAGCGCCGATCACCGCAAAGAGTTTGACGTGCTGGTCAACGAACTGGAACAGTATAATCCCGAGCTCCTGGATAAACAGTTTTTGCTGGCCATCAGTAAAAGCGATATGCTCGATGACGAACTGAAAGCCGCCATCGCAGCAGAATTGCCGGAAGATGTGCCGCATGTATTTATCTCCTCTGTCACACAGCAGGGAATCACTGAGCTGAAAGATATCTTGTGGCAAGCCCTGACAGACAAAGACAACCAGATAAGTACAGCCGGCACCGTTAGCGCCGAATAACTGACAGGGCAAGGGACCTGTAATAAAACGTCCATGTTTCGTTACACGATCCCACTTACTATGAAAACACTGTTAAAGCTTGTACTGCCGGCATCCCTGCTGATGACGGCCTGCCAACAAACAAAAACACCTGTTAAGGAAAAACCCGTCCAGATCGATACTATGCAGCTGATAGCCCTCCCGGCGCCGTCAGCTGAAAAAGTCGCGTCCAATGAAGTGTCTGTAGTAAGCCGCGACAGTACGACGTATGTGCGTTTCGGTGACTGCTATTTTTCGCTCGACTGGATTTCGGCAGACCAGCAACGCAATGACTTTGAAAAACATCCTGATACCCTCTACTTTTCACTCGAGCCCAAACGCACCATCGAAGGCCAGATGCTGGCCATTACCACCGGCGAAGCCGAAAAAATAAAAGTATGGCAGCGCTTCGAAACCAGCGCACGCGTAGGACGGCAGGTGCTCCGTCAATGGAAACACTACCGCAGCGAGTGGGAACAGCTTCACCCTGAAGCCAGCAACTTTTTTATCTGCCGGAAATATACCGCTGCGCAAACCAACCGGTTGCCCGAGGACGCCACCCTCGAAAGCCTGCAACAACACGTAAAAAAACACTACGGACAAGCGCTCTTTAACCAGGTAGCCCTCCTGCAGGCCCTGCCCGAGGCGGTCATCACCACCTACTTCCTGAAGTTCAACGGCACCCTGCGCAACTCCCCCACCAAAATCAATAAACTGCTGGTTATCCAGGTAACGCCCTGACAGTACTAAAAAAGAGAACCGGCAATGCAGACGCATCACCGGTTCATATCAATCGGCTGTACTTAACAGAACAGGGGTTTTCAGTTCCGGCGGGTGAAACAACATAGCGGTGCACAGGCAATTCGCAAATTGATGACCCACCAGAACAGGATAGTTAATGCAACTCTTACACCCTTCCCAGAAACGGGTGTCAGTAGTAATTTCGGAATAAGTAACCGGCAGGAAGCCCAGCCGGCTGTTTAACTTCATCACCGGCAAACCGGTAGTGATACTGAAAATTTTTGCAGATGGATATAAAAAACGACTTAACTCGAATATCTTCTTTTTGATGGCCGCCGCCACTTTCAGTCCCCTGAAAGCCGGTGACACTATCAAACCGCTGTTCGACACAAAACGGTTGTTTTGCCAGGCCTGTATGTAAGAAAACCCCGCCCAGAAACCACTCTTCGTAAAAGCGATGACCCCATTCCCCTGCAGGATCTTTTTCTTGATATCCAATGGATTCCGCTTCGCGATACCAGTTCCCCTGGCTTTGGCGGAAGATTCCATTTCGGCCACAATGGGCAGCGCAAAGTCCACGTCTTCCGGCGTCGCTACCCTGACAATTATCTCCTCATCTGTTTCCATTGTAAATGAGTTGTTGCTGTATGTAAAGACCATAAATCGCATCCGGTATCAGGCCATAAATCCTGATCCGGTTCACGGCATCGCCCAGTGGCACTTTACTAAGCGCCGGCACAAATACCCGGGTGATGGCGCCCCTTACCACTTCATTGCCGCGTTCATATAGCTTCCCGGCCAGCTGCAGACATCTGCCGGCCACCGGAAAATTCTGTTCCCGCAATTGCCGGTCGGTATATTCACTGAAACATCCTACGGTGTCGTATATGTGAAATATCGCCGGAAACTGATGTAAAGCTTTTTTAAGTGCCGGTATATGATCTTCTATATAAGCCGGCACTTCGTATTGGTTTATCATGGCTGATCGTTGTTACTGATCAGCTAATGCCAAATGGTATTCCACAAACAGCAAGGGAACGTTAAAACACAGCAGGAATAAGGATTTTTAACAATTTACAGGAAGATGCCAAACGGAAAAAGTCTTCCGTTTCTGCATGGTGTTTTCAAAAAATGCAAGGCCGGCCACGGCAATTAACAGTAAAGCCTGACACCTTTTACGGCGTCAGGCTTTACCTCAATTATTTATCTGTGAATATCAGGCGGCAGCCAGCGGCGGAACCACGCTGCGCTTATTCTTAGCGGCTTTCTTTTTCTTCATGGTCCGGTTGATCCACAGGATGGTACCGGTAGTAGGGAAAGTAGCGCCGAGCAAAGCCAGCAGCAGTGCAAAAATTTTAGACGGCAGCCCGAAGATGGAACCGGTGTGCAGCGGTTTGATCATGCCCCTTACCTTCTGGCCAAGGTTTCTTTCACTGAAAGTCTGCGACTTCAATACCTTACCGCTGAACTGGTCGAGGTAGTAACTGGTGGTAGCTGCCTCGTTCAATGCGCCGGCGGGCAGCAGGGTCACCTGTATAGACGCTTCTTTGTCTCTCGGCATCGCCACGGCATAATATTGCGCATCGGGCGCCTGCTGTTTTACCTGCGTTAAAGCCGCCTCATAGGAGATGTTACCGGTCGTCTCCGGCGCAACGACCGATGCCGGCGCTTCCATGGGCTTGGGAGACGCCCCCAGCACAGCAAACAGCCCTTTATTGAACCATTCGTACGACCAGGTAAGGCCGGTAAATACCGATACAAACAGGAAGATGCAGACATAGAAGCCCAGCACCACGTGCATATCATGATTCAGCCTTTTCCAGCCCCCGTCCCACTTCACTTTAAGACGCTGTTGCAGTATCTTACGCGTTTTAGGCCACCATAATACGATGCCGGTAATGAGAATGAACAGGAAAATCAGGGTGCTGGCACCGGTGATCATCTTGCCGGTGTCTCCGGCCAATAACCAACGGTGAAGGGAGAATATCTGGTAGTAGAAAGTTTTCTGATAACTGTAAAGTTCTATCACCTTGCCGGTATACGGGTTAACAAAGGCGGTGCGGCCTTTTGATTTCTTTTGTTCTTTACCGCCGGCCCTGACAGCTTTATCCCCGGCAGGCTTCATTTCTTTGCCGGCCTCTTTTTTACTTTCCCCGCGCGCTTCTTTGCTCATCCCGCCCTTTTTACCTTCGTCCAGCTGAACGGCCAGGGAACGGGACGGATCTGCATACACCTGGATACGGGAAATACCCGCGCCCGGCACCTGCTGCTTCACCATCTCGGCGATCTGGTCCAGCGGTAACCGTTCCTTTTCAGGCGCTACGTAATAGCGGCTGTGATTAAATGCTTCCGTCAGCTCCTTTTCAAATACCAGTAAAGCACCGGTCAGACAGCTGATGGTAATAACCAGGCCGGCCGCCAGCCCGAGGTATAAGTGAATACGGCGAAAAAAAACTTTCATATCAGACTTGATCCAACCGCAAAAAAACGATCCGTGACGCGAAATATACTTGCGGAAGAGGAAAAAGATTTACGCAATCCGGAATTTTTTCCACGCAAAGATATCTAAGGTCAACATTTGTTTAATAAGAACGCAAAGAAGCGAAGACCAGTTTTAATTCACCCACTCAGTATTCAGCCATTTAAATATTATATTTTCTTATAATAAACAAATGAGTAAATGGATAAATGAACAAATAAAACTGGTCTTCGCTCCTTTGCGTTCTTAATAATATCAATAATCTCTGCGCGCTTTGCGAGAAAACTAGAGCAGACCACCCAGCATACCGCCGGCAGCGCTCTTCATCTCTGCTTCCCACGTGTTTTCCGCATCTTTCAATGCACGATTCAGCGCTGTCAGCAGCAGATCTTCCAGTTCTTCTTTATGCTCCGGCGTCATCAGCCGCTCCGCCACTTCAATACTTTTTACCTGACGGTTGCCATCCACTGTTACTTTAATCGCACCGTCGCCAGCTTCGCCTTCCAGCGTAACTTTAGCCAGACGCTCTTTCCCTTCTTTCATTTTCTGTTGGATCTGCGTCAGCTTGCCGAATAAATCACCAAACATATCTTGTGTTTTTTTAGGGCCGTAAAGATAAGTTTTTACCACACCGTTTTAATATTCAATATTTTAAATATACGTTAGCCACAAGCAACAATTATGTATCTTACCATCAGGTATAAGTTATCAGCTTAAAAAATGGAGACTAAAGTTTGTATTATTGGTGCCGGTCCGGGCGGGGCATGTGCAGCCCTTCAACTGGCACAGCTGGGCATCGGATGTATCGTAGTGGACAAAGCCGTTTTTCCACGGGATAAGGTCTGCGGCGATGGCCTCAGCGGAAAAGTTTTAACCATCCTTGAAAGAATAGACAAAGGCATCGGCGAGCGGTTACAGCAGGCTGTTTTTAAAATGAACAGCTGGGGCGTCACCTTCGTTGCCCCCAACCGTATCGGCATGGACATCCCCTACAAGGCCGACTATCAGCAGGATAAAAGCGATCCCCGGGGGTTTGTCTGCAAACGTATAGACTTCGACAACTTTCTGGTGGAAGAGCTGAAACGCCGGCCGGAGATCCGCTTGTTCGAAGGCGTCAGCATCGATAAATATGAACTGCGGCCGGATGGCTATCACCTGTCGGACAAGGAAGGGACTTTCCAGGTGAAAGCCGACCTTATACTGGTAGCCAACGGCGCCCATTCCGCCTTCACCAAAGAGGTGGCAGGCATCAAAATGGAACCGGACCACTACATCGCGGGTCTTAGGGCCTATTATAAAGGCGTGTCAGGCCTGCACGAGGATGCTTTCATTGAACTGCACTTCCTGAAAAACATGCTGCCCGGTTACTTCTGGATATTCCCGCTTCCCAATGGCGAAGCCAATGTGGGCGTAGGTATGCTCAGCACCACCGTGCGCAACAAAAAAGTGAACCTGAAAAAGCTGATGCTCGACACCCTCGCCACCGACCCGATCATGAAAGAGCGCTTTAAAAACGCTACGCTGGAAGGTACCATCGACGGCTACGGTCTCCCGCTGGGCAGCAAAAGGCGGAAGCTGCATGGCGAACGGTATATGCTGGTCGGCGATGCGGGTTTCCTCATCGACCCCTTCACCGGCGAGGGCATCGGCAACGCACTGTATTCCGGCCAGATAGCCGCCAAACAGGCTGCAGCAGCCATCGCGGCCAACGACTACTCCGACGGCTTCCTCGGCGGCTACGATAAAGAGATTTACCGCATTCTCGGACCGGAAATGGAAGTCAGCACCAAACTGCAAAAACTGATCAAATACCCGTGGCTGTTTAACCTGCTGATGAAAATAGGCTCCCGCAACAAACAACTGAAGGAGCTGATGATGTGCATGTTCCACGAGGTAGACCTCCGTAAGCGACTGGGCAATCCCCTGTTTTATGTGAAGTTATTATTTAACCGATAATCCAATCATCCCTGTGAGATACATCATTCTGCTTGCCATCTGCTTTTCCACTGCTATCGCTCATGCTCAAAAACAGACCATGAGCACTGAACAACTGCCCAAGATGACGGTCCAGACGGCCAACCAACTGGCCGCGCTGCCGCTGAAATGCCTGGACCTTCCTTTCCCTTATAAAACAGGTGTGGTGTTTCCGGACAGTTCCCTGCTGGGCGCTCCGGCGGGTTATCATCCGGCGTTCTACGGCTGTTTCGACTGGCACAGCAGCGTTCACGGCCACTGGATGCTGGTACGCCTGCTGAAAATGTTCCCCGATATGGACAGGGCGGCAGAGATCCGCACCAGGCTGGCGCAGCACCTCACCGCAGAAAATATTCAGACAGAACTGCAGCTGTTTAAGGGCAAAGAAAACAAAAGCTTTGAACGCATCTATGGCTGGAGCTGGCTGCTGCAGCTGCAACGGGAACTTCTGACCTGGAACGACCCTCTGGGCAAAGAACTCAGCCGCAACGTACAACCGCTGGCCAGCCATTTTGCCACCGCATATGTGGATTTCCTCGGAAAACTGATGTACCCTATCCGCGTAGGCGAACATACGAACCTGGCCTTCGGCCTGTGCCTCGCCTGGGATTATGCACAGACCACCGGCGATAAAGCCCTGCAAACCGCCATTCACGATGCGGCCATGCGCTTTTATGGCAAAGACAAAAACGCTCCGGTAGCATGGGAGCCCGGCGGCTACGACTTCCTCTCTCCCAGCCTCGAAGAAGCAGACCTGATGCGCCGTATCATGCCGGAAAAAGAATACCGCCCATGGCTATACGCTTTCCTGCCAGGCCTCTTCCAGAACCCTATTACCATTCTGCAACCCGGACAGGTAAAAGACCGTACCGATGGTAAACTCGTGCACCTCGACGGCCTCAATCTCAGCCGCACCTGGTGCCTCGATGCTATCGCCCGCCACGGCGGCAAAAACCAGCAGGCCATCCAGGCCCTCGCCAACAAACACCTGCTGACCTCTTTCCCGCAGATCGCCAGCGGCGACTATGCCGGTGAACACTGGCTGGCCTCCTTTGCCGTATACCTGCTTACGGCAGAACAGCAATAGGCTGTACGGAACGTATTAATCCCCAGCTATGACCCGTACCTTGAAAACAATACTGCTGTTACTGCTGGCACTCATGCCGGCAGTAACACAAGCACAGCATAAAGCCGTCAGCACCGGCCCCGCCCCTTCCTGGCTGGTTCCCTGGCAGCCCAACCTCCAGCAAAAGCCCAACGCCAAACACATCAGCGACGGCTTCTACCTGCTGCTGGCAGAAACACAATACCACGCAGAACTGAAAAGCGACTACCATCACTACGTCCGCCAGATCGTTTCCGAAGCCGGCATTCAAAACGGCTCGGAAATATCGGTAGACTATGATCCGCAATACGAAAAACTGACGTTCCACCGCATCGTCATCAAACGCGACGGCCGCGAAATCAACCGCCTCGCCGGCGCCTCCTTTAAAGTACTGCAGCAGGAAGAAGAACTCTCCCGCTTTATCTACAGCGGCACCTACACTGCGTGGCTGATCCTGGAAGACGTACGCAAAGGCGACCAGATAGAATACAGCTATTCCCTTACCGGCGCCAACCCCATCTTCGATAACAAAATCGATGAAGAATATTACCAGGTGGCCGCAGAACCGGTGGTCAACTTCTACCGGAACATCATCGCCCGCCCCGGCAGGCAGCTGCACTTCAAAGCGTTCAACCAGGCTACAATGCCTCAACAACGCAACTGGAACGGGCTTACCGTCTACGAATGGCATAACATCAACCTGCAGGATACCGACAACTTCAGCAACCTGCCCTCGTGGTACAATCCCTTCGCCCGCCTGCAAATCAGTGAATACAACAGCTGGCAGGAAATAGCGCAGTGGGCGCAAAGGATCAATACCGTCGCACCTCCGGGCATTGCAGTCAAAAATAAAATCGCCGCCCTGAAACAACAGGCCGGTAACAGCAAGGAAGCCTACCTGCTGGCAGCCCTTCGTTTTGTGCAGGACGATATCCGCTACATGGGCATCGAAATGGGGGAATACTCCCACCGCCCCAATACACCCGATAAAGTACTGGCACAACGCTTCGGCGACTGTAAAGACAAGTCCCTCCTGTTGTGCACCCTGCTCAACGGAAACGGCATCAGCGCCAACATGGCCTATGTAAATACCGACCTGAAAGAGGCCGTCAGTCAACGGCTTCCCTCTCCCACCTCCTTCAATCATGCCATTGTTTGCGCCACGCTCGGAGACAAAACCTGCTGGCTGGATGCCACCCTCTCCTATCAGCGGGGCCGGCTGGCCGATTTCTGCGAACCGGACTTCCAACTGGCGCTGGTGATCACGGACACTGCTACCCGGCTAACACCGATCCGTAAAGAGAACAACGGGCATATTGTTATCCGGGAAACGCTTACCCTGCCGGAGGAAGAAGGTCAGGACGGCTCCCTCCTGGCCAGCACCGCCTGGTACCGCGAAGACGCCGATGCGCAAAGAGCTGCTATGGCGTCCGCCAGCCTCAAGGACAAAGAAGCTACCTTCCTCACTTTCTACCGGAAGTTTTATGGAGAAATGACACTGAAAGACTCCCTCCAGCTGCGCGATGACGCTGACAGCAACATCTTCCGCACCCGGGAGCATTATGTGATCCGTCACCTCTGGAAAAAAGACAGCGCCAACCGCAAACTCCTCTTTTCCATCATCGCCCAGTCACCATCAGACATATTGCCTTATGTGACAGACGAAAACAGGATGGTTCCCCTGGCCATTAAATACCCTTTTGACCAGGATTACCAGATCATCATTAACACACCCATAGAATGGTCGCTGGATGAAAAACCGCTGCATATCAAAAACGACTACTATCAGTTCGACTTCACCGCTACCCGCACCGGCAAACAGATTGTACTCTCCTATTTCCTGAAGACGTTTCGGGACCATGTGCCGCCGGCATTTATGCCGCAGTATGCCCGGGAGGTGAAAGAAATACAAAAGACCACTTCGCTGGACCTGACGCTGAAGCCCGCCCTCCTGCAGCCTATAGGTCAGCCCGCAGGCAATGGCAACTGGCTGGCGATTGTGCTGGCCATCTGTGCCGTAGCGGTATTTGCCTACCTGGGCACGCAGTATTACAAACACTCTTTGCTGCCGGTGCAACATCCGCTGGACCCATTGCCCATTGGGGGTTGGCTGTCACTGCTGGCTATCGGGCTGGTATTCTCTCCCATGTCTGACGTGCTGTTCCTCTGTGAGGCAAAGGTGTTTAATTACGAAACGTGGACAAGCATCGCTGCTCGCAGGGATATAGGGAATGTCACAGTGGTACAGCTCTTCCTGGTCGGAGATATGGTGATACGGGTTTTTCTGCTGTGCTATTCGGTGCTACTGGCGGTGCTGTTCTTCAACAAAAGAGACACCTTTCCTTTTGCGCTGGCGACCTATTACTTTATCAATACGCTGTACCTGTTTTTCTTTCACCGTATTCATGGTTATTATTTCGGGGAAAGCACACAGGGAAATCTGCTTGATCCGGACTCCATTGTATGGCCACTGCTGCGCATGGCCCTCTGGGTACCTTATCTGCTGATGTCCCCGCGTGCGAAAGCAACCTTTATTATGCCGCATCCGGCGCTGCTGCGGGATAATTAAATGGTTTCAGAATCGAAGACCACCACCCGGGACCAGTACTGTTTGCACTGCTCTATAAAATTGATATGCACAGGGTGCGCCTGGTAACGATCGTGCGCTTCCAGGTTTTCAAACACGCATAGCATACAGTAGTCATAATCTTTGTCGATGGTAGGGCTGTCTACCACCGGCGCCGGTTTGCCTACGTTAAAAATAGCGATGTCATCGATCGTATGCAGACTGCTCACACCTGCTTCAAAACGTCTTCTGTCGTCTTCAGACAATCCGGGTTTCAGATAAAAATTCACCACGTGTACGAGCTTTTTCTCTAATGCTTTCATGCTTAATATTTTAGATGATAGTAATCAGGATTCTTTATTGACGTAGCGGTTGACCGTCAGCAGGTTAACGATATATACCAACCCGAGTACCAGCACCGTTCCGGCAACTACGCCGGGGCCGGGCCATGCACTCACCACCATGTCATGTTTGGCCAGCACCGCGGCGGTCATATACTGCAATGCGGCCAGCAGCAGTAAACATACTATCCCGATGATAATATACAGCGGTACAAACTGTTTCAGCAGGTATCTTTTCAGCTGGCGGGGAGCCGTGCCCAGCATGACCAGCAATTGTATTTCCCGCTTGCAGGAAGCAATGATCAGCTGGATGAACATACTGAATACAAGCATCGCAAACAGCAGTAGTATCAGCCCGAAGAAGCCGATCACGGATACAATGGTCTGTACGATCAGGCGTGTTTTACTGAATTTGAGCTTGTCGAGGTTGGTCGTATAGCCATTATCGTCCAGGAACTTCACCAGCGTGGGGTTAGACGGGTCCGGCGTTTTGATGATCACGCGGGACACAGGCGCTTCGCGGGTGGTGCCGTATTTGTCATTGGCCCAGGACATAAAGGAAGCAGGCACCAGGAAGGACGAAATCCTGTCTGAGAAGCCCACCACATGCCCAATAAATGGTTCCTGGGTGATGTTATTGGAGATAACCACCTGGAGGGGCAGCGCCTTGACAGTTTCCTGCGAAATCTGCGGCAGGTCCTGGCTGAGCGAAAACCCGAAGTTATACAGGTTGAGGAAGTCGCTGGGGAGGATAATGGGAATGGTACGGTCGCCGGCGCTCCATTTCCAGTCGTCGTCTTTTACGTCCAGGAAGCTGTCGGGCACCGATTCGAAGAACATGTCCGTAGCAAAATGCAGGTCCCCGGGGGCCTGCACCACCACTTTAAACCGGCTGGAAGTGATTAACCCGAACGACTGCACGAAGGGCTGGGCTTTGATCCGGTCTGTTTCTTCCGGGGTGAAGGCGCTTTTACCGCTTTGTCCCATGATGGCGTTGGTGATTTTTTTGTTGATCACCAGGAAGTCGGCCGTCTCGTTCTGGTTTTTAGCGCTGTACAGCAGTTGGTTGAAGTTGGAGTGTACCTGTATGGCCACCAGTATCAGCAGCATAGCGATGCCGAGGCCCACGGAGGCCATCAGGAAGCGGCTTTTGCCAATGCCGGTGTGAATTATCTTTTTTAGCAGTTCAAAAAACGGGCGCATGGAAAAACATTAAAGCTGGTAATGAACATCGTAGGAAAAATGCTGGTCATCATCCAGGTCGGTTAAAATAAACCCGGCGTTGCGGGCTTTACATTCCTCTGCGATGAGGCTGGCGGCACGGCGGGTATTTTCCTCGTCGAGGTGGCTGAAGGGTTCGTCCATCAGCAGCCACCGGAAGGGCTGCGACAGCGCCCGGATAATGGCGATGCGTTGCCGTTCGCCGTACGACAGTGTTTTGCTGCTTTGTTGCAGTACATGCGTCACATTGAGGCGGGCGGCCATTTCCCTGATTTTTTCCGGGGAGCAGTACGGGTTGGGCAGCATCACCCTTTTGAGGTCGATGTTTTCGACGGCGGTGAGCTGTTCAAACAGCCGCAGGTCCTGGAAGATGATACTGATCTGTTGCTGCCGCATGGCGGCCAGTTCATTTTTATTATAAGCGGGCCATGGCCGGTTATCGACCAGCACCGTGCCCGTATAGTCGTAACGGATATGGTAGAGATAGTGCACAAGGGTTGTTTTCCCCGTGCCGGAGGGGGCTTTTATTTTCACAAAGCTGCCGGGGCTGAAGGTGACATCCTGGTTCCAGATGCCCGAGGAGCGCTGTAGCAGCTTGTCCTTCAGGGGGATGGGCAGCAGGTGTTGTATCTGAATTTGCATATGCCGAGCTGATTAACAGATCCCAATATAAATAAAAAGGGCCGGAGCAGCTTAGTTGCTCCGGCCTGTATAAATATTTGAAAGGTAAATCGCCGATTAGTGTGCAACAGCGCTGTCAACAGCGGGGGCGGCGTTGGCAGCATCCATCGTTGCATCTGCTGCTGCGTCTGCCGGGGCGGCAAACAGGCTGTCTTCCATAGCTTTCTGTCTTGCTTTTTTAGCCTCCATTACTTTGGCAGCTTCAGTGCCGAAGTTAACCAGCTGTACCAGGCTGTTTTCATCCTTGTTTTTGAAGTTGAGGATGATTTCAGATTTGGAAACGTCGCCGCTGGTATTTTTAACGACCATGGTAACGTCTTTCAGCAGGCCTTTCAGTTTCCGGAGAAGACCTTTTTCTTCATCGCTGTCAGCTTTATCTTCCGGGATAGCGCCGATAACCTTTTCCAGGTCTGCGTAGCCACCCATCATGCTGCCTTTGATTTTGCTTTCGATGCCTTCCGGCAGTTTGATGCTGCCTTTACCCGCCAGGTAGTCCTGCAGCAGTACGCTGTCGGAGCCTACGGTGATGAATTTCTCGGTGATAGATACGGCAGGCATGCCCATAGCGGCCATATTAGAATTGGCGTATACGTAGCGGTCGCCTTCCTTGGTGAACATTTCTTTCAGCATCGGGGAAGTCATTACTTTATTGAATGCCTCCTTGTTGCCTACTTTCAGGTTGAAGATCCATTTGGAAGTAAGTTCTTCGTGGAATTCGCCGGGGTAGTATTTGGACTCTTTCTTCTCAACGGCCATGTCGGACACCACATAGGTGAACTGGCCTTCGAAAGCGTTCAGGATATCGTCCATGGACAGGCCGGATTTAGCCAGGAACATGTTAACGATGCCGTCCATACCGGTAGATTTAACGATTTCGCCCACCATGTGGAAGTCGAAAGCGTAGGAAGTGAAGCCGGTGATATTCTGGGAAGGATACTTCTTCAGCATATCCAGGTCGATTTCCTTGTTACCGTATTTTTTGTAGATGCTGGCAATTTCTTTACCCATGTAGTAGTTGCCGTTAGCTACGATCCTGCCTTTTTCAAAGGTGGAGGTACCGGTGTAATAGGTGCCTTCCATCAGTTTTTTGAAGTTGGCCGGGATCATGGTGAGCATACCGCTGTTGTAGATCGCTTCCGGGTTGATGAAGATGCTCATATCGGCATTTTCCTTCAGCATTTTGGCGAATGGTTCGAGCGTACCGGCGCTTTCGTCTTTTTTCAGGTGGAAAAGGTGATCTACCTCTGCAACCAGCACTTTGGTTTCCGCTTCTTCTTCCGCAGTAACAAGGGCTACCGGGGTAGCGGTGGCGGCGCTGTCTACCTGTACCTCTTCAGAGTCGCCGTCTGCGCCTGGCAGACCGGGGGTACCAGCCGGAGCATATTTATCAATACCATCAGGGATGGCCGTCAGGAAAATGACAGTGCCTTTGTTCCAGGCAACCACGCCTTTGCTTTCTTCTTCCACGATGTATTTGAAGTCGCTGCCGGATTTCAGGGAGAAGTTTTTCTCACTTTTTTTCAGGAAGGCTTCAAACTTGTCGGCGTCAGCGAGGCTGGCGGTGGCGCTGATGTAGGATTTGGTAGTGTTACCCTGGCCCGGGAAAATGAAGGACACAAAGAAGTGGCCTTTCAGGTCGACACCGGAATTTTCGGCATCTTTCCAGGCTTTCATCGCTTCACTGGACGTGTCTTTGGACTGCACGGCAGAGAACAGCTTGTCCATGGTGAGTCCGTTGGTAGCCAGTTTCTGGGTAATTTCTTTGGCGTTCAGGTCAATCACTACGCCGGCTGTTTTGGGGATGTGTTTACTTTCTTCCGGTACCTTGGTGGAGCAGGACGACAGCACTACCGCTGCAGTTACAGCGGTTAACAAAACTTTGGAAATTGTTCTTTTCATAAAAGATATAAGAGTTAATAATTGACTATGGTAGGGATACCGACCATTTGACCAGTACATTCCCACAATCGTGGTATTTCGGTGGTGCGAAAGTACGCATATTTTTGTAGCTTATATGTCTCTATTTTTTTGGGACAACTATGCCACATACAATATTTTGGGATCATTATAGTTAATACCTTTGTTACTTACTATGAAACAAACATCTAAAACCATCGAAAAACCTTTATGTTCCTGATTCTCCTACAGTACATCCGACCGGTAGCGGCGGTAGAGCACTTTATGGAAGCGCATACAGCGTTCCTGCAAAAATATTATGACAATGGTAAATTCATCCTGTCGGGCAGGCGAAAGCCCAAATCCGGGGCGCTGATCCTTTGCCAGGCTTCGAGCCGTAAGGAAGTGGAGCAGATCATGAGTGAAGATCCGCTGGAGAGAAACCAGCTGGCCATGTACGAGATCATAGAATTTGAACCTACCGCCTACGCCACCGCTTCCGCCAGATAGTCTTTCCTTTTTTGCCGGCTTTCGTTTATTTCTTTCCGTTGGGGCTGATGCTTACTGCATAAAGTAAATGACCTTCGTCAGCCATTTGCTGCTATCCTTCTCTTTGCCCGGATCTGTTACATACATCTCCATGGTGGGCGGAATTACTTTTTTACCCTTTTTTTCTATGAACTGCTGGATCGCTACGTGGGCATTGGCGATTTTATCGTAAGGTCCGTAGTAGTCCACATAGGCGGCCTGGGCGGCAGGCAGTGTGATGATTTCGAAGCCAGGGCCCAGGGTGCTCCCTTCCGGCACCGGTATGGCAGCTGCCATGTCTGTTTCCCGTTTTCTTTCATCCCAGGTGTAAAAAAGGCCACAGGGCACACCCGGCTGGAGCTTTGCGGTTGTGGCCGCTTTGTAGATGCGCTCCAGGTTGGTCCGGTAATAATCGGAGATGCCTTTGAAAGGCACTGTTTTCCGGACGGCAGCGTAAGTGGTGGCCGGATAATCCATTTCCCGCACGGTGACATTGATTCCGTTGGGGGTCCCGGGCCCGTTCTTATCGGCCTCTGCCATACTTTTAAGGTTGCTGAGCCCTTTAGCAAAGTCTTCTTCCAGTGCACCTTTCATAAAAAGGGCCATCACATTCTGCGGGCGGTCGTAATGGGCGTCGAAGCCCCATACCACCCTGGTTTTGCCGGCAGCCTCCGAGAGCTGGAAGTACACGTCCGACTCAGAACGGAACGGAGAAATAAATGTCAGTTTCTGTTGAACGGACTTATAAGGATCGAGCGAGAGATGCTGAAGTTTGCCCTCTCCTATCTTCTCGCCTTTCCAGGAACTTACGGCCCCCACAGTACCGTCATCTCCGGTGATGGTGTATTCCGCGGTGGAATCCATCATTTTCCAGGTATTCCATTGGTTGAACTTCTCGAACCGGACAATATCATTCCACACGACAGATGCCGGTGCATTGATCTCCACCGAACGTTCCACGTGCATTTGGGTAGGGGCAGCAAAAATGAGTATAATCAGTACAAGCAAGAGAATACCTACAATCCAGGCAAGTGCTTTTAAGACTTTCATAACTCCGGGGAATTGATTACAATAAAAATACGCTTTTTTATCGTGCTCCCGCCGGAGGTGTTGGCATCAATGATAAACGGTTCGGGTTATTCTTTTTCCTTTCTTTTTTCTGAATATTGCTTGTCGGCTTCTGTGGCCTGTTCAAAGTCCAGGATCACAGAGTTGATACAGTAGCGGAGCCCTGTTGGCGGCGGTCCGTCATCAAAAACATGCCCGAGGTGAGACCTGCAGCGGCCGCACAATACTTCGGTGCGGTGCATGCCGTGACTGTTGTCGGGGGCATAGATAACGCTGGCTTTGGCTACCGGCTCAAAAAAGCTGGGCCAGCCACAGCTACTCTCAAATTTGGCATTGGATACAAAAAGCGGATGGCCACAGGCAGCACAGTAGTAGGTTCCTTTTTCATTGCTATTCCAGTATTTGCCGGTAAATGCCCATTCTGTTCCTTTTTCTCTGGCGATATTGTAAACTTCCGGCGGTAAGATCTTTTTCCATTCGTCATCCGTTAAGTTAACCTTACTTGTATCCGAATGGGAGTAAACGTCTCCCTTCTTTTTTCCTTCTTCCATTGATTTCTTTTTGTCGCTTTTAGCGAGGGTCTGTTCAGTTGGTGACTAATAAGATGCTCAAAATTATCAGATTCTGCAGGTTCATGTATAGCGTTTTGTTTCCGTTAACGGGTCATTAACACTATCATTGTATTTTTCTCTGTTGGCCTGATAGATATTTTTTCTAATAATAAATTACGTATGAAGTGGCTTAATGGATTGTTATTTCCTGCAAATCAACCCGGTATTTCACAAATCCCCTGCTTAAATGTTTCAAACAGTCTGATAATCACCCGCGAGCAACTGCGTATAAATTATTAACTTTACGCCAAAAGGCTAGTTAAGTGGCGGACATCATCAATTTATTACCAGACAATATAGCGAACCAGATAGCTGCAGGCGAAGTGATACAAAGACCGGCATCAGCGGTAAAAGAATTACTGGAAAATGCCGTGGATGCCGGGGCGACCGAGATTCAGCTGATCATAAAAGACGCAGGCAAAGAACTGGTGCAGGTAATCGATAACGGTGGCGGTATGAGCGAAACAGATGCCCGTATGTGCTTTGAACGCCATGCCACCTCCAAGATACAATCCATAGATGACCTCTTCCAGATCCGGACCATGGGTTTCAGAGGAGAAGCCCTCGCTTCGATCGCGGCCGTTTCCCAGGTAGAGCTCAAAAGCCGGAAAAAAGGGACTGACGTTGGTTCCTATGTGGAAATAGACAACAGCGTGATCAAAAAGCAGGAACCCTGCCAAACCGCGGAAGGTACCAGCATCGCCATGAAAAACCTCTTTTTCAATGTGCCCGCCCGCCGCAACTTCCTCAAGAGTAACGCGGCAGAAATGCGACATATTGTGGACGAGTTTATCAGGGTGGCCATGGCCTTTCCCCAACTGCAGTTCTCGCTCACCAGCAACAACCAGCAACTGTTCCATCTCGATAAAGGCTCCCTGAAACAGCGGATCATCGCTATCCTGGGGCAACATTACAACGCCCGCCTGGTCAATGTCAAGGAAAGTACCGACTATATGAACGTTTACGGTTTTGTCGGTAAACCGGAAACAGCCAAAAAAACCAGGGGCGACCAGTTCTTCTTCGTCAACAACCGGTATATCAAAAGCCCCTACCTGCACCACGCAGTGATGAGCGCTTTCGCAGATATCATCCCGGCCGACAGCTACCCGCTGTACGTCCTGTTTATTGATGTCAACCCCGAACATGTGGACATCAACGTGCACCCTACCAAACAGGAAATCAAGTTCGACGACGAAAAAGTAATGTACGCCTTCGTACAGGCAACCGTGAAGCATGCGCTGGCACAGTTCAATGTGACTGCCACGCTCGATTTCGACCTGGACCCCAGCATACAGGCCCTGGACGCGGTGAGCAAACCTTTCACCAAACAACAACAGGAGGAATACACCCATTCCCCCCTCTATAAATCCTTTACACAGGCCAACCAGGCCCATATGATTGACAAAAGCAGCAACAGCAGCAATCTGAAGCACTGGAAAGACCTGTACGAAAGCAATAAAAATACGCCGGAAACCGAAGGGTACACCATCAGCTCCTACACCGTAGAGCCGGAAACCCGGCCGGCCGTAACCTACGAGAGCCAGCCCCATGCTACGGCTTCCGTGATCGACGAACGCTGGCAGGACACCGCCACCGACCAGAAAGTGCCGGTACAGGTGCACCAGCAGTTCATCCTGTCACAGATAAAATCAGGCTTCATCCTGATAGACCAGCAGGCTGCCCACGAACGGATCCTGTTCGAGCGCTACCAGCGCGCCCTCGAAGAAACGCCGATGGCCACCCAGCAAAGCCTCTTCCCCCAGACACTGCAGCTGCCTCCCGCAGACGCCGTGCTGATCAGCGAGATGCTGCCCGAACTACAGGCGCTGGGCTATGAACTGGAACCTTTCGGCAACCATACCTTCATTGTAAGAGGCACCCCTGCCGATATGCAGTCCGGCAACGACCAGGCGACGATCGAAGGGCTCCTCGAACAGTTTAAGAACTTCAGCGAGCTTAAAATCAACCGCCGCGAACAACTGGTACGCTCCATGGCGCGCAACAACGCCATCCCAGCCGGCAAAATCCTGTCCGCCCGTGAAATGCAGAACATGATCGATGAACTCTTCGCCTGCAGCATGCCCAATGTGGCGCCCAGCGGCAAGTTCACCTTCATCTCGTTCAAACTCACCGACCTGGCGCGGATGTTCGAAAGAGGCAACTGATCATTTTGATATTTGATTATTTTGATATTTGGTTATTTAGGAACCCGTTGGTTGAGGGGCTTCCCAATAACCAAATATCAAAATAACCCAATGGCTAAATCTCCTTTACCGCCTCATACAGCCGCAGGAACCGCCTGTATTTTTGCTGATACCCTTCATATTTTCCTTTATCTGGCGGAAAAACCGTCGCCACCGTTCCCTCCCCTGTTTCAAACGGTAGCTGCAACACATTGGCAGCCAATACAATAGCACCCAGCGCCGAGGCGTCGGCCTGCTGGTCGAGCGTCATTTCCTGTCCGAAAATATCGGCGAGCAGCTGTATCCATCCCGGGGTGGCGGTAAACCCGCCGCTGACGGATATCCGGCGTACCGGTCCGGCAGTTTCCGTCAGCGCCCGGCGGATACTCAGCAGCGTAAAACAGATCCCCTCCAGCAAGGCCCTCATAAAATGAGCCGCGGTATGCCCGGGCTGTATGCCCACAAAAGCCGCAGTAGCGTGGCTGTTCCAGATGGGCGCCCGCTCCCCGAGGAGGTAAGGCAGGCATAACAGAGGGCCGGTGTCCGTTTGCAGCGCCTCTTCCACCAGCGGCTGCAGGGCTGTCAGCGGCATCCGCAGGAAATCGCGCACCAGCCATTGCAGCAGCGCGCCGCCATTGTTGGTGGCGCCGCCGGTGATATACACGTCGTCAGTCAGCAGGTAGGTAAACAGGCGGCCGTGGGCGTCTGTCTGCGGCCGGGAGGAAGCCATGCGTACGGCACCACTGGTGCCGATGGTGATGGTGGCATGGCCCGGGTCCAGTGCGCGGCTGCCCAGCTGGGCCAGGCACCCGTCGCTCCCGCCGATGATGAAAGGCGTATTTGCCGGTATGCCCAGTTCCGCCGCCACTGCGGGCAGTAGGGGCGGCAGCCGGAAAGTGGCCGGTACCGGCTCCGGCAGCTGCGCGGCCGTAATACCGGCATAGTCCAGCGCTTCCCGGCTCCACCGCAGCCCGGCGATGTCAAACAGCCCGGTAGCGGAAGCAATACTATGATCGCTGTAATATCTCCCGAAAAAATGATGAATGATATATTCCTTGATACCCGGGAACATGGTCGCCCGGGCAAAAAGTTCCGGTTGCTGTTCCCGCATCCAGCGCAACTTACAGAGGGGCGACATGGCATGTACCGGGGTGCCGGTTTGCCGGTACAGTCTTTTCCCCGCTTCCGTGTCCCGCAGGGCCTGCGCCTGCGGCTCGCTGCGGTTGTCGGCCCAGAGGATCAACGGCGTAAGCGCCTGACCACTGCCGTCTACCGCCATGATGCTGTGCATGGCGCTGCTGAAGGAGATGGCCGCCGGCGGACGCCCCGCCCGGGACACCACCTCACGGATACCTTTTTTTACCGCATCCAGCAACAGCAGCGGGTCTTGCTCCGCATATCCCGGCTGCGGGTAACGGGTGGCATAGGCCTGTTGAAATACGCCCACCACCGCTCCGTTTTGAAGCCCAAGCCCAATCGTTTTAGCACTACTGGTACCAATATCTGCGCCGATGATGTAGGGTGTCTGCTCACTCATAAAAAAAAGACAACTTTTTACGCATTTAATTTATAGATTTAAAACCGGTGTTCTTTAAATAAAGTCTAAAAATTTCCACGCAGATGGCTTTTGAAATTAAAAAACAGGCTAAGCTTTATGATGTTTGTATTGTTGGATCTGGCGCCGGCGGCGGCATGACAGCCAAAATATTATCAGAGGCCGGGCTTAAAGTAGCGCTCCTGGAAGCGGGGCCAAAATACGATCCGGCAGACCCGGAGCAGGCGACTCAATTGAAATGGCCCTATGAATCTCCCAGAAGAGGTGCCAGCACTACCCGCCCTTTCGGCGATTTTGATGCCGCCTACGGCGGATGGGAGATCGACGGTGAACCATATACGAAAAAGAACGGGACAGAATTCGACTGGTTCCGCTCCCGCATGCTGGGAGGCCGTACCAACCACTGGGGCCGTATTTCCCTTCGTTTTGGAGAACGCGATTTCAAACATAAAAGTTATGACGGACTGGGAGACGACTGGCCTATCAGTTACCAGGACGTAGCACCTTATTATGACAAAGTAGATAAATTGATCGGTGTATTCGGCTCTAAGGAAAACCTGCCCAATGAACCGGACGGTTTCTTCCTGCCGCCTCCAAAACCCAGGCTGCACGAGCTGATGGTAAAACGCGCCGGCGAAAAAATGGGACTCCCCGTGATCCCCGCCCGCCTGTCTATCCTCACCCGCTCCGTCAATAAAGACCGCAGCCCATGCTTCTACTGCAGCCAGTGCAGCCGCGGCTGTACCGTGTACGGCGACTTCTCCTCCTCTTCCGTACTGGTAAAACCCGCCATGAAAAGCGGTCATGTAGACCTTTACACCGGCGCCATGGTACGGGAAGTACTCACCGACTCCAGCGGCAAAGCCACGGGAGTAGCCTATGTCGATAAATCCGACATGCAGGAATACGCTGTCAACGCCCGCGTAGTAGTGCTCGCCGCCAGCGCCTGCGAATCGGCACGGCTGCTGCTCAATTCCAAATCCGCCAAACATCCTAACGGCCTCGCCAACTCCAGCGGCGTTGTCGGTAAATATCTCCATGACTCTACCGGCTCATCCCGTGGCGGCTTTGTACCCGCCCTCATGGACCGCAAACGCTATAATGAAGACGGTGTAGGCGGTATGCACGTATACATACCCTGGTGGGCCGACAACAAAAAACTGGATTTCGCCCGTGGTTACCATATCGAACTGGGCGGCGGCATGCACATGCCTTCCTATGGTTTCGGCTTTGGCCTCGAAAATATGAACGGCAAGTATCCCGGCCGTGACGGCAAACCCAAAGCAGCCGGCGGCTACGGCGCATCGCTGAAAGACGATTACCGCCGTTATTATGGCGCCTATATCGGTTTCGCCGGCAGGGGCGAATGTATTGCCCGGGAAGATAACTACTGCGAGATAGATCCGAACGTGGTGGACAAATACGGTATCCCCGTGCTGCGCTTCCACTACACCTGGAGCGATCACGAGATCAAACAGGCCAAACACATGCAGGACACGTTTGAACAGCTGATCGTTGAAATGGGCGGTATCCCTTCCGGTACCAAACCCGGTGCAGACACCATGTACGGACTGGAAAACCCCGGCCGTATCATCCACGAAGTGGGCACCACCCGTATGGGCGACAACCCGGCTACTTCCGTGCTCAACAAATTCAACCAGTCACACGAGGTTAAAAACCTGTTCGTGGTAGACGGCGGCGCCTTTGTGTCGCAGGCGGACAAAAACCCGACCTGGACCATCCTCGCCCTCGCCTGGCGCGCATCAGATTATATCGTGGACCAGTTGAAAAAACAAAACCTTTAATTATTTAGCTATTTATTTATTTGATTATTTATTTAATGACCTAAGCGAGTGGCTTAACAACGAAAGCACCAGGTAAATAACCAAATAACCCAATAAAAAAATACCCAAATGGATAGAAGAGAATCCCTTAAAGCCCTGGCGCTGGGAACTTTATCTGTAGGCACCATCTTATCCGCCACCGGCTGTGAGGACAAAAAAACCACCGGTGAAACCAAAGCGGGCAACACCCCGGGCTACGGACGCACGCCGGACGAAGCCCTGCGGGACAAAGGACTGATGGAAGAGAAATTCTTCACCGCGGAAGAAATGAAAACCATCACCATCCTGGCAGATATCATTATACCGGCAGATGAACATTCCGGCAGCGCCTCCGACGCTAAAGTGCCCGAGTTCATTGAGTTTATCGTAAAAGATATACCCGAACACAAGCTGCCCATGCGCGGCGGCCTTCGCTGGCTGGATGTCCAGTGCGCCAAACGTTATAATAAATCCTTTGCGGAGTGCAGCCCCGAACAACGGATAGCCGTGGTAGACCTGATCGCATACCCGGAAAAGGCAGCACCTGAAAACAGCCAGGGCGTGGCCTTCTTCAACCGTATGCGCAGCCTGACCGCCACCGGCTTCTTCACCAGCAAAATCGGTATCAAAGACCTCGGTTATGTGGGTAACACCCCCAACGAATGGGACGGCGTACCGGCGGACGTACTGAAACAATACGGCTATGCTTACGACGAAAAAACCCTGGCCACCTGCCTCAAGATAGAAGACAGAGGCAAGATCATGACCTGGGATTAAATAAACGTTATGAATGATAAATCCGGAGCGTCAATTGATAAGCGGGCATAGAAAAACTGGTTTCGCCTTTTATCTTCGCTCCTGCGATCCGCGATTCATCATTATCAAGCAATTAATAAGTACCTAAAAACGAATATCACTCATGGTTCCAGAAAAAAAGAGCGGGAACAACCAGGTGTCCCGCAGATCATTCCTGAGGAACGGCGCCCTTGCCGCGGCGGGATTTATGATCGTTCCACGTCATGTACTGGGTAGAGGTTATACCGCACCTAGCGACCGTCTGCGTGTGGCCGGCATCGGTGTTGGCGGCAAAGGCTACAGCGACCTTACCGGATTTGCTGCAGGCCCTGCTGATATCGCCTATCTCTGCGACGTAGATACCCGTCGTGCGGCCGACGCCGTTAAGAAATTCCCGAAAGCGAAGTTCTACACCGACTTCCGGGAGATGTTCGATAAAGAGCACAAAAACTTCGATGCGGTTTCTGTGTCCACCCCGGACCACACGCACGCCGTAGCCGCCATGGGCGCTATGCAGCTGAAGAAACACGTATATGTGCAGAAGCCACTGACACATGATATCTATGAAGCGCGTATGCTCACGCAGGGCGCCCAGAAACATAAGGTGGTAAGCCAGATGGGTAACCAGGGCGCTTCCGGCGACGGTGTGCGCCAGCTGATGGAATGGTACAACGCCGGACTGATCGGCGACGTACATACCGTATACTGCTGGACTGACCGTCCTGTTTGGCCGCAGGGCATTGCATGGCCTACCGGTAAAGCAGAAGTTCCCAAAGAACTGAACTGGGACCTCTGGCTGGGCACCGCGCCTAAAAAAGATTATGTCGACAACCTCGTGCCGTTCAACTGGCGCGGATGGTGGGACTACGGCACCGGCGCCATCGGCGACATGGGCTGTCATATCATTGAACCACCTTTCCGCGTACTGGGCCTCGGATACCCCACTTCCGTAGAATGCAGCGTAGGCAGCGTTTACGTAGGTGAATTCACCCGCGGCTACTTCCCGGAAAGCTGCCCTCCTTCTTCCCATGTGATCATGAAATTCCCCGGTAAAAACGGCAAGGAAGTGACACTGCACTGGATGGACGGCGGTATTCAGCCGGAACGTCCGGAAGAACTGGGCCCGAACGAAGTGATGGGCGACGGTGGCAACGGCGCCATCTTCATCGGCGATAAAGGCAAAATGATGTGCGGTACCTATGGTATGTACCCCAAACTGCTGCCTACTTCCCGCACCGCCGAAGCAAACGTGCCGCAAACAATTGCCCGCGTACCGGAAGGACACTACGTGCAATGGGTAAATGCAGCCATCGCCGGCTACAACAGCAAGCTGGCCAAAACACTCAGCTCTCCGTTCGACATCGCCGGTCCGCTGACAGAAACAGTACTGATGGCCAACCTCGCTATCCGCAGCTTCGATATCCGCAAGGCGAAAGCTTCCGGTAAAGGCTACGACTACCCGGGCCGCTACATCAAACTGCTCTGGGATGGCGCAAACATGAAGATCACCAACTTCGACGAAGCCAACCAGTTCGTAAAACGCACCTATCGCGACGGCTGGTCGCTCGGCGTATAATCCTGAGATATTTGATCCAAATAAAAAGGGTGCCCAGTGGGCACCCTTTTGCATTCCTGTTGTGATTAACGTCTAATGGTGATGATGATGGTGAGCATGACCTGTTGCAACTTCGGCAGCAGCGTTGCCTACCTGTATCGTAAAGCTGGCCGTATGTAACACCCCTTCTGTTTTAAACTGTATCCACATCCGGTAAATGTCTGCCTTCGGAAACACGGTATGGCCGATGATGGGGAACCGGCTGTCTGACATAGGATGGATATGCAGAAAATCCTTGTCTTCCCGGCCGATCATAATGATGTGCGCCACAGCGCCCAGGTACGGGTTAATATCTGCAGCATTCAATGCCTTTCCGTCTTTTGTGATGGCAACCGGAATATGGCTTTCCGCTCCTGCAACAAAAGGAGCCGTGGCAGCGATAGCAAGGTGCAATCCGTCAGTATCCGCAGAGCGCTTTTCGTTCGTTTCGCCCGGCGCCGGTTGTTCCCCGCCTTCTACCTCCAGTGTAAGCCGGTCCGTTTGCGGCGCATATCCTTCGGCCTGATAATCGGCATAAACGAGGTATTTGCCAGGTTGGTTAAAAGTAACGTCTATGAAATAGTGACCATCGGCATCGTGTTGGGGATGCAGGTGCTCAAAGGAAGTCAGTTGGTCATTGACGATGATCAGGTGAAATGCTGCTTCGTGCTGTACGCTTAGCGGAACGGAAGCTTCAGGGTGGTTGCTGTTCACCGGCCTGAATACCAACCTGGTATTTTTCCCGGTTACAATAGCGCCGCCGCCGGCGATCAGTTTCATGGCTATAGGTGACGGTTGTCCGTGATGTCCTTGGTGATGGTGATTCATTTCCATAAGATTAAAATTATGATGTAAAGTTCGCGGCATACGGCAACAGATCTGTTATATTATTCGGGACTTCTTTTATGAGATTTACAGGTGAGAAAAAATACAAGAGGGTGTCTCTGCAAATAGCGGAAACACCCTCTTTCTTTATATAGGCAAATATCTCACTTATTTATACGGCACCTGTTGTTCCAGGTTGCTGTTCTTCCGGATTTCCGCTGCAGGAATAGGCAACAGGTAATCCTTCTCTTTGAAAGTACGGCTCTGGATACTGATAGGTCTGTAAACAAAAGGATGGTTGGCGATCTGAGAGCCCAGCACCTCAATGCCCAGCGCATTGCCGTTGAAGTAAGTCATGGCGTCTGTCACCCAGCGGCGTGCATCGAAGAAACGATGTTCTTCATAAGCCAGTTCATACCTTCTTTCATATTTCAGCACCGCCTTCAGCGCTTCTCCGGTAGCGTTGGTGGCCGGCATGCCCGCCCTTGTACGCACGGCATTCAACACCGGCAGCGCGTCTGCATACTCGCCCAGCCAGATGCTCGCCTCCGCGTAGTTCAGCAATACTTCGGCATAACGGATGAAGATCCAGTTCTGATCGCCCCTGAAAAACTGTGCGTCCAGGTTTTTATCCATGAACTTACGCAGGTAGTACCCGGAGAAGGTACCGTTCCAGTTTTCGATGGTGCTGTTACGGGTGTCCAGTCCCCATACGCTGTCCCTGCCGCCGTTTTTAGGCTCGTACTTACCGGTCTGTATCACACCGACAGGATCTACTTCAGCACCGTCTTTCGGACGAGGCTTCCACTTGGCGCCGTCATACAGGATGGTGGCATAAAACCGCGGATCACGGTTTGCATACGGCGCTTTGGCCTGTGCAGCGTTGGCCCAGGAAAACGCAGAGCCGTCCCTCATCTGGTAGCCGGTCACAAAGTTTTCCAGCGGCACGTTACCGCCCCAGTTGTGATAACCGTTAGGACCGTTGTAAAGGTCATGGGAAGTGCCCAGCAGCGCCTTATCATATTGTTTTATAAAAATCAGCTCTTTGTGATCTTTGTCCAGGAAGATGCGGCTGTAGTTTTCCGCCGCAGAGTCTGTAGGATGGTACAGTTCATAGATGCCCATGTCCATCACGGCTTTGGCCGCGTTTTTGGCAGCACGCAGGCGATCGGTCTGACTGCCGGAAGTGTATCCCATCAACGGGCTCTTCACGTTTTTATTAAAGTAATCGCTGGCGGCATACAGCAGCATTCTTGATTTCAGCGCCAGTGCGGCGCCTTTGGTAACGCGGCCTTTGTCTTTTGGCAACTCATACACAGTGGGCAGCATCTTCGCGGCGCTGTCGCATTCGTCGGAGATAAATTTCACACAGGCCTCATAAGTAGCCCGCTTGATGTTAAGGATCTCCTGTTCATCTCCCTTTACGTTAAATGTCCTGGTGATCAGCGGCACGCCACCATAGTATTTCACCAGCATGTGATAATACCAGGCCCGCATAAAATGCACTTCGCCTTTCATGGTGTTGCGGGTGCTACCATCTATGGGCGCCTGGTCGATCTTTTCGAAGAACATGTTACAGTTCCGGATCTCTTTGTAGTGGTTGTCCCAGCGGGCGAAATCACTGAGCCTGCCGATATCGTCGGGCGAAACGTTGCCCTGTACCACGCGGGAGGTGTTATAATCGTGGATAAACCGCGCCTCGTCTGTCATGGAAGCCAGCATTACTTCCAGGTACCCCGGACGCATCTGTACATAGAGATCGTTTACGAAAGCCTGCACCAGGCCCTGGTCTTTCCACACATCAGACTCCTCGTATTCCGTCAGTGGCTTCTTCTCCAGGAAGTCCTTTTTACATGCAGCGGTGGCCAACAGTAATCCCGCCACCAGCAGATATTGTATGATGTTTGATTTTTTCATGGCTTGTTGTTTAGAAAGTAACATTTAATCCCACATTGTAAATCTTCACCTGCGGATAAAACTGGCCGCTGCCCATGGGCGCTTCCGGATCAAATATTTTTACGTTGTCGATGGTAACCAGGTTTTGACCGCTCACGTATACCCGCAGTTTCTGCAGACCGATGTTTTTGATCGCCATACCGGGAATGGTATAACCCAGTTCCAGCGTTTTCAAACGCGCATAGTCTGTTTTCCAGAACCAGAAAGTGTTCTGGCGGTTTACCCAGTATTCGCGGTCACGGTCGTTCACCCTTGGCCATGAAGCGTTGATGTTATCTGTTGTCCAGCGGTCTTTGATATAAGCTTCGGGGAAGTTGCCAATGAGGCCGGACTCTGTATGCAGATACTGGCTGGCGCCGGTAGCTCCCTGCCATAGCATGGTGAAATCGAAGTTGTTGTACTTGGCGCTCAGGGTAAGACCGAAAATCCAGGTGGGGTTTTCGGTGCGGTTCACCCGGATACGGTCCAGGTCATCGATAACACCGTTGCCGTCCACATCTTCAAAGATGACATCCCCGGCGCGGGCGCCGCTGATGTGGGGCGACTTGTCTACTTCTTCCTGCGTTTTGTAGATGCCGATGGCTTTGTAATACAGTGGCGCATCGATCATCCTGCCGGTAGATTTTTGCCATTCCGGGACATTGGGCACCTCATCCCAGAACAGGATTTTGTTTTGGGCGTGGGTAACGGTGCCGACTACTTCGTAATGGAATTTGTTGATGTCGTTTTTGTGTTTCACTACTACTTCAAAGCCTTTGTTTTCCACTTTGCCGATGTTTTCCTGTGGCAGGGTCATACCCGTGTAGGCAGGCATGGACTGGCTGCGGCTCACGAGGATGTTGGCGCGGCGGGTATAGAAATAGTCCGCTTCCACAGACAGTTTTTCACCCAGCAGTGATGCTTCGATACCGATGTCATAGTTGTTGGCCATTTCCCAGGTAATGGCTTCGTTGGGCGAGCGCAGCTGGTAAATACCTTTGTTGAGGTCGCCGCCGAACATTACGCCGCCGTCGCTGAAGCCATAGGTGCTGAGGTATTGGAAAGACGGGATCTGGTCGTTCCCCATCTGGCCCCATGACGCACGGATCTTGAAGTAGTCCACTGCGCGCATGCCTTTTTTCCAGAAGTTCTCGTTAGACACCACCCAGCCTACAGACGCGCCGGGGAAGAAGCCGAAGCGGCTGTTGCGCGGGAAATTCTGGGTACCGTCATAACGGGCATTGAAATCGAACAGGTAAGTTTCTTTATAGTTGTAAGAGATACGGCCGAAATAGTTGCGGCGGGCGAAGGAGAAACCTGTACCACCGTTGTTTTTCTCTTTATCGCCGCCGGCAAACAGCTGATCCAGCTTATCGCTGATGAAATACCGGCGGTTGGCCAGCATGGTATCTCCATCGAAAGTAGCCTGTTCAAAGGCTACGAACGTACTCAGGTTATGTTTTCCGAAAGAACGTACGTAATTCAGTTTCACGTTCACCGTCGTCATGCGGTTGCTGTTGAAGCTCTCGTTCAGCTCGGGAGCGCTCACCCCTCTGGAGGCCGGGTTCAGCTTGTGGTCCGGGCTGTTGGGATCGAGGGTATAGAGCGTCCATGGTTTTACCCATGTTTTCAGGAAGGCGAAGTTCTGGTCATAGGCGAAGTTTCCGTCAACGGACAGTCCCTGTACCCAGGGGATGTTGATGGTGGCGCCGAGGGTACCATTGACTACGTAGTTTTTGTCGTTCGTATAGCCGATAACGTCGGTGCTGGTAACCACGGGGTTATCTCCGTATTCGATGTCTGGTCCGGGGAGACCGTTGGGCCAGATAGCATTTTCGGTGGGCCGTCCGCGCATGAGGGAGCGGAAGATGGAGCCGGCGGAGCGGGGCGGGAAGTGCCTGTTTTCCAGTCTTCCAGCCAGGTCAAAACGCAGGTGCACATATTCGTTCACGTTAGCGTCGAGGTTGGCCCGGATGTTCTGTTGTTTATAATAGGTGGCGCTGGACTTATAGATACCGTCCTGGAAGAGGCTTCCGAGCGATACGTAATAGGTCATTTTTTCAGAGCCACCGCTGAGAGACAGGTCGTGCCTGTTCTGCAGGGAGGTGTTTTTGATAACAGCATCGTACCAGTTGGTGTTGGGATAGAGCCAGGGATCTGAGCCGTCGCCAAACTTTTTGATCTGTTCTTCCGAAAAGCGGGGCGCATCGCCGCCATACTGCAGGATTTCGTTGACCAGCCTGGCGTAGGTAGGCGCATCCGCCATCTTGGGCAGGCGGGTAGGCGATACGAAGGACTGGTTAAAGCCGTAGTTGATAGTAGGCTTACCGATCTTACCGCGTTTGGTGGTGACAAGGATAACGCCGTTAGCTGCGCGGGAACCATAGATAGCCGCAGCCGCATCTTTCAGTACGGATACGCTTTCGATGTCGCCGGGCGCCAGACGGGCAAACCCTTCGCGGGGGATGCCGTCAATCACATACAGCGGCGTGCTCACACCGAGGGTGCTGCGGCCGCGGATAAAAATGCGGGAGTTGTCGTTTCCCGGCTCGCCGCTGTTGTTCACGGCAATGATACCAGGAATACGCCCAACCAGCGAGTTGGAGATATTCACGTTGGGCGACTGCTGAAGTTCAGCACCCTTAACGGTAGCTACGGCGCCGGTCTTGGTCACTTTCTTCTGGGTACCATAACCTACCACCACGTATTCGTCAAGCGTTTTCTGATTTTCTTTCAGGACAACGTTAACGGATGTACGTCCTTCTATTTTTACTTCCTGCGGGTCATAGCCCACAAACTGGAACACCAGTACCCCATCCCTTTTTACATCTTTCAGGGTGAAGCTTCCTTTTACGTCAGTAACGGCGCCGCGCTGGCTGTCTTTCAACAGCACCGTTACCCCCGGCAGGGGATTCCCGTTGACGTCTTTTACTTTACCTTCTACTGTTGGATTGGCCTGCTGCCATACCGCAGGCGCTAAAGCCCTGGCAGCGACCGGCCCCGAGGAGGCGGCGGAAAGGCATAGCAATAGCATTGCCTTCGCATAACGTGGATTCATAAATGAGATTTTTGGGTGATAAAAATGCTACGTTCTACTGTTTTTCAATAAATAGTTTAATCCATAACATAGTGGTAATCTTACCTAGTGGTAAGATATTCACAAATAACTTGATTATTTTCTAAAAATAAGTGTGTTTTTTACGCCTTTTTTAAAAATGCTCATGCATAAAAAGTACCCGATAATACAACTGTCCCATCAGCGGCTCATTTAAAGTAAGAATAGAATAACTGAAAATCGTTATACATGCAAAAAGGCCGGTAGTCCAAAAAACTATCGGCCTTTTTGCATAAATTCATAGTAATGAACGTTATAGAATAACCAGATCTATTGTTTATGAAGCACCTCCACGCATTTTTCTTGTTTCTGGCAGGCTGCGCATTGCTGATCGCCTGTAGTAAAGAAATGAGCCATGACGGGACAGGATTCCCCACCTGCGATTATGCCCCTTACACAACCGGCTCTTCCTTTTCTTATATCGATGTGAACCTCACCCAGGATACCATTGCGTACACCCTGACTGTTGCCGGGGACACTACTATCAACGGCAACACTTACAAAGTAGTAGGCGATGACAGTGTATTTTTCTGCTCCAGCTGTAAAGACGGCATTTATACACAGATCGCCAGCATTTTCACTTTTCAGGGATACAAGGCCGACAGTCTTCGGCTTACCTACCTGAAGGAAACCGCCCCCACAGGCAGCAGCTGGTCCGACACGGTCACCGTCAGCAACGGTACGCTTACGACCAAAGCAGTCCTGCAGCATACTATCGTACAAAAAGGCGTCACCAAAACCGTTAACGGGAAAAACTATCTCGACGTGATTGCCGTAAAACTGGACGCTTCCGCCATTGTGCTCAACAACCCGGTCTCCATCGGCACCATCTCCACCAGCTACTACGCCAAGGGAATAGGCCTTATAGAGGCAGACCAGGCAGACGATACCATCAAGCTGGTATCATATATTCTCAAACCCTGAACTGTTTAATATTCCTTCCAGATCATCGTTAGCAACCGCTCTACCGCTCTTCGTACATTCGTGGCCGTATCCTGATGGTTATTTACCAGTACACTGAATATCAGCGTCTTGTTCTTTTTTGTCACCAGGTAGCCGCTCAGCCCCACCACTCCGTTCAGCGTTCCCGTCTTTGCATGTACAAACTGTTGCTGATAATAGTTGCGCAGCGTGCCTTTACCGCCGGTGGCAAAAATATCCCATAACCGCTGCCGCGGATATTGCACATACATCTTATGCAGCACGCTGACAAAGTCACGCGGCGTGATCAAATTATAACGCGACAAGCCCGAACCATCCACCCATTGCGGCGCATGCGGCAGGTCTTTCAGGTCTCCTTCCAGCAGCCAGTTGATCATCTTTTTTGTGCTGATCGTATCCCAGAGGCTGGCGGATGCCATCATAAGCGTTTGTTCCGCAAAGAAGTTATCGCTGCGGTGCATCATAGGTGTAAACAGGGAGTCTGCCGGAATACTTTTCAGCAATTGAAACGATGCTTCCTGCGGGGGAACGGCAAGGCCTATACGCTTATGCAGGGTGTCCTGCAACCGTTGCCGGAGGTCCTGTTCCGCCCCTGTGACAAAAGGTACTTCCGTAGTGGATGCATCCCTGTAGGCAGGGTTATATTTAAGGAAGAAAAGATTGTTCCGCTCATCCCGTTCAGTGCTGGTTTTGCTGATGGTGCTGTCTTCCGTTGTTTCCAGGTCGTAAAGAGGCGGCACCATTTTGCTGGTATCGCCATGATGGTAGATCCGGACAACATTGCCATACATGGGCCATTCCGTAAGTTCCGGCTGGTAATCGTCGGCGTAATCCGCCCAGGACCATCCGGGGCCGTACCGTTTGTTCTGGTTGACGGCCGGCACCAGGTATATCTGTTTACCGGTTTGTTGCAGCAGCTGCAGCAATGGCTGAAAAGTATAATCCGGATGCAGAAAGGAAGGATCGGCCATACCTTTCACAAAGATGGCGGTATCGTTTTCATAGTAGCGGGCAGCGGGCAACGAGTCGCCCAGCAGCTTCAGGCCTGCATACAGTGAAAATATTTTGGTATTGGAAGCGGGTGTAAAAAACTTATCGTCCTGGTACTGGTACCAGTATTTTTGGGTGGCCGGCTCATAAATAGAGATCCCCACATGCGCCTGTTCCAATGGCTGCTGGTGTAAGAGGGAACGGTTGGCCCACCTGCTGATGGCGGCCGTTTGGGCCGATGCCTGTAAAGACAGGCTGATGGCGGAAAACAGTAAAATTGATCTCATAGCAGTAAGTTAAAAATAAAATGGGAAGATGACGTTGGCATCTTCCCATTGTTTGAACATCGTGTGCAGAAAAATATCAGGAGAAATATTTTGTCGTTCCCGGTTTTGCATACGCGTAGTTTCCGGAAGCATCCGGCACTATCGGCGGCGGTGCGTCGAAAGCGTATCTCTGCGGCTGGAGGTTCAGTCCGGAGTTGAGCGCAGTATCCCAGTTGATGATCTGACCGGAATAAGTAGCCAGGCGGCCGATGATGGCGGAGAGGGTGGCCTCTGCGCCGCGCTGCGCGTCTGCAAATTTATACTGCCCTTTGGCGATGGCAGCAAACAGCTCATCGTGTTCTGTCTGATAAGGGTTGTTTTCCTTCGTTTTGTCAAACTGATAAAGTACTTTCCCCTTATGGTCCACGATCTGCGCCTTATCGCAGTAGATGCGGCCTTTAGTGCCTACAATCTCTTCATCTACCTTGCTGGGCGCATCTTTCCAGTGGCGGCACTGACTGTTCATCACTATGCCGTCGGCATAACGGTATTCCACGAAGTGGTGGTCGAAGATTTCGCCGAATTCTTTACCGGTACGTACGGCACGGCCGCCCATACCGCCGGCAGTTACCGGCGTGGCGTTTTTAAACCAGTTGCCTACGTCTATATTGTGGATGTGCTGTTCTACGATATGATCACCGCAGAGCCAATTGAAATAGTACCAGTTACGCATCTGGTATTCCATTTCCGTGTATTCCGGTTTGCGGGGTTTTACCCAGAGTGCGCCCTGGTTCCACCATACCTGCATGGAAAGGATATCGCCGATCATGCCATCCTGCGCGCGTTTGTAAAGCTCGCGGTAGGAGTTCTGGTAACGGCGTTGCAGACCTACTACCACGTTCAGTTTTTTGGATTTAGCCAGCGCAGCTGCATCCAGTACTCTTTTGATACCGGCAGGGTCAGTAGCCACAGGCTTTTCCATAAACACGTGTTTATTCTGCCTGATGGCTTCTTCAAAGTGGATAGGCCGGAAGCCCGGAGGGGTGGTGAGGATCACCACGTCCGCCAGCGCAATGGCTTGTTTATAGGCATCGAAGCCGGTGAATTTATTTTTTTCCGGTACGTTCACGCGGCTGGCTTTATCGCCTAAAGCTTCCTTAATGTTGTCGTAGCTTTCTTTCAGCCTGTCGGGGAAGGCATCGGCCATCGCCACCAGCTGAACGTTTTCTTTTGTGCTCAGCGCCTGCGTAGCAGCACCGGTGCCGCGCCCGCCGCAACCGATGAGCGCCACTTTTATCACATCAGAAGAACCGGAGAAATAATTAGCTTTAGATAAGATGGGCATGGCCAGCAATCCACCGGCAAGCATAGATGTCTGCTTAACGAAATCGCGGCGGCCTTTGTCGTGGAATTTTTGTTGTTCGCTTTCCATAAAATGCGTTGTGATTTATTGATTTGGATGATGATTAGCGTGCGCCTTTGTATTTATCAACTACTTCTTCGAAAAATTTCTGTGCTTCTTCAGGAGTGGGTTGCTTCGCCGGTCTTACAATGCGGAAACCGATAAAAGGTGCGTCTGCGTTCCACCAGGAGCTTTTCGGGATCTGCGGGTCCCTGCGGTTCCATATCGGGTCGGACTTCAGGCGGGCGGCGCTGCGCAGGGCAGGTGCCGCATCCTTATAGTTGCCGCCTTTGATCACGCGGGGCATTTTGGAAGTGGGGGCTGTCCACGGGTCGGTGGCAGCTACGGCAGCTACGCCATTTTCATCGTATTGGTCCAGCGTCCATTCGGCAACGTTGCCCAGCATATCGTAAAGGCCCCATGCATTGGGCTGCAGTTGTCCTACCTTATGATATTTGTCTTCGCTGTTGGCCTGGTACCAGGCATATTTTTTCAGCTGGGATTCATCGGCGCCATACGGGTAGGGTGTTGATGAGCCCGCACGGCAGGCGTATTCCCATTCTGCGGCGGTAGGCAGGCGATAAAACACGCCGGTTTTGGCGTACAGCCATTTGCAGTACATCAGCGCGCCATACTGGCTCATACTGTTGGCCGGATAACCTCCGCCTTTGCCCATGCCCAGGGTAAGATCAATATATGGAGGGCTGGGGCGCGTCATACCGTCCGGCGTAGGTGTTTTATCCTTTTCCGCATCGGCATACACGTCATATTCGTCGAAAGTCACTTCCGTGGCTCCCATCCAGAAATCTCCGACAGTTACTTTTTTCGCAGGACCTTCATCTTTGTTTCTTCCTTTTTCATTGTCCGGGCTTCCTAACGTGAAAGTGCCGCCTTTGATCGGCACCATTTTAAAACTTACCGTGGTTCCGGGGAGCTGTTGTTCGTACGGCGTAAAGGTCTGTTGCGCCTGCGTGGTCATAACCTGGCCGAGCAACCCGCCCAGCAGAAAGGTCACATAATATCTAGTCATCCAAACGATTTAAAAAATACAAGTGGGTGAATTTAAAAAATTACAAAGTGGAATGCAATATTTTTTTATGAATGCGAAAAATGGAGGATGAATTGAATTTTTTTCAGCTTTATTAGCATTTCCTTATAAAAGCGATTAAATTTAGCCAATGTCCTTTTCTATGATCATTTTAAAATAACCTAACGTTATGGAAAGAAGAAAATTCCTGCAGCAGGGCACTCTGGCCGGTATTTCCGCGCTGGCCCTGGGCGGTATTACCAGCAAAAGCCAGGCTGCTACTGCCGGCACAACAGCTGCTAAGGAAAAACCTTTTAAAATGGACTTCGCCCCACATGATGGCATGTTTAAAAACAGCGCCGGCGCCGATTTCCTCGACCAGATCAAATATATGTACGACCAGGGCTTCCGGTCTATAGAAGATAACGGCATGATGCACCGTCCTGTGGCTGAACAGGAAAAAATCGGCAACCTGCTCGCTAAACTGGGCATGACCATGGGCGTGTTTGTAGTAGACACGGGCAACAACTGGAAAACTTCACTGGCCTCCGGCAAACAGGAGTTTACCGATGCTTTTGTGAAAACCTGTAAAGACAGTGTGGACGTGGCCAAACGCTGTAATGCCAAATGGGCTACGGTAGTGCCCGGCTTCTTCGACCGCAACCTGCCGATGGGCATACAAACCGCCAACGTCGTTGCCGCACTCCGTTTGGGCGCCGCTATCTTTGAGCCGCACAAACTTGTCATGGTGCTCGAACCGCTCAGCGATACGCCCGACCTGTTCCTCCGCACCGCTGAACAGTCCTTCGAGATCTGTAAAGCGGTTAACAGCCCCGCCTGCAAAATACTCTACGATATCTACCATATGCAACGCAACACCGGCAACCTCATTCCTACCATCGATCAGTGCTGGGACGAAATTGCGTATATCCAGATAGGTGACAACCCCGGCCGCAAAGAACCCGGTACCGGCGAAATCAACTATAAAAATGTGTTCGCGCACCTGCACAAGAAAGGATATAAAGGCGTGCTGGGCATGGAGCATGGCAATGCAGGTCAGGGTAAAGAAGGGGAAGCTGCACTGATAAAAGCCTACCGGAACGTTGATTTACAGGATTAATACTGATTTCCCTGATCCCCAAAAAATCATATAAATAACCAAATAAATAAATGACCAAATAAGTTAAAGCCCTGTCAGCCCTGGTTGACAGGGCTTTTCTATTTGATGATGCACTATTACTGCGGTTATAGATCAATATACGTTGATGCTGTTTTTTTCGTTATCTTACTGATACACTAAACACAATCATATGGGTTTCCTCGTCCGTATATTAGTAAGTGCACTGGCGGCTATGTTAACAACCTACCTGCTGAGGCCGGCAGTCAAAATCGATAGTTTTGTTACCGCTCTGATCCTGGCGCTGGTGCTGGCGCTGCTCAACGCACTGGTAAAACCGCTGCTGGTATTGTTTACCTTCCCGGTAACCCTCCTTACGCTGGGATTATTTTTATTTGTGATCAACGCAGTCATTATACTGCTGGCCGCAAAGATCGTCCCCGGATTTAAGGTAGACGGCTTCTGGTGGGCTATGTTGTTCAGTATCGTGATGACCATCATCAACAGTATCATGATCAATCTCGCCGGCGGCAGCAACGACTGACCCCCAGCCCTATTCACGTTGTAAACAGCCTATACATGTATTTTGACCGGTCTAATCTCAGTGACACGGAGTTACTGTCTTTTTACAGGGCGTTGTTATACCCCCGACTGATAGAGGAAAAAATGCTGCTCCTGCTCCGGCAGGGCAAAATCAGCAAATGGTTTTCCGGCATTGGCCAGGAAGCCATCGCCGTAGGCGCCACGCTGGCACTGGAACCCGACGAATGGATCATGCCGCTGCACCGTAACCTCGGCGTATTCACCACCCGTAATATGCCACTGCATCACCTGCTGTTGCAATGGCAGGGCAGCCAGGAAGGTTACAGCAAAGGCCGGGAGCGCTCCTTCCACTTTGGCAGCAGGGCCTTCCACATCTGCGGAATGATTTCCCACCTCGGGCCGCAGCTTTCCATCGCCGACGGTATCGCACTGGCACACCAGCTGAAAAAAGAACATAAAGTGTCGCTCGCCTTCTCCGGCGAAGGCGGTACCAGCGAAGGCGAATTTCATGAAGCACTCAATGTGGCTGCCGTATGGGGCCTCCCCGTTATCTTCCTCGTGGAAAACAACGGCTACGGCCTCAGTACGCCCGTCAGCGAACAATATCACTGCAAAAACCTGGTCGATAAAGCTGTCGGTTATGGCATGGAAGGCGTACAGGTAGACGGTAACAACCTCCTCGAGGTATACCAGACGATCCGCACCGCCCGGGCTTATGCCATCAAAGAACAAAAACCCGTGCTGATAGAAGCGATGACCTTCCGTATGCGCGGCCATGAAGAAGCCAGCGGGGTAAAATATGTGCCGCCTGAGCTTTTTGAGCAATGGGGCAGGAAAGACCCGATTGCGCGGTATGAAACTTTCCTGCGCGAAACCCACCTGTTGGATGCCGCCGCCATAGAGGCCATCCGGCAGGAGTTGAAGCACCGTATCGATGAAGACGTGGCTAAAGGACTGGAGCCACTCCCCTTCGCCGTCAATACCAGCACCGAGCTGGAAGACATCTATGCTCCGGGGCCACCGGCCATCCACCCTTCCGGCACGGCTTCTGAAAAAAGATTTATCGACGCTATCTCTGACGGGCTGCGGCAGTCTATGGAGCAGTATCCCGAACTGGTACTGATGGGACAGGACATTGCGGCCTATGGCGGCGCCTTCAAAATCACGGAAGGACTGCTGGGCCGCTTTGGGAAAGAGCGGGTCCGTAATACGCCGCTCTGCGAAAGCGCCATTGTTGGCGCCGCGCTCGGCCTGTCTATCGCAGGTTTTAAAAGCATGGTCGAGATGCAGTTCGCCGACTTCGTCAGTTGTGGCTTCAACCAGATCGTGAACAATCTCGCTAAAATACATTACCGCTGGGGACAAACGGCCGATGTGGTCATCAGGATGCCCACCGGCGGCGGCGTAGGGGCAGGACCGTTCCACTCCCAGAGCAACGAAGCCTGGTTTACCCATGTGCCGGGGCTGAAAGTGGTATACCCCTCCTCGCCCGAAGATGCCAAAGGCTTGCTGAATGCAGCTATCGCTGATCCCAACCCGGTAATGTATTTCGAGCATAAAGCCCTCTACCGCAGCATCAGCGGCCTGGTGCCCGACGGCTATTACACCGTGGAAATAGGGAAAGCGCGGCTGGTGCAGGCGGGCGACGATGTCAGCATCATCACCTATGGCAGCGGCGTGCACTGGGCCATGGAATATGCGGCCGCCCATCCGGCACTCTCCATCGCCATCCTGGACCTCCGTACCCTGCTGCCCCTGGACTATACCGCTGTCCGCGACGCCGTAGCCCTTACCGGCAGAGTGCTGGTACTCCATGAAGATACCCTCACCGGCGGACTGGGAGGCGAGATCAGCGCCTGGATCGCCGAACATTGCTTCCACCTGCTGGACGCGCCCGTCATCCGCTGCGCCAGCCTGGATACCCCGGTGCCTTTTGCCGGCGAACTGGAAAAAAATTTCCTCGCCAAAGCCCGGCTGGATCAGTGTATCCGGCAATTAACCGGCTGGTAACAGCATACAGGATTGGGAATTTGCGACGAATGTTCTAATTTGCACCCAGAAATAAATAAAATCATTATACAATGTTGACGAATCTCTTAACAGTAGTACAGACCACCAACTTTTACAAGGTGGGTGATAGCATTGGTCATTTTCTGGCTCCTTGTGCCATCGTTATTTTTGCCCTGATGTTCATTTACGCCTGGGTGAAATACGCAAAACTCTAATCCCCTGTTTTTTACATCGCATTATAGTAGAAAAGGCTTCCTTCCGGAAGCCTTTTTCTTTTATCATCACTGTCGGGCGGTTATCAGCCTTTACTCAATGTCTTTTCTATCAGCGCTTTCAGCTCCGGTGTGGAAGGCCGCGGCGCATCGATGGTCACAATCCGGCCCTGCTGGTCAAACACCATGAAACGCGGAATACCCTTGATGTCATAAAATTTGGTGATGTCGCTCCAGCCGGCGCCAAAGAGCTGTACTCCTTTCATCTCCTTTTCTTTTACAAACGCCCGCCATTTTTCCTTGTCTTTGGTTTCATCGACAGAGTATCCCAGGAAGGTAACGTTCCGGCCACGCATCTCCTCTTCCAGCTTTTGCAGGTGAGGCAGTTCCGCTTTACAGGGACCGCACCAGGTAGCCCATACGTCCACCACCACTACTTTTCCTTTTAAATCGTTGAAAGCCACCTTTTTGCCGTTGGTATCCTCACCGGCAAAGTTGAAACCCGGTTCGCCGGCCGAAAATTTACGCAGCCCCTTTTCAGCGGCCAGGTAAAGCTGTTGCTGGTTTTCTGTTACGAGATATTGTTTCACCGGCGCTATCGCTTCCGTGAGTTTATCATATGTACGGAACCCGCCCAGGCTTTCGGTAATCAGCAACCCTTTGATGGTATCGTTACAGAACAGACGGGTGTTTTCTTCCAGCGAAGAAGGTCCCTGCCTTTTCTCCGTGCTCATAAGGTAGGTAAAGGTCTCGTATAAACGAACAATACGACCGGCATCACCGTTGGCCAGCAACCGGCCATCACAATACTTCTTATCCTGTATTACCTGCCGGTAATACGCCGGGTACTGGCTTTTTTCCGGGTGCTTTGAGTGCGGTATAAGCAGGAACGACATCGCGGCATACTCTACATCTACGTCCATGGTATATTTCAGCAGCTCGTTAAATTTCCGGTTGGGCGTATTCACAGCCTTTTTCAGGGCGGCTACTTTCGGTACCAGTGCCTCCAGCCTGGGAAAGAAAGACAGGTAAGTAGCGGTATCTCCGGGGCTGGTATGCCGGGAGATAGTGCCCAGCTGTTCCTGCCATTGCCGGAGCTGCTTATTTTCCGGCGATCCTGCCAGTACCGTGTAAGTCCCGATATCCATTTTCAGTTTCAGCTGTTCTCCCGGCTTGAGGTAGATACGGGTGTCCCCGCGGTTGCCGGCAGAGAGGTAATAAAACCCTTCTTTGGGCGACGGAACAGCGAAGGCAAAGGCCTGCTGCTCATTCACCATCGCATTGGCGATTTCGGTTTTACGGCCTTCCTGAACGGCGTAGAGGGTGATCTTTTTGGCTTTTTCAGGAGCTTGTCCCTGGATAACAGCGAGCGTGGGGACCGGCGCCGGACCTGCAACGACAGGGGCAGCCCACGCCATGCAGGCAGCCAGTGGCAGCAGTCTGCTTACTTTGGTTGGTTTCATTTTCTTAATGGTGGTTTGGTTTACGATCAATCATCGTTGTGGTTTCAAATATAGACAAACAGGCTTATCTGTTACCCCCAAACCATCACTATTTATTCTTCGGGTCTTATGTGCTGGTTATAATAATGTTGTGCCAGCCGGTAGTTTTCGTCGTCAAAACAAACGAGTACCACTTCCTGGACCACCTCGTCCTGCTCCAGGAAATGAACGATGGTATCCATGGCGATACTGGCGGCGAGGTCTTTCGGGAAATGGTAAATGCCGGTGCTGATATTAGGGAAAGCCACCGATGTAAGCTGATGGCGGGATGCCAGCTGCAGCGAATGCAGGTAGCAGTTGGCCAGCAGGGTGGCCTCGTTATGGTTTCCGCCGTTCCATACCGGCCCGACAGTGTGTATCACATGTTTGGCTGGCAGGCGTCCGCCGGTGGTGATCACGGCTTCCCCTGTTTTACAGCCTCCCTGTCGGGCTACGATGGCCCGGCAGTCTTCCAGGATAGCCGGCCCGCCGGCCCGATGGATAGCGCCATCCACGCCGCCGCCGCCCATCAGGGAGGAATTGGCCGCATTCACGATGGCTGCGGTCTCCATTTTGGTAATATCCCCTCTGAGAATCTTTATTTTCCTATATGCCATAACGTTATACTGTTCTTACATACACGAGCTTACCGGTTTTCTTGCCGCTTTCCCGGATATCTATCTCGAAGTGGGGGAAACTTTTGATGAGTTGTACCAGTTTATTGAAGCCATAGTTACGGGCGTCGAAGTCGGGTTGTTTTTTCAGTAAGAGGTTGCCCAGCTCCCCGAGATAGGCCCAGCCGTCTTCATCGGCGATATCATTGATACTGGTAGACAGCAGGTCTATCAGTTCTTTGTCTGCTTTGCTGATACCTTTGGGCTTTTCCTTGGTTGATTTGGGTTTGCCGCCTGTTTCCGTTTTCTTTTCCCTGATCTGTAATATCTCAAGGTAGATGAATTTATCGCAGGCCGCACGGAAGGCGCTGGGTGTTTTCTTCTCTCCCATGCCGATCACGCGCATCCCGGCTTCTCTCAGCCTGGTGGCCAGCCTGGTAAAATCGCTATCGCTCGAAACAAGGCAAAAGCCATCCACCCTGCCGGTGTACAGGATGTCCATCGCATCGATGATCATGGCCGAATCGGTGGCATTTTTTCCGGAGGTATAGCTGTACTGCTGGATCGGGGTGATAGCATTTTCCAGCAAAACACCTTTCCATCCTGCTACGGTGGGTTTGGTCCAGTCTCCGTAAATCCTTTTGAAAGTGGGGTTGCCGTATTTGGCTACTTCTTCCAGCATCCCCTTAATATTGTGGTAGGGTATATTGTCGGCATCGATGAGCACAGCGAGGCGGAGATCGTTTGAATTATCCATGTGGAACTTTTACATTAGGTTATTGGGTTATTTAGAAATTTAAGCATTTTAGGGAACCCATTAAATGCATAAATTTCTAAATAACCCAATAACCCAATTGTTATTATTTGAGGTAGGAACGGATCATCCAGGCCAGTGAAAGGTGTTTCTGCAGCAACTGTGTTGCGAAATCAGCAGCACCTTTGTCTTTATACTTTTCATCGAATTCATCGATCAGTCTGCGCAGGTTGCGGATAATGGTTTCGTGGTCATTCAGCAGTTCCTGCAGCTGTTTTTTCTGGTCGTTGGAATATTCGGATTCCAGCAGGTTGGTGAGTTTCAACACGTCTGCATAACGGCCTTCTGCGTAATGCCCGATCTTGCGGATGTATTCTGCCACTTCATCTGCGATTTCTTCCAGCTCCTCATACTGTCCTTCATAGAACTTGTGCATTTCCATGAAGTTGGGGCCTTCGATATTCCAGTGGCTGTTGCGCGTTTTCGCGTAAACCAGTAATTCATCAGCAAGTACTTTGTTCAGCTCTAATGCTATTTTCTTCGCGTGTTCTGCAGAAATGCCAATATCGATTTTCATATTCTTTGAATTTTTTGGTTTAAATAAATTTACGAATTCTTTGGGAGGGCTACCCTGATGTTTATCATAAATTAATAATCGGTATAATAAAACAGGTCCATCGCCGCTTTTGTTCAGGTTTTCAGGGCCAGGCCAACATATTTGCCAAAATTGTACCATAGTTACTAATTTTGCGGCATGGACCAGTCTTCCGGAAAAATCTACAGTCTGCATTTTATTCTTCTGTGCCTGAGTAATGCGTTATTTTCTGCCAGTTTCAATATGATGATCCCTGAGTTGCCGGCCTATCTCAGCAATATGGGCGGGGCGGATTACAAGGGGTATATTATCGGATTATTCACGCTGATGGCCGGTTTATCGAGGCCATTCAGCGGTAAGCTCACGGATACCATCGGCCGGGTGCCGGTAATGATTTTCGGTTCCCTGGTATGCGTGGTGTGTAGCCTGTTATACCCATTGGTCAGCTCCGTTGGGGCGTTTCTGCTACTCCGTTTTTTTCATGGTTTTTCTACCGGCTTCAAACCTACCGGTACGTCTGCCTATGTGTCAGATATCATTCCGTTCAACCGGCGGGGTGAGGCCATGGGCATGGTGGGACTGGCCAGCACTATTGGTATGGCGCTAGGGCCGGCCATAGGGGGTTATATGGCGGTAAGATGGAATATTAATGTGATGTTTCAGCTGTCAGCTGTTTTTGCCTTGCTGTCAGTGGTGATCCTGATCGGCATGAAAGAAACACTGGCCAACAAACAACCTTTCCGTTTCTCATTGCTCAAAATAAAAGGAGATGAAATATTTGAGCCGCTGGTATGGTCTCCGGTGATCATCTGTTTCCTCACCTATTTCAGTTATGGTGCTATGCTTACGATCATCCCGGACTTCGGCGCCTTTCTCGGTGTGGCCAACAAGGGCGTGTTCTTCACCTACTTTACCATCAGCTCTATCGGGATCCGTTTGCTGGCCGGCAAAGTGTCTGACCGTTATGGCCGTGTGCCCGTACTGAAAGTTTCCGCCATACTCATGGCTGCGTCTATGTTAATGATGGGACTGGCCGGTTCTCCGGCTTTGCTGATGGCTTCCGCTGTGGTGTATGGCATCTCCGTGGGCCTCAATGCGCCTGCGGTGACTGCATGGACCATTGACCTCGGGCAGCCCGAACACCGCGGCCGCGCGCTGGCCAGCATGTATATCGCTATGGAAGCCGGTATCGGGCTGGGCGCCTATTTCTCCGCATTTGTATACAATAACAAATCGTCCAATTTCCCACTGACGTTTTACCTGTTTGCCGGCATCACTTTACTGGCTACTTTCTATCTCACCTTCTTCTACAAAAAGCCGGGGATGGTAGCCGGGGAGTGCCGATAGCCTTCGCCTACCGGCCCTGTCCATCCTGCATCTCTGCTTCATCGGAAGAAGCCGGGCGCTGTACTGTAATGCCTGGCGCAAGGTGCTGTTCTGCTCCGGCCGCAGGGACGTCCGCTTCCTCCTCCTGCGTCATGTCTATGTCTGCGATGAGCTGACGGGGCAGGCTCTTTTTGTTTTCCAGCCCCAGTTTGCGCATCCGCTCTGCCCTGCCGACCAGATTACCGTGACCGGTGCTGAGTTTGTTCATGGCGTTTTCATAAACGCCCTGGCTGCGTTTCAGGTGTTCACCGATCATCCCCATGTCTTCCGCGAACCCCACGAACTTATCATACAGTGCGCTGCCCTGCCGCACAATTTCTTCCGCATTCCGGTTCTGGTTATCCAGCCTCCACATGGCGTCAATGATCCGCAAGGTGGCCAGCAATGACGGAACGCTTACCAGTATTACTTTGCGCCGGAAGGCAAAGTCGTACAGGTCTTCATCCTGCTGCATCACCGCCAGCCCATAGGCCGGTTCTATCGGGATGAACAACATCACAAAATCGGTCGTGTTTTTATACAGCGTATGGTAGGCTTTCCTGCTCAGTTCATTCACATGGTTCTTCACCGACTGCACATGCAGCTTCAACGCCTGCTGCCGCTCCGCCTCTTCTGTGGCGCTGCAATATTGTTCGTATGCTTTCAGGGACACCTTGGAGTCGATGACGATCTGCCTGTTTTCCGGCAGCTGCAGCACCATGTCCGGCAGGCGCAGTTGCCCTGTATCGTCGCGCTGGGCATCCTGTGTGACATAGTGAATGCCTTTCTCCAGCCCGGAAGCCTCCAGTACTTTTTCCAGGATCATCTCGCCCCAGTTGCCCTGCTTCTTGGTATCGGCCTTCAGCGCCCTGGTGAGGTTGTTCGCTTCTTTGGACAAGGTCTGGTTTAATTGCAATAAGCGCTGCAGCTCCGCCTTCAACTCCGTGCGTTGCGATGTTTCCGCCACAAGCGACTGCTGCACGCTGCTCCGGAAATTATCGATCTTCTCTGCCAGCGGCTTCAGCAGGTCGTCCATCTTGACCTGGTTCTGCTGCATAAAATTGCCGGAGATCCGCTGTAACAGCTGCTGCGCGGTATTTTCAAACTGTGCTTTAAAATCCTGGTGCATCTCATGAAGGCGCTCTTTCTCGCTTTGCAGCTGCTGATGCAGGTATTTATTCTGCTCAGCCAGCCGGCCCTGCTCCGCCATCAGGGAGGCAAACTCTTCATTGAGCCGCTCCAGCTGTTCCTGCTTTTCGCGGGCCAGCTGCTGCTTGTCGTCCACCAGGTGCTGTAAATAGCCCTGCTTCGCTTCCAGTTGGGCATAACGCTCCTGGTAAGCCGACACTTCCGCTTGTAGTGCCCGCTGACGGCCCGTTGCCATGAAGTACAGATACCCCAGCACAAGGGCTACAATTCCCGTGACAATCAATAATATCAACATGATTAGTTTGTTAAAAGCAATATCGTTTATGACTACGCATTGAATTTGCGTGCAAAAAAAATACGAATTGCAAACTACGTTGCAATTCGTATCCTTTAATACGGTTTCCCGGAATATTACAATCTTTCGTACAGCTTACGCAGCCGCTCGCGGGTCATAATCTCCTTCCAGTCTTTGCCCAGCGCATTTTCCCACAATGGCGCCATACCGAGCGACACATTGATCATGGTGTCAAACTGCTCGTCGGTCAGCCCCTTGGTAATACCCTGCGGGATATCGATGTTATGTTTTTTCACCATTTCCTTGAACTTCTTCACACCGTCGGGATAGAACTCCTCCAGCTTGTCAAACACGATACAGTTGCCGATACCATGTTTGGTGCCCAGCAGGTAAGCCAGGCCATAGCTCACCGCATGGGCCACGCCCACCTGGGAATAGGCTATGCTCATACCACCGGCATAGGAAGCCATCATCAGTTTCTCGTCGGAATCATCATCCCACACGTCCTTATCCAGGAAAATCTCCTCGCACAGCTCCTGTGCCTTCTCTCCGTAAGATTTACTGAAAGCATTGAGATAAGTGCCGGTCAGCGATTCCACACAGTGGATAAAGCAGTCCATAGCGGTATAAAAACGCTGGTTGACCTCTACGGTCTTTGTCAGCGCCGGGTCCAGCACGATCTGGTCAAATGGCGTATAGTCGGAGTTCATACCCAGTTTGCGGGTAGGGCCGGTCAGCACGCAGGTACGGCTCACTTCAGCACCGGTACCGGAAATAGTAGGGATGCCCACTTTATATACGGCAGGGTTCTTTACGAGGTCCCAACCCTGGTAATCAGCGGATGAACCGGGGTTGGTCATCATCAGCGCCACCGCTTTGGCCATGTCCATCACGGAACCGCCGCCGATACCGATAATACCGGACACTTCGCCGAATTCGGCCTGGAGCTCATCACGGATTTTGTCTACTGTTACGGTCTTGGGTTCGTACGTCACGTCGATCACCACTATCTTGTCCTTGCCCTGCAAAGGAATGCGGGACAGGAACGCCTGTTTGTCCTGGAAATACTCATCCACGAAAAAAATCATGGGAGCATCGCCTTTACGACGGGGAGCCAGTATTTCGCCCAGCTGATCAAAACATCCGCTGCCGTAAACTACGTAGTCCACCATTTTGAAATTCCTGAATTTCATATATCCGTTTTAGTTAGATGTTATAAATATTTGGCCGCCTTTTCCAGGTCTTCCGGCGTATCTATCTCCACGCCCATATAGGAGGTTACGACCATCTTCATCGGAATACCGTTTTCGAGGTAACGCAGGCACTCGATCTTCTCTGCCAGCTCCAGCGGCGTAGGCGCCAGCTGTGTGAACTCCAGCAGCGTTTGTTTGCGGAAAGCGTAAATACCGATATGCTCGTAATAAATGCTCCTGATGTCTTTGTTACGGGGATAAGGGATCACGGAACGGGAAAAAAACAGGGCGTTGAACTGCTTGTCTACCGCCACTTTTACATAGTTGGGATCGGCGATGGACGCCTCGTCATGCAGCTCCTGCATCAGCGACGCCACCTGTACCTGCTTCCCCGCTTCCCCTTCAAACACCCGGAGCAGTTTCTCCAGCGGTTCTTTCTGGGTAAAGGGCTCGTCTCCCTGAACGTTCACCACAATGTCCACATCCATGTCAACAACGGCTTCGGCTATACGGTCGGTACCGCATTCATGCTCTTTTTTGCTCATCACGGCTTTACCGCCATGACTCACAATCTCGTTGTATATCACCTCGCTGTCGGTCACCACCATCACCTCGTCAAATACGCCGGTGTTAACGGTAGACTCGTAAGTGCGCAGGATCACGGACTTGCCGCCCAGCTGAGCCATCATTTTCCCGGGAAAACGGGTAGCGCCATAACGGGCAGGTATTAAAGCTACTTTCTTCATGTTCGTTTATTTTCACGCAAAGGCGCAAAGCAGCAAAGAGGCAAAGACCCTGGCGCCTTTGCTGCTTTGCGCCTCTGCGTGCGGCAATTATAAAGCGCTTTTTACAGCTTTCACCAGCTTCTCAGCCCGCTCCTGTACTTCGGCATCGCTCCAGGACAGGTTGATCGGGGTAGAGATGTTCCGGCTGATGATGGCATCGGAAGCGGGGAACTGTTTGGTTTTGTAGATTTCCATCGCCTGTTTCAGACCTGGGGCAAACGGTGTTAATACGTCGCCGTTTTTAAAGTGGTCCCACTGGCGGATGTAGTGCCAGTTGTTATCATAGTAGTAGAACGCAGGCAGACCGGCAGCTTTCATGGCTGCAGCGGCTTTCCCCGCCTGTTCCGCTTCCGGCAGGAAAAAGGACAGGAAGGTAGCACTGTCGCCGGCTTCGTCCGGCAGGCGGCGGAAAGTCACGCCCGGCACGGTAGCCAGCGCATCTTTGAAGATTTTTTTGGTTTTGCGCTGGATGGCCAGGAAAGTGTCCAGTTTACGGACCTGTGCCAGGCCCACTGCAGCATGCAGCTCGGAGATACGGTAGTTGTACCCGATAAACGGATGCAGGTCGGCCCCGCGGTCCACGCCAAGGTGGTCATGACCGTGGTCGGTATATCCGTCACATTTAATATAAACGTCTTTGTTATTGGTAATGATAGCACCGCCTTCCGCACAGGTGATGGTTTTCACGAAGTCGAACGAGAAGGTGCCGGCATCGCCGATAGATCCCAGCGCTTTGCCTTTATAGGTAGCCCCGAAAGACTGACAGGCGTCTTCCAGCAGCAGCAGGTTGTGTTTTTTACAGATGGCCTGCAGGGCGTCCAGATCGGCCATAGCGCCGCACATATGTACCGGCATCACCGCTTTGGTACGGGGCGTGATGGCGGCTTCCACCGCTTTGGGGTCCAGTGTCAGGGTGTCATCAACATCTACCAGCACCGGCGTGGCGCCAACGGAGAACACAGATTCAAAGCTGGCGACGAAAGTAAAGGTGGGCATGATGATTTCATCGCCGGCACCCAATCCGAGGGCTGCCATGGCGGTGGTCAGTGCGGCTGTGCCGCTGGAGGCAAGCTGTGTGTACTGTACGTTCAGTTTGTCGCAAATAGCCTGTTCCAGCTCCTTTGCTTTCCAGATGCCTTTACGCGGACCGTCAAATCCGTAACGCATCATGATCCCTGTTTCCAGTACGTCATTTACTTCTTTCCTTTCTTCGGCGCCAAATAGTTCATATCCGGGCATAAGCTGTTGATTTTTAAAATATAATTGAAAGAGATGTCAAAATAGTGCTGCAAAGTTACTATAATCAGTGTTGCGTTACATCGCAAATTCTGTTTATCTTTTGCTAAAAATTCACCATGCGTTTTATACTGTTCCTGATTATGATAGCCAGCTTATCCGCGTTACCTGCCCGCCGCGCCAACGCACAGCAGGACGACCGCCGGCAGATAGAGGGCCTGATGGCCGCCCAGACCAGCGCCTGGAACCGTGGCGATATCGACGGCTTTATGCAGACCTACTGGCACTCCGATTCTCTCCTGTTCATCGGTAAAAACGGCGTCACCTATGGCTGGCAGGCTACGCTGGATCGCTACAGGAAAACCTACCCCGACACCACCGCCATGGGCAAACTGGATTTTAAACTGCTGGAATTTAAACCCCTCGGGCGCGACGTGTATTTTGTGGTAGGCAGATGGCACCTGCAACGCAGCATCGGCAACCTTCAGGGACATTTCAGCCTCACCCTCCGCCGCATCCACGGCGCCTGGAAAATTATCGCCGACCATAGCAGCTAAACAAAAAAAACCATCCTAAGAGTAGGATGGCCGCTATACACCACAACATTAAAGAAGAAACTAAAAAGTAAGCTGTTATCTTCTTTTAATAAAAAACGTTCGGGTTTTCTCCGGATATGGTAATTATTTGTCTTCTATTTCGATTTCTTGTTTTTCTCACTGTCCCGTACCGCCTTGTTTTCCTCTTCCGGCGATTCGGATAAATCCCCGTGAAGCGGATTACTGCTCACAGACCCTTTGTCGGTGGTCAGCACCTGTGCCGGCCTTTTCTTGTTTTGTGAAAACCCTGCCGACTTCTCTTCACTGAGTTTCTTTTTCTTCATAATACCGGTTTTGAGCATACCATGAAAACAACTTCAATGTAAGTCCGGCAAACACTATTCCAGATGAAAAACCGCTGTTTTAGCCTGTGTAGCGGACTGGAGACGGGGCAAACCCTCCCCATCTGCCGGCCTCCTGTGGGAAAAGTTCACTACAATGCTGAGTAGCAAAAGGTTGCGTTCATTAACATTCAGTTTGCAAAAACACCATTTCTTTTTTCAGTGCTATCCCCTATTTTCGTGGCCGCGGAAAACGCATTTTGTACTGCGGCCGCGTTTTAACCCATAACCTCTGAAACTGCCACCGGTAGTTTTAATCTTATCCCTGGAACCTCTTGTAGTTTTAATCCTTATCCTGTTTAGACCTGTATCTGTTTATTTATTTAATTTTCAACTGGTTATGACAGGGAAATTTATTCGTGCGATTTTAGGTATAGGTGTGGCAGTAGCGATATTTACAAGCTGTTCCAAAGATTCGGGCCTGCTCCCCGTAAATCCCAAAGACACGGCGGCCACGACGCCGGGGAAACCTTCGGGAGACACTTCCCAACCGGGAACAAGCACTCCTGGTACCGGCGTAGCCGGCAACAACATCGACCGCGACGCGTTGCTTAAACTGGTGAACGGCCTGCGCACCAAAGGCTGTAAATGCGGAACGGACCAGATGCCCCCCGTAGGGCCGGTTACCTGGAACGGCCTGCTGGAAAAAGCAGCATATGATTTCAGCGTGGAAATGAAGACCAAAAACTTCTTCAGTCATACCTCTCCCGACGGCTCCACACCAGGCTCCCGACTCGACGCCGTGGGCTACAACTGGAACACTTACGGGGAAAACATTGCACAGGGCTATATGGATGAGCAGAGTGTCATCCTGGGGTGGCTCAACAGCCCGGGGCACTGTAAAAACATGATGAACGGCAATTTCAGGGAAATGGGCATTGGCAAAGCCGGCAACTACTGGACGATGGAGCTTGGCAGACGAAGCGGCAACTAATCGGGCCTGTCCATTTTTTTGCGCCAGAAACGCCATATCATATAAAGGTAGCCTGCCAGCGACAACACAAACCACGAGTAAAAAAAGATCATCCGGCCGGGGGTTGACTCCTCCGGCACGGCAAATCCCAGGAACAGGCCCAGAAATACGTTAAAAAACATCCAGAAGAAACCGACAAAGATGGTACGCATGATCTTGATAAGAAACCAGAAAAGGTCTCTGTCCAGCTTGTCGATTTTCCTGGGCTCCTGTTGTGGATTTTCTGTTTCTTCCGCCATATGATCAGTTTCTGTTCGCCGGGATGCACAGCCTTGCCAGGGCTGCACTGTCACCTCTGAATACGTTAAAGTCTACTGTCGTTCTGATGCCGTTCACCCTGCCGATATCGCTGTGCTGCCAGAAAAGCCATGCCCTTTTAGACGCCGGCCGCTCTTTCTGGTAATAATGCGCGATCCATAAGGGGTAATCATCAAACTCACTGCCAAGATACGTTTCGTAGAAATGGATATTGGTATAGATGATCGGCTTTACTTTATACGCCTTTTCCATTTCTTCCAGCCATATTTTGGCGGTACTGCGGATCACCGCTGCCGGCTGGTTGTTGCTGGTTTCGATGTCCAGCACCGGTGGCAGGTCGCCCGGCTGAAGGTCTGCTACATTCCGGAAATTGATGGCCTGCTTCAGGGGATCGCGGGTACTGTAGAAAAAGTGGTAAGCGCCCCTCACCAACCCTGCCCGGCCTGCCCGCTCCCAGTTTTGCCGGAAGGTGGCGTCCTGGCGGGTAATACCTTCCGTCGCCTTTATAAAGGCGAAGGATATACGAATTTTATCGACCTGCATCTGCTTCACAGCCTGCCAGTTAATATCTTTCTGAAATTTGGACACATCGATCCCATGGATTTTATAGTTGACCGGGATATCAATCCCAAATTCATCATATCGTACAAAAGAGATGCGCTCCTCCCGGGAATACCACCATTTCCAGGCGACAAATGCCAGCAGGATCGTTAATACCGTCAATAAAATAATGCGGGTCCAGTTACGTTTCACGTTGCTTTAGTTAGTTGCAGGGATTCGGGTAATATGCTGCTGTTTAATGCCGGCAGACCTTTTTTTACGGCAAGTATAGGTTATAATTTGTTTAAAGACGCTACTTTTACACAGGTCAAGTGAATTTTATATGCCTGATTTTAACCTGAACGATACCCTGAACCTCGCTTCCAAATTCACTTTCCGTCGCGTGTGGAACGCCGGAAAAGTGCTTGGCAGCTACTTCATCAGCAAGTGGACCAATAAGCCGGTACAATGGGGTTACCCCATTTCCATGTCTTTTGAGCCTACTACCTCCTGTAACCTGCGCTGCCCGGAATGCCCGAGCGGCCTGCGGGCGTTTACCCGCCCTACGGGGATGCTGGAACAGGATTTTTTCCGGAAAACCATCGACGAAATATCGAAAGAGCTGTTATACCTTATCTTCTATTTCCAGGGAGAACCTTACCTCAATCCCGGCTTCCTGGACATGGTGAAATATGCTTCTTCCAAAGGTATTTATACCGCTACCTCCACCAACGCCCATTACCTGACAGACGCCAATGCCAGAAAAACCGTGGAAAGTGGGCTGGACAGGCTCATCATCTCCATAGACGGCACTACCCAGGACGTATATACGCAGTACCGGGTGGGCGGCAAGCTGGACAAGGTGATAGAAGGGGCTAAAAATATCGTGAAGTGGAAAAAAGAGCTGAAGTCCACCAAGCCTTTTGTGTTTTTCCAGTTCCTCGTGGTAAAACCCAACGAGCACCAGATTGAAGACATTAAAAGACTGGCGAAAGAAATCGGGGTAGATCAGGTACGGTTCAAGACAGCACAGGTATATGACTATGAAGAAGGCAACCGCCTCATTCCCACTATTGACAAATACTCCCGTTACCACCGTAACGAAGACGGTACTTATGCTATCAAGAACAAGCTGGGCAACCATTGCTGGCGCCTGTGGCATTCGCCGGTGGTGACCTGGGATGGCCTGGTAGTGCCCTGCTGTTTTGATAAAGATGCACAGCACCGGCTGGGTAATCTCAAAAAAGAATCATTCAAGGCGCTGTGGCACAACAAAGAGTATATACGTTTCCGTAGCCAGATCCTGGAAACCCGGAAAAACATCGATATCTGCGCCAATTGCAGTGAGGGGACGAAAGTCTGGGGGTAACTATTCTTCCTCAGCGCTGGCCTGCGCTGCTTTTTTCTTCTTACGGCGGTTGGTCACCTTATTGAAAATATTGATGCCCAGCTGCACGCCTATAAATTCCAGGGCCGTCATGAGGGCGCCGGTGGCAAAATTCTTGAATTTACCGCTGCCCCAGGCCATTTTAGCCACGTTGGCGGCAATATTCAGTACGCCGCTATGCCTGGCGCTGCCGGGTATAACGGCATTCAGCGCCATCTTCTTATAATTGTCTTTAAAGTAGTCTACCCGCCTGCCCAGATCATTTTCCAGTTGCCGGGAGCGCATTTTCAAACGGGCAATTTCCAGGTCAAGGGTCTCCTGATTGGTTACTTTTACCTTACGCATGTGTAAACATTTTTCATGTTATCCTTTTGAAGTGTTTTCTGTAGCCTCTTCATTGGGCACATGTCCATATGTATCCTGATCATGTCCGGACGGGTTGTGTCCGGGCTGGTTATGAATATGTCCTGACTGTTCGTCCGCTTCTGCGATTTCCTCTACCAATTCTGTCAGCAACAACCTGGTGAGGGGCCGCTGTATCAACTGCCGGCGGAACAGCAGGATCACCACAAATAACAACACAAACAGGCCTGCAGCGCAGGAAAAACCAATCGTGAAGCTGCCGGTCATTTCGCCGATCCAGAATCCCACGACCATTCCGAGGAAAACGATCACGAAAAAGAACAGCAGGAAAGCCATCGTCAGGGAAAAGAACAGTCCCAACGCTTTCGACAGCTTTCCTGCCGCCTGGAGCTTCAGCAGGTCCAGCCTGGTTTCCAGATATTCTCTGGCAACCTTGCCCGTTTGGTTAAAATAGTTGCCGAAATTTTCTTCCATGCAATGTTTTTTAAACAGCTTAGGGGTTATGCCAACTCATTTTCCAATTCATCCTGGAACTGGTCCTTTCTTTTTCTCCATTTGTCTTTCAGCCTGTCTGTCTGGTCTTTTAGTTTTTCCACCAGTTCATCTTTTTTGTCGGAGTTCAGGAAATACCCTACTGCCACGCCTACGGCTGCACCAACAATAAAAGAAACAACAGCTTTGGAACTTGTACTCATAAAATAGGTTTTTAAGGTGAGAGAATAAGTTTTCATTTTTTGGTATCTAAAGGTTCACAAACACCATTCCATAAATGAATAATGTATAAAACTTTCCACTAAAATTCCGCATTAAGAACAAGCTTTGCGGTTTTTTGTTTAACTATCTTGGCCGGAAGCGCTGGTTCATTTTTTGCCTGTACCAATAAATTATCCGATATTATTGTACTATGAGCTATCTCGACAACGACCGTCTCAAACAAATTGGGTTTCTTTTATTGATCCTTTTCCTGGCTATCCTGCTGTTTAAGGAATTATATTTGTTCTTCCCCGGCTTCCTGGGAGCCATCACCCTGTACGTGGCCTGCCGTAAATGGATGTTCCGGCTGGTGGAAGTGCGGAAATGGAAAAAGAGCCCTGCCGCCGCCCTCCTGATGACAGCTTCTTTCCTCATCATCCTGCTGCCTATCGGCGCACTGGTAAACATGCTGTCATCCCGTGTGGCCTATGCCGCCAACCATTCCGGCGAAATCATCAACAAAGCCCGGGAATTCAATGAAAGGCTGCACCAGGAAATAGGGATCGACCTGCTGTCTACCCAACAGCTGCAGAAACTGCAGGACGGGCTCACTGCCTTCCTGCCCGGCTTCCTCGGCGCCACGTTCAATACGCTGACCGCCATCGCCATCATGTATTTCATCCTGTACTTTATGCTGGTCAACGGCCGGAAGATGGAGGAAAATCTCTACGAGTATATCCCGCTGCGGGATGAAAACGTGGAAAGACTGGGCAGAGAATTCAACACACTGGTATTTGCCAATGCGCTGGGAATACCGCTGATTGCTGTTATACAAGGCATTGTATCGCTGATCGGGTATCTTATCTTTGGCGTTCCGCAACCGTTTTTCTGGTTCGTGGTCACCTGTTTTACGGCCATGCTGCCGGTGATCGGCGCCGCAGCGGTATATGTGCCCATGGGCGTGTATCTGCTGGCTACGGGCAGTACCTGGCAGGGCATTGCGGTACTGGTATACGGTTTTGGGGTGGTAGGCACCTCCGATAATATCTCCCGTTTTCTGCTGGCTAAAAAGATAGCGGATGTTCACCCCCTGATTACCATCTTCGGTGTGATCATCGGTGTTAACCTCTTTGGTTTTATTGGTCTGATATTCGGTCCCCTGCTCATTTCCATGTTCATCCTGCTGCTGGAAATCTATTCCAACGAATTCCTGGTGAAAAGAAGGGACCGCCGGCAACGGCATCAGCAGGAAACGGCGGCCGCCCATGGCAACCGACCGGCTGCCGACTAGCGGAAGTAGTTGTTCTCCTGGATGTAATTGATCACCCCATCCGGTACCATATACCGTACGGACTTGCCCTCTTTGATCCATTTCCGAATGTCTGTCGCGGAAATATCGAGCATGGGCGCGTCCAGTATTTCCACCCGGGCGCCGTAGGTATCGGTGATATCATGCCCCGGACGGCGGTATACATATATCGGATAGTGCTGTACGATGTGCATATAATTCTTCCAGCGCGGCAGGTTCTGAAAACTGTCGCTCCCCATGATAATCGCAAACTCCTGTGTGGGGAATTTCTCCCCCATATAGGCCAGCGTGTCTACCGTAAAGGACGGCCGCGGCAGGGAAAACTCGATATTGCTGGCGCGCAGGCGCGGCTCATCTTTGATGGCCAGTTCCACCAGATGAAAACGGTCATGCTCATTCAGCAAAGTAGAGGAAGTCTTCAGTGGGTTCTGCGGGGAAACCACAAACCATACTTTGTCCAGGTCAGTATTGTATGCTACATAATTGGCAATGATCAAATGCCCTGTGTGTATAGGATTAAAAGACCCGAAATACAAACCTATTCTCATGTTTCATCTTTTTTCAATTACGGATTACGAATTACGAATTGAGGGCCTGCTTATGGAAAACGTCCTTCAGTAACCATGCTATAAGAAAGCGCTCAATTCGTAATTCGTAATTCGTAATCCGTAATTGTAAAAGTAGGTATTTCCTGTGATAGCCATGGCGGAAACATAGAAACAACGCTTATTCCAGCGGCTTGAACTGCTCAAACACCTGGCCACATGACTTGCAGTAATGAATAGCGCGGCACAACGTGGACCCGAACGGTGAACGGAGATAGGTGTGTTCGCTGCCGCAATGCGGGCAAGGCGTGTTCAGCATGATCTCCGGCCGTACGTCCCCTTCCAGTACCGGCGGCGGCGCGATCCCGAAGTTCTTCAGTTTCTCTTTGGCGGCAGCCGTCATCCGGTTGCTTTCCCAGTGCACATGTTTATCGATTTCTACGGTCACGGCTACCCCAAGCGCCTTTTCCACTACCGTCCTGATATTATCTTTAATATAACTGACGGCCGGGCAGGCGGCGAACGTAGGTATCATGCGGACCAATACGGGCTGCCCTTCCGTGATGTCCACCCCGGTGATCATACCGAGATCTATCACGCTGAGCACCGGTATCTCAGGGTCCATCACCTGTTCCAGCGCATGATATACATCTTCCTGTGAAATAGTGGCTGACATCATATTACCAGCTGGCCTCCGTGTCCAGGTTAAATACTTCTCCCATCTCTTTCAGCAACGGCCCCAGGTACGTGGTATGAAACCCCTGCCTGCCGCCATACGCCGGCGTGATGGAATCCATATCAGGAAGATTGAGGGAGGCATTCACCAGCACGGGATAGATACGGTCCAGCCAACGATGGTACAACTCCTTCTCCCCGGGGTACACCTTCTCCGCGATCAGCGTTTCCTCGTGAGCGGCAGAAGGTTCAAAGATACCGGCGGCAAGGGCGATAGTATCGTTCAGCGCCGTCTGCATCCGGGCATATCCCTCTTCACTGGCTTTGCTCAGCTGCATGATGAATGCGTTGGCATGCAGTGTATGGTATTTCAATTCTCCCTTTATTTTTTTACTGAGCAGCTGAAACGGTTCGAAGCTGCTGTCCTGCAAGCTTTCATAACGTGCTGTTTCGGCATGGTCGAACAGGAAATGCCGCATCAGGCTGAAATCATAGCCGCCATTGGGCATCTCCACCAGGTGGGCGCATTTAAAAGCGCTTTCCGGGCGCATAAATGCAAAGCGGTCAGGATCTTCGCCGCCGAGATGTTCATGCAGGATGCGGTACAGCGCCCAGGCATGGCCGATCTTGTCCTGTGCCATGGAGGAAAAGGCAATATCTTCTTCCATAACAGGACCGAGGCCTGTCCATTCGGAATTACGATGGCCCTGAATCAGTTCATCGTCGGCCATCTTTATAATAAGGTCTGCTAATGCTGCGTTGCTGATCATTTCGATTGTTTGAATTTGTTGATCTTCTCCATTACCTTAAAACCACTGGCATCGCGGTAGTTCTTTTCCAGATTGTTGGCGAACATATCTTCATCTTCCACATCAAAAGCCAGAATGTCGGCACTTCTGACTACCCACAGGTTCACACATTTTTTACGGCGGGCAAATTGTTCTTTGGCAAAAACCAGCGCCAGCTGCGGGTCCGGTGCATGCACACAGCCTACGTGCTCATGGTGGGCCCCCCTCTTCTCCTGGTGAAACACTTCGTACACATTCCAGTTCTCCCCTTCCTCCACTTTGATGACCGCGCTGGCATCACCCAGCTTCAGCCTGTTGACACGCGGATCTAAAGACTCGTTAGACATGAATTTGTTGATTGCTTTTTTAAACGAAAAACTGCCTGTCGACCGGGATCGCAGGCTATAACGTGCAGGTATATACGATTTAAGCCACCGGCAACGCGCGCCGCTCTGCCGGGTTCATTAATGCCTTGCGTACCCAGCGCCCCTCTTCTTCCGCCCACTTACGCACCTGCAGCCGCTCTGCGTTGCACGGACCGCCGCCGTTGATCACCCGGAAAAATTCGTCCCAGTCGGGATCGGTATATTCCCAGCGGCCTGTATCCGCATTTTTGCGGAGCAACGGGTCCGGCAGGGTCAGTCCCAGCTCCCATATTTTAGGCACATAGCTGTCGAGGAACTGGTTACGCATTTCATCATTGCTGGCCATCTTCACTTTCCATTGCATCAGCTTTTCGCTGTGCCGGGAAGTTTTGTCGGGAGGACCGAAGAAATGCATGATCGGCTGCCACCAGCGGTTCAGCGCATCCTGCAGCATGGCTTTCTGCTCCGGCGTACCGGTTGCCAGCTCAATAAACGCATCATGCCCCTGTTTCAGGTGGAAGCTCTCTTCATAACAGATACGCTCCAGCGCCCGGCAATAAGGGCCATAGGAACCCTTGGCATTGGCCACCTGGTTCACAATAGCGGCCGCATCGATCAGGAAACCGATCACAGTCACATCCGCCCATGTTTTGGCGGGATAGTTAAATACGTTGGAATATTTGGATTTGCCGCTGAGCAGGTCGTTGATCATTGCTTCCCTTGACTTGCCAAGGGTTTCCGCTGCATTGTACAGCAATTGGCCGTGACCGATCTCATCCTGTACCTTGGCGATCAGGGCCAGTTTACGCTTAAATCCGGGAGCGCGGGTGATCCATGTTCCTTCCGGCAATGCCCCGATGATTTCTGAGTGCGCGTGCTGTTCAATTAAACGGATGAGTTGTCTGCGATACTCCGCCGGCATCCAGTCGCCCGGCTCAATTTTTTCCCCCCTGGCGATCCTTTCTTCAAAAGCCGCCAGCTTTCCGGGATCATCATGCTGTTGTTCTTCCCGCAGCTGTTTACCGTTTGGTTCGTCGAAAATATATCCGCCGCCGTACATAGTGCGATTGTTTTGGTTGGAAGTAAATTACGGAAAAAAGCCCGTTTCCGGCAGAAAATGATTGTTAAAACGCCGGGGCAAATGTTATAGAATTTACAAATTTTGGCGCCCGGGAACAGGCAGTCCCGCATTTTCCTAATTTTATTCCTGTTGTCCACAGGTATGCCACCCTTATTACATATATTTTGTATGTTTTTTTTGCCCTTCGGGCAGACGGAAACGCATATCCCGCCGGCGCCGCCGCATAAAATCATCCACATCCAGCTGGAATTCGAGGACCGGGAAGATGAGGACGACCCGGATTCAGACACCCTTTTTTATTCCAACACCCGCAGGCTCCGCTGGGACGATTTCAGGGGTACGCCCTCTCCTGCCGGACCCAGCGCCGCCGTGTCCTACACCAGCTTTTCCTACGAAGGCGCCAGCACCCTCTCCCACGACACGCTGAAAATCAAGCTGATCATGCAGGTGTTCTTTATAAAAAGCGCCTCCTGGGTACGGAACGATGCACGCGACAACTACGCGCTGATGCATGAACAGCTGCATTTCGACATCACCCGGCTGGTGGTGGAACGCTTCAAACAAAAGCTGCGGCAAACTGCATTGAACCGCGACGACTACGACAGTGTTATACAATATCAATATCTCCAGTCTTTCCAGGAAATGAACCGCATGCAGTACGCCTTCGACCGCGACACCCATCACGGCACCAATATGGCTGCGCAGGTCCGATGGCGGGATAAAGTCAACCTGGGCCTTAAAAACAAAGGGGTGATGCCGGAAGAACTTGGATATGATCTCTTTGGTAACTTTGGTCCACAATAGTGTTATACTATTGTTCGTTTAATCATTCGGGTTATCCTAAATTTGCTGCTATGCAACCAAATCGACGCAACTGGCTGATCGCCGGCCTCCTGTTCACCGCCCTGTTCTCTGCCTGTAAAAAAAAGGACGCGGCAGGCCCGCAACGACAACAGGGCAATATCAACGATAGTATCTTCTCCGTGTTTAAAGACATTTACCTGTGGACAGATGTTATTCCCGATTCCGCCACCTTTAAGCCGGAAAGCTATTCCTCCCCGGTGAGCATGTTCCGCTCACTCATCAGCATCAAAAAGAACAATACGGGCAGCCAGCCACTCGATAAATACAGCTTCCTGGACGACGGCAGCACTTCCCGTACCATCCAGGAAGGTATTGCAGGCGACATGGGCTTCGAAGTCGGCTATCAGACAGACAATACGCTCTATGTTGTGTACGTTTACGCCGGCTCCCCGGCAGATAAAGCCGGCATCAAACGCGGATGGCAGCTCACCAGCGTCAACGGTACCACCAGCTTCCAGGTAGGACAAGCGACAGACAACCTGCTCAACGCCGCCTTTTCCAGCAAAAGCGCCACCTGGATATTCCGCAAACCGGATAATAATTCCCAGACCATCACGCTGTCTCCCGCCACCTATAAACTCAATCCTGTTCTCTACGCCAACACCTACAATTTCAACGGCACCAAAGTAGGCTACGTTGTATTCAACAACTTCGTCGCCCTTATGGATGTGAAGCCCACCTTCGATTCACTGTTCAATGTGTGGGCGCAGGGCGGTGTTACCCGGGTGATCATGGACCTCCGTTACAACGGCGGCGGCCTCCTGGAAACGGCGGAATACCTGGCCAACAACCTCGCGCCGGCCAGCGCCAGCAATACCGTGATGTATACGCAGCAGTTCAACAGCAACGTCCATAATAACAACTACAGCTATATTTTCCGGAACATGAAAGCGCTCCCATACAATCCCAATATGTACTGGACGGAGATCTTCCGGAACGAAGCCACCACTTATAAAACCGCCAGGTTCCAAAAACAGGGGAATCTGGCCCTGACCAACCTGAGCTTCATCGTTACCTACGGCACTGTGTCTGCCAGCGAACTGCTGTACAATGTGCTGAAGCCCACCATGAAACCACACCTGATCGGCGGCACCACTTACGGTAAACCGGTAGGTTTCATCAACATCCCCTTTGGCCAGTATGATATGTATGCCGTTTCTTTCCAGACATTCAACGCCGCCGGCGAAGGAAATTATTTCGATGGCATCGCCCCCACCCTTACGGTAACGGACGACTATACCCACAACTGGGGCAGCCTCAGTGATCCGTTGCTGCGCTCCGCGCTGACAGACATGGGCATCCCGGCATCAGCGCTGGGCAGAATGGCCACCACCGAGCTTAGCACCGGCAGGATCGGAACGCTGCGCCAGAGCAACCGCTTCCAGGGCATGATACAAACATTGAGATAAATACATTTAGGGATTTTTTGATTTACGAATTTTTTGATTTCTGGAATAAAGAAGAGAAGACCGGCGCGAATGACGATCGCGCCGGTCTTCTCTTTTATCATTTATAAAATTAAAAAATTCGTAAATCAAAAAATCCCTAAATCCCAGTGTCATTTACCTCCTTAGCCACATCCAAAATGGTTTTCACCGCCTGATAATAAAAGCGATGGTGGATATGATCATATTCATCTCCCGGCTGGTGGTAGTCAGGGTGGTCTTCTACGCCGAAATACAGGAAGGGGATCTTCTTTGCGTGAAACGGCCCCTGGTCGCTCTGGTTGGTCCAGTTGTCGGAGCCGGTACCGGAAACATCATGGCCTGCCAGTAACCTGATATTGCTTTTGGCAGCTGCGGCATCGGTATATTTTTTCAGCTGCGGATAAGGCGTGGTGCCAGCCACATACAGCTCTCCTTTATCATTGCGCGACACCATGTCCATATTGATATTGAGCCGGATGGAGCTCAATGGCACCGGCGGTTGCTGTACAAAGGCCCGGGACCCCTGCAGCCCTTCTTCTTCTCCGTCAAACGCAACAAACAGCAGCGTGTATTTGGGCGGGTTCTTTTTAAAGTAGGCAGCCATCGCCAGCAGGGTGCCCACACCGGACGCGTTGTCGTCTGCCCCGTTGTAGATACTGTCTTTTGCGGCATTGGGCCTGCCGGTGCCCAGGTGGTCATAGTGCGCGGAGATGACGATCACCTCGTTGCTTTTCCCCGGGATATAGCCGTAGAGGTTAGTCCCCATGATTTTTTTATCTCCTTCCTGGAAATAAAACGGGTACTCGTAGGTGTTGTGATAAGGGGTGATGCCGATCTGTTTAAAACGGTCGATGATATAAAACTGGGCCAGGCGACTGCCGCGGCTGCCGGTTTTACGGCCTTCGAACTTATCGGCGGAAAGGGTCCGCACATCTTTCATGAGCTGGGCAGAGTCGACAGACTGCGCCATCAGCGGCCCTGCAGCAAGCAGGCATAAGGTGTAACAAAGCACTTTCATAGTAATGCAATTTCGTGAGCATTACTGCAATGTACAAGATATTATCTGAAGATGTTAAAGATGATCAGACTGCAGATATAGGCCAGGGCCGTCATGTATCCCAGCTGTATGAAGGGTATTTTCCATGATTTTGTTTCCCTTTTTACGATAGCCATGGTACTCATGCACTGCATCGCAAATGCATAAAACAGCATCAGGGATAGCCCGGTGGCAAGGGTGTATACCGGTCTGCCGTCCGGCCATTTGGCGGACGCCATTTTTTCCCGGAGGGTGGCATTGTTGTCATCCGGGTTCTCTCCCACGCTGTAGAGGGTGGCCATGGTGCCCACAAATACTTCACGGGCGGCGAAAGATGTGATCAGCGCGATGCCTATTTTCCAGTCGAAACCCAGGGGGCGGATAGCCGGTTCAATAGCATGGCCGAGGATGCCGGCATAGGAATGCGCCAGCTTTTCGGAGCGGAACTGGCGGTCCAGCTCTTCTGCTTCAGGAGAGCCTTCCGGCGCCGCAGCGATCAGTTTCTCGTATTTGGCGTGCAGCGGCTCCATTCTGCCGGACGGCCCGTAAGAGGCCAGGAACCAGAGGACCACGGAGATGACCACGATCACTTTACCGGCGTCGGTGATAAATATCTTCGCTTTTTCCACCATGGTAGTACCTACGTTTTTCCAGCGGGGAGCGCGGTAAACCGGCAGTTCCATAATGAAATAGCTTTTCTCCTGGATCTTTACAAACAGCTTCATCACGGCCGCAATCAGGATGGCCATAAAGAAACCGAGCAGGTAGAGGCCCATCATTACAAGGCCCTGCAGGCCCAGGAAACCGAATATTCTTTTGTCGGGGATGACCAGCGCGATCATCATGGTATAGATAGGCAACCGCGCGGAACAGCTCATAAGCGGTGTGACCAGTATGGTGATCAGGCGTTCTTTTTTGTTCTCGATGGTGCGGGTGGCCATGATAGCGGGAACCGCACAGGCCACGCCACTGATCAGCGGCATCACGGATTTTCCGTTGAGCCCTACCTGCCGCATGAGGCGGTCGGTAAGGAAGCTGATACGCGCCATATAACCGGTGTCTTCCAGCACGGTGATCAGGCCGAACAGGATCATGATCTGCGGAACGAATACCGCAAACCCGCTGATACCGGCGAGGATACCATTGACGAAGACGTCGGTGATCTTATTGTCGGGCAGTACTTTTGTCAGCCAGCCGCTCAATTCGCCGAAACCAGCCTCGATGGCGTCCATTGGGTAGGAAGCCAGCCAGAAGATACTCTGGAACAGCAGGAACATCACTACCAGCAGGATAACATACCCCCAGAAACGGTGCAGCAGCAGGTCGTCAATTTTTTCGGAGCGCAGCTGCTTCTGCAGAGGGTCGGCTTCCACGACGGAACTTTTCATGATATGCTTGATACGGTTGTACCGCTGCATGATTTCTTCCGCCTGTACTTTTGTTTTATTGAACTGGTTGTTTTGAAGCGATTGCCGGATGGCCTGTTTCTGGCCTGCATTGAGGAAAGTCAGCTCTTCTGTGTTTACGGCAACATGCAGGGCGCCGTAATCGCTGCAGGAGGGCACTGCTTTTTTTACGTCCGCTATCACGTTTTCGGCTAACGCGGCATTGGAGATAAAATCGCGGGGGGCGGCGTTGTAGTTGCCGCGGGCGGTGAGTTCGATGATTTTTTTCAGTTCGGACACCCCTTTGTTTTTGCGGGGGTTGATGGCTACCACCGGCACGCCCAGCTCTCTTTCCAGCCCGTCGATGTCTATTTCCACCCCTTTTTTGCGGGCGATGTCCATCATGGTGAGGGCGATGATCACCGGGAACTTGAGGTCGATAATCTGAGAGCAGAAGAGGAGGTTACGTTTCAGGTTGGAGGCATCGGCTACGATGATCACCATATCGGGGGCGTCTTCGTTTGCCGGATTAATCAGTACATCGTAAGTCACATATTCATCCGCACTTTTAGGGTACAGGCTGTACGTCCCCGGAAGGTCGATAATGTTGGCCGAAAGTCCCGAAACAATGTTGGCCGTTCCGGTTTTCTTGTCTACCGTCACCCCGGGAAAGTTGCTGACTTTCTGATTTAACCCGGTGAGTGCGTTAAAAAGGGAGCTTTTTCCACTATTAGGATTTCCTACCAGCGCGATGTTTATTGGTGCCTGCATTCCTTATCTTATCCTCTTTTTTAATGTTATGAGCCGAATACACAAAGTTAATCATTAATCTCCCCGGGTAATGATCGGATCGGGAAAAAAGAAGCGGGGCAGACCAGAAAGGCCTGCCCCGCTTCCATTAAAATGGCGGAAAATATATAACTATCTGTGTGTAGTGTCGTTACCTTTATAATGGTAGACTGCTTCCGTGGAATCCCGTTCATTTCTGGCGGGGGCCGATTCATCGATCACTCCATCGGGCGTCATTTTCAGACGGGTATGGTTTCGGTCGTTATCGTCATCCACATCGATATACCAGTCATCATCGTTGTAGCGGCGGCCGTACCTGTCGAAGGAGAAGTGGCGGTAGATGTCGTCATCCACTTCGAGGTTTTTGCCTACCGGCACTTTCACGACCATCACCAGGCGCTGGCCACGGAAGGTGGAGTGAGGCGGCAGGGAGAACCCTTCGGGGATATACAGCACGGAGTCTTCCTGTCTGAGGTTGAAGCGGATATCGCTGGCCAGGCTGTTGGCCTGTGACAGGGTGCGGCCCTGAGAGTAGCGGAACAGTTCCACGCCGAAGCTGTCAGTGGCGCTTTTCTCTATCCTGAGTTTCACGATGTTGATCATAGTGGTATCGTCTGCCACGATCAGGTTGTCATCGAACCAGCTGAAGTCGTCGTTATTGAAGATCCCGGGCGCCACGCGGAGCGTCAGTTTATTATGGGAAGGCTGTTGAATGGCCACTTTTTCCGGGGGCAGGTTACTGCGCCTTCTGAAGTCTTTGGCCAGGGAAGCGCCTACGATGCCGGCGAACACGAGGCCCAGCAGCCAGAGGAAGCTCAGGGAGTAACCAGCGTAGCGGTTGCCCTGTTTCATTCCGGTCAGCTTACGGACAAGGAAGATCACCAGCGCTACCACGGGAATACCGAGCAACAGCACCAGGGCAGGCCAGAACAGGTAGCTCTGCACGGAGTGGGCGGTGAGCAGGAAATTTTTCAGGGGGAAGAGGGCCGCAGAAGAAATGGCGATCGCTATCCCTGTAACGATCAGGCAGATCAGTATCACTACTGCGAGGAAGTAAAAGAATCCTTTGGTGACGAACACCAGTACTTTTCCCAACCCGTTGACGAGGTTTACAAAAAAGCGTTCCAGATCATTACCCACCTGCTTTCCACGGCCCTGCGAAAAATTTTGGAAATCTTTTCCTACGTTTTTCCCAACATTTTTCATCTGGTCCTTCATATTGTTCAGCTCTTCCTGAATAGTGGTTTTAATATTATTCAGGTCCACCTTTTCACCGCGCATTTCCAGTTTCTCTGCGGCGGTATCCGCAGACGGGGTGGCTACCCACAGGATGAAGTATACCAGTACACCGGTACCGAAGCCGCCGATGGCCAACAGGACGAAGATGACACGGAAGATCACCGGATCTACATTGAAGTACGCGCCCAGGCCACCGCACACGCCACTCAGCACCTTGTTGTCCGGATCACGGTAAAACCGTTTGCGGGGTCGCGGCATATAATAAGCTTCATCGTTGGATGTCTGGGATTGCGCACCGCTGCCGGCCGGCGCGTCGTCAAACTGCTCCGGCGTGCCCATGGATACTTTTACAGCAGCCACGTCTTCGTCGGTAATGCAGTGAGCGCCTTTCTTCAGCTTATCCTGGAACAGCTCCGCAATGCGGCTTTCGATGTCGGCCACAATTTCTTCGCCACCCTCTTCTTTGGAGAAGTAGCTCTTGAGGCTGTCCAGGTACTGGCGCAACAGCTCGTAGGCGCTATCCTCGATGGGAATCAGCCGACTCGACAGGTTTATGTTGATAATCTTTTTCATTTGTTGGTTCTTTTAGATTTTAGGTTTAGGTATATCGCTACAGCGGTGCGCTGTTTTGTTGTGTTAACTGATGGACCGCGTTGGCCAGTTCGTTCCAGGTACTTTCCAGTTCCCGGTAAAAGGTTTCCCCTTTGTCGGTCATGGAAAAATATTTCCGCGGGGGGCCTGAGCTGCTTTCCACCCATCTGTAGGTGAGCAACTCTGCGTTTTTCAGCCGTGTCAGTAAGGGATATAAGGTACCCTCCAGGATGTCCAGCTTTGCCTCTTTCATCTTTTCTATGATGTCTGACGGGTAAGCTTCTCCTTGCTTGATCACGGACAGAATGCAAAATTCCAGCACTCCCTTCCGCATCTGTGACTGTGTGTTATCAATATTCATGGCAAGTGAGCTTTAATTTATAAATGGTGGTTTTTGATTTGTATCCGTTGAAGACTTGTACACCTTCCTTCAACTTTACAATACAAAAATAGGAATTATTTACTACTATGCAATACACAATACCATAGAAAGCAAAATAACTTGTTTTGAACATTACCGCAAAAACGCATCAAACCCAATGCAGTCGGGCATCTTCCGAAAAAAAGACAATAGAAGTCGAACAAAATATTGTGATGAACGGCAAATATTAAGGATAAATGGAAAACAAGGGTTTTCAGGGCTTTTTAAGGCAGCCGGTCATCACTAATTCCTTTAACATTTTTTTAATTACCGTAACTTAGCATATATGGTTTTGCTCATTTACTTTTGTATCAGCAGTTAATACACATGAAGAAAATTATCGGCATATTCCTTTTGGGTCTTATGATCTCCCAATTCCTCCCGATCAAGGAGGTAGGAAAGCTGCTGTTTAATAATCAGATTGTAGAAGAGCATCCTGTTGACGCAGCAGGAGACCATGTAAAAATTGCCAAGGAATTAAAATTCTGCAAGCAATTTGACGCACTGCAGTTCAACCCAATATTACTGATCGGCGTTTTGCACCCTCTTTTGATGGAGGATATACCCAGCAACCCAGCCCAGGAAATACACGCCCCTCCTCCTAACGCTTTTATGGCGTAAACACCTTTAGCTACTGTTAATACAGTCAGCTTGATATTTCTATCTATTTACTATAAGCATTTATTTCTCAGGCCTTCCAGGGACATCGTGTGTCGTGTATCCAATAACGTGATACCCGCGGTGAAATCCCCAAGGGAACGTTGGCTGTAATTATTTCCGCGGTGGTGGCGCAGGCTGCTGTCCGGTATTGCGATCCTTGAACGCAAAAAGCATTTTTTTATGAACAAGCAAACTTCGTTATTCTCCAATATTAAGGGGGACTTTTCTGCAGGTCTCGTTGTTTTCCTCATCGCCGTGCCGTTGTGTCTGGGCATTGCCCTGGCCTCCGGCGCGCCGCTCTTCTCCGGTATGATCGCCGGTATTGTCGGCGGATTGGTGATCGGGTTTTTCAGCGGCTCCCAGTTGAGCGTGAGCGGCCCGGCGGCAGGTCTTACTGCCATTGTGCTGACCGCCATCACCAAACTGGGCGCATTCGATATCTTCCTGTTGGCAGTAGTGATCGGCGGCGGTCTGCAACTGATCCTCGGCCTCATTAAAGCGGGAACAGTGGCTAACTATTTCCCCTCCAATGTGATTACCGGTATGCTGTCAGCGATTGGTATTATTATCATCCTGAAACAGCTTCCCCATGCCTTCGGTTATGATGCCGAAACAGAAGGCAGCATTGCTTTCTTCCAGGCCGACGGGGAAAATACTTTCAGCGCGCTGTTGTCTACCCTTAATCACATCAGCATCGGTGCAACTATTATCACCCTCGTATCCATTCTTATCATTCTGTACTGGAGCAAGATTCCAAAAGTAAGCGTAGTGCCCGCACCGCTCGTTGCCGTAATAGCCGGCATTCTGCTGAACCGCGTCTTTGCCGGCAGCGAAGTGCTGGCCCTGGGTGCCAACCACCTGGTAAACCTGCCGGTGCCGCAGTCATTCGACGATTTCCTCGGACAGTTCACCTTCCCGCGCTTCAGCGCCATCACCGACAAAGAGGTGTGGATCACCGCGCTGACAATTGCGATCGTGGCCTCTGTGGAAACACTGCTCAATGTGGAGGCTACTGACAAGCTGGACCCGCTGAAACGTCACACCTCTCCTAACCGGGAGCTGAAAGCGCAGGGTATCGGCAACATCGTGAGCGGCCTTATCGGCGGTCTGCCCATTACTTCTGTTATCGTGCGCTCCAGCGCCAACATTAACGCCGGCGGCCGTACGAAAATGTCTACCATGATACATGGTTCGCTCCTGTTGATCTGTGCGGCCCTGATTCCCATGGTGCTCAATATGATCCCGCTGGCGACCCTGGCAGCCGTACTGCTGGTAACCGGTTATAAACTGTGTAAACTGAAGGTGTTCAAAGAGATGTTCAAAAACGGCAAATACCAGTGGGTCCCCTTTGTGGCCACCGTTGTCGCCATCGTATTCACCGACCTGCTGATCGGTATTGGTATCGGTATGGCCGTGAGCGTACTGGCCATTCTCCGGGGTAATATGAAAAGCTCATATTATTTCCGCAAAGAGAAATACCAGACCGGCGACAGCATCCGCCTGGAACTGGCGCAGGAAGTGTCTTTCCTCAACAAAGCCAGCATCCTGCTTACCCTGGACCACCTGCCTGCAGACACCACCGTGGTGATAGACGCCCAGAAAACGGCTTATATCGACTTCGATGTGCTGCAAACCATCCGGGAATTTAAAGACATCAAGGCGCCACAGAAAAATATTACTGTCATCCTCACCGGGTTTAAGGACGTATACAAAATACCTAACACCCCCGGGAGTCTTGTAGAAGAGCATGCCCGCAGAGCCGACGGACATGTGCACACTATTGCAGCTGGTAATCACAAGGAATTACTGAAAGAATTACAGTTGAACTAAAATGGCTTATAGCGTAAATAAGAGGCAAGAGAACCGGAAACCATGCACTCTTCCTCCTTCATTCACCCAACAAAACGAACAATCATGAAAACATTGAATAAAGTATCTCAGAGTGAAATTACACCAGGACAAGCTTTGGAATTATTGAAATCAGGCAATCTCCGTTTTGTGGATAACCTCCGCATCAACCGTAACCTGCTGCAGATGGTCAACGACACCCGCGACGGTCAGTGGCCGATGGCTGCCATCGTGAGCTGCATGGACTCCCGTACGTCTGCGGAACTGATCTTCGATCAGGGCCTCGGCGATATCTTCAGCATCCGCCTCGCGGGCGCTGTTATCTCCGATAACGTGCTCGGAAGCCTGGAGTACGCCTGTAAAGCTGCCGGCTCCAAATTTATCGTAGTGCTGGGGCATACCAAATGCGGCGCTATCTGCGGCGCCTGCGACGCTGTGGAAATGGGTAACCTCACCGGTCTGCTCAATAAAATCACGCCGTCTGTGTTTGCAGAAAAAACCGTTACCGAAAACCGGACTTCTAAAAATCCGGAGTTTGTGCACGCGGTGACCAACATCCACATCGAACGCTCCGTGCAGGCTATTATGGAACAAAGCCATATCCTGCGCGACATGATCCTGAAAGGTGATGTGGGCATCATCGGCGCCATGTACAACGTGGAAACCGGTATTGTCGACTTTATGGAACATACGCTGATCCTGAATAACGACAAAAAAGCGGCTCCAGCCATGGCCGTTTAATAAAAAGTCTCCTCAGGAGGAGACGTATGTTTGCTTGTGATATTAATGGGGCGGAGATAACCAAGCCAGGCCGGTTTTTATAGGGGTACCTGTCTGGCGGTTATCGAAGCCCCATTATATTTTGTCATTTGGCTATTTGTTTATGTGATATTTGGCGGGCCGTTAAGAAATCTACCTCCTTAACACAATATCCAAATATCAAAATAAACAAATGACTAAATGTTTTTCAGGCGTGCTGCCGCCTGTTCCAGCGTTGTTTCTTTTTTGGCAAAACAGAAACGGACTACATGATCATCTTTTCCGTCATGATAGAAAGCGGAAACAGGAATAGCCGCCACCCCAAATTCTTTCGTCAGCCGGATAGCAAATTCTTTGTCCCCTTCCCCGGAGATCCCGTCGTACCGCATCAGCTGAAAGTAGCTTCCCTGGCTGGCCAGCGGGGTAAACCGCGATCCGTTCATTAATTCCAGGAAATAATCCCTTTTCTGCTGATAAAATGCCGGCAGTTCCAGGTAGTGGGCGGGCGTTTCCAGGAATTCCGCCAGGCCGTACTGCATTGGCGTGTTCACAGAAAAACAAAGGTACTGGTGCACTTTGCGGTATTCTTTCATCAGGTGTTCCGGCGCCACACAGTAACCCATTTTCCAGCCGGTGTTATGAAATACTTTTCCGAAAGAAAATACGACAAAACTGTTTTTGTAAATCGCCGGGTAGCGTAACACGCTGAGATGGCGGGCGCCGTCGAAAACCAGGTGCTCATACACTTCATCGGATAATACCAGCAGGTTGTGTTCCGCCACCAACTTTTCCAGTTCGGCCATATCTTCTTCACGGAGGATGCTGCCCGTAGGGTTGTGAGGGGTGTTGACCATGATCATGCGGGTGCGGGGTGTTATTTTCCGGCGCACCTCCTGCCAGTCGATCCGGTAGTCCGGGAAAGACAGCGGTATCAGGACCGGCTTGCCACCGTTGACCAGCACATTGGGGATATAGCTGTCGTATGCCGGTTCGAAAATGATCACTTCATCACCCGGATGAATATACGTGGCAATCGCCGTATAGATGGCGTAAGTGCCGCCGGGGGTGATGGTGATCTCCGTATCGGGGTTGACGGACTGCTGGTAAAGTCCCCTGATTTTGGCGGCGATGGCGGTGCGGAGCTGCATCAGGCCGGGCATGGGCGCATATTGGTTATGTCCCTGCTGCATGGCCTGGTTGACCATTTCCTTCAGTTCATCGCTGCAATCGTAGTCGGGAAAGCCCTGTGAGAGGTTGATCGCTTTATGTTCCGCTGCCAGGGCAGACATTACGGAAAAAATGGTGGTTCCTGTGTGAGGTAATTTGGACATACAAAATCGATTACGAATTACAAATTACGAATTACGGATTAAGATTAACAGGAATGAAGTATGACTTCCCGGTTCGCCTTAATTCGTAATTCGTAATTCGTAATTCGCAATTTCCTATTGACTAAAGGTATTTCTCGCCTTTGTTGCGCTTGATTTCCGCCACGTATTCCTTGATCTGTTGTTCGTTGTCTTTCTTGCAGATCATAAGGACATCCTGGGTGTCTATTACGATAAACTCATCGAGGCCCTGCAGCAGCACCAGTTTTTCATTGGGCACTTTTACCATGCATTTGGTGGCGTCGATCACTACTACGTTTTTACCCTGTACTGCGTTGCCGAGATAGTCTTTTTCCAGGTTTTCGTAAGCGGAAGCCCATGTTCCCAGGTCGCTCCAGCCAAAGTTGGAAGGGATGACATACACATTGTCCGCTTTTTCCATGATACCGTAGTCGATGGAGATATTGGTACACTGGGGATATACTCTTTCGATGGCCTCTTTCTCGTCCGGCGTGTTCAGTACGGCGGCGCTTTGTTCGAACAATTCGTTTATTTCCGGGAGGTAATCGCGGAAAGCGGCGACGATGGTTTTCACGTTCCAGACGAAGATGCCGGCGTTCCAGAGGAAATCGCCGCTTTGCAGGAACGTTTTTGCCAGTTCGAGGTTGGGCTTTTCGGTGAATGTTTTGACTTTATAGACGTTGTCCGCCACCTGCTGCGGCTCATACTGGATATATCCGTATCCGGTGTCAGGGCGGGTGGGTTTGATACCGAGGGTAACCAGGGCGCTGTGTTTCTGCACAAACAGGAGTGCATTAAGACAGGAAGAGGTAAACGCCGGTCCGTCCATGATCAGGTGGTCTGCGGGCGCGCAGATAATATTGGCCAGCGGGTCTTGTTTGTGTATTTTATGGGAGATATAAGCGACACAGGGGGCCGTGTTTTTACGGGAAGGTTCGCTGACAATATTCGCTTCGGCGACATCCGGCAGTTGTTCTGCCACTTTACCGGTGTATTGCTGATGCGTGACCACGAAGATATTTTCCTTTGGAATAAAGGTGGCGAACCGCTCATATGTCCATTGGAGCAATGTTTTCCCCGTGTTCAGGATATCCAGGAACTGTTTGGGATTGTCTGTTCGGCTATGAGGCCAAAAGCGGCTGCCGATGCCTCCGGCCATGATGGCCACATAAAAATGGCTGTTCAGTTGTGTCATTATATAATTCCTTCTCTGATTAAATCATGTAAGTGGATCACTCCGCAGTAGCGCTCCCCGTCCATGGCCAGCAGTTGTGTGATATCGTGCTGGCGCATCATTTCCAATGCGTTGATCGCCAGTTCGTTTTGCTGGATATTTTTCGGGTGGACCGACATGATGTCTTTGGCGGTCACGCCGGCGGTAGCAACATTCTTTTCCAGCATGCGTCGCAGGTCGCCATCGGTGATGATGCCCTGCAGCACGCCGTTTTCATCCAGTACAGCGGTCACCCCCAGCATTTTGGAGGATATTTCCACAATTACTTCCCTTAATGTGCTGGTTAACAATACACTAGGGGCCTGGTGTAATTTGCAGAGGTCTGCTACTTTAAGATATAATTTTTTGCCCAGGGCGCCACCGGGGTGGAACTTGGCAAAATCTGACGCCGTAAATCCGTGCCATTCGATCAGGCATACTGCCAGGGCGTCGCCCATGGCCAGTTGGGCAGTCGTGCTGGTAGTGGGTGCGAGGTTATTGGGGCATGCTTCATGGCTTACGGTGGTATTCAGCACATAATCTGCTTCCTGTGCCAGGAATGAGCTCATATTCCCCACCATGGCCACTAAAGTGTTGCCAAAATTCTTCACCAGGGGAACCAGCACCTTAATTTCGGCAGACGTACCGCTTTTGGAGATACACATCACGATATCTTCCGTCGTTATCATGCCCAGGTCGCCATGGATGGCGTCTGCAGCGTGCATAAACAACGCCGGGGTGCCTGTTGAGTTTAAGGTGGCAACAATTTTCTGCGCGATAATGGCGCTTTTGCCGATGCCTGTCACCACCAGTCTCCCTTTGCATTGGGCGACCAGTTCCACCACTTTCTCAAAATCTGCATCTATAAACTGTTGCAAATCATTAATAGCCGCTGCTTCCAATGCAATTGTGCGTTTGGCTACTGTTCCGATGTTAATGGTTCCATTCCTTTTCATGACGAATTACAAATTTATCATTTTTTAGTCAGCAGCAGTGCGATCGTGTAATTTATATTGATACTACGCGCTTTTTTAAGTAACTTCGTGTCCCCTAAAAAACATATAGAACTATTTCATCATTTGTTGATTCTTTAGAGTTTGAGTTTACCATTCTTTTTAAATTTTGAATGCAATGGCTGTTGTAAAGGTAAGTTTGATGGATGCATTACGCGAACATTTCGGGTTCGATTCCTTTAAAGGAAATCAGGAAATCATTATAAAAAGCATCCTATCGGGAAAAGATACCTTCGTTATCATGCCAACCGGCGGAGGCAAATCCCTGTGCTATCAGCTACCGGCACTGATGAGTCCGGGTTGTGCGCTGATCGTATCTCCCCTGATAGCACTGATGAAAAACCAGGTAGACCTGGTACGGGGGTATAGCAGTAAAGACAACGTGGCGCATTTTCTGAACTCCACCCTTTCGAAGGCGCAGATCAAAAAAGTACGTACCGACCTGCAAACCGGCAAAACGAAACTGTTGTATGTGGCGCCGGAAACACTGACAAAACAGGAAAACCTGGATTTCTTCCGGGAACTGGAAATATCGTTCATCGCGGTGGATGAAGCACACTGTATATCCGAATGGGGGCACGACTTCCGCCCGGAATACCGCCGTCTTAAGGAGATGATCGACCAGATCAACGATAAACTGCCGATCATTGCGCTGACCGCCACGGCTACGCCGAAAGTACAGAGCGACATCGTAAAGAACCTGGGATTAAACAATCCCAATATCTATATCTCTTCTTTCAACCGTTCCAACCTGTACTACGAAATCAGGCCTAAACGCAAGAAAGACCAGACCATCAAGGATATCGTTAAATATATCCATCAGCACAAAGGTAAAAGCGGCATTATCTACACGCTCAACCGGAAAACCACCGAGGAGCTGGCCGATATGCTGTCTGCCAACAATATCAAGGCCGTAGCTTATCATGCCGGCCTGGACCCCGCCACCCGCGCCCAGCGGCAGGATATGTTCCTGCATGAAGACGTGGAGGTGATCGTGGCCACCATCGCTTTCGGGATGGGCATCGATAAACCGGATGTACGGTTTGTGATCCACTACAACATCCCCAAAAGCCTGGAAAACTATTACCAGGAAACCGGCCGCGCCGGCCGTGACGGCCTGGAAGGCAACTGTATCTGCTACTATTCCCATAAGGACGTACAGAAACTGGAACACCTGATGCGCGATAAGCCGCTCAGTGAAAGGGAAATGGGCGCACAGCTGATCAACGAAACCGTGGCCTACGCCGAAAGCGCCGTATGCCGCCGTAAAGTGATCCTGCACTACTTCGGAGAAAAATACGAAACGGAAGATTGCGGACAGTGCGACAACTGCCGCAACCCGAAAGAAAAGATAGAAGTGAAAAACAGGGTGGTGATCGTGCTCAAAGCCATCAAAGCCCTGGAAGAACGCTTCGGCACCGAGTACGTCGTCAACGTGATCACCGGCAAAACCAGCCCGCAGATCTCTACTTACCGCCACGACCAGCTGGACATCTTCGGCGAAGGCAAAGAATTCGATGCCCATTTCTGGAACTCCCTCATCCGGCAGATGATGCTGGAAGGCCTGATCGAAAAAGATATCGAAGAATATGGCCTGCTGAAGGTAACAGACAAAGGCAAAAAATTCCTCAAAAAGCCCTACTCCATCATGGTAGCGCTCAACCACCAGTTCGACGAAGACGGCATCGAAGACGAAGAGGAAGCCAATGCAGAAGCCCACGCTTCCGCCGATCCCGTGCTGTTTGAAATGCTGAAGGAACTGCGTAAAAAAGTTTCCAAAGAGAAAAACCTCCCTCCTTTTGTGATCTTCCTGGAAACCTCCCTGGAAGACATGGCCACCCAGTACCCCACGACCGTACAGGAACTGGAAAAAATCCAGGGCGTCAGCAAAGGAAAGGCTATCCGCTACGGCAAACAATTCATCGACGTTATTGCCAAATACGTGGAAGAAAACAACATCACCAAGCCGGATGATTTTGTGATGAAGAGCGTTGTCAACAAAAGCGGCATGAAGGTGTTCATCATCCAGAACATCGATAAAAAAATCCCGCTGGAAACCATCGCCAAAAGCAAGGAGCTTACAATCTCCCAGCTGCTGGATGAAATGGAAACCATTGTAGCCAGCGGCACCAAACTCAACCTGGATTATTGCATCGACGAAGAACTGGACGATTATGCCCAGGATGAAATCATGGAATACTTCAAAGGCTGTGAAACTTCCAGCCTGGCCCTGGCCCGGGAAGAGCTGATCGAAAACGATTACACGCTCGAACAACTGAAACTGGTCCGCATTAAGTTCCTGGTGGAATACGGCAACTAGTGAAGTTATCAGTCATGTGAAAGCAGTGAACCAATAGTCATAGAATGAACATCGAGAAAATACAGGAAACCATTTCCGCCAACAGGGGAAAAGTTATTTCCCATCCCTTATATGCTTCCCTCGAAACCCTCGGCGATATCCGCCTTTTCATGGAATACCATGTGTATGCCGTGTGGGATTTCATGTCGCTGCTGAAAGGCCTTCAGCAACAGTTGACCTGTGTACAGGTGCCCTGGGTGCCCAAAGGCAACGCCGCTACCCGCTATCTCATCAATGAAATCGTTACCGGCGAAGAGAGTGATGTGGATATGAACGGCCAGCGCTGCAGCCACTTCGAATTATACGAAAGAGCCATGGAACAGGCAGGCGCCGATACAAGCCAAATAAAGGCCCTTGTAGCCGCTATAAGTGCCGGCACGCCCATTAATACCATTCTGGCAACTTCGTCGCTTCCTGAGGCTGTAAAAGGCTTTCTCGGCTTTACCTTCGATGTGATCGCCACCGGCAAAGCGCATGTAATGGCCGCGGTGTTCACCTTCGGCCGTGAAGATCTTATCCCCGATATGTTCCACGAACTGGTAAAAGACCTCGGCCGTAAGTTCCCCGGCAAACTGGACACTTTCATCTACTACCTCGAAAGACACATTGAGGTAGATGGTGATCATCACAGCCAGCTGGCCATGCAGATGGTACAGGAACTCTGCAGCAACGATCCGCAGAAATGGGAAGAAGCCGCCGAATATGCCGCTAAGTCACTGTACTGGCGCGCTCAGCTGTGGAGCGGCATCGTTCAGGAAAAAGTTTTTTAAAATTTTCTGAAGAAAAATTTTGCAATTATAATTTTTGTCTTACTTTTGCAATCCCTTCACGAGAGGGACACACAAAAAAAGACAAGGTGCGGTAGCTCAGTTGGTAGAGCAAAGGACTGAAAATCCTTGTGTCGGCGGTTCGATCCCGCCCCACACCACAGAAAAAAAGATCATCAGTACTGATGATCTTTTTTATTTTTACCCCATTTGGACTTACACCCAATACAAAATGGAAACCATTGTTCTGGAAAAAATCAACGCCGATAAACAACGGATCATAACCCGGATGTATACAGACCTGGAGAATACTCCCGGTGCCGACCGGTTTTATACCACCCGCAATATCGAAGACTGCTCCGCCGACCTGGACACCTACATCAAAAAACTGTCGCTAAACCCGGACAGCAAAAGCATCGCTAAAAGTATCAAATGGATATTCCGGTCCCTGTCTACCTTTAAACAGGAAGACGAGGCCCCTGAATTCCTATGGGGCTTTATCTACAACGGATATACGAAGGAACTGACCGACTTTATCCTCAATACAGCCTTTGCATTCGGCCTGGAGAAAGGAAAGCCGAAGACGATTAAATCGAATGTGGTCCACCTTACTCATCATCCGCATTCGATAGACCTGTTCAGGATTTACATCGGCTCCACGCCGAAAAGCGGCATTATACTGGATTATAATAAAAAAAGTTCGCTGTTCGAATACCTCGAGAACCCCTACGGAGAAAGCTACGCTCTCCCTGTTTTCGGACTGGCGATCAACGACGACTATACAACGCTCTCCTTCGACGTACTGGCTTCCGGCGCTTACAGGACCATTACGCTGAAAGCCATGAAACCTACCGACAGGGCGCTGTTTAAAGCTATCCACCATCTTCATAAAAGCGAACAACTGAAAAGCGATCCGGGGCCGGATTATTGCAAACTTGAGCTGGAGCTGACCAACGGTGTGCTAACGAGGCTTACTACCCTGAACTATGACGCCGATAACCGCATCATCAATATGTTCACGGAAGGCGCGGGAATGAAGATATTTGTGCAGGAACTCGACGCAGACAACTGCTTCCAGAACAGCGATAACATGGCGCCCCATCCGGAGATTGTGGATGAGAAGTTTGTAATCGTGGATGCCGTACCGCATTGGAAATACTATGAAATTGAGGATCTGGATATGCAGCAGGAGATAGTTTCCGTGCGTACAAAGCCGCAGCAGTTCGAATACGAGAATGATGAACGAAAGAAAGTTATCGCGCATACAACAGCCAGCAGGACGATCAATTATCCCATCAAATCGTACGCTTTTATAAAAACGCTGCTCCGGGAGCTGCTGTCATTAAGGCAACCCTTTAAATCCCGTTTCTAGTGCTCCCCGGTAAGGTCATTAGCCGGTATTTTATGGTTCCGCCGGAAACTCCGGCTCCGGCAGCTTCTGCACCACATCGTAAGAATGTAAGATGTCATACCCGAAAAACCCCCTGCTATAATCTATCACCACATACTCTGCTGCAATCACCTGCGGATACCGGGCAAAATCAAATACCAGCTCCTTGTCCACCCCCTGATGGCGAATGATGACAGAAGGCTTTTCCAGCTTTGTGATACGTCCCATGCTGTCTATGGCCAGGTGTTTGCGCTTTACCGGCACCACCAGCCCTTCATCTACCGTACTGGCGCCGTAATAATTGATCAGCAAAAAAAGAAAGGCCACCATGCCGCCGTAAGCCAGCAGGCTGTTGGACAACGCATAGAAGAAGCCCCGGATGCCATACACGCGGTTATAGTGTTTACGGACCACTACAAACGCGATCAGCCCGGTGATGAAAACAATGCCCAGAGGTATCAGCAGGGAGATAAAAGTATGGCGGTAAAGCAGATACGCAAATACCATCAGAATAATGCCCGTTACTAACAGGAATATATATACGTTCTGATAAAAACCTTTTCCGGAAAAACGTGGTGTCATGTGAAATAGTATTTCATGATGGATAGGTGCCTGTAATTTACAACTCCCCGGCGTTATATGGCGCATTCACTGCAAACCTGTTACAGCAGCGGTTTCTGTACATTTTTATTGCGCATATCCAGTACGCAGCCCCCTCCTACCTTTGACCTGTTAGCTCGAAATTTTCTTTTTCACCCATTTATCTCTTTCACTATGAATGAAGCCAACTTCTGGCAGCTGATAGAAACTGCCTGGTCATCTTCCCCCGAACTCAATGCCGCCCGCCGGCTTGCTTTAAGGACCAACGACCCCTTTCTGCTCGAATCCCTTAGTTACGAACTGACCGATGTTATCGGCGAAAACCTCCGCCAGCTGCTGGAAAACCTGGACAAGCCTGCGTTGACGGCTTTCATCCTCCTGATGGAAGAAAAATTATATCACATTGACAGGCAGGAAGTTCAACAATACACCGACGGTTCAGACGACGGCTTTCTCTACTGCCGCTGCTTTATAGTGGGTATGGGCGAAGCCTACTACAACGGGATAGACAGCAACCCCGCGCTGGCCACCATGGATGTGGAAGCCGAAAGCATCGGTTTTATCGGTTACGAGGTGTATCTCGAAAAGTTCAGCGAACCTTTTTCCCGCAACACCCGGTACTGCATCGAAAGCGGCTCCAACAAAAAAGGCTGGTGATCCCGTCATTCTTCATAGATAATGCGGATCATATTGTTCCGTTTCATGTCTGTGCTCAGGTCCACCCGCCGGCTGATCTTATCGAATAGCAGCCGTAATGCAGCCGTATTGGGCGGTATGCGCCCCAGGTTGTCTGCCATGAACTGCAGCCTGTTTTCACCCGGTTGCAGCGTGATCTTCAGCTCCTGTATCTGTTTTTTCACAGGGAAGCCGCTGGCGATCCACTGGTCGTTGAGCCGCAGGGAAATACTGTCTCCGTCTTCGGTCTGTGCATCCCAGAGCTCCAGTGTTATTTCCCGTTGTTTTACTTTGATGGTAGTCACATATTGGTCTCTCCTGCTGACAGCGGTGCGGGTGAGCGCTGCCGTGTCCCTTGCCGGCGGCAGCGCTGGCACTGCCGGCAATATGGTATCCGGCGATGGTAAAGGCTTTCCTGCTACTGGTCTGCGGTACAGCTGCGCTACCAGGAAAGTAGCATACGCATTGGAGCGGTCGCTGAAGTCGAAGCTGTATTTTTTGCCGTCTATCGCCACACGCATGTCGCCTGTATTGGGCGGCAGGCGGCCATAGTTGTCTGCGAAGAACGCCAGCAGGTTCATGCCTGTGTCCAGCCGTATCCGCTGTGACTGGGTCTGTTCGTTGATTTCCTGCGACCGGAGCAACGTCCGGCCATTATGGACCAGTGTTACCGTGTCTTTATCCAGCTGGTCTTCATCCACAATGGTCAACTGTCCTGTACTATCGTCTACGTCTATACGATCATATAATCCGAGGTAGATGGAGTCTCTGTCCGGATCGACTATTTTCTGCGCCGCCGGCGCCGCCCATGGCTGATGGCTGATCTTCTTCAGTTGTATAGGATTGCTGTACAGCATGTCCCGCAGGGTGACTTTGGTGCTGACGAAAATTTCATCGTCATCATAAAGGCCTTTCATAAAAATGCCAAAGTCTTTTATCCACATGCGTTCGATCTCCATCACCGGCATCTCGTTGCCTTTCCGGGAATAATTGAAGGTGCCGTTGAGATACAGCAGCCAGATGCCCAGTTTGAACGGTGTTTCCTTAACGGGATATTTACCTCTCCCGATACCCAGCTGCTGCTCATTTTTCCGGACCAGCAAGAGGTAGTACGATCCGTGGAACTCTCCATAGTCGAGCGATAACAGCGCCGGGTACAGCATGTTTTGCCTCGGCGTGCCGATCTGCAGCTGCATGGTCACCGCCGGAATATGTGGCCAGGGCTTGTAATCCACCTTCCAGGTGCCTGCCCACTGATCATTGGGAGTGACAACTGTATTGCCGGGGCGCCCCGCCGGAGTATTGGACCGGCTGCCGGTATTGCCAGCTTTCGTACTGCCACCGGCAATAGTACCGCCGCGTCCCTCGGCGGCTGTACGGCTGTTGGCTCCTGTCGTGGTGCGGTTCCCCGGTCCTCCGCCTCTTTCCGTGGCCACCGGAGACCGTTGTGTGGTTGCGCCCGGCCGTTGGCCGCTCTGCGCCAAAGCATACTGTACAGTCAGGCAAAAAAAGAATATAATCAGGCTTCTCATATATGGCTCGTTCGTTAACAACAACTTAGTGCAACATACATGATCCCTTCCGAATCATCCCTGTTTTTTTTTAATTTTCCGGGTGATATTTCCGCGATTTTCGACACTACTCTATAAACGAAGATTGTATGACCATGCATAACGATCCCATTTTTGAGTCTGTATACCGGGACACCCTTCCCAAAGTGGCGAGGATGGTACACCGTATGGGGGGCGACCTGGATACCGCCAAAGATATTTTTCATGATGCGGTGATCATCTACCTGGAGAAAAAACAACAAAACACTTCTTCCATCGCTTCAGACCAGGCTTATATCATGGGCATCGCCCGGATACTTTGCCTGCGCCGGCTGAAAGACGATCATCAATATGTAGCCCTCCCTTCGTCAGAAGACGATTATGGTATTCCGGCCGATTTTTACGATCCGCCGCCAGTGGCCCAACCGGTGATCAACTTCCTGAAAAGCGCCGGCAGAAAATGCCTTCAGCTGCTGCAGGCGTTTTATTACGACAAGCTGCCGATGGCTGAGATAGCCCAAACGCTGCAATACAAAACTCAACACGTAGCTACCGTGCAGAAATACAAATGCCTCGAAAAAATCAGGGAACAGGTAAAACAAACGCAACATGAGGAAGCAGCTTTGTGAAATCAGGGATATCGGACAATACCTCGAACAACAGCAGGACACTGCCGGTCAACGGGTATTTGAGGCCCGGGAACTGACGTCTCCCGAACTGGCAGAAAAAGTCAGCTATCAGCGGAAAATAGTACAGCTGGTACGCTGGCTGGCACGCCGCAACAGGCGCCGGCAGCTGGACAACCTTTACCGGCAGCTGATGACAGACGAAACATACCGTCAAAAAATCACTTCCATCTTCCAATAATCCTTTTTACATATGGCTTTTTTGATTCCTACCGTCATTGACGGCGATGGCCGCAATGCCTTTGATATATACAGCCTGCTCCTGAAGGAGCGCATCATTTTTCTCGGCACAGCTATCGACGACCAGGTAGCCAACCTGATCGTAGCGCAGCTGCTTTACCTCGACAGTATCGGGCACCAGCCCATCAGCATATATATCAATAGTCCCGGTGGCGCCATCTATTCAGGCCTGGCCATCTACGACACCATGAAAATGCTGAAGTCGCCCGTATCCACCATGTCCGTAGGCTTCACCGGCAGCATGTCTACCGTTATCCTCTCCGCAGGCGCCAAAGGACAACGCTACGCCCTCCCCCACGCCACGGTGCACATGCATCCCGCAGGCGGCGGCGCCAAAGGCTACACCGAAGATGTCCGCATCGCCTACCGCGAACAGGAGCGCCTGCAAAGTCAGCTCTTCTACCTGCTGGCACAACACGCAGGCAGACGTACGGAAGAAATAGAAGCCGCCTTCGACAACGATCATTTCATGAATGCTGTTGAAGCACAGGCTTTTGGCCTGGTAGACCAGGTCCTCGGTAGTACGGAAGACCTCATTGCACTGGAACATTCCCCTTTCCGTGTGGCGCTCATGCAACCGCAGTTAGCTGCCGGAAAGGCCCTTACCGGCAGCTCCCGCCCAGCACTTCCCTGATCACGGCTATTATCTCCTCCGTTCGCTGCTGAAAACGCAGCGGCGAACGGGTCACCAACCGGTCAAAATAATGTATGCGACCATGTCTGACTGCCGCCTGTAAGGGCTCCAGCGCCTCCTCAGCCAGCACCCGCTTGTCTTCCCAACTGCCGGCCAGCACCAGGTAATGCACCAGGAACCCGGATGCCTCCAGGTACTGCACCACCTGCCGCGCATCACGCCGGCCTCCATCCAGGATAAAGCTTAACATCAGCATAAAAGCGGCAGAAGAAAAAATATGCCGGCGCAGCACCTGGCTGAGGTGTGTGCAAAACATATCAGACGCACCGCGATGATTGGTCCTGTTAATCACCACAAACTTATTTTGCGGAAATACAACCGGTATAAAAGGGTCTTTCAGCGGAAAAAAATGTTTCCGGGCAAAAATCTCCTGCAATACCTTTCGTTTGCCGGAGTTAGGATAACCAACAATAACAAAAAGGGGTTGGGGGTTAAAAAACATGTTTCAAAACAAAGTATTTTTTTTCATTGAAATGTTAATCAGTTCTTAACGTTCAAAGAAAAAAATCAGACGTACTCCGCCAGTTTCGCTATCAGCGCAGCGCCCGGCAACAGCAGCAACTGCGCCAGCAAAGTTCCCGCCACACGGGCTATCACCATATAGGTAATATACTGCCGGAAATAACTGACGCTCACTTTGCCCAATACCACATCATCAGTAAGTACGGAAGAATGCGGGTCTATAAAAAGCACCATCAGCAACGTCGCCACCCCGTTGATAACACCGGATAAATTACTGGCGGTGGTCCTGTAGTCAGGATTCAGATATGCAGCATACACACAGCAAAGCACACTAATGGTCATAATCGCCGTGGCAACCAGGTTAAACAAAAACATCTTCCTCGGAAAGCCCTTCACAGGGTGTAATCCGGTAATACTTTCCCTGGAAGGCATCTTCAGGTTCTCTTTGATAAACTGCATCCCCGACCCGGAAAAGCCGAGGTAGAGCAGCCGGGGAACGGAACGGTGCACACTGAAATGCTCTACAGCTTTTGACAACATCCGCTGAAAAGAAGGTATTAACGCCGCACCTATAACTGAACCGATGGTACAGGATAAAATGATCAACCGGAAAAGCCCCTCGTTGCCCGTCACCTGCTGCTTCAACTCATCCTCCACCGTTTTGGCCAGTAACGGCGCCTGAAAGGTGTTGGCCGTACGGGACACCAGCACCAGAATATTGAAAAGTGAGAAAGTAATGGCTATCCTGCCGGTCGTTACTCCTACAATTCTTACGGCAAAAGATAAGGTAACAATCAGGTTGATAACGGCTGTCAGTACCAGTACAATGATGATCTGCGGCGTCATGTGGAGTCGTTTTAAATCGAACCTCAAGCTACGGATTATTCTGTTTTTTAACCTCTTAACCGGCGCAGTGACCGCCAGTTTGTACGTTATTCCCAACACAATTCACATACCGTCGCTATCATGGAGGCTCACAAAAAGTTATCACTTAACTTATTGATTTTCAACTTTAATGCCTTTTCCTGTTGTCCGCATCCGCGCCCATTCGTTCCCAACTGCACGATACAATCGCTTTCCGGTAAATTATCATCAGCTTTTCTGATCAATATTTGTATTTTGTACGCTTATTCTTCCGCGTTAAAAATTACACATGAAAAAATTGTTTTGCATAGGTTTGCTGCTGCTTTCCCACAGCGTTTTCGCGCAGCGTCAACAGGTCCGGCTTTCTACCCGGAACATCAGCCTGGTTTACAGCGTCAATCCCGAGGGACGGCTGGTACAGCAGTACTTCGGACAGGCATTGCAGCCGGCTGAAGCCGACACCTCATCCCGTGGCTCCCAGGAAGCCTATATCACCGCCGGGATGGAAAGCCTCCTGGACCCGGCCATCCGGATAGTACATAACGACGGCAATCCATCGCTGGAGCTCAAATACGTTTCTTCCCGGTCAGGCAAGAAAGACAACAATGTCTCTACTACCGATATCACCCTTAAAGATCCCGTATACCCGGTAACCGTTACCCTTCATTTTGAGACTTATTTCCAGGAAGATGTGATCAAGGCGTGGACAGAAATCAGGCACACGGAAAAACAACCCGTGCTGCTGACCGCCTATGCTTCCTCCATGCTGCATTTTAACGCCGCCCGTTACTGGCTGACCCAGTTCCATGGCGACTGGGCCAAGGAGGCGAACATGGTGGAAGAGAAACTGACCAAAGGCAGTAAAGTACTGGACAGCAAACTGGGCGTACGAGCCAATATGTACCAGTCGCCCATGTTCCTGCTTTCTCTCAACGGCCCCGCCAATGAAAACACCGGCGAAGTGATGGCCGGCACACTGGCCTGGACCGGCAATTTCCGCTTCGGCTTTGAAGTGGATGAAAAAAATGCCCTGCACGTAAGCGCAGGCATCAACCCTTACGCCAGCGACTACACGCTGCAGCCTAATGAAGTATTTACCACACCGGCTTTCCTCTTCACCTGGTCAGACCACGGAAAAGGCCAGACCAGCCGCAACTTTCAGCATTGGGCGGTGAACTACGGTATCCTCGACGGACACACACCGCGGCTCACCTTGCTGAACAACTGGGAGGCCACTGGTATGCATTTCGACGAAGCTAAACTCACCAGCCTGTTCAGCGGCGCGGCCAAACTCGGCACCGACCTCTTCCTGCTGGACGACGGTTGGTTCGCCAACAAATACCCCCGCGATGCAGACAACGCCGGCCTTGGCGACTGGGACACCAATAAAGATAAACTTCCCCATGGCCTGGGTTACCTGGTGAAAGAAGCAGAAAAACAGGGAGTGAAATTCGGCATCTGGCTGGAACCGGAGATGGTCAACCCCAAAAGTGAACTGTACACCAAACATCCCGACTGGATACTGCGTCTTCCCAACCGCGGCGAGCACTACTATCGCAATCAGCTGGTGCTGGACCTGGTAAACCCGGCCGTACAGGATTTCGTTTTTGATATCGTGGATAAAACCATGAGCGAAAACCCTGGTATCGCCTACATCAAATGGGACTGTAACCGGATGATGACCAACACCTACTCCCCTTATCTGAAAGGAAAACAATCCCATCTTTTTGTTGACTATACCCGCAGCCTTTATAAGGTGCTGGAAAGAGTGCGCGCCAAGTACCCGCATCTCCCTATAATGCTGTGCTCCGGTGGCGGCGGCCGCACAGACTACGGCGCCATGAAATACTTTACGGAATTCTGGCCCAGCGACAACACCGACCCGCTCGACAGGATTTACATTCAATACGGCTATTCCCATTTCTTCCCGGCCAACACCATGGCAGCGCACGTAACCAATATGGGCAAACAATCGCTGAAGTTCCGTACGGATGTGGCCATGATGGGCAAACTGGGTTATGATATAAAAGTGGACGATTTCACACCGCAGGAATTGCAGTTCAGCCACGATGCCGTTGCTACGTATAACCGTTTACGTGATATAATCTGGTATGGGGATTTCTATCGTCTTGTTTCACCATACGGGCAGCCCCGTGCAGTATTCCAATACACCAGCGCCGACAAACAGAAAACGGTCGTGTTTCATTACCTCATGAATACCCGCCGGGTGGATATTTTCCCGGTAGTGAAGCTACAGGGACTGGATCCGAAAAAGAACTACCGTGTTACAGAAACCAACCTTTTCCCCGGAACAAAATCAGCTTTTGGAAACCAGGTATACAGCGGGGATTTTCTCATGAATACAGGTATCAGTCTAACGCCCGGAAGAGTAAAACCGCTAAGCAGTAATATACTGGAAGTGGTAGCAGAATAACAGCAAAACGGCCGGAAATATCCGGCCGTTTTTTATTTCAGTATAATGGGTAAGGTTGTTCCGTCTTTTATCGTATATTCTTTACCGTTAGCGACTATCAGTAATCTGTTCTTGTCTTTTCTTTTTACCTCGACATCAAATATTTTACCGAAGGCGTGGATATTGCGTAATGCCATATGGTCCCAGCCTTCCGGCAGCCGCGGCGTACAGTCAAAACTGTTAAATCCTGTCGGCCTCATACCAAACATCCCTTCGGTGAAAATGCGGCAATACAGGCCGCTTTCAGCGGAGAGGTGCCGCTGGTTGCCTTCCGGGTACGCTTCCACCGGATAAGGCACATGTTCTCCCAGCAACCGGCGGCGGGAGTAGTATTCCAGTTTATCCATTGCCCTGGCTGTTTCGCCGGCGGCAAACACGCCCCGCAGTGCATACAGCGTAGAGCGGTCCCAGAAGGTCCGGTCGCCGGACTGGGAGGCGAGCCCGTCTTCCGTCCACAGCTTCGGAGAAAACAGGGCCGCAATTGTGCCCTCTTTCCGTTCGAACAGTCCGGTTGTCAGCGGTGTTGCGATCCAGGCGCGCAATACTTTATTTTCCTCGTAATAGCGGTAAGTATCAAATCCTTCCACGGTAGCGCCGAAGAAGCGGTCGATGTTTTTCCGCAGCGCCTCTGCCCGTTGCGCGTAATCCCGCGCCGGTACTTTTAATTGCTTCGCCAGCAGCACGGCAGAGCGCAGTGCATCGTAGTACAGTGCGCTGGTATTGAGATTGGCTTTCCCCGCCGGAAAACGGCCTTCCAGTTCATCGCTGTCGGAATGCACTACGCCATTTTCATTCACCTGCCGGCGCAGGTATTCCAGGCTCCATTCTATCAGGGGCCACAGCACCCTGGCAGAATCGGCATTACCGGCTGCGAGGGCGTAACGGCTGGCGCCATAGGCGATCATCGCCATATCGCCGCGGTCTTTGGCGCCATGCCAGGTACCGTCGCCTTCCGCTACGATGGAGCTGGGAATGGGTTTATAATCCGGGTTCATATACTTCGCAAACCAGCGATAGCTGTTCATCGCGGAATTAAGCGCTATACTGTCGCCCAGGAAGCCGAAGAAGGGGTTCACATATTCTGCCTGATCATTGGCCCAGATAGCGGCATAATAACGCAATCCGCCGGGCCCGTGCAGGTACCCTCCCTTCGTGAGGTAAATACTTTCCGTCGCCCTGATCTTTGCAAAGGCGAAAGCGGTGTTCAGCAGGGTGTCTGGTGTTTCCAGCTGCAGAAGCGACAAGATACCGGCTATCCGTTGCCGGCGGCCTGCCAGTTCCGCATCGGCATTGATCTGCGGCCGGGGTTCGGTACCCCGGCGGGCGCTGTACCCTATAACAAACCGGACAGAATCGCCGGCGGCCACCTGCTGCCTGCCCGCTCCGGCTGTTTCTATGGTAAAGTAAAGCGGTCCGTTTGCACTGCGGCTTTCCGCCGGCATCCGCTCCAGCTGCATGGCTTCCATTTCAATAGGCACCGGCTGCGTGCCGTGATTGATGAATACCAACTGCTCCAGCACCAACGGCTGGTTATCAGACGGGAAGAAGGTCCTTTTCAGTTCTACCAGGCGATCATTTCCCAGTACACTATTGATGGTGGTGATCCCGCTGTGTTGCATACTGCGCACTTTCTCAGGCAGTGCCTTTACAGGACCGCCGTTGTAGACGTCCGGCTTCCACAGCTTATTGTTGATAAAAAAGCGTGGCAGCATGTTATCGGCAACAGTATACATCATGGCAGTCTCCGTCTTGTTGGGCATCAGGCGGTACGTGGGAAAAACAATCGTCCGCGTAATGACGCTGGCGCCGCTGCTGTCTACCCCGTATTGCAGCCAGAGGGCCACTTTTTTACCGGCCATTTCAATATGGTCTGCGTGAGGGACAGGGCCATTAATATTCCAGATAATGCTGCCGTCGGACGCTATCTTCCAGCGGTCGGGCGTTTGGGCGTAACCGTCATACGGGCATAAACATGCCGCAGCCAGCACCCCTTTGATCAGTATCGTTTTCATAAATTCGTGGGATATCTTGCAAACAAATTATACCATCGTCCGCGCAATTCATAACAGAAAGATCATACCGGACAGTATCCGGTCAGCATCGGATAAAATAATATAAATAGCGGTTTTGTTATCTTCATGTCGTAAACGGGTTAACTTTTTAACAGGCCCGGCGTTAAATACTAAAACCGTATCAAGAGAGTGCATACGCTCATCAACTATCTGACTGGCTCCGACTGGCATCTGTATGTTAAAATAAGCAGCACAGTGCTGTTAATCCTGACATTTGCCGGCGTTATCTTCTCCATACTCCTGGAAAACAGGAACCCGATAAAGGCTATGGCCTATATTATGCTGCTGGTGTTTATACCGATCGTAGGCCTGATCGTATATTATTACCTGGGACGGGACCTGCGTAAAAAAAGGCGGTTCACCCTGAAAGGCAGCAAGGATGAGGTGCTGTTCGCCAAATACTGGCAATCCCAGCGATCGGAAATAGAACAGATGCAACTGGAACTGCGGCAGGCGGTGGGTACCAAGCAGGAATTGTCGGCCATGCTGCTCAATACAAGACAGTCTATTCTCACCAAAAACAACCGGGTAAAACTGCTGATCAACGGGGAAGAAAAATTCCCGGAGGTAATGGCCGCGCTGCGGGCAGCCAAACACCATATCCACATCGAGTATTACATGATCGCTGCAGATGATGTGGGCAATGAAGTAACGCAGATACTGGTGGAAAAACTGAACCAGGGCGTACAGGTCCGCTTTGTTTACGACGATATGGGCAGCGACCGGATAAAAAAAATACCCAAAATACTGAAGGAGAACGGCGCCAGCGTATATACTTTTTCACCCGTGCTGGTAGGCCTTTACCGGAATGCCAACTATCGGAATCACCGGAAAATCATCGTGATAGACGGCTCGGTGGGATTTGTGGGAGGCATCAACCTGGATGACCGTTATATCAACAATGGTAAACACGATCTCTTCTGGCGCGATACGCATCTTAAAATTGAAGGCGATGCCGTAAACCTGCTACAGCTACAGTTTCTCATGAGTTACCGCTATTGCAGCAAAGAAGTATTTCCTTTTGAAGCGCCTTTCTTCGGTCGTTCCGCCACGCTCTCCGGCACTTGTTTTACCGATATTGTCGCCAGCGGACCGGATTCAGAATGGCCTATGACCATGAGTTCTATTCTCATGGCCATCAATGTGGCCAAAAGAAGGATCAGGATCACCAATCCATATTTTGTGCCCACGGAAGAATTGCTGACAGCCTTACAGATCGCAGCTTTGGCGGGGAAAGACGTGCAGCTGCTGCTGCCGCTGAAAGGCGATTCCTTTATTGTGCAGCATGCGGCCCTCTCCTATATGAAGCCCTTACTGGCAGCAGGTGTGAAGGTATTTTTTTACACAAGAGGTTTCATTCACGCCAAAACGATGGTCATAGATGATAACCTGGCCTGGGTGAGCTCTGTCAATTTTGACAACCGCAGTTTTTTCCTGAATTGTGAAATCGGTGTGTTGGTGTATGATAAGGAAGTAACAGCCAAGCTGGACCGTGCATTTGATGAAGATCTGCTGTATGCCTTGCCCGTACAGGAAACCCGCTGGAACAGAAGAAATATTTTCAACCGGTTTATGGACTCTGTCTGCAGGCTGCTGACGCCTTTATTATAGCCGCTTAATATTTATCGTCCTCATCTTCGTCAAGGAATTCGCCGTTGTCTTCTTCCAGGTCCTGGTGGCGGTCTCCGCCGAGGCTGTACAGGTTGTTTTCTTCATCCTCTTCCCCGATTGCTTCGCTATCGTCGTCCAGTTCTGCCCCCGGCACGTCCAGATCGTCGCCTGTTTTATCCTGGCGCCAGGTCTCTTCCTGTTCATCGCTGCGTTTAGGGCTTTTGCGTTTATCCTCGGGCAGTTCACTGTTATGCCGGAACGAGCGGGTCACATCGTCCATATTCAGATCCACTTCATTGCTGCGGTTTTCCCTGTTCATGATATCTTCGCTGGCCGGATACGCCGGGTATCCCGGAAAATCCTGCTCCTCTTCCCCAGTTTTTCTCTTCTTTTTATCGTCATGTTTGTTTGCCATAAAAATGTTTTTTTGGTACGGAGACACGCAGAAAATGACGTGCCATCTACCATGATAACAAAGGAAGAAACCGATTGTTTTGGCCGGTTATATTGAACGGGGGCTGCTTTGCCGCCGTCACGGCTTTTTGCCGGTGAAGGTGAGGTGTACGGTCATCCCGGCGGAGTACAATTTTACCTGTCCATATCCCACCCCATTCAGCGGAATTTTGACATAGGGTTGTACCCCCAGGAGCAGGCCGCGGCCTGAAGGGCGTTGGTAGAGGATGCCGGCGTTGATGATAGAGAGATAATGCTGGTTTTCGTTGGTGACGGTCCTTTCTTTCGGCGGGCCGTATTCATACAGGTACCGGTATTTTTCCTTCAGCATAAAATAGTTGGAAAAGCCAAGCGTAGCGCTGACTTTATTCTTCTTTACCGAAAGAAAAGTATAGTTCATGTTGATAGGCACATCCAGTACATCACAGTCGGCGTTTACTTTTTCGAGGGTGCCATAGGGAGTGCTGGTGCTGCCGGTGCGATAGTCGTTTGGTGAGGCGCCGTATATTTTTTTGCTGTACACGGCCCCTGTTGTCACGAAGAGGTTTCTGTTGAAATAGTAATGCACCAGTACACCGGCGTTAAAGCCGATGTTACCGTATTTAAAAGAGGGCGCCACTGTCAGGTCAGGCCCGAAGACCAGGCCTGCATACCATTTTTTCGTTTTCCGTGTCACGGCCGTCAATGTACTGTCTTTTAAAGCGACAGACACCGTTTGATAATCTTCTTTAACAGCCGGCGTATCAATTTTCGTATAGTCGTTTAAGTTATTTGAATCTATTTTCGTATAGTCGTTGATGTTATTAACTATAGTTTCTCCGGATAAGGGTAATACAGGCCGTTGCTGGCTTAATGCCGGCGGGTTGGTTTCACTACCCTGCAAACGGAGTGTTCCGCTGTCATTATTCGCAGCTATGGTGTAAGAAGGGATTACCAAAGCTTCTTTTCCTGCCGTACCGGGTTGTTGGTTGGTGACAGCGGGTACAGCTACCGGCAGCTGTTGGTATTTTTCCGGTGTCTTTTCCTGGTTTTCCTTTTTTTCGGGGAGACGACCGGAATTTTTTTCAGGGAGATTTTCTCCTGGAAAATGTTGAGCGCCTGTTATCTGTTGCTGCTGTTTTGTGCTGCCGGTATCCGGCATAAACCACCATACGCCTAGCGCCAGCAACAGTATGGCAGCAGCGGCCCACCACCAGATGAGCACAGGCTTGCGGCCCTTGTCTCCATCCAGCAGCGCTTCCATTTTTTCCCACGCCTGCGGGTCAAATGGATGGTCAGCTTCATTCAGCTTGTTGCGGATACTATTTTCGAAATCTTCACTCATTTTTATGCACAACAAAGTTAACGGCGGTAGTGGCGGTAGCGCCTTTACCTGCAGCGATGAGAATTTTTTCCTGTAGTATTTTCTTTGCTTTAAACAGATTGGATTTGGAGGTGCCTTGAGAAATCCCCAGCAGCACAGCAATTTCATGATGCTGATAACCTTCCATAACATAGAGATTGAATACAGTCCGATAGGCCGGTGACAGGGATTGCACATGCATCAGCAGTTCATCATAAGACAGTTTTTCCACTACATTATCTTCCTTTCCCAATTCATGATAGTGTTCTGCCTGATCGGTAAATACCAGCTTCTTTTTACTGCGTAGAAAATCAATGGCGGTGTTGACCATAATTTTACTCAGCCATGCTTTAAACGGGCGATTGCTATCAAAGGTAGAAATACGCTGAAAAACTTTCAGAAAACCATCATTCATAATTTCAATCGCTTCTTCCCTGTTTGGCGCATAACGCATACAGATACTCAAAGCATACCCAAAAAATTTACGGTACAGCAATTCCTGGCTGCTGCGATTCTTATCACAGCACCCTGAAATGATGGTATGAATTTGGTTCAGGTCTTCCACAAATGATCGTTACCTGTCTTTAGCTAAAAAAACCAAACTGTGGTCGTCCCCTTGATTTTTTGGGTACGTTTCGCGAAAACAGCTGGTTAATGTCCTATGCATACGAAAGCGATGTGAAATTGGTTGCTTTTCTCTCAAAAAAAATCAACATCTATTTTTTGGGCATTTTTAAGCCCATTTTCGAACTTTTCCTTTTTTTGAATAAACGGTATCAGTCCCGACGTGTTTTGCCAAATTTACCCTATTTCTTGAAGTCGATTTTTCGGCTTTTTGTTCGAAAAATTTACTTTTTTACGTAACAAAGCGGTTATTTGAACAGATTTCTCTCCGGATGTTTAAACCCGGCCAAAAATTACTTTCGATGTTTTTGGGATAAATATTCTGACTTTTCCTTTTGACATTTTCCGGTTGGTAGTTTTCCGGGAATATAACGGAACATCTTTGCTGAAATTTTGGGCGGGTATTCTTTGGTCTTTTCCGGTTCAAAATATCCGACCTTAAAAACAGAAAAGGAAGTATCATTCAGATACTTCCTTTTTTGTTTTTATAAGTTTATTGAAAATTATCTTCCCATGTATACCATCAGGATTTGTACATCGCTGGGATTAACGCCGCTGATCCTGCTGGCTTGTCCCAATGTATGCGGACGGATTTTAGTGAACTTTTGTTTGGCCTCGGTGGAGAGGGAAACCAGTTTACTGTAATCAAAATTCTCCGGGATAATCAGGTCTTCGAGCTGGCTCATTTTTTTCACCAGTTCATTTTCCTTCTCTATATATACATCGTATTTGATCTGAATTTCTGCCTGTTCCAGTACTTCTCTGCCGAAGCCAGCCAGTGCCTGTTCTATTTTCGGAACGGCTGTTTTCATGGAGAAGATATCCAGGTTCGGGCGGAGCAATATCTGGTGGGCCCGTTGTTTTTGGGTAAGGCCGGCAGATGATTTGGATTCCAGCAGGGTGCCGATTTCTTCCGGTTCGATGGACAGTTCTTTCAGGATGGTTTTTACCTTTTCCACCTGTTCTTTTTTCTGTTGTACTTTAGCCATTCTGTCTTCCTTTGCGAGGCCCAGTTTATAGCTTCTTTCGGTAAGGCGCAGGTCGGCGTTATCCTGACGGAGCAGTGTCCGGAATTCGGCCCGGGAGGTGAACATGCGGTAAGGTTCTTCCGTTCCTTTATTGATCAGATCGTCGATCAGTACCCCGATATAGGCTTCGCTTCTTTTCAGGATAAAAGGATCCTGTTCGGTGGCTTTCAGGTGGGCGTTGATACCTGCCATCAATCCCTGGCATGCCGCTTCTTCGTATCCGGTGGTCCCATTGATCTGACCGGCAAAGAAGAGGTTTTGCACCTGTTTTGTTTCCAGGGAGAACTGTAACTGTGTCGGCGGGAAGAAATCGTATTCGATAGCATAACCCGGGCGGAACATGCGGCAGTTTTCAAACCCTGGTACCAGGCGGAGTGCTTTCATTTGCACATCTTCGGGCAGGGAGGTAGAGAATCCGTTCACATATATTTCCACGGTATCGAAGCCTTCCGGTTCCACGAACAGCTGGTGTCTTTCCCTTTCCGCAAAGCGGTTGATTTTATCTTCGATGCTGGGGCAGTAACGGGGGCCGGTGCCCTGGATGCGTCCCTGGAACATGGGAGATCTGTCAAATCCGGTGCGCAGCATTTCATGTACTGCGTCGCTGGTATAGGTAATCCAGCAGCTTCTTTGTTGTGCCGGTTTTATTTTTTCTATGTCGAGATAGGAAAATCCTACGATGTCTTCGTCGCCCAGTTGTTCTTCCATTTTGGAATAGTCCAGGCTTCTGCCATCGATACGGGGAGGTGTTCCTGTTTTCAGGCGATCGCTTTCGAAGCCGAGGGAAACGAGTTGTTCCGTGATTCCTGTCGCCGCTTTTTCAGCGACGCGGCCTCCGCCAAATTGTTTATCACCGATGTGAATTACACCGTTGAGGAAAGTACCGTTGGTAAGCACTACTGCTTTCGCTTTGATTTCATGTCCCAGTCCGGTTACCACCCCATAGCAACGGCCATCTTTTACGAGGAGGCCTTTTACCATGTCCTGGTAGAAGTCCACGTTCGGGGTTTTTTCCAGGGCTTCCCGCCATTTTGCAGCAAAAAGCATACGGTCGCTCTGAGCACGGGGGCTCCACATAGCGGGTCCTTTAGAGCGATTGAGCATCCTGAACTGTATCAGGGACTGGTCTGTAACAATCCCTGAAAAACCGCCGAGTGCATCTATTTCTCTTACAATCTGACCTTTGGCAATTCCCCCCATAGCAGGGTTGCAACTCATCTGTGCGATGGTTTGCATGTTCATGGTCACCAGCAGAACTTTGGAGCCCATATTGGCAGCAGCAGCGGCAGCTTCACACCCCGCATGGCCAGCGCCTACCACAATGATATCGTATGATGGAAACATAATAATTTAAAGAAAGTGCAAAATTACGGAGAAGACAGCACATTGCAGAGATAAAGTGGAATGTTCCACGTGGAACATTGGGTGATTTACTCCCGGTTGACAAACCGGTAAAAGAAGCTGTAAGGAGGCAGGAAGCACCTCCTGTTTATCCATTCTCAAAACAAGGACGAGTATTTCACACACCTGAAGGGTGCCGGCATCCTCCGGTTTACCCAGGCTAATAAACCCCGGCTTTTCTTATACGTTTGTTTTATGAAGACTTTTACGATCGAATTCCAAATGGCCACGGATATTTTACCGCTTCAGGGGAAACACATGTCCGCTCACTTCTTGCCTAATAAATCTGTACCGTTTTTGTTTCTGAATCACGGTATACCCGTTCCGGAAGCATCGTCATCCTAAATATCCCTTCGAGCAATATCCTGAAACATCCGGTCAATTTTCCGGTCCCCATATAACGCCCCATTTCTCCGGATTTAGAGATGTACTGTTTCAAAGGCATCCGCCTTGAAACATCCAGTCTATTTTCCGCCTCCATTAACAGCCCTCTTTTTCAGATTTAGAGACTTACAATTTCAGAAGCGTGCCCCTGAAACATCCGGTCAATTTCCACCCCATTTAACTGCCCCCTCTTTTTCAGATTTAGAGACCTACTATTTCAGAAGCATCCACCTTGAAACATCCAGCCAATTTTCCACCCCATTTAACTGCCCCCTCTTTTTCAGATTTAGAGACCTACTGTTTCAGAAGCATCCACCTTGAAACATCCAGCCAATTTTCCGCCTCCATTAACAGCCCCCTCTTCTCCGGATTTGGAGACATACTATTTCAGAAACATCACCCTGAAACATCCGGTCAACTTTCCACCCCACTTAACCGCCCCTCTTCTCCGGATTTGGAGACATACGGTTTCAGAAACAACCGCCTTGAAACATCCTTGTCAACTTCCTACAGCATTTCCCCCTCCTTTTCCGAATCCGGAGTCATTCAAAATTCCCTGAAGCATTATCATACAGGAATATCCTATTCCCTTCATCACACCACCAGCGTCTGGGTATATTCTGAATCACAGAAAGGACAAGGCCAGGGATAAATATCAGACGGAAAATTCTGCAAGCAATTCACCAGACATCTTTGCTGGTGGACGAAACTGCATTCCTTGTAAATGCGGGTGCAAGCGGCGGCTTTTAAGATGGTCTGATGGAGATAGTGAAAGTCGCCCCGCCCAAAGTAATGTCATCACCAGGCCTTCCATCAAACGAGAGAGAGAAAGTACAAGGCTTAGGAATATAGTCCACATGTTAGCATCAGGAGGATAGTTTATCCTGCTGAAGTACCCTGAACCATGTTGACCACTGAAAAAACCAGTATTTTTTGATGACTGTTTAATTGTAGTGGGGGTGTTCCGGTTGAGACCATCATCGCCCGAAATCTCCACACTGAAAAGCAGTGTCATCAGCAGGCTTTTCAGGAAACGGATGTGGTGGAAAACGCTATACTCAGAAAGACGAAACCGTGGGTTAACATCTGGACGAAAGTTCACGCTAGACAATTCACGCTATAAATATATTTGGTCCACCTGGGAAGAGGAAGCTACATTCTTCTGATAAAACAGGTGACAAACGAGACATATGAAATGGTGCTCATGATGGTGCCTGAGATAACATTGTCACTCACTACCTATCTACGGCGAGCCACCGCATTAACAGGCATTAAGTGAAATAAAATACCGCAGGCACCTTGAAAAATAAGGATTGAAAATCTCCTTTGGAAGCGGGCCTTATCTTTTATCCTCTTTTTATCTCAGAGCGGGTAGCATTTTTATTTCACAATGCCATCAATGCGACTCCTTGCCTCTATTAGGGCCGTTAAAGAGATATGAATCCCTATATGCCAAAGTGCTTCCTGAAACGGCCAAAAAGGGCTTAAAACAGCTAATATTGACCATCATACCATCAGGAACCAATACACTGGTTTATTTGTACGAAAAATTTTAAAAGGAAGCTGATAAAGTGCCGGGCGATAAAAGCCAAATCATTCAGAGGATTGAATAGTATGAGCGTCTGCTTCAAAGGGAATCTGAAAAGCATGAAGTTCCTGGCTCCAATGCGTATATCCCCAAGCTTTCGGCAAAAGTTGTCTTAACATTTCAAAGTAAAAGTCTCCGCGAAAGTAGGTTCCCTTTGAATGATATGGAAGAGCTCGGGGAAAAGACAAGGTCCAGGTGATTACTCCAGGTCCCCTTCTATCATACACAGGGCATCTGGAATTCGTGCCCCCTGCATCAGAAAGAAATGTATGCAAGCGTCCGGGATTTCTTTGCAGCTGCGTCACTTTTCAGATGGCAATCTTTTTGGGATGGCAGGTGACTGGTTTTGAAACCGGCATTTCTGATGCCCTGCTTCCTTGCTACGCCGCTTTTCAGGAAGCTCCACTGCTGGCAGCCAGGTTGATCATGTTGAAAGCTGCGTTAAATGCCTGCTTCCTTGCTACGCCACTTTTAAGAAAGCTCCCCCTGCTGGCAGCCAGGTTGATCATGTTGAAAGCTGCGTTAAATGCCTGCTTCCTTGCTACGCCACTTTTAAGAAAGCTCCCCCTACCGGCAGCCAGGCTGATAAGGTTGAAAGCTGCGTTTAAATGCCTGCTTCCTGGTTGCGTCGCTTTTAAGAAAGCTCCTCTATTGGCAGCCAGGCTGATCAGGCTGAAAGCTGCGTTTAAATGCCTGCTTCCTGGTTGCGTCGCTTTTAAGAAAGCTCCTCTATTGGCAGCCAGGCTGATCAGGCTGAAAGCTGCGTTTAAATGCCTGCTTCCTGGTTGCGCCGCTTTTCAGGAAGCTCCCCCTGCTGGCAGCCAGGGGGACCATGTTGAAAGCCTATACTCCAGGTCCTGCTTCCCGCCAGGATTACTTGCAGGAACTTACCTTCTGACAGGGCTGCCTTCATGTCCACTTCCCCGCCTATCTGTGATTATTATCGGTAAGCACCCAAATTCCTCCCCGTGCTCCTATCCCGCTGTTTTAACGGGAATCCATCAAACTATTTCGTTATTGGTTATGAATCCTAACAGGGTTCTGTAGAAGAATTCTTGTTCTATGAGACTAAGGGGCTAAATGTGGGGGAACGATTTTAAAATCTAACTATGTTCCACGTGGAACATTCAAAAATTCATTTTAAAAAAATGTTCCACGTGAAACATCATTGCTATTCCAATGCACCGAAATACTTAATCAGATATTTATCTTCCATTTGTTGCATCAGTGCATTCTCTGCTTTACTCTTATCTTTAAATCCACACAAGTGTAAAGCACCATGAAAAATTACCCTATGCAACTCCTGGTTAACAGACACCTTAAATTTCCCGGCATTCTCTTTCACCCTGTCAACGCTGATGTAAATTTCACCTTCCGTTACATCCGGATCCTCTCCCATTTCAAAAGTAACGATATCAGTGTAGGTGTCATGTTGCAAAAACTGCTTGTTGATCTCCAACAAATACGCATCAGAACAAAAAATGTAATGCAGGTCTTTTACCCCCTGTCCCTCATCGGCAAATAAATCCTTTAAAAAGGCTTTTAACTTTCTTTTTTCTTTCAGGTCCACTTTTACCTCGTGCGCTGTAAACTGAATTGCCATTGATGTATCGAATTATATAAAGTGGTGTAAAAGTAAAGTGAAATTTTGGATTGGATCCCGGATTCTTTTTGCATATTCCGTGCCCGGCGGTACCTTTGCCCTGTCATTCATCGTAGCAATACCCCCGTTGCCAAAACTTAGTTTAAACAGATTAATACGTAGGTATGAAAAAAGGCATAATGAAATTATCTTCCCTGGCAACAGGTAAAAGCGCAGTAATCATAGAATTTGAAAAAGACGATCTGCATATTAAGTTGATGGAGATGGGCTGCGTACCAGGTGAAACCGTTAAGATTGAAAAAATCGCTCCCCTGGGTGATCCCATTTCAATCATGGTGGCAGGCTATAACCTGTCCCTCAGAAAAACGGAAGCTGACCATATTTGGGTAGAGGAAATATAATTTCCTCTACTTGTTTTCCCCCTTTCCCTCTTCTCCTATCCCCCTCGTTATTGATTTCCTCCAACAAGAAAAAAATTTTAAAAAATTTGGCCCCCTGGTCTTGAAACCCTGTGTCGGCTCCCTATTTTCCACGCTAAAAAGGAAAAATCCGGCTTACAGATGTCCCTCCTCCTTTCTTTTTCCACAAAATCTTCCTTCAAAAAAAATTTTTGCTGAAAAATTTACCTGTTATGCACAAAAGGCGCCCTCCCTTTTCTAAAAATCTCCTGAGGAGACTGGTTTTCCACAGTATTTCCGTCAAAAAAGAAAAATTTTAAAAAAAATAAGCTCCTTTTTCAACAAAAAGGCTTTAAAAAGCAATCACTGGCAAGAAAGCGCACCGTTTTTCCACATTTTTTATGTGAAAAAGCAAAAATTTTTCAAATAAACAGACCTTACCGCCTTAAAAGAGTTGGAGGATTCAAAAAATCAAAGACTACTTCGCATCTTTTAACAGAAAACAAAAAAATTTTCGAAAAAAGCAGCTGGTTTTCCACAAAAGCCTCCATACAAGCAGAATTTTGGGGCTTTATGAGGATGAAAAACAAAAAAAACTGTACTTTTTCCACATAAACCAGCGCTTTTATTCCAAATTGTCCGAAAGGCTATTCTTTTTCCACATTTTTTCCGTCCAGCGTCTGAAAAAGTAAACTTCTCCTAAACACTATCCCCTGTAAAGGGCCAGCTGGCACTGGCTTCAAAAAATTCTACGCCTCAATGAGCGGGCTGAGAAACTGCTCCATCGTAAATGCATGGCATTCCCCCATCAAATTTTATTCGTCGCATTCTCAGCCCTTTGTTCAAGCCCTCAGAATAAAGTCTTTTTCCCTCTATCCGGTATCCCGAAACACAATCGATTCTCAGCCTGCTTGCAATGCCGTGAGAATCCAATAAAAATAACTATCCCATCTCCTTATCTCAAAGCCAAAATATATTCAATTCTCAAAGCCTTGTCTGGCTCGTGAGAATGGCTCCTATTACAGCCTGATGATCAACACTGCAGTTTCCAAAAAAATATTCAATTCTCAGCGCCTGACCTACACGCTGAGATTTCAATCTTCCACTCCGCCGGGAAAAAGACACTATTGCCATTTAAATATCGAAATGTCAGCGGCTTCATAAGGCGCTGACATTTCAATGGATTTCGATTCCCGTCAGAAATTCCTTTGATGTAAAAAATATTCAATTCTTACGGCTTTACTTAATGGCTGAGAATCGAATAAACTTTTAAGTAACGGGGTACCCCCAATACCGACGTCATTCTCAGGCCACAGACAATGCGCTGAGATTTAAATGAAAAGCAAAATCCCGGGGTAACCCTTGGTTTAAAACAAATATTCGATTCTCAGAGCACTCTTGAAAATCACGCTCAGCTCCCCCCATAGGGCCGGCTTCTGCGGAAAAAAAGATTTTTATACGCCAGTATGCAAAGCTTACCGGCCATGGCTAATAGCTCCTAATGCAGAAAACGAAATCGATCTCAAAAAAATAAAGGCGCCGAGAATTGAATGAAAAGTAAAATCGCGGGGTTTCACCATCAATTATGTTTTTATTCAATTCTCAGCGCCTTCAAAAATTGGCGGGCAACGCTTTAATAAATGGAAATTTTAGGAAGGATTAAAGAAGTCAAAGAAATAACAGACTCTCGCGGAACTTATAAGGCTTTGAGAATCTCATAAAAAAAAATTTTTCGGGCTAACCCAAGGCGAAAAAAAAGAATTAAAATCTCAGCGCCTTCAAAAAGCGGATTTAAGCACTTATTCACATACAAAGAAGCGAAATTAAGACAGCTACCTTCAATAAACCGGGGAAATGGGTGGATAAAATCAAATATTCAACTCTCAAAGGCTTCATAACCGCCTGAGAATTAAATGATTCTGGCTAAAACGGGAAAGCCCCGGGGTTATGTAAACCTCGGGGCTTCCCGTAAAGACCAATAAATTAATTGATCGAAAAATAAAATTTGAATGATATTGAAAATCAAATAGTTAAATCAAAGTCCAGCGCGTTCACTGATCTCCAGCATTCGCTCTATCGGCTTTTTAGCGGCGATTCTCAGGCTTTCTTCCATCGTAATTTCCGGCTGTTCGTATTCCATGCACAGATACAGCTTCTCAAGCGTATTCAATTTCATGTGTGGACAGTCATTACAAGCACATGCATTATTTGGCGGGGCCGGAATAAAAGTCTTCCCCGGATTTTCTTTCTGCATCTGATGCAGAATACCGGTTTCTGTTACCACGATATATTCCTGGGCATCGTCTTTTTTGCTGAACTTCAACAAACCTGTGGTGGAACCAATGTAATCGGCCACCGCCAGTACCGCCGGCTCACATTCCGGATGTGCAATAATTTTCGCTTTCGGATGCTGTGTTTTCAGTTTCGTGATTTTCTCCAGTGAAAAAATTTCGTGCACCATGCAGGCGCCGTTCCACAAAACCATATCGCGGCCTGTTTTCTTAATCAGGTAAGATCCCAGGTTACGGTCAGGTGCAAAAATGATCGGTTGGTCTTTCGGAACACTTTCAATAATTTTTTCTGCATTGGAAGAAGTGCAGATGATATCGCTCAGTGCCTTGATACCTGCCGAACAGTTGATATAGGAAATCACGATGTGATCAGGGTACTTGTCACGGAATTTTTTAAAAAGTTCGGGAGGCGCACTGTCTGCCAGGGAACATCCTGCTTTCAGGTCGGGCAAGAGTACTTTTTTCTGCGGGCTCAGAATTTTTGCCGTTTCAGCCATAAAGTGCACGCCGGCAAAAACAATAATATCGGCATCCGTTTTGGCAGCTTGTTGACTGAGGCCAAGACTGTCTCCGATATAATCGGCCACATCCTGGATGTCGGGCTCCTGGTAATAGTGCGCCAGTACGATCGCGTTTTTTTCCTTTTTCAGATTTTCGATCGCTGCAAACAGGTCCAGAGCTGGGTCAACCGGTATATCCAAAAATCCGTTATGCTGCAAATTTTTTTTCGCGACAGCGATTTCAGTAATCATAACTATATACTTATTTATTTATTTAAAAAGAAAAGCCCACTACTATTAGGGCTGTGAATATGTGGAAATTAATTTTCCAGCACCTGTACAAATGTAGTTGTTATTCCTTTTTTATACGCTTTCCACATCTAATTAACACCGTATTTCCCCGTCATTGCTGGATTTTACCTATTTCATCCACATACGTGGATATCGTTGTTGGTGAAAATCTTTTTCACCGGGAGGGTATTGGGAAAATGTTAAAAGAACGCTTTTACTATCCACAATTCACATCCGCTTTTTTTGAGGTAAACTTTTGGGAGAAAAACAAAATTAGTTTTACCGGTGTATAAAGGCACCTTTTCCCACCTTATTTTCAGTTTTACAGGTGGTTTTACACAGGTATTGTGGAAAAAAAACGATCGGACGAGTCAAAACGCCAAAATGAGGCATTGTTGAAAATAACCGTGTTTTATTCACATTTTCCTGTGGATTGTGAAAAATGGCTTTTTCACATTTGTGTATAAACTGTTGAGCTTCCCAGGTGGACTGTTTTGCGAAAATACCCGTTCCTGCCGGTATTTTGAAATACTAACACGTTGAAAAAAAGCACCTTGAAAAAAGGGGATATCTGTGGAAAACCTGTGAATGATAACCAGTCCACAAAAGTGTTAGAAAGGCCTCAAATCCTTTACTGTATTGGGTTTGAAAGCAAAAAATACTCTTTTGCAGTTACAGTTATTTTATTCTATTTTTGCTTTCCTTAAAAATGTAGACTATATAATATATGTCAGTAATTCAGAAAATCAGGGACAAATATGCCGTCGTGATCGTAGTAGTGATTTGCCTGGCTATTGTTAGTTTCCTGTTGCAGGATGCCTTTTTTGGCAAAAGTTCTCTCGCCCGCCGTTCTACCACTGTGGGTAAAGTAAACGGTGAAGAGCTGGATCTCGGAGAATACCAGCGCCGTATTCAGGATGCCGAAGCAGGCGCCCGCCAGCAGATGCCCAATGGTAATATTGACGAACAAACCCGTCAATATATCCGTGAGCAGGTTTGGAACCAGTTTCTGAATGAACAGATTATGCAGGCCCAATATGAAAAACTGGGTATCGCAGTGACTGAAGCGGAAGTGGTAGACCAAATCAAAGGTAAAAACCCGAACCCTATCGTGGTTCAGCAGTTTACCCGCGATGGTCAGTTCGACCGCGTAGCATTACAGCAGACAATCGCACAGGCTCCCCAGAATCCTCAGATCCGTGCAGCCCTCGCGCAGCTGGAAACCTACATCGCCAAGTCCCAGGAACAGCTGAAATATATCACCCTGATCAAACAAGGGGTATATTATCCTAAATGGATGGCTGCCCAGCAGCAGGAAGACAACAGCAAGACCGCTACCATCTCTTATGTAAGCGTACCTTATGCTTCTATTGCTGACTCCACTATTAAAGTAACTGACGCGGAACTGAACCGTTTCATTCAGGACCATAAAGAACTCTTTAAAGTAGAAGAATCCCGCAAAGTGGAATATGTGTCTTTCGACGCCGTTCCTTCTGCCCAGGACTCCGCTGCTGCTATCCAGCAAATCGTTGCCCTGAAAGCAGAACTGGATACCACTAATGATGTTGCCGGTTTCATCAACCGTAACTCTGAGATCAAATACTATGATGGCTACGTTTCCAAAAGCGCTGCCCAGGTACCTCAGAAGGATTCTATCGTAAATCTGCCGGTAGGTGCTGTATACGGTCCTTACTACGATAACAACCTGATCGTGTTCGCGAAAATGGTAGACCGCAAAAACATGCCCGACAGCGTGAAAGTGCGTCATATCCTGATCGCTTCCGGTCCACAGGGCGGTTTACCGGATTCTGTCGCTAAAAAACGTGCTGACAGCATCGAGGTAGCGGTTAGAGGCGGTGCAGATTTCAAAGCACTGGTTACCCAGTACTCCGACGACCCGGGCAGCAAACAAACCGGCGGTGAATACGACATCACTCCAGCTACCCAGTTCGTACCTGAATTCAAAGATTTCGCATTCGAAGGTTCCAAAGGCCAGATCAAAACGGTTAAAACCCAGTTCGGTTACCACGTGATCGAAATCATGGACCAGAAAAACATTGGCCCGGCTATCAAAGTGGCTTACCTCGGTAAAGCTGTTGATGCCAGCAAGGAAACCAACAATAACGCTTACGGCGCCGCCAGCGATTTCGCAGGTAAAAGCCGTACCGCCGTTACTTTCGAAAAGAATGTTCAACAAGGCAAACTGAATAAAAGAATTGCTGACAACCTCCGCCCGATGGATTTTGTAATCCCCGGTATCGGACAGTCCCGCGAACTGGTACGCTGGGCCTATGAAGCCAAAAAAGGCGACGTAAGCACCGTGTTTACCTTCGACGACAAATATGTGGTAGCTGTACTGACCAGCGTTCGCGCTGAAGGCACCGCTCCGCTGGATGACGTAAGACCTCAGGTAGAAGCCGAAGTGAAAAAACATAAGAAAGCAGAACAGATCATCGCTAAACTGCAAACTCCGGCCAGCCTGGACGCAGCTGCTAAATCCACCAACCAACCGGTGCTGAAAGCAGAAGGTGTAAGCTTCGCTTCTCCGTTTATCGCTTCCCTCGGCTTTGAACCCCGCGTTGCCGGCGCTTCTTTCAATAAAGCATGGGGTACCGCCAAAGTATCTGCTCCGATTGAAGGTAATGCTGCAGTATACGTGATCAAAGCTGACAGCTATGAACCAGCTCAGCAGGCACAGGACCTGGCTACCCAGCAGGCTGCTTACGAACAAGGTATCAAATCCCTGCTCGACCAGCAGCTGTTTGAAGTGTTGAAGAAGAAAAGCGACATCAAAGACACCCGCGGTAAATTCTTCTAACAGACAGCATACATTTTTAACTGACATAAGGAAAAGGGAGGCAGCAATGCCTCCCTTTTTACATGCCCATATCTTCGTAAATTTGTAAGGTTAAAAACAGACAGCTATGGATGAAATCGTTAATAAAGTAGCACAGAGTGGCCTGGAAACCATCGACCTGGAACAATTCTACCCTAAGGGGGAGACTGTCATTTTTGATATGAAGGACTACCTTTTTATGGGAATGATCCTGAAAGAGAAAGACTTTCGTACCGCTATGCAGTCGCACGACTGGGAACAGTACCGTGGCAAAAACGTAGGCCTGGTATGTACAGCCGACGCCGTTGTACCCCTGTGGGCTTATATGCTGGTGATGACCAACCTGGAGCCGGTAGCGGCCTATGCCGCCTTCGGTGATGCAGAATTTATATATAAAACGTTATACCTGAAGAACTTATCCTCCCTGGACGTTGCCGCCTTCACAGATAAACGTATCGTGATCAAAGGTTGCGGCGACAAGCGGGTAGGCGAAGTTGCCTATGCAGAAGTAACCCGCCTGCTGCGCCCGGTAGCTAAAAGCATTATGTACGGCGAGCCCTGTTCTTCTGTGCCGGTATATAAGAAAAAGGCCTAAAACCAGCCCCGCTTCCGGAAAATAAGGATCATCAGCACCAGCAGCACCCCCATCCCCCCAAGGGTATAAAAGTAGCCGTTGGGGCTTGCCAGCTCCGGCATATTGTGGAAATTCATACCGTAAATACCGGCGATCAGGGTTAAGGGCGACAATAAAGTGGTCACTACCGCCAGTACTTTCATGATCTCATTCATTTTGAGATTGAGCTGGGTATGATACATCTCCTGTACGTTGAGTATCATATCCCGGTAGTTGTCTGCCAGATCATTACACTGAATGATGTGGTCGTACACGTCTTTGTAATATTTCGTTACATTATCCTCCAGCAGGTCGCTTTCACTTTTCAGAAAACCGTTGACCAGCTCACGTACCGGCGCTATCCCTCTTTTGAAAAGAAATACCTGGCGCCGAAGGAAGTTGATCCGCGCCAGCGTGCGGGTATTGGGATAGTGCTGCACCAGGTCTTCCATCAGCTCTATCCTTTCTCCCAGTTTATCCAGCACAGTAAAATAGCTGTCTACAATCACGTCCAGCAGGGAATAACAGAGGAAGTCCATGGTACCGTTGCGGATACGGGAACCCGGTATTTTGAGTTTCTCCCGCACAGGGTCAAATACGTCCCTTGTAGGATCTTCCTGGAAAGAGATCACGAAATTTTTTCCCATGACGATGCTCACCTGTTCCAGGTCGATGGTGGATGCCTCACTATTAAAATACATCATGGGCAACTGACAAAACAGCCGCTCTCCTATATCGTCCATTTTGGCGCGCTGTCCTATACTCAGGATATCCTCTTCTATCAGCGGGTGGATCATGTAATGCTGACAAATGGCATGTACATCGTCTTTCCGGATGCCATCCACATTGATCCAGGTAGACGTTGGCTTATCACGGTAGGCAAATACCTCTTCCAGCGATACCAGTGTTTCTTCCGTACAGCCGTTACCGCTATAATCGAAAACGGTGATCTTACTGTTTTCGGCTGGTTTGCGCGAAGCCACGCTGGTAGCGGGGTTGAAGTTCATGATGCGCTGCCGCTTCACCTTGAACGGGTTAAGCTCATCCAACATGTCCATCACAACGGGGATGGGCAGCCTTTTTTTCACTGATTTAAGCATAAAAACGGTATCTGCGAAAAATCATTTTTCAAACCGAATTTAAACCAAAATCCGGTAAGGATGGGGGAAAGTAAATTCGTTACTTAAATCCTATAGGGTATATAGGAAATTCAACAGATAAAAAGCCGCAGGAAGATGCCTGCGGCTTTTACTAATAGCAGTAAACGCTATACGATAGATGCCTGCTATTTTAGAAACGCGGCAGGGTTATCTCCGGATGTTGCCCCGTAGCCGGGCGCTCGAGGATGTTGCCATATTGCGCGTCTGCGGGCTTAAAACCGCTGGTCCAGAGATAGAACCAGCCATTTTCTGCGCCGCCGCCAAAATCCAGCCGGTCTTTTGCTTTGGCAGTTGCGTCATTGGTAAATTTCGCTTTTGTCAGCTCTATCCATTCACCGGTATCGGTTTTTATCCAGTGATTACCGTAGTACCCTTTTCTGCCCAGGTGACCGTTTTCAAAAGAGAAATTTTCAAGGAAAGAATACAGGTGTCCCATGTATTTACCGTCTTTCGGCGCACGGAAGCTGGCTATCAGCTTCCACTCCCGGTGTTCCGGCACATAGAAGTAGGCGGTATAGGTGGTGGTGGTACCAGTAGGAACGCTGTGCATTAAAAAACGGTACGTATCCCCTGCTTTCCAGTTGTATACCCAGTGACTGTGACCGCCGGTGCCCTCGCCGCCGAAACCGCTGGCATATACGCTGTCGCCCTTGGCCAGCAGCACTACCTGGTCTTCATACTTCACATTGTCGCGCTTGTCCGGCTCACTGCCGGCATCCCATACGGAGAAGATGATCCTTCTTTCCTCAGGCGAGTTGACCTGCATCCCGAAATAGCCACGATGAAAGCCGCAGGACATAAAGTAGGTGCCTACCTTATCTTCCCCCGCCGGAACTTTTATTTCACCATAAAACCACTCTGCATTTTTTCCTTCCGGAATGGGATAGTTGAGGTGTACGGAAGCAGAACGCCGCCATGACTTTGGATTGAACTGAATATCTTTAGTGGCAGCACCTTCCAGGCTGACACCTTTCACATCAGCATACACTTTACCTGATTTTTCAAGCCCTTTCAACGTCACCGCATAAAACCCTGCTTTTTTGATGTTTGTCTCCAGTGCAGGAATAGCTGCGTACTCATTATTGACAGGAATGCTAACTGTTTTGGAAACGCCGTTCAGCGTCACCAGCACTTTGCTGCCTGCGTCAGATCGGGCCTGTAGCGTGACTTTCAGCTTACCGGTACTGGTGGCGTGAAAATAGAAGTTGACCGTATTTTCATTACCGGTCCAGTTTGTTACTCCTTTGTGTTCATTGATGTCCACTTTTTTCTCTTCAGGGTCCGCATAGGCGGTAAATCCCGGCAATACTACGGGAGATGATTGCGCCGAAACCTGTTGCACAGCCAGCAGGCCGGCGAACAAGGCGCAGAAAAGCATATTCTTTTTCATTGTTCAGGAATTAGTATCAACAAATAAAACAGGGAATCGTCCGAAATGCAACAGGGGGTGATAAAATATTACACAGGAATGAGATTCCTTTTGTTCTACGGTATGGGAAAAAATATATACAACGGTTATACGACCGCTGGCGCGGGATCCAGGCCACTGGCAAGCCGTTCTCACAGGGAACCTTTTTTGTGCAGTGGGGGAAAGAAACGAAATCATGGAATTAGCTGTGCCCGCCAGGGTGCGGTGGAAAAAATGATCTGCTTTAATCACGAAAAAAACATGAATTATGGGAACTCAATTGCAGAACAAAAAAGTAGCGGTACTGGTAGCCAACGGATTTGAAGAAGTGGAGCTGACTGCGCCGTTGGAAGCATTAAAAGAAGCGGGAGCAAAAGTAGATATCATTTCTCCCGAAAAAGAAAAAGTAAAGGCGTGGGCAGAAAAGGAATGGGGGAAAGATTACCCGGTAGATAAAAACCTGTCTGATGCCAATGCACAGGACTATGATGCGCTGGTATTGCCCGGTGGTGTGCTGAACCCGGACCAGCTGCGTATTAATCAGCAGGCAGTTACTTTTGTCGGTGGTTTCTTTGAAGATGGAAAGCCGATTGCGGCCATTTGTCACGGTCCCTGGACGCTGATCGAAACCGGGGAATTAAAAGGTCGCAGGGTCACGTCCTATCCATCCCTGAAAACAGATCTGGAAAATGCCGGAGCTACCTGGACTGATGAGGAGGTAGTGACAGACAACGGGTTGGTCACCAGCCGTACGCCAAAAGACCTGCCTGCTTTTTGTAAAAAGATGGTAGAAGAGATTGCAGAGGGTGCACATGTTGTGTAATACAACTGTGTTGGGCACTTGGGAAGGAGAAATGCTGCGGCGTTTCTCCTTCTCTATTTTTTAGGCTTTTTGTATTTGATTTCCACATTTGCCACGCCGGTATTGATCATGCCCAGTTTCGACGCTGCTTTTTTAGATAGATCGATGATCCTGCCGGGAGCAAAAGGGCCCCTGTCGTTGATCCGCACTTTTACCGAGCGGCCGTTGGCAATGTTGACCACCTTCACGCGGGTGCCGAAAGGAAGCGTTTTGTGGGCTGCCGTGAGGTGGCGCTGCCGGAACGTTTCCCCGTTGGCAGTGCGTTTCCCGTCAAATGAGTCGGCGTAATAAGATGCTTTCCCGTTTTGGGTAACCTTACGGCTACACGCAGTAGTGCTGATGATCAGTGTTGCACAGGCGAGTAACAGGAACGGATGTAGTGAAAGTCTCATAAATAGGCCGCGGTTTAGTGGTATAAATATAGAAATATTTTCTGATGGGTGAACAGGCCCGTTTATTGAGCCATTGCAGGCTTAAACAAAGTGTGAACACCGTTGTTTTTTTAAAACACATCCTGAAAAAAATAAAAACATATTTATGGGAAAATCAGTTGCCGACCAATTAGTAGAGATGCTGGCGGATGCCGGTATTAAACGTATTTATGCTGTTACGGGAGATAGTTTAAACCATATTAACGACGCTGTGCGCAGAGATGGCCGTATTCAATGGATACATGTGCGCCATGAAGAAGTGGGCGCCTATGCCGCCGGTGCGGAAGCACAGTTAAACGGCCTTGCCTGTTGCGCCGGCAGCAGCGGTCCGGGGCACGTGCACCTGATCAACGGGTTATATGACGCCCATCGTTCCGGCGCGCCCGTTATAGCCATTGCTTCCACCTGTGCCACTCATGAATTTGGCAGTGATTATTTCCAGGAGACCAATACCATTAAATTATTCGCAGACTGCAGCCATTACAACCAGGTGGCCAATACGCCGGCCCAGGCCCCGCGTATGTTGCAGGCGGCGCTGCAACATGCCGTGCATAAAAAAGGCGTGGCCGTGCTGGGGTTGCCGGGCGATGTGGCGTCGGCCGACGCGGAAAATATAAGCACTTCCTTGAAATTATACCGGCCATCAGCGGTGCTGCGGCCTACAGAGAAGGAACTACAGCAGCTGGCAGCGCTGCTGCAATCAGCCGGCAAAGTGGCGATCTATTGCGGGCTGGGCGCCACGGCTGCTCATGACGAGGTGGTGACGCTGGCCTCCCTGCTTAAAGCACCGGTAGGATATTCTTTCCGCGCTAAAATGGGCATTGAATACGATAATCCCAACGAAGTAGGCATGACCGGGCTGCTGGGACTGGCATCCGCTTACAAAAGCATGCACGAAGCGGATGTAGTGCTACTGTTGGGGACCGATTTCCCGTATACACCGTTTATGCCGGAAAATGCGAAGATCGTACAGATCGATAACCAACCGGAAAAGCTGGGCCGCCGCGCTTCCCTGGAAATGGGCCTCTGCGGCGATATCGGGCCCACCCTGCAGGCGCTGATGCTCCTGATACAGGAAAAGAAAGACCGGAAGTTCCTGGATACCATGCTGGAATTTCACGAAGAGGTAAAACGGAAGCTGGATACTTATGTGGAGGACCGCGGTAAGGAAGAAGCGATCAGCCCGGAGTATGTGGCTACTGTCATCAGCCGGCTGGCGGCAAACGACGCCATTTTCACTGTCGATACCGGTATGACCAATGTATGGACCGCCCGCTATATCGCTGCTACCGGCAAACGTACGTTGTTAGGGTCTTTTAACCACGGCTCCATGGCTAACGCCATGCCGCAGGCCATCGGCGCTGCTCTGTGCCAGCCTGGCCGGGAGGTTTACGCCCTTTGTGGCGACGGCGGCCTGACCATGCTGCTGGGCGATCTGATGACCATCCGGCAGTATAACCTTCCGGTTAAAGTGATCGTTTTCAACAACCGCGCTTTGGGCATGGTGAAGCTGGAAATGGAAGTCGCAGGGCTGCCCGACTGGCAGACAGACATGGTGAACCCCGATTTTGAGGGAGTGGCTACAGCAATGGGTTTTACCGCATTCACTATCCGTACGCCGGACGAAGTGGAGCCAGTGCTGACCCGGGTGAAGGATGCTTCCGGGCCTGTGCTGGTCAATATTTTCACGAACCCTGCTTCGCTGGCCATGCCACCGAAGATAGAGTTTGAACAGATGAAAGGATACGCTTTGTGGATGGGGAAACTGATACTGGGAGGAAGGTTGGATGACGTGCTGGAAGCAGTGAAGTCAAACTATAAGCATATCAAAGACGTGTTGTAGACAATTACGAATTACGGATTACGAATTACGAATTGAGGGCTTTCATATGGAGCGGTTAATAAATAAACGCCCAATAAAGAAGCCCTCAATTCGTAATTCGTAATCCGTAATTCGTAATTCCTAAAAGGGGTAACCGATGGCGATATTCAGTATCAGGTTTTTCTTTCGCCAGTCAGGGTCTCCGAAATTAATCTTGTCGAACACCCATCTTTCTTTTGGCGGGAGATAAGGTATGCGGAAAGGTGTTGCGATATCGAACCGCACGACCACTATAGATGCGTCTATACGCAGGCCGATACCACCGCCTACGGCAATTTGCCGGTAGAACGAGTCCAGTTTAAACTGACTGCCTGGTTTTTCCGGGACCTGTTTTTGCAGCCAGATATTACCGGCGTCTATAAAGGCCGCGAAGTTAAACACGCTGGCGATGTGTATGCGTACTTCCGAGTTAAATTCCAGTTTAATGTCACCTGCTTCATTGGCGAGCAATGCAGCCGTGTCCTGTGCTTTGTTATAGTAAGAGCCGGGGCCGAGCGTGCGTGCCCTGAAAGCGCGTATGCTGCTGCTACCACCGGTAAAGAACTGTTTGACGAAAGGCAGTGTTTGTGAATTGCCGTAAGGCAGGCCATAGCCGATAAAGAGGCGGTTCACCCATTGTTTACCCTTGCCTATCTGCCAATAGTGGCGGCCTTCCAGGGAGAAACGTTCGTATTGGGCGAACGGGTTTTTCAGGATGTTTTTTGTACCAGAATCGCTTTTGGGAATAACCAGTCCTGCGATGTTCCCCGATATATCCACGTTGCCGCTGAGATAGAAGCTGTGGATACGGTTAGCCGTCTGGTTATTGAATGTGATGGTATAGTTTCCTCCCAGGATAAATTGTTTTTCGATAGAGGCCCGCTGGCTGGGATCGTTTTTGAGAATACTGTCGTATGCCGCTGTGGTCTTGGTGGGCAGCACGTAAGTCACCGCAACGGGGGCGAAAGCATGATTCAGGTAAGCCGTCTTCTGCCACAGGTATTGTAACTGCAGCGTGTAGGCGTTTAGGTTATAAAGATCTGCCCGGCTATACAGTTCATAGCTGGCGCTCATACGGGTACGAGGCACGTAGGGTGTACGGATATTCAGCCGGAAGGGCGTGAGGAAGCGCGGGAAAGTCACCGCTACTTCCGCACCGAGGCTGTAGGAATTGGAGCCACCGGCGCGTTTGTTGCCTGTTTGCCATTCCATCCCGCCGTGGAGCCCTATCTCCAAAGCGGTAGCAGAGTGCAGCCAGTTACGGTTCTTCGCTGTAATACGGGCTTCTGAACCGATAAATCCGTTGGACTTGGAGGTGCCGCGTAACTCTGTCTGGAGGGAGCGCCGTTTGTAGGGCGTAAGATAGAATTTCGCGTCGAGCCAGCCGCTGTCGAGCGCTACTTTGTTATTCACCATGGCGCGGTAGGTGCCGGCCAGGGCGGTATCGCGGCGATAGGTGCTGTCGGCGGCAGCGTTGCGTTTCACGAAGCGGGGCGCGGTGGTATCGCGTGCCGGTGCAGGGGTATTGGGACTGCCGCCGGTGATGTTATGTCGTGAAGTGTCTCTCACCGGACGGAAAGTACCTTTTACAAATTTGAATACACCGAGATTGATCAGGCGTTGCAGCGTGATATTGTGGGAGCTCAGGCGGTAAAGGCTGTCCGGCCGGAGGAATACGGAGCGTTCGAATACAATCGGTTTAAAGCGTTTGGCGGAATCGATGATATACATGCCCCGGTAGTATACCGGTGTGCCTGTGGTGGATTGCGCTTCGTTGTCCAGTGAATAATCCGGAAAGAGGCTGATATCGTGCATCCGGTAGGGCCGCAGCGCCACCAGTGGCGTATTGTCTTTTATCTTCAGGAACAGGTCTACCGTGCCGTTATTGGTGGTATCTGCCTGTACCAGCAGGTAGTCGGGCGTAAAGTAATAGTATCCCTGTTCTTTCAGTGCGGCGTGTATGCGTTCCCGTTCAGCCCTGATAGAGTCCAGCGAATAAGGTTTTCCTACTATCAGCGAGCTTTTGTGATACGTTTGGGTCACTGTACGGCCAATGGCGCTACTGTCTGTCAGGTAGGCAACGCTTTTGATGGTATACCGGTGATTGGGCACTGCTTCATAACGAATAGATGCCTTTTTGCTGCCGGAGTTTTTTACGGCGGAGGAAACTGCCGCCTGGAAGTAGCCGTTGTCCACCAGGTATCCTTCCAGCACCTCACCGGTGTAATCGGGTTTAGCCTGGCTTAGCAGTACCGGCGGCTCACCCCATTTTTTGCGAAGCAGGTAGTTGAGCCCTTTGCCTTTGGGTTCGTGGCCCATATTATACAGCCACAGCTTAATAGGCATGCCGAGGAATTTCCGGTTGGTATTGGGCCGTATTCTTTTCTTCAGGCCCTCGCTGAGTGAACCGTAATCTTTGGGTTGTTTTCCTTTCCAGGCTACAGTGCTGCCGGTGTACAGGCGGTCGCCTTCGGGCACGGTACGGGTAGTGCTGCAGGAGCTGATAGCCAGGAATCCCAGGCATAATGTGATACAACAGATGATATAGCTATTTCCCTTCTGCATTACTTGTTTTTGTTTGATTCATCTTGCGCTGCCCGCTTTTTCTTTTTTTCGTCGCGCAGGCGTTCTTTTCTGGCTTCCCTTTTAGAACGTTGCAATATCTCTCTGAATTCGTCATAATCCATTACCAGCATAAACGCTACGCCGGTTTCGGTGTATTGGCCCTGGATAACCGTCTGGTTATCGTTGCGCTGATATACCCTGAGACGGTACCTGCCGTCACGGCTTAATTTGTATTCGATAGAGATATCCCCTACCAGCGAGCTGGCATTCTGGGTGTTGCCGGTAAGCATGATATTGGAACCAACGGAAACGGTTAAACGATCATTGAACAATTTCTTGGACGCACCGATATTGAGGTTGGTGGTTTCCTGTGCGGAACCGGAGGAGTAGTCTTCCTTGCTTTGCAGATCGAAGTTGAGGTCCACGCCTTTGATGAGGTTACCGGCGAGGTTATTCAGCTGTTGCGACAGGATCTTGCTCACGCTGTTACGGGCTGCCTGTCCTACCGCGCCACCGCCGCCGTCGAGGGTAGACATGGGATCGTCCGGAATGAAGGTATTGAGCACCAGGAGGCCCATTACCTGTTTATTCAGCTCGGAAGGCACCTGGTTGATCTGTTTGATGCGGTTGTAAGGCATGCCATTAAAGGCGTTCCTTTCTCTTTCGGGCATATCGAGCTGGAAGCTGATATCCGGCTTCAGCAGGCTGCCCTGTATTTTGAGATATACTTCAAACGGAATGCGTTGTTTATAGGTATTGCGTTGTTCTGCTGTCATACCGCCGAGTTGGTCCTGTACCAGGTCGATGGCGGGGGCATTGACAGTATATTTGGCGGTGATGTCCAGGTCTGCGGCCATGGCATCGCCGTTGAAGGAGATGAAGCTGCCTTTCTGGATATCGAAAGAGCGTTTGATCAGCTGGTTGAGCGACATTTCATATTTACCTTCTGAGATCTCGTAACGGCCGGTGATGCTCATTTTGCTGGATGGATCGAGGGTGGCGTTCAGGTTGGCGGTACCTTTTGCCTGTACGAAGTCGCCGTTGGCCTGGTCGATAATGATCTTCAGCACCGACTCGGGAGTGATTTCCACGTTACCGGAGAAGAACATGCCTTTGAGCCTGGGATTGCTGTATTTGGCACTGTCCTGTTTGGCCAGCAGCGCGCTGTCGATCGGGTGATCGCGGTCAATGAATTCCACTACCCCTTCCCTGTCGGCCAGTCCGGGTTCTTCCTGCGGCAGCATAACGGTGACACTGGATTTGTCGCGCAGTTTAACATTGGCGTCTACACGGGGCAGGTCGAGGGAGCCGCGCACGGTGACTTTACTGTCTATAAAGGCTGGCCCGTAGATCCATTGGTCCTGGTTCTGCTGTTTGCCGAGGGCCATGAAGTTTTCGGCGTTGATGCTCAGGTTGAACCCGTATTTGATAAAGTCGGAAGTGTTGATGCGGCCGTTCACCACCATTTCATTGTTAAGGCTGTCGGCCACTACCAGGTTGTTAAGCAGGATGCCTTTTTCATCGATCACGATGTCTTCATCGGGCAGGTGAAGATTGCTGCCGATGAAGCTGATGATGCCGCCGGCGTTATTGAAGTGCATACTGCCTCTTACTGCTGGTTGGCTGGCGGTGCCGGAGATGTCGAATTTACCGGTGGCTTCGCCATACATATGGGTGACGCTGCCCATGGTGAAAGGCTCGAGGGAGGCCATCTGCAGATTGGCGATGTTCACCTGGGCATTGATGGTGCTGTCGTAGGTACCGGTGATGGTAACGTCGTTGTTGTCGCCTTTGAGCGCAGCGTCCAGTTTATACGCATTGGGAGCGGTACTTTCAGCTGTCGCCGTGAGGGTGCCCAGCGGCGCTGTTTTCACCGTGAGGCTGTCTACTTTCAGCCGGGCGTGTATAAGCGGTTGGGTGTTCCAGTGACGCACTACGGCGTCTGCGTTGAGCAGGCCGTTGGCCAGCAGGGTGTCGGTAGCGAGCATACCGGTGATAGTGGCCAGCTGGAAGTTGCTGACTTTCGCCTGCAGGGCGGGCACGCCGGAAGTATCTGCCTGTGTATTGATTTGTATGGACTGATCACCGTAGGACAGCTTTATATTGGCGGTGTCCGGGCCGCCGTTTTTGATGCGGAAAATGTTGTTTTCCGCCACGTTCCAGGCTTGTTTGTTCAGCAGCAGGTCTGGTTTGAGCACCAGCTGCATCATATTGTCCGGCAGGAAAGTAAAGATGCCGCCGAGGCGATATTTAGGCTGCCGTTTGATATCGTCCATAAGCAGGCCGAAGTCCACCACGCCGGTGTTGGCTTTGGCGGATAAAACCGTATGATAAAGCGGGAATGACGGATGTTTCATGTCTGCGATAGACACATACGTTTGGAGGGTAGTGTCTACAATGCGGGCGTACAGGCGAAGGCTGTCTACCTGGATAGAGTCATAGTTCACTTTCGGCAGGTTCGCTTTGACGAACAGCAGGCTGCTGTCGCTGTTGAGGCGGCCGGCGATGTCCATGGGCACTTCCATGCGGATGCCTGGTATGAGCGGTTCCAGCGTATGTGGTACCTGCAGCGCTGCGGCAAATTCCAGGTACTGCCCGGGAGGAACGACTACGATACGGCCTGAATCGGCCGGTTTCAGCGGTTTCATGATGATCTGGCTGAAAGCGTTGCCGATTTTGGTATAATCCATGCGTCCCTGTGCTGTTACCGGGCCAAAAGGACTTTTCAGCGTAATGTATTGGAGGCTGTCGTAGTGGGCGTTGAGCGCAATGGTGTCCAGCGGCACCACATGGTCTTTGGTAGCCACCTGCCAGCCGGTGAGTAATGCGGCCCCTTCCAGCCGCTGTGGCTCCAGGCTGCTGAAGTCAGCGTCCAGGTTGCCTTTGATGGTCAGCGGTTCTGTGTACCAGTGAGTGGTATACAGGTCGGCATTGGTAATTGCTGCGTTTGCCCTGAGGCTTCGCAACGCGGTATCGCTCAGGTTACCGGCGATAGTAAAGCGGGTATTGAGGCTGGTATCTGCGCTTTCGCCGTTGGCTTCGAAGGCGCCGTTGCGGATATTGGCATTCACGTTGACATCGTGATATGTATACCGGTTATAGGTCGCTTCATTCAGCCGGATGGCTGCCTGTGCGGCCATCTGTGTTAGCGTATACCCTTGCCCGTTGGCCATGAGGTTGCCGCTCACCCATCCCAGGGTGGTATCATAAAGCATGATACCCGGGTGTACCCGGAAGGAAGGCACGCTTACATCGTAGGTGCCGCGGATGCTGTCGGTGATATTGGCCAGTTTGGCGTTGATATTGGCATTGGCGTAGTCGCTTTTCAGTTGCAGCTGCGCCACCATATTTTTCATGCCGCCTTTGAACAGGCCGGTGATCAGCATGTTTTCCGGTAATCTTGGCGTGTCGGGCAAAGTGCCGGCCGGCAGCCAGGACCGCAGGGCTTTGTTGCCCGACTGGATATAGAGCTCCGGCAGGTTGGCGTTGAGCCGGTCCATATCGGTAGCGTGTTCTATCTGGCCGTTGGCCGTTCTGACGAGGTTGCCTTCATGGTCGTTCAGGTAGAGTTGTTTGATATTCAGCAAGCCCAGATTACCTTTTAATATAGCCGACAGCGTTAGTTCCTTTTTCCAAAGAGGTGCAAAGGATTTGTTTTTACGGGCGTCGGGTACGAAGGGCAACCATTCTGCCAGGGCTACCTGTACGGAGTCGAGGTTGGCGTCGATCCCCAGCTGGTCCATATGGTCTGCGATACCTGACCAGGAGGGTACGGTGATGGCTATATGTTTTCTGAAAACGCTCTTGTTGGTTTGCAGGAAAAAGTTGCGCAGCTCCAGGCTTTTGGGCGTGAAGGTCACGTCCATATTGGCCTTCCGGAGGGTGAACCCGGACCAGTCCCGGGCTGCCAGGCTCTTGAGGCCAGCCTGTATGCTGTCGGGCGTATAGCGGATATTGCTGACTTTAGCATTTACGTTTGACAGGAACAGGTGGTTATAATCCGGATCGGGGCCGGCTGCTTTAGGGGCGGGGCCGCCGTTGTCATAACGTAGGGCCAGTTTGTCGAGATTGACCTGCGTGGCAAAGACCTGCCAGGTATTGGGCACCGTGTCCGGTGGCGCAGGCGTAGTGTCTTTTCCGGGCATCATGGCCAGGATACCGGTCGTGCGGTGAATGGAGAGGTCGCCTACCTGTATGCGGGTAGAGTCCTGGTCAAGGCTGCTGTTGCGTAATACGAGGTCGCCGATTTTCCAGCCGGTAGTGATGCCGATACCATCGCTGCTGTAGAGGAAGTTGCTTTCTTTGATACGCAGCTTTTTCAGCAGCAGGTGAAGCCCGGCGCTGCCGGTATCTTCCGGCGGCGGCGGAGGAGCGGCGGCGGTAGCGGGCGACGGAATATAATGCTGACGGAAAAAGCCTTTCAGGCCTGTCAGCTCTATGCCTCTGAAAGCGTAGATGCCATCGTCGAGGATAAGGTCATCAGGATCGGCGTGGAGGGTGTCCCAGGTGGCTACTGCATGCATGCCGCCGGTCTGGTCTTCGAAGTTCAGTTTCACATGCCGGAGGGAAACGTCTTTTATGCGGAACTGGATGGTGGTGCCGGAGGCAGGGGCGATAGTATCCGGCTTTGTATCGGGAGAAACGAAAGCGTCTACCGCAAACTGGAAGTTGAAGGTACTGTCTCCCTGGTGGCGGTAAACATTGATCAGCAGGGTATCCCATTCCAGTTTATCTATTTGCAGTTCATTGTTGAGAAAAGCCAGCAGGTTGTAACGCACTTTCAGGGAGCCGGAATACAGCAGGGCCTGATGGGAAGTGTCGGCCACAAACACATTTCTCAGTTCGAGGTATTTCCATCCCCTGGCGCGGAGGTACCCGATCTGTACTTTTGTTTTCAGTTTTTTCTGCAGATAGCTTTCGCCCTGTTGGCGCAGATAGTTCTGTACGCCGTCCAGTTGCAATAATAACACCGCCATCACGGGCAAAAGAAGCACCGCAACGATGATCCATAAAAGCCACCGCCACCAGGGGCGCCTGTGTTTAATTTCTGTTTCTGCTGGTTCTGTCACTATGATAGCTTACTAAAAGTAATTTACTGAATTAAAACGCATGAGCGTTCCAATGGTTTACTTTCGGATAAAGACCCGTGTTCCGTCCGCTTGCCCGGCGAAAGCACAAAATCCATACCCGTGGGTACCGGGGATAAACAGTACTGCAAGGATACATTAAAATACGGGAACGGACATACTGAAAATTGTCCGGGATGCCGGAAACAGCCACCATCGACCGGTGTTGGAGGGGCCGGATATTCAGGGAGCCCTGCTGGTGACCGGGTAGATTATTGCCCGGTTTGAGGTGGTTTGTTGCGTGTGTTAAAACGGGAGATATAGTAATCCAGTTTATCTTTTTTGGCTTTGTCGGCGCGGAATTCTTCCAGCAGCTCCGGATCCTGCGGGAGGATATATTTTTTGAGATTAAAAAGCGATAACTCCAGGATTTCCCCGGTAACGATGTTAATCACTTTTTTAAGCCTGACAGGTGTGTTAAGCGCGTTCACCGTCATGTCGGCGGGGTTATAGGCACTGCGGGACGGCTGCACTCCCTGCAGCTCATAGGTGCAATAGTAGCCGGTGGCTTGTATGACATTGAGCCCGTTATCTTTTATGTAGATATGGGTGCCATCACAGAACCCCCAGAAATTTTTCACTTTGTGCTCCTGCCCTGCTGCGTCGCGGAGCACCAGCTCGTTCCTGCTGGCGAGCAGGTAGATCTGTGCGGCCGTGCTGCGGTTTTTCACGATCAGGTCGCCCGATTCGGAAGGGCTGTTCTGCTGAAATTCCCGGAAAGACCTGTACAGGCCTTTTTTGAGGGTAGCAGCCTGCAGGATAAACTCGTCCTGGGCCTTGGCCGTCAGGCAAAAGCAGAGAAGTGTCCAGAGGCTGCACCATTTTTTCATAGGGCACAAATGTATCCGGAATCTGTACGCTGGTGTGGGGAAATAGCTGAACGGAGGAATTGTTTCTGCTGATCTGTTATTTCTGTCTGTAAAGTTATCAGGAGGGGGACCGGAAAAATAAAAGGCCGGGTAAAAACCCGGCCCGGCTGAAGGTTACAACAAAATCTAAACCTGCTTATGAGAAAAGCGTTAATAAATAGCTACTAGCTTTTAGCCGTTAGCCGATATCATATTTTTATGAACGTTGCCTTCAGCCTGTCATTGTTAAGCAACAGGCTAAAAGTGTACGCTATTATTACAGTGCCATTGCCTGCAGGGAATGGTCTTTGCTTTCCAGCTGGGAGCTGCCCATCAGGAACTCATCCACTTTTCTTGCGCACTCGCGACCTTCGCTGATTGCCCATACCACCAGTGACTGGCCACGGCGCATATCGCCGGCAGTGAACACTTTAGGGATGGACGTCAGGTAATCTTTTTCGGTGGCTTTTACGTTGCCTCTTTCATCTTTTTCCACTTCGAGCTGTTCGAGCATACCGGTGTGCTGCGGATGTACGAAGCCCATAGCCAGTAATGCCAGTTCGCAGGGGATATCTCTTTCAGATCCGGGAACTTCGGTGAACCTGGCTGGTTTGCCGTCGGCGCCCAGGGTCCACTGAAGGTCTACTATGCGGAGGGCTTTCAGGTGCCCGTTGTCGTCGCCGATAAAGGCTTTGGTGGCAATGGCCCACTGGCGGTCTGCGCCTTCTTCATGGGAAGAAGATGTTTTCAGCACCATGGGATAGGTAGGCCATGGCATGTAATCGGTGCGCTCGCCGGGAGGTTTGGGCAACAGTTCCAGCTGGGTAACGCTCACCGCGCCATGACGGTTGCTGGTACCTACGCAGTCGGAACCGGTATCGCCCCCTCCTATCACTACCACGTTTTTACCGGTGGCCATGATATCGTGTCCATCCACAGGGAGGCTGCTGACTCTTTTATTCTGCTGTTTGAGGAAGTCCATGGCGTAGTGTACCCCTTTCAGTTCGCGGCCGGTGATACCGAGGTCGCGCGGAATGGTAGAGCCGCCAGCCAGTACGATGGCGTTGTATTCCCTCAACAGGTCATTGGTGCTTACGTTAACACCTACGTTGGCATTGCACTGGAAGGTAACGCCTTCTTCATCCATCAGTTTGATCCTGCGGTCGATGGTCCATTTTTCCAGTTTGAAGTCAGGAATGCCATAGCGGAGCAGGCCACCCGGTTTGTCGTCGCGTTCGAATACGGTGACGCTGTGGCCGGCGTAGTTCAGCTGGGCGGCGGCAGCCAGCCCGGCAGGACCGGAACCGATCACGGCAACTTTTTTACCGGTACGCACGCGGGGAACTTTAGCCTGGACCAGGCCTTTGTCGAATGCTATTTCTATGATATGCCGCTCAATTTCCTCGATGGCTACCGGCGGCTGGTTGATGCCCAGTACGCAGGCGCTTTCACAGGGAGCCGGACAAATACGGCCGGTGAATTCGGGGAAATTATTGGTGGAAGTCAGGATATCGTAAGCATCCTGCCAGTCCTGACGGTATACGGCATGGTTGAATTCTGGTATGACGTTTCCCAGCGGGCATCCGCTGTGGCAGAAAGGCACGCCGCAGCTCATGCAGCGGGAGGCCTGCTGGTTCAGTTTATTTTCAGGGAAACGCTCCACAAACTCGTTGTAGTGGTTTATCCTTTCCCGGGGATCTGCTTTTCCGGGCAGCTCTCGTGTAAATTCCAGGAATCCTGTAGGTTTACCCATAACTATTATCTCATTTTATTATTTGGTCATTTGATCATTTTCCGGGCTGTTTCATCACATCGCTTCTTTTTCACTGATCAGCCCAATAATCAAATAGCCGGTTGTTATTTATCATTTGATTATCTGGTTATTTTTTATTGTTATTCGCTTTACAATAATCCAATAACCAAATAATCCAATGACCCCATATTAACGTTTTATCTTCTGTCCTTGTGATACGCCTGCTTTCAGCACGGCCTTGTATTCTTTCGGGAATACTTTCACGAAATGACGCAGCTGATTTTCCCAGTCTTTCAGGATAAATTTCGCCACGGTGCTGTTCGTGTAGGCGTGATGTTTAGTGATCAGGTCCTGCAGGGCAGCCACATCTTCCTGGTCCAGCGGATCGAGATCGATCATATCGCGGTTGCAGTGGTTGGCGAAGGAGCCTTTGACATCGTACACATAAGCGATACCGCCGCTCATACCGGCGCCGAAGTTGCGGCCTGTTTCACCGAGGATAACAGCGCGGCCGCCGGTCATGTATTCGCAGCCGTGGTCGCCTACTCCTTCTGCCACGATGGTAGCGCCGGAGTTACGGACGCAGAAGCGTTCGCCAGCTTTACCGCGGATGTAGGCTTCACCGGAGGTGGCGCCATAGAAGCACACGTTACCTGCGATGATGTTTTCCTCCGCTTTGAAGCCTGCTTCTCCGTGAGGATAGAGGATCAGTTTGGAGCCGGAAAGCCCTTTACCGAAGTAGTCGTTGGCTTCGCCTTCCAGTTCGAGGGTAAGCCCCCTGGTGGAGAAGGCGCCGAAGCTCTGGCCGGCAGAACCGGTGAACTTGAAGTGGATGGTATCTTCCGGCAGGCCTTCGCTCTTGTAACGTTTGGATATTTCGTTGGAGAGGATGGTGCCGATGGTACGGTCGGTATTTTTAACAGGATATTGTTGGTAAACCCTTGTCTTTTTCTCCAGCGCCGGCTGTGCTGCTTTCAGCAGCTGCCAGTCGAGCACTTCAGCGATACCGTGGTCCTGCTCTTCCTGTTTGTACAGGCCGGTTTCAGGAGCTGCCGGTTCTTTGTACAGGATGGGAGAAAGGTCCAGTTTCTGTGTTTTCCAGTGGGTGATACCTTCGCGCATCTGGAGGTTGTCAACCTGGCCTACCATTTCGTTGATGGTACGGAAGCCGAGGTCGGCCATGATTTCGCGCAGTTCTTCCACGAGGAAGGTGAAGAGGTTCACCACATGTTGCGGGTCGCCGGTGAAGCGTTTGCGCAGGTCCGGGTCCTGGGTGGCCACGCCTACGGGGCAGGTGTTGACATGGCATTTACGCATCATGATACAGCCTTCCACGATAAGTGCGGCGGTAGCCACGCCCCATTCTTCTGCGCCGAGCAGTGTGGCGATGGCGATGTCGCGGCCTGTTTTCAGCTGGCCGTCGGTCTGCAGTACTACCCTGCTGCGGAGTTTGTTTTTCACCAGTGTCTGGTGGGATTCGGCGAGGCCAAGTTCCCACGGCAGGCCGGCATGTTTGATGGAGCTTATCGGAGAAGCGCCGGTACCACCATCATGACCGGCAATCAGTACCACGTCGGCATGTGCTTTGGCCACGCCGGCAGCGATAGTGCCTACGCCGGCTTTAGACACCAGTTTTACGCTGATGCGGGCGGCGCGGTTGGCATTTTTCAGGTCATAGATGAGCTGTGCCAGATCTTCGATAGAGTAAATATCGTGGTGCGGCGGCGGAGAGATGAGGCCTACACCCGGGGTGGAGTGCCTTACTTTCGCGATCCAGTCGTCCACTTTATGGCCGGGCAGCTGGCCGCCTTCGCCGGGTTTAGCACCCTGGGCCATTTTGATCTGTAATTCGTCGGCATTGGTCAGGTAGTAGCTGGTAACGCCGAAACGGGCGCTGGCTACCTGTTTGATGGCGGAGCGCATAGAGTCGCCGTTGGGCAGTTGCTCATAGCGGATCTCATCTTCTCCCCCTTCGCCGGTATTGCTTTTAGCGCCGATGCGGTTCATCGCGATGGCGAGGGTGGAGTGCGCCTCGTGAGAGATGGAACCGAAGCTCATAGCGCCTGTCGCGAAGCGTTTGAAGATGCTGGAAGCTGGTTCCACCTCATCGATGGAGATGGAAGCACGGGTACGTTTAAACGAAAAGAGGCTACGTAGGGTGCAGGCTTTTTCGCTCTGGTCGTTAACGGCTTTGGAGTATTTTTTAAACACGCTGTAGTCGCCCATACGGGTGGAATACTGCAGCAGGTGGATGGTAGTGGGATTGAAGAGGTGGAATTCGCCTTTGCGTTTCCACTGGTATACGCCGCCTTCGGTGAGCCGTTGTACCGGTGTTTCCTTGCGGCCGTAGCCCATCCAGTGTTTTGCCAGCGTTTCGCGGGCGATTTCATCGAGGCCGAGGCCCTGGATACGGGATACGGCGCCGGCGAAATATTTATCCACCACTTGCTGGTTGATGCCCAGGATCTCGAATATCTGCGCGCCCTGGTAAGATTGCAGGGTGGAGATACCCATTTTGGAGAATACTTTGAGCAAACCGTCGCAAACGGCTTTGATGTAGTTTTTCTTCAGTTTATCTACGTCCAGGTCGGTGTCCAGCTTATTGGACAGTTTCAGGTCGCGGATGGTGCTGAGCGCCAGGTACGGGTTTACTGCGGTAGCGCCGAAGCCCAGCAGGCAGGCGAAGTGGTGTACTTCCCAAACGTCGCCGGCTTCCACGATCAGCCCTACCGAGCCGCGGATACCTTTGCGGATCAGGTGGTGATGTACGGCGGATGCGGCCAGCAGTGACGGGATGGCGGCGTGCTCGGAGTCGATGGCGCGGTCAGAGAGGATGAGGACTTCAAACCCGTCTTCTACGGCATCTACTGCGTAGCGGCACAGGCGGGCCAACCCTTTTTCGAGGGAACCGGGTTTGCCGTCGGCCTTAAAGTAGGTATGCAGCGTCTTCGCCTGAAACAGGCCGGTATCGATACTGCGTATTTTTTCCAGTTCGTAGTTGTTGAGGATCGGATGGCGCAGTGCCAGGCTGTGGCAGTGCAGCGGATCTTCGTCCAGCAGGTTGCCGTTGCCGCCTACGAAGGTGGCGAGCGACATTACCAGTCTTTCCCGGATGGGATCGATGGGTGGGTTGGTCACCTGGGCGAACAGCTGTTTGAAGTAGTTGGCCAGGTGCTGCGGCTGATTGCTGAGCGCGGCCAGCGGCGTATCCGTGCCCATGGAGCCTACCGGTTCTTTGCCGTCGATGGCCATCGGGGCAATGATATGCTCCATATCTTCGGTGCTGTAACCGAAAGCGCGCTGGTATTTAAAGATCTGGTCGTGCTCGAGGTGGGTAAAGGTAACCCTTGGCTCAGGCAGCTCTTCCATGCGGATCTTATATTTATTGAGCCATTCGCCGTATGGCTGTTGGGTGCAGATCTGTTGTTTCAGCTCCTCATCGCCGATGATGCGGCCCTGGTCCATGTCTACGATGAACATTTTTCCGGGCTGCAGGCGTCCTTTTTCTTTTACGTTTTTAGGATCGATGGGTAATACACCGGCTTCAGAGGCCATGATCACGCGATCGTCTTTGGTCACGACAAAGCGGCTGGGGCGTAATCCGTTACGGTCCAGCGTAGCACCGATGATTTTACCGTCGGTGAAGGAGATGGAGGCCGGGCCGTCCCAGGGTTCCATCAGGGAAGCGTGGTATTCGTAGAAAGCTTTTTTCTCCGGCGCCATGTCTTCATTGCCGTCCCATGCTTCTGGGATCAGCATCATCATTACATGGGGCAGGGAGCGGCCGGTCATGGTCAGCAGCTCGATCACGTTGTCGAGGCTGGCGGAGTCCGACTGACCTTCTTCTACGATCGGCAGCAGCATGTCCATTTCTTCGGGAGTGAAAAACCGGGACATGAAGTCGCGCTCACCGGAGCGGAGCCAGTTAAGGTTGCCTTTCAGCGTATTAATTTCCCCGTTGTGGGCGATATAACGGTAAGGGTGCGCTAACCGCCAGCTGGGGAAAGTGTTGGTTGCAAAACGGGAGTGGATGAGGGCGAAGGCGGACACCATCTTCTCATCGCTCAGGTCAGTATAATAATGACGTACCTGGTAGGTGGTCAGCTGACCTTTATATACGATCGTTTTATAGGAAAGAGAAGCGATGTAAAACAGTGCTTTCTCTTTGGGGATGGTATTACGAACGGTTTTGGACACGTAATTGCGGAGCACAAACAGTTTGCGCTCAAACAGTTCCGGGTCGCTGATATGATAGGGACAGGCGATAAATACCTGTTCAATTTCCGGTTCTACAGACAGGGCGGATTCTCCGATGCCATCGGGGCGAACGGGTACTTTACGGTATCCCAGGATCTCGAGGCCCAGTTTTTCGGCGCTGCGTTGCAGGATTTCACGGCACTCTTCGCGCCAGCGGGGTTCTTTCGGGAAAAAGACCATGCCTACACCATACTTACCAAATTCAGGCAAGCTGATACCTAACCGAAGGCACTCATCATATAAAAATTCATGGGGGACCTGAAACAGGATTCCTGCACCATCACCCGTGTTCTGCTCACAACCGCAGGCACCGCGGTGTTCCATGTTTTCCAGCATGGTGAGGGCATCACGAATAATATGGTGGGATTTACGACCCTTGATATGAGCCGTAAAACCTGTTCCGCAGGCATCATGTTCGAATTCAGGACGGTATAAACCTTGCGTTTGCTTCACTTCATCCATTTGGTTTAGATTTTTTGCTTTGATACACTCCTCCCTTCTGACTTTCGTCGATGGGTGGTGTACGATATAATTCGGGAACGGTTTAAAGATACTAAAGGAACGCTGTATTTTTTATATAAATTTTTGATAGAAGCTAAAAATTTAGAAAAAAATAAAAATATATCCCTTATTGTTAGAATTTATAGAAAAATGATTGCAGTGAGGCCGGTAATCCGGGCAGGCGGTTGCGGAGTTATTGTCAACTTGGCGGACGGAAATATCCGGGCCCGGAAGCAGACAGTGGCAATACCCGGATTGACTTAAATTCGCGGAAAATTGTCATAAACAGCAACCTATACCTATCAATCATATATATAATATAAAATGTCAACCAAACAATCCCTGCTGCTTTCAGCGTTGTTAACCGCTTCTGCCGTGACGGCTATGGCGCAATACCCTACTGACGAGGTGGCGCCGGTGAAATCACAAAAGCAGGCAGAACTGAACACAGGAAAAATCGTTCTCGGAAAAGAAAAACTGCTGACAGCAGAGCAACTGCCATTAAAGATCAGCGGTATCGAAGTGGTCAGCGCGCTGTGGGATACGGCGCACCTGGGCTTTATCTCGCTGGGTTCCCGCTGGATGCCCGCCACCCCTGATAAAGCAATGACGCCCTACCTTTCGGAATTTGTGGAAAATGCATTTTCTCACCTGTATACCCCGGATGGGATGAAGCTCCTGTGGGTGATAGATGACCTGCGGATAGGCGAACAACCCGGCGGTATGACCGAAAAAGCTTTCGTCCGCCTGAAGGCCACAGCTTATGGATCTACAGACGGCCAGCATTACAAACGGCTGTACGCTATGGATGAGGCCAAACTGAACAGGGGCCTGGGGCTAACGAAAAAGCACCATCAGTTTATAGCCGGTGCTTTTGCGGAGTTGCTGCAGAAGACACCGGAAAAATCTGACAGCCTGTGGGCGAAGTCAGATATCCTTGCCCGTCACCTGCAAATAAGACAAGTACCGGCATTAATGGCACAGTTGAAAGATGGTGTGTATCAGAGCTTTGAAGCTTTCCGGAACAACACTCCTGTCTTCACGCAGTTTGAAATTAAAAAGGGCGAATATGAGTATGAGTGGTGGGATATTATTGCAACCACCCCGGAGGGGCAGAAAGGACGGGTTAAATCCTGTTGGGCTGTTGTAAAGGAAGGAAACATATTTCGCTATGTGGAGGGGAAGCTGGTTCAGCTGGAGCGTTTCGAATATGGATATGTTATTTCCCGTTACCTGAAAGATAGCCGTGACCGTAGCCGGGCTGCAATGACAGGTGGTATATTGGGAGGCGCCATAGGAGCGCTGGCGGCATCAGGCAGCGGGCATATGGTCAGTGCCGACGCTTTTCCTGCCCTGAAGGTAAGCCCGGACGCTACAGCTATAGATATGGAAACAGGCGCATTTATCTTCTGATATATGCGCCTGTTTCCGGTTGTCAGGGTTCAAAGATAAATGTCGTTTTACCGTTTCTGATCTCCATCCGCAGCGGTTCGCTGAGGTGGCTCTCATTCTGGAGCCGGTCCAGCGCGGTAACTACATAAGTGTAGGTCTTCCCTCTCACATAAGTCAGGTCTTTGTATTCCGGATCTGACGATTGTGGCAGGATGGCCAGGATTTTCGTGGGGTCGGTCACGTTAACCGGCTCATTGGCTTCAAAACGGTACAGCACATATTGTTTGGTACGGCCGCTGGTATCGTCGTCGGTCCAGTGGATTTCCAGTCCGCCGGGCCTTTCAAAAGCATCGATGAAATAAGGAGGGTCTGGTGTGGTATTGGGCAGCCACGACATTACCGGCCGCAGCGCGGGGTACTTATAGTAGTGGTTGCGCAGCGTGTCTTCGATACCCAGCGGGTTGCCGCGGAAAGATTTGGCGCTGTAAAAGACGCTGCCTTGTATGGTATTCAGTGTCCGAGCCTCTTCTATCTGCATCGGCAGTTCGCGTGGATTTTTCCAGGCGGCGTTGCTGCCGAGGCGGTAAACGCCATGTCCGATGTATATCTGCCGGCCATAGCCGTGCTGGCTCCACCAGTTGAGCAACACTTCATAGTCCGCCAGGCGGTGGCCCCGCTCCCAGTACAACTGAGGCGCTGCGTAATCTATCCATCCTTTCTTCAGCCATTTTAAAATATCAGCGTAGAGATCGTCGTAGTTGGTCATGCCGCCGCGGGTGTAGGAGCCTTCAGGATCTTTGCTGCGGTCGCGCCACACGCCGAAGGGGCTGATACCGAATTTCACCCATGGTTTTTCGGCTTTGATGGCAACGCTGAGCATTTCAATGATGGCGTCCACATTGGCCCTGCGCCAGTCATCTTTCATCATGCCGTTACCATACATGCGGTAGGAAACGTTGTCGGGGAATTCTTTGCCGGGCACACGATAAGGATAGAAATAGTCATCGAAGTGGACGGCATCGATGTCATATCTTTTTACCACATCGCGCACGACGGTAGTCACATAGGTCCGCACTTCCGGGATACCGGGATCGAAATATTTTTTATTGTCGTAGACGAGGAACCACTGCGGTTTCAGGCGGGTGATGTGATTAGCGGCTACGCTGCTGCGGCTGACATTGAATACGGCCCTGTAGGGGTTGAACCAGGCGTGAAACTCCATGCCCCGCTTGTGGGTCTCCTCAATCATAAACTGAAGGGGATCGTAGTAAGGGTTGGGCGCCTGCCCTTGTGTGCCGGTCAGATATTCGGACCAGGGTTCATAAGGAGAAGCATAAAACGCGTCGGTTGCAGGCCGTACCTGGGCAACGACCGTGTTCATGCCATTGCGTTGCATCTGATCAAGCAAATCGATAAACTCCTGCTTTTGTTGTTCCGTGGGCAATCCGCGCCTGGAAGGCCAGTCAATATTTTCCACTGTGGCGATCCACATCCCGCGCATTTCCCTTTTGGGCGGCAACTGCGCCCATGCCTGCTGTGTGAGGCCCGCACAAAGGGCCACACCGGCTAATAACTGCTTCAACATCTGCCTTGCTTTAAACCGTAAGATGCGAAAATAGCAAAAAGGAAGCCTGTTTGCTTGCTTAATTATATGATTCTTATGGCTTATGGTCCACTTTTACCTTAAATGCGGGAGGCTCGTAATTTCCCGGCATATAGGAAGCCGGAATGGTCGTGGTATTTCCATCGCGGTGTGCATGATATTGCGGAGACATGATCTCTACGCCGGCCTCGTTAAAATGATCCTGTATCTGCTGGTTCAGCAGGGAATAGATTTCACTCATCCGGTGCGATTTTTCCGTATAGGCGTTGATTTCATAAGCTACAGAAAAATCATTCAGCGCTGTTTGCAACACAAATGGCTGCCGGTCTTTCAGGATGCCATCGGTGGCCAGCGCAGCGCGGACCAGCAGATCGTGCACCTGTTTCCAGGGGACATCATAACCAATAGTGACGGTGGTGTGCAGGATCAGCCCCAGATCTTTACTGGAAGAAGTGAAGTTGACCGTATGGCCGTTGAGGATGCTGGCATTGGGCACGGTGATCTCTTCGTTTTTGGTGGTGCGCAACCGCGTTACCAGCAGGTTCTTTTCAATAACATCGCCGGTGATTTCCCCCAGCCGTATACGGTCCCCTATTTTAAAGGGCCGCATGTAGGTGATCACAAAGCCGGCTACCACATTGGAAATGGCGGACGACGATCCCAGGGAGAAAAGGATGCCGAGAAATACGGACACGCCCTGGAACACTTTGGAGTCTGACCCCGGGAGATAAGGAAAGATCACGACAAACATAAAAGCGTATAGCAGGAACTTGATGCCACTGGCGGTAGGCCAGGCCCAGTCTGTATAAAAGCCGTTGATTTTCAGGTTGCCGCAGGCGATTTCACTGGCGAGATAGTTGACCAGCCGGATGAGCAGGCGCGTTACCACATATATGACCAGTATCGTCAGTAGTTTGGGCAGATAGCTGAAGATGCCCAGCAGGATGGATTTGATAGGCGATAAGGTCCAGTCGATGAGTTTATCGGCAATGCCTTTGGTCCAGGGGAAGATGCCGAAGATGAGCGGCAGCGTAATGTAGAGGACCAGCAGGATAAGTACGATGCGTACCACGCCAAGGGCGCTGTAGATAAGACTGAGTTGTTTCTGCTGGTTCAGCAGGGCGTAGTTCTTTACTTTCACGCCTTTCACGTAACGGTCTTTTTCGCGGACAAGCCTTTTGCGAAGGGACCTGAACAGCCGGTTGATACCGAAGATGATAAAGCCCAGCACGACGAGTATCAGCGCCAGCCAGCCAAGACGTACCAGGATGTACTGTACGCTGTGCTGCGCTTTTTCCTGCTGTATGGCTTTGCGGATAAGCGCTGCGTAGGTATCGGCCACCCGGGCCTTGTCCTGGTCCAGCCAGAGCGCGTCGTCGTCGGTGATGGTCTGGATAATCATGTCGTTGTACACCACATCGACATTGTTTTCGTTGGGCACTACCCGGATGGAATCCGGCGAGTAGAACGGGTCTTTTTCGATCAGTTGCAGTTTACGGGAAATATTGGCGGCGCGGTCGCTGGGTTTGAACGGGCCCAGTTTGTTATACACGCGGAACAGGGTGTCGCCGAAAGGGGCTACGGGTATGCCTTGCGAGATGGCTTTCATCCGGAGGATACGTTCCCGTTGGTGGACTTTCCTGAGCGAGTCGGCCTGCACGATCACAGCGAGCTGTTGTTCCAGTTCTTTTTTGCGCTGGTTGTTATTGCTGAGTTGCAGGATCTGTTCTTCCAGGGCGGCTTTGGTGGCGGCATCTGCCCTTATCAGGGAGTCGCTTTCCCGGAGCAGCCGGGTGGTGGCAATGAGCTGTGCGTTGGTGGTGGAGTCTTGTGATACTTTGCTGCTGTCCTGTGCGAGGCTCTGATGGATGGTAAGGATGGTTAATAAAAAGGAAAATACGGATCTCATTCCCGAAGCTTTTTATTAAAGTACGGAAATTTCCCGGCGCAACATAGCTACAGGGCATAAAAAACGGGAGAGTGTAAGGCGGGGCTAGACTTTCCGTTGCAGGTACTGGGAATAGTCCGGCAGGATCACTTCGTAGTCCTGGTGCATCAGCGGGGATGTCAGCAGGAAGTCGGCCGAAGCGCGGTTACAGGCCACAGGGATATTCCACACTACGCCCAGTCGCAGCAGCGCTTTGATATCCGGATCGTGCGGCAGGGCTTCCATGGGGTCCCAGAAGAAGATGATCACGTCCAGCGCGCCTTCGGCAACGAGGGCGCCGATCTGCTGGTCGCCACCCAGCGGGCCGCTCAGCAGTTTCCTGACAGAAACGTCCAGCGCTTCCTCGATCAGTTTGCCGGTGGTGCCGGTAGCGTAGAGTTCATGGCGGCTCAGTACCGTTTTGTTGTAGGTCGCCCATTCTATCAGCTCGGCCTTTTTGTGGTCGTGCGCGATCAGGGCCACCCTTTTGCGTGCTTTCAATGTTTTGATGGTCTGCATATGCTGCAAAAGTACTAAGCCGCGGGAGAAAAATAAATGTAAAATTTAATAATATTAGTGCCTGTCGGCCGTATCGAGGTTGGCCAGGTCGCGGTCGAAGATATAAAGGCCGCCTTTGTCTTCCCCGATCAGTTTGAGTTTATCAAGGATATTGCGCGCCATGCGTTCTTCTTCAATCTGTTCGGTGACATACCACTGCATGAAGTTGTGGGTGGCATAGTCTTTTTCCTGCAGGCAGAGGTCCACCAGTTTGTTGATCTCCCGGGAAACGGCCAGCTCATGGCTGTATACGTGTTCAAATACAGCATGAATGTTGGCGAACTGATGCTCCGGTTGCCGGAGTGCCGGAACGAGGCCGTGACCGCCTCTTTCATTGATGAATTTCACCAGTTTCAGCATGTGTATACGCTCTTCGTCGGAATGCCGGTAGAGGAACTGTGCGATACCGTTATACCCCTGTACTTCGGCCCATGAAGCCATGGCCAGGTAATACTGGGACGAAGCGGCTTCCATTTCCACCTGTTGGTTGAGCGCAGCCTGAATTTTGGGAGAAAGCTCTTTCAGTAACATGACATTAGTTTTTAATTTGATGTAGGGAACGGCGTTAGAGGGGATATTGCTGCCGCTTATAACGTTATTGTAAAATTCGATGAGGTTTCCCTTTCCGCTGGCTTAAATTCTGCCCGGAAAGTGCTACCTTTGTCAGGTAAATTAGGATAAAATGATTAAAACAGGAAATCCGATCATTAGCATATACACGGAAATGACGCCCAATCCGGAAACCATGAAGTTTGTAGCCAACAAACTCCTGTATCCCGGCAAGAGCATCGATTTTCCGGATGAGGCCAGCGCAAAACCGTCCCCTTTGGCGATAGAACTGTTCAGCTTCCCTTTCATCAGGGGCGTGTTCATTATGGCCAACTTCATCACGCTCACCAAAACCAGTGAAACAGACTGGAACGATATAATCCCCACGGTAAAAGCCTTTCTGAAGGAATACCTGGAGGATAACCGCCCTGTTATCAACGAAGACGAAGTGGTAGTGACGAAAGACACCGCCAGCAACACCGTTAGCGCAGATGACAGCGACGTGGTAAAAAGAATCAAGGAACTGCTGGAAAACTATGTGAAACCTGCGGTAGAAATGGATGGCGGCGCCATTCAGTTCAAAAACTATGAAGCCGGCACGGTAACACTGATGTTACAGGGTTCCTGTTCAGGCTGCCCCTCTTCCATGATTACGCTGAAAGCCGGTATCGAAGGCATGATGAAGCGTATGATCCCGGAAGTGAAGGAAGTTGTGGCAGAAGCAGAATAAGCCATAGTTGAGTGAATGATAGTGTTAAATGAAGCACAGTCTTTTTGGCTGTGCTTTTTTATTTTTTTAAGATAGATATAGCGACAATGAAAGGATTACTGGTTATGCTGGCCGGCCTGGCCATCACCGCCCAGCCGGTACTGGCACAGAAGAAAAGAAACACCGACAGCGCCGCCGCCGTGATCACCTACGGCATGCGCAGCAACGGAAAAGATGCAGGCAACGGCTTGCAGCTATTCATTGACCACAACAGGGCCCGCCTCGTTCCCGGCGGTCCCGCCGCCAAAGAGCAGCAATACCTGGACCTGGCCGAAAATGCCTCCCTGCAGGTGCTTGGCAGTCCTAACGGGAACATCTACACGTTAAAGAAACCCTTCGCAGAGTATGTTCAGCCGGAACTGCTGCCCGGCACAGACACCATCCTTGGACTGGTCTGTCAGAAAGCTAAACTCTTTATCCGCTCCAATACCATCGAAGTATGGTATACTAATCAACTGGCGCTCAAAGGTACGCCCAACCTGGCGGTGGCGCCGGGACTGGGACTGGTGCTCAAAATCGTACGGAATGGCAACAGCGAAACCGTCGCCCGCAAAATCGACTACCGCAAGATAACCCCGGCAGAACTGGCATGGCCGGCACAAACGGGGCAACTGGTAGACGATGCTGCCTACATGCGGGAAGTGATCGAAAGCCGCTACACCACCCTGCCGGTGTTTGACCAGGAACAGATCAGCTGGGGCAACAATATCGCCAACCCGGCAGACGACCAGTCAAACATCACCTACCGCTATGCCGGCGGTACCGTGATCCTCAAAAAAGTAAAACTGCCAGCGCCTAAAAAAGGGGAAACCATGTTTGCTGAACTGGTGCAGTATTCCAATGGAGACGCCTATGACCGTACCGGCTCCGTGTTCATGGTGCCCACAGACAAAGCCGCTTCTTTCCTCGACGGCCTCCGTAAAGGCGCCGCCGCCCTGCCGGTATTTACCGCTAAAAACGGCAAACAGTACCAGGGCATGATAGCTACCGATAATTACCTGCCCGCGCTGGAAGTGCTGCGTTTCTTTACCCCTTTCGGCGTACGCCACTTCAATGAACAGGTGAAAATAAAAGGATATCATTGGGCCGATTCCGTCATGTACAAACAGGACATCACCGAACTGCAGAACCGCCTCCAGGGCGAAGTGTGGCTCGGCGTTTATATCGGTAACTACGACAAAGGCGGACACAAGGTAAGCCTGCGTTTTAAATATTATCCCGGCGACGACGAAGATGAAAACAGCCAGAAGCCGGACTGGATCTACCCGGTTTTTAATACCACCAACCTGATGGAAATGGCCGGACAGGAGTATCCTACCCTCTTCGATAAGGATTCTCTGACGGTGACCGTCAACATCCCGGAAGGTGTTCATCACCTGCAGTTGCGTTATATCACTACCGGCCATGGTGGCTGGGGCGGCGGCGATGAGTTTAACCCGAAGCAGAATGAAATTTTCGTTGACGGAAAAAGGGCATATCACTTCATCCCTTGGCGTACGGACTGCGGCACCTATCGCCTGTCCAATCCGGCATCCGGCAACTTCGGCAACGGCCTGTCTTCTTCTGACCTGAGCCGCTCCAACTGGTGCCCGGGTACGCTGACCCCGCCGGTGTTCATTTCCCTGCCTGATCTCGGCCCGGGGCTGCATACCATCAGGGTGGCCATTCCACAGGGCGCCCCGGCCGGTACCAGCCAGAGTTTCTGGGATATATCCGGTACGCTCATGGGTATACGGAAAAAATAATCCATCAACTGCAATACTTACATTTGTTGTATGAATGATTTTATAACGGGACTGCAAAACAGCTTGCATGGCATGACCTGGCTGGAAGCGATTGCAGTACTGTTTGCTGTATTGTCGGTCGTCTTTCAGAAGAAAAACAATATACTGGTATACCCTACCGGTATCATCAGCACCGGCATCTATACCTACCTGCTATCGCGGGAGCATTTTAAACTCTATGCAGACGCCACGCTCAACGCCTATTACCTGGTGATGAGCATTTACGGATGGGTATACTGGGCCCGGCAGGGCCCGGCCAAACCGGAAGTGAAGATCAGCCGTAGCAGCTCCCGGGAGCTGGCTACGGCGATCTTCATCGCACTGGCAGGATGGGCCGTCTTTTATGTGCTGCTGGTCAATTTCTCCGATTCCAATGTGCCGGTCATGGATGCGTTTATCTCTGCTACGGCATGTAGCGGGATGTGGTTGCTGGCAAAGCGGAAAGTGGAAAACTGGATACTGCTGAATATCTCCAACTTCGTGGCAGTGCCACTGCTGTTTTACAAACACCTGTACCTGACGGCGCTGCTGACCATCTTTTTGTTTATCATTGCTATCTTCGGATATTTCAGCTGGCGTAAGGCTGTGCTGCAACAGGAAACCTCCCACTCATGAAAAAAGTAGTCGTCATAGGGCCTGAGTCAACAGGCAAAAGCACGCTCAGCGCCACGCTGGCAGCGCATTTCCATACCGTTTGGACTCCGGAGTACGCCCGGGAGTACCTGGACGGTCTTGGGCGCCCCTATGAGCAGCATGATCTGCTGGCCATCGCCGAAGGGCAGTTGCAACTGGAGCGGGAAATGGCTGCCAAAGCCAATCGCCTGCTGGTATGTGATACTGATCTGTATGTAATCAAAGTATGGAGCGAGCATAAATACCAGGAATGCGATCCCCGTATCCTGACCGCCATCGCGGCACAGGAGTGTGATCATTACCTGCTGACTTATATTGATCTGCCCTGGGAAGAAGATCCCCAGCGTGAATATCCCGATCCGGAGATGCGGTCTTACTTTTACCGGGTGTACCGCGACATCGTGATGCAGTCGGGAGTAACCTGGACGGATATACGGGGAAGTTATGAACAGCGGGAGGCGCTGGCTATTGAGGCTGTGAGCCGGTTGCTGGCGGAGTAGCGCCTTTTTCTGATGCAGGAGTTTCTTTTTTCACGCCGGAAACAAGTTCCATAATGTCCGGGTCGGGCGCGAGGTTGCGCATCTGTACCAGGATTTTTCGCTGTCTCCAGGCGGTAATGCGGGCCGGCGGATTGACTGTATATTTAACAGGGTTAGGAAGACAGGCGGCTATCATCGCGGCTTCTTCGCGGTTCAGGCTGGCGGCTGGTTTATGATAGTAAGCCTGAGAGGCGGCTTCCACGCCGAAAATACCATCGCCTGTCTGGGCCACATTCAGGTATACTTCCAGTATGCGTTGTTTGCCCCAGATTTTTTCGATCATAAATGTAAAATACACTTCCAGCCCTTTGCGCACCCAGCTACGGCCCTGCCAGAGGAATACGTTTTTGGCCACCTGCTGGCTGATGGTGCTGGCCCCTCTTATCTTTTTGCTGGTGGAATTGTGTTTCATGGCCTTTTCGATCGACTTATAGTCGAAACCGTCGTGGTCCGGGAAGAGCTGATCTTCGCTGGCAATCACGGCCAGTTTGGCGTGCTGGGATATCTCATCGTAGCTGACCCAGGATTTCTGCAGGTGCTTATCGGTGCCCCAGCCGCTGACCCAGCTGGAGATCATGGTGATAGTGATCGGTGGATTGACCCATCGTAACAGGATGATATATACAAATTGTGCGACAAACAGGACCAGCAGTATCCGCTTCAATCTCCTCCACGTTCTGGGGACAATGCCTTTTAACTTCATTCCGCGTAGGTTTGGAAAAATCGGGCCGAAAGATAGGAAGTAATTGTGGAATTATGAATTACGAATTGCATATTAACTTACAGTGAGCATTTAATTTGGTAAATTTACAGTAGCAGCACGGTTGTTGCGCAGTTGTCATCGTTGTTACTTTCATTTAATTCATGATACTATGCTGTTAAATGTTCACCCGGATAATCCGAATCCCCGCCATATAAAAACGATCGTGGAATGTCTGAAGGACGGAGGTATCATTATCTATCCTACTGATACCGTTTACGGGTTGGGTTGTGATATTACCCAGCACAAAGCGATAGAGCGGATCGCGCGGATTAAACAGATCGATCCGAAGAAGGCGCATTTTTCTTTTATCTGTTATGACCTGAGCCATCTCTCGGACTATGCCAAGAGCGTGGATACGCCGGTATTCAGGATGCTGAAGAAAGCGCTGCCCGGCCCTTATACTTTTATCCTGCCTGCGAGCAAGATGGTGCCCAAACTGTTAAAGACCAAGAAGGATACGGTCGGTATCAGGGTGCCGGACAACAATATCTGCCGGACGATTGTGCATGAACTGGACAATCCGCTGATGAGTACCACGCTTCCCGTTGACCACTACGTGGAAGAATATACGGATCCGGAAATCATTTATGAGAAATTCGGCAAGGTGGTGGATATTGTGGTGGATGGCGGCCCCGGGGGAATGGGTTTTTCCACGGTGGTGGATTGTACCGGTCCGGAACCGGAACTGATACGTGAAGGCATAGGCAGCTATGAGGCTATTACCTGAAATATTTTATAAAATGAAATGGTGGATGATCGGTTGTTTGATGATAGGGCCTGTATCATTACAGGCACAGGTATCATCCGGTAAGATCACGGAGGTTCCGGCGTCCGGCAAACAGGTGTTGCTGGTTGCGGACTCCGGCCATGTGCCTCAGAGCAGGTCTGCCGGAGGAGCGCCCGCACCGTTTGTATTTTCCCGTAGCAGCGTTTCCCTTTTTGGTAATGCCGCTGCCCGGCTTTCGTCTGCTCACACTTCCGGTGGCTTCAACGCAGAAAAAATATCCTCTCCTCCCCGGTCAGGAGGTCTTGCTGCCGGCCGGCTGTTTTTCGATGGCCTCTCTGCGGACGGTCTACCTGCTGATAAGGTCTCTTTCGGAAGCTTCCCTTTCGCGCTGCTTTCAAGAGAAGACCGCGCCAATGATAACTTCCCGCAGCGGACAGCCCTGTCCTCTCGCTCACCCTCCCCGGCCTGTTTGATGACCAGCCATGCTTACTACGACCAGCATTTTGGTTTTTTCTGCAAGAAAGAATGGGTTTGGCAGAAACAAACCGGCATCCCGGTGAAATTAAGACTGGGAAGTTATGACCTCACCCAGCGACAAGAAGGAAAGTAGCATGTAATATATTGTAAAATAATATATTATAAATGATTGTTTGACTTAATCAAATATATTTATTTGACAAAGTCAAATAGATTTTCCATGCTGAAAACCAATTCATTTATTGCAACAATTGCCGGGTGATGTTCGGATGATCCGGTGGCTTCGCGTCAGCGGGGGAAATTGCCGGACTGTGATGAGCGTATAGGCGCTGCGGTTTGATCGGCAGTAATTATGCAGGGCTCAAAAAATAAAGGGGCTTACCCGGAGGGAGCCCCTTTTAAAAGTCAGTTGAAAACGCTGACCGGTACCAGGCAGCTGTGCCTGACGTCCGGATATCAGAGTTTTAATTTTTTCGCGATATCAGCCGGCAGTGCTTTTTTGTTCACCATGAAGCAGGTGGTTTTATAAGCGAAGTACGGCATAGAGGCGTAGAAGTAACCCTGGCCGAAGTTCTCGGTGCCCCAGGAGTTTTTCACGCGGAAATACTTGTTGCCGTTCTGGTCTTTTACGATGCCTACGATGTGCATGCCGTGGTCGTCCTGGGTTTCGAAGTTATCGAAGGCGAGCTGGCGTACTTCCGGGGTGATGGTTTTTTCTTTCACTGGCTCGAGGAACATGTTTTTTCTTTCTTCTGCAGACATATCAGCCCAGTCTTTATCCGGAACGATGGCGAGGCCATCTTTGAAGTTGAAACCTTTTTCGCTCACGTCAGCGGCCCATGCGAGGGTGTAACCGTTGGTAACGGCAGTTTCCGCGATGCGGTTAAAGTCATCCAGGGTTACGTTGTATACTTTCTCCCAGTTCCAGTTATCCGGTACTTCCAGCACGAACTGGCTGTTGTACGGGTGGTGGGTAAAAGAAGAGATCAGCACGTAATCGTCAGCGCTCAGGCCGAGTTCTTTAGCGAAAGACTGCGGCGTATAGGATTTGCCGTTATACTGGAATTTTTCCGGTGCGTCGCCCATGTAGGCGTTCAGTACACCGTCGAATGCTTTCTGCCAGTCGGGGTTAATGGTACCGTTGGCGTTGCCGATGGTTTTCACCATGCCTTCCAGCAGGCTTTCCATTTCGGCATGGTTGTACATTTTGCCTTTGTTGCCGTCGTAAGCGCCCTGCGGCACCAGTCCGTATTCGCGCAGGCACAGCAGGTCGTCGGGGAAACCGCCGCCTTCGCCGAAGTTGGCCCGGCCGTGCATTCTTACGTAGTTGGCTGCTTTCAGCGGGTACATTTTGCGGACAACGAACATTTCGCTGAGGTTCAGGCCTTTGCCTTTACCGCTGCGGAGCAGTTCAGATTCAAAAAAGGAGAGGCCGGAGAAAGACCAGCAGGTGCCGGTACGGCCCTGGTTCTGTACATCTCCTGCGTCCATATTTTTAATAACGGAAAACTGGTAGCGGCTACCCTCTACATTAGTGCTTGTTTGGGCAAATACGGCAGTGCTGCACAGCATGGCAGCGCTGATCATCCATTTCTTCATGTTGTTAAGACAGGTTTTAGACAAGGGCCAAAAATAAGGGAATCGGGGTATTCCTCCCTGAAAAAGATGGATGAACGGAGCTTGCTACAGCTTTTGCACAGTATTTTGTTGTTCCTGGTATTGTTCCCTGGTGACCTCCCATTCCCAGAGGTCTTCGTTTTCTTTGTTTTTAACAGTGCCGACAAATCGCATTCCTGCTTTTTGTAATATCTTAACGGAGGCGTTATATTCTTCTTCCGTGTGGGCGATTACTTTTTTAACGTACGAGTGCCCGAAGGCGAAGCGAACGAGCGCCTGCGCCATTTCAGAGCCGAGGCCCTGCTCGCGGTAATCTGCAGTAATTTCATAGCCCATTTCAACGAGGCCCTGGTGATTGGGTTTGCCTTTGAATCCGCCGGCGCCGATCAGGCGTTTGTCTTCCCGGTGAATAACAAGGTAAAAGAACCATCCCAGCATGGAAGGGTCGTTGCGTAATTTATCATATGCTACCAGCACCATTTCGGGATATTCTGTCCACCCTTCCGGAACCGAAATGCCAAGAAGGTCGGCCAGTGTATCATTGCCCTGTAATAGCGACTCAAAATGCTGCAATGTGCAAGGCAACAATTGTAGTCGAGGAGTTTGGATCATGTTTTGAAACTAGTAAACTGTTTTGGGAAATCATAATGGATTTGCGGATTTTTTGATTTACGATTTCCTGATTTTGGGTATATTTTAGCGACCACAAAATCAGGAAATCGTAAATCAAAAAATCTCAAAATAAATTAGTGGGCCTGCAGCCAGTTTTCACCGATGCCCATTTCAGCTTCAACGGGAACGGCCAATGGCAGCGCATTACGCATACAATCCAATATCAGGGGTTTAATAATTTCCAGTTCAGAGCGATGGGCGTCGAATACCAATTCGTCATGCACCTGCAGGATCATCCTGGATTTCAGGTTCCTTTCCTTAAACGCCTTGTGGACCGAGATCATGGCCAGTTTGATCATGTCGGCGGCCGTGCCCTGGATAGGCATGTTGATCGCGTTCCTTTCCGCATAGCCACGTACTACGGCATTGGAAGAGTTGATATCTTTCAGCCACCGCTTGCGTCCGAGCATCGTTTGTACGTAACCGTTAGTTTGCGCAAATTGTATCTGATCGTCCATGTATTTTTTGATAGACGGATACTGCGTGAAATAGTTGTCGATGAGGGTTTTTGCTTCGCTTCTGGCGATGCCCAGGTTTTCGGACAGGCCGAAGGCGCTCACCCCGTAGATAATACCGAAGTTGACGCTTTTCGCGTTCCGGCGCATATCTGAAGTAACGGCGTCCAGTTCAACGTTGTACACTTTGGCTGCCGTGGCCGCGTGGATATCTATTTTCTCACGGAAGGCGCTCATCATCTGCTCGTCCTGCGCGATGGCTGCAATGATACGCAGTTCAATCTGCGAGTAGTCGGCAGACAGCAGTACAAATTCTTCATTGCGCGGAACAAACGCCTTTCTCACTTCCCGTCCGCGGTCTGTCCGGATCGGAATATTCTGCAGGTTGGGATTATTGGAGCTCAGGCGGCCGGTGACGGCCACGGCCTGGTTGTAGGACGTATGCACGCGGTTGGTCCGTTTGTTGATCATTAACGGCAACGCGTCTACGTAGGTAGATTTCAGCTTGCTCAGTTCACGGAAGATCAGGATATCATCCACGATCTTGTGTTTGTTGGCCAGCTTCGCCAGCACGTCTTCACCGGTGGCGTATTGTCCTGTCCTTGTTTTCTTGGCTTTAGGGTCCAGTTGCAGTTTTTCAAACAGCACTTCGCCCAGTTGTTTGGGAGACGCCAGTTTAAACCTTACGCCGGCCTGTTCATATACGCTTTCCTCTGCGCGTTTGATTTCCGTTTCCAGTTCGCGGGAGTAGTCTGCCAGCGCCAGCGTATCGATGCGTACGCCTTCAAACTCCATGTCGGTCAGTACTTTCACCAGCGGATTTTCCACATCGTAAAATACTTTCTCCACTGCTTTTTCCGGCAGCATGGGCACGAAGGTATGTTTCAGCTGCAGGGTGATGTCTGCATCTTCGGAGGCATATTCCTTGATTTTCTCCACTTCCACATCGCGCATGGTGCCCTGCCCTTTTCCTTTTTTGCCGATCAGCGTTTCGATGGCCACGGGCTCGTACTGCAGGTATTGGGCGCTCAGGGCGTCCATGCTTCTGCGGCCTTCCGGTTCAATGAGGTAGTGCGCCAGCATGGTGTCGAACAGCGCGGTGGTCACTTCCAGGCCGTACCATTTGAGCACCAGCATATCGTATTTGATATTCTGGCCTACCAGGGTGAGAGACGGATGTTCGAAGAGCGGTTTGAACTCATGCATGATCGCACGGGCGGCGTCATAATCCGCCGGCAGGGGAATGTAATAGGCCTCCCCTTTTTTGTAAGCGAAGCTCATGCCCACTATGTCCGCTTCGTTGGCATCGGTGCCGGTAGTTTCGGTATCGAAGGCCACTTCCTGCTGTTGCAGGAGATCGGCCAGCAGTGCGGCGCGTTTTTCCGGCGTATCGATCAGCAGGTAGTTATGTGGTGTGTTGTTGATGTTTTTATCCGGCGCCAGGAAGGCGGGGGCTTCGGCTGGTTCTTCCGCCACGGCTGTTTCCACGGCCTGGCCGAAGAGGTCTGTTTGCACCACTTTGGCTTTGGGTTCGGGCGCGCCGCCGCTAAAGGAGAAACCATCTCCCAGCACTCTTTTACCGAGGGTTTTAAATTCCAGTTCGGTAAAGATTTCGGTTAATTTCTCTTTATGGATACCGGTCAGGGAAAAATCTTCTTCATGGAAGGTAACCGGCACATTGGTGATGATGGTGGCCAGTTCTTTGGACAGCAGTGCGTTGTCGTGACCGGCTTTGATCTTCTCTCCCATTTTGCCGCCGATGGCGTCGGCATTGGCCAGTACGTTTTCCAGGGTTTCGTACTGGGCCAGCAGTTTCATGGCTGTTTTTTCGCCCACGCCGGCGATCCCGGGGATATTATCCACCGCATCGCCCATGAGGCCGAGGATGTCAATCACCTGGTGTACATCTTTGATCTGCCATTTCTCGCATACTTCCTTCGGGCCCAGAATCTCTTCTTTGCTGCCCATATAGGGAGGTTTGTAGATGAATACGTTTTCTTTCACCAGCTGGCCGTAGTCTTTGTCGGGTGTTACCATGTACACAGTATAACCGGCGTCAGCAGCCTGCCAGGCGAGCGTCCCGATCACGTCATCGGCTTCGTAACCATCAATTTCCACTACCGGGATATTAAACCCTTCGATGATCCGTTTAATATCAGGGAGGGCGTCCAGCAGATCTTCCGGAGCGTCCTGGCGATTGGCTTTATAGTCGGTGAAAGTGGTATGGCGTTCGGTGGGCGCATGCGTGTCAAACGCAACAGCCAGATGGGTAGGTTTTTCCTTATTGATAAGGTCCAGCAGGGTGGTCGTAAAACCAAATTGGGCATTGGTATTGCGACCTGTGCTGGTAAGCCTGGGATTTCTGATCAGCGCGTAGTAAGCCCTGTAAATCAAGGCCATAGCGTCGAGTAAAAATAATTTCTTTTGCATCACTAAACCTACAAGAATTAATTTGAATGCACAAAATTAAGATAGTACCACAATATACGTTCAGAATGTATTTTTAAACCCGGAAATAATATCAAAGCATATGAACAAGATATATCATTTGTCGACCTGTAATACCTGCAAAAAAATTCTCGAAGAAATAAAAGCCAAAGAAAGGGGGATAGAACTGCAGGACATCAAAACGGAAAAAATCACGCCCGGGCAACTGGACGAGATGCATACGCTGGCTGGCAGCTATGAAGCCCTTTTCAGCCGGAGGTCACAGAAGTACAGGCCCATGGGACTTCATGAGAAAAGCCTGACGGAGCAGGATTACCGGGACCTGATACTACAGGAATATTCTTTCCTGAAAAGGCCGGTGGGTATTGCCGGTAACAGGATTTATATCGGGGCGGAAGTGAAAAACATGTAACTGTGACAATCCATGAATATTACTGATTTTCCTGGTAGGCGGAGATTGGCGGTCAGGGGAATCAGTAATATGGGCATCAACGTAGTTTTTGGACAAACTGCCTGACCACTTCCCGGTAAAGCGACATGTCCTGTTCGTGCTGGAAAGATTTGAACGGAAAGCGGGAAGCTTCCTCCAGGGCCGTCTTCAGGTCGAATTTTTCCTGTACGACTGAATAGAAATACCCTTTCTCCATGAGGTATTCTCCCAGATATACCTGTTCAGACTGGCCTGGTGTGGGTACCAGGATCGCTTTTTTGTTGAGTTTCACAAGATCCATCAGGGTGGTATAGCCGGAGCGGCTCAGCACCATGTCAGAAGCCAGCATGGCTTCGTTTAACGCCTTGGCGTTCAGATGGTTAACGTGCGTTACGCCGGGAGCTACCTCTTCATGAAAGGGTGTGCCCGGTTTGCCGCTGACGATGAGCGCCTTCAGGGAGAGGTCTTTCACCTGTTCCAGTACCAGCTTTTCCAGGTTGGTGCGCTGGGGTTCCGGTCCTGAGATGAGCACGAGGAGGTCGTATTTTTTTTCGACATCCGGTTGGGGCTCGAAACGGCTAAGACATCCGATGTAGGTAGTGTTGGGCGGGAGTTTTGCCGGATGGGCCAGTTCACCGGAGAGGTTGTTGTCGCCGGCGAAGTCCGGGATCCAGCAGGCGCTGTATTTGCGGATGAAATTATAGTTGATTTTCTGCAGTGTTCGCTCAATCCAGCCGCCGAAAGGGGTTTTGATCAGGAGCTGATGGGTGATGAACACGGTAGGGATGTCTTTATGGGACAGTCCGAAGCGGTTGTCCGAGATCACGGCGTCGATCTGATATTCTTTCACGATCTTTTTGAGCCACCGTTGCTCGTATTTCACTGCGTTATATATCTTGGGAATTTGTTGTATGATCTTCATTCCGAAGAACTTGCCTTTCTGCGCGTATTGAATGCGGTATCCGGGCAGCGGTAAAATGGTAATTTCCGGGAATTCCTGTTTCAGCAGTGCGGCATGTTTGCCTTCGGCAGCAATAAAAACCTGTGCGCCTGCGTTTAGCATTTCATGGATGAGGGGAATATCGCGGGTGGCGTGTCCCAGGCCCCAGTCCAGAGGCACTGTTAAAATTTTTACGGGAGGCTGGATTGTGGACAAATAAATTGAATTTTTTTGCGAATTTAGCTTAAATTACAAAGGGTGATTGTTAAGAAAAGGTAAACTAATTAGGGAAGGATTTATAATTAACCGGAAGTATTTTAACTAGCATTATGAAAAGGCTTAAATGGATGGTGATCTTTTTTCTTTGTGGAAGTTTAACGATGACAGGTTGCAAAGTGTTTAAGAAAAACGATTGCGGATGTCCCACTATGAACAAAAAACGAATGCACTAAGAGGCACACACCTGACGCAACATTGAAATGATTTTACCTTATCTTTTTTGGATTATCCCATGAAAACCTGGCCAAACAATTATTTCGGGGAACAGTCAAAATTTTTTTCATGAAACCGGTAGATAGAGATTTATTGATCCTGCTACATGAAGATAGGTACACAGAGCAGCAGATCCAGTCTGCTGTAAGGCAAATCAGTGAGATGTTGTCTTTAATTGAAACAATGGATTATCTGTGCGCAGTAATGGAAGTAGTAGATTGCAACAAAAGCAGAATTACCAGCAAACGATCGGTGCTGGAGAAAGCAATTTCACGTAAAGCGCATAAGCCTTTTGAGTTTATTATTCACCGCAACTAAGAGTCGTGCCTTTGGTATTCCCGTTACAGTAGCATAACCCGCTGCTTATCTGCATCATGATGTATTTTTTTTAAATTCTTGTTGTACGTTTGCCGTCAAACAAACCCAACTAAAGTGATGGCAGATTTTTTGCACCTGCAGGATTTTTTGCAACCTGTTTCCAAAGCTTTTCTGAACGATGATCAGGAGTATGACGCCTTCCAGATCGGGGGTGTGATAGACGCTTATGAGGAAGAGCATCATCCGGACCTGGATGCTGCCGATATTGTGTTGCTTGGAGTGGGAGAAGAGAGAGGCAGTGCCAGTGGTAAAACCGGCACCAGCGGCCCCGATGCCATCCGGCGCGAGTTCTTTAAGCTCTACAACTGGCACCGCGATATCCGCCTGGCCGACGTGGGCAATCTGCGCTCCGGCGCTTTCCTGGCCGATGCTTACGCCGCCATGAAAACAGTGGTGGGGGAACTGATACAGGCCAACAAAACCGTACTGATACTCGGGGGCTCTCACGACCTTACCTACCCGCAATACAAAGCATATGCTGCGCATCAGCTGATCATCGAAGCCACCGTGGCAGATGCGCTGATCGACCTGCAGGAGGAGTCCGCCCACCGCAGTGAAAGGTACCTGATGGATATCCTTACAGAACAACCCAATTATCTCCGTCATTACAACCACCTGGGATTTCAGAGCTATTTCGTACATCCGCGCATGTTAGAAACGCTGGACAAGCTGCGTTTCGACTGTTTTCGTTTAGGCCGTATCCGTGAGAATATGGAAGAAGCGGAGCCGGTATTGCGCCACTCGGACCTGTTCAGCCTGGACATCAATATCATCCGGCATACCGATGCGCCGGCCAACAGCCTCTCTCCCAACGGCTTCAGCGGCGAAGAAGCCTGCTCGCTGGCCCGTTATGCAGGGATGAGCAGCCGCTTGTCTTCCTTCGGCATTTATGGCTACCGGCCTGAAAAAGATAAGGAACAACTCACAGCCCGCCAGATAGCGCAGATGATGTGGTATTTTATGGACGGCCGCTCCGTCAAAAACAAAGAAGCCCTGCTGGATGACAGGGATGCCTTCTGGGAATTTCATATAGCCTTCTCCGATATAGAAACCGTTTTCCTGAAAAGCAAACGTACCGGCCGCTGGTGGATGCAGCTCCCCGACCAGGAGTTTGTGCCCTGCGCGTACAATGATTACCTGCTGGCCAGCAATAACGAAATGCCGGAACGCTGGCTGCGGCACCAGGAGAGACTTTAACGCATTTAGGGATTTTTTGATTTTACGGATTTTGAGATTTTGGGGTTGGATCCGAAATCTCAAAATCCGTAAATTTCTAAATTTCAAAATCCAGGAGTGCGGTAACCCGGTCTTTTACATAAGCCGCCTTGTTATCTGTAGAGATCATATCATCGTCCAGCCCGTTCATCGTGCTTTTGTGCATTTTCTCCACCCGCTCGTCTATTTTGCGGAAATACGCATCTTTTTTCTCTTCCCACGCCCCCTGTTCTGTCTGAAGGGTGTGCAGCCTGTTAGGGTCGATCTGGCTGTAAAGGCGCTGTAACGTGGTGTGGAGGAGGCTGTCCAGTTGTTTATAATATACAAGGGCGCAGCCGTAACTGTTGCTGCCTGCTGACAGGCAACGCTGATAGCGGTTTTCGAGTGTGTCCAGTGCTGTCTGGCGGGACTGGCTATAGGCATTACCACATAGCAATACCGCCAGGATTAGGATAGGGAGTCTCATAGGCGCGGTGTTCTGCGCCAAATATACAAAAAATAATATGTAATTTATATTATATAAATGTTAGCTATTCCGTAGCGCCGACAGAACCGGTGCAGGTTTCACCGGGAGGCAGGCCATTGAGCCACACCCGTATAGCTTCTGTACGTTGATTGGTCAGTTCTGTGAGATAGGTGGCTTTGCACATGGGGAACATGCTGCCGTAACTTTTGGCGGGCCCGGGATACATCGCTTTCAGCTGTGCGTCGCGTAGTTGCACCCACAGCCGCTGCGCTTCCCGGAAATTGGTAATAAACGTTTTATTGGCCGCATATTTTTTCAGAATCTCCTGGTATATGGTATTCAGCTTCTTATCTGCCTCTTTGTATTCCTGTCCGGCTTGTTTGTTCATATCCGACTGGGTTTGGGCCATCCCGGTGAGACTGCCCGCCACGAATAACAATGTAATGAGAAGTGACTTCATATGTTAAGGTTTAAGGAACTTAAATGCGTACACCATGGGCAGCTTGCCCTCCATGCCTTTGATCTGGAAATGCCCGTTTTCTCCGGTGGTATGCTGAAAACAGTTATACGGGGAATAGTCAAATTCCTGCAGCACCTGTAACTGCAGGCCCTGCGCCAGCAGGGAACCAATGACATCGCTCAGCGGATGGTTCCAGGAATAGGAAACACCTTTCACATCTGCGGCCGCTTCGGCATCTGTATAAGTGTCGGTATTGTTCTCCACGATCGTTTCTGTATTGAAATAATCATATTGCACGCGGGTGAACTGATCGTCAAACATCCATACGACCGGATGGAATTCTGCCATGACAAAAACGCCGCCCGGCTTCAGGAAATGCTGCACTACGCCGGCCCATTTGTTCAGGTCGGGCAGCCAGCCGATAGTGCCGTAGGAGGTGAACACGATATCGAACTTGTCGTGCAGGTGTACGGGGAGGCTATAAATGTCCGAGCAGATGAACGTGGCCTGGTGGAAAAGGTTTAGCTCGGAAGTCAGCCTGGTTGCTTCGGCTATTGCCACATCGGAGAGGTCCACTCCTGTTACTTTGGCGCCCATGCGCGCCAGGGAAAGCGTATCCTGCCCGAAATGACATTGCAGATGCAGGATGCGTTTTCCCCCGACATCGCCCAGCAATGCCAGCTCAATACTGTTGAGCGAATTACGCCCTTCCAGGAAAGCCGGCACATCGTAAAAGGAAGAGTTAACGTGCACGGCTGCACGTTTGTTCCACAGTGCTTTATTAGCTGCCAGGTAATGTTGTTCGTCGTGCATGATTATCTCATCAGATCACCACCAGTTCATAGAAGTCGCCGGGTGTAAGGTATTGTTTGGCGAGATGTTGTAATTCTTCTGCGGTGATGTTCTTGATCGTCTGAATATTGTTGTAAAAATAGTTTTCGTCCAGGTCGTTGAGGATCAGGTTTTTCCAGCGTTGTATCAGCTGGAACGCTCCGTCCAGGTCGCCCAGAATGGAACCGATCATATAGTTGCGTACCAGGTCCAGCTCTTCCTGCGGCACAGCCTCATTTTGCAGGCGCTGCAGCTCTTTGTACACTTCTTCGATGGTAGCTTCGCACACGTCCCGGCCGGCTTCGGTCTGGATGTTTATGGCGCTCACCTGCCGGAAGTTGTACAGCTGGGAATAGATGCCGTAGGTATATCCTTTGTCTTCCCGGATATTGCTCATCAGGCGGGAGCCGAAGTATCCGCCCAGGATGGTGTTGAGCACCAGCATTTTGGGGAAGTCGGGATGGTAGCGGTTCGGGAACGGCCGGGCGATACGGATGGCGCCCTGCACCCCGTTTTCATCATTGAAGATGCGGAATTTCTTTTCCTCAGCGGGTTGTACCGGAAGGTCCAGCCTGGTAAGGCTGGTTTCGCCGTTCCATTGGGTGCTGCCGAAGTGTTTATTCAGCAGTTCCAGCATATTGGCGGGCATGTTGCCGGCCACAAAAATGCGGCAGTTATTGTACGTATAGTGCTTTTGATAGAAAGCGCGCAGCGTTTCTGTCTGTAGGGCGTCATAGGCCATCATGCTGCTCACGCGGCCATAGGGATGGAATTCGCCAAACAGGTATTTATCGATAAAGCGGTTGGCCACAAAGTCACATTTCTGGAGATTGACAGCCAGTTTCTGTTTCTGGTTTTGTTTGTAGAGCTGCAGCTCTTCTTCCGGAAATACCGGATCAAGGATCACGTCCTGCAGCACCGGCAGCAGCACCTCCGTATGTTTGGTAAGGCAGTGCAGGGTGAAGGTGGCGTTTTCGTGATAGGCGTTCCGGTTGAGATAGGCGCCATGATAGTCGATGGCTTCGTTGATCTCCAGCGCGGTCCTTTTGCTGGTCCCGTTTTTCATGAGAAAGTTGGTAGCGGTGGCTTCCAGGCTTTCACTTTCATACCACGACCCTGCCGGAAATATCAGTTCCAGCTGGAGTGTTTCCTGCTCTTCCGATTTAATCACATAAACGGGAATACCGTTGTCCAGTGTGAATTTCTCGTAAGGTTTCAGTTTTATATCAAACTCCACAGCGTCTTTAATGGGAGGAGGAATCGTTCTGTTCATAAATAGCTCATTTATACCGTGTGACGGAGAAGTGGATTATCCCTGGTTTTCGGCGTAATAGTAAATGGTGTTGGCATTTTTTTCATCGAAGAGCAGCTGTGCTTCCCGGTGAATATCTTCTGCTGTCACCACTTCATAGTTTTCAAATTCTTTGTTCATCAGGCCGGCATCGCCGAGCAGCTCATAAAAGGCCAGGTTGTTGGCCCTGTTGAGCAGGCTCATGTCTTCAAAGGCAAGCAGGCTTTCCACACGGTTTTTCACCTTTTGCAATTCGCGTTCTGCGATCACTTCGCCCTGCAGTTTTTCCAGTTCCGTTTGTATGGCTTTTTCGGCGTCTTTCATTTTCACGCCTTTGACCAGTTTACCTTCGATGGTGAGCAGGCCGGCGTCGAGGCTGCCGAAATGATAGCAGTCGATATTGCTAAAGAGTTTTTTCTCTTTTACCAGTACCTGGTGCAGCCGGGAAGAGCTGCCGCCGCCGAGGATATCGGAGATAAGGTCGGCCGCGTAGTACCGTTTGTCGGAGCGGGGGTACATATGGTAGCATTTGTACAGCGCGTCCAGTGGTACGTTGGCTTTTACTTCCAGTTTGTGTGCTGCGTCCTGCGGCGGCTCTACCGGCAGGTTGCGGGTGTATTTTTCTCCGGAGGGGATGTCGCCAAACCATTTTTCGGCCAGCGTTTTCACCTGTTCCACGGTCACATTGCCCGCTACGGAAAGAATGGCGTTGACCGGCCGGTAAAACTTAAAGAAGAAGGCTTTTACATCTTCCAGCTGCGCATTTTCGATATGCGACAGTTCTTTACCGATGGTCATCCAGCGGTACGGGTGCGTGCTGTATGCCAGCTCCCGCATCTTATGCCAAACGTCGCCATAAGGCTTGTTGATATAGTGTTCCTTAAATTCCTCCGATACCACTTTGCGTTGTACGTCCAGGCTTTTTTCACTGAAGGCGAGCGACAGCATCCGGTCGCTTTCCAGCCAGAAAGCGGTTTCGATGTTTTCCGCCGGCAGTTGTATGTAGTAGTTGGTGAGGTCGCTGGTGGTGTAGGCGTTGTTCTCCCCTCCTGCCATCTGCAGCGGCTCGTCATATTCCGGGATGTTCACAGACCCGCCAAACATGAGGTGTTCGAATAAGTGGGCAAAACCGGTCTGTTGAGGATTCTCGTCTCTTGCGCCTACGTCGTACAGTACGTTTAATACAGCCATGGGCGTAGTGTGGTCTTCATGTACCACTACCCGCAACCCATTAGCTAATGTAAATTTATTATAATGAATCATAATGTAATATTCGTATAAGAGTAAAAATAGGGTAAAAGGACTAATTACGTATTAGGAATTAAGAATTAGGGTGTGGGTTTGCTGTTCTCAGGATGGGTTTGGGGGAGACATATACGCTGTAATGTAGTGGTGGCGGTCATTCCAGGTACAGCTCTTTCTTTCCGTAATTGATGGTGATGGTGAACTGTTTCCATACCTCATAACCGACAGACCCGGCGATTTCTGTGAACACGCCCACATCGTTGATGTCTTTACAATAACTGACGGGCACGTTGTTCATTGTTTTCCCGCCCAGTTGCAGCGAGGGGATGGTGCTGTTGATGTAATACAGTATCCTGACCATGTCCTGTACCCTGTCGGTATTGATGGTAGGGAGACTGTTGATGCGGTTGGAGTCTACGTAAGGCCAGTTGAACAGGATGCCGTAATCGCCGCCGGTGGTGATGTGATAATGCCCGGGAAGGTGGCGGCCGTCGGGCATGGTGATGGCGGCATCTATCACCGGCGTGGAGTAATTGAGCTGGAAATGCAGCAGCCGCCCGGTGTTGCCGGCGGGTGTTTTACCATTGCGGTACAGTACCAGCTGTTGTTGCCGGTAGTCGATCTTTACGATGTACAGTTTCATCAGGGTTACGCCGATGACGCCGTCGATATCGCCGAGGTTGTCCAGGTTTTCGAGGTAGGCGTTGACGTAAGGAAGTCGTAATTCGTTCAGGTACAGTGCATTGATGGTAACTACCGGCGTTTTTACCATGGCATTGTTGGTGCCGCTCATAAAAGCCTGGCGTCCGCTGTTGATCCGCATTTTTTCGGCGATGCGTTTATGGAGTACGGTGACTTCGGCGCCGGAGTCAAATACAAAGCGCAGGGTGTCTGTACTGCCGGAGAGAACGACCGGCAGCACCACATGTTTGCCGATCATGCGGAAGGGGATCACAGCCAGCGGTTTGCTGTTGTCTGCCGCTGCGGTGGCAGCGTTTTTTCGTTGTGCGAAAGCAGGCAGGAATAAATTACAGCATAAGCATATTACAGTCACCAGAGTACGCCACATGCTGCAAATAACGTTAAAGAATGCTTTTTATTGGCAACTTTTTAATTAACAGTTCATTATCCCTGGCAATCAGCAGGGTGGCCTTAGTGCCTACATTTTTGAGCAGTTCGCGGAACACCTGGAGGTTGGAGCCGAGATTGTTGTTGACAGCCATGATGATATCGCCCTTATGGATACCGGCTTTTTCTGCCGGGGACCCTTTGATGATGTCCGTTACTTCCACCCGGCCGTCGATCAGGTAGATGATAAGGCCGGTATAGGAGTAGTCGAACATGTCTTTGTAATGGGTATTGGGCATCAGGTATATCTCTTTTTTGCTGTAGTTGAGCGTAATATTGAAGCGGCGCAGCAGGTCGTTGCCGATCATGCCGCCGAGGAAGGGATAGGCCGTGATGTTGGTCCGGTCGTCGAAGATGTAGGTCGGCACGTTCCGGAAGGAGTAGTTGCCGATACGGAACTCCTGCACGGTGGTAAGTGACATCTGCATTTTGCCGCCCAGGCCCTGTGCTTCCGTCTGAATAATTTTCCGGGCTCTGCGTTGCCTGGTGATCAGCGCACTGTCTTTCACAAACTGGGTGGAGAGCAGCAGGCACATGCCGGCCCCGGTATCAAAGTAGTAGCGGTTGGTGACCGTTTTCCGCTCGTTGCGCAGCGGTGCTGTGATCAGTGGTATCTGGGTGAGCGAAGGGCGCAGGAGTTGCCCGCCTCTCGGATAGGCATAACGGCCTTTGGTGTTAACGATAATTTCTTCCGTATCATAGTCTACCGTTACGATATAGCGGCTGAGGAAACTGTAGCCGATGATACCATCCACCTGTATACCGTATACCTGGCTAATCAGTTCATAATCATTGACATGGAAGTTGAGGCTGTCTACTGTCAGCCCGGGTAGCTTCAGGGAGTGCCCCATGGCGAAAGAGACGGTTTTGGCGGCGCCGAGTCCTTTCACCACCTTGTCGGTAGGCGTTAGGGGGATGCCAAGCCTGACACAGGTGGCGGTATCCAGTGAAATGCCGGCGCTGCCGGTGTCGAGGATAAACTGAAGCGTGTCCGGGATGTTGTCCAGTGTGGCCGAGATAACCACTACGCCCCGTAGTATTGTTTGAATTTAAAGCGGGTGATGAACACAGATTGCTGAGTGGTGTCATTCTCCTGGATGGCATTTCCGGCAGATACTGGTTGATAAAGACCGGCTATGGCTGCTAAGGAGAGCAGCGCGGCGAGTAACAGATTTGGTTTAGGCATACAGGTGATGCAAGGGGATCATTTGCCTAAATTTAATGTTTAATACGCTACATATAAAATATTTTTATTACCCGCTGTTATTGTGCGATATACTACCTTTGTCGGGTTATTCAGCGATTAGAAAAAAGCATATGGTACTTCAGGATTTATATCAAAAGGCGCAGCAGTTTGAGTTTCTGACAGCAGAAGAAGGGGTGTACATGTTTGAGAATGCACCGCTGGCAGAACTGATGCATATAGCCAACGAGTTACGTAAGCAGCAGGTGCCGCATGGGAAGGTGACCTGGCAGATAGACAGAAACGTGAACACGACCAACGTGTGCACGGCCAACTGTAAGTTTTGCAACTTTTACCGCATACCGGGCCATGCCGAAGCCTATATTACCGACATAGAGGAATATAAACGCAAGATAGACGAGACCCTGAAATACGGCGGCGACCAGCTGTTGTTACAGGGCGGGCATCACCCGGAACTGGGGCTGAGCTTCTATACCAACCTGTTCAGGGAACTGAAGAAGCTATACCCTACCCTGCGGTTGCATACACTGGGGCCCCCGGAAGTAGCGCACATCACCAAACTGGAGAAAAGCACCCATATCGAAGTGCTGCGCGCGCTGCAGGAAGCGGGCATGGACAGCCTTCCCGGCGCCGGTGCCGAAATTCTGAATGACCGCGTACGCCGGCTGATCTCCAAAGGCAAATGCGGCGCACAGGAATGGCTGGACGTGATGCGGGCAGCGCATAAGCTGAATATAGCCTCCTCTGCCACCATGATGTTCGGTCACGTGGAAACGGTGATGGAACGCTTCGAACACCTGGTGGACATCCGTCAGGTACAGAGCGAAAAACCCGAAGGACACTACGGCTTCACCGCCTTCATCCCCTGGACTTTCCAGGACGTAGACACGCTGCTGGCCAAGATCCGCGGGGTACATAACATGACCACCGCCGAAGAGTATATCCGCATGATCGCTATGAGCCGTATTATGCTGCCCAATGTTAAAAACATACAAGCATCCTGGCTCACTGTCGGTAAACAGGTAGCGCAACTGTGCCTCCATGCCGGCGCCAACGATTTCGGCTCCATCATGATCGAGGAGAACGTGGTGAGCGCTGCCGGCGCACCACACCGCTTTACCTACCGCACCATGCAGGACGCTATCCGGGAAGCTGGTTTTGAACCGCAGCTGCGTACGCAACTGTACCAGTTCCGCGAATTACCGGCCGCTATCGAAGAGCAGGTGATTAACTACTAAACTTTGATGGCCATGATTACTGCAGATTTGCGAAGATCATGGCGTAATAGAAACTCAGATATAAAAAAAGACATGCCTCCGGGGCATGTCTTTTTTTATATCTGAGCTTGCCTTCTTTTATCTCGTTTATGTCGTGCTATGATCTTCGCAAATCTGCAGTAATCATGATCTCACAGTTATAGGAATGTTAAAACTATTTTGTCGCTGTTACATTTTCCTCCCTGCCACGTCTAACAGGTATAACGCAAAAACAAGGAGGAAACCATGAAAAAGCTGGGTTTAATATTGTCAGGATTAGTGATAATGGCTTTGGCTGCGTGCAGTACGAAAGTTACTTCTTCCTGGCGCGCCAATAATGCGCAACAGTTACGGAAAGATCAGAAAATAATGGTGATGGCGCTGGTACCCCAGAAAGACCGTGCCCTTAGAAGCCAGATGGAGGATTTCACCGTAGCAGAATTCAGGCGCAAGGGGTATAACGCCGTTTCCGCGTTACAGGAATTCGGTCCCGGCGAGTTTATGAAAATGGGCGAAAAACAGGCTGTCAGAAAGCTTCAGGGTAGCGATGTCGGCCAGGTCCTGACCATCGTCATGGTAGATAAAGGCAGGGAAAAAAGCTATACGCCGGGATATGCCTACGCTCCTTATGGTTACTGGGGATTCTGGCCTTACTATTCCCGTTGGTATAATACGTATTATGGTCCCGGGTATGTTACCTACAGCACCAGGTATCAGTGGGAAGGCAACCTGTACGACCTGAAGAGCGGCCAGTTGCTGTACTCTGTACAATCACAATCTTTTGACCCGCCGTCCACTGCAAGAATGGCGGTGTTGTATGCACAGCAGGTAGTGAAAGATATGACGAAGAGAAACCTGCTGGCACAAAACTAATAACAGCGGATAAAAGACAGATTTTAAGTGTGATAAAAATGACGGCAGATCATTATTGATCTGCCTTTTATTTTGTCAGCGATTCATCATCAATAAATTCGCAAATCATAATTTTATTCGTAGGTTTATCCCCCACTTTAATTCCGGTTATGTTAGATATACCTGTCAATGAAGATCTTTATCTGCGGCAACTCACCATGCAGGACGCCCCACTGGTATATAAACAGCTGGATGCCTCCCGGAAAAGCCTGCGTAAGTTCCTGCCCTGGGTGGATTACAATACCAATGAAGAACACAGCGCCCGTTTTATTCAGATGATGCAGCGCAAAGCGGAAGAACAGGAAGCCATTGCGCTGGGCATTTGGTACCAGCACCATTTATGCGGGGTGATGGACCTTCACGGGTGGGACCACCAGGTACAAAAAGCGGAAATCGGATATTGGGTGGGAGAAGCTTTTCAGGGGAAAGGCATTGCCACAGCAGCCTGCCGGGCGCTGATCACCTATGCTTTCAAAAAACTGCGGTTAAATAAAATTGAGATCCGGTTCGTGTTACAGAACGAGCGTAGCGGGCAAATCCCTATTAAGCTGGGATTTACCCGCGAAGGTATCCTGCGGCACAACGCCAAGCTGCATGGCCAGTATGTGGACATGGTTGTGATGGGCGTGCTGCGGCAGGACTGGAAGCATTACTGACCGGCGTTGAGTTCCCGCCTTACCCGGCTGTGTTTTTTGCCGTAGCAGAAATAGATCACCATCCCTATCGCCATCCAGATAATCAGCCGTAGCCATGTATCCAGCGGAAGGAACACCATCATACCCACACAGGTGAGAATGCCCATGACAGGCACAAAAGGCACCCAGGGTGTTTTGAATGGCCGCGGCGCGTCGGGCATGGTATAGCGCAGTATCCATACGCCGGCGCATACAATGACAAAGGCCAGCAGCGTGCCGATGCTGGTCATCTCCCCTACCACCTTGATAGGTACCAGCGCGGCAAATATGCTGATGAAAACACAGAAGAGGATGTTTGACTTCCACGGGGTGCGGAAGCGGGGATGTATTTCCGAGAATATTTCAGGCAGCAGCCCGTCTTTAGACATCGAATAGAATACGCGTGACTGACCCCAGAGATCTACCATGATCACCGAAGTATAGCCGATGATAATGGCGAGTACCACCAATTGTCCCAGCCATTTGAAAGGTGTGTGGGATATGGCGATGGCTACCGGGGCGCCGCTGTTTTTGAACTCGGTGTAAGGAGCGAGACCTGTCATTACATGAGAAAACAATATAAACAGCACGGTGCAGATGGCCAGAGAGCCAAGAATGCCGATAGGCATGTTACGCTTGGGGTTTTTGGTTTCCTGCGCAGCGGTGCTCACGATATCGAAACCGAGGAAGACAAAGAAAACCACCCCTGCTCCCCGCAGGATGCCTGACCAGCCGAAATGGCCCAGTTCCCCCGTATTCTTAGGGATATAAGGCACCAGGTTGGCCGGCTGTACATACTTCCACCCAAGGGCTATAAATACCAGTACCACACCCACCTTGAGAGATACCACCACGGCATTCCAGATAGCGGAACCTTTGGTGCCGCGCATCAGGATATAGGACATCAGGATGACTACCAGTGCCGCGGGCAGATTAAACAACCCGTGTACTACTTCCCCGCCGGGAAGCGTGATCGTTTCAAATGGGGAATGCACCAGCCGGGGCGGCAGGTAGATGCCATAGCCGGCAAGGAATTCCACCAGGTAGTTGGACCAGCTGATAGATACGGTGGCGGCGCCCACGGAAAATTCCAGCACCAGGTCCCAGCCTATAATCCAGGCGAGCATCTCGCCCATGGTGGTATAAGCGTAGGTGTAGGCGCTGCCTGCGACGGGGATCATAGCGGCAAATTCAGCATAACACAAGCCTGCGAAAGCACAGCCTACCGCTGCCACCACAAAGGAGATGGTGACTGCCGGACCGGCGTTGTTGCCTGCTGCCAGGCCTGTCAGGGAAAACAGGCCGGCGCCAATGATAACCCCGAGGCCCAGCATGACCAGCTGAAAGCCGCTCAGCGTACGTTTCAGGCCATGACTGCCCTCTTCTCCGGACTCCTGTAAGAGCCAGGCCAGTGGTTTTTTGTAGTATTGCTTCATTAATACCCTACTTGTTTGGTGGACTAATTGGGCGCAAAAGTAGCTAATATTTGGCTATTTGGTCATTGGGGACATTTTTTTATTTGATTTTGGGATTTTTTGATTTTTTGATGTTGGAATTTCGGGGATGATGATAAAGGTTGATACTCGAAACCAAACAATAATAAATAGTTTAAAAATTTACTATTGTTGCCCGGTCTCCGCATTCATGTTTCCCCGAAATTCCGACATCAAAAAATTCCAAAATCCCCAAATCTTTTATGCGATGTCGCAGATATGAACGGCATTGTTCAGGGAAGCCAGTTTATCGGGACGGGACGGAATGAACTCCTGCGCCACGTATCCTTTGAAGCCTGTTTCGTGGATGGCTTTCATGATAGCGGGGTAATACAGTTCCTGGGTTTCGTCTATTTCATGACGACCGGGAACGCCGCCGGTATGGTAGTGCGCGATGTATTGATGATGATCACGGATGTTGCGGATAACGTCTCCTTCCATGATCTGCATATGGTAGATATCGTACAACAGTTTAAAGTTTTCGGAACCTACTGATTTACAGAGCGCTACGCCCCAGGCGGTATGGTCGCACTGATAGTCATGGTGATCTACTTTGCTGTTCAGCAGCTCCATCACGAGGGTTACTTTTTTCTTTTCCGCGTAGCTGATAATACGCTGCAGTCCTTTCGTGCAGTTGGCGATCCCCTGCTCGTCGCTGAGGCCATTGCGATTGCCGGAGAAGCAGATGAGATTGGAGAAACCGGCTTTGGCTGTTTCATCGATATAATGCCGGAAATAGGTTTCCAGTTTATCGTGATGGGCAGGGTTGTTGAATCCCCGGGTGATGCCCCATTCCGGACCGTTGCTGGCCACCATGGCGCAGGTCATGTCATGTTTTTTCAGAACGGCGAAATCCTTCGGGTCTACCAGGTCGATTGACGGAATGCCGATCTTTTTGGCGGCCACGCAGAGATCGGCCAGCGAAATATCGTCATAACACCACGCACATACAGAGTGGTTGATTTTTCCTTTCAGCGGTTCTCCAACGGTTTTGTCGTGAGCCGCTACCCTTTCTGAAAGGGAAGATAAGGCGGTAGATGCCAGTGCCATAGTCGCTACTTTTTTGATCATGTCGCGGCGGGAGTTTTCCTCGTGCATAATTTCAGTGTGCTTTAAGTGGCATCAATTTAATTGAAAATAAGCGTATTTGCAACACTTACTGCAACTTCGCAACAGGAAAGGGCTCCGACAGGTTGTCACAGTTTTTTTGAAGGCAAACGGACTGAAAATCTTACCTTTAAAGCAGCAATCTTATTTTGGTAAGCATTTTGTTTATGTATTGAAAAGCGGAGGTTGAAATGGAAAAAAAATATACCCCAAGTTTATGGCTCTGTATCCTGATGGACCTGATTGGTTGTGCGAGTTATGCCGTACCTGTTTTAGGTGATGTCAGCGATGTGATCTGGGCCCCGATTTCAGCAATTATCTTTTACCGTATGTTTGGTGGCCCCGTTGGTACTTTTGGTAGTGCCTTTAACTTTTTGGAAGAACTGTTTCCCGGAACGGATTTTATCCCCACCTTCACCGTGGCGTGGATTGTAAAGCGTATCTGGGCGGGCAGAAGGACCGTTTCTATGCGGTAACTTTAAATTTTTTGATTTTCGATTTTTTGATTTTGAGATTGTGGGTGTACAAAAATTCCCAAATCAAAAAATCGAAAATCAAAAAATTTTAAAAGTGGTTCACCCTGAATCCTCCCTGTCCTCCGCGAGGCCCCATCATCCGCATACCTCTCTCTGCATTGTTCCCTTTGTTATTACCACCGAACTTATTGAGGAAATAAGTAAAGCTGACCATAAAGTACTGCTGCAGCACATTGGAACGAACGTCTTCAATGTAGTTATCGCTCACATCGCGGGAAACCGCTACGTACTGCCGCAGCAGGTCGAAGCCCTGTATCCTGATCATACCTTGTTTTTTCGGGAACACATACTTGGATATGTTGGCGTTCCACATGGTGGAAGTCAGGTTATAGCCAGCAGTACGGCCTCTGCTGAGCGTGCAGGTAATGTCCGAGCCCACCATGAAGCCCAGCGGCAGATTGAAATTTACATCGGCATTGAAGTTATAGTCAAAGTACTGTGTGTTGGGAGTAGACGGCAACGTATAGGAGGTGGCGTTATAGTTTACGCTGCCGCCCAGGGCTGCGTCGAACAGCTCTTTATACATATAGCTTACGTTCACGGATTGCGTCAGCTGAAACGTGCTTTTATAGTTCATTACGCCCTGTGTCATGTTTACATCGCGGCTGTAGCCGATCATGGTGCCGGTATTCAGGTTCTGGCCGGGTGTGCGTGACAGCGGGATGGAGTTATGCAACATACCGTTAATGCTGTAATAGCCATTCACGTTTACCGGTTTGCTGAAAGTCTTTCCTGTAGCGGTGTCCAGCCGGGTGGAGTTGACGATTTTGTTGGAGCCGAAAGATCCTCTCAGCATGGCAAACATACCCCTGAACGTCGTATTGTTGAACTGGTTATAGTTAATGCGCAGGGTATTATTGAAAGACGGTTTCAGGTCGGGGTTACCTTCCTGGACATACAACGCATTACTGTTGTCCGGTACAGGTTGCAGCTGTTGTACGGTAGGCTGCTGGGTGTTACCGTTATAGTTTATGCGTAACCGTTTGTTCTTCGCGAACGTGTAGTTGAAGCTGGCATTGGGTGCGAAGTTAACAGTCCGCTGATGAATGAGGCTGTCTCTTTTTGTACGGAAAGAATAGGTGGTGTTATCGAGATTATTGAACAGCACGTTCAGCCCGATAGAGTAATCGTACTTCAGCCTGGTAGTACGGAAAGCCAGGCCGGCCTGCTGATTGAGCGTATTGTTGGTGAAAGCGTTGCTCAGTGAATCGTTGAGCTGATCGTATATGCCTTTGCCTTCATCATAGTCGTACGTATATTTTTTACTATCGCTTTTATAGTTGGTAAAGCCATAGTTGGCTTCGAGATATTTATCCCTGCCTAAAGGCTCGGTGTACGTGAGGTTGGCGCCGGCATTTTTGCTGGTGGTATTGATCTGGTTGTTCTGATTGAATGTTGACAGGCTGTCATTGGCAAAATAATACACGCTGGACTTGTTGAAGTTCTGCTGATCATTAATGCTGGTATTGTATGTCAGGTTGAGGCTGAGGGATCGGCCGGGTGTTTTAAACCGTTTTCTGAACAGCAGTGATCCGCCGATATTCTGATTGTTGCCCTGGCCGTCGTTGGTGGTAGTGCCTTTGTTGACCGTGTCCTTGTTGTTGTTCAGCGTCTGGTAGTCGCGGGAGCTGAAGCTGTTGCCGTTTGTAAGGGAATAGGAAGGTGAAAACACCAGGGAGTGCATGGAGTCTATTTCGTATTCCACGCGGGCGTCGAGGCGGTTGTTGCTGTTGTCTGTCTGCGAGGCGGAATTTTCGTTATAGAAGGTGGTGCTGTTGCCGGCGAAGGTTTGCCTGGAAGTTTGTTGCGCCAGGTTGTTTTTGGTATCGTTAAAGAAGTAGCTGCCGCTGAACTGCACTTTTTTGCTGAAGTCTTCGCTGAAGTTGAGGCCTGCGTTCCAGTTGCGGGTGATGCCGGGGTTAGCGTTGCCGCCGCCGCCACCCTGTGTAACGATCATGCCACCGCCGCCTCGGCCACCTCTCCCGCGGCCCCCGCCACCGCCGCCGCCGGCGGGACTGAAGCTCATCTGGTCGCGGACCGAGTAGCCGGTACTGTTAATGTTATTGCCGCCGCCGATGAGGCTCATTTGCTGATTATCGCGGAAGCGGTTGATGTTAAACGCGGTGGAGAAGCGGTCGTCCGTACCGTAGCCTGCGGAGGCGCGGCCAAACAGGCCTTTCTTTTTATCTTTTTTAATGGTGATGTTGATTGCTTTTTCTGTCTGCCCGTCATCGATTTTAGTGAATTCAGCCTGATCGGATTTTTTATCGATGATCTGTACTTTGTCGATGATATTGGCAGGCAGATTTTTGGTGGCCATTTTAGGGTCTGTACCGAAGAACGGTTTGCCGTCCACGTATACTTTGGTAACCGTTTCTCCTTGCGCCGTGATGGCCCCGTCTTTATCCACGGTGACGCCGGGCAGTTTTTTGAGCAGGTCTTCCACTACCGCGTTATCGCGGGTTTTGAAGGCATCTGCATTAAATTCGAGGGTATCTTTTTTCACCACGATGGGTGGTTTTTCATCTTTGATTTCTACGGCGTTGAGGTTTACGCCTTTGAGTTCCATGCCCAGTGTGCCCAGTGTGAGCGATGGTGTTTCTTCCGTGATTTTTACGGGTTTATTGATGGCTTTATAGCCGAGGAAGCTGATAAAGAGGCGATAGTCGCCGTTGGCGATATTAGTGATCTCGAAATTCCCTTTGTTGTCGGTGATGGCTGTACTGGCTACGGTAGAGTCTTTGGCGTGCAATAATACCACAGTGGCCGCGGGCATGGCTTCCCTGGTGCTTTGATCTGTTAACTGTCCCTTAATCTTTCCTTGCTGTGCCTGAGCCTGGGAGCAGATGACTCCCAAACTCAGTACCAGCAAGAGCTGTATAATTTTTTTCATAATGGAGGTTCGCGCAAAAAGGTAAGATAGGATGAATTTTTACATTTGGGGTTGCCGCTTACGTAATTTCTCCATCTCCTGTTGCCTGATATCCCGCATTTGTTCCTGGCTGATTTTCTCCGCTCCTGCGGGGATACTGAGGTCAGTATCTGTAACGGCCTGCAGGTTTACGCTGGAGGCGTTGAAAGCACGTTTGCCGCCTTCGGCTACCAGTACTACGGCGTTGGCTTCCGGCAATAATCCGTTGATGGGGGAAAAGCTGAACGGCAGTTCCGTGGTGTACCATACTGTATAGGTATCATCTTTCAGCTTTACAGTGGCTTTTTTACAGGTATAGCCGGCTATTTTCTTTGTCTTTTCGCTGGTTTTGGTATCAGCGGCAACGATAAAGTCTTCTTCGCTGTAGTAGGTTTTGCGGTCTTCGCCGAAGGTGCTGAAAACATGGATGACTTTTTTATTGGCCAGGTCGAAGTACTGTGTGTTGCCGCGGCCCATCATGCCACCCATTCTGCGCTGGCCGGGGCCGGGCCCTTGTGCCGGCGCGTTGCTGGTGTCTCTGCGGGCTCTGCCACCCCAGCGGCCGCCGCCATTGCCAAAGTCGGGTCTTTCTGTGGCCAGTTTGGCATGGCCGTTATTAAAAGTAAGGGTTTGTTTGAAGGTGATCACGTCGGGGATCTGCGGGGCGTCATCGCCGTCGCCACCGCCGCGCTGGAACCCGCGCATCCGTTCGGGGTCTGTTTTAGCAGTCACCTCGTAAACAATAGTGCCTGACTGCTGCGCCAGCAGCGGCTGTGAAAAAGGCAGCGCCAGGGCTGCGCTCATAATGATCCGGGATATACCTTTCATGGTTGCTGATTTTACCGGCAAAAATCCCGCTTCCCCGTTTCTTTTTGCGTTAAAAAGCTTTATTTACTGTTATTTACTGTTAAAGGTTATCTACCAGCGTTAAATAGGCTTATCTACTGTTAATTACTGTTAAGGATTTCGCCCCTTTAGCGCCGGAATAGATAGTTTTGTAACGATATAAATATGATTGATGCGGCAACGAATCCGAAACATCCTTATCCTCATGTGCAGCTGTATCCTCGGGATCTTTCTCTTCCAGGGATACTGGGTGTACAATTCCTACCGCATCCGGCAGGAGCAGTTCAGCAAGGAGATCAATGATGCCTTGCGGACAGCGGTATTCAACAAACAGTTCTCCGATGTGCACCGGCAGTTCCCGGATATGCGCAGCTATCGTTATTACAGGGCAAAAGACAGCGCCCGTATGGTGATGCTGCGGATAAACCGGCATGACGGCCGGCACCGGCATGGCCCGGGCGACATGCCACCCGGCCCTCTGCCTCCGCCAGACAGTATCAAGGGAGATGTTACCGCCCGCATTTATGTCGATACCCTCGCCCGTCAGATCTCCGAATTCCTGATCGCCGGCAATAACCGCAACGACAGCGCCAATCTCAGGAAACTGGACTCCGTTTTCCGTGCTGAACTCCATAACCGCCAGATAGCCACCCCGTATCAACTGGACACTTTTCACATGAGTTACAGCGGTTTTGAAAGGGAGAGCTTCCGCGACAGCATCCGGAAAAGAGAGCCCCGGCAAACATCCAAGATACCTTTCAATCCTGCCAGCAACCTGTTTGTGCAGGCCAGCTTCGAGTCGCCGCTGCAGTTCATCCTGCAGAAAATGCTCTGGACGCTGGTGAGCTCTGTGGCGCTGCTGGTACTGACTGTGCTGTGTTTCGTATATATGCTGCGTACTATCCTCAAACAGAAAAGACTGTCGGAGGTGAAGAACGATTTTATCAATAACATGACCCATGAGCTGAAGACGCCGATAGCCACCGTATCTGCGGCGGTAGAAGCGCTGCAGAACTTCAATGCGCTGAACGATCAGCGCAAAACGCAGACTTACCTGGATATTTCCAAAAATGAACTGCAACGGCTGTCCGATCTGGTGGAAAAGGTATTGCACATTGCCGCAGAAGAGAAAGAGGACTTTGAGTTGTTCCGCGAGGAAACAGACCTCAACGAAGTGATCGATAATATCCTGACGAACCATCAACTGAAAGCGACGAAAGTGCTGCAGGTGCGGTATGACAACAAGTTGACCCGCCCCACTGTTTATGTAGATAAAACCCATTTGTCCAACGCCATCAATAACCTCGTGGACAATGCCATCAAGTATTCCGGGGAGCAGGTGCAGTTGTATATCAGCTGCAGCGAAGAGAACGGTATATTGAAGATCAGGGTAAGGGATAATGGTATTGGCATCCCCCGGGTGTACCAGGAGAATATCTTTGATAAATTTTTCCGGGTACCTACCGGCGACCTGCATAACGTGAAAGGTTTCGGACTGGGCCTGAGTTATGTGAAAAAGATAGTGGAGATGCATGGCGGCACCATCCGGGTGCATAGTGAGCCGGACAAAGGGACGGAGTTCACGATCAATATTCCGTTGTCCCGGGGCTGAAGCCCGGAGCGACAATCAGGGGGCTTCAGGATGATAGCAGGTACATGACTTTCATACGGAACAGCTCCAATACTTCACCTGTTCCGCAACGTGCCCGGGGCGAGAGCCCTGGGGCCCGGGAACGAAAAAAACGATATGGCGAAAATATTATTAATAGAAGATGAATGGCAGTTGGGCCAGATTGTTAAAGACAGCCTGGAAACCCGCGGTTTTGAGATGCTGTATGCAGAAGACGGCAAGGAAGGGCTGCGCCTGTACCAGCAGGAGCGGCCGGATGTGGTGGTGCTGGACATCATGATGCCTAATATGGACGGTTTTACGGTGACAGCCGAGATCCGGAAGCAGGACAAATTCACGCCCATCATCTTCCTGACAGCCAAATCACAGACGGCAGACGTGGTGAAGGGGTTTGAGCTGGGCGGCAACGACTATCTCAAGAAGCCGTTCAGCATGGACGAGCTGATTGTGCGTATCAAGGCCCTGCTGAAGCGCTTCAGCGATCATCCGGCGGTGAAGGAGATGGAAGAGGGTTCCGTGGTGATCGGCCAGTACATCTTCAACTATGCCAAACAGACCCTTACCCGCAATAACACCACCGAGTTTCTCTCCCACCGCGAAGCCGAGATTTTGCGCCGGCTGTATGACAACAAAAATGAGGTGATGGAACGCAAGGCCGTGCTGATGGACCTCTGGGGCGACGACAATTTCTTCAACGCCCGCAGTATGGACGTTTTTATCACCAAATTGAGGCGTTATCTCAAGGACGACAGCCGGGTCCAGATCGTTAATATCCGGGGGGTTGGTTATAAGCTGATATTTTAGCATTATCGCTTATCTTTGTTCTTTATGGAACAGTTAGTACAGCAAATAGCAGCCTATAAACAGGAAATAGCGGCTTTTACGCCCGCCAATGCGGCCGATCTGGAGCAGTACCGGATAAAATTCCTCGGTACCAAAGGCATCGTGAAGGCCCTTTTCGGCGAAATGAAACAGGTCCCCAACGATCGCAAGAAAGAATTCGGACAGATCCTGAACGAGTTTAAGCAGCTGGCAGAAGAGCGCTATGAAGCGTTTGCAGCGCTGAAAGAAGCTGCCGGCGCCAATCATCAGGAGATAGACTATACGATGCCCGAGGCCCCTCACCGGCTGGGTACCCGTCATCCTATCAGCCTGGTGCGGAATAAAATCATCCGCATCTTCGAACGGCTGGGCTTTACTATTGCAGAAGGCCCGGAAATCGAAGACGACTGGCACAACTTTACTGCGCTGAACCTCCCGGAAAATCACCCTGCGCGTGATATGCAGGACACTTTCTTTGTCAGCAAAAATCCTGACTGGCTGTTGCGTACCCAAACTTCTTCCGCCCAGGTACGGGTGATGGAGCAAGGCAAACTGCCTATCCGCATCATCAGCCCGGGAAGGGTATACCGCAATGAAACCATTTCCGCCCGTGCACACTGCTTTTTCCACCAGGTAGAAGGGTTGTACATCGACGAAAACGTTTCGTTTGCCGATCTGAAACAAACGCTTTATCACTTCGTGAAAGAGTTCTTCGGCGAAAACACCGGTATCCGTTTCCGTCCTTCCTACTTCCCGTTCACAGAACCCAGCGCCGAGATGGATATCTCCTGCTTTATCTGTGGCGGTACCGGATGTTCCGTATGTAAACAAACCGGTTGGGTAGAAATCCTGGGTTGCGGCATGGTACACCCTAAAGTACTGGCCAACTGCGGCATCGATCCGGAGAAATATACCGGTTTCGCTTTCGGCATGGGCATCGAACGTATTACCATGCTGAAATACCAGATCAAAGACCTGCGTCTGTTTTCTGAGAATGATACCCGCTTCCTGGAGCAATTTGAAGGAACGGTATAGCTATTTAGCGATTTTTTGATTTACGATTTTTTGATTTGAAGTATGCCCCGGCAGTCTAAATCGAAAAATCGTAAATCAAAAAAAAGTCCCCGACAAATGATTTATCGTTGATTTCAGGTAAGCCAGGCAGCCTCCAAATCAAAAAATCGTAAATCAAAAAATTCCCAAATCAAGATGATACATTCTATTGCTGTATGCGGCGCTGGCACCATGGGTGCCGGCATAGCCCAGGTAGCAGCTTCCGGTGGTTATAAGACGGTCTTGTTTGACATTCGCCCGGAGGGGCTGGAAAGAGCGCAGGCGCAGATCACCAAAAGCCTGACCACAGCAGTGGAAAAAGGACGCCTGAAAGCGGAAGACAAAGACGCTATCCTGGAGCGGCTTACTTTTACCAGCGATATCCATCTTTGTGTGGCGGACGTGATCATTGAAGCCATTGTCGAGGATATGGCGGCCAAAACAGCTTTGTTCAGCCAGCTGGCGCCTATCAACCGGGAAGACGCCATCTTTGTTTCCAATACCTCTTCGTTGTCCGTTTCCCAACTGGCAGCCACCCTCCCCCATCCGCAGCGGGTGGCCGGTATGCACTTTTTTAATCCTGCCCACCTGATGAAGCTGGTTGAAGTAGTAAGCGGTGAACAAACATCGCCGGAAGTGGCCGGCCGCGTGTATGAGCTGGCCAGGGCGATGGGCAAAGTGCCGGTAAGGGTGAAAGATGCGCCGGGATTTATCGTTAACCGGGTAGCGCGCCATTACTACCTGGAAGCGATGTTGCTGGCCGAACAGCGGATGGCCGACTTCAGCACCATTGATCAGTTGCTGGAAAATGCCGGCTTCCGGATGGGGCCTTTTGCCCTGATGGACCTCATCGGTAATGATATCAATCTGGCAGTGACACAGTCACTATACGACGCTTTTCAGCAGGCGCCACGCTTCAGGCCCAACGCACTGCAGGAACAGCGGGTGAAAGACGGAAGGCTGGGCCGCAAAACGGGCCTCGGCTTCTACCGGTACGAGCAGTAAACTTTTAACAGTTATAAATCAGGAGGACCGCTCAAATCACGGAAATCATTAGTTATTTTTGGGCCTCCTTAAGTAAATGAATTAGTCTTCATGATTTTAGTAACCGGCGGTACAGGTTTTTTAGGCAGTTATTTGATTCGGTCATTGGTTGCGGCAGGTAAGCCTGTGAGAGCCCTTTACCGGAAAGCCCCGTCTCCCCGGTTACAGGACCTCTCCGGAAAGATAGAATGGGTGCAGGGGGATATCCTCGACGTATGCGCGCTGGAAGACGCCATGCAGGGCGTTACCCAGGTGTATCACTGCGCCGCTGTAGTGTCTTTTCAGCCCGGGCATGCCGCCGGTCTGATGAAGATCAACGTGGAAGGGACGGCCAACGTGGTGAACCTCGCGCTCGATGCCGGCGTAAAAAAGCTGGTATATGTGAGTTCGGTCGCCGCCATCGGCAGAGCGAAGGAGCAGGCCGCCATCGATGAAGATTGCGAATGGGAAGACAGCCCCAATAACTCCCGTTACAGCATCAGCAAATACCAGGGGGAGATGGAAGTGTGGAGAGGGATCGCCGAAGGGCTGGATGCCGTGATCGTCAACCCCTCTATCATACTGGGCGCCGGCTTCTGGGATGAAGGCTCCGGTACCCTGCTGAAGAATGCCTGGAAAGAATTCCCTTATTATACCGAAGGGGTTAACGGCTTCGTGGATGTTCTGGATGTGGTAAAAGCCATGGTCCTGCTGATGGACAGCCCCGTGAGCGGCGAACGGTTTATCCTGTCGGCCGGCAACTGGGGATACCGGCAGCTGTTTACCTCCATGGCCCATGCCCTGGGTAAAAAGCCGCCCCATATCGCAGCGAAACCGTGGATGGCGGAACTGGTGTGGCGGCTCGAAAAAGTAAAGGGGCTGCTGACAGGCAAACAACCGGTCATAACGAAAGAAACGGCGCGTACGGCACAGCTGAAGGTGTACTACGACAACCAAAAGATACTGAAGGCGCTGCCTGAATTTACCTTCCGCCCGCTGGAAGAAACCATCCGGGAAATATCCGCCGCTTTCCTGGCCTCCCGCAACTGATATTTTACTTCAACAACAACGCGCCGATAGCCGCCGCCAGTGTTTTGGCGGTTTCCGCAGGGGCATCTTTGCTGACCCACACACGGGGCTTGTCGCCGGCAATAACTGCTGCTACCGGCTGACCGCGATACTGGAACTCATAACATACTTTCTCGTAGGAATTGACCTTGCCGTAACGGTTATGTGCCGTAATGCGGATATCCGTGTCTGCACAACGGAGGATGCCCGCCTGTTTGTTATTGTTCAGCTCCAGGTACCCGGGTGATTTTAATATCATTTCCCAGCGTTTCAGCGGCTCATTTTTAGTCCCGTTGATCAGGGTGTACGAAAGGGCCGTACTGCCGTCAAGGTCTTTTAAAACGGCCGGTAAATCGCGATTACTGAAAGCGATCCGGGTGGTGTTCATGGTTTGCACCAGGATATGTTCATCGTTACCGTTTACGTAGAAGTTGAAAGGTGTTTTGGGATCTTTGACAAAGCTGCCCATGGTTTCCGCCACGCCGTTTTTCCGGGAGGTGGTGCTATACAGTCCGAAGGAGATGGTTTTGGCGGTCAGCCAGCCGTCGTTCACCTTTACGGGCCATTCCTGCGCCTGGCTGTACAGGTTGTGGACCGTCGGGGTCGTGGTGGATTTTTTGGCAGTGGTACAGGACAGGAGAAAGAGAAAGGGAAACAGTAGTTTTTTCATGAATTACGAATTACGGATTACGAATTACGAATTGACGGTTACGACGGGAAAAACCCCCATTCGTAATTCGTAATCCGTAATTCGTAATTGGTTAAAGGGATTTTACTTTGTCCCAGATTTCAGGGATACGTTTTACCCAGCCTAGTTCTCGTCTTTTTTCGCTGGCCACTTCTGCCGGGTAACCGAAATATACTTTACCGCCTTCGAGGCTGCTGGGTACGCCGCTTTGCGCCAGTACCACCGCACCTTTGCCGATGGTGAGGTCTTTGTTCACGCCTACCTGTCCCCAGAGGATCACATTATCTTCAATATGGGCTTTACCGGCTATACCAACCTGCGCGGCAATGAGACAGTTTTTGCCGATCACGGTACCGTGACCGATATGGATCATGTTATCCAGTTTGGTGCCCCGGCCGATGATGGTATCACCGCTTACGCCTTTGTCGATCGTGCAGCCTGCGCCTATTTCCACATCGTCTTCGATGATCACCCGGCCACAGCTTACGAGCTTGTCGTATATCACCTCTCTGTCGGCTCTTTTCTTAAAATAAAATGCATCAGCACCGAGTACGGTACCGGCATGAATGATCACGTTGTCGCCGATAACAGCGTGGTCATAAATCGTTACGTTAGGATGTATCAGACAGTTGCGGCCGATGCGCACATGATTGCCAATGAATACGTTAGGTTGTACAATAGTACCTTCTCCGATCACTGCGGAATCACTGACCGCTTTGCTGGCCGGTTCAAATGGACGGAAGCGGTTTACCAGTTTTACATAAGCACTGAAGGGATCTTCCAGTACCAACAGCGCCTTGCCTTCGGGGCATTCCACTTTCTTGTTGATGATGATGATAGTGGCGGCAGATTGCAGACTGGCGTTATAGTATTTTTCAAAGTCTACAAAAGATATATCCCCGGGTGTTACCTTGTGTATTTCATTGAGGCCGGTAGCCATCAGCTGGCTGTTGCCTACCAGCTCTGCGCCTATGAATGCAGCGATTTCCGTTACTGCAACGGGTGCTTCAAACTTCATATGATCTGAGTTGTTGAATAATATTAAGTGCAACAAAGGTAGTAAATCGGGGAAAGCAATAAGCAAAATATGGAGGGGGGTATAACGATAACCGGGAAGTTTCAGACTGCTGTTATCCACAATTATTTTAGTAGTGTGAATAAAATTTTTTGTAAAATTTTTCTTTTGTCATGAAATTCTTTTTAATATTGTGTAGGGAATTTTGTTTCCCTGTACTTACTAACCCATTCACATAATAAGAAAGTCTGATTGTTCCAACGGTCAGACTTTTTTTATTGCCGCTGAAATCCTTTGCTGGCAAGCATTACAGCCGACTGCTATTTTTTTCTTCCTCATCGGGTATACATCACTTCATCTGTTGAAGGGGCATTTTATCTCCCGCTCCCCCATCTCCGGAAAAAGGGAAAAGGGAGCAAAAACACGTTGAAGTATCCTTTGCTCCCCATTTTTTCCCGATGAAGTTATATGGCTTTGCTGAACAACTGGCTTTCGGGCAGTTTTCTCCACAACCGGGCATCAAATGCCATGCAGATATTACGGATGAACGGCCGTCCCTGCGCAGTAACTTTCACGCTGTTTTTCACTACTTCCACCAGTCCGTCCCTCTCCAGTTCCTGCAGGCGCTGAAGCCCTTCTATCACCGCGTCGCACTGTGTGTCGGCCTTGCGCCAGCTCGTTTCAAAAGTACACATCAGGTCGCGGATATGTCCTTTCAGCAGCTGGTCTTCATCGCTGAGGATATGTCCGCGGACGATGGGAAATTCTCCTCCGGCTACCCGCTCCTGGTACGCTGCCACCTGCTTCTCGTTTTGTACATAGCCATAGCCGTTATCACCGATGGAAGAAGCACCCAGTCCTACCAGGAGCGAGGTGTGGGAAACGGTATAACCCATGAAGTTACGATGCAGTTCACCTTTCTCTGCGGCGATAAACAGCTCGTCTCCCGGCAGTGCAAAATGGTCCATCCCGATCTCGGTATAACCGTTCCGGGCGAAGAGCTTTTTACCCAGTTCATACAACCGTCTTTTCTCTTCGTCTTTGGGCAGATCGGCTTCAGTGTAACGGCGTTGTCCCACGCCTTTGATCCACGGCACATGTGCATAGCTGTAAAACGAGATCCTGTCCGGCCTTAGCAACATCACTTTGCTGACAGTGTCCTGCATACCGCAGGCGGTCTGTAACGGCAGCCCGTATATCAGGTCGAAATTGATGGCCGTGAAGCCAATTTTCCTGGCGTGTTCCACCACCTTCTCCACCATTTCGAAAGGTTGTAACCGGTTGATGATCTCCTGCACCCTTGGATCAAAATCCTGGATGCCGAGGCTCACGCGGCGGAAGCCAAGGTCGTATAATGTCTGCAGATGTTCGGGCGTGGTATTGCCGGGATGACCTTCAAAACTGAGGGAAGCATCCGGCAGTAATGTTGCATGCCGGTAAATACCCTGCAGCAGCATCATCAGGTTCTCCGGGCTGAAAAAAGTAGGGGTGCCGCCGCCGAGATGTATCTCGCGGATACGGGGCCTGCCTTCAAAAGCAGCCACATACAGTTCCCATTCTTTCAGTACGGTCTGTATGTAGGGCGTCTCCACCGCATGGTTGACCGTAATGTGTTTGTTGCAGCCGCAATAGGTGCAGAGCTTTTCGCAGAACGGCAGGTGGATATAAATACTGATACCGTCTTTATGGTTGGTGGCCTGAAATGCTTTTTTCAGCAACGTCTTCCATGCCGGCAGGTTAAAAGTGTTTTCGTCCCAGTAGGGTACAGTCGGATAACTGGTGTACCGGGGAGCTGCGATATTGTATTTGCGGATAAGGTCCATGATCTTTAAGGTTTATGACAACAACGTTCCACCACTTTTTCGCTGTGGGCAGACATTACAGGGCTGATATACGGTATGCCGAGGTTGAGCCCCCGCAGGATAAGCAGGATGCCCATAATGCCTACTGCTACCGGTATGAGGGCGCGTATGCGGTTGCGTACCCCGATGCTCACCAGGTGGCTGAACCAGGTGACGGTCATCATCGCCGGCATGGTACCTGCGCCAAAAGCGGCCATAAAAAGGCTGCCTTTCCAGGTGGCGCCGGTGGCAACAGCGCCGGCGACCGCCAGGTACACCAGCCCGCATGGAAGCAGACCGTTCAGCACACCGATACCATAGAGGGTGCTGAATCGCTGCTGACGTAATAGTGCACCCAGCGCTGATTTTATTTTAGAGAGATAGATACCGGGGAGATGACCGCCTTTTGACCGGTATATGCCGGTGTACTGCAGTAACACGATCAGCAGCAGGAGGACGCCGATACCGATAGACAGCCACTGTTGCAGGCCGCCGAGGTACAATTGCCGGCCCACCCAGCCAAAGATCATCCCCAGCAAAGCATAGGTGGTGATACGACCAGCATTGTACAGCAGGATACCTGCCAGTTTCTTCACCCCGTCGAGATGTTGGACCGGCAGAGTGAGCGCTATCGGGCCACACATACCGATGCAGTGGAAGCTGCCCAGGAAGCCAAGAATAAGTGCGCCTATCATGAGTGATCAGTTAATGTGTAAATTTTCTTCCTGGTAAAACGGTTTGCCGCCGTTTTCCCATTGTACTTTCACGAGGTAATTGCCTTTGTGGAACAGCTGGCGGTTGATCATCAGCGTGCCCCCGCTGCTGAGGCGCAGCGGCATTTCCACGTCCATACCGGCATCGGAAGGGCGGTAGAATTTTATCTTACCGGTGATATTGGCGCCGTGCAGTTCCTGCGGGAACGTAACGGCGATACCTTCAGACTGCTGAGCGATCAGCACGGGAGCTGAGAGTGCGCCGGCATTTTTTTTACCGTCTATTACCTGCTGGTATTTAAGCTCTTCCGCGTAGTAATCCTTGGTGACCATGTCTATTTTAGTGCGCATGCTTTTGGTGACCAGCGTCAGGATGCCGGCAGCAAAAACAACAAACACGATGATGATTTTATGTCCCCAGTTCATGATGGTATGATTTAGATGCTATAAAATTTATTGTACAGGCCCGAGGAAGGTGGTGCGCATGCGCGTGATCCGTTTATCGCCTTCATACAGGCCGATATAAAGAGTGGATTTCCGGTTGTGCAACGCTGCTTTCGGCACGATGATAAAGAAGGTGCCTTCTCCCTGGCCTTCTGCTTTTACGGTGATGGTGCTTTTTCCCACTACTTCCACATGTCCCGGTTCGTCTTCCAGTTTCAGCTGTAAGGGTATTTCAGCAGTGGTTTTATTGATCAGTTTAATACGGTAGAGGTTAGAGATGCTGTCGGCGCCTCTTTCCTGGTACAGCATGCCGGTGGTGCGCATAATGGTGCCGCTGACGGGTTTGCGGCTGGCGAGCATAAAAACGATGGCGCCGAGCAACAGGGTGAGGATGCCGGTATAGATACGCAGCCGTGGTGTAAAACGCAGCGGCGCTTTCTGTGCGATGCCGTTTTCGGACGCATAGCGTATCAGCCCGCGGGCGCGGCCGGTTTTGTCCATCATATGGTCGCAGGCGTCGATGCAGGCGGTGCAGTTCACACATTCCAGTTGGGTGCCGTTGCGGATATCGATACCGGTGGGACAAACTTTCACGCACTGGGCGCAATCGATACAATCGCCGATGGCCCGGGCATCATCTTTACGGAATTTTCCGCGGGGTTCTCCCCTTACGTAGTCGTAGGCCACAAGGATGGAGTTTTTATCCAGTAATACGCCCTGTAAGCGGCCGTACGGGCAAACGATGGTGCATATCTGTTCGCGCATAAAGGCGAATACGCCGTAGAACACGCCGGAGAATACCAGTATGGCGATAAAGCCGCCGGTATGTTCAGACAAAGGCGCAGTAATGATGTTGCCGAGTGTTTTGGCGCTGATGATATAAGCGAGGAATATATTGGCGATGAGGAAAGAAAGTGCGTAAAAAACGAGGTGTTTGGCGGTTTTACGAATGATCTTGTCGGTGTTCCATGGTTGTTTGGCCAGCATGCGTTGTGCGGCGGCATCTCCTTCTATCCAGTATTCTATCCGGCGGAAAAGCATCTCCATGAAAATGGTCTGCGGGCACATCCATCCGCAGAAAAGCCGGCCAAAGGCCATCGTGAACAAAACGATGAAAAGGATAAAGGCCAGCATGGCCAGGCCGAAGATAAAGAAGTCCTGAGGCCAGAAAATAGCACCGAAGAGGATGAATTTACCTTCTACTACATTGAGCAGAAATAAAGGCCTGCCATTTATGGAGATAAACGGCAGGCTGAAAAAAACACTAAAATAAAAGATGCTGAGAATGCTCCGGATGTTATAGTAGCGTCCTTTCGGTTGCTGGGCAAAGATCCAGTTACGCTTTCCCTGCTTATCAACTGTGGCTAAACTGTCTCTGAACGTATTGCTGTCGGCCATGACTTTATTCTTTTACACCTTGTGGTTCTTTAGGATTGGGAGGGTTGCTGCCATGAATGGATTTCACGTAGCTGGCCAGCTGGGCCAGTTGTTTCGGTGAAAAATCTTCCTGCCATGCTTTCATCCCTTTGTCGGGTACGCCGTATTTAATGGTTTTAAACACTTCATTGATTTTGCCGCCGTGCATCCAGTAATCATCGGTGAGGTTGGGACCTACGACGCCCTGTCCCTGCGGCCCGTGGCACGGGGCGCAGCTGGCGACGAATATTTTGCCTCCTGCTGCGAGATCGTCCGCGTTGTCCATCATTTTCACATTGTTTTCATCGATGTTGTTGGCCGCGTTCTTCAGGTATTCCGCTTTGGCGACGGCGGCTTTTTCTTCCGCCATGGCCAGCTCCTGCAGCTGGTTGGGAGCGGAGTGGGATATTTCTGTGCGCCAGAAATATACTACGCCGAAACAGATGCTGAAGATGAAACCCCACTTCCACCAGGGCGGTGTGGGGTTGTTCAGCTCACGGATACCATCGAAGTCGTGGCCCATGTCTTCTTCTGTTTCGGACGCAGCATCCAGGGTCCTGGTTTTGTTGATTTTTTCCAGCCAGGAGATGCGTGGTTTGGCAGGCGTTGCTGCATCGGCAGCGGCCCGGCGCTTGCTCTTGTTTTTGATACCGGCCAGGAAGCGCAATACAAAAAGCAGGGAGATGATCACCGCGATTTCCAGTACAACAATGGAAACTAACAGGTATAGGGAGGACTGGGAAAGTGATGTATAATAGGATGAGGCTTCCGGTGCCGGGCTGGTAGCGCCCGCCGGCAGGCTTGCTGCCAGGGAGAGCGTTACCAGCACGAGGATAACCGGCAATTTGGCTGCTTCTCTTTTCATTCTTTCACGGTAAAGGTCCATAGCGCCCACCACCGCGTTGCCGAGGATGGCGATCACCAGTACCAGCCCGATGATGACCGTCAGCAGCACCAGCGCTACCGGATCTTTCAGCTCGGACGGCGGTTTGGGGCCGCCGGCCAGTGCGGACAGGCTGCATAACAGGCTGCCGCTGAGTGTATATAACAGCTTCCTTTTCATATGTATCGTTTATAGGCTTTGGGTTTCATCATTATCTAAGGGGATGCGGCTGATCTGGTCCACCATGTTGCGGTCTGCCCGGAACGCCCAGAAGGCGGCGAAGACAAAGAAGATGGAGAAGATCAGCAGGGAAGCCATCGGGTAGATGCTGACACCGGCAATTGATTCCAGATAATTAATGAACTTCATGGTCCTGTGTTTTTATGTTGACTAAAAATCGTTCTTGTCGTTGCTGCCGGTGCTGGCGTCCGCGGTAGCGGGCTTTTGTGCCGGCGCCATTTTAATGTCTTTGCCCATCCGCTGCAGGTAGGCGATCAGCGCTACAATTTCACGGTCTGCTTTCACGGGCAGTTTGTCTTTCTCCAGGGCGGCAGCGATGCCGGCGGCCTGCTTATCAAGATCGGCGAGGGCCTGTTTTTCGTAACCGTCTGCATAAGGCACGCCCAGTTTCCGCATTACGTTGATCATCGCGGGCGTTTTGCCCCTGTCGATGCGCTCTTCAAACAGCCATGGATACGGCGGCATGATAGAGCCGGGAGACATGGAGGTGGGGTCCAGCATATGGTTGTAGTGCCAGCTGTCGGGGTATTTCCCGCCTATTCTGGCCAGGTCCGGACCGGTGCGTTTGGAGCCCCACTGGAACGGGTGGTCGTAGATGAATTCACCGGCTTTGGAGTATTCGCCGTAACGGGCCACCTCGTCGCGGAAAGGACGGATCATCTGGGAGTGACAGGTATAACAGCCTTCCCGGATGTAGATGTCGCGGCCGTGCAGTTCCAGCGGCGTATACGGTTGTACGCTGCTGATGGTCGGGATATTGCTGCGTACAAGGAAGGTAGGTACCATTTCGAGGATACCGCCCACCGCTACTACCACGAGGCTGAATACCACCAGCTGGATAGGACGGCGTTCGATCCAGTTGTGCCAGTGCGCTTTGCCGTGAGTAGGGATTACTTTCGGCAGCGGAGCGGCTTCAGCTGCTTCGTCGGCGACGAAAGAACCGCGGCGGATCGTTTTCCAGAGATTCACGATCATCAGTGCAAGGCCGCTTACGTACAGCAAGCCGCCGAAGGCGCGCAGGGCGTACATGGGAACGATGGTGGTCACTGTTTCGAGGAACTGGTATTTCAGTTGTCCTTCTTCGGTGAACTGTTTCCACATCATGCTCTGGGTGAAGGCAGCCCAGTACAGCGGGATCACGTAGAAGATAATGCCGAGGGTGCCGATCCAGAAATGGGTGTTGGCCCATTTGCGGGAGTACAGCTGTGTGGAGAAAATGCGCGGGATCATCCAGTAGAGGATACCGAAGGTCAGGAATCCGTTCCAGCCCAGGGCGCCTACGTGTACGTGTGCGATGGTCCAGTCGGTATAGTGGCTGATAGCGTTCACATTTTTAAGAGACAGCATTGGTCCTTCGAAGGTAGCCATGCCATAGCAGGTAAGCGCTACCACGAAGAATTTCAGGATAGCGTCTTCCCTTACGCGGTCCCATGCGCCACGCAGGGTAAGCAGACCGTTGAGCATACCGCCCCAGGAAGGTGCGATCAGCATAACGCTGAACACGGTGCCGAGCGACTGCGCCCATTCAGGCAACGCGGTGTACAGCAGGTGGTGAGGGCCAGCCCATATATAGATGAATATCAGCGACCAGAAGTGGATGATAGACCAGCGGTAGGAATATACCGGTCTGTTAGCCGCTTTGGGAACAAAGTAGTACATGAGGCCGAGGTAAGGCGTGGTCAGGAAGAACGCTACCGCGTTGTGACCGTACCACCACTGTACCAGTGCGTCCTGTACGCCGGCATACCAGCTATAGCTTTTAAACAGCGACAAAGGATACTCGAAAGAGTTGATAATGTGCAACATGGCGATGGCTACCCAGGTGCCGATGTAAAACCAGATGGCTACATACAGGTGAGACTCGCGCCGACGCAGGATCGTGCCCAGCATGTTGGCGCCAAACACCACCCAGATCAACGTGATAGCGATGTCGAAAGGCCATTCCAGTTCGGCGTATTCCTTGCCGGTAGTATATCCCAGGAAAAGCGTCAGTGCGCCGCCGGCGATGATCGCCTGCCATCCCCAGAAGTGGATCTTACTCAGCAGGTCGCTGAACATACGGGCTTTACACAGCCGTTGCAGCGAGTAGTAGACACCCATGAAAATACCGTTGCCCACGAAGGCGAAGATCACGGCATTGGTGTGTACGGGACGGAGACGCCCGAAGGTAGTTGGCGCGAAGCCCAGGTTAAGCTCCGGAATTACCAGCGTAAGGGCTGCCCAGAGCCCAGCCAGCATACCGATCAGCCCCCAGAACACACAAGCGTAGGCAAACCATTTTACCGTGCGGTTGTCGTAATAAAATTTTTCGAGAGACATAGTGCTGTTTATTGTTGCTTAATAGATGGCTTATTTGCGTTTATTCGTTGGTGTTATCTTTTTTATCTTCGAAGAGAATACGGTGTGCGGGAGAGAAATCATCTTCAAACTGTCCGTTCTTTACCGACCAGATGAAGGCGGCCAGAAAGCCTGCTGCTACCAGGAGGCTGGCGCCAAGTAAAAGAATAATTACGCTCATAACAGTATTATTTTACCAGTAAAAACCGGGTTGTTTCCAAAGCCTGCAGGGCATGTTTTTCGTTGGCGCCGAATGTCAGCACGTCTCCGGTTTCCAGCACCGTAACTTCGTCTTTCAGCATAAAGGCCACTTTTCCTTCCAGTATCAGCACCATCGCATCTACAGGGGATACATGCGGCGGAATCTGATGTCCCTGTTGCATGATAATAAGGGTGGCCTCTGCTCTCCTGCTTTTCAGCACTAACCGGCTTGTTACTTTCCCGGTCCCCTCTTCCTGTAATACGTTCATGGTTTTCATCAGCATAAAATCATGATATGTGCAAATCGGATAAGCATAGATCACCCGTTATGCACAGGCAGCCTTGCTTTTCAGGCTGCCCGTACATCCATTTCAATCGGGCTTTAATACTGGCGCTTTTAAGATTTCACGGTGTGTATATTGTGTTGATAGCAAAGGTAACAGCAACCACATGGCACTGCAATGACATTGCTCAATCAGGAATATGATTTTTGTCAGACATTTCCCGCAGGGCTTGGCCAGCCAGCTTTTTGCCCTGCCATTCGCTCAGCAGGTAGGTCATCAGCACGATGCTGATGGAGCTGGCGGGCATTAATATAGCCGCCACCAGCGGAGAGAGCAGCCCCTGAACGGCGAAGTAAAGGCCGGTGATGTTGTATGCCAGGGAGAGAATGAAACTGGCCAGGATAATGCGTTTGTTGGCCTTGCACAGTTGTACGAAAGAAAGTAACAACGGCAGTTGCGTGGCTTCGAGAATGCCATCGCTGGCGGGGGTAAAGTTGTTGCTGTCTTCTGTGAGGGAGATGCCGATATCGCTCTGTTTCAATGCCCCGGCGTCGTTCAGCCCATCCCCTATCATCATTACTTTTTTACCCTGTTGTTGCAGGGAGATGATATACGCCAGTTTATCCGCAGGTTTCTGTTCAAACAGCAGCGTGGTTTCGTGGCCCATGAGCCTGCGCAGGTTCATGGCTTCGCGGTCATTGTCGCCGGAGAGCACAGACAGCGGATATTGCTGCTGAAGCTGTTTCAGCAACGGCCGGATACCGCTGCGGTAGTTGTTGTGGATGGTGAAGAGCCCGGCCAGTTTATTGTTAAAGGAAAGGTATACGATGCTGCCGTCGACTTCCTCTTTGCGATGTGCACCGGTGAACTCAGCATTGCCCATCCGGATGTAATTACCTTCCACCCATCCGGACACGCCTTTGCCGGCAACATCCCGGAAATCACGTACAGGCATCACCGTAGCAGCGTTGCAATACGTGGCAATAGCCTTGCTGAGCGGGTGGGTGGACTGTTTGGCGAGGCTGGCGATCAGGCTTTCCTGGAAAGGGCTGAGCGTGTCGCCGTAATATTTAACATCACTGCCGGTTTTGCCGGTAAGCGTACCGGTTTTGTCGAACACGATGTGGGTGGTATTAGCAATGTTTTCTATCGCCTGCGCGTTGCGCAGATACAGGCGGTGGCGGCTCAGGATACGCAGGATATGTCCGTTGGTAAAAGAAGACGCCAGCAGCAGTGCGCAGGGGCAGGCGATGATCAGGATGGCAGTCACGGCGGGCCATATGCGGGACGGATCATGAAATCCCCAGTAGGTGGCGCTGAGCGCGGCGATGAGCAGTACCACCCAGGTGAAGTTACGGCCCAGCAGGTGCACGAAAGACACGTGTTTTTCTTCTTTGTTTTTCAGCTCGTCGCGGTTCCAGAGGCTGGTCAGGTAGCTCTGCGCCACCTCTTTGATGGTGAGTATTTCGATGTTGCCTTCCAGCTGCCGGCCGCCGGCGTAGATGATCTCGCCTACGGATTTATTGACAGGCGTAGCTTCGCCGGTCACGAAGCTGTAGTCGATCAATGCTTTTCCCCGGACGATGATACCGTCTGCCGGCACCAGTTCATTGTTATGTATGAGCAGGGTATCGCCTGTTTTGATGTCCGGTAAGGCGGTGGGCACTTCTTTTTCTTCGCGTATAACGCTGACGGCTATAGGGAAATAGGCCGTGTAGTCACGGTCGAAAGACAGGCCCTGGTAGGTTTTGTCCTGCAGGATACGCCCTATCAGCATAAAGAAGACAATACCGGACATGGAATCGAAGTAGCCGGCCTGGCCCTGCATAACGTCTGCCACGCTGCGGATGAAAGTTACCACGATAGCGAGCACAATGGGTACGTCGATATTGAGGAAGCCGTGTTTCAGGCCGCTCCAGGCGGATTTGAAGAACACCTGTGCGCTGTAAAAGAATACCGGTAACGCCAGTACGAGGTTCATGTACTGGAAAAGGCGGTTCATGCCTGCGTCGGTATGGCCGCTGCCGGTGAAATATTCCGGGAAGCTGAGCAGCATGATATTGCCGAAGCAGAAGCCTGCAACGCCCAGCTGGTAGATAAGATTACGTTTAATGCCCGGCTTCTTATGCTGCAGGTCCTGCAGGCTGATGTAAGGTTCATAGCCGATGGCGGTGAGCACTTCTGCTACGCGCCGCAGCGAGGTTTGTGTTTCGGAAAAAATGATGACCGCTTCCTTTTTGCTAAAGTTGACGGTTACACGCTGAATGCCTTTATCGAGCCGGTGGAGGTTCTCCAGCAGCCACAGGCAGGAGCTGCAGTGGATGTGCGGGATATAGAAGTTGACATGGGTCTGGCTTTCGTCCCTGAACTGTACCAGCTGTTGCTGTATTTTTTCATCTTCCAGGAAGGCGAATTTATCTTTTCTGACAGTAATCCGTTGATTTACACCCGGTTTGTTGTTCAGGTCATAATATTCACAGAGGTCGTACTGGTTGAGTATTTCGTATACCAGTTTACACCCTTCGCAGCAAAAAACTTTCTCCTGGATGATGATGTCGCGGTTGTGGCAGTCTTCCCCGCAGTGATAGCAGGATACTTGTACGTCAGAATAGGTAGCCATGATTAGTCGATACTTACGGTGTTAAGAATTTCATCCTGCCGGATAACGATGGTGTTGGCGGGCAGTACGGCGGGGTACAGGATGTTTTGCGCGATATAGTGCCACTGTTGCAGCAGTTGTTCAACGGTGTACATATCGCTGAGGCATATTTTATATGCGGGGCTCCAGTGGCCTTGCAGCAGGTAGTTACCGGTTACCTGGCGGAGTTTCTGGAGCAGCAGCATGATTTTATCGAATGATTGCCGGATGCCGTCATAAGCTGTGGGTTTGAGGCTTTTGCGGCCTTTTTTGTGAATGGTGGCGTTGCGGATGACCGGGAAGATGAGCGTGGTTTCCTTGCGCATCAGTTGGGTTATTTCGTTCAGCATTTTAGCGAACAGCAGTTGCTGTAGATCGGCGGTGGCCGGGGCAGTCGGGTCGTCCTGCCTTTCCAGGTTAAACCAGGCCATTACTTCCTCTGCGGTGCGTTCTATCGGTTGGTGGAACTTGTTCACGATCACGTCGCAGAGTGCGGCGGGCGTCAGTTCGTGAAAGTTGATGATAGCATATGGATGCATGGATGGATGGTATTTTTGATGTTACAAAAGTACCGGTACACCCATCCCGGCGGAATGATATGTATCAAGGTGGAGTATGATATTTGTCAGTAGTGGGCCGGAGCGGCGGCTAGTCCTGGAGATTGGCGGTTTTTACGATCTGCTGGAGATCGAGGAGGCGTATTTTTTTACCTTCCAGTTCTATCATACCGTCTTTTTTGAATTCGGAGAGCAGGCGGATGGCGGATTCGGTGGCGGTGCCTACGAGGTTGGCGATTTCTTCGCGGGAGAGGCGGACGCTCAGGGTATGGCCGTCGGCTTCCACGCCGTAGGTTTCTTTGATGAACAGCAGGGTTTCTGCCAGTCTTTCCCGTACGGGTTTCTGGGCTAGGTGGGTGATTTTCAGTTCCGCTTTCCGCAGTTCGCTGGAGAGGATGCGCATCATTTCGAAAGACAGGGAGGCATCTTTCTGGAGGATGCTCATAAACAGGTCTTTCGGTACGAAGCAGATGGAAGAGTCTTCGAGGGCAGTGGCGGTAGCGGTATAGCGTTCGTTGCTGAGCAGCGCTTTGTATCCCATGATATCGCCGGCTTTTACCAGGCGGATAATCTGTTCGCGGCCATCGTCGCCGCTGTGGGACAGCTTTATTTTACCGTCGTTGATACAGTAGACACCAAAGGGATATGCACCTTCATGGAAGATCACCTGGCCTTTTTTGTATACGGAGCATACTTTGGCCTGGTCAATCTGTTCCAGATTGCACTGTTCCGCCTTGCAGAAAATGGAGGAAAAACGGTCCCTGCAATGTTGGCAAGCAGGATTTTGAATTGTGCTACCCATATCAATCTGCAAAAGTACTAATTTACGGCTCCTTAACCAAAGCAAATGCTGTCGTGTCGTTAAATTATTATGTGATTTATAAACCATATGAGGTGCTGTCCCGGTTTACGCCGGAAGGGAATAAATCCTGCCTGGCAGATTACTTTAAAGTGCCCCGGGATGTGTACCCTGTGGGGCGGCTGGACTATGACAGCGAGGGGTTGTTGTTGCTCACGAATGACAAGTCGTTGAATAACAGGCTGCTGATGCCGCAATACGCACATGAAAGGGAATACTGGGTGCAGGTAGACGGGGCGGTGACCAATGCGGCCATACGGCAGCTGCAGGAAGGGGTGGATATCACGGTGGACGGTAAGCAGTATCATACAAAACCCTGCCTGGCGGAAATTTTTCCGGAGGAGCCTTTTTTGCCGGAGCGCAACCCTCCTATCCGTTTCCGGAAGAACATCCCGGCGCCCTGGCTGCGGCTGGTGCTTCATGAGGGAAAAAACAGGCAGGTGCGTAAAATGACCGCGGCCACCGGCTTCCCTACGTTGAGGCTTGTCCGTTACCGCATGGAAGAAATAACGATTGCAGGCATGCAGCCGGGCGACATGGTACAACTGAGCCGCAATACCGTTTATAAAAAACTCCGCCTGCTATCATCCTGATGTGGATGGTTTTAAGTATTTTGATACTTAATTGCCGGATTCACTGTATAAATCTGTCAGTTGGCATCAAATAACCACCTGTCAACCTTAGCAAATCCACAAATTTTAACTAGGTTTGTTGCCTACAAATATCTATTATGCTGAAATCAATGACTGGCTTCGGAAGGGCAGAAAGCGCGAGAGGCGAAACAAGTATCGTGGTAGAGATCAAATCGCTCAATGGAAAGCAATTTGAGGTGAACCTGAAAATATCGCCCCTGCTAAAACCCTACGAATTTGACATCCGTTCGCTGATGCAACAAACCCTGCAACGCGGGACACTGGATGTCAGCATCAACATTCGTCAGAATGGTGCTACAAGGCCGGTTGTGATTAATACAGACCTGGCGAAATACTATTACCAGTCTATTACAATGCTGGCCAACCAGCTCGAGCTGCCTCAGGGCGACCTGCTGAACGTGCTGATGAAACTGCCGGAAGTGGTTTCGCCTGCTACCGAACAGCTGACCAGGGAAGAGTGGAAAGACGTGGAAGACACCCTGAAGGAAGCCCTTACGGATCTGGACCTGCATCGCCAGGACGAAGGCCAGATGCTGAAAGCAGACCTGCAACAACGAATAGATAACATTGAACAATACTCCGGCAAAGTCCGTGAACTGGACCCGCTCCGGAAAGACCGTATCCGTCAGCGCCTCGAAGGCCTGCTGGCCGAACATGTGGGAAAGGACAATGTAGACGGTAACAGGCTGGAACAGGAGCTGATCTTCTATCTGGAAAAACTGGACATCTCTGAAGAACTGTCCCGCCTGGAAAACCATCTCCGTTATTTCCGTGAGATCCTGAAAGACGAAGACCCTGCCAAAGGAAAGAAACTGGGCTTTGTGCTGCAGGAGATCGGCCGCGAAATCAATACCACCGGTTCCAAAGCCAACGACGCCGGTATCCAGCAGTGGGTAGTGCTGATGAAAGACGAACTGGAAAAAGCCAAAGAACAAGTATTAAACGTTTTATAGCAAGGCGTATACCGTATGAAAAGACTATTTGGGGTAACCGCAGGCTTATTTTTACTGGCTGCAGCCTGCAAGCCGATCAGGATGGATGCCTACGAGAAAAACCGGGAGATTCCGGAACACGACTGGGCTTACGGCTATAAACCCTCTTTTGATGTGACCATCCAGCCGGAAGATACGGCTACCCTCTTTGATATTTATGTGAATGTCCGGCATACCGACGCCTACCCCTACAGCAATATGTGGCTGCTGATAGGCACCAGATACCCGGGCGACAGTATTCCCAAAGAACAAAGGGTAGAACTGCCGCTGGCAGATATCAACGGCAAATGGCATGGCAACGGTATCGATGATATTTTTGAACACCGGGTACTCATCCAGCAAAAAGCCCTCTTCAACAAACCAGGCACCTATCAGTTTACATTCGAACAAAACATGCGGCAAAACCCGCTCCCCCATGTAATGAATATAGGTTTGCGGATAGAGAAAGCCGGCAAACGGCCATGATGAGAAAATTTTTTAATAAAATGCAGGAAGGAAAGTCCGTTTCCTTCATTTACCTGCTCGTACTGGCTTATACGATCGTAGCCCTCATCTGGTGGGGCGTGCTGCTGTTCCGGCAAAGTGAACAGATCAGCCAGTTCGAGAAACAAAACCTTTCCCTCCGTATCGATAGCCTTGCCCAGCCGGTAGAACATCAGCTGGAATTCCAACGGATTGAAAAAGACGCTCATATGCGATCTTTTAAATATGTGGGGGAAGGCGCCATTTTTTTAGGGATCATACTGCTCGGCGCGCTCTTTGTATATAGAGCCGTCTGGAAATACATGAAGCTCAGCCGGCAACAGCAAAACTTTATGATGGCCGTGACGCATGAACTGAAATCACCCATCGCTGTCGCCAAACTGAACCTGGAAACCATCCGCAGACACAAGCTGGATGAGGAAAAGCAGGCCAAGCTGATAGATAATACCATCCGGGAAACCAACCGGCTCGACCAGCTCTGTAACAACATTTTGCTGGCAGCACAGCTGGAAACCCACAACTATAAGCTGTTTAAGGAACCGCTCGACTTCTCCGCCCTGCTGGAAGCGAATATCCGGGAACTGCGTAACCGCATCGGGACACATGTCATAAATGCAGACATTCTGCCACATGTGTGGCTGGAGGGTGACAAGCTGATGTTACAGATCATCCTCAGCAACCTCGTAGAGAATGCGGTAAAATATGCTCCCCGCAACTCCACGATCACCGTGCGCCTCTTTGAAGCCGGCCACCGACTGAAACTGCAGGTGTCCGACGAAGGCCCCGGGGTGCCCGATGAGGAAAAAGAACGCATCTTCATGAAATTCTACCGCCTTGGCAACGAAAACACCCGGAAAGCAAAGGGCTCAGGATTGGGATTGTTTCTCACCGCCAAAATCGTGGAACAACACGACGGCCTCATCTGGGTGAAAGACAATGAGCCTGCAGGCGCCTGCTTCGAGATAATCTGGCAGCAATATTCCGTGCAAAGAGCGTAAATTAGTTGACGGATTCATGCTTCGGCAAGTCCGTGATTTATAGTCACATCAAACGATAACACATGAAGGAAGCGACCAAAGCATCCATATTACTGGTGGAGGACGAAGAGAACCTCCAGGAAGCGCTTAAGCTCAACCTGGAACTGGAAGGATATGAGGTGACCGCCGTAGATAATGGTACCGCTGCCCTGAAAGCAGTAAAAAACGAATATTTCGATCTCATCATACTGGATATCATGCTGCCGGAAATGGACGGCATTGCTGTATGCGAAAACATCCGCATCCAGAACAATGAAGTGCCCATCCTCTTCCTCAGCGCCAAAAACAGCAGCGCCGACCGTGTGCTGGGCCTCAAAAAAGGGGGTGATGATTACATGACCAAGCCTTTCAATCTCGAAGAACTGCTGCTGCGCGTAGAAAAGCTGATCGTCAAAAACAAAAAAATACAGGATAAAGACAGCGTGCCCAATGTTTACCGCTTTGGCAACAATATGATCGATTTTGCCGCACAGGAATGCGTAGGCAAAGACGGGAAACATTATGAGCTGAGCAAGAAAGAAGCCATGCTGCTGAAACTGCTGATCGAAAACAAAGGCGAAGTCGTGACCCGTGAGAAAATACTGCAGGTAGTATGGGGATATAACGTATATCCCACCACGCGTACCATCGACAACTTTATCCTCAACTTCCGCAAATATTTTGAGGAAGACAGCCGCAACTCCAAGTACTTCCACTCTGTAAGAGGCGTTGGGTACAAGTTTACCGAAGCCTAAACATGTCGAGATTTATTGATTTTGGGATTTATTGATTTACTACAAATCAAAAAATTCCAAAATCAAAAAATTCCTGATTGGAAAACCACTTTTCCGCAATTTCTCCCCGCTTGCCTGTTAAAACCTGCCTCCGGATAATTACCGTTTCCCCAAAGAAGTGATTTGACCGATATTTATTGGACTGATCAGAAAGACGTTCAACTTTCCTGTAAACCTTAGACGTGGTACAACATTTCAATGAAATAGTTTTTGCTGCGGGATGGCCGTACTGGCTGTTTTTTTTGTTAAGTCTCCTTGCCATTGTAATATTTTTTATCCAACGGGAAAAAAACATAAAAAGAGCCTCAGCGAAAGAAATAACCATACAACACACCTTAATCAACCTGGAACTCCATGCTTTCCAGGCACATATGGACCCGCATTTTATATTTAACAGCCTCAACGCTATCCATCACTACATCCTTACCACCAGTACGGACATGGCCTCCCTGTATCTTACCCGCTTCGCCCGCCTGATGCGCCTTATGATCGGTAATTTCAACAAGGAATGGGTAACCCTGCAGGAAGACCTTGAAGCGCTGGAACTATACATACAACTGGAACAGCTCCGGTTTGACCAGCAGTTTTCTTATCAGGTGCGCATTGTACAGGATGTCAACTCCCACAGTACCCTCATCCCTCCCCTCATTATCCAGCCCTATGTGCAGTACGTGATCTGGCACCGGTTGCTGATGCGACCGGAAAAAACCGGGGGCCGGCTGGTGATCCATATAGGAAAAGACCATAACCGGCTCTGTATTCAGCTGGAAGACAACGGTATCCAGGCCAGCGAACTGCTGGACGACACCGGGGAGCGACAGGCTACCGGGATAGACATTGCCGCGGAACGGCTGTATATGATGAGTGAGAAATATCAGCTGAAAGCAGGCATCCAGGCGCAGCAGCTGTTTGATGAAGCCCACCGGCCCACCGGCAACCGCCTCACGATCAGCATGGAACATATGCTGTCACGGCACATGCCGGTAGCGGTATAAACCTACAGGCGCCTGATCCAGGCGCAGCTGATCCATCCGGTTTTACCATCGGCCAGCGATATTTTGCAGTAATCTTTGGTGGCGTCGGCGATGTGTACCTTCATACCTTCCTGCACTTCAAAAGCGTCTTTGCTGTTATCGTCCGGCGCTGTTTTTACCTTGATGTTGCTCTGTGTGATGATGCCCGTCTGGTGGTTGTTGGCCACCGCATAAGTATCTATCGCCATCAGCAGGTAAAGCGCAAACAGTGTTCCCAGTGCATAGTTGCCCCAGCGGAGGAACTTATTTTTCCAGCCGGGCAGGAACGTGTTGAGCATAATACCGGCGATCGCCAGCCAGAAGAAGAGAATGCATCCCACCGCCCAGCCATTGGGCTTGTGCAGCTGTTGTAACTGCCGCCACCATTGCTGGAAGAAGACTAACGGCAACTCATCCACGAAACCGCTTACTTTTTGATTGGCGAGGGCCAGGTTGTGCCGGGCGGCTTCATCGCGCGGGGCCAGTTGCAGCGCCTTCTCGAAATTATACACCGCCTCCCCTGTTTTGCCGGCTTTGTAGTATGCGTTGCCGGCATTGAAATACAATGCTTTTATGTTGTAGCCTTCATCTATCAGTTGCTGATAGGCTGCTGCTGCTTCGGTGAATTTACTTTGCTGATAAAGGCTGTTGGCCGCATCAAAACGTTGTTGCGGGAGCGCCTGCTGCGCCCTGATCGCGCTGCCGGCAAGCAGCAGGAAAGCCAGTAACAGGGCGGTTTTAATATGTTTATGTCCGGGCATACTACCTTTTCTCATAATTAATTTTTCAAAGCATCTTCCAGGTTGGTGATGATGGTCACCGCTTTGGAATAGGTGCCCTGCATTTTATCGTCATTGTGGCCAGGTGCATACAAGGCCAGTTCGCAGTTGTCGATCAGTTCAAACAGGTCGCTGGTATTGGTGCCGTTGATATGGCGGGCGGCCAGTTTATCCTGGATCAGTTGTTTGCTCAGGTCTGCAAAAGGTATTTTCAGTTTATGGCTGAGATACCCCCATACGGCACGGGATGTTTCTTCGTAGAAAGCTTTGTCCTTCCCTTCTTTGAGGTACCGGGCGGCCAGTTCCAGCCTTTTCAGGGCCACTTTATTGGCATAGCGGTGCTTCAGCAGCGCTGCGTTGGTGGTATTGTAGTCTTTTCTGCGTTTGTAGAAAATAACAGCGCCGGCGATCAGCAACGGCAATATCAGCAGCGCATAGAACCAGGGGCTGAGGATAAACCAGGTGCTGCGTTTGGACCATTGCTGGATGCCTCCGTCTATTTTCACCAGTTCATTTCTGCCTGTGCTGAAATCGTGTTTGTCTTCTTTTATGCGTTTGCCCTGGGTGATGTCGATGACGAACGCTTCGGAACGGAGCGTCTTATAGCTGTTGGCTTCCGGATCGAAGTAAGAAAACTCGACGGCGGGAATGGTATGTTTACCGGCTTCCTGCGGCATCAGCACATATTCAAATGTCCGGCTGCCGGACAGCGGGTTGCTGTTTTTCTCGATATCGTCGGTCATTTTGGGATCGTACTTTTCAAATCCGGAGGGTACGTCCACTTTGGGGGCATTGAGCAGGTTCACGTTGCCATGGCCGGTGATAGTGACCTTCAGGGTAAGGGCGTCGTCTGTGCTGAGGGTGTTTTTATCCACTACCGCACTCATTTTGAAGCTGCCCACCGCGCCGTTATAGCTGAGGGGACGGCCTTCTACCGGCAATGGTTTTACGTTGATCTTTATCGGGTTGCTCTGGATTTTATACGGCACGTCCTGGTATTCCACTTCCGGCCGGTTGAAGAAATCGTCGAAGAACGGGTCTTTAAAAGCCGGATCGTTGAAGAACTCTTCAAACGGGTCGCGGGCGCCGCGGTTGCGTTTGCCCACCAGTTTGACGAGGCGTACCTGGTTGTCCACTTCCACGGGGTCCAGCTCCAGGGTGCCGGACTGCAGCGGGAACAGCAGTGTTTTACGGATGGTAAACACTTTATAGGGGATGCCGTTGATGCGTTCTTCAGTGGCCTGCGGCGGGTTGGGAAGTTCTATGTCTTTCGCAGAAAATCCTTTAAACGCCGGTACTTTGGTGACACTGGAGTTCGTCGGCAGCCGTGTATAGAGTTTATACGTGGCCGTTAGCTGGTCACCTTCGTACAGGTTGGTTTTATCAACATCTACTTTCAGGAAGATATTTTTCCGGAGTTTTTCGGTGATGTCCTCTCCTTTTTTGAGGATACCGTCCGACAGGTCTTCGCTGATGCCACCGCCGTTCTGGCCGCGGTGTTGCGGTATTGCCTGCTGCGGCTGCTGCTGCGCCTGAGTGTTGCCTTTCCGTACTTCAATAAGCACGGGGTTGGACTTGATAACATTGCCGTTTACCCGTGCCTGTGCGCCGGGTATGGTGAAGTTGCCCACATGTTTGGGCTGCAGCACGTAATTCAGTGCAAAGTATTCGGAGCGGCGGCCGTTGAAGATAGATTGACCCTGCATTTGTGAAGGGCCCTGCAGCACTTCAAAGTCTTTGAAGCTGGGCGGCGTGAAGCTGGTGATATTGGTCCCGTTTTCCAGCATGAACTGGATCTGGAAAGCTTCATCCAGCGTAACGGAGTTACTGCTCACGCTGGTGGTAAAACGGAGATCTTGTGCGCTGGCGCAAACAACCAGCCCTAAACAACACAAAACAGAGAAAATGTACTTCCTTATACTAAATCTGTCCTTCATAGTTATGTCAACAAATTTAACCAAACCCGCTCCGGAAGCGGTGTCGGCTGCCGTTAAAACTTAGTTAAAAGATCTTTAATATCAATTACGAATTACGGATTACGAATTAAAATCATTTGTTTTGTGGGGCTTTGTAGTGGCTTTCAGCAGTCGGCTTCCCATTCGTAATTCGTAATTCGTAATCCGTAATTCGTAATTGTTTTAAATATCTCCCAACATAGGTCTGAGCTGTATTTCCTCTACGACAGTTTGTTTGGCCAGGGTAAAGGCGTTCCACACCACGCTGGCAATGTCTTCGGGAGGCATCATCCTGTCGGCCGGGCCTTCGAAGCCGTCCCAGGAGGCGGTGAGCGTTGGGCCGGGGCTTACGGAGGTGACCCTCACATTGTGGGGCATCAGCTCCCGGCGCAGGTTTTTGGAGAATCCGAGCAGGGCGTATTTGGTGATGCTGTAGGAGCCGCCGTTAGGATAGGCATGATGGCTGGCGGTGGAGCACATATTAAAGATATGGCCGTTACGTTGGGCTATCATGAGGGGCAGTAGTTCGCGGGTGAGGTGGTAGGCGCTGTATACGTTGACGGCCATCAGCTTTTCCAGCAGGCCGTCCGCTTCTTCGTGCAGGGCGCCGGGTATGAAGATACCGGCGTTGTTGACAAGTATGTCCACGGTGGACCAGGTGTCTTTTATTTTCCGTGCAAAAGCCATCACCTGCGCTTTATCACCCATATCCACCGATTCGGCGATGACCGTTACTGCGGGGTTTTTCTCCCCGATAGCTGCCTTTGCAGCGGCCAACGCGTCTGTGTTGCGGGCACAAATGGCCACGTTGAACCCCTCTGCCGCCAGTCTTTCTGCAATAGCCTTTCCGATGCCTTTGCTGGCACCTGTTATAACTGCGTTCATAAATTTCTGTCGATTAAAGTGTTAAAATAATGAATTTTAGTTGAATGACCTTAGTCCGGAAACCCCATCTGTCTGGTATTTTGTACCTTTGCTGCGTTATGAGATATAAGCATCTTTTCTTTGACCTGGACCATACGCTCTGGGACTTTGAAACCAACGAACAGGAGACCTTGCTGGAACTTTTCGACAGCCATGGGCTGGCCAACCGCGGAGTACCATCTTTCGAAGCATTTTCCGAATCTTATGTCGGGCACAACGAACGTTTATGGGAGCGCTTCCGGAAAGGGTTCATCAACCGGGCCGAGTTGCGGGACAAACGCTTCCGCCTTGCGCTGCTGGACTTCAAAATCGGTGATGAGAAGCTGTGTCAGGCCATAAGCACGGAGTTCCTGGAGATACTGCCGAACAAAAAGGCGCTGTTTCCCGAAACGAAAGAAACGCTGGACTATCTGGCGGCCAAAAACTACCCGATGCATATGATTACCAACGGGTTCGAAGAAACGCAGCTGCTGAAGATGAGGAATGCAGGCATCGAGCATTATTTTACCCATATCGTTACCTCTGAGGTGGCGGGCAGTCTGAAGCCCTATCCCCAGATATTTGAATATGCCATCAGTAAAGCCGGCACCAGCGCGGCGGAGAGCATTATGGTGGGCGACGCTATGGAGCTGGATATTAAAGGGGCGCATGGCGTGGGCATGGACCAGGTGTATTTTAATCCGGCCAAGCCGCCGGTGGACTTTACGCCGACCTATACTATCGGGCATTTAAAGGAGCTCAGGAACATACTTTGATATTTGGGGATTTTTTGATTTACGGATTTTTTGATTTTTGGGATAATAAACAAGAAGACCGAAGCTGTTTTATGACTCGCTTCGGTCTTCTTGTTTATCAATATCTTATCAAGATATGAAATCAAAAATCTGTAAATCAAAAAATCCCAGAATCTCCACGGTCTTCTTGTTTTATAGACGAAATCAAAAAATCGTAAATCAAAAAATCTCTATATTTTTTTTGTTCTGAGGCTGGCGGTGCGGGAGGGCTGCGTACAGCAGCTTTTTTTCGGGTTGTTACGGGCTGTAGAATCGTGCTGATACTGCGCCAGCTTAGGCGTGCCGGAGGGCAACGGTTTATGGGCCGTTGCAGTGGCTTGTTTGGCAGGCGCTTTCCGGCCGGGTTTATCCTGAGCAGTAGCTGCTCCTGCAAGGAGTAGCAGTGTCAGTGCAGTCAAAATATTTTTCATACAGTCCTGTTTGAGCCTACTAATATACTAGATTTTAGCGATCACCGTCTGGCCGCCCTTTACTACCTGCTCCAGCTGTACGGTCACTTCTGTGCCTAAAGGCAGGTAGAGGTCCACACGGGAGCCGAATTTGATAAAGCCCATTTCTTCATTCTGGCCTACCTGCATACCGGGTTTCAGGTAGTTAACGATCCTGCGGGCGAGGGCGCCGGCGATCTGTCTTACCAGGATATCTGTTTTCTGGTTGCCGATCACTACAGAGTGTCTTTCATTTTCCGTAGAGGATTTCGGATGCCAGGCCACGAGGTATTTACCGGCGTGATACTGTGACAGTTTCACGGTGCCGCTGATAGGGTTGCGGTTTACGTGTACGTTGGCAGGGCTCATAAAGATGGATACCTGCAGGCGTTTGTCCTGGAAGTACTCCGGTTCAAAAACTTCTTCTATCACTACCACTTTACCATCGCAGGGAGAGATGACCAGGTTGTCTCCGGTCGTATACTGTCTGGCCGGCACGCGGAAAAACGATACGATAAAAAGGAAGAACAGGATGGAAAAGACCAGGATGACATAGGTTACAGCCGGAACGGCGCCCAGCCAGTAAAATACGGCTCCGTTGATCAGTGCCAGTACCAGGAATACAAGGGAAATGGTAGCAAATCCTTCACGATGGATCTTCATTTGTTTTCTTGTTTGTTAGATTTTATATATATCCCGGCTTTCGCCGGGATGGTTAAGCAAAGTGCAAAGTTACTTCAGAAATACTTCTTTCTGTCAGATGAATATGAAATATTGATTATGTGTATGCTAAGCCATCATAAAGGCGTGTACATAAATCCAGGCGAAGGGGGCGGCCAGCAGCAGGGAATCGAAGCGATCGAGGAAGCCGCCATGGCCGGGCATGATGTTACCGGAGTCTTTAACGCCGGCCATGCGTTTGAGCCTGGACTCCAGCAGGTCGCCGGTGGTGCCGAATACGGCGGCGATGCCGGCCAGTGCCAGCCAGTGCTGGAGTGACAGGTATTGTTGTCCCCAGTAGTAGCCATATACACCGGCAGCGGCAACAGCCAGTATCATCCCTCCCACGGAGCCTTCGATGGTTTTTTTAGGAGAGATCGACGGGAAGAAGGGGGTTTTGCCGATGAGAGAGCCTACGATATAGGCCATGGTATCGTTGATCCAGATAAAAATGATGAGCAGCAAGGGAATGAGCCAACCGGGGGCGGTGCCCACATTTTCCGGTGTATAGTGAATATCTATGGCATTGAGGCGGATATTGACCAGCAGGCTGAAGGGGATCACCACGTAGAGCAGGCCCATACAGGAGTAACCGACGTTACGGGGGGAGAAATCCTTATCAAGCAGTATTTCACCAAGCGGCAGTACCAGCAGGAAAATAATAGCGATCCACCAGCCGATGAAGCCGGTGGAGATGTCGCCCAACTGAAAGTTCTCCCCGGTAAAAGCCAGCATAATGGCGGCGCCGGCGATAGTTACCCCCCATTTGTGCCAGGAGGGAATACTGTTGTAACCGGTATCTATCAGGCGCATCAGTTTAAAAAACTCCTGCAGTGCGAAGGTGCTGACCAGGAAAAAGAGCAGAAAAAAGGTGAAGGGACTCCATAAGATACCTCCCAGCATCACTGCCACAAACACCAGCGCCGAGGCAGTGCGGGTAAAAAAAGTCTTCATTATGCGTAGTTCTGTTAAAGATTCTAACCGCAAAAGTGTACAAAATTACCCTGCGGAGCAAATTGCTATTCCGACACCTCGTTGGGGTCGCCGGTGGGAAGGTTGTTGTGATTGTGTACGAGGTCCTTTGCTGTTTGTTCTTCTTTTTCGTGTACGTATAGCTCTGCCTGACCGGGGAGGGTGATATTGTAGGAAGATGACTGACGGTTGATCAGTACTGCGGTGATACCATTGTCTGCCAGCATTCCTTTTACAATCTCCGCCTCGAAGGGACGGTCACTTGAGAAGATTTTAACCCAACCTTTTTCCATAGTAATAACATTTGTCTCAGCGGTAAATTACTGATTTTCATCCACACCGAGGTTGTCTATTTGATCATCGTCCGCCTTTCGGACAGGCGCTGTCATCACCATGGGCGTGGATTTCTGGCGCAGCGCCCACAGGAGGCCGATGGTGACCACAAGGCTCAGTAGGGCGATATACCATTCCACCTGCGTGTCTGTGGCAGGATCTGTTTTGATAATGCCCCGCTGGAACAGGTATATCAGTACTACCAGCGAGCCGTTGTTGAGGATGTGGGCGAAGATGCTTAACCAGAGATTGCCGCTCAGCACATAGATGGCGCCCAGAATAAAGCCCAGTACCACGCGCACCATAAAGCCCAGCATTTCAAAATGGATGAAGCTGAAGAAGACGGCGGTCAGGAACACGCTGAGCCATACTTTGCGGGTGCTCTGGATGAGCAGGCGCTGGAATACGCCACGGAAGAACAGCTCTTCCGCGATGGCAGGGACAATGGCCATCAGTACCAGGTTGATGAATAAGTCTTTTATGGAAGGCATGCGCAGCATGACCGTGATCAGCTTTTCCGTTTGCTCCTGCAGTTGCCGGGCAGCCTGGGGTACCTGCCAGGTCTGGTTCCAGTTGTTCAGGAAGCCGCCAAACCAGGTAACGGAGTACATGGCCATCAGCGCCAGCAACACCTGGATAGCGGCCGGAGCGGGTTTCAGGCCCAGGTAGCGGCCCGGGTAGGGCTGCCACAGGTAGGCAAAAAGGGCTGCCGGGACCAGATAAACTACGATAGAATAGAAAAACTGTGTAATTTTCAGATAGCCGATGAGGTTAGGGTCTGTTATATCCCCGCTTTGAAGGTCCATCAGCGAATGACCGGTCATGGGTTCCATCAGCAACATCAGTGCTGTATTGTATATCAGCATGAAACCAATGAAAAAGCCGAAAAAGGTAATAAACTGTAAAGCGGGTGGGGACTGTTTCAGATAACCGGTCATAAATACTTACTGTATTAATTTTGCGTAAATTTACATCGCGAAATCCAGTTTGCAGTGATACCTGGTGATCTCCATCATCTTTTTTGTATCCTGCCTGCTTCTTTTCGGAAGTCAGGAACTGTCACTTCCCGCTGTGAAAAAGAATAATATATAGTATAAAAATAATAACTACAGCCTGGCGCTGTGGTATTTAACTTATGGTGAAGATAGGAAATATAGAATTGGGTGAATTTCCCCTGTTGCTCGCGCCTATGGAGGATGTGAGTGATCCGCCCTTCCGTGCGGTCTGTAAGGATAACGGGGCTGACCTGATGTATACTGAGTTTATCTCTTCGGAGGGGCTTATCCGTGATGCCATCAAAAGCCGGCAGAAACTGGATATTTTCCCTTATGAAAGACCGGTAGGCATCCAGATCTTCGGCGGAGATGAAGAGCCTATGGCCATGGCCGCCCAGATCGTGGAAACCACCAACCCGGACCTGCTGGACATCAACTTTGGCTGCCCGGTGAAGAAAGTGGTGTGCAAGGGCGCCGGCGCCGGTATTCTGAAAGACATCCCTAAAATGGTGAAACTGACGGCTGCCGTGGTAAAAGCCACCCGGTTGCCGGTAACCGTAAAAACCAGGCTGGGCTGGGATGATAACACCAGGAATATTGAAGAGGTAGCGGAAAGGCTGCAGGATGTGGGCATACAGGCGCTCACGATCCATGGCCGTACCCGTACACAGCTGTATAAAGGCCATGCGGACTGGACACTGATCGGGAAGGTGAAGAATAATCCCCGTATTAAGATTCCGATTTTTGGTAACGGTGACATATGTACGCCGGAACAGACGATTGCAGCCCGGGAGAAATTTGGCGTAGACGGGGTCATGATAGGCCGCGCCGCCATCGGCTACCCCTGGATATTCCGGGAGATCAAGCATTTTATGAAGACGGGTGAACATTTGCCGCCTCCGACTGTTTTGGAAAGAGTAGAAGTCTGCAAAAAACATCTCCGCCAGTCCGTGTCCTGGAAAGGTGACATTGTGGGAATCCTTGAAATGCGCCGCCATTACGCGAATTACCTCAAAGGGCTACCCCATATCAAAGAATTCAGGCAACAATTAGTAACTTACAAAACATTAGCTGAAATAGAAGACGTACTAGACGCGATTGTTACACAGTACAAGGACCACATATTCGAAAGGACTTCTCCCCCACCAGCTGAACAGAATTTTCTACCAGCGGATAATGAAACGGCTGGTTGTAACGTTTACGTCTAAACGGACTAACCCCATCAAAACAAAAATTATAAATTACTTTCACATGACCACAATTAAAAATCTGAGAAATGAAGTCTGGAAAGACTTACAGATTAAAAACAAATCTGCCCTGCGTAAGCGATACGCGGTTTCAAACATGGGGAGAGTGATCAGTTATCATGAAAGTACAGAAGATGGTAAGCTGCTCACGGGTTCTACCGTGGAAGGCTATACGGTTTTGAATGTAAAACCGGCGGACAGCTACCAGTCACTCTACCTGCACCGGGAAGTGGCCAAGCTTTTCAACAAAAGACCAGGACGTGCCCACCGCTACGTGATCCACCTGGACTATGACAAGAAAAACAACAAGGCCAGCAACCTGAAATGGGCTACCAAAGAGGAAATGGAAGAGCATCAGCAGAACAGCCCGGCAAAACTGGCCTACAAGGAGAAGCAGCGCAACCGTCTCAAAGGACTGAAGCTGAATGTGACCAAAGTAAAGAGCATCAAGCGCTTACTGAACAAGCCCGGTAAAAAAACCATGAAGCAGATCGCTGAGCAGTTCGACATCAGCGAAATGCAGCTGTACCGTATTAAAAGCGGTGAGAACTGGGCGCATGTAACACTGGATTAATGCCTGGTTTTACCAGGAATGATCATATATGATGTTGTCTGACTATGGCCATACTTGCGTGTGGCCATAGTTGTTTGGTTACTTTTTCGATTTAGCTGTTTTACAGGCTGCCCCTGACCATCTCACCCAGTACCTTCCGGTAGTGCGGGCTCCGGCTCAAAGCCGGCTCATAGCCCAGCAGGACCACCTGTTTTCGTGCACGCGATAACGTTACCAGCAACTTACGGTCTACCTCTATATCTGCTTCATCCCATGTGAAACTGCCCAGGCATTGCAGGGTATCCACCTGTGCGGCATGATAAACCGCCAGGGACACGATGATAATATCGTTTTCCGATCCCTGAAAACGCTCTACCGTGTCTATGTTCACCTGCTGCAGGGCCTTGTCTCCCGCCAGCAGTTCCCGGATCAGGCTGATCTGGGTGCGCCAGGGTGTGACCACTCCTACCGTATCGCGGGTAAAGGAGGCGCCATACTGCGCCCTGAGATATTGCAACAGGGAAACGACCCTTTCGGCTTCCGTCTGGTTCATCTTGGAAGTGGCCTCATAAGGGCTGGGAATGAATACTTTCCTGCCCAGGGTCAGTATGTGCTGCCACGGCTGCATTTCGGGGCATGGCCCCGGGTCAAAGTCCGCCCGTTGCTGTTCCCCTCCCGATGCCAGTTGCCCGGCATAGTAGTGATTCACCAGGCTGGCAATACTTTCATGCATCCGGAAATGGGTGTTCAGCATACCCCATGCATGGCGCCACTGCCACTTCTTGCAACAATGCATCAGTCTTTCGAAGATGGAAGACCGCAGGTCCCGCATGCCCAGTTCCAGCAGCAGCGGGTCTTTCACCCGGCAGAAAGAGGCTTCCTGCGTCACCACCGGTGGTAGCTGGTTCTGGTCACCTATGAGGATAAACTTGCGAAAAGGCATCAGTAAGCCCAGCAGCTGCGGCTCTGTGAGCTGCGACGCTTCGTCCACGATCAGCGTATCCGTGGGGATGCCCATCATCACCAGCTGGTCCAGCCGGGTAGCCATGGTAGCGACAGTAGCTACAAACACACGGTGACCGGTAATATACGCGCGGGCATCGTCCAGTGAGCCCCGGAGGCATAACTGCCGCAACTCCTGCGCCGGCGCCGTATTCCGCCCACCGAGGCGTAAATGACGTATCTGGCGGGCTTCCAGCTTGCTGCAGATTTCTTCTACCGCTTTATTGGTAAAAGCTACGATCACCACATGTCGCTGCTGTTTGATCATCTCTCCCACGATGGTGGTGAGCAGTGAAGACGTTTTGCCGGTGCCCGGCGGCCCCTGCAGCAGATAGTAGTCCTGCGCTTCCAGCGCCTGTTGCACAATCTTTTCCTGGTTGGCGTTAAACATGGCCGGCGCCGGAAATGGTAAGGGCTGCCAACGGGGTATCTCCAATCCAAGCAGGAGCCGTACCCGTTGTGCATTTACCGGCGAAAGCATATGAAACAGCGCAGCGGCGGCCATCCAGTAGTTGGACTCATAAATATCATGTTCAATCACCCACTCTTCAAACTGACGGAAGAAATCCAGCGTCATCTGCCGGTTGTTCAGGGAGAAGGTGAGCGTATCTTTGGCCAGGTCGTCGATGCGGCCTTTCAGCAGCTGTTGCTGTAACGGCTGCAGCCCCGCCCCGGTGCGCGGATAGATAATGGCGGTATCGCCCGCGCGGAAATTGTGGCTAACGGGGCCGGCTATATCAAAAATAACCGCGCTGTTCATCGGGTCAAATTCCCGGAAGTGCAGGCCGGGGATAATATTGAACCGTGCGGCTTTCTCTTCGGGGCTTTGCAGCCACAAAGCGGAAAAGCCATCGGCGTCTTCCTCCCGGTCCACTTCGGAATACATGCCGCATTTGGCCTGCAGGTATTCCCGCAGCACAAAGGACAGGTATTGTTTATAATAAGCTTTCGCTTCTTCAGCGGCGGAATACCAGGCTTTTTCGAAAGCGGTGAAGTGCGCCGCGCTGAAGGAGGGCAAGCCGGTAGCCGCAGCGCCGGTGATGGTAGACAGCACGCCGTACTCCTCTCCTGCCAGCCGCAGCAACATAGCGACCACCTGGTTGCGCAGCAGCATCAGTTCATTTTCGGTCCGGTGCGTACTGCTGACATTGCGGAGCGGATTAGCCGCAGCGGCTGAATACAAAATAGCGGAACTTCCTTTGCGTTGCCGGCCGAAGGCGGACTTTAGCAACAGGTTGTAGCCCACTACCTGCATCTCGTGGTTTTTCCAGGTATTGAAATCCGGCGCTTTGCCACTTTTTAACTCGAAGATTTCTTTGCGGTGCGGGTCCCCGTTGTCTTCCGTCATGAGGTCCAGCCTTCCCTGCAGGCCGTAACGGGCGGAGAAGAAAGTGGGCTCTATCTGTACCGGTTTGTCGCGCAGGTCGCGAACGGTGGCGTGGAGGTTGCCCCAGTGGTGCTGCCGGATATCGCGGAACATTTCATTCAGTTGTTCCCGGCCATAGGCGGCGGCCTGTAGTGCGTTTTCAGCAACAGCTTCCACGAAAGAGGTTTTCACGTCCACTTCGCCGTTGCGCAGCATCTCGTCCAGCAGGGCATTCACCAGGTTACCCTTGAATGCGGCCGGCGACGGTTGCTGTGGCGTCAGTTTACGAACGAGGTACAGCAGGTGGTTGGCCCCTTTGTGCGTGAAACATTCTGCCAGTTCGCTGATATCGATGAGCAGGTCCGGCTCCAGGATGATCTGGCTTTCCGGTACGGTGACGTAATGATGCGGGTTGTCTCCCTGCCGGCAGTGATGGACCAGGATGGTATCATACGGGCGCAACAGCGGATAAAGGGCTACCACGGTGAGGTCGTCCAGCTGGTCGAGGGATAGCTCGAAGGCGCCCTGTTCATCGTTTTTGGCGGAGATGGTGAAGGTGTGGGAGCCTTTATCGTTGAGCGTGAGCGGACTGGTGCCGGTGACCATGCATTTCAGCAGCGGGATATCGGAAGGATGATGCTGGTAGGACAACGAGAGGCGCATATCGCTTACTGGGCGGAACAGCAGGCGCAGGTCGTCCGGTTCCGGTTCCTGGTAGGCCCAGGCTACTGCTTCCGAGAGTGCTTTGATACAACAGAGATGTTCCTGTTCCTGTAACGGGAACATGCCGCTGGTAGCCTTATTGGTGAGGAGGCGGAGCGCAGACAGCGGTTGCCTTATTTCGGGGGGCACCGCCTGTTTATCAAAATAAAACTGCATACGCGCAAACAGGTTACCGAATGACCGGGTTTCTTCGCGGGTAAGGTCGCGGAACAAGGTCTCCAGTATCTGCCGGTACTGGCGGATTTTTTCTTCGGGGCTGGTTGAACGATGCGCTTCTTTTATCCTGGCGAAAAAAGCGGCTGCCTTGTGTGTTGCCTGCATAGCTGCAAGATAAGGAATACGCGCGGTTTGCATCAGTGGCGCAATTGTTATACCTTCCGTAGGATTTTATCTGAAAAAATAATTTTTATGTCAGCCAAAAAAATAGCCATTATTGGCGGGGGGAATCTGGGTTCTGCCATTGCACAGGGATTGGTGAAAAGCGGTTTTTCCCAGCCTTCCGATATTACTGTTACCAAGCGTAACACCAGCACGCTGGCCGATCTGAAGGCCGCCGGCGTACAGGTGGAGACGGACAATGCAAAAGCGATCCGGCAGTCGGAGGTGATTGTGGTGGCGCTGAAGCCGTACAATGTGCGGGAAGTGCTGCAGCAGCTGAAAGGTGATCTCGACCCTGCGAAACATATTCTGATCAGCGTGGTGACTGGCGTCAGCATTGCTGATTTGTCGCACATCGTACCGGGCATGCCGGTGGTGCGGGCCATGCCTAATACGGCTATTGCCATACAGGAATCGATCACCTGTATCTGTGCCGCCAATGCCAGTGAGGAGCAATTACGTTATGTGAAGACGATGTTCGACCAGCTGGGTGCCACGGTGAGCATCGACGAGAAGCTGATGGATGCGGCTACGGTATTGGGCGCTTGCGGTATCGCCTTTGCGCTGCGGTTTATCCGGGCCAATATCCAGGGAGGTATTGAAATCGGGTTTGACGTGCGGACGGCGAGCCTGATCGCTGCGCAGACCGTGAAGGGGGCAGCCGAGCTGCTGATCCGTGAGAACCGTCATCCGGAAGAGGAGATTGACAAGGTGACTACGCCGAAGGGATGTACTATTGCGGGTTTGAATGAAATGGAGCACCAGGGTTTCAGTTCATCCCTGATAAAAGGCATTAGTACTTCCTACAATAAAATTGTAAAGGGTTAGTTATTGCGGGGGTAGTCGAAGAAGAGGAATTTTTTACGGGCCAGGTCGAAGTCTTTCCAGCTGTCGGTGTCGGCCTGTATGGCGAAGATGCCGGTGGTGGGCACGTTATCGATGCGGATTTCTTCGGTGAGGTAGTTGGCAAAGTCGGTGATACCGGGGTTATGGGCGAAGATGGCTACCGCGTTGAAGTCGTCGTCTATCCGGGTGATTACCTTGAGGAAAGTGGAGGCATAACAGAGGTAGAGTTCTTCTTCCAGCAGGATGGCCTGTTTGGGGTAGTGCCACTCTTCGGCCATGATTTTGGCGGTGGAGCGGGCGCGTTTGGCGGGGCTGGCGATGATCAGCTCCGGGACCATGCCTCTGGAAACGAGGCGTTGTGCCATTTCCGGCGCATTTTGTTTTCCCCGCTTGTTGAGCGGTCTGTCAAAATCGTCCATGTCCGGATTGTTCCAGCTGGATTTTGCATGACGGATGAGTAAGAGTGTTTTCATGGGCTGAAAACGGTGATTTACCGGAACGAAAATAAAGAATTTACAGGAAGTTAATGTGTTAGAAGAATAAAGCGGGGTGGTGAGGACTGATTTAAGACAAAATTAACACGGGGGAAATTACGAATTACGAATTACGAATTACGAATTGAGGGCTTCCTTACAGAGCGGTTATTTAATAACCTTTCTAAAAGGAAGCCCTCAATTCGTAATTCGTAATCCGTAATTCGTAATTAATATCCTCTTTCATTTTTGCCTTCCATGAAGTTCATGAAGGCTTTGTTCACCACGCGGTTGCCGCCGGGGGTAGGATAGTTACCGGTGAAGTACCAGTCGCCCAGGTTGTTGGGGCAAGCTTCGTGGAGGCTTTCGATGGATTGGTAGATGACTTCCACTTTTGCGCCGATGCCTTCCGGGGTGAGGATTTCCGCGATTTTAGCGGAGATCTGTTCCGGTGTGAACGGTTTATAGATGTTTTTCACCACGTTTTGAGCGTGGAGGGTATTGGTACGTTGTAATTCTTTACAGAGGCCGTAGGCTTCCTGGAGGATATGTTCCTTGCCGTGGTCTTTCAGCAGGGCGATGGCGGCCTGGAAGGCTACGAAGTCGCCCATTTTGCTCATATCGATGCCGTAGCAGTCGGGGTAGCGGATCTGCGGTGCAGAGGACACTACGATGATGCGTTTGGGGCCGAGGCGGTCCAGCATTTTGATGATGCTTTCGCGGAGGGTGGTGCCGCGAACGATGGAGTCGTCGATGACCACGAGGGAGTCTATGCCGGGCCTTACGGTACCGTAGGTGATATCGTATACGTGTTGTACCATTTCATTACGGCTGGAATCTTCCGTGATGAAGGTGCGCATTTTCACGTCTTTGATGGCGATTTTATCGATGCGGATGCGGCGGTTGACCATTTCGTTGAGTTTTTCCTCATCGAAGTCTTTGCCCCAGGAGAGGATTCTCTCCACTTTGATTTTGTTGAGATAATCTTCCAGTCCTTTTAAGAGGCCGTAGAAGGCTACTTCAGCAGTGTTGGGGATGAAGGAGAAGATGGTATTTCTCAGGTCGTTGTCGATGGCTTTGAGCACGGTGGCAGACAGGTTACGGCCGAGGGAGGTCCGTTCCTTGTATATTTTTTCGTCGTTACCGCGGGAGAAGTAGATCCTTTCGAAGGAGCAGGCTTTGCGTTCTTTGGCTTCGAGGATCTGTTCGATGGCGTATTCGCCGTTTTCTTTGACGATGAGGGCGTTGCCGGGCATCAGTTCGAGCACTTCATTTTCGCCTACGTTGAAGGTAGTGCGGATGGCGGCTCTTTCGGAGGCGGCAACGATCACGTCGTCGTTGATATAGTAGTAAGACGGGCGGATACCGTGCGGGTCGCGGATCACGAAGGCGTCGCCGGTGCCGATAAGGCCGCAGGCGTGGTAGCCACCGTCGAACAGGGAGAAAGCCTGTTGCAGGATATTTTTAACATCGAGGCCGTTGCGGCGTTCTTCATCTTCTTTGCAGAGGAAGTGGTGAACGGTTTCCAGCATGGCGGCGAGGTCGGAGTTTTTATGTACTTCACCGGGGTTTACCTGAACGAATTTGAAGAGTTCATCGGCGTTTACCAGGTTAAAGTTGCCTGCCATGGCGAGGTTGCGGGCGGGGATGGTGTTGTAGCGTACGAAGGGGTGGCAGAGTTCCACGTTGTTTTTGCCCTGTGTAGCGTAGCGGAGGTGTCCCATCAGGTTTTCACCTAAAAACCGGATATGTCCTTTGAGGAGGCCGGGGTATTTGGTGATTTCGGGCTGGTATTTTTCTATTTCCTGGATTTCCTCCCGGATTTTGCTGAAAACATCGCCGATAGCCTGTGGGGCGGCGCTGCGAATTCTGTGCATGAAAGGAACCCCCGGTTCTGTATTGAGTTTTACCGCGGCCACCCCAGCGCCGTCCTGGCCTCTGTTGTGTTGTTTTTCCATGAGCAGGTACAGTTTGTTCAGCCCATAGAACACAGTCCCATATTTTTGCTGGTAATAAGAGAATGGTTTTCTTAATCTTATGAATGCCAGGCCGCATTCATGTTTGATCGCATCACTCATCGCTGAAATTTGAAGACGCAAAGTTACGCCAAAAAAATGCGAATTACGAATTGTGTGTTGAGTGGTGAAAAGCCGGTTGACGGAGTGTGGGGGAAAAAGGAGGGCATCTGCCTGAAACGGGGGGCCAACGGGGGGAAGCAGGAGTGTCAGCAATGAGGAAGAGCGAAGACAGGAGCTGTTCGCTGCTATCTTCGCTCTTCAGGAGAATTCGTTTATATCCTGTTCCTTACCGTTATTGTTTGGCCAGGGAGGCCATCCATTGGCTGATGTGGGAACAGTTTTTATAGTCATCATCTACATGTACGTAGAAGGTGGGTATTTTTTCGATGAGCCATTTGTTGATGGCTTCAGCCCTTTTGATATCGAGGGTACGTTGCTGAATGCGGGAATAGTCGTCCGTCAGATTTTCGCGGTGTGGCTGGGTGCGTGTTTTAAGGTACACGATCCGTACGCCGGCGCGGCCTGTTTCGTCGGTGAACGAAACGGGGGCGGATATCTGTCCGGGTTTGAGGGTATCGAGCATCAGTACGATGTCTCTTTCGGAGGGATCGTCCAGCTGGTCGATGGTGAGCAGGGTGCCTTCTCCAGTTTTGGACTGGAGCATGCCGCCGTCGAATTTGGCGCTGGGGGCGTCGCTGTATTTGGCTACCGCTTCGGAGAAGGTGAGTTTGTTGTTCACGATCAGGGTGCGGATAGAGTCCAGTTTGGTGGTAGCGCCGGCGAGGTCGGACTTGGTCACCGCTGCTTTGAGCAGGATATGCTGTACGGTTACGTTATCACCGGAGCGTTTGATCATCTGGATGAGGTGGTAACCGAACTGTGATTTTACCGGGGAGGATATTTCGCCTTCTTTCAGACGGAAGGCTGCCGCCATGAAGTCGGCATCCCATTGTTTATCGCTGCGGTTCATCACGTAGATGCCTTTGTTTTCTTTCACGCCGGGGTCTTCAGAGTAGAGGATGGCGAGGGAGCCGAAGTCGGATTCCTTGTTGAGCACTCTTTTTTTGAAGTCCTGGAGGCGTTCGATGGCGTAGTTGTCCATTTCGCGGGTGGCCTTGGGGATGAGGATGAGTTGTCCTATTTCCAGTTCGGACTCATAGAAATGGAGGCTGTCTTTGGGGATGGCGTCGAAGTAGCGTTTTACTTCGGAGGGTGTTACTTTTACGTTTTCCACCACTTTATTGCGCATAGCCTGAGCGAGGAGGCCTTCCTTGATGGGTTGGCGGAACCGTTCGCGGAGCTGGTATACGCTATAGCCGGTAATTTCTTTCATTTTTTCTTTGGAGCCGTAGAGCTGTTCGAAGTAGCGGATACGGTTTTCCATTTGTGCTTCCACGTCTCCGTCAGAAACGGGCAAGCTGTCCCTTTCTGCCTGGAGCACCATCACCTTTTGGGAGATCAGCATTTCCATGGTAGTGCAGGCAGCCTGGGGGCTGACGGTGCCATCGGGGGAGTTCCGGGCCTGGTCAGCCAGGGCGCCGTCCATATCGGATTTGAGGATGATCTTATCCCCTACTACGCCGATAATTTTGTCTGCCACGAGTTTTTGCTGAGCGGCAGCAGCTTGCCATAACAGCAAAGCTCCTGCAGATAAAGCCAAAAGTTTCTTCATATTATAGCGGTAAAATCCAAAAATAACCATTTAAAGATCAGGACTGTATTTAATATCGACGGATTTAACAAAAGTTTAGATAAGCCTTTGGTTTTACGCCGATGGGGAGGGATATCAAAAGAAAAAGCTGTCAAAAAGCGGGGATATTGAGGGTATCTCCATTTCTGACAGCTTTTTTATGTCTTCCCGGCCTTGGGGCCGGGAAGCGGGTATTAGAGTGTTCTTTTTACTTCCACCTCTTCAAAGCCTTCGATGATATCGTCGGGTCTGAGGTCGCTGTAGTTGCGGATACTGAGACCGCATTCCATGTTGGCGGCAACTTCCTTCACGTCGTCTTTATAACGTTTGAGGGAGCCGAGTTCGCCGGTGTGGACTACGATACCGTCGCGTACTACGTTGATGCGGGTGTTCCTGGTCAGCTTGCCATCGAGTACGAAGCAACCGGCCACAGTAACCTTGTCGAATTTGTAGGTTTCGCGTACTTGTACGTTGCACACCACTTTTTTCTCGATTTTGGGTTCCAGCATGCCTTCCATCGCGCTTTTGATCTCGTCGATCGCATCGTAGATGATGGAGTAGTTGCGGATTTCGATGTTTTCCTTTTCTGCAAGTTTGGCGGCCTGAGAAGAGGGGCGTACCTGGAAACCGAGGATGATGGCGTCGGAGGCAGTAGCGAGCAATACGTCGGATTCGGTGATCTGGCCTACTGCTTTGTGTACGATACTGATCACGATTTCTTCGGTAGACAGTTTCTGGAGGGAGTCGCTCAATGCTTCCACAGAGCCGTCGAAGTCGGCCTTGATGATGAGGTTGAGCTGTTTAAAGTTACCCAGAGCCAGCCTGCGGCCGATTTCATCGAGGGTGATATGTTTCTTGGTGCGGATACCTTGTTCGCGAACGATCTGGGCTCTGCGGTTAGCCGTTTCTTTAGCTTCAGATTCGTCTTCGTACATTTTGAATTTCTCACCGGCTTGTGGTGCGCCGTTGAGGCCGAGCACCTGTACCGGCATGGAAGGACCAGCCTCATCCATACGTTGGCCGCGTTCGTTGAACATGGCTTTGATTTTACCGTAGAAGGAGCCGGACACGATGGTATCGCCCTGGCGGAGGGTACCGTTTTGTACCAGCAGGGAGGCAACGTAACCGCGGCCTTTATCGAGGGAAGCTTCCACGATGCTACCGGATGCTTCGCGGTCCGGGTTGGCTTTCAGTTCGAGGAGTTCTGCTTCCAGCAGGATTTTTTCCAGCAGGATATCGATGTTGAGGCCGCTTTTAGCGGAGATTTCCTGGCTTTGGTATTTACCGCCCCAGTCTTCCACGAGGAGGTTGAGCTGGGCGAGTTGTTCCTTGATTTTTTCCGGGTTGGCGCCGTCTTTATCAATTTTGTTGATAGCGAATACCATTGGGAGGCCTGCGGCCTGAGAGTGGGAGATCGCTTCACGTGTTTGAGGCATGATGGCGTCGTCGGCGGCTACCACGATCACAGCGATATCCGCTGCTTTGGCACCGCGGGCACGCATGGCCGTAAAGGCTTCGTGGCCGGGGGTATCGAGGAAGGTTATTTTTTTGCCGTTGGCTGTTGTTACCTGGTAAGCACCGATGTGTTGGGTGATACCGCCGGCTTCACCCGCTACCACGTTGGCGTTGCGGATATAGTCGAGCAGTGATGTTTTACCGTGGTCAACGTGACCCATGATGGTAACGATGGGAGCGCGTGGCTGGAGGTCTTCCGGAGCGTCGATATCTTCTTCTTCTTCGGAGTCTTCCACAGCGTCGAGGCCGATGAATTCCACTTCATAGCCGAATTCGCCGGCTACCAGTTCGATTACTTCCGCGTCGAGGCGTTGGTTGATGGACACCATGATACCGAGGCCCATACATTTGGAGATGACTTCGGCGAAGCTTACGTCCATGAGGTTGGCGAGTTCGCTTACGGAAACGAATTCCGTTACCTGGAGTTTGTTGTCTTCAACGCCCTCTTTGGCTTTCTGGCTGGCTCTTTCCTCGCGTTTTTCCCTACGGTGTTTGGCTTTCACGTTTTTACCGCGACCGCCGCCACCGAGTTTGGCCATGGTTTCCTTGATTTTATTCTGGATTTCGTTTTTATCGATTTCCTTTTCTTCCACAGTGCGTTTATCATCAGCGCCGCGACCACCGGGACGGAAGTTGCCGCCCTGGCCGGGTCTGTTGAAGCCGGGTCTGTTACCTTGACCCTGGCCGCCTTGTCTGTTGAAGTTGCCGCCTTGCTGGCCGCCTTGTCTGTTGCCGCCCTGGCCACTGCCCTGGCCTCTGTTAAAGCCGCCGCCTTGCTGGCCGCCGCCTCTGTTGAAGCCGCCGCCCTGGCCTTGCTGGCCGCCGGGTCTGTTGCCATGGCCCTGGCCGCCCTGGTTGCGGTTGTCACCCTGGTTACGGTTGTCGCCGTGCGGGCGATTGCCGCCACGGTTATCGCCGCGGTTGTCGCGGTTTTCGTGGTGGGGACGGTTACCGCCGCCTTGTCCTTGCTGGCCGCCTTCTTTGAAGTCTTTCGGCTGGATGGGTTCGGGTTTTTTCTCCACGATGATACGTTTGCGTTTACGTTTTTCATCGCGGTTGAAGTTGCCTTTATTGTTATCGCGTCTGTCGGACTGAACGGGCAGTTCGATTTTCCCGATTACTTTAGGGCCGGTCAGTTTTTCGGCCTGGATGTTACTGATCACGGTGGGCTCTTCCGGTTGTTGGGGAGGAGTTGGTGTGTTTTCAGCAGCGGGGGCAGGCGGAATATTGCGTTGTTCTTCCTTTACGGGCTGTTTAACAGGAATGTTAGCCGGTTCTTTGATTGCAGCCGGTTTTGCCTCTTGTAATACTTCTTCCACTTTGTTAACTACAGGTTTATCTTCAACCGGTGCGGCTTTTTCCGTTTTTTCTGTCGTATCGGTTTTAACTGTTTGCGCTACTTTCTCTGCTTGCGGAGCGGGTGCTGTTTCGGCTTTTTCCGCTTTTGGTGCTGCTTTTTCCACGTCTTCCTGTTTTGCAACGGGGGCAGTTGGAGCCGGCGTGGGTTCCGGTTTTTCTTCCGGTTTAGCTGCTACGGGAGGGGTCACCGGTTGTGGTTTTTCCTCTTTGGGAGCAGGGGCAGCCGGTTGTGGAACCGGTTTTTCTTCCGGTTCTTTTTTGGCAGCGGGTTTTTTATTACGGTTAAGGGCGTCGAGGTCGATCGTGGTGATGACTTTCGGGCCATTAATCTTAGGAGATTCTGTTTTCACGACTTCCGGTTCAGCGGGAGTAGCCGGTGCTTTGGGAACTTCCGCAACAGGGGGAGCTGTAACAGCCGGACGTTCTTGTTTGGGCAGGGCTTCCTCTTTTTCTTTTACCGGAGGAGGTGTGGGTTGAGCCGGAGCAGCCGCCTGAGGTTCCTTCTTAGGCGTTTCCTTCACAGGTTCCTGTTTAGGTTCGGGGGCTTGTTCAGCTTTGGGAGCTTCCGCTACGGGTGCAGCCTCATCTTTATCTTTCAGGTTCTTTTTTGCCGCAGCCTCTGCTTCCTCTTTCTCCTTCTTCATCTTTGTTTCTAACACGCTTCCTTTGGGCAGGGCTATCTGGTCGCTTTTGCGTTTGTTAGCCTTGTCCTGCTGGAATTCCGACTGCAGAGCTGTGTACATGACAGCCGTAAGGCGGGCATTTGGAGATCCAAAGCCGCCCATATCGAAGCCTTTATTGCTAAGGAAATCGATGAGCGTTTCCTTACCAATATTAAACTCTTTGGCTGCAGCCAGCAATCGTGGTGTGTTGTTTGTTGTTTCAGGCATATCGTATTTCGGGCCTCCCCTGTTTCCCGTTTCTTCCAAACGGGATGTTTTTTTACGTTTAAACAATAACTCGAAAAAATCAATTCCCCTTCTAATAAGCCCTTTACCTGGGAAGGTTTCTGGCTGGGCTTTATTCTTTGTCAAACTCTTCCTGTAATATTCTTCTTACATCCTGCACTGTCTCTTCTTCCAGATCCGAACGGCGAACCAGTTCTTCAGTGGTCAGCTCCAATACGCTGCGGGCAGTGTCACAACCTATTCTTTTCAGTTCGTCAATGATCCATTCTTCGATTTCATCTGAGAATTCTTCCAGATCGATATCAAATTCAGCCTGTTCCTGGGCTTCGTCGCGGAAGACATCAATTTCAAAGCCTGTGAGTTCGCAGGCGAGTTTGATGTTAACGCCTTTTTTACCGATGGCCAGTGATACCTGGTCAGGGTTAAGGTAAACGGAAGCGTATTTGTTTTCGCTATCTACTTCCATGCGGCTGATCCGGGCGGGTGTGAGGGAGCGCTGAATCAACAGCTGGATGTTGGTAGTATAGTTGATGATATCGATATTTTCGTTTCTGAGCTCGCGCACGATGCCGTGGATGCGGCTACCTTTCATACCTACGCAGGCACCTACCGGGTCGATACGGTCATCGTAGGATTCAACGGCCACTTTCGCTCTTTCGCCGGGTTCGCGGACGATTTTCTTGATCACAATCAGGCCGTCAAAGATCTCGGGTACTTCAATTTCCAGCAATTTAGCCAGGAAGGATGGATGTGTGCGGGAAAGAATGATGAGTGGCGCGTTGTTTTTCATTTCCACTTTCTTTACTACCGCCCTTACATTTTCTCCTTTTTTGAAATAATCCGTCGGAATCTGCTCAGATTTGGGCAAAATTAACTCATTCCCTTCATCATCAAGCAATAAAACTTCTTTTTTCCAAACCTGGTATACTTCCCCGGTAACAATTTCGCCGGCTTTGTCGGCGTATTTCTTTACCAGGATGTTCTTTTTAAGGTCGCCGATACGCGCGGAGAGGGTTTGTTTGGCGGCGAGGATAGCCCTGCGGCCGAAGTCGAGGATCTCCACTTCTTCATAGAGATCTTCCCCAATCTGGTAGTCCGGTTCTACTTTAATGGCGTCGGAATAGGCGATCTGCGCATTTTCGTCTTCCACTTCGCCGTCAGCCACGATAGTGCGGCGGCGTAATATTTCAAGGTCACCTTTCTCTGTATTTACGATCACGTCAAAATTCTCATCAGAGCCATACTTTTTCCGCAGCAGTGTTTTGAACACATCTTCCAATACCTTCATCAACGTAGGGCGGTCAATGTTTTCCGCCTCCTTGAACTCGGTGAATGACTCAATCAGGTTAATACTAGCCATGTTTATGTATTATATTTTAAAACACGATGCACACTTTGGTGTGCTTTATTTCATTTAGTTTTAATTCCGTTTGTTTGGTTTCTTTCTTTTTGCCGATTGTTTCCTCAATGGTGATGGAGTCATCCGTTACCGTCAGCAATGTACCTTCTTTCACTGCGCCGTCAAGGAGGGTGACTTCCACCTTACGGCCAATGTTTTTCAGGTATTGTCTGTGCAGTTTCAGGGGCTCGTCGAGCCCGGGGGAAGAAACTTCCAGGGAGAAATCGTTGTCCGGAAAGAGCTCGCTGGTTTCCAGCAATGCGTAGAGTTTACGGTTGAAAGACACCAGTTTGTCCACTGGTATCCCCTTATCCCCATCAATAAAAAGTTTTATGTTATTAGTGGGTTTTATCCTGATTTCTACCAAAAAATCGTCGGGATTATTTACCAGCAGTCCTTCTGCCAATTCCCGGATAGCTTTTATCACTTGTTCGTTTGCCATACAAAAAACGAGAAGGGGACGTTCTCTCGTCCCCTTCGTTTGAATCATTTTTCCTGATGCAAATCTACAAATTATTATTTTGATTGAAAAACAAAATCTTTAACTTGAAGTGAATTCAGACCGCAGACAGCCCCATTGACAGAACATATTTAAATTTTTTTAATGATATTTACGTTCCTGAAGAAATTTCCCCTGGAACTGCTGGCCTGGCCGGTGGGTCTGACAGGATTGTTTTTTCTGGACCCGGCCGCTGGTCAGCCCTCCCTGTGCCTGTTTAAAAATATCGGTATTCCCTTCTGCCCCGGCTGCGGGCTGGGCCACGGAATCCACTTTTTCCTGCACGGCCGCTGGCTGGAGGCCCTGCACCACCACTGGCTGGCGCCCGCCGTGGTACTGATACTGGTTTACCGGACCGTTCAACTGGCCCGGCTTCAATTTGCAGAACTTAAATTACAATAAATCGTTATGTCTGATTTTTCATATGCCATGTTACCGGGCATCGAACAGGAAGAAATGCTGTGGCTGCAGGAACTGACAAGAGGCTACAGCTCCGAAAACAAACAACGTTTCCTGGCACTGTACCAGTCCCGCCGGAAAGATCCCCAGATGATCCTGATCTGCTGCCTGATCGGGTTGGTAGGCGCCGCGGGGATCCAGCGTTTTATGCTCAACCAGATTGCCATGGGCATCCTTTATTTCGTGACCTTCGGCTTCTGTATGATCGGCACCATCATCGATGCGGTCAACCATCGCAGGCTGGCATGGGAATTCAATAAAAAGGAGGCGCTGTCCTGCGCCGCACTGCTGGGCCTGTAACAGGCAACGTTAAAGAATCCTTAAAATCAGCGGATTATCCGGTTAACGGAAAGATAATCTGCTACCTTTGTCGCACTATGTTGAAATTTTTACTATACATGTTTTTTGCGTGGCTGCTGTACAAGCTGGTATTTGATTTTATCATACCGGTTTACAGGTCCACCAAGGCGGTTCGTAAGCAGATGAGCGACATCCAGCAGCATATGCGTCAACAGTATGAGCAGCAGCAGGCTGCCCAGCAGGGTTATAACACCCAGCAGCAGTCCTCCCAGCGACCAGGTTCGCAGCCGCCCAAAAGAGACGATTACATCGACTTTGAAGAAGTTAAATAGAAAAAGGCCGCGATGCGGCCTTTTTTATTATCTCTTATTATCATCAGCCGTTCTGCGGCCGGAAAATATCCAGTATCGTTTTCGGAGCCTGCAGGTGAAGCGTTTGTAAGCCCACCACCTTCGCCCCTTCTATGTTGGGCAACGTATCATCAATAAATAAGGTCTCTTCCGCTTTCAGGTCGTTCTCGTCCAGCACCATCCGGTAAGACTCAGGGTCAGGCTTCCGGTAGCCCATCAGGTGGGAATAATACGCCTTGTCGAAAAACACCGACAGTGACGGGATGCCCCGCGTGTCCTGGAGGATCTTATTAAACGTTTCCAGGTGTATCGCATTCGTATTGCTCAGTAAATACATACCGTAATGCTGCCTTAGCTGCTGCAGCAGCTGTAGACGTTGCAGGGGGAAGTCCAGCAGCATGGCATTCCAGGCCGCGATGATCTGTTCGTCCGTCACACCTTCGGCCACATGCTTCTTCATTTCCGCCAGAAAACCCTCCGGTGTGATATGCCCCGTTTCCAGGTTGTCGAACAACCGGGAACCCTTGAACTGGTTGTATAATTGTTCAAAATGCTGCACCCCCAGCGCCGTGAAAGCCTCACGGGTCAACTGGTGGTCTATATTGAGGATCACCCCTCCCAGGTCGAAGATGATGTTTTTGATGTTTTTCATGGGATACAAAGAAAGCAGATTTTTTACAGTATAGGCGTATCCGTGCCTATAGTAAAAAAAATTTAGGATAATTCGGGGAAATAATTAACTTTGCCGTCCCTTGAAAAAGGGGAATTTAGTTCTTCGGAACGGCTCCTATAGCTCAGTTGGTTAGAGCACCTGACTCATAATCAGGGGGTCCCAGGATCATGCCCTGGTGGGAGCACACTACACTAAAGGCTTTCAGCGGTTTTACGTTGGGAGCCTTTTTTCATTTGCATACAATTTGCATACAAAGGACGGCAAAGTATAAGCGTCATTTACCTACCCCGTTGTTATCCATTTTTAGGGCCATTGACTTTAGCCTTCCAAGGAGCTGCTGCGTAGTCAATATGGCAATATCAACAGTGACTTTTGCTTCGATGTTACTAAGCTCCGGCGCAATCCCGGAATCCGTCCGTGATTTCGGTAATAGGTGGCAGGCGACCAGTCACACGCCTTGTAGTAGGCCATGCGAAATGAATAATCAAGCGCGGCGATTTCATTACGTGCCTTTTTGAGCATGTTAATTTTGCTTTTTCTCATGCTGTATGTGGTTGATTTGGTTAATAATTCAGGGTCGGTGTGGTGTAATACTTTGCTTATGGATGCCTTATACAGTAGTTCTTCCTGCGTAACAACTATCCAGTATGAATTTTCCAGTGAATCAAAAAGATACAGATTTGCTCCTGCTGTGAATCCTTTCCTTACGTCCACCGGTAGGTCTTTTCCTACAATGTGAAGTATAGGGATCGCTGTCGAGTTGTAGTATAATCATCACACAATTGTTTTATAGCCACAAAGCTGAGATGATTATGGGAAGCCGATTATATACCTAATATTAGGTTATGTTTTTCCGATCACTTTTCTGCCCTCAAAAAATGCAATCGATGGCCAAAAATATTTGTTAATAATGTGTTATGCTCATAAAATTTTCGCAAATCGTTTTTTATTGTCAAAAGGTCTTATTTGCCTATTTCAGCTGAAGGTACTGTCATGACAATGATGCTTGCTACGCTTAATCATTGATTCATTTATGGCATGGCATGTTATTAGGAGGGATAAGGATCTAAAAATTAATTTTATGGCTAATTTTTTTAAACCGTCAGAGGCCGGGACAGAGGCCAACTTGATTAATCTTGATTTAGTAAGGGCTATACGGGTTGAAAAGACAACCTCGTCTGCTATTGTGTTCGTTTTTAGCGAATCAGAAATAATAAGGTTGGTATACTCAAACGATACCAATTTCAAAAACGATCTAAACTTTCTTGAACATCTGGCGCTATCCTCCAGCAAAGGGAAGTATTCACTAGCTTAAAGATTAAGTGTATGGAACATTTATCCAATCATTTCCATTCTGTATTTAAATCAACTGCTGAAGAGGCGGGGTATGATGTATACGGTACTTTAACAACACATCCGGTTGAACTCAAAACATTCGAAAACCAATCTCATCATTTGATCAGTGTTCAAATGATAAAAAGGGAAATTGTAGATGGGTTTTTAAATCCACCGGAAAGAAAGCTTTTCTACATTAGAGAGAATAGTGGAGCCTTTGAAATTGGGGCGATGAAAGGCGGACAGTTTGTCAAATCAGAATTAGCATTTGATAACTGGCTTAAAGATGTAGTGATGATGGCATATAAGGAAGGCGTAGAGAAGAAAAGGAGGATGGAATAAGAGACCTAGTCAATTAGCAATAACTCAACAATTCAGTTTGACTTATTGCTAATTGACTAATCGTTTTGTAAACGATAGATTACTTGTTTGCTTGTTGTACCGGTAGTATTACATAAAGTGTGTCGCGGTGAAAGATTAAGTTTCAAACGTTCACTAAATATAATTGATAATTGCGCCAATGCCCGGAGACTATGTACTGTACACTGAATTTAACTTTGTCCACACCTGGCGTGAAACGGAAGTGGTGGGATATTCAGACTACTACTACCGTGTCCAATACCCCAAGCAGGAAACACCGCGAAGACCCGGAGGCGGACGTAAAGAAAATGGTAACGGTGAACAAGCCCGGTGAGAAAGTAGAAGTGAAGCTGAAGAAGACGAGGTGAAAAGAACAACAGCATGATACATCGAAAGGCTTTCAGCGATAATCCGCTGAAAGCTTTTTCTATTGTGTGCGTACTGGTTTCCCGGTATAGGCTGTACTTATTGAAAGGCGTAGTTTTGCATAGTCAGATAAACTATCAGGACTATGTTTTCTTTCTCCCGTAAATCGATCGTCATCGCCGCCGCAATGTTGCTGGCGGCGGTTTCAGGCAGCGCCCAGGAACAGGGTAAATTTGATCCCAAACTGCTGAAGAGCGGCAACTATAAGCTGGCCTGCTATAAGGTGCAGGACGGCAACGAAACGCTGATCGGTACATTCGCCATCGGCGTCAATACTTCCGGGGACAAGTTCTCCCTGACCACCACCACCGCTTTTCATGGGATGGACCTGTGGAACGATACCGCGGTATCCAATCTGAATACCTTCCAGCCTATCTATCGCGCTTCTCATAACGATATGAGGGAGATGGTGCTGCACTTCGGAAATGATATTACCGGTTATCATATCGATAAGAAAACCGGTAAGAAGCGCCAGGTGAAAGAAGCGGGCGACCGGCCTTTTGTTGACAGTTACACCTACCCCTTCATCCTTTCGCTGCTGCCGCTAAAATCAGGCTACCAGACGGATTTTCCGGTATATGACTACAAGCCTTCGAACAAAAACAACGTGAAGACTGCCGTTGTGAAAGAAGTGAAAAACAATGTCTATAAGACCCTCCACTCCGGCAGTCGCGACGTATGGGAAGTTACGGTGGAGGAACCTTCCACCGGAGAAAAGTCCATATCCTATATTGACAAAAAGAGCCGCCGTCTCTGGCAGGTGGACATCTTTACCAGCGGGCTGCAGGTGAGAATGATAGATACGGAATCTGATGCCAACACCATCAAAGCGCCTTTCGATAAAGCAGCGACCCTGAAAATGATAACAGGTGGCAAAGCCATCATCTCCGGGCAGGCATTTGCCCGTGACCATGACCAGGGGCGCCAGCTATTGTCCAAAATACAGGTGATAAATATCCAGGCCAAGCAGGTGGCGCCTAAGGGCACCCAGGTGGTCCTCATTCCCTATAATGACTACTTTAAGGAATGGGTCAAGGTAAACGAATCGCAGCGGAAGAAAGGCCGGGAGGGTATCGCTCTTTCGGAAGAAGCTGCCGCGTGTATCAAAACCACTACCGTATACGATGATGCCGGTCACTTTGAATTTGTGAACCTGATGCCCGGCGAGTACCTGCTGTTCACGGAGTTCAGCTTTGTACATACCTATAGCCAGACCGAGGTGGTGGGCTACACAGATCACTATATCAACGGCATGTTCCAGTATTCGTCTGCCAATACTGTTAACAATAGTTATAGCACCGGCGCAGGGGCAAGCATTCAGAAAGTGGTGACCGTGAGCAAACCCGGCGAGAAAGTGGAGGTAAAACTGAAAAAGACGAAGCAGTAAAGGCTTTCAGTATGAAATCTACTGGTTTACCAGTAGGTATTCCAACGCCGAAAAGCCTACTTTTGTGTTGTCAGATAAACTATCAGGATTATGTTTTCTCCATTACGTAACTCAATATTCATCGCCGTAACGACATTATTTGCGGCTATTTCAGGGAGCGCTAACGCCCAGAGTAAGTTCGACGCCAATCTGCTAAAAAATGGCAAGTATACATTAGCTTGTTTTATGACCAATGAAGGCCGTGAACAGGCAATCGGTACTTTCACCTTCAATGTTAATACCACCGGCGATAAATTGTCGCTGACCGTTGTCACCGCGATCGCGGGACTGGAAGCGTGGAAGGATACCGCCGTGACCGACCTGAATACCTTCAAGCCGATCTATCTTGCTTCGCATAATACCATGAAAGACATGGTGGTGAACTTCGGCCCTAACATCACCGGCTATCACATCGACAAAAAAACAGGTCAGAAGAAAGTGATCAAAGAAGCCGGGGTCCCCTCTTTCGTGGACAGTTACACCTATCCTTTCCTGGTGTCAACGCTGCCGCTGACTTCCGGTTACAAGACAGACCTATCCGTGTTTGAATACAAGCCTACCAACACCGACAATATGAAAAAGATTGTGGTGGATGAAGTGAGGAACAATACCTACGTTAGTAAGTTCACCGGCAAACATGATGTATGGGAAGTATCCGCGGTAGAACCAGCCACCGGTGATAAAATGGTTTACCTCATCGATAAAAAGACCCGTCGCCTCTGGCAGCTGGAAGAGTGGGCCAACGGTCAGCATGTCCGGATGGTGGACATGGAGACAGACTTCAACTCCATTAAGGCGCCTTTCGATAAAGTAGCCACCCTGAAAATGGTGAAAGGTGGCGACGCCATCATCGCCGGACAGGTATTTGCCCGCGACTTTAACGATAATGGCACCATATGGGCCAAAATGCAGGTCATGAATATCCAGGCCAAGCAGGTTGCTCCTAAAGGTACCCAAGTGATCCTCATCCCCTACAACGACTACTTCAAGGAATGGATCAAGGTCAATGAATCCCAGCGGAAAAAAGGCCGGGAAGGTATTGCACTTTCCGACGAAGCCGCCGAATGCATCAAATCTACCACCGTATACGACGACGGCGGCCACTTTGAGTTTGTGAACCTGATGCCCGGAGAATACCTGCTGTACACAGAATTCAGTTATGTGCATTCTTACAGCCAGAACGAAGTAGTGGGATATACAGATCATTACATTAACGGCATGTTCCAGGGCACCAGTGCTAATACTGTCAGCAGGAACTATAACACCGGCGCCGGCGCCACCGTGAAGAAAGTGGTGACCGTGAGCAAGCCCGGTGAGAAAGTGGATGTGAAATTGAAGAAGACGAGAGCGTAAATACGTTTAATATATTGGAAGCCTTCAGCAGATGATGCTGGAGGCTTTTTTTATTCTGAGCAGACCGTCTTAGTGTTGTATATAGCATTAATCAGCTTTTCAATAGCCGTGTAAGTAAACGGTAAAGCTCAATGTCGTCATTTCGGTTAAATCAAAGCGCATTCCGGCTAAATCTAACATCATCTGGTTCCAGACCTTTGTATAAAAATGAGTCATTATGAAAGCAATCAGAATTTATGAGTTCGGCGAGCCGGAAGTGATGAAAATTGTAGAAGTCGAACGCCCCGTTCCGGCACCAGACGAAATCCTGGTCAAAGTTTACGCTGCCAGCGTTAACCCGGCCGATTACATCATACGAAGAGGTGGAAATGAAGGCCTGAAGCCTCTCCTGAAGCTGCCGATGGGATTAGGTATTGACGGAGCAGGAATTGTAGAGGCAATTGGAAGTGAGGTGACCAAATTCAAAATAGGTGACCGTGTATATGGGGTGCCTAACTATTTGGATGGCAGTTACACTGAATACCTGGCAGCTAAATCTGATCAATTTGCCCTTATGCCGCAGTCTGTCAGTTTTAACGAGGCCGGTTCGCTGCCGGCCTGCGCGCGTATGGCCTGGAGTGGAATGGTTGAGAAGGCTAAGATAAAGCCTGGTCAGCACGTACTGGTTCATGGCGCAGCCGGAGGGATCGGAAATCTTGCGTTACAGTTTGCTAAAGCTCATGGCGCTTATGTCATTGGGACTGCATCGGCCTATAATGCTGATTTTTTAAAACAGTTGGGCGCTGACGACGTGATTGACTACAACACACAAAAGTTTGAAGACATTGTGCGTGATATGGATGTGGTATTCAATGCCACTCCTACCACTACCGTCGATGAAGCATTGCGTCTCCGGTCTGTCAAAGTTCTAAGAGAAGGTGGTATCTTTGTATGTACTCATGGCGTGTGGCCTGGTGACGAGTTTAAGGAATTACTCGCCAGGAAAAATGCAACTGTATCGATGGCGGGTGTTGATATCAATCATTATCATTGCCTGACTGAAGTGGCTAAATTGATTGACGCAGGAAAAGTAAAACCTGTTATCAGCAGGATTTATCCGTGGGAGCAGGCCGCTGAAGCGCACCGTGATAGTGAAACAAAGCACGTTCGGGGCAAAATTGTACTTCAGGTCCGTAAAGAAGATTAAAGTCTATGATGCACTATAAAACGATCAGTCAATGGTTCGAGGCCTGGCAACTGCCAATGCCTGAGCATCCGCTTATCAGTGTTTTTAAGGTAGATATTGCCAAAATCATGTATAGCGGCGAATCCGTGAAAGCTTTTTGCGACTTCTATTGCATAGCGCTGAAGCGGGTGACAGGCGCCGAAAAAATAAAATTAAAGTATGGACAGCAACCTTATGACTTTAATGGTGGGATTATGTCTTTCGTATCTCCCGGCCAGGTGACGAGCCTTTCTGTCGACCAGGATACTGAAGTGAAGCAGTCAGGATGGTATGTAATTGTCCATCCTGATTTTCTGTGGAATACTGCCTTAGCGAACAACATTAAACGATATGAGTTCTGGGATTATACTGTAAACGAAGCCCTGTTCCTATCTGAAAAAGAGGAAGAGGTTATCATTAATATCATTGAAAATATACATCGGGAAACCCACGCTAACATTGACAAGTTCAGTAAACAGATCATCATATCACAATTGGAAAGCCTGCTGAACTATGCTGAACGGTTTTATAACCGCCAGTTTGTAACACGCGAAAAGGCCAATCATCATATACTTGATCGCCTGGAAAAAGTATTGGAAACCTATTTAAGTAGTGGTCAACCAGCCACTAAAGGTGTTCCTGCTGTCAACGATATTGCTGCCATGCTCAATATGTCCCCCAAATATTTAAGCAGCTTGTTACGCCTGCATACAGGGAAAAACACGCAGCATTACATCCACGAAAAGCTGATAGAAAGGGCTAAAGAAAGAATTTCCACCAGTGAGCTTTCTATAAGCGAGATCGCTTATGAGCTGGGGTTTGAACATTTGCAATCTTTTAGCCGGTTGTTTAAAGCGAAAACACAACTTTCTCCCCTCGAATTCAGGCGGTCATTCAAAAGTTAGCGATCACTTAACCCAGGAAAATTCCCGATGCTGTCGGATCACACCCAGCGCTCCACCATCGCCAACCCCACCACCGCCATCACGCCATAATCCTTAAACTCGCTCCGCATCACCTGCAGCGCTTTCCCCATGTGTTTTTCCACGGCCTTCACGGAGATGCCTAAACGTTCTGCTATTTCCTTATAGGACAATTCATCTCTCCTGCTCAGTAAAAATATCTCCCGGCTGCGTTCTGAAAGCCGGTCCAGCGCTTCGCCAAAACGTTTCTCCAGCAGCTGCAGGTCGTAGTTACAGGGACTTTCGGTGGATTCAGCAACGGTTAACTGCTGATGGTGCTGTTCATGAATAAGGGAGTTGCGCAGTTCGTTGAAGATGCGGTTCCGCAGCGCACTGTGCAGGTAGGCCCGCAGGTTGGTGATCTCGCTCAGGGACGAACGTTTGCGGTACAGGGTGAGGAACACTTCCTGCAGCAGGTCTTCCAGCAAATGCGGCACGGGCAGCTTTTTGAAAGCGGCCAGGTATAGTATACGGGCATGGCGGTCGTACAACGTTTTAAAGGCGCTGTTATCGTCGTGTGCCAGCAGGACTATCAGTTCGTGGTCGGATAAGGTGGAATACTCGATCATTCGGGGCAAAAGTTAAAAAAATTAAGGCGATGTTGATGCTATCTCCCTAAAAAAGACCAAAGAAGGGGGTAGGGTGGGTAAAAAGTTATGTGTCTTATAGAGGTATGCAACCAGATACCACCGATCGGCAGCTGCTGGAGCTGCTGGATAAATACCTGAAGGGGCACTGTACGGAACAGGAGCGGCAGCTGCTGGAGTCCTGGTACGAGGCCTATGAATCCCGGCTGGCGGATAACGGCCCGGCGGAGGTGCCGGCGCTGTACGACGGTATGGTGGCGCAGCTGCAGGCCGAAAAGGTATGGGCGGCGCCGGTTAAAAAGATACGTAGCTGGTGGAAAGCCGCGGCCGCAGTGCTGGTATTGGTCGCCGGGGCCACGCTGGCATGGGTGATATGGCCTTCCCGGATGCAGGAGGTGCGCACCCTGGCAGGGCATCACCGGCAGGTGACCCTCCCCGACGGCACGCAGGTATGGCTTAATGTCAGCAGCAGCCTGAAATACAGCGCCGGCATGAAAAACGCTCAGCGCGACGTATACCTGGAAGGCGAAGGCTATTTCGACGTGGCCACTAACGACCTCCACCCTTTTATCATCCATACGAAAGATATCACCGTGAAGGTGCTGGGCACCCGGTTCAACCTGAAAGCCTATAACGGCGAATCGCTGGAAACAGCCCTGCTGCAGGGTAAGGTGGCGGTAAGCCTGAACAGCCTGCCGGAAAAATCACTGCAGCTGGCGCCGCAACAGAAACTGACGTTGACCCGCAAAGCTGACGCGGAACAGGCCTCCGGGGAAGATTGGGGCGAGTTCATCGCGGAAGTGCAGCCCATCCAGCGGCAGGGCGAAACAGAAACCGGCTGGCAGAAAGACAAACTGGAATTCCACAATAAATCATTTTCCGAACTGGCGCGGATTATGGAAAGATGGTACGGCAAAACCATCCTGATAAAAGATGCATCGCTCAACAGCAACCGGTTCAACGGCACCTTCCGCCGGGAAGACGTGACCCGTGCGCTGAAAGCCCTGCAGCTGACCGCCGACTTTAACTATAAAATCAAGGGAGATATAGTAATCATATATAAATAATCAACCAAAAGAACAGAACAATGCCAATGTCCACATCTATTCCACAACCGGGCTAGCAGCGCCCCTATACATCAATAGAAAAGGGAAGTGCGGCTACACTCCCCTTTTTGCCGTCAAACATGGAATGAAACAACATTTTCCGTGCGGGAAGTCATGTGTTTCAAATTGTCTAACATTCAAATCAAATGTATGAAAAAAAAGCTGTGTCCACAACCAGCCATTCCCCGGTCTTTATTGAGAAAAACACTATTGTGTATGAAGCTTTGCCTGTTACTGATGACTGCTTTTGTCCTGCAATTGCGCGCGGCAGTGTATTCACAAACCCGTTTTTCCATCAACAGCAAACAGATGGAAATGCGCCGGCTGCTCGAATGGATCGAAACCAAAAGCAGCTACCGCTTTCTCTATAACTTTAAAACATTTCCCGCCACGGATAAAGTCGATGTGAACTTCGACAATGCCACGCTGCCGGCTATCCTCGACGGGGTACTGCAAAAATCCTATACCTACCGCATCCTGGAAGATAACCTCGTGGTCATCTCCCCCGCTGAAAAGCAACAGGATATCACCGTAAAAGGGAAAGTGGTGGGCAACAACGGCGTGGAGCTGATAGGCGTAAGCATACAACTGAAAGGTACCAGCCGCGGCACCGCCACCGACGAGCACGGTAACTTCTCCATCAATACCCCCGCCAACGGCGTGCTGATCATCTCCTATGTGGGATACGCCTCCCAGGAAGTACCTGTCAACGGGAAAACACAACTCAGCACCATCACCCTGAAAGCCTCCGACGCAGGCCTTAACGAAGTGGTGGTACTGGGCTACGGCCAGAAACAGATACGGCAAAGCGTTACCGGCGCTATCAGCAGTATTCAGACCAAGGAACTGAAACAAAGCCCGGTAGCCAACCTCACCAACGCACTGGCAGGACGTCTGCCCGGCCTTATCACGGCCCAGCGCTCCGGCCGTCCCGGCTCCGACTACTCCCAGCTGTTCATCCGCGGTATCAACACCACCGGCGCCACCAACCCGCTGATCGTGATCGACGGCCTCCCCCGTGGTAACGCCGACCTCGGCCAGCTGGACGCCAACGAAATAGAATCCGTGACCATCCTGAAAGACGCCTCCTCCACCGCCCTATACGGTATTCAGGGAGCAAACGGTATCGTGCTCGTGACCACCAAACGCGGACAGGACGGCCCTCCCAACATACAGATCAACGGCCAATACGCCCTGCAGCAACCGACCACCTTCCCCCGCTTCCTGGACTCTTACCGCTCCGGCCTCCTGCAAAACGAAGCAGCTAAAAATGACGGCATGCTGCCGGTATGGTCGGATCAGCAACTGGAATATTTCCGCACCGGCCTCAAACCTTATGACTATCCCAATACCGACTGGTACAACGAATTGATCAGGAACTTCTCCCCGCAGAAAACCCTGAATATGAATATCAGCGGCGGCTCCAAATACGTACGGTACTTCGTGTCCGGCTCTTACCTCCGCCAGGAACCCCTCTATAAACACGCCAATGAAAATATCTACGGCATCAAATACAAATACGACCGCTTCAACTTCCGCTCTAACGTGGACATCACCCTGGATAAAAACACCGACCTGCAGGTAGACCTGGCCTCCCGCCTCGAAAACCGCACCGGTCCCTCCTCCGACAGGGCCGATTTTGAATTCCTCTGGGTGGTACTGTCGCAAATGACCAACAACCTCACGCCGGTGAAGAATCCTGACGGCAGCATCGCCTCCGGCAATATGCGGGAAGATTTCTACAACCCTTACGGCCTGCTTACCCGCAACGGCTACCTGGACGCCTACTGGCACAGCACCAACGGTAGCGTAGCACTTACCCGCAAACTGGATTTCATCACGCCCGGCCTGAAAGTAAAAGGCCTCTTTACCTTCGAAAACTACGGCACCATCAACGTGGCGTTCGACCAGGAATTTGATTCCTATCGCTATAAAACGGTTCCCGGTACCGGCGGCGGCACCTACTCCCAACACCGCGCCGCTACCAGCCTGCAACGCTCCGGCGCCACCAGCGGCGAACGTTATTACTACTACGATGTGAAACTGATGTACGACCGCGATTTCGCTAAACATTCACTGGGCGGCCTGTTGCTGTTCAACCGCAACTACCGCTCCCAGTCCGGCGATCTGCCAAGGGTATACGAAGGCTACGTAGGCCGTTTAACCTACAACTACGATAAAAAATACTACCTCGAATTCAACGCCGGCTACAACGGCTCCGAGAACTTCCCTCCCGGCCGCCGTTATGGCTTCTTCCCCGCAGTGTCTGCGGCCTGGATGGTCAGCAATGAGCGCTTCATGCCCAAAGATGGCGCCCTCAGCTATCTGAAACTGCGATTCTCCCACGGCTATGTGGGCAACGACCTGGTGGGCAACGGCCGCTGGCTCTATATCTCCGACTTCGCGAAAACCGGTGGCTTTACCTTCGGCAGCGTAGCCTCCGGTGTAGGCGGCTATGTGGAAAACAGGATCGGTAATACCGCTATCACCTGGGAAAAAGCATCTAAAACAGACCTTGGTATAGAAACAGGGTTCCTCAAAGACAAGATAAAACTGAACATGGACGTGTTCCGCGAGCTGCGGAGCGACATCCTTACACAGGCCGGCTCCATACCTGCTTATCTCGGCATCACGGCGGCACTTAACCGCAACCTGGGCCGCGTGGTCAACAGAGGCGTGGAGGTAGAACTGAATATGAACACCAATATCCGGCAGGTAGGCGTTTTCGTGAAAGCCAACTACCAGTACGTAAAAAACAAAATACTGGAGATGGATGAGCCCAAGCTGGCTTACGCTCACCAGAGCCAGGTCGGTAATCCTATCGGCTATGGTCTGGGATATATCGCGGAAGGCCTTTTCCAGAGCAAAGACGAAATCGCTAAAAGCCCTAAACAGACCTTTGCTCCGCTGATACCGGGAGATATTAAATACAAAGACATCGATAACAACGGAATTATTAACGAAGCAGACCGTGTGATGCTGCCCATGCTGAACGTGCCCACCGGCTACTTTGGCGTTACGCTGGGAGTGGATTACAAGGGACTCGATGTCAGCGTACTGTTCCAGGGCGCTACCGGCGGCCGCCAGATGTACTCCGCACAGCTGGTGTACAACTACCGCGAAAGCTACCGCCCTATCCATGAAGGCCGCTGGACACCGGAGACGGCGGACAAAGCCACCTTCCCGGCCCTGCATCTTGTTGAAAGCAATATGTCCAACAACTTCATCAGCTCCTCCTACTGGATCAGGAAAACCGATTATATAAAGCTGAAAAACCTGGAGATCGGCTACCGGCTGCCACGCGAATGGGTGAAGAGAGTCAAGCTGAAAAGCGCGCGTATATACGTGAACGGTATGAACCTGGTAAGCTGGGACAATGTCAAAGACCTGGGCGTGGATCCCGAGGCCAATACGGCAGACCGCTGGGGATGGCAGCCCTACCCTATCATGCGCATATATAACGCCGGCATTACCATCAACCTTTAAACCACGATCATGAAACTAACAGTGAAAATTAGAACAGGTATACTGTCAGCGCTGATATTATGTGTCTGCGCGTGCAAGAAAAATTACCTCGACAGGAAACCCAGTGACCTGATCACGGAGGAAGAGGTGTTTAAAAATATTGAGAATGCGGAACGCTTTGTAAATACTACCTATCAAAGCCTGCCCGATATGTTTCAGCCCTGGGGATGGCCACTGAGCAGCGCCACGGATGAAACCAACCAGGCCATAGACAACTCCAGCGCTGACGCAGGAAGTTTTAACACGGGGTCCATGAGCCCGTCCAATTTCCCGCTTGCCGGGCAATGGACCGAGTACTATGGTAAAATACGCGCCTGTAACATCTTCCTGAAGAATTACGATAAAGTTCCCAACGATCCTACTTATCCCGACCGCCGCTCCCGGTTGAAGGGCGAAATACTGTTGCTGCGGGCTTTCTATTATTTTCAGCTGGTTATCCGCTGGGGAGACGTACCGCTGCTAAACCAGGTGGAAAACCCATTCGATAACCCGGATGGCATCTACTTTAAGCGTAACAGCATCGCGGATGTGCTGGGAGCGGTTATTAAAGATCTGGATGAAGCCACTACCCTGCTGCCGCCTACCTATGCGGAGCGTCCCAACAATTGGGGAAGAGCATCCAGGGTGATAGCGCTGTCGCTGAAAGGCCGTGCACTGCTGTATTTTGCCAGCCCGTTGTACAATCCTTCGAATGATCAGAACCGCTGGACGCAGGCGGCCAACGCCTGTAAGGCGGCGCTGGATTCAGCGCTCAGCAACGGTTATACACTGAATGATAACTACGGAGAGATTTTCACGCAGTACTTCAACAAAGAAGTGATCTGGAGCAGGCCCGCGCCCGGCGCATTCGGCGACGGCGGCATAGACCGGGAAATGAACCCCCGCGGCGCCAACGGCTATGGTAACGTGAACCCTATACAGGAGCTGGTAGATGATTACGAGATGGAAAGCACCGGGTTGCCGATCACCGATCCTGCTTCGGGCTATAACCCGCAACGGCCCTATGATGGCCGCGATAAACGCTTTTATGCAACTATCCTGTATCCGGGATGTATGTGGAAAGGCCGTCCGCTGAATCCTAACGGAGAAGACGTGCCCCGCCCCGGTCAGAACGCTACCGGCTACTGGCCCCGCAAGTATTTGCTGGAAGGGGTGAACCTGTTTGCAGGCACCGGCGCCACCGATCGTAAATGGGTGCTGATACGGACTGCTGAACTGTACCTCAACTATGCAGAAGCTCAAAATGAAGTGGCAGGTCCCGGTGCAGAGGTATATAATGCCCTCAATGCTGTCAGAGGTCGTGCTGGTATCCCCGCTGTCAACAGCGGCACGAAAGAATCCCTGCGGGCACGCATCCGGCATGAAAGAAGGATAGAGCTGGCGCTGGAAGCGCACCGCTTCTGGGACGTACGCCGCTGGAAAATTGCGGAAGTTACGGACAACCGTGAAATACATGGCGTGACCGTTTCCGGCAGCGGAAATGTGACCTACAGCTACCCCGTAGTGGAAAAACGTGTTTTCGATGCTAAACGCGCTTACTGGTTGCCCGTTCCCCAGGCGGAAATGGACAAAGTGAGCGGCCGTAATCCGGAGTTTGTTCAGAACCCAGGCTGGTGATAAAGGCTTCATCCCAAAAACTAAGACAACATGAAACACATCCGATATTATCTGTTGCTGCTGCTGGGCGTACTGGTATTCAGCAGCTGCAAAAAAGACAAAGCATTTCAACACGATGCCTCGTCGCCGATTGTCATCGATAAATTCACGCCCGCTTCCGGCGGCGCCGGCACAGAAGTGCTCATCTATGGCAATAATTTCAGCCTGGACACCAGTCGTGTAACCGTTACCGTTAACGGTGTAAAAGCATATGTGGAAGGCGTGGTGGAAGACCGTATCCTGGTCGTTATCCCCCGCAAGGCCGGTACCGGTAAGATAGTGGTTACTATCGACGGAAATGCAGGGACCAGCAAAGAGAATTTTAACTACCAGACGTCCTACGTAGTGAGCACCCTCGCGGGCAACGGTTCCGCGGGATATGCCGACGGTAAAGGCACTGCTGCCGCTTTTAACTTCGGTAACCGCTGCGGCCTCGATATCGATGCCGATGGTAACCTGTATGTAGCGGAAGCGGAAAACCGCCGTATCCGTAAAATAGCGCCTGACGGGACTGTTACCACCCTCGCCGGCAGCGGGAAAAACGAATACGCGGAAGGCAAAGGCACCGCTGCTTCTTTCTTTCTGCCCATGGACGTGGTAGTGGACAAAGAGGGTAACATTTTCACCTCTGACCCTGCCGCCTGGACACTCCGCAAAATAACGCCCGACGGCACCACCTCCCTCGTGGGCTGGTTTGAAGCCTGGGGCATCGGTATCGATAAGAGAGACGGCACCATCTATTACACCGACGCCCGGAGCAATGGCAGCGTCTTTAAAGTAAAGCCGGATGGCACCGCCGATCAGATCATCACCGGGCTCTCCTATCCTTCCGATGTAGCGGTAGACAGCAAGGGAAACCTCTTCGTGGTGGTGAACGGTAATTCCGTTATCCAGGAATATAAATACGGCACCTGGGAAAAAGGCGTGACCATCGGCCAATCCGGCGTGACCGGCCTGGTAAACGGCGCGGCCACTGACGCTAAATTCGAATATCCCTGGATGATAGCTACCGACGCGCATGACAACCTTTATATAGCCGGCAACGGTACCTGGGACGGGTCTTCCGTTAATACCAACCAGTGTGTCCGCTTCGTAGCCGCCGGCACCTGGCAGGTGAGCACCTACACCGGTGGCAGCACTGCCGGCTTTGCAGACGGCACCGGCGCAGCTGCCTTGTTCTACGCCCCCACCGGCGTAACTGTAGGAAAAGATGGTACCGTCTACGTAGTAGACAGAAGAAATAACCGCGTCAGAAAAGTAATCGCAGAATAATGAGACAAAGACTTTTAAAATGGATGCTATTATGGGGAGGCATGGCTATCGCCCTGCAGCTCCATGCGCAGGACAATCGCTCCTTTAAATGGAATGAACTGCCCATAAGAGGGCTGATGCTGAGTGTGCCGAACAAACAGGACATACCCATGTTGTGCGATTTTATCAGGAAGGCACTGCCGAAAGAAGGGGTGAATACCCTGGCCCTCCGGATTGAATTCTGGTATCAGTACGAATCACATCCCGAATTGGCAGAGCCTAACGCCATCAGCAAAGAAGGCTTGCAGCAGATTGTACAGGCCTGCCGCGACGCAAAAATCCGCTTCATTCCCATGATGAACCTGCTTGCTCACCAGAGCGAGCAAACGGAGATCGGTCCTCTGCTGAAACACTACCCGCAGTTTGATGAATCACCGGATTACAATCCGCCGGTGCCCTGGAAAAACGGGGGCATGTTTGATTTCTACAGCAAATGCCTCTGCCCGGCGCATCCGGATCTGCCAAAGGTCCTGTTCCCTGTTATGGATGAACTGATTGACGTATGCGGCGCTGATGCCCTGCATGTGGGACTGGACGAAGCCTGGATCATCGGGTATGATAAGTGCCCCCGTTGCGGTGGCCGTGATAAATCTGAAATACTGGCGGAATACATTCGCCTGCTGCACGCCCACTTAAAACAAAAGGGTTGCGAAATGTGGATGTGGAGCGACCGCCTGATAGATGGCAAAACCACCAATCTGCTGGCGTGGCAGGCAAGTATGAATGATACGCACCGCGCTATTGACCACATCCCGAAAGATATCGTGATCACTGACTGGAAATATGAAAGCGCTCCCCCTACGCCGGCATATTTTGCGTTGAAAGGATTTAATGTACTGGCCAGCGCCTGTGCCAAAACGGATGTTGCGCTGGCGCAGCTGGACCAGATACTGGCTGCCCGCAAAGACGGTACCCGTGCAGATTTCGCCTTGCCCGTGGCTGAGCGGATGAAAGGTGTTTTCGAAACGATGTGGGTTAATACCGCGGAATTTATCAATGCTTATTACGGCAAGGGCGAATTCAGGCCCGGCACAAAAGATAATGCGGACACTTTTAAAGCGTTGTTTAAAAGTATCCGGGAAGCCGCCAAACGTTAACCATAACCGTGGAATTCTCAAAGTACGGGGCGCTCTTTTCCAGGGGCGCCCCGCTTGTATTAAGAAGTGAAGGCTTGCACCAGTACCATGGTGCAGTTGCGGACGGATTTTAGCCGGATGGCTTTAAGTGGCTGATATTCCGGGTCCTCGTAACATTGAAGCGCCGCTTCGGATGAAGGAAACCGGATAATGGCGTTCATCATGCGGGGGCTGCCTTCCACGGCCACGCCCGCAAGGTCGGAGGCCACTACCGAAGCGCCGTATTTCTCCAGCAGTGTCATTACCGCCGGAGGGTATTGACTGAATAGCTCCATGTCCACAATGTCGTAACTGTTAATATAATAGGCTGCTGCCATGTGCATAAAAATTTAGTAGGTGTATTCCGGTGGTGTGATGCCTTTGCAGCGCAGATAAGTGGTTGCCTGGCCACGATGGTGCGTAATATGGTCCAGCGTAGCATAAAAACCATGGATCACCTTTTCATCCGTGTTCGCTTTCTCTATGCTCTTTTGCAGGGCATCAAAACTTTTGGACAGGTACGCCTGGGTGGCGGCGGCTGTTTTAGTGGCAGCAGGCGGGTTCCAGTCGGCCGGCTGCTGCAGGATAAAGTTTTCGTTCCACCAATGGATGCCGTAGCCGATATGATGCATCAGGTCATTGAAGCTCCAGATGGCGGTATCCGGTTTAAACGCATAGCTGTCTGCCGGCATGGCGGCAGCTACGCTCAGCGTGTACTGACGGGCGTTCTCCAGCGTGCTTAATAATTGTGTTTTCATAAACATAACGAGTTGTTTGATGACACAAAACTATCTCACCCTGCAAGGGCAGGTTTAAGAAAAATTGCTGTTTTTTATCGCCGGGTATAAGAAGGGGATGATCCGAATTGTTTTTTATAGGCAGCCGAGAAATGTTCGAGGCTGTTGAAGCCGGTATCAAAGGCGATATGCGTTACCGGCTGGCTGCTGTGCCGCAGTTGCAGATGCGCTTCTTTCAGTCTCACCTGCAGCAGGTAGTTGTAGGGCGTGATGCCCGTCATCTGTTTGAACAGCCGGTTAAAATGGAAAGGGCTGAGATGTCCTGCCGCGGCTAATTGGGGAAGAGAGATGTCTTCCGAAAAATTATTGCTGATAAATGTTTTTATAGCGGCTATCAGGGGAAGATGATGGCGTTTTTGTCTTTCTGTCAGCGGAGGGATGTTTTTATTTTGCCCGCGCGAGAGCACCAGCGAGAACAGCTCGAGCATCATCTGCTCAATCCACAGGCGGGGAAAATGTGGTTTCTGCAGTAGATAAAAGATACGGTGGTGGAGGTATTCCATTTCCGGTGTGGCCTTTATCAGTACTGCATGAAGGTCCGGGTTTTTCAGAAACCAGGAAAGCTCCCTGCCTTGTTCTTCCAGTTGTTCCGCATGAACGGCAGGGAAAGAAAATATTGTGCACTGGTCCGGCATTTCATGCACATGCCCTACCCGGTGTTCGTATCCGGGTTTGCATACCAGGAACAAGCCGTTGAACGCATCGAGGTCATTCCGGAATACTTTGAAGGTAAAATTACCCTGCCGGATAAAGGCGATGGAAAAAGTTTCCTGGTGCTCCCAGGCTGACAGCTTGCACTGCTGGCATTGGCACAGGAAATTGTGCACATTGCCAACAGTTGACTGATACATATTTTGTACGATAGCTTCCATATGGTTGTCTGTAGCCTGCTTTTGCAAAGGTAAACAATTGGCGTTCCCTTTACGGCAGACTTTGGTTGGTGAATAATTAAAGCGCGTGAATGTTAAAAAGGAATCTCTTCGAGCGGAATCGTCACTTCGCTGAGAAACCAGGCATCTTCTCTTTCCTCCGGTTCTTCCAGCCACAGCGGATATTTTTCCGGCGTGGAAAAGTGCCGCTGTAACAGCCGGGTAAGATGTTCGGAGGCCATATGCGCTTCCTTCAGGATAGCCTCCTCTTCGGCCGGGCTGAGGAACGATTTCCGGCCTCTTTTGCCGGCCGCAGGGTGATGACATCTCATTTTGCGATAGAACGTAGGTTCGCTCCAGTTACAGGCGGTGCATACCATCTGCCGGAACCTTCCGCAAAAAATGTTGAAAACAGCGTAAACATCTCTGAGCAAGTTTGGATCTGAAGTCATTTGGTTTTTGTTGTGGGTGAGGGAAAGAAGAAGCGGCACACCGGAAACAACGATCACATGATGCTGACAGCAAGATAGTTCATCAATACGCAAAGGATTTGCGTGCTCTTACGCTCCTTCAAAAAAGCAGCAGGAGGAATCCTGACAATATAAAATATATAAGCCTTCTGACAGTAAAAATACAGCAGTGGCCCGTGAAAAATTTTTTTTTTGACGTAGTACTTTTTTTAGATTGCACCGACTCCCCCATCGTGCTGTATTTTACGTGAAACCCTTATCAGGAGATCTGAAAACCTTATATACGATAGCCTAGCATATAACCCGAACGCACATGTAATTCCCTTTTAGTTGAGCACTAGTTTTTAATAACCATTATCTTAACAAACAATCACTATGACACCAAAATCTACCAATGGAGGCGCAGCGCTTCGCTGTATCGCATTCGTCTGTTGGCTGTTACTGTCGCTGTCGCCCGGGACCCTTGCCCAGGTGAGCCCTACTGTTCCGGCCACCACGCAGCAACACAACAAGCAGGTGATCGGTTACATCACCCAATGGGACGCCTGGAAAAATGTGGCAGGCACCGTTCCGTTAGGCGGCTACAATCACCTGAACGTGGACTATTCACAGTACACCATTCTGAACTTTTCGTTCTTTGGCGTAGCCAATGACGGATCGCTGCACAGCGGCGACTACCGCAACAAGAACATTTACCAGGCAGGCGCCGTACAGGCCCCCGCTCCCATGGTCAATGAAGACATCTACAGCAGCTGGGACATGTATCTCCTGTACGGAGAACTGGAAGTGCTGTATTACATCCCTGACAACAGTTATGCCTATTCCCTCGGATACCGTAACGGCGGCAGCGGATGGACCAACGTGAACACCGGTAAAACAGGCAGCTTCCCGCTCTCTGTGCCCAAACAGGGCGGCGCTCCCGGCGTGATCGATCTGGCCCACCAGAAAGGTGTAAAAGTCCTGGCTTCCATCGGCGGCTGGAGCATGTGTAAACACTATCCCGAAGTAGCGGCAGACGCTACCAAAAGAGCCAAATTCGTGGCCGGCTGCCAGCAGCTGATCGCCATGGGCTTCGATGGGATCGACTTCGACTGGGAATACCCCAATGATGCGGGTATGAACATTGAACACTACAGTGCCGCGGACTATACCAACTTCGCGATACTGCTGGAAGCCGTGAGAGCTGCCATCGGTCCCAATAAACTGATGACCAGCTGTTTCTCCCCTGCCCTCAACAAACTGCAGGGCTTTGACTGGCCACGCCTGAACAATGTCCTGAACTACTTCAACATGATGACGTATGACTACAACGGCGGCTGGTCCAACAAAGCCGGCCACAACTCCCCGCTGTACGAATACCCCGGCCAGGAATATGCCGGCTTCTCGCTCGACGCCACCACCAAAGGGCTGCGCGCACTGGGAGTCAACATGAGCAAAGTCAATCTCGGCGCACCTTTCTACGGCCGTGGCGTTATTACCAACGGCACCGCTGATCTGCATACGCCTACCGTGAAACGCGCCGAAACCGTGCAGCCTGACGGCCCTATTCAGACCTGCGCAGACTATACCAACTGGACAAAGGACGTATGGGACGGCACGCCCAACTACAGCTATATACTTAATACCACGGGCTCCGGGTCCGGCTGGACCGACCACTGGGACGACGTTGCCAAAGTGCCTTATAAAACAAAAGGTAATTTCTTCCTGAGCTATGACAACGAACGTTCCGTTGCCGCCAAAGCCCAGTACATCAAAGATAACAGCCTGGCAGGCGTGATCATCTGGCAGGTATACGCTGACATGGTGAACATGACCAGCAGCACCGTGCCCAAAGGTAAACTCATCTATTGCCCCAATACCCGGTCGCCACTGGTGAATAAAATCAATGAAGTATTCGCATCCGGCGGCAGCGGCACCAATGTGCCCCCTGTGGTCCGCATCACCGCCCCCGCCAACAATGCTACCTTCACCGCCCCCGCCAATATCACTTTGCAGGCTGCCGCCAGCGATACCGACGGCACCGTGATCAGGGTGGACTTCTACAATGGCGCCACCCTGCTGGGCTCAGACAGCACTGCTCCTTACAGCTATGCATGGAACGGCACACCGGCAGGCAACTACGCCGTAAAAGCCATCGCAACGGACAATAAGGGCGCTTCCACCACATCCTCTGTGGTGAACCTGGTGGTAAACACTTCCGGGACCGGTCAGCCCGATTCCGGTAAAGTAATTGTCGGCTACTGGCAGAACTGGGGATCGCCTTCGGATGCATCTCCGTATATCCCTCTCCGTAATGTCAACCCAAAATACAACGTCATTGAAGTAGCTTTCGCGGTCAGCGGATCCGACCTGGCCACTATTTCCTTTGTGCCCGAAAACGTAACGCCGGCGGAGTTCCTGGCAGACGTACAATACCTGCAGTCACAGGGTAAAAAAGTACTCCTGTCGCTCGGTGGTGAAACCGGTTCCCTGAACCTTTCCACCACGGCGAAAAAACAAGCTTTCGTTACGTCCATGAAAGCACTGATGGACCAATACAATTTTGACGGCTTTGACCTGGACATAGAAGGTGGTAACAACCTGCAGCTGGACAACGGCGATAAGGATTTCACTAACCCCACCACGCCCAAAGTACAAAACCTGATAGCCGGCGTGAAAGAGATCATAGCCTACCGCAAAGGCCAGGGCAAAAACTGCTGGCTCACCATGGCGCCGGAAACGTACTATGTACAAACGGCCTATGGCTCTACTTACTCTCCGCTGGTAGGCGCTTACCTGCCTGTTATCTACGGCTTGCGTAACGAGCTGACTTTCATCCAGACCCAATATTATAATACCGGTTCTGTCATGGGCCTCGATAACGGCGTGTACAACCAGGGGACGCCTGACTTTATCGTAGCGTTGACCGAAATGCTGCTGAGAGGATTCCCGGTAGCCGGCACCACGCAGACTTTCCCGGCACTGCGCCAGGACCAGGTTGCCTTTGGTATTCCGGCTTCTGCCCGCGCTGCCGGCGGTGGTTATATCGCACCTGCCAACGTGAAAAAAGCACTGGACTATGTGATGAAAGGACAGTCCTTCGGCGGTACCTACCAGCTGCGCAACGCTGCAGGATACCCCGGCCTGCGTGGTATCATGACATGGTCTGTGAACTGGGATAAAGCCAATGGCGACGAATTTGCCAACAACTATTACGAATATTTCTTCGGTTCTTCGCCGGTCAACAAACCACCGGTGGTGAACATCACTTCTCCTGCCAACAATGCGAACTTCACCGCTCCGGCTTCCGTGAATATTCAGGCGGCGGCTTCCGACAGCGACGGCGTGGTGACCCGCGTAGCGTTCTACCAGGGCAGCACCCTGCTGGGGGTAGACAGCGTGGCGCCATATACCTGGGCCTGGAGCAATGTGGCAGCGGGAAACTACAGCCTTACCGCCAGAGCTACCGACAACAAAGGCGCTACCACCACTTCTGCTGTGGTGAACATCAGCGTAACAACAGGAGGCAACAAACCTCCGGTAGTGAATATCACTTCTCCGGCCAACAACGCCACCTTCACTGCTCCGGCTACCGTGAACATACAGGCGGCAGCTTCCGATAGTGACGGTGTCATTAAACGCGTGGTTTTCTACCAGGGCAGTACCCAACTGGGCGTAGACAGTGTAGCGCCATACACCTGGACCTGGAGCAACGTGGCAGCAGGCACTTACAGCCTCACCGCGAGAGCTACCGACAACGGCGGCGCCACTACCACATCTGCAGCTGTGAGCATTACCGTGAGCGGCGGCGACAACTGTAACGGTATCCCGGCGTGGTCGCCCACTACTGCTTACAACGGCGGAGCACAGGTATCATATAACGGTAAGGTATATTCTGCAAAATGGTGGACACAGGGCGAACAGCCTGATATCAGCATGGGCGACGGTAAACCGTGGAAGTATGTCCGCGATTGTACAGGAGCCGCTATGGCTGCTTCCCAGCCTCAACAGCTGATCGCTTACCCCAACCCGGTAGTGGGACCCGATCTGCAGATACAGGTAGACGCCCCGGCCGGCGATAAGCTGCTGGTGGAAGTACTGGACCTGAAAGGCAGCGCACCGGTATTGCAACAGATACATACCGCCAACGCCAAAGGCACCCTGCCTTTACGCGTAGATATGTCTAAAGTGCCGAATGGTACCTGGATCATCCGGGTGACCAGCCAGCAAAGCAGAAAAATCTGGCGTAGCAAGGTTGTGAAATTATAATCACATAATTGCTCGCAGGCTCGCAGGGTTCTCGCAAAGTCGCAGAGCAGCAAAGAGCGCAAAGATTTTTAAGATTAAATAAGAAAAGCAAAGGGCGGAGATCAAATTTGATCTCCGCCCTTTGCTTTTCTTAGCTCGCTTATACTTATTCTTTGCGCTCTTTGCTGCTCTGCGACTTTGCGGGAACCCTGCGTGAAGAAAAGGCCCCCCGGAAAATCCGGGGGTGCCGTTCTTTTCTCATAAACCCACGTTAAGAAGCTCGTTACTGTTGGCAAAGGTGGCCACTTGTACCGGACAGCTTTCAGCCGGTATAAATGATCCCTGCGGATCAAACCGGGATATGGGTGACAAAAAAGAAAAGGGACCTGAGTCTACACTCGTGGAATTACCGTTGACGGTTATACGCTGTTTGCTGTCAAACCCGTGCAGGATCAGTTTGATGTGATGAAACTGGCTACGGTAGCTGCCCTGCGGTTTTTGCAGTGTCAGCGTTTGCTGCGCAGGATCATAGGTGACAGACCTTTCATAGAAATCACCTTTTTCGTAAGAGAGGCTTTCGCCATCATCTTCATAGTACACAAATGTATTAGGCTGACTGCCTTTATAGAGATGAAGGAAAAGCGTGTCTGCAGGTTTCTCGCGCGTAGACTGCACCAGTGATTGCATGGGCACAATGCTGCTTTCTTTTACATATACCGGTAAGGTTTTGATATTGAGGGGAGTAATGACGTCCTGGCCGCCTGTGATAACGGCGTCTGTATAGAGGTTGTACCATTTCCCTTTAGGGAAATAAATACTGCCGAATTCTTTGGTGCTCTCGAAGGGAGCGATCATATAGGCATCGCCGAATTGGTACTGGTTCTGGAAGCGGGTGTCATATACCTGCGGGTCGAAAGTGTTTTGAAGCGCCAGCGTGCGCATCACGGGCATGCCTGTACGGCTGGCGGTGTACAGCGTGCTGTACAGGTAAGGCAGCAGGTGGTACCGCAGGTTTACATAGTTGCGGGTAATCTCCAGTGCCTCTTCCCCGAACGCCCAGGGCTCCGCTGATTTAGTGTTGACACCGGTATGGTTTCTGAAGTACGGAATAAAAGCGCCTATCTGCATCCAGCGGGTGTAAAGACTAACGGACGGGTTGCCGGTAAAGCCCCCTACATCCATTCCGGAGAAGGGAAAACCACTCACGCCCAGGCTGTTCAGCAACCGAACGCCCAGCAACATATGGTCTTCTTCCGCACGGTTGTCGCCGGTCCAGATGGCGGTATAGCGCTGGCTGCCGGAATAAGCGGCGCGTGTTAACAGGAATGGCCGTTTTTGCAGCGCTTCGCGGGCGCCTTCATAGCTGGCGCGCACCATTTGCAGTCCGTAGATGTTATGCGCCTGCAAGTGGGTAACCGGATGCCCTTCATAATCGAAGAGCACATTGTTAGGCATTTTCTGCCCCCATGTGGCAATCTCATTCATATCGTTCCAGATGCCGCTGACACCGTCACGGATATACGATTTTACCTGGCCTTTCCACCAGTTGCGGCCTTTCTCGCTCGTAAAGTCGGGAAAGTGGCACCAGCCGGGCCATACCTGCCCTGTATAGTTCTGCCCGTCGCTGTATTTGATGAAGATATTTTCCTTTTTGCCGTTTTCATATGCGGGATAACCTTCTTCCACTTTGATGCCGGGGTCAACGATGACGGTTACACGAAATCCCATGTCTTTTAACTTGCCGGTAAGCAGTGCCGGGTTGGGGAAACGTTCTTTGTTCCAGGTAAACAGCTTATAGGCATCCATATAGTGGATGTCGAGGGTGATGCCGTCTGCCGGGATTTTCTTTTCGCGCAGGGTTTGTGCCACCCGGTACACTTCTGTGTCGGGATAGTAGCTATAGCGGTTCTGTTGATAACCGAGGCTCCACAGCGGCGGCAAGGGCATACGGCCGGTCAGGCCGGTATAGGACCGGATAATGTCTGCCATCTGCGGATGGTAGATGAAATAATAGTTCATCTCTCCTCCCTTTGCGCCGAACGACGAAAAGCGATTGTTGCTGGCGCCGAAGTTAAAGTCACTCTGGTAGCTGTTGTCGAAGAAAATACCGTAGTTCTGCTGATGGTGGATGCCGATATAAAATGGAATGGTGGCGTAGATGGGATCCCTGTTGGTGGCATAACCGAATACGTCGGAGTTCCAGTTCGTATAGCCTTCACCTTTACGGTCCAGGTTGCCGGTTTTTTCACCCAGCCCGATAAACCGCTCGTTTTCCTGTATCTTTTTATAGGTCGTCACTTCATCACCGATCCAGGAAGTACCGAGGCCTGGCTCATCTTCACTGATCACATCGCCCGAAGGGCTGAAAAAAGCAACAGCAAAAGGTGTTTTTTGTATCCGCATTTTTAAGGAATCGGTTACAATACTGATCTCGTTGCTGTTTTGGGTGATCTGTGCTTTCGCGGGGGATGGTTTGCTCACCACAGCATACGAGAAATCGGCTCTCAGCGGTTGTTTGTCCATTCTCACGCGGATAACGGAAGGGCTATATACTGTTACCTCCGCAAAGGCATTGGTAGTTTTAATTTTTACCTGTTGACCGGAGATGCTGACGCTGATGACATTACCTGCCGGCATCACGGGCGTCTGGGCGATGACCGGGGTCCGTATCAACAGGAAAAGCAACAGTAGAAAGGCCGGCAGCGGAATTTTGTTCATGATACTGGTGATTTGATGAGACAATCCTCCCCCGGCACGCCTGGCGGGACCGGGCGCAGCAGCGGGTAACAGGTAAAAATGCCGGAGGATTTACCGGGAACAGTACCGGCGTGGCACTGTTCCCGGTAATGGAAAATATAGTTTAGTAACCCGGGTTCTGTACCAGGTTTTTGTTAACAGCAAGGTCGCTGGTAGGAATGGGAAACAGCAGGTTCCTTGGGTTGTCAGCGGGTTTCAGTTGCCATGGCTGCAGGAATTTGCCAAAGCGGATCAGGTCCTGTCTTCTCCAGCCTTCCCAGTAGAGCTCACGTCCTCTTTCGTCCAGCAGGGAGTTCACGTCCAGTGTGCCCAGTGCGGTGGCGCCACGGGCAATCCGTATTTCGTTCACGATGGCGAGCGCGCCGGCGGTATTACCGGTACGCAGCAGTGCCTCTGCTTTCATCAGCAGCACGTCTGCATAGCGGAAGAAAACGTAGTCATTGCTGGCTTCGTTGTTGTCTTTGGAATTCTGGGAGGTGTAGAAGTCCGGTACGTACTTGATGACGCGGATACCGGTCACTTCGAGGTTGGCGCCGGATTCTTTGAGCTGTACGTCGCGGGTGAAAGCCAGCGGGTTGCCTTTACGGTCTTTCAGCGGGTTGTGATTCACGTCATATTGCTGACCGATGAGGAAGCCTACGAGCATACCGCTGGTATCTGTCAGGCCGGTATAGGCGCCGCCTCTTCTTCTGTCGGAAGCCTGGAATTTGTCGTAGAAATCGGACAGGGTGGTAAAGCCGTTCCAGCCGCTGGGCGTCATGTTATAGTGAACGGTAAATTTCCAGCGGGCATAGGTGGCGTTGCCACTGCGTACGGTGCTATAGCCGGGGCCGTTTTGCTGCGTGAAGATGTTTTCGGTAGATTTTAAATCGTTGTCACGGGCAAAATTGTCGAAGTAATCGGTAGCCAGCCTGTAAGTGCCGGTGCCTTTGATCTGATCTGCGAGGGTGATGACCTGTTGCATATCGGCTGCTGCGAATGTGGGGGCGGCCCTGTTGAGGAATACGCCTTTGTTGAGGTAACATTTCATCAGCAGCGCCCGTGCGGCGTCCTTGTTGGCCACATAGGCGGGCGTTGCAGGGCGTGCGCCGAGGTCCGGCATGATCGCGTTCAGCTCGGAGATGATATAGTCCAGCGCTTCCTGTGTTTTCAGCACTTTAGGCGCATTCAGGAGTGTGTCTGAGGGATTCCTGAAAGGTACCTGTCCCCAGAGGTCCAATACGGTGAACATGGAGAGGGCGCGGAGGAAGCGGGCCTGTGCAGCCTGGTTGTTGCTCGGTTTGAAATTGAGCACGTTGCTGGCGCTGAACTGGAGCGTCAGCAGGTTGGTGAACGCAGATTGAATGTGCGCGTGGTCTGCGTTCCAGGTATGTTCGTGGAGGGAGCGCCATACGCCGTTATCGTCCCAGTCACCACCGCGGGTAGGACCTGCGGTTTCGTCTGTCGTCATCTGGGAGAGGCCCCAGCTGTTGTCAAATTCCTGGTAGGGCAGCTGGAGGTTGTCGTAGGCGCCTTTTAACAGGGCCGGCACTTTGATTACGGAGTCAGCATCTTTCCGGTTGATGGTGGAGCCGAGCTGCTCGTTGAGCCCGCAGGCCTGGAAGCCCACGATAGAAGCGATTGCGATAGCGGATCGGAAAATATGTTTAGTCATGATAGCAGTTTTAAGGTGAATGGTTTACAAGGAAAACAGGATGCCGAGCATGACCGTTCTGGCGGTTGGATACGGACCGTATTCAATGCCGAAGGAGGTCACACCATTCACGTTTTTGTCGGTATTCACTTCAGGATCGAAGCCGCTGTATTTGGTGATCACGAAGAGGTTCTGGCCGGTAGCATATACGGATGCATTTTTCAGGACGCGGCCTACGTTACCGATGTTATAGGTGAGCGTCACGTTATCCAGTTTGAAGAAGTTGCCTTTTTCGAGATAACGGGAAGACACGGTGATAGGATTGGAGAGCGCTTCTCCGTTGCCCAGGATGGACTTAGCAATGTTGCGGGAGCCGAGGTTGCCGATAGGCAGTACAGTGTTGGCGGTGTTGTTGTATACCTCATGGCCGAAGGCGCCGTGGCCGCTGGCAGCCAGTACCCATTTCTTGAATACCACTTCGGTGTTGATACCGAGGAGTGCTTTCGGGTTGGGATTGGTAAGGTAATACAGGGTGTTGCCGTTGTCGGCGTATTTCGCCTGGCCTTTATCATCGAAGCCTTCGAACTTGCGCACATAGAAGGTGTTCAGCGGATAACCGTTGGCCAGCCGTTGTGCGGTGGCCCCGGAAACGCCCTGGCCGCTGATAGCGCCGGTGAGTACCGGAGGGCCGTCGTAGTTTTTCAGTTCATTACGCAGCACGGTACCGTTTACGCCTAATGTCCACCGCAGGTCTTTATTCCGTACTATGTCGCCTTTGAGGGATACTTCCACCCCGTTGTTGATCACATTGCCCGGCAGGTTGATCCAATAGGTGGATGCAGGCGCCGGCTGGATGGCGGGGAAGCTGAACAGCAGGTTGCTGGTATTTTTATAGAAGTAGTCCACGCTGCCGTAGATGCGGTTGTCTACCAGGCTGAAGTCGATACCCGCATTGAACTGTTTGGAGCTTTCCCATTTCAGATTGGGGTTGGCCACGTTGGTGAGGGCTGCGGAGCCGGAAGCCCCCAGGCCGTATTGTTCCTGTGCCGCGCCGGCAGGGAATTCCTGGTTGCCGGTAGCGCCATAACCTAACCTCAGTGCGAGGTTATTGATGGTTTTATTGCCTTTCAGGAAATCTTCACCGGTGATGTTCCATTTGGCAGCAAAAGACGGGAAGTAGCCGTATTTGTTGTTGGAACCGAATTTACTGGAGCCGTCGGCCCTCAGGGTACCGGTGAGGATGTACTTATCATAGAGGTTGAAAGTGGCTCTTCCGAAGAAAGACTGCAGCTCGGAGCTGGGGTTTCTGAAAGAACTGATATTGGTATTGGCCTGTGCGGGCGCCTGGAGGATGTCAGTATATTTTACGGCATAAGTCGGGAACCCGGTAGCGCCGAGGCCCATACCGAAATAGTCAAATTTTTGATATTCATGGCCTACTACGGCGTTCAGGTTGAAGGCCGGGTTGAATTGTTTGTTAAAGCTCAGGGTGTTGGTCAGCAACTGGGTGGTCAGTTCAACATTACCGTAATAAGCCAGGCCCTGTTTCATGATACCGGGGATATTGATAAAAGAAGCTACCTGTGTCTGTCTTTTGCCTACCTGGTGGTTGATGCTGTACAGGGCACGGTATTCCCAGTTGTCATTGAATTTATAATAGGGAGATATGCTGGCCAGTATATAGCTGATGTTTACTTTATCGTCGTAGGCCTGAGACATGGCTTCCGGGTTAACGGCACTGCCTTCGCCGAGGATGTTCAGCGAGCCGTCGGCATTCCGGAGGGCCATAGTGGGATTCCACTGCAATGCCATACTCACAAGGCTGCCGGTGAAGCCGGCATCGTTGGTGATGGGCGCCAGTTGCTCGGTGGTTTGGGCAGCCATGATGTTATAGTCGATGCCCAGGTTTTTGCTGTCAAGGAATTTGTTCTGCCCGTTGAGGGTGGCGGTATATTTTTTCAGGCCGGATTTTTTAACGATACCTTCCTGGTCCTGTACGCCGAAGGAGGCACGGTAACGGCTGGTTTCGTTGCCGCCGCTCATGGCCACATTAATATTATGGGTGATGCCGGTGCGAAGGATGGACTTCATGCCATTGGAACTGCTGCCGTAATCGCCGCCTGTCAGGTTATAGGTTTTGAGTGCGGAGCGGTATTCGTCTGCATCGAGTACGTCCAGCTGTTTCATGATGTTGCTGGCGCCGACAGAATAGGCCACATCGAGGCGGGTGGCGCCGGGCGTGCCTTTTTTGGTGCTGATGATGATCACGCCGTTAGCGCCGCGGGAGCCGTAGATCGCGGTGGCGGAAGCGTCTTTCAGTACGTCCATGGAGGCGATATCGCTGGAGTTGATAAAGTTGAGCGGGTTGGCATCCGGTGTCTGGCCAAGGCCGCTGACATTGATGGAGGGCCGGGCCACACGTCCGTCGAGAGGCACCCCGTCAATCACGTACAGAGGCTGGTTGCCGGACCTTACAGAGGATACGCCCCTGATGCGCACGGTGGCGGAGGCGCCGGGAGCGCCGCTGTTGTTAAGTACCATCAGGCCGGATACTTTACCCTGGATCAGCTGGTCCGGGGCGGAGGTGATGCCACGGTTGAAGTCCGCGGCTTTCACCTGGGAAATGGCGCCGGTAATATCTTTCTTACGGGTGGTGCCGTAACCTACCACCACTACGTCGGTGAGCGTGGTGTTTTCGGCCACCAGTTTTACATCTACATGCGTTTTGTTGGTAATGCTGATTTCCTGTGCGGTTTGGCCGATAAAGGAAACGATCAGTGTGTTGGCGCTGGGGCCGACAGATACTTTGAAATTACCGTCAGGATCGGTGGTGGTCCCGCTTTTAGTGCCTTTGACCAGCACGGAAGCACCAGGGATAGGAGCGCCTTTTTCATCCGTAACTTTACCTGTCACGGTCCTGTTCTGGGCCATGAGCAGACCCTGTAACAACATGAAACATGTGCACAGGAAAAGATGCCTGAAAAGTCGTGTTTTCATCATAATGTGGATTTTTGAGCAGTGATTGACTGTTCTGTTTACCGTGGATTTAAAAACTTAGATTCAAATTGGTTGCTGAATGTGAGATACGGCTCGACATGCTGAACAACGTGGATTTATCAATTAACTTGGTTTACGTGGGTGGCAAATGATGCCCTGACTTAGATTCTTTATTGGCTTTTAAAATTTTCGGAATTTTGGTTTATGCTTCCTTTTAGCCAAAGTAAGAAAGCAATGCTCAAGTGAACAACTAATACAATATAAATATAGAAAATAAAAGGCTATTTTGAGTATATTCTGATGTTATCTTTTTGAAAGACAGTTGATTACAAACAAATATAAATTTTAAATATATTGACGGAATCAACCCTTTTTATCCCGCTTTCAGAGGGCTTTTATGGCCATAATCCGGTTTTCAAATTCTTCATTGGGCACTAAAGAGCGCTTTTTGATTTTGGTTTTATAAGCGTAAATCGTGTTGACGGAGTACTCCAGTATCCGGGCAATTTTTTCATTATCAGTGATGCCTATACGAATGAGGGCAAAAATCCGGATATCGGTATTTAATAATTCACCTTCCCGGAGGACTACCCGGTTGGCGGGTTCAAACAGGGTATTAAATTCTTCCACGAAATGCGGAAATATCTTCAGGAATACCCGGTCGAAGGTGGTGAAAAGATCTTCCCGTTCCTGCCGGATATTGATATTATTTACAAGATATTTTACCTCGCTGGGTTTATTGTCGGTTAATTTTTGCTCAAGGGCGTGTTTTAATTTTTCGATCTTTCCGATATAAGAGGCATAGATATTAAAACAGTAGCCCACATATTCTTCTTTTATTTTGTTGGCTTCCAGCAACTGGTTATTGATTTCCTGCTGCCTGAGATGGGCGGCGGTGATGATTTCCTGGGCTACCTTCAGTTTGCGCACCTGCCGTGTAACGGTGATCGCCAGTATTACAACAGCTACCAGTAATAAGGTAACGATGGAGGCATAAATGAGTAACGACCTGGTTCTTTCTTCAGCGGTATTGATCCGTTCCTGTTCAATGATAGGTAAAATACTACTAACCTGTACTTTACGCTGCCTTGCGCCGTAGAACACTGCTTCTGCCACCGCCTTTTCAATAAAATGAGAAGCGTTTTTGATATCGCCCTTTTCAAACAGCAGGGTGGCCAGTGTGTACATGGCCATAGTCTCCTTGGTTGACGATTTAATGTCCGCGATAGCGGAACGGTACATCAGTTCAATGGCAGTATCCGGCTGATGGGCATGGAGATAGATATACCCCAGCGTGCAGGCGGCGACAGCCAGCTGCCGGTGGTTGAGGCCAGGCTGGTCCAGGTTGGGGTAACTGCCGCGGGCGGCGGCAAGGTTGCCCATCTTATAATATTGTAGTCCTTTGTTGTACTGATACTCAAAAGAAGAGGGAGACATCAGGTGGAGGGCGGAGTCCATGTATACGCTCCCCTGATGAATGTACGACGGGGAATAGTACCGGTCCTGGTTATAGTCGGCCAGGTCATAATAGAACCGGCTTTTCATCAGGTAGTATTGGGAACGGATGCTGTCGGGCATACCGGTTACATCGAGACTGTTAAGGAAAGCGGAGGTCTCTGTGAACATGCCGGACGACAACAGGATAAAGCCTATCCTGGTACGGGCATACGTGAGCCGTAACGGGTCCTGCATTTCACCGGCCAGCTTTTCCATCAGCCGGGCGTATACAAAGGCGGAGTCGAAATTGAAAACCTTGTACTGTTCATACAGGAGCTGGTATATATGATAGCGGGCGCCCGGATCGGCGCCGGTATTGGCAAGGGTGCGCCGGATACTGTCAATGCCTTTTATTTTCAAGGCGTCGTAGACAGGTGCATTTTCGATGCTGCGGTTTAACTCCTTCAGCAAGCTATCCTGTGGAGATTTCCCAAACACATACACCTGCAACATCAGCAAAGCCATCAGGCAGCCTAAGATACGCGTCATAAATTTTGGAATGATAAAGTCACTGGTCCGGACTAAATTTAAGCGACTTTTTTGATATATTGGTCATTCCTCCACGCGTTTGAGGCTATAGTCCAGCGAGCCGGGGATAGACTGCCTGTCTTTGTCAAGCTGGCGGAGCACATCTCCTGCTCTCCGGTAAAAACGCTGAAGATTCCGGTCTTTGTCAGGATTAAGTTGAATGATATCGGCGTCCTTATCTTCTCCGTCTCCATGCAGCACAGCATAATTGCCTTCGCTGTTAAAAGTCTGGTCTTTTCCACCTACTCCCTGATAGGTTTCCTTTAGTTTGAACGTATGCTCCCCGTCGGTCCCGTTCTCTTCGAGGACCAGGGTGGTAAGGATGCCACTGCAGTCTGCACAGGGTAGCGTGCCGGTATACGTGATGCGGGCGGGGGTATTGACCGCTGTGCTGTCTGAATGACCGGCTTGCTGGCCGGAGCGGGAATGTTGGCAGGCAAAAAGGGCAATGGCAGGTAATAACAGGAGGTATTTCATAACGATGAATGGTTTTCCCGTATAACAACCAGGCCCGGCATTTAGTTAACGCCTGCAGGTCAGGGAATCAACTCAAAGACAAAAAACTGGCTTTCCTCTGCAGCGGAGAAATTGTTATCCGCCACAAACACCAGGCTTTGATGGCCATTGGGTAATACGGGCCCGAAAGTTACCCCTTCAATGTTATCGATATATTTCCCAAGGGAAGCAAAATCAAAAAGTAAAGATTTGGTAACGGTCTTCACACCGGTGGCTGTCTTCAGGGAGTTTATCTGACTGATGTCGGTGGCGCCGCGCAGGTCTGTGAGGAATACCTTGATGGTACAGTCTTTTACGCCGGAGGAGAAGGACCGTTCTATTGACAGGAGCCGGTCATCAGACAATACCAGGATGTCGGAGATACCATTTACTTTAAAGGCATTGGCAGGAACGGCCGGATGGGCCACCGGCTCCAGCCGGTATGCATATTGGGCGACGGGCTGCAGGGTGTTGTTATCATATTTGATCAGACGGGTAAGTGCGGTAGTGTCATTGACGTCTGCGCGGGGACCGTCTTCATAGCGGGGCTCTTCCAGGCTGACGAAAGTGTAGCGGTAGCCAGGCGTGAAGCCGAGGCCTTCGAATGCGCCGTTGCGGCGGGGACCGTTTTCAGTGGCCTGCATACGGAATTGCGACAGAAGGGCGAAAGAATCGAGGTAACGGCCATCAGGTGAAATTTCATATATGCCGGGATTGGTGAGGATGGTGTCTTTGTTGTTTACAATCCGCTCCCCTTCGCTGCTCCAGACAAAACGGTCTTTTTTCGCGTTGTGGCGCAGGGCTTCCGGGTCGGGTGTAAGGGCGGCATTTATTTTCGCGCCGGGATACGGATGGCCGTTCTGCTGCAGGAGCGTCGTCATCCCGGTAAAGCGGACGCTATCGAATGATTGACCGGAAAAATAGAGCTTAGCCGTATAAAAGCGGGCTGGCGCCAGCTCGGACCGGTCGTCGCAAATCATGTAATATTGTTGCCGGGAGGCGTCGTAATCTATGCCGGAAAGGCCTCCTGTGACAGCGCCCATGAATGGCATATTATGTGGAATGGTTTGCGCTCCGATAAAACGGAGCTTGCCGAAGCGGGTATTAGCGGAATGAGCGGCAGGGCGTGTGCTGACACAACCGGCCATAAATGCCATGATCATGAGGGACAGCAAAAACCGGGATATTTTCATAACTACGAAATTACGAATTACGAATTACGAATTGAGGGTTGTCTTATGAAAAGGCTACTAAATAACCGCTCTGTAAGAGTACCTTTAATTCGTAATTCGTAATTCGTAATTGTGCTATACGGCTCTGCCTCTGATAATGTTAATTAAGATGGCAATAATAGCGAGTACCAGTAAAGCGTGAATCAATGCGCCGGCAGAATACACAAAAAATCCAAGAACCCATCCAATGATCAGTATGACGGCGATGAGATATAACAGGTTATTCATGTTTTAAGGATTTGGTTCGGTTATACTCCTAAAAAATATATGCCAATGCTGATAAGCCCTTTATATACAATATATAGCAGGTGGAAAGGACGTTCTAAAGGTGTGGAATCGCTTCCACCATACGAGAAAAAAAAGGACGGATACAGCAAGGGGCTGTAGCTGAACTGGCTGGTAATAAAGGCTGTGCGAAATGGTCGCATTTTTGGGATCTGTTAGGAAGGTTACCATTCTTTAATCCTAAAATTTACCGGAATATGCAACAACAGGAATTACTCGCCGAAGTGCTCAGCGACCTCGTCAGGATCAACAACGACAGAGTGGAGGGATATGAGCAGTCAATAGAAGCGACAGACGATGTGGATCTGAAGGCACTGTTTCAGCGTATGATCGACGACAGCCGCCGGTATGCTACCCAGCTGTACGACGAACTGGTGGCGCTGGGTGAGCAGCGGCGTTTTGGCACAACAGCGGCCGGCAAGCTTTACCGTACCTGGATGGACATAAAGACTGCTTTTACCGGACATGACCGGCACGCTATTCTGTCTTTTTGTGAATATGGTGAAGATGCAGCGCAACGTGCTTACAGTACGGCGCTTCGGTCAGACATCACGATGCCTTACCGCATCAGGGAACTGATCGCAAATCAGCAAAAGGCGTTAAGGAATGATCATGATATCATCAAGACGTACCGGGATGTACAACGGATCGTGTATTAAACATTTTCCGTGCAGGAAAACGATCATTGTTCATTTTGTTCAAACTGAAGCTAAATACGGTTGTTCAGGAATAGCTTTTTATTTTTGGATAGCGGTATTCCAATCATACTTATTTTTATAAGTAATATGGCAACTACGGGATTTTTCGGTACAAGGCTGCTTCTCCAAAGAAGCAGCCTTTTTTTATTCCTGCAGGTGTATTGGGTTTAACAGGATATATAGCCTTTAACCGGTCAAAACCGTTGATTTTGTTCACCATTCCTGAAATCTGTTCATTTTGTTCATTTTTAGTTCACTGCTTTTTTATACCGGTGAGCATATTATCTTTAAAACTGATTGAGAGAAGTTTATTACCCCTTGTAATATTGCTTTTTAACCAGCTATGAAAAACAACAAAGGTGGCCACCAAAGCCACCTTCTTTTATTTAACCCAACACCTGGTCCCAATCTTTCCATACCGGTTCATAACCGCTTTTTTTCAGCATGTCGGCGATAGCGGCGGCGCTGCGTTCATCGGATATTTCGAACTGTTCCAGCGACTGCCGGTCGGCGGCATAACCACCGGGATTGGTGCGAGAACCTGCGCTCATGCTGGTAATGCCCAGCCGGATGATATTGTCTCTGAACGATTCCTGTTCCCGTGTGGAAATACTGAGTTCTACCTCCTGGTTGAAGAGGCGGTAGGCGCAGATCAGCTGTACCAGCTCCCGGTCATTCATTTCCACTTTGGGTTCCAGTCCGCCGGAGAATGGCCGCAGGCGTGGAAAAGAGATGCTGTACCGCGTTTGCCAGTATTTTTTTTCGAGATACTGAAGATGCAGGGCGGTAAAAAAGCTGTCTGTACGCCAATCTTCGAGGCCTATCAGCACGCCCAGGCCCATTTTGTGAATTCCTGCGCGGCCCAGCCTGTCGGGTGTTTCCAGCCGGTATTGGAAGGAGGATTTCCTTCCTTTGGGATGATGTTTTTTGTAATCTTCCTGATGGTAGGTTTCCTGATATACCAGTACGGCATGTAATCCCAGTGGGATGAGCGTGGCGTAATCCGCCTCGTCCATCGGTTGCACTTCCATAGAGATATGAGAAAAATGCGGCCGCAGCAGTTGCAGTGTTTTTTTGAAATATTCCAGTCCTACCAGCTGATGGGCTTCACCGGTAACGAGCAGCACATGGTCGTAGCCCATTGCTTTGATGACGGCGGTCTCCTGCAGAATTTCTGCGGCGCTGAGGGTTTTGCGCCGGATTTTATTATCGAGGCTGAACCCGCAGTAGGTGCAGATATTCTGGCATTCATTGGAGAGATACATGGGAATGTATAACTGCATCGTGTTGCCGAACCGCTGTAATGTCTTTTGGTGGCTCATTTCCGCCATAGGCTGTAAGTACGGCGCTGCGGCGGGCGAGATGAGCGCGGCAAAATCGTCGAGGGTACGGCGCTGGTTATGCAGGGCCTGTTCCACGTCTGCCGCAGTTTTTGAGTAGATGCCTGCTTTTACATCATCCCATTGATATTGCTCAAAAATGTCTTTAAACATGATCGCTGTTTTGATTAAGCTTCATCCAGAAAAGCCACCAGCGGGCTGGAGGCGATGGCCTGGGCGCTGGTGGGCGCCAGTCCGGCTTCATAGGCCATGCGGCCGGCTGCTACGCCGGCTTTGAAGGCGGCGGCCATTTTCACCGGGTCTTTGGCAACAGCCAGCGCGGTGTTGACAAGGACGGCGTCGGCTCCCATCTCCATGGCCAGTGCAGCGTGGGAAGGGGCGCCGATGCCGGCGTCTACCACTACGGGCACGTTGCTTTGTGCGATGATGATGTCGAGGAAGTCGGCAGTGCGAAGGCCTTTGTTGCTGCCGATGGGCGAACCGAGAGGCATTACGGCTGCTACGCCGGCGTCTTCCAGCCGTTTACACAATACCGGGTCTGCATGTATGTAAGGCAACACCACGAATCCCAGTTTCACCAGTTCGGTGGCCGCCAGCAGGGTCTCCACCGGATCGGGCATCAGGTAGCGGGGATCGGGATGTATTTCCAGTTTGATCCAGTTGGTATCGAGTGCTTCCCGTGCCAGCTGGGCGGCGTAAACGGCCTCTTTGGCGGTACGTACGCCAGAGGTATTGGGCAGCAGCTGTATATGCGGATGGTGAAGATGCCGCAGCAGGTCGTCGGCCTGCTGTTGCAGGTCTACCCTCTTCAAAGCCACGGTCACCAGTTCGCTGCCGGAGGCGAGCAGCGCTTCTTCCATCAGCGACGCAGCGGCGAATTTGCCGGTGCCGGTAAACAGGCGGGAGCTGAATGTCCGGCCTGCGATGGTTAATGGTTGTGTCATCACTGCTTGTTTAAAAGGTTATAAATATGTTGTACCAGCGGTTTCGGTCCGGCGGCCTGCGTAATCAGTCCGCTGACGGCAATGCCATGAACGCCCGTCTGCATAATGGCGGGGATATCCGTTTCCAGGATGCCGCCGATGGCTACTACCGGTGTGTGGACCTGCTGTTCGCGCAGCGCTGCCATGATCGCCTGATAACCTTCAAGGCCCAGGATGGGGCTGAGGTTTTGTTTGGTGGTCGTGAAGCGGAATGGTCCAAGTCCTACGTAACTGGCGCCGTTATGTACATGCGTCAGTATATCGGCAAGCGTGTTGGCGGTGCCGCCGACTATTTTCTGCGGTCCTACGATAGCCCTGGCTTCGGCCACGGTCATGTCCTGCAGGCCCACATGCACGCCCGCGGCGTCAACGGCAGCCGCGATATGCGGATAGTCGTTGATGATCAGTGACGCGTTGTAGCGGTCACAGACAGCTTTGGCGGCGGTAGCTATCGGCAGCACGTTTTCGTGCGTTTCGTTTTTAATGCGCAGTTGTATCAGCTGGCAGCCGGCTTCGCAGGCCGCCCGGATATTATCGAGGTGGCTGCGTTGCGCTGTTTGCTGGGAGATATAATGCAGTTTGTTGATCATATGTGATGATATCCGGTTAGTGAAGGATGACTGGACAGTAGATTTTCCGTATATGCTTTCGCGTTAGCGCAGGCATCGGACAATGAACAGCCGAGGGCAAGGTTGGCCGTGATGGCGGCAGACAGCACGCAGCCTGACCCGTGTTTTGGATGGACCTGTTTGGGTCCGGGAAGAAGCCGTTGTATACCATTGCCGGTATACAGGGCGTCTTCGCCAGGGCGGGCCTGGTGGTGGCCGCCTTTGAGCAGTACAGCACAGTGTGTGGAGAGTTGCGCCGCCGCCTCGTCGCCGTCGCCGGTGCCTGCCAGCAGTACGGCTTCGTGGTAGTTGGGCGTAATCAGATACAGCTCGGGCAGCAATTCGAGCCATGCCTGCCGGGGAATGCTGTTGTGAAAAGTATGTCCGGCAGAGGCTTTGAGCACCGGGTCCAGGACGATGCGGATGCCTGGCGACAGGTGTTTGATGGTGCGTACCAGTTCCAGCAGGGACTGTACGTCTGCCATGATGCCTATTTTGCAGTAGCTCACCGTTTCGGTGGCCAGCAGCGGTTTTGCCTGCGCGAGGATGCGCGGTAGCGGAAGCCAGTCCACCGAAATGAAATCGCTGGCTGTCTGTACGGTGAGGGCGGTGCATACGCCAAGGCCATACACGCGGTGCTGTTCAAACGTTTTGATATCTGCCAGCAGGCCGGCTCCCCCGCTGGGGTCGAGGCCTGCAAAGCTCATGACGACTGGTCGTTGCTGTTCCATCGTTGTTGTATGCGCTGAAATATTGTTACTGCTTTGTCCGGCTGTTGCCAGATGGCGCCTAACAAGGCGGCGCCGTCGAAATGCCAGGCTTTCAGCCGGTGGATGTTGGATGCGTTCACGCCTCCCAGTGCCAGCACCTGTTTTCCGTGTTTGTCGGGCAGCGGTTTCGCAAAGCGGCCCTGGTAGCCTGTTTTGGAGATGCTGTCGAAGACGGGGCTGAGCAGCAGTACGGAGAAGGACGGCGGCATTATGCCGATGGCTGCCGTATCATGTATGCCGGTGCTGCAAAGCGCAAAACGCTGCAGGTCACGGCTGTCGGTACCGGCGCGGGCGCTGGCGCTGAGATGCAGTCCTCCTACCGGGAAGTGGCAGCCTGACGGCTGGTCGCGGATGATGAAACGCGGCAGCCATTGCGGGTCCGTATTATCCAGGAAAGCCAGGTAGTCGGCCGTCTGCCAGGAGGGCTTGCGCAACAGGATGTAGCTGGCGCCTGCCTGCAGCAGGTCGGCGATGATCTTCGCTTCTTCGTATATACGTTCAGGTGATGTCACGATCCAGAGCATCAGCAGTTTTTTTTATTGATAGATTTCTCCTCCCTGTTCAGCGAAAGACCGGGCTTTGTCCTGCATGCCTGCTTCCAATACGGCGGCTTCGTCCAGTCCTTCGCGGGCGGCGAAATCGCGCACTTCCTGGGTAATTTTCATAGAGCAGAAATTAGGTCCGCACATGGAGCAGAAGTGGGCGATTTTAGCGCCTTCCGCCGGCAATGTTTCGTCGTGGTAGGACCGCGCTGTTTCCGGATCGAGCGAGAGGTTGAACTGGTCTTCCCACCGGAATTCGAAGCGGGCCTTGCTGAGGGCGTTGTCGCGGTGTTGTGCGCCCGGATGGCCTTTGGCCAGGTCGGCGGCGTGTGCTGCGATTTTATAGGTGATAACGCCCTGCCGTACATCTTCTTTGTTAGGCAGGCCGAGGTGTTCTTTCGGCGTAACGTAGCACAGCATGGCGGTGCCGAACCAGCCGATCATAGCGGCGCCGATGCCGGAGGTGATGTGATCGTATCCGGGCGCGATGTCGGTGGTGAGGGGACCGAGGGTGTAGAAAGGCGCTTCATGGCAGTGTTCCAGCTGTTTGTCCATGTTTTCTTTGATGAGGTGCATGGGTACGTGGCCGGGACCTTCTATCATTACCTGTACATGATGTTTCCAGGCGATTTTGGTGAGTTCGCCCAGTGTTTCCAGTTCGGCGAACTGAGCGGCGTCGTTGGCGTCTGCGATGCTGCCGGGGCGGAGGCCGTCGCCGAGGGAGAAGGAAACGTCGTAGGCCTTCATGATCTCACAGATTTCTTCGAAATGGGTGTAGAGGAAGTTTTCCTTATGGTGGGCGAGGCACCATTTGGCCATGATGGAGCCGCCGCGGGATACGATGCCGGTGGTGCGTTTGGCCGTCAGCGGTATATAGCGCAGCAGTACGCCGGCGTGGATGGTAAAGTAGTCTACGCCTTGTTCTGCCTGTTCGATCAGGGTGTCCCGGAAGATTTCCCAGGAGAGGTCTTCCGCTTTGCCGTTTACTTTTTCGAGCGCCTGGTAGATGGGCACGGTGCCGATGGGCACGGGAGCGTTACGGATGATCCATTCTCTTGTTTCGTGGATGTTTTTGCCGGTGCTGAGGTCCATGATGGTGTCTGCGCCCCAGCGGCAGGACCATACGGCTTTTTCCACTTCCTCTTCGATGCTGGAGGTAACGGCGGAGTTGCCGATGTTGGCGTTGATTTTCACGAGGAAGTTGCGCCCGATGATCATGGGTTCACTTTCCGGGTGGTTGATATTGGCGGGGATGATGGCGCGTCCGGCAGCTATCTCCTGTCTGACGAATTCCGGTGTGATGAGTTTCGGTATGTTGGCGCCCATGCTGTTGCCGGGGTGCTGATGCCAGAGGGGGCTGTTTTCCTGGTAATATTTCTCTGCGTACTGGTTTTCGCGGATGGCAATGTATTCCATTTCCGGGGTGATGATGCCCTGCTGGGCATAATACAGCTGGGTAACATTTTTGCCGGGCAGTGCGCGGAGTGGTTGTGCGGTGATGCTCATGCCGGGCATGTTATCTCCTTTTTGCTGAAGCTGGCGAACGTAGGGGCTGGTGTATTGCGGCAGTTGTTCTACATCTCCCCTGCCGGTGATCCAGGATTCGCGGAGCCTGGGCAGGCCGCGGGTAACGTCGATGTCTACGGACGGATCGGTATACGGGCCGCTGGTGTCGTATACGATGACCGGTTCATTCGGAACAGCGTCGCCTTTACGTCCGTGAATGCGTGTATCCGTGAGCGTTATTTTGCGCATGGCTACTTTTACAGGATGCAGGGTCCCGCTGACATATATTTTTTCTGAGGCGGGAAAGGGTGTGCGGCTGATAGCCACGGGTTGTTTTTGCATGAGAAAGGATTTTTGTGGACATGGGAATACCGTTTCGTTACAGCGTATAACGATGAAGGCTAAACGAAAAAGACTATACGGGCGAACTATCCTCCCTGTGTGGCGCGGATAATCGTTATGTTGTCTGATGGCTGTAAGGGCTGGTCATCCCAGCTGTTCCGGGGAACGACCTGATTATTGACCGCAACAGCGATTCCTTTTTGGGCGGAGAGTTGAATAAACTGTAAGAGCGCAGCAATCGTAGTTCCGTGCTGCACCGCATAAAGTTTATTGTTTACAAGCACTTCCATGCGTGTTGGAATTTAAGTGAAACAATAAACTTTAAGGATGTGTGGAAGATGAGAAAGTTCAGTTACTTTTCCCTACGGCAGTATGAGCTGCTTCAGGTACTGAGGGTATCATCTCAGCTTATCCCGGGTACGGGATAAACACCCCTAAAGTGAGGGGTAAAAGTAGGAAAAAAATAATAATTGCATCGTGATAATTTTATTGGGCAGGTAAATGTTGTAAGTCTGGTGAAGGGGCTGTTGCAGCCGCATGCGGCAAAAAATTTTCCTGCGCATATACCGGTAATTCGTAATTTAGGTTCATGTTAATGAAACAGTTATCGTCATTATTGCTGTTATTGTTGCTACTGGCAGCGTGTAAGCCGAAGAAAGCGCCTGTGCAGGAAGACGCGGCACAGCATGACAGCAGTCTGCTGGTGGTTACAGACAGCAGCAATGCCGGCGTTACCGACAGCATTGCTGCTGTAACTGATACGCTGCGGGTAGACACAGCTAAGCTCATAGGGAAATGGATACAGCCCGTAGCGGGACTGGATAAGGAGATGCAGGGGTTTCAGCTGCGGAAGAACGGAACGGCACGGTCTATCAACATGTATACGCTGGTATATGAAAAATGGACATTGAACAATGACACGCTGTTTTTATGGAGCCATTCGGAGGGGGTAAAAGATACCTCCGCTGTTGTGGACACCACCATTATCAGGGAGTTGTCCGACACATCGCTGGTACTGTTTCCGTTGAAGGCAGCGGAAGGATATACAGACCGGTATAGCCGGAGCCATTAATCGTCTTTTTAGTTATACATCTGCCATAATCCTACCAGGCAGGCTACTACCGCCATAAAGATGCCGGCTGCAGCAAGTTGCATATCATCAATATTTTTTCTGCCGATATACAGGGATACGATGCCGATCAGGCCTGCTACAGCGCCTGCTGTGACAGCGTAGGCCGGTGTTTTGGTGGCAAAAGCCAGTGCTGCTGAGAGAACGCCGATGACCAATGCTGCGATGCAGGCCGTTTTTGTGAGTGTTGTTGAGTGTTGCATATATTTCGGATTTAAATAAACAGGGAAATCAATACTGGCTACAGGTTACTGCTCACTCCACTAATCTTATCATTTTTTGCTACGGCGGTTTGTTCCCACGGTACTTTCAATAAAGGACCTACTTCCTGGTAGCGGTTGTCCTGGTATTCGTCCAGACCGTACCGGATGGAGGTGGTATCGGGGATAAAGGTAAACGTGCCGAACAGCCGGTCCCAGATCGAGAAGATGTTGGCGTAATTGGAATCCGTTTCCGGCTGATAATGGCTGTGGTGTACCTTGTGCATGTCGGGCGAAACGATGATCCAGCTAAGGCCGTTATCCAGCCATTTGGGCAGGCGTATGTTGGCATGGTTAAACTGCGACATGAGCGCAGAGAGCGACTGGTAGAACATGACCATCCAGAAGGGAACGCCCATGGTGAGGATGGCAGCTAAAAGCGCTCCTACGCGGAACAGGCTTTCCACCGGGTGATGGCGCAGCGCGGTGGTAGCGTCGATCTGTGTATCGATATGGTGTATTTTATGGAACTGCCACATCCAGGCGGTTTTGTGTTGTACCAGGTGGATGAGGTAGGCGCCGATCAGGTCCAGCATCAGGATGGCCAGCAGGGTATGCAGCCAGAGAGGAACGTTCAACCAGTACAGGAGCCCGAAGCGTGTGTTGCTGGTCCATTGCGAAGCTTTCACGATCAGGAAGGCGAAACCGGTGTTCACGATCACCGTGGTGAGGGTGAAAAACAGGTTGGTGCCCGCATGGCGGTACTTATTGCCACGGAAGGTGAAGCGGGGGAAGAAGCCTTCTATGATCCACAGCAGTAACAGGCCGCCTGCTAAAATAGCGGTACGGTAATATGACGGAATATTTTCAAAAAACGTTACCATAGGCTGGCAATAAGATATATCCGGGAATGTATGATCTCTGCTTTCTGAAATGTCGAGGTTTTCCTGCCAGGCCAACAATGTCAAACGGGTAGATATCGGGGAGTAATTAATTCAATCGGAAAACTGTTTTTACTGTCCTGTAAGCTGTTTTTGTCTGTTTACTCCGGTTAAAAATTACGACTTTTTGGGGAATAAATAAGCGCTCTTTTCCGCCACAGGCAAAGAAAAAAGCAACCTCTTTGGTAGAGATTGCTTTATATATAAACTTTTGACTATAAGCATCCGGCTTTTAGTATAGCCGTTTGCTTTAGCGGGCATTAGTTGTTCAGCATGAGCGGCATCACCAGCATGAGCAGGTCTTCATTTTCCTCTTTTTCGGAGGGTTTGAGGATACCGGCTTTGGTGGCGGTGGCCAGTTCGATGGTGACTTCATCCCCTTCGGCGGCGTTCAGCATTTCGATGAGGAATTTAGCGTTGAATGCGATCTGCATATCGTCGCCGGTATACTGGCAGCTCATACGTTCGTTTCCTTCAAAGGAGAAGTCAACGTCCTGGGCGGAGAGCTGCAGTTCGCTGCCGGTGATATTGAGCGCTACCTGGTTGGTGCTTTTGTTGGCGAATACGCCTACACGTTTCAGGGCGTTCTGGAAATCGCTTTTTACCACGGTGAGACGGTAAGGATTGTCCTTGGGGATAACTACCTTATAGTCAGGGAAACGGGCATCGATGAGGCGGCAGATCATCTGGGCGCCTTCATGCTGCACGAAAAAGTGGTTCTGGCTGTAGGACACTTTGATTTCAGATTCGTTGTCCGGCAGCGCAGATTTCAGCAGGTTCAGCGGTTTTTTAGGCACGATGAACGTGTCTGCCTGCGGGCATTTCGCGTCTGTTCTTACATACTTCACCAGCCGGTGAGCATCTGTTGCCACAAAGGTGAGGCTTTCTGTGCCGAGTTCGAAGAACACGCCGGTCATGGCCGGGCGGAGGTCGTCGTTGCTAACGGCAAAGAGCGTTTTGTTGATGGCTGTCACCAGCGCTGTAGAGCTCATCGTGAAGGAAGTAGTGTCGTCGGCAGCCGGTTCTTTGGGGAAGTTTTCCGGATTTTCTCCCATCACCTTGTACTTACCATTGTCTGAAGTGATTTCTACCGCGTAGGAGTTCAGGTCAATGTGGAAAGTCAGTGGCTGGTCGGGTAAATTTTTCAGGGAATCCATCAAAATTTTAGCCGGGATACAGATCCGTCCGTTTTCTTTGGCTTCCACCTCCAGCTTCACCCGCATAACGGTTTCAAGATCAGTTGCAACTACGGTCAGCTCATTTTTATCAATCAGGAACAGGAAATCCTCCAGTATCGGTAATACTGTATTGGAATTGATAACACCGCTGATCTGTTGTAATTGTTTTAATAAAGTAGAGGAAGAAACAATAAATTTCATGGTCTATATTAGTTTGCTTGTCATTCTTAGTTGCCGGGGAGTGATGCCCTCCTGTCTGTCCGTTCACATGGCACTATCCCTGATAAAAGGTGTAAATGTACTGTAAACAAAGATAGAAAGTTTTGTTATTCCCCTTAAATTGATCACATCTTATACACTAAATATAAGCGGTTTTACACAGGCTGAGGCGAAAGAAAATCACATTTAAAAATAATATAATGCTATACAAAAAGCAGGAATATGGCAGTTTAATTAGATGGAAAATAATAATTCGACGCTCTTATTGAGGATTGTAAAAAGAATGCCGCTTTTCTTTTAAATTGTCTTCAAATCGGTTACTTTTGCCGCGCTGAAAAAATATTCTAAAACCAACAAAAAATAGCAGGTTATGAAACTGTCTCATTTAGCCGAAACATTGATTGGATCAGAAATCATCAAGTTAGCAGCTGAAGTCAAGGAGAAACAGGCCAAGGGCGAGAAGATCTACAACTTCACCATCGGCGATTTTGACCCGAAGGTGTTCCCTATCCCGGTTGAATTTGAACAGGAAATCATAACTGCCTATAAGGAACACCTGACCAACTATCCGCCGGCCGACGGTATCGCCGAGCTGAGAAAAGCGGTGGGTGATTTTATAGCAGAGCGTGAGGGCCTGACTTACGATCCGGCCAAAGAAATCGTGATCTCCTGCGGTGGCCGCCCCATCATTTATGCTACTTTCCGCACGATCGTTGACCGTGGCGAGAAAATAGTATATGCTACTCCTTCCTGGAACAACAACCACTATACCCACTTCCTCGAAGCAGAGCACGTGGTGCTGGAAACCAAAGCGGAAAACGACTTTATGCCGACTGCCGCTGAACTGAAGCCGCTGCTGAAAGGTGCTACCCTCCTGGCGCTGTGTTCTCCGCAGAACCCTACCGGTACTGCCTTTCATAAACAACAGCTGGAAGAGATCTGCGACCTGGTGATCGCGGAAAACAAAAGCAGGGGTGCCGACGAAAAGCCGCTCTACATCATGTTCGACCAGATGTACTGGGTGCTCACCTTTGGCGAAACACATCACTACAACCCTGTTCAGCTGCGTCCTGAACTGAAAGAATACACCATCTTCATCGACGGTATGAGCAAGGCTTTTGCTGCTACCGGCGTGAGAGTTGGCTGGGCCCTCGGTCCCGCCCATGTGATCGGCAAAATGAAAGCCATCCTCTCCCACGTTGGCGCCTGGAGCCCCATGGCAGAGCAAAAAGCCGCCGCCCGCTACCTCGTACAGAAAGAGAATGTGGATAAATACCTCCAGCATTTCAAGGGAGAGATCGAAGAGCGACTGGTGAAAATCTACGAAGGCTTCGATGCCCTGAAAAAAGCCGGTCACCCTGTGGAAGCCATCGCTCCGCAGGCGGCTATCTACCTCACCGTGAAGCTGGACCTCACCGGCAAAACCACTGCTGAGGGTACTGTTCTGCAGGACCAGGCAGCGGTTACCTCTTACATCCTCAACGAAGCGAAACTGGCACTGGTGCCTTTCTACGCTTTCGGCGCCGCTAAGAACTCTCCGTGGTACCGCCTCAGCGTAGGCACCTGCGTGAAACAGGAGATTCCTGAGATGTTCGAAAAACTGAAAGCAGCACTGGAAAAACTGAAATAGGACCATTGGGTTATTTGATGATTTTATCATTTAACTATTTTGTTTATAAGCTTGAGGGGCTGGCCGGAATGGCCGGCCCCCTTTTTTTTCGGGGCTAAAGCCTTGGACTGCCGTGTGTTTCAGACTGTTTTTCAGCGATAACATTTAATTATATTAGGTGTTGGCCTGGAAAACTTTAATAGACCGCAGGGTTTTCATGCACGGTAATAGTCGGGGCAAAACCTGATCATCGCCCGAAGGGCAAAAAAAACTTGTGAATAAGTGCCTGGCAAAAGGCGATCACCGCCGGGAGGGACTATTCGTGGCAACATGACAAGTTTATATTTTTTAAAACGCCCTCACATCCCTTCAAACGCCTGCTGGCAAACAGCTCCCCTCTCCGCTCGCATCTCTCCGAATCAGGCGCATCGGTTAAAATCCTGTCCATCAAAGTTGACTTTTTGACTTTTGTCATCAAAAAGTTAAATGCCTGTTAAAACGTCAATAGCTGCTATGATATTGAAAAAACTTCCTAATTTTGACCTTGAAACTAAAAAAGTCAAAAAGTTAATGCATACAGAGAATAAAGACGAGATGAGGGATAAGATCCTTGAGGCGGCTCTGAAGCGTTTTACTCATTATGGCGCCGGTAAGACCACGATGAATGAGATCGCGGATGATCTTCATTGTTCCAAGGCGTCCCTGTATTATTATTTCCCTGATAAAAAGGCCATGCACCTGGCGGTGCTGGAAAAAATAGCGGAAGCCTATTTCGCAGAGATGGAGAAGGTCACCACCAACATCACCTCGGCGGCGCAGGCTTTGCATAACATCATCGATGTTAAAAAAGCATTCATCAGTAAGTTCTGCCGGCTGGAGATCTTTAAAATACAGAAAGACGGTCCTTCTGTGTTCCAGGAAGGCGTGAAAAAGGCCAAACAGATCGAAATAGCCCTGACAACGGAGGTGATCAAAGCAGGCGTCAGAACCGGTGAATTTAAGGTAGATAACGCGGAACAAACGGCAGATCTGCTGGTGCAAGCTATCGTCGGTCTCCGGTTCTCCGTACCGGACCACTTTTCCAACGATGAGGAGCTGGACGAGGAAACATTTGAACTGGTAATAGAGAAACAGAAACTGTTGGTAGACTTTTTCATTAAAGGGATGAAGGCATAAAGAGAAAAGATCATGGCAGCGAGGGAAAGAATCAAAGAAGTAGCGTTAAAGCTGTTCCGCATATACGGAGTGAAAGGAGTTACCATGTTTGACATCGCCCGTGATTGCGGGATGTCGAAAAAAACGGTGTATGAACACTTTTCCGATAAACAGTCGCTGATCGACGAAGGCATGCAACAGCTGCTGGACGGGCACAGCGCCTTTTTTAAGGAAACACACACCACCGCGGAAAATGCCATCGATGAACTGGTCCGCAACATGAAATATACCATCAATATGGCCAGATCGCTTAACCCGGTCATGTTGTTTGAACTACAAAAATATCATCCGGACACCTGGAAAAATATTGAAAACTTCCAGCGGGACTGTATTCTGTGCAGCATTACGGAAAACCTGAAAAGAGGGATGACGGAAGGCTTGTACCGGCACAATCTCGATCTGAATGTGATGGCACGCATGCGGCAGCTGCAGCTGGACGCGGCCTTCGATCAACTTCAGTACCCTCCGGAAACATTCGATATGCCAGCTGTGATGGAACAAGTCACCGCACATTTTATACTGGGCATTGCCACTATCAAAGGACATAAGCTGGTGAACCAGTACCTGCAAATCAAAGAAGAAGAATAACTATTAACGTATGAAGCGATTAAAGTTAACGCTTATCCTCTTAATGGGGATAGGGGGATTGCATGCCTACGCTCAGGCGCCACTGACACTTCAGGAAGCGCTGAAGTTTGCACTGAATAACAACCAGCAACTCTCCAGAACAAAAATGGAAGAGGAAATGGGTAAGTTCAAAACACAGGAAGTGCGCTCACAGGCCCTTCCCCAAATCAATGGTAACGCTAACTATACAGACAACCTGAAACTGGCACAGTCCCTCCTCCCGGGAACAGTGATCGGTAAGCCGGACAGCTCTGTGACCATCACCTTCGGTACTCAGTATACCGCCACTGTAGGCGCGGAACTGAATCAGCAGATCTTTAACCAGGCGGTATTCACCGGCCTGAAAGCTGCCAAAGCCGGAGAAGAATATTATACCCTGCAAACGCAGAAATCCACGGAAGACGTGATCTACAACGTTTCCGGCCTCTATTACCAGTTGCTGGTATTACAGGAAAAAATCGTGACAGTGAACAGCAACATCGAAAAGCTGACGCAGCTGGTGAATGCCACCCAGTCACAATATGAGAACGGCCTCGCCAAAAAAATTGACCTGGACCGTATCAAGGTAAACCTGACCAATTACAAAACCCAGCGCACCCAGTTGCTCAACAACGCCGCTACCCAGGCCAACAACCTGAAACGCCAGTTGGGTATGCCGCTGCAGTCCAGCTTTACCATCCCGCGCGCTTCGCTTAAAGAGATCGAAACCAAAGCCGCCGGCGTATTACAATACGACGATATGAATTTGGAAGAGAGAACAGAATTCAAACTCATCAAAAAACAGGAACAACTGCAGGAGTTCCAGAAGAAAGCCTATCTCGCAGAGTACTACCCTACCCTGTCGCTCTTTGGCCGCTATTCCTACAACGGTATGAGCCAGCAGTGGCTTTTCTCCAAAAATGATCCTGCCAACTCCACCTTCTGGTATGGCGCCGCCGCCGTAGGCCTGTCTGTGCACATCCCCATCTTCGATGGTTTCGGCCGCCGCTCCAAAGTAAGCCAGGCAAACGTAACCCTGCGCCAGCTGGCCAAACAGAAAGAGGAGATAGCGCTCAACCTGAACGCAGACTACGAAAACGCCAAACTGCAGGTGCGCACTAACTTGTCTACCATTCACACCCAGAAGGAGAACGTAGACCTGGCCAATGAAGTGTATTATTCTACCCAGAATAACTACAAACTTGGCCTCGCCAGCCTGACAGACCTGCTCAACGCAGAAACATCGCTCGCCGATGCGCAGAACAGCTACAACGAAGCACTGCTTCAATATAAAATGGCCGAACTGGACATTATCAAAAGCAAAGGCAGCCTGAGAGAACTGCTGAACTAACAACAAACACAAAAGAACAAAAAGATAGACCGCAACTGTGGCGGATATAAACACACAAATTATTGCAGATGAAAAAGTTTATTATCTGGGGCTTGGTAACAGTAGGTGCAGTGGTACTGATCATGTGGAAGCTTAACGCCAATAAAAAAGCCAATGAAGCTAAAACAGCATTTGTAAAGGAAAGTAACAGCGGCGACGTGCCGGTACTGATACAACGGGTATCCACCAACGATTTCGCCCAGGGCTTCCTGGCCAACGGAAACTTCGCCCCTATCCGCGAACTGTCTTACCTCGCCGAAACCTCCGGCCGTATTACCCGCCTGCTGGTAGATGAAGGCAGCGTGGTAAAACAAGGCCAGGCCATCGCCTACATCGACGGCCAGATCGTAAGCACCGATCTCTCCTCTGCAAAAGCCAATCTCGATCAGCTGAGAGTGGACAAAGAAAGATATGAAGCCGCTTTCAAAACCGGTGGCGTTACCCAGAAACAGGTAGACGATGTGAAGTTGCAATACGACATCGCTAAAAGCAATTACGAAGCCGCCGGCCGCCGTGTGAGCGATACTTACGTGAAAGCGCCCATCTCCGGCGTTATCAATAAAAAATATGTGGAACAGGGCGCTTACCTCTCCCCCGGTACCAAAATGTTTGACATCGTGGACGTGTCCAGGCTGAAACTGGCCGTAGCCGTACCGGAATCGCAGGTTGTCACCCTGAAAAAAGGACAGAAAGTGAAAGTCACTTCCAACGTGTTCCCCGAAGCCAGCTACGAAGGTACCATCACCTTCATCGCTGCCAAAGGCGACAACTCCCTCAACTACCCGGTTGAAATGGAAGTGGGCAACCTGAGCGGCAAAGAACTGAAGGCCGGTATGTACGGCACCGCGCACTTTGAAGCGCCTACTGCCGCCAAAACCATGTTCATCGCCCGCACAGCCTTCATCGGCGGTGTAAGCAGCAACGAAATATATGTGATGGAAGGCAAGGTGGCTAAAAAACGCAAAGTGATCGCCGGCCAGATCATCGGCGACCAGGTGGAAATACGGGGAGGCCTCAACGAAGGCGATACCGTGATCACCAGCGGTCAGATCAACCTTACAGATGGTACACCAGTAGTAGTACAGGGTGGCAATAAATAAGCGTGAACCAATTCTTGCAACATGAAGATTACTGAAGTTTCCATAAAAAGGCCCACGATCGTGGTGGTGGTATTTACCATCCTCACCCTGCTGGGCGTCATGAGCTATAAATCGCTGAACTATGAGCTGCTGCCCAAGTTCAGCTCCCCCATCGTCACCATTGCGACGATATATCCCGGTGCTTCGCCCAACGAGGTGGAAAGCACCATCACGAAAAAAATAGAAGACGCGATCGCTTCTATGGAAAAGATCAAGAAGATCACCTCCAAATCTTCCGAGAGCCTTTCCGTGATCACCGTAGAACTGAATAACGATGCGAACGTGGACATCGCGCTCCAGGATGCACAGCGTAAGGTAAACGCCATCCTGGCCGATCTTCCGGGCGATGCCAAACCGCCATCCCTCAATAAATTTTCGCTCGATGACCTGCCGATCATGACCTTGTCTGCCACCGCTAAAATGGACGATAAGAAGTTCTATGACCTGGTGGACAAAAAACTGCAGCCCCTGCTGTCCCGCCTGCCGGGTGTTGCGCAGGTGTCCCTCATCGGCGGCCAGGAACGTGAAATACAGGTTAACGTAGACCCGGCCAAACTGCAGGCGTACAACATGTCCATCCTGCAGGTACGCCAGGCGGTTACCAACGCCAACATGGACTTCCCTACCGGTAAAGTAAAAACAGCCAACGATCAGATCCTGATCCGCCTGGCCGGTAAATATAAAAATGTGGACCAGCTGCGTAACCTCGTGCTGAAAACCACCGCAGAAGGTACGCAGATCCGCCTGCAGGACGTGGCCGACGTACAGGACGCCCAGAAAGACGCAGAACGTATCGCCCGTGTGGACGGCATCAACGCGATCGCCCTCCAGGTACAGAAACAAACCGACGCCAACGCGGTAACGGTGAGTGAGGAAATGAAAAAGGCCATCGCCCAGGTGGAAAAAGACTATGCTGCCAACGACCTGAAAATACTTGTGGCCAACGACTCGTCCGACTTTACGCTGGAATCTGCAGACTCCGTAATACATGACCTCATCCTCGCGGTAATCCTCGTGGCGGTGGTAATGCTGCTGTTCCTGCACAGTATCCGTAGCGCCATCTTCGTGATGATCTCCATCCCGGCCTCTCTGATAGCCACCTTCATCGGTATGAAACTGATGGGCTTCTCGCTCAACCTCATGTCCCTGCTGGGCCTGTCGCTGGTGGTGGGTATCCTGGTGGACGACGCCATCGTGGTACTGGAAAACATCTACCGTCACATGGAGATGGGTAAAAACCGTGTTCGTGCTGCGTTCGACGGTGTAAAAGAGATAGGCTTCACCGTTACTTCCATCACACTGGTAATTGTGGTGGTGTTCCTGCCGATCTCCCTTACCAACGAGCTGGTGTCCAAGATCCTGCGTGAGTTCTGCGTAGTGGTGATGATCTCTACCATGCTCAGCTTGTTGTCTTCCTTTATGATCGTGCCGCTGCTGTCTTCCCGTTTCGGAAAACTGGAACACATTACCGGAAAAAACATCTTCGAGAAATTTATCCTGTGGTTTGAAAAACAACTGCAACGTTTTACCCTGTGGATGACCGGCATCCTCAGATGGGCGCTGGTGCACAAAGCTATCACCCTGATCGCTTCTGTAGCCCTGCTGTTCGCTTCCTTCATGCTGATCGGTAAAGGATACATTGGCGGTGAGTTTATCCCGAAAGGTGACCGCGGCCAGTTTATCGTGATGCTGGAAATGCCGAAAGACGCGTCTGTTCAGCAGTCTAACCAGGCTACCCGCACCGCGGAACAATATCTCAATAAAAAAGCGGAAGTGGAAAGATTGATCACCACCGTAGGTCAGACCAGTGAAGACGGTTTCGGTACTTCCCAGTCTACCGCCTATAAATCTGAGATCACGGTGATCATGGTGCCGTTGGAAAAACGTACCGAAGGCTCCGATATCTACGCTGCCAAAGTGAAGAAAGAACTCAAAGCGCTCCTGCCCGGCGTGAAAGTGAAAACAACCGACGTAAGTATCATGGGTACGGCGGAAAGAGCGCCGGTAGAACTGGTAGTGATGGGCAGCGAAATGGACAGCGTGATGAGCTTCGCCAAAAAAGCGATGGACACCCTGAAAACCATCAGCGGTACCAGCGAGGTGAAACTGTCTGTGGAAGAAGGTAACCCGGAGATCAACGTACAGGTGGACCGCGATAAGATGGCGGCTTTGGGCCTCACCCTCGATATGGTGGGCGGTACCATGCAGACAGCCTTCAGCGGTACGGCCGACGACTCAAAAGTGAAGTTCCGCCAGGGTGATTATGAATATGACATCAACATCCGCTTTGACGATTTTAATAAAAAGAACATCCAGGACGTGGCCAACATCCAGTTTGTGAACGACAAAGGCCAGCTGATCAAACTGTCGCAGTTCGCTGCCGTGACAGAGGGCTCCGGCCCCAGCCACCTGGAAAGAAGGGATAAAAATACTTCCGTATCTGTGCAGTCACAGGTAATGGGACGCCCTTCCGGTACGGTAACACAGGAATTTGCCGCCAAACTGGCGAAAATGGAAAAACCGACAGGCATCAACTTCGTCTTCGGCGGTGACGCCGAAAACCAGGGCGACTCCTTCGGTACACTGGGCGCGGCGTTGCTGATATCCATTGTGATGGTATACCTGATCATGGTGGCGCTGTATGACAACTACATCTATCCGTTTGTGGTACTGTTCTCCATCCCGCTGGCGATCATCGGCGCCTTGCTGGCACTGGCGCTGACCAATAACACGCTGAACATCTTTACCATCCTCGGTATGATCATGCTGATCGGTCTGGTGGCGAAGAACGCGATCATCCTGGTAGACTTTACCAACCAGATGAAAGAGCAGGGACAGGATACCTATAATGCGCTGATACACGCCAACAACGCGCGTTTGAGGCCGATTCTCATGACCACCATCGCGATGGTGATCGGTATGTTGCCGATTGCGTTGGCTACCGGTGGTGTGGCCTCTACCAAAAACGGCCTGGCATGGGTGATCATCGGTGGCCTCATCAGTTCCATGTTCCTCACCCTGATCGTGGTGCCGGTGGTATACATGGTGGTTGATAAGATCATGGCCAGGTTCGGATGGGGCAAACTGTCTACCAAACGTTACATCAGGCAACGGATGGTAGCTTCTTATGAAGAAGTTCCCCTGAATGAAATTCACAATAACTAATTCAAGATATGTTACTAACAGTGTAACAGTTGTAGGTTTAGGTAGTGGCCGGAGTATTCATACTCCGGTCTTCTTTTTTCCGGTACTTTGATATTCACAACTATTGCTTTGCCTGTTACAATTGCCCGCTAACCGGGATGTTTATTTTTGAGATAAACTATTCTCATGAACAAATCCATTCCCCTGTTAATGGCCGGTATACTGGCTGCCACGGTTTCCCTGGCACAGCAAACCATCACCGGATTGGTGACTCCCGAAAGCGTTGTAGCCTGGAAAGACGGCTATTTCGTATCACAGATCGGTCCTAAACTGGACGCCGCTGCAAAGGACGGCGACGGCTCCATCGCTTTTGTAAAAGCCGGGAAAGTGCAGTCCCTCCGTTATTTCAATGATACTTTGAATGCGCCCAAAGGGCTCGTCATCATTGGGCATATCCTGTATGTGACAGATATCGATCACCTCAAAGGATATGATATCAACAGCCGGAAAAAGGTGTTTGATCTTAACCTCGAAGGCAAAGCCGGGGTGCTGAATGACATTACCACAGCGCATGACAGCCTGCTGGTGGTGACGGATTCCTTTAAGGGGGATGTACTGCTGGCAGACCCCCGCAGCGGCGCCATCAGGCAGCTGGGCAACCTGGCCACCGCCAACGGAGTGGCTTATGATGAATCGACCGACGAACTGTATGTATGTACCATGGGACCGGACATGAACGGCAAAGGACAGCTGTATCACAGGCGGCTGGACGTGATCAATGATACTTTTCAGCCGGTGAAAAACTCCCCGTCCGGTTTGTTTGACGGGCTGGTACAACTGGATGCCACGCACCTGCTGCTGTCTGACTGGATAACGGTGAACAGGCCCACAGAAGGGTTGCTGCAGGTGTATGACCTCAGGGCTCAAAGTGTCAGCAGCATCAAGGTAAAACACTCTCCCGCGGATATTGCACTAGACAGGAAACATCATCGTTTACTGGTACCCGTTATGCTGGACAATACCCTCGAAATACGGCCGCTGACCGGGTTATTTCCGCGCCATTAACAGCATGTGAGATACCGGGAACGGGATGGCTTCCGGTTGCCCGGTTTCGTTCAGGCGGAACAGTTGGGTTTTGCCTTCCAGCCTGTTCTGTACAATCCATTCGTTGCGGTAGGTGTGCGACAGGTTGTCCGGTCGCAGCCCTGCCGCTTCCAGCGCCTGTTTCCAGTCGTCGTAATTCCAGAAGCAGAAGGTCTCGTGCATTTCACTGAGCCAGTTGTCGTGGTAGTCTTTTTTGAAGAGGAATTCGCAGGCGTCCTGCATGGAAAGCTGGCAGTAGGTGGTGTCGCCGATGGTGACCCATTGGTGTGGCAGCTGGTAACCTTCTTCATGGCGGAAGTCCTGCGCAAAGCGTTGGAACAGCGCTTTGGTGGACAGTTTCCCAAGCCATGCCGCCAACGTTTGAGTGGTGGGGTTTTCCGGCATGGGCAGGTCGTTGGCGCCGTCTGTTTCGTTGAGCCACAGGAGTACGGTCTCTGTCCTGTTTTCCGGCCCTACCACGTCGCGGTTGATCCATACGCCGCCGGGCACCAGTTCCTGGTAACGGTTTTGTATAAACGCCAGCAGGTCCTGTCTGCTGCCGTATGATGCTATCTCGTGTGTCAGAGAAGAGGTGTGGATGGTGTTCATGCTGCCCGGTTCGAACACCAGGCTGGTGACGGCGTTTTTCTGGGCAAAGAACACGGAAGGGTTGGCGAATTCGCCGTTGTGTTTGCGTTGCAGGCAGATGTCATAGAGGTGGCGCGATACTTCTATGCCGTAGAAATCGCATTCATGCAGGCGATCGTCTTCGCAGGCTATTTTAATCCAGGAGCCTGCGGCGCAGCCGATATCGCCGATATTGCCGGGTTGTATGTAGGGGGCGGTTTCGCGGTATTTGAGTGCCGCGATGTCGTCCATCTGTTTTACGTACACGTTGTAATCGCGGGTAGCGGTGAGATCGCCGTCGGCCCCGATGATAGGGTCTTTCAGGATCTGTTGTACTTTCTCTCCCACCCCATACAGCGACCAGATTTTGAATGCTGCCGGATGCACCTGTTCCAGCACGGTGGGATGTTTGCGCCAGTCGCCCGTTTGTGCGATGAGGTTCACGAGGTCCCACGGCATGGGCTGTGTGAACCGGTTGGCGGCAGGGTCCCATTCTGCCGTCAGGACACGGAAGCCTTGTTTAAGGTACATCTCACGGACGCTGGTGGAGCAGATGACCACAGTATTTTGTGGGGTGAGGCTGTGGGCGCCTTCGCTGGAGTGCCGGATGGTTTTGATGGTATATTCCGCGAAGTCATGGATCACGCCAACATCGTCGATGCCGTACACGTAGGCGGGTACATCGAGGGAGTTGGAGAATTCCTGTATCACCATGGCGCGCAGGTAGAAGGGTACCGGGTTGCGTTTGGTGCCGAGGTGGTTGGCGGAGGTAACGGCGAAGATGACGCCTTCTACGGGAGAAGCGTCCAACGGTTGTCCATATACGTCTTTTTCGCCTTCCAGGCTGCATTTGATCAGACGGTTCAGGTATTTGAACTGAAAGTCGGTCAACAGGTGGTGGCGTCCGGGGATGAGCAAGTACATACGGTGAAGTTAACAGATTTCCGGAAAAAAGCCCGGGGGGTGAGTCCCGGGCGATGGAATGGGGGTAACCTTACTGGAGGAAACAGAAATGATATTATAAAGCGGCTGCCTGGCGGACGGTGTCGAAAGACCATGTTTTGGTGACGGCGCCGTTTTCGAAGACGGTTTCGAGGAGGTCTTCCAGTTCGGGCGCCTCGTCGGTGCCGAGGGTTTTGAAGGCGCCGTTTTCTTTCACCAGTTTCAGTTTGCCGGCTTTGGATTTCTTAAAGGAGGTTTGCAGTTGGCCGTTGGCGTCCATTTCCACCGGCATTTTCTGTACGTTGATGCCTTTGCCGTTGACTTCTGCGTAGGAGCATTTCAGCGCAAATTCCTGGGTGTCGCGGTTAACGCGCTGGAGCAGTGCGCCGCCCATGCCGAGTACCAGGTTTTCGGCGCTGATGCCGGCTTTTTTAAGGGCTTCGAAGATACCGGGGATGGAAGAGTAGCTAATGCCATCGCCTTGTATCACGCGGACCTGTGGTGGTAATACTTTGTAGCCTTTTTCGTTAACGGTGAAGCCGAATTTGTTCATGAGGATATCGAACACCCGCAGCAGGGTTTGTACCGGATCGCCGCTGTCGGGGCGGATAACGAGGGTGCCCTGCCGGCTGAGGATCTGTTCTTTCAGTTCGGTGCCCCAGTACTCTTCGCAGGCGCGGAAGATATTGTAGGAGTCAGATACGCAGGCGATGGTGCCTGTTGGGAAGGTGTTGAGCACATGTTTGAAGATGTCCAGCTCTCCCGGTTCTCCCAGCATGGTGACGATAGAGTGTTCCGTAGCGGGGATGGACAGGCCCGGCGCGGTAGCGGCGTTGTAATACCGTTTGGCGAAGATGGAAGCAGCGATGGTGTCGCTGCCGGAGAAGCTGACCAGGTGGGCGCTGCCGCCGATGCCGGCGCTTTCCACAGAGCTGGCGCCCCGGAAGCCGAAGTCGTTGAGGACAAAGTCGATGCCCGCAAAGGCGGCGGCGCTGGCCGTATCGTCATAGTAGCGTTTCACCACTTTTTTGATTTCCCTGGAGAGGGAGGCTACGGTGCAGGGATACCATACCTGCATGAGCAGCGTTTCCAGGAAGTTGGTGAGCCAGTAACATTCGGGGTCGGTGTTTTCGATGGTCATGAGCACATTTCGTACAGGCACCACTGTTCCTTCGGGGACGGCTTTGATGCGTACCGGCAGTTTACCGCCGTGTTTGCTGATGATGTATTCAAAGCGGCTGCGGTCAAATACATCGTCGCGACCGAACACTTCTTTCAGGGTAACGGCAGCTTCATCCAGTTTTTCTTTGGTGAAGACCACGCCTTCGAGGTATTCTTTCAGGAAATACTGCAGGCCATAGAACACCGTTTCATCGAATTTACCACCGCGGCTTTCCAGGTAGGAGTAGATATGTTGTGTGCCGGGGATGTATAATTTATGGTGGGAGTATTTGTAAGCATCAGCGAGGAGGATGAGATTTTCCTTTGTCATGACAGTAAGTTTTAAGTTCTTCTTATTTAGCATATTTGTCAACCAGGCGTTGAAACAACGGGAGGTGTGTGTCAGCGAGTTCTTGTTTTTTGATCAGTTCCGGTATATCCGTTACCGTTATCCACCGTACTTCCGCCAGGTCGTCGCCGGCTGCCGGCTCGCCGTAGAGCAGGTCTGTAGCGAAGAGGGTGGTAATGATTTTATTTGTTTCGGAGCGGTAGCGCCAGTCGTCTATTCTCACGGAGGCTACATATTCCATGGCGCTGGTCTCCACGTTGCCGCATTCTTCCCGGAGTTCCCTTGCGGCGGCCGTTTCGAAGCATTCGTCGGTGGGGTCGGAGAATCCGCCGGGCAGCCGCCAGTTGTTTTCGTTGGGTTTGCGGCCTACCAGCAGCTGTTGTTTGTTGTTTCTGAACAGGGCGATGTCCACGGTGGCATATACGGCGGGGAAGAGGTTATAGGTGTTGTAGATGATGCCGGCGCGGAACTCTTCGGTGTCAAATACTTTATCAGACAAGGCTTCCCGCATGGCGGTAGCGTTGTAGTCTTTCACCGGCGGCAGCGCTTCTGTGGGGTAGCGGCCGGAATAGGTGCCCATGAAGCTGTCGCGGCTGCCGTAGAGGACGAAAGTTTCGTGCGGAAAGTTGTTGTGCAGCAGTTCGTCCAGCTTTTTGGACCAGATGGTATCATATTTCTGATCGCTCAGGGGAAGAATAATGATTTCGGGGAACTGTTGTTTGATCATGCGCTCGCGGGTGTAGTAGTCGAGCGGGTTTTTACGGCTGCCTTTTACGGGGCTGACGCCGAGGATGATCAGTACACGGTTGTGTTTCATTTTCACCTGCCGGATCAGTTCAAGGTGACCTTCATGAAGGGAAGGTGTCTGAAACCGGGCTATAATAACTCCTGTGGGCTTTGTTGTTTGCATATCCGAGCTATTTTGTGTATTTGTTACACAAATGTATGAAGGGAAATAATATCAGCAAAATATTTTTTGTAAAAAATACACAAAATATTTTAAATGATTGATTTATAATTATTTAAATAGATTGGCGGTCTTTTGTTTCTCATCCCCTTTGCTGATTTTATAGGCTGATCATTCTGTGGTGCCAGTAAACATTTTGTTTTTGCGGTTGAGGAAATAGTTCCTTTTGTGACGCATGGGCTTGGCCGGCCGGTATAGTCCGCAATCGATAGCGCTCTATTGATGACTCTCCCATGCCCAGCAGCCCCAGGTCATTATTATATGCTTCCCGAAATCAAAAAACCAAAAATCAAAAAATCCCTAAATCTCAAACGCCATTCCTTCCTTCTTCAGCTTAAAATACTGTTCTTCATTGAAGCTGAAAAGTTTGGCGGGGCGGCCTTGTGACACTTGTTTTTGTTTTTCGTTGTGGGCGATCAGGATGCCGAGGTGATTTATTTTTTTCTGGAAGTTCCGGCGATCGATGGGCCGGTCCAGCAGTGTTTCATAAAGTTTTTCCAGGTCGGCGATGGGGAATTTTTTATCCAGCAGTTCAAAGCCGATGGGTTCATAACGGATTTTATTGCGGAGCCTTTGAACGGCTACATCTATAATGGTGGCATGGTCGAAGGCGAGGGACGGCAGTTCCTTGATATTGAACCAGGAGGCGTCTTCTGCGTCGGAGCTGGCCGCCAGTTTGAAGTTGGTGGGGTTTACCAGGCCGAAGTAGGCAACGGACACCACTCTCCCTCTGGGGTCCCGGCCCGGCAGGCCGAAGGTGTACAGTTGCTCGAGGTAGTTGATATTCACGCCGGCTTCGGTCAGCAGTTCCCGGGTAACGGCCGTTTCGAGGGATTCGGCGTCCAGCACGAATCCGCCGGGCAGCGCCCAGCTGTGCAGATACGGGTCTATAGTGCGTTTGATCAACAGCACAACGATGCCTTCCCTGGGGATATATCCGAATACGACCGCGTCTACGGTTAACCTGATGTTTTGTACTACTGGCAAACTGCTAACGGATTATTTTGCTTTAATATAGTTTTCAACCTGGGCGGTGCCCTTGTGTAAATTTACGAATAACGGGTTTTTCACCGGATCGAATACGATAATGGTATTCATGGACCATACGTCCTGCGGAGCAGGCATCTCGATCATTACTTCGAGGCCGTTGGTCCTGCGGAACAGCAGGCTGTCTTTCCCGGCGATGTGAGGCTTAAAGCCCTGCTGATCCAGGTAGTCGGTGATTTCCTTGCGCAAGCGCAGTGCGGAGTCCATCTCCGGGCTGGCGGCCGGCTTGAATTCCCGGTATACATAACTTTTCTCTGTGATCACATCATAGGCGTCTTTATTTACCTGGTGGTCATTACGGGTAGGGTTACACGCAAAGAGCAGGCAGGTGGCGGCGGTCAGGACGGATAATAATATTTTCATGATAAGTGGCTTTAATGTTCGTAGCAGCCGTAATTGCGCTGCCGGTATATTTTTCCTTCGCGGAATTCGATGACGGTACAGATGAAAGCTTTCATCACCTGTCCCCTTCTGTATTTGCCCGCATCTACGCCTATTTCCCCGGTCCAGTTGGCTTCCACTACAAGGGTATTGCCGTTTTGTACCGCTTTCAGTACGCTGTAATGCTGGGATTTCAGGATCAGTTTATTGGTGGCCATACTGTCGAGCATGAGTTCAAAATTCCTTTGTTTGACTTCGGCTGACAACTGGTTGGGATATTCTGTCTGAATAACGCCCGGATGAAAGATATTGGCAAACTCGGCCGGATCTGCTGAAAAGTTTTCGAGCAGTTGGAAATACCGGTATACGAGGGCCAGTTTTTCGTCCATTTACAGGGATGCGTTGAATGAATAACAAATAAAGCAGGGCGTATGTACGCGATGCAATCTGCGAATTTATAAAATTCGTGTAAATGTAACTCATTCCTGCTCATGTAAAACGATGTGAGCGGCGGGATTTATTTTCTGGCGGTAGTGGCGCTGAACGCCAGTTTTTCCATATTATCCGTTTTGCCGATGATATCGTACACCAGTTTGAGGACGGTGAGTGTGCCGTCGTAGTTGAGTTTGTCCGGTTTATCGCCGGGTTCGGGAGTGCCTTTATGGGCGTTGGTGTAGAAGTAGAGAACGGGGATGTTCTTTTTATAAAAGGAAAGGTGGTCTGAAGTGCCGGCGCCGGTGGAGTCGTAAACGACTTTGGTGTCTTTGGCGGCTACGCTGCCGATGATGGCGGGCCATCCGGCGGAAGAGCTGATGCCGCCGATCTGTACGCCCCTGGAGGCGTCCAGGTCGCCGATGATGTCCATATTAATCATATAGTTCACCTGCGAGAGATCGATGCCTCCGCTGTGGGCCGTAAACCAGGCGGAACCTGCCAGGCCTTCTTCCTTACCGGAGAAAGCGATGATAGCGATGTTGTGGTTTTTGAGGCGGGCGGATTTGAGCAGCCGGGCCAGTTCCAGCAGGGCGGCGGTGCCGCTGGCATTGTCATCGGCGCCGGGGTAGATCGTATTGTTTTCGCCTTTGCCGAGGTGGTCGTAATGTGCCCCGATGATCACGGTTTTGGGCGCTTTGTTGTCGATATAGCCGATCACATTGGTGCCGGTGACTTTTACCGCTTTGAAGGCGATTTTCATATCGATCTGGAAAGCGTTGGCGTCGTCGTTGCCGAGTATTTTGCTGATGTCGCTGCTGACCCAGACGGCGGGGATGCCGGCGGATTTGACGGATTGTTTGTGCCAGCTGCTGACTTCCGCGGGTGTTTCCTGTCCGTTGTAGAAAATAACGGCGGAAGCGCCGGATTTAGCTGCCACCTCCGTTTCCCGGAGATACAGTTCCATCCTGCTTTTATTGGGGTCGGCTTCTATTTCTTTAACATTTATTAACCAGATATTATCCGGTTCGTTGACCGCGGGGAGTACTTCGCCTTTGGCGCTTTTACCGGCGCTGAAGGGCAATGCGATGAACTGTTTGCCCGGAACCAGCTTTTGATGGTTAAGGTTCAGCGTGCAGTTGTCCGGTTCGCGTCCTTCGCGGATGGTGAAGGTCTGCAGGAAGCCGTTGTCCCCTTTGGGGCTGACGCCTGTTTGTTCGAGTTGGGAAGAAAGATAGGCAGCGGCCAGTTGTTCGCCGGGGGCGCCGGTCTGGCGGCCTTCCAGCTTGTCGCTGCAGAGGTAGGTGACATGCGTTTGCAGATTGGACAGGGTTTTCCGGTCATTTTTTTTCTGTGCACCTACGAACAAGGTAGTACATACCAGTGGTAACAGCCAGGTTATCTTTTTCACGCAATCTTTTTTGGGTCTGGTGCAAAATTACGAATTACCCCCTGCTAATAGCGCAACCGGGGCAAGTTCTTTTTTAAGCTCCTGTTGCATTTCAAGTATGTTTAATATGATATTGGTCTGAAAACGGTCATTCGCCGGGAGCGGTTTATCTTTCATAAAAGGCAAATCCCTATTTTTGCCCCGTTTTAAAAACAAAGTATGAAAAACACACCTTTTACACAGAAGCACATTGCATTGGGCGCCAAGATGGCTCCTTTTGCGGGTTACAACATGCCAATCTCCTATACGGGCATCAATGACGAGCACCAGGCGGTACGTACCAACGCCGGTGTGTTTGACGTGAGCCATATGGGTGAGTTTATTTTGAAAGGTGAAAATGCGCTGGACCTGATTCAACGGGTGACTACCAACGACGCCTCCAAACTGACTGCCGGCAAAGCCCAGTACAGCTCTTTGCCCAACAACGAAGGCGGCCTGGTAGACGACCTGCTGGTATATTGCATTGAAGAAAACAACGTGTATATGCTGGTGGTGAATGCCAGCAATATTGAAAAAGACTGGAACTGGATCAGCCAGTTCAACACCAAAGGGGTGGAAATGCATGATATTTCCGACAAAACCTGCCTGCTGGCCATCCAGGGACCTAACGCCACCAGCATCCTGCAGCCCCTGACAGAAGTAGATATCGTCAACCTGAAATATTACACTTTCGCCAAAGGCGTTTTTGCAGGTGTTCCGAACGTGGTGATCAGCGCTACCGGTTACACCGGCGCGGGCGGCATCGAAATTTATTTCGAAGACAAAGACGGCGCAGCAGACAAAATCTGGGACGCTATCTTCGCTGCTGGCGGCCCTAAAGGTCTGAAACCCATCGGCCTGGGCGCCCGCGACACCCTCCGCCTGGAAATGGGCTTCTGCCTGTACGGTAACGACATCGACGACCGTACCTCCCCGATGGAAGCCGGCCTGGGATGGATCACCAAATTCACCAAAGACTTCCCCTCCCGCGCTATCTTCGAAAAACAGAAAGCAGAAGGGGTGTCCCAGAAACTGGTAGGCTTCGAAATGGTGGACAAAGGCATCGCCCGTCATGACTATGAAATCAAAGACGCCGCTGGCAATGTGATTGGCCGTGTTACCTCCGGTACCCAATCCCCTTCTTTAGGCAAGGCTATCGGTCTGGGCTACGTGAAAACAAGCCATGCCGCCCTGGACAGCGAGATATTTATCGCCGTAAGAGACAAAGCACTGAAAGCAAAAGTGGTGAAAGTGCCTTTCCTCGGCTAGGAATAGCGGGTGAAAGTTATTAACTTAGGCACGCAAAGCATCACGCAAAGACGCAAAGCAACAAAGACGCAAAGGAGTTAAAGAGATTAAAACAGTAAACAAAGGAACAAATGTTTGTTCTTTGCTTTTGTTCTCTTTTCCTATGTTTCTTCTTTGCGTCTTTGTTGCTTTGCGCCTTTGCGTGACGAGAACTTATTTATTGCCATATCTATGCCTACTATTCATTTGACTACCGTTATCCATGCGCCGTTAGAGAGGGTGTATGACCTGAGCCGGAGTATTACCCTGCATAAACGCAGCATGTCACACATGCAGGAAGAAGCCGTCAAGGGCCGGACCAATGGTCTGATCCGGTTGAACGAAACAGTCACCTGGCGCGCCAAACACATCGGAAAAATACGGGAACTGACAACGAAGATCACTGCCATGAAGGAAGGAGAACATTTTACCGACGAAATGACGGAAGGAGATTTTACCCATCTGAAACATGAGCACCATTTCAAGGAAATAGGTAACGGTACCGTAATGATCGATATCATGGATTTTGGCACTCCCTACGGCTGGTTCGGGCGGATGTTTGAACGGTTTTATCTCAAAAAATACATGACCCGCCTGCTGAAACACCGGAATGATGTTATTAAGGACTATGCGGAGAGCGAAAAGTGGAGAGTCGTCCTTGATTAATGCATAAATGCAATTGAATGACAACTAGCAACAAACCCAGCCTGGAAGTATGTTTATCCCCGGCTTTATTACATCTCTATGATGTGAAAAACAGCATCGTAGTCATCATCGATGTACTGCGCGCTACCTCTACTATCTGCACCGCCCTGTACAATGGAGCAACGAGCGTAATACCGGTAGCCACTGTGGAAGAATGTGTGAACATCGGCCGCGCGATAGGCGGTATCACCGCCGGCGAGCGCGATGGTAAAGTGGCAGAAGGACTGGTGCACGGTAACTCTCCTTTTGAATATCCCCGGGAGTTTATCGAAAATAAAACACTGGTACTGACTACCACCAACGGAACGAAACTGTTGCACATGGCCAAAGACGCCATCGGGATCGTTACCGGCTCCTTTCCCAATATCAGCGCCGTATGCGACTACCTGGCCGCACAGGGACAAAACGTGGTCCTCGGCTGCGCCGCCTGGAAAGACCGTGTCAATATGGAAGACACCCTCTTCGCCGGCGCCGTGGTGAGCCGCATCCGCGAACATTTTGATGTTAACTGTGATTCTGCTATTGCCGCAGAAACGCTGTACGACGCTACAAAAGGAGATATCTATACCTACATGCGGCAGGCCTCCCACTACCAGCGCCTCGCTAAATACGGGCTGGAGAAAGATATTGCTTACTGCCTCACGCCTGACGGCGCCAATGTGCTGCCCATCTTCAGAAACGGAGAGCTGGTGGGGATTTAGAGATTTAGGAATTTTTTGATTTTTTGATTTTGGGATTTATAGGAACATTTTTCATTGAGAATTTCGCAATAGCAAAATGTCCTATAAATCTCAAAATCCCAAAATCTCAAAATCCCAAAATCCCAAAATATTTTTACCGCCCGCAATACATGCCGCAAATACCACGATCATAGACAGCGGAAACGCGACGTTCGCGAAAGGAGCGCCGGAGCTGATTTTAAACAGGGAGGCTATCACCATGGTGAACAGCAGCGCAATACCCGCCGGCCGGATAAAGAAACCGGTAATAAGCGCAATACCACCCAGCAGTTCCGCCAGCGCGGCCATAAAGCCCCGGAAAACCGGCCACTGGCTGATGCCCGCCCTTTTCAGCGTACCGCCCAGGAACTCCCACACTGCAGGACCTCCCATGATTTTCTGTATGCCGAAAACGACGAATAATACGCCAATACCTATACGTAATACGAGAAACGCAAGTTGTTTGTTGTCTTTCATGTTGAGTGTGTTTAAAAAAATGAAGACACAAAACCAGTGTCCGCAAACGCGGATGTCCATGGATAAAAAAACGTTTGTCGTGTACATTTATACCGGCTGGGACATCTCGCGGAACTGCTGCGGAGACTTGCCCGTATTCTTTTTGAAGAAGCGCGTAAAATAAGCCGGGTCCTCAAATCCGATCCGGTAGCCTACCTCCTTCACGGTCAATTCATTTAAAAACAATAACCGTTTCGCTTCCAGCAACACCCGCTCTTTGATGAGGGCGCCGGCTGTTTTACCGGTCAGCTTCTGAGTGAGCGCATTGAGCTGCCGCGGGGTGATATGCAAGCGGGCGGCGTAGTCCTGCACCTCATGCAGTTCATGGAAATGTTGATGCAGCAGCTGCTTAAACTGCAACAATTGCGTCTGTGGCTGACCGGGCAACAGGTGCGGCTCGGACAGCTGCCGTCTGCGGATGCGCATAATCTCCATCAGCAGCACGCGGACATAGGAAAAGAGAATGGGCGTGGTGTCTTCTGTGGCCTGGTCATATTCCTCCCGGGCAATGTTCATCAGGTTTTCCAGCCGCGCGAGGTCTGCGGGCTCCAGCGGAATAACAGGATAGGACTGCATATTGTCGAACAGGAAATGCCCCAGCAACTGGCTGTCGGGATCATTGCCGCTGGTGAAAAAAGAAGGGTCAAATTTCAGGGAATAACCGGTGGAGGCCTCTCTGTCCAGCTGATGGACCTGTTCCGGTGACAGCAGGAAAACCACTGCTCCGTTAAAAGGCCATGCCTGAAAGTCGATATAATGTATGCCTTTGCTGCTGTGCAGCAACAGGATCTCGTAATACGTGTGCCGGTGCGGATATTGCCGGGGTATTATTTTTCCGGTCTCGTCAAAACCGGCGATCAGCACATGTTTGACCGGCGTAGACACCAATGTGGTCACGCCCTCGTTGATCCGGTGTTGAGGAATGGGTGATTGCATGTTCAAATGTACAAGTATTTGTCGGGTATGTCCCTTGAGCGGGGCGCCGGCCGGGGCTACTTTTGTATCTCAAAACAAGTATACCATGGCACAAGAACATTCAAGAAGGGCATGGCTTAAACAGAGCGGACTGGCGATGGCAGGGCTTCCGCTTTTATCAAAAATGCCCTACCTTCCTGCAGATAAACCGAAAGACATGAAACATTATATCTGTGTAACCTGCGGCATACAATACGATGCCACTGCCGAAGCCCCGGCGCATTGCCCTGTTTGCGAAGATGAACGGCAGTATGTGAACCCGTCCGGGCAAAGCTGGACTACCTTCGAACAGATACAGAAGAAACACAAAAATGTTATAGAACTGGTGGCGCCTGATCTGTACGCCATCTACAGCACGCCTGATTTCGCCATCGGGCAGCGGGCCCACCTGTTGATAACGCCTAATGGCAATATCCTGTGGGACTGCATCGCTAACCTCGACGCCTCTACGATAGATATCATACAAAGACTGGGTGGTATCCGCGCTATCGCGTTGTCCCACCCGCACTATTTTTCCACCATTGTGGAGTGGAGCCATGCCTTCGGCCATGCGCCCGTATATGTACACAAGCTCGACGCCTCGTGGCTGGGGCGGCATGACGACGTTATCAAACTGTGGGACGGCCAGACACTGGACCTCTGGGATGGCATGAGGCTGGTGTTGTGCGGTGGTCACTTCCCGGGCGCGAACGTGTTGTACAGTCCAGCCGGTAAAGGAATGCTGCTGGTGGGCGATGTGATCCAGGTTTCTTCCGACAGGAAAACGATGTCCTTTATGTATAGTTATCCTAATAATATTCCATTGTCTGCCGCAGCGGTAAAAGTGATTGACGATGCCGTGAAGCCCTATGCGTACGACGCCATGTACGGCGCTTTTGGCAAGTATGTGCGTACCGGCGCCAAAGAGGCGATGGATTTTTCCGTGAAGCGGTATATACAGCATATACGGTAAACGATTTTTTCGATCGATAAAATGGCGGTTACTGCTAACTGCGGTAGCCGCCATCCATTGCGGTCCCTACTTCCCTTCGCTCCGGTCATTCACAGCAGGCTCCGCAACCATTTTTCCCGCTCTTTATATCAATTTTTATTGATGTGATCGTAATGGATTGATAAACAATGGTAAAATAGTATTAGTAAAAACGCATTAAAACAATTAAATATAAAAATAATCATATATCAAATAAGGCGCCCTGTCCGGGCGGGTCGCGGGTAAGTTGCCACCACCAAAGGATTACCGTTTTACCGGCATTTTGCCCGCTGTTTATTAAAGATTTCTGCTTACTTTTGTGGATTGCCTTTTTATCAGCGGTTAAAGATTTTTGATATATTTATTTACCCCCGCCCGTGGATATTAAAAGCAGGCAACAACGAATAGTATGTCGCTGCCCCATTTGCTAAAATATGTTTACAATAACGGCACTGATGAAGTGATCCGCAGGGGGAAGCGTATTTTTTCTACCGGGGGCGTTGAGCTCATAGAAGCAGACCCGGTATTGAAAACAGCGACCTTCCGCGTCAAAAGTGACACGCATGCCAATTACTACCGGGTTTCCATCAACAAATACGGTGAAACCAGCGGTATGTCTATCCGTTGCCAGTGTCCCTATAACCTGGGCGACATTTGCCGGCACGAGGCAGCAGCACTGTTCCAGCTTCAGGAAATGCTGGACAAGAATCATTTCGAGAGCTTCGAAACACAATTTGATCAGCAGCATACGCTGATCAAAATGAAATCCATCGATATTAAGACGATCAAACTGCTTACCTCCAGCGCTATTATTGCAGAGGCGGAAGCGATCGTGAAACAGCACCCCATCAAAATTTCATCCGCCAAAGATGAAAAGGTAGAGGCCGTGCTGACGCTGGATAAAAAAGAATACCCGCTGATCATCCAGCGCAATGAAGAACGTTTTTTCGATACCCATTGTACCTGCGATGAAACAGCTCATGCGCTCTGCGTGCATAAAACTGCGCTGTTCCTGCAGCTGCTGCAGAAAAACGGCCCGTTTTATTTCGATACGCTGCGCAACTGGGACAAGGAAAAAAACAAACTCCTCTCCCTCTATGGCTATTCCCTGACAGACGACCTGGACGGCAAATTTGCTTTCTCCTATATGGACGGCAAACCCTTCCTGCGCGTACTCGATCCTACCATCAAGCGCGTAGACGGCGCCACTGCCGGCAGACAGCAGCAGACGGCCCCGCCGCCACCGGAAGAAACCCTGACGGTGACACAACGCCTGGCTGCGGTATTCAATGCCAACGAAACATTATATCCTTATTTTAAAATAGATATCGTCAGCGGTGAGGTGAACGATGAGCAGACCGCCTTCGTATCACTGGCCAGCAAACTGGACCTCACCAAATACGTTGACTTTTACCAGTACCGGGAAAAGGACCGGGAGCTCATCGCCCCCATCCGTAAACTGCAAGGCCCGGAAGTCAGCAAGTTCCTCAGCAAAAACTCGCCGTTTGCCGGCATCTGGGAAAATATTACGCACGAAAATGCGGAAGAGCTGCCTACTGAAACCAAAGAACTGATGCTGGAATACCTGCATCCCAAACTGGCCAAACTGTTTCCGCAGCTGGCAGAACACGGACTGGTATTTCATCTCCCTAACAGGCAGCAGTTTAAAACCAAAAACCTGCAACCCCTGCAGATAGGGGCCGACAGGCTGAAGCTGGTCCTCAAGACCAACAGCGGCAGCACCAACGTGGAAATCAGCTGCTACGTGTCTATCGAAGGGGAACTGATCGACGTCTCCAAAAACAACTGGGAAAGCCCGCTGCTGTTCCTTTACCAGCATACGCTGTACCTGTTCGAAAGCCCGCAGGATGCCCTGCATGTGGCACTCTTCCAGCAGAATGGCGGTAAACTGAAAATTCCCAACAAGGAATGGCCGGTATACCTCAGGGACTACCTGCTGCCGCTAAGCCGCCAGTACGATATCCGCTTCGATAAAGAACTCCTTGCCGAGGTGGCCGACATCGAACCGGAATGCCGCGTGTACCTGAAAGAACTGGGCGAAACCTTCATCATCCAGCCCGGCTTCGCTTACCGCGGACAGGAAGTGGAATGGAACGAAGAAGAGAAAATCACTGTGCAGGAAGGTAACAAGGTACTGGTCATCCGCCGCAACAAGGCAGCGGAAGACGCCTTTGTCAGCCGCCTGCGCACCCTGCATACCAATTTCGCACAGAACGATAACCAGCACTATTTCTACCTGCGCGCCAAAGAAGCCCTGAAGAACAACTGGTTCTTCCTCTTCTTCGACGCCCTGAAAGAAATGAACGTGCGGGTATTCGGATTCGACAACCTGCGCAATTTCAAATTCAGCTCCCACAAGCCGGTCACCAACCTGCAGATCAGCTCCGGCATCGACTGGTTCGATGCACAGATCGAAGTACTGTACGGCGACCAGAAAGTGAGCATCAAAGACATTAAAAACGCGCTGGCCAACAAGCAGAACTATGTGCAGCTGGCAGACGGCTCCCTGGGCCTCCTGCCGGAAGAATGGCTGCGCAAATACTCGCTCCTCTTCAAGGTAGGGGAAGAGAAAGACAAAGGCCTTAAACTCAGCAAATATAACTTCAGCGTGATCGATGAACTGTACGAGTTCATCGACGATGAAGCGGTGGTGATAGAACTGGAACAGAAACGTAAAAAGCTGCTGCAGTTCGACGAGATCCGTAACATCTCCCTGCCGCATAACCTGCAGGCTACGCTGCGGCCTTACCAGGAAAGCGGCTTCCAGTGGCTCAATTATCTCGATGAGATCAAATGGGGCGGTATCCTGGCGGACGACATGGGTCTTGGTAAAACCATCCAGGCGCTTACCTTCCTCCAGTATTACAAAAACAAAAACGGCGGAAAATGTATGGCGCTGGTGGTATGTCCCACTACCCTGATCTATAACTGGGAAAATGAGATCCGCAAGTTCACACCGGAAATCAAACACCATATCCATCATGGCCCTGCCCGTATCAAAGATTCGGAAGAACTGGCCAAATTCGATGTGATCATCACTACCTACGGTACTTTGCGCAGCGATATCCAGACGCTGATGAAGCTGGAGTTTGACTATGTGGTGCTGGATGAATCACAGGCCATCAAAAACCCGCAGTCCAAAGTGACCAAAGCGGCCCAGCTCCTGCAAACCAAAAACAGGCTGGCGCTGAGCGGTACGCCCATGCAGAACAATACTTTCGATATCTATGCACAGATGAACTTCCTGAACCCGGGCATGCTGGGCAGCGTGGACTTCTTCCGCAACGAGTTTGCCACGCCGATAGACAAGTTCCAGGACGAAGAAAGGAAAGAACACCTGCGTAAACTGATTTATCCGTTCATCCTCCGCCGTACCAAGGAACAGGTGGCGAAAGACCTGCCGGATAAAATCGAGACGGTCATCTTCTGTGAAATGGACCCTGAACAACGTCATATATATGACGCCTACAGGAACACCTACCGCTCCAAGATCCTGGGTGTTATTGAAGACCAGGGCATGGAACGTTCACAGCTGACCATCCTGCAGGGCCTGATGAAGCTGCGCCAGATATGCGACTCCCCGGCCATCCTCAACGATACGGAACAGTACCCTAACCATTCCGTGAAGCTGCATGAGCTTACCCGTGAGATCGCTGAAAACATCGGCAACCACAAAGTGCTGGTGTTCTCCCAGTTCCTCGGTATGCTGGGGCTCATCCGCGAAAGGCTGCAGCACATGAAGATCCCGTACGAGTACTTCGATGGCAGCACCTCTACCATGGAGCGTGAAAAAGCCATCCAGAACTTCCAGCATAACGATGAATGCCGGGTGTTCCTCATCTCCCTGAAAGCGGGTGGCGTGGGCCTCAACCTCACCGCGGCTGACTATGTATATATTGTAGACCCGTGGTGGAACCCCGCCGTGGAACAACAGGCGATAGACCGTACTCACCGTATCGGGCAAACGAAAAATATTTTCGCTTACCGCATGATCTGTAAAGACACGGTTGAAGAAAAAATATTACAGTTACAGGAACGTAAAAAATCGCTGGTGAAAGAGATCATCTCCGATGATAGCGGCTTTGTGAAGAAGCTGACCAAAGAAGATGTGTTGTACCTGTTCAGCTAAAGCAATTAAATTTCACGACTGTAAAAATTGATCAGCGCTTCCCGCCCGGGAAGCGCTTTTTTTATGCAGCTACCCCCCTTCCGTTTTTGAAATGACCCTTCAGATTCTGCATGGTTTCCGGTTTTTATTTTTTTATTGGGTTATTTTTTATTTTTTTATTTGGTTGATTTATAATCGATTATGTAGATTTTTTAATCCCTTTTTAATACTGGCATCCGGCTGGTATGCCAGTCATTGTATCAAAACATTTGATTCACATGTTACCAGACTCGAAAATCTCACAATTGATCGGTTTACAGATCCCCGGCCTGTCATTCCCTATGGAGCAACTGACGGCCAAAGAAAGAGTGAGCAAAGTGATCCACACGTTTGCCGACTATACCGGCAACATGATCCGTCATGAACAATTGCAGGAAGTGAAGCGTTGTTTTACCATTGCAGGCGTATTGTACCGCAACGGCAGCAGCGCGTTGCGAAATGCGATTGAAAGTGTGTTCGTATATGCGTTGTCTCCCCTGTTGTGCACGCATCACAGGGACATGTTACCTTCTTCTCTCAGAACTGTCAGGATTCAACATTTACAAACAATAGCGCTTTAAAACAATTTTTATGATGACTGTATTACTGGTACTCGCGGGCCTGGCCTGCTTTGCCCTGTTCTTTGCCTCTGTCGATTATTTTGAAAAAATCTGATAAACAAATCTGTTATGACCGCCTTATTCGTGCTATCAATATTGGTCTTCGGCTACATGATATATGTATTGCTGAAACCGGAGAAATTCTGAGACGGCCTTTATCTGTGGCCGCATGCAACATGCTTTTAACTAATTAGAAATGACAACAGAAATTTTAGGCGTTATTGCCACCTATGGACTAACATTACTACTGGCCTGGCCACTGGCGAGGTATATCGTAAAGGTATTCAAAGGCGAAAAAACCTGGTCCGACTTTATGGCTCCCATGGAGCGGCTGTTCTTTAAGATTTCCGGGATCAATCCCAAAGAGGAAATGACCTGGAAAGAACATTTGAAAGCGTTGCTGACCATCAACCTGGTATGGTTTGTATATGCTTTTTTTATGCTGATGTTCCAGGACAAGCTGCCGCTGAACCCGGATGGCAATCCGGGCCAGTCGGCAGACCTGGCGTTTAACACCGCCATCAGTTTCCTGGTGAACTGTAACCTGCAGCACTATTCCGGTGAAACCGGCGTCACCTATCTCACCCAGCTGTTTGTGCTGGCTTTCCTGCAGTTTGTGAGCGCAGCCACCGGTATCGCCGCACTGATCGTCGTATTCAAAGCATTTAAGGAAAAGACCACCACCAAACTGGGCAACTTCTGGGATATTTTCCTGAAGACCAACACCCGCATCCTTTTACCGTTCTGCGTTATCATAGCGCTGATACTGGCGTTTAATGGTACGCCTGCCAGCTTCGACGGTAAAGACACCGTGGTAACGATGCAGGGCGATACCGTGAATGTATCCCGCGGCCCTGCCGCCGGTTTTGTGGCCATCAAACACCTGGGCACCAACGGTGGCGGATGGTTTGGCGTAAACTCCGCACATCCGCTGGAGAACCCCAACTATGTTACCTGGATGACCGAAATGGTGGCACAGGTGGTGATCCCTATCGCCATGGTATTTGCGTTGGGGATGTTTATCAACCGCCGCAAGTTTGCCTACGTCATTTTCGGGGTGATGACCATCGGGATGATATGCCTGCTGATACCCACCATGATGGCGGAAATAAACGGTAACCCGGCTATAGCGCACATGGGCATACAACAGGCCACCGGCGCCATGGAGGGCAAGGAGGTCCGCTTCGGTCCTGCTGCCACCGGTTACTGGAGCACCGTTACTACCATTATCTCCACCGGTTCTGTCTGCGGTTTCCATGACAGTACCATGCCGATGACCGGTATGATGGAGCTGCTGGGCATGATGCTGAACTGTTTCTATGGCGGTTGCGGCGTGGGTATTCTCAACTATTACATCTTTATCATCATCGCAGTGTTTATTTCCGGTCTGATGGTAGGCCGTACGCCTGAGTTTATGGGACATAAGCTGGAGGCCAGAGAGGTGAAGATCGCCGCTATCATCACGCTGCTGTCACCCTTCCTGATATTGGCGGGCACGGCCCTCTCCTCCTGGGTACTGGCTCATCACCCGGAGGCCGACTGGGCCGTGAAGCCGTCAGCCTGGTTGAACAACCCCGGCTATCATGGATTCTCCGAGATGCTGTATGAATATACTTCCGCCAACGCCAACAACGGTTCCGGTTTCGAAGGCCTTGGCGACGGCAACGTGTTCTGGAACGTATCCACCGGCTTTGTGCTGATATTGGGCAGGTTCCTGCCAATCATCGGTCCTGTGGCCATTGCGGGTATTATGGCATCTAAAAAGCACATCCCGGAATCTGCCGGTACCCTCCGTACAGATTCGATCACTTTCGGCGCTATGACGTTTGCCGTGATCGTGGTACTGACTGCTTTGTCCTATTTCCCTGCACTGGCGCTGGGCCCGATTGCAGAGTATTTCTCCCTGTACTGATGATAAACTATAACGAACAATTACCATGAAGAAAAGAGATAATACATTGTTTCCGAAGGAGCAGGTGCTGCAAAGCCTGAAGCAGTCCTTTGTGAAACTGAATCCGAGACTGATGATCAAAAACCCGGTGATGTTTACCGTGGAAGTGGGTACGGTGGTGATGCTGATCGTTGCCCTGTACGCTGCCTTTACCAAAAACACAGACCAGGGCAGTGCGGCTTATAACTTCACCGTCTTTATCATACTCTTCCTCACCGTGCTGTTTGCCAACTTCGCGGAAGCCATTGCAGAAGCACGCGGCAAAGCGCAGGCAGAGAGCCTGCGCCGCACCAGGGAAGAAACACCTGCCAAAAAAGTAGAGCTGATAGGAGAGATTTTCACCAACGAAGTGAAAGTGGTTTCTTCTTCCTCCCTGCGCAAAGGCGATATCTTCGTTTGCGACCCGGGCGATATCATCCCGGCCGATGGCGAGATCGTTCAGGGCCTTGCCAGTATCGACGAATCTGCTATCACCGGTGAATCTGCACCGGTGATCCGCGAAGCCGGCGGCGACAAATCCAGCGTAGTAGGCGGTACCAAGGTACTGTCAGACCATATCAAAGTGCGGGTGACCACCGAGCCAGGCGAATCGTTCCTCGACAAAATGATCGCCCTGGTAGAAGGCGCCAGCCGTCAGAAAACACCGAACGAAATTGCGCTGACCATCCTGTTGGCCAGCTTCACGCTCGTGTTCATCATTGTATGTGTGACCCTGAAACCATTTGCGGACTATGCGCAGACACCGATCACCATCGCAGCTTTCATCTCCCTGTTTGTCTGCCTGATCCCTACTACCATCGGCGGGCTGCTCTCCGCTATCGGTATTGCCGGTATGGACCGCGCCCTGCGTGCCAATGTGATCACCAAATCCGGGAAAGCTGTGGAAACAGCCGGCGACATCGACGTGCTGCTGCTGGACAAAACCGGTACCATCACCATCGGTAACCGTAAAGCCACCAACTTCTACCCTTCCAACGGTCATGCACCGGAAGAGTTTATCCGGCTGTGCGCCCTCAGCTCCCTGTCTGACGAAACGCCGGAAGGTAAGTCCATCGTGGAACTGGCCGGTAAAGACATCGTCAGCAAACTGACCGTCAGCGGCGCCAGCCTCGTGAAATTCACCGCCGAAACCCGCAGCAGCGGTATCGATCTGGCTGATGGCAACCGTATCCGCAAAGGCGCTTATGACGCTATTAAAAAGCTCACCGAAAGAGAAGGCTTCCGTTTTCCGGAAGACACACAAGCCCGCGTGGAAGCTATCTCCCGCGATGGCGGTACCCCGCTGGTAGTGGCTCTCAACAGTAAGGTGCAGGGCGTCATCGAACTGCAGGATATCATCAAACCCGGTATCAGCGAACGTTTTGAACGACTGCGTAAGATGGGCGTAAAAACCGTGATGGTCACCGGCGACAACCCGCTCACTGCCAAATACATCGCCACCAAAGCCGGTGTGGACGACTTCATCGCAGAAGCCAAACCGGAAGACAAAATGACGTACATCCGTAAGGAACAGCAGGAAGGCCGGCTGGTAGCCATGATGGGCGACGGTACCAACGACGCTCCCGCCCTGGCCCAGGCCGATGTGGGCGTAGCCATGAACAGCGGTACCCAGGCGGCCAAGGAAGCCGGTAACATGGTGGACCTTGACAACGACCCCACCAAACTGATTGAGATCGTGGAAATCGGCAAACAGCTGCTGATGACGCGCGGCACCCTCACCACTTTCTCCATCGCCAACGACGTGGCGAAATACTTCGCCATCGTACCGGCGCTCTTCGTAGCCTCTATCCCTGCTTTACAGGGTATCAATATCATGAAGCTGCACAGCCCTGAGACAGCTATTCTCAGCGCCGTGATCTTCAACGCGATCATTATTCCTATGCTGATTCCGCTGGCATTGCGCGGCGTGGCTTACAAGCCCATCGGCGCCAGCGCGCTGCTTCGCCGGAATCTGCTGATATACGGCGTGGGCGGTGTGATCGCCCCCTTCATCGGTATCAAACTGATTGATATGCTGATCGCTCTTTTTATGCAGTAAAATGGGAAAATAAAAAATCAAGAAAATGAAAAAGTATCTCCTGCCCTCTATCAAACTGACCGTTCTCCTGCTGGTACTGCTGGCAGGCATCTACCCGCTCTTTATTGCCGGTGTCGCTAAACTGGCGGCCGGTAAAGGCGGCGGTGTAACGGTAACGCATAATGGAAAAGTAGTAGGGTATGAAAATATAGGACAGAAGTTTACCGACGATAAGTACTTCTGGTCCCGTCCGAGCGCCGTAGACTATAATGCCGCCGGCTCCGGTGGCTCCAACAAGGCACCCGGCAACCCGGACTACCTGAAAACCGTGGCCGAGAGAACAGACACTTTCCTGGCACACAACCCGGACGTGAAAAAAGCAGATATCCCGGCTGAACTGGTGACTGCTTCTGCCAGCGGCCTGGACCCGCACCTCTCCCCCGCTGCGGCTTACGTGCAGATTGCCCGTGTGGCCAAAGCCAGGGGTATTGCACCGGAAAAACTGAAGCAGCTGATAGACGCCAATACCAAAGCGCCTCTGCTGGGGATGCTTGGCCCTTCTACAGTCAACGTGCTCAAACTGAACGTCGCCCTCGACGAGTTAAAATAAATAACGGGTTTCCGGTGAGCGATCACCGGAAATCTATCTAACCTATATAAAATTTATGAAGAAGATTTTACTGCTGGTGGCTGTCCTGGCTGCCGCTATCACCGTTTTTGCCCAAACGGAGCCAACTACAGAGAAAGAAAAAGAGAAAGGTAAACTGACATTTTCCGGTTATGCCGAAGCTTATTACAGTTATGATTTTAATCAGCCTGCCAATCATACCAGGCCCGGTTTTCTGTATAATTTCAACCGTCACAATGAGCTGAACCTGAACCTGGCCATGCTGAAAGCCAACTATAACTCCGACCGTGTACGCGGTAACATCGCGCTGATGGCGGGTACTTACGCCCAGTACAACCTGGCGGCCGAACCATCTATTTTCCAGTACGTTTATGAGGCGAATGCAGGCGTAAGAGTGGGTAAAAATGTGTGGATCGATGCCGGTATCATGCCCGCCCACATTGGCTTTGAAAGTGCTATCGGGAAAGACTGCTATACCCTCACCCGCAGTATGCTGGCTGAAAACTCCCCCTACTATGAAACCGGCGCCAAAATTACCTGGACGCCGAATGAAAAATGGTCATTCGCCGCTATGTACCTTAATGGCTGGCAGCGCATCAAACGGGTGGATGGTAACCAGACCCCCAATTTCGGCACACAGATCACCTTTAAACCAACCGGCAAAATACTGCTGAACTGGAGCACTTATGTAGGCAACGATCTCCCCGACAGCACCCGCCGGATGCGTTATTTTAACAACCTTTATGGTACCTTTGGTATAACAGATAAATTCAGTCTGATAGCAGGGATAGATTATGGTCTGCAACAGAAAGCCAAAGGAAGCAGTGACTTGTCCAACTGGTATACGCCCATTGTCATTGCCCGTTATGCCTTCACGGATAAACTGGCGGCAGCAGGAAGAGTGGAGTATTTCAACGATGCCGATGGCGTGGTGATTGCAACCGATACCCCGCATGGATTCCAGACTACCGGTTATTCCCTTAACCTTGATTTCACCCCTGTCAGCAATGTGATGTTTCGTATAGAAGGAAAAATGTTTAACGGAAGGGACAAAACATTTATCAAAGGGACAGATCTTAAAAACAACAATGCAGCTGTAACGGCATCGCTGGCAGTGTGGTTTTAATTTATCATGACAGAAAAAGAACAACAAGTACAACACTACCTTGATCTGGCCAACCGGAGCGGCCGGGGTAAGTTCAAGATTTACATCGGCATGAGTGCCGGTGTGGGCAAAACTTACCGCATGTTGCAGGAAGCGCATGCCATGTTGAGGAATGGTATCAATATCCAGATCGGATACATAGAAACGCACGGGCGTACGGAAACACACGCCCTGCTGGAAGGCCTGCCTGCGATCCCCCGCAGGCAGGTTTTCTATAAAGGCAAGATGCTGGATGAGATGGACCTCAGCACTATCCTGCTGCTGGCGCCGGAATGGGTAGTGGTGGATGAACTGGCGCATACCAATATCCCCGGCTCCAAAAACGAAAAGCGCTGGCAGGACGTGATAGACCTGCTCAACGCCGGCATCAGCGTCATCTCGGCTGTCAACATACAACATATCGAGAGCATCAACCAGGAGGTGAAAGCCATTACCGGCGTGGAAGTGAAAGAGCGGGTGCCCGACAGCATGCTGCAGATGGCCGATGAAGTGGTGAATATCGACCTTACTGCCGATGAACTGATTACCCGTCTGAAAGAAGGAAAGATCTACGATCAGTCTAAAGTAGAGACGGCCCTGCGGAACTTCTTCCAGGCAGACAAAATCCTGCAGTTGCGCGAGCTGGCGCTGAAAGAAGTGGCTACGCAGGTGGAAAGAAAAGTGGAAACCGAGGTTCCCCGCAGCCAGCAGATGCGCCACGAGTCTTTCCTCGCCTGTATCTCCACCAACGATGAAGTGGCCCGTAAAGTGATCCGGAAAACCGCCCGCCTTGCGGCCTATTATCACGCCGACTGGTATGTGCTGTATGTACAGACACCCCGGGAAAGCGTAGAGAAGATCCCCCTGGCCGCGCAGCGTCACCTGATCAATAACCTGAAGCTGGCCACGGAATTAGGCGCGGAAGTTGTGCAGGAACATGACGGGCGTATTTCAGATGCGATCATCCGCGTAGCGCTGGATAAGCAGATCACCACCGTATGCATTGGCAAACCGCACATCAGTTTGTTCCGGATCATCCTGCGGACCAACCTGTTTAACCAGCTGCTGAAAACACTTTCTTCCAACGACATAGATTTGATTATCCTGTCATGAGTACACTGAGGTTAAAAACGAAGATTACTTTGGGGGTGTTGTTCCTCTATATTATGCTGCTGATTGTCAGTGTACTGGGATATTATTACCTGAACCGGCTGACAGACAAGGCCAAGATCATCCTGAAAGACAACTATGAGTCGCTGGAGTATGCCAAGAACATGCTGGTAGCGCTGGAAGACCTGCCGGTACACCGGGCGCAGGCCCTGCAGCAGTTTGCCACTAACCTGAAACAACAGCAGGCCAATGTGACCGAGCGCGGCGAGCGTGCCGCCACCGCTACGGTAACGGCTACCTTTGAAAAGCTGAGAAAAGACAGCGTGGCCAGTCCTGCCGATGTAGCGGCGATCAAAGGCGGTATCTATACCATCATGGACCTCAACATGAACGCTATTGTCGGGAAGAACGAGCTGGTAAAGCGGACGGCCGATCATGCTTTGTTATATATCGCTATCATCAGCGGGGTTTGTTTCCTGCTGGGTTTCACCTTCGTGTACAATTTCCCCGGATATATCGCCGACCCCATTGTTGCGCTGACCGAGGCTATTAAAGGTATTTCCGATAAACAATACAGTAAGCGGTTGCATTTTAAATCCAATGATGAATTCGGGGAGCTGGCCACCGCTTTTAATACCATGGCCCAGCGGCTGGATGAATATGAGCATAGTAACATCGCCCGCATCACTTTTGAAAAACAACGTGCAGAAGCGGTGATCAGCAGCCTGAAAGACGCTACCGTTGGTTTTGATACGCAGAACACCGTGCTGTTTGCCAATGCGCAGGCGTTGCAGTTGCTGAGTATACCGGAAAAAGAACTGATCGGTCGTTCTGCAGATGAGATTGCAAAGCAGAATGACCTGTTGCGTTTCCTGATCAATCCCCGGGAGAACGTGCCGCTGAAGATCGTTGTGGAGGGCAAGGAATGTTTCTTTACGCAGGAAGTGGCTGATATCCGCCATGAAGATACCCGTATAGGCTATGTCGTTATCCTTAAAAATATTACCGCTTTTAAGGAGCAGGACCTTGCCAAAACACATTTTATTGCAACCATATCCCATGAATTAAAGACACCGCTGGCGTCGTCCGACTTCAGTATTAAGCTGCTGGAGGATGAACGTATCGGCACATTGAAACCGGAGCAACGGGAGTTGCTGGAAAGCATGAAGCAGGACAACCAGCGGATGATCAAGATTGTGAGCGAGTTGCTGGACCTCTCGCAGGTGGAGAGCGGCAATATACAGTTGCAGCCGCAGCCTGTCACCGCTTTAAACATCGTACAGTATGCGCTGGACACGGTGCAGAAGCAGGCTGCCCAGCGGGAGATCACTATCCGGCAGCATGTTCCGGAGGTATTGCCCCGGGTGATGGCCGATGTGGAAAAAACCGCCTGGGTGCTGATCAACCTGCTGACCAATGCTATTCGTTATTCTACCCTGAAATCAGCGATAGATCTGAAGGTGGAGGATACCGGCACGAACATGATATCTTTCTCCGTACAGGATTATGGGAAAGGGATACCACTGGCTTTCCGTGACCGGATCTTCGAGCGGTTTTTCCAGGTGCCCGGCGGAAAGGGGCATAAAGGAAATGGCCTTGGACTGGCCATTTCCAAAGAGTTTATCGAAGCGCAGGGCGGTGTAATCGGTGTTGCCAGTGAAGAGGGCAAAGGCAGCCTGTTTTATTTTACATTGCCGGCGGCGCAATAATTACGGGCAGGTAGCGATGTGCGCTTCAATAGCAGGTTTAAAGTGATTGAATAATTCTTCTATCCTCGCGGCTTTGCGGGAGATCTCCTCATAATTGTTGTCCAGAATGACGCCCCTGTTGATTTCATGCGCCAGCTGTACGGCTTCATGCATGGAAACGAAGCCCAGGTTGCCTTTCAGCTGGTGCGCGAGATTACCCACTTCATGCCAGTTTTTTTCCTCGATATATTGCCGCATTTGAGAGATGTAATTGGGCATGGTGAGCACCAGCTCTTCCAGTACAATTTTTACTTCATCTTCGGCTACCGCCTGGTGGATAAATTCGAAGCTGATAGGTGGTTTTTCTTCCCGTCCGGGGGGGCGGGCGGAGGTGTGTTGTTGCCGGCGCCGGTTGGGTTAGACAGGTGCTTCGCCGGCTCGGGGCGGTGTTCCGGTTGTGGACCCTGGTCGTTGCTGTTGCCGGTAGAAGCCTGGATTTTGCGGAACAGGTCTTCTTTTTCGAAGGGCTTGGACACGTAGTCGTTCATCCCGGCCTGCAGGCAGCGTTCCCTTTCGCCATCGAGTGCGGAAGCAGTGAGGGCAATGATGCTGGTATTGATTCCGTTGTTGCGGATAGCACGGGTGGTTTCATAACCATCCATGCCGGGCATTTGTAGGTCCATAATGATACAATTATAGGATTTGGTACTTAATATTTCGAGTGCGGCCATGCCGCTATCGGCCACGTCTATGCGGGAGCATCCGCCTTTCTTCAGCGTGTAGTAGGCTACCTGCTGATTGATACGGTTGTCTTCCACGATCAGGACAGACAGTCCCCGTAGCGGTAATGCCGGAGAGGATGACTGCGGCTGGCCTTGTTGGTGAAGTCGCGGGAAAGGATTTTTAGTGAAAGGTAGCTCAAAATAGAATACAGAGCCGGTGTTGGGGCTGCTCTCTACCGTGAGGGTGCCGTTTTGCAGGTCTATCAGGTGTTTGCAGATAGTGAGCCCCAGTCCGGTGCCGCCGAAATCACGGCTGTTGCCTTTGTGGCTTTGGGAGAAGCTCTCAAAGATGACTTCCTGTTTATCTGCCGGTATGCCGATGCCAGTGTCTTTTACCTCAAAACCTATCCGGACGCCGGAGTTGTTTTTATCGGCGGATACCAGTGTAACCGTCACCGTTACATAGCCTTTGGGCGTGAATTTAATAGCGTTTTCGATCAGGTTGGTGAGGATCTGGCGCAGTCTTACCGCATCGCCCAGCAGTTCCACGGGGATATTTTCCGCGGTGCGGACATTGAAGACCAGTCCTTTTTCGCGGGCTTGCAGCTGTAAGGGGAAAACGGTGCTGCTTATTACTTCGCGGAGGTTGAACGGCTCGCTGACCACTTCCAGTTTGCCCGCTTTTATCCTGGAGAAATCGAGTATTTCGTTGATGATGACCAGCAGGTTTTCGGCAGACCGCCGGATGGCGTTCACATATTCCTGCTGGATGGGGGAAAGTGCTTTTTCCTGCAGCAGGAGTTGGGTCATTCCTACGATACCGTTCATGGGCGTACGGATTTCGTGGCTCATGTTGGCCAGGAACGTTTCCTGGCTTTTCTGTGCTTCCACGGCCTTTTCGCGGGCTTCTTTTTCCTGCTGGAGATAGAGTGTCTTCTCCGTGAGGTCGGTGCCGATGCAGCAGATGCCAATCATTTCATGGCTGGCATTGCGGAGAGGGAACATGGTGAGCAGGAAGTGGAATGTTTTCCCGTCGATGGTGAGCGTTTCTTCTGCTTTTTCCCTGGCGCCGGTTTCCATCACTTTGCGGCTCATGCCGGCATAGCGTTCTACCCAGGGGTAGCGGAGTTCGGCGTCTGTTTTGCCGACGATGTCTTCTTTGCTGACGCCCATTACTTCCATGAAGCGGTTGTTGACCAGCAGGTAATTGCCGGGCATATCTTTCACGAACATCATGGAGGGCATATTGTCCAGGATGGCTTCCAGTCTTTTCTGGAGGTACTGGACATGTTGTTCTTTCCGGTATTCCTGGTCGATATCGCGTACAATGCATTCAAATTCCTTACGGCCGTTGTCGCCGGTGAGGAGGTAGGCCAGTTGCTCCACCCATTTTTTCTGCCCGGTGCGGGTGACGATTTCAAAGCGGAGCGACGAGTATTCGTCGCCGTTCTCCAGTTGTTGCAGGTAGAAGGTTTTCAGCCGTTCAAATTCTTTGTCTTCCAGCAGCAGGGAATAATGTTTGCCCACGAGGGTGGTATTGGGATAGCCGGTCAGTTCTTCCGCGCGGGGGCTGACGTAGGTGAAGAAGCCATGTATGGTGGATTTGTAGATAATGGGTTCGGCTTCTTCGGCGAGGCGTTTGAAAGTTTGTTCGCTTTTGAGCAGCTGGTTGCTCCAGGTCTTTATTCTGTGCAGTAATTTAAAGATATAGCGGGCTTCTCCTACCAGGAGGATGAGCAAAAAGGCGCTGATGATCAGTGTTACCCGGAAAGACCAGGTGGTATAGGAGGAGTCGTTATTGTTGCGTTGGAGCAGTTCCCGTTGTTCTGCCTGAATGTAACCGGCGACGAGGTCGCGGAGGCTGTCAGTCTGCGCGGTGAAGGCGGGGCTGACGACCAGTTCCTGTGCTTTGGCCGGGTTGGTAGCGGCCATGGTAACAATCTGCAGTTTGGTATGGCGCCGCTGGAGCAGCAGTTTTTGAATAGCCTGGAGGTAGCCTTGCTGGGAGGCGGTGTTGTGCCTGTTGCCGGACAGGTGCTGAAGTGCCTGCTGGATGCTGTCCTGCAGCAGAGCTTCTTCGAGGGGGATGTTGCCGTTGCTGAGCAGGTGGTCTTTGATGCCGGCGGTGCTTTTATAGTCCAGTATGGCGATGGCGCGGACCTGGTTGGTGATGTTCTGGCTGTTGGTGATCCAGTTGACGGCGGCGTTGGTCCTTTTTTGTACCATCCCGGCATAAAATATGAAGCCGCTGAGTACCATGAGTACGGCTATCACGAGGGTTATGACGGTGAGGGCAATATTTCTCATCAGATTTTTGGTTTCACAGACTAGTTTGCTGTTTTGGCCGGGATTGTTTCCCCGTTGGAGGATCCATTCCTGAAATTTACCTAAAAAAAAGCATTATTGTTGTTCATCTTGTTCATTTCCCGGAGGTGGTACATGTAAAGAATATGAGTTGTCAATATGAACTTTTATGTAACTTTCGCGCCGAAAAGGAGGTGTTTAGGAATTTTTTAACCAATTCTTTTACAATCATTCCAATATATTTGCCTAATATTCTTTTTCCTAAGTATTAAAATATTTTATGAAAAAAATAATTTTTACCCTTGGCCTGATAGCTGTAGCTGTGGGTGTTTTTGCACAGGAAGGCGGTTCTCCCATGAACAAGGCAGTTAACAGGGCTACCCATTCCAGGGATTTTCTGATGATTCAGTTATCCTACGATGGTTGGGCTGGAGCTCCTGATAGTATCAAGACGGGTTTCAACAGGGGCTTTAACATCGCGCTGATGTACGACTTCCCGTTCAAAAAGTCGCCGCTGAGCGTGGCTGCGGGTCTGGGTATCAGCACCAGCGGGGTTTTTCTGAAAGATCATACTTTGGATGTTGCCGGAAAAGTACATAGCGACCGGGCTTCTTTTGTGGCCAGCAATGCCTATAAGAAATTCAAGGTAGCCACTACCTACCTGGAAATTCCCATCGAGCTGCGTTACCGCAGTGTGCCGGATAACGCCAACAAAGGCTTTAAAGCGGCACTGGGCGTAAAGGTGGGCACGTTGGTGAATGCACACACCAAAGGCCGCAACACCGCGCCTAACGGTTCCAAAAACTGGGATAAAGACCTGAACAAAGGCTTTTTCAATCCCTGGCGTTTTTCTGCCACTGCCCGTGTAGGTTATGGCAACTTCGCCCTGTTTGGCGCCTATTCTCTGAACCCGATGCTGAAAGACAACAGCGATCTGGATATCAGACCTTACCAGATCGGTATCTGCCTGAGCGGACTGTAATTGTCCACAGGACCAAAAATATAACGGCCATGGTTGTACTAAACCATGGCCGTTTTTTATTTCTTGTTGTTTTGGTATCAGTTGCCGGTGAAAGCCGGTTTTCTTTTTTCGAGGAAAGCGTTGATGCCTTCGCGGTTGTCGGCGGAGTTGCCGGCGATCTCCTGGCAGTAGGCTTCGTAATCCAGGGTGGCGTCCAGAGATTCGGTCATGCCTTTGGTGAGCATTTTTTTCATGAGGGCGATGGCTTTGGTGGGTGCGGCGGCATAATAGGCTGCCTCAGCTTCCACGGCCGCATCGAGGGCGTCTGCCGGCACTACTTTATTGACCAGTCCCATTTGCAGGGCTTCCGCGGCGGTGATTTTAGAGGCTTTGGTAGCCAGTTCAAAAGCGCGGTGATAGCCTACGGTGCGGGGCAGGAAATAGGAAGAGCCGGAATCCAGCACCAGTGCGATATTAACGAAGATCTCGATCATGGTGGCGGTTTCGCTGGCGATGATCATATCGCAGGCCAGTGCGAGGGAACATCCGGCGCCGGCGGCCACGCCGTTGAGTTTGCAGATCACCGGTTTGGGCATATTGCGGATGGCCCGGATGATGGGATTGTAGCGTTTATGCAGTGACTCGCTCAGGTTGCGTTTACCCGCTTCCATGGAGGCTTTGAGGTCCTGCCCGCTGCTGAAGGCTTTGCCTGCCCCTGTCAGCACCACTACCCTGACAGCGGGATCTCTCTCTGCCTGTTTGAGGGCATCCTGCAATTCATAACTGAGCGGATCGTTGAAGGCGTTGTAAACCTCCGGGCGGTTGAGGGTGATGGTGGCCACGCCATTGGCCGTTTCCAGTAACAGAGAAGTCATAGACAATTACGAATTACGAATTACGAATTACGAATTACGAATGAAATTACGAATTTGAAGTTATTTAGCCATCAGGCCACCGATAAGCTCCAAATTCGTAATTCGTAATTCGTAATTCGTAATTGGATTAAAGGGTTTCTTTCAGCCAGTTGAAGAATTCGCGCTGCCATACGATGGCATTCTGGGGTTTCAGCACCCAGTGGTTTTCTTCGGGGAAATACAGCAGTTTGCTTTTGATGCCATTCAGCTGTGCGAGCTGGAAGGCTTGCAGGCCCTGCTCGATGGGCACGCGGAAATCGATGCCACCCTGGATGATCAGGATGGGTGTGTTCCATTTGCTGGCATGTTCGCTGGGGTTGAAGTCCCTGTACGCTTTGGCGTTGGCGGGGTCCCAGTAGGCGCCGATGTCCCAGTTGGCGAACCACAGTTCTTCGGTGGTGCCGTACCAGCTCTTCAGGTCAAACAGTCCATCATGCGAGATGAAGGTTTTGAAGCGGTTTTCGTGAACGCCTGCCAGCATGTATACGGAGTATCCGCCGTAGCTGGCGCCGATAGCGCCGAGGCGGTTTTTGTCCACATAACTTTCTTTGCTCACATCATCGATGGCGCTCAGGTAGTCGCGGATAGGCTGGCCGCCCCAGTCTTTGGAGATGGAGGCGTTCCATTCCACGCCGTGGCCGGGCATCCCTCTCCTGTTGGGCGCTACCACGATATAACCCTGGGAAGCGATCAGCTGGAAGTTCCAGCGGTAGGAATAAAACTGTGAGAGTGCTGACTGCGGGCCGCCCTGGCAATACAGCAGGGTGGGATATTTTTTAGCCGGGTCGAAGTCCGGCGGGAAGATCACCCATGCCAGCATCTCTTTGTTGTCGGTGGTTTTCACCCAGCGTTTATCCACTTTGCACATTCCTATTTTATCGTAGGTGCTTTTGTTGACGTTGGTCAGCTGCTGCAGTGCGCCTTTCCGGAGGTCGACGGTAAACAGTTCGGCGGCGTGGTTCATGTCTGTGCGGGACACCACCATGGTGTTGCCGGACTGGGCCACGATGCCGTTGATATCGAAGTCGCCGGAGGTGATCTGGCGTATATGCTTGTCAGTTGTTTGGGCAGGATCTTTCTGCAGGGCTATTTCCAGCAGTTGTTCGGTGCCTTTCAGTACGGCGAGGAAGAAGATTTTTTTACCGTCGGTGCTGAAGCGTACTGCGGAGGCGGTACCATCCCATTTTTTGGTGAGGTTGGTTTTAACGCCGGTAGCGCGGTCCAGGAGGATGACATCATTTTTATCTGCTTCGAAGCCGTCGTGTTCCATGCTGAGCCAGGTGAGGTATTTGCCGTCCTGGCTGAAAGCGGGGGCCACATCATAGCCCATCATACCTTCGGAGAGGTTGCGGGTGGCTTTGGTAGCGATGCTGTATTCGTAGATGTCTGTATTGGTGCTGATGGCGTAGTCTTTACCATATTTTTTCTTGCACACATACAGGATGCTTTGGCCGTCGGGGCTCCAGATCAGGTCTTCCGGGCCGCCGGAGGGCATTTGCGGGCAGTCGTGTGGTTCGTCTGCCATAATATCTACCGGCGTACCTATCTCCCCATTGTTGTAGGTGGCATAAAATACGTGGGAGAAGTTACCGTCTTCCCAGGTATCCCAGTGGCGGTAGTTCAGGTTATCATAGATCTGAACGTTCGATTTGGGAAGGTCGGGGTAGTGGTCTGCGCCGGCGATTTTTTTTACTTTCACCTCTTTGGTAAACAGGATGTGTTTGCCGTCGGGAGAAATTTTGATGTTTTGCATTTCACCGGTCCCGCTGGTTTTCTGTGTGGCGCCGGCGCCGTCAGCGTTCATTTCCCACCATTGGCCTTTGAGGGAGTAGCCAATTTTTCCGCCGGGGAGTACGGCTACGTCGCCGGCCCCTTCGGCCAGTTGTTGGGGAATGCCGCCGGCGAGCGGGATGGCATAAAGGTGTCTTTGACTCTTGTTGTCGGCCAGGCTGGGCTGCGATACGCTGAAGAAGACGGTTTTGCCGTCTGCGCTGATCGCCTCCCCGCTGACTCTGCCGAGCTGCCATAGCAATTCGGGCGTCATTTTGTCCTGGGCTGTCGCCATAGTTGAAATGAATAGTCCTGTCAGTAAAAATGGTTTGTACATGATCTGCAAGATGTTTTGGATCGCGTAAATGTAGGAAACTGCGTGCTGATTCTGCCGTTTTTAACTGTTTTTCTGATGAATGGAGCGGTGACAGCCGTCTTCATATAACAGAAAAAATAATCCATCATCGGCATCACTGGGTAAAAACAAGTATTTTTGCAACAAATTTTTAAACACTTTGATAGAAAAGAAACAAGTCGTCCAAAAAGAAGAGAAAGCGGTTATCGTGGGGGTTATCACCAAAGACCAGACGGAACGGCAGGTACAGGAATTCCTGGACGAGCTGGTGTTCCTGGCGGAAACGGCAGGGGCCACCACTTTAAAGCGCTTTACCCAGAAACTGTCCCATCCGGACAGGGCTACTTTTGTGGGTAAAGGTAAACTGGAAGAGATTCATCAATATATCGCCAGCCGGGACGTGTCGCTGGTCATCTTCGATGATGAGCTGACGGGGTCCCAGATCGCCAATATCGAAAAGGTACTGAAGGTAAAGACCATCGACCGCAGCGACCTTATCCTGGATATCTTCGCCCGCCGTGCCCGCACGGCGCAGGCCAAGGTGCAGGTGGAGCTGGCCCAGTATCAGTATATCCTTCCCCGTTTGCGTGGTATGTGGAGCCACCTGGAACGCCAGGGGGGCGGTATCGGTAGCAGAGGTCCCGGTGAAACGGAGATCGAAACCGACCGTCGTATCGTTAAAGACAAGATCGCGTTGCTGCGTAAGCGTCTCGCTGAAATAGACAAGCAGTCCCTTACCCAGCGTAAGGAACGCGGCGAGTTTATCCGGGTGGCGCTGGTAGGTTATACCAACGTAGGTAAGAGCACCATCATGAACATGCTCAGTAAAAGCGAGGTGTTTGCGGAGAACAAGCTGTTTGCCACGCTGGATACCACTACCCGTAAGGTGGTGTTTGAACAGACGCCCTTCCTGCTCAGCGATACCGTAGGATTTATCCGCAAGCTGCCGCACCACCTGGTGGAGAGCTTCAAATCCACGCTGGATGAGGTGCGCGAGAGCGATATCCTGTTGCACGTGGTGGACATCTCCCATCCGCAGTACGAAGAGCAGATAGAAGTGGTGAACCGCACGCTGCAGGAGCTGAAAGCTTTTGACAAGCCGACCATCATGGTCTTCAACAAGATGGACCTGTACGAAGCCAATACTTTTGATAAATGGCTGGAGGAAGATGTTAAAAAAGACATCCTGCAGTCGCTCAAACAGAACTGGGATACGAAAACCCATGGCAATACCGTTTTCATCGCCGCGCTGGAAAGGCGTAATGTGGAGGAGCTGCGTAAGACCATTATGGACAAGGTGGCCCAGCTTTACAGAGAGCGTTATCCCTACAAAACAGAATTTTTCTACTAATGGCCAAAACGTACACCTGGCATAAACTGGACGAAGGATACCTGCCACTTGCCGACAATGCCATCCGTATACAGGAAGTGAACGGAAAAAAGATCAGTGTAGCCCTGCACCAGGGCCAATTGTACGCTTTTGCCCATAAATGCCCGCATGCCGGGGGTATCATGGCCGATGGTTTCATTGATGCCGCCGGTAATGTGGTGTGCCCGTTGCACCGTTATAAGTTCAGCATGAAGAACGGGTTTAACTGCAGCGGCGAAGGTTATTTCCTCAAAACATACCCGATAGAACAACGGGAAGACGGCCCCTACGTAGGTATGGAAAAGAGCGGCTGGCTGTGGTAGCCGCCGGTTTATTTTTATGTTAATTAGCCCCGGCAGGTTTTTATCCGTCAACGGATGAACGTAACTTTTGGTCATGTTACCGTTACCTGCAACTGTCCGCCCGTTTGCCTTTTCAGAGAAGCAGATCTGGGTGTTTATTATTTCCCTGCTGACTTTACTGCAATTCAGCGCCCTCCAGGTGCCTATCCTGGAGCCCGACGGCGCGCTCTATGCCGGCATCGCCAAAACCATGGTGCTGAAACATGACTATCTGAACCTCTACGCCGATGGCCATGAATGGCTGGACAAGCCCCACTTCCCTTTCTGGATGGCCGCCCTGAGCTTTCAGTTGTTCGGTTTTCATACGTGGTCGTATAAACTGCCGGCTATACTCTTTCTGCTGATGGGCGCCTGGTATACCTACCGTTTTGCGTTTTCCCTGTATGGCAGCACTACTGCCCGCTGGGCCGTTTGTATCCTGCTGACTGCAGAACATATCATTATCTCCAACAACGATGTGCGGGCAGAGCCTTATCTCACGGGACTTATCATCGCCGCCGTGTATCACTTTTACCGCAGCGTTGAAGAGCGGTGGCATTATCACCTGATCGCCGCAGCGTTGTTCACCGCCTGCGCTATTATGACCAAAGGCATTTTCGCCCTGGTGCCCATAGGGGCCGCTATCGGCGGGCATTTGCTGTTCACCGGTCAATGGAAACAGATTTTTCAATGGCAGTGGGTAGTGGCGCTGGCGCTCATCGCCCTGTTCATATTACCGGAGCTGTTCGCGCTCTATCAGCAGTTCGACCTGCATCCGGAGAAGGTGGTCTTCGGCAGCACCGGCGTATCCGGACTGCGTTTCTTTTTCTGGGACAGCCAGTTCGGACGTTTTATGAACACCGGCCCTATCAAAGGCGCCGGCGATCCTTTCTTCTTCTTTCACACCCTGCTGTGGGCATTCCTGCCGTGGCCGGTGATGCTGTATGCCGCCGTGGTCCTCTTTTTCCGGAAATGGAAACAGCAGTCAGAATACTACTGCCTCTGCGGCGCACTGGCTACTTTCGTGCTGTTCTCGCTGTCACGGTTCCAGCTGCCGCACTACCTCAATATCATTTTCCCTTTTTTCGCCATCCTCACCGCACAGTATATCCTGTCGCTGCATACCGGCAAGGGACTGCGTTTTTTCCGTACCACACAGTATACCATCATCATCCTGCTGGCCATCGCCGGCGTGGTGATAGACCTGCTATACAAGCCGGTCATGGGTTATGCCTGGCTGGTCCCTATCGCCGCGCTGATTGTTTTATACATGCTGCTGCACTACTGGCTCGACAAAAGCACCAGGGAAGCCGTGTTTTACCGGACGGTGGCCATGAGTATCCTGTTGAACCTGTACGTCAACACCATCCTGTACCCCGATATGATGCAGTACCAGAGCGGCAGCGAAGCCGCCCGTTATGCCAACGCCACCATTCCCGGCATGCCGGTCACCCTGTTTCGGAACAACTCCTACGCTTTCGAATACTACCTGAACGCCCCCGTGCCGCGCGCCGACACTGCCGCCGAAGGGGTGATGTTTACCACGCCGGAAGGGCTGGCCAGTCTGCAGCAGCAAGGGTACAGCTATACCCTGCTACAGCGTTTTCCTAATTTTTACGTGAGTAAACTGGACCTGCCTTTTGTGCGGAAAGCTACGCGCGCCAGCGCTCTCGGAGAAAAAATGCTGGTCAGGGTTAAAAAAGTGTCTCCCTGAAATGCTTTGCAGTAGCGGGTTTTATAACTTTTCAGAAAAAATTTTAAAAAAAGTGGCTATAAGATTTTGCAAAAATGAAATTTTACCTATTTTTGCAATCCCAAATCGCACAAACGATACGGGAAACACTCCTCCTTAGCTCAGTTGGTTAGAGCATCTGACTGTTAATCAGAGGGTCGCTGGTTCAAGTCCAGCAGGGGGAGCACCTAAAAGGTCCGCAGAAATGCGGACCTTTTTTTGTTTCATGCGTAGTGATGATGGCACGATTCTATGTAACCCTAAATTTGTCATTATATTTTTCTGAAATCTTTGGCGATCGTCCAATCATCCCTATTTCCCATTAATTAAACACTCCATCTGAACATTTGAATTAATTACGGTTTACCGTAAAAGTCACCGGTGAAGCCTTTTTATTTTAGCATTGGATACCAGATATTATTTTATTAATGCTCTAATTTAATTAACCATGGAAACAATGAGTTCTTCAAATTCATTAATTGCTCCCTTTATGGAAGATATTAATAGGATTGATTTTACGATGGTAAAACTGAAGTTGCAAGAACCGCCTTATGAGGGGCATGGTTGGTCTGCATCACAAGCGGACATTGCAGAAATAGAATATAAGAGGTTTCTGGCGCTGAAAAGGAAGTATCCGGAAAAGGACATTGTGCCGCACAGAGATGTTGATCTTTTTTGGCACCAGCACATTCTCGATACAGAGAATTATGCGAAGGATTGTGAGGCAATATTTGGCTTTTTCTTGCATCATTATCCTTATTTTGGAATGAATGGCCCGGAAGACGAACAAAATTTAATTGACGCATTTGAGGAAACTAAGAAGCTCTATGCAAAAGCCTTCAATGCTGAGTATCTCGCAAAGCCTGCTAAACCTAAAAGATGCCTTGCTCCCAAGTGCAGAACACAATGTAAGCCGGTAAAATGCAGATAGGTCATCGGATTCATCAAGTAAAACCAGGTGGCTGTGATGGGGGCGGTACAAAAAAATGTATCTTTCAGGTATTTCCTATAATTTATGAAACGCCTGTTACTGTTACTTTGGCTGTTAGTCCCCGTCATCTCGGCTATGGGCCAGGGGCATGATTTTGTTCTGAATGAAATCAGAGAGAACACCACCGCCCGTAAAATCGGCAGTTTGCTGATTATTTCCGCTGGACCGATGTCCACCCGCAAAATTGGCCAGGACATGAAGTATGCGCTGGATAAACAATTTCGCAACAAATCATTTCAGACTTCGATCGTACATTTGGGTACGTTAGAATACTGCACTGATGAAAATATAGCCAAAGCGTCAGCTATGTTTCCGCATGATGTAGTGCTGGTGGTTGTGCCAAAAGAAGTGGAAGATCATGCGGTGACGAAAAATCCGAATAAGCCCTTGACAAGAGCAGCCTCCCTGGTACTTTTAGGCCCCCTCCTGGCCCCCAATCGCTATAGCCGGAAAGCGTTTGCCAATCAACTGGAAACGTTTTACCTGCTGGATAAATCAAGCCTGCATGAGCCCTTTTGGATCGGTCAATCGAATGTTTCCACCAACCTGGACTCAAATAAATACTTTGATTATCTCATAAAGAATCTCCTGCGTATTTGGAAAGATGAAGGGATTTCTGTCGGCGGGTAGGGAAATTTTATTTGAATTTAAGAAGAAAAGCCAAAGAGTGCGGAGGCAATTATGACCGTTGGGAGGCCACCATAATAAAAGAATGACGTCATTTTCCCTGTAACCAGGCACTTCCGCTTCGGATTTATATAATCCAGCTCCTTCTCTTCAAACAACTGCTCCAAAGCCTCACAGCCATTTTCCACTTTATAGCTCCGTTCTTCTTTCGTGATGGGAATGAGCCAGTAGCAATGGATTTCGCGATTATCGAAGGGGAAAATTCCAAAACCTTCTTCCTCAAGATAAGGCAAGGATATAAAAGCGTGATCACAAACAGAGCTATCCAGCCACGGCTGACCGATATTAACCGTATGATGGATGTTGAGCGGCCGGCCTGTTCTGTGATAAGACGCACAGTAGGTAAGTAACTCCACCAGTTTGGGGTCTGACTTAGGGGAGAATACAAACAGCTCGATCAGGTTATCGTCTGTTCTGTCAGCAGACATGCCGACGGTGCAATACACAAAGGCGCCATGGCGCTTATTGGGTGGGATTTCAAGTACGTAGAAGACCGGGGGGAGTTTTTCACGGGGGCCTTTGTCAAGTGTATGTTTCCTGCCTTCAACACCATAATACTGCTGATAGTGTTGCGCCAGCTGGGAGATATAATCGTGCGCTGTATTCATTGATTCACTTTTGCCTTTTTTATTTGTTCGATTTTAGTCATACTTTCATTAAACCCTGCCCTGGACCTTTCAAGATTCCAATTTTCTTTATCGGCTATAAAGGTGTTCCATTGGCCGGTTAACTTATCCGCTTCTTCGGGTGAGAGATGGTATAGTGCAGCCAGTGCTGAAGCTTGATCGAACCACAAATCTTTTTGTTCAAGATAGTGCTTCAGGTAGTCCGTCAGATATTTTTGGGAGGTGTGGGTGCCAAACGCGGCTAAAGCCAGACAATACCCCTGCCCGGCATAACAGACTTCGCTTTTCAGCAGATGTCTGCCAATAATATCCTCCAGTTCCCGGTACTGATTGATGGCCGCAAAATAGGCTCCTGTTATCCTCGGTCTCCAGTCAAAATCACCTAATAGTTTTTTAACGATATCAATGTTTATTTCCCGGGCGGCTTGCGCGAAGCGAAGAACAGATTCTTTGGTCCTGGTATCGAAAAAATAAAACGGAACTACCCATTGGTCGACAAACTCCTGAGACAACTCTTCTTCGTTTCTCGGCACTTCCAGGTGTTCAAATGGGTTTCTGTGACGTACCGTAGCTCCTGCAATATGCAGGGCTATTTCATCAGCTTCGTCGTTACGGCGAAAAAGTTTCGTCCAGAGTTGATTTATCTTCATAAGCTGCTAATGTAAGTGTTTCCGATAACAACTTCCTACTCCCCTATCGTGGCTACCAAAAACATCTCCCCGCTCGCCGGCGCCAGTCCATCTTCCCGCCCTGAAAAGTAACGCGCTTTCAGTTCCGCTGGCGACACAATCGCCACATTTTTAAGCCCGCTTTCAGCGGCTAATGCTATCACCTGCTCCGGTGTAAAGAAACTCACGAACGGATTCCCGGAGGCTTTCGCGCCTTTGACGGACGCTTGCTGCAGTGCGAGATCTTCTTCTTCCAGCAGTTCCTGAGGCAACAAGAAGGTGATAGCCGCTTTGCTGCCGGGGGCCATGCCGGCAATATAGCGCAACAGCTGACTGATCGCTTCTCTGCTGAGGTAGAGCGTTACGCCGGTACAGGCGATGACGGCGGGTTGCTGTGGGTTAAAGCCGGCTTGCAGCAGGCGGTCCCACCACGACTGCCCTTTTTCGAAGTCGACGCCTACGAAGTGCAGCCCCGAAGCAACGCCGTAGCCGGTGTCGATGAGCCGCCGGCGTTTCCATTCCAGCGTGCCGGGTTCGTCTATTTCGTAGATATGCAGGCGGGAGGCTACTGCCGGGTTACGTTGCGCGAAGGCATCGAGACCGGCGCCGAGGATCACATACTGGGTGATGCCGTTTTCTGTCTCTTTAATAATCAGCTCTTCGATAAACCGTGCCCTGGCAGCCATCGCTGCCCGTACCCTCCGGGAGAAGACCGGGTCCATATCAGGTCGTTGTTGCCACCCTTCTTCCGGGGCGATGAGCTGAAGACCGGTGGTATCTTCGAGGATATGCGGCGGCGCATCCAGCTGAACATGGAGTGCTCTCCAGAGGGCGGTGCGTACCGCAGTGGAATTGGGTTGCTGCATGGGGTGTTATGCTTTTGAACGTAAACCAATAATATTTCCTTCTGTATCTTCTACCAGGGCAATGAAACCAGCTTCGCCGATGTTGACTTTCGGTTGCAGGATTTTTCCGCCGGCGGCGGTTACCCGGCTCAACTCGTTGCTGATCTCGTGCGTATCGAAGTAGACCAGCGTGCCGCCCGGACCAGGATTGATTTTATCCAGCTTCACCAGCGCGCCCATGCTGCCGTTCCCGTCTTCATTGCCCGGGAAGAGGGCATAGTCCATATGGGCATGCCGGTCACTCTGTATAGGCGTTACTGTTAATTCTACCTGGAAAACATCGCTGTAGAACTTTTTAGCCCTGCTAAAGTTAGCGGTGTAGATTTCGAACCAATTCACTGCGTTTTTCATCTTGTATATTTTAGATGAATGTAAAATTAGTCCGGCGAACAACACCAGAATTGTAAAAAACCGACAGCCGTTATTTTAGCCATTCGGGAAAGTTAGGGAGTTGTTCTTTTGCCTTGCGCAGAAAGTGTTTCGGGGAAGCGCCGGCAAACTGCTGAAACGCTTTGATGAAATGGGCCTGGTCGAAGTACTGCCGGAGGTGGGCGACGGCCGTCAGTGAGCCGAAATTGGATTGTCTTATCAGGTCCAGCGCCGACTGGAAGCGATAAATACGGGCGTACATCTTGGGCGTTATGCCGATATGGTGCTTGAAATACCGCTCCAGTGAGCGTTCTGAGAGGTTAAGGGCTGCCTGCACCTGTGGCAGCGTTTGACCCTGCTGAAGCAGGTGAATGGCCCATTCCGTCTTTCCGTCGGGGGCATTGTTACGCTTCAGTCGTTGCAGAAGGAAGCTTTCCAGTATCTGCACTTTTTGCTCAAAGGTAACAGCGTGCAGGAGTTGTTCGCTGAGGGAGGTACGGATAAGGTCATCCAGGTCAATATATTGGTTGGTGAGATCGCATACCGGCACCGGGAAGAGACTTGTCAGGACGCCCGGATGAAAGCTGATACCAACGTCCAGGAACGTTCCTTTCACCTGCATATGCGCGTACTGTGTTTTGGTGCCGTAAAGGAACAGACTGGGCAGTTGTTGATGGTAGTGGTCGAGGGACGCTTCCGGGTACTGCTGAAAGATCATTCCCGGGATGCCGTCGGCCATAATCCTGAAGCTTCGTCCTTCGGTGTCGGCAGACCTTTGTTCAAGCATCCAGAAATAACGGATATATTTTTTCAGCGGCTGAGCGGGATATAGAAGCCTGAAATCCATGGTCTTTCCGTTTCACTGTACACTTGTAAAGATACGCAAAAAAGAGGGCACAGGTATCCCGGCCGGGAAGTAGGATCAGTTCAAACAAAACCAATCACCTCCCGGAGCCGGGATGTTTTTTACAGCAATTACTGATTACCGGTCCTTAGCAGCACGTATGGCCGGGAATAGCAGTACAATCTGTAGGGCGTTGGGTAGCTGTTGTGCCGCAACGGGGCAATGCAGTAACACCACCAGCCAGTTTGATTTGTTCTTCTGCTGTTAATTCAGTAATGGTGAGCTTGTTGAGGAACAGCTTTGGGTTCAGTACGGGTTTTTTCTTTTTCATGTTTGTTTGGATTTTTGAGTGATTAAAAAAGGAGTAGAATGGTTAACACGTGAAACCAGGTTATTTGAGTTTGTTGGGTTGTTGGCGCTACAGGTAGTCTAATTTACTAAGTATGTCTGAGAAAACCAATGGGTAGTTATCAAAATACTACGTTGCCGGGAGTATGAATGCCGGTTTCCGGGGAGCTGTAACTTTAGGCCCGCCGGCACGTTATACAGGCATCTATCAAACATCCCGCTTTATGAAAAAAATATTACTTCTGTCACTGCTGTTTGCTGGCAGCATAAGCTGTAAAAAGGACAAGGACATTTCGCCGGAAGTACTCGCCGGCACCTGGGAAATCAGAAGGCAACAGACTGATGTACTGATGGTCATTGAGCCTGGTAAGGGAGAGCAGCTTCGCTTTACGGGCAATAGTTATGAAGAACGATCGCAGAACCGTGTACGCCGTAGCGGCACTTTCCGGTTAACCAAAGGATTTAACGTTGAAGGCGCGCTTGACGACAGAATTATATTTGATAACCAAACAGAAACAGGAGCAACAACCTTTTATCAGCTAACGGGTGATTCTCTTACGATCAGATACGGCAGTATGTCGAATAATGGAGGGTGGATGATCTCATCTTATAAAAAAATCAGCAACTAATAACGCTTGTCAAAGGAGCGGCATACTGCCTGAACAGTATGCTACTCCTTTGTTTGCTGCTATCAATCATAATCAGATAACCTCACTGCAAATACTACTCTGTTATCCTGCCCGTATTTAGCGGTTTCATATTCTGTCAGATTCCAGAGGTAGCCGGTGGAAGCGTCGCGGAAAAGGTCTTCTGCCCCGTGAGGCCAGCGGTAGCGCGTGCCGGCGGTAGTGCCATCATTGTAACGTACCAGGCGGGCGGTAGAGCCCAGGTAGGAACTGGTGCCGGTAATAGTCATGAACGTCTTGCTGCCTGCCCGGAAAACGCCTTGTATGCCGTATACATGGCCGCTGTCGTTGTCAACGGGCACGATCACCGTCGGTTGTGTGGTGGTGCTTACCTGCCCTGCGGTATTGATCGGAAATCCGAAAACCTGCGGCGTGGCGGTAGAGGAAGAAGTAATATACTGTGACGTCCACAGGTATTTATCTGCTGCGGTAGCGCCTTCGCCCAGTTCTATACAGGAAAACGGCTTGGCGTTGGTGATCTTGTAATAGCCGGTCTGCGGCAGGATATAGGCGTAGTTAAACGCTTTGAGATCGCCGTTGGTTTCCTGGCCGATGCGCGTTTCTGTGGCGTCGCCGGCGGCAGACAGGAAGGTATTGAGATCAAACACACGGATGCCGAGGTTGGTATCGGCTACATAGATCTTCCCGGCATAATACGCAACGCCGCCGGCATGGATAGTCACCGGACAGAACGCCCCCAGCTGCGTATAAGGATTGGAAGCCTTGTACAGCGCGGAATTGGACATGTTGGCAGCGTTTTGTACCAGCAGAATATGGCGATAAGTGATACTGGCCATATTGGTAATGTCTACCAGCGAGATACGCACGCCCTTATGCTGGTTGTTAATCCCCGCGATGGTACCGGGATCTACGCCGTACCATGTCACCAGCAGGAATTTTTTTCCACCCCATGAGAACCCGGTAATGCCCTGCGGACGCCATTCCTGCGTCTGTTCATCTCCACTGTTCCATTTGAAGCCGGTCACCTGGTTGGCGGCCGGAATGTTAAATCCGTACACGGTGTTGTAGCCACTGGTGGAAGCCACCCGGTTGAGGTCCAGCTGGTCGGGCGTTTTAAAGCCATAAGACGACAGGCTGCTGACGAAGCTGCTCTCGTCTGTATAGGTGACCGTACTGGCGGCAAGAACGCCGGCATCGATGGTCTGTTGTGGCGGCGGCGTATCGCCGGGTGCAGCCTGATCTGCCATGTTTTTACTGCAGGCGGCCAGACAGAGGGACAGCGCCAGCGGAAGATGATAAGCGTGTAGCTTCATAGGATGTTGTATTAAATGGTTGAAAAGAAATCATCTGAAGGCCGTAAAGCTAAAGCAGCAAAGAGGTAAGTCGTGGAACCTTACAGGAAGTTAATGATAACTTCACATTTTTGCAAGTCCCTCAAACAAACGGCCCACGGGAATGTTATGATCTCGTACGCCTCACCATTAAAGAATATGTTGCAACATAAAATATCCTGCTGTACGGTTTGTATGAACCGCACCATGCATCTGAAGGAAACCCTGCTGCGGAACATACAGGATAATGCAGGCTACCATTCACTGGAATTTGTAATACTCAATTACGGGTCTGCCGATGACCTGCACGAATGGGTGCAACAAACGTTAGGCGCCTATGTCGAATCAGGGCTGCTGGTATATTATCACCATCCCGGGCCGACCTATTTTCATATGAGCCATGCAAAAAACATGGCCTTTCGGCTGGCTTCCGGAGATATCCTCTGCAGCGTGGATGCCGACAACTACACCGGTGCCGGCTTCGCAGCCTATGTGAACCAGGTTTTCAACGAAGAGCCGTTAGCCTTCCTCTCCCCCGCCGGTATCGGCCCCGGGAAAAAATGGTGGGACGTGCAGGGACGTATCTGCCTGAAAAAAGAAGATTTCCGCAGGCTGCATGGGTATGATGAGCGGGTCATGGATTATGGCTACGAAGACCAGGACTTTAAAAGCCGGCTGCAGGGACTGGGACGGAAGAAAATGGTTATCCGCGATCCTGCCTATCTGCAGGCGATCCGGCATGACGATACCATGCGCATCGCCTCCGGCTTCACCACGGCTAAGATCAGGGACTTGCTGGTAGGGCACTACTGTGAACAAACTTCGGAAGTGATCTGCCTGCAAAACGATTATACCTTCGAAAGATTTTTTATCGACAGGGACCTCCTTCATTATGAAAGCACCCAGGAAGACATCCTTCCGAAAAGGAGATACGCCGGTACGTACCAGGTCCGGGATAACGATATCCGGTTGTATAAGGAGAACGGGAGCACCTACCTGCAACTCACCCTGCAGGACAAGGATACCTTGCTGGCGGCGGATAACCGCCTTTTTCATCGCGTAACCTCCCCTGTCCTGTTGAATAACTTCCTGCTTCAGCGGGCTATTTATCTCGGCAGGAAGGTCTTCTTCCGTAACAGGAAAAAGCCTTCCTGTGTGAACTCCGATGGTTATGGTCAGGGGAAAGTATACCGTAACTTTTCCACAGACGCCTTGCTGCTGGCGTAAGCTCACCGGGAGAGATCAACCGGCTCGTTTATCCGTGTCAGTTTCCTGGGGTTCGCAATGGCATAGATCCGGACGATCCGCCCATCTTTTACTTCGAAGCTCACTGCCGCGGTGACGCCATCGATGTTAACACGTCCTGCCGGTTCGCCATTGAGCCATACAGGCGTGGCCGTTACCTGCCGGTTCGGGCGCACCAGTAAATTGGCTACTACCGCAGCCCCATGCACCGGCGCCTTGGCAGCCGGCACCAGCCCGCCACCATCAGCCGTCAGGACCACGTCGGGCGCCAATACCTCCATCAGCTGCTGCAGCTGCCCCGTTTGCAGGGCGATAAGGAAACGCTCCACCACCGTCTGCTGCTCAGAAGGACTCACGGGTTGCCGCGATTGCCGGGCCGTCACATGCTGCCGCGCCCTGCGCGCAATCTGCCTGACTGCGGCAACAGATTTCCCGATCACCTGGGAGATCTCCCCATGTGGCATACCGAACACTTCGTGGAGGATAAATACCGCCCGCTCCGTTGGCGCCAGCGTTTCCAGCACGATCAGCATAGCCATCGAGACACTTTGCCGGAGCTCGAGGTCCCGGCCTGTCTCGGCGCTTGTCAGCAGCGGCTCCGGCAGCCACTCGCCGACGTATTCCTCCCGGCGGCGCGACAATGTCCGCATATGGTTGAGCGCCAGCCGTGTAACGGTCCGGACAAGATAGGCCCGTGGGTCCAGTACCGCCGGCTGATCTGCATCTGACCATCGTAGCCAGGCCTCCTGTACCACGTCTTCCGCGTCGGTAGCGGAGCCTAACATCTCGTAAGCTACCGTGAATAACAGGCTTCGATGTAAAATAAATGGGTCTTGTGTCATGATTTTGATAATACACCGGCGGCCCCGGCACGTTTAGCCAGCGGAATCTCACAGTGGGCGGCATAGCCCTGCGATTTGATGCCGTGCGCTGTGTTCACCCTGGCGGCAAAATTAGCAAATCCGATAAGAGCGGATAGTTCCACCAGCCCTTGCGCACCCAGTTGCTCCAGCAAACTGGCCGCCAGCTCATCAGTGACGGTCGCCGGTGTGTTGGTCATAGCCTCGGCATATTCCAGCACTTCCCGCTCCAGCGGACTGAATACGTCCGATTCCCGCCAACAGGGTATCTGGCTGGCCTTCACCGGGTCCAGCTGTTTGTTCAGGGCCATGAAGTAGTTGATATCAAGGCACCAGCTGCAGCCTACCTGCGCTGCAACGGCCATGTGTGCGAATGTCTTCAGCTGTTCATCCACCGCTTTCCACTCACCGATTTTTTGCCCGAATACCAGGCTGGCTTCGGCCACCTGGGGACTGTGCCAGGCTACCTCTACGGGTTCGGGCACGGCGCCCATCTGTGCGATCATATTTTCCCGGAGTGTGGCAGGGAGCTCAGCTTTTGAAATACGTAATGCCATAATATGTCTTTTTTTGATGTTATTGAAGATAACATGAAGACACCAGCGGAGCTGCGTATGTGACATAAACGCCCGAAAAAAATTCTTTGCCTTCGGATCAGCCCGACGTATTCATATTTTTTTTATCTTAGTTATTCACCTGCGGAAGTAGCTCACCTGGTAGAGCGACAGCTTCCCAAGCTGTAGGTAGCGGGTTCGAGTCCCGTCTTCCGCTCTATTTTCCTTTGAGGGCATAAGGGGCTGCCATCACCATCACCTGCCCGCTTTTCTGCAAATCCCACCTTACCCGGCAACAGGCAATAACAACAACAGCAGGACCGTATGCGCATATGGGTTACATTTACAGTAAGATAAAAAATTACTACAATCCATGTCATCGAGAATTGTCAAACAAGTCATTGTTATGCGCAAAGACCTGAATATGCGGAAAGGAAAGATGATTGCGCAGGGAGCCCACGCCTCTATTGCTTTTTTGACCCGCGAAGCGACCATTGAAGGAAATACTTTGCAGACAAATATCCGTAACCCGGAAGAGGTACGTGAGTGGTTCACCAAAGGGTTTACCAAGATATGCCTGTCAGTGGACTCGGAGGAAGAGCTGGTGCGTGTTTATCAGCAGGCGGTGGAAGATGGCCTGAATGCCACGCTGATCACCGATTCGGGGTTGACGGAATTCGGTGGAGTGCCCACCAAAACCTGTTGCGCCATCGGCCCTAACCTGAATACGGAAATAGACAGGATCACCAGAGATCTGAAGCTGCTTTAATACCGGTGACTTTTGGCCGTCAGCATATCCTCTATGAAGGTAATGGTGTCCAGGTCGGGACGGGCGGTAAAAATACCGTAGTTGCCATTGTTCCTGATACCACGCACAAAGCAGTAGATCACGCCGCCAAAATGTTTATGGTAGTCGAAATCCGGTAACCTGCTTTCGAGATATTTTTTTACGGCCACCGTATAGATGAGGTACTGCAGGTGGTAGTTGTTGTCGTTCATGGCGGCTGCCAGTGCTGCCGGCGCATAATCCTCTACGCTGCCGCCCAGGTAGTTGGACTTCCAGTCGAGGATATAATACCGGTGATGATGCTCAAAGAACAGGTCTATCTTGCCATTCATGATGCCTTCCAGTTCCTGGTTCCGGTCTTCGGAAAAACGTTTCACCGTTACCGTTAATTCATTGTCGGAAAGGGTATTCAGCATATTGGCACGGAACAGCGGCACCGGGAAGTCGAATTCCAGCTCGGCAAGGCGTTTGTGTTTGCTGACAGATGCCAGCTGCAGGCTGGTTTTACCGACTTTGATCTGGGTGTGCATCACATGCTGCAGCAGTTCCAGCAGCATCGGCTGGTAAATTTCTTCCTGTCCGGGTACAAAGCGGGCGATAGCTTCTGTGATCCAGTAATCCCACTGGCTGTCATCGGAGAAATTGACATTTTCGAAGATAAAGTGCAGCAGGTTACCCGTCTTGGCGCCTTTGCGCAGGGTATTGAATATGAAGTTATCGTATTCGTTTTCCTGCTGAGCGCTGCGGATACGCGGCTTCTGCTCCGGTTTGGCCGCCAGCATGGTGTAACTCATTTTACGCCAGTTTTCCTCCCTGAGGAAGAACGACACCGGCGCATTGCCGGCATTCCTGTTGGGCGCCAGCTTGCTTTTGCGGTAGCGTTGTTCCGGTTCCTGTGGCAGGGTATCTTTGACCTCTATGAGCGCCGGGTCCGGCGGGTAATGCCGGAAGGCGTCTATGAACCGGGTGAAAGACGATTTGTTATTACTCGTATTGTTGAACAGGTAACATTTATAGACCGCGCGGGTGATGGCCACATAAATAAGCCGCCGGTCCTCCTGCTCCTGCTGCCGCTGTTGTGCGGCTTTCTGTTCCGGTGAAACCCTTTTAGCTTCCGCGTTGATATAGTCCCCGGTGTCCGGATCACGGAAGCTGAGAAAATCACTGTCGGCATTCCGGAAGTCCAGGTAAGGCGCCAGTACGATACGATAGTCGAGACCTTTACTTTTGTGAATGGTAACGATATTTACCGCCTCTTCATCGCTTTCCACCCGCTGGGTGTACTCGTCCCCTTCCACCGGCATCCCGTCGATGCCACGTTTCAGCCACGAGATCAGGTCGCGCATAGACAGGTTCTTGCGGTTCTGCACCTGGTGCACCAGTTCGGCCAGCTGATACAGGTTGGTGATGGCGCGTTCGCCGTTTTTGGAATGATCGCCCAGCAGTACGCCGCGCACGCCGAAGTCGGCGATGAAGGTCATCAGGGCGGTATAGGCGCCGTTGTCCTGCCACAGTGTATGGTAGTGGCCGAAACGGGTGAGCGCTATTTCATCATCGAGGTTGAGAATGTCCTGTACGCTGAAGCCGGTAAAGGGCGATAACAGTGCCCGGTTGATGGTGGAGCGTTCCGGCGTCTCCATGGCTTCCAGCAGGTATAGCACATCGAGTGCTTCGGCGGTATTCAGGACTTTCGTATCGTCGATGGTGACCGCGGGAATACCCAGTTGGGCCAGTTTCTGCTTGATGTCTCTGCCCTCCTTGCCGGTGCGCACCAGTATACCGATATCTGCCGGGGTGATCTCCAGCGTTTTGTCTTTAATGATTTTATAAGCGGGATCGAGCAGCAGTTGCGCAACCTGGGCTGCCACTGCGCCGGCGATGATATCTTTGTTTTTGCAGTTGAAGATGGTAATGGGCACTTCCTTCGCTTCGTTGTAGTAGAGGAACCCTTTGCTGCTTTCTTCCGGCGCCATTACATCGATGTACTGTATACTGTCTTTTTCGCCTGCAAATTCAAACGTGTCGAAATCGGGCGTGGGCTTGAAGAAAGTATTCATAGCGGCGATCAGGTTCTCCGACGAACGGTAGTTGTGGTTCATGTCGTAGAGATGTTTCACGCTGTTGCGGGCATCGAAGTAGGTGAAGATATCCGCTTTCCGCCATGCATAAATGCTTTGCTTGGGGTCGCCGATATAGAACAGGATAGTGTCTTCGCCGAAAGCGCTGTTGAAGATCTCGTACTGTTGCCGGTCCGTGTCCTGGAATTCATCTACAAATACCGCTTTGTATTTGTTGCGCAGCGATGCCACCAGGCCAGGGTTGTCTTTTTGCACCAAAGCGAGGTTCAGATGACTGATCAGGTCGTCGTAGTTCAGCATGTTGCTGTGCTGTTTGTAGGCTTTTACGCCTTCGGCGACTTCCTGTATCGCCAGGCAGTTCAGCTGCCGGCGGATAGTATCGATATGCTCGCCGATCATCTCCCCAAAACCTTCCTGGGCGTCTATCAGCTCCAGTATCTCCGGGAAAAGCTCTTTGATATAACCCGATCCTCTCCTTTTTTGGATGATGGCGGCGAATTCGTCCGGCTTATCGATCAGGGGCAGGATATCCTTCCTGGCGTTGGCTTTGGTGTTACAGGCATTGACGAGGTCTTCCCTGTTTTGAAGGATGTATTCATGCAGGGCTGCCTCCGCTGCTGTTTGCTGCTGACGGATGTTGTCCAGCTCCTCCAGCCAGCTTTGCTGTTGTGCAGCGGTCACGTTGTAGCGTTCCCATGGCTGGTATCCCAGGTATTTTTTGCCGCTGAGATGTTCCTGTAGCACTTTCTGGATATCGCTGCGCATACTCTCCCGCCACAGCATCTGCAGTATTACAGGATGCAGCGTCGTGATGTGCGTACGCCAGAATTTATTCAGTTCGTTTTCGATGATGGGCGTAGTATCGGGTACCATCTCTGCGCCGAAGAGCTGGTCTGTTTCAAAGGCGAACTCGTTCAGCGTCTGCTGGCAGAAGCTATGGATGGTGAGTACAGATGTTTCGTCGAGCAGCAGTACGGCGTCGCGCAGCCGGTGATTGACTTCAATGGCGCCCCATTGGTCTACGGCCTGCAGTACCAGGTTCACGATCGTGTCGTCGTCTACGGGGTTACCGAAGCTTACGGTGTAGGCTTTGCGGATAAAGAGCCGGATACGGTCTTCCAGCTCCGCTACTGCGGCTTTGGTAAACGTCACCATCAGGATGTCTTTCACCGACAGTTGTTTTTCCAGGATAAGACGCAGCACCAGCACCGCGATGGAATATGTCTTCCCCGTGCCGGCACTGGCTTCTATCAGGTTACTCCCTTCCAGTGGTACTTCAGTCGCTACGAAATGTTGATATCTGTTCTCCGTCATCGTTTACGCGTAATAGTCAGGGAAAATTTCAGCCAGCGGCACAATGAGCTGCCCGCACAGTTGCTTATATTCAGCCAATACGGCTTCATCGCTGAAAAATCCTTTTTCATATTCCTGGAGGATATAATTATCGTTACAAGGGAACTGGTAATTATTCAGTTTTTTTTCCACCAGGTCATCAAATGCTTTGCTGTCAAGATCCGGAAGATCTTTAGGCGCGGTACCGAAATCAGGATAGAACGGAACGATCTTGTTAAATCCTGATTTGTATATTTTCATTAGCTCTCTTAAACGGCTATACGCCGCTTCCCTGGAAAGCCCGGATGCGTTGAAGATTGCTTCTTTTTTAGCGCCGGAGATGTATTGCATCCCTTTAACCGTTCCGGACGCAACACCTGCAAGGTAACGTACATAAGCCTCTACCATGTATTTGGTCTCGTTCCTGGACCAGGATATTTGCAGCAGCTGATCGTTGTATACATTACTGATAGTGCCTTTGAGCAGCGTGCCGTCGATGTCTGTTTCAAAGGAAACTTTTTGCTCCGGGCTGCCCTGTGTAGCATTTTCATACAGGGTACGAACGGGATGTACCCGCTCTTCTACCTGCTGAATGGCTACAAATGCCATATTGTTGAGTGGCAGCTGACCTTTTTTAACCAGCCTTTTCTGCAACGTGCGTTTATCCGCTTCCGTTACCGGCAGCAGCTGATTTTTAATACTCCATTGCTGGAGGTTATCGAGGCTGAACAGCTCTGTATCACTGAGCAGTATTTGTTCATCGTTATAGTAGATGCCCAGCACCTTGTTGTAATACGCTTTGAACGGGTTTTTGAAAAAGCTGACCAGTTCATCCAGGGTTACTTCTTCAAAGGTGACCGGATCGATTTTTTTCTGTTGGTTGATGACCGCCTTGCCCGTGTCCTGGTACCGGTTCAGGTAACTGTACAGGCGATCGTTGCCCATGCTGTATTTACGGCTGAATCCCTGTAATGGCTGCTGCGTGATCAGCAGGTCCCGCACTTTTTCTGCGCCGTCTTTCACGCCGGAGATAATATAATCCACCAGCTCGTCTACCAGTGCGGACGGGGGCAACGGTGTATTGTCTTTGGCGTTGCGGCCTACGTAGCTGATGTAGAGGTATTGCTGTGCCGATAGTACCGTTTCGAGGAACAGGTGTTTATCGTTCTCTTTCACGTTACGATCACCGCGCTGCCATTGTTTTTCCATCAGGTTGAAGCTCGACCTGATTTCCCGGCGGGGGAACTTGTCGAAGTTGAGTCCCATGAGCGCTACCACTTTGAAAGGGATACTACGCATAGGGATCAACGAACAGAAGGTGATGCCGCCGTTGACGAACAGGCCCGCGCGGGTGCTTCCGGTGAGGGCCTGCAACAGGCTGTGGCTGAACACTTCGAAGGCTACCGGTTCCTGCATATAGTCATTCAGTGAATGGTAGTCGGTCAGTTGTTTGATGAGCGCGTTATAGTCTTCATCTACTTCTTCCTGTTGTTCAAAGACCAGGTTATGAACTACCTGTTCGGTATATTTTACCCAGTCGGCTATGCTGCGCAGCTTTTTCCTTTCTTCGATAGACGCCATGAGTACTTCTGCAAAGTGGCAGAAGCGGATGGTTTCATGCGCGTCGCTGCCTTCCTGCACATCCAGTGGGAAGAAGCTGTCGTCGCCATAGCCGTATTCTTCTTCTCCGCTCATACAGATGCCGTACATGATACGTTGTATGCCGTAGCGCCAGCTGACGAAATGTGTTTCTTCCGATTTTTTGCCTTCTATACCGAAACGGATATTGGCGGCTTCCACAATGCTGCGGAGCCGCACCGGGTCGTTGAGCCCAAAACGGTTACGGATATAGGAAAAGTCCAGCAGCTGCATGACCGCTTCGGCGGTGAAGTTGTCTTCATTGATGGTGAGCAGCGCATAGAGGGCGTTGAAAAGGTTGTCGTTGTCGGTATAACTTTCGTCCGCGATGGTGTAGCGGAATTTGTAGGGCGCGTTGTTGAATACGGCTTTGATATAGGGTGCGTAAGCGTCGATATCGCTGACCATCACCACAATATCGCGGGGAGAAAGGTATTCCTGGCGCTGATCTACCAGGTGAACGAGGTAGTTGTACAGCACTTCCACTTCCCGGGCAATAGTATAGCAGGAGTTGATAGTGAGGGAGCCGTCCTGTATGTCTTCCAGGCTGAGCAGATGGCGGTGGTCGGTGGCGGCGGTGAAGATGTCGTGCTGTACTTTGTGCAGCAGCGAGTCCGGTATCGGTTCTTCGATGCCTATTTCTTCAAAGGCGTTAATGAAAGCATCATATTGAAAAAACAGGCCGAAAGTGTTCTGTATCACGCGTCCCCATCCGGTGAGCAGGGCGTTGCCGACGTTGCGGGGGTCGCTGGATTTCTGCTCTTCCAGTCCTTTCTGGCGCCAGCGGGCCAGCTGTTTTTCGCTTTTATCATCAAACCAATACACCACAGGCGCCGGGTTGATGATATGGAAATGGATATCTATGTAAGAAGATAGTTCATGCAGGATTTTGATGTGGTAGGCAGTGATGATGGACAACCCAAAGAGGTGCACTGCCGGCATTTTACTGGCAAGGCCGGCGTGGGGTCCTTTATAGAAAAGGGTTTCGAGGATATAGTTGCCTACCAGCGTTTTATCCGGCAGGGCGCTGCCGGAAACTGCTTTTACTTTGGCCCAGAGCCAGGCCTGCCATTCGTCGTCTTTCAGTGAGGCCGGATTGGCCTGGCTCCACTCTTTGATCATCTCCGGGCGGTATACCTGGTACTGGTCGAATAAGTCGGCCACTTTTTCCGCCAGTCCCATGCGTTTCAGTTCGCTCTCACCTTCCCCCTCGTTGAAATAGGCGGCCACTTCCGGGTATTTCTCTGCGAATTCGGGTTCTCCCATCAGCTTAAAGAGCAGCCAGCTGAGGTTCTGTGGGGAGAGCACCTGTGTGAAGGGGCCTCCCAGCAGCAGGTAGAGGTGAAAGAGCAGATCGTTGGGTTTCATGAACCGGCAGTTGGCGGCGATGCCCATTTTATAGGCCAGCTGCAGTTTCAGCCAGTTGTTCATCCCTTCCGTCTGGGTGATGATATAATGCGGCTGGAACACGCCATTGCCTGCGGCTTTCAGATCATCTGAAAGGCCGGCAGCCAGACTGTTGAGCGAGTTCGAAACCTTTAGATATATAGCCATGTTTAATTTCCTGTTTTGACGTCCGCAGCTTGCGCCAGGAAGCGGGCGGCGATGCCGGAGGCCCTGGCCACAAAACGTTCTGCGGCGGCGAGGATCACTTCTGCGGAGCCCTGCACATATACTTTGTTCCGTGCGCGGCTGACCGCGGTATACAATAGCTCCCTTGTCAGGATGGGCACGTCGGCGGCATCCGGTAATACCACCAGCACCTGCCCGAATTCGGAGCCCTGGCTTTTGTGGATGGTCATCGCAAAAGCTGTTTCCGCGAGGGTCAGATAGCCCGGCAGTACGCCTTTCAGTTCACCGTTGCTGTCTTCAAACCAGGCCATCAGCACGCCGTTTTCGTCCGGACGGATGATGCCGGTATCGCCATTAAACAGCCCGTGCTCGTAATAGTTACGGGTGAGGATGACGGGGCGGTTTTCGTAAAAGTCCGCCGTGATCCTGATTTTTCCGTGATCATGGAGATATTTCTCGATGTCGCGGTTGATGGCGTAGAGGCCTTGCGCCCCTTCCCTTACGGCTACGAGCACACGCTGATCGTTGAGTTTGCGAAGGGCGGTGCGGGTGTCCGGTTCGTTGATAAACGATTCGTAGCCGGCGATGAATTTATGGAACAGCGCTACGTCGCAGGATTGATCGATGACCACCTGCTCGTCGGCGCCGGCGGCAAAGAAGCTGCGGATAGCCGGCTGATCGTTGCGGATCAGTGCCTTACTGAATTTACCGATACCGGTGTGACCGGTAAAGCGGTGGCTGCGGCGGAGCTCTACAAGATGTTCAAACAGCGGGTGCCGCGATTTTGTTTGCGCCTGTGCTGCGGGTATTTTCCGGTTGTCATCTGCGATGAACCGGTTGATCAGTTGCAGCCGTTCAGCAGAGAACATATTCAGTTTCTCCTGCGCCTGGCACAGGTCGCCGAAAAGGCTTCCTGCCTCTACGGAGGCCAGCTGGTCTTTATCGCCCAGCAGGATGAGGCGTGTCTGCGGGTGGATGGCATCCAGCAGTTTGGCGAAGAGGGCTACGTCTATCATAGAGCACTCATCGATGATGACGACATCATAGGTGAGCGGATTTTTTTTATTGTACCGGAAATATGGGCTGTTTTTGATGGATTTGAGCAGCCGGTGGATGGTGGACGGGCTCAGCTCCTGGAATTTTGCTGCGATGGCCGGGTCTACCGGGATGGTGGTATTGCGTAAGCTTTCGGCCATCCTGGCTGCGGCTTTACCGGTAGGTGCGGCCAGCGCCACCCTGAGGGCGGGATCGGTAGCATAGAGAATGGCCAGCAGTTTGGCAACGGTGGTGGTTTTACCGGTGCCGGGGCCGCCGGTGATGATGGTGAAATTGTTTAATACGCCGGTGATGGCGGCTGCCAGCTGCCAGTCGGCGGGATCGTCGCCGTCGCGGAGGTTATTGCCCGCGGGAAACAGCTGCCGTATCAGTTCCTGTTGCTGTTCCAGGAGCGCGGTCCTTTCGGGCAGCAATTCTTTTTCGGCTGCCAGGAAGTCGTTGATATGCTGCAGGAAGCTGGTTTCGTAGCGGTAGTACCGTTGCAGGTACAGCCTGTTTTGGAAGAGCACGAAAGGCTGGGTGTCGTTCCCGTTTTTACCCACCAGCGGGATGGCTGTCAGCGGAGCGGGGCCGTTTTCCGGGATCTGGTAAAATCCCGGCAGGTTTTCCTGTTCTTCGCTGATGACGTCCAGGTCGAGGCAGATATGTCCCTCACTGAGTTTTTTAGACAGCAGGTAGGCGTACGGCTTCAGGACCGGTACCTCGAAATACTCGGCAAACTGCTGGTGAACATCATTGAGGGTGGTTATATTACGCATGTAGATTCGCACTCTTGAAACATTGTCAAAGTACGACTTTTCTGCGTGATGGGGAATGCCCTATCACCTGATAATCGGTACTTATATGTAGTGAAATTGTCAGTCTTCTTCCGTGACGTTGATTTCGGCCACACGGCCAACCTGGCCGTCTTCGAGGCGGACTTTAATGCCGCGGGAATGAAAGGGGGCGGAAGTGAGGATATCCTGCACGATGCCGTAGGTGCGTTTGCCGGTACGCTGGTCTTTTTTGAGGATGATCGCTACTTCCAGGCCTGGGTAAATATCGTTTCGGTTACGTCCGTGCATAGTTGAAAAAATTAGAAAAGAGTCAACCGCAAAGTTAACTCTTTTCTGAAAAACTATTTGCTGATGAAGAGCTGCCGGAGCTGATCTATCAGGACGCCGTTGCCGGAGACGCTGATGTTGTTGATTTTTTCCGCGATTTTCTCCACGTATTCCATTTCTTTCAATTTGAACAGCATGGGGTTGTCTTCCATCAGTTTGGCCGTGTTGAGCAGGCTCCGGGTGCTGGCGGTTTCTTCTCTTCTCATGATGATATTGGCCTGTGCTTTTTTCTCGGCCACCAGTACCTGGTTCATGATGTCTTTCACATCGCCCGGCAGGATGATATCCCGGATGCCGAAGCTGGTCACCGTGATGCCCAGCGCTGCCGCGCTGTTGCCGACGGCGTCGAGCACGAAGGCGGACAGGGAGTCTTTTTTCTCCATCAGTTCATCGAAGCCGAGGCCGGCGATATATTCCCGCAGTGCCAGCTGGAAAAGGACGTAGAGCTGTTTTTCATAATCCTTATTGGCCAGCAGTGCTTTTTCGATATCGTCAGTCCGGTACTGTGCCCAGGCGTTGAGCCGCAGCGCCGCTTTGTCTTTGGTCAGGATTTCCTGTCCGTTGATCTCCAGCTGGCGCTGTCTCATATCTATTTTGCTGACGAGGATGGGGATATCGTTCTTCCACCAGTAGTAAGTACCGTGAGAGAGGGTAATCTCATATTTGCCATCGATCAGGAGCACCGCTTTTTCGTAGTTTTCTACGGTGGTGGACCTTACGAAGGGCGCTACCAGTTTATGGTTCAGCGTGGCGCGGTCAATTTTCTCCGTGATGTTCACTTTGCTGAGGTCCGCTCTGACGAAGGTGTATTCGATCAGGTTTTTCCAGAAAGTATATCTTCCGGTGGTGAGGACTTGTTTCAGCAAACCGTTTTCGTACAGCAGTACGATTTCTGTTTCTTTTACGTCGACGACGTGCAGGGCATCGGCCAGTGCTGCATCCTGCAGGAGGATGTTCAGTTCTACCGGTGCGGTGAAAGCGGTATTGATGTTATACACTTTCACTTCTTCGCCGAACAGCCAGTGGCTGCCGGCTTTCAGCATACGCAGGTATACGCCTCTTTTGAAGACGAGTCCTATTTCGTACGCATTGATGATGACCCTTTTCATTTTTTTCTGTTTTTGGGTGGATGAAATAATAAAGCCAGGAGTATGTGACTATCCCGTTTTCACGGAAACAACTTTCACTGCGTGTGTGCGTATCTGTTATGGCGGAAGGAAGGTAACTAAGAGATACGGACCACGCGCAGGTATACAGCTGTTTGCTGGTGTCCACCGGATTGCTGTTGCGCCCTTTTGACGCGGTAGCACAGGCATATAGCCCTGACTTTATGAATGAGCACCTTTTATGGAAGATGTGCGCTTCCCGAGGATTTTTAGTCCTTTGCCGACCATTGGCTTGCCCCTTGCGGGGTGGGAATCGAACCCTTTTTTGTGTTTCTATTGCTCTACCGGATGAGCTACTGGTCTTAAAGACCAGAGAGGATTCGAACCTCTTACCCATAGATGAAATACAGGGCACAGTGTATGTGGCAACAGCATACAACCGGTTACTACCGTTGCACTGCGGGGCTTTATGAAACCCTCACCTGGTTTGCATACATAACTATTCCTGCTTCTCTGACTGAGAAGAACTTGTGGCTTATAGCCTGGTGTGAATGGCAGGATTCGAACCTGCTAAGCCCGGAGGCGATGGTTTTACAGACCATTGCGATACACCGTCATCGCAGCACTCACATAGGGGTAAAGGCGGGAATCGAACCCTGATCCTCCGATCCACAATCGGGTGTTCTGCCGTTGAACTACCTTACCCGTTTGTTTTTTGGGGCAACAAAAAAACCGGTCCTCTTTTACGACGACCGGTTTCAGATTACTTTTCACGGGATGAAACGTGAGGGGTACTACCGATGTCGTTGTCGTTTTGGGGTATAGGAATGCTTACTGCCTTGTGGCTGTATGCTAAAATGAATGTGATATATCGTTAAGTGACGCATGTTTTTAAAAATTAAAAAAGCCCCGCAATCTCTTGCAGGGCTTGTGTTATATCGAATTCGTTGATTTAACTATTCTGTAGCATAACATGCCCCGCAACCCGTATAGCCTATGCGGCCTGACGCGCTAAATTTTTGTGTATGTGTATACTTTGGATGCATGTTTATGATTTTTTTAACAATGCAAAGATGAAGAAAATATTTTAATATCTCCAAAATATTTTTTTAGTCCTGATAAGAAGCAGTTGTTTTTATTTCGTGAAAATACTTTGTGAGTAATGGTTTCGTATTTTCTTTTAAAATTTGTTTATGATAACGTTGACGGTTATACGTATATGTCCGGTGTGTCTAATGTCGATAATAACAAATTGCGGGTCAATGAAAAAGGGAGAGATTCCACCTGTTGTTACCTGTCTTGTATAACAGGGTCCCAGGTACACCACGCTGTGAAATAATAATATATATTATTTTAACATTTGTAATTATTTGTAAATTAAAATTTATAATAGCAAAAATTATGTGAATAAACCACTGTCCCCTCTTTCACTGCATCCGTTTTTCCCTTAAATTTATACTACGTTTTTAACCCGAAAATTTTAACCAATGTACATCTACAGAACACTCCATCATCCGGAAGGATGGAAAGGTCTGGCCGAATTTGAAATCCGGGACAACCAGATCTTCACTACTGTTCATCATGCCAGCGGTACCCATACACAGCCCTGGTTTGAAATTACCAACGACAAGGTTTATCCGACGGTGTATCACCCCAACGGACGCAGTTCTTTCCCTTGGTTTGAAATCAATGGAAGCAGCCTGAAAACGTCGATAAACCATCCGAAAGGGGTACAGGGATTGCCCTGGTATAAGATACAGTAGGTGTCCTAAAGCATAAGAGGTGCTAAGGGCACCTCTTATTCTATTACGTCGTCGAGCTTGAGATAGATCTTCAAAAGGGCATCTTCTGAAATATCAATGCCTCTGCGTTGCAGCCCTAGTATCCTTTCTCCATAAAACAGGTTAATCAGTTCTTTTTTATAATCATTTTCGCCATGATGGAAAGCCCTATGGCAATTGGGACATAACGCAATGATATTTTCTGGAACATCAATGCTATAAGGGAAATTATCCTGCATAGCCATTGGTAGGAAATGATGCGCTTCAACAAATTGATGTTTGTTCTTCTTGGAGATGAAGGTGGTGTGCGTGGAATCTACCTCGCATCTATATTGTGCACGTCTCAACGCCTCTGAGGAAATACTGGGATCTCTTTGCCACTTTGTTGGCGCCCGCGGTATTTTAGATGACCGTGAAATTGGTCCGTCAGAAAGTTGAGCAGGAGTAGCGGTTTGTATGGCTAGCTGGAAATCTGCTTCTGTGGGCATGACTTTGTGGAGAATATCTGTACCAACTTCCTCTTTCATGGTTTGATAGAGGTTCGTCATCTGGTGAAGGTCGTTTAACAACATTTGATCGCTGGGCATTTCATCAATGTAGTACACTTTGTGAAAGATCGTTCCATAGATATAGCCTCTCGTTCGTGTTCTTTCCGCTATTAGGCCTAGCTCGCTTGATGAGAATGAAGTCAACGTGTCGTATTGATTTCTGAGCGCCTGTTGAAGTTTTAGAATAGCTTTTCTACCTTGCTGTGGATAATCGTAATATTTTTCAAACTGTGTCCATCCTATTAATAATGTTAGGTAAAACTTGGTCATTTCAGGATCAAACAAATAAACAATATAATACCCTCTTTCGGGTGAATGTGTGATAGCTTGATCTAGGATACACAAGTTGGGCACTTCTGTCATATTACCTTTTCCCACGGAACCTTTGAAAAGGTATTGAGTAGCGGGCAAACCTGACATTTGCTGCAGTAGCGCAGGCAGTTCTTCCGTCATTATTTTAGTAGAACGAAGATGTCCGTAATTTTTATCTGCGGAGTTCTTAACACTATTTTTCTCTCCAGGATAGATATCGATGAATTCTGAGAATAGTTCTTTTAACATGATCCAGGGGTTCTCTTCAATATTACAAAATATTGTCTATACTGATTGCAGTTTATGCTGCTGCTGCCAGTCAAACAAAAAGCGCAGGTACTACTTATACCCCGCCGCCTGCAACTCAAACAACTCCGCATACTTCCCTCTTTGCTCCAGCAGCTCTTCATGGCTCCCTATCTCCGCCAGCTGTCCTTTCTCCAGCACCAGTATCCGGTTGGCCATGCGTACGGTAGAGAACCGGTGAGATATCAATACTGCGGTCCTGTCGCGGGTAAGGTCTGCGAAGCGGAGGAACACGTTGTATTCCGCCCGGGCGTCCAGGGCGGAGGTGGGTTCATCGAGGATCAGCAGCTGTGCGTCTTTCATATAGGCGCGGGCGAGCGCTATCTTCTGCCATTCGCCGCCGGAGAGATCGATGCCCTGGTTGAAGCGGCGGCCCAGCATCTGTTCGTAGCCGAGTGGCATTTTTTCGATGAGGGGTTCAGCGAGGCTTTGCCGCGCAGCATCCTGTATGAGCTGATGGTCATGGCTGTGAGTGATATTACCGACGGCAATGTTCTGGGCGACGGTCATCTGATACCGCTGATAGTCCTGGAAGATAACGCCTACCTGCGTACGTAGTTCTGAAAGGTCGTATTCCCGGAGGTCTACGCCATCGAGGAGGATACGGCCTTCCACAGGATCGTAGAGGCGTGCCAGCAGCTTCACCAGCGTGGTCTTCCCGGCGCCGTTCTCTCCTACCAGCGCCAGTTTTTCGCCGGCGTGCAGGGTGAAGTTCAGGTGACGGATAGCCCATTTGTCGGAGTTGTGGTATTTGAAGCCTACATTTTCGAAGGTAAAGCCCTGGCGGATAGGATGGGGAAAACGTTTTGGATGCTGCGGTGAGCGCATCTGTGGCTGTATCTCGAAGAAGTCGAAGAGGTCTTTGAGGTACATGGCGCCTTGTGTTACGCTGGAGAAGCGGATCAGGATGCCCTGGAAGGTGGTGCGCAGCTGCCGGAAGGAGCCGGCGAGGAAGGCGAGGCTACCGATGGTCAGCACGCCGTTGACGGTTTGCAGGATGATGATCACATACGCGGCGTAGTAGCCGGCGCTGCCCAGCAGGGCGAACAGGGTACCCCAGACGGCATGACGGGATTCGAGGTTCTTTTTATCGTTGTAGAACTTATCGGAGATCACGCGGAAGCGCTGGATGAGAAAATTGGAGAGATCGAAGACTTTCACTTCTTTGGCGGTTTCGTCGCTGGCGCCGAGGTAACGGATATAGTCCAGTTCCCGGCGGTCGGATGTCTGCCCCCAGGTAAGGCGGTAATGCAGGTGGTTGAAATGCGATTCGTTCAGGAACGCCGGGATAACGGCAACGAGCAGCAGCAGTATCAGCCATGGGTTGAAGACAATCAGGCCGGCGGCCAGAAAGCCCATGGTAATGAGATCCTGCACCTGGCTGAATACCTGCGACAGCAGGATAGTACGGCCTATTGTCTGTTGCCGGGCACGTTCCAGCTTGTCATAAAATTCCGAATCTTCAAACTGGTCAAGGTCCAGCGAAGCGGCATGCTCCATAATTTTAACGGATGTATGGTTGGCCACCAGATCGCCCAACAGGCTGTCAATGAGTGTAATGGCCCTGCTGAGCCCATCGGAGAGGATAGCCAGCCCGAACTCCAGGGCCACCAGCTGCCACAGGTGTTGTGTGCCATGGTGGGCATGGTCTTTACTGATCAATACCACCTCGTCGATAATGAGTTTGCCTACATACAACAGGGAAAGCGGCATGGCTGACTGGGCAATACGCAGCAGTCCGTTGGTGATGGTTAAGCCGCGGTTGGTCTGCCATACCATCCTGAAAAAGGCAGGGATATTACGAAGGGCGGCCAGTCTTTCCTGAAAAGTCAGTTTATCTTCCGCAGCCCTTGTTCGTTTCTTGTGCGTTGTGCCATACTTATTCATGGTATTAATTTACGGAAAAATGCCATGCGAAACCGGTGACCAATTCCCTATATTTGCCCCTGAGAATGCAAAATCTGATCTACATGGTAGTACTTGTTCTTGTTGCGGCCGCGGCCGTTGTGTTGGTGGCAGGCGCGGTAACCGCCATTAATCTGCAGTCCGCACAGTGGGCTTCTTCCGAAGATTAATTACCTGCTTACTTTTTGTAATCGCCGCCCTCTAATAGGGGGATGCGGCTTTTTGCTGCGTCATATCAGCATATATAGTATTTAGACCTACGATGAACTACACGGCTGTACAGCATAAACGCAACCTGCTGACTTATTTGGGAGAAAAGGAATGGCTGATCATGTTCCTTTGGTTTGGACTGGCTTTTATTGGTGCTATTACGGAAATATCCCGGGGTAATATCAATAACTTCCTCATTTTCAAGAACGTATTCTTTCATCTCATACATCAGCAACCACTTTATATCGAGTATCCGCAGGAATACTACGATGTGAACCTGTATGGACCGGTATTCAGCCTTGTCATCGCGCCTTTCGCCGGACTGGAAACGAAAGTCGGCGCCATGTTATGGGCAATGGCCGGCGCCGGTGTATTGTATTATGCTATTCGCCAGCTGCCGCTCAACAGGATACAGCAAAACATTATCCTGCTGCTCTGTACCCAGGAACTGATGGGCGCCAGCGGATGGTTCCAGATGAACCAGTTCATCGGCGCCTTTATTATCCTGACTTTCGCCAGTATTGTAAAAGGGAAGGATATGATGGCGGCATTCCTGATAGTACTGGGAACGCTGACGAAGATTTACGGCGTTGTGGGACTGGCATTCTTCTTTTTCAGCAGCAACCCAAGACGGTTGATTGGCGGCTTGTTCCTTTGGGGAGCTATCCTGTTTGCTGCACCTATGCTGCTTTCCAGCCCACAGTATGTTATTAACTGTTATTTTGAATGGTATGCCGCCCTGGTGCACAAGAATACGCTGAACGAGGCTACCACCACCATCTTCCAGAATATATCCGCCGGAGGCTTTATCCAGCGCGTGCTCCACCTGCCTGCGCTGAATCATAATTATGTGCTGGTCCCTGCAGTATTGATTTTCCTGGCACAATACATCCGGCTGCCCTATCGCTATAATTCCCGCTACCGGCTGTATATGCTCTGTTCCGTGCTAATGTTCCCGGTATTATTCAGCAGCAGCTCAGAATCACCAACTTACATTATTGCTATACCGGCTATCTGTATCTGGTATGTGATGCAGCCTATCACCCGCGCGACCAATATCTTCCTGTTTTTCGCCATCCTGCTGGTGAGCTTCTCCCATTCAGACCTCGTCACACCGTGGGTACGGAAAAACGTTGCTGTGCCCTATGCGCTGAAAGCCCTGCCCTGCCTTGTACTGTGGCTGATGATCGCATGGGAAATTCTTACCAAACAGTTCCTGAAGAAGCTGGAAAAGCCGGAAGCAGCTGCTCCTGTACTGGAACCCGCCGGGCAACTTTAAGTCTCCATCCGGAAAACGGCGTTTACCATGTCCGTTTTCCGGCTGCTTTTTTAAAAACTGATTCCCTGCCTCCGCTTCCACTCGAGCCTCCGCCTCCATTCAAGCCTCCACTTCCACTCAAGCTTCCGCCTCCACTCAAGCCTCCGCTTCCACTCGAGCTTCCACCTTCACTCGAACCTCCGCTGTTACTCAATCCTCTGCTTTTACCCGAACCTCCGCCCCCACTCAATCCTCCGCTTTCACTCGGGCCTCCCCCGCCCCGTTTCTACCTCTCCTCCCTCTCTACAATAACCTGCCATTCACAAAAAAAGTGCTTGAAAAGTTGTTCCGACCGCGTATATTAGCTTGCTAAAAGGATTTAGTTATGAATATGGGATTTAGGATCGGTGGCGCACTGGCCTTGTCGGCCCTGATGCTGCAAGGCACGCAGGTGTCAGCACAGGCCAAAAAGGCTAAAGCCGCTGAAGGTTTCATCGAAAGCAGCGCGGTAGCGGCGGTAGACCCTTACATTGGCTCCGGCGGCCATGGCCACGTATTTGTAGGCGCCAGCGTGCCTTATGGCGCGGTACAGGTAGGCCCTACCAATATCGTAAAGGGCTGGGACTGGTGCTCCGGCTACCACTACTCTGACAGCGTTGTCATCGGTTTCTCTCAGATGCACCTGAGCGGCACCGGCATCGGCGACCTCGGCGACGTGCTGATCATGCCCTACACCGGAAAAATCCGTACTAACCGCGGTACCCAGGAAAATCCTACATCCGGCTATGGCTCCCACTATTCACATGCCCGCGAACAAGCCAGACCCGGCTACTACCGGGTAAAACTGGACGACTACAACATCGACGTGGAACTCACTGCCGCTGAAAGAGTGGCGCTGCATAAATACACCTTCCCGAAAAACGAACCAGCCAACATTATCATCGACCTGAAGGAAGGTATCGGCTGGGACGCTCCGGTGGAAACATTCATCCGCAAAGTAGACGACTATACCCTCGAAGGTTACCGCTACTCCAAAGGATGGGCGGAAGACCAGCGCGTATGGTTCACCATTAAATCCAATGTGCCGGTAAAACAATTCCAGGTATTCGAAGGAGATACAAAACAGGAAGGCGTCTCCCTGAAAGGAAAAGCTGTAAAAGGCGTGATCTCCTTTGCAAAATCACCGGGACAGGTCATGCTGAAAGTGGGTATCTCCCCTGTCAGCAGCGCCAACGCACTGGCTAACATCAACGCGGAAATGCCAGGCTGGAACTTCACCCGGGTGGTGAACAGCGCCAACGCCAAGTGGGACAAGGAACTGTCTAAAGTAGACATCCAGACAAAAGACGATGCGGCCCGCCGTGTATTCTACACCGCCCTCTATCACACGATGATAGATCCTGCCCTCTTCAACGATCACGACGGCAGCTACCGCGGCACCGATAAAAAAGTATATCCCAACCCGGGCTTCGATAACTATTCCGTTTTCTCCCTGTGGGATATCTACCGCTCTGCTGCGCCGCTGAGCACCATCCTGCATCCGGAAAAAGTGAACAGCTTCGTAAACTCCATGATCACCATACACAAACAACAGGGCAAACTGCCGGTATGGCCGCTCATGGGCAGCGAAACCAACTGTATGGTAGGATATCATGGCGTACCCCCTATCGTGGACGCCTATCTGAAAGGATTCACCGGCTTTAACGCTGAAGATGCCTTCGAAGCCATGAAAGCCACTTCCATGCGCGACGACCTCGGCGTGAAATACGTAAAAGAAAGAGGTTACATCCCTGCGGATAAAGAATACGAATCTGTGTCCAAAGCCCTCGAATACGCGATCGACGACTGGTGTATCGCTGCCATGGCTAAAAAAATGGGCAAACAGGAAGACTACGAATACTATAAAAAACGTGCTGCCTACTATAAAAACTACTTCGACAGCACCATTAAATTTGTACGGCCGCGCATAAGCGACGGCAGCTTCAAAACACCTTACGATCCGTTCAACTCCATCCATGAGAAAGGCGACTTCACAGAAGGCAACGGCTGGCAATACACCTGGCTGGTACCGCAGGACGTGGAAGGACTGATCAGCCTGATGGGCGGCGATGAAGCTTTCACCCGCAAACTGGACAGCCTCTTTACGGCCAAAGGCGATATGGGCGCGCAGGCATCCAACGATATCTCCGGCCTGATCGGCATGTACGCGCATGGTAATGAACCCAGCCATCACGTTACCTACATGTACGCTTTTGCAGGTAACCAGTGGAAAACCGCGGAGAAAGTAAGACAGGTGATGAAAGACTTTTACTTCGATCAGCCGGAAGGCCTGGCAGGCAATGAAGATTGCGGCGCGATGTCCTCATGGTATGTGTTCTCCTCGCTGGGCTTCTACCCGGTAAACCCCGCCAATGGCGTGTATGTACTGGGCAGCCCGCTGTTCGATAAGGCAACGGTAAAACTGGAAGGCGGTAAGACCTTCACAGTACAAACGATCAACAATAGCAAGGAAAATATCTATATCCAAAACGTTACCATTAACGGTAAGCCATATACGAAGAGCTTTATCACCCACCAGGACCTCCTAAAAGGCGGTACCATGGTAGTGACAATGGGTAACAAACCGAATGTCAATTTTGGTAAGGCAGTAGCAGACAGGCCTGCCAACGAGTTGTAAATTTTGTCATGTGAAAATTTGGGTATTTAGGAATTTAGCTATTAAAAACAAGCCGAAACAACATGGCACTAAATAGCTAAATACCTAATACCCAAATTTCTAAATTTACACGCTTTCTCCCAGTACCCTTAGTACTTCAGGCGTCATATCCCCGAAAATAGAGACCCCCGCGGCGCCATTGTCTATGGCCAGTTTCACCGCTTCGCGCAGATCATTGTAGTTATTATTGAAGTCAGGCAGGAATAAGCCTGCATACAATGGAAACGCTCCATGCAGGGTTTTAACGCCTTCTGCTACCGCATCCCCTATCCAGGTGATGTTTTCCCAGTAAAACCCATGATAGATCATCGGCATAACGGCGTTCAGCGGCCAGTTGGTCCAATCCTGCCGCACAATGCGTTTGGCTATCTCCGGTGTGGGAAATACCGCGGCGGAAATAGGCTTTTTATGTTGTTGGGCTACCTGTGCCAGGTTCTTTACCACGTTGGTAATCCGGTCATAGCGGAACTTCCGCCAGGAAGGACTTTGGTCCGGATGCGCTATCTCCAGCGGATCCTTGCCATATGCGGTTTTATAAGCACTGCGGCAATCGTTGCAGTAACAGAAATCGTATTCCGGCAGTTCTTTCGACTGATCAATACCATATTTACTCCAAAGGTTCACCGGCAGAATAACATCGCAAAAACGAACATAGTCGAGGTGGATACCATCTACATAATTCTTAGACAATGCCTGTTCCACCTGCGATTTCAGATAGTTGATCACTTCCGGTTTGCTGGGACACAACCAGCGGTAGTAGTCCACATACGGCGGATGGTCGGAGCAGGACTCGCCCTTGCGGTTCACCGCATACCATTCCGGATGACTGGCCAGCAGCTCTTTTTCGCCCCGGTTCATGGTCCACATCCAGCGATGCGCCTTTATGCCGGCAGCTTTGGCCGCCCTGAAATGTACTTCGCTGTCCGCTTCAAAGAAGAGGTCCGTAATGCCTGCTTTACGATACGTGGCATAACGTTTTGCCAGATCGGCTGCTTTCTCCCTGGGATCCGGATTGATCCAGACACGGTGCTGTACACCTGTTTTTTCCATGGACTGCGGCTTCTCTGCGGTGCCCGCCAGCGCGGGCAGCGACGGTTTTGCTAATGCCAGCCCGCTGAGTCCCAATGCTTTGATGAAATTACGTTTATTCATAAGCGTTATTTTCTTTTCGTGTTGCTGTAGATACGGCCTTCCTGGTTAATGTAAACAGTTCCCTCCAGTTTGCCGCCCTGTACGGAGGCGGTGAACTGCGAACTGATGCCTTCCAGCTGCAGCGAGTAGGTAACACCATCGGCAGCGGTTTGTTTGGCAGGCAGGTTCAGCTCCCGCAGGTTGGCGGCAAATTTACCGTGCCGCTCCCGGTACCGCACCTGCTCATCAAATACATGCCACAACAGGCGTTTGGCGGGTTCGGCAACCGGCATCCGGAAGGGAGCGGTGGCTTCATGGGTGGGCTGTGTGCTGAACTGCAGGTATCCCCATCTCTCAGGGGCATGCATATTGATGATTTCCTGCGGAGACCATACCCAGTTGTTTTCCGGCTTCTTCCGCTTTACATACCGACCGTCTTTGATATCAGTGTCCCACTCTACCCGGGAGAAATTGATACGCCAGGTGCTGCCATCAGACGGGCGGCGCGCATCGTTGAAGAAACGCAGCGCATGAAACGGGATCGCCATTTCCACGGTCCACTCCTGGTCTTTGTCACCGGGCTGGTTGAGGGTGCCGTTGATATGAACGGCGGTCTTCAGCCCTTTAGTATCCCAGTTGAGCAACGCGTTGCCACCATGACGATACGGCTTGTTCATAAACAAATCCATCATGGTATTAAAGGCGTTGATTTCCAGTTCAAAATATTGATGTGTATCGCCATCAGGATCTATGAACACTTCAAAGTCATTATCCTGAAATATAATCGCATCGTGGTCTTTAAGGGTAGCCCATATGTGAGGCTCCTCCATCACGGCGGCAATGTAGAGATATTGGTCGTCCCACATCATTTTTACGCGGCTGCGAAGCGGTGGCACCGGTTTCACAGCTCCTTCAATATCAGTAAAATCCTCCGTCCAGGGTACCTGTCCCCACGCTTTTTCCGACAGCCGGCCGTCAATGGCCACACTGTCAGCAGTACGGTAACATACATAGTGGCGGGGCGTACCGGCAAAGGGTTTGAAGGCTTCCGAAAAAGTCTGAGCGGAAACGTTTTTTACCCCGGCGCAAACTGCGATAACTCCAATAATAACAATAGCAAAAACGTGGGCGGCTGGTTTGCGCGCCTCATAGCATGAACTTCCCATTTCTCTTATAGCTCCAAAATTAATTTAGCAATCCAATTCCTAAAATTCGGGACTCAAGATAAATAATAGTTCGCGCAATATGTACATTATCTCTTTTCCTGACGGCATTCAGACAAACAAAAAAGCCTGACTGGAAAGGAGTCCCAATCAGGCTTTTAAGACATCTTAAAAAGGTACTACCATATTCTGACGCGTGCACTGTCCGGTCTCCACATGCCATCGCCTTCTTTCAGGTTATACACTTTGTAAAAAGCGTCTACATCGCTGAAAGGTCCGATCACCCTGAATTTGGCAGGGGAATGCACATCGGTCAGCACTCTTCTCGCCAGGTCTTCTTTTTTGGTGTGGCTGAGCCAACCGAGGGAATAGCCCATGAAGTAGCGCTGTGCTGGGGAATAACCGGCGATAGGTTGGTTCTTTTTAAACTGTTCTGTTTTCTGGAACGCGTCCCAGCCGAGGAGGATACCGCCAAGGTCTGCGATATTTTCGCCGAGGGTGGCTTTACCGTTGATATGCAGGGAATCTACTACTACGTAGGAGTTGAACTGGTTGATCATCACGGCTGCACGTTGATTGAATTTCGCTTCGTCTTCTTTGGTCCACCAGTTTTTCAGGTTGCCGTCTGCGTCAAACTGACGGCCTTCATCGTCGAAGCCGTGGGTAATTTCATGACCGATGGTGGAGGCCCCGGCATAACCGTATACCAGTGCGTCGTCCAGCTCTTCGTCACGTTTGCCGGGCACGGTGAAGATACCGGCAGGCAGCACAATTTCGTTGTTGCTGGGGTTATAGTAGGCGTTATAGGTCTGCGGTGTCATGTCCCATTCGGTGCGGTCTACCGGTTTGCCCAGTTTGTTGACCTGGTAGTTATGCCACCATTGCTGTGCGGCTCTGGCATTTGCTGCATAAGACTGGTCTTTGATGGCCATTGTGGAGAAGTCTTTCCACTTGTCCGGATAACCCACTTTTTTTGTGATCTTAGACAATTTGTACAGCGCTTTCTGTTTGGTGCTGTCGCTCATCCAGGTAAGGTTTTCGATGCGTGTTTTCAGCGCGCCGCGGATATCTTCCACCAGGTTCTCGTATCTCTTTTTAGCGGTGGCGTTGAAGAACTCTTTCACGAACAGCTGGCCGAGGGCCTCGCCCATAGCGCGTTCTTCAGCATCGAGCACCCGTTTCCAGCGTGGTTTTTGTTTCTCCTGGCCTTTCAGCAGGGTGCCGTAGAAGGCAAAGTCGGTGGCGGCAATGTCATCGCTGAGCATGGAAGCGCTGCTGTTGATCAGGTGCCATTTCAGGTATTGCTTCCAGGTGTCCAGCGGCTGTGATTTCACTGCGTTGCTGAGAGCGGTATAGAATTCCGGTTGACCCACAATAATCGTATCTGCGTGACTGTTAATACCTTGTTGTTTGATAAAGGCGGCCCAGTCAATATTACCGGCTATTTTGTTCAGCTGGGTGACGGCCATTTTATGATAGTTGGCTTCGGGATCACGCAGGTCCGCCAGTTTGCGGCTGGACTTCGCCAGGATGGTTTCCAGTTGTACGACGCTGGCGGCGGCAGCTTTGGCGGCAATGCTGTCCATACCGGTGAACTGCAGCATTTTGGCGATGTGCGCGGGATACGCCTGTCTTATTTTGGTAGTGCGTTCGTCGGTATTGAAATAGTAATCGCGGTTGGGTAAACCAAGGCCGCCCTGGTAGAACTGCAGCGCCATGGCTTCACTGTTTTTGGCATCCTGTGCGATGTAGGGGCTGCACATGGCGCCGGTGAAGATGTTTTGCTGTGCGGCGAGGGCTACCAGTTCCCCGGTGTTGGTAACGGCATCGATGGCTTTCAGATCGGCCTCGATAGGTTTAATGCCGGCGGCGTTGAGTGCTACGGAGTCCATCCCGCTTTTCCAGAAAGCGGCGATTTTACGGGAGATATCATCGCCCGGTTTTTCGACAGCCTGCTCGTTGATGAGCCGGAGACGTTTATACAGTTCTTCCTGCACCAGATTGCCGATGCCCCAGGAGCTGTACTCTGCAGGGATAGGATTACGTTTGATCCATCCGCCGTTGACATAGTCAAAATAATCTTGTGCGGGGTTGACGGTGCTGTCTACGTTGGCAGCCAGGATGTCGGGAGTGGCTTGTTGCTGATCGGCCGTCGACTGTCCCTGGTTGCAGGCGGCCATGCATGCCATGCCGGCAATGCTGACGCCTGTGAGCAGGTATTTCCTCATAAGTGTTCATTGGTTTAAGGCCGGAAAGATAAATTTTTTTGGACACTGCCTGCTTAAAATAGCCTTAATACTATCAGTATTATATTGTATTTTGGATGATCGTCAACCCACATCCCCTATGATCAATAAATTATCAACCGGTCGTATTTTATCTATCGATGCTTTTCGCGGAATCACCATCCTTGTGATGATTTTTGTTAACAGTGTTGCCGGCGTGCAGGGTATCCCTTCCTGGATGCAGCATGCACATGCGGATGAAGACAGGATGACTTTTGTGGACGTGGTGTTTCCCGCATTCCTCTTTATCGTGGGCATGTCTATTCCTTTTGCGATCAATAGCCGTTTGAGTAAAGGCGACAGCTTCTGGCAGTTGCAGAAACATATCCTCTGGCGCACGCTGGGCCTGCTGGTGCTGGGCGTGTTTATGGTGAATACCGGTGAGCTCAATCCTGCTGCCACCGGTATGAGCATGGCCGTATGGGCCCTGTTGTTTTACGGTAGCGTAATACTGGTATGGAATGTATACAAATTTGAACAGCCGTGGATCAGCTGGTGCCTGAAAGGTGCCGGAGCTGTGATATTGATCGTGCTGGCGGTGATCTACCGCGGCGGTGAAGACGGAACGCATTATCTCACGCCACAGTGGTGGGGCATCCTCGGGCTGATTGGCTGGGCATACCTGTATGCCTGTATTATCTATCAGCTCTTTAAGGGTAATCACAACGCTATCTTTTTGATGATTGCTGTGTGCATCGGGTATTATATTTTATGCAGGCAGCCGTTTATTCAAAACAGCGAGTGGAGCCTGCTGGCTGCACAGAGCGGTAATGCGGCCCACACCGCTATTGTGTTGTGCGGAATGCTGCTGACTTTATTTTATTTTGATGAAGACCTGGGCCTGACCGGCAGCCGCCTGGTATCCAGGGTGGCAGGGTTTTGCACGGTGCTGCTGATTGCAGGCGCCTGGTTAAGGCCCGCATACAAATTATCAAAGATCCAGGCAACGCCCAGCTGGTGCCTGTACTGCGCAGCCATTTGTGTGGCCGTCTTTTCACTTTTATATTTTTTAATAGATGTAAAACATTTCAACAGATGGACTTCCTTCTTTAAGCCCGCAGGCTCTAACCCACTCCTCACCTACATCCTGCCGGACATTGTCTATTTCGGGATGATGGCCCTGGGCCTCAGCCTGCCGGCTGTTCTACAGCAGGGCGTGCCGGGTATCATCTGGTGCATGTGCTTCGCGGTGGCCATGTTGTTCGTGGTAAAGGGACTGAACAAATTGCATATCCGCCTTCAGCTGTAACTATATTCCCCACTTATTCGTTATAGCTTATACGTTATGTAGAAAAATATCTGCATGAACAACATCCGCATATGGTTGTTGTAACGTAGATATGGTAATGGCATTTCGTTTGCCGCCGGAACCCGTGAGTAGTATTCTTTATCCCAAAATTTACCCCCGATGAAAAAAATAGCAATTGTTCTGATGCTGGCAGGTGTGATTTTAGCTATCTTAGCGCAGTACGCCTACACGAATGACTGGATGTGGTTCCGGATTTTCCATACACTGGGATTCGTAGGATACATATTTATCATTAGCGGACTGGCTTATTTCTCCCTGTTGTTCATTCATCAGCTTTCCCGCGATGAAAAAAACAGGATCAAGCGTTATTATCAACAGCAGCACAGAGAAAAAGAAGCCTGAGCCCTGCAACGGCAGTAACCAATGGCAACAGATACATTTACCCTGAAGTTTGAATATAAGGGACACCCTCATATTCTGGAGGTGAACACGGTACATCAGACGTACAAAACCGTATACAAAGTCGTCATTGAAGAACACGAGATCTCTTTCGAGCCCGATGAAGAAGGTTATGTGCGGGCCGTTTCCGATAAACCCATACACGACCACAGCCACCCGGTAGACGTAGAACTACTGCACCACGTGGCTGAACTGATCATACACCACATTCAATAATCAGCTTTCTGCTTCTCCACGTACCTCATCGCGGATGGAACTGGCGTCCCAGCCCTGTCCTTCGTCCAGCCATGTTTTGATCCGGTCGGAGGCGATGAGTTTTTCCATCTCATCAATACGCTCGCGCATACTGACGAGGTATTGCTTTTTATCGTCGCGCATGGCCGACAGGCCTTTTAACGTCCGTTCGTCCTGGCGGAAGAAAGTCCGCGCGGCCCTTTCACTGTGATAGGCACGCACACCCAGCATCCGGAGCGCATCGGCGCCCATCCGCAGCGAAGTGTCCACCGTTTCACGGTAAATATGCAGTACGCCCTGGTCCATCAGCTCGAAGGTGTCTTCCACCTGCTGCGCTCGTACCAGTAGCTGCAGGTGAGGGAAATATTTCTGCGCCAGCGTTACGATCTGGCGGGTCTGTTCGTATTGGTCGGTCGCTACGATCAGCAGCCTGGCGTCGGCGGCGCCGGCAGCGACCAGCAGGTCGTAACGGGAAGCATCGCCATAATATACTTTGATGCCCAGGTTATGCAGCGCATCCACCCGGTCCGAATCCATATCAAGAATGGTACATTTGATACCGTTGGCCCGCAGGAAACGCCCGGTCATACTGCCGAAACGGCCGAAGCCGGCGATGATCACCGGGTTCTTTTCATGGATTTCATCGGAAGAACGCTCGTTTCCGCGCGGGGCCTGGCGGGTGAACCGCGGCTGTATCACTTTTTCGTACAACAACATGATCAGCGGCGTCAGCGCCATGCTGATGGCCACAATAGCGGTGAGCATTGCCGACAGCCTGCCATCGATCAGCCTTACCTGGTTGCTGAAGGCCAGCAATACAAACGCAAACTCGCCAATGTCAGCCAACGCAAAGGCAAAGAGGAGGTTCTGGTCGGTACTCAGCTTGAATATCTTCCCCAATATCATCAGCACAATACCTTTTATGACCATCAATCCCAGTACCAGTCCGAATATCAGCAACGGCTCTTCCATGATCAGCGAAAAATCAATGGACGCTCCCACTGCAATGAAAAACAATCCCAGCAACAAACCTTTGAAAGGCTCTATATCACTTTCCAGCTCGTGGCGGTATTCACTGTTGGCCAGCACCACGCCACCCAAAAAGGCGCCCAGCGCGGAACTTAACCCTACAAGATTCATCAGTACGGCAATGGCCACCACCATCAGCAGGGCCGTCGCGGTAAATAATTCCCTCACACGGGTACGGGCAATAATACGCATCAGCGGGTTGACAAGGTAGCGGCCGGCTACAACAATAGCGGCTACGGCGCCCAACACCACCAGCGTTTGCCCCCATGCCGGCAGATTGTCCCGTAACGATGACTCATGAACATCTGTTGTGCCGGCGGCTCCGCTGGCCAGCAACGGGAAAATGGCCAACATCGGGATTACCGCGATATCCTGGAACAATAACACGGAAAAAGCGCTCTGCCCTGCAGCCGTCTGCATCCACCCTTTTTCATTGAGCGTTTGCAGCACAATAGCGGTAGATGACAACGACAGGATCATACCCAACGCCAGCGAAGCGTTGAACGGCTGCCCCAGCCAGTAGGCCAGCCCGGCGATAGCAGCGGCGCTGCCGAGCACCTGGAGCCCTCCCAGCCCCAGGATGGATGTTCGCAATCGCCAGAGCAACGTAGGCTCCAGTTCCATCCCGATAAGAAACAACATCATCACCACGCCGAACTCCGCGAAATGCATAATGTCTTCTCCCTCTTTACCGATGAAACCCATCACAGACGGACCAATGATCACACCGGCTATCAGGTAGCCCAGCACGGCGCCCAGCCCCATTTTCTTGGCCAGCGGCACAAACACAATGGCCGCAGCCAGGTATATCATTGACTGAAATAGCAGCGAATGTTGATTCATATTTTTATCGGGTTTGGGATGGAAGTTGTAATGCCTCGTTCATATACGTCAGCCGGGTCAGGGCTTCCGGCGTTAATTTGTCGTCCCGCAGCTGCTCCAGCATGTTGCGGTAGTTTTGTGCCACGCCCCGGATATCTTCTATGTCCATACGGTGTACGCCGTAAATCACATAAGGGGCCAGGTATTGCATATTGCACAATACAGCGGTTTGCGAGAAGGGCAGCAGGAAGTCCCGCACCGGGTACTGGTGCCTGCCTTCGGGGTGATATCCGCTTTCCGCACTCCCCGCAGAAATGACGTTACCGAGATATTTGCCCTGCAACGCTTTGCCGGTATGACCATAAGCCCAGCCATGCTCCAGCACCAGGTCCATCCACTGTTTAATGATAGCGGGAGCGCTGTACCAGTAAAAAGGATGTTGCAGCAGGATGATATCGTGCCGCTCCAGCAGTTGTTGTTCCCGGGCCACGTCAACGTCCAGGTCGGGGTACCACTCATACAGATCGTTGAATGTGATGCCCTTTATACCTTTAATAGCAGCCAGCAACTGCTGGTGCACCCTGGACTTCTCCAGTGCCGGATGTGCAAAATTGATGAGTACCCGCGCCATATAAATTACGAATTACGAATTACGAATTGCGAATTGCGAATTGCGAATGATGATGTATTAAAGAACCGTAATTCCTTAAGATAACCCAAATCGTAATTCGTAATCCGTAATTCGTAATTAACCTTCGGAATATTCCTGTAACAGTAATCTGTATTTATTCAGTATGCGTGATTTGGAGACAAACCCTACCAGCTTCTTGTCCTGCACCACCGGTAAACTCCATACATCCGCCTCGTCAAATTTTTTGAGTACCAGCGTAATATTGTCTTTTAAAGATACTACTGCCGGCGGAGCTTTCATTAATTTCTTAACAGTCACGGTATCATATAGTTCCGGGCTGAACATGATCGGGCGGATATCGTCGAGTGTGATGATCCCTTCCAGTTTGTCCTGCTGGCTCACCACGGCAATGATGTTGCGCTGCCCGTCTTTCACCAGTTCTATAAGCTGGCGCAGGCTGGCGTCAATATCGATCCGCTGGATATCTTCTTCTACCAGGTCCTGCATACGCAGCATCAGGAGGATATTGCTGTCGTGCGCTTTGGTGAACACCTTGCCCTCTTTGGCTAATGTGATGAGCTCCGGGGAGATAGGCGAAAACCATTTCGCCATCAGGTAGGAAGTGGTAGACACGATCATCAGCGGGATAAACAAGTCGTAGCCGGAGCTGGACTCGGCGATCAGGAAGATGGCCGTCAGCGGCGCATACATCACGCCCGCCATTACCCCTGCCATGCCTACGATAACGAGGTTGGTGACCGGCACGTCGGTAAGGCCTACCTGTGTGCAGAGCATGGCGAAAAAGAAACCGAGGAAGCCGCCGGCAAACAGGGACGGCGCAAAGTTCCCGCCGTTGCCGCCGCTCTGGATGGTGATGGAGGTGGCGAAAGCTTTCAGCAGGCATACGCAGCCGGTGAATACCAGCAGCATCCAGCTCTGCGGCGGGAAATACCCAAAGAAACTGTTTTGCAGGATAACTTCTCCATGGCCTCCGGCCAATGATTTTACGGCGGTATATCCCTCTCCGAACAAAGGAGGCAACGCTACACAAAGCGCGGATACCAACACCCCGCCCAGCATGGCTTTGCGCAGGGCGCTCCACTGCAGCCGTTTAAAGAAATGCTCCACTTTATGCGACAGCACCACAAAATAGCGGGCGTAAAAACCGCATAACAGGCCCAGCACAATATAAAAAGGTACGTTGTGATAGTTGAAAGGCGTCCGGGATTCGAAATGGAAAAGCACCTCCTCCTGTAGAATGATTTTGGAGAGCAGGCTGCCGCAAACGGCGGCCACAATCAACGGCATGAAATCGGAAAATACCACCCCGGTCAGCAAGATCTCAAAGGCAAACATCATCCCGGCGATGGGCGCGTTAAAAGCGGAGGCGATGCCCGCCGTGGCGCCGGCTGCCAGTAACAGGGTGCGCTCCTTGTATCCCAGCGAATAGGTACGGGCATAGTTGGACCCCAACGCCGCGCCGGTAACGGCAATAGGACTTTCCAGCCCCGCAGAACCACCAAGACCAACGGTCACCGCGCTTTGCAGTATCTGGGAATACATCTTCACCGGCGGTATAATACTGGAGTTCTGGGCGATCTCATGCAGTATCGCCGGAATCCCTTTACGGGACTGCCCCTTGAAAAAGAAAATAACGATCAGGGTGGTCAGCACAATCCCCAGAAAAGGAAAGACTACATAAAAAATAACCTGCGTGCTGAAATGTACCTTGTAGGTAATAACATAATGGATATAGTGGACCAGCATTTTGAGCACCACGCCTGCCAACCCGGCGGAACACCCGACCAGGATACCGGACAGGAGCAGGAACTGATTGCGGTTGAGCTTGCTGTGAAGCCAGTGCAGGAGCAACTCATAGCTTTTGGCTTTACGGAGGCTGTATTGTTCGAAATCCCGTTTAAACCTGAAAAAACCATGGTACTTCCGGATGCGGCTAAATTGACTCATGGCGCAAATTTAAAGATCAGAGCTCAATCAACCCATAAACTTTATCATTCATGTACGGGCCGCCGGGATGTCTGGCGGTATAATCAAGGTTGATCCAGTACTCTCCTTTCAGCTCGTGGTAATACAGTTCTTTGATGACGGGTTTGGGAAACAGCGTGATGATGGCCTGTTTCATGATCTCGAAATCTTCCTTGTCGCCACAATAGAGCTCAGGGTAAGCGTGCCCTTTGATCAGTACAATACGGCAGCGCGCCCCGATAGACTGCAGGCAGGAAGTCATCAGGATGGAATGATCGTCGCAATCGCCCCCAAGGCCGTTCAGGATAGTTTCCTGTGGCGTGGCGAAGTATTCGTCACGACGGGAGTCGAGCACATATTTGAAATTACCGTTGATATACCGGAAGAGGGACAGAAAGCGGGTGATCTTCCCGAACTTATAAAAATACTCGTCGTAGTAGTCCAGTGAATGTTTCACGGAGAAGTTGCGGACCACGGAATCCTGGTAGTTGACTTTCTCCCGGATGCCCCGTACCGTTTTGTCGCGGTAACTTTCCACACGGCGCGGATACAAACTGAGGATGTCCAGCTGTTTGCTGTCTTTGGTGCCCCAGTTGCCCTGCACCATCCCTTTATAATCGTTCAGCACATTGGTGAAAGTATAATCGTCCCGGTATTTATTGAACAGCAGGATGCTGCACACCAGCAGGAAGGCGGGAATAATCAGTGGCCGGAAAAACCATCGCAGGGCATATACGACCAGAAGGCTGATCAGGAAAGATACAGCCAGGTCTAAGTGGAACCCTCCCGCTACAATGGGCGGGAGGAACCGGTTTATAAAAGGTGCGAGTGGTAACAACGTCAGCAGGCTCAATATGTTGAGCAGCAATTGGGTAGACGTTGTGTATTTGCTTTCATCGATGGCCATTATGCTATGCAATAAAGCAAAATTATGCCATAATCACTTCGCAAAATTTGGAATGGCCTGTTTGAAGGATGTGCTGTTTCTGATTAATTCTATTTGTTGTTGTGTGTCGGTGATCTGTTTGTCCATGTTGAGGTCGCGGTAGATGTTCTTCAACAGGGCGTAGTTCATCAGCGCCAGCACTTTCAGGTCCAGTTTCTGTGCATGTTCAATGGCTATTTCGGCTACACGGATCGCTTTATGGAATTCGTGTTCATTATAATATACGGTAGCATGCAGCAGTTTCTGAAAGGACTCAAGGTGTTTGCCGCTGAAATAGTCGGATGAATATTTTTTGATGACATGATCGGCGTGCCGGCAGATCCTTTCGGCTGATTTGACATTGCCCATTCCCAGGTGGCCCTGTGCCTGCCAGAGTAACAGCATGAGGCGGAAAGAGTCCGCTTTGCGGTATGGCAGGGAGGGATATGCCTGAAACAGGCGCCGGGTGAAGTTGAGCAGGTGTTCATAGTCTTCCATCAGCAGGAAGGCGGTGCCCATGTTACGGAACACGATTTCCTGCGCCACGGACATCTGATGCCGGGAAGTGTGGCCCCAGTACTGCTGGTACTGGTATATTTTAGCCCGGATGCCTTCGTTGACAAAGCCGAATTTAAGATACTCATATATAAAGAGGAGTATTTCATAAGGCGTCACCCACAGTTCGCCGTCAAATTCGTCTGCGCTGTAGAGTTTTTTGATACTGTTGAGCTCCAGCTCGCATTGTTCGGCGTCCAGCTGGAGCAATGCCATGCTGAACAGCAGGTTGCGGATCTTGAGTTTGTCTTCCCGGGCTTCGGCCATTCCCAGCAGGGCGTTCAGCACTTTCCTTTTACGGAAATGCATGAACTCATCGTTGATGATCTGGCTGAGCGGGTTTTTCTTGAAGAACCCCGGGGGAAAGATCGATTTCAGTTCCACCTGATTGTTGCCCTCGTGCTGGTAGTGGAGCACGAGATATTCCAGCAGGTGTGATTTTTCGATGTTGGCCAGCGGAAGATGGAACATTTTGATGATGCCTTCCGTTTGCCGGGTGGTGATCGCATAGCGGAGCAGCCAGCGGAATACCCCGATACGGTAAGGGGATTGTGGCAGATGGTCCAGTATGTTCCGCAGCAGGTGCTCGTTGACTTCCTGGCTGCTTTGCTGGAGGTAGTGCATGGCTACAAAGTATTCCAGCAGGAAGGTGTGCGCGAAGCGCACCTTTACGTGGAACATGATTTCCTGGCTCAGGTTCTCTTCCGCCAGGATATTATCTGCCAGCAGTTCCTTGTAAGCGGGGAACAGATCGGCGTTCTGGTTGAGCAGTTTGCTTTTGTCGATATAGATGCCGCTGCGGCCATAGTCGAGCAGGGCGAGCAGCTTTTCAATGATCTTTATTTTAAAGGCGTTGCTCTGGGAGTTGAACACCCGGTTTTGCACAAACCGTGACACGATCTCGAACAGGCTCAGGTGTTCATCCACAAAATTTTGTTCCGGGCCGGCATTCAGCTGGCAGAACAGCTGCAGGTAGTACGGGTTGCGTAGTTTCTGCAGGAAGCTCTCGGAGAACATCCGGATGGTAGACGGATCAAAATGGTGATTGTAGAGGACCGACTTCACTTCCTGTTCGGTCAGCGCCGGCAGGTTGATGTTGGTTTCCTCGTCCATCTCCGGTCCCAGGTACCAGTAGCGGCGGAAGGCCGGGTACTGGTGGGAATGCTGGAATATCTCCGACCAGGTGCTGCTCCGGACAGAAAGGATCACTTTCACCCAGGGATAGCGGTCGTTCGAATAAACGAAGTCTTCCAGCTTGGTATATAATAGTTTGAGTTTATCACCGGAAACAGCGATCTCATCGAAGCCGTCGATGATAAGGATCAGGCGGCCGCCTTTGTTATTGAAGTGACTGGAGAAGTATTCGCGGAAGTTCTCCCCTTTGCCGAGGTCCATTTGGTTGTCCAGCCAGTTGGCCAGGGATAAGCCTTTGAGTAACAGGCTGCCGGCGGCGTGTGCATGGATGAACCAGCATACGTCGTGTTTGAACCGGGCGTCCCTGCAGAACCAGAAGTGTTCGGCGAGGTGTACCAGGGCCACGGACTTCCCCCACCCTGATGGCGCGATCAGGGCGGTAGCGGCGTAGTCGCTTTCGAGGAACCGCTCAATATGTGCGTTACAGAAGGTACGGGGAACGGTAAAGGGGAACGCTATGCCTGAACGGTTTTTAAGCGTCAGGATCGTGTAGTGCGATACAGCATCCGCTTTGGTTTTCAGTTCGTCCCATCTGCGCGTGTCCAGTTGCTGGTTGCTGCGACTGGCGCTGTTGAGCAATTGATAATGATGTTGCTGGAAATCTTCCCAGTCCTTAAAACGGCAATATTGTGAGAGGGTGTTCAATGTGTAGCGCGAAAAGCTGTGTTGTGTAACAGCAAATCCGAATACCCTTTTGAGCGTTGTCTCACTTACCAGTTTTGTGGTGTTATCCAATATGGACTGAGCCAGATTCTTGCAATCTGCCGACGACATGACTTCAACACCGTATCTGCGCAATACTTCTTTCTGCAGTGTCATGATGAAGTCATAGGATAGATCAATCATAGGGGACAATAAATGGATTAGGAATTTTCGATACTCCATTAAGTACGTCTGAGTCAGCGGTTTAGATTTATGAAAATCAAAATGAACAAAATGAACAGGAGATTTTAAAAATGATTATATATATGATAATTTTTAATAAAAATACTTTTGTGTTATTTATACAATATAATTATATGTATAATTTATTTATATATAATAAAATATAGCGAAAGTCAACCGTGGTGGCTATTTGGCAGCGCTTGCTAAAAAAATTCGGTGGTCAGGGAAAAAAAATTTGTGCCCGAATCCGGTGCTGCCGGTTGTGGGAACTTCTTCGTAATAAAAGAGTGATTGCCGTCACCAAAATGAACAAACTGAACAATTGGTTTTTGAAATGAACGAAAGGGACGCTACCGGTCAAAATGAACTAAAATGAACCACACTTTATCCCCCGCTTCACTATACATTCGTAACGTTTTTGCAAACCTTTAACATATGATTGAAAGTAGGATACATCAACCGCCTCACTTTTAGTTATTTGTCATCTAGCCACGTCATAACCTATCCTGCCGCCAGAGTAATTTGTAATTCATTGCAAAATGAATATCGTTTTATTTTAATATCTGGTGCTATGCATTCAAACACTACTCCTAATTGCCCTTTTATTGCTGCCCCTATTACCCGGTCCCGGGCGAAGAGTGCCTTGAACACACCCGTGTTACTCTTCTTCAAAAGGCATACCCGTTTGTTCCTGGGCAACCTGCTGTTACTGCTGATGGCCTTCGGAATGATAGCACAACCGGCAATGGCGCAAACGCAGACACAGCGTGTATATGCGACTGACCAGGTCAATGGCACCGTCGTTACCGGCGGCATCGGCGTTTGTCTGTTGTGCGGTGTGGCCAACCCCGGCAACGCCGTAGACGTATCAGGCAACTTCTTACAGACGTCTTCCCAGATAACAGCACCAGTAGCTGTAGGGCTTGGCGCCACTGTGACGGTTTCCCAAAGCCTGATCTTTCCGGCTGGCCAGCTTCCCACAGCCTCCACTCCGGCAGTGGTAAAAATCGGCGCAGGAAATGCCTTATCCCTGGCATTGGCAGGCTCTATTATCGTGCAGGCCTATAACGGAACTACTCCGGTAGGCTCCCCCGCTCCTATTTCCACTGCCCTGCTCAACCTGCTCGCCAGCGGTAACCAGGCAGAAGTGTTTGTACCTGCTCCGGGGGTTCCGTACGACAGAGTACGCGTTTCTATCCGGGCAGACCTGCTCTCGGCACTCGTCAATGTGAATGTATACGCCGCCTATTATAATACACCGGCTACCGGTACCATCAACTGTAATACGCCTATCGATATATTATATGGCGTCAACGGTGCACTGGCCGGCGTAGGCTCTGTGACCAACGCGCCCAACGCAGCGGATGGCAACGTGGCCACCTTCGCTCAAATGTTCTCCGCGGTAAGCACCACCTTAGCAGATAGCTATACACAATTAACCGCAGTATATCCCGGGCTGTCAAAAACCGGCGACTCTGTGCGTATCGTCACCTCCAACGCCGGCGCACTGCTGAGCGCTCAACTGCTGAACGCCATCACCATCGTCACCTATAATCAGGGCACAGTGGTGGATTCCATTACAGGCAACAGCGCCCTGCTTAAGATAGATCTGCTCTCGGGCGGGTCGGGACCCCAAACCCTCACCTTCGCTTCTTCGGGACCGTTTGACCATATACAGGTCAGGTTCGGCGCTATCGTGAGCGGGCTCGCCACCCTGAATGTGAACGAAATCCAGCGGTTCAGCCCCTCACCGGCTACCACCGGCGGCTCCGTCGTTAGGACCACCTGTTTGGGTACACCGCTTACACTGAGTGTCAGCAGTCCTGACAATACCAATTACAACTATACCTGGTATGATTCTACCCAGACAACCGTGGTAGGCACCGGCTCCAGCTTCCAGGCTCCCGCCACTACCGCAGGCGCTTACCGGTATTATGTGTCTGCCAGCCTGAAAACCTGTTCCGCCTCTGAATCAGCCAAAGCGCTGGTGACAGTCCTTGTCAATAACTTTGCTACTGCCGCTGATATCACCGTGCCACCCACCACTGCTGTCTGCGCCAATACTGCAACGATTACACCTACTGCAACCAACCCATCCGGTACTACCACCTTCAAGTGGTATAAAGACATTAATAAAACTACCCAGATCACCGATGGACTGGTAGAAGGCGCCATCAGCTATGCGATAGACGCCGCCGGTAAACTTACCATCACAGGGCTCACTGCTCCGTCTACCACCTTCTATGTTAGTATTACTGATAGTACCCATTGTGAAAACCAGGCCGGCGCACTGGCTTCCGCCACCGTTACGGTAGGCACCAGCCCCGTACCGCCGGTAACAGCTACCAGCGTTTCCGGTACCGTGAACCAGCCAGTCACGCTGACCGCCTCCGCTCCGGCCGGCACCATCGAATGGTACACAGACACCACACTGGCGCCCGTAGCTACCGGTCCTTCCTATAATGTAGGTCCGTTCGCCACACCAGGCGTACATACCTACTTTGTTGGTGTTCGTCTTGCCGGTGGTTGTTCTTCCGCAAGGATTCGTGTAGATGTGACCGTTACTACCGCAGGTACGCCTGTTTCCTGTAACGCCGCTACACAACAAGCATCCGGCACTACCCTCGGTTGCGTGCTTTGTACGATTAACAATCCGACTTTCTCGGTGGACAGTGATCCGGCCAACTTCACGCAACTGAGCGTACCGGTAGGTCTGCTGGGCGGCGCTGCTTTCCAGCAGCTCATCTTCCCGCAACCAGGCGCCGCTTTGGACAGCATCCGGTTTGATCTGGAGTTCCCCGGCGGTCTTGCAGACGTGTCGCTCTTGGGCGGTGTAGTGCTGACCGTGGCCAATGGAACCACCGTTGTTGCCAGGGATACGCTCACCAACCTCCTCCATCTGACACTGCTCACCAGCACCAGGGGGTATGTAACCATCCCGGCCAGAGGCGTGTTTGACCGCGTGGAAGTGAAAATGACCGGTACCCTGAACCTGCTGAATGCAGTTAATATATATGGTGCGCGCATCATCAGCCCCAATCCGACCACATTGGTACGTAACGTACAGGCCTGCGTTGGTTCCACCGCTACCCTCACCGCTACACCGGCGCCCGGCACCAGCGTGCAGTGGTATGCTGATTCCACCACCACTACAGCCCTGGGAGCCAATCCGTATACAACACCGGTGCTCAACACCGCCGGTACGGTAACTTACTGGGCACAGGTAATAGGTACCAACGGTTGCGCTAACCCTGATCGTATACGCGTTACCGTTAACGTAAATGCACTGGCTACCGCCGCCGATATCAACATCGCTGATACCACGCTCGGTTGCGTAAGCAATACTGCAGTGCTGAAACCTTCATCCGGTGTAGTATTGGATTCGGTATTCACCTGGTATAAAGACGCCAGTAAAACAACCGCTATCACCAATGGCCTGACAGAAGGCGCGGTACACTACGCACTGGATAGCGTGGGTAACCTCACCATCACCGGTCTGGCATTGGGCAACTATACTTATTATGTTGCCGTGAGCGGTTCCAACCGTTGCGAAAACGCAGCTGGTGCACTGAAACCCGCTGTGGTAAGCATCGTGAACGCACCGGCCGCACCGGTGGTAACCGGCACAGTAGTCGTCGCTACCGGTCAACAGGCAACGCTGACCGCCTCCCCTGTTCCGGGCGCGGTGATCAACTGGTATGCCGACTCTACTACCACCACCATCGCCGGTACCGGTACCAGCTTCGTGGTAGGTCCGTTCAGTAATCCGGGTACTTACAGCTACTTCGCTGCGGTAAGCATCCCTGGCGCGTGCTCTTCTGCACGGGTACGTGTAAACGTAGAAGTAACCGGTCCGGTAATTCCTTCTCCGGATTGTAACGTACCGACAACACAGGTTTCCGGTACTACCCTCGGTTGCGTACTGTGCTCTGTACAGAACCCAACCAATGACATCGACAGCTCTCAAACCAATTTCACCCGCCTGAACATACCGGTAGGCTTACTCGGTGGTTCAGTATACCAACGGCTTATCTTCCCGAACCCGGGAGCAGCGGGCGACAGCATCCGCCTGACCATGGCAGCTCCTGGCGGCCTGGGAGATGTAAGCCTGTTTGGTGGCGTGGTGATCACCCAATATAACGGTACTACTGCCGTGAAAGCAGATACCCTGGCCGACCTGCTGACCCTGCGTCTGCTGAGCGGTCAGCAATTCGCTGCTACCGTGGCGGCCACCGGTACTTACGACCGCGTGGAAGTGAAACTGACAGGTCTCGCTAACCTGCTCAACTCCATCGACATCTATGGCGCCCGTATCCTGTACCCGAACCCGACTATCAGCGGCACCGGCGATACCGTATGCGTGAACCAGAAAACAACCCTGTCTGTAACACCTGCTGCCGGTACCACCGTACGCTGGTACGCAAGCGCCACCAGCACCACGGTGTTGAGCAGCCAGAACACTTATACTACTGATACCCTGAGAACACCAGGCACCGTTACTTACTACGTGCAGGTGGTAGGCGCCAACAATTGCGCTAATCCTAACCGTGTACCCGTAACCGTTACTGTGTCTCCGGCCCCTGTAGTACCCGGTCCTGACCAGACACTCAACCTCTGCGCCGGTACCAGCGCAGCACTGGCAGTTGCTAATCCGAACAACCAGCTTACTTATCACTGGTACAACGTGGCCACCGGCGGTACCAAACTCAACGCCGACAGCGGATACGTATTTAACGTGCCCAATATCACCAAAGACACCACTTTCTATGTGGAAGCGGTCAGCGCCTGTGGTGCTTTTTCTCCGAGACAGGCATTCCATATCGTGATCTCTGCTTCCCTGAGCGCACCAGTGGTGACACCTAATCCGGATTCCGTAAACATCGGCACACAAGCCGTGCTTAAAGCCACCTCCAACGCCGCCAACGTGGTATTCACCTGGTACGGCAGCCAGACTGGCAACGACAGCCTGTTTACCGGTCCGACCTACGCACCGCCTACCCGGAACACGCCGGGCACTGTAACCTATTGGGTGAAAGCATCCATCAATGGTTCCTGCTCTTCTATCCGCGTGCCGGCAGTAGTGGTGTACGGAACATTTAACACACCAACGCCGGTGCCTTGCGAAGGCGCTACCACCCAGACTATCGGCGGCAGCGGTCTCCTCGTGCTGGGTAACGTATACAACCCGCAGCTGGCGGTAGATAACGATGCCAGCACTGCATCCTCTCTCGTGATCAATCTCGGCGTACTGAATGCAGAGGTATGGGAAAAAGTAGGCTTCAACGGCCTCTCCGCTCCTGGCGACACCGTAAGGGTATTGCTCTCTGACCCGGGTACGATATTGTCCGCATCACTGCTGGGCGGCGTCCGGCTGACCACTTATAATGGTAATGCTCCGCAGGATTCTGTGACCGTCAGCGATCCGCTGGTGAAACTTAGCCTCCTGGGCAACGGTACACAGGCTATCGCCGAATTTGTACCAACCAAACCGTTCGACGCCGTACAGGTGAAACTGAGGTCCGGACTTGTGGGCGCACTCACAGAAATCGGCTTCAACTACGCACAGCGCGCAGTGGCTAAACCTGCTGTACAGGCTGCCCAGGTAGCTGTTTGCGCAGGCAACACGGCAACACTCAACGTACAGAATCCGGTGACAGGCATCACTTACCGCTGGTATACATCCAACGGCACCTACCTCACCGGTAAAGACGGCGCTACGCTGACTACCGGCGCACTGACGGCAGATACCAGCTTCTTCGTGGAAGCCTTCCGCAATGGTTGCGCAAGCACCGGAAGAACACAGGTAGCTGTGAAAGTGGCTGCCGCTCCGGCTGCACCGACCGTACAATCCAATGATGTGAAAGTTTGTCCGGGTTCAGACGCGGTACTGGCCATCGCCAACCCGCTGGCAGGATACACCTATAACTGGTACAACGTAGCTACCGGTGGTACCAAACTGAACGCAGACAGCGGATTTACCTATAAAGTGGTGAATGTAACAGCTGCCGCCACCTACTATGTAGAAGCATTCAACGACAGCTGTAATACTACCTCCGCTACCAGAACGGCTGTTAACGTAAGCACCGCAGCTACCCTGCCTGCTCCGACCGTAACACCGAACCCGGACACCGTGGTAGTCAACCAGCAACCGGTATTCGTGGCATCGGCTTCTACCGCTAATGCACAGTTCTACTGGTTCGCTACCCAGACCGCCACAGACACCCTGTTTAAAGGTGCACAGTTCGCCGCACCAGCTTCCGCTACCGTGGGTACCAAAACCTACTGGGTAGTAGCAGCGATCCCTGGCGGCTCCTGCACTTCCGCAAGAGTACCGGTAACAGCCGTCACCGTTACCGACAGACAGGACCCTGTGCCTTGCGAAGGAGCAAGCTCCTTCACCATCGGTGGCTCCGGCCTCCTGGTGCTGGGCAATGTGTACAACCCGCAACTGGCAGTTGACAACAGCGCCAATACTTATTCTTCCCTCGTAATAGACCTCGGCATACTGAATGCCTCCGTTTGGGAAAAGGCTTACTTTAACGGTGTCTCCACTCCGGGCGATACAGTAAAAGTAATGGTCACCAACCCAGGCCAGTTGCTCTCTGCCGCCTTACTGGCAAGCGTGCAGCTGACATCCTACAATGGTAATACACCTGGCGATTCCGTACTGGTGTCTAACCCGCTGGTGCATGTCAACCTGCTCAGTGGTGGCAGAAGCGCACTGCTGTCCTTCGTACCGACCAAACCATTCACTGGTGTGGAAGTGAAACTGAAATCCGGTATCGCAGGCGCACTCACCGAAGTAGGCTTCAACTATGCACAACGTGCGATCGTTCAGCCAATGGTACAGGTGACCAACAGCAGCATCTGTAAAGGTCAGCAGGCTACCCTCAAAGTGGTGAACCCTGCGGTAGGCGTTACCTATGGCTGGTACGACAGCAAAGGCAACCACCTGCTCGACAGCATCGCCTACCTGACATCACCGACCCTCGACTCCGGTACTTACACTTATACTGTAAGAGCCATGAGAAACAACTGTAGCGGCGCAGCGTCCCTGCCTGCAACAGTAACCGTGTACGGTACTCCGGCTACTCCTGTTGCCACCAAAGACAGCGTAACTACCTGCGTGAACACACCGGCTACCCTCAGCGTAAACGCTGTACCGGGCGTTAACTTCAACTGGTACGATGCTGCCACCGGCGGCGCCAAACTGGCCTCCAATACCAATACATATACTACTCCGGCCAACCTCGCCGTAGGTACCTATAAGTTCTATGTAGAAGGCGTGAACGCCAACAACTGTGCAAACGCCGGCGCCCGCGCTGTCATCACCCTGATGGTGACCAACGCTTCTACAGCGGCCGATATCAATGTGACAGATCAGAACACCTGCGCAGGCGATACCGCCAGACTCACACCGACATCTGCTACCGTGCAGAACCCGGTATTCAAATGGTACGCTAATCCGGATAAGACCGGCCCGATCACACAAGGCGTTAGCGCAGCCGGTGTGCTGACTATCTCCGGCCTCGCACCTGGTACCTACACTTACTATGTAAGCGTAAGCAGCGCCGGTAACTGTGAAAATGCGGCCGGTAACCTGAAAGCGGCACACGTGACCGTGAGCAAACGCTCTACGGCTACGGATATCATCGCAAGAGATACCACCGTATGTGCGAAAACAACCGTCACCCTGACTGCTTCCAGCACTACCGTGACCAACCCGGTATTTAAATGGTATAAAGATGCTAACCTGCAAACACTGCTGTTTACCGGCGCATCCTACACCACACCGGCCATCACCGCCAGCACTACTTTCTATGTGACCGTAGAAGGAAGCAACAGCTGCGCAAATGCAGCCGGTGCAGCGAAAGCGGTGAATGTAAACCTCACCGCCGTTCAAACACCGACTATCTCCGCTTCCCATACCAATATCTGTGCAGGCGACTCCGTAGTCCTCTCCGTACAGAACCCGGTGAATACCCTTACTTACCGCTGGTACAACGTGGCCACCGGAGGTACCGCGCTCTTCACCGGACCGGTATACATCGTGAGAAACCTGACAGTGTCTACAGACTTCTATGTACAGGCATCCGCCGGCAGCTGCAGCGATACTACCCGTGTGAAAATATCCATCGGCGTAGGCACCGCACCAACACCGGTACTGGTAGCCAGCAATGTGACCACCTGTCAGAACAACCCGGGCACATTGATGATCCTCAACCCGGACAACGCGCTCACGTATAAATGGTATACCACGCCAACAGGCGGTACCGCGATCTTTACCGGACCGGTATTCATTACACCGCCATTGGCCGCCACTACTACCTACTATGTGGAAGCAACAGGCGATGTCACCAAGTGTGGCGCACCGTCTGCCCGCACTGCCGGTACCGTGACCGTAGTGCCCGCACCGCCGGCACCTGTGGTAAACCAGGCTTCCGTTAACACCTGCACCGGTTCCAGCGTAACGCTGACCGTACAGAGCCCGCAGCCAGGCCTCAGGTATCAGTGGAGCGACATAAATGGCAACCTGTTATTTACCGGTACCAGCTATACATTCAATGCTGACAGCAGCACCACCTACTACGTAAGAGCGGTGGTCGGCGGCAGCTGCACAAGCTGCGGCGGTTGCGGCGGCGCGAGAACAGCGATCCCGATAAGGGTAGGTACAGCACCTGCAACACCAACGGTGACAGCCACTTCGCTCAATGTGTGCGCTGGCGGCTCAGTAACCCTCAGCATCCAGAACCCGGTAGCCGGCACTACCTATAAATGGTTCAGCGCTGCCACCGGCGGTACCCAGCTCGGAACAGGCACTACCTTCAGCACCGGACCGCTGACAGTGACCACCGACTTCTACGCAGAAGCCAGCAACGGTACCTGCACCAGCCCGGTAAGAGCTAAAGTAACCGTGAGCGTAGGCACCGCGCCAACACCGGTACTCGAATCCAATGCACTGACTATCTGCACAGGATCTACCGCAACACTGCGCGTGATCTCTCCTGCAAACAATATCACGTACAAATGGTACACAGTACCGACAGGTGGTACAGCCGTCTTCACCGGACCAATATATACCACCGGCCCGCTGGCCACTACAACAGACTTCTATGTGGAAGCTACAGGCGACCCTGCACAGTGCGGTAATCCTTCTGCAAGGGTGAAAGCCACTGTAACAGTGACCTCCGCCCCTGCTGCGCCGGAAGTAACCGCTACCAGCCTCAGGACCTGCGCCGGCACCGGTGTAACCGTGTCCGTGAAGAACGCACAGACCGGATTTATCTACCGGTGGTACGACGCCGCAACAGGTGGTAACCTGCTCTTCACCGGTGAAGTGTATAACATACCGGTTGTCAACAGCACTACTACCTACTACGTTCAGGCCAATATCGGCACCGGTTGCTCCAGCGCCACCAGGACAGGCGTAACCGTCAACGTAGATCCTGCGCCGTCCATGCCGACCGTAGCGGCCAATAACCTGACCATCTGCATCGGCGGTACCGCCACCTTCAGTATCCAGAATCCGGACCCTGCACTGACCTACAACTGGTACAGCGCCCCGGCCAACGGCACACTGCTGGCTACCGGTACAAGCTATACTACCGGACCGCTGAACGCTACCACCACCTTCTATGTGGCAGCCATCAACAATAAAGGCTGCGGAAGCTCCCGCGCTGGTGTGACAGCAACAGTGATCACTACCATCGACGCTCCGCTGGCCGATCCGAAAACAACCTGCGCAGGCCAGACCATCACCCTGTCTGTGAAGAACAGCGTAACCGGCGTGATCTACAAATGGTACACTGCGCCAACAGGCGGTACGCCGGTATTCACCGGTGCTAACTACACCATTACACCGGCCGCTAACGCGACTTACTACCTCGAAGCTGCTACCAGCGGTGGTTGTGTAAGCGCCAGCAGAACAGCGGTGAACGTTACCGTAAACGCTGCACCGGCTGCACCAACAGTGGTAAACGCTACGCTCCAGACTTGTCAGGGCCAGACCGTGACACTGAGTGTACAAGGCCCGAACGCAGCACTCACTTACAAATGGTATACTACCGCAACCGGCGGAACAGCGATATCAACCGGCAGCAGCTTCACAACGCCTCCGGTTACTGCAAATGCGATGTACTATCTGGAAGCCATTAACGCTAACGGCTGTCCGAGCGCAACACGCACCGCAGTAAGTGTTCAGCTGATCAACGCACCAGCCGCACCGACTGTTACCGGCGCCGAAAACGGTATCTGTCCGGGTAATACAGCCACGCTGACAGCCAGATCAACAACGCCAGGCGTCATCTTCAACTGGTACACTGCACCAACCGGAGGTACATCCATCTTTACCGGTCCGGTGTATACAACACCAGCCCTGAATGCAAGCACCACTTACTATGTGGAAGCTGCAAGCTCCTCTGGTGGTTGTATCGGCGTAGGCGCAAGAACAGCCGTGGCAGTCAACATGCTGCAACCGCTCGCAACACCGGTGGCCACAGCAAGCAATATCACCGGCACCAGCATCACCTTCAGCTGGAACGCCGTTCCGGGAGCAGTACGCTACGAAGTAACGCTCAACGGCACCACATTCTTCGCACCAAGCACCGGTCCTGCCGGAACATCACATACCGTGATCAACCTGCAACCGAACCAGAGCGTGAAATTTGGTGTAAGAGCCATCGGCGCCAGCGATTGTCAGACCAGCGCAGTGGGTAGCCTTACTTCTACTACGGCCAACCCGCAAGGCAACAACATCTACATACCGAACCTCTTCAGCCCGAACGGCGACGGTGCCAACGATGTGTTGTATGTGTACGGAACCGCCATCGCCCAGCTCGAATTCAGAGTATACAACCACTGGGGTCAGCTGGTATTCACCTCCAAAGACCAACGTCAGGGATGGGATGGTACAATGAGCGGACAGAAACAACCGGTAGGCGTGTATGTATACATCGTAAGGGCAACCATGCAGGATGGACAGATCATCACGAAGAAAGGTAACGTCACCCTTATGCGGTAAACGACAGGAACAGAAACCCGTAGATTAATAAAATAATAAACTAGCCGGGGTGCATGCCAGGCACCGGTCTGCACCCCGGCAATTTTGAACAAGTAAAAAATGTTCCTATGAAAAGGATCTTTATTGTTGCAGTACTTTTATGGAGCAGTTTGTTGCCCTGGCAGTCTTTTGCACAGGTAGACCCGCACTTCTCCCAGTATTACGCCTACCCGATGTGGCTGAACCCCGCGTTGACTGGCGTGATTGACGGAGATTACCGGATCTCGGGGAATTACCGCAACCAGTGGGCAAACTATGGAAAACCCTTCTCTACCGCCGGCGTTTCCGTCGATGCCGCCACCGATAAAAATATTGGCGTCGGCCTCAATGTTCTTAATATGTCTGCCGGCGATGCAGGATATAATTTCTTCAACGCCATGGCCAACGTATCCTATACCGGCGTACGGTTCGGTCAAACCAAAACCAGCCAGATCGTATTCGGTATCCAGGCGGGTGTCATCAACCGCCGGGTAGATCCGGCTAAATTCCAGACCGGCAGCCAGTATAAACCCACCATCGGCTTCGATCCCAGCATCGCCAACGGTGAAAATGTAACAACTACCTCTTCCACCGTTTTTGATGCAGGCGCCGGCGCCATGTTCTTTGACGGTAATCCCAATCATATGCTCAATCCTTTTGTGGGATTCGCAGCAGCCCACCTCACCGGCCCCAAAGATCCTTTCTCCGGCGGCACCGGTGAAGAAAAGAAACTGCCGGTACGCTACCTCGTACATGGCGGTACCAAAATAAAACTCAATGACGCCGTAAGCCTTACCCCCACCGGCCTGTACATGCGCCAGGGGAACGCCGAAGAAATAGTGGCCGGCATGTACGCACAACTGTTGGTAAATCCCGAATTCGATTTCCTGGTAGGTGGCAACTACCGCTTCAACGATGCAGTCATTCCTTTTGCCGGCTTCCATTTCAGAGGTTTTGTCCTGGGCCTCAGCTATGACGCCAACTCTTCAAATATGCGCCGCCTTGTCAACGGCAGCCAGAGCTTTGAAGTTTCCCTGTCCTTTATCAGCAGGAAAAAACGGGTGTTGAATGAAGAATACTTCATCTGCCCGAGATTATAGGGATATAGTTATACAAGTGGATATAAACAGAAGTGGATACCTTATTTCTCCAGACCATAGAATTAGAACCTTCATGAAAAAAACTACACTTCTTGTACTGGTAATTTTTGCAGGGCTGATTAATTCGATACAGGCGCAATACGTAGTTGATTTCAAACATACGGCAGACGTATATTACAACGCCAAGGACTATTATTCGGCAGCTCAGTATTACAATAAAGCCCTCGGCACTTTCAAGGTGAAACCGGAACAGATATTACCTTATGCCGTCGCCAACGCAGCCCCGCCCAGCGGTAAGTTTAAAGACTATCAGCAGGTAGTGGCACGGCTGGCAGAATCCTACCGGCTTTATCATGATTTCGGAAACGCCGAAACCTGGTATTCCCAGGTGGTAGGGTTCAACAATCCCCAGTTTATTCAGGCCAAATACTGGTATGGCGTATGCCTCAGGGCCAATGGAAAATACGACGAAGCACTGAAGCAGTTCAACGATTTTAAAGCCAGCTACACCGGTGCAGACGAACTGTCTACCCGCGTACCGCTGGAAATCGCCAACTGCGAATTTGCTTTAAGCGAGGCCGGCAAACAACCCCGTTTTACTATCGTGAAGCTGGCCGGCAATGTGAACGAAGGCGGCGCCAACTATGCCCCCGTGGTAGTAGATGCCCGAACACTGATGTTTACTTCTTCCCGCGCGGAAACACCGGTAACACCTACCGGTCAGCCTGAAAAGAAGAAGGAAAAAAAAGGAACGCCCTACGTCAATGACCTCTATACGGCCAGCGGCAGCGGCAGTGACTTCGGCAACAGCCAAAAACTGAATGTCCCTGCTGCGAAAGGATATGACCAGGGGGTCTCCTCCATCTCCCCCGATGGCAACTCCATGTATATGACCCGCTGGTCTGTCAAAAATGGCGTAAAACAAGCTGATATCTATCTCAGCACCAAACAAAACGGTACCTGGTCGGAGCCGCAGAAAATGGGCAGCAACATCAATATGGAGGGTTATAACTCCATGCAGCCTTACATTACAGCGGATGGCAAATACCTGCTGTTTGCGTCCAACAGGCCCGGCGGTATGGGAAAATACGATATCTGGTACTGCGTTATGAACGGCAACGCCCCCGGCAACGCCCGCAATATGGGTACTACCATCAATACCAAAGATGAAGAACAGGCGCCTTTTTACGACGCGGAGAAAAATGTGCTGGTATTCAGTACCGACGGCCGCGTAGGCCTCGGCGGGCTGGACTTCTTCCAGAGCGAAGGCGACTTTGGTACCTGGTCGAACCCGGTAAACATGGGCAAACCGTTGAATTCTCCCAAAGATGATATCTATTATTCCGCGATCGACAACACCCATCCTTTCGCGGAAGGATTTATCAGCTCCGACCGTGAATCCGTTTGCTGCCTCGAAGTATTCAGCATTAAGAGAATCCGGAAAATGGCCAGCGGCCTGATCGTGGACTGTGATACGCGCCAGCCGCTCGCAGGCGCTACCATCACCCTGCTCGATACGGTGCGGCAGAAAACACTGAAAAAAATCACCCTCGATGCCACCGGACGCTACTCCTTCGAGGTAGACCCGCAGCGTTATTACAAAATTGTTGCTGAAAAAGAAAATTACTTCACCAAGAGCCTCTACTTCAAATCAGACGAACTTACCAGGGTGGACTCACTCGATAATCCAACCCTCTGTCTGAAACATTATGAAGTAGAGAAACCGATTGTCCTGAACAACATCTACTACGATTTTGGTAAAGCGACGCTCCGCCCTGAATCCAAAATTGTGCTGGATACCGTGGTGGACATGCTGAATGATAACCCGAAACTGATGATCGAAATGTCTGCGCATACAGACAGCGTGGGATCAGACAAGTTCAACATGAAACTGTCCCAGTCCCGTGCACAGTCCTGCGTGGATTACCTGATCAGCATGGGTATCTCTTCCCAGCGGTTAATTGCCAAAGGATACGGTAAATCCCGTCCGGTGGCGCCTAACTCGCTGCCTAATCATAAAGACAATCCGGAAGGCCGTCAGCAAAACAGGCGTACAGAATTTAAGGTATTACGTAAACAAATGCCTGTGTTGACCAATGATACCAACGAAAATCAGTCGTCGCAATAGACCCTGATTGTTTTCCATATCCTAATAAAAACAACAGAATAGCCGGCGGCAGCCGGCTATTTCTTTTCATCACACTATACCAGAACAGTTTTAATGGTATAAAAAATTAGTTGGCTTTGCCAACGTTACCAATCGTAAGCGTGTCTGCAGAGAAACGGCTGTGTTTAACTTTCAGATGGGCTACGTACTTAACGGCATCATTATACCGGAAAGGTATCTCTTTGGTAGCGCCTGCAGCCTGCCGTAAAGTAACTTTCTTTACATTTTTAAACAGTTCCACTGCAAGGAGGCCACCGTTGCCTTTTGCCTCCACAGCTTTTAACGTATCAGTTGTAGGTGCCAGATAGGTGCCGCCAATGAAATACACCTGGTGTACCGTGTCTTTCTTGTTTTTGCCCAGCATTAAAATTACATTGATGGAACTGTCCGTATTTTCAGTGATCGTAACAGCGCCTGTTTCGCGGGCAGCATCGGTGCCCGTACCCCGTAACTTAAAGGTGGTGTTACGCGGCTCGGGAACAGGAGGAGGACTGTCGTCCTTGTTGCAGGCGGTGAAAGCTATGCCCAATACAGTAGCAGCTACGACTCCCGTTTTGAGAGCGTGTTTGTGAAACATGAACATGATGTCTGTTTTACGAAGGTTAAATTGGATAAGTTGACTTTTGGTTTCCCTATAGGTTTCAGCGCGCTTACTGTGATGTTAAACGGGAGGTAGCATTAAATGTTACAACCCTTGCACAAAATATTCTGCAGGCAACGGGTGGTATCGGCGAAAGTATTACCTGTATTACGTTTTGTTGTTTTGCTTTTTTTAGGAAGATGTCAGATAGAAGTTATAACAGTGTTTTTTTCCGCACAGAAATTTTGACTTTTCAAAAAAACGGCTACTTTTGTTTGACATCATGCCGATGTAAAAATAGTAGCATATGAGAAACTAATTTCGCGGACCTCCCGCATTTTCCCCGCTTCAGAACCTTTAATGATGGCTGCCCGCAGCCACAGACTTTCACGTATTAACTTATTGGACATGCCTTTCTTTAAACGGGCGCAGTGGCGTCTTGTTCAATTTTTTGAACTGTTTCGTGTTGCTGTTGCCGGAACAGAAAAAGAATTCACTACCGGTAGTATTAACCGGGCTATTTTTTTACTGGCCATACCGATGGTACTGGAGATGGCCATGGAATCGTTGTTTGCCGTAGTAGATATTTTCTTCGTGAGTCACCTCGGCGTGAATGCCATTACTACCGTTGGACTGACAGAGTCGGTGCTTACGCTGGTATATACCTGTGCGATGGGGCTGAGTATGGCCGCTACCGCAGTGGTGGCGCGCCGTACCGGTGAGAAGAACCCTGAAGAGGCGGCTCATGCTGCCATGCAGGCGTTATATGTGGCACTGGTATTGTCGGTGATCATCAGCATCGTGGGATTTATTTTCTCCCGGGAGATTTTAGTACTGATGGGAGCGTCAGCAGAAGTGGCTGATTACGGTGTCGGATATACGAAAATACTACTGGCTGGTAATTTGGTCATCGTATTGTTGTTTCTGATCAATGGTATTTTCCGTGGCGCCGGAGATGCCGCGCTGGCCATGCGTTCGCTGTGGCTGGCCAACGGCCTTAATATTGTACTGTGCCCGCTGCTGATCAACGGCTGGGGACCGGTACCGGCTATGGGCCTGAAAGGGGCGGCGCTGGCTACTTTTATCGGCCGCGGGATGGGTGTTTGTTACCAGGTATATCATCTGGTGCGGGGTAAAGACCTGATCCGCATTACGAAACAGCATCTGGCGCCCGCCTGGGGCACGATTGTATCTATCCTGAAGCTGGCGGCCGGCAGTACCGCCCAGATGCTGATTGCTTCCGCCAGCTGGATTTTCCTGGTGAGGATCATATCCTATTTCGGAAAAGATGCGGTGGCGGGATATACTATCGCTATCCGGGTGGTGATCTTTACCATCCTGCCGGCCTGGGGAATGGCCAACGCAGCCGCGGCGCTGGTAGGGCAAAACCTGGGGGCACAACAGCCCGACCGTGCGGAGAAGTCGGTATGGCGGGCGGCCTTCCTGAATATGATCTTTCTCGGTATCGTGGGCGTTGTTTTCCTGGCGGGTGCGCCGGCCATCATCCGGCTGTTCACCCATGAGGCCGATGTGATCGCCTACGGGGTGCAATGTTTGCGGCTGATGAGCCTTGGGTATGTGTTCTATGCCTATGGTATGGTGATCACGCAGTCCTTTAACGGTGCGGGGGACACCCGAACGCCTACCCTGATCAACCTGGTGGCTTTATGGATGTTCCAGGTGCCGCTGGCCTATACCCTCTCTATATGGCTCAATTGGGGCCCCCAGGGCGTTTTCTGGGCCATCGCCATTGCCGAGTCAGCAATGGCTGTAGCGGGCATACTGTTATTCCGCCGCGGTACCTGGAAAACGGTAAAGATTTAACCTTTTTGCTTTCTCCGGAAGATGTTACCTTTGCCTGGTTTTGTATTAAATTTTAAACTAATAAACTTCAGGAAAGTAACATGGCTCTTACAGTCGTAGGCACAATGGCGTTCGATGAAATTGAAACGCCCTTTGGTAAATCAGGAAAAATCATTGGCGGTTCTGCCACTTACATCGCATGGGCTGCTTCCAATTTCGTGCAACCGGTGAATCAGGTGTCTGTAGTGGGTGAAGATTTCCCGCAGGCAGAGCTGGATGCGCTGACTGCCAGAGGTGTGGCACTGGACGGAGTACAGATGAAGAAAGGCGAGAAGTCTTTCTACTGGTCCGGTAAGTACCATATGGACATGAATACCCGCGACTCGCTGGTTACTGACCTGAACGTACTGGCAGACTTCAACCCGGTTATCCCGGACAGCTACCAGGGCAGTGAATTCCTGATCCTCGGTAACCTGACGCCGCAGGTGCAGATGAGCGTGATCGACCAGCTGACCGTTCGTCCTAAACTGATCGTGATGGACACCATGAACTTCTGGATGGAAGTAGCCATGGACGACCTGCTGAAAGTGCTGAAAAAAGTGGACGTACTGATGGTGAATGACAGTGAAGCCCGTCAGCTGAGCGGTGAATATTCCCTCGTGAAAGCGGCTAAAAAGATCCTCACCATGGGCCCCCGCTACCTGATCATCAAGAAAGGCGAGCACGGTGCGCTGCTGTTCCACGAAAACCACGTGTTCTTCGCTCCTGCCATGCCGCTGGACGATGTATACGATCCAACCGGCGCCGGTGATACCTTTGCGGGCGGCTTTATCGGATATCTGGCCAAAACCCGTGATATCTCCTTTGAAAACATGAAGACCGCTATCATTGTGGGTTCTGCGATGGCTTCCTTCTGCGTGGAAAAATTTGGTACTTCCCGCCTGAAAGAAGTAACACACGAAGAACTGACCGCCCGTCTGGAACAGTTTGTTCAGCTGGTGAACTTCGATATCGACCTGGTATAGAATTACGAATTACGGATTACGAATTACGAATTGAGGGCTCCTTTATAGGAAGGTTACTTAATAACCTCTCTACAAGGGAGCCCTCAATTCGTAATTCGTAATCCGTAATTCGTAATTATTTATAGATGCTGTTCAGGACAGCTGCAAGCCGCAGGCCGCCTTTCAGGAGCTGGTTGTTCAGGTCTTCCACAAACACGTAGTTGTAGCGGTAGCTGAGTTTGGAATCCGGTTTGGTATAGCCGTACACTTTATCGGCCAGCAGATGGGATTCGAACATCCAGTCGGCGATGGTGCCGCTTTGCAGGGCTTTTACCCTGGCCGGAGTGGCGATGTTGATGGCTTTGGTGTATTCTGTGTAGCTGAGCTGCTGGAAGTCGATCAGCTGCTCATCCCATACGCGGTGCAGGTTGGAAGGCTGGTTGAACCACATTACATTGATTTTATTGCCGCCCATGTCTTCGTCACGCCCCACGTGCAGCGGCTGGTGCATGTCGCCCATCATGTGAACGAGGAAAGTAAGGGCGAAAAGTTTTTTCTCTTTGGACAGCTGCTTGTTTTTCAGGTCGCGGATCATGGCCTGTGTCTGGGAATACAGGTTTTCGCCGGTGGCAGCCTTCAGGAGGCTGTCGAATTCCGCGCGGCCCGCATTGGCGGGGAAATCGAGATAGTGCCAGGTATTGGTGTGGTCGTACTGGTGGGTGGTGTCGGATTTGATGAAATCCGGCCAGTTAGCGATCATAGGCAGGCTTTGGCGCCCGAGGATGTTGGCAACGGCTTTTTTAGCCTGCGGGGTCAGGTGCAGCCAGGCTATCTCCGCTGTAATGCGGTGCCCGTTTGGCCCCCAGGCGAAGCTGGCTAAAGGCAGTAAAAAGGCCAGGATCAGGCCCGGTAAGATCTTTTTTCTCATGAGTAAGTCAGTGATTGAAAGGGCAAAATTAAAGCTCTTTTTTTTAACACTTTTAGGACGCGTCATTTTAGTATTTTTACATACTGCTCAAATGAATTTTCAATATGCCATTTAAGATACAAGCGCCTTATGCTCCCGCTGGTGACCAGCCGGAAGCCATCAGACAATTGACCGAAGGATTACTGGAAGGTGAACAATATCAGACGCTGCTGGGGGTGACCGGATCCGGTAAAACCTTTACAGTGGCTAATGTGATTCAGAATGTACAACGCCCTACCCTGGTGCTCACCCACAACAAAACCCTGGTGGCCCAGCTGTATGGAGAACTCAAACAGTTTTTCCCCGATAATGCGGTGGAGTACTTCGTTTCCTATTATGACTACTACCAGCCTGAAGCTTATATGCCGGTGAGCGATACCTATATCGAAAAGGACCTCGCCATCAATGAAGAATTGGATAAGCTCCGCCTGAGAGCTACGTCCAACCTGCTTTCCGGACGCCGCGACATCATCGTGGTGGCCAGCGTTTCCTGTATTTACGGTATGGGTAACCCCACGGAATATGAAAACGGGATTATCCGTATCCACCAGGGACAAACCTTTAGCCGGAACGCCTTCCTGCATGGACTGGTGAATTCCCTCTACAGCCGTACCACCGGTGACTTTAACAGGGGTAATTTCCGCGTACAGGGAGATACTGTGGACATCAACCTGCCGTATGTGGACTACGGCTACAGGATCACCTTTTTCGGTGACGAAATTGAAGAAATAGAAAGCTTCGATGTACAGAACGGCAAACGCATCACCACGATGGAGAATGCGGCCATTTTCCCGGCCAACCTGTACCTCGCGCCCAAGGATATCCTGCAGCAGGTGATTTACGAAATACAGGACGAACTGCATGCACAGGTAGAATATTTTAAGGCCAACGGAAAACTGATTGAAGCACAGCGTTTATCCGAAAGGGTGAACTACGATGTGGAAATGATCCGTGAGCTGGGCTACTGCAGCGGTATCGAGAACTATTCCCGTTTCCTGGACCGGCGTAAGCCCGGCGCCCGCCCTTTCTGCCTGATGGACTATTTCCCGAAAGATTTCCTGCTGGTGATCGATGAAAGCCACGTAACTATCCCGCAGATAGGCGGCATGTATGGTGGTGACCGCTCCCGTAAGCTGAATCTCGTGGAATTCGGTTTCCGCCTGCCGTCAGCCCTGGATAACCGGCCGCTCAATTTCTATGAATTTGAGAACCTGGTCAACCAGGCAATCTTTGTAAGCGCTACTCCAGGTGAATATGAACTGAAGAAGACCGAAGGGATCGTAGTGGAACAGGTGGTGCGCCCCACCGGGCTGCTGGAACCGCCTATTGAAATAAGGCCCAGCGTAAACCAGGTAGACGATCTGCTCGATGAAATTGACAAGCGGGTACAGAAGGGCGACCGTGTGCTGGTAACCACCCTGACCAAGCGGATGGCAGAGGAGATGGACAAATACCTGGGACGTATTAATATTAAGTCGCGCTACATCCACTCGGAGGTAGACACGCTGGAACGTATCGAGATCCTGCGGGACCTGCGGCTGGGCAATATCGACGTGCTGGTGGGGGTAAACCTCCTGAGGGAGGGGCTTGACCTGCCGGAAGTGTCGCTGGTGGCCATCCTGGACGCTGATAAGGAAGGGTTTCTGCGCGATGAACGTTCGCTGACGCAGACAGCCGGCCGTGCTGCGCGTAACGTGGACGGGCTGGTGATCTTTTATGCGGACCATATGACCGACAGTATGCAGCGTACGATCGACGAAACCAGCCGCCGCCGCGAAAAGCAGATAGCGTATAACCTGGAGCATAATATTACGCCGCGGACAGTACGTAAGAGCAAGGAGCAGATACTGGGGCAGACTTCCGTGCTGGAGATCAAACATTTCGACGAATCCTCCCCTTATGCGGTGCACGATGTGTCGCTGGTGGCCGAAGATGCGGTGCAGTATGCAAAGGAAACGACCGTGTCGGCAAAAACGATTCCGCAGATGGAGAAAGCTATCCAGAAGGTGAAAAAGGAAATGGAAAAGGCGGCCAAAGATCTCGACTTTATGGAAGCGGCCCGTTTGCGCGATCAGATGTTCGCAATGGAGCGGGAATTACAGGAAATGAAACAATAATTCATCTACCTTTTCATAAACATTATATAGAATTATTTATAATATATCACTGGAGAAAATTCTACCCAGTGATATATTATAGATATGTATAAAGCTGATAGACAGTTGTCTATGGCGGGTCTCTCCGAATTACAGTAACATCTCTTCCTGATTTTTTTGAAAAAATCGTAACCTCTTCACCGTTATTTTTAATTGATTGATTTTTAGCTGATTATATAATGTTTTTGGCTCGTCGTTCAGCTAGATAAAGAAGTGATATAATAATTTATATTGTAATTTATTATTATATAATTGACTTAATCCTAATTTTTACAACGATAATTCAAAGAATTCTATTTTTAAGCCCTTCTATTTGATGTTTTAAATTTCGAATCTACTTTTATTTAAGAAATTTAAAAATCAAATGCTATGAAGAAAAGTTCGTTCCAAGACTATCTACCCTTTATTTTCCTGGCGGTAGTGGCAGTAATTGGGATTTTTATTCCAGCTTTACCCAATTTTTCAGATGTTAGTAAATATAATACGGCTGACATCGCCTGGATCCTGGTAGCATCTTCTCTGGTATTTTTGATGACACCGGGCCTCTCCTTCTTTTATGGCGGTATGGTGAACCGGAAAAATGTGATCTCTACCATGATGCAGAGCTTCATTGCAACAGGATTGATCAGTATAGTATGGATCGTAGTAGGCTTTAGCCTGGCATTTGGAAAGTCTTATCATGGCATTATCGGCGACCCCTCCACCTTCTTTATGTTTAACAACGTTGGTTCCGGCGCTCCCTGGAGCCTGGCGCCCACTATTCCGCTGCTGTTGTTTGCGCTCTTCCAGATGAAGTTCGCCATCATTACACCGGCGCTGGTGGTAGGCGCGGTAGCGGAAAGGATTCGTTTTACTTCCTATGTGCTGTTCATGGTACTGTTCAGCCTCCTGGTATATGCGCCTATCGCGCACTGGACCTGGCATCCGGAAGGCATCCTCTTTAAACTGGGCGTACTGGACTTTGCCGGCGGCACCGTGGTACATATCTCTGCAGGTTGCGCAGCCCTCGCTGGTGCGCTGGTGCTGAAACGCAGAAAAGACCATATTGAAAAGAAAGAACTGCAACCGGCTAATATTCCTTTTGTATTGTTAGGTACCGGCCTGCTGTGGTTCGGATGGTTCGGCTTCAACGCCGGCTCCGCCCTCGGCGCCAATGCGCTGGCAGCGACGGCTTTCGCTACTACCAATACAGCTACTGCCGCTGCCGGTCTCTCCTGGGTGTTCTTTGATGTGATACGCGGAAGAAAACCGTCAGCCCTCGGCTTCTGTATCGGCGCCGTTGTAGGACTGGTGGCCATTACGCCCGCCGCAGGTTATGTGGCGATCCCGCAGAGCATATTCATCGGCTTTATTGCTTCCATCATCTCCAACATGGCGGTGCACTGGAAATCAAAAACCAGCATCGACGATACACTGGACGTATTCCCTTGTCACGGCCTCGGTGGTATGGTAGGTATGCTGCTGACAGGCATCTTCGCTACCAAAGCGATGAACGAAGGCGGCAACAACGGCTGGTTTTACGGCAACTTCGAATTGTTCCGGAACCAGGTACTCGGACTGTTGCTGGTAGTAGCTTACAGCTTCACCGTGTCTTACGCCATCTTCAAGCTGATCAATTTCATCCATCCGCTGCGGGTGAGTGAAGATGAAGAAGCGCTCGGCCTGGACGTAACACAGCACAACGAACACTATCACCCGGCGATGATGAGTGTGACCGACACAGGGTCACTGAAGGAAGAGGAGCTCATACACTCCTGAAAAGTGACACCTGTTATGACCCTCCGTGATAGTAAGTTCTTTGAGTTCGATTCTGACCTTTATCAATTTTATTAAGACGTATAGACGATATCGTTGAAAGATCTGGAATGGATAATTAATGAGATAGCATGCTGTAAATAGTGAAACGCTTTCTTAATTATCCATTCCTAACTATGTAGCATCAAGCACGCATCCCCCAAAACAATACGCAGGAGAAGGCCGCATCATTACTTACCATTTTTATCAACCAAATCAGAAGTACATGAAACGAATGCTAACAACCTTATTTGTTATGGGTAACTCTTTTGTTGCCTGGTCTCAATCCTCTGACACCCTGCCGGCACCGGCCTTCAAAATTTCAGGCTCTGCGGATGTTTATTATAAATATAACCTGAACGGTAACTACACCGACAATAAAACCAGCTTCACCAACTCCCATAATTCTTTTGAACTGGGCATGGTTTCGCTTAAAGTGGAGCATGGATTTAAAAAAGGTAGCATAGTGGCCGATCTCGGCTTCGGAAAAAGAGCCGGTGAGTTCTCCTACAATGAACCGCCATCACCCTCAAACGGTTTGTCCATGGCGATCAAACAATTATATGTATCCTATCAGCTGACGGAGAAAGTAAAGCTGAGCCTGGGCAGTTATGCTACCCACGTTGGATATGAGCTGGTAGATGCTTATCTGAACCGCAACTACAGCATGAGTTATATGTTTAGCTACGGCCCGTTTTTTAACACCGGCGTAAAAGCGGATATCACCCTCAGCTCTTCGCTGAGCGCGATGGTAGGCGTGTTTAATCCTACCGATCTTAAATCAGTCACCTTAAACAGTCATAAATATATAGGCGCACAGCTGGGCTTCGCCCCGGCGGAAACACCGATCAAGCTCTACCTCAACTACCTGGAGGGAAAGGATACGCTCGGCGTGCAGAACCATCAGGTGGACGTGGTGGCTACCTACCAGGTGAACAACGTACTGGGACTGGGCTACAACGGTACCTACAGCACCTACCTGAATACCCGCGCACCTAAAGAAGACAGGAACAGCGCCAACTGGTGGGGATCGGCGTTGTATGTCAACTGTGACTTCACCAACAAAGTGGGCCTGACGCTGCGCGGTGAATACTTCAGTGATAAAGACGGGGTAAAAGTATTTGGGGCCGTACCGGGTGGCGGCAGCGTGGTGGCCGGTACCCTGTCGCTCAACTACAAAGCAGGAAACCTGACCATTATACCGGAGTTCAGGGTAGATAAAGCGTCCGCGGATATCTTTCAGAAATCTGACGGTGCACCCTCCGGTGTTACGGCAAATGTATTGTTTGCCGCTGTTTACCACTTTTGAAAACCGAAATCTGACTCATAGCGGAACGAGAGACAAGAAACGGGAAACCCTTGCAGTGAAGGAGGTTGGCTTACAGGGCCTGCCTCTTTCGCGCTTTATGTATCCCCTCGTTTTCCGGTAGCCACCTGCTGTGCCAGCTCAAACACATCCTAGCCCGGAGGCTTCAGCCCGGGGAAATTTTATCAGCCGCATGTATTATCTTGCTATAAAAAAACAATAACAATGTTACAGCCTTCCACGTTGAAATTTCTGAAATCACTGAAGCAGCACAATAACAAGGTCTGGTTCGACGAACACCGGGAGCAGTACCTGGCCGCCAAGGCGGATTTTGAAAGTATGGTCCAGCAACTGATAGATGGTATGGCGAGGCAGGATGCCACGCTTGCCGGGTTACAATTAAAAGACTGCGTATTTCGTATATATAAAGACGTTAGATTCTCAAAGGACAAGACGCCTTATAAAATAAACATGGCTGCCTCCTTCCAGGCAGGAGGCAAGAAATCGACGCTGGCAGGGTACTATTTCCATCTGGAACCGGGCGGCAATAGTTTTGCCGGCGGCGGCCTCTGGATGCCGGCCGCCCCTGAACTGAAAAAAGTACGCCAGGAAATTGACTACAATTTCGACGAATTTGAACGCATCATCGCCAATAAAGGTTTTATTAAACATTTCGGAAAGGTAGAAGGCGATGCCCTCAAAACAGTACCTCAGGGATATCAGAGCGATAATCCCGCTATAGCCTACCTGAAATTAAAAAGCCTCATTGTATCACACCCCGTATCAGATGACGCCTGCGTACAGCCGTCGCTCGTCCGGGAAATCTTAAAAACATTTGCGCTCATGCAGCCGATGATTGCATTCATTAACCGTGCCATGGACTGACCTCCGATTTTTTGATTTTCGATTTTTTGATTTAGGAATTTAATGGATAAGGCTCTCCAAAATTCCTAAATCAAAAAATCGAAAATCAAAAAATCGTGATTTAGTTTTTGTGAATAAGAAACTCAAACGGACGCGCTTTTCTGTTCTTCAGTAAATTCTCCTTGTCTGTACGCGCGTGGGCAAACCGCTGGTTGTAAACATTTGCCACCTCAATGGTAGGAATTATTCCGTCCAGTGTGTCCTGCTGGTCCACGATATTCATGATTCTGGACACCTGTGAGGAAAAATTGGTGCTCCACTCTTCAGTAAACTTGTGCATTAACAAAAGCTCACGATTGGTGTTGGTTTTCATAGGACTTAAAGGGTGTTTTCTGATTAGAAAATAACGAAAATATCCGGCATCTCTCTAAAATTGGACTACTCTTTTTGCAAAAAGCTTAGTTGGCATAGGATTATGTTATCAAAATTGGATTTTATCGGCCACAAATCAATACTACTTCCGTGTAATTTTTACACTTTGTGTGTTATACTATTGTGAAATATTCAAAAAAAAGCAAGCGCTAAAACGCTTGCTTTTAAGGAGTTATGATTTCATTTTCGTATAGCCATACGCGGGACTACGTTCACGGTGCGTTTACGGCACACAATTACATAGCACGACAGTATGATTATAACCAGTTCTTTTGTTGCAAATATTCTGCAATCTGCACTGCGTTTGTTGCAGCGCCTTTGCGCAGGTTGTCCGCCACAATCCACATGTTCACGGTGTTAGGCTGCGTTTCATCACGACGGATACGGCCTACAAACACTTCATCTTTATCATGTGCATCTTTCGGCATCGGGTACTGCGCCTTAGACGGGTCGTCTACCACGATCACGCCCGGCGTCCTGGAAAGCAGCGCCCGTACTTCGTTTACATCATAGTCATTTTCAAACTCGATGTTCACGGATTCACTATGGCCGCCCATTACCGGAATACGTACAGTCGTAGCCGTTACCCTGATGTTATCGTCGCGCATAATTTTCTTGGTCTCGTTCACCATCTTCATCTCCTCTTTCGTATAGCCGTTATCGAGAAACACGTCGATCTGGGGAATAACGTTCAGATCAATCGGATAAGCATATGCCATTTCACCGCTGATACCCTGCCTTTCGTTCATCAGCTGGGTGACCGCCTTAACGCCGGTACCGGTTACCGACTGGTAGGTGGATACCACCACTCTCTTAATCTTATATTTTTCGTGCAGTGGCTTCAGCACCAGCACCATCTGTATGGTGGAACAGTTAGGATTCGCAATGATTTTGTCTTCCTGCGTGATGGCATCACCATTTACTTCCGGTACCACCAGTTTTTTGGTGGGGTCCATTCTCCAGGCGCTGGAGTTATCGATCACCGTAATGCCCGCTGCCGCAAATTTAGGAGCCCACTCCAGGGAAGTGCTGCCGCCGGCAGAGAAAATAGCCACGTTAGGCTTCATCGAAATAGCCGTATCAGCGCTCACCACCTTCCAGGTCTTACCCTTAAATGTTACTTCCTTACCTACGGACTTCTCAGAAGCCACGGGAATCAATTCAGTGACAGGGAAATTCCGCTCTGTCAACACCTGTAACATTTTTGAGCCTACCAGACCGGTCGCTCCTACTACGGCAACTTTCATTTTGATTTACATTTTAATTTTTGGAGTCCCAAAATTAATATATACACACCGCTTTTCATAAAAATCTGAGGTATTTATTCGGCGTTAAGACGGCATTAACATACAACTCCCGGATTACCTGTATGTTTGGGACTTAACCCCCTTAAAAGCCATACTATATGTCTGTTGTTTGTATTGCCCTGCTGTGGCAGGTGATCATGCCCAATGATACCGCGGTTACCGGTATTTATGATGTCGTTGTCCATGAACTAATGATCAAACCCGCGCCCGCCATAGGGCTGCCACCCTTTGAATACGTTGAGCTGCGCAACAGGAGCAGCCATGCCGTACAGTTACAGCGCTGGACGCTGGCTGTGAACAAACGTGAAATCACACTGCCTCCTTATTTATTACAGCCTGACAGCCTGGTGCTGCTGTGCGCGCCGGCCGCGCATTTCGCGGTGCCCAATGTGCTGCCGGCAGACCGGTTCCCGCCACTGCCGGATGATTCCGGGCTGGTGGTGCTGTGCAACGACCGCCGGGAGGTAAGGCATGCCGTTGCTTATACCGATGCCTGGTATGGTCTGCCCACGTCGGCCCGCGCCGGCCGCAGCCTGGAGATGTGTGACCCGTTGCAGCCCTGCAGCGGTAAAATAAACTGGACGGCCTCCCCTTCCCCCGCCGGCGGCACGCCCGGTACTTACAACGCCGCTGCCCGGACGCTAACAACCGACACCCGGCCTGACCTCTATTTTATAGAGATGCCCGACAGCCTGCACCTGCTGCTGCATTTCAGCAAAACGCTCGACAGCGCGAAAGCCGCTCTCACGGCGGGCTATCAGGTGAGCACTTCTCCCGTGGCTGCTGTGACAGTACTGTCCCCGCTGTTTAACATTGTATCCCTTCGGCTGGCGTCCGCCGTTGATACCGGGACCGTTACGCTGCAAGGTATCACTGACTGCGACGGCAAGGAAAGCGGCCTGAAAAACAGTCTGTCTTTTGCACGGCCACTACCGCCGGTCCCGGGCGATGTGGTCATCAATGAACTGCTGTTTGACCCGCCTGCCGGCGTGCCGGAATTTATTGAATTACATAACCGCAGCGCCCACGCTGTCAGCCTGCGGAATATTTTTCTTTGCGCCAGAAAGGCAGACGGCCAACGGGGGCCGGCGAAAAGAATCGCTGCCGGCGGCCGTTTGCTGCTGCCAGGGCAATGGCTGGCCGTTACTACAGCGGCCGACAGGCTGTGTGGTTATTACCGGTGCACCAGTCCCGAAAATGTGCAGGAAGTGGCCAGCCTGCCGTCTATGCCGGCGGAGGACGGCGCCCTGCAGTTACTGGCAGACAGTATAGTGCTGGATGAGGTCAGCTATGCAGCGGCCTTCCATTTTCCGCTGATCAGCCAGCCGAAAGGTGTTGCCCTCGAACGCAGGGACAGCGCCCATACGGTCCGCTGGATATCGGCTGCCGCTTCCGCAGGATACGCCACGCCCGGATACGCCAATTCCTTTCCGTGGCCGGACATGGCGGACAATGCCCGCGTTAAAGTAGAACCCGCCGTGTTTTGTCCGGACGATGCCGCTCCTGCCAACCGCGCAACACTGCACTGGGACCTTCCCGGTGCCGGATGGGTAGGGAACGTCACGGTTTTTGACGCCACCGGCCACCCTGTTTGCCGCCCGGCGCGGAATATGACGATGGGAAATAAAGGAAATCTCTACTGGGATGGATTTGGAGAAAATAAAGTACTTTTGCCGCCAGGTATTTATATATTTTTAATTGAAATATTTGACCTCAAAGGCCGGGTTAAACGCTGGAAACAGCCCCTGGTCATGGCACGAAAGTTGAATTGATGCCAGCCCTTTGCTGACGGCATTTTCAAGGTGAAAATTTGTCAGCGGGCAATCTATTATAATTATTTATATTTGCGCTTCCTAAAAATTAGAACATGCAGTACAGAGAAATTGTTGCAGTAACCGGATTGGGCGGTTTGTTTCAGTTAATTGCCAGCAAACAAGATGGCGCCATCGTTAGGTCACTGGAAGATAAAAGCACAAGGTTTGTATCTTCCCGCGTGCATAATTTTACTCCACTGGAAAGTATTGAAGTTTTCACTACCGGCGAAAACGTAAACCTGGCTGAAGTATTCAAAGCCATGGACGAAAAAGCGGCTGCTTTTCCGCTGATCGACAACAAAGCAGACAATAACGCGATCAAAGCTTATTTCAAGAGCGTATATCCTGAATTCGATGAAGATAGGGTGTATGTGAGCGATATGAAGAAAATGGTGAAATGGTTTGGCATCCTCAAAGCGAACGATCTGCTGAAGTTTGAGGAAATCCTGGCCGAAGAAGGAGAAGACGTAGTGGAAGAAGCTGTTGCTGAAGTAGCAGAAGCTCCGGCTCCTGCTAAAAAGAAGAAAGCTGCTGAACCTGCTGCTGAAGAAGCTGCCACAGAAGAAAAGCCTAAAAAGCCCCGCGCTAAAAAAGCAACTGCAGCTGAAGGCGAAGAAGAAAAAGCACCAAAGAAAGCAAAAGCTAAAAAAGAAGACGCTCCTGCTGCCGAAGGTGAAGAGCCTAAAAAAGCGGCTAAACCCCGCAAAAAGAAAACCGAAGAGTAGTGTTCATTTAGCTATTTGATTATTTTGATATTTAGCTTAGCTGTTTTTGCGCAAAGCTTTCTAAAATAACCAAATAACTAAATAACAAAATAATTCAGGCTTCCGCATACAGTATCTCACTGTAACGGAAGCCTGATTCATTTGGGGGAATTGGGCTAAATTGACTAAATTCCAAATCCGAAAAATCTAGTAAAAACATCAGTACATGAACGCAGATATAAAAAAACTCCCCCGTGACTTCCTGCCCGAAACGTTTGAAGTGACTACCTGGGACACCCTGCAGCCATACTACGAAGCGCTGCAGCAGAGGAACATCAACAGCGTGGCAGACCTCGAACAGTGGCTGAAAGATATCAGTGAGCTGGACGCCGTGATCAGCGAAGACGCCTGCTGGCGCCAGATCAAAATGACCTGCGACACCACCAATAAGGAACTGGAAGAAGCTTTCACCTACTTCTGCATGGAGATACAGCCCCGCCTGCAACCCTATGCAGACGCACTCAATAAAAAACTGCTGGAAAGCCCCTTCCTGAAAGACCTGGACCAGGAGCTGTATAAAACGTACCTCCGCAACGTAAAGAAACAGGTGAAACTCTTCCGCGAAGAGAATATCCCGTTGCAGGCAGAACTGAGCGTAATGGCGCAACAGTACGGTGTGATCGCAGGCAAAATGACCATCACGGTTAACGGAAAAGAATACACGCTGCAACAGGCCGCTAAATTCCTCGAAAATGAAGACCGTGCCCTGCGCGAGGAAGTATTCACCAAAACGGCTGCCCGCCGGCTGCAGGACCGCGATGCGATGGACGAACTGTATACCGGACTCATACAAAAACGGGACCAGGTGGCGAAAAATGCAGGTTTTGCCAACTATCGCGATTATAAATTCGAAGAACTGGGCCGCTTTGATTATACCAAAGAAGATTGCTTCCAGTTCCACGAAGCAGTAAAAACCCACATCCTGCCGCTGGTACAACAGATACTGGAAAAGCAGCAGGCTAAACTGAAAGTCGACAAACTGAAACCCTGGGATACAGAAGCCGAACCAGCCGGTATAAAACCGCTGGAGCCTTTCCACACCGGCGAGGAACTGATCACTAAAACCATTGAAACATTCGATCAGCTGGGACCGTTCTTCGGTGACTGCCTGCGCGTAATGAAAAAAATGGGACGCCTCGACCTGGAAAGCCGCATCGGTAAAGCACCGGGCGGGTACAACTGCCCGCTGGCGGAAACCGGCGTGCCTTTTATCTTCATGAATGCTGCCGGTCAGATGAAAGACCTTACCACCATGGTGCACGAAGGCGGCCATGCGGTACATTCTTTCCTTAGCCACAACCTGCCGTTAAGCGCCTTTAAGGAATACCCGATGGAGATCGCCGAAGTGGCCAGTATGAGCATGGAACTGCTGACAATGGACTACTGGGACATTTTCTTTGATGATAAAGAACAACTGCGCCGCGCCCGTCTTCAGCAACTGGAAAGACCACTCACTATCTTCCCCTGGATTGCTACCATCGATAAGTTCCAGCACTGGATATACGAGCATCCGCAGCATACCACCGCAGAACGTACCGCTAAATGGCTGGAAATACTGAATGAGTTCTCCCCTGCCGTGGTTGACTGGAGCGGTCATGAAGATTACCGCGCCATTACCTGGCAACGGCAACTGCACCTGTTTGAAGTGCCCTTCTACTACATCGAATACGGTATTGCCCAGCTGGGTGCGATCGCCATGTGGAAGCAGTTCAAGGAAAACAAACAACAGGCACTGGATAACTACGTACAGGCGTTGAGTTTAGGGAACACCAAAACGCTTCCTGAACTGTACAAGGCTGCCGGTATCCGCTTCGACTTATCTCCGGCGTACATTAAAGAGCTGGCGGACTTTATGAGAAGCGAGATCGCGAAAATTTAGGGATTTTTTGATTTGCGATTTTTTGATTTCGTGGATGATAAAAGGCGAAGACCAAAGCGAATAATTATATCCGCTTTGGTCTTCGCCTTTTATTCGCAAAATCAAAAAATCGTAAATCAAAAAATCCCTAAATCATTTACAGGATTTACATATTCCGTTCACCACTACTTCTACATTGTGCATGGCATAGCCTTTCGGCAGCTGTATGCTGGGAACATCCGTTTCATCCAGGCAGGTGGTGTGTCCGCAGGTTTCACACTTGAAATGCACGTGATGATCATGGTGGTGATGTTCTGTACATTCTGATTTGCATACGGCATAACGCACAGAAGTATCGGTAGTGGGGATCTTGTGAATAATCCCTTTTTCAAGAAAGGTTTGCAGGGTACGGTATACGGTCACACGGTCAAATGATTTGCCCGCGAGCTTTTCAAAGTCACTGTGTTCAAGTGCTCCGTTACTTCTCATGAACAGCTCCAGAATTTTTATTCTGGTATCCGTTATACTCAGTTTGCTATCCCGCAGTAAGGTGCTGATTCGTTCTGTAAGTTGTTGTTTGGTACCCATGATGAAAAAAACTTTTATTCTTCCATTAATCGGTCAATATCGTCAATCAGTTTATCCACGTCTTGTTTTTTGGTGCCTTCATACAGACCGCGTATCTGTCCGGTTTTGTCTACCAGGGCAAACCACTGCGTATGTACAAAGTCTTCCTCTCCGGTGTAGGTGCCGTCATCTACCAGGTATCCCTGGCGGGCCAGCGCGTACAACTCTTTTTTGGTGCCGGTAAGGAACCACCAGTTTTTGGCGTCCGCTCCATGCTTTTCAGCATATGCTTTTAATACCGGAACGCTGTCGTGCTCGGGGTCTACCGTATGAGACAGGATCAGGAAATCCGGTTTGTCTTTATATTTTGCGTATACTTTTTCCATGTTGGCATTCATCTTCGGACAAATACCGGTGCAGGTGGTAAAAAAATATTCCGCTACATAAATTTTGCCTTTCACATCATCCTTGGTCCGGGTGTGTCCTTCCTGGTCGGTAAAAGAAAATCCCTGTACCGTATGCCCCGGAGCACCGAGGATCGGTAATTTTTCTTTCCCCAGGAAAGTGCCTCTTTCCCCTTGATAACATAACCGGCATATCCCAGAAAACTGAGGCTCAGCACGGTGAAAAATACAGTATATAAGATCGCTTTCTTAGACATAGGTGAAAAATCCCCGCTGTTTAAAGTCAATAATTATTCAATTCACAAAGGTAACACATAGTTGACAGACACCGATCATATAAACCTATTTTACCCTGTTTTAGCTAGATGATCAACCAGTTAAAAATTATCTTAAAAAATATATTTAAATGATGCGTCTTTTTATTTGCAACATTGTTGCAAAATTACATAGTTTTGTGATCGGAACAAAATTCAGGTAAGGTGGAGAATATATTTAGAAGAATGAATCTGGACACGATAGGAATAGGCGCCTCTATGCTCTGTGCCGTACACTGCGCTGTGCTGCCCTTGTTGTTTGCCGCCCTCCCGCTGCTGGGGATGGAAATTGCGGAAAACGACGTACTGGAATATTGCCTGCTGCTGTTTTCTTTTGTAATAGGCTGCCTTGCTCTGGGACAGGGATACCTGCGCCATCACCGCCGGCTGCTGCCGCTGCTGTTGTTCGTGGCAGGCTTTGCCCTGCTGCTGGCCGGACACTTCTGGACAGAGGCCGCCTCAGCGGAATATACCCTGATATGCATCGGCGCCGGCGGCATCGTCAGCGCACACCTGCTCAACCAGCGCCACCGGCGGTACTGCAGGATACACAAACATCACTAACATAACATATGAAAAAATTACCCGTTACCGTGCTGAGTGGTTTCCTCGGCGCAGGAAAAACTACGCTCCTGAATCACGTATTGCATAACCGCGAAAATCTTCGTGTAGCCGTCATTGTTAATGATATGAGCGAAGTGAATATCGACGCGCAATTAGTGAGAAATGAAAACACCCTGCATAAGACAGAGGAGCGCCTGGTGGAAATGAGTAACGGTTGTATATGCTGCACGCTGCGGGACGACCTGCTGAAAGCGGTGGAACAGCTTGCCCGGGAGAACCGCTTCGACTACCTGCTGATCGAATCTACCGGTATCTCCGAACCGGTACCGGTAGCGCAAACCTTTTGTTACCAGGACGAGCACCAGGGCATAGACCTGAGCGCCGTCAGCCGTCTCGATACCATGGTGACGGTCGTGGACGCCTATAACTTCACCCGGGATTACAGCAGCATCGCGCTGCTGCAGGACCAGGGCCTGACAGACGATGCCGCCGACCAGCGTACCATCGTGAACCTGCTCACCGACCAGGTGGAATTCGCCAACGTTATTGTACTCAATAAATGCGACCTTGTCAGCCCGGAACAACTGGGCAACCTGAAAGCGCTACTGGGAAAACTCAACGCCGGCGCGCAAATCATAGAGGCGGTCAACGGGCAGGTACCGCTCCATCGCATACTGAACACCGGCCTGTTCGATTTCGATACCACCTCGCAGAGCGCCGGCTGGCAGGCGGAGCTGGAAAACGAACACACGCCCGAAACCGAAGAATACGGTATCGGCTCCTTCGTATACCGCAGCCGGAAACCCTTCCATCCCCAACGTTTCTGGGATTATCTTAATCAACACTGGCCGGGTAATATCATCCGTAGCAAAGGTCTCTTCTGGCTGGCATCGCGCCCCAGGCTGGCGGTCAACTGGAGCCAGGCCGGCGGCTCTCTCCGTGCGGAAAAAGCCGGTTACTGGTGGTGCGCAATCCCCCGCCAGCAATGGAACCTCGATGAAGAAACCTACCAGCTGATCACCGGTCGCTGGGATGAACGCTTCGCAGACCGCTACAACGAACTCGTGCTGATTGGCCAGGATATGGACCAGGCCACTATTACAGCGGAACTGGACCAATGCCTTTGCACCGAGGCAGAAGTGAAAGGCTACCAGCAGGGTGAAGTTTTCCGGGACCCGTTTCCGGTGATGTAGATGCTCCAGGGGGCATTAACGCCTTCCGGCGGGAAAGGTCGTCTTGTTAAACCGGGTTTCCATCGGCGCCGCTTCACATGGCAATGGAAATGTTCCGCACGCTTGTACGGCAGAGCCGCTAATCAGCTGGGCAGCACATTATAGCATTGTACCCGCTACTTCGCTTCCCTGCCCGGCACGAACGCAGACATCTACCGGCTATAAATACCTGAATTTAGGTTGGCCTAAATAATAATTAAGGCAAGTGTAAAATAAGATTATAGTTTTGTAAAAAAATATCGGTAGCCGCGGGGGAAGTGTTCGTCACTTTATCCCGGGACCCCATGCGCGCTGCTTTACCTACAAGATTTTACATGAAACATTTATTTACACTACTGGGTGCCCTGTTACTAATGGTAACTTCCCAGGCGCAACAGGGGACCATCACGGGAAAAATTACCGGCAACGGCAAACCGATACAGTTTGCCAACATCGCTATATCGGCGCTGAAAACGGGCGCTGTAGCGGATCAGCATGGAATGTTCGTTATCCGCAACCTGCATCCGGGAACCTATGATATTAAAGTATCCATGGTCGGGTATCAGCCGCTGACCCTGAAGAAAAGCATCCGCAGCGGTCAGACCATCACGCTGGACATCGCGCTGGAAGAGGACCTGTCCAAGCTAAACGAAGTGGTGGTAACAGGCGTATCCCGCGCAACCGCCGTGCGCAAAAATCCTATACCCATTGCCGTTATAGGTAAACGGGAAATGAACACGCAAGTCAACAGCAATATCATAGACGCTATTGTAAAAGGCGTACCCGGCGTGAGCGCCGTTACCACAGGCCCTAATATATCCAAGCCTTTCATCCGCGGCCTGGGCTACAACCGGGTGCTGACGCTCTTCGACGGCGTAAGGCAGGAAGGACAGCAATGGGGTGATGAACATGGTATTGAGGTGGACCAATATGGCATCTCGAGAGCAGAAGTGGTGAAAGGCCCTGCCAGCCTCACTTATGGCTCCGATGCCCTGGCCGGCGTGATCAATATGATACCGGATATCCCGGAAACAGCGCCCGGGCAACTGAAAGGCAGTTTCCTGGCAGACTACCAGACCAATAATGGTATGATCGGTTCCTCCCTTGGACTGGCTTACAGCAAAAACGACTGGAAGTACGTGCTGCGCGGCACCGTGAAAGCGGCCCATAACTACCGCAACAGTATTGACGGCTTTGTGTATGGTACCGCCTACCGGGAATACAATCTTACGGCGCTGGCCAGAGTGGATAAGTCATGGGGATATTCGCAGTGGGGCGCCAGCTTATATGATAATACGCAGGAAATCCCCGACGGCAGCCGGGATTCGCTGACCCGCAAATTCACCCGGCAGATAAAAGATGCGGACGATAACATCAAGGACAGGCCCATCGTGCCTGACAACGAACTGCGTACCTATACATTGAACCCCTGCATCAGCATATTCAGCACTACCGGTTATATAACCGTAGCCGCTGGCAGCTGGGCAAGGGAGATCTCAACTCCCTGCTGGGCGTACAGCAGAGCGTGCGCCGGGAATATAATCACCCCGAAATGCCGGCACAGCCGGGATTGTATGTGGTGCTGAACACGCTCAATTACGATCTGCGGTATAACCTGCCGGCTATCGCCGGGGTAGAAACGACTGTAGGCGTAAATGGCATGTACCAGCAGAACCGCAGCCGCAATGCCACCGATTTCCCTATCCCGGACTATAACCTGTTTGACATCGGCGGATTTTTCTTTGCCAAGAAAACCATCGGCCAGGTGGACATTTCCGGCGGCCTTCGTTACGATAGCCGGCATATCCGCTGGAACGACTTTTACGTAGGCCCGAATAAAGACAATGGTTTCGATAAACAGTACCACCTGCCGGATACCGCCGGCGCCAGTCTGCAGTTCCCCGCTTTCAATCACAATTATACCGGTATTTCCGGCAGCCTGGGCGTTACCTGGAACCTGAGCCAGCGGGTATTGGTCAAAGCAAACATCGCCAGAGGCTACCGGGCGCCCAATATCACTGAAATCGGTTCCAACGGGCTGGACCCCGGCGCCCATATCGTATACCTGGGCAACCGGGAGTTTAAGCCGGAATTCAGCTTTCAGCAGGACCTGGGCTTCCTGGCCTACCTGCCCGACCTGGACATCAGTGTAGAGGTGTTTAACAATAATATCAACAATTATATCTACCAGGCAAGATTGTATGATGCCAATGGCGAGCCGGTGGTGATAGTGCCCGGCAACGCCACGTATCGTTACCAGCAATCCGGCGCGCGGTTGTATGGGGCAGAAGTGAGTGTAAATCTGCATCCGCGTGCTGTGTCCTGGCTGACCATGGATAACAGCGCCGCCTATACGGAAGGCCGTAACCGTAACAAAGCCCTGATCGATCTGCATGGCGATGCCGCACGCTATCTCCCTTTTATACCGCCGCTGCATATACGCTCCGCCCTGAAGGCAACGGCTGCCCGTAACTTCGGCATGTTCTCCAAAGCATATGTGCGTGCCGGCGTAGACCGTTTCTCCGCCCAGAAACACTTTTATGGCGTGGACAATACAGAAACTTACACCGCCGGCTATACGCTGATTAATGTAGGCGCCGGTTCCGGTATTGTCAATAAAAAAGGGAAAACCGTGATGGAGCTGTTCCTCCAGCTGGACAATGTGTTTGATGTGGCTTATCAGGCTAATATGAACAGGCTGAAATATTTTGAATATTACAGCAGCGCTCCCAACGGCCGGATGGGTATCTACAATATGGGAAGGAATTTCAGTGCAAAAGTGATTGTACCGTTTTAAAGCGGTGATTTATTTACGAAGGCGGAGGCCCAGCTTGATACCGAGGTGCAGGCTGGGCAATACGCTTACCAGCGTGCCTTTGTTGTGGTTCACTACGCCGTTTTCCAGCAGTTCGTAATTATCGGAGTGATAGGATTTACCCCGGAGACCGATGCCAAAGTAGGGATCAAGCACCAGTTTCTCCCGGCGGAACTGACGGCCTACGAGCAATTGTATAGCATAGACGTCTTTAGAGCCTGAATTGGTGTAGGTATTATTGTTCAGTACTACGTCTTCGTTGGAGTAGAATACTTTTTTATAGATCAGTACCGGTTCAAAGTAGGTGCCTGCCGCAGAGCTGGGGCCTATTTCCCGGGTGATCAGATAATAGCGGAGCCCTGCCCTGAACCCCAGTCCCCGTCCATCTACAAACTGTTCCGTGCTGATATCCGGTTTTTTCTGACCGATATCGATTTTTTTTGCCAGCACATAGTCGGGGTAATCGGTATAGATACCGCTGATACCCAATTCAATGCTCACTTTATCAGAGATGTCCTGTTCCAGCAGGATATCCAGCTCATTGATCAGCGTAGTAGGATTTATTTTAAGATAGGTAGACCTGAACCGTTTTCCACCGTCCTGGGCATAGGAGGAGGCAAAAGACAAACAGAGTATTCCGATGAGCAACAGAGTCTTTTTCATACAGTTAGTAGGTAGCTAAGGGTGAGGTTTGAAGGGCAGTGTGCGGCGGCTGGTCAGGGCCGCACACCGTCTGTTATTTTAGCAATATTCGTTCCACAATTACCGGAAACCATTGATGTTCCAGTGCCTGTACTTTACGGGCGACTGTCTCCGGTGTGTCTTCAGGAGTAACGATGCAGCGTTCCTGGAGGATAGGTTCTCCGTCATCATATTTCTCATTGACGAAATGGATGGTGATGCCGCTTTCCTTTTCGCCGGCAGCCACCACTGCTTCATGCACAAAATGACCGTACATGCCTTTGCCCCCGTATTTGGGGAGCAGGGCCGGGTGGATGTTGATGATCCGGTCGGGGAATGCCTGTACCAGGTTGGCCGGTACTTTCCAAAGGAAACCAGCCAGCACGATCAGGTCTGTATGCTGCTCCTTCAGGAGCTGTACATACGTATCGGTATGGAAGAATTTTTCTTTTTCAATTAAAACGGCGGGTATGCCTTCCCGTTGTGCGATGTCCAGCACCCCTGCTCCGGGTTTGTTACATACAATCAGGGCTACCCTGCCTTTATCCGAATTCCTGAAATGATCGATAATCTTTTGCGCGTTGCTTCCTGCACCCGAGGCGAAGATGACAATATTTTTCAACTGTACTGTTTTAGGCGCAAAGGTAATATTTCAGCAGTTTTTTCGGCCGGGAGTTATTTCAGGTACTCTCCGCAGCCATGATAAGTTTGGTCTTTCACCTTTACTTCAACGGTATTAGGGCGCATGAGTCCGCTCATGTCATCGGTGCACATGGTATTGCGGATGGTGACGGTGAGTTGCGGGGTGGTATATACCTTCAGGGTGTCGGAGTTGGGCCTGGCTGCGGGCAGGGTAGTCTGGATACTGTCACCTGCTGCGGTGCGGAAGAGGATTTTCCGGGTTTCCAGGTCGAGGCTCCAGAAAGGTTCGTTGCCTGTAGCGGTGAAGCTGATGCCGGCGCCGGCTTTTTGGGCCAGCAGGTCGCGGCGGTCGCCGCCTTCCACCGGTCTGAGGACGTAGTTGCTGGCGAGGGCGCCTTCAATCCGTTTGCCTTGCTTATCAAGTACCAGGAGTTTGCTGTCGGTCGCGAGGAAGGAGGTGCTGTCTGTTTTTTTCTTAATGCTGACGATGGAATCGTTGATCTGCTGCCAGGTACCCTTCTCAGTGAAGGCGATTCCCTGCCCCCTTCCCTGGTAGGCGACCAGTTCGGTGAAGGTGTGGTCGTCGAACAGGCTGATCTGGTAGTCCATCCCCGGGCAGTCGGCGCAGGGCAGGGTGCCCTGGTAGGTGCCGGTAATGTGGGTGGCGGTGGTCACAGGTGTTGGGTGGCCGCCGGTGGTGCTGTCAGCGGTATTTTGGGTGGTCTGGCTATTATTGCAGGCCGTCAGGGCGGCGAACAGGGCTGTTAAGCAAATGAGTTTACGCATGGGTGTATTTTTTACAGACAGATTGAACATTCTGGTCCGGTGGCAGGTTATTTATGGTAAAAATAAGATACTTACCTTAAAATAAGGCGGCAGCAACCACTAATCATTTGATTATTTGGTTATTTAGCTATTTTACCATTTTACCATTTGGTTATTTAGTTATTTAGCCATTATAATATTATAATAACCCAATAGCCAAATAACCAAATGGTATAGGGGGCCGCTATAGGGTTTTGATCTGTATATAATAATACTATATCCCCCGGAGAACGTCTGCCCTATTACTTATGGGCCTGTCAGCGATAAGGAACTGAACTTTCAATTAAAATAATAAGTTTTGAAAGGTCCGGAGGGGCGTAGCTCCCAAATTAGCCAGCATAAAGGATTACAGCAGAGAAATTACAGTTCGGGGAGCAAAAATGACGCATTTTTTAAGGCAAATAATTTTTAGAATTGTTGGTAAATTGTCAACATTGTGTCTTATTTTTGCTGGCACTTTTAAGAAACTTTAGGTCAAATCTAAACTATATAGGCTGTGTATCGTCGTGTTTCCATTCTTTTGCGCAAGCATTTTGTGAGTGTGCTTATTCTATGCGCTAGTATAGTAATTCCGTTTTCTGCCGTAAAAGCAGCGGATCCTGCCAAGGGTAAGCAAATCTTCCAACAAAACTGCGCTTCATGTCACAATGTCCATAAGAAGCTGACAGGTCCTGCACTGGCGGGTGTAGAAGGCCGCTGGTCCGATAAGAAATTATTGCACCAGTGGATCCGCAACTCCGCTTCTGTATTGGCGTCTGGCGACAAGTACGCCAACAACCTCTTTAACGAGTACAACAAAACCGCGATGACGGCTTTCCCTGCATTAACAGATGAGGAGATTGACGACATCCTGGCGTACGTTAAAGTAGAAGAAGCCAAACCTGTAGGTGGTGCTAAACCGGAAGCTGGTACTGCTACTGCCGGTGCCAAAGAAGAAGGCAGCGACAACAGTCTGCTCTTCGGCATTATCACCCTGATCCTGGCGGTGGTAGCCCTGATCCTGATGCAGATCAACAGCAACCTGAACAAACTTGCTGGTGATAAAGAAGGTCAGCCTACTCCGGAGCCGATCCCCTTCTACAAAAACAAAGCCTACATCGCACTGGCTATCCTGGTGCTCTTCATGGTAGGCGGTTACTTCACCATCCAGGGAGCTATCGGGCTGGGTCGTCAGAAAGACTATATGCCTGAGCAGCCGATCTTCTACAGCCACAAAGTGCACGCCGGCATCAACCAGATCAACTGTCTGTATTGCCACGCCGGTGCTGAGAAGAGCAAGCACGCTATGATTCCTTCCGAGAACATCTGTATGAACTGTCACAAAGCCATTAAAGAGTACACCGGCCCTGAGCTGTTTACTGCTGAAGGCAAAAAAGTTGACGGTACTGCAGAAATCGCGAAATTATACGATTACGTAGGCTGGGACGCCGATAAAGGTAAGTATACCAAACCAGGCCGTCCTATCGAATGGACCAAGATCCACAACCTGCCTGACCACGTTTACTTCAACCACTCCCAACACGTGGTGGCTGGTAAACAACAGTGTCAGACCTGCCACGGTAACATTACCGAAATGGACGAAGTACATCAGTTCACCGACCTGTCTATGGGCTGGTGTATCAACTGCCACCGTACTACCAAAGTGCAGTTCGCTGACAACAACTACTACAGCATCTTCGAGAAACTTCATCAGGATATTAAAGATAAGAAGATCGATAGTGTGACTGTTGAAATGGTAGGTGGTACTGAATGTCAAAAATGTCACTACTAGAAAGGATTTAACGCGTCATGATTTTCTGCTTACAGAAAATCATGACCTGTTTCAGAAGATATCAAAATTCATAAACGTAACTCGTTAATATAACATGGAGCAAAAAAAGTATTGGAAAGGCTTGGAGGAGTTGCACAATACCGAAGCGCATCAGGAAATTGTGAAGAACGAATTCAGCGAAGAATTGCCGTTTGAGAGTGAAGGCCTGTTGAATGCTACTACCCCCCGCAGGGACTTTCTGAAATACCTCGGTTTCACCACTGCTGCGGCGACTATCGCTGCCAGCTGCGAAACCCCCGTTCATAAGGCTATCCCTTACGTGAACAAACCGGAAGAGATCACTCCGGGCGTAGCCAACTATTATGCTTCTTCTTACACCATAGATGGTGAATACGTACCGGTAGTGGTTAAAACCCGCGAAGGCCGTCCCATCAAAATAGAAGGTAACACCCTGTCTTCCATCACAGGTGGTTCTACTTCCGCTAAGGTACAGGGTACTGTACTGAGCCTGTACGACGTAGCCCGTCTGCGTTTCCCGACTATCGGCGGTACAGAAACAACCTGGGCGGAACTGGACAAACAGGTAGGTGCTGCACTGGCTGGCCTGGGCGGCGCACCTGTTGTGCTGCTGAGTTCTTCCATCCTCAGCCCTACTACCAAGAAAGTAATCGACGCTTTCCTGGCCAAGTATCCTAACTCCCGTCACGTGGTGCACGATCCGGTGTCTTACTCCGGCATGCTGCTCGCCAACGAGGCTTCCTACGGTAAAAGGTCTATCCCTTCCTACCACTTCGAAAATGCCAAAGCCATCGTGAGCCTGGGCGCCGACTTCATCGGTACCTGGCTGAACCCGGTTGAATACGCCCGTCAGTTCGCTCAAACCCGTAAGGTAAGCGCTAAAAAACCGGAAATGTCCAAACTGTTCCAGTTTGAAAGCCACATGAGCCTCACCGGTGCCAACGCTGACGAAAGATATACCCACAAACCTTCTGAAGCCGGTGCGGTAGCACTGGCCCTGCTGGCCGCCGTTGGTGGCAGCGTTAGCGCTCCCAAACTGGACGCTAAAGTGGAAGCGGGCATTAAGAAAGCGGCGGCTGAACTGAAAGCCAACACCGGTAAAGCACTGGTAGTAAGCGGTTCCAACGATGTGAATGTTCAGCTGATCGTAAACGCCATCAACAATATCGTAGGCGCTAACGGCACTACCATTGACTGGGCTAATCCTTCCGATTACCGTCAGGGTATCGACGCCGATATGGCCAAACTGGTAAGCGATATGAATGCCGGCAGCATCGGTGCTGTACTGGTATACGGCGCTAACCCTGCTTACGACTACTTCGACGCCGCTAAGTTCAGCGAAGGCCTGAAGAAAGTGAAACTCTCCCTTTCCTTCAACGACCGCCTCGACGAAACCACTGAACTGTGCAAATACGCTGCTCCTGATCACCACTTCCTGGAAAACTGGAACGATGCTCAGGGCAAACCAGGCTACTACAGCTTCGCACAGCCTACCATCTCCCCGCTCTTCAAAACACGTGCTGCGCAGGACTCCCTGCTGGCATGGACCGGCAACACCACTACCTGGGCGGAATACCTGAAAGCTGAGTGGATCAGCAAACTGGGTAGCCAGGAAGCATGGGACAAAGCCCTGCAGGACGGTGTGGTAGAACCAGCCACTGCTCCGGCACCGGGTGGCGCCTCCTTCTCCGGTGATATCGCCGGCGCGGCCGCTAAAATCAGCAGCGCGAAAAAAGGCGGTAAATACGAACTGGTACTGTACGAAAAAGTGGCCATCGGTAACGGCAGACAATCCAACAACCCCTGGTTACAGGAAATGCCTGACCCGATCACCCGCGCTACATGGGACAACTACGCTTGTATCTCCAACACCCTCGCTAAAACATTCTCCGCTGAGCTGGGTGACGATTACGAAATCAACGTTGAAAAGAAAGAACTGAAAATAAAAGCCAACGGCAAAGAAGTAGTCCTGCCGATGCTGATCATCCCGGGTATGCATCCGGAGGTAATCGCTATCGCAGTAGGTTACGGCCGTGGCAAAAACGTAGGCCGCGCCGCTGCCGGTATCGGTCAGAACGTTTACCCGATGGTGAACTTCAACGGTCAGACTTTCGATTACTTCGCAGTGGACGCCACAGTGGAAGCTACCGGTAAAAAATACCCTGTTGCTTTAACACAGACGCACAACAGCTACGAAGGCCGTCCGATCGTTAAAGAAACTACCCTCGCAGAATTCAAACACAATCCTAAAGAAGTTAACGAAGACAGGGAAGAACTGAAGAAGTTTGGTAAAAACTTCCGTGACGATGCTACCCTGTACTCTTCTCACCCCTACCCTGGTATCAAATGGGGCATGTCCATCGACCTGAACACCTGCTTCGGTTGCGGCGCTTGTACCATAGCCTGCCAGGCGGAAAACAACGTTTCCGTAGTAGGTAAAGACGAAGTGGCAAAAGCGCATGAAATGCACTGGATCCGCATCGACCGTTACTTCAGCGGTGATGAAAATAACCCGGAAGTAGTGTTCCAGCCGATGCTGTGCCAGCACTGCGATAACGCTCCTTGCGAAAACGTTTGTCCGGTAGGCGCTACCAACCACAGCTCTGAAGGTATTAACCAGATGGCTTACAACCGTTGCATCGGTACCCGTTACTGCGCCAACAACTGTCCTTACAAAGTTCGCCGCCTCAACTGGAGGGACTGGAACGGTGCGGACAGCTTCGAAAACAACCTGTACGACGTGGCAGATATGAACGACAACCTCACCCGCATGGTATTGAACCCTGACGTAGTGGTTCGTAGCCGTGGTGTGATGGAAAAATGCTCTTTCTGCGTACAACGTTTACAGGAAGCCAAACTGGAAGCGAAGAAAGCTGGTCATCCGTTGAAAGACGGTGCTGCCAAAACAGCTTGCCAACAGGCTTGCGGCGCTGATGCGATCGTGTTCGGTAACGTCAACGACAAAAACAGCGAAATCTATAAGATCCGTAACGAAGAACAAACAGAAAGGATGTACTATGTGCTGGAAGAAACACACGTACTGCCTTCTATCAACTACCTCGCCAAGATCAGAAACAAAGATGCCGCTCCTAAAGCAGAGAACAAATCTGCTCACAAGGAAGAAGCGCATCACGCGTAAGATCTTTTAACAGGTAACGTTAAGGGAGAAATATAACAAAAGAAGTTACAGAATCTGAGATCATAACAAAAGACAAGGGCTAGTAGCTAGAAGCTAGCAGCTAAAAGCTTATAGAATATGAGTTTAAAATACGAATCCACACTGAGAGAACCTTTAGTTGACGGGGTTAAGGATTATCACCAGGTAACGGAAGATATCATTAGTCCCATTGAAGGGAAGCCTGGTAAATTGTGGTATGTAGGCTTTTTAATTTCACTGTCACTGTTGGGCTTCGGCGCATTTTCAGTGTTTTGGCAGATTTATTTCGGTGTGGGTGTTTGGAATCTGAACAAAACCATCGGTTGGGGTTGGGACATCACCAACTTCGTATGGTGGGTAGGTATCGGTCACGCCGGTACCCTGATTTCGGCCATCCTCCTGCTGTTCCGTCAGGGATGGCGTACAGGGGTGAACCGTGCGGCAGAAGCGATGACCATCTTCGCGGTAATGTGCGCCGGCCAGTTCCCGATTATTCACATGGGTCGTGTATGGATGGGCTTCTTTATCCTGCCTTATCCCAACACCCGCGGTCCGGTATGGGTTAACTTCAACTCTCCGCTGCTGTGGGACGTATTTGCGATCTCTACTTACTTCACCGTTTCCCTGTTGTTCTGGTATTCCGGTCTGATCCCGGATTTCGCCACCATCCGCGACAGAGCTAAAACCAAACTGCGTAAACTGCTGTATGGTGTAGCTTCCTTCGGCTGGACAGGTTCCACCAAACACTGGCAACGTCACGAAGCACTGTCACTGGTACTGGCAGGTTTGTCCACTCCGCTGGTACTTTCCGTGCACACCATCGTATCCTTTGACTTTGCGACCTCTGTAATTCCTGGTTGGCACACTACCATCTTCCCTCCCTACTTCGTGGCGGGTGCGATCTTCTCCGGATTCGCGATGGTACAAACCCTGCTGATCATCACCCGTAAAATATTACACCTCGAAGAATATATTACCCTGGGTCACATGGAAGCCATGAACAAGGTAATCGTACTGACAGGTTCCGTAGTAGGTTGCGCTTACCTGACTGAGCTCTTCATGGCATGGTACGGCGCTAACCCTTACGAATTCGCTACCTTCTTCAAATACCGCGCTGCCGGTCCGCTGGGTTGGTCTTACTGGATCATGATGACCTGTAACGTAATCACCCCGCAGGTGTTCTGGTTCCGCAAAATGAGAAGAAACGTGATGGTCACTTTTGTGATGTCTATCATTGTAAACATCGGTATGTGGTTCGAACGTTTTGTGATCATCTGTACTTCCCTGTACCGCGACTACCTGCCGTCCAGCTGGTCTTACTATCGTCCGTCCTGGCCGGAAGTTGGTTTCTACATGGGTACTTTCGGTCTGTTCTTCACCTGCTATTTCCTGTTCGCTAAATACTTCCCGGTAATCGCGGTAGCTGAGATCAAGTCTATCCTGAAAACTTCCGGTGAGAACTTTAAAGAAGGCATGGAGAAATACGAAGGCGAAACTGCAGAGCAATTTGCACACGCTGTTCACCACGAACATGCTCACTAATCAGATGAATTGACAGAATTAATTAATTGGAATTTGAATTTTTAAATATATGGCTGTTAAAAATTTTGTTGTAGGCTTGTTTGACGATGAGGCAGTGTTGTTCCCGGCAGTGAAGAAAGTTCGCACTGCAGGTTACAAGTTGCACGATGTATACACTCCTTTTCCTGTTCACGGCCTGGATCATGCAATGGGTTTAAGGGAAACCAGCCTGCACACAGCCGGTTTCATATATGGTATCACAGGTACCACCACGGCTTTAACTTTCATGAGCTGGGTATTTAACGTGGATTGGCCGCTGAACATCGGTGGTAAGCCTCACTTCCCGTTACCAGCATTCATTCCTATTACCTTCGAGTTGACTGTATTGTTTGCTGCGGTTGGGATGGTAATGACTTTCTGCTACCTGTGCCAGTTAATGCCAGGTGTGAAGAAACATATATTCCACCCCAGACAGACTGATGATAAGTTTGTGATGGTGATCGAGCTCACAGAAAAGACCAATGCAGAAGAAGTAAAACGCTTCCTGAATGAGGCCGGTGCGCACGACGTCAATGAACAAAGAGCGGAAGCTGGCTGGTGGTATGGCCGCTTCGACAAAGCTGATGAAGACATTTACGCTCGTCCGGCTAACGCTTAATAACATTAACAGCAAAAAATTACAGTTGCAACCATTAGGTACTGGGAGCAGAACTAATGAAAGCTAGAATAAATAATTTCTGATGAAAAGGACTTCTAACATATTGATTGTAGCCGCATTGGCAACTGGAGCTTTCCTGGCAGCCTGTAATAAGGGGGAGCACAACAGAAAGCCCGGCAGGATTTATGTGCCCGACATGTATGAATCCCGTGCGTATGAGTTTTACAGTGCACGTTTGGCAGGTCTGAAACCAGTGGACGGAACCGTGAAGAGAGGTGAACTTTTGCCTTACCATCTGAAAGAAGCAGATACGGCACAGGCTAACCTGGTGAAAAATCCGCTGACAATCACCGCCGACGATCTGAAAGAAGGTGAACGTTTGTTTAATATTTACTGCGGTATCTGCCATGGTACTGCACTGGACGGTAACGGTCCGCTGTACAAAGGAGGCGATGGTCCTTACTCTGCAGCGCCTGCCAACCTGATAGCCGGCGCAAAAGCCGGTTACTCTGAAGGCCGCCTGTTCCATGTAATGACCTATGGTTATAACATGATGGGCAGCTACGCCAGCCAGCTCGACAGGGCACAACGCTGGAAAGTAGCCGCTTACATCAAGAGCAAACAGCCTGGCGCCGCTCAGCCTGCAGCAGCAGCTGCTCCCGCGGCAGATAGCACAACCGCTAAATAAGTTAGAGAGAGTTAAAACTGAATTTCAAACAAGTATTTTAATATACAGTAATGAAAGACCAATTTGTAGTACCGGCAAGATTAAAAAAGACCAGCTTCGTGTTAATGGGCGTGGGCTTGCTGACTTTATTGATCGGATTAATTGCGTTTCAAGGTGAGAACGCGACACGGTTCTGGGCCGGTCTGTTGCAAAACAGCAGCTTCTTTTTGCTGATTACATTGGCCAGCACCTTTTTTATTGCAGCCACAACCCTGGCCCACGGTGGTTGGCAGATCGCCTTCCGTCGCGTGCCGGAAGCAATCTCCATGGCAGTTCCTGCCTTGTGTGCGATCCTGTTTATCATTTTAATGATCCTCGTTTTTGGTGGTAAAGAACACATCTACCACTGGTTAAACGCTCATCACGTAGCAGAAGATAAGATCCTCAGCTGGAAATCCGCTTTCCTGAACAAAGGCTTCTTCACTACTGCCACCATTATCACTATGGGCTTGTGGATTTTCTTCACCCTGAAGCTCCGCAACATGTCCATCGAAGAAGATGGCTGGGACCTGAAACCTGAAACCGGCCGTAAACTCATCTGGAGAAATACTGTTTGGTGCGGTGGCTTCCTGGTAGTCTTCACCCTGAGCGTTGGCTCCACCACCCCCTGGTTATGGCTGATGAGCATCGATGCTCACTGGTTCTCTACTATGTATTCCTGGTATACTTTCGCCAGCAGCTGGGTATCAGGCCTGTCCCTGATCGCGCTGTTCGTGGTATACCTGAAAAAACACGGTTACCTGACTTATGTAAATGAAGAACACCTGCACGACCTGGGTAAATTTATCTTTGCTTTCAGTGTCTTCTGGACTTACCTCTGGTTTTCCCAGTACATGCTGATCTGGTACGCCAACATGCCGGAAGAAACTGAATACTTCCAGCCGCGCGTATGGGGCGAATGGAGACCTATCTTCTTCCTCAACCTCCTGATCAACTTTATCACTCCGTTACTGTTCCTGATGAAAAGGGACACCAAACGTAACTATACTTCCGTAGCTTTCATAGCAGTGGTAGTGATCGCTGGTCACTGGCTGGACTTCTGGCAGATGGTAGGTCCCGGTACCTACAAACACCTGGTGTTCCCCTGGTATGAACTGGGTCTGGGAGTAGGCTTCGTTGGCCTGATCATTTTCCTGGTATCCAACGCGCTGACCAAAGCTCCGCTGGTACCGAAAAATCACCCTTACCTGAAGGAAAGCATTGTTCACCACACCTAATATGGTGATAACGAAGATTTAGCAATAGAAAAGCATTAGATAACTTAATTATTTCATATAGCAATGTCAGGATTTTTAGCAGTCTTAGTTATTGTTCTCATATTCATAGTCATCTTCCAGATTGCGAAGGCGAGCGAATATGTGTCCATATTGAAGGGAGAAAAGAAAGCGCGCCAGCAAAGCAACCGTATCAATGGTTTCCTGCTGATAGCATTCCTGGTGCTGGGGCTCATCGGCGTGTATTATTGTAATAATCTGCTGAAAGGCAAGATCCTGGGCGAATCTGCTTCTGTGCAGGGTGAAGGTGTGGATACCCTCATCTACGTAACCCTCGCCATCACCGGTGTCGTTTTCGTGGGTACCCAGATCCTTCTGTTCTGGTTCGCATTCAAATACCAGGAAAAAGAAGGCCGTAAAGCATTTTACTTTCCGCATAACAACAGACTGGAAGTGATCTGGACCGTTATCCCGGCCATCGCACTGACCGTTCTGGTGGCTTTTGGTCTGAAACACTGGTTCCAACTGACTTCCGACGCACCGAAAGATGCGGCAGTCGTTGAAATCACCGGTAAACAATTTAACTGGCTCATCCGCTACCCCGGTAAAGACGGTCAGCTCGGTCGCCGCGATTTCAAAAAAATCGACGAAGCTGCCAGCAACCCGCTGGGTATGGACTGGGATGACCAGCTGAGCAAAGATGACTTCATGGCTACTGAAGTGCACCTGGTAGTAGGTAAACCCGTAAAATTCGTAATCGGTTCCCGTGATGTTATTCACGACGTTGGTTTACCTCAGTTCCGTATGAAAATGGACGCGGTGCCCGGTATCCCTACCACCCTGTGGTTCACACCGAAGTTCACTACTAAACAAATGAAGGAAAAAACCGGTAACCCGGATTTTACCTACGAAATATCCTGCGATCAGATGTGTGGTTCCGGTCACTATTCCATGAGAGGCGTGATCGTTGTTGAAACTCAGGAAGAATACGATGCCTGGGTTGCCAAACAACCGCTGCAGTACAGCCTGGCTCACCCGGCTCCTGCTGAAGCGCCAAAGGCCGACAGCACACAAAAAACAGTGGCAGCGAATATCGGCAAGCCGTAATTTTGTGTAGAAGATTTTTTTGACGCAGTACTTAACCAATAATAAAAGACAAACTGACAAACGCGATACTTCCCGGGCGTTGGTTTATTAATAAACAGAACCGATTATGAGTAACGAAGCAACATTGCACAGTCAACAGGAGGTAATGCACGGCGCGCATGATCATCATGATCATGAGCACCATCATGAAGACAATTTCATCTCGAAATATGTATTCAGCCTTGATCATAAAATGATTGCCAAACAATTCCTGATCACCGGTATTATTTGGGCTATCATCGGTGCTTTCTTTTCTGTGGTGTTCCGTTTGCAACTGGGTTTTCCCGATGCTACTTTCCCCTGGCTGGAAAGCATTCTGGGTCACTGGGCTAAAGGTGGCCGTATCACTCCCGAAGCTTACTATGCATTGGTAACAATGCACGGTACTATCCTCGTATTCTTTGTATTGACCGCTGGTTTGAGTGGTACCTTCTCCAACCTGCTCATTCCGCTGCAGGTAGGTGCCCGCGATATGGCTTCTCCTTTCATGAACTGCCTCAGCTACTGGTTTTTCTTCCTGGCCAGCCTCGTAATGATGGCTTCCCTGTTCGTTCAGACAGGACCGGCTTCCGGCGGTTGGACCATGTACCCTCCGCTGAGTGCGCTGGGAGACGCTTCCATCGGTTCTAAAATAGGTGTGGATCTCTGGCTGATCTCTATGGCGCTGTTTGTTGTTTCACAGCTGCTCGGTGGTCTGAACTATATCTCTACCCTCCTGAACATGCGTACCAAAGGTATGAGCATGACCAAAATGCCTTTAACCATCTGGTCATTCTTCTTTACCGCCGTACTGGGCGTACTGTCTTTCCCGGTACTGCTGTCCGGCTTCATCCTCCTGCTGATGGACCGCCACGCTGGTACCAGCTTCTATCTCTCTGACATCTTTATCGCAGGTAAAGCCCTGGCAAACGAAGGCGGTAGCGCCATCCTCTACCAGCACTTGTTCTGGTTCCTGGGCCACCCTGAAGTATACATCATCATCCTCCCTGCCATGGGTATGGTGTCTGAAGTACTGGCAGTTAGCTCCCGTAAACCTATCTTCGGCTACCTCGCCATGATCGGTTCCCTGTTCGCTATCTGTATCCTGGCCTTCCTGGTTTGGGCGCACCACATGTTCGTTACTGGTCTGAACCCATTCCTCGGCGCCTTCTTCGTACTGCTCACCCTCCTCATCGCGGTACCATCTGCCATCAAGGTGTTCAACTGGCTCACCACCATCTGGAAAGGGAACATCCGTTTCACACCGGCTTCCCTGTTCTCCATCGGTTTCGTGAGCACCTTCATCTCTGGTGGTCTGACCGGTATCTGGCTGGGTAACTCCTCTATCGATATTCACCTGCATGATACCTACTTCGTAATCGCACACTTCCACATTGTAATGGGTGTCTCCGCATTCTTCGGTATGTTCGCCGGTATCTATCACTGGTTCCCGAAAATGTATGGCCGTTTTATGAACAATACTATCGGCTATATCCACTTCTGGGTAACCCTGGTAGGCGCTTACCTGATCTTCTGGCCGATGCACTACGAAGGTATGGCCGGTATGCCAAGAAGGTATTTCGACTATTCCAGCTGGACTTCCTTCAACCAGTTCGGTGGCCTGAACCAGTTTATCAGCATCGTGGTAATCCTGGTATTCGCTACACAGCTGCTGTTCGTGTTCAACTTCTTCTACAGCATCTTCAAAGGAAGAAAACTGACCGAACAGAACCCATGGAAAGCTACCTCCCTGGAATGGACTACGCCGATCAACCCGGGTCACGGCAACTGGCCTGGTGAAATTCCAGAAGTTCACCGCTGGGCTTATGACTACAGCAAGGATGGAAGAGACTTCATCCCGCAGACAGAACCGATTGGTCCTAACGAGTCCGCTCACTAACTTATAAAACAGGATTCCGGAGCGCAGAAATAAACTGCTTTCCGGAATCTTGTTCACCGTGATGTTTGTAAATTTGTTCCGGATTTAAAACCCGGGATGTGGATAGAAATAAAATGTTGCAAGAAAACTCCATAAAGTTGTCGTCATCGTATGCAGTAGCGAGTAAGGTGAAGGATTATTCTCAGTTAATGAAGTTTAATCTCACCTTCATGGTGGTATTTTCATCCGTGGTAGCTTATCTGCTCGTGCCGGGTGTGGAGTTTGACCTGATCAAAGTTCTTTTGTTATTTGCCGGTGGTTTGCTGGTTTCCGGATCAGCCAATACCATCAACCAGATATGGGAAAAAAATACCGATAAGCTGATGGCACGCACCGCCACCCGCCCCCTGCCCTCCGGCAGGATGAGCGAAACGGAAGCGATCATCGTGGCTGCGGTAACCGGTGTAGCGGGTTTCCTGATCATGGGTTATTGCTTTAACTGGCTGAGCGCCGCCCTGAGCCTTTTCTCCCTCGTGATGTACGGTTTCGTATACACCCCGTGGAAGAAATGGAACTCCCTCGCTGTACTGGTGGGAGGTATTCCGGGCGCCATGCCGCTGCTCATCGGTTGGGCCGCAGGCGCCAACAACCTCTCCGAAGGTGGCTGGTCACTGTTTGCGATCCAGTTCCTGTGGCAGTTTCCGCACTTCTGGGCCATCGCCTGGATTGCGCATAAAGACTATACCCGCGCAGGGTTTAAACTGCTGCCTGCCAACGGCGAGCCGAACAAGTTCACCGCCCTGCAGGCCGTTATGTACACCCTGTTGCTGATCCCGGCCGGCGTAGCACCCTACCTGCTCAAGATCACAGGCGGTATATCCGCTATCGTGGCGATCCTGGCAGGCCTGTTTTTCCTGTACCGCGCTATTAACCTGTACAGAAAGAATGATGTTCCGGCAGCACGTAAACTGATGTTTGGTTCATACATTTACCTGACCATTGTTCAGCTGGCACAGCTGCTGGACAAGGCCTAAAAGCAATAGAAGGAGTGATGCATACAATGAGCATACAACGTAAGAAAATTCACCCGCACAAGTACTCCCTATGGATAGCAATGGGTAGCATTACCATGATGTTCATCGGATTTACGAGTGCATACGTTGTGAAGAGATCACAGGCTAACTGGCTGGCATTTGAATTGCCGCATATTTTCTGGCTGTCTACTGCTGTAATTTTACTCAGCAGCCTGACCATCCACCTGGCGCTGAAACAGTTCAGGGAAAGGAATATGCAGCGTTATAAGCAGTTGATCACCCTCACGGCCGTACTGGGCGTGGCTTTCGCTGCTTGCCAATGGATCGGCTTTTCACAATTGAAAAACAGCGGACTTCCCCTCAGCGGGCCTGTTTCCGCTTCCTTTATTTATGTTATCGTAGGCGTGCACATGCTGCACGTATTGGGCGGTGTGGTAGCATTGCTCATCATGTTTGCGAGAGCCTACCGGACCCGCATTCGTACCTACTCCCCGGTACCCATCGAAGTGGCCGCTACCTATTGGCATTTTGTGGATGTACTGTGGATCTACCTGTTGATTTTTTTAAGTATCGCGAGATAAACTTTGTAAAATTTTATAAAACTAACAATGGACACAGCAGTTACAGCGAAGAAAAAATGGTGGGACGGAGGATACTCTCCCTTTAATGTGAGCTATGGCAAGTTGATGATGTGGTACTTCCTGATATCAGATGCCTTCACTTTCGGAGCATTACTGATCTCTTACGGAACTATTCGCTTCTCCAGCACTTCCTGGCCTGATCCGAACGAGGTTTTCCGCTCTTTCCCGGGTATGGGACATGCCAACTTACCGCTGGTATTCGTGAGCTTGATGACCTTTATCCTCATCATGAGCTCTGTAACCATGGTACTGGCCGTTCATGCCGGTCACATGAGAGATAAAAAAGCTGTTGCCAAATGGCTGACCTGGACCATCATCGGTGGCGCCTGCTTCCTGGCCTGCCAGGCCTGGGAATGGACACACCTGTACCACGAAGGTGCATGGTGGGGCCGCAACCCTTTCCACAACGTTGACGGTACACTGGCTTCTACCAACTTCACCAACTTCTTCTTTACCATCACCGGCTTCCACGGTCTGCACGTAACTTCCGGCGTGGTACTGAACATCATCATCCTCGCTAACGTACTGAAAGGTACTTACGAAGAAAGAGGTCACTACGAAATGGTGGAAAAAGTAGGCCTTTACTGGCACTTTGTAGATCTGGTTTGGGTATTCGTATTCACCTGCTTCTACCTGCTCTGATCTGGTAAATATCAGCTGCAACGAATACAAGGTTTGTAATTTGAATTATCGCATTTTAGAATTTATTTAATCTCAATAGGAATGGAGCATACGCATACTGCAGAAGGACATGCACATCATGATTCATCTACCAAAAAGATCTGGAAAACGTTCTGGATCCTCCTGGCTGTAACCATGGTAGAAGTTGGTCTGGCGTTTTTACACCTGGAAACCGGTTTCCCCAGCAGAGTACTGCTGAACGGTGTGTTCATCATACTGACTGTAGTAAAGGCATTTTATATCGTTTCCGAATTCATGCACCTCGGCAGCGAAATCAAAAACCTGATCTACACCGTCCTGCTTCCTTTGCTGCTCTTCATCTGGTTCATTATCGCGTTCCTCTATGAAGGTAACTCCTGGAAAAACATGAACAGGGACCTGAAACCGGGTACACCAATAGAAGCGGTAAAAGCACCGGCAGAAGGACAACACGGAGGACATCACTAAGTTTTTTGACTATTAAATTTCAGCGTCATCTCACGCAGGGCTATATTAGGAGTTGCATTGGCTATATTGGTACCACTGACGGGTTACCTGATTGTAGATCATTACGGGAAAAATGTAATACCCATTCCAAAGTATTACATCCCCGAAAGAGTGGATACGATCGTTAAGAATGGCAAAACCACTTACGACACCGTTTTCCATCAGATCAGGGATTTTAAAATGACCAACCAGCTGGGACAAGAAGTAAGCCTGAAGGATATGGAAGGTAAAGTGATCCTGGTAGATTTCTTTTTTACTTCCTGCCCCTCCATCTGTCCTACCCTGACGAAAAACCTGAGAAAGATCCAGAACGCTTACGGCAAAACCGATACGCTGCTTCAGATCCTTTCGTTCTCAGTAGACCCTGTGAGGGACTCAGTACAGAAGCTGCGGAAATACGGATACGACTACAAGGTAAATCCGGACAACTGGTGGCTGCTGACCGGCGACAAAAAAGAAATCTACGATCTCGCCAGGCACGATTACTTCGTTTCTGTAACAGAAGGCAACGGTGGACCGGATGATTTCGTTCACACCGAAAAGCTGGTGCTGATAGATAAAAACAGGCATATCAGAGGATATTACAACGGGCTCGATTCCAACGCCATCAAACAATGCGCAACGGACATCGCCACCCTGTATCTCGAAAAGGACAGGCGCCGCCCGGGATTCTGGAAATTCTTCAAAGGTTTGTTTAAAAATTTCAGCTGATTTAATCATAAAGTATTCGTGAAAGGTGGATAAAAGAAAGGGTTGTCACCTTTCTTTTTCCACCTTTCGCATATCCGGAACATATTATGGAACTAAAGAATAAAAATCTAAACACACCTATTGCCATCGTTTCTGTAGTGATCCCTGCACTGGTGGCATTGCTGTTTTTCCTGCCGAAGCCTGATTTTCATCCCGGCTTTGATATCAAAATCCTTCCGCTGTTCCACGCCATCCTCAATTCCGCTACTGCGGTATTGCTGGTGGCCAGCCTTTATTTCATCAAAAACCAGCATGTAAAAGCACACAAAACCACCAACCTCATTGCAGTGGGACTGTCGGTTATTTTCCTGCTGTCGTATGTTACCTATCATTCGCTGGCGCCTGAAACCCGCTTCGGAGATGCAGACCATAGCGGTATCGTGGACGCTGCCGAAAAGGCTGCACTGGGAGGTATCCGTTATGTATATTATTTCCTCCTGCTCACGCATATTGTACTGGCTGCTGTCATTGTGCCGCTGGTATTGTTTACGCTGCTGCGCGGCTTCCAGAACGATATTCCGCGCCATCGTAAAATAGCTCGTATTACCTGGCCTATCTGGTTCTATGTGGCTGTCACCGGCGTGATTGTGTATATCATGATTTCTCCATATTACCATTGATATATTTCGACGCTGTTTTTCCGTGAGATGACCTAATTTTGTTGAGATAAAAATTTGCCGATATGAATAAGCTGTGTTTGTTTCTGCTGACTGTAACGCTGACAGTGATGAGTTCGCCGCTGATGGCGCAATGTTCGCTTTGTACCAAAACAGCACAGCAGTTGGGAGAAGGCCCGGCAAAGGGATTGAACAATGGTATTCTGATGCTGGCGTTTACGCCGCTGGCGATCATCGGCCTGCTGGCTTTCCGCTGGTGGAAAAGCAACCGGGAAGCATCCTGATAGCTTCCCTGGCCGTATGTAATTAACCCCCCTTTTGTTTGTCACTATGATTACCTTTCGTAAAGCGGATATCCGGGATATTCCACAAGTGGTATCATTGCGCCTCCGGTTTCTTAATGAGATGTACCCGCAGCCGGACACTTCACGCGACGCCCTGTTGCAGGAAAAAATTGAGGGTTACCTGCAGGAACATCTGCCCAAAGGAGATTTTGTCAACCTGTTTGCAGAGCATCAGGGCCAGGTAGTAGCCAGTGCAGGTATTGTATTCTATAATCAGCCTCCCCTCTATCACAACCTCGACGGCCAGGTGGCCTATATCCTCAATGTATACACGCTTCCGGCTTATCGCGGGCAAGGGATTGCCAGAGCCTTAATGGAAAGGCTCATCACAGAGGCAAAGGATCGTAACACGGGTAAATTGAGCCTGCATGCCAGTAAAGACGGGCGGCTGCTTTACGAAAAACTGGGGTTTCTTGCCGGAGATAATGAAATGACGCTGCAGTTGCCGCGGGTACAACCCTGACAGGCCCCCGGAGGAGCGTTCTGCCGAAAGCAGGAAAAATAGTTGGCATCTCCCGAAAACATGACAAAACACTCACACCGGACAAGCGCTGAATCGTTGGCTTAGCCTTTAGCTTCAAATACCGGGCAATCTACCCGCAGGTTGCCCTGCTTCAGAGAGATACCCAGCTCTTCGCAATAAGGGCCTTTTTTGCCGCTGGCATAATGCTCGCAATTAAAACACATCGGCTGATGCGTGATCACCTCCTGTTGGTTCAGTTGGTAGATCAGCTGCATCAGTTGCTCCAGCAGCACGCCCTGTTCCTTTGCAGGACTGGCTGCTACGGCTTCCTGCATCGGCGCGGCGAAATGCTCCACCTTTTTGGCGATGGCGCGTCCTTCCTTCAACAGGTGCAGGGAATGGCTCCGGGTGTCTGTCTGGCTCGGCTTTCTTACCAGATAATTTTTTTGTTCCAGCGATTTCACAGCGTCGCTGATGGTGGCTTTGGTCATGTTGAAATACAACGCTAACGAGGTTACTGTACGTTGCTCTTCCGGATAATGGAGCAAGAACGTCAATACCTGAATCTGTATGGGGCTCAACCCATATTGTGTGGCCTCCTGCCAAAGGAGCACCCTGAAAGCCTCTGATAAGCGCTCAAGGGCAACCACAATTTTGCTTGGTGTGTTTTCTGCCTGCTGCGCGGGGCTGAATGTGGAAACTTTCCCCATATTTACTACTGTCCTTAATTAGCGGGGCAAGGTACAATAATAAAGGCTGCTTGTAAATAGCATATTAGTGACATCCTTGGGATTCATGGATATAATATCCTTGTTCGGCTATCTGCGATGCCCAGCGGGGAACGGTTTCTGTGGTGTAACAAAACCGGCAGTCCCTGCTGCTGACCGGCATGCTTTCCGGCAGGCGCACCCGCAGAAATGCGCTCCCATAGGCCAGTACGGCAGGAAAAGCCGTTTCCGCAGGGACAATAATATCAAAATGGAGAATACCTCCTTTTCTCTTTTTTGCACATGCCTTATATACGGCGACTTCCATAAATATACTTTTGGGGCGTTGGTGACGGTCAGAAAGGCGCCGGCTTTCCTTCGGGGTAAATCCATAATAAAGCGCTCAGACTCACTGCTTTAAACCACGCCTGGTGAATGGCGGCGGTTGTTGCTGCATCATATCCCGCACGATCAATAAAAAAACGGCCGGCTTCACTTACCGGGAACACGAAAGTTGTCATGTACCGAAGATATACCGGCGATATCGCATGCAAGTCATCCAGTGGCACATTCCTTAGTTGTAGCTGCCGCGCAATACGTTCTTCAAATTCCCACCACCGGTGACTGTCGCTCCGGTTACATAAGGCAGTGATCCAGGTGTTAAAATGCGGGCGGAGACTGTTCAGATAATCCAGGTCCGGCGCGCCGCTGTTCGTGAAATAATGTGACAGGTAATTGTTACTGACAATATGCTCATACCACCGGTTCAGTATCTCCCCGGCATGAGGCGCCAGCAGCGCACCCGCCATCGTCAGATATTGTTCGTCCTCTTGCGTAAACAGCATCATGCGTTTGATCTTAATCAATACCTGTGCATCAACAGAAGTGCTTTGGGGCTCCGGAATCATTGATGACCGTTCAGCTGCGTTAATCATATCGTACTTATGTTTTGAACTGCCGCATTTCAGATAATGGTCATACACAAATATAGTAAGGATTCCTGTTCAATTGCAACTTCATGCAATTGCAGCAACTTTTTTTATTTGCGGTACCTTATCTGCCTGCAGCAGATATATGGGTTTGAATTAATTTGAGATTTTCCGGCGAACTGTATAGTTTTGATTACCTGCTAACCAGGTATTTGAACTGCCATAATGAAAAACATCCTGACACTCCTATATAGAAACGGTCTTGGTACCAACTCTGTACTATCCGGAGACAAAGAAAATTTTGAAATAGTTCCCCGGGAGGGGCATTTACGACGTGCGGGGTACCTCACGGCACTGGGCGCCGCGGCGGGAATGCTTACGGCAGGCCTCGGAATAGCGCTTCAGTGGCTCATCCGGATGATTGCCAGCCTGGCTTTCTTCGGAAAGCCGTCAACAGACATGGTAAATCCGGCGGAGAGCGAAGCCGGTAGCTGGCTGCTGCTGATTCCCCTGCTCGGTGCGGGCGTATCCCTGCTGCTGACCAGAAAGGGCATGCCATTGGGGAAACTGCCGGCACTGGCGGTAAACATCGGCACCGGGGCGCCGGTAGGCACGGAAGGCCCCATCATGCTTGCTGCCGGCGCTTTTGCGCTGCAGGGCCGGCAGCAACTGCGGATCTCCGCTGCGGAGGCCCGTATATTGATGGTGGCAGGCGCGGCTTCGGGCGTAGCCTGGTACTTCGGGGCGCCGGTATCGGCACTGCTGCTGGCATTGGAACTGTGGCTCGGCAGCTGGTCGCTGATCACCATCCTGCCTGTCGTGGCAGGCATCCTGGTGGGCGTCCTCGCCCGTTACGGCCTGTATAACATGGAACCTTTCTTTACGATGGGCACCGGCCCGGACCTGAATAGCAAAGCCTTGCTGGTATACCTGGTGCTGGGATTGATCATTGGCCTGATGGCTGCCGGTATCATCCGGGCTTCCCGCGGACTGACGCGGCTGGCGGAACGCCTGCAACGGCACCATCCATGGTGGCTGCTGCTGTTTGCCCTCCCGGTGGGCATACTGGGGTACCTGGCGCCTGAAAGCCTGGGTAACGGTGAAATGTATGGCAGCTACCTGCTGCAGGCGCATGTGACCTTACAGCTGTTATTCGTGGCGGGCGTAGTAAAACTGATTGCCTGGCTGTTCTTTATGAGCGGGAATAATACAGGGACCACCATCACCCCATTGCTGATCATGGGAGGCGCTATAGGATTGCTCCTGGCGGTGGCTGCCCAGTTTATGTGCCCGGGCGTGGTGATCAACCCGGTAATGGCTTCGCTGATAGGTATGGGCGCATTATTTGCCGGCGTAACAAGAGCATGGCTTTCTGCCATTGTACTGATGCTGGAATTAACACATTGCCTGCCGGCAGCGGCGCCGGTGGCGGGAACGGCCATCGTCGCTTTCGCCGTGTCATGGCCGCTGATAAAAACAAGGCGCACCGCCTGACGGCGGACGCCCTGCCAGAAAATTATTCGCCTCCGGAAACAGCCTTCAGGCCGACGATAGAACCGATCAGCATCACGAGAAAGAATATACGCCACATGGCGGCTGGTTCTTTAAAAAAGATCATGCCTGCAATAGCTGTACCGGCTGCGCCAATGCCTGTCCATACAGCGTAGGAAGTGCCGATAGGCAACCCGCCGTTAATAGCTTTGTTCAGGAAAAGGAAGCTGAGCGTAATACAGGCGAAAAAGCTTACTGAAGGCCACAGCTTTGAAAAATTCTCAGAGTACTTCAATGAAATCGTAAAACCAATTTCAAATAGTCCGCCAATAAGCAGGAATAACCAAGCCATAATAACCAGATTTATACGTGAAAAATAAAATTTGTGAAGAGTAGGGTTGGGACAACAGAAGCCCGCAGCCTCAGGATCAGAGGCCGTAATTGAACACTGCGTAAGCGATAGATATGCCAAATGAGGTTGTCCGCATGGCGCAAAGATAATAAAATTTAACGACCCGCCTTTTCTGACACGTAACGATACAGGTTAAATGATTGTTGCGTTATATGTGACTGTATTTCCGCCTGTAATATTTTTTTGCTGATATCATGCATGCGGCGGTGTTGTATGAGCTGGTAAGCTTTTTCAGCCAGCAGCAGGGAGCGCCGCTGATGCTGGTGCTGTATCGCCTGATGATGCCGGCGGATAGCGGCTGCAATTTCGTTTATCCCTTCCTGTTGGGTGGCGATGGATTTGACAACGGGAATCTCCCAGTGTTCCTGCTGTTTGCTGTGCGCCAGCAGTCGCAGGTTTTTTACAAAGCTGTCCGCGTTGTCACGGTCCGCTTTGTTGACCACGAAAATATCCGCAATCTCCATCAGCCCTGCCTTCATCGTCTGTATTTCATCACCGGCTTCGGGTACCACTACTACAACGGTGGTGTCGGCAATACCTGCGATTTCCACTTCGCTCTGCCCCACGCCTACTGTTTCTATGAAAAGATAATCAAAGCCGGCAGCTTTAATCAGGTCGCTGACTTCAATGATTTTGGGACTGAGGCCGCCGAGTGCGCCGCGGCTTGCCATGGAACGGATATATACATTGGGATCTCCGAAGTGTTGCGCCATCCGGATCCTGTCGCCCAGCAGTGCGCCGAAATTGAAAGGGGAAGAGGGGTCTACGGCAATGATGGCTACTTTTTTACCGGATGCCAGCAGGTGGGTGATCAGTGCGTTAACGAGCGTGCTTTTGCCGGCGCCGGGAGGACCGGTAATCCCCACTACTTTTGTCTGACTGTTGTCCGGCAGTTGCTCCAGCAGCGTTTCGTAACCGGGAGCTTCATTTTCCACAAGGGAAATACAACGGGCCAGCGCTTTTATCTCTCCACGCAAAAGTCCATCCATATATTGCTGGTACATGCTCACAGTCTTTAGTTGATCAGGTATTCCAGTATGCCCTTGTCTGCTTTTATTTTTTTACTGCTAACGGCAGCCTTTACCAGGATCATATTCTCCTGGTGTTTGCCACGGGAGTTTTCACGGTGATAAAGATGATAGGCAACGCCGCCCATCTTAATGAATTTTTTTTGTACGCCGGCGTTGAGCAATCTTACTGCGATATCGTTGTCCTCCATGCCCCAGCCTGTAAAGTTTTCATCATAACCGTTGACGGTCAGAAGATCTTTTTTCCAGAAGGACATGTTGCAACCTTTAACATAATATTTATGCCTGCCGCCTACTTTATAACGTTTAGACAGGAAGCGGCTGAGCGCCGGAAATCGTAAGGCGTTGAACAGGTGACTGAAGGGAGTGGCCCGGTAGTTAATATTGATCTCATGCGCCTGCAGCAACCTGTTGGTAACGCTGGATGACAACAATGCCCGGCTGCCGGTAATAAAATATCCCGGTTCTGCCAGGTTACGGTGGTCTTCCACAAAGTGTTTGTCCAGGATAAGGTCGCCGTCTATCTGGATGATATAGTCCGAAGTGGACTGGGCGATACCTTTGTTCCTGATCTGAGCTAACCGGAATCCTTTGTCCTCCTGCCAAACATGAACAAGCGGCACCGGAAAGTCTTTCCGGATGCTGTTGATCAGCTCACGGGTGTCTTCCCGGGATCCATCATCAGCGATGATCACCTCGTTGGGCAGGATGGTTTGTGATTTGATACTATTTAGGCATAAGGCAAGGGCAGCTGGCCAATTATAGGTAGAAATCAACAACGATATCGTGGATGTGGTTGCTAACATGTCTGCGAATGAGTAATAATGTTATCTATAAAGGTATTCCTTTTATTTAATATATACATAGCGGCAATGCTAATAAGCAGATTCTGCGCCCGTTATGCGGGCCGTTTTTTTTATCTTTAGCTTAAACTCTGATCAGAAAAATGACAAATTTTATATCCATATTTCCCCTTGGTATTGTGGTGTATCCGGGAGAACAGCTGAATCTCCACGTATTTGAACCCCGGTACAAACAATTGGCCCGGGAATGCGTGGCCGAAAATAAGCCTTTTGGAATTCCGGCGGTAATTGACAAAAAAATAATGGAATATGGAACGCTGGTGACCATCGAAAAAGTGGAAAAATTATACGACAATGGTGAAATGGACCTCATAACCCGTGGTACCAGCGTTTTTAGGACCCTCGAACATATCGGGGATATTCCTGATAAATTATATGCCGGGGCTATCGTCAATTATCCGGAAAACCATGCGGGCAGCAATGCCCGCCTGCTGGACGAAGTATTGCACGGTATCCGGGAACTGCATGCCATCCTGCAGGTGCATAAAAAGTTTCCCAAAGAAGATGCCCGCCTTACGGCCTACGATCTCGCCCACCATGCCGGCCTGTCGCTCACGGAAGAATATGAACTGCTGCATCTTTTTTACGAATTACAGCGGCTGGAATACCTCAAACGCCACCTTCATAAAGTAATTCCCATGATGGCAGAAATGGAACGGCTGAAAGAACGGGTAAAACTAAACGGCCATTTCCGGAACCTGTCTGCCGGGGACCTGTAAACTTTTTTCATGCTGAAAACCCGCCGTAAAATATTGTCAAAAAAATATATTTTTGCCGGGAAACCATGTGCTGTCGGGGCTTTCGGCGTCCGTAGCGTTCAACTTTAACGCGCTTTTAACAGGGCTGATTTTGGATTTTTTTGCTTCCCGCCTTAAAAAGTAGATATTTGCAGACCCATAATTTTCACTGGACAAGGGTTTAAATTCAATTCTGATACGAAATGCATTGGACAAAAGTCAGTATTCTTTGCTTCCTGGTTGGGTTTTTCCTGGTGGCAAATAATGCTACAGCACAGGATAATTCACCCTACTCGCGTTACGGTTTAGGCGATCTGAACAACAACCAGAATACGGTCAACCGTGGTATGGGGGGCGTTTCTCAGGCGTATGGTGATCCTACATCTGTTAACTTTATCAATCCGGCCAGCTATTCCAACCTGCTGCTCACTACTTTCGACATAGGTGTGGAAGCCGGCGCCCGGTCTATCTCCGATAAAAATGCCAGCTTCAGCTCCGGCTTCGGTACGCTTTCCTATTTGCAGGTGGGCATCCCCATCCGTAAAAAATGGGGTATTAACCTCGGTCTGCGCCCGGTAACCCGGGTGTCTTACAACATCCAGGAATCCAAAGACCAGATTTTTTATGATACCCTGAAACTGCCTGTTGCCCACCGTTACCAGGGCAGTGGCGGTTTATACCAGTTATATGCAGGTACCGGCGTAGGCATCGGCAACTTCAGCATCGGTGTCAACCTGGGTTATCTTTTCGGAAATATCGAAAACAATACCCGCGTGATCTACCCGGTAAGCGATATCAACGCTTCCCGGCATATGTCCCGCATCAGCTATAGCAGCTTCTTTTACAAGGTAGGTGTTCAGTACAAGGCCAAACTGACCAAAGAAATGGACCTGACACTGGGTGCTTCCGGAAGCCTGAAACAGGACATGACGGTACGCCAGGAAACCCTGAGCGAAAGCCTGATATATAATGCCTCCACCGGCGACTTTACCTCTCTGGACTCTGTAAAATCCGAAAAAGGCCCTAAAGGTACCGTTGTGTACCCACAGGACTTTGGCGCTGGTTTTATCCTGCGCAAGCTGGATAAATGGCAGATCGGTATGGACTTTAACACCACACAGTGGAGCAATTTCAGAAAATATGAACAGGCCGATTCCCTCCAGAATTCCTGGAAAGTAGCGATCGGTGGTCAGTTCGTTCCCAACGCCACTGCCCTCAGCGGCTACTGGAACCGGGTGGCTTACCGCCTGGGTGCTTACTACGGCCTCGATTATCTGAAACTGGGCGGGCAGGACATGAACATCATGGGCTTTACCGTGGGCGCCGGATTACCGGTTCGCCGTATGCCCTACTCCAACCAGTACAGCATGGTTAACATCGCTTTCGACGTGGCCCACCGTGGCAGCAACAATACTGCCCTGAAAGAAAATACCTATCGTGTGTCCCTGGGCTTTACCCTGAGCGACAGATGGTTCATCAAGAAGAAATACGATTAAGCCTGACCGTATGATCGGGAAGAAACTCATATATCTGTGTATTGCGCTGTCAGCGGTTGCCTGCGAAAATGATATCCAGGCGGTCATGGATTTTGATTCCAAAAAAGCAGCAGTGGAAAACGGTACCAATATCGAGGCTATCTTCAGTCAACGCGGAAAGGTAAATGCCAAACTGACGGCTCCCGCCATGGAAAGAAGCCTGGACAAGCCGTCTTATGTGAAGTTCAAACAAGGGTTGAAAGTGCTCATGTTCAATGACACATTGGGCGTTGAAAGTACCCTCACCGCCGATACCGGCCGCTACATGGAAGACGAAGGCGCCATATTCCTGTCCAAGAATGTGGTGGTGGTGAATAAGAAAGGCGACCGGCTGAAAACAGACGAGTTGAACTGGGACCCGAAGAAAAAAGTATTCTATTCCACAAAGGAAGTATTTATAAAAACCCCCACCGACTCTCTGCATGGCTGGGGATTGATTGCCAACGAAGACTTTACCGACAGAAAGATTATCAATGTGAGCGGCCCTATTACTGTTCAGGACAGCCTGTCCATGCAATAGTCGGCCTCCGGAACACATATAACGAAAGAACCCCACCTCTGCAGGTGGGGTTCTTTCGCTTTAACCTATTTTTTAACCTAAAATTTGTAATATTAAAAACAATAACTATGCCAGAGTGGGCTTTAATGAGTGCAATTCAACACGTTGTCCGACCGTTCTTCACAAACTGATGTTCGCTTTTGCTTTTCTGGCCGCAGTCCGTTATTTTTAGATAAAACGAGTGAAACATGGAATTGATCAACTGGCAGGATTTCGAGAAAATAGAGATGAGAACAGGAACCATTATTGAGGCGAATGACTTTCCCAAGGCTCGTAACCCGGCTTATCAGTTGTTGATAGATTTTGGTCCGGAAATCGGCATGAAAAGATCTTCCGCGCAGATAACCCGGCTGTATCAGAAAGAAGAACTGATTGGTAAGCAGATCATCGCTGTCGTCAATTTTCCCCCAAAACAAATCGCCAACTTTATCTCCGAATGTCTGGTACTGGGCGTTGTGGGTGACGAAAAGGAAGTTACCCTCCTCCAACCCGGCAAACCCGTTCAAAACGGTCAGCGGATCGCCTGAGGCGCAGTCAGCTAAACGCACGGATCCGGTCCGTTAACGTGCCTTTTTAAAAGGTAAACGCCTAAAATTATCAGGATACCGTCTTTCAAATCAAGAAAAAAACTAAAGTCATTCGGGTTAAATCTTCGTTATTTCCTGATCTGTAATTCACTATACATTTTTATTTATAATAATTCTATATATTTATAATATTGCAAATTATTTAATATAATAGCATATTTACCATTATCCACTTTTCACGAACAATATTACAGCGTTCACGGAAATGGAAGCCTGAGACTAGATTCATCGGTATATCTTTGTTTTAGGTTTTTCATAGGATATGGTTAAAATTATTACAAGGGCGGTATTCTTACCACCCTTTTTTTATTTCCTTATCTCGTATCAGGAATGATTTATAATAAAATACACGTTTTATCTTTTTTGTTAATATTCTTCTTTTTAATGTATCTCCTCCCTTTGCGGAAGACTGACCAGCCACTTTTAAGTCTGATTTCATGTAAACCCACGGTCCTGGTCGTAACTGCCGTTTATTACCCGGGATAATGATTTTTCCCGGCCATAGAGGATGGGGAACTTTCCATTCATCACTTTTACGTTCACCTTCCCTTTTCATACGTTTACCTGCAACATCGCCGCACCCCTTTTGGCAGGCTTCAGCATCCAATAGGGGCTCTTTTTAACATAAGTGAATGATAATCAGATTTGTATGTCAAAATTGAATACATTATGATTAAACGGTAAGCGTTTAACTGCAGTATGCGTTCACCGTCTCTTTTGCCACGTTCCCCGAAAAAAATATATCGTTCACAAAAATGGCGCAACATCTAATCCGAAAAACGCCCACCTTTGGGTTAGGTTTTTCAATAAAGATATGGTTAAAATTTTTCGGGGCTGTAGTCTTGCAGCCCTGTTTCTTTTACCTAAAAACCTGAAATCTTCTCTAATACCAATTCCCTTTATCTGGCACTCCATTCATGCTGTTTTAACCCAAAAAGATTTTTGGTCCTATTTACTTTGGTCCTGTTTATCCTTATCACCTGTGATATCGCCAGCTCCCCTTGCTACACATTGATTTATACTCCTTTATGGCAAAAAAAATGAGGTCCCGGAAAGGATATCCATGCAGATATTTTTCCGGGACCTCGTATGTTGTGACTGCAGGTCGGTTTATTTGGCAGAGAACTGAGCCGGGAAAGGCTTCTCCAGCAAGTGGGTGTAAATGAAGCGGGCTGTTTCTGTGGAAGCATGCTTCGCATTTGGCCCTCTCCAGCCATGGCGTTCGCCGGGATAAAGCATAAACTCAAAATGTTTGTTCAGGCTTTGCAGTTTGTCTGCCAGTTGAATAACATTCTGCATGTGCACATTATCATCCATTGTGCCATGCGCCATGCGGAGCACGCCCTTGTAACGGTCGGCATACGTCATCACGGAAGTGATTTTATAGCCTTCGGGGTTCTCTGCGGGCGTATCCATGTAGCGTTCTGTATAGTGGCTGTCGTATAATTGCCAGTCGGTAACGGCATAGTTGGCCATACCATGGGTAAACACATCGGCGCCATAGGTCAGGGCCATATCGGTCATATAGCCGCCAAAGCTGCCGCCGGTCATACATATCCTGGCCGGATCGGCCCAGGGCTGCGCCCGCAGCCACATCGCGGCGTCCATATAATCTTCAATCTCATATTTGCCCAGCTGACGGTGGATGTAGTTCATCCCCATTTTGCCCAGCTGGCCGCTGCTGCGGTTATCGATGGCCACCTGTATAACGCCTTCCTGTGACCACCATTGGAAAGCAGGGCTGAATTTCCAGGTATCGTAAACGGTGCCTGCATTAGGACCGCCGTAGATGCTGATGAGGACCGGATATTTTTTACCAGGCTGCAGGTGCACCGGCAGGGTGATGGTCATGGGCAATACCAGGCCGTCACGCGTTTTATAGGTCGTCAGCTCCGTTTTGGTCAGATTGTATTGGCCAAACTTACTGCCTTTGGCATTGCCCAGCTCCCGGACCACTTTGCCGTTGTTGTCCAGCAATGCCATCCGCTCAGGTGTTTGCAGGTTGGAGTAGGTGGTGATGAAGTATTTGCCACCGGGCGCCATGCTGATCACATGGTTGTAATTGCCGAAGGTGAGCCGGGTGATGGCGCCTGTTTTCATGCTTACTTTATACAGATCAAACCGGGTAGAGGCTTCCTTACGGGCCGTAAAGTAGATCAGCTGGTTTTTTTCATCGGTACAGACTACATCTTTCACGGTCCAGTTGCCGCTGGTCAGCTGTTTTTTCAGCGAGCCGTCCATATTATGAAGATAGAGGTGCGACCAGCCGGTTTTATCGCTCTGCAGCAGGAATCCCTGGTTGTTTTGCAGGAAAGGAACGGCATCAAACCAGTCGATCCATGTTTTCTGGGTTTCGCTGTAGATTTCTTTTTTAGCGCCGCTTTTCGGATCGATGCTGTATATCTTCAGATTGTCCTGGCCGCGGGGCATCCATTGCATCCAGAGTTGTTTGCTGTCGGCTGTCCAGAATGGCATGCCGAAGTATTGGTCATCATTTTCGTTGAAGTCGGCCCACACGGTGTTACCGCCTTCCACAGGCACTACGCCTACTTTTACCGCTGGGTTAGGGTCGCCGGCTTTGGGATAGCGGGTGTTTTCGAGGTAGCCGTGTTGTCCTTTTTCGCTGTAGATGGGGAATACAGGCACTTTGGTATCGTCAAAATGCATATAGGCGATCTGTTTACTGTCGGGGCTCCACCAGAAAGCGCGGTAGCGGGTGGGGCGGCCGAGGATCTCTTCGAAGTAAACCCAGGAAGACCAGCCGTTGTAGATCACATCTGTTCCGTCGCTGGTATAGCGGGTTTCTTTTTTGGAGGCTATTTCCACGCTGTACAGGTCATTGTTGCGGGTGAAGGCCACATGTTTTCCGTCCGGCGAGAGGGTGGGATTTTTTTCCACCAGGGTGTCGTTCGTCAGACGGATGTTGCTGCCGTCTGCAGCTTTATAGAAGACGTCCCGGTCGCGTACTTCGACGCTGGGACCGTCTACCGGGGCGGTATATACGGTGGCGGCGCCGGTGCGGGCGTTTACTTTCATGGCCTGAAGGCGGCCGGAAGCGGGAAGAACGCGCATTTCCAGGTAATGGTCTGCGTCTGCCCAGCCTTTCAGTACCGGCAAAGGTTGGGTAATATCGGTGGTCTGACCTCTGAACGCCTGTTCAAAAGTAACATCCTGCTGCTGTGCCTGTAAACGCGGCGTGGCAGCCAGCAACAGGACGGCGCTGCCCAGGCAGACGGGTGTAAACCATGATGAACTTCTCATAATAGACAGTTGATTTTTGTTGATGTTGGCGGGCGAAAATAAGCATAACTCAAAAATACCCCTGACAAAATCCATAAACGGCGGCGCTGCCGGCGCCATTTATCCGTCAGGAAACGCCGTTTACGCAATAGTTAACAGCAATCCCGAAATCCCCACTGTTAATAGCAGTAGAACGGGCTACCTTTAAGCCGGTTTTCATAGGATATGGTCAAAAAATAAGAGGGCTGTAGTCTTACAGCCCTTTTCCGTAAGATTTTCCCCATAATCAGTTATTTTTGCACTCCATTTGGCATTTACAAATAATCACATGACACAATTATCTGAGCAAGAGATTATACGCCGGGAAAAATTACAGGAGCTGCAAAAACTGGGCATCGACCCCTACCCTGCGGCAGAATACCCGGTCAATGATACTTCCGTTAACATAAAAAATAACTATTCGGAAGCCACCAAAGAGCAATTCCAGGATGTATGCCTGGCAGGTCGTATCATGAGCGTTCGTGATATGGGCAAGGCCGCTTTTGTGGAACTCCAGGATAAAGCCGGCCGTATCCAGCTGTATGTACGCCGCGACGACATCTGTCCCGGTGAAGACAAGACCGCGTACGACGTTGTTTTTAAGAAACTGATGGATATCGGTGATATCATCGGTGTAAAAGGCTATGCTTTTATCACCAAAACCGGCGCTACCTCCATTCATGCAAGGGAAGTGAACATACTGTCCAAATCCCTGCGTCCGCTGCCGATCGTTAAATCCGTGGAAGGACAGGTGTTTGACGAGGTGACCGATCCGGAATTCAAATACCGTCAGCGTTATGTGGACCTGGTGATCAACCCGGAAGTGAAAGATGTGTTCGTAAAAAGGACCAAAATCCTCCAGACCATCCGTGATTTCTATAATAACCTGGGCTACCTGGAAGTGGAAACACCGATCCTACAGCCTATCCCCGGCGGCGCTACCGCCCGCCCGTTCGTGACACACCACAACGCGCTGGATATGCCTTTGTACCTGCGTATCGCGAACGAATTATACCTGAAACGCCTGATCGTAGGCGGTTTTGAAGGGGTATACGAATTTGCGAAGGACTTCCGTAACGAAGGAATGGACCGTACCCATAACCCGGAATTCACCGTCATGGAGATGTACGCCGCCTACAAGGACTACGAATGGATGATGCGCACCACCGAAACCCTGCTCGAAAAAGTGGCGGTGGCGCTGCATGGCACTACGGAAGTACTGGTGGGCGAGAAAACCATCGACTTCAAAGCGCCTTTCCGCCGCGTCCCCATGTACGACGCTATTAAGGAACATACCGGCTTCGATATCGACGGCATGGACGAAGCACAGCTCCGCGATGTATGCAAACAGCTGGGCATCCATGTAGACGCCAAATTCGGTAAAGCCAAACTGATTGACGAAATTTTTGGCGAAAAATGCGAAGGCCACTACGTACAGCCGACCTTTATCACCGATTACCCGGTGGAAATGAGCCCGCTGACGAAAAAACACCGCAGCAAAGCCGGACTGGTAGAACGTTTTGAGCTGATTGTCAACGGTAAAGAGATCGCCAACGCCTACAGTGAGCTGAATGATCCTATCGACCAGCGCGAACGCTTCGAAGAACAGGTACAGCTCATGGAACGTGGCGATGATGAAGCCATGTATATCGACTACGATTTCCTCCGCGCCCTGGAATATGGCATGCCGCCTACTTCCGGCATCGGTATCGGTATCGATCGTCTGACTATGCTGATGACCAACCAGCCGTCCATCCAGGACGTCCTGTTCTTCCCGCAGATGAAGCAGGAAAAATAGTCACGCAAAGGATTCTAAGATCATAGCGGATAGCAAGCCCGCAAAGAAATAAAAGACCACATTTTGTTGTTTATATTAGTTTATGTTAATATGATCAACAAAATGTGGTCTTCTTTTTATAAAAGGGAACATAATATGATCTTCGATCCTTTGCGATCTTAAAACCCGCTACGATCTTGCAATCCTTTGCGTGCTAAAAACCCGCTATGATCTTATAATCCTTTGCGTGAAAAATTTCCGGCATTAAATTTTCTATACCCTTTGGGAAAGCGCTCAGATCCCGTGTCACATCGTTACCTTTAAGTAATGCTTTTCTGTATCTCAAAATTAGTCATATGAAAACGATACTTGTACCCACTGATTTTTCTGATACCGCCTATAATGCAGCTACTTATGCGCTGGCGATGGCTCCACAGCTGAATGTTGACCGTATTGTGCTTTACCATGCCTATGAACTGATCGTACCAATCCCGGACGTGCCTACTGCCATTCCCATGGTTAATCCGGACGATCTGCGGATCGCTTCACAGGAAGGGTTGGATAAGATGCAAAAAGAACTTGCGCCGCTGGCAGGCGCCGGTGTGAGTATCGTGACGAGGGCGGACAATACGCTGCTGGCTGCCACCATTGACGATGTGGTAAAACAGGAAGAAGCAGCGCTCATCATCATGGGCATTACCGGTGGCAGTAAAATGGAAGAGATACTGGTAGGTTCCAATACCATCGATGTGGTGAAGCATACCACCTGCCCGGTGCTTATCGTTCCCGGAAAAGCAGTGTTTAAAGGCATCGCCAAAATCGTATTTGCCTGCGATCTGCGCCAGGTGGCCGACAGTACGCCGATCGCCCCGCTGAAGAAGCTGCTGGCCGCATTCCATGCGGAACTGCATGTGATCAATATAGACCATGAAAGCAAGCACTTCTCCACCGATACGCCTTTTGAAACGCTGATGCTGGATACGCTGCTGGAAGATTATAAGCCGGAATATCATTTTGTGGACAACCCGGACGTGGTGCAGGGTATCACGGAATTTGCCGAAAGCATACAGGCAGACCTGATCCTCACCATCCCGAAAAAACACGGCCTGTTTGAACGGATCTTTAAACGCAGTAATACCGCTAAACTGGCCTACCAGACGCATATTCCGCTGCTGACGATACACGAATAAACTTTATATTTGAAACATTAATACATATCATCATCACAACATTATGCTGAAAAAAACACTGTTGGTTCTCCTGGGCGTTGGCTGTATGCACGCCAGTCAGGCGCAATTGCTGAACAAACTGAAAAAGCTCAAAAATTCCAGCTCCACCACCACTACAAACACCACTACTTCCAACACCGGCGGCAGTTTCACTGAAAATGAAGCTGGTTCTGCCATCAAGGAAGCACTGGCGAAAGGCGTTGCCAATGGTATCGCCAATCTCAATAAAACAGACGGTTTCTTTGGCAATGAACTGTATAAGCTGTTATTGCCTCCTGACGCAGTGAAAATCGGTAATACCCTGCGTGCCATCGGTTTAGGCCCGCAGGTGGACCAGGCCATCCTGCAGATCAACCGCTCCGCAGAAAAAGCCGTAGGATACGCCGCGCCCATCTTTGTGAATGCCATCAAACAAATGACGCTTACAGATGCGATCAACCTGGTAAAAGGGGGTAACAATTCCGCTACCGAATTTTTCAAAAGCAAAACCACCGATCAGCTGAAAGCCGCTTTCTCTCCTGTAGTGAAAGGTTCGCTGGACAGCACCAGCGCTACCCGCTACTATTCAGACATCGTGAATACATACAACAAACTGCCGACGACATTCAATAAAGTGAATCCTAACCTGCAGGACTATGTGACTACGATGGCAGTGAACGCACTGTTCGACCAGATCGGTAAAGAAGAAGCGGCTATCCGCGCTAATCCTGCCGCCAGAACGACTGATATCCTGAAAAAAGTGTTCGGAAATATCCTGTAGTTTCTCGCAAAGCTTTGTAAGAAAGCAAAGACACAAAGAGTCTTTATCAATAAAAGTAAAGGTGCGAAGATCAAATGCTGATCTTCGCACCTTTGCTTTCTTATTTAATCTCAAAAAAACTTTGTGTCTTTGCTTTCTTACAAAGCTTTGCGGGAAACTACGCGCTGAGCAATACCTGCCAGGCCTCTCCTACCTTGTTGGCCTCCAGCAGCTGCTTAGCGTAATGATGCAGCTCGCGCTCCATCTCATCCGGCGTAAGGCTGTAATACTGGATGATGTTTTTAAGGTGACTATCATCAAATGCAGGATCTACAAAAGGCATTTCATGTACGTTGCCCAGTTTGCCCAGATCATTGCCGCTGAGAATAGCGCTGTTGCGTATGGATAACGGTAACGCATCTACGCCGATTCCGAGTTGTGTATTGGGTTTGGGCACTTCAAAGACAGCATCGCCGGAAGCGCGGCAATAATAGTCGCCGCCCATGCGGGCTACCAGGTCGATCTTCTGCGGGTCTATTCTGCCTTTGGCATCGAAAATGTCATCGTTGATATGGATGAGTACCGGTTCACAGATAACGAGGTTGCCGGCGCCGCCCTGGTTGCCGGTTTCGATGATCTGTTTTACCACGCATTCCATTTGTACGGGACTTTCCTTTACACGGAACGGTTTTATTTTTTCTGAGGGCACAGGTGTAAAGCCGGCCTTCACAAATTCGTTTATCCCTGATGGGTATTCGCAACTGGCCAGTGATGTTTGTTGCACCATGTTGTAGGTGACCACATTGATCACTACTTCGCGGGTGGCGTACACGTTTTCCAGCGTGTGTTTGGTGGTGTTGTCGCGGACGCGCCTGGACGGTGAAAATATCAGCGTTGGCGGATTGGTACCGAATATATTGAAGAAACTGAAAGGCGATAAGTTAGGCTGCCCTTCCGCATCGATAGTGCTGGCAAAACAAATCGGGCGCGGGGCGATGGCGCCCTGCAGATAAGCCTGCAGCTCGGCGGTCTTAATTTCAGACGGAACTACCTTCATGCCTATACGTTTTTCTTAAGTGCCAGTATAGAGAAGTCAGTGTCTTCTTTAACGATGGTGTTGGTAAGTGTGCCCAGTCCTTCTATCTCCATCTCTACCACATCGCCGGGTTGCAGCCATTGTTCGGTGTAATTGGGGTCGTTGAGTTTGCCGGTGCCGTTCAGCTCCAGGAAACAGCCGGTGCCTACGGTGCCGCTGCCGATCACATCGCCGGGCATGATGTTGACGCCATAAGCGCAACGTTCCACGATCTCCGCAAACGTCCAGTCCATGTCGCCCATATTGCCTTCGCTGACCTGTATGCCATTGACTTTGCAGGTCATCTTCAGGTTGTAGTTATTACCGGTATGTCCGGGTTTGGCGGGTACCAGGAACTCCTCCAGTTCGTCCGGCGTTACCAGCATGGGGCCTATCACGGTACTGAAGTCCTTGCCCTTGGCGGGGCCCAGGTTGAGTTTCATCTCTTCCATCTGCAGCGTGCGTGCGCTCATATCGTTCATGATCATATAACCGCCGATGTAGTCATCCGCTTCTGCTGCGGTGATATTCCGGCCTGCTTTGCAGATCACGATAGCTGCTTCCAGTTCAAAGTCCAGTTTGTCGAAGTGGTCCGGCATACAGTGAATATCGCCGGGACCCTGGATAGCATTGTGATTGGTAAAATAGAAGATCGGGTACTGATCAAATTCCGGGATCATCTCTACTTTGCGGTTTCTCCGGGCAGCAGCCACATGTTGCCGGAAAGCATAGCCATCGCGGCAGGAAGTGGGGAATGGTACCGGCGACAGCAGCTGTACGCTTTCCACGGGGATACCTTTGGCGGTGCCCGGATGTTTGCCTGCTTTCAGGCTGGCGTCAGCCTGCCGGGCCACGTCGATCACGTCTTCCCACATCATCAGGAACATTCCCATGTTATTGGGCAGGTCCGGATGCAACTCCTGGGTGTTGTACAACTGTCCGTCAACAAGGATGGCCAGCTGGTCTGTTTCCTCTCTTAAATAACTTACAAGTTTCATGATTTGTATTGTTCTGGTTGTATGATTGACCAAATATAAGGATGCTCCTGCGGTTTTTTTGTATAATTTAGGAAGATAAAGACCTGATATGAAATCCTGTTTATGGCCCCTTACCTGCTGTTAGTCCTGCCGCTGGCAGCCGCAGCGCAGTCGCCTTCCCGTTACGCCATCTCGCATTGGCCAAACTGCCGGCCGACAGCCTGCTGACAACACGGCTCAACGATGCCGGGCTGGAGCAGCTGCTACAGGCGCATTTCGGGCTTACGCCGGCTAATTTTAACGAAAACATCAGGAAGCGCTTAGCCGCCAGCTGATAATTTTATATTTTGGCAATCAGAACCACTATTGCTGCTCTATGATGCGTCACTGTTTGCTGTTACTGCTTTGCGGTTGCCTGTCGCTGGTACAGGCGCAGCCCCGTACAGATACCCTGCTGAAAAACATGTTCGACCGTGAGGCTACCCCGCTGCTGCGGCATATGCTGCAACATCCCGATTCTTTCCGGTATCAGCTGATTTATACCCGGATTGACCGCGATGCCAATAACCAGCCGCATTTCACGCATTATTATCTCAACGTGGACGCGGACCAGTATTTTAACCCGGCCAGTACGGTGAAGCTGCCCATTGCCCTGCTGGCGCTGGAGAAAATGAGGGAACTCAAGGTCCGCGGCCTGGACGGCAACACCACCATGCTGACCGACAGCAGCGGAAGCGGACAGTTAACCGTGCATACAGACAGTACGGCCAAAAGCGGGCTGCCTTCGATCAACCATTACATCAAACGGATTTTCCTGATCAGTGACAACGACGCCTATAACCGTTTGTATGAATTCGTAGGGCAACAGTCCATCCATGAAAGGCTCTGGAAAAAAGGCTATAAGGATGTGCGTATCGTGCGGCGGTTTATGCCGTTGTCTGAAGAAGAAAACAGGCACACCGGCGCTATCCGGTTTGTAAAAAACGGGAAGACGCTGTACAGCCAGCCGCCGGCCGTGAGCCGGCTGTCTTACGACTATAGCAGAAACATCCGGATAGGAGCGGGTTATATGGATAAAAACGAGCACCTGGTATCTGAGCCGATGGATTTCACAAAGCATAACAACCTGCCGTTGCAATGCCTGCAACAGATGCTGCAATCGGTGATTTTCCCGCAGTCGGTGCCGGCGGCGCAACGTTTCCGGATAACCCCGCAGGATTACCGGTTCCTGTACCGGTATATGTCCGAATACCCTTCTGAAAGCACAGATCCCGTTTATGACACCACTGAATACTTTGACAGCTATACGAAGTTTTTCCTTTTTAAAGGCGCCGGCCGCCACATCCCGTCCAATATGCGGGTGTTCAATAAAACGGGCTGGTCTTACGGCTTTTTGACAGATGCGGCTTACATCGTTGATTTTGAGCATAATATTGAGTTTATGCTCACCGGAACGGTGTATGTGAACCGGGACGGTATTTTAAATGATGATAAATACGAATATGAAGGGGAAGGATATCCTTTTTTCCGGGATGCCGGCAATATTATTTACCGGTATGAGCTGCAACGGCAACGGGCCTACCAACCGGACCTGAAGGCATTCCGGATCGATTACAGGCAGTAGCGGGGACTGACGGTCATAATATTTGACGGATAAATTAAAGATTAAAAATATTCCAATTAAGGTGAAGGTTGTATTTTTGTGCCTGAAATCGGCAGACGGGGCATAGCTACCTGCCAGGGTAAAATAAGAGGGGTTTTATTCATTTTCCCGTAACTGTTGCGCGTTAAAACTGGGATTCATGAAATTTGAAAAGATTAAGAACAAAGGACAGGCAAGATTATTTGAAAGCCAGTACCTCGAGATGCTGACCAAGACGCATCCCCTGGTGATCTGGGGAATGTATTTGCCCATTATTGGCTATATGCTTTATTATAGCCATGACACGTTAGGCTTTGAAGTAAGCACGGTGATATCGATATTCATAGGCGCGATGTTATTCTGGTCGTTCTTCGAGTATATCATGCACCGGTTTATTTTCCACTTTGCCAGCGACAGTCCGAAAGTGCAGCGTTTTATTTACGTGATGCACGGTAACCATCACGAATATCCGAGAGACAAACAGCGTTTGTTTATGCCGCCGGTGCCCAGTCTGATCCTGGCCTCTGCGATCTTTGGCAGCCAGTATATTTTCCTGCGGCAGTATACTTTCATGTTTTTCCCCGGTTTCCTGCTGGGTTATCTGATTTATGGCAGCATGCACTACGCTATCCACGCCTGGAACCCGCCTTTTAAATTCATGAAGCCGCTGTGGCGTAATCACCACCTGCATCACTACAAAAGCGAGGATAAAGGCTTTGGTGTAAGTTCAGCTTTCTGGGACCGGGTATTCGGCACTTTCTTTGACCTGGACAAGGAGAAGGAAGACAAAGAGAAAGTAAAGGAGCTCATGTTTTAATGTAGAGATTTTTTGATGTACGATTTTTTGATTTTATAGATTTACAAAAGGAGAAGACCGAAGCAAGTTAACAACCGCTTCGGTCTTCTTCTTTTGTATTGCAGGAATCAAAAGATCGTACATTAAAAAATCCCTGAATGAATCACCATCTTTCTTCATCGTCTGGCAGGTTGTCTTGCCGGAAAGCTTCCCGGGAAGCTATTTTCTGCAGCTGTCTCTCGATGATCAGCGCCGCGATGGGCCGGTAGGGATCGGTGCCTTGCCGGGCGGCATATTCCAGTATCTGTCTCACCTTTTTCTCTGCCACGTCGATCCGGTACAGGAGAAAGATGAACTGTTGGAGATCGGTGCTGATGAGGTATTCCAGTCTTCTGCCCAGTATTTCCTCCAGTTGCGCGTAACTGATATTGCCCGGGGGACGCTTACTTCAAATGTCTGTTGCGCCCAATTGGCGGTCTCCCGGAGATACGGTGCAGGAACGCTGTTCATTATTTCATCTGTTTGATTTTGTAGGAAGCGTTGGTGACTACTTTCACCGGCACTTTCAGGTCGCGTTTAATGCCTTTGGCCTTATTCACTTTGTAGGTGTAGTTGCCGTTCATTTCAGTATTCTGTACGCAGATGCTGGGCATGCCGCTGCTGCGCATCACCAGGTAATTGGAGGAGGTGGTGCCGCTGATTTCGGCGGTAGCCTTGATATCGTCGTCGAGGGTGAGCATTTGCACTTTATCGGTGTTTATTTTGGAGGTGCCACCGATTTTAGCGGTCTGGGTGTCCCAGGTTTGAAGGTTCCAGTAGAGATCTATCCTGCCAACGAGGCCGCCGCGAAGGGGAACGCTTTCTTCCCATTGGGTGCCGGTTTTGATGCCGTGGGCTGGATACATGATCAGCAACTGTTCCAGCCAGGCGCGGAAGGCGTCGGTGCCGAACTGGTCTTTCATGAGTTTTTTATAGGCTTCCTGTTCGTCTTTTTTCAGGGAGCTGAAGGCGGCGGCAGCGTTGTCCAGCAGGTTGTCGAGGCCGTCGATTTTTGTGATGACGCCGGTGCTTTGCAGTTCCACGGTAAAAGGCTGGTCCAGCAGTTTCTGCAGGCCGGCCTGAAAAGGTTCGTCCGGTTTGCTCACTTTGGCGTCCACAAAGATATTCTGATTTTTAGCGTTGAAGTTGAATCGCAGTTCTTTATACCGGAACGTCAGTGTGGCTTTGCCGGGTATCACATCGGTGACATCGATGGTAATAATATTGTTATAATCGCGGGTAACCCTTTGCTGTGCTTCGTTAATGGTGGTATAGGTTTCCGTACGGCTTTTCTGTTCCAGTTCAAACTGTTCTCCCTTGTTAAAGCTGTAGTTGATTGACATGTAGTCCTGCGCCTGCGTGGTGAAGGACAATGTCAGGAAGGTAGCAATGGCGCCCAATAATTTTTTCATTACTGTAATTTATTTTAATCAAACATACTTTTCAATCACACCTAATCCAAACAGGGCGAAGTCGTATTTGGCCGGGTCGTCCGGGTCCAGCTTTTTGAGCTCATGGGTGAGCGCTACGGCAGTTTTCCAGTCTGACTTCGCGTCTGATATCAATCCCAGCCTGGTGGCCACGCGGCTTACGTGAACATCCAGGGGGCATACCAGTTGTGATGGTGAAATATGTTGCCACAGCCCAAAATCCACGCCATTTTCATCTTTTCGCACCATCCAGCGTAAATACATGTTCAATCGTTTGCACGCGGAATGTTTGGCGGGAGAAGAGATATGTTTTTCTGTACGGGCGGGGTGCTCGAGGGAGAAGAACATTTTATGGAAGCCGGTAAGGGCTTTTTCAACGTTTTCGTCCTGTGGGCTGAGGTGGCCGCTGAAGGCGAATTCGAGGGAGGTAATGTTGGTATAGTAATGCTGGAGGAATTCCACAAAATACAGGAGGTCCACACCGTTAAAAGTCCGGTGGCAGAAGGTCATCAGCTTCATGCGGTCGCGCGGGTCGTGATTGCGGATGTAGTCATAGGGCGCGTTGTCCATATGCCGCATCAGTTCCGTGCATTTGTTGATGATGCTGGTACGGTTGCCCCAGGCCAGTATGGCGGCAAAGAGGCCGGCTATTTCTATGTCCTGCAGTTCGCTGAAGCGGTGCGGGATGCAAATGGGGTCATTTGCAATGAAATCCGGATGATTATAGGTTGCCGCTTTCGCATTCAGGAAGTCCTTCAGTTGTTGGATCTTCATAGTTGTCACATGTAGCATCTGCAGCCTGGCTATACGCGTCAGCCACCTGCGCTGTTGCCCTGAGGCAACAGCGCAGGTGGTTTGATTCGTCAGCGCTGATAAAATAGGCTGTGGATATGGTCCAGGAAAAAATTATATACTTCGTAAAGATAATTTTTAACCGGTAAGAATTAAAATCAGATTGATGAACGTCTTATCCGATAGCCTGGTTAAGGTCGGCTATCAGGTCATCCACATCTTCAATGCCTACACTCAGGCGGATCAGGGAGTCTGCCAACCCGTTTTTAATGCGCTCTTCCCGGGGGATGGAGGCGTGGGTCATGCTGGCCGGATGCCCGATCAGCGACTCTACGCCGCCCAGTGATTCTGCCAGCGAAAACAGGTGGGTATGGCTCAGTACCCGGTTGGCGGCCTCGATGTTGTCGTCTTTCAGGGTGAAAGACATCATTCCGCCAAAACCCCGCATCTGCCGTTTGGCGATATCGTAATTGGGATGATCGGTAAAACCGGGCCAGTACACCCTGTCCACCTTGTCATGGTTGCGAAGGAAATGGGCGATTTTTTCTCCGTTCTCACAGTGGCGCTGCATACGTACATGCAGGGTTTTGATGCCCCGCAGCACCAGGAAGCAGTCCTGCGGACCGGGCACAGCGCCGCAGCTGTTTTGTATGAAGTACAGTTGTTTGGCCAGGTCTTCGTTTTTAACGATCACCGCGCCATGCACCACATCGCTGTGGCCGCCCAGGTATTTGGTGGCGGAATGCAATACGATGTCAGCCCCCAGATCCAGCGGATTTTGCAGGTAGGGGGAGGCGAAGGTATTGTCAACGCAGAGCAAAATATTATTCTTCCGGGCGATTTGCGCCACGGCTGCTATGTCAATGATGTTCAGGAGCGGATTGGTAGGCGTTTCAAGCCAGATCATTTTGGTGTTGGGGGTGATGTGTGCTGCCACGCCGGCTGCATCTTTCATCCCCACAAAAGAGAATTTGATGCCGTAACGCTCAAATACTTTGGTGAAGATACGATAGGTGCCGCCGTATAAATCGTTGGTAGCCACTACTTCATCACCGGGAGACAGCAGTTTCATCACTGCGTCGGTAGCGGCCAGCCCGCTGCCGAAATTAATACCATGGGTGCCGTTTTCAATGGCTGCCAGTGCATTTTGGAGGGCGTCGCGGGTGGGGTTCTGTGTGCGGGCGTATTCGTACCCTTTATGCTCCCCGGGGCGCTCTGTACATAGGTGGAGGTTTGAAAGATAGGCGTCATAATGGCCCCTGTGGAGGGATCGGGCGCTACACCTGCGTGTATGAGTTTAGTACCCAGCTTCATGTCTTAAATATTTTATAATGAACAATTTCTGGTGGTTTTTCAAATATACTCCCTTTTGTGATTGGAACATTTTAGCAGACACGGCAATTATTGCCGGATAGCGTTCCGGAAATTGTTGATGGAATGATTTAGCACGCTTACGAGGATTTTTATATCGTTCACCAAATGAACCCTAACGGGTATGGATATTCGATATACCTTCGAGTAGGTTTTTCATAGGATATGGTTAAAATTCTTAGGGCGGTAGTCTTACCGCCCTTTCCTTTTTCAGCAATATGACCTCCGATATAAAAAACAGAGGCCTGGCAATTCATATATCGCCGGGCCTCTGTTTTTTATCCTGCAGCAGCTATTATTTTTTTGCACTGCCTTTAGCGCCGCTTTTAGTGCCGCCGTCCGTCCACCGGATAGGCAGGCTTACGCTTACCTTGTCCCAGGCGATGACGAGGTTGGCGCCGGGGTCGCCTTTTTCAAACACCATGGTGAAAGCGTCCAGCGGGTTGTCCAGCGGGGTTACCGGGAGGGCTGTTCTCACCACGTCTTTGCGCTGGTCATATTTGAAAGCGCCCCATATATCTGTTTCCTTGTTCAGGATAACAGTCCAGGTTTTTTCGGTAGGGATGGCATACAGGGTGTAACGTCCTTTCGGAACATTTTTTCCTGCGATGACCACCGGCCGGAAAAATTCTATTTCCGTGGCTTCATTGGCGCCCAACCGCCATATTTTACCATATTCTTCCAGGTTGCCAAAAATCTCTCTTCCTTTTGTCTGCGGGCGGCTGTAAATAACCCTGGCTACCAGCGCGCCGGGTTCTCCTTTTACTTTTACCACATATGGGTACATCGGCGGGTAATAAACCATGTCCATAGGGCTGGCATCGAGTGGTGGCAATTTTTTATCCTGAGCTCCTGCGTTGGCGGCGAATAGACCCAGTACAAAGGCGAAAATGATGGCTTTTTTATACATCCTGTGAAACTTTATTTTCTTTTAAAACAAACTTGCGCCCCCAAACCTAGAAATTTTTACCGAATCCGGAAAGTAACCGTGTTTTTTAACAAGCCCTTAGCGGTTTTCGTTTTGTAACAAATTTTCCACATATGTCTGAAGTTCAGGGAAAAAGGCCTCGTAACAGCTTTTCAACGCTTCATAATGTTCAGTGAAAACAGCAAAAATGATAGCAGGACTGCTTTCCAGTCCCTTAGCCCGCGAACTGATGCCCCGGAAAGCCCGCTCCATGCCTTCATTACCACGGTAATTGTATAACCAGTTGAACTGCTGCATGTACTTAAACATCTCCAGGAATCTCTCCGGCAATGTTTCCTGTTGATGATTAATAACATGATATACCCCGGCGGCAAAGTCGTACAGGGTGTCTTCAGAAAAGCGGGAACTGTCTGTAGCCAGAAAGTGGTCATATACCAGGTCTGTGAATACGCCGCTGTAAAGGCCGCAGGCAGGACGGAAAAATGACTTGGCCCGGGAGGTGACAGGATGCTGGTCGGTAAAAGTGTCGATCGCCCGGTGCAGCCGGATGCCTTGTTGCACATCCGGACTGTAGAGCGCCAGCTGCTGCCGGCCTTTTACATAATCCGCAATCAGATTGCCGGTGATGAGCGCCGGCCGGTTAAAAGAGAGGAAAGCGTGTGCCAGGTAGTTCATAATAAAGCCTTTCTGATGTTTTTGACCAGACAAATGTAACGATCGTTTTGCCATTGATGGGCAGGCTATGCCGGATTTCACGTTGAACCGCATTTCTCATCCACTTTAACACAACCTTAACACTCGCCCATGCAACATTGGCAAGGTGGCACCAACAAACAGGCCACGGCTGCGGAACACGCGCAGTTGTCCGCCTCCGGCCAGCCGGACGTCCGATAGCGGATACTCCAAATTATCTAGTGCCTCCACCAGTAAAGTATGCCTTGACCAACCGTCCCTTTCCGCCGTAGTTTTGAGTCATCAAAGCAAAAAACCAACACAAAAAATTTTAAAAACCTCTTAAATTTTTTCCGCCATGAAAAAATTAATTCTCCTGATGAGCGCCGCATTACTGCTTTCCGCAAGCGCCCTCTTTGCAAACACATATGAAACTACTGTTAACAGCAGAATACAGCATTCCTTCAGCGAAACATTCGCCGGAGCCAGCGAAGTGAAATGGTATACTGATGACAACAAGACCTTCACGGCCAAATTTAACATGAGCAGCAGCAAAGTGACTGCCTTCTTCGACGACGCGGGCAACCTGCTGGCTACCTCCCGTTATCTTGATCCGGAACAACTGCCGCTGGCACTGACTTCCAGGCTCAATAAAAGATATCCCAACGACAGCCTTTATTGCATCGTGGAATATTCTTCCAACGGTAACGTCGTATACTTTATCACCCTCGAGGGAAAAGATACCTGGACCGTGTTAAAAGCAGATGGAACCGGCGCTACCAGCGTGAAGAGCCGTCTGAAAAAAGCTTAGTTTTAGTTTGTGCTTTCCGTTTGATTGAAATGAACAGGTCTGTGGGCGCCGCCACAGACCTTTCTCTTTTATAACCCCTCCCCTTTCCCTTGGAAAATTATCTTAACTTTGCCAGCTGTTAAGGCTTTATGAGCCAGGCTGTTAATGTATAAATGATTAAATGACATGAATAAGGGACCCATTTCTCAATTTATCCAGCACCATTACCGCCACTTTAATGCTGCTGCATTGGTGGATGCTGCCAAAGGATATGAAACACATTTACTGGAAGGCGGTAAAATGATGGTAACATTGGCTGGTGCCATGAGTACGGCCGAGCTGGGCATTTCTTTCGCTGAAATGATCCGTCAGGGTAAAGTGGACATCATCTCCTGTACCGGCGCTAACCTGGAAGAGGATATTATGAACCTGGTAGCGCACACTCACTACAAAAGGGTGCCTAACTACCGCGACCTGAGCCCGCAGGAAGAATGGGACCTGCTGGAACAAGGCTTTAACCGTGTAACTGATACCTGTATCCCCGAAGAGGAAGCGTTCCGCCGCATTCAGAAACACATCCACAAAATCTGGAAAGACGCAGAAGATAAAGGGGAACGTTATTTCCCGCATGAGTACATGTACAAACTGCTGCTCAGCGGAGTGATGAAAGAGCACTACGAAATCGATCCGAAAAACAGCTGGATGCTGGCTGCTGCTGAAAAAAATATTCCTATCATCGTTCCGGGATGGGAAGACAGCACCATGGGTAACATCTTCGCTTCATACTGCATCAAAGGTGAGCTGAAAGCTTCTACCATGAAAAGCGGTATCGAGTACATGATCTTCCTGTCTGACTGGTACCGTAAAAACTCCGGTGGTAAAGGCGTTGGCTTCTTCCAGATCGGTGGCGGTATCGCCGGTGACTTCCCGATCTGCGTAGTACCGATGATGTACCAGGACCTGGAATGGACAGATGTTCCTTTCTGGAGCTATTTCTGCCAGATCTCTGACTCTACCACCTCCTACGGTTCCTACTCCGGCGCTGTTCCCAACGAGAAAATCACCTGGGGCAAGCTGGACATACATACGCCTAAGTTCATCGTGGAATCAGATGCTACCATCGTAGCGCCGCTGATCTTCTCCTACGTACTGGGCTGGTAATAACATTTAGCTATTTTTTCATTTAGGGATTTGATTATTTGGAAGTTGTCCGGATAATTAAATCCCTGAATTTTTTTCCGAGGTTACGCTCCTTTCAAACAGCCATTTCATTTTTAGATTTGGGAAGCACACATTGTTGTTAAGCTCAGGGCCTTTCAAAGCAGCATTTTCTTTTTTCAGGACCTGAATGACCTCGTACCCCGGGACGTCAGCCCTGGGAGGTGAACAACTCCGCTGCAATGCCGTCTGCGAAAAGGCGTCCTGCCCTGGTGAGCCGCAGTGTTTCCCCCTGGGCTACCATCCATCCTTTATCGATAAATTGTCGGCTTTCCCGCTGCAGGCGCATACTTTGGTCCGCCCCGAATTTTTCGGCGACCCATTCCAGGTTGCAGCCGGCGGAGGTGCGCAGGGAGGTCATGATGTATTCGTTGATCTGCATCCCGGTTGTCAGGCTTTCAGTTTCGGCCGGTATTTCGCCGGCAGTGATGCGCTTGATATAGGTAGCGTTGTTGGCTACGTTCCACTGGCGGGAATGGCCGTTGAACGAGTGGGCCGACGGGCCGATGCCCAGGTAGGACCTGCCCTGCCAGTAGCTGCTGTTATGCCGTGAATGCCAGCCGGGCAATGCGAAGTTGGAAATCTCGTAGTGTTCGTAGCCGGCAGCTTCCAGCCATTGCATCAGCAGCTCAAAATGCCGGGCCGCTTTGTCCGGGTCGGTGGCGGCCATTTTTTTCTTACGGATGAAGTGGTCCAGCGCCGTACCGGGTTCTACGGTGAGGGCGTAGCACGACAGGTGCGGAACGCCCAGCGCGATGGCCTGCTCCACATTCTGCCGCCATCCTTCGTCGCTGAGGGTAGGCCCGCCATAGATCAGGTCTATCGTGATGTTGCGGAATCCCAGCTGCTGTGCCTGCACGATACAGTCCAGCGCCTGCCGGCTGTTGTGGGCGCGGTTCATCCATCGCAGGTCTGCTTCGTGGAAGGACTGTATCCCGATACTGAGCCGGTTGATACCGACTTCGCGGAGTGAAAGCAGCTTATCGTTGTCCAGGTCGTCCGGGTTGGCTTCCAGCGTAATTTCCGCGTCGGGCGCCACGTCGAAGGTGCTGTACACGCGGGACAGCAGCAGCCGCAGCTCCGCGGTGTCCAGCAGGCTGGGCGTGCCGCCTCCGAAGTAGATGGTGTCCACCCGCTCACCGCCGAGGTAGCCGCGTTGCAGGTCTGTTTCCCGCAACAGGCATTGTACCATGTCCGCTTTGCGGGCCAGGGAAGTGGAGAAATGGAAGTTGCAGTAATAGCAAGCCTGCTTACAAAAGGGGATATGTAAATAAATTCCGGCCATCGGCGTTTTTTATAAATAGCCTGCTGTTGCCGTTTTACCGGCCAACTATGGACTATTTTAATATCTTTGCAAACAGCAAAATTACGTTTCAGTTTTGTTATGTGAACAGGACGGCGTTAATTGCCCCCTGGTTGGAGAGATGATGGGGCACACGTTGAATTTGGAAAACCGATTAAAAAGTCATTGCAAAATATTTTCTGGTGCGCAACTGGTTATTGTTTCTATTAATTTTCAGCTACTTACCGATCATGGCACAAACAGCAGACAGTACTGCCGTGCCTGCCCCTGTAAAAAAGAAACCCGCGGCTGCCCGGGGGGCGTCTGATACGCTTCGTCCGAAGCCCAGGCCGGCTGCCTCTGCCGTAAGAAAAGACTCAACGCGCGCTATCCGGAAAGATACCGTCAGGACTGCTACGCTGCCGGCTACGGCGGCAGTGCCGGCAGATACCGGTGCGCTCAAAAAGGACAGTGCGGCGCTGGCGGCTGCTCCCAGGCCCAGACCGGCGTCTGACTATGACCTGTACATGAAGAAGCTGGCGCAGGAGAATGCATTCCTGAAGCCGGGCAGACCTTCCTTTAAGGATACCAACCCCCTGCGGCCCTACCGGAATATGGACTGGCTGGTGTATCTCGTGGGAGGCGTGTTGTTGTTGCTGAGTATTATCCGGTTGTCCTATAGCAAGTATTTCGTGGACCTCTTCAGGGCCTTTTTTAATCCCACGCTGAGCCAGCGGCAGCTGAAGGACCAACTGTCACAGGCGCCTTTTCCGAATATGCTGCTCAATACCTTTTTTGCCCTTTCGCTGGGGGTATACCTGTACCTGGTATTGTACCGGCAACAGGTGTTTCCGCAAGCGGAGCCCTGGTTGCTGATACCCGGGCTGGTGGTGCTGGTGGCGGCCGTTTATGGTATCAAGTACGTGATGCTGCGTTTCTGTGGATGGCTGTTTGGCAACAGCGAGCTGGCCGATGCTTACATCTTCATTTTATACCTGATCAACAAAATTCTGGGGGTGTTGCTGGTGCCGTTTCTCGTGGTGCTGGCCTTCTGTGACGTGGAAATAGCCCGTACTTTCCTCTATATATCGATATTTTTTATAGTATTATTGGTTGTTTATCGATATATTAGATCTTATTCTTTGGTTAGGCAGTACCTATCCTTCAGTAAATTGCATTTTTTTCTTTACCTTTGCGCATTCGAAGTAGCGCCGGTGCTAATATTAACTAAGGTGCTGCTGAATATCTGGTTAACTGGTAATCCTTGATTATCGCCTATTGTTAACACAAGAGCATAAAACAGTATGATTAAAGGCGGGCCAAAAAAAGATTTGCAAGGTAAACAAATTCAGTCAATTCTAATTTCTCAACCTAAGCCTGAAACAGAAAAGTCTCCCTATTTTGATCTGGCAAAAAAGTTCAATGTAAAACTGGACTTTTACCCGTTCATCAGGGTGGAAGGCTTACCCGCTAAGGAGTTTCGGAAGCAGAAAATTGACATCCTGGCTTTTACGGCAGTGATTTTTACAAGTCGTAATGCGGTGGACCACTTCTTCCGGATCTGTGAAGAGATGAAGATTAAAGTATCGCAGGATTGCAAGTACTTTTGTATTACGGAAGCAGTTGCGTTATACCTGCAGAAGTTTATCCTCTATCGCAAGCGGAAGGTGTTTTACGGAGCTGACGGTTCTACCAAAGGTGTACTGGAAGTGATGAACAAACACCGGGACAATGAGAAATTCCTCTTCCCCAGCTCGGACAGTCAGAAAAAGGACATTGAGGAATGGTTGAAAACGAACAAATGTGAGTATGCCACAGCCACCCTTTATAAAACCGTTTCCAACGATGTAAAGGAGATCCTGGCGAAGACTACCTACGACATGATCGTGTTCTTCAGTCCTTCCGGCGTGAAGTCTTTATTTGAGAACGTGCCGGCCTTCGAGCAAAACGGTACGCGTATCGGGGCTTTCGGGCCTACTACTTCAGCGGCGGTCGAAGAAGCGGGATTAAGACTGGATGTGAAAGCGCCGGCTCCGCAAGCGCCTTCTATGGCAGCTGCACTGGACCAGTACCTCGCAGGTCTCAACAAAAAGTAAGCGAAAACGTATGTCGCACAGATAATTTACCAGGGATGGCAATAGCCATCCCTGTTTTTTTGGCTGCAAAGCGGTCGCAGCAGCTGATTTCCGTTGCTTTCATGAACTCTTCAAAAAATCTTTTCCCAAACTGGTAAATCTGTCAAAATCTTTTTATTCTTGTAGCCTGTATCGTTGTCAATCAAAACTATTCCAGTTTCAATTATTTAAGCGGATTCCATGAATAAACTTGCGGGCGAAACCAGTCCTTATTTACTGCAGCACGCGCATAACCCGGTGGAGTGGTATCCCTGGGGAGAAGAGGCACTGGAGCGGGCCAGAAAGGAAGACAAGCCTATTCTGGTGAGTATCGGATACGCCGCTTGTCACTGGTGTCATGTGATGGAGCGGGAAAGCTTTGAAGATGCAGCTACTGCTGCCATCATGAATGAGCATTTCATCAACATCAAGATAGACCGGGAGGAACGGCCGGACCTGGACCACATTTATATGGATGCGGTGCAGGCGATGACCGGCGCCGGCGGATGGCCGCTGAACGTATTCCTGACACCGGATAAAAAACCGTTCTACGGCGGCACCTATTTCCCGCCGGTAAAGGCTTACAACCGGCCTTCGTGGAAGGATGTGCTGCTGTCGCTGGCGGATGCTTTCGCCAGTAAACGGGAAGACATAGAAACACAGGCTGATAACCTGACACAGCATATCGACCAGTCGAGCCAGTTCGGACTGGACGCCGGTGTCAACTTTAATATTCCGCGGGAAGAATTGTTTACCCGCCAGCAGTGTGACACCATCTGTGAAAATATGCTCCGGCAGGCGGATACTACCTGGGGTGGGTTTGGCCGCGCCCCCAAGTTCCCGCAAACCTTCACGATCGGGTATTTGCTGCGATACCATCATGCGTTTAAACATCCGGAAGCGTTGCAGCAGGCGTTGCTGTCGCTTGATAAAATGTTGCAGGGCGGCCTGTACGATCAGCTGGGTGGCGGTTTTGCCCGTTACTCGACTGACGAGAAGTGGCTGGCCCCTCATTTTGAGAAGATGTTGTATGACAATGCTTTGCTGATAGATGTGTTGTGTGATGCCTGGCAACTGACCCGCGGGGAGGCATACGCACAGACCATAAAGGATACCCTGGCTTTTATTACCCGGGAGATGACCTCGCCGGAGGGTGGTTTTTATGCCGCGCTGGATGCAGACTCTGAAGGCGTGGAAGGTAAGTTCTATACCTGGAGCAAAGCCGAAATACATCATGTACTGGGTGAACAGGCAGGCCCTTTCTGTGAGTTCTATGATGTAACAGCGCAGGGCAACTGGGAAGAGCAGAATATATTATGGATACAGCAGCCGCTGGAGCAGTTTGCCGCGGAAAAAGGGTATGATCCGGCGGTACTGGGCGCCATGCTGAAGGGCTGTCGCGAAAAGTTGCTGGCGGTGAGGGGCACCCGGATACGCCCGGGATTGGACGACAAGATCCTGCTGGGCTGGAATGCCCTGATGGTGCATGCCTGCTGCCGGGCTTTCGCCACACTGGGAGATGAAGCTTACCGGCAGATGGCGGTGCGGAATATGGATTTCCTCCTCTCCCATTTCCGGCAAAACGACGGTACCCAGGCGTTTTATCATACCTGGAAAAACGGGCAGGCCAAGTACCCTGCTTTCCTGGACGATTATGCATGCCTGATACGGGCGCTGATTGCCCTGCAGGAAATTACCGGGGATACCCGGTACCTGTACCAGGCGCACGATATCACGGCTTTTGTCAATGATCATTTCGGTGACGGCGGTCATCTTTTCTATTATACTATCGACGGACAGGATGATGTGATTGTGCGGAAGAAAGAGGTGTACGACGGCGCAGTGCCCAGCGGTAACGCGCTGATGGCGCAGAACCTTTGGTATCTTTCCGTTGTTTTTGATAACAAAGACTGGGGAAACAAGGCCGTGGCCGCGTTATCCGGCATCGCCCAGACGGTGACCCGGTATCCGACTTCCTTCGGCGTGTGGGCGAGCCAGTTATTACAATTTGTAAAAGGTACCCCCGAAATAGCGGTTGTCGGAGAGGATTTCCGCGAACGGATGCAGGAGGCGGGCAACTGGTTTATCCCTTTCCGGATTTTACTCGGCTCCGGAAAAAATCAGCCGGAAATTCCGCTTTTGCAGGACAGATACCGGGAAAATGAAACATTAGTTTATTTATGCAAGGATTACCATTGTATTAAGCCGGTGTTTTATATACAAGAAATTATTAATTTAATAGAATAATTATGTAACTTGCCCGTTATAAGGGTAGTTTAGGTAAAATAAATGTTGGACCGGTGATATAATAAAATGTTAAAAAATACGTTTAAATTAGTTACCGAACGGACGTATGTGGAATTGAAAAAGTTGTGTAAAAGTTGACTACAAATTAAATTTTATTATTACATTTGCTATCTTTCATATAAACAAAGCGGGTGAAAAATATGAGAAATGTGTTCCCTTGCATTCAGGCAAAAAGCACCAGGCTGGTTAATAGAAAAACATATTCTGATGAAAGCTACCCTTATGAAGCTTAACTATTTAAGAGGTCTGTTGGCAATTCTGCTGGTTTCCCTGCTGGCCAGCTGTGGCGGTAGTAAAGGCCCCAAAAACGCACAAGGGCAACTGATCGGCGTGAGCCCCAGACCTAAGTACACCCCCCCTGTACCGTACGGAATGGTTTATGTTCCTGCGGGGACTTTTCACATGGGCCCCAGTGATGAGGACGTGAACTATGCCTACACTGCGCGTAACAAGTCGATCTCTATTTCCGGCTTCTATATGGATGCCACGGAAATTACGAACAATGAGTACCGCCAGTTCGTGCAATGGGTGCAGGACTCTATCGCCCACATCCTGTTAGGCCATGTTAAACAGGACGACGGACATGACATCATCGACTGGAAACAGAAGATCAACTGGAAAGACAAAGCGACAGTGGAAAAACTGGACGCAATGATATACACCGAGGCGGACCGCCTGTACGGCCGTAAGGACGTAGACGTTGGAAAGCTGGTTTATCACCAGGAAACATTCAACTGGGACAAGGCCAAGCTGAGGGAGAACTTCGGTAAGCCCCGTTCTACCTTCATCGTGAAGAAAGACGTGCCCATTTATCCGGACACACTGTGCTGGATCAGGGACTTCTCCTACGCGTATAACGAGCCGATGACCCGTATGTACTTCTGGCATCCGGCGTTCGATAACTATCCGGTAGTAGGCGTTAACTGGCACCAGGCCACCGCTTTCTGCGAATGGAGAAGTAAATTCTGGGAGGACTACCGCAACTCCAAGAAATTATTCACGGAAGATAAATTCCAGCTGCCTTCTGAAGCACAGTGGGAATATGCAGCTCGTGGCGGCAGAGAACAAACACCTTATCCATGGGGTGGTTACTACATCCGCAACAAAAAAGGCTGTCTGCTGGCCAACTTTAAACCGGGCCGCGGTAACTATCCGGAAGACGGCGGTTTCTACACCGTACGCGCCGACGCCTACTGGCCTAACGATTACGGCCTGTATTGCATGGCTGGTAACGTAGCAGAATGGACTGCCGACATCTTCTATGAAAACGCCTACTCATTCACCTCTGATATGAACCCTTATCTGAGAATGGACGTGCCGGACGACGCGCCGTTGAAGATGAAACGTAAAGCCATCAGGGGAGGTTCCTGGAAAGATGTGGGATACTTCCTGCAAACAGGTACCAGAACATATGAATATCAGGATAGCGCCAAATCATATGTAGGTTTCAGATGTACCATCGCATTGAGCAGAAGAGCAAAACACAGATAATTGCTGATCCGTTAAACCAGAAAAGCCTTTATTTATGCACACACTAAGCAAATCACTGAGAAATAACTATTCCATACAGAGATCTTTAACACTTATCACTTTAACCAGTAAATTTTAACCTATGGCTATGAATCCTAACAAAGCTAAATGGCTGAACTTTTTCGTATGTATTGCCGCTTCTGTTGTAATTATCGGAGCGTTATTTAAACTGCAACACTGGCGGGGAGCGGATATCGCTTTGATTTTAGGTCTGAGCACTGAAGCGCTCATCTTCTTTGTATATGCATTCGTTCCCGACTCCGGCGCCTCCCATGCTGAAGGCCAGGTAGTTGCCGTTGCCGGCAGCCCTGCTGTTGCCGGTCTCGACAAAATGTTACAGGAAGCAGACATCACGCCTGCCAATCTGCAACGCCTGAGCGAAAACTTCCAGAAACTGGGCACTACCGTTGATAAAATGAGAGATATCAGCGACGTGGTAGCTGCTACCGGTGACTACACCCAGAAAACAAGAGAAGCTGCCGCTGCTATCGGTAATGTGGCCAACGCCTACACTACTGCTGCTTCCGCAGTATCTTCCTTCAATAGCGCCTCTGAGTCTACCAGAAGCTTCCACGAACAGATGCAGGGCATGACCAAAAACCTGGCTTCCCTGAATGCTATCTACGAACTGGAGCTGCAGGACACCAACAACCACCTGAAAGCGATGAACAACTTCTACAGCAACCTGCAGAAAGCTTCTTCCGCTATGAGTGGCAGCATCGACGACGCTAAGAAAACACAAGAGCAGATCAGCATGCTGGCCAAAAACCTCAGCAACCTCAATACTGTTTATGGTAACATGTTAACTGCCATGAGCGGAAACAGATAAGGTATCGCTTATAGTTTAATAAACCATTCATTAAATCTGCTAAAGAACTATGGCACTACCTAAAGATCCTAGGCAGAAGATGATCAACATCATGTACCTGGTCCTAACGGCCATGCTTGCGTTGAACGTCTCTGCTGAAATATTGAACGCTTTTAATATCGTAAATAACTCTATCGTTACTTCCAACGGTGCCCTCACTGATAAAAACAACTTTATTTATCAGCAGTTTGTGGAACAAATGAAAGATAACGCTGAGAAAGTAGCTCCGCTGAAAGCTAAGGCTGAAGAAGTAAAAAAGCTCTCTGCTGAAGCATACAATTACGTGGAGGGCCTGAAAAATCTCATCATCACGGAAAGCGGTGGTAAAGATGAAAACGGTGAGCTTAAATCGCAATCCGATCTGGATGCTCCTACCCGTGTGATGGAGAACATGAAAAAAGGCCCTGAACTGGAAGCTAAACTGACTGCCCTGCGCAAACAGTTGCTTACTTTCGTTGAACCTAAAGACCAGGCGAAATTTGCAAAAACTTTACCCCTGAAAATCGAAGTGGGAAAATCCGGAAGCAATGATCATGGTACCGGTCCTAAAACATGGACTACCTATCATTTCAACATGGTGCCTACCATCGCTGCAGTCACTATCCTGGGTAAATTCCAGAACGATATTAAAAACTCCGAGTCTGCGATCATCGACGACCTGTATCGTCAGATCAACGCAAAAGACTTTAAGTTTGACAGAATCAGGCCGTTCATCTCCCTGAACTCTAAAAACCTGATGTCAGGCCAGACGCTGACTGCACAAATCGCAGTGGGCGCCTATAGCACCACCGTAAACCCGACAATTACTGTCAACGGTCAAACGATCACTGCTACTGAAGGCCTGGCTACCTACTCTGTGCCGGTGAGCGGCCTTGGTGAGAAAACCATTTCCGGTACCATCACCCTGCCTAATCCTGCCGGTGGCGAACCTATCACACAGTCTTTCACTGAAAGCTATAACGTAGGCGCTTCTACTACCTCCATCTCTGCCGACAAAATGAACGTACTGTACATTGGCCTGCAGAACCCGATCTCCATCTCTGCTGCCGGTGTGCCTGCTGAAGCGGTTTCCGCTTCCATCAACGGTGGCACCATTACCAAACGCGGCTCCGGTGAATACACTGTAACTGTTAGCCAGCCTGGTAAAGCGGTGATCAACGTAGTAGCGAACATCGACGGTAAAGTAAAACAGCTGGGCCAGAAAGAATTCCGTGTAAAACGTGTTCCGGACCCTGTACTGAAAGTAGGATTTAATAAAGGTGGCAGCATGAAAGCCGCTGACTTTAAAGTTCAGCTCGGCCTCGCTGCTGCACTGGAAGACTTCGAATTCGAAGGCGTGAAATACGACGTAGTAGGTTACCGTATCGGTGTATCTGCCAAAGGCAAAGAATACCAGGAAGGTGAGGCCAACTCCGCTTACTTCCCGAACAGCGTAGCTGCTTCCATCCGCGCACTGCGCCCGGGTGACGAAGTATACTTCGAAAACGTAAAAGTAAAAGGCCCTGATGGTATTGTACGTACAATGCCCAGCACAATATTCAAATTAAATTAACAGGTCATAAATTACTGAAATATGCGAGCAGTAATATTTAACAGAATTGGTTGGTGTACAATGTTGCTGGTAATGCTGGCAACAGCTGCGGAAGCACAGAGACGTGGTGGTACTACCCGCCGCAGAACAGCTACCGAAGCAACACAGACAGACCCGAATGCGCCGGTGGTAAACCCCGCTACCGGGAATGCTGTAACACCGCCTCCTCCTGCTCCTAACGCCGCGTCCCAACGCCCGGACGGTATCACCGCCCCGGTATCAGACACGCCGCGCAAATCACTGCGCGTAGATGGTGTGGTAGAGAGAAACCTCGCAAGAGAACGCGTTCCCATCGTTTACGACTACATCCGCGAGGATGACCGTTTCTGGGAAAAACGTGTCTGGCAGGTAATCGATGTCCGGGAGAAAATCAACCTCCCCTTCCAATACAACGTGGAAGACGAAAGTGGCATTAACCAACTGTTTATTAATATTCTGCTGAACGCTATCAAGAATAAGGAAGTTGAAGCTTTCAACCCTATCGATGACCGCTTCACCACGGTAATGCCCTACGAGGAAATCCAAACCAAGATCGCAGGTGAAGAAAGGACCGTACGCAGTATCGACCCGGTTACCGGCGAAGAAAAAATGGTGACCACCCGCGATGACTTCGATCCCCGTACTATCAGACAGTACAAGGTGAAAGAAGTATGGGTGTTCGACAAAGAAGCTTCCGCCCTTAAAGTCCGTATCCTCGGTATCGCCCCTATGGTGTCCCGCATGAACGAAGATGGCAGCGTCCGCGCTTCTATCCCCCTGTTCTGGGTATATTACCCTGATCTGCGTCCTACCCTGGCCAAGTACGATGTGTACAACCAGAACAACGACGCATCCACTATCAGCTGGGAAGACCTCTTCGAGATGCGTTTCTTCGGCAGCTATGTGGTGAAGGAAAACAATACCTACAACCGCGAGATCAAGGACTACATTAAAGACGGTGTGATGCGCCTCCTAGAAGGCCAGTCCATCAAAGACCGTATCTTTAATAAAGAACAGGACCTCTGGCAGTACTAGACAATTACGAATTACGAAATACGAATTACGAAAAAGAGCGAAGATCAACATCTTCGCTCTTTTTCGTAATTCGTATCTTGTAGTGGTCTTTTTAAATCGTAATTCGTAATCCGTAATTCGTAATTGATTTTGGAACTTCTGCGTAAAACAGCCTTCAGCATCATGCCCCTGCCGGACAAAGAGTGGGAAGATCTTTCCGCCTGCTGGACACCGGTCACCTTCAAAAGAAAGGACATGATCACCGTGGCCGGTGAAGTGGAAAAATATATCTACTTCGTGGAAGAAGGCGTGCAACGGCTGTTCAGCCTGGAAAACGACCGGGAAGTCACCCTCCTGTTCACTTACATCGGCTCGTTCTCCGGAGTGATAGACTCGTTTCAGCTGCAACGCCCCTCCCCCTGGTACCTGGAAGCGCTGACGCACAGCCGCATGCTGCGCCTGTCGTGGGCCGACTTTGACCGCCTTACCCGGCAATACCCCCTGCTCGACAGGTGGGTGCGCCTCGGGTCAGTGGCCGCCCTGGGCGGCATCCTGGAACGGCATAAGGAAATCCTCTCCTACAGTGCGGAACAGAAGTTCCGGACGCTCCTTACACGCAGTCCGCATGTGCTGCAGCTGATACCGCAGAAATACCTCGCCTCTTATCTCGGTATCGATCCCGCCACCTTCAGCAAACTCCTGAAGTCAGTAAAATTGTAAAATCTTGATCTGCGCCAACTTTTTCCGTTGTCAGCCATAGTAGTTTTGCAGTAAACCTTGTGAATATGGCCTCAGTTAGCACCAGCTCGCTTTTAAAGCAACTCCGCTTACAGATTGTAGCAGCGCAGTATAAAGCCGAAGACCATTTCGGCGGCCAGTCTGCAGACGTATTGTCCTATACGCCCCAACCGGGCACATGGAGCGCCCTTCAGTGCCTGGAACACCTGAATACTTACGGCCGGTTTTACCTGCCGGCATTGGATAAAGCGATTACAGCAGCGGAAAGAAATGGCAGCCAGCCCCTGGAGACATTTAAGAGCAGCTGGCTGGGCGCCTGGTTTACCAAACAGATGCAACCCACGCCGGACGGGAAGCTACGTTCCCGTATGAAGTCACCCAAAGGGCATCTCCCGGCTGTTCAGCCCGATGCTGCGGGTGTGCTCAGTGAATTTATCCGGCAACAGGAAACCATGGAAGCCCTCATGGACAGGGCTGCGAAAATCAACTTGCAAAAAGCGAAGGTGCCCACTTCCCTCTCCGGCTTTATCAAACTGTCTGTGGGCGATACTTTCGGCTTTATGACAGCGCATATCAACCGGCATGTGCTGCAGGCGGAAAACGTCATCCGCCGTTGCCCGAAACGGGTGGAAAAAGCAGTCTAGCTTTGGGCTTTATGGAAATGTTCCCATACCAGCCTGGCCTTGGCGCTGCCGATTTCCTGCGTGAGGTCTTCTTCCGAAAGCAGTTTTATTTTGGCGACAGAGCGGAATGTTTTCAGCAGTTGCGTGGCGGTTTGTTCACCAATTCCCTTGATGGTTTCCAGTTCGTTTTTAAAGGTGCCCTTGCTGCGTTTCTGACGGTGGAAAGTGATACCGAAACGGTGTACCTCGTCACGGATACGGCGTATCAGCTTCAGGCTCTCGCTGTTGAACGGCAGTTTGATACTTTCTGAGTCACCAGGGAAAAAGATCTCCTCCTCGTTTTTGGCAAGGCCTACGACGGTCATGCTGCCAATCAGGTCCAGTGCACGGATGCTTTCCATGGCTGATCCCAGCTGCCCTTTACCACCATCGATAATGACGAGCTGCGGCAACGGCTGCTGTTCTGCCAGCAGGCGGGAGTAACGCCGGTATACGACTTCCTTCATGGAAGCGAAATCGTTGATGCCTTCCACCGTTTTGATATTGAAATGGCGGTAGTCTTTTTTGGAGGCTACGCCGTCTTTAAACACCACACAGGCGGACACGGGGTAAGCGCCCTGGAAGTTGGAGTTATCGAAACACTCGATGTGCTCCGGCAGCAACGGTAGTTCAAGATCGGCCTGCAACTGGTAGAGCACCTGCTTTCGCTCCATATCGCTCTTGCCTTCGAGGTGCAGAATTTTCTTCCGGTATAGTTCTTCCTTGAAATAATTCACGTTCTTCTCCGACAGTTCCAGGAGTTTCTTTTTATCCCCTCCTTTAGGGACGGTAATGGTAACATCGCTCTCTGGGTACTCCAGGGGGAAAGGCACTACGATTTCCGGGGTGATGCTTTTAAATACGTCCCGCAGATAGGCGATAGCGTAGCTGAGTACTTCTTCGTCTCCTTCTTCCAGTTGTTTTTCGAGGGTCACTGTCTTCGTATCGGAGATGGTGCCGTTGAGAATACGCAGATAGTTGACGTAGGCATGGTTGCCGTCGCTGATGATGGAGAACACGTCCACGTTGCCCATGCGGGTGTTGACCACCGTGGACTTGGCGGAATAGTCTTCAAGGCTGGCGATTTTCTTGCGCATGATCTCCGCCTTTTCAAACTCCATGGCGGCGGCGTATTGCTGCATTTGTTCCTTGAACAGGTTGACCACGGGCGACAGGTTGCCTTTTAATACGTTTTTCACCTGCGCCAGTCCTTCCCGGTAGTCTTCTTCTGTCTGTAATCCTTCGCAGGGGCCTTTGCAGTTGCCGAGGTGGTATTCAAGGCAGACCTTGAATTTCCCTTTTTTGATGTTCTGATCGCTGAGGTTGAGGTTACAGGTGCGCAGCGGAATATTGTAGCGGATCACTTCCAGTATTTCCCGGACACGGCCTACGGAGGTAAACGGTCCCAGGTAATCCGATCCGTCTTTGATCACGTTGCGGGTAAAGAACACCCTCGGGAACGGTTCATGTTTGATGACGATATAAGGATATGTTTTATCGTCTTTCAGGTTGATGTTGTACCGGGGCTGGAACTGTTTGATCAGGGAGTTCTCCAGCAGAAACGCGTCCTGCTCGGAGTTGACGATGGTAAACTCAATGTGGTGGATATGTTCCACCAGTTTACGGGTTTTGAAGTTATCGTGATACTTGACGAAATAGGAACTCACTCTTTTACGCAGGCTTTTGGCTTTGCCTACATACAGCAGGGTGCCGTCCTTATCGTAATATTTGTAGATGCCGGGATCAAGTGGTATGGTATGTGATATTTGCTGGAATTCTGCTGCTGTCATGTGTTACATCCTGTTTTTAGGTGTGACGGTTACATTGACTTCAATCTCCTTGGGTGACAGAAAAGCTATTTTCTGGTAGGTGGCGATACGGATATTTTTGTTTCGCTGGTAAAACAGGTCCTGCCTGAACTCGTATACCATATTAACCGTATAGCTGTGGATGTTCACCTGTTGTATGGTCCCGTTTTTATCCAGTTCCATGGTGATTTCGGAAGGAAAGGTTTGTTTGCCTTTTGACTTATAGATCACCGATTTCCTGCCGGAGAAGGGGTCATACAGGCTGGAGGTATCATATTCGTCACGCAGGGAGGGTTTGTTCAGGTCGATATCGGCGAATGGTTTCAGCAGGTCTCTGATGGCGGTGCTGTCGGTGCCGTTTACATTGGCCGTGTCGCTTACGCCGTTAAGGGTGACTATTTTATGCAGACTGAAACCTCCGGTGCGGATATTTTCCCGTTCTCCGTTGAAGTAGGCTGGTAGTGGCTCAAATTTGGCTCCGGCCGTCGTTTTTCCTGTTGTATTGTTGTCCTGATGGCAGGCTATAAAACCGAATATGGTTAATAGTACCGTCATGTAGCGGTAATGTCTCATACGGCAAAATTAGTACTTAAATACGGGTCAGAAAAAATGCGCCGTAAAAACGGCGCATCGATGCATGAGCAAATCTGTCGAGAGCACTAAAAATATGAATATCAGTCTGTCGGACTGAGAAAATATCAGAATGGTGATAGTTAAACGGGGGGGATAAATAAAAAGTTACACGCGTTGAAAATATTTTTTCACGCAAAGGCGTTTTTTCACGCAAAGACGCTAAGCAGCAAAGACGCTAAGTTTTTTTAAGATAAATAAGAAAACAAAGGGCGATTATCAAATTCTGATAATCGCCCTTTGTTCTCTTATTATTTTCTTAGCGTCTTTGCTGCTTAGCGCCTTTGCGTGAAAAAGCGAGCCTGCGAGCGCTATACGAGTACGGTGCCGGTCATTTCCTTCGGAGCGGCCAGTCCCATGAAATGCAGGATGGTGGGGGCGATGTCGCCGAGTTTGCCATCTTTCACTTTACCCTGGAAGTCGTTGCTGATAATGAAGAAAGGAACGAGGTTGAGGGTATGGGCGGTGTTGGGGGTGCCGTCTTCGTTGATCATATAATCGGCGTTGCCGTGGTCTGCGGTCAGGAATACGGTGTAGTTGCTGGCCAGAGCGGCGGTTACTACCCGGTTGACGCAGTGGTCTACGGTTTCCACCGCTTTTATGGCAGCGGAGAATACGCCGGTATGGCCTACCATGTCCGCATTGGCGAAGTTGAGGGCGATAAAATCGGCGGATTTTTCCTGCAGTACGGGAACGATGGCGTCTGTTACTTCATTGGCGCTCATTTCCGGTTTCAGGTCGTAGGTGGCCACTTTGGGTGATGGTATCATGATCCTGCGTTCGCCTTCAAATTCTTTCTCCCGTCCGCCGGAGAAGAAGAAGGAAACGTGCGGGTATTTTTCGGTTTCTGCGATACGTACCTGCGTATAGCCGTCTTTAGCGAGTACTTCGCCGAGGGTCATGTTCAGGTTATCGTTTTCGAAGATGACGTGTACGTTTTTATAGGTTTTATCGTATTCCGTCATGGTGGTGTAGTATACCTGCAGCGGCTTCATCCCGAAATCAGGGAAAGCTTCCTGTGTGAGCACCTGGGTGATTTCGCGGCAGCGGTCCGTACGGAAGTTGAAACACAGTACAGCGTCGCCATCCTGGATGGTGGCCAGGGGGGCGCCGGCTTCGTCCTGAACGATGATCGGTTTGATGAATTCGTCGGTTACGCCTTCTGCGTAGGAGGCTTTAATAGCGGTGAGCAGGTCGTGGGTACCGGTACCGGTGCCGTGGACCAGCGCATCGTAGGCCAGTTTTACGCGTTCCCAGCGTTTATCTCTGTCCATGGCATAATAGCGGCCGATGACAGAGGCTATTTTGCCGGTTGACTGCTGCAGGTGGGCCTGCAGGTCTTCCAGGAAGCCCAGTCCGCTTTTCGGGTCGGTATCGCGGCCGTCGGTAAAGGCGTGGATATATACTTTTTCCAGCCCTTGTGCTTTGGCGATGGTGGTCAGTGTTTTCAGGTGTTCGATATGCGAGTGTACGCCACCGTTACTTACCAGTCCGATCAGGTGGAGGGCTTTGTTGTTGTTCCTGGCGTGCGCCAGGGTGTCCAGCAGAACGGAATTGGCTGCCAGTTCTCCGTCGCGGGCCGCTACGTTGATCCGTTGCAGTTCCTGGTATACGATCCTGCCGGCGCCAATGTTGAGGTGACCTACTTCGGAGTTACCCATCTGGCCCTCCGGTAAACCTACAGCTTCGCCGCAGGTAACGAGATTGCTGTGGGGGTATTTGTTATATAGGCTGCTAACAAAGGGAGTCTGTGCTTGTGCAATGGCGTCAGCGGTAGGCACTTTACCTTCGCCCCATCCATCCATAATTACGAGAATGGCTCTTTTCTTTTCCATATCCTGTCTGGTTAAGGTTAATGTTTTATTGATTTCAACTCGGGAGGTGAAAGTACTTATAATGCAGCTGAATACTTTCTAAATATTTTACAAAAATAAGGCTAATCCAAAAATTACGAATGCCAGGGTTGGTCATCTCGCATTTTGATAATCAGTTATTCAAATTAATTTGCATATTATTTTTATCTTATTATTTACGTATTCATTGCTACCACGATGGTGTGATTTTGTTGAAATACAACGTGTTTGGCATAGTTTTCGCATTTAATTTGTGTTGATTAAGTTACTTTCTAATAAAAAAACTGACAATGAAGAAGCTATTGATTGTGCTGATGGTGTTGTTGGGAGGAATTATTTCAGCATTTGCGCTGTCGGCACGTTCAGAGGAGATGCTGGTAGCCGGACCGTTTGAAGATGTGGTAAGTGCTATCAAGCAAGGCGATGTAAACAGCTTATCCCGTTACCTGGACAACAATGTCGAAATTAATATCAGTGGTAAAGCGAATGCTTACAGTAAAGCACAGGCAGAGATCATCCTGAAGGATTTCTTCTCCAAAAACCAGGTGAAATCCTTCGAACTGGTACACCAGGGAGGCGAAGCCTCTAAGTTCGGTATCGGTAATCTGAGCACCAGCGGAGGGAATTATCGCCTTTCGTTCTTCCTGCAGAAAAAGGGAGGGTCTATGGTCCTCAACGAGCTAAGATTTGAGAATAAGTAAATTGACCACATAAATTAATTGAAAAGGCCTGGGTGCCCCGCTATTAATTGCGGGGCACTTTTTATTTTTGTCTCGCAAAGGATACAAAGAGAGCAAAGGAGGCAAAGTGAGCGAAAGAGAAAGAAACGATCCACTGCCTTTATTCTTTACGCACTTTACTCACTTAAGTAGCTTTGCGGGCTTAAATAGGCTCCACTGTCTTTATTCTTTGCGTACTTTGCTCACTTAAGTAGCTTTGCGAGACTAAATTATGCACCTATGTTAGATGAAGCAGCGCTGAACGCGTTTATCAGAAGCGCCCTGGCAGAAGATATCGGGAATGGCGACCACTCCACGCTGGCCTGTATTCCGCCTACGGCCAAAGGAAAGGCGGTATTGAAGATAAAGGAAAACGGCATCCTCGCCGGCATGGAGGTGGCGGCCGCCATCTTTAAATGGCTGGACATGCACGCGGTATTCACCCCGTTCAAAAAAGACGGTGATGCCATGGCTGCCGGTGAAACTGCTTTCGAAATCGAAGCCGCAGTACATACCCTGCTGATGGGAGAACGACTGGTGCTCAACTGTATGCAGCGGATGAGCGGCATCGCTACCCTTACCCACCAATACGTGGAACTGCTGAAGGGATATCATACCCGTATCCTCGATACCCGCAAAACCACGCCCAACTTCCGCATGCTGGAAAAAGAAGCTGTTCGTATAGGCGGTGGCGTTAATCACCGCATGGGCCTGTATGACATGGTGATGCTGAAAGACAACCACATCGATTTTGCCGGCGGTATCACCGCGGCAGTCAATAAAACCGTGGCGTACCTGGCAGAGCGGAAACTGCCGCTGAAAATAGAAGTCGAAACCCGCAACCTCGATGATGTAAAAGAAGTGCTGGCAGTAGGACAGGTAGATCGGATCATGCTGGACAACTTCACGCCCGAACAAATTACCGCCGCTTTGGCGTTAATTAACGGGAAAGTGGAAACAGAAGCTTCCGGCGGCATCAACCTCAGCACCATCCAGGCGTATGCTGCTACCGGCGTGGATTTTATCTCTGTAGGCGCCATTATTCATCATGCTGTAAGCCTGGATTTGAGTCTGAAAGCGATTATATCTTAAAACAGTTCTTTTGAAGAAGATACTTTTTATCATTAACCGCAAAGCGGGCACAGATCGTGAGAAGCGACTGGAGGGGGCCATCAGCAGACATTTCCCGGCAAATCAGTTTGAGGTGAGCATCACCCATCTGGCTTACCTGGGGCATGGCGCCGACCTGGCCCGGGAGGCAGTGAAAAACGGCGTGGATACTGTTGTGGCCGTAGGTGGTGACGGATCTATCAATGAAATAGCACAGGGCCTGGTAGACAGTAATACTGCTATGGCCATCCTGCCGCTGGGCAGCGGCAATGGGCTCGCCCGTGCCCTCAAAATACCGCTCGACGTGGATAAGGCGCTGCGGCTCATCGTGAACAATAAACAACGCCCCATTGACGTGGGGTATGCCAATGAACATTTGTTCCTCAGCAACGCCGGCGTTGGCTTCGATGCGCTCATTGCGGAACAGTTCAAACATACAAAGAAAAGAGGGCTGGCTGGTTATGCCAAACTGGTGCTCAAAAGCTTCAGCAGCTACAACCCGGAAGCCTACCACATCAGTATAGATGGCCGCCTGCTGGATGAAAAAGCATTCCTGTTGACGGTAGCCAACGGCAACCAGTTTGGATACGAGTTTAAACTGGCGCCGGGCGCCAGCGTCTTCGACGGACAGCTGGACCTCTGCATCATGCCGCCCGTACGCTTCTATCATCTGCTGCCTGTCAGCTTCCATTCCCTGATGGGGAACATCGATAAAACACGTTATCTTAAACATTTCACCGGAAAGGAAATCACGATCCGCAGCAATTCCCTGCAGTACCTGCAGGTAGATGGCGATGCTGTTCCGATCAACGGTGACGGATCGGTGCGGTTGTCTGTAAAACCCGCCGCCATCAAGGTGATCGTGAATGAATAACCGTTAAACTTTTATGCAATGACAAAGAAAAAAAATAGCTCCGGCAACGGGATCGTATACTCTACCGATCCTAATTTTTCTTTTGAACCGGAACATACCGAAGAACAGGAAACCCTCTCCCCTGCTCAGCAACAGCTGAGAGTGAAACTGGATACCAAACAACGCGCCGGTAAGGTAGTGACCCTGGTAGATGGTTTTATCGGAAAAGACGAAGATGTGGAGAAACTGGGGAAAGACCTGAAAACAAAATGCGGTACCGGCGGTAGCGTAAAAGACGGCCAGATATTGATCCAGGGCGATTATAAAGAGAAAGTGATCAAGTGGTTGCAGGACTGGGGGTATAAAAAGACCAAATAAAGCAGTTTGAAATTTTCTGATTTACGATTTTTTGATTTTGAGAAAGTTGCCCGACATTTCCCAAAATCAAAAAATCGTAAATCAAAAAATCTTTAAATGACTAGCGGTTTACCAGTTTCAGTGCGCCCTCACTGTACCTGGACCCGGCCACAACGCCGTCTTTCAGGATGGCATTTATTTTTTCCAGATCAGCGCTGTTCAGCTGAACATCTGCGGCAGCAGCATTTTCCTGTAAATATTTCCTGCGTTTGGTGCCGGGTATCGGTACGATGTCTTCTCCCTGGGCCAGCAGCCATGCGAGAGAGAGCTGTGCAGAGGTGATCCCCTTCTCTTTCGCAAAGTTTTCCAAAGCAGTTACGGTTTGCAGGTTCTGTTCAAAATTGCCTTGCTGGAAGCGGGGCAGTGTTCTGCGGAAGTCATTTGCTCCCAGTGTGGAGGCGTCTGTAATAGCGCCGGTGGCCATGCCTCTTCCCAGGGGGCTGTAGGCTACCAGGGAAATACCCAGTTCACGGGTGGTCTTCAGGATTTCTCCTTCCACGTCCCTGGTAAACAGGGAATATTCACTTTGTAATGCGGCGATCGGATGTACGGCATATGCTTTTCTGATGGAAGCGGCGCTGGCTTCAGAAAGGCCGAGGTAGCGTACTTTACCGGCTTTTACCAGGTCAGCCATGGCGCCTACGGTTTCTTCGATCGGTACGTTTTCATCCACCCGGTGTGCGTAGTAGAGATCGATCACATCCACTTTCAGTCTTTTCAGGCTGTCTTCCACGGCCTGCTTCAGGTGTTTCGGAGAGCCGTCGAAATAGGTAGAGCCATCTTCCCTGTATCTGAAGCCGAATTTGGTAGCGAGGAATACTTTATCTCTTTTGGTAGCCAGTATTTTAGAGAGCAGGATTTCATTGGCGCCCTGCCCGTACATATCTGCGGTATCCCAGAAATTGATGCCGAGGTCCAGCGCCAGTTCCAGTGTTTTCAGAGACTCTTCTTCGTTGAAATCCCCTTCATGGCCATAGGCAAATGACATGCCCATGCAACCCAGTCCAATCGCTGATATTGATTCACCTGTTTTTCCAAGTTTTCTGTACTGCATATAGTTAAATTTTTATGATGTCAAAATTAACTGGCGGTATGGGGACAGCAATTGTAGCAGGCAAAGTATTAATTGTAAAAATCAAAGTATTACTGCAGCCGGTAGATATGGGGCGACTGCCCGCTGTGGTTTTTGAAGAAATGGGTGAAGTTGCCCGGATCTTCAAAACCGAGGCACCAGGCTATTTCGGATATCTGCCAGTCGGTGTGTATCAACAGCAGCCTGGCTTCCAGCAACAGGCGCATACGGATATGTTCGCTCACGGTGCGTCCGGTCGATTGTTTTACACATGCATTCAGATGGTTGGGATGTGTATTTAGCTGAACGGCGAACTCCTTCGCGGTTTTCAGTTTCACCTGATGATGATTGTATTCGATGGGAAACTGTTTTTCCAGCATATCCGTGAAGCGGTGCGCGAGCGCCTGCGCCGCAGTTTGTGTTCTTTGCGGCGTATGGGCCTCCGTTGCCAGCCGTTTGCCTTCCAGCATCAGTAACCGCAGGTAAATCAGAATGGCCTCCTGTTTAAATGCGGCATTCTCCTGGTATTCTTTCAGTAATTGCCGGAAAATGGACTGCAGGTAATCGCACTGCTGCTGGTTGAGCTTAAATACAGCTTTTGCGCCCTGCTGCAGCAACGGGTGATGGAGCAGGTCTTCATGCGGTGAATGTACGGAGTCGAACAACAGGTCGGTAAAGAGGCAGAAATAGCCTTCCTGTTCTTCTGACGAAGCTCTCCATGTTTTGATCTCATGCGGATTCAGGAACAGCAATGTGGGACCATCTATCTCATAGCGGTCTTCCCCCATGGTAAATATCCCTTTGCCTTTGCTGAAAAAGCTGATCTTATAATAATCCCTTCTGCTGGCGATCACTTCGTCCACGCAGGGATACTCTGCCCGGTCATGTACAGCAAAGCTGCCTTTTAGCGGCGCTTTGGGTATCATATGCGGGGAGTACAGTTTTTCGGTGAAGTCCTCCATTCTTTGGAGCTGAATGGCGGGGGTTTTTTGAATAGGCATTACCAAATGTAACGGTTTCCCGATAAATTTTTTAACGTAAGGCGGGAGGGCAATGTTAAGTTTTTATACAGGCTGATAGCTTCAAACCCTTTGCAGTATTGTACGGAGTTGTTAAATGCAACTATGATGCAAATTCATTTTTGATTTATTTCCGAAAATTTCACAATTTGTTAACGCCTTTATCAACCAAAATCTTGTTATCATCGATGCCTTGATGATCCCTTGTACAGAGCGTCCTGCCTGCAATGTGGATAAGCAAGATACTAAAAGTTACCTGCGGAATGACTGTGCTTTTTTAAGGCAGTTTTCCGCTTTTTTTTTGCTGACAACATCATACAAATCCCTGTCATTGATCAATCAAAATCATATTCCATGGAGCTGAGCCAGCGTCGTACTTCCCTGTTATTGCTCTTGTTGTTTCTGGTATTCAAAATGGCGTTTCAGTATTCGGTGGTGAATCCGGCCTTTGAGCTGCATCGCGATGAGTATCTGCATCTGGACATGGGATATCATCTGGCGGCGGGATATCTGTCGGTGCCTCCTTTTACGGCGTTCAACTCCCTGCTGATCAGGTGGCTGGGCGGCGGTGAGTGGTGGGTACGTTTTTTCCCGGCGTTGTACGGTGCGCTGACCATGGTGGTGATATGGCGCATGGTGCGTTTCCTGGGCGGCGGGCTGTATGCGCAGGCGCTGGCACTGTCGCTGTTCATTTGTTCCGCTTTTTCCCGATTGAACGTGCTTTATCAGCCTAACGCTTTCGACGTGCTGGTATGGGCGTCGTTATGCTGGCTGATGATGCGTTATCTGCAAAGCCAGCAGGGAAAATGGCTGTTGTGGGCGGGCGTAGTGGCGGGGATCGGAGTGCTTAATAAATACACCGTGGTGGTGTTGCTGGCCGGATGGCTGGGGGCTTTGCTGCTATCGTCACACCGGCGTATTTTCCGGGACAAGGCGCTTTATCTGGGAGCGCTGATCGCGCTGGCGTTGGCGGCGCCTAACCTGATATGGCAGATACAGCAGGGGTTTCCGGTGCTGCACCATATGAAAGAACTGGCGGACACGCAACTGGTGCATGTGAACCGGATGGACTTTGCGGCGGACCAGTTTATTTTTTTCCTGGGCGGCGCCTTTCTCATAGTGGCGGCGTTCACAGGTTTGTTTTTTTACTGGCCCTACCGGTTATACCGTGTTGTTTTGCTGATGTACGTGCTGGTGATATTGCTGTTGATTTATATGCGGGCCAAGAGTTATTACGCGCTGGGGCTTTACCCGGTATTGATAGCCTTTGGCTGTGCTTACTGGGAGCGTGTTTTCCGGAACGGCTGGAGCCGTTATCTGCGCATACTATGGCTGGCCATAGTAGTCCTGCCTTTTGTATATCTGCTCAATGTAATTTTCCCGGTGATGAGTCCCGCGCAGATACGGGAGAAGTCCGGCAAGTTTGCCGCCCTGGGCATGTTGCGATGGGAAGACGGGAAAAATCATGCGTTGCCACAGGACTTCGCAGATATGCTGGGGTGGCGGGAAACCGCGCAGCTGGCGATGCAGGCATGGCTGCGCGTGCCGGAGCATGACAGGAAAAACACGCTGGTCCTTTGCGAAAACTATGGCGAGGCAGGAGCGCTCAACTATTATAACCGCGGCCGGATGCCGGCAGCGGTATCTTTCAATGCAGATTACGTGTACTGGTTTCCGCCGCTGGACTCCCTGCATTACATCGTGCTGGTAGGCGAAGCGCCTTCCGAAGCCCATCGCCCGCTGATCGGGCGGATAGAGAAGGTGGGCTCGCTGGAAGACCCGCTGGCCCGGGAGTATGGCGCGCCGGTATACCTGCTGTCGGGACTGTCGCCCGAAGTGCCGGCACTGCTGCGTAAAGCGGTGCAGGAACGGCAGCGGAGCTATCACTGGAAGCAGGGAAGGCAGTGATGGCGGGATGGCGCATCAGACGTTTCTATGCCGGCGGCCGCATCGCAGGCTGACCGGGTTTCTGTTTGTAAATAACACCACGTTTATGCGGCTGATCGTTGCGGGACCGCTTACCTCCTGGTGGCGCTGCCGGGCGCCGTTCCGGTAGCTGAAATTCAGCAGGTGATCTGCGGCTGTCGCCGGAACTTTTACCCCGCGGCCGTTAGCTCAGCACAAACTCTACTTCGCCGAAGCCCAGCCGGAGGACCTCCCCTTCTCTTTCGAGGCAGAGGTGCCCGTCGGGCAGCACGTTGCGGATAATGCCCTGGAAAACGACCCCGTCTTTACGGTACAGGCCGGGTTGCTGCCAGCGGAACAGTTTGGCGGTATATTCTGCCAATAATGTATCGAGAGCGGACATCTGCAGTGTCCGGATGCGGGCATCGAGGCAGCGGCAGAGTTCCTGCGCCAGGGTGGCGGCGTCCCAGTTTTTGCCGGTGATCTGCTTCAGCGACACGGCGTTGGGCAGGTGCTCCGGAAATTTCCCCTGGTTCAGGTTGAGTCCGATGCCGATAATGGCATAATGCCACATATTACCCCTCAAAACGTTCTCTATCAGGATGCCTCCTGCCTTTCTGTCACGCCAGTAAATATCATTGGGCCATTTGATGGCTGTTTCATCGCCGGCATAGGCAGAGAAGAAATCGTGTGTGCCGAGGGCTACTGCCATGCTTAGCATAAACTGGCGGGAAAGCGGCAACATGGCTGGTTGCAGCGCTATGGAGAGGGCTATGATATCACCGGCCCGGGCTACCCATTGTTTGCCGCGGGTCCCTTTTCCTGCCGTTTGGTTGCTGGTAAACCAGGCTGTACCGGATGTCACCTGGCCCGAATTTACCCGCTCCATGGCATAGTTATTGGTGCTGTCAATTTCGTCTAATATATAAAACGGGTGTCCTACCACATGAACCTTTTTTAGTCTTAAAACAGCCGGAAAAGTAATTCATTTTATTATTTTCTTAACATTTGTAGGCCCTTGAGCATGATATTTCTGCACGTTATATTAGTGCTTGTTTAGTAACTTTGACAATTAAAGTTTATTTTTAACAAAAACGAGATTTATTGGCACCCTTAACCGTTCTGAGCACGAGGAAAAAGGCCCAAACGCGCCTGACCAGAGAAAGTGAAATTTTTACCACCATCATAAAAGCCATACAGGAAAAGAAGGGGGAAAATATCGTATCCCTGGATCTACGCCAGATTCCTGAAGCTGTGGCCGATTTCTTTGTAATATGTGAAGCCAATTCCAATACCCAGGTAAGAGCTATCGCCGATTTTGTTGCACACGAAGTGGAGCTGAAAGTAGGTGAAGCCCCTTATAAACACGAGGGCTTTACTGCTCAACAGTGGATACTGGTGGACTATGTAAACATTGTTGTACATATATTCCAGCCGGAAACAAGGAAGTTCTATAATCTCGAAGAAATGTGGAGTGACGCCGACAGGATGGACCACAACGATGACTGAACAAAACAGTCGTGAAAGTATTAATTATTATATAAATATTCTGATTGTAATAAACATCCGTAAAGGAGCGTAAGATTATGGAAAAAGGAGGCAATAACTTCAACAAGGGTTCAGAGAAATCTCCAAAGAAAGGACCGAAGTTCAATATATACTGGGTATATGCCTTTATAGGCATCGCCCTGCTCGCAATGAACTTCCTTCCGGACTTCAGACCCTCTACCAAAGAGATCAGCTTCCAGGAGTTTCAGGTAAGTTATTTGAAACCTGGGGACGTAGATAAATTGGTTGTCGTAAACAAGAAATATGTAGAAGTCTACATAAAACAGGACAGTCTTAAACTGCCAAAATTCACGGAAGTGGCCAGAAGCCGTTTTGGCGGCGGCCTGAATCCGGGTCCTCACTACCGTTTCTCTATTGGTAGTGAAGAGAGCTTCAAAAAAGATATCGACAAAGCCCAGGAAGGCATACCGATGGAAAGCCAGGTGAAAATCTCCTATGACGAGCGTCAAAGCTGGTTTGAACCCATCTTCCAGCTGCTGCTGCCGATCATCCTGATTATTGGCCTGTGGGTATTGCTGATGCGCAAAATGGGCGGCCCTGCCGGCGGTAGCGGTGGCCCGGGCGGTATCTTCAATATCGGCAAGTCCAAAGCTACCCTGTTCGATAAAGGCACCCGCGTAAACATCACGTTCAACGATGTGGCCGGTCTCGACGAAGCGAAAGTGGAAGTGATGGAAATCGTGGACTTCCTCAAAAATCCGAAAAAATACACCGCCCTGGGTGGTAAAATACCGAAAGGCGCCCTGCTGGTAGGTCCTCCGGGTACCGGTAAAACCCTGCTGGCGAAAGCGATGGCAGGCGAAGCACAGGTTCCTTTCTTCTCCATGTCCGGTTCTGATTTCGTGGAACTGTTCGTAGGGGTAGGCGCCAGCCGTGTACGCGACCTGTTCAAACAAGCCCGCGAAAAAGCGCCCTGTATCATCTTCATCGATGAAATTGATGCGATCGGCCGTGCCCGGGGTAAAAATGTCATGATGAGCAACGACGAAAGGGAAAACACCCTCAACCAGCTGCTCGTGGAAATGGACGGTTTCGGTACCGACAGCGGTATCATCATCCTCGCGGCCACTAACCGCCCGGATGTGCTGGACAGCGCCCTGCTGCGCCCCGGCCGTTTTGACCGTCAGATCTCTATCGACAAACCAGACCTGGCCGGAAGAGAAACCATTTTCGAAGTACACCTGAAGCCCATCAAAACATCCCCTAACCTGGATGTGAAGAAACTGGCCTCCATGACGCCCGGTTTTGCCGGCGCCGATATCGCCAACGTATGTAACGAAGCGGCCCTGATCGCCGCCCGTAAAGGCAAAACACAGGTGGAAATGGAAGACTTTAACGATGCCATCGACCGTGTGATCGGTGGTCTCGAAAAGAAAAACAAAATCATCTCCCCCGAAGAAAAAGAAGTCATCGCTTATCACGAAGCAGGACATGCTATCTGCGGATGGTACCTCGAACACGCTAACCCGCTGGTGAAAGTGACTATCGTACCCCGCGGCGTGGCTGCGCTCGGATACGCTCAATATCTGCCAAAAGAACAATACCTGTACAATACCGAACAACTGCTCGACGATATCTGCATGACCCTTGGCGGCCGTGCCGTGGAAGAGCTGGTATTCGGTAAAATATCCACCGGCGCGCAAAACGACCTGCAGGTAATTACCCGCATGGCCTACGCTATGGTGACCGTATACGGTATGAACGATAAAATAGGCAACGTGTCTTTCTATGACCCGAACAGCGACCAGTCTTTCACCAAACCGTACTCCGAGGAAACATCCCGGCTGATCGACGAAGAGGTGAGAAAACTGATCGACGCGGCTTATGTGCGGACTAAAAACCTCCTGACCGAAAGAATGGAACAGGTGAAAACCCTTGCAAAGGAACTGCTGGAAAAAGAAGTTTTATACCAGTCCGACCTGGAAAGACTGATCGGCAAACGTCCTTATGATGTGCCGAGAGAACATCACCTGGGTAAAGAAGGCATGACGACTGACGGTGTACATCCGACAGACATCATCAACCCTTCTCCTTCACCTGCTAATGCATAATTTTTGATATGAAGATTTCTCCTGCCAAGGAAAATATTCTGAAGAGAGTACGGAATGCGTTAAGCCAGCCAGTACAGTTGCCCTTCCCCAATTCGGAGGGCAACTCCACTGTTTTTAAGACAGACAACGAAGGACTGGAGCTGAGATTTGCGGAAGAATTTACAAGGTTACAGGGGAAATTTGTTTTCTGTACCAGCAAAGCAGAACTGATCGAAAACCTGCGATTGCTGTCTGATAATAAGGAATGGCGGAATGTTTACTGCCAGACGCCTTCCCTGCAGAAGCTGATAGGCAAAAATGATCTGCCTACCTTAAACCAGGGGAATATTCACGAGGCAGATGCCGCTATTACGGACTGTGAATACCTGATAGCCCGCACCGGTACAGTGGTGCTCAGCGCCGCTCAGCCCAGCGGAAGAGTAGTGCCGGTATATGCACCTGTTCACATTATGGTGGCTTATACCCACCAGCTGGTGTTTGACCTGAAAGATGCTTTCAACAGGCTGAAAGACAAATACGGTAACGACCTGCCTTCTGCAATATCCTTTGCTACAGGTCCCAGCCGTACGGCAGACATCGAAAAAACACTGGTTGTGGGCATCCACGGACCGAAAGAAGTATACGTATTTTTAGTAGACGAATAAATCATCAGCAGTAGCCTTCCGCTTACAGGTTTTAACAGAACATCCCGTTCTCTTAAAAACCATATGCGGAAGGCTATATGTTTGAGGATAACGCATATTGTCAGATGGAAATTCCTTTACCAGCCAATAAGAAAATATATTTTGCTTCCGACTTTCATCTCGGAGCGCCCAACATGACCGTCAGCCGGGAGCGGGAAAAGCTCATCGTGCAATGGCTGGAGATGGTGGAAAAAGATGCTGCGCATATCTTCCTGGTAGGGGACCTTTTCGATTTCTGGTTTGAATATAAACATGTGATCCCTAAAGGATATACCCGGCTGCTGGGCAAACTGGCAGCCCTTACCGACAAAGGCATCGGTATATCCGTATTCATCGGTAACCATGACATGTGGATGGACGGCTACTTTGAAGAGGAGCTGAACATCCCGGTTTATTACGAGCCGCAGGTGTTTACCATCAGCGGTAAAAAATTCTATATTGGCCATGGCGACGGGCTCGGTCCGGGCGATCATGGTTATAAATTCCTCAAAAAAATATTCCGTAACCCGGTATGCCGCTGGTTGTTTTCCTGCATTCATCCGGTAATGGGCATCTCGCTGGCCAACTATTTCAGCCGTAAAAGCCGCGCTGCTACCGGTCAGGAGCTGGAACATTTCCTGGGAGAAGACCAGGAGTGGCTGGCTATTTACAGCCGTGAGGTGTTGCAGCGGGAACACTTCGACTATTTTATTTTCGGCCACCGCCATCTGCCGCTGGACCTGCGGGTGGGGCCCGACAGCCGGTACATCAATCTGGGTGAATGGCTGAATTATACTTCCTACGCCGTTTTCGACGGCGCTACCGCTACGCTGGAATTCTTTACAGAAGCGGGGGCCGCACTGGCGCAATCAGGCGTCAAGGATCTCGTGCAGGATCGGCGGTGAGTGGAGTTCCGTGAAATCCGGCATATGCAGCCGGAGGAAGTCCAGGTATGCGTATAATAGTTTTCTTCTTTTTTCTTTTGTCATGTGGATGGATGCCAGCTGCTGTACTTCGCTGCACTGGAACAGCCGGTCGGTGAGCTCACTGTATTCGGGGTCCAGGTGATCGGTATGATGTGGCGGCAGGTCCGAAAACGTTCCCTCCTGCAAGTCGAGGTAAGGGGTATATTCCGAAAAATGACCGTTGAGCCGGAAGCCCAGGAATGCCGCCAGTTTCAGCGTGTAATACAGCGGCAGGTTAGCGATGACCGCCGTGGGCGAACCGTCCAGCAGCTGCAATGTATTTTCCGTAAAATAGTACAGGTCCAGATGTTGCTCCGGTTGCTTCAGGCTTTTCTGCAGCAACTCTATCAGATAGAGGGCAATAGTGTTTTTCACCACGTTGTAGTGCAGGGAGGTATAGATATAACCCAGCTTGAATTCAGAGATACGCTGCAGGTTTTTGATCTCGTGATGATATACCACCAGTTCAAGGATATTACCGGGTTGGAGCAGGTTGCCTTTGGCAGCTTTGGGTTTGGACGACCGCACGCCGTTCACGATATAGGACTGAAGGCCGAACAATTCCGTGAAGATGCCTACGATCACGCTCGTGTCGCCATATTTCACCGTACGTAATACTATGCCGCGTGTTTTGTGAAGCAACTGTCTGTGTTTTAAGGATGCCGCAGGAATAAAGTTGCAATTTAGGGCAAACAAATGTAATTCATCTGCCGGCGGCGGGTTAGCTAATGGGGATTTTAACTACCTTTACGCCATTTAACAAATTGAAAAATCCTTATGTGGCAACGCTTAGCCGGCTTTGTGCTAAAATTCCGATTACCGCTCCTACTCCTGTTACTGGTCGCCACCGGCGTAATGGCCTATTTTGCCTCCAAGGTGCAGATGTCTTACGACTACGTAGCGACCATACCGCATGATAACCCTAAATTCCTGGAATACCAGGAGTTTAAGAAGAAGTTTGGCGGTGATGGCAATATGCTGGTGCTGGGCGTACAGACCGATAAATTTTTCCAGGCTGATTTTTTCCGGGATTACCTGCAGCTGAACCATGACCTGAAAAAAATCAATGCTGTAGAGAATATCCTGAGCGTGCCGCTGGCCATCAACCTGGTAAAGAATGACAGTACCCAGAAGCTGGAGGCCGGCCTGCTGTTTAAGGACAGTAGTTATACACAACCGCAGATTGACAGTCTGGCGGGTGTTTTCAGGACTTTGCTGTTTTATAGGGGATTGCTTTACAATCCCGATTCGAAGGCCTATATGATGGCCATATACGTGAATAAAGACGTTTTTAACTCTCCGAAGCGTACGGCCGTTGTAGCGGAAATCACCAAACTGGCCAAAGCTTTCGAAGACAAGCATCATACAGAAGTGCACCTGAGCGGGCTTCCGCTGATCCGTACGGTCATGGCCGTTAAAGTAGCGGATGAGCTGAAACTTTTTCTGAAGATCTCTTTCCTGCTGACGGGGCTGATCCTGTTTTTATTTTTCCGCTCCTTTGGCGCCGTGCTGATGTCGATGGTGGTGGTAGCCATTGGCGTAGTCTGGTCGGTGGCCACGATCGTGCTGATGGGCTACAAGATCACGTTACTGACGGGATTGATTCCTTCCCTGATTGTGGTGATCGGTATTCCCAACTGCGTTTATTTCCTCAGCAAGTACCATACAGAATATGCGCGTCACGGCAACAAGACCAAGGCGCTGGTGCGGATGATCCAGCGGATGGGCATTGTAACCCTGTTTACCAACCTGACCGCCGCCATTGGATTTGGGGTGTTCTGTTTTACCAACAGCGCTATTCTCAAAGAGTTTGGTGTGGTAGCGGGGCTGAACATCATGTTCATCTTCCTGATCTCTTTTATTTTCCTGCCGTCTGTATTGAGTTTCCTGCCACCGCCGAAAACCAAGCATATCAACTACCTGGAGAACGGTTTCCTGGGCAAAGTGCTGGATTTCCTGACCACGCTGGTGTTTAAGTACCGCAAGCCGGTATATTTCGTTACTGCGGCGTTGGTGATTGCGGCGCTGGTGGGCATGGGCCGGCTGAAGTCTGTGGGATATATGCTGGATGATATTCCGAAGACCGACAAGCTGTATACCGACCTGAAGTTTTTTGAGCAGAATTTTAAAGGGGTGATGCCGCTGGAGATAGCGGTGGACACCAAACGCAAGAACGGCGTCGTAAATCTGCAGACGCTTAACAAGCTGGACGAGCTGACGAAGCTGATAGCGGAGCAGCCTGATTTTGCACGGCCTTTGTCCGTTGTGGAAGGTATCAAGTTTGCGAAACAGGCGTATTATAACGGGGACAGTTCCAACTACGCGGTGCCCAACTCGTTTGACCTGGGCTTCCTGGCGCCTTATCTCCGGATGAAATCGGCCAATACGGCCAGTGGGTCGGCGACTACCTTTTCCAGGCTGGTGGCTTCCTTTATGGACAGTACCAAGCAGGTGGCGCGCGTGAGTGTGAATATGAAAGATGTGGGGTCGCAGCGGCTGCCGGTGCTGATGGATTCACTGGAGCCGAAGGTGACAGCGATTTTCGACACGGCCCATTACAAGGTGACCTTCACCGGTACCAGCGTTATCTTTCAGGAAGGTACGCGTTTCATTATCAACGGGTTGACAGAGAGTATCCTGTTGGCCTTTGTGTTGATCATGGTATGTATGCTTTACCTGTTCCGTTCCTGGCGGATGCTGATCATTTCGCTGATCCCGAATATTATTCCGCTGGTGGTGACCGCGGGTGTAATGGGCTGGGTTGGCGTGGCGTTAAAACCTTCCACCGTATTGGTGTTCAGTGTGGCCCTGGGTATAGCCATCGACGTTACTATCCGTTTCCTGGTGAATTTCAAGCAGGAGTTGCCGCGGCATAACCTGGATATATCCGCTACCGTGAAGCAGACGATTCATGAAACGGGGCTGAGTATTATTTATACCTCGATGATCCTGTTTGCCGGGTTTATGATTTTCAGTTTCTCCGAATTCGGGGGTACTAAGGCATTGGGGTGGCTGACGTCTCTGACGCTGGTGGTAGCAATGATCACCAACCTGACGATCCTGCCGGCTTTGTTGTTGTGGATGGAAAAAGCGTTGTTAAAGAAGGCGCGAAAGAAGGAATTGTGGAAACCGCTGGATGAGGAGGAGGACATTGAGATGTCCAAACTGGGAGTAGACGATACGGAATAATTTTTTTTAATATAAAGTGCAAAGCAGCAGGGGGCAGGGTTTATAAAGCTGGCGTCCCTGCTGCTTTGCGCTTTTTGCGCTCTATGCTAAACAAATTCTTTTATTTAGCTAAAATGGACAAAAAAAGGCCTTAAAATAATCTAGTGGGCAGCATTCAAATACCCTTATCGCCGCTTGTATAAAAGCTGTGTATATACCGGATAAAAAATAAGAGGTTTATAATGCCATTCTAACCACTAGTTCATGAAAAACAAGTACTTAAAAGGTGCTCATTTATCTGAGCGCAAGTTTAAGGAGATCCTGCGGCTGTTCGCCGATGATCTCACTGCGACGCAGATCGCGGATATCAGCGGAGTAAGCAGAGTAACGATTAACAGTTACCTGAAAAAGCTTAGAAACCAGATAGCCCGTTTTTGCGAGGCGCAGCATCCAGTGCCGGTTCCGGTCGTAGCCTACGACAACCGGCAGGTTGAGACCCATACAGACCACGACAGCGACACGCTGGTGGCTGTCAAATCCGAAGTAGACCGTCTTGTCAAGCCGGTTATTTTTGGTATCTGCAGAATTGCTGACCGGTTACACACCGAAATTTTACCTGATGTAAGCAGACCTATGATCCATGCCGCCACGCGCGGCCGTTCCGTGCTGGAAACGCTGGATACCACAGAGCGTTTGCGTCGGTTTAACGGGGTAGTGGACCTCGGCCAGTACCGTTTGTACAGGTTGGGTAATTCAACGACAGATACCGTTAACGGCGGTCCGTTAATGGATGATGTAGATGCATTCTGGGGGCTTACCAAGCACCGCCTGGCCAAGTTCAAGGGATTGAACCGGAATACGGCTTACCTGCATCTGAAAGAATGTGAATACAGGTTCAATCATCGTAATGAAGACCTGTACAGTGTGTTGCTGGAATTGTTAAAAAACTACCCGCTCACCCTGTCTTGATAACTTATTTTGTCCCATCAACCGGTGGGACAACATTTATTTCGATTTAGATTTTGTTTGATAAAGTGCAAGTGGTAATCTTGCCGCTTGTTTATTTTCATATATATACACATTTTTTTAAACCATAATAAGTTAACATGGTGTTAAAAAAATGTTATCCGATTGTTATCGCCAACTTTTCCAGCTTAATTTTTTGTTAATAAAAACTATATTTACAGCTGGTTGAAAATTTGTTAAGGAAACTGCTTATGGGAAAGAAGTTGACTACTTCTTTGTGCGATTTATTGAATAAATCGCAAGAGAAATAGTCGATTTTTATGAATATGTTACTGTATCACACGTAATCACACCTGCTGGCTTTAGTTCTCCACGCATTTATATCAACTTTTATTTTTTACGACACGGAAACCAAATGAATTGAGGCGAAAGGCCTTGATATAGATTAGTATTTTTTGAAGGTTAAAAACTAGGAAACAAAATCATGCTTATGAGGAAAGTATTATTTCTCCTCCTGGCCGTGCTATGCGTGGTCGGCCAGGCTTTTGCGCAAAGTCGCAACGTAACGGGGAAAGTTACCGACGGGAAAGACGGATCTCCTATACCTGGCGCAACCATCCAGGTAAAAGGTACCACCAGAGGTACTGCCACCACCCCCGACGGCACATTCAGCCTGCAGGTATCTGCAAACGATGTATTAGTAGTTTCATTTGTTGGCTATGAAAAGAAAGAAGTGCCGGTAGGCGAAGCCGCCGCACTTAAAATTTCACTGTCTGCCGACTCCAAAAACCTGGACGAAGTAGTAGTAACCGGCTACACCCTGGAGAAAAAAGTAAACTCCACCATCGCCGCTTCTACTATCACCGGCGCCAAGGTGAACAACATCTCCCTGCCTGATGTAAACCAGATGCTGCAGGGTAATGCGCCTGGTATCTCCGTGTCTACCAACTCCGGCCAGCCCGGCTCCAAAACGGAAGTAAGGATCCGCGGTATCGGTTCTATCTCCGCCAGCAACAGCCCGCTGTATGTACTGGACGGTATCATTATGTCCTCCGGTGATTTTACGCAGAATACACCTTCCCAGGACATTCTTTCCAACCTGAACCCTGCCGACATCGAAAACATTACCATCCTGAAAGACGCATCTGCTACTGCGCTCTACGGTTCCCGCGGTTCCAACGGCGTGGTGGTGATCACTACCAAAACCGGTAAAAAAGGCCAGAGCAGAATCAACTTCAACGGTAAATTCGGTTTCCAGAACCTCGCTAAGAGCATCCCGATGATGAATGCTACCGAGTTGCTCGCGTATCAGCGCGAAGGGCTGAGAAATGCCGTTAATGCTGATGGCAGCAGAAAATACTCCGACGCGAACATTCTGAAATACCGCCCCGATCACCTGGCTGACTACAATACAGACTGGATGGACTTGGCTTTCCGCACCGGTAAAACCCAGGCTTATGGCGTTAATGCCGGCGGTGGTAACGAAAAAACCACTTTCTATGCCTCCGGCGACTACTTTAAGCAGGATGGTATCCTGATTGGTAGCGGTTTTAGCCGTTACTCCGGCCGTTTGAACGTAGATCATAAATTCAACGATAAATTCGACCTGAGCGTAAAAATGAGCGGTACCTATACCGATCAGCTGAGCGCTGGTGCAGGTAACAGCTACTCTTCTCCGCTGATGGGCGCTCTCACACAGGTTCCCTGGATTCCGGCGAAAGATGAGAATGGCAACCCTTACATCGGTTATGTAGGCGGCCAGCCTGGTTCTCCTACCTGGTCCGGTGTTGCTGACATCCCGGATGCGTGGCGTCCAACCCTGCAGGGGGGTAACTTCCTGCACACTGTTGCCAATAACTACCGCAAAAACAACAATACCCAGACTATCTTCAACGCAGCGCTGGGTTACAATATCATCGAAGGCCTGCGTTTTGTTGTAAAAGGTAACGCAGAGCTCACTGGCATCCGTGAAAAACAATGGACCGCCCCGAACTCCTACGATGGCCGTAACTATGGTGGTTACCTGTACAACGTAAACTCCAACATGGCGCTGTACACTACCCAACAATTGCTGACTTATAACTTCAGCATCAACAAAGACCATAGCTTCCGCCTGCTGGCCGGTAACGAATATTCTTACCAGAACAGGTCTTACACGATCGCTGCGAAAAACGGTTTCCCCGGCAACCAGCTGCAGGTGCCGGATGTGGGCGCCAACCTGTTTGACGGCGGTGGTAATGAAAGATCTTACGCATTCCAGGGCCTCATCGGTAAAGCGGACTACGATTACAAATCCAAGTATTTCCTGAGCGCCAGCTTCAGAAGAGACGGTTCTTCCCGTTTCCCTAAAGACGCCCGCTATGGTAACTTCTACTCTGTGGGTGCTGCATGGCGTATTACAGAAGAAGAATTTGCCAAAAACATTTCCTGGTTGAACGACCTGAAACTGCGTTCCAGCTATGGTGTAATGGGTAACGCAGAAGGACTGGGTTTATATCCCGACTATCCTTTCCGCGGCCTGTACAGCCTCTCCGGTGCTTATCTCGGCGAAACAGCTGCATTTGCCAACCAGCCTGGTAACCCTAACCTGAGCTGGGAAAAACAAAACCTGTTCGACATCGGACTGGACTTCAGCGTGCTGAATCGTCGTGTATACGGTAGCGTTGGATTCTACGACAAACGCTCCTCTGCACTGCTGATGGAACTGCCACTGTCTATGACCACCGGTTTTGAAACGATCAACATGAACGTTGGTAAAATGCTGAACCAGGGTTTTGAAATCACCATTGGCGGTGTTCCGGTGGCGACTAAAAACTTCACGTGGACTTCTGACCTGAACTTCGCTACACTGCGCAACAGAGTACTGGACCTGGGCGGTCAGCAGGCTATTCCTTCCGGTACCAGACAGCGTATCGAAGTGGGCCACACTTTTGGTTCTTGGTATATGCCGGTATGGTATGGTGTAGATCCTCAGACAGGCGCACCACTGTGGGTAGGCAACGACGGCAAACCTACTACCAGCTATACAGAAGCGCAGAACAACAGGCAATATGTAGGTCAGGCACTGCCTAAGATCACCGGCGGCTGGACCAACAAAATCAACTACAAGGAGTTTGACCTGTCTATGCTGATCACTTTCAGCTCCGGCAACAAGGCTTACAACTCCAACCGTGCTAACCTGGAAAGCGATGGCGCTAACTCCCGCAACCAGGCAAAAGACGCGCTGGACCACTGGCAGAAACCTGGTGACGTGTCAGACAGACCTAAAGTAGTATTTGGTGGCAGCGGTGCAAACCAGTCTTCTACCCGTTACCTGGAAGATGTGTCTTACGCCAGAATCAGGAACCTGACCCTGGGTTATACACTGCCTAAAAAACTGCTGGGTAATATGAAGCTGCAATCACTGCGTGTATATGCACAGGCAGAAAACCTGTACACGCTGACCAGCTACAAAGGATGGGACCCGGATATCAACACTAACCCGCTTCCTCCAACCAGTACAGCTTCTACGGCTACTACCAACGCCGGTACTGATTTCTATCGTTATCCTACTTCACGTGTGTTCACATTTGGTATCAGTGTAGGATTGTAATTGAAGAAGTTGCTTAACAAAAACCTTGGTTAAATTATGAAATATCCAAAACTTAATATACTCGCATTAACAGCCGCTGTTGCGTTTTCCGCTTGTAACTCCAAGCTGGACCTTGCTCCTGCTGATGCGCTGGATAATGAATCCGCCGTTACCGAAGGCAACGCCCGTATCCTGGCCAACGGCCTGTATGAGCGTGCGCAGGAACTGGAATATTATGGCCGCGATTTCACTGTGGTGAATGATGTTACCGGTGGCGACGTGAAAATCACTGCTGCCAACTCCAACCGTTTCGTAGTAGAGTTCCAGTATATCTTCGGACCGCTTTCCGCTTCACAAAGTAAAACCTGGCTGAACGCTTATCGTGTTGCCAACCAGGCGAGCGTAATGATCGACAAGCTGCCTGAAACGGCGATTACCAAACCGTACAAAGGAGAAGCTCACTTTATGCGTGCGCTGGCTCATTTTGACCTGGTAAGAAGATATACGCGCCCTTACTCCCAGATGCTGGATAAAGCTACCACCGCCAATACCGGTATTCCGCTGGCGATGAAAGCAGTAGATAATCCTGCTACTCACAAGCCTTCCCGTGCTACGCTGAAAGAGACCTATGATGCAATCATCAGCGATCTGAAAGCCGCCAAGGAACTGGCTCCTGATGCGGGCGCCAAGTCTGAAGCCGTTTTCCGCGGTTCCAAAGACGCTGCATCTGCCCTGCTGACCCGCGCTTACCTGTACATGGGAGACTCCACTAAGCCGGCAGATCCTAACTGGCAGAATGTAATCGACGAAGCCACGCCGCTGATCAACAAATTCCAGCTGTGGAGCGACGCCAATTACCTTGCTAACTACACCACCAATGCCGCTACCTCTGAAGATATCTTTAGTCTGCGTTTCCTGCAACCGGAAAATAGAGGCGCTGATAACTTCGGTAACATTTACCTGCCTAACGACGGTAGTTCCACCAGCGGTTATGGCGACATCCGTCTGAATGAAAACTTCATGGCGCTGCTCGACCCGGCCGATTACCGTAACAGCGCTGTAAAAGTGTTCTCCGGTAACAACTACATGATGAAATGGGTAGGCAACGGTTTGGGCCTGACAGGTATGACCAACGTAAAAGTGCTGCGTGTGAGTGAGGTGCTGTTGAACCGCGCCGAAGCTTATATGCGTAAAGGTGATCTGCAGCTGGCACTGAACGATATCAACAGCCTGCGCCAGCATCGTGGCCTGGCTGCTGTTACAGCGGCTGATAAAGCTTCTGTAAGAGCAGAGCTGTTAAAACAGCGCAGACTCGAACTGGTAGGTGAAGGCTTTGCCGCTACCGACCTGTTCAGGCTGGGAGGCGTACGTCACATCGCTGACAAAGACGCACTGCTGCCGCAAACAAAAGATATTCAACCTACTGATGCGCGCGTAGCTTTCCCTATTCCGCAGGTAGAAATTGATGCTAACCCGAACATCGTACAGAACCCGGGTTATAACAAATAATTACAGCATTCGCTGTTACGAAAGGGGCGCCATTTGCGGCGCCCCTTTTTTTTATTAGTCAGGTTGGGTGTCCTTACTATCTGTCCCTCCTTGCCATCTCCATCTGTAAAAAATTTCTTTTATGCAGATTTCTTCTTATTTGCTTAAAAAAAATGTATTTCCCCTCTCCGCCTTTCTCAACATTTCCAAATGTCTCCCTGTTATTTAGTTGTTATTTAACGAATATTTATAACCATTCATATAGCAAAATATCCGAACTCGTGTGATATTATTTTAACCGATACTGATGATATTTGATCTTTTTTTGTCGTAATTTAATCGGGTTAACTTCTTTTTTTATTTAGTCAATCAAAACAAGTCGCTTATGAAAAAAGAGCTACTACTATGGCTGTTCGTGTGCAGCAGCGTTCTCAGCGCAGTAGCCCAGACACGAACGATCAGCGGAAAAGTTACGGATGCAAAAGACGGCTCTGCCCTTCCCGGGGTTACAGTAGTGATTAAAGGCACTACCAAGGGTGTTTTCACATCAGGTGACGGTACTTACAAGCTGAATAACGTGACCAGTGGCACCACACTCGTTTTTTCCTTCGTAGGTTATCTGACGAAGGAAGTTTCCGTTGGGCCGGGAAATGAAGTTGACGTAGCCCTGGATGCAGATAAAAAACAATTGGGAGAAGTGGTGGTGACGGCCGTGGGATTGAAGCGTAACGAGGCTTCGCTGGGTTACTCGGTATCCACCGTGAAGCCGGACCAGCTGGTGCAGAAATCGGAACCGGACATGCTGAAAGGCCTGCAGGGCAAGGTGGCCGGCGTCGATATCCGGACTTCGCAGGGTACGCCCGGAGCCGCTACCCGCATCAATATCCGCGGTAATACTTCTTTCTATGGCAGCAACCAGCCATTGATTGTAGTAGATGGGATCCCTTACAATAATGACCAGGTAACCACTTCCAGTCAAACGTCCGGCGGCGGTGCTTATTCCAGCGGTCTTTCATCTCTTGATCCCAATGATATTGCTTCCATGACGGTATTGAAAGGCGCAGCGGCAGCGGCGCTCTATGGATCAAGGGCCTCCAACGGCGCGATCATCATTACCACCAAATCCGGCAGCGCCAATATGGGCAAACGGAAAACAGAAGTAACCTACTCTACTTCCCTTTCTATGGAAAACGTAGCTAACCTGCCGAAGTACCAGAATGAATTTGGTGCGGGCAGCCGCTTTGTTTACTCCAATGCCAACGGGTCCTGGGGACCAAAGTTTGGTACGCTGGACTCTATCCCTGCCTGGCCTGATTACCTGGCCGCTTTCCCGGAACTGTTTCCCGCTTCCGGCAAAGTCGCGTACCGGCCCGTTCCCAATAACGTGAAGGACCTGTTCCGTACCGGTTTCATTACAGAAAACTCTATCGGGGTTAATGGCGGCAATGAAAAATCTGCCCTCAGCGCCACCGCGTCTTACCTCAGCCAGGACGGTTATGTGCCTCACTCCTTCTTCAACAGGGGAAACCTCTCTATCGGCGGTGTAACGCGGCTGACCAACGGCCTTACCGTTAACGGCAACTTCAGCTACAGCACCAGCAACCAGGGAGGCAGCATTTTTGGTGAGAACCAGGTTTCCGGCGCCACTTCCTCTTTCGCCCGTAACCTCTTCCTGGCCAGAAACTGGAATATCACCGGGCTGCCTTTTGAAGATGTGGAAGGCAATCCGGTATCTACCAACAAACAGCAGTATGACAACCCCCTCTGGGCGTTTAAACATAACACGATCAGTACTGCTACGGACCGGTATGTGGCGGGTTTGAAACTTAATTACGAAGTACTGCCGTGGTTCAACCTCAGCTACCAGATCGGGGTGAACCAGAATTCCTTCCTTCGCAGAGAAGTGGTGGAAATAGGCTCCAGGGGTGCGGAAGGCGCCGGCCAGATCGTGCAGCAGAACTACCGTTTTACTGAAATAGAATCTAACCTCATCGGTACGTTTACGCCTAAACTGAAAAACGAAGATTTCGGACTGAAACTGCTGGCAGGACATAACGTCAACCAGCGTACGACCAAATCACAAATCAATACAGGCAAGGCGATCATCGTTCCCGGTATATACACCATGCTGAATACCAAAACGGTGATCCCGACAGAGGATATTTTTGTACAGCGCAGGCTGTGGGGTGTTTTCGCAGAGGTGGACTTCGACTACAAAAAATGGTTGTTCCTGATACTCACAGGCAGGAACGACTGGTCTTCCACACTGCCCTCCAATAACCGAAGCTACTTTTATCCCAGCGTGGCCGCTTCTTTCATCTTCACCGATGCGCTGAAGATGAACAGCAAAGTGCTGACCTTTGGTAAACTGCGTGCCAGCTGGGCCAAGGTGGGCAGGGATGCTGACCCCTATCAGCTGGCCAACATCTTCAGGATTAATCCTACTTTCCTCGGACAACCCGGCGTTATGCAGGACCCGGCAGCAGGTAATCCCAATCTGAAGCCCGAGTTTACACAGGACTTTGAAGTAGGTACCAACCTTGAGTTCTTTGATCGGAGAATAACGCTGGATTTCGCCTGGTACAGCAGGTTGTCCACCAACCAGATTGCACCGCTGACCCTGCCGCCCTCTTCCGGTTTCGGACAGGTGATAGATAACTACGGTAAGCTGACCAACAAGGGGATTGAAATCGATCTGAACGTGATGCCTGTTCGCAATGAAAACCTGACCTGGAACATACACGGTATTTTTACGAGGAACAGAAGCATTGTGAAGGAGCTGAAACCCGGCGTTATAAGGCTGCCGCTGGCAGGTGTGCTGGATGAGATGTCTCCCTATCTCGAAGCCGGTAAACCTTATGGTTACCTGCGCGGCACCGCCAACGTAAGGGACGCTGATGGCAGCCTCCTGATAGATCCCACTAACGGGTACCTGATCCGCGATCCCAACCAGCGGATGGTGGGTGATCCCAATCCCGACTTCAAGGCGGGTTTAGGTACCACCCTGAACTATAAAGGGTTTTTCCTGAACGCGCTGTTTGACCTGACAAGAGGGGGCGACATCTACGCGGTAACTGTCAGCTCCCTGCTGGGACGCGGCGTTACCAAAGACACCCGTGCAGAAGCGCGTGAAAATGTATATGTTATCCCCGGTTATTATGGTGATGTGAACTCCGGAGCGCCTTTGCTGGATGATAAAGGCAACAGGATTCCTAACCAGACTGCCATTAGTCTTTTCGAAATGTTCTTCGGTGAAACTTTTGCCATCAACTCTGCGACAGAATGGAACGTGTATGACGCTACCGTCTATACCTTCCGTGAGCTGACCCTGGGATACGACTTCCCTAAGAAATGGTTCAGTAAAACGCCGATCGGGGCGCTCACGCTTACACTGACAGGCAGGAACCTCTGGTACTATGCGCCGAACGTTCCCAAGTATACCCGGTTTAATCCTGAAGTAGGCAGCTTTGGTTCTACCAATGTGCAGGGTATAGAATTGTCCGGTGCTCCTACTACCAGACGTTATGGCGTGAACCTGAAAGTGACGTTCTAGTTTATCACGAAAAAAATGAACCGATGAAAAAACTAAGCAGAATAATTTTGGTGACCCTCGTTATGATAACGGGATGTACAAAAGGGTTCCTGGATATTAATACTGATCCCAACAATCCTACCAAGGTGTCGTTGAAGCAATTGCTACCGGCAGCGGAACAGGGGTTGGCATTTTCTATGGGTTTTACCAATGATGCACGCGGGGCCAGGGGGCTTACTGAGGTGTTATCGGTATATGTGCATCAGATAGTGGTGCGGGAAAGCCAGGACCAATACGGAGCTACGGGCTCGCAGTTTGATATTAACGGCGCCTGGTCTGGTTTCTACAGCGCGCAGCCGGTAAGCGGACTTCCGGACTATATTGGTGTGCTGGAGAACGTGGAAGTGCTGATTAAACAAGCTACGGCGGGAGGCTATCGTCATTATGCCGGCATCGGGAAGCTGCTGAAGGCATATGGCATCAGCCAGTTTGTAGATGCGTTTGCAGATATCCCATTTTCTGAAGCGAATAAATTCGGGACTGATGGGCTGCGCTATCCGAAGTTTGATAAAGGTGCTGACATCTATCCGCAGCTTTTCAAATTGATTGATGATGCCATCGCCGATCTGGGAAGCGATGATGGTCCGCTGGAACCTGGGGGAGATGATATTTTTTATGGAGGAAATCTCGCCCGGTGGACGGCCATGGCCAAGAGCCTGAAGTTGAAGTTGTACAACCAGGTACGCCTGGTACAGGATGTGTCGGGTCCTGTAAACCAGCTGGTGAGCGCAGGAGGCTTAATCAGTAATACCGGGCAGGGATTTATGCTGCGGTATGGCTCGCAGGTAGCACCGGACGACAGAAACCCGGGATTCAGTGAGTATTATGCCACCCAAAAATCGCACTATATCAGCCCCTGGTTCTACGAAATCATGAAGGGCTATAACCCACGGATATTTACCGGCATCAGGGATCCCCGGATACCCTACTACTTCTTCAATCAGAATACGAAACTCGGAGGCTCGCAGGCGCCGACAGAGTACCGTGATTCCGGTTTTGTTTCCATTTATTTTGGCTCGACAGGCACCAACAGGAACTCATCTCAGGACAACAGCATGACGGTATTTGGCCTTTACCCGGTAGGTGGCAAGTATGATAACGGTAGCGCGGGAACGGTAACGGCCGCCAGCGGTACCGGCGCTGCGCCCCTGAGATTACTTACTTATGCAGATGTACTGTTTATACAGGCAGAGCTGATCAATGCAGGCGTGCTTGCAGGAGATGCCCGCCAGAAATTGTCTGCCGCCATTGATGAATCTTTCAAGCAGGTGGACTTTGTAGCAAACCTGGCGAAAGGATCCCAGACAGTACCTACTATTGTTGGGCCGGATGCCACCGCGTATCGCGACAAAATACTGGCCGTTTATGATGCCAGAGCTACGGCAAAGGAAAAACTGGAAGTGATCATTACACAGAAATGGATACAGTCTTTCGGTTTTAGCGGCGACGCCTATACGGATTACCGGCGTACTGGTTTCCCGGTATTATTCAATCCCAATGATCCCACGATGGCTCCCGGGCGTCAGGCGCAGCCACCGATATTCGGTAATCCTACCTTGCCGCCGCCACAGGGAAAAGTGCCGGTAGCGCTGGGTAGAAATTACCCGTTGTCATTGCCGTGGCCAACCAACGAAATCGAAGTGAATCCGAATGCGCCCTCTCAAAAACTGCCGGACGTAACACCGGTGTTCTGGGATAAATAACCTTCTCATTCATGTGCACAAAAAAGTAAGTATGAAGAATAAGATCATCTATATAGTCATGTTGGCGGTTGGAATAACGGTTTTTTATGCATGCCGGAAGAATGACAACCCCAAACTACCGGATGGCGTTTCAAAGCGCCAGGTGCCGCAGCTCACGCAGGACAATACCAAGGACCTGCTGATCCAGTCAGATAACCTGCCTGACTTTAAAACAGCGTTTAACGTAGCGTTGTATTTCCCTACAGGAGAACAACCCAGGACCACCGATGTAGTGGTGGCGATGAACGGCAAATACAATAATGTGAAGGTAGCGCAGGGCGGCATCACGTCTTTGCCGACAGTAGTATCCCTCACCGGCACGCAGCTGATGCAGCTGTTCGGGCTTTCTGCCAACGCACTTACGCCGGGGGACTACTTCGAAGTGACGACCAACTTCACCATGAACGACGGAACGCAGATACATGGTTTCGGCGATACCGTTACGTTATCCAATGGTTCCAAACAGTACATCCCTCCTTACGGTGCAGACGTGCTGGGGGCCGCCGGGCTGATCCGGCTGCTGACCTATACGAAAGTATGCCCGTTGGCCGTAAAAACATACCTGGGAGGTATGACCGTGGATGATCCCGGGGTAACAGAAGTAACGTATCCGGTAACGGTGTCTGTTAATGCAGATAGCACCGTGTTTACCTTTACCGGTTGGGCGGATATGCCAGGAGTGGCCATGAAGGCCAATTTCAGCCGACCAGGCTATCAGTTCACCATCCCCAAGCAGAAAATCGCGGACCTCTTTCAGGGGTACCATAACCTGACTGTGTCCGGTACCGGAACGATCAACCCCTGCGATACCACTATTATATTCAACGTGACAACGGAAGTGGACGAGGGTAGTTTTGGAAATAATGAGACTATTTTGTCCAAGCCCTGACGGGCCGGAAAGAACCATTTTGAAAGACGCGTCATCCGCAAGGGTGGCGCGTCTTTGCTTGGTGAAAGGGGGAATTAACTTATCAAGAATTATTTAGCGGCAGACTGATTTTTTAAAAGTATTACCTTAGCATAGTAGAAAATATTTTTTTGTTTTTATATCTTGTGTCTGTTTTTAAACAAAAATTAACATTTTTAAAAATCAAAATCTGAATTTTTGTGACGTTGTAACCCGTTATGTTACTGCTTTGCTTATGTAGATGTTTTAGAATCCTATGCTGTGAAAATAGTCATCAACCTGATGCCGGACTAACTATTCAACAGTATTCCCCGCGTAATTCCCGAAAAAGCTAAGCGAACATTCATTCAACGACCCAGTGTTTTAGGTTAACTGAAATAAAATCAAATCTAAATTGCTTATGAAAAGAGGATTACTCTTGTGGCTTCTCATGGCCATTGGCGTCTTGCAGGCGGTTGCCCAGACGCGAACGATTACAGGCAGGGTGACCGACTCCAAAGACGGTACCAGATTGCAAGGGGTAACTGTCACCGTAAAAGGTTCCAACAAAGGTACTGTTACCGGTCCTGAAGGTAACTATAAGCTGGAAGTACCTTCCGATGCATCCATCGTATTTACTTTTATGGGTTATGAATCCAAGACCTTCCCCGCGAACAAAAACGTTTTGGATGTTCAGCTGGTGCTGGACAACAAACAACTGGGCGAAGTGGTGGTGACCGCGCTTGGTGTGACCCGTGAGAAAAAAGCGCTGGGTTATGCTGTGGGTACGGTGAAATCCGAAGAGCTGGTACGGGCTGCTAACCCGAACCTGGCCACTGCCATCCAGGGTAAAGTATCCGGTGTGGAAGTAAGAGCTTCCAGCGGTATGCCTGGTGCATCTGCCCAGATCTATATCCGCGGCGCCCGTTTCTTTGACGGTAACAACGCTCCGCTGTATGTAGTGGACGGTATGCCGGTAAACAGTAATCCTGACTTCGCGGTAGGTGGTTTGGGTGTAACCGGTACTGACTTCGCCGGCCGTTCTATCGATATCGATCCGAACGACATCGAATCTATCGACATCCTGAAAGGCCAGGCGGCTTCCTCCCTGTATGGTATGCGTGCAGCGAACGGTGTGGTAATGATCACTACCAAAAGCGGTAAAAGCAACAAGGCAGGAAAACCGGTGATCAACGTGTCTTCCAACTATCAATGGGACCAGATCTCCAGACTGCCTGATCTGCAGCAGAAATATGCACAGGGTTCTTATGGCAACTATTCAAATTTTGGTTCCAGCTCCTGGGGTCCTGAAATCGGCTCTCTGCCTGATAACCCGGACTTTGGTGGCAACGTAGGCAACGATTTTAACAATGGTACGCCTACAGCAGAATCCAAAGGTAAATTCTGGAGCCCGCAGGCGGGTAAATGGTTAACGCCGCAGGCGCACAACAACCCTAAAGACTTCTTCCGTACCGGCTACACTTCCAACACTTCCCTGAACATGTCTCAGGCTGGTTCATGGGGTAACTATGCTTTTGGTTTCGGTAATACTTCCCAGAAAGGTATTGTTCCCAGCACTGGTATGAGCCGTTTTAATGCTAAATTCAATGGTACTTTTAACGTTAGCTCCAAAATAAAAGTGGGAACCAGCTTCAACCTGTCTAATACAGATATCGACAGGCTGCCTACTGGTAACAACAGTATCCTGTTCCAGATTTATGGTGCACCTCCGAGCTACAGCATGAAGGATATACCTTTCCATGAAGCGAACAACGAGTACAAACAAATCTCTTATCGTGCCGGTAACTTCGATAACCCGTACTGGTCTAACACCTACAACAGCTTTAATGAAAAAACCAAAAGGTTCTTCGGTAATGCTTTTGTGTTGTATGAACCGATCAAAGACCTGAGCATCAAATACCAGTTGGGTACCGATATTTACAATACCAACATGGACGAGTACTATGAGTTAGGATCTGCTGCTACCGGTGGTTCTACTGCTTCGGGTACTGTTCCCTCAGTCGGAGTGCCTAAAGGAGGTTCCATTCTTAACAGAGCTTTCACCAACCGTTCCTTCAACTCTTTGCTGAACATTGCCTATAACAGGCAGCTGAGCACTGACTTTAAGCTGACAGCGATGGTGGGTAGCGAATTGAACGATAACTATACCCGTCTGATTACCGGTGATGGTACTGGTCTCGTTGTTCCAGGTTATAAAAACATGGACAACGCGATGAATCAGATCAGCACACAATCTCAATACCGGAACAGGCAAGTTGGTTTTTATGGCAACGTGGGTCTGGACTGGAGAAGAATGTTGTACCTGAACGTGTCGGCCCGTAACGAATACGTATCTACCATGCCTTCCGGCAAACGCTCTTTCTTCTATCCTTCCGGTTCACTGGCATGGGTAGTGAGCGAGCTGCCTTCCCTGCAGGACAAAGACATCTTTGCTAAAGTACGCGCTTCCATTGCACAAGTGGGTACCGCGGGAACTTACCTGCTGCCGGTGTATAAAAAGCATACTTCCTCCAGCGGCTTCCTGGATGATGGTATCGTGTTTCCGTTTAATAACCTGGTGGGCTTCCGTCCGAATTCCACCCTGTATGATTCTGATTTCAAACCACAAAACACCAGATCATACGAGTTCGGTGCTGAACTGGGTTTCCTGAAAAACAGAATCAGCCTGGAATATTCTTATACTTCACAGAACACCATCGACCAGATCTTTGCAGTGCCCCTGGCCGGGTCTACCGGTTTTGCACAGGTATACCAGAATGGTGGCGAAATGTCTGCCAAAGTGCATGAGATTACACTGAAAACCACGCCGGTTAAAACCAACAATTTTGAGTGGAACCTGAATGTGAACTATACTAAAGTTATTACTGAGGTAGTGAAACTGGCTGATGGTGTAGACAACATCTTCCTGGGTGGTTTTACTGATCCGCAGGTGCGTGCAGCCATTGGATATTCTTATCCTTCTATTTACGGTACCACCTTCGCTCGCAACAACGAAGGCAAAATGATGCTGGATGATGATGGATTCCCTATCGGAGGCACTGATGGTGTTATCGGTAGCGTTACGCCGAAGTTCATTATGGACTACTCCACTACCCTGCGTTATAAATTTATCCACCTGAGCGCATTGTTACAGTGGAAAAATGGCGGTCAGATGTATTCCGGCGCCAACAGGCTGATTGACCTGTATGGTACTTCCAAAAGAACGGAAAGCCGTGCCACCGACGAGATCAAGTATGAAGGTGTAAAAGCATCTACAGTTAAACCTGATGGTAGCGGCGGAGAACCTAATGATAAGGTAATTAAAGGCGCTGAAGCGCTGCAGGACCTGTACAATGTACTGGGTACCATTTCCGAAGCCAATATATATGGTACTTCTTACCTGAAATTAAGAGAGGTTTCCGTAGGTGTTGACCTGCCCCGCAGCATCCTGGACCGTTTGAAAGTATTTAAAGCAGCCAGCCTGAACGTATCTGCACGTAACATTTTGCTGTGGACAGAGTTGCCTAACTTCGATCCGGAGTCTTCTCAGGGTAACGGTAACATGCAGGGCGGTTTCGACTATATGTCCCTGCCTCAGACACGTAGCGTTGGTGTTGGTCTTAACCTGACTTTCTAATTTTTAAAGCACATTGATTATGAAACATTGGAGATATATAATGGTGCCGTTGGTCGCGTTGTCCTTTACAGCTTGTACGGACAAGATCATGGATGATATTAATAAGAACCGGAACGATGCAGAGAATGTATTAGCAGCAAACGAATTGCCTACTGTTACTACAGAGACATCCTTTGGTACCACCGGTACGGATATGGCCTGGTATGCATCTGTATTTGTAGAACTGAATACAGGTACCCACGGCCAGATGAGAGATGCAGACATGCGTGTGGGCGTGACCGCATCTTCCCTGATGAATAACAGCTGGAACGCGGTTTATGATAATATGATGATCCTGCAGGACATTATTAAAAAATGCTCCCCGGGTGGTTCTGAACCTGAAAATACAGCTACTCTTGGCATCGGGCAGGTGCTGATGGCTTACAATCTGGCAATTGTGACAGATATGTGGGGGCAGGCGCCTTTTAACGAAGCACTGAAAGGTTTGGATAACCGTCATCCGAAATATGATAAACAACAGGACATTTATACTAAGGTGATCATTCCTTACCTGGACGCTGCCATTGCTAATTTTGCCAAACCGGTGGACCAGGGTATTATCAATAAAATTAAGCAGAACGACCTTATTCACGAAGGGAAGATGGACAGATGGGTTAAAGCTGCGTGGAGCCTTAAAATGCGGTATTATCTTCACCTGACAGGCGTGATGCCCGATGCTGCAGACAAAGCGCTGGCCTGCCTGCCTAAGGGTATCGATAAGGCAGAGAATGCATTTGTTTTCAACAAGTACCAGCCTACCGCAACCGGAGAGAACCCTTGGTTTCAGCACCTGTGGGACAGAAACGGACTGTCTACCAGCAAGACCTTGTATGATCTGATGAACCTGCGTAACGATCCCCGCATGAAGACCTATTTCGATACACTGAAAGGAGGTGTTATTGTGCCGGCTCCTAACGGTACCGCGTTGGAAAGCCAGGGAACACGCTACTCAACATCGAAACTCTCCCAGAACAATACAGCGCCTACTCCGCTGATGAGCTATCATGAGGTGAAGTTTATCGAGGCAGAACTGCTCGCTAAAAAAGGTCAGGACTTCAGGCCCGCTTTACAGGCAGCTGTGGAAGCCAGCTTTGCCTACCATGGTGTAGCTGGAGGAACAGATTATTATACCAACAAAGTCGTTCCTTTACTGGGTACCACACAGGCCGCAAACCTGAAAGAGATCCTGACTCAGAAGTACATCGCGTTCTATGAAGCTGAGGCAATTGAAGCTTACAACGATTACCGCAGAACAAGGATCCCGACATTGAACAATCCGAATAACACCAACGCTGCTTATGGTTTTGTGGAAAGATTCCCTTACCCTACCAGCGAAACGTCCAACAACGGCGCCAATGTTCCTACTGTAAATATCTTTAAGAACAAAATCTGGTGGGCCGGCGGCACAGAATAATCAACCGCTTTTTCAGATAACCGGGAAAAGGCTGTCCATTTCGGACAGCCTTTTCTTTTGCCCCTTCCCTCCCTGAACTAACACGAACGTGCTACTTGTTTACTGGTAGCTTTTACTATATTTGGCCCCTGATCGTGAATAATGATCATGTGGACCAGAATCTGAGAGGTGTAATTGAAATCTAAATCGGTAATAAAAATTGGTTTTCGGTATATGCTTATGAGAAAACGCCTGACCAGCCTTTTCTTCACTTTTCCTGTTGACATAAACGCGCCAACACCGCTGTAGTATTAAGTTTTTCTTGGTATTTGCATAGAGGGTAAATTAAAATATATCGTCGTAGGTGTGACGGATATCATGTCAACTAAAAATTGGTTTTGCTTATTTAATCTGAATTAAATTTTCTACGGAAAAATTTTCCGGCTAGTCGTTTTGTTGTTATTAAAACGCAGCTATCGCTGCGTATAGGATTTCGTTTGCCTGAATGTTTTTTTATAAGTGCATTGGTGCTTATCGGCACCTCCATGCCTGAACTTTTTGTTATCAGTTACATTTCTCAAATCAAAATCGCTTATGAAGAAAGGATTGCTTCTCTGGCTGTTTGTGGCTCTCAGCGCGTTACAGGCGCTGGCGCAAACACGAACAATCTCCGGTAAAGTGACCGATGCAAAGGATGGCGCGCCTTTGCCGGGTGTTACCGTACGAATTGTTAGTAGTACTAACGGCACCGTTACAAATGCTACCGGTGAATTCCAATTGAAAGTAGAAGGAAAAGTTGCTGCGCTGGAACTTTCTTTTGTGGGCTATGCTACCCAGCAGGTGAGCATTGCCGGTAAAAACAATGTAGATGTAAAACTGGCAAGGGATGAAAAAGGCCTGAGTGAAGTAGTCGTAGTAGGTTATGGAACCGTGGAAAGGAAAAACCTTACCGCTGCGGTGTCCAGCATTAAAGGCACTGCACTGACCAACCAGGCCAATTCCAGCGTAGACCGCCAGCTGGCAGGCCAGGTGGCAGGCGTACAGGTAGCGGTGCCCAGCGGCATCCTCGGCCAGGCCGCCCGCGTGCGCATCCGCGGTACCAACTCACTGACCAGCAGCGCTGATCCGCTGTATGTGATCGACGGTGTGCCTTATATCACCGGCAACCAGAGCGGCGTTACCCCTAACAACCCGCTGGGGGATATCAATCCCAATGACATTGAAAGCATGGAAGTGCTGAAAGATGGCGCCGCAACAGCTATCTACGGTTCCCGTGCCGCCAATGGCGTGATCCTTATCACCACCAAGAGAGGTAAACTCGGAAGATCCAGGATCACCTACGATAACTGGTTTGCCGCTGCAACGCCTTCCAAACGTTTCGATTTGCTGAATGCTGATGAATTTGTGACCATCGCTAACGAAAAATATGCAAACGTAGGCAAAGCTGCCGTAGCTTTCCCCACTCCTAACCCGGCTGGTGGCAACTATAATACCGACTGGCAGAAGATCGTTACCCGTACCGGCTTCCAGCATAACCATGCCCTGTCTCTCAGCGGCGCCAATGAGCAAACCAACTATTACGTTTCCATGGGTTACACTGAGCTGAATGGTATTGCCGTAGGTAACAGCCAGCGTAAATACCAGGCGCGTTTCAAACTGGAACAAAAGGCGCTGGACGTGATCACCGTAGGTATCAATGCCAATGTGTCCCATATCACCAACAACGGTCTTAATAACAGCACCTCCGGCCTTTCCGGTAACATTACCAACGCACTGCGTGCATTGCCTAACGTACCGGCCAAATGGAACGACGGCACCTACAACCTCAGCGCCGATAAACAGGTACTGGGCAGCGGCGCCAACACAGAAAAAATCACCGACAACTATACCAATATCCTGTACGTAATAGATAACAACATCTATCGTAACCAGAACCTGAACGTGACCGGTAACGCATTTGCCAATGTACAGATCATCAAAGGACTGGATGTGCGGACACAGATCGGCATCAACGCGCTGAATGGTGAAGACTTCCAATACTGGAACCCCGTTCACGGAGATGGCCGTAACTCAAAAGGTATCGTATTCCAGCAGGCTATTCCCAGCTTCCGGTACAACTGGGTAAATACCATCACCTATAATAAACAACTGGGCAGCCATAACATCAACGCGGTAGCGGGCCTCGAGTACCAGAAAACCAGAGAGCGCAGCTTCTCTGCCAACGGTACCAACCTTACCAGTGCTTTCTTCGGACAGAACAACGTGATCACTAACGGCGCCGGCACCCAAACAATCGGTGGCGATATCATCGAACGCGCTTTCCAGTCTTACTTCGTAAGGGCTACCTATGCTTACCTGGACCGCTACATCGTATCCGGTACCTTCCGTCGCGATGCCATCTCTTCCCTGCCTCCGGGCAATCAGAACGCTGATCTGCCGGGTGTTTCCGTAGGATGGAGACTGTCACAGGAAAATTTCTTCCGCAATTCCGACGCACTGCGCTTTATCAGCAACCTGAAAATCAGAGGTGGCTATGCGAAAGTAGGTAACGTGGAAATCGGGTCTTACCCTTATGCCGGTACTTACAAAACAGTGCTGTACGGTAATGACCTGGCACTGGCTTACAATCAGCTGTACAACCCTGAACTGTCTTTCGAAACCAGCAAAAAAACCAACATCGGCCTGGACCTGGGACTGCTGAAAGACAGGATCAACATCACTGCCGAGTACTTCAAAAATGACATCGATGGTATGGTGCTGGCGGCTCCTACGCCTCCTTCCCTGGGTATCCCCGGCGCCGGTAAACCCAATGTTATCAACCGTAACATCGGTAAAATGTATAACAAAGGCTTTGAGTTCTCTGTGAACAGTACCAATATTCAGCGCGAGGACTTTACCTGGAGCACCGGTTTTAATATCTCCTTTGTGAAAAACGAAGTGACCGGACTGGTAAACAACGCCGATATGGTGTACGCCTATAACATCACCAGAGTAGGAGAATCCGTGGGTAGCTTCTATGGTTATGAATCAGTTGGTGTAAATCCGGCTAACGGTAACCCGCTGTGGCGGAAGGCTAATGGAACTATCGTACAGGGTGATTTCAAATCCAGCGCCTATTACGCTTATGATCCGTCCAAGCCGGAAGATATGAGCAAGAAAGCAGAAGCATTAACGGCGACGGATAAACGCGTTTTGGGCAGATCAACGCCTACTTATTATGGTGGTTTGACCAACACCTTTACCTACAAGGGTTTTGACCTGAACATCTTCCTGTCTTTCGCCGGTGGCAACAAAGTGTATAACATTACCCGCCAGGAAGCACTGAACAACCAGAAGTTCCAGAATGCCGGTAAAGAACTGCTCAACAGATGGACTACGCCAGGACAGGTAACGGATGTGCCTAAACTGTATCAGGGTTCTGACAACTTCGTGTTACAGAATGGCAACGTATCCAGCCGCTTCCTTGAAGATGGTAAATTTATCCGTGCTCAGAACATTGGCCTGGGCTATACCGTGCCAAAGCGTATCGTGGAAAGCATCCGTCTGAGCAATATCCGGGTGTTTGCTCAGGTGCAGAATGCCTTTGTGATCACCAGCTATTCCGGTATGGACCCGGAACTGAACGCCTACAGCGGTACCCGTGTGAATACTGAGCCGGGATTGGATTTTAACACAAACCCGATGCCGCGTACCTACACTATCGGTATTAATGTTGGACTGTAAAATTTAGCATCATGACAAAGAAATTCAGATATCAATATAACGGAAACATTACCAGGGTTGTAGCGGGAGTGCTGCTGATAGCAGCCGGTTTGTCTTCCTGCAGCAAGTTCACAGAACTCACTCCTAAGAACCAGTTGGCGGACAATACTGTTTTTAAGGATTCTGCGCAGGTGGAGCTTGCATTGAACGGCGTGTATAACGCTGCTGCCATCGGTAGCTACAACGATAGCTATACCGCCGGCCGGGGTTATCCTTTCGGCGCTGCTTCCATTGAGCAGGGCGAGATGAGAGGGGAAGATATGATCAACCTCGAAGGGTTTTATGAGATCACCTATAAAGCCCAGTATTCCCCCACGTCTGCCAACAACGTCAATATGTGGGTGAACCTGTATGCGCTGATCAACCAGGCAAATACCTTCATTGAAGGGGCGCAGGCTGCTGCAACAACGGGAATTATCTCTTCCGGCAAGGCGCTGCAGCTGGAGTCCGAAGCACGCTTCCTGCGCGCTTTGGCCCATCATGAACTGCTGATCCACTTCTGCAGGCCTTATGCTTCCAAAAATGGCGGTGAAGTGGGGATCCCCTACCGTACCATTGCGATGAACTCGGTTTCAAAAATAGACGAAGCGCTGAAAGTAGGCAGAGGCACGGTCGCAGAAGCATACGACAAATTGCTGGCCGACCTGGATTTCGCAGAAGCTAACCTGAACGGTAGTACGAAATTCGGGTATAACCACGCTACAAAAGGAGCGGTTATTGCTCTCAAAATGAGAGTTAAGCTGCACAAAGGCGATTATACCGGTGTTATTGCAGAAGGTACCAAACTGGGTACTGCTGCTGCCGGAACGTCTTTCAACAGCCCGGTCAACGGATATGCACTGGCTGCCAGTCCCGACGAACCATTCACCAAGAACGATAAAAACAGCGAGTCCGTTTTCTCTATTGCGAACAGTGCATTGGCCAATGGAGACACCAACGGCGCCCTGCCTTCCATGTTCCTGCCCTCCACCAGCGGTGGCCGCGGCCTGGTAGCTACCAGTCCTAACCTGTACAATGCTGCGTTCTGGGCGGAAGACGACCTGCGGAGATCATTGCTGCAGATCAAACAAACGACTACCAAAGACGGCAAGCCGGTGGATAACTACTACTTCAGCTATAAATACCGCGATGGGCTCAATAAGTCCGACTGGGCGCCTATTATCCGTTATGCGGAGGTGCTGCTGAATGCTGCGGAAGCGTATGCCCGTACTGGTAATACCGCTCAGGCTTTTGCCCTGTACAATGCGGTACGTAACAGGTCCCTGCCTGCTGCCAGTCCAAACAGGATCACCACGCCTCCGGCAGATATGATGCTGGCCATCCTGAACGAGCGTCGTGTTGAATTTGCCGGCGAAGGACGCCGCTGGCCGGATATCCACCGCCTGGCGCTGGATCCGGTATATTCTGCGAAAGGTATTCCTGCCAAGGTGCTGAAGAGTGATCTTAAAACAGATGGCAGTGATTACAATGTGGTCACTAAACCAGTGGTAAAACCCAGCTATAACGCGATCTCCTATACGGACTTCCGTTTTATCTGGCCTGTTCCATCCACTGAAACTGCTTCCAATCCTAATCTGAAGCAGAATCCTGAATACTAGCAAATTCTCCATAGCAATAGATGATGAGTAACATATATTCAGTTAACATTTGTCCCGGGATTCCTCCCGGGACTTTTTTATAAGCTAGATAACTAACCTTGTTTTTGATCTTTGATCATCTTCCTGGTTATTGTATCTTTATAAAGATTGTATTGTTAATTCTTTTGTACTGAATTGTTTTTCCCTAACTCAAAAAACCGAATTGTTATGAAGACTCTGATGGCCGCTGTGGCCTGTTGTTTATTAGCCTGCATCCTTTTCTTCGCCTGCCAGAAAAGCAAAAATGACGATATGCCCGCTAAAGAAGACATTTCCGCCAATGTATTGGCTAAAATATCTGCGCTCGGCTTTAGTAAAAAAGGTGTGATAAAAGTGAAGGACGGTTATATCGTCGAAGGTGATATTTTTCTCACAGAAAAAGATCTTGACAGAAAAAATGAAGGACTGAAATTACATATTGCCGAGACAGAACACTACAGGACCAATGCGTTGGTAAATGTAGGGGGGCTGGGCGGCGCCGGCACCCGTGAAATCACTATTTCGGCGGCCAACATGCCTGCCGATTATATTGCGGCTGTAGACGCAGCTATTGCAAGGTATAATGACCTGCATTTAAAATTACATTTTTCCAGGGTGCAGAGTAACGCCACTATCTCCGTCATAGCAGCTGTCTTACCGGATAAAGTGCTCGGTAATTCAGGTTATCCGGACGGTAGCGGAAATCCGGCCAATACCATCCGGATGAATGTGGGATATATCGGTAGTGATTATACGGTTGGATTCCTGACAGGTATTATTGCGCATGAAATTGGGCATTGTATCGGTTTCCGGCATACGGACTATACCGATATCAGTTTTAGCTGTTATGGAGATCCCAATCAACCGGAAGACCCGGGCAGCGTTGGCTCCGTACAAATCCCGGGAACGCCTGCCGGGCCGGATCAAAACAGCTGGATGCTGGCCTGTGTAGGTCGCTACGATGCCCGTCCTTTTACAACCAATGATGCTACGGCCCTCAATTACCTGTATGGATGCGGTTCCGAAGGTACCAAGGTAGTCAATGGCATTTGCGAAGTAGGCACCAAAAAGATAGTTAGCGCTATCAAGCAGGGTAATACCTACAGGTGTACCTATGTGTATATTTTTAGTGATGGTTCTCAAAGTGTCAACTACGTTCATACCAGCACATCTCCTTGTCCGATAGATCCTGTATGAGCTGTTAAAAGCAAATTGTTTCCGTAAGAATATAAACACGCTGGCCGGCTTGATATCAAGCCGGCCAGCGTGTTTATAAATATATCGGGAAAATATTACTTCAGTACTTCCTGCAGTTTGGCAGTCAGTGCGTCGCCTCTGAGGTCGCTGGCGATCACTTTACCTTGCGGGTCCAGGAGGAAGTTGGTAGGAATGGCATTGATGCCATACAGCGGCACTACGGAAGAGTCCCAGAATTTCAGGTCGCTGACATGGTTCCAGGTGAGGCCGTCTTTAGCGATAGCGGCCAGCCACTGATCTTTGGTTTTATCCAGAGACACGCCAAGCACTGTAAAGTTTTTGCCTTTGAACTGCTGGAAAGCTTTCACTACGTTTGGATTTTCCTCACGGCAGGGACCACACCAGCTGGCCCAGAAATCGAGCAGTACATATTTACCGCGCAGGGATTTCAGGCTGATCATTTTTCCGTTAGGGTCAGGGAGCGTGAAGTCAGGGGCTTCCATGCCTACTTTAACGGCTGTTGAGGCTTCGTCATCGCCACCAGCTGCATCACCGGCGCTTAACTGGTTATTTTTCTCCAGTTCAGCGATTTTATCGGTCATGCTTTTCACCAGTGTATTTTTGGGAAAGCGGGTCGTTAAACCGGCGATCGCCTGTTTGTGTGCGATAATTTCTTCCGGGCTTCTCACCTGGCTGATAGCGAATACGGCGTTGGCCGGGTTTTTTGTTTTTTCGGCAAATGCGAAGAAGTCCTGTTCAAATTCTTTTTCTTTTTTCTGGATGGCTTCCAGTTGCGGCTGGAGCACGCTGTCTGCTACTTTGGCGTTATGGAGGCTGTCTACCTTGCGCATTTCTTCTGTCAGGGCGATAGACTGTTTGCTGACGTTCTGCAGGAACTGCTGCAGTTCAGCCGTTGCCTCGGAGCCTGTAATCTTCATGGTTTCGAGGTCGTTGACATCGCCTGTCAGTTTCATATCGCCTGCGTCGAGCGCCAGCAGAACGAATTTGCCATTATCAAAACGGATGCGGTAGAGGCCTTGTTCGGGCACCATACCTTTCAGGGTAAATTTACCGCTGGCATCTTTTACATTGGTGGAGTCCACCACTTTCAGGTTTTCCAGCGTCAGTTCTTCCAGTACTACAGGTCCGAGGGGAAGATTGCTGAATTGTCCCTCGATTTTAAATTCTCCTTTTTCCTGCTGTCCGGCACATCCGGCCAGGAAAGCTGCTACGGACATCCACAATAAGTATTTTTTCATGCTACTATTTTTTATCGTTTTCTGAGCCTTTCAACTGTCAATATTAGCTAAATATCTTCAAAGCGGCTATCCTTTCAGTTTTTCGGCCAGCAGTTCGTTGGTGAGCCGGGGATCAGCCTTGCCTTTGGACAGTTTCATCACTTCTCCTACAAACAGCGACATCAGGCCTTTTTTGCCACTGCGGAAAGCAGCTACCTTATCGGGGTATTTGGCGAGCACCTCATCAATGATGGGGCTGATGTTGTCGGCGTTGGTGTCCTGCAGGAGGTTGAGCCGTGTGGCGATGGCCAGCGGGTCTTCGGTGGTGGCGGTAATCATCTCCGGCAATATCTTCGAGGAGGCGATGGAGAAGCTTACCTTTCCGCTGTCGGTGAGATGGATCAGCGCTGCCAGGGCTGCAGGGGGCACCGGGAACCGGGAGATATCTTCCGAATGTTCGTTGAGCCATGATTTAACGGGGCCCAGCATCCAGTTGGCGGCTGCTTTATATTGCGTGGTAACGGCGGTCAGGCTCTCGAAGTAGTCTGAAGTGCCTTTATCGTCGCAGATCACGCGGGCGTCGTATTCCGGCAGGCCGTAGACGGTGGTGTATTTAAGGATCAGTTCTTCCGGCAGTGCGGGCAGCGTGGCCCTGATGGCGGCAATAAACTCATCGGTGAGATGGAACGGCGCCAGGTCAGGTTCGGGGAAGTAACGGTAGTCGTTGGCTTCCTCTTTGGAGCGCAGGGAGAAGGAGTTGCCGGTGGCTGCGTCGAAGCTGCGGGTTTCCTGTACCAGGGTGCCGCCGGCTTCCAGCAGGTCTATCTGCCTTTTTACTTCGTTATCGATGGCCCGCTTTACGTTGCGGATGGAGTTCATATTTTTCACTTCCACCTTGGTGCCCAAGGTGGTAACGCCTTTGAGGCGCACGGAGATATTGGCGTCGCAGCGCATGCTGCCTTCTTCCATATTACCGTCGCATACGCCGAGATAACGTACCAGCCGCCGCAGTTCGGTCAGATAAGCATAAGCTTCATCGCTGGTATGCATGTCCGGTTCGCTCACGATTTCCACGAGCGGCACGCCGGCGCGGTTATAATCCACGTAGCTGTTGGCCGGGTCCTGGTCGTGCAGCAGCTTGCCTGCGTCTTCTTCCAGGTGAATACGGTTAAGTTGTATCTGCCGGCTGCCGGCATCGGTCACCACCGGTACATAACCTCCCTTGCAAATGGGGGCGGTGTGCTGGGATACCTGGTAACCTTTGGGCAGGTCAGGATAGAAGTAGTTCTTACGGGCGAAATAATTATCTTTTTCTATTTCACAATGGCAGGCGAGGCCCAGTTTGATGGCATATTCGGCTGCCTTGCGGTTCATCCGGGGCAGCGTGCCGGGATGGGCCAGGGAGATGGCGCTGATATGGGTATTGGGCGCCCCGCCGAAGGCCGCGCTGTCACTGCAGAACAGTTTGCTCTCGGTAAGCAGCTGGGCATGTACTTCCAGCCCTATCACTGTCTCATATTTGCTATAGATATCGCTCATAATCCGTACTGATTATCGCAAATATATTCAAATAATGCTGGGTTTCCGACCTATTTCATGCCCGGAAATGCCTAACTTGAGACAGATAAAGGTTAAATTTTTACCCTATGATCAGCAATGCCCAGATCAGTCAGCTGTACAATGCCCAGCACGACTATTTCGATTCCGGAGTGACCCGCCCCTATGCCTTCAGAAAAGCGATGCTGCAAAAGCTGAAAAAAGCCATTCAGCGCTATGAGCCCCGTATTCTCGAAGCACTGAAACGGGACCTCCATAAACATCCGCTGGAAGCCTACAGCAGCGAAGTCGGATTCCTGTATGAGGAAATCGCCTACATAGCGGCCAACCTGAAACAGTGGATGGAACCGGAGGTGGTGACTTCCCCCTTTGTCACTTATCCCAGCAGCAGCCGGGTGTATCGCGAGCCGCTGGGGCTGACGCTGATCATAGCGCCCTGGAATTACCCTTTTATGCTGCAGCTCAGCCCGCTGGTAGGGGCTATCGCCGGTGGCAACTGCGCCATCCTGAAGCCTTCCGAACTGGCGCCGCATACCGCGACAGTCATTACGGAACTGATCAAAGAAACCTTTGATCCTGCCTATATCAGCGTGGTAGAAGGAGACGGCAGCACCGTTATCCCCGCCCTGATGGCTTTCCGGTTCGACCATGTGTTTTTTACCGGCAGCATCCCTGTGGGCAAAAAGATCATGGAAATGGCCGTGCCGCACCTTACCCCGGTGACGCTGGAGCTGGGTGGAAAATCACCCTGTGTGGTGGACGAAAAAGTGAATGTGAAGGTGGCGGCTAAACGAATCGTCTGGTCCAAGTTCTGGAATGCCGGACAAACCTGTGTGGCGCCGGACTACCTGCTGGTACATCATAAAATAAAAGAGCCGCTGTTGGCCGCCCTGAAAGAGGCCATTGAGGAGTTCTTCGGCGAAAATCCTGCCGCCAGCCACGACTATGCCCGCATGATCAATATCCGCCGTTTCGATGCGGTAGCTGCCTATCTGAAAAGAGGACGGGTGCTGCATGGCGGCCAGACTGACCGTGACAAGCGGTATATAGCCCCTACCCTGCTGGAAGGGGTGGAATGGGACGATCCGGTGATGCAGGAAGAAATCTTCGGCCCGGTGTTGCCGGTGCTCACTTTTGAGACACTGCCGCAGGCAATACAGGCGATTAAGAAAAACCCCTATCCGTTGGCGTTATATGTCTTCACCAAAAGCAAAAAAACAGAGAAAGCGTTAATAGAACAGGTACGCTTTGGCGGCGGCTGCGTGAACAATGCGCTGGTACACCTTACCAATCCGGAACTGCCTTTCGGCGGAGCGGGATACAGTGGTATGGGGCAGTACCACGGCCGTTATAGTTTTGACACGTTCACCCATGCCAAGGGGATGCTGAAAACCGCTACCTGGCTGGATGTGCCGGTGAAATATCCGCCGTTTAAAAATAAACTCGGGCTGCTGAAAAAGATCATGAAATAATACGGAAAAACGAAGAGACTGACCTGTGATGGTCAGCCTCCCCGCCTGTATAATTAAACCCAAAAGAAAAAAGTACTTATTTTAAAGATCTGCGGTATGCAGTTTCTTTGGAATTTTAATGCTGATGGTCTGTGTCTGACCATTTCGTTTAACCGTAGCTGTTATTGTTCCCTTGTTGCGGTTGTCACGGTAAATTTCTGCCACGTCGTGGGCTGATTTTACGGGGTTGCCGGCCATTTCCGTGATCAGGTCGTTGATTTTGAAGCCGGCTTTTTCAGCAGGAGACCCTGGTGTCATATTGATCACCTGTGCAGCATCGCCGTCATCGGTGTCTTGTACCTGTATGCCCAGTTTTACGCCGTCATCCGCTCTTTCAAAACCGCCGAAGCCCTGTCTGCCGCGGGGCATGGGGAAAGCGAACATCTCGCCTCTTTTGCGGGGCATGTTAAAAATGCCGCCAAAGGCGTCTTCCTTTCTTTCATCCAGCGTAACGGTGGCTTTATTTTGTTTGTTATTGCGTGTATACGATACTGTTATTTTATCGCCGGGTTTGAAACGGCCGATGGTTTCAAACAGCTCTTTCGGTTCGTTGATGGTTTCATCATTGATTTTTGTGATGGCGTCGCCCACTTTAAGGCCCGCTTTCTCCGCAGGGCTGCCGGGAGCCACGGATTTTACGGTAGCGCCCACCGCGGTGGTTTTTTCGGTGATAACGCCCAGCACGGCTTTGTTGCCGGAGACAGGCATTTCTTCTCCTTCGTCGTCTCCGTCACTGTTAAAGAGCTGGATTTCTCCGCGGGAAGGGCCGCCGAAGCTGAAGTTATTGCCATTCATCGGCGTGATCTTGCGGCGGAAAACAGAGATGTCCGGATTATTGTACTGGTCCAGCTTATTGCCGTCTACCAGGATGTCGCCGTCTTTGATTTCCACGGTTACTTTACCGCCTTTGTTGCTTTTGTTTTTAATGACGATTTCATCATACTCGCCCATTTTATCTTTGGAGGATGCACCCGGACTTTGTGCGGCGGCCACACTCACGGCGAGGCAACCAAAGCCTGCGAGGGTAAAATTTCTGAGTACGTTTTTCATATGTCAGTTTGATTTTTGAGTGTTACAAAATTAACAGGGGTAAGAGGTAAGAAAAAGTTAAAACTGCCTGCCAGGTGACGACGGTCACCAGATGAATTGTTAAAATTTTTTCCTCTGGCTTCAGCCGGGGGTAACAGCGCAGAAGGCTAAGGTATCAAATAAAGAAAGCCGGCTCTTTTGGGCCGGCTTTCCTGGTTAATATGAAAAATGAATTTATCCGAGGAGTGCTTTCACTGCGGCAATTACCTGGTCCAGTTTGTCTGTTTCCTGGCCGCCTGCGGTGGCAAAGGACTTCTGACCGCCGCCGCCGCCTTTGATCAGGGGAGCTACTTTTTCTTTGATGATTTTCGGCGCTTCCCATCCTTTGGCTGTCACCAGCTCCTCTGCGATGCTGAGGGCAACGCTGGCTTTACCGCCGATGTTGGCGGCAAACAGCAGTACATGGCCGGGGATGTCGTTTTTCAGCTGGAGGGCCAGTTGTTTAAGGCCTTCCGCATTGCTGACGTTCACCACCAGTCCAAGGAAATTGACGCCGTTAATGTTCTCTGCCTTGTCACGCAGGCCGGCAGCGAGCTGGCGCACTTTTTCCAGTTCCAGGGCTTCCACTTGTTTTTCGAGGGAAGATTTGTCCTGCACCAGTGTTTCCACTGTTTTCACCAGTTCTTTGGGATTTTTCAGGGCGTTTTTGATTGCTTTGAGTTGTTGCAGCTGTTCGTTTACGAAAGCTTCTGCCTGCGCGCCGGTAACGGCTTCCACGCGGCGTACGCCGGCAGCTACTGCTCCTTCAGACACAAACTTGAACAGGCCGAGTTCTCCGGTGGTAGCCACATGGGTACCGCCGCAGAGCTCTACGCTGTAGGCAGGGTCCATGATCACTACCCGTACCACATCGCCGTATTTCTCGCCAAAGAGTGCCATGGCGCCCAGTTGCAGCGCTTCTTCCTTCGGCAGTTCCTTGATCACTACCGGGATGTTCTGACGAATTTTTTCGTTAACGATCGCTTCAATCTGTGCCATTTCTTCATCGGTTACTTTGGCGAAGTGGGAGAAGTCGAAACGCAGCGCTTCAGCGTTCACCAGCGAGCCTTTCTGTGCCACGTGTGTTCCCAGCACCTGGCGCAGTGCGGCGTGCAGCAGGTGGGTAGCAGAGTGGTGGCGCGCGGTGTTATGGCGCTTATCTTTCGTTACTGTTGCTTTTACTTTCGCAGCGGGATTGGCTGGCAGTTTATCGGCAAAGTGGATGATCAGGTTGTTTTCTTTTTTAGTGTCGGTTACGTGTATGGCCTCGTCGCCGAAGTGGAGTACGCCCGTATCGCCTACCTGTCCGCCGCTTTCAGCGTAGAAAGGGGTCTGGCCCAGTACCAGCTGGAACTGCTCTTTTCCCTTGGCTTTTACGGTGCGGTATTTCAGTAGTTTGGTGTTGCTTTCCAGTTGCTCGTAACCGATGAATACGGAATCCGGCGTTTCGTCCAGGACTACCCAGTCGCCGGCATCGATGGCGGTAGCGGCGCGGGAGCGGTCTTTCTGCTGCTGCATCGCGGCTTTGAAGCCTGGCTCGTCTACGGAGAAACCGTTTTCGGAGGCGATAAGGGTGGTAAGGTCGTACGGGAAACCGTAGGTATCGTATAATTCAAAGGCGGTCTGGCCGTCCACTACTTTGGCGGCTGCCTGCTGTTGCATAAAGTCTTCGATCCGGCGGATACCGCTTTCGAGGGTACGCAGGAAGTTGTTCTCTTCTTCAAATACCACTTTCTTCACGAAGTCCACCTGTTGTTGCAGTTCGGGGAATACGTGGGAGAACTGGGCGGCCAGTACCGGCACGAGGTCGTGCAGGAGCGGTTTTTTCACATCGAGGAAAGAGAAATAGTAACGTACGGCCCTGCGCAGGATGCGGCGGATCACGTAACCGGCGCCGGTGTTGGACGGCAGCTGGCCATCGGCGATGGTGAAGGAGATGGCGCGGATGTGGTCGGCGATAACGCGGAAAGCCACGTCTTTGCGGGTGTCGGCGCCTTCGTACTTTTTGCCGGTGAGCTGTTCGGTGGTATGGATGGTGCCCATGAACACGTCGGTGTCGTAGTTGGAGGTTTTACCCTGCAGTACGCGTACCAGGCGTTCGAAGCCCATGCCGGTGTCCACGTGTTTGGCTGGCAGTGGTTCGAGGGATTTGTCCTTCAGGCGGTTGAACTGCATGAATACGTTGTTCCAGATTTCGATTACCTGCGGATGGTCTGCGTTGACCAGCGTTTTACCGTCTATGGCCTGTCTTTCGTTGTCAGGACGGCAGTCTACGTGTATTTCGGAGCAGGGGCCGCATGGACCCGTGTCGCCCATTTCCCAGAAATTGTCTTTTTTGTTGCCCAGCAGGATACGGTCTTCTGAAATATGTTCTTTCCAGAAGTTAAAAGCTTCCTCGTCTTTAGGCAGGTTTTCGCTCGCATCTCCTTCAAAAACAGTGACATAGAGTTTGTCTTTCGGGATTTTGTACACTTCTGTCAGCAGCTCCCAGCTCCAGGCGATGGCTTCTTTCTTAAAATAGTCGCCAAAGCTCCAGTTACCCAGCATTTCGAACATGGTGTGATGATAGGTGTCGATACCTACTTCTTCCAGGTCGTTATGTTTGCCGCTTACCCGGAGACATTTCTGCGTGTCCGCCACCCGTGGGTGGGCCGGCGTTTTGTTGCCCAGAAAGTAGTCTTTAAACTGGTTCATGCCCGCGTTGGTGAACATCAGGGTGGGATCGTTTTTGATCACGATAGGGGCAGAAGGAACGATCTGGTGTCCTTTCGACGCAAAAAAATCCAGGAATTGCTGTCTTATCTCAGATGCTGTCATAAATATGGATGCGAGTTAATATGTATTTTTATTGCCATGTAAATGGGAAAAATGGACGTTTTTATGTTGTTTATCAAGCCATTATAAAGTAGTTAGAAAATTGACATTCAAAAGGTTGATGTTTTAATCTAATTACATTAGGTTTGTGCGCCTTATTTTCCGACGGTTTACAGGGAGTGCAAAAATATTGAAACCTGTATGATTATTCAAAACAGGTTGTGTTACCCGGCAAAAAAGTTAATGTGGACAGAAAATAACGCAAAAACGGCCATCCGCTTGTTTGGACCTCATGAAATAAAACTGCTGAAACAGCGTTCACAGCTGTAAGCCAGCGTAAAGTACACCCGGTGCATGAAGAAGGTTAAATATTTTTACAACACCCAAACATTAAAATATGAGAAGCTCGTAGTATCCCTGCGGGTGAAGATCCTGAGGATACTCGGGTTTGTGTCTGCTGCCATTGTTACCGGGGCGATCTTTCTGTCTGTGGCTTACCGGGTGGTGGATTCCCCAAGGAAAAGTCGCTGCGCCGCGACCTGGAGGGGATGAAGGAAAAATATGAAGCCATGCAGGGGCGTATGAAGGAAATGAGGGGAAAGCTGGCGGAACTGGAAGAACGTGACAATGAAATTTACCGGGTGATATTTGAGGCCTCTCCCATCCCCGACAGCGCACGGGAGGGCAAAATCAACCGTGATGAGGAGGCTGCCCAGCTGCAATCCTTTGCCAGCAGTGAAATCATCGCTTCTACCGGCATCCTGCTGAAAGAACTGACCAACCGTATCAAAACACAGGAAAAATCCTACGAGGAAATCGATAACCTGGTAAAAAACAAACAACAGATGCTGGCATCCATCCCGGCCATACAGCCGGTGGCCAACAAAGACCTGAAGCACATCGCCTCCGGTTTCGGATACCGCATCGACCCAATCTATAAAACCATGAAGTATCACGCGGGGCTTGACTTTGCAGCGCCCAGCGGCACTCCTATCTACGCAACCGGCGACGGCACGGTGGAAGAGGCCAGCCTGAGCGACGTGGGCTACGGCAACCACGTGATCGTAAGGCATGGATATGGGTATAAAACATTATATGGCCACATGCTCCGCATGAAGGTGAAGACCGGCCAGGCCGTTAAACGCGGCGACGTACTGGGCTGGGTAGGCAGCACCGGTAAATCCACCGGCCCCCACTGCCACTATGAAGTCATTAAAAACGGAGAAAAAGTTGACCCGGTGTACTTCTTCTTTAATGACCTCACCCCCGAACAATTTGACCGCATGCTGAAGATGGCCCGGTCCGGCAACCAGTCGTTCGACTAATGCCCGGTGCCGTTAGTGCTTAGGTTTTAATGCGTTGTAACAGGTAAATGATATTTTTCCGGAGGATAAAAGCGGTAAGCTTGCTATGAAAAGCTTAACTTCATTCCCGTAAAGAATATTTTTCACCGTTTTTTACCGTTATGCAACAGTTAGACCTCTTTTCCACACCTGGAACTCCCCACCCGGTACCGGAGACTGCGGGAGGTGCTGTAAAAGCAAAAGTGAAGAAGGCCATAGCTGTACCCAGACAGCCTGGTAAAAAGCGGGGACGTAAATCATTGAAAGAGGTATCGGAAGACCCAGACTTGATTATGGAGTTGGACAAATTAGTGCTGGATAAGCAATATTATTCAATCAGTGAGGTAGCTGCCATGTTTCGGGTAAATACGTCGCTGATACGCTATTGGGAAAATGAATTCGATATTCTTCAACCCAAAAAGAACAGGAAGGGGGACCGGCTGTTCCGTCAGGAAGACATCCAGCACCTCAAACTGATCTACCATCTGCTGCGGGAAAGAAAATATACCATCGAAGGGGCTAAGCAAAAACTAAAGGAAGATCTCAAGCTGGCAGCCCGAAATTTCGAAATGGTACAGGCTTTGCTAAAAGTACGTGGCTTTTTAACCGAACTGAAAGATCAATTATAAAAACATGTTTATGCGCTTGAAAACATTACTACTGGGAGGCGGCCTGCTTTTTTCTACAATGGCCTGGGCACAGAATGGAAACGATAAAGTGATCAAAGGCAAAATTGAAATGAAAACCCTGATGCAGGACCAGTCTACCGATTGGTTTTATAAAGGGGTGAACAGCTATCAGCCCAACGATAATATGCTCAATTACATTAAATCCAACCGTACCAATTATAACCTGGTGGTGGTAATGGGCACCTGGGACGAAACCAGCCGCAAGGTAGTTCCTGAACTGTATAAGGTGATGATCACCGCCGGCAGCCCGGAAGACCAGGTGCTGATGTTTGGCGCCGATCAGAAAATGCAGACAGACGCTCCTACCGACTATAAAGTAAAAAAACTGCCTACTGTGATCGTTTACCGCGATGGCAGCGAAGTAGGCCGTATCGTAGGCGCGCCGAAAGAATCCGTGGAAGCAGACCTGTCCCGCATCCTGCTGAACAGCTCCAAGAAAGAAAAAGAATAACCCGTTTAAAGAACTTCCAAGTAAATAAAGGCCTGTTGATGTTTGTCAACAGGCCTTCTTCATTTAGGAATTTAGGAATTTTGATATTTGGTTATTTTGATATTTTTGATGGTGCAAGTTTTTTAAGCCTGAAAACAGTCCGCGCAAACTTCCAAATATCAAAATAACCAAATATCAAAATTTCTAACTTCCCAAATTCCCAAATGTCACATTGGTGGACGTGGTGGGCAGTTTTACCTCGTTTTCTGCCAGCAGCCTTATAATGGCAAGGTTCACTTTTTCCCGCAGGGCCGCATACTGGTTACCGTCGATAATATAAGTATTGAAGATAACCTGCACGATATAGGTGTCCTTGGTGAAATCGTTCAGGTTCACTGTAAAGCCGGGCAATACGTTGGAATTATTTTGCAGGAGGCTCCGGATGTCGTCCAGCACCTTCAGTACTTTGTCGGCAGGCGCTTCCGAGCCTATCTCAAGGCGCATGGCCACCCGCTGCTGCGTACGGAGGGACAGGTTGTCCAGGATGCTGTCCACCATTTTTTTGTTGGGTACGGTCACAAAAGTCTTTTCCAGCGTACGGATACGGGTGCTGCGCAGCCCTATCTTCTCCACGGTGCCCTGGTAGCTGTCTACCTTTACGCTGTCGCCTACACGGAAAGGCTTGTCAAAGAAAATGATGAAGGAGCCGATCAGGTTCTCGATGCTTTCTTTGGCGGCGAGGGCGAGGGCTGCCGCACCGATACCAAGGCCTGCGATGATCTTCTCTACCAGCGACGGGCCGAAAAGGATCCTGATAAAGGCGATGGCGCCCATGATGAAGACGATCGCTTTAAAGAAATCGCGGAAGAAGATAATAAACTGGTTGTCTGTTTTGTCTTCCGTGAGATCGGCCTTCTTTTCCAGCACCAGCGCGATGAAGTCGATCAGGCGCAGCATGATCCAGATGATGCTCATGCTGAAAGCCAGCGCCAGCAGCGTATCGGTAAGGTCCTTCAGGGTGGCTTTGTTGTACAGGTGTACGTTAAGCACCTGGGGAAAAGTAAACCGGTCGATGGTCAGCATAAAAGTGACCAGCAACAGGAAGTACTCCAGTGGCCGCAGCAGCAGGCTGACGAAGTCTTTTTCCTCTATCTGGGGGACCAGCGGCGTACGAGGCGGAACAGGATGGCGGCCATCCCTTTGGATACATAGCGTTTGACAAAAGATACGAAGAGCAGTACCCCGATCAGTACGAGGTAGTCCCTTACGGGGTTGTCCAGGATGACCTGGTTCAGGAAATCATTCATATGGTTAATTCTAGATAATACGTTTGGTGTCGTCAGCAATCAGCACTACGCCTGGCTGCATACCGGTCCCGAAGCTGCCGTAGCGGCTGTCGATGCCGAGGGCTTTGGCGCCGTTGCTGGTTGCCCAGCGCAGGAGTTCTTCCATCGGTATGCCAGGGTAATGGGCCTGTATGGTCTTTATCTCCTCCCAGACAGACAGCTGGTGGTTGGACGCCAGGCTGTCGGTGCCCAGGGTAATATTACATCCTGCTTCGCGAAACAGCGGGATGTCGGGCAACCGGTCTTCAATATACAAATTGGCCTGCGGGCAGAGGCACCACCAGGTTTCCACGGGCTGTTGCAGGGCAAACCGGATATCGGCGGCGGAAGTATAGGTATTATGTACCAGCAGGATTTTGTTGCGGGCAAAGCGGGGCAGATAGGCTTCGAGGCTGTTGGTGCCTGTGGGCCGGAAGCTGCCGGCGTCCATGCCGAAATGGGCGTAAAACCGGAGAAAGTCGCCGGTGTTGGTGTTATACAGCTCATTTTCCGCGGCGCATTCCTGGTTGTGGATGCTCACGGGCGTGTTGTGCGGCGTTTGCGCCAGCAGCCCGAAAAGCGCGCTGCTCACCGAATAGGGTGCATGTGGCACGATGGAGGCGCTGTGGCCGGGGATATCCCGGAAAGCCTGGAGTACTTCCAGGCTGTATTGATAGCGGGCGGCCGCGCTGCCTTCGGCTACGCCCATGCATTCTACAAAAGTATGGTAGTAGAGGCGCTGGTGGCGCTTTTGGGGCACCGTAGCGGGACCGTTACAGATATCCCCTACTGCGGCGGTCCCGGCCTCCCACATGGCCTGCTCCGCCGCGGCGATGGCCGCAGCCTGGTCATGGCCGCTGTTGCGGTTTTCCATCACCCGGGTGAGGAAGGCGGGCAGCCCGGTTTTTTCAGGGATCACCCCTTTCATATGCGAAAGTTCGAGGTGACAGTGGGTATTAACAAATCCCGGGCAGAGGATGCCGTCCAGTTCCCGGACACCGGCGCCGGCGGTATTTTCCGCTACAATGCCCGTCACTACGCCGTTTTCATCCAATACCAGGACATGGCCGGGCCCCAGGAACCGCTCGCCGTCGAATATATCTTTCCCTTTTAATTTGATCTGTTTCAACAACCTGATATTTAATTAAATGAATGGTGTTAATTTTGCAACCCGATTAGTAGCATCACCTGCCGTCTTTCCGGAAGGGATACTCAAAAGTCAAAGATAATTATGATAGACAAACTCGAAGCGATAAAAGGCCGTTTTGAACAGGTGGCGCTGGCACTGACCAACCCGGAAGTGGTAAGCGACAACAAAAAATTTGGCCAGCTTAGCAAGGAATACCGGCAGCTGGAGAAGATCGTGAAGGCATATGATGCCTACCGGAAGCTGTTGGACAATATTGCCTTCAACAAGGAAGTGCTGGACAGTGGCGACGAAGAGATGCGCGAACTGGCCAAAGCCGAAACGGAAGCGCTGCAGGAGCAGAAGCAGGAGCAGGAAGAACTGATCCGTAACCTGCTGATCCCCAAAGACCCCCAGGATGAGAAAAACGCCATCCTTGAAATACGCGCCGGTACCGGTGGTGATGAGGCCAGCCTCTTTGCCGGCGACCTGATGCGCATGTACCTGCGTTTCTGCGAAACCAAAGGCTGGAGCACCAACCTGCTGAACGAAACCCCCGGTTCCGCCGGCGGCTTTAAAGAGGTGGTGATAGAAGTCAGCGGAGACGACGTATATGGTACCCTGAAATTTGAATCCGGCGTACACCGCGTACAGCGTGTGCCTGCCACGGAAGCAGCCGGCCGTGTGCACACTTCCGCCGCTACCGTGGCCGTGCTGCCCGAAGCTGAGGAGGTGGATGTGGATGTGCGCGAAGCGGATATTAAAATGGACACTTTCCGTTCCTCCGGCGCTGGCGGTCAGCACGTAAACAAAACCGAGTCTGCGGTGAGGCTTACCCACATCCCTACCGGCGTGGTAGTGGAATGCCAGGAAGGCCGCAGCCAGCACTCCAACCGTGAGATAGCCATGAAGATGCTGCGTACCCGCATCTATGAAGCCGCAGTCCGCAAACATGAAGATGCCATAGCCTCCCAGCGTAAGAGCCTCGTGTCTACCGGCGACCGTTCCGCAAAAATCCGTACCTATAACTATCCGCAAGGCCGTGTTACAGACCATCGTATAGGCATGACCGTGTATAACCTCGACGCTTTCATGAACGGGGAAATCAAGGATATGGTAGATGCACTGCAGTTTGCAGAGAATGCGGAGAAGCTGAAACAAGGCAGCTAGTCACGCAAAGGAGGGAAGTGAGCAAAGAAGCGCAAAGGTGCGAAGATCGGCGCGGAGTTGCCCGCAAAGGCGCTAAGCAGCAAAGACGCTAAGCTTATTGAGATTAATTAAGATTGAATAAGATCTGATAAGATTGAATAAGATCTGATGAGATTGAATAAGATCTGATGAGATTGAAGAGACTCTAATAAGATATAATAAGATCAAATAAGATTTAAGAAAGAATTAATAGAGCGAAGAGAACACAAAATGATGTGATTTTCTTCGCTCTCTTTTATATCCTTTGCGCCTTTGCTGCTTGGCGCCTTTGCGGGCAACTCCGCTTAGGTCTCTGTTTGGGGTTCCGCTCCTTCGCGCTCTTTGCTCCCTTCCCTCGCTTTGCGAGTTGGTGGGCTACCGGAATAATCTTACATTTATTTAAGTCACTGTTTAAACCGCTGTTTAAACTACTATTTAAACCACGACATTTTTTCTTCCATAAAATCCATATTAAGATGTTAGAGCAATTAATGCAACTTGTTCGGGAAAATGCACAGAGCACTGTTGTTGATAACCCTGCTGTGCCCAATGAACAGAATGAAGCAGTGATCGGCGCTGCCACAGAATCTATTGCCAGCGGCCTGCAACAGGAGCTGGCCAACGGGAACACCGAAGGCGTTTTGTCCCTGCTGGGCGGCCAGTCGGCTACCGGCACCACCCAGGACAACCCGGTGGTAGGTAATATCTCCAATAATTTTGTTGGAACGCTGCTCGAGAAATTCAACCTGGACAAAGGGGCGGCCACCCAGCTGGCAGCTTCCCTGATACCGGCGGTATTAGGATCGCTGGTAAATAAGACCAACGACCCGTCCAACAGTAATTTCAGCCTCAACAGCATCTTCAGTTCACTGACCGGCGGCGCAGCCAATGGTATCGATCTGCAGGGCGTGCTGGGCCAGCTGTCCGGCGGCCTGGATAAAAACGGCGATGGTAAAGTGGACCTGAGCGATCTTTCCGGCCTGTTCTCCAATGGCGCCAGCCAGCAACAGCAGGGCGGCAACGATGCCGGCGGCGGTATCGGCGGTATGCTCAAGAACCTTTTGGGTTAATTTGTTGTTTACTTTTCCGGATGTATTCATAACGTCAGAAACACAAGCATGTCACATATAATTATTTGATTATAAAAGGATTGCTTGTGTTTTTTTAATGTTTGTTTATATTTATATTTCAATTAGTTATGGATACCTTATAGAAACTGGCAAAGTATTTGTTTCCCAATTTTCGACTTACATTTGTCATCCTGAATTATATATAATAACCTTCATGTTTAAAATTACTATGATGAAAAGACTCAATGTTCTGGTAGCCCTGGTTTTATCAGTAACCATGTTGTTTAGCTGTAGCACCTGGCAGAGCATGGATAATACTAAAAAAGGCGCTGCTATCGGTGTAGGCGGTGGTGCTGCTGCCGGTGCGATCATCGGTAAAGCAGCCGGTAACACTGCCCTGGGCGCTATTATTGGTGCTGCTATCGGTGGCGCTGGTGGTGCACTGATTGGTAAAAAAATGGATAAGCAGGCACAGGAAATCAAAAATGAAGTGCCGAACGCAACCGTTGAACGTGTAGGGGAAGGTATTAACGTGACTTTTGATGCAGGCGTATTGTTCGGTTTTGATAAGTCCGACCTGTCTCCTGCTGCCCAGGAAAGCATCCAGCAGCTGGCACAGATCCTGAACAAATATCCGGACACTTACGTACGTGTGGAAGGTCACACTGATGACAAAGGCACTGACGCTTACAACATGGGCCTGTCTGAAAGAAGGACCAACAGCGTAATGGCTTATCTGAAAACACAAGGCGTTGCTGCCAACCGTATCCAGGGTTTCTGGTATGGTGAAAGCCAGCCTAAAGTTCCGAACGACTCAGAAGCTAACCGCGCTAAAAACCGTCGTGTTGAATTCTCTATCTTCGCTAACGACAAGATGAAAGTGGACGCGAAGAAAGAAGCCGGTCAGCAATAAAGATATTAAATACACATATTTCTCATAAGCAGATATACATTCCCCCTGGTTCCAGGGGGATTTTTTATTTAGGCTGTCTGAAAAACAGGTAGCGTACGAGTTGGAACACAAACACGCCGGCGATGGCGCCCAGCGTATCCGCTATGATGTCATACCCGTCGAAGCTGCGGCCGATGGCCCAGTATTTCTGGATAAGTTCTATAATGAAGCCGTAAATAGCTGCCAGTGCCACAAACAGCCATAGTGTGCGGGAAGATATCTGTTTGTAATGCCAGTACACGCCCAGGCTGAGGAACAATACAATACCGCCGAACAGACCGAAATGAACGATCTTATCGAAATGAATTTTTGTTAAAAAAGAGTTGGAGGGGATATCGTTGCCGGGCAGGGTACACAATATGAGGATCAATATAATCCATACGGTGGCAGGAAGGTAGTATTTCCAGATGTTCATGATCCAGTAAATCGATTAACGTTGTCCGAAAAAAAAGACAACAGGCGTGCGGAACGCGCTTCCTGTTGTCTTTTCTATATGAAATATCAGTTGGCGTAATTATTCACCCAGCAATGCCTGGTATGCGGCAGCATCCAGCAGGGAGGCAACATCGGCAGGGTTGGAAACGGTCATTTTAATCATCCAGCCTTCGCCGTAAGGGTCGCTGTTTACCAATTCGGGTTCGCCTTCCAGGTCGGAGTTGACAGTGTCGATTTTACCAGCTACGGGCAGAAACAGGTCAGAAACAGTTTTTACTGCTTCTACGGTACCGAATACCTCTTCGGCGCCTAAAGTCTTACCTACAGTAGGAATATCAACAAATACGATGTCACCTAATTCGCGTTGTGCAAACTCGGTAATGCCGATTGTAGCAACGTTACCTTCTAATAAAACCCATTCGTGATCCTTGGTGTAACGCAGGTTTGACGGAAAATTCATAATAAGTTTGGTTTTGAGCCGTAAAAATACAAATCATTTAGGGATTTGCGGATTTTTTGATTTCGATATTTAAAGTGATCTTCTTTAAAAAAAGAGCCATTTTTTGATCACCCTTATTTTCATGGGAACATTCTCCAGTGGCCTGTTATGGCTGTCTGTCTTCACCGCGGCTATTTTATCGATCACCTCCATGCCTTTGATCACCTGGCCAAATACCGTATAGTTTTGGTCAAGATGTGGTGACCCGCCTTCTGTCTTGTAGATCTCCCGCTGGTCTACCGGGATCTTACGGCCGCCCAGCCTTGTTTTCTCCAGCTTGTCCAGCTCCTCGTCCGTAAAGACTTTCCCCTGTACGATATAAAACTGGCACCCGGAGGAAGCCTTGGCGGGGTTGTCGTCGCGGGCGGCGGCCAGCGCGCCCTTACGATGGAACAAGTCCAGCTGGAATTCAGGCGGCACGGTGTATCCTACATCACCTTCTCCCAGCACGGCGCCGGCTTTGGCCCTTTTGGAATCGGGGTCGCCACCCTGGACCATAAACTGTTTGATCACCCGGTGGAACAACGTGCTGTCGTAGAAATGCCGCCTGCTCAGCTTCAGGAAATTATCCCGGTGTTTGGGCGTTTGGTCGTACAGGCGGATGACCATGGTGCCATAGGGCGTGATGACCTTTACTTTCCTGTTTTTGGCCATGGCCATGGCGCTGATGGCGAGCAATAAGGTGCAAAGGAGTACGATTTTTTTCATACGGTGGATTATGCTTCTTCTTCGTCTGCGAAATACTCGATGATATGTTCCTTCAGGAAAGCTTCCTGTTCTTCGAGGTTGAATTTGGGGACGGGCTGCAGCTCTTTGAAATGGGGCCATCCGTCTTTGTCGTAGCCATCCACTTCATAATACCCGCTTTTGCTGAGGAGGGTACAGACAGCCACATGCATCAGGTCCTGTTTCTGTTCTTTCGTGTATTTCTTCTTCAGATGATTGATTTCATTAACGCCGATGAGGAACAGGATCGCTTCCATATTGGGCTTTTTCCCGAACCTGGCCGTTAGCATATCTTCTACGGGTTTCCACCGCTTCTCAAGATCTTCCATGATATTGCCTGTTTTTTGGGTCAGTGTTTGTGTTTAAGTGGCTCATAGCCACGGCAAATGTACGTTATACGGAAAAATATTATATAAATATGCGGGAGCTTTCTTAATTTGGGCATCCCCGTTATGCTGATTTTTATGGGAATGGGCCACAGGAGCAAGTTTAACAGCATTTTAACGGCCATTTCACATAGTGATAAGTTTTATTTGACAAGAGAATGTTTATTTTAGCACACTTGAAAAACTAACAGCATGGAAAATACATCGTCCGATATCCGGCAACTGAATGAAAAAATTCACCAGGCCAGCGCGTTTGTGGACCTCCTGAACATGGAGCTGGGCAAGGTAATTGTGGGGCAGCGCTATATGGTGGAAAGATTGCTCATCGGCTTGCTGGCACAGGGGCACGTATTGCTCGAAGGTGTTCCCGGTCTGGCAAAAACCTTGTCTATCAAATCACTGTCATCCGCCATCAATGCGAAGTTCAGCCGTATCCAGTTTACGCCCGACCTGTTGCCGGCAGACGTGGTAGGTACCATGATCTACAACCAGCAGAAGAATGAGTTTGTGGTACGGAAAGGGCCTATCTTCGCCAACTTTATCCTGGCGGACGAGATCAACCGCGCCCCGGCCAAAGTACAGAGCGCCCTGCTGGAAGCCATGCAGGAAAGACAGATCACCATCGGCGACAGCACCTTCAAACTGGACGACCCCTTCCTGGTACTGGCCACCCAGAACCCGATAGAACAGGAAGGTACTTATACCCTGCCGGAAGCCCAGGTAGACCGTTTCATGCTGAAAGTAGTGATCGGTTACCCTACCAAGGAAGAAGAAAGACACATTATCCGTCAGAACCTGAACCCGGAAGCCTCCACTCCTATCCGCGCGGTAATACAGCCGGCCGATATCCTGGAAGCGCGTAAGCTGGTGCGGGAAGTGTACATGGACGAGAAAATCGAAAAATATATCATCGATATCGTATTCGCTACCCGTAACCCGGAAGAATACAAACTGCAGAAGCTGAAGCCACTGATCTCCTATGGCGGTTCTCCAAGGGCCAGCATCAACCTGGCGCTGGCGGCCAAAGCTTATGCCTTTATGAAACGCAGAGGATACGTGATCCCGGAAGACGTACGCAGCATCTGCTTTGACGTGATGCGCCACCGTGTAGGCCTTACCTATGAAGCAGAAGCGGAGAACGTGACCAGCGAAAACATCCTCAGCGAAATTCTCAACGCCGTAGAAGTGCCATAATCGTTTATCATGTTGGACACTGCCGAAATACTCAAAAAGGTAAGACAGATAGAAATCAAGACCAAAGGGCTTACCAACCACATCTTTGCAGGCGAATACCATAGCGCTTTCAAAGGCCGTGGCATGTCGTTCAGCGAGGTGAGGGATTATCACTTCGGGGACGACGTACGGTCTATCGACTGGAACGTGACCGCACGTTTCAATCACCCTTTTGTGAAGGTTTTTGAAGAAGAAAGAGAGCTGACGGTGATGCTGCTGGTGGATATGAGCGAAAGCTCCTCCTTCGGCACACAGAAGCGCGACAAAAGGGAACTGATCACCGAACTGTGCGCCGTATTGGCATTTTCGGCCATCAAAAACAATGATAAGGTAGGTGTTATCTTCTTCAGCGACGGGATGGAAAAATATATCCCGCCCAAAAAAGGTAAATCACATATCCTGTTCATTATCCGTGAACTGTTATCGTTCACGCCTAAACGAAAAGGTACCAATATCAAGGAAACGCTCCGCTTCTTTAACAATGCCGCCAAAAAGCGCAGCATTGTATTTTTGCTGAGCGACTTCCTGTCCGGCGAATACCAGGACGCGCTTAACATAGCGGCCAAAAGGCACGACATGGTAGGCATCCAGGTATATGACCAGCGCGACCGGGAGCTGCCTCCTGTGGGGCTTATCCAGGTGGCGGACGCCGAAACCGGCGCCACACAATGGGTAGACACCGCTGACCGCCGGGTAAGGCAGTATTACGAACACCAGTTTGCCCAACATGCGCAATATTGCAAAAATGCCTTTATGAAAAGCGGTGCAGAGCTGATGACTATCCGTACCGATGAAGACTATGTAAAAGCTTTGCAGACATTTTTCCTGAACAGGGCGTAAGTTATTAAGGAGAGCAAATTCAGACATGTATAAACAGCAAGTGATAAGACGTATACTTTTATCTTTCTTTATTGGGTTGTTGTTCCCGTTAGGCCTGCTGGCGCAGAATACCCTCGAAGTGACCGCCAAAGCGGACAGCAGCAGCATCCGGATCGGGGAACAGGTGAAACTGCATCTGAAGGCCACCGTGCCGGCAGCGGTGTTCAACAAGCCCGAATTCAGGCTGCTGTTACCCATCGTGCCGGACTCCCTGGACCATTTTGAGGTGGTGACCCGCTCCAAGGTGGACACCGTCACACAACAGGACATGAAGGTGCTGCAGCAAACGCTCACCGTTACCAGCTTCGACTCCGGCCACTGGGAGTTTCCCCCGCAGAAATTTGAAGTATACGGCGCTACCGGCGCCAACAGCGTAGATACCCTGTTCAGCCAGCCGCTGGGCATCGATGTTAATACCGTATCGGTAGATACCACCAAAGCCTTTAAACCGATCAAAACGGTACGGGCAGTTCCCTGGAATATCTGGGATTACTGGCTGTATATCGCCATCGGTGCAGCCGTAGTGCTGATAGCGCTGGGCCTCTGGCTGTATTTCCGCAAACGGCCGGAAAAGAAACCGGTGGTGAAACTGCCGCTGGTAAGCCCTTACGACCTGGCGCGGCAGCAGCTGAAATCCCTCAGAGAAGAACAACTGTGGCAGCAGGGGGACATCAAACAGTATTATACCCGGTTGACAGATATTTTGCGTACCTATTTTGAACACCAGTTTGGTATTGCGGCGCTGGAACAGACCTCTGAGGAGTTGTTGATCAATATCAAGCCGGTAACCAAATTAAACCAGCAACGGGATAAATTACGCGCCCTGCTGGCTATTGCGGACCTTGCCAAGTTTGCCAAATTACAGCCTACTGCCGATGAGCATGAGGACTGTATGAACAAGGCCGAAGAGATCCTCGAATGGACAAGGCCCAAAGAAGAGCCGGCAGCGCAAGCGCCTGCTGCGCCTGAACAGAAGCCGCAGACAGGTGCGTAATTAGTCATTTAACTGAATTTAAGCGATGGATTTTTCAGCGTGGAAAAATATTGAATTTGCCTACCCGGTTTTCTTCTGGCTGTTATTGCTGATACCGGTGATGATATACTGGCGCATTGCCCGGCGGAAGAAAGCGCAGGGTGTGATGAAGGTATCGTCCGTTGCTGGTCTCAAAGGGCTGCCGGTATCCTGGAAGGTGCGTTTCCGGCCGTTATTGCTGGCCCTGCGCATCCTGGCATATGCTGCCCTCGTAACAGCGCTGGCGCGGCCACAGACCTCCAATACCTCTGAAAACATCGACAGCGAAGGCATCGATATAGTAATGGCCATCGATATCTCCGGCAGTATGCTGGCGGAAGACCTGCAGCCCAACAGGATGGAGGCCGCCAAAAAAGTGGCGATGGACTTCGTCGACAAACGTATCAGCGACCGTATCGGGCTGGTAGTATTTTCCGGCGAAAGTTTCACGCAATGCCCTATCACCACGGACCATGCCGTGCTGAAAAACCAGATCATGCAGGTCAAAAGCGGTATGCTGCAGGACGGTACCGCCATCGGTATGGGCCTCGCCACTTCGGTAGACCGTCTGCGTAACAGTCACGCTAAAAGCAAGGTGATCATCCTCCTGACAGATGGTGTGAACAATACCGGCCTGGTAGATCCGCTCACCGCGCTGGAGATAGCCAAAGCTTTTAAAATAAGAGTGTATACCATTGGCGTGGGCACCCAGGGCAAAGCACCTTTCCCGATGCCGATGGCTGACGGCAGCGTGCAAATGGTGATGCAGGATGTACAGATCGACGAACCGCTGATGAAAAAGATCTCTAAAGAGACCGGTGGTAAGTATTTCCGCGCCACCAATACCACCGATCTGAAGAACATCTACGCAGAGATCGACCAGCTGGAAAAAACAAAAGTGGAAATCACCTCTTATAAACGATATGCAGAACATTTCTTCCCGCTGGCGATGCTGGCGCTGGCCTGTATCCTGCTGGAAGTAGTGCTGCGTTATTCCCTGTTCAGAAGTTTACCATAAGTCACACAGAGATAAAAAAAGAGAGCAAAGACAGCAAAAGGTGATCCCTTTGCGGCCTTTGCTCTCTTTTTGTCTTTGCGTGATGAAACATTTACCTTTGGGGGTATAAATTTCCGGACTATTGCAAGCAACAGTATATAAATCAACAGGCAGCTGGTATGTGGTGAAAACCACCACAGGCGAAACATTCCAGGCGAGGATGAAAGGTATCTTCAAAAAAAATGAGGATATCACTTCCACCAATCCCATTGCCGTAGGCGATGTAGTGGAGATTGTGCCCGATGACAGTGACGCCAGTGCCAAAAATGCCATGATCACGGAAATCGGCGAACGCCGGAATTACATTGTGCGCAGTTCCCCGCACGGGCGTAACAAAAAGCACATCATCGCCGCCAACCTGGACCAGGCTATGCTGATAGGCACTATCCGCGAGCCGCGTACCTCTCAGGGGTTTATAGACCGCTTCCTGGTCACCGCAGCGGCGTATCATATCCCTGCCGTGCTGGTGTTCAACAAGAAAGATATTTACCGGCCGAAGGAAATGGAGTTGTTTGAGGCCATGGAAGCGCTGTATACCGATATAGGCTACCCGGTGAAACTTATTTCCGCCACGGAGAAAGAGGGGATAGACGAGATCAGGGCGATCCTGAAAGGTAAGACCACCCTGATGTCCGGCCATTCCGGCGTGGGGAAATCCTCTCTGATCAACGATCTGATACCTGGGCTGGACCTGCGTACCACCGCCGTGAGCGGCTGGAGCGGTAAAGGGTTGCACACCACCACTTTCGCGGAGATGTATGACCTGCCCGATGGTGGTTGTCTGATAGACACCCCCGGTGTGCGTGAATTCGGTATCGTGGATATCGACAAAGCGGAGCTATCCCACTATTTCCTGGAAATGCAGCCTTATCTTTCCCAATGTCAATTCAATAACTGTTTGCATATCAACGAGCCCGGCTGTGCGGTAAAAGAGGCTGTTGAGGCCGGGGAAATTGATCCCGACCGTTATGTGAGTTATGCCACGATCCTCGAAACGATAGAGGAGGAACAGTACTAGTTATTTTTTCGGTTTCCCTAATTCATCGAGTACTTTCTCTGCACCCCAGTTGCGTTTGGGCTGGGGGCATCCTTTCTTTTGTGTGCGGCAGGCCGTGAGGGCAACGGCTGCGAGCAGGGCAAGGGCGATTATTTTGCGCATAGTACGGGTTTTACTAGAATAAACGCATTTGTTTGCCTGCTTTGCGGTTGGTGCGCTGTAAATCTTTTTTATTGTAGCTGGTGGCGGGGCAGCCGTATTTCTGTGAAGAGCAGCCTGGCAGCACGATGGCAGCCAAAAGGAGCAGGCAAATAAACGTTTTCATAGTGGGATATTTGCCTGCAATATAATAAATTTTCCTAAAGCGTTATGGTTGTTGCTCTCCTTCCGTATACCAGGAGGCGTACATATTGTAGTTTTTGGAGATGCGGTTGATTTCCCCTTTGATGAGGGCCATATCGATGTCTTTCACTTTTTTGGCGGGAACGCCGGCCCAGATGGTGCCCGGTTCCACATGGGTGTCTGCCAGTACCACTGCGCCTGCAGCGATGATGCTGTTGCTGCTGATATGTGCATTATCCATGACGATGGCGCCCATACCGATCAGCACGTCGTTGTCCACCGTACAGCCGTGCAGGATGGCATTGTGGCCGATAGACACATTATTGCCCACGATGGTTTTGGATTTCTCATAGGTGCAGTGGATCACGGCGCCGTCCTGCACGTTTACGTTTTCGCCCAGGCGGATGCTGTTCACATCGCCGCGTACCACGGCATTGAACCACACGGTACAACCTTTGCCCATTTCAACATCGCCGACAATAGTGGCATTCGGCGCAATGAAGCAGCCTTCTGCAATCTTCGGAGTAAATCCTCTTAAGGGTATAATGTGAGACATAACTGATAGTTTTAATCTGAATATTACAAATATAACAATTACTAATTAGCCGTTGTTTTCTACCTTCGCAGGGAATGTAAGAGATATGAACAACAGGCAACTTTTTTTGCAGCACGTGGCGCAAACATCAGATGCGCCGCTGGCACTGGAGATCGTTAAAGCAGAAGGCATGTACATGTGGGATGCCAACGGCAGGAAGTACCTGGACCTGATTGCCGGCATCAGCGTATGTAACATGGGGCATTGTCACCCTGCCGTGGTGAAAGCCATCCAGGAACAGGCGCAGCAGTATATGCACCTGCTCGTATACGGAGAATTCGTACAGTCGCCACAGGTAGCTTATGCCAAAGCGCTGACGCAACATCTTCCCGAAAACCTCGACTGCGTATATTTTACCAACTCCGGCGCAGAAGCCGTAGAAGGCGCCATGAAACTGGCCAAACGTTTCACCGGCAGAACAGAAATAGCCGCTTTTAACCGCAGCTACCACGGTTCCACACAAGGCGCGCTCAGCATCCTCGGCGATGAATACTGGCGCAACGCCTACCGTCCGCTGCTCCCGGGCATACAACACCTCGAGTATAACAACTACGCTTCCCTGGAACTGATCACCCGTAACACCGCTGCGGTTTTCGCAGAAAGCGTACAGGGAGAAGGCGGTGTCATCGTTCCCCAACCGGAATGGATACACGCTTTACGCGCCAAATGTAATGAAACCGGCGCCCTGCTGGTACTCGACGAAGTACAGTGTGGCCTAGGCCGCAACGGTACCCTCTGGGCGTTTGAACAACTGGGCATCATCCCCGATATCCTGTTGCTCGGCAAAGCCCTCGGTGGCGGCATGCCGCTGGGCGCCTTCATCTCCTCCCGCACCATCATGTGGAGCCTCACCAACAACCCGGTACTGGGCCATATCACCACGTTTGGCGGCCATCCCGTGAACTGCGCCGCCGGTCTCGCCGGTTTCAATGCACTGCTGGAATCACAGGTGATCAAAGATGTAAAAGCCAAAGGAGAACTGTTCCGCAAACACCTGCAGCACCCGGCCATTAAAGCGGTACGCTCCCTCGGCCTGATGATGGCGGTAGAACTCGAAAGCTTCGAAGTCAATAAAAAAACGATTGACTACTGTATAGCCAATGGTGTGCTCACGGATTGGTTCCTTTTCGCGGCAGAGTGTATGCGCATAGCGCCGCCGCTGATTATTACAGAAGAGGAGATCGTGCAGGCGTGTAAGGTGATTTGTGAGGGGTTGGATAGGATCTGATCAGGTGACCACGGAGAATTGAGGATATTATAAAGGCCCATCCAATATGTTTGTTGGTGGGCCTTCCTGTTTATGTCAACGGTAATAGTCTGCCAGCCGTTTTAAATCTTTTTTCAAAACCGGATAAACTGATAGAACACCCTCGTTGTTACTGTTGTAATAGCGAAGTTGTTTAGGTGTCTCGTTATGATTGACAGTTAATGTGTATAATTCTTTTTTCCCTTTATGATGATAAGGAAGAGACCTGATTTCCATGGGGATTATTCCTATGGAGTCTTTTCTGGTGAGTATTTCCGATCCATATCTGTAAGTATATCCGATGTAGTATTTGTTGGCAATGCTCTTGTATACTTCAGCGTCTTGTTCGAAATGTATTTCATATCCGGTAAGATGTTCAATTTGTGAAAATTGATCTTCTTCTTTTATTTTTTTTACCGGAAAGAAAATTTGTTGATCTCTGTAGTAGACGAGGTACCCAACTCTGGTGTTAACTATTCTTTCTTTGTTGACAAATAAAGAATAGTTACAGCCATATAATACTGAGATGAGTAGGAAAAGAAAAATTCGAACCTGTTTCATTTAAGCTGTTTTTCCCTTTATAACGGTCACTCAAGCCATATTTTAATCAGGTTTAAATTTAAAGCGGCAGTACAAATGAATTTGTACTACCGCTTTAATTATATGCAGCTGGTCTAACTATTCAACTTCTTCATCTCCATCACCACCTGCCTCGCAAATACTTCCAGCTTATCATCTTCCGAAAATGACAAACAGTAATAATATTCCCCTTTGGAAGTCATTTCGTGATGATTGTTATTCATTTCAAAATGGCCGCGGTGAAAGAGATTTATAATGCTGCGAGGCTGCACGGGGTGAAGGTTACAGCCGGCCATCCGTGCATCGAGGAAAGTAATCACTATCCTGTCATCGTCGTTGGTGAACCGTAGCTCCAGTTTCTTCTCCATCAGGCTGTAGGTGATACGGATGCATTCGAAGTCATTCTGCAGGTCGTAATAGCTGTCGCCGATTTCGCCTGATAACAGCGTATCGAACAGGGCGGCGTGTGTGACGTCTTTCTTCATCAGAACTGTAATTTAAAGCTGCCGAATACACCGAATTTTTTGTTGGCCGGTTCGTCCGGGAGTACGTCGGGAGCCACGCGCCAGATAAAATCCACCCGCAGGAATTTGAAAATGTTTTCGATACCCGTGCCGACTTCGAGGTAGGGATTTCCCTGTAGGGTACGGAAAGGGTAACCGTTATAAAGGTTCAGTTGTTTATTGGATTGGGAGAGCGAGCCCACTACGCCTTTGGCGGTCCAGAACTGGCGCCATTTCAGCTTTTTGATCAGGGGGATATATCCGAAGATACCGTTGCCGATGGTGTGTTCCACGTTAAAACCTACATATTGATCGCTGAGGAACTCGAAGCGGTTCATCATGTTGAAGGCGTATTTGTTGTAGTAGTAGATCTCGTTGCCGGGATGTACTTCGAGCGAAGTATAAGGCACGGTGCCGAATATCTTACCGCCAAAAACGTTATAGTACAGGGAGCCGAAAGGAGGCAGTTTCACATAGTCGGATACGCTGAGGGATACACGCTGATACTGCTGCCCGCTGTTGAGGATACCCGGGATGCCTGCGGCGAGCTTCAGTTCGGTGATAGGATATTTACTGCCAAGGCTGATGCGGTAGTAGTTGCCTTCCAGGAATTGTTCGTGGAAAGCCCAGCGCAGTTTTACTTCCACTTCTGTGGTGGTGAGCGGATCGCGGCTGCTAACGGTTTTGGGATAGAAATTGGCGGTGGGCAACGGCTCGTAGGGCCTGGCCTGTTTGTGCAACAGGGTGATCTGGTGCGAGAAACCGCTGTAATATTCTTTGAAGAATTCCAGCCGTTGTTCCTGTATCATCAGGAACTTCTGCGGAATGCCGCCTTTGCGGATGGCGAGGGTAAAGATGTTATCTGTACCAACTTCGTCATAGTAATGGGAGCCATTGTCCAGGTCTTTGGTATAGGCGCCGTAGAGGTACATCCGCGGATGTCTTTTCAGCAGCCAGAGAGCGGACATTTTACCTTTATACACATTGTCTTTAAAGCCGTAGGCCAGGTACCCGTACAGGTACAGGTCTTTGTTGAACTTAGGCGTGGTGCCGAGGTCCAGCCGCAGGCGGAACCCTTCCAGCCGGTTCTGGGAAAAGAGGTAGTAGTAAGGACCCCATTCGATGGGCCCGAACGGTTTGTAGCCGGTGGCCAGGAAGCGGATGGTATTGGAATATTTCTGAAAGAGGGGCATCCGCTGCAGGGTATCGATCATTTTGTAGATACCCATCTCATTTTTACTGAGGGTGTCAGGGCGGTTGTCGACCCAGAAAGACTCTTTGCGGACGCGGGCGCTGTCGAGCACTACGACGGCCTCCGGGTATTTTTTGTCACCGAAGATGTTGGTGGCGGCGGTGTCATTGGTAATGACATTGTCGTAGGTAGTGCTTTTGCGGCCGATGAAGTCGAAGGTCTTGCCCGGTTTGGGGCTGGGCGCCCAGAAATCGGCCACGAACTTGTCTTTGTAGAGGAACCAGGTGCTGTCCTGCAGCTGCCGGAATTCCTGTACCATGCTCACGCGGCGGACGAAGTTGATGTTGGCGTCTTTCGGAACGGACATCGTGGCTTTCATCACGGCGTAGGTGGTGTCATGCACCCAGATATCACCGATGAAAGTGTTCTCTCCTTTTCGTTTAGGCGTAAAATTAAGTTTGATGAACCGCTGGCTGCTGATATATTGTGTGTCAGCTATTTTATAGTCGTAATAAAAGGCGCCGTTGTGGTGGATGGGGCTCACGAACTGCTTGTCAAATACCGGGATGAAGTTATTGTAAACGTTGATGTTCTGGTACATGCCGCCGAGGAACTTCGTGACGCTTTCGTTGTCGATGCCCGACGTTCGGGCGGCTTTGATGATTTCTTTGGTTTTGCGGGGGCTGGACTGGAAATAATAGTCCGACAGCGATTCTGTCAGGAAGATGGGTAAAAACGGTTTGTCTTCCGACGTGCTGTCTATATTATTAAGAATGAAAGCAAAGGGTTTGGTGAACCGGTTTTTGGACAGTTTTTCCTTGTTCAGGTTTTTCATGTCCAGCTCCAGTTTGTTGTATACTTCGTATTTATAGTTGTCGAGCCGGTTATAGTTGTTTTCCGGTTTATGTTTGACGATCTGTTTGAGGAGGATCAGGGCGAAGTTAACGTTGGCTTTTATTTCGTATGTTTTCAGGGATACATCGGAGCGGGTGACTTCAAAATTGATGGTCTGTTCTTTCAGCGTGCGGTCGACCGGCATTTTGAGAATAGTATACCCCATTACCCTGACCAGTAGTGAATCTGACGGGATAACATTTAACTCGAATAAAAATTTTCCTTCAGCGTTGCTCACCATACCGGTTTGCGTACCATCAAACTGAAGGGTAGCGAAGGGGATGATTTCCTGTGAGTGCGCATCTCTCACTGTTCCACTGACCTTATATTGCTGCGCCTTCAATTCCGTACACCAAACGCTTATGCCTATTAGGACTGCTATAATTCTTTTCCAACCAAACATATCTGACAACAATATTAGAGTATTTAACGCTAATCTGTATAGTTGCTTACCTGAAGGTAACGCAGTTATGACGAAAAAAATATATTTTGAATTAACAGAAATTATTTTAGCTTTGTATTGCAAAGTGCTTTTCACTATGACGGAAGATCAACAACATCTGCAGACGTTAACGGACATCAAGCGTATCATGGAGCGCAGCAGCCGGTTTATTTCGCTGAGCGGGCTGAGTGGCGTGTCTGCGGGACTGTGTGCCCTGGTGGGCGCCTGGCTGGCGCGTGTGTGGCTGGTGGCTTATTATGAGCGCTGGGACAGCACCGGCGTGTACAATGATGCAGACTATGCCGATCTGAAAGTTAAGTTGATCGTAACGGCACTGGTAGTGATGGCGGCTGCGATAACCGGAGGTCTTTTCTTCACCTGGCGCAGGGCGCGGCGAAACAATCTGCCTATATGGGACGTGACCACCCGCAAGGTGCTGATCAACCTTTGTATCCCGTTGGCGGCAGGCGGCGCTTTTGCAGCCGGACTGCTATACAATCACATGGAAGCGGTGGTAGCCCCTACCTGCCTGGTGTTTTACGGGTTGGCGCTGGTGAATGCCAGTAAGTACACATTGCCGGAATTACGTTACCTGGGCGTCCTGGAAGTCCTGCTGGGTATCGGCAACCTTTTCCTTTTGCGTAAAGGGCTTTATTTTTGGGCAGTGGGGTTTGGTGTGCTGCACATCATTTATGGTATTGCAATGTGGCTGAAATATGAGAGAAAGGGAAGCATTCAATAATTAGCATGAATCCGATCGGTAATTTAAACAAGATATTTGAGAGCCGCATCCGACTGGGTGTAATGAGTGTCTTAATGGTAAATAACGAGGTCAATTTTAATGACCTTAAACAGATGCTGGAGGTAACCGACGGCAATCTGGCTTCCCACCTCAATACGCTGGAAGAAAACGGCTATATCAAAGTATACAAGGGGTTTATTGGCCGTAAAACCAATACCACCTACGCTATTACCGCTGCCGGCGAAAAAGCGTTTAAAGGCCACCTGGTGGCCCTCGAACATATGATCAAATTCACGAAATAATTTTTTTTGCCTTTTTACTTTGAATCACAAAGTACTTTTAAAAAAGTAAACACCATGGAAGTTCCTGAAAACAAACTCAACCCTTCTTTCTTTAGCCGTTATGCCTACGCCTTTAAGGCGATAGTGATCTTCATTATGGTCATGGTACTGCTGATTCCTACCGCCATGATCATGGACGTTATCCGCGAACGCCAGGACCGCCAGGCTTCTGCCGTGGAAGAAGTCAGCAGCCGCTGGGGATACGAGCAGCACATTACCGGGCCTATATTGGCCATTCCCTATACCGTTGCCGGTTCAGCCAACAGTACCTATGTGTACCTGTTGCCTGAACAATTAAAAATCAATGGCGAATTGTTGCCCCAAAAACTTAAAAGAGGCATCTTCAGCGTGGCGGTCTACGACGCCAAAATGCAGCTGAGCGGCACCTTCAGCCCCACCGCCCTCTACAAATCAGGCGTACCGCCATCCGCACTGAAATGGGACCAGGCATCCATTATCATGGGCATCACCGACCTGCGTGGCATAGACAACCAGGTTAAAATGGTCTGGAACGGGAAAACATTTCCTTTCAGCCCCGGCGTGGTCAATACTGACCTCTTCAAAAGCGGGATACAGTCCCCGGTATCGCTGGCCTCCGGCGATACCGCGGCCCTCGGGGGCAGCTTCACCGTGGAGGTAGGCGTGAAAGGCTCCGGCAGGATCAGCTTCTCCCCTGTCGGTAAAACCACCACTGTACATACCAGCTCCAGCTGGCCCGACCCCAGCTTCGACGGCGCCTTCCCGCCGAAAGACCGCCGCGTGGACGCAAAAGGCTTCAGCGCCTCCTGGGAAATACAGGACCTGAACCGTGAATACCCGCAGAGCTGGGCCGGCAACAAATACGATATCCACAGCGCGGACTTCGGCATTAAATTTTTTATGCCCGCTGAAAGCTACCAGCAGTCCATCAGAGCGGTGAAATACGCCATCCTCGTGATAGGGCTCACCTTTATCATCTTCTATTTTATTGAACTCTCCCAACGCCGCGCCATTCATCCATTGCAATATGCCCTCGTAGGCCTCGCCCTCTGTATTTTTTATACCCTGCTGATATCCATATCAGAACAGCTTAACTTTGCACTGGCCTACCTGATCGCCAGCGGATTGACCATTGCCCTGATAACCCTTTATGTGGCCAGCGCCTATAAAAACAGCCGTATCGCTGCAGGCATCGGTGGTACCTTGCTGCTGTTGTACGGTTTTATCTATGTGATTATCAGCGCGGAAGACCAGGCCCTCCTGATGGGAAGCATCGGACTCTTCCTTACACTGGCCGCTATCATGTACTTCAGCAGAACGATCAAATGGGACAAATTATCTGAGAAATCAACAGTACAATAAAATATGAGGAAAGATTCTTATTTCAGCAGACGGTTGGCCAGTTTCGGATATGCTTTCAGCGGTATTGCGGCTTTTCTTCGCAGTGAACCCCACGCCCGCATCCATCTGGTGGCTACAATCGCGGTAACGGCAGCCGGCTGCTGGTATAAGCTCTCCAGGATGGAATGGATCTTGCTGATCATTACCATCGCGATGGTCTGGATCACGGAAATGCTGAACACCGTCGTAGAAAAAATCATGGACCACCTGTCGCCCGACTACCATCCGCGTGTAAAGTGGATCAAAGACGTGGCGGCAGGAGCCGTGCTGATAACCGCCATCGCCGCCGTCGGCATCGGCGCACTGATATTTATCCCCCATATCCTGTAAACGGTTATTCATCATTAAAACATCAGAAACCATGCGTCTGAAAGGCATCTTCCGTTTGATCCGGCAGCGAATCACGAAAAACCAACAAACATATACGCTGTACTTTTCTATCTTATTCAGCCTGGCACTCCTGTGCTATCGCGTATACCATTCCGGTACCTACCTGCGCGTATCGCTGGTATGGAACCTCTTCCTGGCATACGTGCCCTTTGCCATCACCCGCTGGATGGAAAAACATCCCGCTGAAACCGGCAACCGGCTTACCTGGTACAGCTGCTTCGTGGCCTGGCTGCTGTTCATTCCGAACGCGCCCTATATCCTCACAGACCTGTTCCACCTTTTTGATGGCGGCGTTCCCCTCTGGTTCGACCTGTTCCTCATCTTCTCCTTTGCCTGGAACGGCATGATACTCGGCTACATGTCTATCCGCAGCATGGAACACCTCTGGCGCGCCCGCCACACCCGCTGGCCGGCATGGCTGTTCACCTTCCCGGTAATGTTCCTCTGCGGCATGGGCGTTTACATCGGCCGCTACCTCCGCTACAACAGCTGGGACGTGGTAAAAGATCCGCTGACGCTCCTCGGTGATATGAGAGACATCGTACTGCACCCGGTAGAAAACCGCAGCGCATGGGCCTTCACCGTTTGCATGGGCATTTTCCTCAGCCTCATGTATCCGCTGTTCCGAAAACAATCCACCTGATCATTTTGGGATTTTTTGATTTACGATTTTTTGATTTCGGGATTTCGGGGACCATAACATTTTTTGATTTACGATTTTTTGATTTTTTGATTTCGGGGACCATAACAACGAATTATAATAAAAGAAACGACCGAAGCGACATTTAATCGCTTCGGTCGTTTCTTATTCGCTTTTATGATACCCGAAATCCAGAAATCAAAAAATCGTAAATCGTAAATCAAAAATCCACTCCCATGCCGAAATACCAGATCGGGCTGCCGCGGAAGAACGCTACCATCGGCCAACCGGCGTCTACACGGAGGAAGTAACCGGCGATGGTCGTACGGGCGCCGAAGCCATAACCACCGATAAACGGACCGAGGAAACCTTCTTTGATGCGGGTGGTCACCACGCCGTTATCGTCATTGTAGTTGGTGTAATTGGCGTCTTTAAAGCTCAGCTTCTCATTCCATGCAGTGCCGATATCCATGAAGGTGGTCACCTGGAAGTTGCGCAGGAAAGCGGAGTTGATAGGTTTCTCGATAAAAGTGGCGAACACCGGCAGGCGTAATTCTGTGTTCAGCAGCATCACGTTGTTACCGTTCTTCGCATTCTGTTTGTAACCACGCAGGTTCTCCGCCAGCGTCTGGAATGCGTAATTGGCGCTCATATTCACCGGTGTATTGGTGTTGATCTGCGGGTTCAGCCAGTTGTCGATGCCACCGAGGTAGTACAGCAGCTTACGCGTGCCCCAGGACATGTCCAGGGAGAAGCGGGTAGCCCAGATGAAGTTGCGGTAGATCTTCTCGTAGTGCCTGATGTCAACGCCCATATTATAGGTGAACCGTCCGCCGGTAGCGGGCGCGTTCGGGTTGAATATCTCATTCAGGCCACCGTTGGTCAGCTGGGAGTTGATTTCTCCGTAAACTTTGTAACGGGTACCGTTCCAGATGTTGATCGCCGGATTGATGGTATTGTCATACACATATTCCAGGCGTCCCAGTGCATAGCTCTCACTGTAGTTTTTGCTCAGCAGGGATGGTTTTTCCACGGCCTGGGTCACCAGCTTGTCGGTACGGTAGCCAACAGACAGACGGATGCTTCGTACCTGGTCAAACGGATAACGGGCTTCCACCTGGTACAGGTTGGTGATGAATTTGGCCGGCGCCCTGAACTGCCCCAGCTGCGGATCGCTGACGATCACGTCGCTGTTCTTGTCTACCTTACGGTAGTAGGTGAACTTGTAATCGAAACGTTTCTTCAGGTAGTTGGCCGTGAAGAAATATTCAGATCCCTGCAGGGAGGACGGGATACGGAAACCACCGTTGAACTTCAGGTCTTCAAACAGATCGCTGACGCCTATACGGATTAAACCATTCACCGGGTCGGTCAAACGGATAGGGCCGGACGGAGGACCGGTAAACGGCTGGTATTTGTTGATCAGGATAGAGTTGTCCAGTTGCAGCACCAGGTAGTCGGAGGCAAACTTGAACTTATACGGGAACATTTTCGCCTTTTTGAGTACCGGTTCTTCTCTTTTCTTTTCAAACAGGCCCGGTATGGAAGACGACGGCGTACTGCCGATGTTATTACGGCTGGTAGTGGTGTCTGCCGGTTCGTTGCTGAATTCGTTCTGGAAGAAGTTGGTATGGGTAGACGTGTCTTTAGGCGCCTGCTCGTTATAAGTGGGCAAACCCAGGCGGAGGCTGTCGGCATGCATTTCCGCCCTGCGATAGTTCGTCGGTCTGGCGGTGATGTTCCTTTTCTTGAGCACGTTGGTGTCTACTTTCAGCTTCATTAACCGTTTGATACCGGCGTAACCTACCACTTCAGATACTTCTCCCTGCTCGCCGGTGATGCGGGATTCCTGGATACCGTACGGGTAGTTGGATATCGGGAAGGTGTAGGTAGAGTCCATGGTAATGGCTACCGCCTGCACGGAATCGGGGGCGGTAGTGCCGTAGGCGGCGAGGGCAGAATCCAGTTCTTCTTTCTCCGGGTTGTGGAGGATCTCTGAGCCCACAAAGAAAAGCGAGTCCACTCCGGCGTTTTTGGATTTAAAGAAACCGGCATAACGGTTACGGATACCGTTAGCGTCTGACACGAAGGTGAAGTGGGTGGTGTTATACTGCATCGGCAGCCTGGCATCGCCGTACTTCAGGTCGGTTAGCTGGGTGATCTGTTTTTCGCTGCTTTTGTTCCAGTTGTCCACCATGAAGATGTTGAACGGCCGGTTAGGCAGGGTGGTATCGCTGCCTCTTCCTTTAGGCACGGGCCTGTTGGAGGAGTAGATGATACCGCTTTTACCCGGGAAAGCCGCGAAAGACGGGTCCAGGTCGTCGTATACGTCGTTGGTGATATGATCTGTCTTGGAATTGCTGATGCTGTAGGTGAAAATGTCGGTATGTCCGTTTTTGATGGCAGACAGCAGGAGGGTGTTTTCCTGTACCGGCATGTATTTGAAGTCCACCACGCGGTCAAACTGCGGGAGGTCCTGTCGTAGGGTCGTTTTAGTGATGAGGTCGTAGACCATCAGTTTGGTCTTGCCTTCATGTTCATATACAACGGCAAGGCGGTTGCCTTTGGTGTTCCAGGCCATCAGCGGATAGTTCGGGTCCACCTGGTTGGCCAGCTGCATCACACCGCTGCGCAGGAGTACTTTGGGTTTGTTCCAGCCCAGTTGTATCTGTACGCGGTAGACGCCTTTTTTGAATTCCACCACGGCATAGGAGTTGTTTTTAGGATTGGGGTTGAAGCGATAGTAGTCGGATTTGCCGATTTCCTGGGCCACAATGGTGCGGCCTTTGGCAGATGTTTTCCGTCTGCGGTTATCTTCGGCAAAGCGTTTCTGGTAAAAAACAAAGAAGTCCTGCGTGGCTTTTTTGGGTGTCTGGTTGAGCACCTGCTCAAAGCCTTTTTTCAGGCCCCTGTTGATACGGGTGATATACATCAGGTAAGGAACGGCGTCTTTACCATATTTGCTTTCCACATAATACCAGAAGCCCTGGCCGGCCAGCAGCGGCTTATCGTAGGCCAGCTGGTTGAAATTGTTGTATTTGCCGGACAGCAGCACGGATTTCAGTTCCTCGTCCAGCTTGGCGTTCCAGTTTTCGGCGGCGTAGGCGATAAAGCCGTCGGTAAACCATTTGGGGAAATCTATCAGGGCGGCGTTACCGGCAAATTCACCTATATCTTCCCCGAAGAGGAGGGTTTCCAGCAAAATGCGGGCTATCCCCTGCCGGATCTGCCGGTGCAGGTTTTCATGGTTACCATCAAAATAAACGATCATTTTATTACCTACCAGCTTCGTCACGCCCCCGGTGTTCTGCCAGTCCACGCCAATACCGATATTGGACTGTTTCATCTCCCCGAAGCTGTTATAGACCACAATATTGATGCGCTGTCGGGGATTGGATTCCATGAACTGCTCTATTCCGGGCAATTCCTTTTCGGCTACCTGGGTCACATACTTGCCCAGTTCCAGCCCGTTCTGGCTGAAATAGGTGTTGAAATGCCGGCTTTGATAGTATCTCCACTTAAAATTCTTGAACTGAACGCGATTTTGGCCGAATTCAACTGTATTGGTCTGGGCTTGAGTAACAAATGTTCCAAGTAATAGGGCACCGAATAATAACCTGGTAATAAATCTGTTCATACAGAAAGTATTGATAATATTGTGATCTGTTTTAAAATTAGCTAAAAATCAGGTAACAATGATCGAAATCCAACAATTCACTTTTGGTCCTCTTCAGGAAAACACCTACCTGCTTATTAACGGAAAAAGGGAATGTATAATTATAGACCCGGGTTGTTATTTTCAGGACGAAAGAAAAGAATTATTGCAATATATACAAACGGAACAGTTAAATGTTACGAGATTGCTCAACACCCACTGCCACTTTGATCACATCTTTGGAAACAAACTGGTGTCGGAGACCTATGGGGTAAAACCCGAGTTCCATGAAAAGGAACAGGTGGTGATGGACAACTCCCAGGCGGTGGGCTCGATGTATAACCTGCCTTTTGACCCCTCTCCTATGCCGGGCCGTTACATCGTGGAGGGTGAAAAGATCGCCTTTGGCGATCATGAGCTGGACGTGCTCTTCACCCCCGGCCATTCCCCCGGCAGCATCTCCTTCTACTGCGCTGACCAGCACTTCGTGATCGGAGGAGACGTCCTGTTTTATCAGAGCATTGGCCGTACAGACCTGCCCGGCGGTAACCATGCCACCCTGTTGAACAGTATCCGGGAAAAGCTGTTTGTATTGCCGGACGATACCCGGGTATTCCCCGGCCACGGTCCCGCCACAACGGTAGGATTTGAGAAGAAGTACAACCCGTTCCTCATTTAGGGATTTTTTGATTTACGGATTTTTTGATTTTAGGGAAACCTGGCAAAGCCCTTCCCCCAATCAAAAAATCCGTAAATCAAAAAATCCCTACATCTATTTGATGTACTTTCCGATAAACGGCATTTTGGCGAACTCTTTTTTCTCCATGCGGAAGATGAACCACGCATAGGCGGCAAAGAACATTGTGGCTACCGCCAGCGGCAGCGGCTTCAGGGCGTAAATGTCGCCGGGAGAAAGTACTTTGGCGTTCAGCCAGTTGAATACATAATAGGTGATCACAGCCAGCCCGATGTAGGTGATCAGCTTAGGGAGATGGTAGGGTATCGGGTAATAACGCTGGCCCCAGACGTAACAAACCACCATCTGTACAAAATAACATACCATGGTGGCCAGCGCCGCGCCATAGTAGCCCATGACCGGTATCCACCAGTAATTGAGCAGGAAAGCCAGTACAGCCGTGATCAGGGTGATCACCGCGCCGGTTTTGGTGCGGTCGGTCAGTTTAAACCAGATGGTCAGGTTATAATAAATGCCGAGGAACATGTTGGCCAGCAGCAGTACCGGGACGATCTTCATGCCCTGGTAGTAGAAGGGCACCCGCAGGAATACCTTCCATACATTGAGGTACAGGCTGACGAAAAGGAACATGAAACACAGCATCACCACAAACAGCTTCATAATACGGGCATATACCTTTTGGGGGTTCGCACCTTCCGCCTGTTTGAAGAAGAATGGCTCGGCCCCTAACCGGAACGCCTGTATGAACATGGTGATGAGAATGGCGAGCTTGTAGTTGGCGCTATACAGGGCTATCACCTCTTTTTTGGCCTCCATATTGTCGCCCGGCAGGAATTGCGGCAGGAACCAGGCCCTGTCGAACGTTTCGTTGACCATGCCGGCCATACCCACAACAATCAGGGGCAGGGCATAATGGATCATTTTTTTCCAGAGCGCGGGGTCAAACTTCCATTCTATCTTTCGTATCTGCGGGAGGAACAGCAGCAGGGTAAGTCCGCTCCCAAGCATATTGCTCAAATAAATATATCCTGTCTGGTCGGCGCCGCTGTGCAGGCTGGGCACCCACTGATGCCCGGCAGCAGCCAGCTTTGGGCAAATGACCAGGAAGAAGATATTGAAAAAGATAGTGGTCAGGATACCGGCTACCCGGATGGCGGCATAGCGCACCGGGCGGCCTTCCAGCCGCAGTTGCGCAAAAGGGATGGCGGTCAGCGCATCGAAGGCCATCAGCAGCACAATATAAGTGTAAAAAGAGGGGTGTCCTGTGAGCCCCGCCAGTTCCCCCGCATACGAGTTGATCACCGGCTCCCGCAGGAACAGCAGCAGGATGGTGATGGAAATGGTGGATAGCAGCAGGGAAATGGTAGACGTACCCAGCACGTGGGCTTTGTTTTCCTGTTTGGCAAACCGGAAAAAGGCCGTCTCCATGCCGTAGGTGAGCACAATATTGGCAAAGGGGATATAGGCATACACGTTAGACATCTCCCCGAAGGAGGCCCTGGTTAATATGCCGAGGTAAAAAGGCGTCAGGAAATAATTGAGCAGCTTGCTCACAATATTACTCAACCCGTAATAAACCGTCTGTCCTGCCAGTTTTTTAATGCTCAAACCCTATATTTTTATACAAATTACAAATGCCGTTACTCAAAATTGCCTCTCCGCAGCTGTTTTTTCTCAGATAACCGTTTTTTGAACTGTATCCGTTTTTCTACCACCGCTTTGGGTATTTTGGTCGCTATTCTTTTCTTGCGGGGGATCAGCGCCTTGCTGATCAGGTCATTGATCTTGAAGATAACCTCCTGCTTGTTGCCCAACTGGGTGCGGGCGGTCTGTGACCTTACCTGCAGGATGCCTTCCGAATTAATGCGGTTGGCCAGCTTTTCGTGCAGCAGCTGTTTCTGTTCGGGGGTTAACAGGGTGGAAGCATCTATGTTAAACGCTCCCTCCACCATGGTTTCCACCTTGTTCACATGCTGTCCGCCGGCGCCACCGCTGCGGGCCGTACGAAAGGTGAGCTCAGGTGTAACATTGATATTCATGTATAGTTCTTTTTTGTAATGCAAATTTACGTTAATTGGCCCGCAATATCAAGATTGCCAGCGGGTTGCCTGATTGGGGCAGGAGGAGGGAAATGTTTACCGTTAAGCATACAAAAGCAGGAGATGTTACGACGGTTTGTGTTAATTTCCCGCTCGATTAAAACAGGTTAGCTATGAGAGCAGTTATACAGCGTGTATCAGAAGCCTCCGTAACGGTCGACGGTGTTGTTACCGGCCGGATCGGACAAGGCCTGATGGTGTTGCTGGGCATAGAGGACGCAGATAGTCAGGAAGACATCCAATGGCTGAGCAGCAAGATCGTCAACCTCCGTATTTTCAATGACGATGCCGGCGTGATGAACGTTTCGGTGAAAGACATGCATGCAGACATACTGCTGGTAAGCCAGTTCACCCTGCACGCCTCTACGAAAAAAGGCAACAGGCCTTCGTATATCCGTGCCAGTAAACCGGACGTGGCCATCCCGTTGTATGAGAAAATGATCGCGCAGCTAGAGCAGGACCTGGGCACCACTATCCAGCGCGGCATATTTGGCGCCGATATGAAAGTGGCGCTGGTAAACGACGGGCCGGTCACCATCATCATCGACACCCACCAGCGGGAATAAGATAAATTCATTATCCTGCAATCCATTATCTTTAAACACTACAATTCATTATCCATGACTATACAGGAAGCACAGGAAAAGATCGACAACTGGATCAATACTACCGGTGTACGTTATTTCAGTGAACTGACCAACATGGCCATCCTCACGGAAGAAGTAGGTGAAGTGGCCCGTGTGATGGCCCGGCAGTTCGGTGATCAGTCTGCTAAAGAGAGTGATAAAAAACGGGAACTGGCCGATGAACTGGCCGACGTCATGTGGGTGGTGCTGTGTATCGCCAATCAAACGGGCATCGATATGACCGTAGCGCTGGAAAAGAACTTCGAAAAGAAAAACATCCGGGACGCTACCCGCCATACCAACAATCCTAAACTGAAATAGTCACCTTCTCTACGCCTATGTCACAGGAAGCGGATGCCTACGCATGTTTTTTGCTTCCTGTGGGTAAAAACCTGCAGCATGAACACAAAACCGGGAAAATTACGATTGCTCTGGACGGTGCTGAAAGAGTCCGGCAGTGCTTTTATAGATGATAAAGTGATGAAGCTCAGCGCTGCGCTGGCCTACTACACTATCTTCTCTGTAGCTCCCATGCTCATTATTATCATCTTCTTCTGTGACCTGTTCCTGGGCAAGGATGCCGTGGAAGGCAGTATCTACGGACAGATACAGGGGCTGGTTGGCAGCGAGGCCGCCATCCAGATACAGTCCATGATCCGCAACGCCACTCTGTCCAACGATATGAGCTGGGCCACCATGGTGGGTTTCGTTACGCTGATTATCGGCGCCACGGGGGTGTTTGCGGAGATACAGGACTCCATCAATTTTATATGGGGCCTGAAATCAAAACCCAAGAAAAACGGCCTGCTGCGCATGCTGATCAACCGTCTGCTCTCTTTTTCGCTGGTAGTCAGCATGGGCTTTATTTTGCTGGTATCGCTGGCGGTGAACGGCCTGGTAGAGGTGTTCCGGAACGTACTGGCCCAGCTGATCCCCACCAAGCTCACCACTACGCTGATCGTATATGTGGCCGACCTTGTAGTACCTTTCCTGGTGATCACCACCCTGTTTACCATTATCTTTAAAGTGCTGCCGGATGCCCGGATCAAATGGAAGGATGTGAGGGTGGGCGCCATCGCCACCGCCGTGTTGTTCATGATCGGTAAATTCGCCATCGGCTACTACCTCGGCGCCAGCAAGGTAAGCTCTACCTACGGGGCCGCCGGCTCAGTGGTCATTATACTGCTGTGGGTATACTATTCCGCAGCCATCCTTTATTTCGGGGCGGTCTTTACCCGGGTATATATACGCCACTCCGGAAGGGAGATCTATCCCAATGACTACGCTGTCTGGATAAAACAGGTAGAGGTGCCCCATGAGCCGCCCGCCCCGTCTGACACCGTAGAAGAAGGGTAAATGTATACCTTTTATTAAGATATATATTATAAAATAATTACAATCAAATTTTCAAAATAGGCATTTATCTTTGCGCCACTATGTCTACAGATCAGAATAAATTCCAGGCGATCATATCGCATTGTAAAGAATACGGTTTTGTTTTTCCGTCCAGCGAGATATACGATGGACTTAGCGCGGTATACGACTACGGTCAGTACGGTTCCGAGCTGAAAAAAAATATTAAGGACTACTGGTGGAAAAGCATGACCCAGCTGCACGAAAACATCGTGGGGATCGATGCTGCCATCTTCATGCACCCTACTACCTGGAAAGCGTCCGGTCACGTGGATAACTTTAGCGATCCGATGATCGATAACAAGGACAGCAAAAAACGCTACCGGGTAGACCACCTGATCGAAGCATACGCGGAAACCCTGCCGGAAGCAGAAGGTAACGCGGTGCTGGCGCAGATGGACGAACTCCTGAAAGAAAACGACTTCGCAGGGCTGAAAACCCTCATCGAAGAGAAAAAAATAACCTGCAGCGTCAGCGGCACCTCCAACTGGACGGACGTCCGTCAGTTTAACCTGATGTTCTCCACCCAGCTGGGCAGCGTGACCGATGAAGCCAACGAAATATACCTGCGCCCGGAAACAGCACAGGGCATCTTCGTGAATTTCCTGAACGTGCAGAAAACCGGCAGGATGAAAGTGCCTTTCGGTATCGCACAGATAGGTAAAGCCTTCCGTAACGAAATCGTGGCCCGCCAGTTCATCTTCCGTATGCGCGAATTTGAACAGATGGAAATGCAGTTCTTCGTACGCCCTGGCACTCAGAAAGAATGGTACGAGAAATGGAAAGAAGAAAGAATGCAGTGGCACCTGAGCCTCGGCACTGATCCTTCCAAATACCGCTTCAAAGACCACGTGAAACTGGCGCACTATGCCGATGCTGCCGTGGACATTGAGTTCGAATTCCCCATCGGCTTTAAGGAAGTGGAAGGTATCCACTCCCGTACGGATTTCGACCTGAAACAACACCAGGAATACAGCAAGAAGAAACTCCAGTACTTCGATACGGAAATCAACCAGAACTACGTGCCCTACGTGATAGAAACCTCTATCGGTCTGGATCGTATGTTCCTGCTGACTGTCTGCAACGCTTACGAAGAGCAGGATCTCAGCACCCCGGAAAAAGCAGACAGCCGCGTGGTGATGAAGTTCCCGGCTAAATTGGCGCCTATCAAGCTGGCCGTTTTCCCGCTGACTAAAAAAGATGGCCTGCCGGAGGTAGCTCGCCTGCTGATGGACAGCTGCAAGTCTGCCTTCCACTGTTTCTATGAAGAAAAAGACGCTATTGGTAAACGTTACCGCCGTCAGGATGCCATCGGTACGCCTTTCTGCGTAACCGTTGACCACCAGACCAAAGAAGACGGTACCGTTACCATCCGCTACCGCGACTCCATGGAACAGGAACGCGTTCCGCTCACAGAAGTGAAAAACATCGTTCTGAGCAAGATCATGTAACATATTCGGGGCCACAGCCGTTTGATTTCGTAGATATTCCTACCCCTATGTATCTACGAATGATAACAACTGTGGCCCTTTTGTTTTGTTGTGTTTCCCTGTACGCCCAAAAGGTCCCCCACGATTCTACCAAGCATTCCCGCATACCACGCCCCGCATATTCCCGGAACCAATGGCCGCATGTCGTATATGGTACGCTGTTCGGGCCTTGCGGTATTGGTGCTAATTATGACACCCGGTTCAACGGTAAACGCACGGGTATAGGAATGCGTGCAGGTGCCGGTTTTGCGCCCGGCTATGACGAAAGCCGGACGAGCCATAAACGTATTTATCAGGTTGAAGAGGGCGTGTCAGGCGGTACCACGCTGGGCTGGCTGTCGGTCGCCGGCCGGCGGCACTTTATCAGTAAACATTTTATGTTCAGGATAGGAGCCATGCTGATGTTTTCGTCCAACCAGGTAACCCCTAACCTGGACACTGGTTTTGGCTACTGTTTTTAAGGCTATTAACCGTACAGCTCCAGGTGGATGTCGTGGCGGTCGTATCCCATGGCGGTGATGCGCTGCCGTGCCTCGTCTATCATGGCTTTCCAGCCGCAGAGATAGAAATTGGCCGGGCGCTTGTTGTCTGCCAGCATTTCTTCGTAAATACTGTGTACGTAGCCCTTTTTGCCGGTCCAGTCTTCCTGGCGGCTCAGGGTGGGGATATAATGAAAGCGGGGCATGTCTTTGTCCAGCTGCCGCATTTCGTCGGCGTACAGCAGGTCCTGTTCATAACGGCAGCCAAATATCAGGTGGATATCGGGGTGGGGCAACTGATGCAGCTGTATGTACTGTACCATGGACCGGAACGGCGCTATGCCGGTACCGGTGCAGATCAGGAACAGGTCTTTTTCCATGTCCGCCGGCAGGGTAAACATTCCCAGCGGTCCCCTTACCTGCAGGGTACTCCCCTCTTTGATTTCATTGAAAAGGTAGGTGCTGCCTGCGCCACCTTCCAGTAATACGATTACCAGCTCAAAGATATTGGTGCTGTCCGGGTGGGAGGCGATGGAGTAACTGCGCCAGCGCTTGTTTTTCTTTTCATGAATGGGAAGGTCCAGGGTGACAAACTGCCCTGGTTTAAAATCAAACCGTTCCAGCTCGGGGATACGGATCCAGAAACGCCGAGTATTAGGGGTTGCATCTACCAGCCGGGTAACGATACCTGTATACCAGATCTCCTGCATGGAAAAAGGATTTTGATGTCACTGAATATAACAAAACATTTTCGGATTTCTTGATTTTGGGATTTGGGAATTTTGGGTTTTCGCGGAGAGGAGCGGCATCCCCCAAATCTCCCAATCAAAAAATCCGTAAATCCGTAAATCCGTAAATCAAATAATTAAATGTCCTACTAACCAAATCGCTAAATGTTCGTATCTTTGCAACCTTCATGAATTTACAGGCTGTATTACAATTATTTCAACGTGATGCTCGCCTGCAGACGCTGGTGAAGGGGATTCAATCACCCACCCCACAATACTTTCAGCTGTCTTCCCTCAGCGGGAGTGCAATAAATTTTGTGGCGGTTTCAGCCTGGGCAAATGCAGACGCGAACCATCTCTTTATTCTGAATGATAAAGAGGAGGCAGCCTATTTCCAGAACGATCTGGAAGAACTCAGCCAGGCCCTTGATATTTTCTACTTCCCCGACTCTTTCAAAAAAACCGGACAGTTCCAGGAGCTCAACAGCAGCCATAGTATGCTGCGCACAGAAGCCCTGATGAAATTTTCCGGCGACAGCGTGCGGAAGAAGGTACTGGTCACCTACCCCGAAGCACTCTGGGAAAAAGTGGCCGGCAGCAAGGCTTTCAGCGCCAACATGGTGCAGCTGAAAGTGGGCGACGTGCTGAAAGTGGACCCCCTGCTGGAAAAGCTGATCAGCTGGGGATTTGAACATACCGATTTCGTATATGAGCCCGGTCAGTACGCACTGAGAGGCGGTATCCTCGATATTTATTCCTTCGGTAACGAAAAACCTTACCGTATAGAATTGTTCGGGGAAGATATTGACTCCATCCGCTTGTTCGATCCGGAAACCCAACTTAGCGAGCGCAAGCTTACTCAGGTGACGCTCATCGCTAATATGGACACCCATACGGTGGACCATCAGAAGACTTCACTGCTGGAGTTCCTTCCCGCCAATACCGTTGTGTGGATGAAAGACCCTGCCTACATCCGGGGCGTGGTGGAACAGCTGGAACAACGGCTGGACGACTGGCTGCTGACCGGCCAGAAAGTGAAGGTCAACGACGACGAGGACATGGTGCTCAACAGCGACGATTTCGTGAAAGCCGCTCCGCTGCTGGAACAGCTGTTGAAAAGGACCACCGTCGTCTTCGGCAACAAAGAATATCTCACAGAAAACGGCATACAACCGGAAACCATCGTCTTCGATACACAGGAGCAACCGGTGTTTAACAGGCAGTTCGATCTCCTCATCAAAGACCTGGCACAACATAACAACAACAAATACTCCCTTTTTATATTCGCAGATAACCCGCGCCAGCTCGAACGCCTGCGCAGTATCTTCGAAGACCTGAAAGCAGCATTTGTCTTCTTTCCCATACCGGTGGCCATCAGCCACGGGTTCATCGATCACTCGCTGAAACTGGCCTGCTACACCGATCACCAGATCTTCCAGCGTTTCCACAAGTCAAGGGTAAAACAAGCCTACAACAAAAACAAGGCGATTACCATGAAGACGCTGCGGGAGCTGCAGCCCGGCGATTATGTAACGCATATCGACCACGGCGTGGGCGTGTACAGCGGTTTGCAGAAGATCGAATCCGGCGGTAAAATGCAGGAAGCTATCCGCATCATTTACAAAAACAACGACCTGTTGTATGTAAATATCAACTCCCTGCACAAGATCAGCAAGTACACCGGTAAGGAAGGCGTGGAACCGCGGGTGAATAAGCTCGGCAGCGACGCGTGGGACAAGCTGAAAGAGAAAGCCAAAACACAGGTTAAAGATATCGCCAAAGACCTGATCAGGTTATACGCCGTAAGAAAAGCCCAGCAGGGCTTTGCACACGCTCCGGACACCTATCTGCAGACAGAGCTGGAAGCCTCCTTCCTGTATGAAGATACGCCCGACCAGAGCAAAGCCACTGCCGACGTGAAACGCGACATGGAAAGCCCTGCCCCCATGGACCGCCTCGTGTGCGGCGATGTGGGCTTCGGTAAAACGGAAGTAGCCATCCGTGCTGCGTTTAAATCCATCGTGGACGGTAAACAGGCCGCCGTACTGGTGCCGACCACTATCCTTGCATTCCAGCACTACAAAACCTTCTCCGATCGTTTGAAAGATTTCCCCTGTACGGTGGATTATCTTAACCGCTTCAAGTCTTCCAAAGAGAAAAAAGAAACGCTCAAACGCCTCGAGGAAGGCAAGATAGATATCATCATCGGTACCCACGCCCTGCTGAGCAAAGACGTGAAGTTTAAGGACCTCGGCGTGCTGGTGGTAGACGAGGAACAGAAGTTCGGTGTGTCTGCCAAAGAAAAGCTGAAACAGCTGAAACATAACGTAGATACGCTCACGCTAACGGCAACGCCTATACCGAGAACGCTGCAGTTTTCGTTGATGGGCGCCCGTGACCTTTCCATCATCAATACGCCGCCGCCTAACCGGCAGCCTATTGAAACGGAAGTACAGGTCTTCAACCAGGACGCCATCCGGGACGCCATCTACTACGAAACGGAAAGAGGCGGACAGGTATACTTCGTACACAACCGCGTGAAAGGCCTGGCGGAAATGTCGTCCCTGATACAGGGTCTCTGCCCCGACCTGTCTATCGCTACGGCGCACGGCCAGCTGGAAGGACATCAGCTGGAAGAAGTGATCCTCGATTTCATCGACCGGAAATATGACGTACTGGTATGTACCAACATCGTGGAAAGCGGTGTGGACATCCCCAACGCCAATACTATTATCATCAATAATGCGCATCACTTCGGCTTGAGTGATCTGCATCAGCTGCGTGGCCGCGTGGGCCGCAGTAACAAAAAAGCTTTCTGCTACCTGCTGGCCCCGCCTATGAGCACCCTCACCGCAGACAGCCGCAAACGCCTGCAAACGCTCGAACAGCATAGTGAGCTGGGTAGCGGCTTCCAGATCGCCATGCGCGACCTCGATATCCGCGGCGCCGGTAACCTGCTCGGCGGTGAACAAAGCGGGTTCATGGCGGAAATAGGCTTCGATATGTACCAGAAGATCCTCGATGAAGCTATCCGTGAACTGAAACAAAACGAATTCCGCGACCTCTTCAAGGAACAGCTGGAAGAGAAAAAAGACTTCGTCAACGACTGTACAATCGATACCGACCTCGAAATACTGATCCCGGATACCTATATAGAAAGCATCCAGGAACGTCTCAACCTGTACCAGGAACTGGACAATATCACGGAAGACGGCAGGTTACAACAGTTTGAGAAAGAACTGACAGACCGCTTCGGCCCGCTGCCTGAACCGGTAAGAGACCTGCTCACCATGATACGCTGCCGCTGGATGGCCATACAGCTGGGCTTCGAAAAAATGATGCTCAAAGAAGAAAACCTCCGCTGCTACTTTATCAATAACCCCGATTCCCCGTATTTTGAATCGCCTACGTTTAACCATATATTAACGTATATACAAACCCGTACCAACAACGCCAAACTGAAACAGGTAGGCAAAAACTTCATGCTGGTGGTGAACCGTATCCGTCATATGGACGATCTGCATGCTTTCCTCAAAGGCATTACGGATAGCCGCAAATAATTTTTTTGTAACATTTTCATTGTGTAATCGTTTCATTCATAATTAGAAACGAATGTTTTTACATGTGTATATGATATCGGGTGAAAAATTTTTTCCCGGCTTTTGTGGAAACAGGGTTTTACGCTGCATCATGAGGGTGTAATAAACATCGAAAACAATTTTTTTTAAATAAGAAAAACAAAGACACATGAAAAAGGTAATGTTATTAGCCGCCGGATTATTCTTCGCTCTGAGCACCTTCGCCCAACAGGCTGACAATAAACAGGTAAAGAAAATTGAAGTGAACGGCTCTGCTGAAATTGAAATCACACCGGATGAACTCAACCTGGACATCTCCCTGAAAGAATATTTAAAAGGTAAAACCAAAGTGGACATCACCACACTGGAAAAACAGCTGGTGAAAGCCATCGTGGATGCAGGCCTGCCGAAAGAAGTGCTGACAATCGAAAACGTGAACGGTTTCAACAATGAATATTTCCTCCGTAAGAAAAAAGATCCGGTAGAATTCATGGCCCGCAAGCAGTACCGCCTGAAACTGACCAAACTGGATAAAATCAACGATATCCTGGGCGCGGTAGATGCGGAAGGTATTGAAAGCACCCGCATCTCTTCCTATACTTCCAGCAAAATGGACCAGTACCGCAAAGAAGCGAAAATCAAAGCGATCAAAGCTGCTAAAGAGAAAGCTGAATACATGCTGGCTGCTATCGGTAACAGCATCGATAACGTGATCGAAGTACAGGAAATCAACACCGATAACTACGCTGACTACCGTCCGCAGATCATGGCCAATGCAATGTACAAATCTGCTGATGCCGTTGGCGGTGGCGCTCCTGAGATTGATTTCAAAACCATCAAAGTTCGTGCTGAAGTAAGGACCGTGTTTAGCATCAAATAGTGCTCGCCGGCTCGCGGAGTTCACGCAAAGACGCAAAGCAGCAAAGAGCGCAAAGATTATATAAGCGAGCAAAGAAAGCAAAGGGGCGAAGATCAAATTTGATCTTCGCCCCTTTGCTTTCTTATTTAACCTTAAAAATTCTTTGCGCTCTTTGCTGCTTTGCGCCTTTGCGTGAGCGAGGACTAGAAGCTGTATCTCAGGCCCAGTTGCATCTGATGACGGGAACCGAAGAAGTCTTTGGAATAAGGTGATCCCGGATTTTCCAGTTTGAGGATCGGGTAGTTGTTCACCACTTTTCCGGTCGGTGTTGCACCTACGCTGGCAGAAGAGTTGAAGGTGTTCGGTGAGAAGTACTGAATACCCCAGTCTTTGTTGATCAGGTTGGTCACGTTCACGATGTCATAAGTGAGTGTCAGTGTGTGCATGGATTTACCGGCTTTGAAGTTGAAATCCTGGCTAAAGCGGAAGTCAGCCTGTGTGTTCCATGGTGTACGGCCACCGTTACGTTCGGTGAACTGGCCTTTGCGGCCGCTCAGGTATTTATCATTATTGATGTAGGTCATGAATTCTGTTGCTTGTTGAGCGGCAGTTTTGCCATTAACGTCAGCAAAGAAGTTGGTCGCTTCTGCTACATCTTTCGGGATGTAAGCGAGGCTCACCTGCTGCGGCGTACCCTGTACGGTAGCGTTTACGAAACCATAGGTATACGGTAAACCGGAAGAGGTGTTAAAGAACACGGAGAAGTTGGAAACCCATTTGTTTTTGGCATCCCAGGCGTGTTTGTAGTTAACGGTGGCAACGATGCGGTTGCGGATGTCGAAGTTGGAGTAAGCCAGCGCCGGGTTATTCGGGTTCAGCGCCTGGTTCAGCTGCCAGTTAGACTCCATGGAGTTACGGATACCGTTGGTGATGTCTTTAGCTTGTCCGTAAGTGTAAGCTGCCATTACGTTCAGGCCAAAGGGGAAGGATTTGGACACCTGCGCAGTGATGCTGTAACGGTAACCTTTATCCGTGTTGGACAACAGGTAAGCATTCGTATATAACGGATTGATTTTAGTACCGGACCAGATAGGCTGTTGTTTGTTCACGTCGTAGGCATAATAAGTAGGATTGTCTGCCAGGTTGATCTGCTGGAACATCAGGTCTTTGATCACTTTGGTATAGATACCTTCAACGCTGAATTTCCACTGGTCGCGGGTGTTGTACTCGAGGGCGAGGCTGCTTCTCCATACCTGCGGCATTTTGAAGTTGTTGTCGATCAGGTCTACCTGTGTAGCGCCGGAAGCGTCATTAACTTTAGCACCGTTCTGGGCGGCGAAATCTGCGATACCGTTTTGGGAAGGTTGCGCTGCTGCGATCGGGCCGTTTACAAAAGGTTTGCTGGAACGCTGGTCGTAAGCACCGTAAGTTACACCGTTGTTGTAGTAAGCATAACCTAACCATGCGAAAGGAATACGGCCGGTGAAGAGACCGGTACCACCGCGCAGTACGAGGCTGTTGTCGCCTTTGATATCATAGTTGAAACCTAAACGCGGAGAAATCTGGATGTTGTTCAGGAAGTTGTTTTTGATATCCTGTGGCTTGGTGTACGTATAGGTGGTACCATAGTTCGGGTCAACAGGCGCTTTGGTGGTTTTGTCGCTCAGCGGCTGTTTGTTCGGAATACCGGCATAGTCTAAACGGATACCTGGTGTAATTCTGAAGCGGTCGGTCAGCTGGATTTCATCCTGGCCGTACAGGCTCAGCAGGTTTACTTTAAACTGTGCCGGCGGGTTGGCCATGATATAATCACGGGAGTTGTTGGCGTAGTTGTAGTTACCACGTACGCGGCTGGGATTGTTGGCGAGGAAATCCTCAACGCTGTTGTAGTCGATACGGCCGTTCCAGGAGTTTACAAAACCATAGGTGATGTTGTAAAACTCGTTGTGCGTACCTACTGTGATGGTATGGTTGCCTTTGAAGATGGTGACGTTATCGGTGATCTCAAAGGTTTTTTGTTTCATGTTGAAGATGCTGGCTTCGCGGTCGGTACCGAGGAAGATGGTAGAACCGGCGGTACGGCCTTTGATCTGGATCTGCGGGGTTGCAGGATCAGACAGCGGCGTTCTGTAGTCATGAACGTTGGAGTAACCCAGGATCAGGCTGTTGGAGATGCTGCTGTTGAAGTTGCTTTTCAGTTCTGCAACGGTAGAAGACTGGTTGTTCACCTGTTTGAAGTCGATACCTTTGAAACGGAAGTTCTGTTGGTCGCGTTCCAGGTTGGTTGCTTCGGAGGTGATGGTATTGTTACGGAGAGACAGGTGATGTTTGTCGTTGATGTGCCAGTCCAGTCTGTTGAAGAATTTATTGGAGTTGGAATAGATGCTGGTGTTACCGGCGGTTCCGATATCCACGCCATAGGATTTCATTACGGCGGTGATGTCTGCGGCGTCTTTTTCGGTGAGGATGCCGCCACCGTCAGCTGAACCAGCGGCGAGGATCACCGGGTCTACACGGCGGGTGATTTCTTCGTTGGTGAAGAAGAACAGTTTGTTTTTGATGATAGGGAAACCAACACGGGCGCCTGCCTGGTATTCATGGAAGTCGCTGGGCAGTTTGGAGCCGTCGCCGGCGTTGTTTTTACCGATCATAGCGGCATTACGGCCGTAACCGTAGATGGAGCCGTGTACTTCGTTGGTACCGCTGCGGGTTACTGCGTTTACGCTACCGCCGAGGAAGTTACCTACTTTTACGTCGAAGGGGGCCAACAATACCTGTACGTCCTGGATCGCGTCGAGAGACACGGGATTGGTACGGGTGCTGCTGCCGGGCTGACCGCTGGTAGAGCTCTGGCCACCGAGAGAGGGGCTGAAGCCGATCGCATCGTTGTTGATGGCGCCGTCCACAGTCACGTTATTATAACGATAGTTGGTACCGAGGAAAGAGTTGTTGTTGCTCTGCGGAGTTACCTTGGTGAGGTCCTGCAGGCTGCGGCTCAGGGTAGGCATGCTTTTGATCTGCTCCTGTCCTATTTTGGTGCCGCCGGTTTTGCTGCCGGTATTGCCTGTCACCACTATTTCGCTCAGCGCAGTGGATTCTTCCTGTAATTTAAAGTTGAAGTTGGTAGTACCCAGTGCCAGGTTCACATTTTCCTTTACTTCTTTTTTATAGCCGATGAATGAAACGGTAACGGTGTAGGGACCGCCCGGGTTCAGGTTCGGTACAATATAACGACCGTCGCTGTTGGTCTGTGTACCATTTTTAGTGCCAGTGGCGGTGTTCAACACAACAACCGTTACACCGGGAATAGCCTGACCGGAAGGATCTGCTACTTTACCTGAGATAATAGAGGTGGTAATCTGCGCTTGTGTGTTGTTAAAACATAAAACGACCAGAATGCTCGCTAATAGCGTGACAAATGATTTCATAAAGCCTGTAAGTATTTACAGGTGCAAAACAACTACTCCAAAGCAACCAGAATGTTAACTCATTATTACGAAATTGTTAAGGAGTGCTTAAAATGATCTTAAAATAACCTAATTAACCTACGATTAAGTGAATTTAATATCATGTTCGCGCAGATATATGAAACCTGTGTTAACAATCGATGAAGGAATTGTAACGCCCGGATTGTTTAACAGTTCCTAAACAATAATTTTAGTAAGACAACCAGTATGACTATACGAAAAATGTTCCCGCGTGAACAAAAAACCCCGTCTTAAAAGACAGGGTTTTTCTTGTTTTTTTAAAACGGTGATTACTTAAAAATAGACTTTGAAAGTCCCGTCCGTTAAAGGTTTTTCTATTTCACCACTAATTAAGGTGCCGGAGAAGGTTCCCTCCGCTTGTTTACTATTAATGCTTTCAAGTTTGATGGAGATGGCTTTGGTAATGTAACCATCTTCTTTTTGCTGAATATCCATCAGCGTCATTTCACCGGCGCCCTGGTCGTACTGCCCGGCCTGCAGGCCATTGGGGAAAGTGATCATGAGTTCCATGTGTTTGGTGAAATTGTTGGTGACACCGTCTATTACCAGCGTCTTCTTACCGGCAACAACAGTATCTGAAATATAGCCCTGTGTAGAGTTGGAATGATAGGTAACGCCTCCCAGGCGGAAAGTGAAAGAGCCCTCCGGTGTTACCTCTTTCTTTTTGGAACAACCGGCAAGTCCTGCTCCCGCTATGATCGCAACAACGGCCCATACGAAGATTTTCAAACGCATATGTTTTGTTATTTAATGCTGTCCAGTATTTGTGCCGCTGCATAGGGAACCCGGCGTTGGCCGGCAGATAGTGCCGCCGCCAGCCAATCTTCATTGGAATAGGTGTACCGGTTAATATACGGGCATAGGGATAAATTCGTCTGCAATATATGTAATAAAATTTAAATTAAATAAAATGTTAATAAATAAATGCGGAGCAGGCAGTGAAAACAGAAGTGGCAACGTCAATATTAACAATATTTTTGTAGGGTAATTCCGTATTATTACTGCTCGAGTACTCAATTAATAAAAGCACATTATGTCATCGGAAGTAGTCAAACAATTACAGGAAGCAGTGCAGTTTTCACCGGAAAATGTGCCGTTGCGCCTGCACCTGGCCCAGGTGCTGTTGCAGGATTATGATTATGTGCAGGCGGAAGAACAGTACCGTAAGGTACTGGAGCTGTCGCCGGACCATACCGCCGCCCAGCTGGGGCTGGCCCGTACCTTCTACCATCAGCAAAAATATTCCGCTGCCATCGTTGTACTGGAACAACTGGAACATCATGAGCCGGACCATTTTGATGCCCTCCTGCTGCATTGCCGTATCCTGGTAAGGGAAAACTCCCTGCAGGCGGCCAGAGATATTTACCAGCACCTGTTGCAGCTCAATCCAGGCTTCCGCGACGAAGCCCTCGACGCGCAGTTCCGTCTGCCACAACAACAAGCCTCCGTCTCTTTTGAAGAAGAAGACGATGAACTGGCGGAAGACCCGGATAAAGTCTTCACGCTGGAAAAACCGGATATGAATTTCTCCGACGTGGGGGGTATGGAAAGGGAAAAACAGGAGATAGACCTGAAAATCATCAAGCCGCTGCAGTTCCCCGATTTATATAAAGCCTACGGTAAGAAAGCCGGTGGCGGCATCCTGCTTTATGGCCCTCCGGGCTGCGGAAAAACCTACCTGGCCAAAGCCACAGCCGGACAAATACAGGCGGAATTTATCAATGTCGGCATCCACGATGTGCTGGACATGTGGATCGGCAATAGTGAAAAGAACCTGCATGCGCTCTTTGAACTGGCCCGCCAGCGTAAGCCCTGCGTGCTCTTCTTCGATGAAGTAGATGCACTCGGCGCCAATCGTACCTCTATGCGCAACAGCGGCGCCAGCCACCTGATCAACCAGTTCCTGGCGGAAATGGATGGTATCGCCGCCAATAACGAGAACGTGCTGATCATCGGCGCCACCAACGCGCCCTGGAGCCTCGATCCGGCTTTCCGCCGCCCCGGCCGTTTTGACCGCATTATCTTCGTGGCCCCTCCCGATACGGACGGCCGCGAGTCTATCCTGCAGCTGCAACTCCGCAATAAGCCCGTCTCCGACGTGGATTATAAAGCCCTGGCGAAAGCCACGGCCGGCTATTCCGGCGCCGACCTGAAAGCCATCGTGGACCTCGCCATAGAAGACAAGCTGCTGGAGGCGCTGCAGAAAGGAGTACCACAACCTATATCGCAAAAAGAACTGGTGAAAGCCATCAAATCTCATAAGCCCACTACGCGGGAATGGTTTAACACCGCCCGCAATTATGCCTTGTATTCCAATGAGGCCGGCCTGTACGACGATGTGCTGAAATACCTGGATATAAAGAAATAAATTATGGCTGTACTCATTCAGCGTGCCCAGTTGCTGCTGCAACAAGGGCGTTACCAGGATGCGCTGACTACCCTGAAACAACATCTCAGTACCAGCGCCAACGATATAGAAGCGCTCTTCCTGCTGGCCATCTGCTATCTCGAGATGGGTAAAACAGATGAAGGGGAACAGGTGGTTAACAACGCGCTGAGCTTCGCACCGGACGACGACCGCTTCCTGTATCTGAAAGCGAGGATAGCACTCAATAAAAACCAGTACAGCGAAGCGCTGCAGGCTATCAGTGAAGCGGTGGCCATCCACCCCTACCAGGCGGATTACTTTGGGATGTGGAGCCAGATACTGTTGTTTAAGAAAGATTACCCCGGCGCCCTCCAAAAAGCGCAGGAAGGGCTGGCTATTGACCCGGAGAACCTGGTATGCCTGAACCTCCGGTCCAATGCGCTGTTTAACCTTGGCAAAAAAGAAGAGGCGTTTTCTGATTTACATGAAGCGCTGGAACATAATCCTGAAAATGCCTATACCCACGCCAATTTGGGCTGGAAGTGGCTGGAGGCCGGCGATCACCGCAAGGCGCTGGAACATTTCCGGGAGTCGCTGAAACTGGACCCTAACCAGCAATGGGCCAAGAGTGGCATGGTGCAGGCAATGAAAGCGCGTTACTGGCTGTACCGCCAGTTCCTGAACTATGCCTTTTTTATGGGAAGGCAAAAAGCCGGGATGCAATGGCTGATCATCGTCGGCATCTTTATTTTCACGCAGATCGCCAGTAAAGTGTTCTTCCCGCTGTATGTGCTGCTGGCGCTGGTGGCGTTGTCTACCTGGCTGATTGCACCGGTGAGCAACCTGTTCCTGCGGTTGAACCCTTACGGCCGTTATGCCCTCACACCGCAGCAAATGAAAGTCTCCACCATGGTAGGCTGCCTGCTGGCGGTGGCGCTGCTGGCTGCTGCTGCCTACTGGATAACCGCCATTCCCGGCCTGCTGTCTGTTGCTATCTGTTCCGGCGTACTGTTGCTGCCGGTGTCAAGTATGTATACACCGGAATCCAAAAAGAGCAGGAACATCTTTCGTATTTATACCCTGTCGCTGGCTGTTATCGGGCTTTTAGGGGTCATCTTCGCTTTCATCACCAACGACTACGCCAATATATTCGTGGCCGTTATGCTGATCGGGGTATTCCTGTACCAGCTGCTGGCGAATTATATTATCTCCCGCGAGTAACTGTGATGGCCATGATTATCCTGATTTACCTGATCCGGGAAAGCCGGCAGACAACGATAACAGATTAATAATAAAGAGGATCGCCCATTGATTATATCAATGGGCGATCCTCTTTATTATTAATATTATATCCCGCTTTGATCTTCGCTAATCATGTAGATCGGCGATAATTATGACGATCAAAGTTATGCGTCGATCTTCGCGTATTTCGCATGTGATTCGATAAACGCCCTGCGCGGAGGTACCTCGTCGCCCATGAGCATGCTGAACACGCGGTCGGCTTCTGCGGCGCTTTCAATGGTTACCTGTTTCAGGGTGCGTTTTTCGGGGTCCATGGTAGTATCCCACAGTTGTTCTGCGTTCATCTCACCGAGACCTTTATAACGCTGTACGTTTACGCTGTCTTCTTTACCGCCGGCAGCCAGTTGGATAGTAGCGGCCTTACGCTGTTCTTCTGTCCAGGCGTAGATCTGCTCCTTGCCTTTTTTAACGAGGTACAGCGGTGGTTGTGCGATGTACACATAACCTTGTTCCACCATGGCTTTCATGTAGCGGAACACGAAGGTAAGGATCAGGGTGGCGATGTGGCTACCGTCCACGTCCGCATCCGTCATGATGATCAGCTTGTGATAGCGGAGTTTGGAGAGGTTCAGGGCTTTGTCGTCTTCTTCGGTGCCGATGGTTACGCCCAGGGCGGTGAAGATATTTTTGATCTCGTTGTCTTCATAGATCTTGTGTTCCATGGCTTTTTCCACGTTGAGGATCTTACCACGGAGTGGCAGGATGGCCTGGAAGTTACGGTTGCGGCCTTGTTTGGCCGTACCACCCGCCGAGTCACCTTCGACCAGGAACAGTTCACATTTTACAGGATCGTTGTCGGAGCAGTCTGCCAGTTTACCGGGGAGGCCGCTGCCGGTCATCACGCTTTTACGCTGTACCAGCTGACGGGCCTTACGGGCCGCTTCACGGGCCTGTGCTGCCAGCACCACCTTGTTGATCACGGTTTTTGCTTCGCGGGGATTTTCCTCAAGGAAAGCGTCCAGTACGGCAGCTACGGAGCTGTCTACCACACCCATTACATCGGAGTTACCGAGTTTGGTTTTGGTCTGGCCTTCAAACTGCGGTTCAGGCACTTTCACGCTGATGATAGCGCTGAGGCCTTCGCGGAAGTCGTCGCCGGTTACTTCTACCTTGGACTTCTCGAACAGTTTGTTTTTATCGCCGTAAGCTTTGAACACACGGGTGATGGCGCGGCGGAAACCGGCCACGTGTGTACCGCCTTCGATGGTGTTGATGTTATTAACGTAGGAGAAGATGTTCTCACTGAAAGCGTCGTTGTATACCAGCGCTACTTCTACCGCCACGTTAGACGCCGCGTCGTGGGTTTCCACGTAAATAGGCGTAGGCAGCAGCGGGTTACGGCGGCCGTTTTTATCCAGCATCTGGATAAATTCGCGGATACCGCCTTCGCTGTAGAAAGTTTCGGAGAAGATGTTGCCTTCTTCGTCTTTTTCGCGTTCGTCGGACAGGGTAATGCGGATCTTACGGTTCAGGTAAGCCAGTTCCCTTAAACGGCCGGCCAGGATTTCCCGGTTGTAGGTCGTTTCGTTGAAAATTTCGCTATCCGGTTTGAAGTGTACAGTGGTACCGGTAGTCTCGCTGACCCCGATCTCCCGTACCGCGTACTGCGGGATACCGCGGTGGTATTCCTGCTCAAACAGTTTGCCTTCCGTTTGTACGGTCACATGCAGCCGGGTACTCAGTGCGTTTACGCAGCTGACACCCACCCCGTGCAGACCGCCGGATACTTTATAGGTGTTTTTGTCAAATTTACCGCCGGCATGGAGCACGGTCATTACCACCTCCAGGGCGGAGCGTCCTTCTTTCGGGTGAATACCGGTGGGGATACCACGGCCGTCATCCTTTACCCGGATAGAGTTATCCTCGCAGATCGTTACTTCGATATTTTTGCAGTAGCCAGCCAGGGCTTCGTCAATGGAGTTGTCCACGACTTCATATACCAGGTGGTGAAGCCCTTTGATGCCAATGTCGCCAATATACATGGCCGGACGCTTGCGCACCGCTTCCAGTCCTTCCAATACCTGAATACTCCCCGCATCATAGTTGCTGCTGGGGCTGGTTGCTTGCACTAATTCTTCGCTCATATGTTGGTGTAAAATCTTTTAGAAACAAAATCGGTAGACAATCATGCAAAAATACGAAAAATAAGCCTGATTTCCATAAAAGAATAGCTGTTTTTGGGTGGGATGGACACCACTTTTTTACCTTATAATTTTCCTGCACCGGCGGTCTCTTTCACCCCGGCAAATAATGTTTTCCACACCAGGTTAAAAAATGACTTCTGGATATCCCTGGTATGAGTGGGGTTAGACACCCGCACTTTCTCTCCGGGAAGGGGGTTACTGTCTTTAATGACCATCACGTTGGCCACAAAGCTCATCAGCCCTTTGCGGCTGTAGCTTTTGTGGTCTTTGTCCTGCTTCAGGATAGCTATTTTCAGGTTGTCGTACAACAAGGTGACGCTGCCGGCGGCTTTCCGCTCGTCTCCGCGGATATTGAAGTTCAGGTCCCGGATATTGCAGGAACGTATTTCGATCATGCCCAGCGGCTGGGTAACGGTGTTCAGGTCTTTCCCGTTCATGTTTTTCAGCTGGCCGGACACGGCAAAACGGCCGGTGGGACTGTTGAGGATAAAGTCAAAATGAGCCCTCAGTTTGCCGCTTTGCAGGAAGATAGCGTCAAAATCGGCCACACAATGGTTGTTGCGGGCCACCATGGAATCTATATTGGTGATATTGGTCAGCCGGCCGTGGACATGCCCGAAGCTGACCTGCCCTGTCTGCCGGGACACGGGACTCAGCTCGGAATACTGCAATTCCACATTGTTGCCGGTCAGGGTATCTATTTTCAGGGGTAAATGCACTTTTTGCAGCACCTGGTTGGGGAACTGTCCCAGTTTGTCGCCGGGCGGCATGGGCAGCGTCCGGTCACGGTAAATATGCAGCTTGCCGTTGCCGATATTGATACGCCGGGCCCATACCTGCTGCTCCTGCAGCAACATCCTGGGGTCCAGCTCCCGTACCTGGATATCGCTGAACTGCAGCTCGTAGCGGTCTTGCTGCACACCTCCTGTCTGCCGCTGGAATTCCGCTTTGCCATAACGGGGCTTTATCTCAAACTGCCCGATGTTCAGCGTCCTTTCGGCGGCATCATAACGGATGCCGCGCACGTACATCCAGTACAGGCTGTCCCGGGTACGGTTCATATAGTCCCGCATACCGATTTCATAATTGCGGGCGTACAGGTAGCGGGTAGGGTCTTTCAATGCCACCGAATCGATCAGGAAGTCGTTGACCCCCACCTGCAGGTTGCGGAACTGGTGGATCACCCTGGAAGAGTCTTTCCGGGTAAACACATATTTAAAATTGGTATTGTCCAGCTGAAAACGCCCGATAAAGATGGATTTCATCTTGGAAGAGATGTTCTCGTAAGCGGTGCGGGGCCGGGTGGTGTCCCTGACGGTGCTGTTCTGGTCCATCACAATACTGGGACCGGTCACGATCAGCGCCCCGGCGTTGAGCTCCTTTTTGATGAAATACCGCCACGGTTTAAAATACTTCAGTTGGAGTTTTTCCACACTGATGAGATAGGTGTTTTCCGGCGCCCGGCGGGCGTCCAGCATCCGCCGGTATACAGCGGAATCCAGCGTCATCGTGGCTTTTTCCACGGTCAGACTGCCGGAAAGCACATTGAGGTGCAGGTCTTTGAATTGTACTACATACAGACTGTCGGACAAATCTGTCACATAGCCGGATAGTTCCTTGCGTAACAGCTTGGTCCAGTGTTGGTTAATATACCAGGCCGTTCCTAAAACCAGTACCAGCAGCACGCACAATACGGTCAGAATAATCCTGATGATGCGGGGTAATTTCCTTTTCCTGTGTTCCATCTGTTATGAATAAACGAAATTTATACCAATTGATTGCTGTCTCCCTGCGCTTAACGGATGAATATTATGCTATATGTTAGGATTGCTTTGTAAGTGTATTGTCAAAATGTATAGGATTAAAATTGGAAGTGTTAAATTTGTCCCGGTTTTAAAACATCAGGTAAAGTGAAAGAAATTCAGGAAATACTGGCATTAGCCATCCCGCAGCCCGCCATGAGCGACCAGCTACAGCTGGCGGAGCAGGACAGCGTGTCCGTCCCGGATTGCCTGGACTTTACATTGCAGCGCTTCATCTACGATAAGCCGTTGCCGGTGGAAGACATAGCCATGGTCGTGTACCAACCGGCTAAAAGAGGGCAGTCCGCCGCAATAGAACTGCGCTATTGCGTGGCCGGCAGCAAATACTGTAAAAATCCCGCCTGCACAGACCAGTTATGTGCAGAGGGCAATAAGGAAGCCTGTAAGGACAAGGTCCCTTCTGTAGACCTTATCACCGTCAGGTTCCAGCCAGCGTTTATTCAGTCGCTTCAGAAAAATACCACCTCGTTCTCCCTTTTCGAGAACCAGACCCGCAAACCTTTCGTGAAAACCATCCAGCCCTGCACCAAATCCAAATCGGTGCTGGAAACCATGGTGCATCACAACTATGAAGGAATGCTGAAGAACATCTTCCTGCAAAGCCGCGCCCTGGACTTACTGCTGTACAGTTCAGACCAGTTCATGCAGAACGATCCCGACGAACGTTATGGCTGCCGCTTCCTTACACACCTGGAAGACCGGGAGAAAATTGAAAAAGCAAGAAGTATCTTACTGGAACAACTGGATTCCCCTATCACCATCCGCGACCTGGCCCGTAAAGTAGCCATGAATGAATGTTACCTGAAAAAAGGCTTTAAAGCCATGTATGGTACCACCATCTACGACTATTTCCAGAAAGAAAGGATGGAGAAGGCCAAAGGCCTGTTGTACGAAAAAGGCATGTCTGTGTCCGAAGTGGCTATGCTGATGGGTTATTCCTGCATTTCCCACTTCTCCACCGCCTTTAAAAAACATACAGGGTTAAAACCTTGCGAGTTATTACTTCGTTGATTATCAATTAGAAAGAAATTAATTGAATGCTGATGGTCCATAACCATCAGCATTTTTTTTGCAATTTCCCGCTTTGATCATTTCTTTTCCCGAATTGAAAACCGCAGCCGGAATTATCGGCGTTACTTTGTATTGTTAAAACGACGGACAGATATCTATCTGTGATCCTTCAAAGCTTCCTTATTAGATTTGACCATGGGAAGAAACTTTTCTGGTGATGAAAATCAGTAAAGCCATAAATTTTAAACTTGCGTTTTTTATCAAACACCAAGGGAACACAAGTTTCAATTGCCAGAGAAGTTTTTTACCAGATTTTATAAAGTCGCCTCACCTCTGTGAGGCGACTTTTAAATTTTTAGCAGTGGGCAATAGCTTCTGCATACTCCATCTCATAAGACAACCCATACGTGCTTTTATATTCTCTCAGGAATGACGCATACAGATGGCGGGCCGCTGAATGCTGCCGCAATGCCACCAGCGCCCTGCACTTGTGCCGTACCGCTTCTTCGTGGAGGGAATCGGCATACAGTATACAGTCACATACGTCCAGCATAAAAGCCGGCGCGGCATCGGGGTTTTCATCTATAAAATGGCTCAACAGCTCAATATTATGCGAGGCAATGTCCGCCTTGAATTTATCCAGCCACGGGTATTCGGTTTCCTGCAGGAAAGGGCCCCGCTTCAGCAGTTCCACCAACGCAGCAGTATTGCGGGGACCATGCTGTAACAACTGGTAGTAACGGTCCAGGTCCGTTTGTTCCGACGGGCCTTCAAACCGGAACAACCAGCGTTCATTATCCTTCATCAGCGTATAGGCGCCGGTTTTATCGAGTATGCTCTTTAGTTTGACCAGGTTTACGGAACGGTTGTTTTTCGCATCTTTTACAGACCTCCCCGGCCACAGCACTTCATGGATCTTCTCCGACGAAATACCATTTCTGCCCGGCACGGAATGCAGGTACAGCAGCAGGAACAGCTCCTTCAGCAAAGGACTGAAGGCGCGGGTAATATCATTCCCCTCCCTGTCGGTAACAGTAAAAAGACCAAACAGCTGAACCCCGGGACAAGCCGTGGTTACACCGGCCATAGGGGCGGCAGCGGGAACGATGACGGTTGCAGGCTCCGGGAGGTTAACCGGCGCCGGTGCCACTGACGGCTGTTTCCGGCGGTTCAGCGCCGCTATGCCCAGCGCCAGTAAAAACAGCGCGGTCACCAGGCCGATGGCGATGAGGATACGAACAACATACAATGGCGCGGGCTTGTCTGCAGGCGCGGGCGCTCCCAGCCCATGAGGCGAAAACTGAAGGGTATGGATACGTACCTGCGTGGTGTTGTTTTTCAGTGAAAACAAGGTTACCACCGTCAGTTCATCGTTTTCGGGCGTATAAAAAAGCCGGGCTGCCGACCGGATGTCATAAAAGTCATAACGGATGGCAGTGGCCATGGCCGTATACACTGGTTCTTTTAAAGATCCTCTGATCAGCTGAAGCGAAGAGTTCATCCGGTCATTGGCGAAAGTCAGCGCATAATATTCCTGCCGTTTTGTATCCAGTACCATATTACCGGCGAAGGCAAATTGTTCTTCGGGTTCCTTCAGCCGGTATATCGTGCGGAAGGTACGGTGTTTCACATCCAGCAATACCAGGTCATAGAGGTTGTGCGGATTCAGCAGCTGGTCGCCGGTAGTGCTGCCATAACCGCCCAGTATATACGCTGTGTCTCCCGCCTGGTTGTTGCCCAGCGCCGCCAGGTACCGCGGCGTAAAAGCATCTCCGCTCATGGCGACCTGCTCCCACCGGCGGCGACCTGGCGCATAACAATGTACTTCATTCTTGTACCTGAAATCACCATAACCACCTATCATATAAATGCTGCTGTCATAGCAGGAGAAGAAAAGGTTGGAATGCCAGTAGCCGGTCACGTTCTGAGGGTTTAATGTTCCGTTCCAGGTGTGCTGCGCGGTATCATACACCGCCACCTGCTGACTGTCGGGCATCAACTGATATAATTGCCGGTCCGCCGGATTAAAAACGGCGTGTAGCCCTGCCGGTAATGGCTGCGGCGAAGCCTGCGCCTGCGCGGCTCTCTGATGTGTGTAACAATAATAACGGTAAAGGCTGTCGTTACTGTTAATGTAGATAGTGCCGGTAGCTGCATCCATACTTACGCTGGCGTTGCCTTTTACGATAAAGGAATCGGCCTGTCGCCAATGGGTGAAGGCGGGGCGCATCCATACCGGGTTTTTGACTTGCGCGGTTTGTCCTGTTATGAGGTCTTTGTCGGTAGTGCCCTGGGCCTGGTCCAGCGGCCAGTGGTGTTGCAGCGTGCCGCCGGCAAACAGCCGCACGTCTTTCAGCCGCATCGGCGGAAGGTCGAACGTGCGGAACGTTTTGCGGTAATTGGCGCCGAAACAGATGCGGAGCGCGCTGCCGGAAACAATGGGGCTGCGGACTGCGCCTATCCGCCGGCCGTTGACGGTAAGGGATAACGTATGTGCTTCATTGTTAGCATCCAGCCGGATGGTGTTCCACTGATGAAATAAACTGTCAGACGGAATAGAGAAAGTGATACCGGAAAACGCATTGCCGGTGACCACATAAAATGCTTTTGTGCGAACATTATATATCAGGTCGATATTCTGGCGTTTTTCATCGGTGATCCTGAACACATAGCCAAAATACGACCGGAAAAACGGTTGGAACGATAGGTCGAAAGACAGGCTGTAGCTGCCTTTCACCCGGATAGGTTTCTCCGGCGCAAGGTCAAGTGAGGTACGGTCTTCCTGCGCAATATTTTTACTGGCAAACAATAATCCATACCCCTCCTGTGCCCGGCAAACCATCACAAGTGATACGAATAGGAGCAAAAAGACTGTATATCTGTACATAAGCTTCCTTACAAATCCTGTAAGTCTTTTTTTCAATAATTCAATTAAGATGCGGGATGACAGACCGGCTTTCAATAACGTGGCAAATTAAAGTCTAAACGCTAAAGTTTTTTGATATGGAAGTTAACTTTGCTTTAAGAAACTTCTCTAGTGTTAATTTAATAGATAAAACATGCATTTCATAATTTAATCAGGGCTTTTTTTTGACTTAATCGCCGCTGTTAATCCCCAATTAATCCGCCTGTTAACCTGCTGCTCCTTACTTGCAGGGTGATAATTAACTCCTGTTCATCAAACTACAGAATGTCACCATGAAAAGATGGTTATACATGCTATTGCTGTTGTCTTATGCCTACGGCAGTTCGGCACAATCCCTTCCGCTGAAGGGGCGGGTGCTGGATGAAGGTGGGCAACCGCTGCCGGGCGTAACGGTGAAAGTGCTGGGCACCTCGTCCGGTACCAGCACCGACCCCAAAGGCGATTTTTCACTGAACACCCCGGCCGGCGCCCGGCTGGTTTTCAGCTTCGTCGGCTATCGTCCGGACACCGTGCCGGTCGGTAATCAAACCTTTATCCAGGTGTCTCTGAAAACCAATGTGTCTTCCCTCAGTGATGTGGTGGTCGTAGGGTATGGCACCCAGAAAAAAGTAAACCTTACCGGCGCGGTGACCCAGGTGTCTGCCAAAGCGCTGGAGAACCGCCCGCTGCCCAACCTGAGCCAGGGGCTGCAGGGGGTGGTGCCCAACCTCAACCTCGTGCCCGGCGACGGTAAGCCTACACAGGCTCCTGCTTATAACGTGCGTGGTATTACTTCCATCGGACAGGGCGGCAACGCGCTCGTGCTCATCGATGGCGTGGAGGGCGATCCCAGCATGCTCAATCCTGCGGACGTTACCAGCGTCACCGTATTGAAAGACGCGGCCTCCGCTGCCATTTACGGCGCCCGCGGCGCCTTCGGCGTGGTATTGTTCACTACCAAAACACCGGTGAAAGACAAACTGAGCGTTACCTACTCCACCAACTACTCCCTGAAAAAGCCCACGACCGTGCCGGACGTGGTCAGCGACGGCTATGAATACGCCAAAAACTTCAACGAAGCCTGGACCGCCTGGAACGACTATTCACAGGTGCCACAGAATATCAATAAAACACAACCTTTCTCACAGGCCTACCTGGCTGCGCTGAAGGAACGTGCAGAAAACCCCGGCCTGCCGAAAACAATCGTCAACGGCGCAGGTAACTATGAATATTACGGCAACACCGACTGGTACGACCTGTTATATAAGGACCATACCAGCGCTACGGAACATAACCTCTCCGTTTCCGGCAGCAGCGGTAAAGCCAGCTATTACATCACCGGCAGGTATTATGGGCAGGAAGGCTTGTTCCGCTTTAATTCCGACGACTATAAGATGTACAACCTGCGGGCGAAGGGCGCCATCCAGCTGTTCCCTTTCCTGAATGTGTACAACAGCACCGAGTTCTCCAGCAGGGATTATCACAACCCGCTCAATGTGGGCGAAGGCGGCGGTATCTGGCGTAACCTTGCGGACGAAGGGCACCCCTCCTCCATGCTCTTTAACCCCGATGGCACCCTCACTTACTCCGCCGCCTATACGGTGGGTGATTTCTTCTATGGTAAAAATGGTATTGACCTGAACAAACAGGTGTTCAGAAACACTACCGGGTTCTCAGCAGATATATATAAGGACAAACTACGACTGAAAGGTGACTTCACCGTACAAAACACGGCCGATAATCAAAAACGTTTGCGCGTGCCCGTTCCCTACAGCAACGCGCCGGGGGCCATCGCTTACGTAGGTCTCGGTTATAATGATCTCATGATGAGTAATTATAATACCCTTTATCTGGCCTCCAATATCTATACAGAATATGAAACACGCTTTGGTGATGCCCATTACTTCAAAGCCATGGCTGGTTTCAACTATGAGCAGTCTACCTACAAAGGATTCTCTACCACCCGTAACGGCCTTGTGTACAGCGACGCTAAAGACATGAACCTCGCACTGGGCACCAATATCAACACTGCCGGCGGATATGAACGCTGGGCTATCATGGGTGAATTCTTCCGTTTGAACTACGCTTATAAAGACCGTTACCTGCTGGAAGTTAACGGCCGTTACGACGGATCGTCAAAGTTCCCTTCCAGCCAGCGCTACGCTTTCTTCCCTTCCGTATCTGCCGGCTGGCGTCTCTCCAAAGAAGCTTTCTGGCATCTTCCGGAAACAGCAATTTCCGATCTGAAGATCAGGGGCTCCTACGGTTCTCTCGGTAATGGTAATATCAAATCCTACGCCTTCCAGGAGAAGCTGGAGATCAAACAATCCGGCAGGGTGATCAACGGCGTGCGTCCGCAGCAGACTACCCAACCGGTAGTACTGCCCGACGGCCTCACCTGGGAAACGTCTACCACCCGCAACCTTGGCCTGGATGTGGCGGCGCTGAGCAATCGTCTCACTTTTACCGGTGACGTATACACGCGGGTAACAAAAAATATGTTCACCGTTGGCCAGACACTGCCGGCCGTTTTCGGGACAGAGGTGCCCAAAGGCAACTATGCTGATCTGAAAACCAACGGATGGGAAATTGCACTCGGCTGGCGCGATCAGTTCAACGTAGCCTCCAAACCGCTGCATTACAGCGTTAACGCCACTTTGGCCAACTATAGCGCAGTGATCACCAAATACAATAATACCAACGATAAGCTGACCGACTGGTATACCGGTAAAAAAGTAGGTGAAATATGGGGGTATGTCAATGATGGTTACTGGACACAGGAAAACTATAAGGCTGCTGCCAAAGCGCAGGCGCTCTTCAAGGCTTCCAACTCCGGCCAGTGGCTGCCCGGCGACATCCGGTTCAAAGACCTCAACGGCGACGGTATCATTAATAACGGCGCCAACACCCTGAGCAATCACGGCGATCTGACCATCATCGGCGATTCTCTGCCGCACTACACCTACGGCATCAACCTCAGCGCCGACTGGAACAATATCTTCTTCAGCGTTTTCTTCCAGGGCGTCGGCAAACAGGACTGGTGGCCCGGAGCAGAATCTGATGTTTTCTGGGGACAGTACAACAGGCCGTACAACTATATGCCTAAATCGCAGATCGGCAACATCTGGTCTGAAGACAACCAGGACGCTTACTTCCCGCGCTATCGTGGTTATGTGGCGCAGAACAGCGCCGGCGAGCTTAAAGCACAACAATCCAAATACCTCCAGAACGCAGCCTACATCCGCCTGAAAAATATACAGATCGGCTACAACCTGCCCAAGGCGCTGATTTCAAGAGCCAGGCTCAATGCTGCCAGGGTGTTCCTTTCTGCTGAAAACCTCTGGTCCTGGTCGCCGATGTACCGCATCACCCGTGATCTTGACGTGGAAAGCATCGGCCGCTCCGATACCGTTACAGATTCCGGTAACTCCGGCAACGGGAACAACTACCCCATCCTGAAAAGTTTCACGCTGGGCCTCAGTGTTACGCTTTGATCATCATCGCTTACTATTAAAAGGATAAACTATGCAACAATATAAGAACGCACTTTCCAAAAGGGTAACCTGGCTGGGGCTGGTGCTGACGGCATGGGTGCTCACCGGAAGTTGCTCCAAAAACCTGGACCAGGTACCGGTGGATACCGCCACCAAAGACGCCATCTTCGGTAGCGAAGACGGAATGAAACTCTATTCCAATTCTTTCTATGACGTACTGCCGGGTATCAACGATATCTATAAGGCAGATAATATGGCAGACTACAGCGCTGTTAACGCCGTGCCCGACTTCCTGCGCCAGGGCGCTTATACCTCCCGGACCGCCACCGGCTGGGACTGGAAGAACCTGCGTAACATCAACTATTTCATCGCCAACTGCAACAATCCCAAAATACCGCAGGCCGTCAGGAACAACTATCTCGGACTGGCCCGTTTCTTCCGCGCCTGGTTTTATTTCGATAAAGTGAAACGGTTTGGTAATGTGCCCTGGATCGGTAAACCATTTGAGGTAAACGACGAGAACCTGTATGCAGGCCGCGATCCGCGCACCCTCATCATGGACTCCGTAGTGGCCGACCTTGATTTTGCTGCTGCCAACATCGCGCTGGCCAACGACCCTACCTGTAGCCAGATCACTAAAAACGTAGTCCTCGGGTTTAAGTCAAGGGTATGCCTGTTTGAAGGAACTTTCCGGAGGTACCAGACATCCTACAACCTGATGGCGACCGCACCTGAATGGCTGAAAGCTGCGGCCACCGCTGCAAAGGCCGTGATGGACAGCAAAGCTTTCTCGCTGAACCAGGGCGGCGGCACTACCCAGTCCTACCGCCAGCTGTTTATCAGCAACGCGCCGGTAGCGGCAGAAGTAATGCTCGCCAATATCGCCAGCGCCAGCCTGGGGGTATTCAACGATGCCAACTGGTGGTACACCAGCTCTACCTATGGCGCACGCCTGAGCTTCACGCGTACGTTTATCAATACCTACCTGAATATCGACGGCACGCCCTTCACCAATATCAACCGCTATGACACGCTGCCTTTCCTTAAAGAAACACAGGGCCGCGATAAACGCCTGCAGCAGACGATCCGTATGAGCGGGTATACCCGCACCAGCAACGGCGCTACCATTGCGGCGCCTCCGGTATTTTCGTATGTCTATACAGGCTATATGCCGATCAAATGGAGCCTGGATGATACCTTCTTTGATAACGGCGCCAATAATACCAACGCGATCAGCCTGATGCGCTACGCTGAAATCCTGCTCAACTATGCCGAGGCGCAGGCCGAACTGGGCCTGCTGTCGGATGACGACTGGAGCAAAACAGTAGGCGCTTTGCGTGCACGCGCGGGTATTACCAGCGGAACAACAGCCAGACCGGTTACCGTAGACGCCTATATGAAAGCCAATTACTTCAATGACATCACAGACCCGTCGCTGATGGAAATCAGGAGAGAAAGAGGGATTGAGCTGGTGCTCGAAGGCTTCCGCTTCTATGATCTGGTAAGATGGAAAAAGGGTGATCTGCTGGCCAAATCATGGAACGGTATGTACGTGCCGGCGCTGGATGTGCCCATGGACCTCAACGGTGACGGGGTGAATGACGTATACTTCTACAAAACGCCGCCGGCCAATCAGCAGAAGGGGATTACCTATATCAACGTGTCGGAGATAGCCAACAACGTAACGAACCCACAGCAGCTGAGTAATGGCAATTCCGGTGAAATCCACTGGCTGGATAATGTACAGAAGGAATGGAAAGATTACAAGTATCTTTATCCTGTTCCTTATACAGACCTTCAGTTGAATCCCAGGCTGGGACAGAATCCTGGTTGGGAGGAATAGTTGATCATTTAAAAAAGTTTCTCATGAAGAAAGTTGTTTTCTCATTTTTGGCGACGTTGTTGTGGCTGGCGGAAACGGTAACGGCTCAACGGATAAACGTGGCCACCTACAATATGCGCAACGACAATAACAAAGAAGATTCATTGCGCGGAGACGGCTGGGGACAAAGGTTTCCAGTAATTGCCTCCCTGATCAGGTTTCATGACTTTGATATCTTCGGCACGCAGGAATGTTTGTACCATCAGTTGGTGAACGTCAAAGACAGCCTGCCTGGATACGATTTTATTGGCATTGGTCGTGATGATGGAAAACGTGCCGGTGAACATGCTGCGATCTTCTATAAAACAGGTCGTTTCCAGTTGCTGGGTCATGGCGATTTCTGGCTGTCTGCCGTTACCGACAGACCCAATAAAGGCTGGGATGCGGTACTGCCGCGGATTTGTTCCTGGGGGCAGTTTAAGGATAAAAAGACAGGCTTTGTGTTTTATTTCTTTAACCTGCATATGGACCATGTGGGCGTGGTAGCACGCGCCGAAAGCGCGAAGCTGGTGCTGGCCAAGGTGAAGGAAATTGCGGGCAATAAGCCAGCGTTGCTGACAGGCGATTTTAACGTGGACCAGCATAGCGAGTCTTATGGCGTTATCCACAACTCCGGTGTGATGAAGGATGCCTACGAGGTGACGGCAGTACGCTACGCGCTGAACGGAACATTCAATTCATTTAAAAGCGACAGCAAGACAGACAGCCGTATCGATCATATCTTCCTGACAAAACAGTTTAAGGTCAGCCGGTATGGCATACTCACGGACACTTATCGCAGTAAGCGTCCGGAAGAAGTTGCGGCAGATGCTGCTAATTTTCCCAAAGAGGTGAAGCTCTCGAAATACATTGCCAGAGAGCCATCAGACCATTTTCCGGTGATGGCCGTGCTGGAGTACGGAAAATAACCCCCTTTAACTGTCATAACGGGCCCGCCTACACGGCGGGCCCTGTTTGTGTAACCAGCCGCTTATGCAAAAGCACTTGTTTTTTCAGTTGCTGGTAGCCCTGTTTTTTTTCGGTGGCTGCAGGCCGGCGCCGGAAGATTATATGGACCCTGCTATCGGCAACATCGCCACGTTATTGAAACCTACCCGCCCGGTTATCCAGTTGCCCAACGAAATGGTCCGCGTATATCCGTTGAGGAGAGACGGCGCCGATGATCAGATAACCGGTTTCCCGCTACAGGTGGCAGCGCACAACGATGGAGCGCTGTTTATCATGAAGCCTTCTTCCAGGCCGCTTTCTCCTGCCGAATGGCAGCGTTGCTGTACTTATGACCCTGTACAGGAGGTGATACACCCCTGGTATTACAGCACGATGCTGATAGAAGACAGCATCCGCGTGGAGTTTGCGCCCGGAAGCAAAACAGGTGTGTATCGTTTTTCTTTTCCGGAAAATGCCGACCGTAAATTATTATTCACTGCCCCATTAAATTTTTCGGGAAATACGTTTACTGCCAGGACATTTTTTCATGGTGATGTTCCGGTGTACGTATATGGCAGATTTAATACAGCCATAACGGCAGGGCTCGTGTCAGATACTTTATCCTGTGTGCGGTTCCCGCACCGGAAAGAACGGGTTGTTGTTTTACAGTATGCTATTTCCTATGTCAGTACAACACAGGCAAAGCAGCATTTTCAAAAGGAAATGGAAGGGCGTGACATGGAAACAGTCATTGCAGAAGGTCGGGGCCGCTGGCATGCGGTGGCTACCCAGGTGCAGGTGGAAGGCGGCACTGTGGCGCAACGCCGGTCATTTTATACTGCATTGTACCGTTGTCATGAACGAATGGTCAATATCACCGAAGATGGTGTTTATTACAGCGGCTACAATAAGAAAGTCAACCTGGCCCGCCGGTCTTTTTATGTAGATGACGCCACATGGGACACTTATCAGGCGTTGCATCCGCTGCGCATGATCCTGCATCCGGAGCAGGAAGAGGATATGCTCGACGCTTATGTGACGATGTATGAACAAAGCGGATGGATGCCCACTTTTCCGCGGTTGTATGGAGACCATCCCTGCATGAATGGTTTTCACAGCACTGTTATTTTCCTGGATGCCTGGCGGAAGGGATTGAAAATACCGCGGATGGCGGCTGCTTACGAAGGCATGAGAAAAAATGCGCTCAGCGCAACGATGCTGCCCTGGCGGAACGGACCCGCCGGCGCGCTGGACAGCTTCTACCAGGCAAAGGGCTATTACCCGGCATTGCGGCCGGGCGATACCGAAACGGTGGCCGGAGTGCATCCGTTCGAAAAGCGGCAGGCGGTGGCAGTTACCCTGGGGCATAGTTATGACGACTGGGCGCTGTCGCAGCTGGCGGCGGACCTGCACCGGTATGACGATCAGCGGCTGTTCGCCGCACGCGCAGAAAATTTCCGGCGGCTGTGGCATGACAGCGTTCGTTTTTTTCTGCCGAAAGACAATGCCGGCAGGTGGATCATGATTGACCCTGCATGGGATGGCGGCCCTGGCGGCCGTGATTATTACGATGAGAACAATGGCTGGACTTATCTCTGGGCGGTACAGCATAATATCCCGGCGCTGGTCCGGCTGATGGGAGGCGAAAAAGCTTTTGAACGGCGGCTGGATGAGCTTTTCCATACGGTGCCGGCTATGCCGCGCTACGATTTCTGGCATCGTTTCCCGGATGCTACCGGCCTGGTTGGACAGTTTTCGATGGGCAATGAGCCGGGGTTTCACATCCCCTATCTGTACAACTATGTAGGAGCTGCATGGAAAACGCAACGGCAGGTGCGCATGCTGCTGGACCTGTGGTTTAAGGATAATGTGTTTGGTATTCCCGGAGATGAGGACGGCGGAGGGATGAGTGCGTTTGTGGTGTTTTCTTCATTGGGATTTTATCCTGTCACGCCGGGCGTGCCTGTTTATGCTATCGGGAGTCCGGTGTTCCGTAAGGCTACGATTCGGTTACCTCAAGGTAAGCGGTTTATATTGATTGCGCGGCATTGTTCGGAGGTGAATCAGTATATCCGGCGGGCGTGGCTGAACGGGGAGATATTGCATTCGCCTTTTTTCACGCATCAGCAGTTGATGGAAGGAGGCACGCTGGAGCTGGAGATGGGACCTTTCCCTGAGAGGCGCTGGGGTGCGAGTATTCATGCGCCGCTTTGCAGGTGATAGAAATGAAAAACCCCGCCCAAAAGAGCAGGGTCTGTCCTATTTATCCCTATACCTATGAAATACGAATTTAATTATTCAGTGACGGTGCCTGCATCATTCAACAGCACTGCTTTGTCTGCACCATTGTCCTGAATGTTTACTTTGTAGTAAGCAGCTACATCTGCTCTCTCAATTTTCCAGCCATCTTTTATGGTGGCTGCCGGATATTTTGCTTTCAGCGTACCAGCCACTGATTCCGGCAGAGTTTGTGCGTCATATGCGCTCCTGGTGGCAATCCATTTGCCATCCGCGTCATACTCTGCTATTGTTTGTATGTTGTCTTTATGGAAACTTACGCTCCAGTGGCCTGCACTTGTCTTCTTCCACTTGGCGTCTGTAGTTCCGGCAAAAGTTTGATCAAAAGAACTTTTAACTGCTGCAGGTGCTTCCACCTTTTTCGCAACTGTTTTTGTTTTCTTGCCTGATTTTTTTTGCTGTGCAAAAGTTATGCCGGAAGTGATCAATACTGCACAAAAAATTAACGTCAACTTTTTCATAAATCAAGATATGGTTTATCCGCGTTGGGTTAAATTACTGACTTAGGTTTTTTCAATTCTTCCTGGCAAAGAGCTAAAACAATGCCAAAAACGTAAAATAAATACTCTTTATTGTAAATTACTAAAAAAATGATGAAAAAAAATTCAAAACCGCCGTTTTTGGGAAAGTTGCCCCTTTAGGTGCCGTCGTATTTTCTTAACTTCGCACAATTTTAATCAATTATTGTCTAAATAACATCAAAGGGCGGGGAATTGTTTTATGTCCAGCAAATATCAGGAATATAACCAACTGAATTTACCTCAGATAGAGAAAGATATACTTCAGCAGTGGGAGCTTCAGCAGGCTTTCGAAAAAAGCGTGGAAGTACGGGATGGCGCAACGCCTTTCGTATTTTATGAAGGTCCTCCCAGCGCCAATGGTTTACCCGGTATTCACCACGTGATTTCGCGTACCCTGAAAGACCTGGTGTGCCGCTATAAAACCATGAAAGGTTTCCAGGTGAAACGCAAGGGCGGATGGGATACCCATGGCCTGCCGGTGGAACTGGGCGTGGAAAAGAGTCTGGGGATTACCAAAAAAGACATTGGTACAAAGATTTCAATTGCTGAATATAACGAGACCTGCCGTAAAGAAGTGCTGAAGTATAAGGACAAGTGGGACGATCTTACCCGTAAAATGGGTTATTGGGTAGACCTGAAAGATCCTTACATCACTTTCGATAATAAGTATATTGAAACACTTTGGTGGTGCCTGCAGACACTATATAAAAAAGGATTTTTATATAAAAGCGTAAGCATTCAGCCTTACTCTCCTGCTGCAGGGACCGGACTTAGCTCCGCAGAGCTGAACCAGCCTGGGACGTACAAAAATGTAAAGGACACCACCATCGTGGCCATGTTTAAGGCCAGGAAAGCAGAGAATTCCCAATTCCTTTTTGAGGCTGCTGGCTCCGATGAGGTCTTTTTCCTGGCCTGGACCACTACTCCCTGGACGTTACCGTCCAACCTGGGCCTGACTGTAGGCGCCAACATAGAATATGTACTGGTAAGCACTTTCAACCAATACACGCACCAGCCGGTGAACGTGGTGATGGCAAAAGTGCTGCTGGGTAAATACTTTAAGGCAGAAGGTGAAAATGCAGATTTCGCAGCCTATAAGGAAGGCGACAAGGTAATTCCCTGGAAAATACTGACCAGCTTTAAAGGCAGCCAGCTGGAGAACATCCGTTACGAACAACTGCTGCCCTTTGCACAGCCGGAAGAAGGCGATCCTTTCCGCGTGATCATCGGCGACTTTGTGACCACGGAAGACGGTACCGGTATCGTACATACCGCTCCTGCTTTCGGTGCGGATGACAACCGTGTCGGGAAAAAATACGGCATCGGTATCCTGACGCTGGTGGACCGTGAAGGCAAGTTCACCGATAATGTAGGTGAATTTTCCGGCAGATATGTGAAAAATTATAAAGATGATCCGGATTACAAAGATGTGGATGTTGACATCGCAGTGAAGCTGAAGAAAGAGAACCGGGCCTTTAAAGTAGAAAAATACGAACACACTTATCCTCACTGCTGGCGTACTGACAAGCCGGTATTATATTACCCGCTGGATGCCTGGTTCATTAAGACCACCGCGATGAAAGACCGGATGGTGGAACTGAACAAGACGATCAACTGGAAACCGGCCTTCACCGGTACCGGCCGTTTTGGCAACTGGCTGGAGAACATGGTAGACTGGAACCTGAGCCGCAGCCGCTACTGGGGTACGCCTTTGCCTATCTGGCGTACCGAAGATGGCAGTGAAGAAAAATGCATTGGCAGCATAGAGGAGTTAAATACAGAAATCCGGAAAGCCAACGAAGTGCTGGGTGGGGACATCAACAAATCCTACCTGCATGAAGGTATCCTCGATTTACACAAACCTTACGTGGATGATATCATTCTTGTAAGTGATTCCGGTAAGCCCATGAAACGGGAACCTGATCTGGTGGATGTTTGGTTCGACAGTGGTGCAATGCCCTACGCGCAATGGCACTATCCGTTTGAAAACAGAGATTTGGTAGAGACCGGTAAAGCGTTCCCGGCTGATTTTATTGCTGAAGGCGTGGACCAGACCAGGGGATGGTTCTATACCCTCCATGTGCTGGGTGCGATGCTATTTGATAGTGTTGCATATAAAACAGTGGTTTCCAATGGATTGGTACTTGACAGCCAGGGCAATAAAATGAGCAAGCGGCTGGGCAACGTAGTAAACCCGTTTGAAACTATTGAGCAGTACGGAGCAGACCCCACCCGCTGGTACCTGATCACTAATGCTTCCCCATGGGACAGCCTCAAGTTCGACGTCAAAGGTATCGGCGAGGCACAGCGCAAGCTCTTCGGTACGTTGTACAATACTTATAACTTCTTCGCTATGTATGCCAACCTTGATAAGTTTACATACAGCGAAGCTTACATCCCCCTGCAGGACCGTCCGGAAATTGACCGCTGGATCATCTCCGTACTGAACTCCCTGGTTCGGGATGTAACCGCCTATTTTGATGATTATGAGCCTACTCAGGCGGGCAGGGCTATTGAGAACTTTGTGGATGAGCACCTGAGCAACTGGTATGTGCGGTTATGCCGCCGCCGGTTCTGGAAAGGTGATTATGGCCATGACAAAATCAGCGCCTACCAGACATTATACGAATGTTTGGAAAAAATTACACAATTGATGGCCCCGGTTTCCCCATTCTTCACAGACTGGATGTTTAATAACCTGAACCGAGTTAGCGGACGCTTCAATGTGCAATCCGTCCACCACACTGATTTTCCGGTGTCCGACGCGGCCGCTATCGATGCCGGTCTGGAAGAAAGAATGCAGTTGGCCCAGGATATTTCCTCGCTGGTATTATCCTTGCGTAAGAAGGTGAACATCAAAGTGAGGCAGCCCCTGCAGAAGATATTGATTCCTGTTTCCGGCAGCCACATGAAGGAGCAGGTGGAAAAGGTGGAAGATCTGATAAAAAGTGAGGTAAATGTCAAAGGGATTGATTATCTTACCGAAACGGGCGGTTTTATCAAGAAAAAGATTAAACCGAACTTCAAATCGCTCGGTAGCAAAATGGGCGCGAAGATGAAAGCTGTAGCTGCGGCCATTGGTGCATTTACAGATACAGACATCGCAGCTATTGAGCGTGACGGCCATTTCAACCTGGCTATCGATGGCGAGCAATTGCAGATACAACTCTCTGATGTTGAAATAATTTCCGAAGATATTCCTGGATGGACAGTCGCGAATAAGGGTGCTTTAACGGTAGCGCTCGATATTACCATTACTGACCAGTTGCAGGACGAAGGAAATGCACGCGAATTGGTAAATCGCATACAAAAAATCCGGAAGGACAGCGGCTTCGAACTGACTGACAGAATTAACGTGACGGTAGAGACTGTGGACATGCTGAAATCGGCGATTATAAACTATAATGACTATATTTGCACGGAAATTTTGGCAGATAGCTTGGATTTAGTGGAGCAATTACAGGGCGGAACAGAAATAGAGGTGAATGACCTTAAATTTAATGTATTAGTTAACAAAAAAAGCTAATCCCCCATGGCAACAAAAAAGAAGGTTGCTAGTAAATCGACCCAAAAGGTAGCTAAAGTGAAGAAAGCAGCACCACAAAAGGCTGCACCTGCGAAAAAGGCCGCCAAACCTGCTCCAGCGAAAAAGGCTGCGTCTGCCGCTCCTAAAAAAGTGGCCGCCGCCAAAAAAGCAGCAGCCAAGCCCGCCAAACCCGCAGCGAAAAAAGCTGTTGTAGTTAAAGCTGCAGCGAAGAAAACCGCCGCTACCCCCAAAACCGTAATTAAAAAGGCTCCAGCCGCAAAAAACAGTAAAACATCGTCCGTCCCGAAAGTTGCTGTACCTGCAAAGAAGACCGTTAAAAAAGAGCCTGCTGTAAAGCAGCAAGTGGTCACTAAAAGTGTTGCCGCTGAAAAAGAGAAACCATTAATTTCTAAGTCAGAAGAAAAAGAACTTAAAACAATGGCAGTAAAGAAAGCAGATACAAAGGAACAAGTTGCTAAGGTGAAAGAATCCACTAAAAAAGCAGCCGAGAAACCTGCCGTAAAGGCCGAGAAATCAGCGAAATCCGAGAAAACCGAAAAACCCGAGAAAACAGAGAAACCGGAAAAAGCTGAAAAAGCCGAAAAAGCAGAGAAAAAAGGTGGAAAGGCTTCCCAGGTTGCTTATCAGCCTGAATTTACCAAATCAGTGCTCGATCAGCCCGAACCAACTTCCGGCCCCCTTTACCGATATAGTGATGCAGACCTGCAGGAGTTCCGGGAACTGATCCAGAAAAAACTGGAGTTCGCCAAAAAGGAACTGGTTTATCTGCAAGGCCTTATTACACGCAAAGATGAAGCAGGTACTGATGATACCGAAAACAAATACATGAGCATGGAAGATGGCAGCGGCTCCCAGGAAAGGGAACAGCTGAACCAGATGGCCAGCCGCCAGATACAGTTCATCGACCACCTGGAAAAAGCCATGATGCGCATCGAAAATAAAACCTACGGCATCTGCCGCGTAACCGGCAAGCTGATAGATAAAGCACGCCTCCGCGCTGTGCCGCACGCCACCCTGAGCATTGAAGCCAAGCTGGCCAAGAGCAAATAAAAAATGTTTTACTATATAAACGAAAAACGGGATTTGAGCCATCAAATCCCGTTTTTCGTTTATAGGTCACTGTCATGCTCTAACAGTCTGCATGCTTCTTTTTGCTCAGCTGCCGCATCGCAAAATACACCAGCCCCGCGCCCGCCAGCCCCACAAGGCTGCCGATACCAATGTTGCGCGCCTGCTTTTTACTAATAGCGGGCAACCGGAATTTTTTGGACGGACTCGCCGGCGCAATATCCAGCAACGGCGCCAATGACAAACCTGTAATGATCTTGTCGGCAACCTTTTCTACATATGCCCGTTGATACTGTGGACAAAATGCAACACCGATGCCTGCTTCGGTCAACAGTTGGGTGTCCTGCTTACCATCTCCCACATAAATAATATTCTGCGTATGAATATTATATTGTTCTGCTACATACGGCAACACAGCGCTTTTGCAATACTCGCCATTCTTCAGAAAATAATCAGGCACTGTTAATTCTCCGGTGGCTACACTGTTGACTAAATGAAGTTTGTTCGCCAGCACGAAATCCATCCCCAGCTGATTTTTGATATGACGCGCTACCATCCCAAAGCCATCGGTGATCAGGCCGCAGGCATATCCTCTTTTCTTTAGCTCCTGCACTACCTCGCGGATACCCGGTATCAGCGGAATAGCGTCTGCCACTTCCAGCAGCTCCGCGATATTACGGCCTTCAAAAAGCGCTGCTGTCTGCTGCAGGCGGGTAAGCGGATCGGTTTCTGTAGCCATGATCCGCTGCATCTCTTCTTCCTGGTCAAAGGCTATAGCCGCCCACTGCAGATAGTTCTGCGTGAACACCGCATGGTCCAGGTTAAAGATGACCATCTTCTGCAACTTATCAATAGATTCGAGGATAGAATACTCCATCTGTTCCCTGATCAGGTTGATGTTGCCCAGTGTTTCCAGGTTTTCCTGCGGAATGTTTTCCGCTTTCCGCAAAATAGTTCTCGATACTTCACGCGACATTTTGCTCAGCTGTTCCCATGTCTGCATCGCGTTCTCTACCTTGCCGATATTGGATTCCACAATGCGGGCGCCCAACTGGTGCATGTCTATCAGCAACCCGATATCCACACCGTAATCATTTTCAAATTGTACCTGAGACAACATCGACTTGCGTCCTGCGATCATACCGCTCAGCGGTTGCTGAAAATGCGCGAGGTCGGGATACAGAATACTCAGCAGCGGCTTGGCCACCAGTTGCGTGACCCTGCCTGCCTGCCTTTCAAAGTAGGATTTGACGAAGTCTGCTTCGCCGCGCTCGATAGGATCTGTTAATAAGTCTACAATGTTATCAGGATAAGTAAGAATATCACCATCAACATAAGCGATGATTTCATGTTTGGCCGCCATCATACCTTCCCGCATGGAGATACCTTTCCCGCGCTGGCTGCTGGTAATTACCCGCACCTGCTCTTTCATGGCCTCTTCCACAGTATTGTCTGTGGAATTATCATCTACCACGATAATCTCGATTTTGCGTGTGGTCTTCTTTACGGTCTTTATTACCTGGCGTATGGTGGCCCCTTCGTTTAATACAGGAATTACGATAGAAATCATAGGAGTTCGCTATGTTAAAAGGTTAAAGAAATAAAACATGCTGCAAAGAGCTGGTTGGCATTATCTGATCGGGTATAACAAAAACAGTACCAGAAAAAACGGGGAGATGTAGGCCAGATAATGATTTTGGGATTTTTTGATTTACGGATTTTTGGATGTTGAATATTGTTTTTTTGAATCCGGCATGTTAACAACGCTGTGCGAATTCCCAAAATCAAAAAATCCGTACATCAAAAAATCCGTAAATGAAGACTATTTGAACTCCTGCATTTCTACCAGTTTATGGTAGATGCCTTCGCGGGATAACAGATCGTCGTGTGTGCCGCGTTCTTTGATTTCACCCTGGTCCATCACCACGATTTCATGTGCGTGCTGTATAGTGCTCAACCTGTGCGCAATCACAATCGTGGTGCGGTTTTGCATCAGTTTGTCGAGTGCTGCCTGTACCAGTTTTTCGGACTCTGTATCCAGTGCGGAAGTCGCTTCATCCAGGATCAGGATGGGCGGATTTTTAAAGATCGCCCTGGCAATGGTAAGGCGCTGGCGCTGTCCGCCGCTGAGTTTGAGACCTCGATCACCAATAGAGGTGTTGTACCCGTTTTCCAGCTGCTCAATGAACTCGTGCGCATTAGCAATCTTAGCCGCACGTATCACTGCTTCCCGGTCTGCTTCCGGATGACCGAAAGCAATGTTGTTGAACACGGTGTCATTAAACAGGACCGCTTCCTGTGATACCACGCCAATGAGGGAACGAAGATCGTTCAGCCGCAGCTCGCGTATATCGGTGCCGTCTATACGAAGTGACCCTTCGTTAACATCATAAAAGCGGGGAAGGATATCTGCCATGGTCGATTTACCCGCGCCGCTGCGGCCTACCAGCGCAATCATCTGTCCTTTGCGGATCGTCAGGTTGATGTCTTTCAGCACATATTGCTGATCGTATCTGAAAGAAACGTTACTGTATTCGATCTTGTCTTCAAACGTGCTGATGGCTTGTGCATTGTCTTTTTCCTGAACGGCAACAGGCGCATCCAGTATGTTGAAGATGCGCTCGCTCGCTACCATACCGCGTTGCATGGTAGTGATAGCGGTAGAGATATTTTTTGCCGGTTGCATGATCTGGGAGTAGAATACCAGGTAGGTCATGAATGTGGCGCCGGTAAGCAGGTCGCTGCCGTGCAGTACCAGCGTGCCGCCGTAAATCACCAGCACAATGACCACTACCACACCGAGTATTTCAGATACCGGAGAAGCCAGCTCCCGCTGATTGAACATGGATTTGCTGACACTCACAAAACGATGGTTGACATCGCCGAATTTTTTCTGCATGAAAGGCGCCGCTGTAAAGGATTGTATGATGCGGATACCTCCCAGTGTTTCTTCTGTTACGTTCAGTATTTTACCCAGCAGCTCCTGGCTGAACCATCCTTTTTGTTTCAGCTTTTTGGAGATATAGGATATCAGTGCGCCGGACACCGGGAAGAATACGATGGTAAAAACCGTGAGTTTGACAGACAGGTAAAAGAGCGCTGCAAAATAGCCGATGATGATGAAGGGATCGCGCAACAGGATTTGTATGGCATTCACCACGGAGCCTTCAATTTCCTGCACGTCGTTGGTCATCACAGACAGCAGGTCGCCCTTCTGTTTTTCGCTGTAATATCCCAGCGACTGCTCCGTGTATTTTTTATACAGGTTGGTCCGCAGGCGGGAGAGCATGGTCATCTTCATCCGTGTTACCACGCGGGCGCTCATATAGCGGCCCAGGTTGGCGACGGTGATACAAACGCCGATCACCGCACATACAAAGTACAGGGCGCTTTCTTTGGAGCCGCTGCTGCGGATGAAGTAGTTGAAGTAATAGTTAAAGAGATCGATGAAATAAGTGATGGTAAAAGAAAACGAAGGGCGGGCAAGCACTTCCGGCGTAGCCGATACCTGATCGAAGATCACATTCAGCAACGGAATCAGCATGGCGAAATTGACCATGCCGAAAATGATACCCACGAGGGTATATACAATGTATTCCGGAACATAATGATGCAGCGGGGTGGCATATCCCAGTAATCGCCTGAAAGTCTTCATTCCTGATGCTTGACGTTTTATTAGCAGGCAAAAATAGCACAATTAAGTGACCCCCTGCCCGCAAATAGGCCCAATCTTTCCCGGAAATGGTTAATTTCGCGTATAACAGGGCAGTTCGCGGCTGTACGCTGTTGACGGCAATATATCATAAATATATTATTATTGTGCATATGTGCTGTTTTGTTAACGATTAAAATTGAATGCAATGCAGGAAACTAAAAGGCAAAAGCAAATAGGACAATTAATACAGGAGGAGCTGAGCGATGTGTTTCAGCGGATGGGGTTCAATGTAGTGGAAGGAGGCATGATTTCCATTGCTGCTGTTAAAATGACGCCTGACCTGCTGGAAGCGAAGGTATATCTGAGCATGTTTCAGATAAAGTCTCCCAACGAGATGCTGGAACGCATCAAAGACAGGATGGGAGAAATTAAAAAAGCCCTGGGATTAAGGGTGGGCAAGCAACTGCGCCGCATGCCGGAGTTGTCTTTCTTCCTCGACGATACCCTCGATTATGTGTTTAAAATGGAAGAACTTTTCAAAAAGATAAAAGAAGACGATTCTCATATTAAAGGCGATAACCAATAATCAATTACGGACTACGGATTGCGAATTACAAATTGTGGCCTTTATTAGCCCATACTGTTATTGACTTCTTCATTCGTAATCCGTAATTCGTAACTCGTAATTCAAAAGCTATGGTTTGGCAGTTTGCTTCCCGTTACTTCAGGGCTAAAAAATCCACTAACGCGATCAATATCATTGCCTGGGTAAGTGTGGCTGCCATTGCGATCGGTACCGGAGCGCTGATCGTTATACTGAGCGTATTCAACGGCTTTGAAGGTCTGGTGAAATCCCTGTATTCCTCATTTTATCCGGCTATCAGGATTGCGCCGGCCAGCGGTAAAACAATGCTGCTGACGCCGGAACAGTTGCAGACGATCAGGCGTACGCCTGGTGTGGCCGCCTATTCTGAAGTGGTGGAGGAAAAAGCGGTGCTGCGCTATGGCGACGAGCCCACTATTGCAGTGCTAAAGGGGGTAGACAGCAGTTACAACCGGGTAACGGACGTGAAAGGCAACATTGTCCGCGGACGTTTTGATATAGGCGACGACGTAGCCTATCGCGCTGTACTCGGCCTGGAGCTGGAAGGCGCATTGGGCGTGGATGTAGTGCATAGCCTGGTGCCGGTGACCGTATACGTGCCCCGCAGGAATGTGAATGCTTTTGTGACCCCGGAAGACGCGCTGAATAACGGCGTCCTCTACCCTGCCGGCACTTTTGCCATTCAGCAGGAGTTCAACAGCAAATATGTGATTACCCATATCGATTTCCTGCGCCGGTTGCTGGAGATGGGCGCCAACGAGATGTCGGCCCTGGAGGTGGCAGCGGCGCCCGGTGTAAACCAGAACGAGCTGAAGGGCCGGCTGCAGCGGCAGCTGGGGGCGACTTACAAAGTGCAGACCCGGTATGAGCAAAACCAGTCGCTGTACGCAATCATGCAGACCGAAAAATGGGCGGTGTATGTGATCCTGAGCTTTATTATGATCATCGCCGCTTTTAACATGATAGGTTCATTGTACATGCTGGTGATTGAAAAAGAGAAAGACATTACTATCCTGAAAGCGATGGGCGCCCGTAAGTCATTGATAATGAGAATATTCTTGACGGAAGGGCTAATTATTGCCGGAATCGGCACTTTGCTGGGATTCGTGCTGGGCGGCAGTTTCTGCCTGTTGCAGCAGTATTTTGGCATTATCAGGCTGGAAGGCACTTCGTTCCTCGTAGATGCGTACCCTGTCAGTATGCACCTGGCGGATTTCGGGCTGGTGCTGGTGACCATTGTGGTGATAGGCCTGGCTGCCAGCTGGTACCCTGCCCGCCGGGCCGCAGTAGAGGCAATCTCCCTGAAAGCAACGTGACTATTTAGATATTTTGATATTTGGATATTTTGTTATTTAAAAAAAGCAGCGGGACTTTATCATTAAAGTCCCGCTGCTTTTTTATTAAAAATCTTTCTAAACTCAGATAAATATCAAAATATCCAAATATTAAAATATCAAAATATCAAAATATCAAAATCCGTAAATGATTAATAGTCGCCGAGTGTTTCAGGCAACTGAGCCAGTGCTTTGGCCAGTTGTTCGTCGCTCGGAGCGATACCATGCCATTCGTGGTGACCTTCCATGAAGTCTACGCCTTGTCCCATCACGGTTTTCATGATGATGGCGATAGGTTTGCCCTGGCCGGTGAGGCTTTTGGCTTTTTCCAGGGTAGCTACGGTTTCGTCCATATCGTTACCATTCATGTGCAGCACGGTCCATCCGAAAGCTTCGAATTTAGCGCCTACGTCGCCGAGGCCGGCTACGTCGTCGGTGGTACCGTCGATCTGCTGGCCGTTGAGGTCCACGGTGATGATCAGGTTGTCCACTTTATGGTGTGGCGCAAACAGTACGGATTCCCAGATTTGGCCTTCTTCCAGTTCGCCGTCGCCGTGCAGGGAAAAGACGATGCCTTTATCATTGTTCAGCTTTTTGCTGAGTGCCGCACCGATGGCCACGCTCATGCCCTGCCCGAGGGAGCCGGAGGCGATACGTACGCCGGGGAGGTGTTCGTGGGTGGTGGGATGGCCCTGAAGGCGGGAGTTCAGTTTGCGGAAGGTGGCGAGCTCTGTTACCGGGAAATAGCCGGAACGGGCCAACGCGCTATAAAAAACAGGGGAGATATGCCCATTGGAGAGAAAAAACAGGTCCTGGTCACGGCCGTCCATGTCGAAAGGCTGGGGATTATGCTTTAAAACCTTGAAGTACAAGGCGGTAAAGAAATCGGCGCAACCTAAAGAGCCACCGGGGTGACCACTTTGAACACCATGTACCATTCGTACAATATCTCTTCTGATCTGGGTAGCAATATCCTGAAGCTGTGGCATGATAGTTGAGTGATTTTGTGCCGCAAAACTAATTGATTTCTTAGATTTTGTGACGTTGAATGTTTGTTTTTGCGGTTCCAAAGTATTAAAAATCCTGATTTTTTCAGTGTTTCTTTTACATATTTGATTGAAATAAATATCTTTGCAAAACTTAAGCCCCACTAATGGAGAATGTTTTAATTGCTACCGTCCTGAGTTTTGTGGTAACCTATTTTTCTATTCCGATACTTATCCGGGTAGCGGAATTAAAGCATTTGTACGACGAACCAGACGAAAGAAAAGCACATAAACAGCGCATACCAACGCTTGGAGGGATCGGCTTTTTCTCCGGTTTCATTATTGCGGCTGCAGTTTGTGTTCCGACATTACAGAACTCGCCATTTCAGTATATGATGGCGGCCTTTTTTATCATCTTCATGGTGGGCATGAAAGATGACATTGTCGGTTTGTCTCCACTGAAGAAACTTGTCGGCCAGCTCATTGCTTCTTTTGCCATTATCTATCTTGGTAATTTGCAGATCAGCGGGATGTACGGTTTCCTGGGCATTACCACTTTGCCTTCCAATATCAGCCTGATGCTGACTTACTTTTACTTTATTGTTGTGATCAATGCGTTCAACCTGATCGACGGGGTGGATGGTCATGCCGGTAGTATTGGTTTGCTGGTAAGTGCTGTGCTGGGAGCTTATTTCCTGCATGTGGGCGAACTCACTTACGCCGTGCTGGGCTTTGCCCTTGCCGGTGGACTGGCGAGCTTCCTGATATACAATATTTCCCCTGCCCGTATTTTCATGGGCGATACCGGTTCATTGCTGATTGGCCTGGTAAATGCGGTGCTGGTGCTGAAGTTCATTGAGGTGGCAGGTAACCCTGCCGGCAAAATGCCTGTCAACGCCACTCCTGCAGTGGCTATCGCCATTTTGATTGTGCCGCTTTTCGATACCCTGAGGGTGTTTTCCGTACGTATGCTGCAAGGCCGCTCTCCCTTTTCTGCGGACCGCAACCATATTCACCACTATCTGCTGGACCTGAAGCTGGACCACCGGCAGACGACCCTGATTTCTGTGAGCGTAAACGCTGCCTTTATCGTAGCGGCCTATTTCCTGCAGGGACTGGGCACCACCGTACTGACTATCCTGGTGGTAGGTGCTGCGACCACCTTTACAGGTGTCCTGTACCTGGCCCGCAGGCGGAAACAGGCTGTTAAAGTGGCGGTTACCACCATCGCACAGCCTGCAGCGCAGAACGCAACCGCGCCTAAAATCCTGCGTGTCACCACAGGGGGCGTCTTACAGGATAAATAGCCTGAAAACTGCTATATCCATTCTGTTAGCCATTCTTGTATCCGTTACTTTGATGATTAAAAGAAAACCTGTAGGTTTGCAGGCACTTAACTATTTATGTTATGCAAGATGATCTAATGCTTATCCAGGATGATGCAGCGGACTCGATGAAAAAAGCGATCGGGCACCTGGAACAGGAACTCACTAAAGTAAGAGCTGGTAAAGCCAACCCCCAGATATTGGACGGTATTACCGTAGACTACTATGGTGCTCCTACTCCGCTTAACCAGGTTGCTAACGTCGCCATTGCCGACGCCCGTACCCTGACTGTTCAGCCCTGGGAAAAAAATATGCTGCAGCCCATCGAACGGGCCATTATCGCCGCCAATATCGGCATCAACCCTCAGAATGATGGTATCATTATCCGCCTTTTCCTGCCACCGCTGACTGAAGAAAGAAGAAAAGAATTCGTGAAAAGAGTGAATAACGAAGGAGAACAGGCAAAAGTAGCTATCCGGAACATCCGCCGTGATGCGATCGAAAGCATCAAAAAACTGCAGAAAGACGGATTGAGCGAAGACACCGCTAAAGACGCGGAAGCCGATATTCAGGCACTGACTGATAAACACATTGTGCTGATCGACAAACACTGCGAAGCGAAAGAAAAAGAAATCATGGCCATCTGATTTTATTATTAGGTTAGTTTATTGTTTTTTTATTTAAAATAACCCAATAGATAAAACAGCCAAATAATTGAATAAACAGCGGAGAGATACACCTGGTGCATCTCTCCGCTGTTCTTTTATCAGGAAGCTGTTTTAGCCCGGTTTACCAGGTACACGCCCAGCAGGATAATACCCATACACAACACCTGCACCCAGGTAACGGTTTCATGCGCCAGCATACCCCAGCCAATCGCTACTACCGGTAACGCATAAGTGACCATGGAGGCAAACATGGAACCAGCCCGGCGAATCAGCAGGTAAAATAATACGGCCGCCACACCGGTGCCCATCACACCCAGTACCAGGCCTGCCGATAAAGAACGCCATGGGGCATGGTCTGTGGCAAACTGCGGGAAAAAATCGCTGAACCATAACACAGGAAAAGTTACCAGTCCACAGAAAAACATGGCAATAGATCCCAGCTGCAGCGAGCCAAACCCTTTCAGGTAATGATGCACCAGGCTGATATTGGTTCCGTAGCTGACAGTCGCCGCTACCACCAGCAGGCTGTAATACCAGTTGCCGCCGGTGCTGATCCCCCTGGAGCTGAAAAGCAATACCACGCCTGCCAGTCCCACACATACACCCAGCAGCTGCGCTTTTTTGATCGGACTTTTGAAGATGATTAACCCCGTTAACAATGCCATCAGTGGTGTCAGTGAATTCAGGATGCCTGCCAATGAGCTGTCTATGCCCGTTTCGGCCACACAGAAAAGGAAAGCAGGAAGACCGTTGCCCAGAATACCGGAGAGGATAATCACCGGCAGCTTATTGACCGGCGTTTGCCGGATGGCCTTCGGCAGAAAAGGCAATAACGCCACACCTGCCGCTACCAGCCGCAAGCTGGCTACCTGATAGGGCGTAAAGGATTCCAGGCCGATTTTCATCAAAATAAAAGAGCTGCCCCAGGTGAGCGACAGCAACAGAAAAACGCCCCAGTGGGCAAATTTGTGGTTCAAAGTGGCATTTTTTAAGAATACAAAATTGAGAATATAAGTGTATTACGCAAAATATAAATCGTTTGAGATGCAACACTTCTGGGCTGATTTTGTTAAATTCATTGGTAAGAATGTAAATCCATGAGTAAAATCAAGTTGTCATCCATCAGTACCACCGCACCCAAAAAACTGGATAAAGAAAAGACCAAAGCCGCCACACAGGAAATTTTACAGGAACTGGACGAGTTGCAAAATCTGTTGTACGCCCAGCATAAACACTGTGTATTAATGGTGATCCAGGGCATGGACGCCAGCGGAAAAGACGGGGTCATCAAAAATGTGACCGGCACCCTTAACCCGCAAGGCTGTACGGTGCACTCCTTTAAAGCACCGACCCCCGAAGAAGCGGACCATGACTTCCTTTGGCGCGTGCACAAACAAACGCCGGGCAGAGGCATGATACAGGTGTTTAACCGCTCCCATTATGAAGATATCCTGATCCAAAGGGTGCATGAATGGATTGACGAGAAAACGGCACGTAAGCGGATGACAGCTATCAACGATTTTGAGAAGTTGCTGACCGTACACAACAACACACATATTCTGAAGTTCTACCTGCACGTGTCAAGGGAAGCCCAGCAGCAACGCCTGGTTGAGCGCACGGAAGATCCCCGGAAAATGTGGAAATATAACGAGAATGACCTGGCCGAAGCCAAATTGTGGGACCAGTACATGGCCGCATATGAAGACGCTTTCAGATACTGTAACGATATTCCGTGGATCATTGTACCTGCAGATCACAACTGGTATAAGGAATATATCGTGGCACTAACGCTGAGGGACACACTGAAATCACTGAACATGAAATATCCCCGTTTGAAGAAATAATAGATTAATAATTAAGCAGTTCTGTGATTATACATTATTTTCGTCGTCATATTTTAACCAAAATAAAACCTTGCATTTATGTCGTTTATCAAAGAGTTTAAAGAATTTGCCATGAAAGGCAATGTAATGGACCTGGCCGTAGGTGTGATCATTGGTGCTGCCTTCGGTAAGATCGTTACATCACTGGTAGACAATATCATTATGCCTTTAGTGGGCGTGGTAACTGGTGGCGTGAATTTTACAGACAAATTTGCCTACCTGGACACCAGCAAGGGTACTGATTTTCCGTCACTGGCAGCTGCAAAAGCAGCCGGGGCTAACGTATTCGCCTATGGCGCCTTCATCCAGAGCGTGATCGACTTCCTGATCATCGCATTCTGTATTTTCCTGTTGGTGAAGTTTATGAACAAACTGACAAAAAGAGCAGAACCCGCACCGGCAGGTCCTACCGCCCAGGAACAACTGCTTATGGAAATCCGTGACGAGCTGAGAAAAAAATAAACTCTCTTTATATTACAGCACAGTATTCAGTTGCTCTCCTGCCGGAGAACGACCGGGTACTGTGCTTATATGTTAATCTAAAAAAGTATCATTGATGAGAAAATTTGCTTTGTCCATTGCCTGTTGTTTACTGGGTTTTATAGCAGTGCAGGCGCAAAACGACTGGATAAAGGCCCAACGGGATGAAACCGCAAAGAAGATCAAAAAAGACGACAGCGACACTACGGTTAAGATCTGGAAAAAAGGCCTTAACCTGAATGTGAACATCAACCAGGGAACCCTGACCAACTGGGCTGCCGGTGGTGACAACTTCACCTTCTCGCTGGGATCTACCGTATATGCGTACGCGTTTTACAAGAAAGGACGCCGTGCATGGGACAATGTCGCTGACCTGGCTTACGGTTATATCCATACCACCAGCCTCGGCGGACGAAAAGCCGATGACCGTATTGACCTTACCTCCAAATACGGGTACGATATCGGCAGGCATTGGTATGTAAGCATGCTGGGCAACCTCAGGACACAGTTCACCAACGGTTACCTGTATCCCGCAGACACCACGCCGCAGCTGTCGTCCAAATTCTTTGCTCCCGCTTATGTATTGCTCTCCCCGGGTTTTGACTATAAACCAGTGCCTGAGTTTTCGCTGTTCCTCTCTCCTGCCACTTCCCGCTTTGTGTTTGTAATGGATGATAGCTTGTCTGCACACGGCGCTTATGGCGTAGATACCGGCAAACACTTCAGGTATGAAATCGGCGCTTACCTGTCTGCCAATTATATCAAAACCATTGCAAAGAACATTACCTATAAAGGCCGGCTGGACCTGTTCTCCAACTACCTCAACAATCCGCAGAATATTGTGGTGTTCTTTACCAATGCGTTGGAACTGAAGGTGAACAAATACATTGCAGCTACCCTCAATGTAGATATGATATATGATGATAATGTAAAAGTATTTGAAAATAAGAAGACCGGAGTAATGGGGCCCCGACTGCAGGTCAAGCAGGTGCTGGGGATAGGCTTTGCCGCCAAGTTCTGATTCGCCGGAATTTTGTTACTTTTGATATTACGCAAAGGCGCGAAGGCGCAAGGCAACAAAAGGTCTTTGCTGCTTTGCGCCTTTGTGTATAAAACATTATCAACGTGAGTGAACAGGTTTCCTATAAAATAAAACTTCCGCAGTTTGAGGGTCCTTTCGACCTCCTGTTGTTCTTTATAGAACGCGATGAGCTGGATATCTACAATATTCCGATCAATACCATCACACAGGAATTCCTCGACTATATCCATCATATAGAGTCGCTGAATATTGAACTGGCAAGCGAATTCATCCTTTTTGTGTCTACCCTGATGCGGATCAAGGCCAAAATGCTGTTGCCCCGCAAAGAGCTGGACGAACAGGGGAATGAGATCGACCCGCGGATGGAGCTGATAGACAAGATCCTGGAATACAAGCGTTATAAGCAGGCTGCGGCGGAACTTGCCGAAATGGAAGCCGAACGTATGCTGCACATCAAACGGGGCAATATAGCCAAAGAACTGGCCGAAATAGGCGAAGTCACCAGCGAAGGGACAGAGATACAGACCCTTACCCTGTTTAAGCTGGCGCAGACCTTCGAAAAGGTGATGCAGCGCATGAAAGCGCGCGACCATAAGCCCCAGCACGTGGTATACAAGTATGACTATACCATGGAAGGCTCCAGGATGTACATGGAAGAACTGGCCAGGGCCGAACGCACCCTGTCATTCGAAAAAATATTTGATCACTGTAAAGACCGGGTACATGCCATATTCCTGTTCCTCAGTATGCTGGAACTGGTACAGATGAAGCACCTGGGGATTATGGTGGGAGAAGGCAGAAACAACTTTATTATTGAATATATCGATCCGGAGAACAGGGAGGAAGAACCTGCCGGAACGCTAATAGACGGTTAACAGATGGGTGAGAAACGGGACAATATCGACATCATTTCATTGCCAGCCTACGCGCAGGCTGATCCCAGCTTTGTAGTATCCAGCATTTGCGAGCTGGGAGAGCACTTTTTTGATCAGGCAGGCGTGCCCCACCGGCATGATTTCTACACCATCTACTGGATCAAGAAAGGCTCGCTGCTGCATACCATTGACACCGTTACGCACGAAGTAAAAAAGAACACCCTCTTTTTCCTGGCGCCCGGCCAGGTCCATAAGCTCCAGATGAGTGAAAGGATTGACGGCTATATGATCGCTTTCCAGGATGCCTTTATGTGTCTGAAAGACCAGACCCAGGTGTCCGGCATCAATTCCGGCCTTTTCTTCAATGACCAGTTCAGCAGCATTGTTACGCTGGACCAGGAGCAGTCGGCCGATATTGAATCTGTTGTCCGCCTGATGCTGAAGGAGCTCTCTACCCGCGAGCCGGAATATGAAACGGCACTGCACGGACTGCTGCGTTATTTCCTGGTGCTGGTGTCCCGTATTAAAGGCCGGAGCGTAGCTATTCCGGCGGAGCAACATGCGGTGCATAACAGCTCCATCTTCCTGAAATTTAAAAATCTGATCGAAGAAAAGTACCGGGAACTCAAGACTGTGTCCGATTACGCAGGTTTACTGCATATAAAACCTGTGCTGCTCAACGAAATCAGCAAACAATTGTCCGGAATTACCGCCGGAGAGCATATTCGTAACAGAGTCATCCTTGAAGCCCAGCGTTTTCTCTATAATACCGACCTTACAGCCAAAGAAATAGCCTATAAACTGGGATTTGACGACCCCCATTATTTCAGCCGCTTTTTTAAGAAGTATACCTCCCAGAGCCCTTCCGAGTTTAAGGAAGCCTCCCGCTCCGTTAGCCACCAGCCTTGATTTGATCCTTCCGGGTAAAAAAGTCCATCAAGGAAGGCGTTTTATCCATTCTATATAGGTGTTGTAACATGTATTTTTGTGTTGTCTTTTAAAGGAGGCAGTAATGAAAAACATAAAACATGTAAGTCAGATTTTAACAGCACCTGCTCCCCATATGGTGGGCGACGGATTCAGGGTCCATAGCGTACTGCCTGGCGGTACCCGTTCCCAGAACAACCCGGTCAGCCCTTTTATCCTGATGGACTATGGCGCGCCCAGTTATTTCCCGCCCACCAACAGACCGCGTGGCGTGGACCAGCACCCGCACAAAGGGTTTGAAACCGTTACCGTGGTATATCAGGGCGAACTGGAACACCGCGACTCTACCGGCAGTCATGGTAAACTGGCTCCCGGCGACGTACAGTGGATGACCGCCGCTTCCGGTATCGTGCACGAAGAAAAGCATGAAACGGAATTCAGTAAACGGGGTGGTAAAGTGGAGATGGCCCAGTTGTGGGTAAATCTTCCGAAAGCTTATAAAAACGGCAAACCCGGTTATCAGAATCTCACCAAAGCGGAAATACCCGTGGTGAAAGTCAGCGAAGAAGGATATATAAGAGTGATTGCAGGTGAATATAATGATGTCAAAGGCGCTGCCCAAACCTTCTCCCCTGTTAACGTACTGGATGTGCAGCTTAAAAAGGGCGATACCATAGAAGTGGCTTTCCCGGCGCATTTTAACACCATCGCGGTGGTGATGCAGGGTGAAGCGGACCTCAACGGAAGTGGGGCCAAGGGCGTGGAAACCGTTCTCTTTGAGCATGACGGTACCGATATCACTATCACCGCGCTTGCAGACACCAGCATGTTATTGTTGAGCGGCGAACCGATCAACGAACCGATTGTGGCGTATGGTCCTTTTGTGATGAACACACCGGAGGAAATCAACGAAGCCATCAACGATTACAACGCCGGTAAAATGGGCTTTCTGAATTAATCACGAACAATAAACATCTATTTATAAAAAACAACACAAAACATATTTGTATGACAACCTGGAAAATTGATCCCACCCATAGTGATGTACAGTTTAAAGTAAAACACCTGATGATCACTACCGTTACCGGCCAGTTCGGTATGTTCGACGCTACCATGCAAACAGAAGGTAACGATTTCAGCACTGCGAATATTTCTTTCAGCGCCGATATCAACAGTGTTACCACACAGAACGCACAACGTGACGAGCACCTGCTGGCAGCCGATTTTTTTGATGCCGCTCAGTATCCCAAACTGCAGTTCGTTTCCAAAGAAGTGAAAAAGATCGATGACGAGACCTATAAACTGATCGGTGATCTGACCATCCGTGATAATACCCGTCCGGTAGAACTGAAGGTGGAATTTGGCGGTGAAGTAGTGGACCCGTGGGGCCAAACCAAAGCAGGCTTTGAGTTGAGCGGTAAAATCAACCGTAAGGACTTCGGTCTTACTTTCCACGCCACCACAGAAACAGGCGGTGTGTTGCTGAGCGATGAAGTGAAACTGCTGGCCAGCGTACAAATGATCAAACAAGCATAAAAAGAACGACGATGGATATTATACAAAAACTGGAATGGCGTTATGCTGTGAAGAAGTTTGACCCGGCGAAGAAACTGACAGCCGCCCAGTTGGACAGGATGACCGCGGCCACCCGGTTGTCGGCCTCTTCTTACGGCCTGCAGCCTTATAAAGTGCTGATCGTTGAAAACCCTGCCATCAGGGAAAGACTGAAGGCGGCCTCCTGGAACCAGTCACAGATCACCGATGCCTCGCATCTGGTTGTGTTTGCCCGGGTGAGCGACCTGAACGAATCCCACGTAGACGATTATACGAACAATATAGCCGCTACGCGTAATATCAATCCGGAAGATCTTGCCGGTTTTGCCGGGGTGATGAAAGGCACGGTCAACAGGCTGGACGCAGCCAGTGCCGCCGTATGGACATCCAAACAGGCATACCTGGCGCTGGGCACCCTGCTGACGGCCGCCGCTGCCGAAGGTATCGACGCCTGCCCGATGGAAGGTTTCGATGCCGCTCAATACGACGAAATTTTAGGACTTAAGGATAAAGGACTGGCAACTGTAGTGATTGCGGCCATTGGTTTCAGAGCGGAAGACGATACGATGCAATATGCGAAGAAAGTGAGAAAACCAATCGCTGAATTAGTGGAAGTTATTTAACTGTGACAGACAGGATTACAGCTGATTCACCGGATGAACGAAGATCGAGAAGAAGAACCAGGAGAGATTGTCATAACCCGGCGGGAACCTGCCGGGTTATTTTTTTGATCATGATAATCCTGTTTATTTTTGTAATTTGAGGCCTCTACACAGATTAATCACCTCAAATTATTTAAAGTATAATAACATGAAAAGATTTGCAACTGCCAACTGGCAAGGCACAGGTAAAGAAGGTAAAGGTACCGTTACTTCCCAGTCAACCGTATTGAACAGTACCCAATACTCCTACAGCAGCCGTTTTGAGGAAGGCGTAGGCACCAATCCGGAGGAACTGATTGCCGCGGCTCATGCCGGTTGTTTCACTATGAAACTGAGCTTCGTGATCTCCGGCGCCGGTTTAACCCCGGGTAACATCGACACCAAATGCACCATCACCCTGGAAAACGGCGCTATTACCTCCAGCCACCTGGAAGTAAAAGCCAGCGTTCCCGGCCTGGATGCTGCCAAGTTCGCTGAAATGGCGGCAGATGCAAAAGCCAACTGCCCTATCAGCAAACTGCTGAACACCAACATCACCATGGATGCCGTACTGGTATAACCATTGTTCAATAGATTTTATGGGAAATGCAGCGGTTATCCGCTGCATTTTTTTTGTCCACGTTTTTCAACAGATCATCCATTTTAATCCCCTCCTTTAATCCCGACCTTTGTATTGTAAAAAAGGAGAACAATAGCTATGAAAAAGATTATACAACGTGCAGACGAGCGGGGATACGCCAATCATGGCTGGTTGAAAAGCCATCATTCTTTCAGCTTCGCCAATTATTATAACCCCGATAAAATTCATTTCGGCGCATTGCGTGTGCTGAACGACGACCAGGTGAAAGGCGGTATGGGCTTTGGCGCGCACCCGCACGACAATATGGAGATCGTTTCCATTGTGCTGGAGGGCAGCCTGGAGCACCGCGATAATACCGGCACCAGGGGCGTTATAAAGAAAAACGACGTACAGGTGATGAGTGCCGGCAGTGGTATCGTGCATTCCGAGTTCAATGCATCCAAAACAGAAGACGTAAGCTTCCTGCAGATATGGGTGTTCCCGAAAGAAAGGAATATAACACCGCGTTACGATCAACGCACTTTTGATCCTGCCGCCCGCCACAATGCACTGCAAGTGGTAGTAGCGCCGGACGGCCGGCAACAGGCGCTGCAGCTTCATCAGGATGCCTGGTTTTCTCTCGGTAATTTTGAAGCAGGGCAAAAAGTAGCACTGACACCGAAGCAGCCGGGTGCCGGCAGTTACCTCTTTCTCCTCAGCGGAGAGATAAAAGTAGCGGACGAAGTTTTGCAAACACGCGATGCGATTGGTTTGTCTGATTACGAAAAAGCAACCGTGGAAGTGTTGAAACCTGCAACGTTCCTGCTGATAGACGTACCGATGCTGAATTAATTTTCCGCCTCATGATATGAATATTATACACAAGAGACCGTCTTTCCGGCGGTCTCTTGTTTTTTATTTTTGTTAAACATCCAACCGGGGTTTGTATTCCCGGAACATACTTTTTATATTACCGGTCAACAGACGACTATCAAGATGTTATTAGCAACAGATTTAGACGGAACATTCCTGGCCGGCTCCGCGGCTGACAAAGAACAGTTATACGAGCTGGTCCGCAGCCGGGAAGACATTCAACTGGTGTTTGTAACGGGAAGGGGTATACGTAGTGTGCTGACTTTACTGGAAGATCCGTACCTCCCCCGTCCGGAATACATTATTTGTGATGTAGGCGCCACTGTAACGCACCTGGCTTCGCTGGTATCGGTAGAGCCTGTGCAGTCGGATATTGCCAGGCTGTGGCCGGGCGATCATGTACGGGAGCAGCTGAAGGCGGTAAAAGGCTTGCTGCATCAGGATGCGCATCAGCAGTACCGCTGCTCTTATTATTACGACGACGCCACGGATATTGACACTGCGCGTGAGATCGCGGAATCATTGCATTGCGACCTGGTGCTGTCTGCCGGAAAATACCTGGATATTCTTCCGCGCGGCGTCAACAAGGGGAATACGTTGCAGCAACTGTTAGGAGTGCTGTCGTTGCCGCATCATGAGGTGCTGGTAGCCGGCGATACGATGAATGATTTTTCCATGTATGAGATGGGATTCAAAGGCGTGGTCGTGGGCGGCGCTGAACCTGAACTGCTGACCCGTACTGCGGGCATGCGCAATGTGCTGCAAGCCGGCCGCATCGGTACGGGGGGCATTCTGGAGGCGATGGCGTGGTTCCCGGAATTCGGCAGATATTTATAAACAATACCGGAAGAACGGCAAAAGTTGTGAGGGAGGCATTGAAAAAGGTTGTAACTTAGAAGTGGATCTTTGTTAACAGTGGGGATATATACTGCTAAGTGGATATCGGAAAAACTGCTTGGGTAATGATGAATCATTATTGTTAATGGCTAAATCAATACACCATGGAAATTACAACACAGCCAACAGATCTGACAGAACAGATCAATTCCTGGAAAGAGGAAGTAAATGAAGTAAGAGAAGACGTAAAAATGATGCGGGAGCGCCTGGAACAAATAGCCCTCAGTTCCGCGCCCCGGGAAGTAATGACAAACGTTGAACGTTTTGAGAACCGTTTGTTACGGCAGCGGGAAGTTGCCGACGAAATGTACCACGATCTTAAACAATGCGCCAAAAAGCTCTCGGCCCAGTCAGCCACGGTTATCCACGACGACCGGCCCATCTGTGACTACGACACCATGTCCAACCGTATGGAGATTTTCCAGAAACTATTTATGGAGCTGAAAGCAGATTTCAACCATTTTATGGACAGTGAACTGTAGCCGGTATTATTCGATGTTTTTCACCTTGTGTTCAATCTTGTGAATGATTTCATCCAACTGCCGGGTGGACTGATGCAGCCATTCCATCAGCCGGGAGTTGAGATGCACGTCCTGGTTGCTTTTATCAAACAGGTTGGTGATACTAAGGATGGATACCACCGGCCTGCGTATTTCATGTGAGTTGATCCAGGCGATTTCCCTCAGGGTTTTATTCTGTTTTTCCAGGCGTACTGCCTGTTTTACGTACTGGTCGATATCCTGTACGATGCCTATCATGCGGGTGGGCTGGTCGTTTTCATAGATGATGAACGCCCGGTCCACCACGTATTTAAAGGTGCCGTCAGCGGAGCGGAAGCGGTATTGCTGTGACCAGGAACTGGTCCTGTTTTGCAGGCAGGTGTCGAGGGAGCTCATGACAACAGGACCGTCTGCCGGATGGATATTGGATTTCCACCATACAAACAGGTCGGTGTCCGGCTGGGTAGGATGTTGAAACATGCTTTCCAGACCGTGTTTCCAGAGCACCTCGTTAGTAATGAGATTACGGTCATAGAGGGCGTCGTTGGTGGCCTGTGCCAGCAGTTCATACCGGACACCCAGCTGATGCGCTTCTTTGGCGGCCCGCACTTGTTCATCCACATCTTTTGCCATGATAAAGCGGGCTTCTTTGCCTTCGTAGAAAGCGGAGTGCGCGTAGATCTCCACGAAGAAGTTCTCACCGCTTTTGCGGCGGTGTTTCCAGATGCCCCGGTATTCTGTGCCGTTGCAGCGCTCCCGGACATTGTCCATCAACGCGTCGAGCTCTTCGTTTTCCCGTATGTCTTTGATGGTAAGGGCGAGGAATTCATGGCGTGTATAGCCGTATTTTTTACAGGCTGCTTCGTTTACGAACAGGAAACGGAGGGTGTCCTTTTCGTAGATCCACATAGGGATGGGGTGATTGATATACAGGTTTTCGAACTGTGATACCGGTTGTTTACGTATAAGCGTGGCGGTTAACAGCACAAATGCGCTGCACAGTACAATTTCATTGAGGATAAGCCAGGTTTTTTGAGTGGATGATTCGCTTCCGGTAAGGAGATAACCATTGATAACAATGATTACAAAAAGCAAACACAAACCTGCCATCTTAATCGGGGAGCGTTGCATTTCTCGAATTTGCTAAAATTTAATGAAAATAGTCGCATGTAAAAAATAATAATCAGAGTGATATGATTAATAAAACTATTTACATTTTGATTAACTATAATTCGATGTCGACTTTTTCACTGGCGGGGTAGCCCACGCAAGTGAGGATAAGTCCTTCAGCCAGTTCTTTATCGGTCAGCACTTCATTGACGGACATCCAGACCTTCCCGCCGGTGCATTGGGCGGTGCAGGAGCCGCATACGCCGCCCTTGCAGCTGTAAGGCAGCGGCACGTCGTGTTCCAGCGCGTAGCTGAGGATGGTTTGATTAGCAGGCACTGCCAGCGTATAGGTTTCGTTGCGCAGCAGGATGTTCACTTCCCGGGGTGTGTTGTCTGTGGGAATAGTGGTCCTGGCCAGTTTGGCTTCGGTGGTGATGACGAAATTTTCTTTATGCAGCTGGGCGTCTTTAAAGCCCATAAAATGCAGTGTAAGCAGCACCATGCGCATATATTCCGGGGGGCCGCAAAGGAAGAACTGTGTGGCGTCTTTATGATACAGCAGGTGTTCGTTGACCAGCAGTTCCAGCAGGATATTATTCAGCCGGCGGTAGGCATGGTGGCTGTCGGGGTCGTTGCTGAAAAGGAAGAGGACCCTGAGGCGGGGATGTTGTTGTTCCAGCGTCCGCAGCTGCTCGTAGAAAATAGTCCTTTCCGGTGAGCTGTTGCTGTAGATGAGCGTAATCTCAGCGGCTGGTTCATCCCTCAGCATTTGTTTCAGCAGGGAGAATACCGGCGTGATGCCGCTGCCTGCGGCGAGGAGGAAGATATCTCGTTTTTCCGGTGAGGGTTCGAAGGTGAATCTGCCGGAGGGTTCTACGGCCGTTATAATATCGCCGGTTTTCCAGGTACGCAGCAGGTGGCGGGATATCTCCCCGTTTTCTTTTTCGCGGATGGTGACAGCCATGAGCGGGTCGATGCCGGGGGTAGAGCTGAAGGAATAAGAACGGCGATGCTCTTTGTCTCCGAGTGGGATGATGAACGTAAGGAATTGTCCGGCCTGATACGCTACAGGTTCCGGGACGGTGTTTTCGAGGTAGTAGGTGTTGGTGCCGGGTGTTTCTTTCTTTATATCGACAATCCTTAGTTGCAAATACATTTCACAAAATTACGAATTACGAATTACGAATTGAGGGCCTTTTTATGAAAGGTTAATGAATAACCGCTCTATAAGAAAGCCCTCAATTCGTAATTCGTAATTCGTAATCCGTAATTATATAGTGACGGTGATTTTTTCCCCCAGCATTTCCCGGGTGGCCTGGGCGATGCCGGCGGGATCGTAGCCGCATTCGCGGTACAGTTCTTCCGGTTTGCCGTGTTCCACGATTCTGTCGGGGATGCCGAGCATTTTCACCTGTGCGTGGTAGTTATGTTTTGACATGAATTCCACTACAGCGCTGCCTACGCCGCCGATGATGGCGCCGTCTTCCACGGTGATCACTTTGCTGAAGTTGCGGAACACCTCGTGCAGCATTGCTTCATCCAGTGGTTTCACGAAACGGAGATCGTAGTGGGCGGGCTGCAGTCCGTCGCTGATCAGCTCTTTGCAGGCTTCTGTTACGAAGTTGCCTACATGACCGAAGGACAGGATGGCCACTTCTTTACCGTCGCGGACTTTGCGGCCGGTGCCGGCTTTGATGGCTTTGAAAGGAGTGCGCCATTCGGGCATTACGCCTTGTCCGCGTGGATAGCGGATCACGTACGGATGGGTATTTTCTTCCAGTTGGGCGCTGTACATCAGGTTACGCAGCTCTTCTTCGTTCATGGGAGCGCTGATGATCACGTTGGGGATACTGCGCATGTAGGCAATATCGTAGGCGCCGTGGTGGGTGGGACCGTCTTCTCCTACCAGGCCTGCCCTGTCGAGGCAGAAGATCACCGGCAGATGCTGGATGGCCACGTCATGTACGGCCTGATCGAAAGCACGCTGGAAGAAAGAGGAGTAAATGTTACAGAACACGCGCATGCCTTGTGTAGCCATACCGGCGGAGAGGGTAACGGCGTGTTGTTCGCAGATACCTACGTCGAAGGCGCGGCCGGGCATTTTCTCCATCATGAATTTGAGGGAGGAGCCGGAAGGCATGGCAGGTGTGATACCGATGATTTTATCGTTTTTCTCTGCCAGTTCGATGATAGTATGGCCAAAAACGTCCTGGTATTTGGGTGGTTGTGGCCTGTCGACCGGTTTTTTAAAGATTTCGCCGGTGATTTTATCGAAGAGGCCCGGTGCATGCCAGGTGGTCTGGTCCTTTTCTGCGAGGGCATAGCCTTTACCTTTGGTGGTAACGATATGCAGCAGTTTAGGGCCGGGAATATCCTTCAGGTCCTGGAGCGTATCGGTCAGTTTAGTGATGTTATGGCCATCGATCGGACCGAAGTATCGCAGCTGGAGTGATTCAAAGAGGTTGCTGGATTTGGATACCACGCCTTTGAGGGAAGCTTCCAGTTTGGAGGCCATTTCGCGGGTGAAGCGTTTGCCTACCGGCAGTTTGCCGAGCAGGTGCCATACATCGTCCCGTAATTTGTTGTAGGTGGGAGATGTGGTGATGTCTGTCAGGTATTCTTTGAGTGCGCCCACATTGGGGTCAATGGACATGCAGTTATCGTTGAGGATAATGAGCACGTTGGCATTGGCCACGCCGGCGTGGTTGAGCGCTTCGAACGCCATACCGGCCGTCATGGCGCCATCGCCGATAACGGCAATGTGCTGGCGGTCCGGCTCTCCTTTGTAGTGGGAGGCCATGGCCATGCCCAATGCGGCGGAGATGGAGGTGGAAGAGTGTCCTACGCCGAAAGTATCGTATTCGCTTTCGTCTCTTTTGGGAAACCCGCTGAGGCCTTTGTATTTCCGGTTGGTCGGAAAGGCATCGCGCCGGCCGGTAAGAATTTTATGTCCATAAGCCTGGTGCCCTACGTCCCACACAAGTTGGTCATAAGGAGTATTGAAGACATAGTGGAGGGCTACTGAGAGCTCCACCACACCCAGGCTGGCGGCAAAGTGGCCGCCATGTACACTTACTACGTCAATAATGTACTGACGCAGTTCCTCGCACACCTGATGCAGCTGATCTTTACTCAGCTTTCTCAAATCCGCTGGGGAGTTTATCTGGCTTAAAAGTGAACCGGCCGTGATATTCATATTCTTTGATGGTTCAGGGTTTAATTAAAAACAAAACTACTAAAAAATAAGTGTTATCTGACGACATTTGGCGGGAAAAACGCCGTAATTCCTGTTAATCCGCCATTCGGTACGATGGATTCGCCATTTACCGGTTCTGATTCGCCATTTATAACATTTAGGTTCCCGTGGGGAGGGCCTTAAGGTATTTTTGGTAAACTGGGGAAGTTTACTAATTTGAATGAATGCTTAAACAAGTATCCAAATATTGGTGGGGGCAATTGTTGGGATGGTCGGTGTATTTTCTGGTCACATTATTCTTCAACTTCACTTTGAAAAAGGCAGATCTGTCTGTCGTGACAGTCTATCTGATCATTTTTATCATTTCCGGTATTGCTGCTACCCATCTGTTCCGGACCCTCCTGAACAAGCTCAAGGGATGGGAAAGCTACAGCTTTGAAAGACAATTGGTTATCTTCCTGTTATTGGTTATCTGTACCAACCTTACCTGGTATTTTGGCAATAACCTGCTGGTGGATTACCTGGGAGGAAACCTGCCCAAAGGCGGGAATTTCTTTATGACGCTGGTAGAAAGAGGGTATCTGTCATCCTTTGCCATCTCTTTTATCTGGTGGGTGATTTATTTCGTCTGGCATTATGTGGACAGGACCCGGACGGCGCAGGTAGACCGGCTGAAGCTGGAGGCCACGGTGAAGGAACTGGAGCTGAAAACCATTAAAGCACAGCTGAATCCTCATTTTATCTTTAATGCGCTGAACAGCATCCGGGCTTTGGTGGATGAAAATCCGCAACGGGCCAGAACGGCGATCACAGAATTGTCCAACATTCTGCGCAGTTCCATGGCGATAGAAAAGGTAGAGACCGTTAGCCTGGAGAATGAATTAAACATTGTAAAAGATTACCTTGCACTGGAGCACATCCGTTTTGAGGAGCGGTTACAGGTACGGTATGAGATAGATCCTGATACACTGGAGCTGCAGGTGCCGCCCATGATGTTGCAGACACTGGTGGAAAACGCCATTAAACATGGTATTTCCCGGATGGTCAGCGGCGGGTCGGTATTTATAGCTTCGCGGCTGAAGGGCATGGAACATGAAATAACCATCGAAAATACGGGGCAACTGGTAGAAAAGAACCTGTTGAACGGCCATGGTTTTGGATTGGAGAGCACCCGGCAACGGCTGAGCCTTTTGTTCGGAAACAGGGCTACCTTTGATATCAGAAATAAAGACGAGGCAACGGTGGAAGCCAGGGTGGTGATGCCGTTACTCTGATGCACTTGTTATTCGGAAACCGCTATAGCAGGGCATTTTGCCTGGCTATGGCTTTAAATGTTTAAAAAATATTTGTCATCAACCAAACTTCATATTGCCAATGAAAAAAGCATTGATAATAGATGATGAACGCCTGGCCAGGAGTGAACTGAAAAAACTGCTGGCAGACCATCCGGAAATAGTGGTGGTAGGTGAAGCAGTGAACGCGAAGGATGGTATCGAGAAGATAGAGAACCTGCATCCCGACCTGCTGTTTCTGGATATCCAGATGCCCGATAAAACGGGTTTTGATTTACTGGCCGAGCTGGAGAAATCACCACAGGTGATTTTTACGACTGCATATGACGAATATGCGCTGAAGGCGTTTGAGTACAATGCGCTGGATTATTTGCTGAAACCGGTGGAGCCCAAGCGGTTGGCGGACGCCATTCACAAGCTGCATCAGCAGGACGAAAAAGACCGGCTGGCTGCTTCGGGGGGCATACGCACCCTGTTGTCTGAAAATGACCAGGTGTTTGTGAAAGACGGCGACCGCTGCTGGTTTGTAAAATTGCAGGAGATCCGGTTGTTTGAGAGCGTGGGCAACTATGCGCGGGTGTATTTCGAGACCAATAAACCGTTGATTCTGAAGTCGTTGAATGCGCTGGAAGAGCGGCTGGACGAGCGGGTGTTTTTCCGGGCCAACCGTAAACACATCGTCAATCTGCGGATGATCGAAAAAATCGATACTTACTTCAATGGCGGGCTGCTGCTGGAGATGAAGGGAGGCGAAAAAATCGAGGTGAGCCGCCGTCAGGCCGTTAAGTTCAAGGAGATGATGAGCCTGTAATATTTAGGAATTTTTTGATTTACGATTTTTTGATTTCGTTTGATATTGGACAAAGAAGAAGACCGAAGCAGCTTTTATGGCCCGCTTCGGTCTTCTTCTTTATTTTAATTTGTTTTGAATCTTCACTAAGAGGAACAAAATCAAAAAAATCGTAAATCAAAAAATCCCTAAATGGTGATGGGGGCGGTAGAATGCACCGCGTCTGCCAGTTCCTTGATAAGGGAGAGATCGTTTTCGATGGCGTTGCCTACTACGATGATATCGGCGCCGGCTTTGCAGTTGCGGTAAGCTTTTTCCGCATCGCGGATGCCGCCGCCAACGATGATGGGTACTTCCACCTGGCTGGCCACGCGGCTGATCATGGTTTCTGTAATCGGGTTACGGGCGCCGCTGCCGGCGTCCATATAGATCACTTTCATGCCCAGCATCTCCCCTGCCATAGCGGTGCACATAGCGATGTCCGCTTTGTCGGCGGGTATGGGGGTGGCATTGCTGATGTAGGAAACGGTAGTGGGGCACCTCCGTCAATAACCATATAGCCGGTGGAAATCACTTCCAGCTGGCTTTTTTTAACGGCAGCAGCAGATACTACGTGCTGACCGATCAACAATTCAGGGTTTCTGCCTGAAATCATGGAAAGATAAAGGAGTGCGTCTGCATATCTCGAAACCTGCGAAGGGCTTCCTGGAAATAAAATAACAGGAATATCGCAGCTGGCTTTCAATTGTTGCACGCATTCATCCAGATGATTGGTGATGACCAGACTGCCGCCAAGGAAGATATAATCTACTTTGGCAGCGGTGCATTTTGCCGCAAGTTCAATGATACCAGCAGGGGTCACCTTATCCGGATCAATTAAAACCGCGAATGCCTTTTCTTTCCTAGCCTTTCTTTCGATGAACGAAGTGTATATTTTATTGTACATCAATAGCGCATTGTTCCGGTTGTCGCAAATGTATAATATTTTTATTAATAACCCACAATGCTAAATAAATATGCATGTAATTCATTTTCTATTCATGAACTTCATGATACCTACGGCATTACAAGGCGCATCCACACAGGTAAATTTTCAGTAACGACAAATTTTAAGCCGGATTTTATGTTATAGTCTGGTGTATAACAATCCTGACCGGAAAGTGTTGATACAATTATCCACAAGTTGTGCAAAATAATCCGGCTGTCCGAGGCATTTAAAAACTAATTTTAGAATACCCCCCTTTCATATATTCTTTTAATCCTGGAAAAATTTTGGGTATGAAAAATCCAGCAAGCAGCAAGCCTGGCATGGCCTTCTCCCGGTTCTTTACCAAAGAAGGGATGCATCCGTATGAACAGTTTGAGTATGACCTCCGCTCTTCGGTGATCCGTAACCCCGGTGGTGATGTGGTATTTGAAATGAACAATGTAGAAGTGCCCCGCGGGTGGTCGCAGATTGCGACAGACATCCTGGCACAAAAGTATTTCCGTAAGGCAGGCGTACCACAGGAAGATGGCAGCCTGGGCCGTGAAACATCGGTGAAGCAGGTGGTACACCGTATGGCTAATTGCTGGCGCGTCTGGGGAGAGCGTTATGGTTACTTCGCTTCGGAAGCAGCTGCGCAGATATTTTATGATGAGCTGGTATACAGCATGCTGAACCAGGCCTGCGTGCCTAATTCCCCTCAATGGTTCAATTCCGGCCTGTACGAGAGTTATGGCATCAAAGGCAAACCGCAGGGACATTATTATGTGGAGCAGCATACAGGTCAGCTGGAAAAATCGACATCCGCCTATGAGCGGCCCCAGCCCCATGCCTGTTTTATTCTCAGTGTAGAAGACGACCTGGTAGGTGATGGCGGTATTATGGACCTCTGGATGCGGGAAGCCCGCATTTTCAAATACGGTTCCGGTGTAGGCACCAATTTTTCGCATATCCGGGGGAAGGTGAAAAACTGAGTGGCGGCGGCACTTCCAGCGGCCTGATGAGTTTTCTGAAGATCGGCGACCGGGCGGCCGGCGCCATCAAGTCGGGCGGTACCACCCGCCGTGCAGCCAAAATGGTATGCCTGGACCTGGACCACCCGGAGGTGCTGGACTTTATTAACTGGAAGGTGGAAGAAGAGAAAAAGGTGGCAGCACTGATTGCTGCGGGTTATTCTTCCGATTATGAAGGTGAGGCTTACCGGACCGTATCCGGCCAGAACTCCAATAATTCCGTTCGTATCCCCAACAGCTTTTTCCGGCAGCTGGCCGTTGAGGGCGACTGGGACCTGATAGCCCGTACGACCGGTAAAGCAGTGAAGACAGTCAAAGCGCGGGAGCTGTGGGACCAGATCGCCTATGCCGCCTGGCGTTGCGCAGATCCGGGTACCCAGTACGATACCACTATCAATGAATGGCATACCTGTCCGAAGGGAGGCCGTATCAACGCTTCCAACCCCTGTTCCGAGTACATGTTCCTGGACAATACCGCCTGTAACCTGGCATCGGTGAACCTGCGGCGTTTTTTTGACGAAGAAAAAAGCCTGTTTGATGTACCGGGGTTTGAATACACCGTGCGGCTGTGGACCACAGTGCTGGAGATTTCCGTACTGATGGCGCAGTTCCCCTCTAAAGAAGTAGCGCAGCTCAGTTACGACTATCGTACGCTGGGGCTGGGCTATGCCAATCTTGGCTCTATGCTGATGGTGAGCGGGATTGCTTATGACAGCGAAGAAGCGCGGGGCATTGCCGGCGCTATCACGGCTATTATGACCGGCGTGGCTTACCAGACATCCGCGGAACTGGCGTCCCATCTCGGAGCGTTTCCGCGGTATGCAGAAAACAGGGAAGACATGCTGCGCGTAATGCGTAATCACCGGGCGGCCGCTTACGATGCCGCCGAAGCGTATGAAGGACTCGAAATTTCACCGCGCGGCATCAATGCGCGTTATTGTCCTGATTACCTGCTGAAAGCCGCCACAAGAGCCTGGGACGAAGCGGTGCAGGCTGGTGAGAAACATGGTTACAGGAATGCACAAACGACGGTGATTGCACCGACCGGCACTATCGGGTTGGTGATGGACTGTGATACGACGGGCGTGGAGCCTGATTTTGCGCTGGTAAAGTTCAAAAAGTTGTCCGGCGGCGGATATTTCAAGATCATCAATCAGTCTATTCCCACCGCTCTGCAGCATATGGGTTATCAGGCGCATGAGATCAAAGCGATCGTGGATTATGCGAAGGGTACCGGTTCCTTTGCCGGCGCGCCTTACATCAATTATCAGTCGCTCAGTGAAAAAGGTTTCATCGCCGAAGAGCTGAAAAAGCTGGATGCTGCGGTGGTGTCTTCTTTCGACATCTCTTTCGTGTTCAACGTATATACGCTCGGAGAGGCTTGTCTGCAAAGGCTGGGCTTTGTACCGGAGCAATATTTTAATCTCGATTTCAGCCTGCTGCATGCGCTTGGGTTCCAGGATGCAGAGATAGAAGCGGCCAATGACTATGTGTGTGGCACTATGACGGTAGAAGGGGCTCCTTACCTTCAGGAAGCGCATCTGCCGGTGTTCGATTGTGCGAATAAGTGTGGCCGGCATGGGCAGCGGTATATTCATCCGCACGGCCATATCAGGATGATGGCGGCCGCGCAGCCTTTCATTTCCGGGGCGATTTCAAAAACCATTAACCTGCCGCATGAAGCGGAAGTACATGAAATAGCAGATGCCTATATGCTGAGTTGGGAGCTGGGGCTCAAGGCCTGTGCGCTTTACCGCGACGGCAGCAAGCTTAGTCAGCCGCTGAGCAACAAGAGTGAGAAGAAGAAAAAAGCAGATGCTGCGCCGGCGATAACAGCCGCCGCTGTTCAGCTGCCTGACCTGGAGCAGGCCACCATCGATGAGTTGCTGGAGGAAGTTAACCGGCGAATGATGGCCAGCAAGGATACGACCTTAAAGCGGCAGTTGTCCCGCATTGTGGAGCGCAAAACATTGCCATCGAAGCGGGGTGGCTTCACACAGAAAGCGAAAGTAGGCGGACAGGCTATTTTCCTGCGTACCGGCGAATACAATGATGGTACACTGGGAGAGATATTCATTGATCTCGCCAAAGAAGGATCTACTTTGCGGAGTATGATGAACTGCTTTGCCATAGCTGTTTCTGTGGGCTTGCAATACGGTGTTCCGCTGGAGGAATTTGTGGACAAGTTCGTGTTTACGCGGTTTGAGCCTGCCGGTATGGTAGACCACGCGAATATTAAGTCAGCCACTTCGCTGGTAGATTATGTTTTCCGGGTATTGGGATATGAATACCTGGGACGTACAGACCTGGTGCATGTGCTGGACGTGCCGGGTAATACAGGTGAAGAGGATGAAGATGAGCCGGGAGAATCGCCATCGTTATCCGGTATGCGCGTAACCGTTGGCAGCGGGCAGCCGGCCAATACCTCCAAAACGCCCAGGCAGCAAGTGGTTGCGGCGCATCAGAGTGAAAGCAGCACACAGGATTATCTGCGCAGCATGCAGCGGGATGCCCCTGCCTGTAACGTTTGCGGGCATATTACTGTACGGTCAGGCACATGTTACAAATGCCTGAATTGCGGTAACAGCATGGGTTGTAGCTGATTTGATGTTGCAACTCTTGTTAACGAGATGTTATTGTGCCTTTAAAATTTCAAAGAAAAATAACATGCACTTATCTTTGTATTCAAATAGGGTTTTCATAGGATAGTAACAAATTGAGGGCGCTTTTCTAGGCGCCCTTACTTTTTTTTAAAACCCTGGTTTTAGGCACCTTTTACCGGTTACTTTCTCTTCACTCCTCCCGACACAGGGAAATTTCATATTTTATTTTATCTAATTTAAAGGCCATTATTTTTCATTTCTGAGATTTTTCGATCTCATATTAAAAATTATTTAATTTTTAGACTTGTCCTTCCATCACCATATAATTTTATTATATTTGTTATTGTATTAATTTTTATTATGGTTACTGTCCTATGAAAAACCAAATATTCCTACACCGCATGATTCATCATGCACTGTAAATGACTCTCGAAAGCAATGGTTCGTCCATTGCTTTTGTTTTTTCAGGGATACGTGGTTATACGTATTTTTTTTCAGGGTTAGAAATCTCGGAATATAATTGTATTTTTAAGACTCGAAAAATTGGATGCCTTATGACAAAGCTGTTGTTCATGCTGTTGGTAGTTTTGGCCACAGCCACATCAGCAAATGCCAACACTGGTAACGGGAATGGTAATGGAGACAATACCAGCACCGGTTTCAAGAACGGGGACAAAGACAAGGAAAAGGACAACAACGGCGATAAAAACGGTGATAACAACGATAACCGTAATACTGCCAAAAACAACGACAAATCCAAGCCTGTAAGGGTAGAAGACTTTGTGTTATTATTCCCCCGGGTAGAGACAACGGAGAAAGTAGATGAAGCGGAGTTGGAAAAAGCTATTGTGGACCTATACAAATGGTATTTACAAAACGAAACTAAAATAAACACCAACGACTTCCTGAAAGGAAGTGGTAAGGAGCCCGCGTTCCCTTTTAAAGTGGACCCGAAGACCTTGCAACAATATTTCCTTTTCATCAAGAAGAACTTTCCGGGCTTCAATGAAGAGTATCTTTCCACGCTGAAGCGTAACCGTAAGAAAGAAGCACCTGTTACTGTACGTGATGAAATGGATAATCCTATGTCGATTTCCGTAAACAGATAAAAATCGTTTTGCCAGGCGCCTGATGCAGTTAGAGTTTAGTTATAACAAGGGAGATGTGTTACACGCATTACGCTATCATTTTCTGCACCGGGGAGAAATCAAGGTGTTCCGCAACACCCTCGTTATTCTCCTGCTGGCTACTGTAGCCGGATATATGTTCAACCTGGTCACGCCTGGCGCTCTTTCAGGGATTACCATCATGGTAGTTCTGCTGGGACTTGTTTTCTGGTACCTCCTCCCCATTTCTATCTATAATAAAGCCGCTACCTTCAAGGATGATATTCATCTCCGCTATTCCGAAGACGGCATCCGGATATCCACCCGTTCCAGCGACCATGAACGCGCTATCAGCTGGCATCATTTCACCAAAGTGGTGGAAACCAAAAAATTTTTCTTCCTCTACCGCGATAAAAAGACCTTTTTCCTGATCCCCATCAGCGCCTTTAAAACGGAAGACGCCTACCAGGGATTTAAGAATATGTCAGCAACTGTGAATGCATGATTATCACTGATTTACCTGATTTTTGAAGATCAGTTTATTGCCATTCCTCCCATATTTTTCCTGATTTTTCTATGGCTTCATCATCGGCCATAATATTATATATTATACTATATATAATATGGCATAATACAATATCAGGTAAATCATTGATAATCAAGTATTCACAGTTACAGGTTATGGAAAACCGCGAAGTGCAGGATATGGTTCATACTCCGCGCGCCATTTCCGCCCTGCACAAACTGGTTCATATAGCCGATATCGGCTTTCAGGGAGCCGCTGAACTTGTACCCAAAGGCAGCCAGAAAACGGTTTTGATCATAGAAAAGATCACTGATATCATTTCCCCACAGGTTCAGGAATATTTCATCCTGCAGAGCCACATAATAACGGGTGGATTGCTGTTTGTGCCGGATATTGAGTTGGGTCCGGTTAAAATAGCGGAGGCGGTTGCCGTATTTCCAGTCGCCGATGGCAGCATGGGCGCCGGGACTATTGGGTTGGGCCACCCAGCGTTGCTCGAGCCGGAAACGGTGCGTCATATCGATTTTGGGCGCTTTGTAGATATATTGCTCAAAAATCCGGTGTTCCGGCAGCCAGGTATTGCTGATATTGTTATAGGTAGGTACGAAAGCATATCCGAGTAATACCTGGTGTTGCGGTGTAATAGTGTATTGCAGCCCTCCCCTCATCAGCAGTTGCCCTTTGTTGCTGATGCCATCACGGATACGTCCCTGTATATCGAAGGGAACAGCCCAGCGCTGATTGATTTTTACATTCCCAAAATAAGTGTACCAGTGTTGATAGGCATGCGTGGTTTCTTGGGCTGCGGCATAGCGTGACAACGCCAGTACAGCCAGTAATAACAGTACATTCTTCATAAAATCGCTTAAAACTTACTATAGGGGGGCCTAAAGATATAACCATTTATGAATTTTTTGATTTTGAGATTTCAAATGCTGTAAAGCCGCCGGCCGCAGCATGTGAGCGGCAAAAAAAAGGCGCCTGCAGAAGCAGGCGCCGGTTGATTGTTTTAGTTGAGTGCTTATGTCTTAGAATTTGTTATACCACAGTTTGGTGCCTTTCAGATCGCCACCGATGGCGTTGGCAGCTTCGTTATATGCAGCCTGGTTTTGTGCCTGTTCGGTAACAAGGTAAGTAAGACGGTATGGTACGAAGGGGGCCGACTGGTCCATGCTGCCTGACACGGGAGCAATGAACAGCGCCTGACCGCCCGGTTTTTTGAAATTGAGCCTGGTCCTCTCAAACCAGCCCTGGAAGCCTTGCGGGTACAGCGCCAGCCATTTCTGGGTGCCGATCACATTGCGCCAGTCGGTCGCGTTGTAAGGCACCGCTGCCACAAACTTATCAACGGCGGCGTCTGTAATGGAGGTGTTATTGGTCAGCTTTTTCCAGTAATCGACAGAGGCTTTGATACCATTCACGTAGTGGGTGGAAGCTTCACCCACGCTCATGCCGCGGGCGGCGGCTTCCGCCAGGATGAATTCCACTTCGGCGTAGTTCATCAGGATACCTGGCATGGTAGCGCTGTAGATCTGTGTGCCGGGGTAGGAAAACCGGCCCGGGGCCGGCCTGGTGGCGTCGGCGCTGGCCCAGCCGTAGGGCATGCCTTTAAGTGCTTTGTCGTCTTTGGACGGACGGGCGTAGATAGGCAGCCTGGGATCGCCGGTAGCCTGCATGTAATCCACCATGGTGGCGCTAACGAAGAAGTCCGGGATTTCCCTTTCGGAATCGTTGTGGGGGAATTTATTGGGTGCTGCGTTCAGGTAAGTGAACTGGGCATTGTCATCGTTGCTGGTAAACGCCTGCTGGTAGTGGGCTTCGATGATCTGTTTGGCTTTGGCGCCATCAACGTCGGCCATGCGTATGGCAATGCGAAGCATCAGGGAGTGCGCCAGTTTGGCCCATTTCTCGGAGGCGCCGTTGTAGATCACGTCGCCGGTGGCAGTTACGCCTTTATTAGCGTCGAATATGGCGATCTGAGCCTGGAGGGTATCGAGCAGACGGCCATAGATAGTTTTGGCATCGTCGTACGCAGGTTTCAGGTTGCCGGCATCCAGCTGGAAAGTAGCGGAATACGGCACATTACCGTAGGCATCGGCCAGTATCTGATAGATCCAGCAGGAAGAAACCCTGGCGATGGCTGTCTGAACGGCCAGTTCCGGCGTTGCGGGCCTGGTGGAGTTTTGCCGTACGATGGTCTGCAGGTTGTTCAGTGAAATACGGTAGAGGTTGTTCCACAGGGTGGAATTGTTACCTTCATCCAGTTTGTAGCGGCTGTCGTCCGTACGGGAATTGGCAGACCAGTACTGGGCGTAGTGCATGGCGATGTACCCGTTCTGCAGACCGCTGTACAGCACGTCCATAGCGGCTTTCTGGGAGCCGGCCAGCAGGTACTGCGGTTCCGCAGTGGTGGGTTTGGTTGGGTCGTGATTGATATCGTCGAGCTTTTTACAGCCGGTGAACGCCAAGGCGGCCAGCAGCAGTAAAGCGGAGCTATATTTTAATATCTTGTTGGTCATCTTCACAAATTTTAGAATGATACATTCAGGTTTAAACCATAGGAGCGCAGCGAAGGCAATGCTCCTCCTTCGATCCCCTGTATGTTGGAAGAGGAGTTCAGGATGTTGGCCGGGTCCACGTTAGGCGCGTTGGACTTGATCAGCCACAGGTTACGGCCATACAGGGAGAGACGGGCACTCTGGGCGCCAATCTTTTTGTACCAGGATTCCGGCAGGTTATAACCGATTTTCGCTTCTCTCAGGTAGATATAGCTGGCATCGTACATATTGGCGCGGCTGATCACATTACCGCCGTTGGCGGCGAAGTGGTCCTGAGCGGTGATTTTAACCGTATTGGGATGGCCGTCTGCCGTTACGCCCGGCACGATGATGCCGTTTTCGCGGATATTGTTTTCCACGGTGGTCTGCAGCAGACCGGATTTCTCTCCGTACAGGTTGGTGTAGGAGAAGAAGCTGCCGCCATGCTGGAAGTCCACCAGGGCAGACAGATAGATGCCTTTATAAGTGAAGGTGTTGGTCACACCGCCCACGTAATCCGGGTAGGCATTGCCCAGCGGAACGCTCTTGGTGGTTGGTACGTAGTGACCGGCGGCGTCTACCACTCTTTCTCCGTTGAGGTAAGTATAGTCAGTACCGATGAGCGTACCCAGCGGCTGGCCTACCATGGCTACCACAGATACTTTCTGCGTACGGCGGTCGGTGCCGATGAGATACACAGGAAGGTCCGTATTATACTGATCGATGTTCATGCTGATCAGCTTATTGCGGTTGCGGGCCAGGTTGGCGTTGATATCCCAGCGGAAGCCGTTTTTCAGGCGGATGGGATTCAGGTTCAGGCCAATTTCTATACCCTTGTTTTCCACTTCTCCGCCGTTTGCATAGGCGGTGGTATAACCGGTAGCAGCCGGGAGAGACAGGTAGATCAGCTGATCTTTGGTCCTGCGGCGGTAGTAGGTAAAGTCTACGCCTATACGATTATCCAGGAATTTCAGTTCCACGCCGGTCTCTATTTCTGTGGTACGTTCCGGTTTCAGGTCCCTGGTATATTTGGTGCCGGAAGCCTGTGTGATCGGGTAGTTGCCGAAAGGCGGCTGGAATTCGTAGGTATCGTAGATCCGGTAAGGATCGGCGTCGTTACCAACGGCAGCGAGGCTTCCTCTTACTTTACCGAAGGTCAGCCATTTCCATTCTTTCAGCAGGTCAGAGAACACGAAAGACAGGGATGCTGACGGGTAGAAGTACTGGTTGTTACCGCTCAGCAGTGTGGAGCTCCAGTCGCTGCGGCCGGTGAGGTCGAGGAACAGCATGTTCTTATAACCGAGATTGGCGGTAGCGAATACGGAGTTGATTTGTTTTTCGTAGAACTCATCGATGATTTTAGCTGGCTGTACGGAGTTGTTTAGGTTGTATACGTCTTTTACCAGCAGGCCCTGTTGGGTGCTGCCGCCGGTGGTGGTCCATTTGCGATGCATGATGTTACCGCCCACGCTGGCATTCAGCTGGAATTCCTTGCCAAAATCTTTTTTGATGTCGGCGGTCACCTGGTAGTTCATTTCGCGGGAGGTGCGTACCCTTTTGATGTATCCGCCGATGAGGTAATCTTTGGCGGTCCTTTCTTCTTCGAGGGTGTTGTAATCGTCCATGAATACGCGACCGGTGAACGAGAGCCATTTGTTGGCGTCGATGTCTACGCCGGCGTAGCCGAAGAGGCGGTTACGGCTGTCGGTTTCGTAGTCCATGTAACGGTTCCAGTACGGGCCGTTGCTGAACTGTACCGCGGGATCGTCCCATGATTTACGGTTCCAGGTGATCTGGGAGCCGTCGCTGTATTTATAGTTTTTCTCTTTTTCGATATCGAGCTGGCGCTGGCCGAACATGGTGAACTGCAGGGCGGGGTTAGGGCCGGTAAAGCCGGTGCCGGGACGGCCTTTGGCTTTCAGTCCTACGTAGTTCACGGAAGCTACTGCTCTTACGCCTTTGGTCACTTCATAGTTACCGTTGAATGACAGGTTGTTACGGCTGGTAGTGGCATTGGGCAGCACGAAGCTTTGGTTCATGTTGCCGTAAGACAGGCGGAAGCCGCCTTTATCGTTGCTGCCGGCCATAGAGATATTGTTCGTCAGGGTGAAGCCGGTACGGTAGAAGTCCTTCACGTTGTTGGGATGGGCTGCCCAGGGGGCTGTCTGACCGAAGAGCGGGTTGCCCTTGTCTTTGTCCCATGACCAGTAGTGGCGTACGAGGCGGCCGTCGAGGCGCGGTCCCCAGGAGGCGTCTTCATAGTACTGCGGCATGAGATCATAGCGGCCTTTGCCGTTATTATCATCATAGGCAGCGCTTTGTTCGTTGAGGAAGGCTTCCGGGTGTTCGTTGTAATAGAGCGTATCGAAGCGGGGGCTTGCACCGCCGCCGTACATATTCTGGTAGGTAGGCAGTTTGTACACCTGGTCGATCTGCGCGTTGAGGCTGTAGGTGACACCGATGCCTTTTTCCGCGTCCGGGCGTTTTTTGGTGGTGATCAGCATCACGCCGTTGGCGCCGCGGCTGCCGTAGAGGGCAGTGGCGGCAGCGCCTTTCAATACGGAGATGTTCTCGATATCTTCCGGGTTGATGTCCTGCAGGGGGCTGCCGAAGTCGTACCCGCCGCCGCCGTTGAGCTGTCCGGGATCGTTGGTGCTGTTGTTTTGCATGGGTACGCCGTCTATCACAAAGAAGGCGTTGTTATCACCGAGAATGGATTTTACGCCACGGATGGTGATTTTAGAGGAGCCGCCCATGGAGCCGGTGTTGGTATTGATTTGTACGCCGGGTACTTTACCGGTGAGGGCGTTGACGAAGTTCACTTCTTTGGCTTCCTGCACGGAGCTGCCGCTGACTTCCTGCATGGCATAACCTACGGAGCGTGGGTTTTTCTTGATACCGAGGGCGGTAACCACTACTTCTCCCAATACTTTTTTGTTGGCATTGACAGGGGTGAGCGTAATTGTCAGCGGTTCTTTTTTCTCCACGATGATCGTCTGGTCTCCGAACGTTGGTGAAGTTATCGTGATCGTATCGTTTTGTTTTGCTTTGACGGTGAATTTGCCTTCAGGATCGGACTGCGCGTTGGTGCCGGCTGTTTTGTTACGGATGAGCGCACCGGGAACGGGCGTGCCTTTATCGTCTTTTACGAGGCCGTTGAGCGTAAACTGCCCTATTTCTTTTTTTATCGTGGCATCGTCCGGCGGCAGGATCAGGCCTGTGTCCTGTTTGGGTTTCGCGGCGGTGTCCTGTTTAGGGACGGCGGCGCCCTGAGCAGGTTTACTGGTATCCTGTGCGGGTTTGGACGTATCCTGAGCGGGTTTTCTGGTGGTATCCTGCCGGGGCTTGGCGGCAGTGTCGGCAGCAGCGGGCTTGATTACAACCGGAACGGTAGTATCAGCAGGCTGTTGCTGAACGATGAGATACCTTTCGGGTTTCGTGTATGCGCTGCTGGGGGTATAGCAGAAAAAGGCATAGCACAGCCCCGACCAGGCTAGTACATGGCTTCTCATTGTATAGTGCTTGATTTGGTTACAAATTTTTTTTGCAGTTCTTTCAGACTGCTTATTGTTATCTGGACAATACATATCAAATAACAATACAATCAAAAGCCCTTTTACAATGGGCTTAAATTGATTTTATCAGGTTTTTCCTCATTTCGTAGTGAGCAATGCCCACTTTTGTAAACGCTTCTCCACAGATTTCATCGCCTGTATGTGACAGTGTCCTGCGGTTTTCCTGCCTGCGTGCATCGTTAGCATTCCGAACCCGTTGTTCACTGCTGTTGTTGCGGTGAACAGGATAATTTCCCTGCGGGACGGCTTGCTGCCTGCCTCTTCCCGGAGGGCTGCCCTGTTCCGGCAGCTGCAACTACCGTAGTCGCTTATACGAAAATCCAGCATTGATTCTTTTCTGATACGATGTGCCGCAAAGGTTTGCAGCGGCGTGAAAAGCTATGCCACAGTCATCCGCACAATGGCGGTAAAACAAATAGCCTGCCAAGCGGCAGGCTGGAAAATAAGTACACCGGCTGTTTTACGGCGGTTAGCTCTTGGCGTTGATGGCGTTCACGATAAGTTGGGCGACGGACTTCACCTGCAGAAATGTGTCATGGATCAGGAGTGCATTGGGGTGGGTATCCGTACAGACGATGCCTTTGATGATACCGCTGTCTTTGATTTTCCGGAACCCGTTGCCGGCGAAGATACCGTGTGTGGTGATCACATAGATATCGCGGGCGCCGGCATCGCGGTAGGCTTCTGCTGCGTGAAGCAGGGATCCGCCGGTACGGATCATGTCATCGTAAATGATGACAATTTTGTCTTTCACATCGGCGCTGATAGCAGTGATGGCGGTTTCCTCGCCAGAGATGCGGCGTTTGAAGACAAAGGCGGCCTGTACATGAAAGTCATTAGCCAGTGATTCCACCCACTTGGCCCTGCCGGCATCGGTGCTGGCGAGTACAAAGGGCTGGCCGCCAGCCAGTTCCATCGCTGCTTCTTTTACAAAATCTTTCGCATAGAGATGTACAGGACGGATATCATTTTCGAAATACCAGGTAATGCCATCCACGTGCAGGTCGATCAGCATGACGCGATTACCCCTTGATGTATTGGGAAGTGACGAGAAAAGTACTGCTCTTGTTTTCGCTTTCACGATTTCGCCGTATTTCACTGCTCTTTCCATGGTGGAATAGCCGAAGAAAGGGATGACCAGCGTAAGGGAGTGTGCGCCCAGCTGGATGCAACCGCTGGCAAGATCGTATAATTCGAGTGTTTCTTTATCGTCGATGGTGCCACCGATGAGGACCACTTCCTTATTGCTGATTTCGCTGACAATACGGTGATAGTGTTCTCCGTCCGGAAAATCCCGGATGTCCAGTTGCCCGTTTTCCCAGGGCGCGTCGGGGAGTGACAGGATACGGTCTTTCAGGTATTGGTAGTGCTGTGTGGCAAAAATGATCTTCTGTGGCATGATAATGGTGAATTGAGGTAAAAATAAGCTATTTATAAGGTTGATAATTAATATTTTTGCCGTCGAGCACTGTCACATACCCGCTTTTTTAACTTTTCATTAGCGGGTGGAACGTTAAATTTGATAGATTAGTACGTCCATGATTCGTTTTTTAGCATATACCGGAGCACTGTTTTTCTTCTTTTTCATTTGCCAACAGCATACATCTGCACAGGTGAGATTGTCTGGTATGGTGGCTGACCAGGAGACTAAAACGGGTTTGCCATTTGTTTCCATCGTTAACAAGAGGACGATGACGGGTACGCTCAGTAGTGAGAGCGGACGTTATTATATAGAAGCCCTGCCGGGCGACACCATCGAGTTTTCGATGCTCAGTTATGCGCAGCGTCAGATAGTGGCGCCGGGCATGTCCACCACGCAGGATATTTACCTGCAGCGGCGCATGTTCGAGTTGCAGGGCGTCAATGTAAAAGGGATCAATCATACCAAAGACTCACTGGCCACGCGTCAGGAGTACGGGCGTTATTTCAATTACAAGAAGCCGGGGGCGTTGGACGTGCTGAAGACACTGCCGGTCAATCCCATCACCGCTTTAACCTATCTTGTGCCCAGCAAAACACGTAAGCGCAAGGAGCAGTTCCGGGAGCAGTTGGAATACTGGGAGAAAGAAAAGTATATCGATTACCGTTATTCTCCCGAACTGGTGACTAAAATGACCAAGCTGCAGTCTCCCGAGCTGGATACTTTCATGCATAAGTACCGTCCCGGTTACCAGTTTTTGAACGATGCGTCCGAATATGACCTGCTGTTGTTTATCAAGCAGTCGTTTGAAGACTATCAGCGGCAAAAGGGGAACAAATGATCCATCATCTTTCTTCATAAATAACACCCGGAACATCTCTGTTCCGGGTTTTTTGTGCGATATATATTACCAAATTGTTAACCTGTAAAATCGACTAGGAACATCTTATTTCCCGGACGTACTCTTTGCGTAAATACCCTGAACAGGGGGCGGGAATATGGATAAACAGCTACTAGAAAAGTATTTTAAAGGGCAATGTACACCGCAGGAAGCGGCGAAGGTTGAAAGCTGGCTTTCTGCCGCAGACACGATGCTGCTGGATGAATTTATGATGGAAAAATGGGAGGAGGCGAATACGCCGGTAGTGACGAAGCCCCGGGTACATAAGTTCTGGTATGGCGCTGCCGCAGCGGCCGTCATCGGTATTATTGTTTCCATCGCCTTTTTCTGGCAACACCGTACCGCAGTACGGCCGGTAGCTGTGAAATGGGACACCCTGCACAATACCAGCGACAACATTCAATTGTTCACCATGGAGGATGGCAGTGAAGTCTGGCTTAACACGCATTCGTCTATTATCTATCAGAACCGGTACAACCAGGAATCGAGAGAGTTATGGCTGCATGGTGAAGCTTATTTCAAGGTTACTAAAGATGAGAAACGGCCTTTCCTCGTACATACCGGTCACCTGACCACCACCGTGCTGGGTACGGTCTTTAATATTGCCACTTCCAATATGGCCGACGGCAGTATTCAGATCAGCCTGCTGGAAGGGAAAGTGGCCGTGAGTAAACCCGATTCGTTTAACGAAGTACTGCTGCCGGGACAGATGTTGAACTATGCAGCCGGCCGGCAGCCGCAGCTGACGAACTTTGAAAAGAGCGATGTGCTCGATTGGAAAAAAGGAAAAATTCATTTTAACCACACCCGGCTGGCGGATGCGTTAGCCCGGCTACAGCAGCGTTATGGCTGCCGGATAGTCCTGGATGATCCGTCGTTGGGCAAAAAGAAAATTTCTGGTGAATTCAGCAGGGATATGTCCCTCGAAAAAATTCTGGCCACATTAGGTTATGTGCATGATATCTCATTCGTACGGATTAACGACACTACATACGAGACACACAGTAAATAGCTAACTACAGTCCATTTAAAATAAAGAATACATTATGCAAAAATCTACCCACAGATTTTGTACAGGGGAAAGTATGTCATGTCGTGTGATGATCCTGTTGTTTTTTTTCGTTCCACTAACGCCTATGCTGGTCCTGGCACAGGCCTACAAATCCCTTTCCGACAAGGTGCAGCTGCAGCTGGGCAGGACCAATGCGGCGGCTGTTGTGAAAGCATTACAGCAACAAACGCCTTATACCTTTATTTATGATCCGGAATACCTGCAGCAGTGTACTGTCAGCGAAGCGCGTTTCCCCGGAACGCCGCTGGGAGAAGTGCTGAGCTATATTGATCAGCATACGCCGCTGGACATCGAACTGTCCGGAAACAATGTGATAGCCCTGCGCAAGGGTAATGCGCCCTTGCCTGCTATCCAGACCCATGGCCGCATCCGCGGGAAAGTGGTGGATGCCAAAAATGAGCCGTTGCCCGGCGTTACTGTAGCCGCGCAAGGTGGACAAGGTACCATCACCAATGTAGACGGCAGCTACGAGCTGGTAGTGGCGCCCGGTGTATACAGCCTCAGTTTCAGTTTTATTTCCTATGAGTCGAGGAAGGTGACAGAGATTGCGGTAAAAGAAAAAGAGATTGTGCCGTTGAACGTGGTGCTGAAAAACAGCGGCTCCCGCCTGAAAGAGGTAACCGTGACCGGCAACTACCGCAAAGCATCCATTGAAGGGTTGTACGCCCTGCAAAAAAACAACGCGGCCATCACCGATGGCATCAGTGCCGAACAGATCGCCCGTACACCGGATAAAAACATGGGCGAAGTACTGAAGCGTGTGAGCGGCCTGGCGACGATGGACAATAAATACGTGGTTGTGCGCGGTTTGAGCGAACGCTACAACCAGGCTATGCTCAACGGGCAGATAATGCCCAGCACGGAGCTGAACAGGAAAAACTTCAGCTTCGATATCATTCCTTCCAACATAGTGGAAAACGTAACGGTGATAAAAACCATCACGCCTGACCGCAGCGCAGAATTTGGCGGCGGCCTGGTAGATGTGAATACGCTGGACATTCCTGCGGAAAATTTCCTGAACCTGTCTGTAGGCGGGAGTTATAATGATAAAACAACAGGGAAAGATTTTTACGCTTTGCCGCTGAGTGGTAGTGAATACAGGGGCAGTGCGGCCAAACACCGGTATCTGTTTGGTACACTGGATTGGAAAGATAAATATGACATTGTGGACCACTACGAAAAAGAAGGAAAAAATTCTGCCCTGTTCAATAATAACTGGGCTATAACAAAACTTAAAGCACCGATCTCTCCCAGCTTTCAGGCGTCGTTCGGCCGTGTGCTGCGCAGTAATGCCGGTCAGCAATTTGGGGTGGTGGCTGCGGTGAGCTATCGTAATACGTTTTCCACGCAGGATATTGTGTTGGGGAGAGAAGGGTTTGCGGAGATAGAAGGTAATCAGGCCCAGCGTGATTTGTTGTTCAAAGGCCAGCGTCACAGTTTCGTGACCAACCTGGGCGGCATGCTGGGAGTAGGATATCGTACAGAGAAAAGCAGAATTGGTTTTCAGTCGCTCTATCTGCGTACGCTGGACCAGCAGTTGATATTCGGCACCGGCCAGAACGGAAAGTTCGGTTCAGACAATACACTGGGTTTGTTTGATCTTGCTATGCAAACATCTTTGTGGCAGAATCAGTTGAAAGGGGAGCATGCCATCGGCCGTAACGGAGTTCGTTTGAAATGGAGTGGCAGTTACCTGAAGCTGGACCGGCAAAAGCCTGATAATCATATGATGCTGGCCGATTACAAACAAGCGGAAGGCGCAGGCAGGAATGAGTATAATATCTCTACTGTGGGCAGTAATTTTTCGGAAGGCGCATTAAGATGGTGGAGCCGCGCCCTGGAAAACAACTACAACTGGGATGCTGCTGTGTCAGTTCCTTTTAAATTCAATGCGGGGAGTGTGAAATTTGACAATACTTTCAAAGGTGGTTATGCCGGATGGAGCAAAGACCGGCTGTTCTTTGTACTCAATACCAAATCAAGCTTTGAGAATAAAAATGCAAACTATATTCCGCTGAATAAGGCATTTACACCTGAGAATAATGTAAGTGTGGAGTTGAGTTCTTTCGGCGATAATTTTAAACGCCGGTCTGCATCTTTACATGCGTTGTTTGCGATGTTTGATAATAGAATTGGAGACAAGTGGAGACTGGTATGGGGTTTAAGGGCTGAGTACTATAATTTGAATAAAGTAAATGATAATATCGACTCTATTTTCCGGAGATACAAGCGTGAGCCGGGTAAAGAGTATGATTATTCGGAGTTGCTGAGCCGGGAACCCAACTGGCGCTTCTTCCCTTCTGCCAATCTTACTTACGCACTCACTCCCTCCATGAATCTGCGGTTGGCTTACTCAGAAAGTATCATCCGTCCCGACCTGCGGGAGCTGTCCATTTTCCAGGAGTATGATTTTGAGCTGGGTGGCGAGTATGGCTCCGGGCTGTTAAGGTCTACTACAATTAAGCATATAGATTTCCGGTATGAATGGTATCCTGGGCCTGGTGAAGTTCTTTCCGCCTCTTTTTTCTATAAAGACCTTGCTTATCCGATGGAGATCTATCAGAAGGACCTGCTCAACAGCTTTGAGCTCAACAATAGTAAATCGGCAAAGAATTATGGCCTGGAGCTGGAGGTGAGAAAATCGCTTGCTTTTACCCGTGTGCCTGTGTTACGTAATATTACCCTCTATGGCAACTTCACCTATCTGGACGCAACCGTTAAACGGATGACACTGAATACCGGCCTGTTTGACCCTGCCAATCCAATGAAGGTAAGTGTAAAGGAGACCGTCGGAGAAGAAGAGAAACGTCCGCAGATGGGGGCCAGCAATTTTATGGTGAACGCTGGTATTTATTACGACATGAACCCGGTGTCTGTTAGTCTGGCTTATAATTCTGTCACCAACCGGGTATTTCTGCCGAACCTTGTTTATGCCTATTCTCTGATGGAACGTCCTTTACAATCGATGGATGCGCAGGTGGGTTTTCGTTTCCTGAAGCAGCGGGCGGAGTTAAAACTGAACGTAGGAAACCTGCTGAATAGTTATTCTGTCATCTACCGGAACCAGTTTTCGGAGGAGGAGGCGAATGCAATAAAGGACGGAAAGGCGCCGAATAAATCTGACATGAAATACACGCCGGGTAAGGATTGGGTTAATTTCAAATCCACGCCCGGGCGTACTTATAGTGCCACCTTCAGTTATAGATTCTAAACTTTTTGCGCGCATACACGCCAATATACCCTGATCAGGTATTCATCATTCATTCCTTATTCATTTGTTTAAACTTTAAAAAGTAAAAATCCCATGAACAAGAAACCCTTAGCGGTAACCCTCGTGTCAGCAGCAACCGTGCTGGGCATGCTGTTAGGTACTTCCTGCAAAAAAGACAACAACGTAGTAAACAATGACCGTGCAGTAGTGGCCGGTGGTCCTTCCGGTGCTTCCGGCACCTGCGGTGACAGCACCATCACTGGTGTAATCACTTCCAACATCACCCTGAAAAGCTGCAAAATCTACAAACTGGATGGTCTGGTATATGTGGCCAACAACGCTGTAGTAACAGTTGAAGCCGGAACAGTGATCAAAGGTATTAAAGGTGTTCCGGCGAGCGGTACCAACCCTGGTACTCCGGGCGGTGGCCTGATCGTTACCCGCGGTGCTAAACTGATCGCTGACGGTACTGCTACTGATCCTATCATCTTTACTTCCAACGAAGCGGCTCCTCAGTCCGGCGATTGGGGTGGTCTGGTACTGCTGGGTAAAGCGCCTACCAACCATGCTGCTGCTGTAACCGTAGAAGGTATCACCGGTACTCCTCCTGCTGATGCTACTTACGGCGGTCCTGCCAACAATGTACCTGCTGACAACTCCGGTACGCTGCGTTATGTAAGAATTCAGTACGCTGGTTACGAACTGTCCACAGACAACGAACTGAATGGTCTGACACTGGCCGGTGTTGGTAGCAATACTATCATCGACTATGTTGAAGTGTACAAATCCAAAGACGACGCTTTCGAATTCTTCGGCGGTACTGTAAACGCTTCTCACCTGCTGGCTATCGACGCGCTGGACGACATGTTTGATACTGACAACGGTTATTCCGGTACTATCTCCTATGCTCTGGGTGTATCTGATCCTAACCGCGCTGATAAGAGCCAGTCCAACGGTTTTGAAAGCGACAACAACGCTAACGGTGACGCGGTAACTCCGTACACCCACCCTACTTACAACAACGTCACTATCATTGGTCAGCCTAACGCAACTGCTGCTTCTATCACCAATGGTCTGCCTTCAGGCACTGGTAAATATGGCCGCGCTGCTCACCTGAGAAGAAATGCTGAGTTTGCAGTTAACAACTCTATCTTCCTGGGCTTCAACTATGGTATTTCCCTGGATACGCAGAAACCTGCTTCCGGTGCTAATACCAAAACCAAGTATGACGCCGGTACTTCTACCCTGACCAACAACTACGTACACGCTTACGTATATCCGTTCTCTACCGAGATCAACTTCACTTCCTTTGCTGCATTTACTCCGCTGGGTACTACCAACAAAGGTTACATCAACGCTGATCCGAACGCAAACATCAAGCTGGCAGCTCCGTTTGCCGCTACCCGCGCTATCAGCAATTACATTCCGCAGACATTGTCTGTTGCCAAAGCTGCTGGTGCTTTCCCTACCGGAAACACTACCTGGGCTAACGGCTGGACCATCCTGTAATAATTTTTATTCATCATCACGTATAGCGGAGGTCCGCTATACGTGATGATCATCTTTTTTCTGTTAATATTTTGAATATGTATCTGTTATTAAAGCGCCTGCCTTTCCTTTTAACTGTTATCGTTTTCCTGGCTTCCTGCCGTAAGGGTGAAATGCCCGAAGAGCATTACTTCGGTAAGGTCAGCATTACCTTGTTAAACCTTCCCAATACTCCCAAAATCATGATGTATTTTGATGGCAAACAGCTGGATACCATCAGGGCGGTGGGCGATGGAAGCCACTTTGTTCTTCCGGCAGGTAAACAGGGTAAACTGAGTGCCTACGATGCCGGTAAGCAGGAATTGCTTGCAGATACAATGATTACTATTGCTGCTAACAGTACGCAGCAGTTTCGGTTTGCGTACAGCGCAGAATTGGGGCTGAAGGGATTTGTAGGCAGTGGTGGCGGTGGTTCAGTACCCGTTGATTCATTTGATGTTCAGTTATTCAACAATTTAAGCGCTTCCTTCTATCCCCTCGAAAAGTATGACCTGGCCTTTATTTTTGCAGATCCTGATTCCGGGGAGATCTTTGATTACCCCCTGGTGGTAAAAGGATGGACCAGAAAGAAGTTGTCTGCTGTTATCAGGATGAGAGCCGTGAATGATAACAAGCATGTGTATACCTATGCAGCAAAGTTAATAGATCCTGCTACCGGGCAGGTGGTGCTGCAGCCTGATGGATCTGAGTTTTTTGTTTTTACCGGAGACAATCTTGCCGGCAAGTCGAAGATTACCACCGTGGCTGATGACAATAACGGCGCTATCATGACTAATGAAATAGAACTTTAGTTTTTATGCATCCCGCCCATAAATACATAACCCGCTTTGTGCCCTACCTCTGGTATGGGTTAAGCAGTTTATCTGTTATCACCGCGGGCTGCAAAAAGAATGATGTGGTAAGTCCTGCTGCAACGCAGGAAATTAAAATGGAAATTATCCCTGTGTCGGACACTTTACGACAGGTAATTGCTTCACATACGCTGTTGACTGCCAGCCATCCCTGGTATATTGATGGCTGGGTGTATGTGGCCAACGAAGCAACCCTGCGGGTGGAAGCCGGCGCAGTGGTGAACATATTGCCCACGGCGGTAAATAAAAAGGATGGCCGCTACAGCGGTGGACTGGTCATTACCCGCGGGGCGCATATTGTGGCGGAAGGTACTGCGGCGCTACCCATCCGGATGCGGGTGGAAAAAGTGGCCGGCCACGGTCCCAGTGGCCTGTTGATATTGGGGCGGGCACCTGTGAGAAAGGGTTTTGCTCCCTTTCGCGAGCTGACTTTTGGTGGTAACCTGCCGGAAGATAGCTCAGGGGTGATCAGGCACCTGCGCCTGGATTATTACCCCGCTGCCGGCAAAGGTTTCGATGGCGGCATATTGTTGATGGGCGCAGGTAGCAGGACTGTTACGGAGTCCGTGTCCACACACGCTTTACCCGTAGAACGGTCAGACCTCAAAACCGGAAAGCTGCGATAAGCCGTTTGTAAAAAATATTACGGAAAACCCTGTTTTACTGCTTATTCATTAAGATGTAGGTTTGTTAGCCCCAATCTTTCTCTCTCCCCTATCTTGGAATGATGACCATGCTGTTTATGGCCGCCTGTTGCCCCGCATCATAATAGTGTCGGGATACAGGCGTGTTTTCCACAGATGCCCTGCCGCCGCCGTTGATGACGGCCAGCGCTTTCGCAACCAGCGGATCATTTACATCTCCCGGCGGCAACAACGGTTGCCTGGACATTTCATCGATCATATATTGAGGGACGATGCCCTGCGTGTAGTTCCCGTTCCCGCTGGCGTTGGACAGCCGGTAAGTGACAGGCTGTATCACCCAGGGGATGCGGCGGGGACTGCGCATGTCTTTTACGATGATGGCGCCTTTATCTTTACCGACAGTGGTTTCTCCTATCTGGATGACGTTCGTATAAGGTTTGAGGTTATTGACCAGCAACTCTGCTGCAGATACTGTCTGACTGCCGGTCAGCAGGAATATGCGGGGAAGGCGGAGCCGGGCGGAAGCAAGTGCGCTGAAAGGGACCGGGTCCGCGTTTTCCGGAACGGAAAGCGCTGTGGCGAAATCCAGTGTGCGGGAACCAAGATGATGGTTACCGCTGTACTGTACAAAAGTGCTCTTCTCTGTGACATCGGGCGCTATGAGCGCCGTCAGCATGGCTGCGGCAGCGAGACTGCCGCCGGTATTGTAACGGATATCGACGATCAGCTCGGTGATACCCTGGCTTTTAAGATTCCGGAATACGTCCAGCAGGTTGTTATTGTACCCGTCGATGAATGCATTGTAAAAAATATAACCTGTTTTGCGCGGCGAAGAAGATACTAACACAGACGCATAAACGGGGTTTTCCGTTACGCGGCTGACCTGCAATAATACAGGTGCTCCTTCTGTGATGGCGCCGCTTGTGACAGTGGCAGGGGTAATAGTACCGGTGGCTGTGGTCCTTAGCTGCTCACTGAGGGTAGCAGCGTTGCCGGCAGTGAGACTGGTTTCATTGATACGGGTAAAATAACTGCCTCTTTTGAGGCCTGCCGCTGCTGCATAAGAGCCGGGGACCACCAGTTTAATGACGCCGATAACGCCTTCCTGCCGTTGCGGCCAGCTGATAACACTGTAATCGATGCCGTATTTACTGCGGATATCGTTGGCATAGGTGGCGGGATCCAGCGGGTTGTACAGCAGGGAGAACCTGTCTGCCGTGTTTTTGATACTGGTGAAGAAAGTCCCGGTCTCCAGGGAGGTATTGGGATTGGCCGGCAGCTGATCATTCCACAGGTAAAAATAACGCATGCTGTCCAGTACCCAATTGTTGATTTCCTGCTGTGTGACGGGGCCGGACGGCACTCCCGGCGTATCATTTTTTTTGCTGCAGGCGCTTATCAGTGCGATACTGCCAAGGAGAAAAGGACGGTAGGATAATCGCATGGCGGTGTTATTTTCAGGATGACGAGCTTATCAGCTGTGATGGTTGCCGAAATGGCTGGTGAGTTCTTTCCGGATATATTGCAGGGCGGCTGTCAGGTGATTCTTTACAGTAGCAGGAGAAATGGAGAGCTGTTCACCGATTTCGCGGTGACTGTAACCGTGGCTTCTGCTGAGCATATACACATTGCGTCGTTGCTCCGGCATATTTTCTACCAGTTTGTGGATATGAGTGCTGAACTCTTTTTGCAGCAGCAGTTTTTCGCCGCTGTTGGCGGTTTCGGCTGACTGGTTATCGGCCACTTTGGCCATCGCTTTTTTTTCGCGGTATAGTTTTCGCGTTTCGTCAATCACCAGGTTTTTGACGTACACGAACAGTAATGGAAATACGTCCTGCCCTTCCTTTAGCTGGTGCATGTTTTCCCAAAGGCGAACAAAGCATAACTGGGTGATTTCCTGCGCTCTGTTGGCATCGCCCGTCAACTTGAACGCAAACCGGTATACTTTTGAATTGTTCTCCTCAAAAATCTTCTCAAATTGTGCTTTAGGCGGGCTATCAGACATAGTTCGAGGTTCTTGCATTATCCGGATATAAATATAAGCCGGCTATGTTACAGGAATGTTAAGGCGCGAATATTTCTCACGCCGGGGCGCAAAGATTTTTGCCCGTATTTTTAAGAAAATTTAAGAGCGCAAAGCGCGGAGAACAAAATGAAGATCTGTTATAGTTTATAATAAGTTAATCTTCTTTTTTATCCTTCGTGCTTTGCGCTCTTAAATTTTCTTAAAAATACGGGCAAAAATCTTTGCGTCTCTGTGTGAAAGCTTACTGCAACAGGGAGCCGTTCAGGCGCTGCAGTTCTGTCTCAGCCAGTTTGGTATTGTAGCGGGCCTGTATCAGCCGGTAATTGGAATCTTCCAGGCTTTGTTGCGCCTGTTTTACTTCGATGGTGGTAGATACGCCTTGTTTGAAGCGTTCCAGCGCCACCATCATATTCTCTTCTGCCAGCTGGTTGTTTTCTTCTTCCAGCTCCAGCGCCTTCTTGTAATATTCATAATCTTTAAAGGCGTTGTTCAGCGACAGGTCTACCTGGGATTTGAGGTTGTCTAGCGTAATGTTCTGGAAATCAAAATCAATCCTGGCATTTTTTATCTGCCGTTTTACGTTGAAGCCATTGAAGATGGGAATGGCCGCCGTTAGTCCGTAGTTAAATACGCCGTTGCGGTTAAACCGGGGGCTGAAGTTGTTGGACGCTGCATTGGAAGTATTGCGGCTGTAGTTATAACCGGAGTTGAAGGTAACTACCGGAAAATAATCTGCACGACGTTCTTTAATAGTCAGTGCAGAGATGTTGATGTTTTGTTGCTGTACTTTGATGGCGGTGTTGTTGTTGGCGACGTTCTGCTGCAGGGCCACAAAGGACAGTCCGGTGTTGATGGGGATGGAATCCGGCACATCATAGCCGGTAGCGCCGGCCGGAACGGCCATCAGCTGGTTCAGCAGCGCCTTGCTTTGTTCTATAAGCGTCAGCTGCCGCAGCATCAGCGCTTTCTGAGCGTTGTAGTCTACCTTGGACTGCAGCAGGTCTGTTTTAGGACCGAGGCCGGTGGTGAATTTGGCATCGGAGAGTTTCACCCTTTCTTCAGAGATAGACAGTTGTTCGCGGACGGCGATCAGTTGTTGTTTCTGTTGTACGATGTTATAATAGCCGTTGATCACCGTAGCGATGGAGTTCTGTATCTGGTCTTTGATGGCCAGTTCGCCGAGGCCTTTGATGGCTTCCAGTTTTTCGCGGGTAGCAAACATTTTCAGGCCGTCGAAGAGCGTCCAGCTGAGGGTGGCGTTGGCGCTGATGTTATTGCCTTTGATGCCGCTGGTATCTCTTTTGGTGCCGTTGGCGAATTCCTGTTTGGTGGCGGTGTTATTCCACGTGGTGCCCGCCGTGGCATTGAGTCGGGGCACGAAGGCGAAATTCGCATAGGCGTAATCGTTAGCCGACAGTTCCGCGGTATTTCTGGCCAGCCGGATAGAGAAATTGTTTTTAAGCGCCAGGTCTATGGCCTGCTCCAGCGTAAGTATCTGCTGCTGCGCGGAGGCAGCGGGCGTACTTCCCGCTATGAGGATAAAGAGGAGGCCGATGCTGGTGATATATTTCTTCATAATAAATTTAATAACGGTTTATGCATGAGCGGCAGCTACATCTTCTTCTTTGCCTTCCAGTCTTTCTTCTTCATCGCTGTCTTCTGATTTGTTACCATGACGGGAGAAGAAGGTATACATGGCCGGAATTACATACAGGGTGAGCACAAGGGAGAAGACGATGCCCCCCACGATGACGATACCCAGCGGGATACGGCTGGTAGCCGCGGCGCCGAGCGACATGGCGATCGGCAGGGCGCCCAGCGCCATGGCCAGGCTGGTCATCAGGATGGGGCGCAGACGCATCGCGGAAGCGTGAACGGCGGCATCGGTTTTGGACAGGCCGGCATCGCGCTGGTGGTTGGCGAATTCCACGATCAGGATACCGTTTTTGGTTACCAGGCCAATGAGCATGATGACCCCGATCTGTGAGAAGATGTTCCATGTCTGGTCAAACACCCACAATGACAACAGGGCACCGGCGAAGGCGAGCGGCACGGTGAGCATGATGATCAGCGGATCTATCCAGCTTTCAAACTGCGCGGCAAGTACGAGATAAATCAGGACGAGTGCCAGGCCCAGCGCAAACATAGTGTTGGAACCGCTTTCCGCATAGTCGCGGGAGGAGCCGGAGAGCGCGGTGGTGTAGGAGTCGTCGATAATTTTCTCGTTTTCCAGTTTATTATAGATGCGGTACATCTCTTTCAAACCATCGCCGATGGTTTTGCCGGGTGCGAGGCCGGCAGAGATGGTGGCGGACTTATAACGGTTGAAGTGGTAGATGATCGGCGGACTGGTTTCTTCTTCGATGCTGACTACGTTATCGAGCTGGATGGCTTCGCCGCGGGAGTTGCGTACGTAGAGGTTCTGCAGGTCCATCGGATCGTCGCGGTCGGCACGGAACACCTGTCCCATCACCTGGTATTGTTTACCGTTGCGGATGAAGTAGCCGTAGCGCAGGTTACTCAGTGCCAGCTGCAGGGTTTGTGAGATGTCCTGTACGGAAACGCCCAGTTGCGTGGCTTTGTCGCGGTTGATGTGAATACGCAGTTCCGGTTTGTTGAATTTCAGGTCCACGTCGGTGCCCTGGAAGACGGGGCTGTTGCCTACTTCTTCCATGAAGCGGGGCAGTACGCGGGTCAGTGAATCGAAGTTGATATGTTCGAGTACGAAGGATACAGGGAGGCCGCTGCGGCGCCCTACCTGTATGGTTTGTGTTTCGATGGCGAACACTTTACCCTGCGGGTACCGGATCATGTTTCGGTTCACCATGTTCACGATTTCTTTCTGGGAACGCTGGCGTTCTGTCGGCTCCGTCAGCATGACGTTGGCGAACGCGGAGTTGACCGCGCCTGCGCCGCTGAATCCCGGGGAGGTAACGCTGAGGATGATTTTTTTCTCCGGGATGGAGTCTGCCAGGAATTTCGTGAGTTGGTCCACGTAGTCGTCCATGTAATCGAAGGAAGTACCTTCCGGCGTGGTAATGGACAGGCGGAACTGGCTGCGGTCTTCCAGTGGCGCCAGTTCGGCAGGCAGCGTCCTGAAGAGGAAATAGATCATGACCAGGCAGCCGGCGATCACCAATCCTGCTACCCAACGGAAACGCATAAACGATTCCAGTGAGTTTTTATAACCGTCTTCCATCCAGCGGAAGAAAGGTTCTGTTTTGGTATAGAACCAGGAGTGGGTATGTGTTTTGCGGCCCAGTTTTACGTTGAGTACGGGGGTGAGCGTCAGGGATACGAAAGCGGAGATCAGTACCGCGCCGGCCACCACGATGCCGAACTCCCGGAACAGTTGCCCTACGAAGCCCTGCAGGAAGATGATCGGCAGGAATACGAAGGCCAGCGTGATGGAGGTGGCGATAACGGCGAAGAAAATTTCTTCGGACCCTTCGCGTGCTGCGCGCATACGGGGCATACCGGCTTCTATCTTTTTATAGATGTTTTCCGTGACCACGATACCGTCATCCACCACAAGCCCGGTGGCCAGTACGATGGCCAGCAGGGTGAGGATGTTGATGGTAAAGCCGCAGACGTACATGATAAAGAAAGCGCCGATCAGGGACACGGGGATGTCTACCAGCGGGCGGAGGGCCATGAGCCAGTCGCGGAAGAAGAGGTATACGATAAGGATCACCAGGGTGAGTGCGATGATCAGGGTTTCTTCTACTTCCTCGATAGATTTTTTGATAAACCGGGTGTTGTCCATCGCGATGTTCACGGTGAAGTCTTCCGGGATATCTTTTTTCAGCTGTTCAAATCTTTTATAGAACTCATCTGCGATGGCCACGTAGTTGGAGCCGGGCTGTGGGATGAGGGCGAGGGCGATCATGGGGTTGCCGGATTCTTTGAGGATGGTTTCCTCGTTCTCCGGCCCCAGTACGGCCTGACCGATATCGCGGATGCGTATTTCGCTGCCGTTGATGTTTTTGATGATGAGGTTATTAAAGTCATCTTCTGTAAAGAGGCGGCCGAAGGTGCGCACGGTGAAGTCGGTGGCGTTACCGGCGATTTTACCGGAAGGAAGTTCCACGTTTTCGCGTTGCAGCGCGGCCTGTATATCAGACGGGGTGAGGCTGTAGGACGATAGTTTGGCGGGGTCCATCCAGATACGCATGGCGTATCTTTTTTCGCCCCATATCTGAATGGCGCTCACGCCGGGGATGGTCTGCAGTTTTTCGAGCAGCACGTTGGTGCCGTATTCGGTTACCTCCAACTGGTTGCGGGTGTTGCTTTGTACCGTCATGGAGATGATGGCGTCGGAGTTGGCGTCCTGTTTGGATACTACCGGGGGCGCATCGATATCGGGCGGAAGGCTGCGGAGGGCCTGCGACACTTTGTCGCGCACGTCGTTGGTGGCGCCTTCGAGGTCTTCACCCAGTTCAAATTCCACGGTGATATTGCTGCTGCCCTGGCTGCTGCTGGAAGATATGTTTTTGATACCGGCTACCCCGTTGATGGATTTCTCCAGTGGTTCGGTGATCTGTGTTTCGATGATGTCTGAGTTGGCGCCGGCGTAGGACGTACGTACGTTTACGATAGGCGGGTCGATGGCCGGGAAGTCTCGCACTCCAAGGAAGGTAAAGCCCACGAGACCGAATATCACGATGATGATATTCATCACAATTGCCAGAACAGGGCGTTTGAGTGATAATGAAGGTAGACTCATTTTTAATTACGAATTACGAATTACGAATTACGAATTGGGAATTCCGTATTGTGGCAGACCATCAGGAACGTTGTTCCGATGGTATCCAAATTCGCAATTCGTAATTCGTAATTTGTAATTCTCATTATTGTATTTTATTGAATTTCAACGGCATGCCTGGTTTCAGCTGGAGGATACCGGTGGTTACCACGGTATCTCCCGGTTTCAGTCCGCTGGTGATCTGTACGCTGCTTTCGGTGCGGATGCCTGTTTCCACGACTACGAATTTGGCTTTGCCGCTATCGGCCACAATTACTTTTTTATCACGGGTACCGGGGATGACTGCCTGGGAAGGTATCATGAGGGCTTCCGGCAGGTTGCGCAGGGTGATTTTCACTTTGGCGAAGGAGCCGGGGAACAGGACGCCGTGGTTGTTGGGTATAATGGCCCTGAGTTTGACGGTGCGGGTGGTCAGGTCAATTTTCGGGTCGATGGCGTAGATGCTGCCTTTGTACTCGTTGTTGTCGCCGGCCACGAGGAAATTGACCTGGTCACCGTTTTTGATGACGTTACGGTATTTTTCCGCCACGGCGAAGTCCATTTTAAGCGGATCTATCTGTTGCAGGGTGGTGATAATGGTAGCGGAGGAAACGATAGCGCCTTCGCTGACATTGCGGAGGCCCAGTTTGCCGCTGAACGGAGCGCGGAGCTCGGTTTTCTGCAGTTGGGTCTGGGTGTATTCGATATCTGCACCGAAGGCGCTGACCTGGTTGCGGGTCACATCTACGTCCTGGCGGCTGATACCGTTTATTTTGAGCAGGTTTTCCTGGCGTTCGAGGGTGGTTTTAGCCAGTTGCTGCTGTAATCTGAGTTTTTGCAGTTGAGCGCGGAGGTCTTCGTCGTACAGTTTCACGAGGAGGTCTCCTTTTTTCACGTTGGTGCCTTCTTTAAAATAGAGGTGTGTGATGCGGCCGTTGATTTCCGGCTTTACTTCCACTTCCTCGTTGCTTTGTAGCGTTCCGCTTGCTTCAATGGCCTGGTCGAGGGTAGAAGTTTTTACAATCCAGGCGTCCGTCAGGGGCTGTCTGGCGCTGGCGCCTTTAGCGGCGGCGCCATTGGAGGCGGCGGTGGCTTCCTTTTTACCGGTTATTTTTTTGTAAGCCAGGAAGAGCACGATACCGACAGCTACCAATATAATAATGGAGCGGACTGTTTTTTTGGTGTTGGGCATGTTAATGAGCCTTTTTGCGATTCGCTTTTAGTGTTAAATGACCGAAGGAGCCCCCGTGGGCTATTTTATTATTTAGAAATTTGGTTATTGAAGAACCCATGAAATGGTCAAATGTTTAAATAACCGAATAACCAGATAGTGGTGGCTTCCCATAAGCCGGACAAATTTAATAAATGGGGATTGTGTATGTATGGTGCAACTGTTAAATAGCGTTAAGGCGTTAGATAAGTGGTGAAAAAGCGGGTTAAATGGATATTAAAATGGGCTGACTGCGGGGATAATTGAATAATTGGCTATTTTAGGACGGGCCTGCTGCTGTTTTTCCCGGGAGCGGAAGGGCATACCCGAATGGGTATACGGGAGGGGTGAAAAAGGGGAATATGAGGCTTCCAAAAGGGGGGTATGACAGAAAATCTTTAATTAACAAAGTACAAAATATGGTTACTGTATTGGGTTTGGCGGGATTGCCCTAAGTGGCAGGGGGTTAAAATTCGGGCTATCTGTTGGCAATTCAATAAAAATTATATTTTTGCAGTCAAGTTTTAAACCAAAAACACTTAAAATTATGTCAGACATTGCATCAAGAGTTAAAAAGATCATCATTGACAAATTGGGCGTTGACGAAGCCGAGGTAACTCCTGAAGCCTCCTTCACCAACGACTTAGGCGCTGACTCTTTGGATACGGTAGAACTGATTATGGAATTCGAAAAAGAATTCAACATCTCCATTCCTGACGAACAAGCTGAAACTATTACTACTGTTGGCCAGGCAGTTGCTTACCTGGAAGAACATGTAAAATAATCCTACTAATCAGAATTGTTTTAATGCAACCAAGACGAGTTGTCGTTACAGGTTTAGGCGCTCTTACACCGCTCGGCAATTCCGTAGCTGAATTTTGGCACGGATTGGCGAACGGTGTATCCGGCGCGGATTACATCCGTCAATTTGACGCTTCCAAGTTCAAAACCCGTTTTGCTTGTGAACTGAAGAATTTCGACCCTACCAACTACCTGGATAAAAAGGAGGCCCGTAAGATGGACCCCTTTACACAGACAGCGGTGATATCCGCAGATCAGGCTATACAGGACGCCAATATCAGCAAAGACAAGATCAATCTGGATCGTGCCGGCGTGATATGGGGTACCGGTGTTGGTGGGATGATCAACTTCAGCCATGAGCTGAAAGAATTTCATACCGGAGACGGGACTCCCCGTTTCAGCCCATTCCTGATCACCAGGCTTATCCTTGACATTGCTGCTGGTTCTATTTCTATCCGCCACGGCTTCAGGGGGCCTAATTTCTCTGTTGTATCTGCTTGCGCATCCGCTACCAATGCTATCATTGAAGCTATGTACAGCATCCGTTACGGTAAAACCGACCTCGTGGTTACCGGCGGTTCGGAGAATGTGATCAACGAGCCTTGTGTGGGCGGTTTCAACGCCATGAAGGCTCTGTCTGAGAGAAACGATGACCCTAAAACGGCTTCCCGGCCTTTCGACCTCGACCGTGACGGTTTTGTGATGGGAGAAGGTGCAGGCGCGCTGGTACTGGAGTCATTGGACCATGCGTTGGAAAGAGGGGCAAAAATTTATGCAGAGCTGGCCGGCGGAGGCGCTACTGCGGATGCCCATCATATTACCGCCCCTCATCCGGAAGGACTGGGTGCGATGAACGTGATGCGGCAGGCATTGGCAGATTCCGGTTTACAGGCAACTGATATTGATTATATCAATGTACATGGTACTTCTACCCCACTTGGTGATATCGCGGAAGTAAAGGCTATTCAGAAAGTGTTTGGTGAACATGCTTATGACCTCAACATCAGCTCCACCAAATCCATGACTGGCCACCTGCTCGGTGCTGCCGGCGCTATTGAATCCATCGCCAGCATCATGTCTATCATCAACGGTATCGTACCTCCTACGATTAACCATTTTACCGACGATCCTCAGCTGGACCCGAAATTAAATTTTACCTTTAACACCGCACAACACAGAGAAGTGAGAGCCGCATTATCCAATACCTTCGGTTTTGGAGGTCATAATGCCTCTGTTATTTTCAAAAAATTTGTTCCTTGATCTTTTGATGGTGTGAAATTACTGCCAGGATTTTTATATCGACTCGTATCCAAGAAGCGGCACTTGTACAAAGAGCTCACCAGCCTGTTGGGATTCCCGCCAGGTAACTTTGCCCTGTATGAGATAGCCCTTAGCCACCGCTCAAGCAAAGAGAAGTTCCTCGAAAGCAACGAGCGGCTGGAATACCTTGGCGATGCCATCCTGGGAGCGATCGTGGGCGACTACCTCTTCAAAAAATATCCCTATAAAACAGAAGGATATCTTACCGAGATGCGCTCAAAAATCGTGAACCGCCAGCAACTCAATGATATCGCTATCAAAATGGGGCTGCGGAAACTCACCATCTACGACAAGTACAACAGCTTCCTGAAGATCAGCCAGATCTTCGGTAACACCCTCGAAGCCCTCGTTGGCGCGGTATACCTCGACCGCGGGTATAATAAAACCCAACAGTTTGTCCATAAACGTATCCTCATGCCGTATATCGATATGGACATGCTGGAAAGCGTGGAAATGAACCACAAAAACAAGTTGTACGGCTGGGCCAATAAAAACGGCAAAGTCCTCGAGTTTGAACTGCTCGATGAACAAATGGACAACGGCCGGCGCATTTTTACCGTAGGCGCTGTAGTAGACGGTGAACTGATTTGCACCGGTAAAGCCTTCAATAAAAAAGACGCCAGCCAGATTGCCGCCCAACAGGCTATCCTGCAACTGGGCCTGTCAGACTGATATTTCTCCCCCGCTTATTTTACAGGATGCCGCAGGATGGTCTTCAGCCGCTCCGGCGCTGTTTTCCTGAAATCAGACAGGTAAATTTCATGGTGCCTGCCATTCATCTGCAATCCATGCTGGTGCATGAACGCGTCCATCTGTTGCAGTGACGCGGGTTCTTCACTGAACGGCCCGACGTGCATCATCTGTACGGACTTCCCCTCTTCGATTGTTTTAAGGTCCACATTTCTGAACAGGAGCGACTGCTTCTTTTTCTCAGCGGAGAGCACTGCGGCCGACAGCTGTTGCCGGGTAACGTAGTCGGGCATACGAATAGCCAGCTCATACATCCATTCGCTGCGGGGTACCTGTAACGGATCTATGGAGGTGTCTTTCACCCACCAGAAGCCTTCCAGCTTGCTGACGGTGAAATCTTCGCCGGCATTTTTACATTGGGCTTTGATACCATAGGCCACGGTGTAAAGCGCGCCGGTATTTTCGGCGAAGCTTTCCCCGTTGGGATCGCCCTGGCCGTTGATGGTCAGGAACAATCCCTTTTCGATAACAGCCAGGTGCGGTTTGGCGGCGGCTGTATAATAGCTTTTAAAAGCTTTGGTGAGGTCCAGTTTAGTCATATCCGTTAGGTTGAGTGTATAATCAAGTTTAAATCCTGTCAGTAATAACAGTGCCCAGCCAAGGGCATTCCTGTATTTCATGTTATCATGGTTTTATAACACCGATCTGGACGTTGGTGATATTCTGATCGGGCTGATTGAAGTCATATTGGAAATATTGCTCCCGGTTATAACCACTCATTTGAATACCCAGTACCTGCATGGCGCCTATCAGTTTACCGTAGGTGTCGCCCAGTTTATCCCATGCGCCTTCATGTGTAGCACTGATACAATCGAAGGCTGGCAGTGTTTCACATTTGTAGGGCGCCGGTACGGGGGCGGGGGCCGTCACCGGCAGGCCGATGTCCAGGCGGAAGATGGTGTCGGGATTGCCGTCAAACTGATGATAGTGCCATTGTACCGGGCCGGACACTTCCAGTCCTGCGCCGACGGCCTGCCGGTACATTTCCAGCGTGGCCGTCCGCACCAGCGGCAGCATGCCGGCCATATTTACTTCATAGCTGCGGTAAAAGAAAGGGAGCGGCGGCACATGGCTGAATTTCAGGGTAGCGCCGGCGGTATCGAAGAAGCCGAACCAGAAAGCCAGCTCTTTTTTGTCGAGCAGCCCGAGGGCGGTATAGATCTCTTTGGTGAAAGGCACCATGGCGGTACCGGCGGCGGTGATCAGGTTTCCACCTGTGACGGCGGGCTGATTAATGTAATGGGCGGCGCCTTTATAGGCGGGGGCCATCATTTGCAATACCTGTGCATCGTTGCCGGTGTGGGGCACCTGGTCCAGCAGCCCGTGGTTACCGAGGAAAGCGGTAGCGTCGCAGATAGCGGCCAGCAACTGTCCGCTGTCCAGCTGTTTCCGGAGCAGGGGCAGCAGGGCCTCGTGTTCGCTGCTGCTGGCGATGGTAGTGCCTCCGGGGATGATCAGCAGGTCAATGTCAGCTGCTATGGCTTGCTCCAGGCTTTGCTGCGGCTGTACGCTTACATTACCGCCGGAGGTAACCGGCCGGCCGTCCAGTGAAAACGGCACCACGCGGATGTCGGTAAAGTTGTTCAGTCCGAAGATGGCCAGTGCCGGTTCCCAGTCGGAGTAGCCGTTATACACATATACATAGCAGTTGCATTGCGCTTTCATATTGTTCATTTTAATTACAATACAAAGCAAAGCACGGGGTGTGACAACCCTATGTCAGGAGAAACTAATTTATTTGGTTATTTGGTCATTTTATTATTTAAATAGCCAAATAACCCAATAACCAAATAACTAAATGAGATAATGGTCTTTGAGTTCGGTGACCAGCTCCCGCATGGTGTCTTTGAGCGCCTGTGGCTCCAGTACGGTTACGCCATTGCCATACATGATGAGGTAACGGCCGAGGTAATGCACGCCGGACGTCAGGAAAGTCAGTTCCACCTGTTCATCCCTGGTTACTTCATCCATCAGGCCGAAGTAATAGAGCTGATTGCGCATATAGCGGCGGAGGTCTTTATTGATTAATATCTTCACCAGCAGCGTTTTCTCCGGGGCTGAGCTGCGGCGCTGCTCCAGGTATTCCTGCAGGGATATACGTTTATCTTTTTTATAATAGGTAGATGTCAGGCTGAGTTTACGGATACGGTCTACCCGGAAGTCGCGGTAGCCCTGCCGGAGGCGGCACCAGGCGATCAGGTGCCAGTTGCTGCCATCATGGAAGATGCCGATGGGCTCTGCTTCCCGCCGGGTGGCTACTTCTTCCTGGAATGAAAAGTACTCCATGTTGACTACCTGTTGGTGCCCTAATGCATGCTGCAGCTCAGACAGGAACCGGTTAGGGAAATTATTCTCTTCCACCGGCCCATAGCTCCGCTGTACTACGATGTTTTCATCAAGGGACTCAAGGAAATCTTTTTCAGATCCGCGGAGCACCGACCTGATTTTTTCCATGGCGAAGCCGAACTGCTTCCTGCTGGAGTGGTCGCTGAACTGCTCCATGAGCTTACCTCCTGTCAACAGTGCCCCTGCCTCCTCCTTGGAGAACATAACGGGTGGCAGGTGATAGCCGTCCACAATATAATAGCCGGTGCCTGCTTCGGCCCCAATAGGCACGCCGGCTTCCTGTAAGGCTTTAACATCGCGGTATACGGTACGCAGACTGATGTTGAACCGCTCGGATATTTCGGCGGCTTTTACTATTTTTTTGCCCTGTAACTGGATCAGGATGGCAGTTAGCCTGTCGATACGGTTCATGAAATTGCCAGGTTGAGACCTCTAATTTCGGTCGCTGAAAATTATTTTTTATTTTTTTTTGTGCTGCATTAAACTTTGGGGTGATTAAACTGTCTTTAATACGGAACAAATCTTCGGAAAATAGTTAAGTGGTTGATTTTTAGTGTTGTATGAATTTCCGGAGATTCACAAACACGATGCTACAGTACAGAATATAGGTTAAATGGTAAGCCCCTGCAATTTCTTGCGGGGGCCTATTTTTTTTAAAAACCGCCGGGATGACGATGATTATGACTGATTTTCCTGACAGGCGGAGACAAAAGCGAAGAGATAAATAAATAATATTTGATATAAGATAACAGAAGCCCCCGCTGGACTATCAGCGGGGGCTTCCTTTTTATTTAGCCCTAACGGATGTTCGCGGGGTATTAATAACTCATATCCGTCAGTTTCACCTTGCCACGGAAAGTCCAGAAAACAAAAGTACTGTAGGCGATTACCAGCGGCGTTCCAACCGCCGCTATCAGCAACATGATCCTTAACGATTTATTGGAGGAGGCTGCCTGGTAAATACTGATGCTGTAAGCCGGGTCTGTGGTAGACAGGACAATATTGGGATATAATCCCACGGCAAACAGGATCAGCAGGCAGGAGGTGATAATACAGGAATAGAAGAATGCGGTAAAGTACTTCCGGGCGTCGATGTTCCGTTTGATGTTCAGCAAAATAAACACGGCCACCATCGGCAGCAGAAACAGCTGCGGATGATTTTTAAACTGATGGGTCATGTGCGGAATGTATATCAGTGTAGCCATCGACGTTAGAATAAAGCACAGGATGAAGAATTTACTGCAATTGTTTACCATCACGGTCAGCTTGGCGTAGAGACGGTTTTCGGTCTTCATCACCAGGTAGATAGCGCCGTGGAGCATAAACAGTGACAGGGTGGTGAAAGCGATCAGGATTGCATAAGGATTGAAGAATGTCCACAGGTTACCGGTAAACTCATGTTCCTTATTGATGGGCAGCCCGTGGATAAGATTGCCCAGCACCAGTCCCAGCAGCAGTGTAATGGCAGTGCTGGACACGGTATAGGAGATGTCCCACATCTTACGCCACCACGGCCACGGCTCTTTACTGCGGAACTCTATGGAGATGGCCCTGAAAATGAGCGCCACCAGGAACAGCATGAAGGGGATATAGAAAGTGGAGAATATGACGCCGTATACCAGCGGAAAGCCTGCAAACAGCGCGCCGCCGGCGATCACCAGCCATACTTCGTTACCGTCCCATACAGGGCCGATAGCGTTGAGCGCCAGCCGCCGGCTTTCTTCCTTATTAAAAAACAGGTGTAGTGAGCCGGCGCCGAGATCAAAACCATCGAGCACGCCGTAACCCGTGATCAGTCCGCCGATCACTAAAAACCACCAGGTGGGAAGGTCCAGTCCGAGAATTGTTTCCATGCAACTGTATTTTAAGAAGGAAGATTTGCCAGGTTATTAGGATAGTACTGATCGTGATCGTCGTCGTCCTTGCTGCCTGCTACGTCCGGTCCATGCTGAATTTTTCGGTTCAGCAGGTACAGGAACAATGCAAAGAGCAACATGTATACCAGCGTAAATAATATCAGCGAAAACATCACCTGGTCTGCCGTTACTTTTTTAGAGAGGGCGTCAGACGTGCGCAGTAGTTTATATACCACCCAGGGCTGCCGGCCTACCTCCGCGGCATACCAGCCCACCTGGTTGGCGATCTGCGGCAGCAATACCGCCCATGCAAATATGATCATCAGCCATCGTTGCTGAAACAGTTTCTTTCTCCATAGTAATATCAAAGCCAGCAGGGTGAGGCCAATCAACGCCATGCCGATGGAGATCATGATATGGTATGTCTGGAAGACGAAGTTGACCGCACCTGGCCTGTCCTGCGGCGGCGTGGCGCGCAGGCCTTCCACCGGCGCGTTGAAGCTGCCATGCGTAAGGAAAGAAAGGCCTCCCGGAATTTTAATGCCGGTGGTCTTCTGCTCTTTGTTATTGACCCAGCCGATGAGGTACATATCTGCCACCGCCAGGCTATCATAATGGCCTTCCATGGCGGCCAGCTTGGCCGGCTGGTATTTGCTGACATAATGCGCGGAACGGTGTCCTGTGAAGAGCTGTGCCAGCGCGGCAATTACAGCGACGGACAGGCCGACTTTAAACATGGCCCGCGCATGTTCCACAAAACGTTTTTTCAGGATGTACCACGCTCCAACGCTCATCACGAGGAAAGCTCCTGCGAGGAAAGCGCCGATGATCACGTGGGCATAACGGTCCATGCTGGAAGGGTTGTTGACCATCTCCCAAAAGTCAGTCACCACGGCCCTTGCCCCCAGATCATGCCCTTCTATGCGGTAGCCCGCCGGTGTTTGCTGCCAGGAGTTGGCAATTACGATCCATAAGGCCGACAGGGCGGAGCCAACGGCTACCATGATGGTGGAGAAATAATGCACAGCTTTGTGTACACGGTCCCATCCAAACAGCAGCACCCCCAGGAACGCGGATTCCATGGCAAACGCGAAGATCCCTTCCGCCGCCAGCGCACTTCCGAAGATGTCGCCCACGTAGTGCGAATAGGTGGCCCAGTTGGTACCAAATTCAAATTCCATCACAATTCCGGTAGCGACGCCTATGCCAAATATCAGCGCGAAGATCTTGATCCAGAACTTCGTGATTTCTTTGTACAACAGTTTTCCTGTTTTCAGGTATAACCCTTCCATGATCACCAAACACAATCCCAGCCCGATACTCAGCGGGGGATAGATATAGTGGAATGCAATGGTAAAGGCAAACTGTATCCTGGATAATATTTCAACGGAAGGCATAATTATCGGTTATGGTCACAAAGTTAGGAGCTGCTTCAATCTGCCAAGCTGATGTTTATCATGTATGTATAAATATATAATATTTTATCACGCAAAGGCGCAAAGCAGCAAAGAACGCAAAGAATTAGTTAGAATCATAAGAACGCAAAGGGGCGGAGATCAAATTTTGATCTCCGCCCCTTTGTTTTCTCTGCTCGCTTATATTTTATTCTTTGCGTTCTTTGCTGCTTTGCGCCTTTGCGTGAACTACGCTTCCATGGTTTCGAACTCTTTCTTCCTTTCCCTGTATTCTTCCATGGTGAAGTTATACACCACGGAATCGCGTTTGTTTTTGTTGGATACGAAGTGACAGGCATGAATATACGGCTCTGCGATATTCAGTTTGTCCAATGGTGTTACCACCAGCAGCTGGAGGTTGAGCTGGCCGCAATATTCCATGAGGTAATGGCTTTTTTCCGGGTCCAGTTTGCTGAAGGCCTCATCCACGGTGATAAAGCGCAGGCTGCGGTGCTGGCGGTTGGCCTCGTTGATGCCGAACTGGTAGGCGATGGCGGCGCCCAGGATGGTATAGGTGAACTGGGCTTTCTCTCCACCGGAAAGGCTGGCGGTATCCTCGTAGTATTTAAACGCTTTGTTATCGGCCACATAGTACTCTTTGGCGCCGAAGTCGAGCCAGTTGCGGACATCCGTTACTTTCCGGCGCCATGCTTCATTTTGCTGCAGCTCGGTGATCAGTACCTTGATGTTTTCGAAGAGCTGTTCGCCGTAGGCTTCGTCTTTCTCCAGGTGGTACTTCATGGAGTCCGGCACGGCGCCGCTTAGTTTCTCTTTGAAGTTGCGGATCTCCACGTCTTTCACATGGCGGCATTCCAGCTGGAGGTAGGTGTCCGGGTTTTTGTTGAAGGTGATGTTGCGGAGCGGTTCGTTGAGATCATCCATCACTTCGCGGATCAGGTCTTCCTGACCGTATATCCATGCCCGGTAGTTGGTGATAGCGTTGAGCATGCTTGTGTCCATATATTTACGGAAACGTTCCTTGTGCTCGATGAGGCGCTGGTATTTGATATTTTCGTACAGCGACGTGAATTCGTCGAGGTATCTGACATGCGGTTGCAGGTCGCTGACGTCGCCGAGCCATTCGGGATAGGCATCATGGATGGCTTTGGACGGCATTACGAATGCCGACAGCTGCCGGGTGATTTCTGCTTCTTTTTCGGCCGACTGGCGCATGGCGTCGTGCAGGGTCGCTTTCAGGTTATCGTCTGCCCGTTTGCGGTAGGAAGCCAGTTCAGCGGTGGTTTCGGCCGGTTCGGTGAGCGACAGGTCGGAGAGGTATTCCAGCACGTATTGCAGGGAGACGTCGTCCAGCTTATTTACTTTCAGTTGGTTGAAATGCCGCAGTTTTTCGGCGGCTTTATCATCGATACGGCCTTTTTCCTGCAGGGCTCTTTCTTTCTCTTTCTCTTTTTCCTGTATCTGGGCGATGACTTCGTCGAGCTGATCGCAGATCGCCTGGTATTTATCGCTGGTTTTCAGCAGCTGTGCTTTTTCCCGGGCAAAAGATTCGATGACGCCGGCATGTGTCTGCCAGTTGATCTCGCTATAGTTGCGGAGCGAGAGAAAAGCGTTCAGCAGGGTATTGACGGTGGTGATGGCCTTGCGGCTGTTTTCCAGCTGGGAGATGCTGTGCTGCAGCGTTTCGATGTTGGCACTGCATTCGTCCTGCTCTGCTTTGAGTAACCGCAGTTTGTTTTTGTTGTTCCAGCCGAGCACATAGTTGTTCTGTTGTGAGCGGTTGGGGCGGTCGTCTTTCTCGTGGCGTGTAGCCTGCCGCGTTAGTCCGTTGGAGGTAACGGCTTTGCGCGATTTGTTAAACACGGCCATGTCGTCGGTGCAGGTATAGTCAAACTGGTCCAGCAGCTGGTTTTGCAGCCATTCTTTGAAGATGGTGCCGGGTTTGATTTCTATCTTCTGCAGGAGGCTGTCCTTTTCGGAAGGCATCCTGAGCATGGTATAGTTTTCATCTTCCACTTTATGGTAGACGAGGCGTGTTTGCAGGTTGTTGGAGTTGATGTATTTGTTGATGTCCATAATGTACTCTTCCGGCACCAGCAGGCGCAGGCCGAAGTTATGGAGTACTTTTTCAATGGCGTTTTCCCAGCGGCTTTCACTGTCTTTCACGCGTATCAGTTCACCTACGAAAGGCAGGTCGTCTTCCTGCACGTCCAGCATCTCTGCCAGTTGCTGCCGGATGCGTACCAATTCGTAAGGGATGTTGTTTTTACGGTTGAGGAAGGATTCGATCTCTTCTTCCAGCCGTGTGATCTGTGCTCTTTCGGCGGTGAGGCTGCTCTTGTAGTGGAACATTTCTTCCTGCAGCGTTTCCAGTTGTTTATCGTGTGCGCCTTTCAGTTGTTCGGCGCCGGAGATATTTTCGTGGAACTGCTGTTCGTCCGGATTGGGGGCCAGCTCCAGGCGGTCGGCGAGCATGTTGTACTCCTCCATTTTGTTACGTTTGCCTTCGAGGGCTTTCTGCTCGTAGTGGATGGATTTTTCGATGGAGCGCAGCTGCTCATCGACGCTGTTATTGGCTTTTTGGGCAATCAGCTCGTCTTTGCGCAGGTTCATGGTCTGCAGGTGCTCATTGATACCGGTGAGGATGGTCGCTGTTTTTTGCTGGTCTTTTTGCAGTGCTTCCAGTTCCTTTTCGAGGATATCTTTTTCCTGTTTGTTGAACCATGCCGGCAGTATGTCCTGCAGCATCTGCAGTTCGCGGTTGCGGTCCTGCAGTTCCTGCCAGGCGGTTTTATTGGCGATGATGGGCTCCAGCATTTTGAGCTGGGTTTCATCTTTCTGGATGGCGCGGTGGCTGGACAGGAGGCTGTCGTAGTTTTCGCGCAGTTTCAGGAATTCACCTTCTGCGTCGGTTTCTTCGAGCATCTGGCTGCGGATGAAGGTATTGAGGTCGCCCAGTACCTTGATGCCGACGGTCTGGTTGAAGAGCGACAGGGCTTTTTCGCTGCGCAGGCCGAAGATATTGCTGAAGAGGGCGGCGTATTCCTTGAAGCTGTCGGTGATTTCTGTTTTCGGGTATTCGAGGCGGAGTTTCTTTTTCCAGTCGCCTTTCATATCGAATTTACCTGCGCCGAAGTGGTCGTTGATATTGAGTTTGTGGGGGGAAACGATGAATTGTCTTTTCAGTTCCCCGGAGTACCAGCGTACCTGCGCCAGCGTGATCTGGTGCATGGTGGCGGCGTTGTAGAAGTAGGCCAGCAGTACGGAGTACGGGTTGTTTTCCTTGTGGCGGAGCTGTTCTGTTTTGGATTGCAGCGAGTCTTCGGAGAAGGTTTTGCCATAATATCCCCAGAAGTAGGATTCTTCGCCGCGGTCCTTGCGCTGGTCCGTACCGGACGACTGGTTATAGAAGCGTTTGCCGGCCGGCACGAGCAGTGTCAGCAGGGCATCTATCAGGGTGGTTTTGCCGCTACCGTTGGCGCCTGTCAGCAGGGAGGTTTGACCGTTGGTATTGACGCGGTATATTTTATTATGGAACGTGCCCCAGTTGTATATTTCAAGATATTGTAACCGGAACCCGCTTTCTTTGGAATCACTGTTGAACAGGGTTGACATGCAATTTCAGTTTTGATTTGATTTCTTCCAGTTTTTCGTTGTTGACCAGTGCTTTGATCACCCTTTTTACCTCGTATTGATGCAGTTCCTTGTTGGCAGCATCTTCGCGGGTAGCTTTAAGGATACCGATGTTCAGCAGGCTGTTGATGGGTTTGTTCAGGTCTTTGAGCAGTTTGGATTTGTTGTTCCGCTCTTTGAAGAAGAGGGCGAGCCTTTCCTTGATTTCCTTTTGTGTCATGAACAGCCGGGTACCGTTGCCTTTGATGTCAAATTCATCGAGGGCTTCGCGGAGTACGATGCAGAGCAGCGTGGCTTCGTAGGTGAGCCTGGTTTTACGCATCAGGCGTGGCAGGGGTTTTTCGCCGGAGGTATCGTCTGCTTCGGGTTGCAGGATACGGGCGAAGCCGTCGCTTTCGTTGATGATGAGTTGCAGTCCTACCTGGTTCAGGTATTTGCTGAGTTCTGTCTGCCAGCCCAGCAGGTCTTTCCAGTAAGCTTTGTCTTCTTCGTACACGGGACCCTGCATGAGTTTGAGGAACACGTGCGCAAAGGGAGAAATATTGTTATCGGCCATGTTTCGTTTTAGTTTTGAGAGTTTGTGAACAGCACCATCGGCATATTGATGACGCGGTTGCCCAGGGATACCGGATCAGGTGTTTCCAGTATGATGTGGCTGGATGACTGGCTGGCGATAGAGAAATAGGTGATGAGCTCTGTCAGCCCTTTCTCGGTGCCATAGATATCTACCAGTTCCTTCAAACTGATCTGTTTTTTGTTTTGTAATTGGGTACTGATGCGGTCCTCGAGGAGGGCGCGGTCGATGTTGAAGTGATTGAACAGCGCGTCCATATCGGCATCGGAGAAGTCGTTGCCGCCGATGCCTTCGGGGAATTCCACGTCGGGGTGTGTTTTTTTGTCGTCAGCCATCTCCCAGCGGTCGAGCATATCTATTTCCGGGTCGCTTTCTATGTCGATATAGAATTCTTCTCCGGGTACGTTGTCCAGCGTCTGGAAGGCCAGCTGGCGGATATCGTTGATGAGCTCCATGGCTTTCCGGTGATCGGTGAGGTTTTTCTCACTAAGGACGCGGCTGAGTTTATCGCTCAGTTTTTTGTTGGCGTCGATCACTTTTTTGCCGGAGGCGTGGAGGAACTGTTTCAGTTTCTTGAGGAAGCGGTCGTTTTTGTAGTCGATGTTCCGTTCCTCGAGCAGGTTATAGAGCTTTTCGATAAGCTCCCGCATTTCTTCCTGTTTGGTTTCGTCCATAAGGAACTGCCAGAAGGAGTAAAAGCTTTTCCCCTGGTCTTTCTGGCGGAGGGCTTCGAAAGAGTCGAGAGTATAGGCCAGGAGGGCGCCTTTGGCGATATCGCGTTCGCTTTGTTTGCGGTATATCTCCTGGGTGATCTGTTCGAAATTCTGTTCCACCTCCTTGAAATCGCTGAGGAGTTCTCTGGACATGCGGTTTACATCATAGCACCGTTCTTTGATCTGGGTGTCGTCAAACACCTGTACTTTTCCGGTGATGGTGATGCTTTTGATCTCCTGTTCTATTTCGAATTTTTTTCTTTCCAGTTCCTGGATACGTTGTTTGGGGTCTTTATTGCTTTGGTCCACCAGTTCCTTCAGTTTGGAAAAGATGTCTTTAAAGCGGCTTTCAGTGCCCACAAATTCCCTTTTCTGGAGGGTGGATACCCAGTGCATCACTTTTTCCATGTCGCTGCTGAGCTCATGGATATCGTTGCCGTCGTCGTCGGGATACTTCCGGAGGAAGCCTTTATTGCTCCATTGTTCCACATATTTCCGGGCCCGCTCGTCTTCGTTGTCGAGCAGACCGGTGGCGTCTATTTCGTCATCTGTGGCGCGGTAGCCGGTAGCCACGAGATAATCGGACAGACGGGTGACCAGTTCCACGTTGGGAATGGTGGTATGGTTTTTCTCCTTGAATGTTTGGTGAAAAAATGACAACATCATTGGCGCGCTACGTGCCCGGAGTATCTTTAGCGTGATGGACTGGGCATATAGATTACATAATTGATCATAAGTCATGCAGTAAAATTACGAATTACGAATTACGAATTACGAATTGGGGGCGTATTATTAGGCATTTTTTCGAATTTAGGCCCCGTAAGGACCCCAATTCGTAATTCGTATTTCGTAATTCGTAATTTCTTACATTATGTATAGCCCGTCAGCCTTGGGTTTGACGGGTTGGGGCACCGGTTCTTCACCCATCAGTTCTATCAGGTTGATTTCGATGGTGCGGGCGATGCTGTCGAGGGGGATGCCGAGGGGGTGGTATTCGAAGGGGTTCATCAGGGTGATGCCATTGAGGTGGGTGACATGGAACACGAAGCCGAACACCCATCCGAAGAGGATGGACCAGGCGCCGATGGATTCGGTCATCATGAGGGTGTTCATGATCACGTAGAACCAGATGAACAGCCGGGTGAAGTATACGTAGCTGGGCGGGAAGACGGTATTTTTGATGCGCTCAGACTTGCCCATTTCGTCGCAGTGTTTGACCAGCATGTCGTTGAGTTCGAGGAAGGCAAAGCCGTCTACCACGCCGGTGTTGCGGAGCTGCTGCAGGTCGGCCGACTGGAGGTTGAGCAGGGCGTTGGGAATATTCTGCTGCTGCTGTACATAGTCGATTTCTTCTTTGGTGAGGTAGCGGGTGTAGTAGTCGTCGGGGAGTTTCCGGAGGTTGGTTTTCAGGGCGTATACGAAAGAGAGGTGGCGGTAGATCATGTGGCGGACAAAAGTCTGTTGTTCCTGGTCGCCGTCGGTCTGTGTGTAGTAGAGCAGACTTCTGGCCCAGGAACGGGAGTCGTTGACGAGGGCCCCCAGATCATGCGGGCCTCCCACCAGCGGTCGTAGGCCTGGTTGTTATTGAAGCCGATAAAAAAGGCGATAGCGGTACCCAGTACGGCCGATACGGCCACGGGAATGGTTATATGGTCCGAGAGCCAGTATTTATCGCCAAAATAAACAATGGTGCAACAAAGCAGCAACATCAGGTCGACCTTCCAGGTAAAGGTAAAGATCTGCGCTAAGGAGAGGCGGTGTTTCAGCAGCATATGTCTGATTTATTTCTTCAGCAATTTATCCTTTAAAATGGTATTCATCACGCTGTCTTTGAGTCCCCTGGAAACCGCTACCGAGGCTTGTCCCATGATGATCCTGTTGCCTTCGATGCTGGTGATTTTCCGGGTGTTGATGATATACGATTTGTGGGTTTGAACAAATTCCGGACCGGTTATGTTCTCCGCCACCGCTTTCAGGGTGGCATGTGTCAGGTACCGTCCGTGGGTGGTATGGATATATACGTAGTTTTCCATCGCCTCTATAAAGATAATGTCTTCCAGCAGTATGCGCACCAATTTTTCTCCGGTTTTGATATAGATGTCTCTTTCCGCCACAGGGGCTGTTATTGACGGGGAAAGCACTTCCCGGGCACGGTTGGCGGCTTTGAGGAAACGTTCGAACGGGATGGGTTTCATCAGGTAATCGATGGCGTCCAGCTCGAAACCTTTGAGGGCGTATTGTTCGTAGGCGGTGGTAAAGATCACTTTGGGCGGATGGGCTAGGCTTTCCAGCAGTTCTACCCCGGTGATGTAGGGCATTTCTACGTCGAGGAACAGCAGGTCGGCCGGCTGTTGCCGGAGGAGGTTGTTCAGTGACAGGGCGTCTTCGCAGACGCCTGCCAGGGAGAGGAAGTCTATTTTTTCCACGTATCCGGCCAGTCCTTTGCGGGCTACAGGTTCATCGTCGGTGATAATACAGCTGATTTTCATAAAGCTATTTTTAGGTCTGCCGAATAATTCTCTCCGCTGTTGCAGAAGGCCAGGTCATGTTTCCCCGGGTAGAGAAGGGCCAGGCGCCGGCGCAGGTTCTCCAGCCCGATGCCGCCTTTTTTCTGTTTCATTTCTATGGCGGGGATGGCGTTGCTGACATGAAATACCAGCCAGTCGTTTTGCAGGCTGGCGTTGATATTGATCCAGTATTCGCCACCGGCGTATTTGAATGCGTTTTCCACCAGGGGTAATAACAATAACGGGTATACGCTTTGTTTGTTCAGCCGGGGATCAATTTCCACGGTCAGCCGCAGGTGTTCGTTCATGCGGCTCCGTTGCAGGTCGATATAAGATTGCAGGTACTGTAGCTCTTTTCCCACGGCTACAGTTTGCTGGTGATCGTACAGCTGGTAGCGTAGCAGTTCGGAGAGTTTTTCCACGGTATGTTTGGCAGTGCCTACGCTTTCGTCCATCTGGAAATACACCGTATTGAGGGCATTGAAGAGGAAATGGGGATGGAACTGGGCTTTGAGGAAGCGCAGCTCTGTCTGGAGCTGGTCGTTGCTGATTTTTTCCAGCAGCAGCTGCTGCTCGTAACTTTTCCGCAGCGAGGCGTTGGCGCGTTTGATCACATAGTACAGCAGGTAAAACAACGTGGGTATCAGGGTGAGATTGATCACGTCGTAGAGCTGGCATCCTCTTTCTCCGGTGAAGTGCTGGATCGGCAGGATGATACCGTCGGTAAAGGTGATGATCACCGCCGCCACCACCAGGTACTCCCTGATGACGGGGCCGGGCTTCGGCTGCCGTTGATAGTATTGCAGCAGGCAGTTCAGCATCCAGACGTAGATATAGCCGGTGAAGAGCAGCACGCCTTCGATCGCCGTTTCCTGCCAGGGCCGCTCCCAGAAACGGAAACCGGTGAGAACGGCGTTGATCAGGCGCATGCTGACATAGATAACTAAGGCGTATAAAACGGGGAAAATGTATTTGCGCCAGAACTGTTCCATCCGGATCAAGTTAGTAAAAAAAATCGGACTGAGGCATTGGCACCTTCACCACTTTGCCCGTGGTAACCGGCGGTGTGCCGGGTTTTACGCCGAAGAAAAACCGGGTGATCACAAATGGTTTGATCAGCAGGTTAAAGATCAGGACGGCCGACAGCCAGGTGCTCAATACCACGAAAAGATAAACGATGAGCGGAGACAGGCGATGGTCAGGGAAAAAGCCTGCGATGATGATAACCAGCGGTTGTTGCAGGAGATAAAAAGGCCAGGCGAAGAGGTTGACGTATGTGCGCAGGCGATGCTCCCGGTCGAGGTGTTTTTTGGCGTAGCCAGTAAGGCAGAACACCCACAGGCCGGCATGGAAGGGTTCCACAAGCAGGGCCACCAGCGAGCCCGCCTGGTACCGGTGTCCGGCCATGACCAGGGCCACAGCGGTCAGCAGCGCCAGAAGGGAGCAACGGCGGTTTCGTTCGAGACTGTCCATCAGTCCGGGTTGTAACATACAGAAGAAGCCAATTGCCAGCAGCAGCCACCAGTACAGGAATACAAAGACGTAGCCGGAGGCGCCCGTCAGGAGGCCGGTAACGAAGACCACGGCTAGCGGCAGCAGGAGAAGATAAACCCGTTGACCGGAAACGAACCAGTACAGCGACTGTTGAAACTTGCGGGCGGAAGCAGTGCGTAGCCAGCGGAACAGCGGCGTCATCATTATCATGTAAAAGGCAAGACATACCACCACCCAGAGATAGTGCCAGTTGGCCGGGTGTAATGCCCGCCTGAGCGCTGTTGTATAATAGGACGCAAACCCTTCCCGGTGAACAACTTCCGGTTGCTCAAGGCATAGCAGCAACGGCAGCAGCAGGAACAGGCCGGTGAGCAACGGTGCCAGCAGGCGGCGTATCCACAACAGTATCATCCTGGTGTTATTGCGTTTTAGCGCCATGTGCAGGGAGGTGGCGCCCGAGAGAAAGAACAACAGCGGAATAAAGCTGCTGTTCATTATGTAGTCAATTTTATCTGAATGCGTGAAGGAACGTGCTGCGGTGAAAAGGAAAATGCACAGTATGGCAAGTGCGCGGAGCCAGTCGAGATAAGCCAGTCGGCAGGTCTTTGTTTGCATCTGAATGGTATTTTAGCAAACCTAAGCCCTGTAAGGGTTTTGGAAGGTTTGGTTTTGACCACCTGCAGGAAAGCTTTGACGAATTGTAAAAGGGCGGCAACCGATACCCGGGAAGTTAGGTCCGGCGGGCGGTATTTAGAACACATTCAGCAATCGGTCCTGATGGAGCGATCCTCAACGTACAACCACCCCCGTCAGCTCCCCGAAAATTTCTATCTTGCAATTCCTTAAAAACCAATCTATTATAATTTTAAACACATTTAGTCTATAGAATTAGTAGGATAATAGATTTTTTCCCTTATCTTTGTTTCATTATAAAACCAGCGTGATAAAGCCCCTGCAACGGAACCTTTTATCAGCCATTAAAAAAGAGCGAACATGTCTACCTTACACCGTTACGCAGATTACCTGCCAGCCCCGATCGCCGATCAGTTCCCCAGTCCGGTAAGGAACAGGGAGCGTATCCGTCCTTTAACAGCCGGTCAGTTTTTCGCTGATTTTTATCTGGAAGAAGAAAATGTGATCAACGAGGGACCGTTGCTGAAAGCGGGCATCGGTGGTACTTCCCTGCATTTGCTGACAGCGCAGCCTTTGGTAGTGGCTTTTTATTCTGTTAACTGGAACGGTTACGGAGATGCGCTGATTGCTGAACTGATAGCCAAACATGCTGCCATAGAAGCTGCCGGAGCGCGTTTGCTGGTACTGTCCAGCGAGGGCAAAAAGCATTTCTCTCAATTCAACCGTCAGCCGCTGCCTTTTGACGTGGTGCGGGACGTACAGCACCGTATTGCCCGTAAGGCCGGTATTTACAAAGAGTCCGATCCTATCTGGGGCCGTGTTGCCGGTGTAAACGCGGATGTGCCTGTTCCGGCAGTTTATCTGGTTACGCCTTCGCTTGAAATCACGTACAGCTTTGCGGACGTCAACCTGGAGCACCGGTTTTCGGCAGACGAACTGTTGTCTGTGGTAGACAAGCAGCTGGCCATCAGCGCATAATATCGTTACGTTTAACCGTTGCAGTTACCTTATACGAAAGTCCTTGTTCCGGAGGCGGTATAGGCCATCCGGAACTCTTTGGGCGTACAGTCTTTTTTCTTTTTGAAGATGCGGTTGAAATTGGAAATGTTGTTAAACCCGCATTTATAAGCAATTTCATTAACGGTATGCGTGGTTTCTATCAGCATCCGTGAGGCATGCCCCAGCCTTATTTCTATCAGTGTATCCACAAACGTTTTCCCGATCCTCGCTTTAAAAAAACGGCTGAAAGCCACGTCTGTCATAGCTGCCAGCTTAGCGGCCTCGTGCAGGGAGATATTCTTGTCGAAGTTACTGTTGAGGTAATGCATGACCTTTTCCACACGGCGGCTGTTATACGAAAATGTTTCCAGGTTGCGGAAGCTGGCGTCTGAGAGGATGCGCATGTTCCTGCTGGTAGACAGGTCGTGCAGGATAGACATCAGCTCCAGCACTGAATCGAAGCCCTGTTTCTGTGGCAGGTGTACCAGCCGGGGCATGATCTGCCGGGTGGTTTCTGTAGAAAAAAGAATGCCGCGGAGCGACCGTTCGAACATGTTTTTAATGAAACTCATCTGGTTGCGTTGCAGGAATTTTTCGTCAAACAGGTCGCGGTGAAACTGGATCGTGATCTCCTTGATCACGTTGCCTTTATGTTTATGGGTAAACCAGCCGTGCTGCAGGTTGGGGCCTACCAGTACCAGTTCCAGGTCTTCAATATCTTCTATGTGGTCGCCGATAATGCGCCTGGCGCCGGTGGCGTGCTGGATGAAGTTGAGCTCAAATTCTTCATGATAGTGCAGGGGGAAGTCAAAAGCTGTTTTTTCCCGGGAGAAAAGGGTGAAACAATCGCTTTGTGTTAGCGGAGTGATCTCGCGTAGTAGTTTGCTTTTCATTTACCATATTTTGGTGAACGTGGAATGTCTTGATTTTTTGCCTGTAACATCAACAGGGATAAAAAAGCATCATTTTTTTATTGTTCCTGTAATAAAACGTAAAGGTGTAATCTGGTATGTAATAATAAGGATAATCGCTGATTTTAACTATGGCTGCCCGGGAAATTTGCAGGCATATATTATGGGAAAGATTATCAAAGTATAACTAAAAGATAATAAAGTATTACCTGTCTGCTGAAATAAAAATCATTTTTACAATGGTAGCGGCCGCGTTACATTGGCCGGCTACGGAGGACCGGTTGCATTTTGTATTCCACGTATGCTTGTCCGGAGCGCCCGCCAACAGCAAAGCCTGTTTGTGCGGCAGGAAGAACTATTGCGCACAAACAGGCTGCCGGCGGTTACCGGCGGCTATAAACTCCAACTAACGGTATCGCCTGTCCCGGATTATCCGTTGCCCGCTGTTTTCGGCTGGCAGCCTGTCAATTGGGCCGCTTCATTCAGTTGCCGTTCCACGGCATTGCCATCTATCAGCGCGCGGTGTTCGATGATCCGCCCGTCTTTGATGGCGAAGGATCGGAATCCGCTGGTAACGGCGGTTTGGCCTGTTGAGGGAATGCCTCGCCATACACCGGTGTGTTTCAGGTGCATCGAGATGCGGAGCATGCAATGACCGGGTTCGGCGAGGTGTTCCTCAATCACCGTCAGCGGTTCAAACGACTGATGCACCTGGTCTATCCATTGTTTCAGGCCGGTGGCGTCCGGCGGCATGCCTGCCGGGAGCGAATAGTCCTTAAAAGCCGGATGCAGGAAAGTATTGAGCTGGCTGGTGTTGCCGGCGTTCCATGCTTCGCTGATGAAGCGGACGATCAGGTCTTTTTGTTCGGTGAGATGCATAGCGTGACTGTTTTAGGCAACAAAGGTACCGCCGGCATAGCGGCGCCGGTTGCGTCAAACGTCACAAAACGCGGCGGCGGATGCGGCTGAGCGTTTCGCGGGAAATGCCGATATAGGAGCTGAGTTGTGTAAGAGATACACGTTGTATCAGTTCCGGCTGATGGGCCAGGAGGTACTGGTAGCGTTCTTCCGGGCTATGCGTCTTCAGCCAGTCGGCATGTGCCTCTCCTGCGATCGCCAGTAGTTCCAGGCGTTCGCGGCCGAAGGCGGCGATAGCGGGAGATTGTTCATAGAGTGCCGCAAGTGTGTCCCTATGCCAGCGAAGGAGCACAGAACGCTCTGTGGTGGCCAGGTGATAGGCGGAGGGTTCATTGTTCCGCAGGCTTTTCATATTAGTGGCAAAACTGTTTTCAAAGAAGAAAGCGGTGTTTACCTCCCGTTGATGATGATCGTAGAATGCCCGGCAGGCGCCTTTTTCCACGAGCCATATATGCTGACAGGTCTGTCCTGCCCGCAATACATGGTCACCCTGTTTGACCAGTTGAATCTGTGCCGCATTCCAGAGGAGTTCTTTGGAAACGCTGTCCAGTCGTGACTTGTGGAGGACAGAGCTGTCGAAACAAACGATTGTTTTTTTCATGTAAGATGCTGCTAAAACAAGCTGGCAGGCTGTAAAAATACTCACTACTAGGTATTTTAACAATCCTTTCCATCACTTACCTTTGTCCCACGCAGATAATCACTGCTATCTGCTAACTGTCACACAAGGCTAATACTGTTCCAACAGATCATCATATTTTTACCCCCAAAAAAGGGTCATCTTCTACAGGAAGGGGACCCTTATCCGTTTTTTATATACATTTGTTATCAGAGAGCATTAAAAACCTACGACATTTTACGGTTTATCCTATACACTATATAGCAGGGACATGGACATGAGTACGTATACCGTATTACCCGAGGCTGCCAGTCTGGAAGAAAAGCTGCAGGCCCTTCAGGCCATAGAGCGCGAACTGCCGGCCGTATTTATCGTGATGAACGTGGAGAGGGATTATGTAGAATATATGTCTGAGAACGGACGGCAGCAGCTGGACGTTTCGATGGAAGACCTGAAAGCGATGGGTCTCCGGTACTTTGACACTTACTTTAATCCGCACGATGTGGCAGACTACCTGCCTAAAATCACCGCTATGCTTACCGCGCCGGCAGAAAAAGACGCGAGCGTCACCTTCTTTCAGCAGGTGAGGCTGGCCCGTCATCTGGACTGGTCCTGGCACCTGGGCACTACCCGGGTGTTTATGCGGAACGCCCTTGGGATACCGACGCATGTGATCACCTGCGCCATTCCTATTGATCCGTTGCATCACGTGACCAGTAAGGTGAACCGGCTGCTGGAGGAAAACAATTTCCTGCGCCGGAATCAGCATATCTTTGCGGCGCTGACCAAAAGGGAGAAGGAAATCCTGCGGCTTATGGCGCTGGGGCTCAGCGCCAGCGAGATAGCGGAAAAAGTACATATTTCGGAAAAAACAGCCGTCACCCACCGCCGGAACATCAAAAGCAAAATCGGCGCCCAGTCAGGGTATGACCTGACCAGTTTTGCACAGGCGTTCGACCTGATCTGACGGGAAAAAACATTTCCCGGGAAATCCCGAAAATTTAAAGCGGGAATGCACGCCATATACGGATAAATCTGTATTTTCAGGGTGTATACCATATTTTTTTCCCTGTCTGCCTGTTTTGCAGCAGACTTGTTAACCGATTATGTATGTCTTTTAAAGCAGTTCTCAACATCGACGGCGAAGAGTTAAACGTACTGGAGTGCGATTTCACCTTCAGCCAGCACACCGATCACAATGGAAAGCCTGCAGCCCGCCCCAAAGGAGGCAGTATTAATCTGAAAGTAGAATCTGCCGGCGAAACTCATCTTTTTGACTGGATGATCTCCAATACCCAGACCAAAAACGGCAGTATTACTTTCTTCCGCCGCGATTCTATGTCCCGGCTCAAGGAACTGCGGTTTACCGACGCCTACTGCGTGGGCTATACCGAGCAGTTCAATGCCGCCAACGATCAGCCTTTGCAGATACAGCTGTCACTTTCCGCCCGTGAGCTGAAGCTCAATAATTCCGTGTACCAGAACCCCTGGCCCATCTAGGCACGCAAAGCGTTTTAAGCGGGCCAGGACGCAAAGTTTACATAAGCGAGCTAAGAAAACAAAGAATGCGGAGATCAAATTTTGCGCTCCGTTCCTTTGATTCCCGGGTTCTCTTATTATGGCCATTTATTATGGTAATCGTAAGATCTTTGCGTTCTCTGCTCCCTTATAACCCTTTGCGGGAACCCTTTGCTGCTTTGCGGGAACGACGTACCTTTATGCACTGCGGCAAAGCCGCAATGTGGACTATGGAAGACAAACAAGTCATTACCTACCCCAACGGCAATATGACCATGACGCGCTGGATGTGCGATGATATCCTCATCGGGCACGGTTTGTCATCGTTCCGGGAACTCTTCTCCCATCCGGCACATAGCGACAATGACGTGGTAAGGCTGCATTTCGGCCTGCGGGGTGACTACCTGTTTACCTACCAGCAACTGGGCAAGACCTACGACCTCATTGGCGGGCATCATAACTTCATGTATTCCCATCCCTTCGATATGGTGGTGGAGAACAAAACCCTCGAACTGGAAATCTTCGGGGTACAGTTCCCGCGGGAGAAATTCCTCAGCTTTACCCAACATGCCAGCGATCAGCTTAAACGTTTTGCAGAAAAAGTAGTGGCCGGCCAGCCGGTGATCTTCACAGACACCTGGGGCGCCCTGGATTCCCAGATGGAGCAGGTCATCGCCCAGATCCGCTACAGTAAATACGCCGGCGATTTCCAGCGGCTTTTCCTGCTGTCCAAAAGCCTGGAACTGCTGGTGCTGTCTGCCGAATCCTGCACGGCAGCCGAACAGCGCCAAAGTATCTACCTGAAAAGTAAACAGGACACCGAAAAAATCATCGCCGTACGGGACCTGCTCAACGCACGGCTGGATTCTCCGCCGAGCCTGACAGAGATCGCCCGCACGGTAGGGCTCAACGAATACAAACTGAAACGGGGCTTTAAAGAGAAATTCAATAATACCGTTTTCGGTTACCTGACCGACCAGCGGCTGCACCTGGCGCATCAATTCCTGCGCGATACCGGTAAAACCGCTGCCGAAATAGCCGCTGAACTGGGCTATGCCACCCCGCAGCATTTCAACAACGCCTTTAAGAAGAAATTCGGGTTTACTCCGTTTTCGGTTAGAAATAATCCGTAATACGCAATCCGCCGAATCACCTTTATTTTACTTTTGTGCTGTGCCACAAAGGCCAAGTATTTATCTACCTGTAAAAACAACTATCGTATGGGCAACGCACTCATTGTGAGAAATGACATCACCATCAACGCACCCGCAGCAGTAGTGTGGGATACCCTGATCAATCCTGCCAAAACAAAACAGTATATGTTCAACTGCGAAACGGTATCCGACTGGAAGCAGGGCAGCGAGCTGCTCTGGAAAACGGAATACGAGGGGGCAGAACTGATTGCCGTAAAAGGTATCATCGAAGAGATCATTCCTAATGAAAGGCTGACGTATACGACCATCGATCCCAATTCCAATATCGACGATACATCTGAGAACTACCTGAAAGTGACTTATCAGCTGACCGCCCAAGACGGGCAAACCCTGCTGGTAGTGACGCAGGGCGATTATTCCACTGTGGCGGAAGGTGACCGGAGATACAAAGAAGCTATGGACGCCGGTGGCTGGTCTTCCATCCTCACCGAAATCAAAAAAGTGGCGGAGGCCAACTAATAACCGGTAAAAAAAGGGCTTTCACCGGAACCTGCCCTCCGTTTACCTAGTGATGGTTGATTCCCCGGGCGCTGTGTTACAATTTTGAGGTATAATCCTGTTTTATGACACAGCTCCCAACATCTTTTCATGTAGTGATTGCCGGTGGCGGTATCAGTGGCCTGGCACTGGCGTTGTTCCTGAACAAGGCAGGCATATCCTGCAGCATTTACGAAGCATACGGCTATAAAGCGACCATCGGCGCGGGTTTCAACATCGCGCCTAACGGCATGAACGTATTGGATGCCCTGGGGCTGGCAGAAAAGGTAACTGCCGCCGGGGCGGTGTCTGAAGCGATCTGTATGCGTAACGGTAAAGGCAAAGTCATCGCCAGTTTGCCAAATGGTTCCGTTGAAAAATACGGCCAGCCGGGTGTAAGCCTTTCCCGGGCTGCCTTGTATGACATCCTGCTGCAGGAACTGAAAGAACAGGGCCTCACCGTGCATTACCACAAAAGACTTTGCGATATCCGGCAGACGGAAGACAACGTAACTGCTGTATTCACCGACGGTACACGGGCTACCGGCGACGTGCTGATCGGCGCTGACGGCGTTCATTCCGCTACGCGGCAGCTGCTTTTTCCCGAAGCACCCGCACCGGCTTTTACCTGCATGAAAAACTACGGCGGCTTTGCTCCTTTGTCAGCCCTCCCGGAAATGACAGCACAGGAAATCAACAGCCTCAATTTTACTTTTGGCAACGATGGCTTCATCGGTTACTGCGCCGCCGGCAACGGGATGGCCATGTGGTGGTCCAACCTGCCGTCTGACGTGCCTTTTACCAAAGAAGAGCTGGACTCCACCACGGTAGAAGAAGTAAAATCGTTGATGCAGGACCGTTATAAAAATTATCACGCTCCCATCCCCGCGCTGATCGCCCATACCGAAAAGGTACTGAAGGTGAATGTGTCTGACATTGCTTCCCTTTCCTCCTGGCATAAAGGCCGGGTGTTACTGATCGGCGACGCTGCCCATGCGGTAAGTCCCAGTGCCGGCCAGGGCGCCTCCATGGCCCTGGAAGACGCCATGTACTTGGGTATGCTGCTGCGCGACGCCGGCGTTGGTTCTTATGCCGCCGCCTTCCGGAAGTTCGAAACCGACCGTAAACCCAGAGTGGAGAAGATCGTGGCAGAAGGCAGGAAAAGGAGCCGGTCTAAAAGTATACTCCGCCCCTGGCAGGCTAAAATCCGGGACTGGATGATGGCGATTTTTATCCCGCTGTTTGCGCCTAAAAACTTTGACTGGTTGTACCGTTATAAATTGGACTGGCAGATGAAATATTAGCAGGAAAGGGTATATTTAGGTATAAATCCCTGATATTATGCCATCCCCTAACGCTTTCCGAAGGTTAATACTGCCCATTGTTATTGCTATCCCTGTCCTTTTTGCGATGCTGTCCTATGGCTTGTTCAGCAATAATATCGCATCAGGACTTTGGGTGCTCATGAGTTTAGCGTTCCTGTTAGGTGTTCCTTTTGTGATGGGAGCACTGACCATTTATTTTTCTCCTCTCAAATGGGTAAAAAGCCTCGGTTACCAGATTCTGATGCCCTGGGTGCCCATCGGTATTTTTTTTGTGGTTACGCTCCTGGTAGGGTGGGAAGGCTGGGCATGCTGGCTGATGGCGCTGCCGTTGGCCATGGTGGCTTCCACGATAGGTGGATTGGCCGCCGCCCGTTACAAAGAAAGGGAAGGGAATAAAAATGAGCGCGTCTACCTCTCCCTGATCGTTTTACTCCCGTTGATCATCTCCCCTATAGAACAACTGATTGGTAAGATCCCCGGCCAATACAAGGCCTATACTTATATCGATATTCATGCCGGTAAAGAAGCCATCTGGAAAAACGTTACCCGTGTAGGTGAAATTGCCGCTGCACAGGACAAAGGCTGGTTTACCCGTATGTTGGGCTTTCCCCGTCCTGTCAAGGCGGAACTGAACTATGAAGGCGTGGGCGCATACCGCAAGGCCATCTTCGACAAAGGTCTGGTCTTCGATGAAAAGGTAACAGCGTATAATCATCAGCGTAGTATGAGCTTTACCATTCATGCAGACCCTTACAATATTCCTTCTACCACCATGGACGAACATATCGTGATTGGCGGCGAATATTTTGATGTGCTAAACGGTGCCTATGAGCTGGAACCGTTATCCAACGGTACTTACAGGCTACATCTCTACAGCCATTTTAAGTTGAACACCACTTTTAATTTTTATGCCAGCTGGTGGGCTTCCTGGATCATGAAAGACATCCAGAACAACATCCTGCAGGTGATCCGGCAGCGGGCAGAATCTGGCTTACCAGAAGACCGTATATAGCGCTGTCAGGATACCGACGATCAGAATGGAGCCTGCAATGAAGCCCGGCGTGGTGCGGAACATGGACTTGTCAATTTCCAGGGCATGTGCGGTGGCTTCTTTCGTAGGACGTGTGATGCTGATGATGATCATCAGGATAACGATCAGTACAAAGGTGATGGACATCCTGTCGAGGAACGGGTAGTCCGGAAAGGCGCCGTGCGTCCATACGGGCAGGAATTTCAATATCGTAGAGACGGGGATGGTCAGCAGGGCGCCGGTGAGCGCAGCGCCGGCGGTGGTCCGTTTCCAGAAGAAACCCAGCAGGAAAATAGCCAGTACGCCAGGCGAGATGAAGCCCACATATTCCTGTATAAACTGGTAGGCCTGGTCCAGCGAACGCAGTGACGGGGTGACGATAGCTGCCAGCAGCATGGCGATGATCACCGCCCAGCGGCCTACCCTCACCAGCTGTTTTTCGCTGGCTTCGCGGTTAAAATATTTCTGATAGATGTCCAGCGAGAAAATGGTGGAGATGCTGTTGGCCTTACCGGCCAGCGACGCCACGATGGCAGCTGTGAGCGCGGCGAAAGCAACGCCTTTCAGTCCGGGTGGCAACAGGTTCATCAGCGTAGGATAGGCATGGTCCGGTTTGATGACCCCGGCAGCATCGGTCATCTCCTGCTGGAACATACCGTTTTTGTGCAGCACGAACATCACAATGCCGGGAAGTACCGCAATGACCGGCACCAGCAGTTTCAGGAAGGCGGCAAACAGAATGCCTTTGCGGGCGGTCTGCAGGTTGGCCCCCAGCGCACGTTGTGTGATGTACTGGTTGCAGCCCCAGTACGCGAGGTTGTTGATCCACATACCGCCTATCAGTACAGACAGTCCGGGAAGATCTTTGTAATAGGGATGATCGCTGTGGAAGATCATGTGGAAGTGGGAAGGGGCTTCCTTCCGCAGTACAGACAAGCCTTTCAGGATATTGCTGCCGTAGCCGAATTTCTCCGCTAATAAGGTCAGTGCGAGATAGGTTGTTACCAGTCCGCCGATGATGAGCACGGCCACCTGTACCACATCGGTATAGCCGATTACTTTCATGCCGCCGAGAGTAACGATGACGGAGAAAACACAAAGGCCTGCTATGCACCATTCGAAGGGAATGGTGGAGATAGAGGCAATGGCCAGTGCGCCGAGGTAGATAATGGAAGTCAGATTAACGAACACGTACACCAGCAGCCAGAATACGGCCATGACGGTACTGACTTTGTCGTTGTACCGTTTGGCCAGGAACTGTGGCATGGTGTATATTTTATTTTTGAGGTATAGCGGGATAAAGAACACGGCTACAATGATCAGGGTGGCGGCGGCCATCCATTCGTAGGTGGAGATGGCCAGTCCGAGCGCGAAGCCGGAGCCGGACATACCGATGAAGTGTTCTGCTGAAATATTGGAGGCGATCAGGGAAGCGCCGATAGCCCACCAGGTGAGGGAGCCTTCCGCGAGGAAGAAGTCTTTGGAGCTGGCAGCCGCTGATTTTTTCCGATGATAGACGTAGTACCCGTAGGTGGCGATGGCGATAAAGTAAATGAAAAAGACGATGTAATCCGCTTGCTGCAGCTTATTCATGTGGTGGATGTGGAATTTATAAAGTTGGTTGATAAGTTACATTAATTGCTGCGATCCCCCAAAAGGGGGATCTGACCGGTATGCAGCAACAAACGGAGGTTTTTCAGAATAGTCAGAATTTCAGGGTGGCAGGCAGGTATTTCGCCACGAGATCTTCGTAGTAAGGACGAAGCTTATTCCAGTCCGGTGGTACCGGGTTTTTGGAATAGAGGTCATATGGGTTGAAGAGTTTCACCCATTTGAGCATTTCGCGGTCATGATCATCGAGCAGATAATCATAGGCGCCTTCCCGGTGCCAGGCGTAGAAAGAGTGGTAGCGCAGCATGTACAGGCCGGATTCCGGCAGATGGTCTTTCATCATCTGGTACACGTATTCATCGTGTCCCCATGACATGTGCACGTTGCGCAGGCCGCAGCCCTGCTGATACACGCCGGTACCTTCCTGGTACGCGGTATTTTGATAATCCGGGTTGTTGCGGAAATATTCCGGATAAACGACTTTGTCGGAGTAAGGGGCGCCAACGGGGAAGGTATCGCCTACAACGGCCCATTGTGGCTCGCCGAAGAGGCAGAGCACTTTGCCCATATCATGCATGAGGCCTGTGAGCACCATCCAGTCGGGATGGCCGTCATTACGGATGGCTTCCGATGTCTGCAGCAGGTGCTGGAACTGGTCCAGGTCGGTATCCGGATCGGAGTCGTCCACCAGTTCGTTCAGGAAATTGAAAGCGTCCCATACCGGCATTTCCTTTTTGTTGAATTGCAGGAAGTCGGCCCTTTTCTGTTGCACAAAATCATAAGTCTGGTAGGTATGATTGAGACGGTAGAATTCACGGACGGTGTCCCGCTCAGGGGTATCGTAGTTCCGGTATTCGTCTGCAGATTTGGAGGTAGCGATGCTTTCCGGCGTGGGATACCGTTCCAGGACGGCGTCTTCCCACTGGTCGAGGCTTGTTAAAGGATTCACTTCTTTTTCAGTGAAGGAAGGTTGTTTGTTATCCATGGCAAGCTGTTTTATGGCTGACTTAAATTTCGGCTATTTTGACAGGATTATTGGTATAGGCGGGGAGTTTTATTTACGAAACCGGTTTCGTAGATTTATTGATCATGAAAAATGTGAATATCAGGGCGCTGGCCCGGGAGCTGAACCTTTCGTTGTCTACCGTGTCGAAGGCTTTGCGCGACAGTTATGAAATCAGCGCCGCCACCAAAGAAAGGGTGCGGGCGCTGGCGGCCGAATGGAACTACATCCCGAATGCTTACGCCAGCAGCCTGCGGGGACGTAAGAGTAAAAATATCGCCGTCGTGCTGCCGGAGGTGGCGGACAGTTTTTTTTCGATCGCTATTAATGGTATCGAGGCAGCCGTGAAGCCGAAAGGATATCATGTGATCATTTACCTGACGCATGAAAGTTATGCCGGAGAAGCGGCTATATTAAAAGATTTCCAGAGCGGCCGGGTGGACGGGGTGCTGTTGTCGGTATCGCGGGAAACCACAGAGACGGCCCATGTGCAGGAACTGATGGACAAAGATGTACCGGTAGTGTTCTTCGACCGGGTGCTGGAAACGCTGGCCGCGCCCAAAATTGTGACCAATGATGCCGAAAGCGCCTATAAAGCCACGGTGCATCTGATAGCGCAGGGATGCCGGGAGATCGCCTATCTCGGTATTTCCGACAGCCTGTCTATCTGCCGCCAGCGGATGGCCGGGTATATTCAGGCGCTGGGAGATCACCAGCTGCCCGTACACCAGCGGAACATCCTTACCTGTACTGACGACAGCACCCGTAATTTCCAGCAGGTAAAAAAACTGCTGCAGCGGTCGCGGCGGCCGGACGGCATCATAGCCTCCGTGGAAAAACTAACGACTACCGTATACCAGGCCTGCCTGCAGCTGAAGTTGCGCATGCCCGCAGATGTAAAGCTGGTGTGTTTCTCCAACCTGGAGATCGCTACTATTCTGCAGCCGTCGCTGACAACGGTCACACAGCCGGCTTTTGAGATGGGAAAGACCGCGGCGGAAGTGCTGGTGAAGATGCTGGAGAAGAAGCCGCTATCGACGAAGGATATACGGATGGTGATACCTTCGGAATTGGTGATGAGGGAGTCGAGCAGGTGACCATAGTTATTGTCTGTGATTTTCCCTCGTTAGTTTCAACATATTGCTTCTCAGCACTTTTGCCATTTCGCGGTTATAAAAAGTGTCGTCCTCCAGCAGTGGGGAAGTATATAATGTTGCTCCTTTTTTTAATTCAATTTCTTTTCTCTTAATATACCTAAACCATAGTTTTTCATAAAGCGTTTCAGGCTTTTTTCTCATTTGGGCGACGTCAACAAATTGTTTTTGCTCAGCGCTAAATGGTAAAAGTCGTCCTTCAACCAATGCCTCAAACCAATATCCATATTTTTCCAACAACGCTATTTCTTCAGGAGAGAAGATCACAGGATTACATGCAATGGTGAATTTGCCCTTTGATTTTATGTATTCATGATGTTTCGCTTCGTTGTTCATTATACATTAATTTGTTTTAAGAACTACGACAAATAAAATAAAGAGAAAGTGTCTTCGGCCAGGCGCCTGATTGTACTTTAAGATAGTAAATTTTAAGGTGTTTTCCCGTTTTGGAGATCAAATTCCACAGATAGAAACGCTGGGCCGGCTTTGCCTGCCGCGCTTTTCCGCCTGGACGGAGAAGCATCCGACGCTATTCAAGCTGATGAGTGCGCAGGAGCGTAGGCTTACCAGGAATGGAAATATCCGCAGATGCTGCAGTGGATATCCTTATCGGAGCAGTCGTCTTTTCCGGATGTGGCCCGGTAAACGTTGGGCCGGATCCGTAGCCGGCGGCGGCCCAGACCTTTTGTGACGATCGTCACGGGCCGGATTGCTACAGCGGCCCGACCTTTGTATACAGCATAAAAAAAGAACGATGACACACGCAGGAAAAACCGTAACGCAGTTCCTCACTGCACTGAACAACGAAGACATGGCGGCCGCCCGGGCCTTGCTCACTTCCGATTTTAAATTTGTGGGTGTATTAGGCTCCCGTGACGGGGCGGACGTATACATAGAAGATATGGGCCGTATGAAGATGAAATACACGGTCCATAAGATATTTGAAGAAGGAGACGATGTATGCGTGCTGTGCGATTATATTATGGGAAACAAAACCGTCTTCGGGTGCAGCTGGTACCAGCTGAGAGAGGGCAAGCTCAGTTCCCTCCGCGTAGTATTTGACCCCCGGCCATTGTTGTAAAAAATATAAGCGCGGCTTGCCTGCGCTTAATATTTTATAATCAGATGGTTAGACTTGATAATTACATTTATATAAAAAAATCTTCTAAAAAGGCCGTTTAGCCGTAGGGTAAGGGTGCTGTTTGGGTACTCCCTATCAGGCTATGGATAAAAATACCTTTCACGAACTTGTCAACCGTTATCTGGACGGCACCGCCACTACCGCTGAGCAGGCGCTGGTAGACCGTTATTGTGAGCAGCTGGAGACCGCAGGGGAAACGGAGCTGGAACCGGAGGCCGAGGCATTGCTGCAGCAGGTGATGTATGACCGCATCATGCGACGGATTCAGGCGCCCCGGAAACGTTTTTACCGGTGGACATACGCCGCAGCGGCCGCAGCGGTGCTGGCAATTGTAGCCGTAGGAGGCGTTTTCTTTTTTCCCCGCAAGCAGCCGCCTGCCATAACCGTTAAAGAGAAATCTGTATTTCATAACGATATTGAGCCGGGCGGCAATAAAGCCACGCTGACGCTGGCCAACGGCAGCACCGTGGTGCTGGATGATGTGGTAACTGATACGCTGGCGCCGCAGGGCAACAGCAGGATTACCCGGACCGGCAACGGCCAGCTGGCGTACCAGGCGCAGTCTGGCGTTCCCGGGAAGCCGGTATATAATACCCTTACCACACCGGCAGGCGGCCAGTTCCGCCTTACCTTACCCGATGGCAGCAAGGTTTGGCTGAATGCCGCCTCCTCCATTACTTTCCCTACCGCCTTTACCGGCAAAGACCGCACGGTGGAACTTAAAGGCGAAGCTTATCTCGAAGTGAGCCGGAATCCACAACAACCATTTAAAGTGAAAGTCCGCGACATGGAAGTGTCTGTATTGGGCACCCATTTTAATATCAACGCCTATCCTGATGAAAAAGGGATCCGCACCACACTGCTGGAAGGGTCCGTACGAGTGAACAACGAAGAACAGTCATATACGCTGAAACCTGGCCAACAGGCACAGCTCCAGCCCAACGGGCAATTTTCCCTGCATACGGTGGATACCGAAGACATCATCGCCTGGAAAGACGGGCAGTTTGCCTTCGACGATGCCGACATTCACACCGTGATGCGCCAGGTAGCACGCTGGTATGGCGCGGAAGTGATTTATGAAGGGAATGTCAGCCACCATTTTATGGGTACCATCCCCCGGGATGTGCCGGTATCGCGGCTGCTGAAAATGCTGGAACTGACAGGCAGGGTGTCTTTTGTCGTGGATGGAAATAAAATTATCGTCAAACCTTAAAGCAAAAACCAATCAATAATCTGCCTGAAAAAAATGGCCAGAGATATTCGCAGTATCCCTGGCCGGTGGGCAACATTAAAAAGTCCTGTTTAGAAATTTTATTCATCACCCAAAATCAAAAGTATGATTTTAAGAGCTTGGTTCCAAGCCCAGCGCGGTATCCTGTACCCGCCAGCTTATGAGCACTCCGGCAGGTTTCCGGCCCGGAGAAAAATCTGGAAGATTATGAAACTAACTGTCATGTTACTGCTGGCTGCCTTTATGCATGTGAGTGCGGGCACTTTTGCGCAGACAGTGACGCTTTCTGTAAAGAAAGCACCGTTAACCAGGGTTTTTAGGGAGATGCAACAACAAACAGGATATTCTTTCCTGTACTCCAAAGAAGACCTGCAGCACACGGACCATATCAGCCTGGACCTGAAGAATGTGCAGCTGACGGCCGCGCTGAAGGAATGCTTTAAGGAGCAGCCCCTTACCTTTACGATCGTAGACAAGGTGGTGATCATCAAACGGGAAAAAAATACGCTGGCAGCGCCACCTGCGGCGGCAGCCGTTGCGGCCATACCTGTAACCGGTACCATTACCGACAGCACCGGTACCGCACTGCCGGGGGCTTCCGTGGTGATCAAAGGAACGACCCGCTCCGCCATCTCCGATGTGGACGGCCGGTTTAATATCGACGCCAAACCCGGCGACGTACTGGTGATCCGCTATGTAGGCTTCAATACCAAAGAAGTGACCGTCGGTAAAAATACCAGCATACAAATTAAGCTGGAACAACTTTCCAGCCGCCTGGCAGGCATTTCCGTGGTAAGCACCGGTTACCAGACCATCTCCAAGGAACGCGCTACCGGCTCCTACTCCACCATCTCCGCCGACGATATGGCCGGTAAAATGCAGACAGGCATACTGGACCGCCTCGAAGGGATGGCTGCAGGGATGACCTCCTATAAAGGTAAAATGCAGATCCGCGGGGTAACCACCCTGGGCACTCAGACAGCTCCCCTGTACGTAATTGACGGGATGCCCTTTGAAGGAGACAGTGCGGTGATCAACCCGTCCGACATTGCTACGGTGACAGTACTCAAAGACGCGACCGCCGCCTCCATTTACGGCGCCCGCGCCGCCAACGGCGTCATCGTAATGACCACCAAACAAGGCAAAGCCGGCGCTATGAGAATCAGCTATAACAACGCGATCAAGTTTACCCCGCTGCCATCCAGAAGCTATAGCAACCGCATGTCCAGCGCTGAACTGGTAGATTTTCAGCGCGACATGTTCAACTACCGCTCCGGCGACTATAATGCCATCGATCCCCGCAAAGCCATGAATGATGTATACCGGCTGCTTTACGAACGAAAGGGCGGTAAAATCACGGAAGAGCAGCTGCAAAGCGCCCTGAACGTATTTCGTAACAACGACCGCTATGACCAGATGACGGACGAACTGCTGCGTAAAGCCATGGTGACCAACCAGCATAACCTGTCGCTCTCCGGTGGCAGCGAAAAATACCGCTATAATCTTTCCGTTAACTACCTCGGCACTAATCCGTACGAAAAAGCCCAGCAGTCACAACGTTTGGGTTATAACCTCCGCAATACCTTCAATTTCACCAAGTGGATGCGGGTAGACGTAGGCGTCTTGGGAAGCAGCATCAAAGAAGATTATGACAACGGATTTCTGGGGATGAAGAACTTCAACACCGGGAAAGCCTCCTATTACATGCTGCGTAATACCGACGGTCAGCCTGCGCAATGGTACCTGGGCAAATCCCAGTATGAAATTGACCGCCTGAAGGGCCTGGGCCTGCAGGACGAAACATATCGTCCGCTGGAAGAACTCCACCGGCAGCGTTACACCCGGAAAGGCAATTACCTGAACCTCAACGTTGGCGCAAACTTCAAAATCATCAACGGGTTGTCCCTGGACGTGCGTTATCAGGCAGAACGCATGGATACCACCATACAGCAGTTGTACCGTAAGAACGCTAACGTGGTAACCACCATGCTTAACGACGCTACCCCGATTAACGCCTCCTCCTCCCTGCTGCCGCTGGGCGGCCAGTTTAACGAAAACAGAAGCACCGTGGCCACCAACATGCTGCGTTTGCAGTTGAACTACGATAAACTGATCGGTAACGACCATGAAATCCAGGCGTTGGCGGGTGCAGAACGACGCCAGGTACGGAGCACCGCTACCAATATCCATAAATACGGATATGACGAGTATAGCCTCAACTATAAGCCGATTGATGAACTGATGTTGAACCAGAGCCTGAAAAATATGCAGTCTCTTTTTGGCCAGTTCAGGCTGGATAGCAGAAATAAAGACAGAGAGAGAGGGTTCCGGGACCAGGAAGACAGGTTCGTATCTTTTTATGGCAATGCTTCCTATACCTACAAACGCAAGCTGACAGCATCCGGTAGCATCAGAATGGACCAGTCCAACCTGTTTGGTACAGATCCTAAATATCAATACACACCCATGTGGTCAGCCGGGTTGATGTATGTAGTAACCGATGGTGGAGATATCAGCTGGCTGGACCGCCTGGCAGTGCGCACCACTTACGGCGTGAATGGCAATATCCCGAAAGATGCAGGTCCTTACATGATCACCATGGACGACAACACCAACTATCTGACCAATGAATCCCAGGCCTATGTGTACAGTCCGCCTAATGCCGGATTACGCTGGGAAAAAACCAAGGTGGCCAATATCGGTGTGGACTTCAGCACACTTAATGGCAGACTGACGGGTTCTGTTGAATTCTACAATAAGAATACTTCCGACCTGTTGGGATATATGGCAGCAGATCCGACGCTGGGCTGGCAATCTTACATTGTCAACTACGGCAGCATGTATAACCGTGGTATAGACATTACGCTGACCAGCACAAATTTCAAGACCAGGGATTTCCGCTGGAACACCACGTTCAACTTCAACTATAACAAGAACGAGCTGACCAACCTGGACGTGTCGGAAAATTCGTTGTATGGCTACGTGTACCAGGCGCAACGCCGGGAAGGTATTCCGTTAGACGGTTTATACAGCATCCGGTACGCCGGCCTGGACGCTAACGGCCGCCCACAGGCGTTTACCAAAGACGGAAAAATTGTGAAGTCCACACAGAACTTAACAGTAGCTGATCTGGTATACAGCGGAACAACAGTACCGCCCTATTCCGCGTCTCTCCAGAATACCCTGCACTATAAGGACTTCGATCTGTTCTTTATGTTCATTTACTATGGCGGTCATGTTATGAGAGATGTGGTAGCGCCTTATCTGACCAAATTCCCTGAGCTGAACTACACCAGCAATATGGACCGTTTGGCGCTTAATTACTGGAAAAAGCCCGGTGATGAACAAAATCCGGACCTCGCGCCCGGTTACTTCAGCGGTGCTTCCACCGCCACCACTACCCTGTGGGATGGTGCCGACAAACATATCAGCAAAGCATCCTATATCAAGCTGCGCGACGTAACACTGAGTTATAACCTCCCTTCGGCACTGCTGAAGAAAGCTTATATACAAAGTATGCGCCTGAGCTTCCAGGTACAAAATATATGGCGCTGGTCTGCCAACAAACAAAACCTTGACCCGGAAGTATGGAATGGTACTATCATTAATGCCACCAGGGGATCATTGGTACCACCCAGCTATACAATTGGTGTAAATGTTAATTTCTAAACGAAACAACATGAAAAAAATATTCATACTGTTACTGGCAGGCGCATCCCTTGCAACACTACCGGCATGTAACAAATACCTCGATATAAAACCGAAAGGATATACCATCCCTGAGTATTTTGACGATTATCAGAAACTGATGAACCACATTAACCTTGTAGCTGCGGTTGGGGCTTACCCGGCCTATATTACGGATGATGTTGAAGGCGGTGAGGATAATGACGTCAATCAGTCGGCCTCCTATCCGTTCTATGCCGTGTACAAACGCAACCTGTATAGTTTTGCACCGGGACAGATATTTGAACAGAACGATAATGACCCGCAATGGAACCCCTCCTACGACAATATTTTTGTTTGCAACACGGTCATCAATAACGTGATGAAGGTGAAAGATGCTTCCGAGCAGGAGAAAAAGCGGCTGCGCGCACAGGCGCAGGTATCCCGCGCATTTGAATACCTGACGCTCGTAAATATTTACGCTGAACAATATGATCCGGCCAATGCCGCTTCAGCCCTGGGCGTTCCGCTGGTGTTAACGGAAGACATCACAAAGCCTTATGAAAGGAAAAGCGTGGCCGCTGTATATGCACAAATCAAACAGGACCTGGAAGAAGCATTGCCCAACCTGCCTGACCAGGTGCCCAACAGTTTAAAGCCCGGAAAGAGCGCTGCCTATGGTTTGTTGAGCCGTGTAAACCTGTACATGGGAGACTTTAAGACGTCATTGGAAAATGCCAACAAAGCGCTGGGCGCAAATAATGCGTTGATGAGCTATGCTCCCTATGGCATCCGGAAAGGAACCTGGGGCCGTGTCTGGAACCCTGTGGATTCGTCCGCTTTCCCTGATGGACATCTCAATAGGGAGACCATCTGGTTCAGAAGGGGCACTCCCAGCTCTTCCAGCATATTTACAGAAGTATATGCGAATCCGGACCTGATCAGCATATTTAAGAAGGGCCTGCCGGCAGGTGCTGTGGATAAGCGTTTTAGCTTGTTCTACTGCGATGGCGAAGCGCTTTTTGGACCGAATAAAATATTATTCCCGGGCCGCGTATTGTGGGCAGCTTATGTGGAGTTTAACCTGGGCGTCGGTACGCCGGAATTGTACCTGAACGCTGCCGAGGCAGAAGCCCGCACAGGCAGCAAGGACAGGGCGATGCAACTGATCAATACCCTGCGCGACAGCCGCATTGTCAATAATCAGCCGCTGGCAGCCGCCAATAATGAAGAAGCGCTCCGGCTGGTACTGGAAGAACGCAGACGGGAGCTGGCCCTGATGGGATACAACCGCCTGGCCGACCTGAAGCGGCTGAACAAGGACGCCCGTTTCGCTAAAACTGTTGTCCATAAGCATAACGGACAGACCTACACCCTGCCGGCTAATGATAAGCGCTATGTGTTCCCCATACCGCCAAAAGTGCTGGCAATGAACCCTGATATTCCGCAATACGAACGCTAAACCATATACCGCCCGGAGGTGACCTCCCCTCCGGGCCCAACCCTCTTTTTATGAAGAAGATTTTATTGATACTCTGCCTGCTGATTGCGCTGGAAGGAAGGGCGCAGGAAGAAATAGCGTTTAACAATGCTGCCTGGCAGGCCACGCTGGAACAGGCAGCGAAAGAGAATAAACTGATATTCCTGGATTGTTATACCTCCTGGTGCGCTCCCTGTAAATGGATGGAAAAAAATGTGTTTAACGTTCCGGAAGTCTATAACTACTACAACCAGCATTTCATCAACACCAAACAGGATATGGAGAAGGGCGAGGGTGTGGACCTGCGGAAGAAATACAATGTACAGTCTTTCCCCACCTACCTTTTCATTAATGGCAAGGGCGAAGTAGTGCACCGTACCGGCTCCCGTATGTCGGTAGAAGAGTTCCTGGAAGAAGGCCGCATGGCCACAGACCCGGACCGCAGCATGTCGTCCCTGTCTGCCCGCTACAACGCCGGCGAAAGAAGCATACCGTTCCTGTTGAATTATTACCTCGCCGTAGCACGGTCTGACCGCCGCACGGCTGAAAAAATCGGCGGAGAAATCAGCGAAAAAGTGGCGGAGGCTGATCTGAATTCACCAATGGGGTGGAAGATCATTAAAAATATCGCCCGTTCCGGAGACGACCGCCTGGGTAAATACTATCTGTCCAACCAGGCGCAGTTCGCGTCCTATGCCAGCCGGGAGGAACGCGATGCGCTCACCGACCGCCTTATCTCCAGCACGTTGTACCCCAAAATCTACAGCAAGGATGAGAAAGGTTTCTTTGAAGGATTACAGCATTTTAAACAGTCAACATCACCGGAGAGACAGAAGCAGGCGGTGATGCTGGAAGCCGAATGGTATCAGCAGCAGGGCAACGTGAGCGCATATGTGAAACTGACGGACAAGGCCATGAAAGGAGTGCTGAAGGCAGATGCTGAGAAGTTGAGTTTCCTGGCGCGCCGCCTCAACGGCAAACGCGAAGCAGATCCCCAAACGGCTGCTTTCCTGCCACAGGCTTATAAAATGTCGAAGAAGGCCGTTGCCCTGGAACCGGAAGAGTACAGTATTCAGAGCACTTTCGGCTGGGTATGCCTTACCATGAAGAAAAAACAGGAGGGCCTGACCGCCGCCCGTAAAGCCAGGAAGCTGGCAGACGCTGAAACGTCCAAAATCCAGAAACTGGCCCAGGAACTGGTAAACGAGCTGGAAAAACTTTAACCAACGAACCATATCCCGTGAAAAAAAGGGTGCAGCTGCAGGGCTGCACCCTTTCCTTTTGAAAAAGGACTTGCATTATTTCGCTGCCAGGGTTATCTTCGCCCTCACCAACCATTTTGAATGGATATTGTTACTTCCTGTTTGTAGGCCCGCAAACAACAGGTAGCGATTCATGTCGGATTACAATACATATACGGATGATCATCTTTGGCGCCAGATAACGCTGGACGATCAGGATGCTTTTACCGCGGTCTACCACCGTTATTGGAAGGTATTGTATCTCCGTGCCCGTAATATGTTGTCCGACAGCGACCTGGCGCAGGACATCGTGCAGGAAGTGTTCATCTCCCTGTGGCACCGCCGGCAGGAAGTGGAAATACTACATCTCAAAGCTTACCTTTTTCAGGCTGTCCGCTTCCAGGAGCTGAAAGCGCTGCGCAACCTCAAATCAGACACGAATTTTTACGAGCGGCTGGCCCATATCTCCAAAGATCTCCTGCAACACGAGCCTATGGCTTTTAAGGAGCTGGATAGCGTGCTGCAGCGCGTAATGGCGACCATTCCCGAAGACCAGCGCGCCATTTTCAGCATGAGCCGCGATGAAGGCCTCACCTACCGGGAAATTGCAGACAGGATGGAAATCTCGGTCAAAACAGTAGAGAAGAAGATCTCCCAGGCGCTGCGCACCATCCGCAAGGGAATGGACAGTGCTTTCCCCTTACTGCTAAGCGTGATGGCGGTGATGGAGAAAAACAGCCAATAAATCACTCCGCTCACGTCATACCCCGGATGGCTTCTCCATCCTTGTGAAAAGCCCGCATAAATTTATTTCGGAAGTGTTCGTACTACTTATGTTCGCAAAAAAACGATCATCCTGATGATGATCAGGTTTTAAACACGCTATTCTTTACTAGTCATATTAAATTTTGTTTTAAGTTGAAAGGATGTATATATTGTAAAGAAGAAATTATATCCTGTAACTGTGAACATGACCCTTATTAACCTGTGAACATGACCCTGTTAAAAGCCTATGCCCGCAAGCGAGAGAGCGATCTCTTCAACATCTGCTCCTATTTGTTAAGAAGCCTGAAAGTGAATTTTACCAGCAGAGGGTTATTGGATGCCCTGGAGGACCACATCGAGTATCCTTCCCTGCTCTCTGTAAAGGATACATTGTTCAAATACGGTATAGCATCCGATGCTATTGACAAGGGGACCTATAGCTACGAAGTATTTGAAACGCCATTTATCTGTTCAATACAACAGGAAGACTGGCCCGACGCTAAATTTACCATCGTCACTGTCGCAGAAGCCGGGAATATTGAATACCTTGATCCACTAACGGATAAACCTGTTCATATTCCTGTCGGGGACTTCGAAAAGATCGACAAGCATGTGATCCTGTTGCTGGATACCACCGCTCCAAAGCATGAAACCAACCTTGCCGAAAACAGGAAAAAGCAAAGGGACAGTATGCTTGCGGGAAGAGTTTCTGTTTACCTGGTATTGGCAGCTGTATTGTTCGCTGCCGGCCATATCCTCACTCATACCGCCGGGTTGCCGGCCTGGTGCGGGCTGGGGTTCCTGCTGTCTTCTTTTTTGGGGTTGCTTATTTCCTCGCTGCTCATCTGGAATGAAATAGATACGCATAATCCTTTTATCAGGGAAGTATGTGGCGGTAAAAGCAGGAAGTTGAACTGTCATGCAGTGTTGTCTTCCTCCAAAGCATCCTTTGGCGGAATCAGCTGGTCGGTATGGGGATTTGCGTTTTTTGCTGCTTTTTTCTGCACACAGCTGCTCTTTCCTGCTCACCCCGGCTTTATGCTGATCTGGTCGGCGCTTTCCCTGTTGACAGCTCCTTATATACTGTTTTCCGTCTACTACCAGTGGCGTGTGATAAAACAATGGTGCCCGCTTTGCCTGGTCATTCAGGTTGTGTTAGGCGCCAACGCACTAATAGCAGGTTGCTATTTGTCGGACAGTCCCGCCTTACCGGGCAGTATGGAGCCTTATCATATCGTGGTCACCGTGCTGGCAGGGCTTTCTTTCCTTTTACTAGCCAATACTGCTATTCCGGAACTCAGGAATGCCCGCGATGGGAGGACCTATGAAAAGAAATGGAAAAAGTTGCGCTATAACCCGGAGATATTCCAGGCTTTATTGGATAAAAGCGACAGCGTCACCGTTCAGGCAAATGACCTGGGCATTGTGGTTGGTAATCCTCATGCGGACAATGAAATTATTAAAGTTTGTAATCCTTATTGTGGCCCCTGCTCCAAAGCACATCCTGAGCTGGAACAGCTCGTGAAAAACAATCCCGGTTTAAAACTGCGTATCATCTTTACAGCTACAGGAGACGCGAATGATAAGAGAACGCCGGTAGTAGCGCACCTGCTCGCTATTCAGCAAAAATATGGCAGCGAAGCAGTGCGCCTTGCCCTGGATGATTGGTATCTCGCATCAGATAAAGATTACAAAGCCTTCGAGCAAAAGTATCCGATGAACGGAGCATTGGAAGAACAGCAGGAAAAAATACAGGCCATGCGCAACTGGTGCAAAGACATGAAGATCAGGGCTACCCCAACCATATACATCAATGGCAGGGAACTGCCAGACAGCTATCGGGTAACCGAACTGAAGAACTTTTTCTAGAAAAACTGCCCGGCCGGTTGCAAACGTTATCGGGCACAGAAGGCGATCTGTTAAAAGCCCTCCCAAGATGCCCCGGAGAGAGCGGACATCCGTATATTTTAATTTCACAACTATGAAAAAAATCTCGTTAAAAAATTTAGATGCTTTAGGTATCCGGAAACTGTCCAGAGAAAGTCTGAAAAATGTAACAGGAGGTCTCTTCTGCCCTCCGGGTGAATTTCAGTGCCGTAATGGTGCATGTGTCCCTGCATCTGCTCTGATGGATGGTATTTGGGATTGCCAGGATGGTTCTGACGAAGAAGAGGGAACATATTCAGGAGGCGAATGTATTGGAACAGCAGGTGAATGGTTTTATAAAGTAAAAGTTAACGCTGATCAATGCCAGGCAAGCATAAATGAATATTGCTCCACTGGCCAGGGTATATGCCATTAATAGCCGTCATTATTCCGGGATCAAAGTTGTAAACTTTGATCCCGTTTGAAATTTTCCCGGGACCGCAAACACTTTGCAGTGCTTTTAGACAAACAATGGCCAGGTATTCTAAGCGTTAGTTCCCTGCCTGGTAAACTCCTCTCTCCATCCTGATCCCCAGCCGCTGATAAAATTCCGCCGGCTGAAACCCGGTCCTTTTATATTCTTCCAGCACCCTCATTTTTGCATTGTCCAGGCTGTTTTTATTTTTCCAGGTAGCTACGGTAACAATGGAGTATTGCCCGTTTTCTTCCTGGTGCCGGTATACGCGGTCTGTGACAAATCCTTCCAGCTGCCGGATAAAGCCCCGGTTGTAGTCCATCCGTTCGGTGAACTCAGCAATGGCGTGCGCCGGCACAGTGAATTTGTCAATGAAGTATACCGCCTCCTGTATAGCCGGCGGCGTTATGTCAGCAGGTAATATGCCCAGCTGCTGCAGGAATGCCAGCCTGTCCGTCAGGACTTCATGGTGTATGAGTTTCCCGTTTTTAAAAGTGTAGATGGCTGTTCCTTCACTGATCAGTGTTTTGTGGGTAGGCGTGGTGCCCAGGTAAGCCGTCTGATGGGTGCAGGTCATCTGTTGTTTGACGAAGACTTTATCTCCGTCGGCAGCGATGCCGGTCACTGTCCACCGGGCATCAGGGAAAGCCTTTATCAGGGATAATACCTGTGTCATAAAGCCCTGCGGTCCTTTCTCACCCTGAAGATTGGCGTAATCTCCTGAGACCAGCTGGTCCACATCTTCCAGCTGCCGGTGGTTCAGTGTCTGTTCGTAAAAATGAATGATAGCGGCTTTGTTTTGTTGTACGGTATCCATGGTTAAATGCTTTTTAGTGTGAATGTTTCCGGCCTGCGGGTAAGCGGTAGCGCTGGCGAGTAACAGGGCGCACAGCGATAATCGTTTGATCATGTGATATTGTTTAGTACCCCAAAATTGAAGAATACCGTGCCCGTATCATTGTAAAAAATCAGTGACTTTACCAGAAGAGAGGCGCCTGGAAGAAAGCGGTAGGCGTAAGGCCGGTAAACTTCCGGAAGCTGCGGTTGAAGTGTGCCTGGTCGAAATATCCCGCATCCAGCGCGAGATGGGTTAAGCTCCTGCCGGCAGGCGTTTGTTGAAGGACAGACCGCATCCGGATGATAGAAGCCATTTGTTTGGGGGTAGTGCCGATGACTTTGCGGAAACGTTTTTCGAAAGCGTCCTGGCTGAGGTAGCTGGCGGCCGCCAGCGCTTTCATACTTACATCGCCGTTGACATGCTGTATTTGCCGCAGGGCATCCAGTATCAGCAGGTCCTGTTTGGGAAAACGCAGCTGCGACAGCAGAAAAGTGTCCAGCAATGCAGCCCTTTGTGTATCGCTGGTGGCTGCCGACAACTGCTCTTCCATATCCGTTACCTGTTGCCGGCTGAAGAAATGGGCCAGTGAAACACTGTGCTCAAACAGTTCATGAAGCGGCGTTTTGAAAAATGCGGCAGCGCCGGCGGCTTTGAACTGCACAATGATGGCGGCACTGTCAGGCTGATAGTTGATCAGCCTGACAGTACTTCTCAGCCCTGAGATAACGGAAGCCGGCAGGTCAACGGGCGGCCGTTCGCCGGAGAGGTAACGGACCAGCCCTTTAAACCGGAAGGCGATGGCGGGCGTAGTATCCGGCAACACGCGGTTCACCCTTTCATCGTGGCTTTCAATGATTTTGTAAGCCTGAATGAAGGGCTGCAGCGGCGCAGATGGCAGATACGTTTTCATGAGGATATAAAGATAGTTATTAATTGTATTTTAGTAGTTTTTTGGATGACGGCAGCATCTTTCACCTGAAAAATCATTGTTTATGACCAAGTCAGACGGCCCGGTGGTACATCAGCAGAAAACATTTACTGATGTGAATTACGCTGGAAAAAGGCTGAAGAACAGGGAGTTTATACGATGTGAGTTTATTGGTTGTGATTTTTCGAAAAGTGATTTACGGGGTAATGACTTTGTGGACTGCCACTTTAAACAGTGCAATTTCTCGATGGCGATATTGAACAGTGCCGGTTTCCGGGACGTCTGCTTCACGGAGTGTAAAATGTTGGGCATTGACTTTACCCAATGTAACAGGTTAATGTTCTCCTTCTCCTTTTATGGATGTATACTGGATTATTCCACCTTCCTGGGCACAAGGCTGAGAAAGACACCCTTTAAGGAGTGCTCGTTGAAAGAAGTAGATTTTTCAGAAGCCGATTTAACATCCGCAGATTTCAGCAATGCTGATCTGTCGGGTGCCAGGTTCTCCAATACGGTCCTGGAGAAAGCTGATTTCAGGACCGCGCTGAATTTTGGGATTGATCCGGATTTTAATAAGCTGAAGAAGGCCCGTTTTTCGGCCATGAATCTTTCCGGGCTGCTCTATAAATACAACCTGGATATTGAATTTTAGCAGCCTGTCATCTGCTTCGCCGGAAGGTGGCCACCAGGTGGCCGGTCAGTGTTTTGTAATGGACAATGGGAACAGGCGGATGGGCATGTCTGGCCATTATTTCCAGTTCTTCTGTATAGTTCCTGCTGTTGCCAATGTGAAAGTAGTAGTGATGGCCGCCAGCTTTAATATATACCTGGTCGTTAGGCGTGTGTCCTTTGCCGTAATTGTAACAGATGCCCAGTTCGTCCATTTCAGCAAAGGGGATGGTCAGTGTACGGAACGCTTTAAAAACATACAGCACATTATCTTTTATAAGGTAAGGAGGAATAATGCTGTTCGGGTTATAACCTGACAGGCTATCCCGCAGCCTGCGCATGCGTTCAAAATCCTGTGCAGACATATCCCTGGCGAGTTGGGTGTAACCAGTGATAAAATGCTGCGTCCATCTCCAGGCGGCCAGGCATATCAGGCCGCAAATGGCCGCTACAGCACCTGTTACCAGCCAGCTGTCACGTATCCTGGAATGCAGTATTTCACCGCGCCAGAGCTCCTGCCCGGATATAGGGTCAACGGGGCGCGTATAGGCAAACGGGTAGGTGTTCCAAAACACCAGCAATGCCGCTGCAAGAGGGACCAGCAGCAGGAAAATGCCGAAGTAATATCTGCCTTTGCTGGTCTTTTGTAAAAAGATGATCTTATCCTGTTCCAATAGCTTTCGGGGTTAGATGACAGCTTAAAATTACGATTCCTCCTGAATGATGAAGAGGCAGATATATTTTCGCCGGAGATGAAACAATATTCGCCGGTTAGTGAGGCTACCGGGTCACGTGTGTCTGATAACGGGTTATCCTTCCGGCGTTGCCGTGTTGGAGGTCTGACTGTTATGAGCGTGCAGGAGGCGAACTAAAATGAAAAATCCTGTTGATTGTAATGTCAGCGGTATTTTCAATCGTTATATAAGAAGGAATCCGAACAATTGTCATTTGATAGTGTGGTCAAATTATCCCGATACCTATAGCCGGAAAATTTTTTTATCTGAATTTTCTTCCTGTGATTTTTATATCGAAAAAAAGACATAGATTTAATCTACCTGTAAAATTCAAATACTCAAAATAATCATTACTGTTAAAAGGCCCAATAGCATTGGTTCTATGTACTATTACTATTCCACAACAAAAACCCAATCCCCCTGTAATGAAACTATCACTACACCCGTCTGTAGGTGTTGCTCGTTTGGGCAACAGCCCGGACCAGATTTGTCTATCCCCCCGCACTATTGGCGGTCTTCCTTTTGACGCGGACGCGCATGGAAACCCGACGGGACCTATCACTAAGTTCAAAGATGGCGCCGGTCTGATAAAGCGCCAGGGACAACCTTTCATGATTTATAGCGAAACGGGCGAAGAGATTACACTGGATACGCCCAATGTAAACTCCATCACCTGGACGGTACATCTGGCTAATAAAAAAGCGGCATGGTACCAGTATTCAGAGCTGAAAGGTAACCTGATGTATGGTTATGAAAACAGTTACGCCAATCAGAAAGTACCATGGCGTAATAAAGATGTGGAGGGCCGCGAGGCGCGGCAAACGCTTATTATAGATCCGGGTCCGCGAGTGGTCAGCGGCCGTCAGCAGAAAGTTGCTTTTACCAGAGACCAGGCGCCTGCCAACTATCCTGTGCAGTATCCGCCGGACCATGTACTTGAAGGCCTTCCCGTTACTACATTGGGTGATTTGCTCACAGATGATCAGGGGCGGCTTGTGGTACTGGGTGGATACGGCTGCGCCGGGGGTGATAAGGAGCTGACCAGCTATGGCGGTTCTGATACCTGGCATGACGATATTTCAGATGGCACCGTAAAATGTGTTGTTGAATTTAAAGACAGTACGCCGAAGGTAACGCTGCAAGCCTGGGTGATCGTTGGTTCACCTGACTTCGCACCGGAAATCGTAAATATCTCCACCCTCAGTGATACGATGTTTGATGTGGGCGTACGCCGTCTGAAGATGGTACCGGAGATGTATGGTGATAATGGCTGGAACGAAAATTATGTCGCTAATTTCAAACGCGATATTTTGCCTGTCATTAGCCGTATCAGCCGGTATCAGTGGGTAGCCAATGTGCCGTCGATGATGGCCTTCTGCTCTTTTCAATTTGATTACGGAGATCCGTCGGAAGCCAACAGGAAGAACAGGGAGCAGTACTTCTCGTACTTCCGCCGGCCTGATGCTATCCCCCAACGGCTCCTCCTGAAGATCAATCGCAACAGAAACTCTGGAAGCATAACGGGGGTGATTATTTCCCTGCTATGCCGCTGAATTCCGGCAGTAACTCGGTCAGCGAAGTGAACATCATGAAGTTCCTCGCACTCGACGAAACGCAGTATTTCCTTCTGTCGCAATGGGCAAAGGGGAAGTTTGAAAATACACCCGAACCGGCGGCGGGCTATATCCATCCCATGGATGCCGCCAGTGTGGGCAATTGTGTGGGACTACCCATGTGTCCCGGTATTGAAGTTACCTGGAGCATGCAGAACCAGTTAATATATGAAGCGCCATATGTCATCCATCAATATGACGGTGATTATTTTGCCACAGGGCTTTCTCCCTATGAGGATGAATGCGCCAGCTTCCGGGGTTGCGAACCAGGAGATCTTACCAAACGCATGGCTTGTCCCTGGCAGGCGGATTTCTTCCAGTGCACTATCCAGTATATTAACTTCACTAATCCTACCGTCAATAAGGAAGATGGCAAACCGCTTCCGCCCACTTATTATTCTTACTGGTGGCCACCGCAGAGCCCATGGGACGTGCTTATCGGGGAAATTACCGAGAAAGGCCAGGCGGACGCGTTTGCGCCGGCGGGATTGCAAGTCAACTATCAGCGGGGTATCAACAGCTTCGTGCAGATGGTGCAACACTGGTCGGCCCTGGGCTTCATCAGGGACCAGAATGCCGGTGACCAGGGATTCCCCTACCTGGTAGAAACGGAACGGGTGAATGAATTATTTACCTGCGAAGAGGTACCGGTGTCGGCCATCAGCGGAGAGGAGGAGGACAAGGAGACTACCATACCGGTGTATTTCATCAAACAAAACAAGGAGGATGTGAAAAAGATGAGTGCCCGCGGAGCTGCACTGGTAGAACATCTCGAAAAGCTTGCCTTCAAACCTATCAGCGTAGCGGCCGAAGGACTTCCGCTGCCCCGCTCCGGCACCCGGAACAGATATTAAGTATATGCAGTCAATTCATACAGATATCTTCATTACAGGCGGCGGACCGGCAGGTACCGCCGCTGCTTTATGCCTGCTTACGCATACCACCTGTAAGGTGGTGGTGGCGGAAGCCAGCGCCTATGATAATGTTCGTGTAGGCGAACACGTGGACGCCAGTATATTCCGGCTGTTGGAATACCTGGATATCCCGCGCAATACCTTTGATGGCACCGGCATACAGGAAGGCTATAACAGTGAGGCGGCATGGGGAAGCGACCGGCTTGTTTCGCGGCATAGCATCTACACTACAGAAGGGCGCAGCTATCAGCTGGACAGACACCTCTTCGATTCCTTTCTGGCTGCGCAGGTGGCCGCCCGCGGAGGACAGCTGTTTCCGCGAACCAGGGCATTGCACTACCAGCATAACGCTGACGGTCGCTGGACCATACTGCTGCAACATGAAACAAAAGGACAGTTCGAGGTACATGCAAAATTCCTGATGGACGCTACCGGCCGTCAGGCAAAAGTTTGCAGGCATCTGGGAATCCCCGGCAAAAAGTATGACCAGCTCACCGGTATTGGCGCCTATCTGCAGTCAGATACAACGCCTACGCCTGAGCAAAAAATACTTCTGGAAACAACAGCGGAAGGCTGGTGGTATTACGCCACTATGCCCGGAAACCGGATGGTCGCCACCTTCTTTACAGATAGTGACCTTGTTAAGCAACACCTGTGGCAGCAACCCGATAACTGGAACCGGCTGCTGGCGTCCACAAAACACCTGTTGCCCTTAATAAGGGGAAGCCACGCCTACGGGAAGCCCTGGGTAAGAAACGCTTTCACGCAAATGACGGACACCAGTACTATAAAAAATTTTCTTGCCGCCGGAGATGCGGCGCTGTCTTTCGATCCTATCTCCTCTATGGGAATTGGTTTTGCTATCAGTTCCGCATGTCATGCAGCATTGGCTGCTGACCAGCAGCTGCAGGGGAATGCAGCCGGTATTATCAGTTATCACAAGGATTTGCGGCAACATTTTCAGCAATATCTTCAGGTAAAAGCCTCTTTCTATAGAAAGGAACAACGATGGAAAACAGCTCCGTTCTGGATACGAAGAACGGAACGTGTATCCGACACAGCTAGTGTAGATCCGGGTAGTTAGAGATGGGGTCTCCTGCTACTGTTTGTCGTAGTGAAGCGCCACACATCCGGATTTGAAAACGATGGTGTCGACCAGCTTTAAATTGAAATTTTCCTGCAGGCTGCCGGCGTCCAGCAAAGGTCTTCCTCTTCCTACAATAACAGGATGGACCACCAGGTAAAATTTATCGATGAGGCCTGCGGAGATCAGTTCCGGCAACATGCTGACAGTATCCACAGAGATGGTACCACCAGGCTGTTGTTTTAATTTCATCAGCTCTGCTGCAGGGTTACCGCGGACGATCCGCGTATTGTACTGCGCATTTTCCAGGGTTCGTGAAACCACTACTTTTTCGATCGCCGTAAATCTTTCAGCAAACCTGTTTTCATCCGCGGTACCGGATTGATCCCTGGCAACATCGGCCCAATAGGGAAACATGAGTTGATACATGATACGGCCGAAAAAAAGCAGGTCGACATCCTGCATCATGTCTGTGAAGTAATCATGCAGCTCCTCATTGGGAGAAAAGGTGGTGTGGTCACAATAACCATCTAAGCTGATGTTCATACCGAAGGATACGGTTCTCATGTCGATGTTTTTATTTTTAAAAGATACAAATCAAAAATAAGAGAAGGCATCAAGCCGGATAACAGGGATTTGCGACAAAAAAGGGGGCTTTTATGTAAGGTAACAGCGGACCCGTTAAAGGGGGCAGGTGGAATGACAGGCAGCAACCCTGGCGGATATAAAAGACAAAACCCGCGCTAAGCGCGGGTTTGCATGATGCAGCGGGGAAGAGGGGATTGGGTTTGAACCCTTGCGGAATTTAATATTACCAAAATTCTATATATTATTTAAATTTGCCTGCAAACGACTAACCTACAGTTGCCATTTTTGTATCATACGTCTGCAACAGAAATTGGCACATGGAACCGGCGAGGTTTACCGCTAGAGCTGCATGGCGCGGCGAAGGCTTGGCGCGCTTTTGGCTTTTACCATGTGCGTCGCTTAGCTTGTTTCTCATACTTCCTAAACCCTCAATAATACTTTGGCAACCATTCAATATCTGCTTAAATATTTTTTCAGTATGTTGATCTGGCGATAGGTTTAAGTTTGTAGCCGTCAATTTGTAAAGTTTTGGCAGATCAATAGTATCGTCATATTCTACATTCATCTTATCTACTATATGTTTGCAAACAGTTTCCAGCAATGTCCTGGCTGATGTGATTGCAGCTTCAGGATCCTCGTTCATTCGTACCAGAGCTTTTTGCCAAATGTCTCTAATATACAGGTCATCTATCCTTATTGTAGTTTCTACAATAGGTGTTCTTTCCTCCAACTTTCCAAGTACAGGTTTAAAACCTTCATTGATAAAATTACGACGTTCTTGATAGCTTGGAAATTTATGTTTTATATATTGCCAAAAATCATTCAATGTCCGATTTTCTTTTACAAAGTCGGGTAAATCTCCCTTTATAGATGACTTTCTCAACAATGAGGATCGGGCTGCGATATATTCCTCCCCGTTACTTTGTCCATTTGTTGCTATTCCCATTAAATTATTCTTTACAACTTCTACGGTTCGCAGAACATTGCGATCATGTAATAGCCATGCATCTTGCAATTTCGTTTCGAGGTTAGCAGTTACACCCAGAGAACGGAGATCCAACAAAATGTGCTCGATAGAGATATACTTAGTTGTCCACGTGAGATATTCTGTTAGAATATCAATGATTACTGATGGAAATGCCTTATTGTTTTTGTCATACAGTTTGTTTAAGAAAGATGCAAATTTATTATCCCAATTACCATCAAATGTTAGAAATGAGAAATCATTGCGGTCATCTCTCTCATTATAAGCAGCTGAATAAACATCCTCTATTTTAAGATTATTGCAGAGTCTAATAAAATCGGTGGTCTTAAAGTATTCAAGAATATTTTGCTTAGTAAGGTTATCGTACAAGGGATTTAGTACTGTGAAAATTCTCATTTTTGAATCGGTTTAAATATTTCATTTTCCTACTTACAGAACAATTGGCTATTGTGATAATATGTCGCTTCTCATCGTATTTTTATTGCTATTTATCTCATTTGATGATTGGAGTATTATAGCCAGTCCATAAAGGAAAAGCAGAATTGCCATAACCTTAATTATCATCCAAAGGCAGCCTCCGAACCCACTACCGACGTATTTAGCATACGTCTCTGGTGATGAGCGTCGGGCATAAAACTGTTTCCGGCTAGCAAAAACAAAAGCAAGGAAAGAGGCCAGCATGATAATACCTCCGTTCCAGTAATGTTCATTCATGGTGATAAAAGTTTGGTAGTGCCTAATTCTATTCTAAATTACTGACATATTTCTGAAACTTCGTCTTAAATACATTTCTTTTTTTCTGAGTTTCTGATTAAATACGAGATTAAAATTTTTGTTACCTACTATCATATACATACATCGGACGAGCCCCAATCAAGATTTTTGTGTCCTAAAAATTATTCGCACAAACCACACGCCTGCATTTGTTCATTCTTGATGGCAAAGGCATGAAAAAAAAACGGATTCGCCACGGCAGCTTGTTTAGCGGCATTGGCGGTTTTGATCTGGCCGCAGACTGGTGCGGCTGGGAGACGGTGTTCCATTGTGAAGTGGACGTCTTCTGCCAGAAAATACTTCATCATTACTGGCCGCATGCTGCCACCATCGGCGATATTGAGAAACATGAATGGAAAAAGTGGAGAGGAAAGATTGATGTACTCTCAGGAGGTTGGCCATGCCAGAAGTACTCCGTGGCAGGAAGTAGAATTGGATCTGAGCCACTCAAGGAAGTCCTGTTGGACGTTGTGGATGCAGTCCGGCCGGCATGGGCGGTACTTGAAAACGTTTTTGGCTTCATTACTAAAAAGTTTGCCGCAGAACACGATCGTCTCTGTCAGCGACTGGAAACCATGGGTTACGAAGTCCAGACGTTTTGTATTGATGCTGCAAGCTGTGGCGTACCAACGATGGAACGGCACGTTTGGATTGTTGCAACGTCCACTTGCCAGCGACGAAAAAGGCTCGATAAAAAGCAGATTCAGAACATCACCGGAGCACCACTCCTTCTTCCGGGAGGTGATCCGGGAGTCTTCGACCGATGGGCGCTATCCGAAAGTAGAGTTTGTAACGTCGGTGAAGGGGTTTCCGGAAGATTGGACATTGAAACCATTCGAGCAAAAGTATGGCATGCCAAAAGTCTGAAAGCACTCGGCAATGCTATAGTTCCGCAGATTGCCTATTACATTTTCTCGGCTATCAACGAGACAATTAATTGAAAACGACCAAATATCCCTTTGCTTCGGTTTTATAAAATGCAAATAGTGGTACAGCTATGGATTATTTATCAACGCGCTTAATCGAACGAGATCTAAAGGCACTGGGCATTTACAATCCTGAATTTTTGCAAAAGGTCGACAACTTGTGTTGTATGGGTTTGCCATTTTTTTACCTAACATATCCTACTAACTTCCCAGACGGTCGATTGGACATTGAACTCCACTGCTATAAACATTCAGAGACTGAAGAGTATAAGCTTCATGGTTATTCTGCAAAATTTGTAAGACCAATTGAATTTGAAGCTGTTACCATAAACGGCATAGACGTACTAGCACTAGACAGGGCAATGGCCAATGTTGATTGGCAAGGCTTAATGCAGGACGCTCCGGTTGATATGAATTCTTATCCTGGCGTGCTCATCAGGAAGATGGTGCTGCTTAATGAATCTAGCGCGCAGGGAAGGAGCATTTTTGACCTCCTTAGCATTAAGCACTGGTTAGGTACTGGCTTATATGACCCAATTAAGGATAATCTGAAAATGCAATATGAAACAGCAAAATACTTTTCAGCCGATAATCTTTTGGAGGAGAATATTACATATTGTTACCATCTTTTATCAGGTAGGTTCGATCAGTACCTTTTGCAATTAGAGGACATAGGTTTTCATACTCCCATTTATCTAAAACGTATGTTAGCTTTTTCAGCTGACGATTTTTCCCTAAGACTCTACAGAAGGGAGACTGATGGTTTAATGGAAGTGATTATTCCCTTTTCAAAAACTGATGACAGGTACTTGATTGAACAATACAAAGTCAAATTATATGACCTTCCAGCGATTCAACACGGAATCTTTAATGATCTGGATACGGAAAAGCTTGAGGAGGATATGAAGATCATCGATTGGATGGATGAAGCTAGTCATTATCAAATTTTTAATGATGATGAATATTGCTTCACGGATAAAATCTGCAGTATCCTGTCCCAACTTCAAGACACACACTATGAAGACCAGGGTATTAGTCATATCCTAGCCCTCTTAGAACTAAAATATTGGGCCGAAAGCCCTGATTTTGTTGGAATGATTGACAATGATACCTGGAATTTTCTATCAAGTTGTCCATGTAAGGAGATACTTCTGCCGGCCGGCATTCCGGTGTCTGCTGCTTTTCATCTTTTACATGGTCGAGCGATTTTCGATGTTAAAAGTACTGAAATGGGTGCGTTTTGGCATCGTGCAGTCCCGGATATAGCACAGACAGGGCACTTTCTTTTGCAATCTAGCGATGGTATTTCCGTTAGCCGGCTTACTCAGATTTTGCAACAACTACCCATAGGTGAAGAAGAAATTGAAACTGTATTATCCCGGATTCTAAATGGCCAGATTGCTGACGTCCAGCTGAAAAGCGGACAATCAGTTCTTGTATCGGTAGACCCATTCCAGGAACATCTTATACTGTTTTCACCGAATGGTATGCCTATGGATCATCAAACGTATCAGTGCAAGAATTCTAATAGACCATCAAAGCAACCCATGCCTCCTACTAAAGTGCACTCGAAGCGATTATTATGGTTAAAAGGCAAGAAAAGAGGTATTTAAGGTATGTTATGGCTCTATATTCTTTACATCGAATTGGGCTTGATCAGAAAACCTAAAACAAAATTTTCATGAACATAGAAATCAAAAACATAAAGTACTCGCCAACTTTAAGCGACGACTCAAATGCATTTACCGCCAACCTGTATGTAAATGGAAAGAAGGTCTGCATGGTAAGTAATAACGGAAGTGGGAGTGGACTTGACTACGGTATCGTTGATCCGAAGCTGAAACCCCTGTTGAAAGAGGCCGTACAATGGTGTAAACAGTTACCTCCCGTTCCTGTGCCCAACTTACATCCGGAAGATGCACCTAGTCAAGTCGAAATGGATCTTGAACTTTACATTGATCGCCTTCTAAGGGCTCATCTTCAGCGCCAAGAGAATAGCAAGATGGAGCGTAAAATGGCAGACACTTTTCTGTATGGGATTCCAAATGAGCGTTACGGGACCATTAAATTCAAGTATTCCTTTCAGTACATGATGGACTTGCCGGACGGTCGTGAAAGAATTACCGGCATGCTACGCAAATATGTACTTCCTGAAATTGCCAAAGGATACCAGCTTCTAAATACCAATATTCCAGAAGATATGATCCTTGCTGCCGGCCTGAAGAAAGGGGAATACGTAAAACCGAAGGAAGAACTGGTAATAAAGCCCAGCAAGAACAGGAAGAAAGGCCCTCGGCTGTGATACAAACTAAAGTCTGCTGTATTACCATTCCCTTCGCCATATGTATCATCGTAAAAGCTAGAAAAATGGAAGAAAGAGCCATCAATGATCTCCTGAAATATCTGGAACAAAAAGGGTTCCGGGGAAAGAAATTGGAAGAAGATTTGCGATCCAGAATAAATTCAGACCTGCCGGAATTCAGCACCGACCACCAAATTGTTTTCAACCATCAAGAGGAACTCGTCATCAACTATCGGCTTAACTTTAAGAAGAATCATCAGGTCAATGGCTACCTCTTCGATCGCTATCAGACCAGCTGTACCATACCGCCTAAAATAAAAAACTCTCAATATGGTTCCATCAACGCTGTAGAATTTGACCGCCAGATGTTCAAGGTGCACTGGGGGCGTTACTTCAAGGGCGGCGCAGTTGCCGGTGTTGATAATAAGAGTATGGCTCAGCAATGTATCAACAGGCTCAACGAACTGCTACAAAGTAATGAAATTGACAAAATTGATTTTGCCAGGACGATGATGTTTAAATACTGGCCCAAAGAGCAGCTGAACCCGGAGTGGTCCGGCACTTATGAAAGCCGGTTTCAACGCAAACGGGACTACAACAGCCAGCTTCATGCCAATCTTGTCTATCATTTGCTAACCGGGGAGCTGGATGCGCTTTATGAGAAAATCCGTTCCATGGGGCTGGACTTGATAGCAGGATCTGACTTGTACAGCGCCCTTTGCGATCACTTGCAAAGTATTCCCGAGGAATTTGTCCTGAAAACTGATTTTTTTCAGCCGGATGGCAAGGGAACGATTAGTTTAACCATAGCCAATTCATGGAATGAGTATACAATTAAAGAGTTGGAAATTCAGCGGGTCCAATATCCACCATTACCGCATGGTACTTATAATGGTGTTGATTCCGCCGAACTCGAGGCCCATATGGACAGGATCAACTGGCGGAACGCCGATCATCTTTGTAGACTTACTGAAGATGGCAGGGCCGAATTTAAACTAGAGATAAAAAGTATTTGCCAAAGGATAGACCTGCTCCAGCAGGATGCTGCGGGTCAAGCAACCGGCGATTTACTATCCTTGAAATATTGGTGCGGTTCACCTGTTATGGCCGATGCAATTCGCAATAAAGCATGGCAACTTCTGGACATCCTGCCGGAGAAGCGTATGAAATTTCCCACCAGCATAGACCTCCGTGCCGCTGTCAACCTGATGGCCGGAAGGCCGGTCATGGCCCATTTGATTGAAACGAATTTGGAGGCCTGTGATCAATGGATAAAGCTGAACGAGAACTTAGGTCAGGATGCAAAATACACCTACTTCAGCGGTCCGACTGTGGAAGAAATTCAAAGTCTGATTTGCAGTCTACCCTTGGTTCCCGACGATAACAGACCGTCCATGAACACTGAGCTGATCAGGGGAAATATTGTCGGCGCTGTCCACAAAAATGAACGTCCGATTAGGATCGAAGCCGATCCTGAGCACAGAACATTGAAGATATTTAGTACTGATGGACGTCTAATACCGGTCAACATTAACTTCGATCCAGATTGGAAACCGCCCTCGCAATTCCTGGAAAAACTATTAAAAGCCACACACACCAACAAGCGAATGCCGGGGAAAATGAAACCGAGGAACAGCGGCCAGCACCGCTCCTGAATGAATGGTGTATTCATCAATCTGACGCTGTTTACCAACTTGCAACCATTAAAAAGCTCCCTGCAAACATTACCACGCTGGCAGAAAGGCAGTTCATGGAAACCGTTTCAGTCTAACGAAACCGGCTTCCAGCGCAAATTTTATTAGGTCTGGTTGACCCGGCAAGATGTAGGAATGTATACATTCCTATCTTGCCCACCGCCTCCTACAGGGGCGGAGGAAAAATGGCCTCCGGAGTCGGCCATTTTGTCACCTGCTCACAAAACGATATCTATGATTATGGAAAGGGAGAAAAAGAGTAAAGGTCTGCAGCTTCCACATGTTGTTCCCATCCGTATCAGCAAGGAAAAACACCGGGAACTGTCTGACCTATTGCAGCATAGCCACTGTCGTTCCATGAGCGAGTTGCTGCGAAACATTATCGATAACCGGAAAATCGTTGTTGAACATTGGGATCAGGGAAGCCGCCTACTGCTGGAGGAGCTGGCCCTGATTCGTAAGGAGATCCAGTCCATCGGCGTCAACATCAATCAGGCAACCCGCCGTGTTAACTCAGAAAAGCAGCCAGCAGATCGTATTAGTCATGCCCTTGACATCGTCCGGTTCTTTCATCATGCGGACGAGAGAATTACAAGGTTATTCACCTTGATGGCTAAACTTTCGGAGCGATGGTAGCCAAGATCGTCTGTGGTAAAAGCGTCCGGAAAGCACTGTATTATAACGAGCAAAAGGTGACATCCGGTGATGCGGTACTACTACACTCGGGCGGCTTTCTTCAGGATCCGTCCAACCTTTCCTTCCGGCAGAGGCTGCAACGGTTTACGGACCTGACACGGCTCAATGAACGGACGAAGACCAATGCCGTGCATATATCGCTTAACTTTTCGCCGGCAGATATGCTCGATGCCGACCGCTTGCGAAGTATCACCGATGAATACCTGCGGCTTATTGGATGGGGTGAGCAGCCTTTCCTGATGTATCAACATATGGATGCCGGCCATCCGCATGTGCACATCGTCACCACCAATATCAACCGTTATGGCGAGCGTATAGAAACCCATAACATCGGCAGGATCCAATCGGAACGAGCGCGCAAACAGATCGAGGAAAGCTTTGGTCTGGTGAAAGCCGAAGACCAGAAGAAGGAGACGTATACAGCATTACAGCCGATAAATATCGACCATGTCAGCTATGGTAAACAGCCGACTAAAGCCGCAATTTCTCGTGTCGTCCGGGAGGTGGTGGGCACCTATAAGTTCACATCCTTCAGGGAGTTTAATGCACTGCTTTCCCAGTTCAATGTTTATGCAGACCGTGGAAAGGAAGACAGCTTAATGTACCTCAATGGTGGACTACAGTACCGTCTTCTGGACCGGGACGGAAACATTGCGGGCGTCCCCATAAAGGCCAGCAGCATCTTTACCAGCCCAACCCTGGCTAACCTGGAAAGGCTATATGCGGCTCATAAAACGGAGCGAAAGCCGTACGGCGAACGGATAAAGCACATGGTGTCAAGAGTATTGAGCACCGCCAATACGATGGATTCGCTGCAGCAACAGCTCAGGGAAAAAGGCATCCGGCTATTGTTATACAGGAACGCCGAAGGGAATGTTTACGGTATGTCCGTTATCGACAATGCCACCCGCTGCATCTTCAAAGCCTCCGACTTGGGAAAGGATTTCAGCGCGGCCAAGGTGATGGAAAAGCTGGAACGATTTGGCAGTACAGATATCAACACAGCCACCAATCAGCCACCCCAATATACCCATGAGCAAGCCCCCGCTCAGTTCCCGGCTCAGGCCTTGCCAGTATTCTTGTCTCTGTGGGAAGTGCTGACCAGCGATGAGCATATGGAAAGCAGTCCCGGCACACTACGGAAGAAGCGCAAGATTCATGGCTTACAATAGCCTGTAGGGAGACAACGATCACAACTAAAGAGGAGATTATGAACACAGGAGAGAACGCAGAAGCACTCAGGAAGATCACAGACCTTGTCCGAAAATCGAGCCTCGTTATCCTCGGTTTACATTTTTATTTTTACTGCTATAAGGCATTCATTTCATGGGGCTCACTTACAAGATAACCGAACAGATACTGGCTGGCGTTGCTGCCACCGGGTTATTCCGGCATTTTTTTATTTCTAAAACATTTTCCTTGGGCCTGCTGGTCGTATCCCTAGTAGGCATCAAAGGAAAAAAGAATGAAAAGCTCACTATACCGGCAGCCCTCCGGCCCCTGCTCACTGGCCTTTTGATCTTTGGACTAAGCCATCTTCTGCTCCGGTTGGACGCTGCAGCTGTTATACTTGCTGGGTTATATATGACAGTTACGTGCATTGGATTCCTACTGATTCTTCACGGTGGAACATTACTGACCCGCATTCTGAAAGACAGGTTGCAGGGAGATATTTTCAATAAACTACAGGAAACCTTTCCGCAGGAGGAGCGGTTACTTCAGAATGAATACAGTATCAACCTGCCAGCGAAATATAATTTTAAAGGAAAAATTCACAACAGCTATATCAATATCATCAACCCTTTCCGGGGGTCCCTCCTATGCGGGACCCCCGGATCCAGATGGGGTAAATAGAAAGAAATAAGGAAAGAGCTACTTCGTGGTGCGCCATGTCATCACGCAACATATCCAGAAGGGTTTCTCGATGTTCGTGTACGATTTTAAGTTTCCGGACTTATCGCTGATTGCCTACAATACATTCCTTAAAAACATACATGCCTATAAGAAAGTTCCGAAGTTCTATACCATAAATTTCGACGATCTCTCGCGCTCCCACCGCTGTAATCCGCTGGATCCGGCAAGCATGACCGACATAACGGATGCCACGGAGAGCTCCCGGACGATAATGCTGGGGCTTAACAGGGAATGGATCCGTAAGGCGGGGGACTTTTTCGTGGAATCACCCATAAATTTTCTCACTGGTATAATCTGGTTTTTAAAGAAGTATAAATCCGGCAGGTACTGCACACTACCGCATTGTATAGAGCTGATGCAGATGCCCTATGACCAGCTGTTCCCGGTACTGCGCACAGAAGGCGAAATTGAGGTGCTGATCAATCCATTCGTACTGGCCTATATCAACGGCGCCATGGAGCAGCTGGAAGGGCAGATTGCCAGTGCAAAGATAACGCTGGCAAGGCTGTCAAGTCCACAGTTGTATTACGTTATCTCCGGCAATGAGTTTACCCTGGACATCAACAATCCTCATGATCCTAAGATTCTTTGCATGGGTAACAACCCGCAGAAACTGCAGGTATACGGGCCTGTGCTTTCCCTGTTTGTCACCAGAATGCTTAAGCTGGTCAACCAGAAGGGGAAACTAAAGTCCAGCTTGGTTATCGATGAGCTGCCCACTATTTATATCGGCGGCCAATCGGGTATCGAAGCCACCATAGCGTCTGCGAGATCCAATTTAGTAAGCACTTTTCTGGCCGTTCAGGATATCAGCCAGCTCAGGAAGGATTACGGCAAGGAGATCGCCGATGTCATTTTCGGTATTGTCGGCAATATTATATCTGGACAAGTGGGCGGTGATACAGCGAAAGCACTTTCCGAGAGGTTCGGCCGCATCATGCAGCAGCGAGAAAGCTATTCCATCAATAGCTCCGAGACATCAGTCAGCAAATCTACCCAGCTAGAATCCGCTATACCTTCTTCAACTATAGCCTCGATGTCATCAGGAGAATTCGTCGGTACGGTTGCCGATAACCCGGATATGAAGATTGCCCTGAAAACCTTTCATTGTGAGATCCAGAATGACCACTCAGCTATTGCATCAGAGGAAAAGAGTTATGTTCCTATCCCCAAGGTTAGAGATATAACACAAGCGGAGGTTGACGCCAATTATGTTTCCATCAAGGAAGATGTAGTTCAGATTATTGAGGACGTCATGGACCATATCTATAATACACCAGAGTTGGCCCATCTCCTTATCGCACGGAACGAATAAAGAATCTGATAAAAAATAAGTTATTGCGAAATGAAATTGAAAATGTATCGGAAGATTGGTAACATTCCATATGGCTGAATACCGGATTTACGGCATGACGATTAGATTCTCAGAAAAAAAACTATCGAAAAGGAAGTGGTAAATCGAATGGGATGAGGTAACGTTACCATCTTCAGTTTTACCAAATGGAACTGCCCCTGTGACATAATTGCTGAAAAGTTGATAGTGGTTTACATACATGTACTCTGGAAAAAATTGCTGAGTAGCCCTTGATATCTTATCAATAAGCGTCTTCATATTTCCAAAACTTAGGTGATTTTCAAGAGATACAGAATCTATCGGATAAACCTTCCTACGCTGAGAAATAGTTGTTTGGCCAGAGACACGAAAAAAATCATGAATATAATATGTGTAATAGTTACACAAAAGCGATATTGTAAACATTATCAGCGTCCTCCGGTTCAAATCTCCAGAAGTGTCTTCCTCAATAAAAACTCCTATTGAATAACATGGAAATTGTCCTGCAGAGTAGTCAACAATTTCATAGTCACCTGCTGAAATCCTAATAGAGTCTAGTAGAGCAGAAATCGCAGTTCGTTCACCAGCTATCATTGTGTTTATCTTCTTTTCAATTATTTCCGCAATTGTATTCGCTCCCGGATAGCCAACAAAGGACTTCATTCCAACAGGATAAAATTCGTGTATTTTCTTTAAGAGATTGTAGATTGTTTCCTGTTCTTTGATCATTTTTATGGGCATATTTAATATATGATAAAAACTACTAATAACAATCGTATTCTGCTGGAGTAGTTGGAACTCCTGCTCCCAAGCAAGGTCCCATAAAGTTAATGGATGATCCTGGATCCGTTGCAATTAAATTCTGAACTAATAGATACTTAAATCTATCTAAAAGATCTTTTGCGACAGGAACATGCGTTGGATTAGCTTGTAGTTCAGCAAGGACTTCGTCTGCAGTCCAGTTCCAATTGGCAATAAAAGCATTTGTCGCTGTCCGTTGGTTAGTTAAATAGTTGACAGGTATAGTAACACAAATCTTATTCATTTCAAAGTTGTAGATGCCATATTGGGGATGTAGAAACATGATACCTACTCCCGAGATAGTTGCAACATAGGCATTACCAACCCGAAGCCAGTTAATGACACCACACATATGCCCTTTGACTGGATCCAAGCTAAAGCCAGATCCAGGAATAGTTGTTCCTATAGGGATGTAACCACCTCCCACAATGCCAGTTGGATCTGGAGTTACGGGTTGGGGTACCAATGATGGCGGATCATCACAATCTATAGCTGTTGTTGAATGAGTAATTGACCAACTAGCAGATGGGCATTCTGGAATTGAAGGATAAGTACAGGTTACAGTGCTATAAAGCGACGGTCCACCGTATGAGCCAACTATAGTTACAATGCTATTGCAGACTCCACCCCATGTGCAGGTAAAGTAATAATAGCATTGAGGATCAGCAGCATTTATGTCATTGGAAATAGCCGCCTTTCTGTATTTTTCATTCCCAAAGTGTAAAACATAGCTTTTATGGGTTTGAAGATTTTCTAACAGTAGATCTCCTATAAAGCCTGGTATTGATGGATCTCTGGCATCCATCGCTGTCGCTTTAAAAAAGTTTGTTTTACCATTTTTCTGCTCAGCTAGGATATAATTTCTTCCAGCATTTTTATATACATAATTGAATGGGATGCCATACGTGTAGAGCTTGGGCAAAAGCCTTATATAAGTATAGACAGCAGAATCCCCTTGTTTTATTTGGTAAGCCCGCTTCCAGTAGGGGTATAGAACCTGCGTAACAGAATCATTTAAATTTACTTCTAAGCTTGATTGATAATTTAATGCAGTAAATTGGTTTTTAATCTCTTCAATTTCCACGGATAAGCCTCTCGGTTTAAGTTCGATTTCTCTATTATTCTTTTTGCAGCTTTGAACAATAACAAATCCAATTAGGATCAGGGTCATTACAACGAAGAGTGTTATCTTTTTCATGGTAAATGCATGTTTTAAAGAAGACTTTCGAAAGGGTCACTATTTGGGTATTACTCTGGGGGGTACTGATTTTGGTTCTTCTACATAAATTTAGAAGAAAATAGGAAATGAATAAAAATATTAGACGGTTTTGTCTCAGAATATTCTCTTGTGGAAGAGATGTCAACCTATGCAACTTTGTTGATATATATTATATTTATATTATAATGAAAAGTGCATTTTAGCTAGGTCTAAACGTATTATCGGGGTACCTAACCTATTGAAAAACTATAATCTAAATAAACTCTGGTGAAACAAAAAATAAAACATTAGTCAAATGCGGTTAATTTCGAAACATAATGCTCCTGCTCGAGCCCAAGTAAGGATTTGACCCTTTTGATCGGAGATATTAACGCCAGTCTATTCTATTTCAGACCTAATACTACATCGTGCACTTAAGGGCAAAATATCGGCTAGTTTAATTACCCAAAACCCATGAACTATAGAATGATGGCGTACGTTGTAGGTTCAGAATATGAAGCGGACACATGGTTGCCGTATCGCTGTGTCTTTCTATCAGAAAAAAATTGCCTCAAAATGAAAACAACAACCATTTTACCCCGGCCAGTAATTCAACTTTTGAATACTGGAGTTCATCTCGCAAAAAGCGCTGAAGCCCAACGTGCGGTGGTCCTGATCAACGCGGCCGCCACTTTGACATGTATATTGGCCCTGATTACAGGATTGACCATATACTATATTACAAGCTCAATTCCAATGCTTTTAGGTGTATTAGCAGAAACATCCTGTTTTGTCGGTGTAATCGTTCTGAACAAATATGGGAGGCATAATTTGGCTGCCGGTGTTACGTTGCTTATTCATTGCACATTTGCTTTGTACTTTGGCGCCCTACTAGGACCTGCTATGCCTCTAGAGTTGATAACTGTCTTTCTACTTAGCTTTTTGACAGGTGGATGCTATTTGATATACAGGGACAAAAAAATTAGGGTGTATCTACTAGTTATCATCTTGATCGTGTTTTCTGTTATGTTGACAAATAACTATACGAAGCTAGTGGAACCCATCCACATACAATCTGGGCCGTTCTTATTGATAAAAGGGTTTTGTTGTATTAGTATTTTGACTCTGATGGGTTTTGTTGTCGTGGAGATCATTAACCAGAATGATAAGCATAAGGACCAGGCAGCTCTGAAACTAATTGAATTGAAACAGGAAAATAAAGAAATCGTCGCTGAATCCGAAAAGCGGATTAATTATCTTTATGAAGCGGCACATGATATGAGAACACCTATAAGCGCTGTAATATCCTTTGCAGAAACTATAGAATGGGACAAAGTTAACAATCCAGATGTTGTTGATACTATCACAAAAATTTCCAAGTCTGGTACCATTGCCCGTGAAATTCTCAACAATACGTTGGACCTTGCAAAGCTAGCTACCGGGGAATTTGATGTCGTTAATTTGGCTCCCATGGATTTGAGGGCAACTATTAATGATTGTCTTCTGGTTAACAGCCATTTTGCTAGCAAATGCAACTCTCACATTGCTCTCAACTACGGAAAGCTTCCCACCTATATTATTAGCGATGGTCTATTTATCAAACGACTTCTTAACAATGTATTTAGCAATGCAATTAAGTTTTCTCCAGAGGGTTCCCAAATTGATCTTTCAATAGCAATAACAGAGGAAAAGTTGCAAGAAAGGTTGCTATTTACCGTAAGTAATCCATCGAAAATACCTATTGATGAAATTCATCAGAAAATTGGCAGGTTCAAATCGGAGCGTAATCAGTTTGAAAATACTGGATTGGGAATTGGCATTATAAAGGAATTAGTGAAGAAGCTCAAAGGCAGTTGTCTAATGGAAACAGATGCCAAGAATGTACACTTCCATTTCAAGATCCCATTTACTGAATGTAGTCCGGAACAGATTGCTAGCTTAAAAGAAATGAACAAATCTTCCTTATTTAAAGATGCAAAAGACCTACTTGTGGGCCGTAGCGTTATAATAATTGAAGACGATAGTATGATGACTTTTTATTTGTCTAAGTGGTGTATCAGGCAACAAGCTAGTTATCGCACCTATAAGGATGGAAACGAGGGCTTAAATGCCTTGATGGAAGGTAGTTTGCCCGATTTGCTGATTCTTGACCACAAAATCCCAGGATTAACCGGGGATCTTATTTTATATAACCTTCGTTATAAAGATGGTTTCGAAAGGATGAAAATAATCATTAATTCCGCATGTAGTGACCCCGCAATACACCTTCGATACAAACAATTTCCAGGCATAACTTTTTTAACCAAGCCGTTAGACTTGGCAGTAATGAATGCTGCCATAGTGCGGTGGTTTTAAGCTTGCATTTTTATCTATAAATCAATTTTATAAACATTGTATGTATATTTAATTTAACTTTATTTATTGAGGCAATATTGAACGCTAATGCTTAAATTTGGAGTACCAAATTTTTTGCCCTATGGGCATGGTGCGCATCCTCAACACCGCTATCTCTCTTCCTGCCAAGGAAGCATACATTATCTTCTTGTTCATCAGGAATGATATTTGGGATACTGTTATTCCAACTTTTCTCACTTTTATCGCTGCCTTTTTCTACAATCGGGAATCCTGGCGCCAATTTCCCACGATGCTACTTTACGCCAGTATCTATAACCTGCTATACATTCTTACCTTTTGTATCGCAAACCAGGTAAACGGAGTGGAGGAAGATCGTCTAAACAAGCCATACCGCCCCTTAGTAAGGGGAGTTCTAACGGTCAGAGAGGCTGAAAAAAGGTCCTATATCTATAATGCGCTTTTCCTTTTCACTGCTTACTTGCTTGATGTGTTTTGGTATGCACTTAGTTGGCAGCTGGTCACATTAATGATGTGCAATTGGGGCTTTAGTAATCATTGGTTCCTAAAAAATGTATTCTGTATTTCAATTGGCACTATTTTACTACTCGGTGCGCAGTGGCGTATAGTCGGGGATGAAATTCAATTGCAGATATGGAATTTTATTTTCTTTTTGAGCTTTTGGGCTGGAGCTGGGCTACCGCTACAGGATTTTAGGGACCAGGACGGCGACCGGTATATGCGCCGAAAAACCCTTCCATTGGTGCTTGGCGACCTGCCGGCACGCCGGTATATGATTGCTCACATGATGCTTCTTTCTCCGTTGCTGTACTTCTTTACCATCGCTACCCAAATAGATGACGCTAGCGAAATTTCATCCCCGAAAATGATCCTGGTAACTACCGCCCAAGTGCTGTGGCATTGGATCATTGCACTACGCATTTGGTTGTATCGTAATCCAGCTGCAGATGATACTTCTTATCACTACTTCGTATGCCTGTTCTGTGTAACAATACCAATGATCTGTTTTTTATAAGAATGCGTATATCTATTTTTCGGTTCTGATGAAATATCCTATATTCGGTGTATAACTCTAAAGCTCTCAGTTTAACCCGAAGAGCGAATCGTCGATAGAAGGTATTGTCAGGTTAACCATCCATTCGCGCAGATTTCCCGCACGGGAAGATTTCCAGGTTGTTTTTTCTATTAACCCTCAATATTTTGTATGAAAACATGTTTAACAACCCTTTATGTATTTTGCTGTATTATTGTTGTCCTTTCACTGTCCTGTAGCAAAAGAGACGTACGACAGGTACCCGATGAGTTCTTTCTAGACGCAAGATCTTACTTTGAAAGTTCAGTTCTTCCCGGCAGCCAAGGAGGGACGAAAATAGCCGTTGATCAGTTGTTGCTAGAAAAATCACCAAATTGGAAGGAAGCCCGTATCCAGGAGCTACCTAGAGGAAAGACGGTCGTAGTACCCTTAAAGCATAAGGACACGACGCAATATGCGACAGTTATTGGCGGAACCTTTAAATGCCCCTTGGATAAGATCGGCTATCTGCTTCTTTCCAAAGACAAGGGCCACTTCAGGGCGGAAGTAATTTATAAGATACCTGATACCGCTAGGGTAACGGAAAAATTCTCTGGTATCGTGCTTATCGAAACCTGGGACGGCAGGTTCCTGGACGGTTACCGGTACCGCAACGACAGTGTCTTCAGGGTATCAACGCAGCTCCTCCCCGGGGGCCTGCAAACGAATTCATGGCAGACTACCTGTGAAGAAGTCGATTGGTACACCTGTGCCTACTCTGCAAACACAGACGTTTACTGTAATTATAGTCATACAACGAAGCATTGTATCGACAATCCGGACAACGGCAGCGGAACACCAACCGGAGGCGGTGTTGGCGGTGCTGGTGGCGGCGCTGGTACCCCAGTGTACCCAGGCCGTACCCCGGCCGACAGCGATCCCGCTACACGGCCAAGAAGGGAACCAACAGAGCCTACGGGCAAGTTAGATATCTGCAAAAAATCGTTTGTCTTTAAAAAAGTGATCAGCTTGGATCCTAATGGTTTCGGCGGATGGCAGATCGCCGCAGTTTCGAACGTTCACATGAATCTTGTCGATCCCGGCGACGGGGTATTAAAGATAGTTAGGCCTGGTCCGGTGCTTTACTTTGGTTTTCCCATTGTTCGGTCCAATAAGACGTTTTACTCTACAGCTCGTGCGGCAGAGCTGGCTGTAGAAATAGACAATAAAGCGTTGCTCGATGTGATGGCTAGATATCATTCTGGTAAGCCGATTGATTGGGAAGGAATGAATGCGTTATACAGGGAAAAACTAAATGAATATGCTAAGCAGTACGGAGGCAGGGTTACCTTGAGTCCAGGTATCGGCAATTTGACGGAAGACCTTCCGGTTACCCCAGCGAAATATTCCGGCATAGCGGGTATAGGATGTCTCTAATAACAGCGTTATAATATAGGGTGGCATAGCCACCCTATATTAATTTTTGGTATATTACAATAAATGATAAAATTATTTTCATTATTCACCATGTCCATGATGTTATACATGTCAGCGGAAGCCCAAATTACGGCGATCGGCATAAACCATGTCCACTTGCATACTCCGATTAGTGAAATTGCAAGGAAGGTGCGGTTCCTTGATTCGCCATACCGGAAATTCTTCAGCGCAAAACCAGCAAACAATTTCTATTTTTTATTTATGGACCAGGAGGAGGACAGCAGTAATATCGTAAGGTTCCTGATTGCACAGACGGGGAAAGCGGGAACCATCATCAAGCTGTATGCGTATCTCGAAGCTAATGATCTTAAGCGTCTGATCGATCAAATCAATACCTTCAGCAATAAACATACAATAGCAACCAGTAGTATCGGGGAGCAATTCGGTAGCTTTGTACACGGCTGGTCCACCGATGCTGGTACGACGATACTTGCCGGCCGCAGTGGTATATGGGATCAAACCGTTGGCTTTGTGCCTACGATCGTTTCTATCTTTTACAAATCGGATCTTGATGAAATTGATGGCACCTTTGTCGATACGAAAAAATAGCAATAGTACTTTTTTGCGTAATGTTCGTTCTATTTAAAAGCAGCTATTGGATTTATGTACAAGTTGAAAAAATATTCTGTGCCGGAATATGCAGAAATGGTGTGGACGATATGTAATAAGCAATTCTCTATAGAGCATTTTAATAACCTTAGGTTTTTGAGTAAAACCAGAATGGAAATAGGTGACGCGAAATATGTTCTTACTGAGCATGACAGGCGGGAAGTTGACAATGCTATGATGCACCGGATCATGCGCATATGTGTGACGCAGGTTAACCTTGGAAGAGTACCTGAAGTTTACTGGTGTGGAGATTCCGGTTTCTCACCTCATGTTTCTGGAAGAGACGGCTTCCTACCGTTGGACGTTGGTGGTTTTGCGGAGGTACTGCACAACAATGATATTGAACTAAGGAAAAACTACCAGGGACGGCTTATTGCTATCGAGCGGTATATTCATCCTACAGGTGATCCCAATTTTGTTATTCTCCTGGGAACGAAACACTATGGCAAACTTGTGGAAGTGGATGCACTCATGAATAAAATCAACGAGATTGATCCTGCAGTAAATCCTTCTTACGAGAAGGGGCAAATAACAGGCTTTTACAATGGAAGCTATTCCCAAAAATATATATACAGTCTGAGACCTTGTTTTGTAACATTGAATTTTTCAAAACAAGCAATAACCGCCATTGAAAAGGCGATTGGGGAAATGGTAACACCTCTGGAGTAGAATGACCTTAAATCGGTATGACCTTTTTTGAATTTTTTACCAGATCAGTTTATGTTTAACAGAGATTTGAACTGCCTTTTCCAGGGCGGTTGTTTATTATCTCATCCTGGGGGTTGGCAGCTATCACGTATTTAATCTATTGCATTAATGGAAAACTCGATGCTCATTTCAAAAAAATCATGGAGGCGTTTTGTCTTTTGCAGACGTGACTCAACAACTATTGTTCAGTATTCATATCAGGGAATTACGGTGAGGATTACGGAAGGAACGAACAGAACCATCAATATGGTGGCCCCGATGCTTATCGCATATAAAGTAAAAAACATAACCGTTTGGATAACATCTTTACCTGTCCAGGGAAAACTGATGGACCAGTTTAAACTCGCCGATACGTTCCGGCAATATCATTCATTCAGTCGGAGAATAGCTCCAAAGTACCAACCGGCTAAAATAATGAAGATTGAGCATTGTCCTGTCCCAGTGGCGGCAGCCCCGGCCATTCCCAGAGCGTGTATTTAGGCATGCCGTCAGGCCTGACTTTACCGCCCCGGATGGAATACACTGGGTGATATTCCAGGTCCTTATCTGGAATTTTGTATGCCAGGATTTCTTTCATTTCATTTTCCTGAAGGCTGGCCGAAATCCAGCTTTGGGCCATTTCCTCAGTGAGAAATAGGGGCATTCTATGCTTGTTGGTTCCGGAATTATGAATCCCAGCCATAGTAGTGTTCGCGCCCGTAGTTAACAACCCAAAGCTGAGGTTTTCGGTTACCACTCCGTCATTGTCTACTACGGATGCTTGCTGATATAGGCCGGGCAGGTAAAAGGGCTTTCCATCTGGATAGAAAACAAAATACGGGACCATATTTTTGATCCCATTTACCTTCCGATGTTCATATATGCCATTTACCGGTATCAGTAAACGCCGTTTCCGCAGTTTGTGAGCAAGGGAAGCAGTTTCAGTAAATATCTTTTCACTTCTCAAGTTCAACTGGTTATTCCTACGAATGTCTCGCTCTTTTCTGTCGGTTATCCAGGTCGGAAATACTCCCCATTCCATAGTAGTAGCTTCCTGTCTGCCATCTGTACTAACGATAACACTGCATTCCGGGAAAAGTGGGCCTAGAATCTGCTCATTAAATTCAATGCTATACGCAGGTGTTCTTTTGATTACTAATCCTGGAAATGCCTCTTTCGTAATCTGGATATCACTGTGAAATGCTATGTCAACGCACATAAAACTATGTTTTTAGAATTTGATCAACTGGAATTTTCACAGGCTCCTTCTCACTAGCATGAATTTCCGCCATAAGACGACCATATTCAAAGTATAGGTTTACCTGAACAGGACCTTGCAGTGGGGTGGTGTTCGTCTGCTTTGTAATGTAGGAAACAAATTGTTTTTTGTACTTCGAGTGCATCCGCTTCTTCCAATCTCCTCTTTGAAACGTGTTGATGAAGACGTGGTATTCTGATCCCGGTTGAAGCAATGCTTTCAATTTTTCAGCATCTTCAGATACATCCAGCATTTTACCTTCCCCGACCTGAAGATGTTGGTAGTGCACAAGTGCATTTTCTTTTTTTGAATAACGACTGACCATAAACCCTTTGCCAGAAGGCACACCAGGCCATTCGAACCTCTGTACGATCCAATATTTTTCTCCCATTATTACGCTAAACTGAATCATTGACTCAGTCAGGCGATCAAAGGGATTATAGAAAAAAGTGGTGCGCATATTTCTAAATTACGAAATTTTTGTATGTCTGCCTCGAATCCGGCTTTTCCCTCATGAAAGCTTAGGATGGCGGATCACAAATCTCGGGTCTGGCCTGATCGGTAATTTGCTCATACTTTCTACTGTTATCGAAGGAAACCCGAAACTGGTGGTCACTGTTCCCTGAATACGGTAAATGCCCGACTTCTGAAAAGGATAGCGCTGGTAAACATGCGGAAAATGGACCGTATCAAAGAATTGTCCATCACGATCCAGGAATGTCCCAAATGCCATTGTTTCGCCATTACGGGTCCGGGTCTGCTTCATTGTTACAAAAAGGCCGGTAATTGTAACAGGTGCGCCGGCATGATTCAGCAGGTCGGAGACCATAATACCGAGATTTTGCTGACTCTTTAGCAGGAAGAATGGTGACAAGCTGACGGAAAAGCCCAAGAGTTCCATTTCGTCATAAAAGTCCTCGTCAGAAGCCCATTCAAAGTTGGGGACAGTTGGCAGCTTCAACGCTGGTTGAAAAAGAAGCTCCATACCCGCGTATTTGTTTTGAGTTGCCTTTTTGCTGGCAAGCAGTAGATGGGCCTTCCAGAGTAGTGACTTTTTCGTCTCACCGGTAAAACGTAGCGCCCCTACGCTGACCAAAAGTAACAATTGTTCCAGTCCCGGGGTGCAGCGGGTAACAAAGTCCTCCAGGCTGCTGAAGGCAGCAGCCTTACGCTGCTCGAGTATTGTTTCAATCATCTTCACTTCCAAACGATCGACCATATTAAACCCTAAGAATATGTCTTTGCCATAAAGCCGTGTTTTCAATTCAGAATAATTAACACAGGGAAGATTGATCGTCGCTCCGGCTTTTCGCGCCTCGGTTACGTATAACCAGCGAGCATAAAAGCCTCCCTCATTGTTAATGACAGCCGTCATGAATTCTATTGGGTAGTGCGCTTTCAGGAAAAGGCTCTGGTAGCTTTCCACGGCGTAGCTGGCAGAATGAGCCTTGGAAAAGCTGTAACCTGCAAAACTTTCCATCTGGCGCCAGACCTCGGCGGTAATCTTCGCGTCATGGCCAACTGCTGCACAATGGCCGAAAAACTTCTCCCGTATCTCTTCAAGATGATGGCGCCCACGGTTCTTGCCCGACATCAGGCGGCGCAGCACGTCCGCATCCGCCAGGTCCAAGCCCCCAAAGTGGTGGCCAATCTTCAACACATCTTCCTGGTAAATCATTACCCCGAAGGTCTCGCTCAGCTGCTCTTTAAGGATGGGATGCAGGTACGTGAAACCATGAGGGTTGTGATACCGCTTTATATATTCGTCCATCATCCCCGAGGATCCGACACCGGGTCTGATAATGCTGCTGGCAGCCACCAAGGTCAGATAGTCGCTGCAGCGTAGCTTTTTCAGCACACCGCGCATAGCCGGGCTTTCAATATAGAAGCAGCCAATGCTGTCGCCGGACTGTAACTGCGCATTGACTTTTACGTCGCTTTTGATTGTCGCTACAGCATGCACATCAACATCCTTTTCCTGGTTCTGCCGAATGATCTCCACCGCTTCTTTAATATGCCCGATGCCGCGCTGGCTTAGGATATCCAGCTTTTCAAAGCCAATATCTTCAGCAGTATACATATCGAACTGCGTTGTTGGTAGCCCCTTGGGAGGAAGATCCAGTGCTACATAGGCGGTAATCGGTAGCTCGGATATCAATACTCCGCCAGCATGGATGCTGCGAAGGTTAGGGAAATCCTTCGGCAGCATTTCATAGGTAGCCATGATCTTGTCGACGATCTCATTGCGATTCTGAAAAGAAGCCGGATACTCGATCAGTCGATCGATCTCTCCTTTAGGAAGGCCATATACCTTAGCAATTTCCCGGATAATGCTCCTGTCCTTGAAAGTGGACATCATACCCAGCAATGCCGTATGCTTTTTACCGTACCGCATGAAAATATATTCGAAGACCTCGTCACGGTCGCGCCAGGAAAAATCGATATCGAAATCCGGCGGCGTCTTTCTCTTTGGGTTCAAGAAGCGCTCAAAGTAAAGGTCAAGCTCCAAGGGACAGACGTCCGTTATCCTGAGGCAGTAGGCCACTACGCTATTAGCGCCGCTTCCTCGGCCTACATGATAGAAGCCTCTATGAGCAGAATACCGTATAACATCCCAGGTGATTAGAAAGTAGCAGGAAAAGCCGAGGCGATCGATCACTGCAAGTTCCTGCTGGACACGCTCAAGCGCCACCCTATTCTTTTCACCGTACCGCTGCTTCCAGCCATCCAGCGCCAGCTTTTCTAGCAGCAGCCGGTCGTTATAAGTATTGCCGGTGTATGTCTTTTTGTTCTTTACAGTGGTAAAGTCAAAATCGAAACGACATTGCTCCAGCAGCTTACTGGTGTTGATAATGATTTGTGGAAAGCTGCTGTATAATGAAATCAGCTCCGGCTGCGACAGCAGCACCTCATTCCGGGCGCCGGCCTGTGAAGGTTGAAGCTGAGACAGCAGGATGTTATGGTCGATAGCCCGAAGCTGGCAGTGCAGCTTAAATTCCTTTATTTCAAGAAAACTCACCGGAGCCCAAATCACCAGCCGCTCCTGAAAAGCTTTCGGCCTCATCACGATCCGCGTCAACTGCTCCGGACGGATACCAATATACTCGTTGTCACGTAATGCCTGGTCCTGATCTGGCCGGAAAGGATAAATGAAGAAAGCGTCAGTCAGCTCGGGGGCCTGTGCAGGTATCGCCTTCCCTTCTAAGTTATGTTCCGTTAGAAATTCATTGAGCTGCTGGAATCCTGCATTGTTACGAGCAACGCCGATGTACAGCAATGCGTTCCCATGACGAAATTCAATACCGCCAAGGCCATTGAAGCCTTTCTGCCGACAGTATCTAATAAATTCCAGCACACCAGTACTGTTATTGATATCGGTAAGCACTGCAGTATCATAACCTTCCTGTTGCAATGCATCTACCAGATCTGCTACGGGTATGGTACCATAGCGAAGCGAATAGTATGTGTGACAATTTATAAGCATAACACCTCCCTTGTTTAAACAAAAAGGGCGACATAGGATTGGTGAGTGTTAGCCAGTAAGCATTTGGTTGGTATTGATTTTAAAGACACGCAGCCTTTTTCAGTAATTCGGGGCCGAACCGTTTTTTAATTCCATCTATAGCCTGATACAGATTTATCTTTCCAACGGAATCGGAGAACAAATCGATCTGGTAAGAACCGCTGACAAAATCACTGAACTTCACGCCTACCAGGCGCACCAACATCCGCCGGTCATATAGCTTTTCAAATAGCTGCAGTGCTGTTTTTACAAGTACATCATCAGTTGAGCTATACGGTATTTGACTTTGTCGGCTATAGGTATTCCAATCCGCATAACGAATGGTTATCGTCACGCAGCCAGTGAGCCGCTGCTGACTGCGCAATTCAAAACCCAGTTCATCGACAAACCCGATGATAGTTTTATGCAAGATGTTCATATCTGTTGTATCCCGTTCAAAAGTTATCGACCGACTGACACTCTTCTGTTCCTGGTAGGGGATTACGGGTGATTCGTCAAGGCCATTGGCTTTGCTGTAAATCATTATGCCTGCCTTACCAAAGGTGGCTTCCATCAGCTCCGGCTGTAGTGCCTGAAGGTGGTAAATGTGAGAAGCCCCCATTTTGCAGAGCATTTTATATGTTTCTGGGCCAATTCCAGGGATCTTATTGGCGGGTAAAGGCGCCAAGAATGCTCGCTCCATGCCATGGCCAACCTCTAACGATCCAGCAGGCTTGGCTTGACCAGTGGTAATTTTGCTAACCGTCTTATTGGGTGACAGGCCCATGCTGATCGATAGCCCGGTTTCCCGGATTACCTTCTTGCGTAATTCCAGCGACCATTTCCAGCATCCGAAAAAGCGGTCCATGCCGGATAAATCTAGGTAAAATTCGTCGATGGATGCCTTTTCTACCAACGGAGCTTTTTCTATCAGGATATCGGTCACTAGCTTGGAATACTTACTGTACTCATCATAATCCCCTTTCCGTATGACTGCGTCGGGGCAGAGCCGCTGAGCCAGACGCATCGGCATGGCGCTATGTACCCCGAATTGCCTGGCTTCATAACTACAGCTGGCCACAACCGCCCGGTCACTGTTTCCTCCGACTAAGACGGGCTTTCCTATAAGAGAGCGATCTCTAAGTCGTTCAACGGAAACGAAGAACGTATCCATGTCCATATGCACAATATTGCGTTCCATGTTCTTCTTTTAATATTTTTGGCACTAATAATGCCATGATTATGTCATCAATAATGACAAAATTTTTTGAAAGGACAAAATTTTAATGGTGACTGGAAATTGAAGATGTAGAAAGAAACGTTACAATTATATCAGGATCAATTCCTTGCGAAGGCAGGCCGCCATGTAAAGTTGGCTGATTTAAACGCAAAATTTCGGTATACTTTCGAAACTCTCAAAATCTCCACATAGGCGGTGTCCCATTTTTGTTGCATCCTTTAGCCAGAACCGAAGCGAATCGGCAAAATCAATTTGATCAACACCTATACAGGAACCGTCTGAAAAACAGCGGGACCCCAGCATCCGGGTTGCCAAATTTTAGTTAGAATTCTCCGAAATCATTATGCATTCTTATATGAAGTTGATGAAAAAAGGCTGTGGGCCGTTGTTGATTTGTTCAATGCACTGGAAGCATATAACGGCTTCGGATATCGGAAAAAGAAATCCAACACTTCCTATAATTTCCTGTCATTTACATTTGGTTAACATTCTTCTCGATTCCAATATTTACTTTCATGATCTGTTTTAATTCAAACACTCAGAGAGAATGGAGACTATCAATACAAAACAATCAGGATTCTACGAAACAGTATTTGCCAAACTTAAAATATTGCATACACATAGGCGATGACGAAAAGTTAGGAAACTATCTCATTTCTATATATAGGAATTTGCCCCTAGTATCGATTAAAATTATACAACCAAAAAAACAGCGATGAACTTGCACGAATTCTCAGTGATAATACAACAGAAGGAATCAGATAGATTCATCGAAATTGAGACTATCCTTATAAATGCTCCCATAAACTACACTGTAAAATACGATACACGTGACGGTTTTCGATATGTCATTGAAGACGCTGACTCATTAGCTCCATACATTTATGTATTAAATTCTATTAAAAGTAAAAGAATAGTCCTGTCGTTGTATACTGTTAGCAACACGTCTTACTCGGAACTTGTGTTGAAAAAATTTAAAGTATTTTCCAAACTACCATTTGGATGGAAAAAGGATAGCTATTTCCCTTGTTTTTTTGGTAATATCCAAAAGCTTTATGCACATGAGCTATTTTTGAAAAGGAAGCTTGCAAAGACAACTACTATAAATTACTTTCGAAATTGCATTGGTACCTACACAAAAGCGTTATAAATCGTCAGAACATGAGAGTAACAAACTACTTAATTTTTAAAAAGACCAATAGAATAATTTTATTTTGACAATAAAAAGAAAGCGTAAAAAAGAACTTTTTTCTGTAAATTGTATGTGACCCAATGATAACCTGCACTGAAAATTAAAGCACTTAGTAGATCGGCAAAAGTAACTCCCCTATTTTTTACAACCCTCAATAAAATGAATATGAAACCGCAACAAACGAACGATCGGACAGTAAGTAAAGAAAACTTCATTCGTGCGTTTTTTGATTATGTAACTAATGCAGGCGCAAAGCAAACAGATCAATATGATACGAAGTTAGAAATTAGCAAGGGAATAAATATTCTAACGGCTTGGGCCATCCTCATAAATATCATCACCGGACCCGCCCTTACAAAAATGACTGGTGATTACCGGATAATTATCGGAGCGGCTATCGAACTGCTATGTTTGATACCGATTTTCTCGCTAAACAGGCAACGAAGATTTCGAACCGCAAACCTACTATTTTTCTTTGTCATGAATACTTCAATGCTTTACTTCGGCCTAATCTTAGGTAAAAGCGTAGGAATTACGCTTATGGCGATTTTTCTAGCTGGACTAACAATGTTTGTATTTACTAATAAAAAGCACATCATAACAAGTGCTACAACTACATTTTTAATTCTGATAATGCTTGAATATAATTACAAGCACTCATTTGTTCCTCCGGTATCTGCCAATTCGAACACACATACTTTCATGGAGTTTACAGCACTATGTGTAATGTTCTCCCTTGTTGTTATGGTGTTTCATTTTTTTGCGAAAATAAAAAATAAAAATATTGCCAAGGAAAAAGAAATCAATAAAAGCAAGTCAAAAGAGATAGCGCAAGTTAAAGACATCAGTGAAAGCAAAACCTTTTTTATTCGTTCTTTCGCCCATGAAATGAAGACCTATGTTTATCATGTCTGTTTCGCATGTGGGCTTTTGGAATCAAAAGACCAGGACGTTCCCAACGAGCAAAAAATGTTCATTTTAAAGTCTGGTAGTGAGAACCTTCAAAGATTTGTCGAAAACATGCTGATCTACAGCAAACTAGACGCCGGAAAAATTGATCAACCAGATTATAAGAGAATTGAAACAAAGTGGTTTATTGACAATGCGTTGAATTTGAGTTTTTTTATTCATGCGTCCGAGAAGGAAATAACGCTTAGGCTAGACAAGAATTTCCCAGCTACCTTTGTAACCGACCCTACGAAATTCCAAATTATCTTAAATAATTTAATCAGTAATGCTGTAAAATTTACAACGACAGATACTCCCATTGTTATATCCTTTCAAAGTGAAAGCACTTATTGGTGTGTTGGGATTGAGAATTCAGGTAACGAAATCCCGAAAAACGAAATGCAAGAAATATTTAAACCATTTGTTACAAAGAGAATCAAGGAAATAAACAAAAATGGTTCAGGAATTGGGCTGTATGTTACCAAAAATTATGTAGAAAATATGAATGGGAAAATTAGCGTATACTCCGAAAATGGCGTCACTCGTTTTACAGTTATGTTCCCATATTCAAATGAACTATTACTGAAAGAAACCGCATAAAATTTATTAAATAGATGTTCTATGTATACTACTTCACGTTTCCTGATCAAGAATGCAAAAATCTGGTTGAAGGATTGTATAGCACTAGTATAGGAGACTTCGAAACTAAAATGAAGTTTCACAGTATGCTACCGAATCTGGAATCAATTAGATTTTTCAGCTATATAGCTGCCGAACATTTCGGACGAACTCTAGCCCCCAGGCAAATGCTGTTTGCGATAACTAACGCCAATCACCAATTCTTAGTACGAAGCAGAGACTGCATAGCCATGTGTGATGAATTTTACCCGATACCAGCAACAAAAACCCTTTTATACATGATAAACAAGCATTTATCTAGAAATTAGTAGGATACAATTTTTCACTGCAATAGGATAGCATTGAAATAAAAAGTATTCGAATATAAAAAATAAGAATTTGTGCCTTATATTTATTGTATTTGTCACAAATTCCACTGATTCATTTGCTATGCAACTTTATCACATTCCTAAATTGTACTATCCATTCCCGTCTTATACCGACGTACAGTTAGAAAAGAAGGTAGAAAGTCACACATTACACTGGCTGCGAAGATTTGAACTACTTAACGAGGATCAGGTGCAGTTCTATGCAGATCAACGGTTTTCGGCTATGATAGTGCGAAGTTACCCATTCGCCGATTTTGAAAAATTATGTATTTGGTGTGATCTTAATACCTTGTTATTCATAGTCGACGATAGATTGGATGAAGATTTCGTAATTCAGGATCGAGCTTCATTAACAGCGTATACTGATACATTCCTCCAGGTTTTGCACGACGGAATTGAATCGATTCCTATCAATAAGCAGAGCAGTGAATTAACCGCATTAGATGACTTTTGGAAACGGGCGAAAAATATCTCCCCGTCAGCCTGGCAGGATGTCTTTATTCAAAACATCAAAGATATGTTTGCCGGTGGTTCATGGCAGCTCGAACACATTTTGGAGAACAAAAAACCAAAATTAAAAGACTATAAAGAGTTTCGACAATATCTTGGCGCTGCGCATCTCGCAACAGATTCACTTCCCTTCATGTCTGATATCGATTTGCCGTATACAATATATTCTGCCCCTGATGTGAAGTTATTGACCGAACAAGCGAGAAACATTGTCTGCTATTCAAATGATCTATTCTCTCTTGCAAAGGAAGTAGAGCAGTCGGAAGGAGGTGCTGAATTCAATCTTGTTTCAGTAATCTCGAATGAGGAAAATTGTTCTTTGCAGGAGGCCATTCTTAGGGCGGTCACCCTACATGATGAAACTGTTCGCGATTTCATAAAAACGGAAAAGCGCATCTATACTTTTGACAGCCAAACAAACGAATCGCTTAAAAAATATGCCAGATCGCTCGAATTCTTCATAAAGGGGAATGAGGATTGGAGCACCAAGGAAACCACACGCTACCCTCATGTATATTTAGCGTAGGTAGAAAGATCAAATTTCATAGTTTTTTCTGAAATCCAGTAAGTATATATATAATACGTTCTGACAATACAACCTTTTCCAGTCAAAGTACTGTACGGTACTATGGAAGCACATTCAGATTTTCTAGGGAAAAAGTATCATCAAATAGAAAGCTGAAAATGGGATAATTTCCAGCAATTCCCTGTCCCTCCAGTCTAATACCGGAATAAATTTTTTTATCGAAAAGGGTTGTATGGTTTATATACTGATAATCAGAGAAGTGATGAGACACCAGGGAATTTATCACCTCAAATGCCATCTTTCCTGTTTGTTCTCGTTGGCCAATTTCGCCAGAAAGCATCCTAAAGTTCGGAGTTAATTCTTTGTCTGATGGCTTCATCCCATCAAAACGATAGTGGTCGGCAAAAAACTGTGTATAATAAGGACACAACAGCGATACGAATAAAAATAAATCTCTCCGGTACCTGGTCCCAGCAATGATTTCCTTTTCAGCAATAATTGGAACGAAGAAGCTGTAACAGGGAGCTTGTCGATAATTTGTGGTGAATTTATGGAGGTGGCGTGAGACATCAGCGAGCAGTTCAGTCCATGGCGTTGCTTCTTTCGTATTTGCCTTTTTAATCATATCAGAGATGAGTAAATCCCTGGTATTACTTGCGCGTGGATGGTCATATAGCTCAGGTAAACCGATAGGGTAATGCTGTTGCACACAATGAAGCAGACTAGACAATTCGTTTTCGTTGTTCAAAATTACGGAAGTTTCTGCCATAACATTTATGGTTAATTGCTGGTAGTATTCTAATTAAAGACAGCCGAGGGTTTATAAATCTTGTTTGTATGGTTATTTTCAACTAATATATGCCTGTTTAATGTAAAAAAAAATTATATGCCATGACCCACCTCGAATTTTCTTTTATTGGAATTCATCAGATATCTGTTTCGGGAAGATCGGACAAACCCGGTTTCGAAGCTGTGGCTTCCTGAACTATTTATAATAAGTACTAAATCAACGCTTATTGCACAATCTTATCTAGATGTTTTTTCGGTATTTAATTTCCATTTCAATTGGTATATTAGCATATCGATAATATTTCCGGCCATTTTCCCCAATTTAACCTTTGTTCCTTCCTAAGTGTCAAGGACCAGCCTTACTTTTGCCATCATATTGAGGCGACAGATTTCTAAACCAATTACCAAAAAGAACGGCGACCTATTCTGCTTTCTAATCCATAATCGTGTCATAATTACATATAGGATGTTTTGCTTATAACTGACCCATTAGCATTGTTTTTCGGTTCAACGGAGAGAATAGGGCGTGGTTCTCTATCACTGCAAAAGTTAACCATATGAAAAAGATTGTAATTGTATTGGGTGTTATCGCTCTTTCTGTACTTGGTTTTCTCTCTTGTAAAAGGTATCAGGAAAGAGATAAACAGTTTACCACCAAAGGAAAACCTGATCCTAAGATTGCGATGATCATTGTTACCGACAATGGAGAGGCGAACTCCTTATACTCGCGACATCTTTCTTCTTATTACCTCGAGCTTTTTAGCGCCCTGGCTATCGCTGTATTAACCACTTCTGTTGTTTACCTGGTTACAAGGTTGCTAGATCGGAAGTTTCAATGGAACGAGGTATTTTTTAGCCGTATAATTTTACAAGCAATATTGGGTCTAGCTATACCATCCGTGGTAGCCTACTTGTTGATGATAATGATATGCAGGCTTTTAAATTTAAATACTATTGGATCCGGTTATGATCTGGTTTTGATTCCTATTATTCTAGTACTGGTCATCGGTTTTAATGTCTATTTGCTTGCCGAAAAAATTGGCATACCGATTAAAGACAGTATACCAATTATTGATCCCCCTGATACTCAAAGCACGCCAATCAGAGGAAACCTTTTTAGCCGCCAACCTGACGAGTTTACCGTACATACTCCAACAGGAGTCTTTTCATTGCCGCTAGATGAGATCGCCTACTTTTACCGCAGAAAAGGGTACGTATACCTTCGCCGTAGCAACGGGACAAATCATATTGTGGCCCAAAGCCTTGATCAAATTCAAAACAACATACCGAAAGACAAATTTTTCCGTACATCACGTCATATGTTGGCTAGCTATAATTCGATTGCAGATTACTATTCGCTTGATCATGGAAAACTTGGGCTAAGGTTAAACCCTGTATATGAGGCAGAGGTCACCATAAGCAAACTTCAGAAAAATAGTTTTAAGAACTGGTTGGAAAAAGGAAAAGTAATTATTGACAACTCAGCTTCCTTAGCCTGATAACCGCATAATTAAAACACTTAAACTGCCATGAAAACCCTATTTTATTTGGTACAAATGGAATTTGTGTCTAACCCTCCTTTAGCCACTCGGGAATGAACCTTAATTCAGTTAATCGAGATTTATATCTCACAAATGGATGCAAGCCGGCACCATTTTAAAAACCAAACTGTTAATCCGATGGAACAATTCTGCAGAAACCATTTTGCAAAGCTTCAATCTGAACTGGAGGATAACTCACGTACAATGGCTAAGCCGATTCAGAAGATTGAAAAAGCGATAGAAATAGCGAAAGAATATTTGAAAACACTGAAAGATTTCATATCAGGATATAGCTTTTCCGATAGTGAAGAACAGATCAATTTTTTCAAATTCCACAAACCTTTATTCCTGCAAGACCTGCTCTATTATCAGCAGTTGTTTGAGATAGAGTCTAATTGTCCTATCGGGGATACGGAAGCAGCAATAGCCTTTCTAAAGGGAGAGCTGCGCCATATCAGTAACTACTTCGACCGCCATCACCTACTGCATGTTTATTTCCAGACGGGGAAGACTTTTTTTGACGCCGCCATGTTTGGCAACAGCGGAGATCCAATTCCTCTTCTCAATGAATACGACCTGGAGGGTGATGGACGATTTTCAAATACCTACAGCTACCGTCTGGCTAAGTTCAGTGCCTATGAACATTTGGCTTCTTATCTTACGAATCTAATCGTTGCATTAGACAAAGGAGAGGCTGCTATACCTCCATCCGAACTTGACAAGTTGCCCAAAGTGTACTGGAAGGGGAAAAAAGCGGCTTTCTATGAAGTTGTACTCGGCATGGTCGAGGCGGGACTTATTACCGGCAATATTCAAACAGCAATGGAATATCTTGGATTTTGCCTGTCTATCAAGCCCGGAAACTACTGGAGCTATTTCCAGGCCATGCGTATTCGAAAAAAAGACCGTACTCCTATTTTGTCACAAATGATCACTAGCGTTACCCATCGCTGGGATCTTCAAGACGAATTTCCACAACAAAGGAAATGATGATTTCTTTTTTCGAAAATCTGTATAAACATAGTATCCTCCATCAGGTTGTGTAGTTTTACTAAGCTAATTAGTAATTACTCACTTTTGTGACTGAGAAATAGGGTAGAGTGAGTTGATCTCAACACCTAAGGCGATTGCAAGTTTAACTAGCTTTGTAACTTGGATGTCAGTTTTGCCATTTTCAATTATGCTCAGATTCGGCCCAGAAATCCCTGTGGCTACTTCAATATCAATTTGGGTTAATCCTTTGGCTTTCCTAATCCGGCGGATATTTTCACCCATGATTTTCAATATTTCGTCATCCTTAATCATAACCACGAAATTTGTGGTATGCCGGCGACTAAAAATTATAGAATTCTATAAGTTTTGAAAATAATTCCTTATATTCGATTATCTTTGCGACCCTTCAAGGGAATACCCAAAGGATATTGCAGAGGCATCCTATAGTAAAATGGTCCAGTCGCCAAAAATATCGGTACCATTAGCTATAAGGAGGCCCGCTCACTCTGTGCGCGGGCTCTTTCGTGTACGCTTACCGAGTTTGGCGACTGGGGGCGGAAAGATTGAGTCCCGCGCATTTTATTTTATACCGCGCGGTTTTTATTGAGTGTAAAAACCCAACTCTATGTCCCAAATCCACAAAGTGAATGCCACAAGCACTTTAATTACCAAAACGATTAATGCTGTTTGGATAGACGATGATAATTTCTTTCTTAAATGGCTTATACCGGAAATGTTTAAAATAGCGGGTACCACCTTAAAAATCACAGAGTTTACCTCCGCCGTTCCTGCAATTGAAAGAATTAAAACAGGTCGCCAGGATATAGTGCTTACAAATCTTTTTATGCCGCCACCAGATGGAATGGACTTAATTAAGATGATACGTGAGTTTAACAAAAAAATACCGATAGTCGTGGTTTCCGCTAGATTTAATCCCAAATTGTACGCCGATGCAATTTCTGCAGGTGCGATCGACTACTTTTTTAAAAAAGATCTTAATCTGTGCGACTTGTGTGAAAGGATAGATGTGTTAACTAGTACATCATGATTTACAAATGTCGAATAGTGAAAGAGAAGATTAGGGAACGGTTGGTATGGACAGAGGTAATTTTTGATGACTGCTAGGTATTGTGGTTCACCTGTTCCTTAGGGCATGTCACCACTTTAATGCAATAATTTCCATAGTTCCGCAGTTCCTCAGTTTATATAAACAGAGGATTTTTTTCATAATCCATTTTTATTTGCAGAATAGGAAAGCCTCGGGTATTCACCCGAGGCTGGTGTGTTTAAACATATGAGTGTAAATTGTTTCCGCCCCTTATCCTTGAATCGAAATTTATTTTTAGTACCTAATACCACCTATAGTAAAATCGCCTTCACATTGCCACAATTTTGCTAACGTAATTCATGCGGTAACTCATCCGCAAACTAAAGGAGGTCGAAATGATTAGCAATATTACCTGGTCGCAATATTTTTTAGCATTAGCCTTTATGATGGTTACATACTATACCATCATCATATTATTATACTACCGTACGAGGGTTTCTACTCTGATACGACTTGAAAAGCTGCTACCCAGAAGGTACGATGAACTGGAGCAAGATGAAAGGCCGGATTACGATGGGTTAGCAAAAACGGTAGCAGATCTTAAAAGCATCCTGGAAAGTGCGGGGGGAGAAGAAAAGGGGGCTGTTCTCTCCCGTCTGAAGCAACGGTTAGTTACCTATTCGGGGCTTCAGCTTCCCGCCTTCCGGGTTGCGATATTCCAGTTTATTATCCGCAATGCCACCTCATCATGTGGCTTTTCTGTCACTGAAAAGGAGCTAGACGTTCTGATACAGGCGTCTTCCTTGCCAGGTACAAATTAAACTTACTGTACAGTTACTATTATATAGATGCATGGCCATGCACCGAAATTTCAAACGGTGCATATGAGAAAACGCATTCCTTTCACAACTCCGGCAGGCGCCGTTATACTTACCGTCTTGCTGGTTACCATTTCAGTGTCGGTGTTTTGCCAGGATGGCAATGCCGGTATAACCAAAGCAACAACTGAGATTAAACGCTATTTCGAGACAGGACAAAAATTGCTTTATGCAATTGGCGGGATCGTTGGACTCATCGGAGCAATAAAGGTCTACAATAAATGGAGCGCAGGGGAACCAGATACCGCTAAAGTCGCCAGTGCTTGGTTTTCGGCCTGTATCTTTTTGGTTGTCGTAGCCACTGTCCTAAAAGCCTTCTTTTCTCTATAAACTTCAAATTTTATGAAGCGGAAACTCCCATTAATCGATATAGAAGGAACATGGTTCCTTGTCGATGTGCTCCACGAAGAGTTGCGCCAGAAAGATAATCCGGTTAATCGCATTTCCTTCAGCGCATTTTACCAGGAAGGTGAAGGTTATACTTTCCTCTATGATAAAGTAGAGAAAAACTCACCGCCGGAACTCTTTTCAGATCAGATGGATCCGAATGATCCACTCCCAGACCCGGACCGCTACGTTTGGGTAACTCTTGCGGCGCTGATGGAGCTTGATCCGATAGGCATCGCTCTCAAATACGACATTCCAATAGAACTCCTCTGCGGTGATCAGGCGCCTCCAGGATTGCCACCTGACAGGGAAGACAGTGACGAAGACGAGCAGGAAGATATATTCCATTAATACGGAAGCTTATGATCCGCTATCCAATTAATAAAGGCGTCAATCGACCCATTGAGTTCAGAGGACTTAAAGGTCAGTACATCTATATTATGGCCGTAGGGCTGGCGGTGCTCCTGATCATCTTCAGCATTTTATATATAGCGGGGGTACCCAACGCCCTGTTGCTACCGGTAGTTGGAATAGCAGGGTTTGGTTTGTTAAGTGCGATCTTCCGGTTAAGCCATAGATATGGCGTATATGGGCTTATGAAAGCCATCGCCAGGCGTGGGGTACCGTCTGCTATTTACTGCAATACGAAAAAGACGTTCACGCAATTACTTCAACATAATAATTGCACGACAAAAGACTAACAGCATGGTTATTATATTCATTCTTGCGGCCATTGTACTGGCCGCAGCTATACTCAATGCCCGGCCACCAGCCAAAACTGAAAGGGACCTGCAGGCAATCTTTCCATTATGGAAGCTCGAAAAGGGCATCCTTCTCTCAAAATCTGGTGATGCAACTGTAGTACTTAAAATTGATCTTCCGGAGATATTTACTTTATCGGAGCAGGAATACGAATCTTTACATATCACCTGGCTTAAGGCTATCAAAGTTTTACCACCTGGCAGTATCCTGCACAAGCAAGATTGGTTCACCTCTGAACGGTATGCTGCATCGGCACAAAGATCACAGGGCAATTTCCTGCAACAAAGCAGCGACCGGTTCTTCAACGAGCGCCCCTACCTTGCCCATCAATGCTATTTATACCTCACCCTCAAAACCCCGGGACGGAAGCCCGCCACCTCGGCGTATTCCAGCCTGCTGCGCAAAAACATTGTTGCCCGTGAGCTGACCGGCAACACTGTCGTTCAGCAGCTGCAGAGCTGTATCGGGCAATTTTGCAGGATCCTGTCGGATAGCGGCTTCGTAACGGTTTCTGTACTCAGCCCGGAGGAGATCGCCGGATCCGGTAACAAACAAGGCATTATCGACCGGTATCTTTCTTTAGGCCGCGATCAGGGTCCTGCTGTCTTAAAAGACATCCACTTTAAGCCGGAACTTAAGATCGGCAGCCAGTATTGCCTGCTGTTTTCCGTCGCCGACGCCGATCAGCTCCCCGGCTTCTGTGCGCCAAAAATCAATTACGACAAATATGCTACTGACCGTACCAAATTTTTCGTCGGCTTTGCTACACCGCTCGGACAGCTGCTTCCCGTCAATCACATCTACAACCAATACCTCGTCCTGGAAGATCCTGTACAGACGTTAAAGACAATGGAGGCAAAACGCAGAAGACTGCAGTCGCTGAGTGCCTACAGCCGGGAGAATACCATCAGCAGGGATGCTACGGCTGAGTACCTGAACGAAGCTATCTCTGAGGCACGTATGCCAATCACCGCGCATCTGAATTTGCTTTGCTGGACAGACGATCCGTCACAGCTCAAGGAGATCCGCAACGCCGCCTCTTCGGCGATTTCCAAAATGGAGGTGATCCCGCACGAGGAGACTGTCGGTGCCGCACAACTCTGGTGGGCTGGTATTCCGGGCAACGCTGCCGAGCTACCGGAAAATGAGTGCTTCTATACGTTCGCGCAGCAGGCTACCTGTTTCTTTAACCTAGAGACCAGTTACCGTTCTTCCAAAAGCCCCTTCGGTATCCGGCTGGGAGATCGGCTGACAGGCGTCCCCCTGCATGTGGACATCAGTGATGAGCCGATGAAAACGGTGTGCACGAATAGAAATAAGCTGGTGATCGGGGGATCGGGTTCGGGCAAATCGGTATTCATGAACCATCTCTGCCACAGCTATGTGTTACAGGGGGCTCACTGCGTGATCCTGGATGTTGGTCACAGCTACGAAGGTTTATGTAAACTGTTGGGCGGATATTATTTCACCTATTCAGAGGCCAACCCCATTAAATTCAATCCGTTTTATATCCCCGCCGGCGACTATCTGGATACAGAGAAAAAGGAAAGCATCAAATCCTTGCTGGTGGGGCTTTGGAAGGCCAACGATGAGAACTTCCGCAGGAGCGAGTATGTGGCCATCAGCAATTCGCTGCAGTCCTACTTCCATTTTCTATCAGGTCATAAAGAGATCTTTCCCTGCTTCAACTCCTACTACGAATTCCTGCAGCAGCATTATATAAAGGAGTTGGAAGCGGAGAAGGTTAAGGACAGGGATTTTGACATCCACAACTTCCTGTATGTGCTGCGGCCGTTTTTTAAGGGTGGCGAGTTCGACTATATTCTCAACGGTACCGAGAACCTGGAGCTGCTTTCTCAGCCGTTCGTGGTCTATGAGCTGGATGCGATCAAAGATCATCCGACGCTCTTCCAGGTAACGACCCTGGTGATTGCAGAAATGTTCATTTCCAAGATGCGCAAGCTTAAGGGCATTCGTAAGGTGATCGTCATAGAAGAAGCCTGGAAAGCCATATCCAGGGCAGGCATGGCCGAATTCATCAAGTACCTGTACAAAACAGTCAGGAAGCATATGGGCGAGGCCATCACCGTCAGCCAGGAAATAGATGACCTGATCAGCAGCCCGGTCATTAAAGAGGCCATCATAAACAACTCTGACTGTAAGATCCTGCTTGACCTGAAAAAATTCGCCAACAAATTCGATGATATACAGGCAACGCTCGGCATGACCGACAAGGGCAAAGACCTTGTCCTAAGCCTGAACCGCGCCAATGAGCCAGGGAAAAGGTACCGGGAAGTCTATATTGAATTGGGCAACACGATCATGAAGGTCTACCGGTACGAGCCCAGTATCGAGGAATACTACGCTTATAGTACCGAACAAAGTGAAAAGATGAAGGTGCAGGAGTATACCGAAAAATATGGTGGCGATATCCGTAAAGCCCTCCGCGCCATTGCCCTGGAGCAGGTAGCCTGAAAGTGATTCTAATTTTTTCAACGATTGTAAATAACGATAGTTAATATTAAAGATCATGGGTCTGAAAGCAGTAGTGGAGCTATATAAAGCGCATGCATCAGAGGATGGGTTACCGGCCCGCCAAAGCGGAAGGTTGCCTATGCTGGTCATTGACGGAATACCGTATTATATTGAGACACGTTTTAATGTGCTCCGACCAGTTAATATTTACCTTCCGGAAATCGATTATGGGGCCTGCAGCCGCTTAACTAATGACGGCCAGCACCAGCTGTTCTTTTATGACAAAAAATGTGGCAAGGGCATCAATGACCTTAGCGGATATATCCCAGAAAACGTGTTGTTGGTAAAGGTTCCTGAGAACCGCTTCCTTGACCCCTTTATGCACTCCATGCTCACTAACCTGCCGGTTTCACGCTTCCTTGAAAATGGCCGTTTGCTGATGTACCGGGTCGCAGAGACCGTTCCGGTAACCCAGCGGATGATCAACCGTGTTATCAACAAAATGGGTCCCAGGGAGTCCTTTGAGAACCTGTTTAATAATGCTAAGCGAATTGCACTTGCGGCAAACAGCACCTTACAGACCACTTCAGGCACAAAACATAAAAAGCGACGAAACAGCCTCCGGTAACCTTCGCCCATCTCTATTTCATCCACAGCAAAAACGATAGTCATGAAAAGGCTTTTACTCCTGTTGTTCCTGGCAGGGGCACTGACCGTCCTGCCGACGCAAAAGAGCCATGCCGTTGTATGGGTTGTCGTCAAGGCCGCACTCAAAAAGGTGATCCGGGCCATCGACCTGGGTATCCAGCGGCAGCAAAACAAAGTCATCTGGTTGCAGAATGCTCAGAAGACACTGGAAAACACCATGTCCAAATTGAAGCTGAAAGATATTTCCGAATGGTCTGAAAAGCAACGCCAGCTTTACGATCAGTATTTTAAGGAACTCTGGAAGATCAAAAATGCGATCCATACCTATAAGGAGGTGCGCGATATCATACGCCGGCAGGCAGGGCTGGTACAGGAATACGGGCACGCCTGGTCGTTGCTGCAGCGCGACAGCCATTTTACGCCCCGTGAACTCCGGCAGATGTATCGTATTTACAGCGGCATCCTGGAGGAAAGCATGAAAAATGTCGAAGAGCTGACCATGGTGGTGAGCAGCCTTACTACCCAGATGGGCGATGGGCGCCGCCTGGAGCTTATCGCTTACGTCAGCCGCCGGCTGGAACAGAACCTGGTCGACCTGCGGAGCTTCAATAACCAGAACTTCCGTATCAGCCTATCCAGGGCCGCCAGTGTGGACGAGCAGAGGCAATTAAGGTTGCTTTATGGTATTGAAAACTGAGGCTAATGGAGATCGATGAAAAGCGATATGATCAAATGGCGCAGCGCTTTGCCCATGTATTGAGACGCAAAGGGTACAGGGGTAAATTTTTCCTGATGGATAGCCGCACCGAGCAACGGATACAGACAGATGGCACAATTGAGGACTGTTTAGGAATGCTGCGCAAGGAATTTGAACGTAATGATGACTGCCAGGATGTACTGCTCTCCACATTCTCGGATCCGGCGTCCAGGCAGTACCGGTGTACCTTTTTACTGGACTACTCCGCTACTGACGGCTTTCATATCCGGATAGGGCATCTGTATGATGTGAAGCAGGAGCTCAGCCACATCATGAAACATCTGCCCATGGAGCAGGTACCGGGCGCTGCAATGATACCAACCTACTTTCCCAAGAAGAAGCCATGGGATGATTTCCAGCGCGGGAAAGGGTTTAAGCCAAAATACTAATTATCATGAATCAGGAGCGACTAATGGAGTATATAAGATCCTACCAGGAACTTTTAGCGGAAAAGCATTACGATGATGCCACATTAGGCAACGGTCATCCTGCCGATACCATAAAGTTGAATCTTCAGAAGGGATTCCTGGAATACTTCAGTGATGGGAATTCCAATGGGGAAGGCTTTCTTACCTTGCAGACCTATGGTAAGCTGGGACCCGGCAAGGAGCTTGTAGGAATTACCTTTGATTTCTATTGTAATGAAAATCTGGGAACGATTGACCTGAAGCAGATGGCTATCTACAATAATACTGGTACCATAATTATTGAGACGCATAGCAATTCTGGTATTCCCGACCTGGAGGAAATATATACCCTTCTTAAAGAAAACGAGAAAGCAGACCAGAAACTGGGATGCGCTACGAACAGGCGCGGTTTCCGCCCATTTTGAATGTAGATCCTTTTAGCCCCCCATTTCATCAACAGTAAATACCAGCTTATGAAAATGGGTTTATTATTGTTTTTTTTCTTGTTGGTTGTCTACAGCGCTTCGGCCCAACTGCTGGGCGGTATTTTCAGCCAGAACAAGACGCAGGTTAAATATTACATGGAGCAGATCGCGGTGCTTAAAGCTTATAAGGGTGTTTTGAAAACCGGCTACTGCGTAGTCAAGGATGGCGCCGGCCTGGTCAGCGATATCAGGAACGGCGAATTCAGCCTGCATAAAAACTATTTCAACAGTCTTTCCGCCGTAAGTACCCGCGTCAGCAGCAACTCCAGGGCAAAGGCTGTCTATGAAATGGTCTCGGAGGTAAGCAGGGGCACCTCGCGGATCGGACCCTATCTTTCCAACCTGCCGTACAGCACCTCCGAAACCTTACGCGATATGCTACTCCGCGGTAGCGAGTCGGCCTCCCGTGAGCTGGATGAAATGCTGCTGATCATCGAAGACGGCCAGACCGAGATGACGGAGGATGCCCGTCTTCAGGCCATTGACCGGATCTACTTCCAGCTACAGCGGTTGTATGGTCACCAGATGCAGCTGCTGCGAAACATCTATGCGCTGTCGGAGTACTACCGCGGGCGACAGGCTGATATTGACCGCTATAAAAAAATATTCGACTGAACATTTACTGATCACGACTTCCGGCGCCGCCCCCATGCTGAGAGCCTAAACGGTTATTCATTATGCTAAAAATTATCTTGCTCGGTCTTGGCGTGCAAAGCACTGCATTGTACCTGATGTCTTCGATGGGAATGCTGCCGAAAGCTGACATGGCCATTTTTGTGGATACCGGCAAAGAAGGTACCGGCACCTATCAGTATTTGCATTTTCTGCAAAATTGGCAGGCCTGCAACAATGGCCTGCCGTTGACCGTGCTTGCCGGCAAAAACCTGTACCAGGACTTGCTGCATCCCTCCTACAGTGAGCGACCTACAAGCATCCCGGCATTTACCTATAGTCCCGATGGTACCATTGGCATGCTGCGCCGGCAATGCACTTCCGAATACAAGATCAAGGTTATGGATGATTATATCCGGGATACGATCTATGGCCTGCCCAAATATGCCCGCAGGCCTGAGACAGAGCTCTGGTACGGTATTACCACCGATGAGATAGAACGGCTCTCGATTCCGCGCGAAGCCTGGAAGGTCAATTGTTACCCCTTTGCAGGATATTATACCACGCACGGTGGTGCGACAGAAGCGCTTTTATGGGCTAGGCCGATGTCCCGGCAGGACGTCATCCATTGGTATGTGCTTCGTGAGCTGCCGGTGCCGCCCAAAAGTGCCTGTGTCTTTTGTCCCTATCAGTCCGACGCCAGTTGGGCCAGGCGCAAAAAACTCTTCCCGGAAGACTTTGCAGCGGCTGTTGCCGTGGATAAGGCTATCCGCAACAGCACCAGGGCGGGCGTGCTCTATCCTGTATTTCTGCACCGATCCTGCAAGCCACTGGAAAGCGTTGAGTTTGACAGCCGCGGTGATAAAGATTGGGGCGAATGCTCCGGTACCTGCCACGTGTAACGGGCATTAACCCGCGCCGCCCTGCCTGTGGCAGGCGGCGCCGCAAACAGTGAACAATGAAAAAAATACTGTTGTTCCTGCTGCTTTTGGTGGCAGGCGCGAAAATACAACTGGCTTCCGCCCAGGCGGCGGAAATTCAACAGCTGGCACTCAATCTTGAAAAGCTCGCCCAGCTTAAAAGTATCCTTAGTGATCTGAAAAGAGGCTATGACATCGTCTCGAAGGGCTACGGTACGATCAGAAACATTACAGAAGGCAATTTCAATGTCCACCAGGCCTTTCTGGACGGGCTGCTGGCCGTTAACCCTAAGCTCGTCCGTTATAGCAAGGTGCCAGCCATCATCTCCGGGCAGGTCCATATCCTCTCTGAGTATAAAGAAGCCTGGCGACAGCTGAAGGCCGGTGGCCGCTTTACCGATAAGGAGCTGGATTATATGCTGCGTGTTTACAGCAACCTGTTGGAAAGAAGCCTGAAAAACCTGGACGAGCTGACGATGGTGCTTACCGCCGGGGAGCTGAGGATGGCAGATGACGAAAGGATCAAGGCTATTGACCGGTTATATAACGACATGAATGAAAAGACCGCCTTCCTGCGGGCATTCAATAAAAGGGCCTTTGCGATCGATGGACAACGCCGGGTCTACCTGCGGGAAAACCAATCCCTCAGATCCCTTTACCGCAACTGATCTTATAGGACAAATACAATTTCCCATGCAACTAATTTTTAAAAATAACCGTGCTTTACTGCTGCTGTTTACTGCCGCCCTGGTGCTTTTACCATCTTTTGCGGGAGCTGCAGGGCTGAGCGATGCCATCTATAAGTACAACGATATCCTCAAGCGAATACTCGATGAAATGCTTCCTTCCTGCGACCGGCTCATTAACGTAGGTCGGGTGATCGGGGGTGTCGGCGCCTTCCTCTACATCAGTGTGCGGGTATGGAAGCACCTGGCACGTGCGGAAGCTATTGATTTCTTTCCGCTGCTACGTCCCTTCGCGCTGGGTATGGCCATTGTGCTGTTCCCGTTCGTGATCAGGATCATGAACGGCGTACTCGAGCCTATCGTAGACGGCACCCGTGAGATGAGCAGCGATGCCCTGACTGCAATCTATATCAATATCGACGAGCAGGAAAAGGCCCTGAAGCAGGACGCACCAGTCGGTGTAGATCAGGCGCCTGCCGATATGGGAAAGTACGAGCAGCCTGATGGCAGTACGGAGGACGGCGTATTCTCCGGCCTTCGCAACGCCTTTTCCTGGTTCAATATCAAAAGCTTTGTAAAGATCTTCGTCCTGGAGATTGTCCAGATCCTGTATACAGCGGTGGGCCTATGCATCAACACCATCAGGACATTTTACCTGATCATCCTAGCCATCATTGGCCCGCTTGTATTTTCGCTTTCTATATTCGATGGTTTCCAGAATTCGCTCTCCAATTGGTTTGCGCGGTATATCAATGTCTCCCTGTGGCTTCCGATCTGCAACATCGTCGGTGGCATCAGCTCAAAAATATTGGTCAACCTATCCACGATGGACCAGGGATTTTTCAGCAGCACCGTGTACATCATCTTCATGATTATATCTATTGTTTGCTACACCACCGTACCCAATGTCGCCGGCTTCATTGTACAGGCCGGAGGGCGGGATACGCTACTGCATAAGATCAACAACATGACCCAGGCCGGAGGCAAGGCCGCCATGGCGGTTATCGGGAAGCTGTAAGGCTGGCATAGAAAACACATTTTATTTACTGAAAACTGCCCCCAATGAAACATTTAGCTCGTAATGTTCAAGCAGTTCCACAATATAGAAACGGCGTTCCGGCATGTCCGGCTGTTCACCTTCGTTCTGATCGCCGCCTGTATGACCATAGTGTGCTTTGTGATCATCGAAAGCTACAAGATGGTCACCAAAGCGCAGGAGCGCATCTATATCCTGGCCAGCGGCAAAGCACTGGAAGCCCTTGCCGGTGAACGGAAGGATAACATTGCCGTCGAAGCCCGGGACCACATTAAAATGTTCCACTTCTACTTCTTTCAACTCGACCCGGACGATAAGCTGATAGCCAGCCATATCGGGCAAGCGCTGTACCTAGCTGACGGCAGCGCCAAGAAGCAGTACGATGACCTTAGCGAAAGCGGCTATTATACCGGCCTTATCAGCGGCAATATCAGCCAGAATGTAACAATGGATTCCATTGTGCTGAACATGGACAGCTATCCTTTTCAATTCCGGTATTTCGGTAAACAGCAGATCATCCGCCCAACGGCTGTCCTGACCCGTAACCTTATAACAGAAGGTTATTTACGCAGCGTCGGACGGTCCGATGCCAATGCGCACGGCTTCCTGATCGAAAGGTGGCGGATCACGGATAATCATGACCTAGAAATCAAAAACCGATGATGATGTGGACCTTCTTTAAAAACAGATCACGCAGCGGGATAGGAGATAGAACGGCGGCTACCATCGCGGCTGCCATCATCCGCGGCCAGCTGCGGCTCTCCGACTGGCTTGCCGCTAAAGACCGTAAGCTCAGGACCAGCCAGCGAAAAATCCTCTTCCTCCTATTCTTCGCTCTTTTTTTCTATTGGGCGGCATGGACAATCGTATCCGTCTTTAGCCCGGACGCTAAAACAATAAAAGCCGAATTGATCCTATTCCACCGTGACAGTACGGGGCATGCGTCCCGGACATACCCCCATAACGCTTCTCACTTACCCATACAACGATAGCAATATGACCACGACCGTACAGCAAAACAAAAGCAGAAAAAGGCTGCTTATCTATCCGCTTCTCTTCTTACCCTTCGCAACGCTGGCCTTCTGGGCGTTGGACGGCGGTAAGGGCGCGGCCCAGACTGCGCCTCAACAACAAGGCCTAAACCACCAGCTTCCACAAGCGCACCTATCAGAGGATCCGCTGGACAAAATGAGCCTTTACCGTAAGGCGGCGGCCGATTCCGCTGCACTCCGGGAAAGGAAGGCGATGGATCCGTTCAATATGGGTACCGCTGACGGCTTGTCTTTCACCATCGACTCCATACCGGCAAGCGACAGTATGCTGCCCGCCGCAGAAGGTCTCAGCCGCAGCACTTGGCGATACGGCCCGGATGCCAATGAACTGAAGGTGACCGAAAGGCTTAAAAAGCTGGAGGATATTATGACAATGCCCCCACAGCCTCCTGTACCCGCAAGCCCCCAGGCTTACCAGCCAACTGCTGATCATGCCAACCTGGACCGGCTCGAACAAATGATGCAGTCCATGACGACCTCGGCCGGCGGAGACCCCGAAATGAAACAGCTGGGACAGATGCTGGAGTCGATCAAGGACATCCAGAACCCTGCCAGGGTGCAGCAACGGCTAAGAGAACAATCGGAAAAAAATCGCGGCAGGGTGTATACCGTCGACCGGCCTGTCCGTCAGACCACTGCCGGCTATTTATCCAACGGGGCATCGGCTGTACTTGGCCGGAAAGTAGACAGTAAGGATGGTATCCCCGTTTACGAGCCACTATCGGAGCGCAACGGCTTTTATGACCTGGAAGATGCGATGGCTTACCGGGAAACGGGACAGACGGCCATCCCTGCCGTCATACACGAAACACAAACCGTTGTCTCCGGGTCCACGGTCAAGATGCGGCTTACGGAAGAGGTGATGGTCAATGGCGTTCTTATCCCACAGGGAACCTTTATTTACGGCAGCTGTGCCATCAGCGGGGAGCGGCTGACAATAGACATCCCCGGCTTAAGGTACGGCAAACGGCTGTTTCCCGTGTCCTTGGCCGCCTTCAGTCTCGACGGCCTGGAGGGGATCAGCATCCCGGGGGCATTGACCAGGGACGCCGCTAAGGAAGGAATGGACAGGACGGTACAGAGCCTGAACCTGATGAGCATGGATCCCTCGATTGCTGCGCAGGCCGCAGGAGCAGGTGTGGAAGTAGCCAAAGGCCTTTTCGGCAAAAAGGTAAAAATGATCCGCGTTACCCTGAAGGCAGGTTTTCCCTTGCTGCTTATGGACGCCAAAGCAAAGCAGGATCTCGAATAAGCCTGTAAAACAACATTACACAACAACACACGATAGAATATGAAACACTTATTGTTTGTTTTTATCTGCTTCCTCGTAGGAATGCACAGCACAGAGGCCCAACAGGACCATGCCATGGATAACGCCCAGCTTCCCACCTTTCCGCTGGACATCACCTGGCACAAAACATCTTTACTCATCTTCCCGCAGCCCATCAGGCATGCAGACCGCGGCGATGCCTATGTGCTGGCCGAAACCGTTAAGGACGCAGATAACATCCTGAAGGTAAAGGCAGGAAAGAAAAACTTTGAAGAAAGCAACTTGCAGGTAGTGACCTGCGATGGGAAGGTGTACAGCTTCACCGTAAGCTACAGAGATCATATTTCCGGCAAGCCGATCGATATGGGCAGGGCCGTGCCTTATGCCCCTGTTACGTTTCCCGGGATCTCGCTCAACAGTAAGCAGATCGAAGACCTTTCCCGCAAAGTGGCGCAGTCTTATGCTTTCCTGCATGGCGGAATGTTCCACCGGTATGGGATCAGGCTGGAAACGCAAGGCATTTATGTCAGGGACGATGTGTTGTTCTTTCAGTTTCGGATAAAAAATGAAACCAATATTCCCTTTGAGCCAGCGACCATCCGGTTTTATATAAGGGACCGCAAACGGGCAAAGCGAACCGCGGTGCAGGATACAGAAGTAACGGCCCTGAAGGTGCTGCAGACCGGCAGTCCGGAGTCGGATAAAGGAAAGACCATCGTCGCTGCCTTTCCCCGCTTTACCATAGCGGAGAACAAATACTTCGGTATCGAGATCATAGAAAAGCAGGGTGACAGAAATCCCACCAACCGCATCAAGCAGAAAAAACTACTCAAGGCCCGGGGCCTTTAAACCCGGTTAATCCGAAATACTATGTTAAACGAAGGCATCACTCCCTATGATAAAACAGTCATGGGGGAAATCAGTAACTGGAAACGGATCGAGGCCACCATCAGGGATCTGTCGGGACCGAAGGTCCTGGAAGAGCGGGAATGGCTGCAACTTCGGCTACAGGAATACGAGCGTATTGTCCGGCAGTTCCGGGGCACCGTATCCACCCGGGATGAAAGGGCATGGCTGATCGTAGCATCTATCGAACGTAAGCGGCTGGAAAAGGCCCTTTATCCTTCTATGATGGCCAGGGTTATCCGCAGGTTCAAAAACGCACTGTTTGAGCGGCTGGATAACGGCAGAAAGCAGGAACAAGGTTTTGATCCTGTATTTAACGATGTGTTATTCCATCAGCGCGATATCACTTCGGGACGGGCACAATCTACCACGCCTGCAGAAAACCAGCAGCAGGATATTTTTATTAAAAAACCAATAGGCCCGGACCTAAGTGGACGGCAGGAAAAGAAAAACGACAATGGCCTGCATATGTAGCTCCGTTCAGGTAGTACCATCAACCCATTTTGACCTTTAAGCGCATAGACCAATGGCAAGCTTCGAACAGCTGAAGGAAAGCCTGTTCCGGTTGGGGTTTAACGACCAGCAGCTGGCACATCTGACAGAGCCCTCCTACCTATATGGTAGGATGCCGCCACTGCTTCTATATACGTCCCGACCCGGAATGGGGCTGATGCGCTGCCGCTTTGAATTTAGCCCGACCGATAAAAAAGGAAGGACCCTTACGGCGTATTTAGGCCTGTTGAACCAAGGCGGAAAGTGGGTAGAAATTTTTGGCCGCATTTTCCCGGAGAACCTTTCCTTGCAGGAGGTCATGTCGAAGCTGAGAATAACCTTTCCCGCAATTATTGAGTTGGGCAAGCCTGCCTGCCGCAACACGGTTACTGCAAGGATAGCCAGACACCACAGGTGCCGCCGGATGTAGACGTGATGCTACTTCTCGTGAAATAATTACCAGCCCCGGTTTTGCTCATTTATTTAAACGAAAAAGAATGGACAACCTGGAAAATCTTAAAGAACAGCTCTACCGCAAAGGTTTCGGTACGGAGCTTAATGCTGAATTGACCGACAGGATCAATTCCGGCGATGCCGAGTTCACCCTCGAGCACTTTGTAACCTTAAAGAACGGCGACCAGATGGGCTACCAGCTTCATTTCGCCCGTGGGGGTAAAGATGATACCGTGTATTTCAATTCCTTTACCGCAGGGCTGCTCAAAAACGTAGACCGGCCCGGCGAGATCAGGGAACATACATTTCCTGCCCGTTTTATGATTACCGCTGCGGAAGCGTACCGGATGCTGAAACACGGCCTGGATGTGGCGGTCAATAAAAATCTTTTCGGTAAGGATGGCGAAAAGTACAACACCTGGCGCTCTATTGATATTACCGGGGAAAAGGATCAGTATAACAACTATCCTGAAAATACCTATCACCAGAATTATTTCGGGGGACAGCCATTCCTTCCGGTCGAGGCGCTGAAGCGATTTAAAACGCCGATAAAGGAACTGAAGTCGACCATAGCTCTCCAGCGCCTTGAAGAAAAGCTGAAAAAGGCCAATATACCCCAGGTACAGTATTTCGAAGGGGGCCAGCAAAAGACCGGGACCATCGTCATCAATCCCAGGGAGCAGGGGGCCATCCTGCGCGATTTGTCCGGTAACGTGGTGGAATCCGTGTCTATTCCGCGGCAGAAGCTTGATAAAAGTAATCAGCAGGCTCCGGCAGCCGCACCCGAGCAGCGGCCGGATGGTGAAAAAAAAAAGCCGCAGAAGATTGAGTGGGGAAAATCAAGATCTAAAGGATTAAAGCCATAGGCAGTCACGGCAATCATTTTTAATTTTTATGTTGATATGGAATTGGAGAAAGATACTGCTTCCATTGCCCCGGGAAGCCGGGCAAATTAAAGCCCTGAGCGTAGAATATAAAGGAAGGACCTAAAATTCCAGAATGGATATGACAACAAGAAAAATCAGACCACCATTGACCTATTATGGCGGCAAGCAGACACTCGCGCCGTGGATCATTTCTATGATACCCGAACATGTCCTTTACGGGGAGCCATTCTGTGGCGGTGCAGCAGTACTGTTTCACAAAGAACCGTCCCGATCGGAAGTCATCAACGATACCAATGGAGAGCTAATCAACTTCTACCGTGTGGCCAAGACACAATTTGCCAGGCTTAATAAGCTGGTACAGGATACCCTTCATAGCCGTGATGCCTTCCGTCAGGCCATGGTGATCAACCAAAACCCGGATATGTTTGACCCGGTAAAAAGAGCCTGGGCTATATGGACGATTGCTGCGATGAGCTTCGCTTCCAAACTGGATGGCCCATTCGGTTTTGACAAGACCAATAACACTACTTCCAAAAGGATCGAGAACAAAAGGATTGCCTTTACCGAGGAGATACCTCAGCGTTTATCCAGGGTTCAAATCGAATGCGCCGACGCCCTCTATGTTATCCAGAGCCGGGATCATGATCAGGCGTTCTTTTACTGCGACCCGCCATATGTCGGTTCCGACTGTGGGCATTATAAAGGCTATACCGATGCTGACTACATGGCACTGCTGCAATCCCTTTCCCGGATCAAGGGCAAATTCTTACTTTCCTCTTACCCGTCCCCGATGCTGGATGAATTTGTACGACAATTCGGATGGCATCAAAGGAAGCGGGCCATGCTGGTTACGGTTAATACAAAAAGCCGGAATCAAAAGGAAAAAACAGAGGTAGTAACGGCCAATTACCCGCTTCCCTGAACGCTTAATTAGACTGATATCAAACTATTTTTATATGAAAACGAAAAACCCGGAAGAGCTGGTGGCCTACCTTAAAGAACTGTGGTTGGATAACAGTATGCTTGAAACCCAGCTGCCAAAGCTGAAAGAAGCCCCACAAGCGGATGTCCACGGCCAATACTTCCCCACGGATACAGAAATGATCCGCTTCAACTATTCCCTTCACAACCTGGGGGAGGGTAAAGGAATCGAGATCTCCTCCTATACAATGCAGGTACATTCATTTTCGGAGATCACCCATGTCAAGGCCGGACATATCAATACGGCTGACGTAGAGGACGTATTACGACTCATTCCCTGGAACCAGGAGGCTATCACCCACAACCCTGGCGTAAAGGTCCTCTTGCAAAGGTTTATGGAGATGCGGGAAAATGAAACGGCCCGGCCGGTAATCGATGAGCTTTTGGGCAGGTACTGGAAAAATACCCAAATGGAACAGGCGGTTTCTTTCCCCATTACCTCCAATGCCGTGGTGAAAGAAATGTCTTTTCCTATTACCGGGCAGATAACAGATATAGACCTACAGGAAGGTTTCAACCTCATACAGGGCAGGGCTGTGCTGAAGCCGGTGCTGGATGAAATGGGCATCGTTTTATCTCCTTTACAATCCCAGTGGCTGATGGAGGAAGGTGGCGCTTTAGCTGCCTATCCGGATTTTGATTTTCGCCGCTGCTTTTACGATCTTCCGGCAACAGTTAGGCCGGTGCTAAAAAGAGATTATATGGAGAAGGCAATTTCGGGCCACCTTATCCCGGCTCATATGGAAAACAAGGGCGAAAATATGCCCGGCTTTCTTTGGATAGACCCGAGGATCGCCGGATTACGTTTCACAGATTTGAAAGGGACTGCCTTTGACGTACCTAAACCAGTTGCAAAAAAGCAGCAATCTACAGTAAAGGCGCCACCAATAAAGTCCAAAGCCAAGGTAGACAAAAAGAAAACAACAGGTATCAAGCGGTGATGGATCACACCAGATTCTTAAGCCTGAATTATAGTTCTAAAAACAACGTGGTAACGGATTGTAATCCTCCCCTTGAAACCATATATAGTCCTACAAAATTTTAGGTTATGGCTGATTTAAAAAAACGCGTGTTATCCTTCGTTTCAGGAAAGAAGATAAAACTATTCGGAATTTGTATCGGCATTAGTCCGTCCCTTGAAATCGGTGAGTGTTACGTACCCAATGTTTTTTCCTTGGAAAATTGGCCTGGAAAAGAAAAACCATCTGCCGTAAACAATCCCAATAACCTGACGGCTGATGAGCTGATGGAACTTGCCGACTATAACATCCGTCTGTGGGTGGAGTTAAAGGAAAATATACGCAAGCATGGGATAGAAAACAATAAGATTTTTAATTGCAATCACAGCTGACAGTCTTCAACCATAATAGTTTGCTTATCGCTAACCAATGTTTCTGTTTATGAATAATGATGACGTCAGAGTATCACAATCTGGATTGAATCCAGAGAAAATAAACAACAATTCTATATCTGAACATGCCCTCCTCTGTTTAGTCGCTGCAATTATTGTGGAGATAATCAATAAGGAGACTTATGGACGAAGCGATAGGCTATATTAGAAAAAGCACCAAAGATCAATCCCATTACTCCTTAGAATACCAGGAGGAGCATATAAGAGCATTTTGTGAGCGAAACAAAGTGGGACTGAAAGCACTCTTTGTAGACGATGGTGAAAGTAGCTATACATTCGACAGGCCTGATTACAAAGCGCTGGAAAAATTCATTGTAGAACACAAAAAGACTGTCCGTTACCTGATTGTTCTGGATCACGATAGGTTCAGCCGGAATCTGCCGGAAGCCTTAATGAAGATTGATCAGTTGGAGAAGAGATTTAATCTGAAGGTGATTGCTACGAACGAGTCCCTTGATATAGATACGAACGATCCTATGGTATTTATGTCACGGGCATTTAAATACCTTGTCGCCAATCAGGAATTATTTACTATTCGGAGACGGGCAAAAATGGGCATTCGGCAAGCGCAAATGCAGGGACGATATGTGAACCAGGCGCCTTTTGGCTATGTGAATGAAAAACGGTCCAATGGAAGGGGGATTATCCAGGTTGATAAAACGAACGCCCATATTGTCAAAAAAATATTCAGAGATTATTTAAGTGGTATACCTGTTTATTTGATCTATAAAGAAGTGCTTTCGCTGGGTTTCCCACAAAGGGGTAACTCTTCCATTCCCCGTATTTTAAGTAATCCACTGTATGCTGGCCTTGTTCGCGTTAATGCCAGCAATACGGAGGAGGAGCGGTTTGTCAAAGGTCTCCATGAACCTATTATCCCTGAAGAACAATTCTGGAGGGCTTATGAAATGATCCAGAAAAAGCGCCCTCAGAAATCTCAACCCAAAGATGAGTTCCCCTTAAGAGGTTTACTGCACAGCTCCTGCTGTGGCACTCCCATGACCGCTGGATGGACAAAAGGCAGAAACAAGTATTACCTGTATTACCGCTGTATCAAACATGGAAATATTAATATCCCCGGCGACCTTTTACACGAAAAATTTGGGCAATTGCTACGAGGCCTTAGCTTTACCAAGCAGCAGAAAGATCTTATCAAAAAAATGGTCGAGGAGGGTGTATCACATATTGCTGTTGTCAATAAAAAGCGACTTGATACTTCAAAACAGGCACTTGAAAAGTTAGAGGAACAATTAACAAAGACCGAGGCTAAATTTATTAATGACGAAATTAACGCTGCCACCTATAAAAAATGGCAAGCAAAGTTTGCCACGGATAGAATGCGATTAACAGCAGAGATAAAAGAGTTGCAGGGGATTGGACGTGAACAAGTGTCTGACATGATGAAATTTCTTCCTGATCTCCTGGATTTGCAGGCGATCTTTGAGCGTTCAAGTGTTAGCCAGAAACATGCACTTATCAGGGAAATTTTTTCAGGAAAGTTAATTTTTGAAAAAGGTTATTTTAAGGTCAAAACGATTAACCCGGCATTTGGTCACAATTTATCAAGATTAAAGGAGGATAGGGTGCTCGAGGTCGAGCACCCTCCTAATATCTGGGATACGCGATCAATAAGTAATTCAGATAAAGCAAATATCCTTGGACACCTCCAAGGAATTTTTGCGCTTTTGAATAAAAATCGTACCTCAGTAAAGCATAGTAAAAAGCTATAGATATGGGAACAATACTTCATTTCATAAATGTTGATCCCCAATTATGCCATGAATCTTTGCTGAGAATTAACAATACTGTCTTTGTCTAAAATCTGCTCCGATTAATTATCATTATCCTTTTCTTCATTATTATTATATGGGTGGAAGGAGTCTAATAGGCCTGAAGGGAGAATTTGTATACGATAATAATGCCCATCATAATATGCAGCTCTTTTACCCATTCTTATGAATTCCTTGGTAGGATTATTTTTAAAGTGATCTTGAATTGCATCCGCTTCAGTTTCAATCACCGCTTTTATTAAACGAATAATATCCTCGTACTTATATTGAAATACGGTTTTGCCTTCATATTGACCTCCTACCTGTGTCTCTGTTACATGTCTTGCATAAATATGTAAAAAGCGTTCTAAGTTTAAGTAAACCAGCTTTTCTCCGAACAAAATTATTTCTTCAGAAAATCCGTGGCATATGTCTTTTAGATTGCTTAATTTATCTCCGTAATTTTCTGCGATTTCAGTTAATTTTAGGTTGGACCGTTTTAGTTCCTCATGGATTAGCTCCTCCCGCTCATTATATCTACTAACAATGATCCCTGCAAACTCCTTCATTTCTTCTTCGTTAATTGTTAGTGCATTCATTTTAGCATTAAGGGAAAAGTATCGAACCTCACTACTTTTATGCACCAGATCTTTGTAGGGTGGTTGGCTAATGTCAAGGCCAAAATGACTTCTTAATCCAAGAAATTTATTGACCTCCTCGGGAGATAAGGTTTCACCAAGAGAATATCTTTTCTCAAGAAAGCCATATTCCAACCGGTTGAGCTGATCGCGACGAGCATTTATGGCGACGTTGTGTGTTATTGAAATTTCCTTTTTGTTTTTCTCCGTGAATCTGTTTGTTCGAGGCCAATTATAAGAAGAGACTTCAATAATCTCACTACATAGAATTCCATATCGCTCGGCTTGTTCAAATTGGAGTTGGGTCACCTCCATTGCATGTGAAGGAAGTATGCGTATCTTCTTGTCTGTTCTCGGAATTGGATTTTCTTTAAGGCTTATTTCAAGTGCGTCACGTTCTTGTTGGGTGTATACAATAGTCCCCATTAAAGTCGCGCCAAAAATCTTAAATGCATTTGATCCATATTTAAAGGTTATGAGAATGTTGGTGTCATATTGACCATACATTGCGTAAAGCTCTTCGTTGGAAAAATTCATAGTACTTTTTATTTTCTCGATAATAGGTTATAAAAAGGGATCAAACATTTGATAAGTACGATTCTCATCATCCTTATAACCTTTTCTGCATTTACAACGTAGACTGCAATCTCGTCTTTCGATAGGAATGTTCAATCCGCTTTCTGACATTGCAGCCCGAAGGCCCCCATAGGCCATACTATATAAATCTACGCCGTCTTCATTTCTTAGTTTAGGATCATCAAGAACTATTCTGGTTAAAAAACGTCCAAAAGGTAATTCGCCTCCGCAGTGTCTGAATACAAGCATTTGTCCAAAGTCTCCTTTAATAAATTCTTCAGACAACTCGTGCTTATTTTGAAACCATCTATTTCCTTCGCTTTTTCCAGCCCAATACATCGGATTGCATTTTGTGACCCATATTTTCCCTGTATTTGTCTTAGGAATTAGGTCGACGTCAAAGACAAAGGTGACCGGCCCATATTCGTTATACCGACTAGCCCTGTTATGAATGTCTACTGTATCCATGAAAACATCATACCAAATGCTATATACTCTATCTTGGCTGTCGGATTTCTGGGGAGTTTGTTTCAAACCGCTTCTTTCTACAGTACCTCGGGAGAGGAGAGATTTTTCACGTAAGAACAGGCATGAGGTAGCGACACTGTTTGCGTGATGGAGTTCTGTGACATGAAGAGCTTTTAATTCTTCATAAACGTGTTTGGAGGGAAGTCCGGCCATAAATTGGTATTTTTTGCACTAAATTATAACTGACCACTCTTCTACTACATGGACTCTTTAAATATATATAAAATTTCAGGCATCACCAAAGCAGTAAGGCAACTGCAATAATCGTTAGAATTATGGAATTAGAATTGGGACCAAATTGAAAGATTGTCCGAGCAGAAGTTAATAGACCACATCTTAAGAGTAAATCTAAAAGGGCTTTGAATATTTAAACTCAAATATGCTAGAGGAGGGGATGGTAAATAACTGTGGCTATTGTTATTTAAGTTCAGTCCAGCCGGTTCAAAGTAAAAACTGCCTATTGTAAATGGTCACTTTGAACCAAATGAGAAAGAATGGAGGGGTTGATAATGCATTGATATACAAAACGTTAAAGGCGCTCATATTTGAGCGCCTTTTGTTTGAGTCATTGGACTCCCGTATTGCGGAGAAGAAGGGATTCGAACCCTTGATAGGCTTTCACCTATACACACTTTCCAGGCGTGCCAGTTCAACCACTCCTGCACTTCTCCGTGATTATCTTTGAAACGTTACTGAAGGGGTTGAGTCTTCCGTTTCAGGGTTGCAAAGATAATCCTTTACTTTTATTTTCCAAGTTTTTTTTAGGCTTTATCGTAGAGCTTCCAGATGAAGCCACCGATAAGCCCGCCAACAACAGGACCTACGATGAATATCCAGAGGTGCGCCAGTGCATCGCCGCCAACGAAGAGGGCTGGTCCGATGCTACGGGCGGGGTTTACGGATACGCCGGTGATGGGAATACCCACGATGTGGATCATGGTCAGGGAGAGACCGATGGCCACGCCGGCGAGAGCGCCGTTACCATTGTTTTTGCTGGTGGCGCCATGGATCACTACCAGGAAAATAGCGGTGAATACGATCTCGAAGATCAGCCCGCTGGTAACGTTGTAGTGGTCCTGATAGGCGTCGCCGATGCCGTTTTGCCCCAGCCCGTTAGCGGCAAGGGTGTATTCGGCCCTGCCGGAAGCCATGCAGTACAGGATACCTGCAGCGGCAATGGCGCCCAGTATCTGCGCTACAATGTAGGCGCCGGCGTCCTTACCGGAGATCTTGCCGGTAGCCAGCATGGAAATGGTAATAGCCGGGTTGATGTGACAACCGGAGATATGCCCGATGGCATATACCATGGTAAGCACTGACAGACCGAAGGCAAAAGAAATGCCCAGAAGACCTACGTGACTGCCGGCGATAACGGCGCTGCCGCAACCGATCAGTACCAGCACCAGTGTGCCGAAGAATTCTGCGATGAACTTTTGCGTTAACGAAACATTCATACTTTGGAGTTTTGTGGTGATAGAAAGCGCTAACCAGGTAAGGGATGGAATAGGCTTGATAATTAAATATAATAAAATATTTGCAATAAAAAAGCAGAAAGTATACTGTTTCAATACTTTCTGCTTTAAGTCTCTTTTATATTCGTATTAATATACCTCTATCGGAGTCAGCTCGCCACGGAGCGAGGTTTCTATCATTTTTCTGCTTTCTTCCCTGGAAAGCCCCTGCCCCAATACAAACATCAGTTTGGTCACGGCTGCTTCAAAGGTCATGTCATGGCCGCTAACCACGCCGGCTTCCACCAGGTGCTGGCTCGTTTCATATTTACCCAGCTCCACGGAACCACCGTCGCACTGCGTGATGTCCACCACGATAGCGCCGTTACTGATCACTTTTTTGATGCTTTCGATAAACCAGGGCTGTGTGTTGGTATTACCGCTGCCGAAAGTCTCCATGATCACGCCTTTCAGGCCGGGAACACTGAGAATGGCTTCCACGGCGCTGCGGGTAATGCCGGGGAACAGCTTCAGTACGGTAATATTGGTCTCCAGCTCCTTGTGTACCTTCAGCGGCGCCGCCGGCGTAGGCAGTATAAATTGCTGTTTGTATTTGATGTCGATGCCTGCTTCCGCCAGCTGCGGGTAGTTCATGGTATAAAACGCTTCAAATTTTTCGGCGTTGTACTTTTTGGAACGGTTGCCGCGAAACAGCGAGAAGTCGAAGTAAATACATACTTCCGGCACCATCGAAGCCTGGCTGCCGTTGTTGTGCCGCGAACAGGCTATCTCCATAGCGGTGATAATATTCTCTTTGGCATCGGTACGGATTTTACCGATGGGTAGCTGTGAGCCGGTAAGGATAACGGGTTTGGACAGGTTCTCCAGCATAAAGCTCAGGGCGGAGGCGGTAAATGCCATGGTGTCTGAGCCGTGGAGTATCACAAATCCATCGTAACGGTCGTAACGGTCTTCAATGATACTGGCCAGTTCTACCCATATTTCCGGTTGCATGTCGGAGGAGTCTATCGGCGGGTTGAATGCATACACATAGAAATCGATACCCATCCGGTATAGTTCCGGTAAATTGTTCCTTATTTCATTGAAGCCGATCGGGCGGAGTGCTTTGGTTTTGTCATCGTAGATCATGCCTACTGTGCCGCCCGTGTAGATTATCAGAATTTTACTCATTGTCTAACTGCCAGTTGCCTGCAAAGGTACCCTCTAAACAGTTAGAGCGTTTTGAATAATTTCCGGGCATTGCTGCTGGTAATAGCGGCTACTTCTTCTATTTTTAGATTTTTTATATCTGCCACCTTTTCGCCGATCAGCGGGATATAGGCACTTTCGTTCCGTTTGCCGCGGTAAGGCACCGGTGCAAGGTAAGGCGCGTCTGTTTCCAGTACAAGGTGCTCCAGGTCAATGTTAGCCACTATCTGGTCGAGCCCCGATTTCTTAAAAGTGACCACCCCGCCGATACCCAGGTAAAATCCCAGGTCGATGATCTCCTTCGCTTCTTCCAGCGTGCCGGAGAAACAATGGAATACCCCGCTGAGGCTACCGTCCTGTAACTTTTTTACTTCGTTTATGCATTCCCGTGTGGCCTCCCGGCTATGGATAGACACTGGCAGCTTGTACTGCCGGGCCAGCTGGAGCTGCTCTTTGAAGGCCAGGTACTGCTGGTCCAGCAATGATTTGTCCCAGTAAAAATCCAGCCCTATCTCACCGATAGCCCGGAAGGAACGGTGTATCAGCCAGTCTTTGATCAGCCGTAGTTGGTTCTCTACGTCCGGCTTCACATAACAGGGGTGCAGCCCCATCATGGCAAAACAGTTTTTGGGATACGCCGCTTCCAGCTTCAGCATGGCGGTGATAGAGGATTCATCTATATTCGGAAGCAGCAGCGTCGTTACCCCCGCGTCCAGGGCTCGCTTCACCATCTCCTGCTGGTCGGTCAGAAATTCATCCGAATACAAATGGGCGTGCGTATCGATCCAAGACATGATAAAAATATTTATTAAATTTTTATTTTTTATAATATTTAATAGGTACCTTAGTTACGCAAAGGTAAATCCTGAAAAACCTAATTTAAAAAAACTATACCATGAAAAGCTATTTCAGTACAAATCGTGTGCTGGCTGTTACCATCGCCGCCGTAGGCGTGGCAACCCTTTTCTTCGCCTGTAAAAAAGAAGTGACGACCGATACGGCGTCCAATAACGAAAACGATAACAACACCCTGGTAGTAGCTTCTCACGAAGCGCAGGCGCAGGGCATCTATGGCGATCTGTTTGAAACGGCCGCTATCGCGGCGGTGGACCAGAACGTGGCCGGCAACGTCCGTAAGGCTGACTATGAAGACTACGCCAACGTGACGGCGTGCCCCTCCATCCTCATCAGCAGCGCCGATCCCAACGTATGGCCCAAAAAAATCACCATCGACTATGGAGACGCCTGCCGCGATAACTATGGCATCACCCGCAGCGGTAAAATGTATATTACCCTTACCGGCCTGCTGTTTAATAACAATACGCATATCGACATCCAGCTTGACGGCTATAAATACAACGGCATCCCGGTTGCCGGTAAAAATTCTATCTCCGGCATCAGCTATAACGCCACTACCGGCATACAATACACCACCGAAATCACCGGTGGCCGCATCAGCTACAGCGACACGCTGATCGTAGGTTATACCAGCAAAAAAACGGTGAAACAAACCGCCGGCGCCGGTACCCCTACTCCGAACGACAATGTGTACAGCATTGAAGGGAACGCTTCCATCAACTACGAAAAAGGCGGTCCTGCCGGCAACGCTACCATCGCCTCCCAGACACCGCTCCTAAAAGCCAACGCCTGCAAATGGGTTAGCCAGGGAAAAGCGTTGGTAGCCTATGGCAGCCTGTCTGCAACGATCGATTACGGCAACGGCGTATGTGATGATAAAGCAACCATCACCATCAACGGGGATAAAGTAAGGGAAGTGACTTTAAAATAATGACGTTCGTGCAATATATCGTCGCCCGGGGCTTACAGCTCCGGGCTTTTTTTGTCAATGAATGGCGGCCATGTGGTACCCCTGCTTCTTACAGAACTCCAGCACCCGCGGCAGCGCATAAGACATACGGTCCCACGCTTTGGTGCTGTCATGAAACACTACGATAGACCCGGGCTTCATCTTAAACACCACATTCTGCACACAGGCTTCCCCATCTATCGCCTGGTCAAAATCCGCACTCAGCACATCCCACATAATGATTTTGGTGCCGGGAACGGTCCGCTGCAACTGCTTCACCTGGAAAGGCGTGATCCTGCCGTAGGGCGGCCGGAACAGCGGTGAGGCGATGTATTTGCGGGCCTCGAGGATATTTTCGATATACTTGTCGGTACTCGTCTTCCAGCCGTTCAAATGATTATGGGTGTGATTGCCGGTACTATGCCCCGCTTCAAGGATCTGCTGGTAAATACCGGGATGCTCCACCACATTTTTTCCGATGCAGAAAAAAGTACCCTTGGCATCATATTTTTTCAGCTGCTCAAGGATAAACGGCGTGGCTTCCGGATGGGGGCCGTCGTCGAAGGTCAGATATACCGTGTTGTTGGCCGGAGAAAGGTCCCAGATGCAGCTTTTGTACAAAGCCTTCAGGATGCCGGGTGTTTTGGTAAGATAGAACAAGCGCTTTGACTTTTAGCGGTGAGCTGATGACCGCAAGATAGGTTAAAAAGCAGTAAAGCGGATGACAGCAATCTAAATGCTATTTCCTTACCTTTGCGATCTATGGATAATAAAAAAGTAAGAGTGCGTTTTGCCCCCAGTCCTACTGGTGGCCTGCATCTTGGAGGTGTACGCACTGTATTGTTCAACTATTTGTTTGCAAAGCAGCATAAAGGTGATTTTATCCTGCGTATTGAAGATACTGACCAGACCCGCTATGTACCGGGTGCTGAAGAATATATTAACGAATGTCTGCGCTGGTGCGGTCTCACTCCTGACGAGAGCCCTGCCGTAGGCGGCCCCTATGCCCCCTACCGCCAGAGCGAGCGTAAACCGCTGTACCGCCAGTATGCGGAGCAACTGGTGACGTCCGGTCACGCCTACTATGCATTCGATACCCCGGAAGAACTGGAGAGCATGCGCGAAAGGATGAAAACGCCTGAGAACCCGCAGCCGCAGTACAACCATAAGATCAGGGAAAAAATGCGCAACTCCTTCTCCCTCTCTGAGGCGGAAGTACAGGAGCTGCTGGCGAAAAATACACCGCACGTTATCCGTATTAAAATGCCCTCCGACCAGGAGCTGTCCTTTACAGACCTGATCCGCGGGGAGGTGACCATCAACACCGGCCAGGTAGATGATAAAGTACTGCTGAAAGCGGATGGTATGCCTACCTACCACCTCGCCGTGGTGGTAGACGACTACCTGATGAAGATCACCCACGCCTTCCGCGGGGAGGAATGGCTGCCTTCCGCACCCGTTCACATCCTCCTGTGGAAATACCTGGGCTGGGAGGCAGATATGCCGCAGTGGGCGCATCTGCCACTGATCCTGAAACCGGACGGTAACGGTAAACTCAGCAAACGCGATGGCGACCGCCTCGGTTTCCCGGTATATGCCATGAACTGGACTGACCCGCGTTCCAACGAATTCACCAAAGGCTTCCGCGAACTGGGTTTCCTGCCGGAAGCGTTCATCAATATGCTGGCCATGCTGGGCTGGAACGACGGTTCCGAACAGGAGATCTTCTCCCTGGAAGAACTGGTCAATAAATTCTCCATTGACCGCGTACACAAAGCCGGCGCTAAATTCGATTACGAAAAGGCGAAATGGTTCAACCACCAGTACCTGCACCATAAAGACAATGAGAGCCTGGCCCGCCTCTTTGAACCCGTGCTGGAAGAAAAAGGCGTGAAAGCGGCCCCTGAATATGTGGCCACTGTAGCCGGACTGGTAAAAGAGCGCTGCTACTTTGTCAACGACATATGGGACCACGGTTTCTTCTTCTTCGAAGCGCCCGCCGCTTACGACGAAGCTGCCGTAAAGCCCAAGTGGAACGCCGACAAAGCCGCTTTCTTCGCAGAATGGTCCGCAAAGCTGGACGATGTTTCCGCTTTCACGGCGCCGGAGCTGGAAGCCAGCTTCAAAGCGTTCGCCGCTGAAAAGAACATCAAGATGGGCGAGCTGCAGCTGCCTTTCCGTATCATGCTCACCGGCGGTAAATTCGGCCCTCCCGTATTTGACATTGCTGCCACGCTGGGCCTCACCGAGACCCGCACCCGCATCGCCAAAGGCGTAGCGGCTTTTGGCTAACCAGGAATTACGAATTACGAATTGAGGGCTCCCATTTAGAAAGGTTATTAAATAACCGCTCTATAAGGGAGCCCTCAATTCGTAATTCGTAATTCGTAATTCCTAATTGTTTTTTCCTTTTTCTTTAGCCCAGGCGTCTTTCAGGGTAACGGTCCTGTTGAACACCACTTTGTCAGGCGTGCTGTCGGGATCTACCGTGAAATAACCCTTACGCATAAACTGGAAGCGGTCGCCGGCTTTGGCCTGTAACAGGCCCGGCTCTACGTACGCTTCTTTGACCACCTGCAGGGATTCCGGGTTGAGGAATTCCTTGAAGTCGCCCTCTTCTGCAGCCGGGTTCTCTGATTTAAAGAGACGGTCATACAGTCTGACCTCGGCGGTGGCGGCGTGTTCGGCGCTCACCCAGTGAATGGTGCCTTTTACGGTCATGCCGCTATGGTCTCCGCCGCTCTTGCTTTCCGGCAGATAGCTGGCATAGATAGTGGTGATGTTGCCGTCAGCGTCTTTTTCCACGCTTTCCCCTTTGATGATGTAGGCGTTTTTCAGGCGCACATGCAGGCCGGGGCCCAGCCGGAAGAATTTCTTCGGAGGTTCTTCCATGAAGTCTTCCCGCTCTATATAAAGGGTTTTGCTGAAATACAGGGTACGGCTGCCGGCAGAAGCGTCTTCCGGGTTGTTTTCCGCACTCATTTCTTCCACCTGTCCGTCGGGGTAGTTGGAGATGATCAGCTTCACCGGGTCCAGCACGGCCATCACACGGTTGGCCGTCTTGTTCAGCTCCTCGCGGATGCAGAATTCCAGCAGGCCGAGGTCGATCATTTGCTCGCGTTTCTGTACGCCTACCCTTTCACAAAACTGACGGATGCTGGCAGGGGTATAGCCACGGCGGCGCAGGCCGCTGATAGTGGGCATACGGGGATCATCCCAGCCGCTCACATATTTTTCTTCCACCAGCTGTTTCAGTTTTCGTTTACTCATCACCGTGTAGGTCACGTTCAGACGGGAGAACTCATACTGATGGCTGGGGAATATTTCCAGTTCCTTGATAAACCAGTCGTACAGTGCACGGTGGGGAATGAACTCCAGCGTACAGAGGGAATGGGTAATGTTTTCGATACTGTCGCTCTGGCCGTGGGCGAAGTCGTACATCGGATAGATGCACCATTTGTCGCCGGTACGGTGGTGATGCGCATGTTTGATGCGGTACATGAGGGGATCACGCATGTGCATGTTGGGAGACGCCAGGTCTATTTTGGCACGGAGGGTTTTTTCGCCGTCTTTAAATTCACCGGCGCGCATCCGGGCAAACAGGTCCAGGTTTTCTTCCACAGACCTGCTTCTGGCAGGCGTAGGCGTACCGGGAGTGGTAGGCGTGCCTTTGCTGGCCGCTATTTCCTCGGCGGTAGCATCTTCTACGTAAGCCAGCCCCTTCTTGATCAGCGTCACCGCAAATTCATATATCTGCTCAAAGTAGTCGGAAGCATACAGTTCTTGGTCCCACTCATAGCCCAGCCAGCGGATGTCCGCCTTGATGGAATCCACGTATTCGGTGTCTTCTGTGACAGGGTTGGTATCGTCAAAGCGGAGATTGGTTTTGCCATTGAATTGCTGGGCCAGGCCAAAGTTCACGGCAATAGACTTGGCATGTCCTATATGGAGATAGCCGTTCGGTTCGGGCGGGAAACGCGTCAGCACACGTCCGCCGTTGACGCCATTAGCAATGTCGTCTGCTACGATCTGTTCTATAAAATTGAGTGACCTTTCTTCGCTCATAAAAAAATTAAATATGTCTGCAAAGGTAGCAAAAATAGCGCTTAGCTTTTAGTTACGGCTAATCCTTATCTTTACGACCTTAATTTTTTTAAGCATGGTCAACCAGTTAAATCGCCCCGTTCGTGTGTTGGTCGCTAAAGTCGGCCTCGATGGCCACGACCGTGGCGCCAAAGTGATCGCTGCCGCCCTCCGGGACGCCGGTATGGAAGTTATATACACCGGGTTAAGGCAAACCCCCGAAATGGTGGTCAACGCCGCCCTCCAGGAAGATGTGGACGCCATCGGCATCAGCATCCTTTCCGGCGCACACATGACGGTTTTTCCTAAAGTGATAGCGCTCATGAAAGAGAAGGGCATGAACGACGTACTGCTCACCGGCGGCGGTATCATCCCCGATGCGGACATGCAGCAGCTGCAGGATATGGGCGTGGGCAAACTGTTCCCCCCGGGCACCCATACCAAAGATATTTCCGACTATATCACCACCTGGGTGGCCGGTCACAGAAATTTTTAAAATTTTTTTCGTGTAGCCGTAACATTTCCACGGGCGGGTCGTCTTCTGGGTATAAATCACCAGAAATCTAAGAAACCACAACCGCCATTTTTATGAAATACAAGTTATACCCTTCTCTGTTACTGTTGCTGTTATGCACTGTAAGTGCCTTTGCTCAGGAAAACACAGATTCCACGGACCAGAAGAAGACTGCCGACAGCAGAATATCGATCTCCTTTGGCAAATACCCTAAAAAGCGGGAAAAGAGCTATGTTACCTCCGGCCTGTCGGGCATGCTCTCTTTTGCTGACATGAAACAGAACGGGGAGCATATGCGCAACATCCCCCGCTTCAGCTTCATTTTAAATTATCATGTTAATTACAACAAGGACTTTACCCGCCACTTCGGAGCGTTTACTGGCCTGGAATTCAAGAATATAGGACTGATCTCCAAACCAGCTGATTCCCTGAAGCTGAAACAACGGGTGTATACGCTGGGCGTACCAATCGGGTTTAAAATCGGCGACGTGACCGGAGGCGATTTCTTCTTCTTCGGCGGAGAACTGGACCTGGCTTTCAACTACAAGGAAAAACAATTTGTGGATGGTAAAAAAGTACACAAATTCAACGAATGGTTCAGCGACCGTACACCGCTGATCATGCCATCGCTGTTTGCCGGCCTCCGGGTACATGGTTTCGGCGTGAAAGTGCAGTACTATCCGCAGAATTTCTTTAACAGGGATTTCAGCTATGGCTCCGGTGTTAATAAAGTATACCCCTACCGGAATACAGACGCCAACCTGATATTTGTCACCTTGGGTTATACTTTCAACGGCGTGAAATACTTTAAAGTGCCCAGGAAAAGGCACTACATGAAAATGAAAAGCGGAAAAGCGGAGATAGAGGTGAACTATTAAGCCCCTGAAACGTTATTTCTTCATAATTTCCGTAGCAGGCCCCGGTTTGCTACGGAATTTTTTTTATGTGCAGCCATCAACCGAAAAAAAACCTCAAACAAAGGCTTTATGAAGAAACAATTACTCCTCTTTGCCACCTTTTTCCTGTTAACCCACACCGTCCGGGCACAGTTTGAAATCGGTGTTTCCGGCGGGTATGTCAATAACTATGTACATACCAACGCCGGCTATCGCGCTTTTACGCAGTATCACCAGTACAGCGGCTTTACGGCCGGCCTGGTGCTGCAATACCGCTTCAACGACTGGCTGGCCATACAGGCGGACCCATCGTATATCCGCAAAAGTTATGAGCTGCGCCGTGATCACTTCTTCGACGGCATTTACCAGTATAACCTCAACGGCTATCTGCAATTGCCGCTGATGGCGCATTTTTCCTTTGGCGGACAAAAGCTGCGAGGCTTCGTGAATGCCGGCGGTTACGGCGCCTACTGGATCAGCGGCCGTGTTAAAGGCGCTATGGCCAACGTGTTCAGCAGTAACCCGGACGTGCCGGACGATGAGCAGACCTCGGATTTTTTCCGGTATAATACCGCTTACCATTACGACGAAAAGTACACTTTCGACAGCCGCCGCGACCGGCGGATGGAATGGGGCCTCGTTGCCGGTGGCGGCGTGGAATACCTGCTGCACAAACGTTTCCGCTTTTTCGCCGAAGCCCGCTATTACTATTCGCTCACAGACCAACAGAAAAATTACATGATCAACCAGGTGCCCCGGTATAACGATACCTACGTACTGCAGGCAGGATGCCTGTTCAACCTTCGCCACCTGTTCCACGGCGATGCCGAATAAATGTTGCTCACCATTAATTTTTATGAAGATGAAATCTCCTGTCAGCTATATACTGCCCCTGTTGATGATAATACTGTTGATGACTGCCGCCTGCCGGAAAGACCTGCCACAGCTGAATGAACCGCAGGACTACGTCAGCGCCAATTTCAACGAAGTGTTCGATGCCTTCTGGACCGGCATGAACAATAATTATGTTTTCTGGGATATTGATACGGTCGACTGGGACCGGGTGCACCGCACCTACAAGCCCCTCTTCGCCCAACTGAATATCAATGACTCCAACGATGTCCGTAAGGCCTATACTTATTTTAAGCAGATGACGGCCGGGCTGGTGGATTCCCATTACAATATTGACTTTGCAGACACCTGGCTGGCAGACTCCAATTCCGTGAACCCGGCCTACCAGCGGAAGCGTGCTAGCGCTGGCTATCATCCCCGCATCAGCATCTTCCATTTCTATGATACCATTCCCAGGCACTATCTCAGTGCCGGCCGCCGCGGGTTTACCAATACGCCCGACGGCCGCCAGTATGTGGCCGTTTCCGGTACCATCAATCAGAATATCCTGTACCTGTACTTCAGCGGGTTCAACCTTAAAACGCTTTTCAATACCGACACCATGAACGGTGTAAAACGGGTGGAGCAGTATTTTTTTGATAATCTGGCCCAGCGCAACGATCTGAAAGGCATCATCATCGACGTGCGGGGCAACGGCGGCGGCAGTCTGGACGATCTGAACTTCCTGCTGGGAAAAATGGTGACCCAGCCGGTCCATTTCGGTTATACCCGCTCCAAGCTGGGCAACGGAAGGCTGGACTACACTCCATGGGCGCCCGCCTATGTGACGCCGCAGACCGGGGCCAAAGCTATCACCGTCCCTATTGTGATGCTGGCAGATGCATGGTCGGTCAGCATGGCGGAAATAACCACCATGGCCGTAAAAGCCCTGCCCAACGGGCATTTTGTGGGAGAGCGCACCTGGGGCGCCAACGGGCCGCTGACAGGTAATAAATTTTATAACGGCGGCCAGTTCGGCACCGGCTGGCTCAACCTGGTATATACCTCTTCCCTTGTGTTCAAATACATCGACGGAAATGTGTATGAGGGAGTTGGATTTTCCCCGGACAGGGCCGTGCCGTACAATCCGGCGGCACTGCGCGCCGGCCGCGACCTGCAACTGGAGGCAGCCCTGAGCCTGATTCGTTAGTTATCGAATATTGCTTAATATTGATAAACTAAAAAAAGAAGGCCCATGTACCAGACATTAACCACGCAACTGGATAATAATATTCTGATCGTGACGATCAACCGCCCGGAAAAGATGAACGCCCTCAACCAGCGGATGATGGGAGAACTGGGCCTGGTGATCGACGAAATTTACCGGAACAAAGACATCAAAGCGGCCGTTCTCACCGGCTCCGGCGAGAAAGCCTTTGTAGCCGGTGCTGACATCAGCGAATTCCTGACCCTCTCCCCCAAACAGGGCGAAGAGCTGGCCAAAAGCGGCCATGTGGTGTTTCAGCGGATAGAATGCTCTCCTAAGCCTATCATAGCAGCTGTCAACGGCTTTGCGCTGGGCGGCGGCTGCGAACTGGCCATGGCCTGCCATTTCCGTATCGCCAGCGAAAACGCCAGATTCGGCCAGCCAGAGGTGAACCTGGGCCTGATCCCCGGCTATGGCGGCACCCAGCGGCTTACCCAGCTGATTGGCAAAGGAAAGGCCACAGAGCTGATGATGACGGGAGACATGCTCACTGCCGCAGAGGCCCTGGCATGGGGGCTGGTAAACCATGTGGTGAAGCTGGAAGAGCTACTGCCCAAAGCCATCGCCATCCTGCAGAAAATACAGACCAAAGCCCCGCTGGCCGTGGCCCGCGTGGTGAAATGCGTAAACGCCGCCCTGGATAAGGATGTAGACGGCTGGGAAACCGAAATACGGGAATTTGCCGCCTGTTTCGCTACCAAAGACCTGCAGGAGGGCGCCGAAGCTTTTATTCAGAAAAGACAGGCAAATTTTAAGGGCGAATAATAGCAGAACGCTTTACTTTTGCTGCATTAATTCATAAAAGCTTAAGCCATGGAATTTAGAATAGAGAAAGACACAATGGGTGAAGTACAGGTGCCTGTAAACGCCTATTACGGTGCTCAAACACAGCGCTCCATTGAGAATTTCAAGATCGCCCAGGACATCAACAGAATGCCTAAAGAAATCATCAGGGCATTTGCTTACCTGAAGAAAGCGGCAGCACTCACCAACCTGGACGCAGGCGTACTGCCCAAAGAAAAAAGCGATCTGATTGGCCAGGTGTGCGATGAAATACTGGAAGGTAAACTGGACAACGAGTTCCCGCTGGTAGTATGGCAAACAGGTTCCGGTACCCAGTCCAACATGAACGTGAACGAAGTGGTGGCTTACCGCGCGCACGTTATCCACGGTGGCCAGCTCACCGATAAAGACAAGTTCGTGCACCCGAACGACGACGTGAACAAATCACAATCCTCCAACGATACCTTCCCTACCGCTATGCACATCGCGGCGTACAAAATGCTGGTGGAAACAACCATCCCCGGTATTAAAAAACTGCGCGACACGCTGGCTAAAAAAGCAGAAGCTTTCAAACATGTGGTGAAAATCGGCCGCACCCACTTCATGGATGCTACACCGCTCACCCTCGGACAGGAAATCAGCGGCTATGTGGCCCAGCTCGACCACGGGCTGAGAGCCATCAACAACGCGCTGCCTCACCTGAGTGAACTGGCCCTCGGCGGTACCGCCGTAGGTACCGGTATCAATACCCCCAAAGGTTATTCCGAAAACGTAGCGGCGCACATCGCCAAACTGACCGGACTGCCTTTCGTGACTGCTCCCAACAAATTTGAAGCGCTGGCTGCCCACGACGCCATCGTGGAAGCCCACGGCGCCCTCAAAACAGTAGCAGTAAGCCTGATGAAAATCGCCAACGACGTGCGTATGCTGAGCTCCGGCCCCCGCGCAGGCATCGGCGAAATCCACATCCCGGACAACGAGCCCGGATCTTCCATCATGCCCGGTAAAGTAAACCCCACCCAATGTGAAGCCCTCACCATGATCGCTGCACAAGTAATGGGTAACGACGTAGCTATCTCCGTAGGCGGCGCCAACGGGCACTTTGAACTCAACGTGTTCAAACCGGTGATGATCTATAACTTCCTGCACTCCGCCCGCCTCATCGGCGAAGGCTGCGTGAGCTTCAACGACAAATGCGCTGAAGGCATCGAACCGATCGAAGCCAACATCCGCAAACACGTGGAAAACTCCCTGATGCTGGTGACTGCCCTCAATACCAAAATTGGTTATTACAAAGCGGCAGAAATCGCACAGAAAGCACATAAAGAAGGTACCACACTGAAGGAAATGGCAGTGAAACTGGGCTACGTAACTCCCGAACAATTCGACGAGTGGGTAGTTCCCGGTAACATGGTCGGCGACATTAAATAATAATTGCGAATTACGGATTGCGAATTACGAATTAGGGGCTGTCCTGGGCCCATCCATGAATGGCCTGTCTGATGACGAATTCCCAATTCGTAATTCGTAATTCGTAATCCGTAATTTATGAATATCCTTTTCTTCAGTACCCAGCCCTACGACATTACTTATTTTAATCAGGCTAACCCTGGTAATACGCATCACTTCCGCTTCCTGGAATACCCGCTCAACGAAGACAATACCGCGCTGATCAAAGATGAAACTGCCGTCTGCATTTTTGTGAACGATAAAGCCGATGCTGCCGTCATCCGACTGCTGAAGGAAAAAGGCATCAGGCTGATCGCGCTCCGCTGCGCCGGCTTCAACAACGTAGACCTCAAAGCCGCAGCAGAAGCAGGCATCAGGGTCGTACGCGTACCGGCCTATTCTCCGCACGCGGTAGCCGAACATGCGGTTGCATTGCTGCTGGCGCTAAACAGGAAGTTATATAAATCGTATAACCGTGTACGTGATAATAACTTTACATTAAGCGGACTGGAAGGGTTTGATGTGTATGGAAAAACAGTAGGCGTCATCGGTACCGGTAATATCGGCGCAGTATTCTGCCGTATCATGCTGGGCTTCGGCTGCAAAGTACTGGCACATGATGTTTACAACAACAAAGACCTGATGGAAGCCGGCGTGACCTATGTATCACCGGAGGCCATCATGGAGCAATCGGATATTATCTCCCTGCATTGCCCGCTGACACAGGATACCAGGCATCTCATCAACGCACATACGATTCACCGGATGAAACGCGGCGTTATGCTGATCAATACCAGCCGTGGCGGTTTGATAGATACCAAAGCCGTGGTGGAAGCGCTGAAAGACGGCCATATCGGTGCGCTCGGCATCGATGTGTATGAACAGGAAGAACAACTCTTCTTCCAGAATTTCTCCGGCACTATTATCCAGGACGATGTGCTTTCGCGCCTCACTACTTTTCCCAACGTGCTCGTAACAGCGCATCAGGGATTCTTTACCAGGGAAGCGCTCACGCAGATCGCGGAAACAACGCTGGCTAATATCACCGCCTTCGGAAAAAATGAAATCCTCAAAAATGAAATAACCCAGGGCTGAAGCCCTGGGCTACTCTCGCTTCAAAACAGCTAAAATAACGTAGCCCTGGCGTTAACCCAGGAGCCCGATAAGCGTACGGAGACTAAGCAGTATTATTAACGTGCCCACCAGTATCATCAGGGGCTTGCGTTTGATTTTACGTACCAGTAAAGCGGCAAACGGGGAGGCGATCACACCTCCGGTAACGAGTCCGATGATCACCTGCCAGCTGCTGATGCCGGTGAAGAACAGGAAGGTAATGGCGCTGGAAAGGGAAATGAAAAACTCTGCGGCATTGACGGAGCCGATGGTATAGTGTACCGCGCGGCCTTTACTGAGCAAGGTGGCGGTCACGATCGGGCCCCATCCGCCGCCGCCGACAGCGTCCATAAACCCGCCGGCGAAGGCCAGCGGCGCAAGCCTTTTGGTCCTGGCTTTACGCTGATGACGCCGGAATGCTTTCCGGATAACGATAACGCCCAGTACCAGCAGGTATACGCTGATATAGGGTTTGATAAGATCTCCATTGATCCGGTCGGCCAGCAGGTAAGCGCCGGTGATGGCGCCTGTCATTCCGGGTATCAGTAAACACAGGAACAGCTTTTTGTTGACATTCCCGAGTTTAAAATGTGAAAAGCCGGATGCGCCGGTGGTAAAGACTTCCGCCACATGTACACTGGCGCTGCTCACAGCAGGCGATACGCCCATGCCCAGTAATAAAGAAGATGAGGTAGCGCCATAGGCCATGCCCAGTGCGCCATCCACCAACTGGGCGCACAGGCCGGCCGCGATATAGAAAAGTATTTCAGTGGTAAAAACAGTGCCCAGGAAGTCGTGAACTTTCACTTGCGTGGCTTCCGGTGTGAGGTAAGGAAAAAGCAGCACCAGCAGGGCTATAGTAACGACCGCCGTTCCTGCGGTATGCCACCATTGCCATTTACGGCCCTGTTGTTTTACGGAAAGTGTACTGATCGATGTTTCCATGCTGGTGCTTTTTAAATCGTTAACTATTTTTTGAACACGTTGTCATAGGTGATGGTGAGGTAGTACAAACCACGGATGGTAGGCCCGCCAACATACTGGAAGTACGCTGTATTCAGCAGATTGGAGGCGCCCAGTTTGAAAGATGTTTTGATCTTCGGCACCCGGTAGGTGACCTGCGCGTCTACGGTGCTGTATGCCGGCACGTCAGCATTGCCGAAGAGGTTCTGCCAGTAGAAAGTATCCTGCCAGTGCCATACAACGTTGAAGCCTATATTTTTAAAGAGGTTACGGTTGCCGACACTGATGTTGGTAAACCACTGCGGGGTGTTGAAACCTGGTACCAGCGCATCGTCTTTGGTTTTATCCTGCGTCAGCCTGTTGAAGTTCACATTACCGCTCACCGTGTAATTTTTGTAAATGTCGTACGTAACCGCGGCGGCGAAGCCGTAGTTGTTAACCGTAGATTTGCTGTTGGCCCATACACGGTAGCGGTTCTGCAACGATTTGTCGAGCATTTGGTTCAGCACTGCGGCATCCGGTGAATTGACATTGCCGGTTTGCGGTACTACGGCTTCAATCTGGCCGATAAAGTTTTTATAGGAGCTGTAATAACCATCGAGGTCGATGAACAGCTTATTGTCCAGCAGTACGGCTTTATACCCTGCTTCGAAGGAAGTGATTTCTTCCGGCACGATGGGCTCGAGGTTGGCAACTTTCAGCACACCGGCGTTTTTGGCGGCGGCAGCTTCTTTGCTGATATGTTCCGCATTAATGGTTTTGTTGACCGCTACGTTGAAAGCGTCTACGGAAGTAGTGAGATAAGAGTTTTTAAAGTAGCCCAGCCCCTCTTCGATAAAGGCGAGGCCGCCTACACGCCGCACCTGCCCGTTGTTCACGAAAGAGAAGGCTTCAAACAGAGAGGGGAAGCGGAAGCCGTTTTGCCAGGACACCCGGAAATTGTGTTTGTCTTTTACGGTATATACAGCGGCGATACGGGGATTTACCTTGCCGGTGAACTGTTCGTTTTTATCGTAGCGCAGGGAGCCGGTCAGCTTCAGCGCATCATGGAAGAAGGACTTGCTGATTTGTGCGAAGCCGCCCACTTTGCCGTACCAGATATGTTTACCGCCTTCCTGGTTGCGTTTGTCGAGCGGCAGTGTGAAATCCACGAAGTTGTTGCCGTCGGGGATGATCTCGTAGGTGCGGTAATCGGCGCCTACCAGCACATCTGCGAAGTGGATGTATTTGCGCAGGTTCCAGGTGCCTTCTGTGTGATAGAAGCGGCTCATTTGTTTGAGCGCGGCGCCGCCGCTGGTGTTTGCGGGGTTTTTGGAAGTGGGGTAAATATCCCAGTCGTTGATGGTTTTGATTTTATCGCGCTGCGCTTCAAAGGCGGCGGTGCCGGGTTCAAAGCGGCCGGCGTCTGCGAAGGCGCGTGCGGCTTTATGCGCGGCCACCAGGTCTGCCCCCTGTGTCAGGGCGTTGTTGAGACCGGTGGTATAATCTTTCTGCCATGTTTTATCCGACTTGAAAGACTTCTCCAGGTTGTCCGCCAGCGGGTTCATGTTGTAGGATTTACCGGTATTCTCGATAGAAATGTAAGAGCGTACGGTGAAATCGGGGTGTGTTATTTCCAGTTTGTGGTTGGAAACGGTGACGCCTCTGAGGCCGATGCGGTTGCCGCGTTGAAAGAAGCCGTCCATCTGCCCCCAGCGGGAGGCGAGGGATATTTCAATTTTGTTGGGCAGCCGGAAATTGAGGGAGCCGTCTATTTTGGTATTGCGTACGGTGTAGTCGCCTACGAGGTCTTTCTCCCAGTAGCCGGTACGGTGCACGGTATAGGCGCGGCCATCTTTGTCGGTGATGGAGATGTTGCCCTGGTCGGCATATTTGTTCCAGTTGTCGGCGGCGATATTGTTTTCACCGCTGAGCTGCGGAAAGTCGGGGTTGATCTTGCTTTGCGGGGTGAAGTCATCGTGACTGTCAGCGTACCAGTCGGTGCCCTGCATGTAACTGGCATTGATTTTCCAGGCGAACCATTTGGTGTATGCCTGGGCGTAGCGTATGGCCGTTTCTGTGAGTGGCTTGGGGCTGCTGCCTTTGCCATCGAAATGATTGAACGCTATTTTCTGATATACGCTGACCCCCTGGTAATCGAACGGGTTTTTAGTGACGAGGTTAGACATGCCGTTGATGGCGTTCATGCCATACAGAGCGGAAGATGCGCCGGGGGTGACTTCCACGCTCTGTATGTCCAGCTCCGTAGGGCCGATAGCGTTACCCAGGGGAACGCCGAGGGTAGCCGCCTGGTTGTCCACGCCGTCTACCAGCTGCATGAAGCGGAAGTTGTTGGGCACGTTAAAACCGCGGGTGTTGAATACTTTGAAGGTGAGGCCGGCGGTGGTCATCTGTACGCCTTTAAGGTTGCCCAGTGCGTCGTAGAAGGTAGATGACGGTGTTTCCTTCAGCGCACGGATATCGAGTTTTTCGATGGCCACCGGTGAGCGCAGCAGTTTTTCCTGCTGGCGGGAGGCGGATACCACCACTTCGTTGACCAGCAGTGACTGGGTGAAGAGTTGTATGGCTACTTTGCTGTTGCTGTTTTTTACCTCGAACTCCTGTGGCTGATAGCCAATCAGGCGGATCACCAGTTTCAGGGGGAAACGCGTGTTGGTGGTCAGCTGAAAACGGCCCGTGCTGTCGGTAGTAGTGCCGAACGACGTGCCTTTTATCTGTACAGAAGCGCCTGGCAGGCCGGCGCTGCGATCGTCCGTGATTTTGCCTTCGATGACGTAAGAGCCGTTGAGTTGTGCCTTTGATAGGGTTGGTGTGAATACCAGTGCCAAAATGAGGATTTTGGCCAGTATTGGTAAGAACTTTTGCATGATGTGGTAAAAGTTATAACATTTATATAGATCCTGAATGGTGATAAAAATGGTAGGGAGCGCCGGAAAGCCGCGATGTAAAAGCCTCAACATCGATGTAACAACATGGTGTGTACAGTTTTTAAAGCCATATAGTCTATAGAATTAGTAGACAAATATAAAATGAGCTTTGTTCATTTCAAAGCAGAGAAAAAAAATAAATTACAAGAGGTTGATAATGAAGGGGTATGATTTCGAGATTTTGGGATTCTTTGTTTACAGGACTATTGGGAGTGAATTAAAAAGTGAGGGATTTCCCGATCCGAAAATCAAAAAATCCCTCAAAAAATATCTAAATAACAAAATATCCAAATAACTAAATCTCTGTTAGATCTCCGCGTGGCTGGCGGCTTTCTCCTGTTGGGCGGCGGTATGCCGGGCAAAGAACCGTTTCTGGAACAGCAGGATAGTGATCACGCCAACTGAGATGGCGGCGTCGGCGATGTTAAATACCGGGCGGAAAAACACAAAGTAATCACCACCTTTAAAGGGAATCCAGCTGGGCAGGTAACCTTCATAGATGGGGAAGTACAGCATATCCACCACGCGGCCGTGAAGGAAACTGCCGTAACCACCGCCGGGAGGCATGAACTGTGCTACTTCGTAGCCGATACTGTCGTTGAAGATAAGCCCGTAGAACATGCTATCTATCAGGTTGCCGGCCGCACCGGCCAGGATCAGGGAGCCACAGATCAGTAAACCTGTGCTGTATTTTTCCCGGATAAGCTTTTTCATGTAGATGAAGCCGGCCACCACTGCTACCAACCGGAAGGTGGTCAGCAGGATTTTGCCGAAGTCGCCGCCAAATTTGAGACCGTAGGCCATCCCTTCATTTTCAATGAAGTGGATACGGAACCAGTTGGGGAAAATGATGAACTCCTGCTGCATGAACATGTGCGTCTTGATCCAGAATTTCAGCGTCTGATCAATAACCAGGATAAGGATAACAATAAAAACTACGTGACGATATTTCAATTGATATTAAAATTTTATCAAAAATAACAGATTATTTCAAAGTCCGAAACCTGCAATATATCATTATTCCTGAAAATATACCCTTTTCACCCGCTGTGAAATTCCTGTTAATATTTCGTAGGCAATGGTATCCGCCCAGTCGGCCAATTGCTGTACAGACAGGTCCTGACCGAAAACGATCACCTCATCGCCTTCCATGATATCCGGGATATGCGTCACGTCCAGCATCAGCATGTCCATGGCCACTGCGCCGATAACGGGGGCGAGTTTGCCGCGGATGAGCATTTTGCCGACACCATTGCCGAGCCTGCGGGGATACCCGTCGGCATAACCGATGCGTACGGTGGCGGTCACTGCCGGCGCTTTGGCAGTCCAGCGGGCGCCATAGCCCACGCTGTCGCCGATTTCCAGGTTTTTAAGCTGTGCCACGGTGGTTTTCAGGGTGCTGACATTCCGCAGCTGGTCCTGGATGCCATTGCTGTAATCGAGGCCGTACATGCCAATACCCAGTCTTACCATGTCCAGGTGGAGTTCCGGATGCCGGGTGATGCCGGAGCTGTTGGAAATGTGGCGGATCACGGTATAACTCAGCGCTTTTTGCAGTTCATGGCTCATTTCATAGAACAAACGGCCCTGCTGCTGTGTCAGCGCATCTTTCTCCGGGTCTTCGCTGGCGGCAAGGTGACTGAAAATGGACTGTACCTTCAGCAGCTCGTTGGCTGTCAGCGCCTGCGACAATGCGGGGATATCCTTTTTCACAAAGCCGAGGCGGTGCATACCCGTGTCCAGCTTGATATGGATCGGGAATTCGGTCTTGCCTGCAGCACTCACTTCTTCCATAAACTGCAACAGGATGCCCATGGAATAAATTTCCGGTTCGAGGTTCCAGTGCAGGATTGCGTCAAAGCTGGCCGGCTCGGGATTCATTACCATGATCGGCATGGTAATACCGGCGCGGCGCAGTTCCACACCTTCGTCTGCATAGGCCACCGCGAGGTAGTCAATGCCATGGAACTGCAGCAGATTGGCAATTTCAAAGCTGCCGCTGCCATAGGAGAATGCTTTCACCATGGCCATCAGCTTGGTGCCTGGCTTCAGCAACGACTGATATTGTTTCACGTTGTGTGCAATAGCGCTCAGGTTGATCTCGAGGATAGTCTGATGCGCTTTCTGCTCCAGCAGTTTTCCGATCCGCTCGAACTGGAAAACGCGGGAGCCCTTCACCAGGATGGTTTCGTTCTCGAAATCATCGGCGTTGAACTGCTGAACATATTCATCGGTGGTATTAAAAAACTGTGTTTTTAAGCCTTCCACCTGCTGGAAACTTTTCTTTTCCCGGCCAATGTTTTTCCCGATGGCGATCAGTTTATTGATGCCCTTTTTCTGCAACAGGTCGGCCACTTCTTCATATAAGGTGGCGTCGCTTTTGCCGCTTTGCAGGATATCGCTCAGGATGACGGTGCGGGTGGCATGCTGCTGTTGCTGCTGGAGGAAATCGAGCGCAATGGTCAGCGAGCCCAGATCGAGGTTGTACGCATCGTTGATCACAGAGCTGTTATTGATGCCCTGTTTCAGTTCCAGCCGCATGGCGATGTTACTGAGCAGGTCCATCCGTTGCTGGATCACTTCCTGTTCCTTGCCGAGATACAGCATGAGGGCCCAGCAGTGAATGGCGTTTTCGATAGAGCCTTCATCTACAAAAGGAATATTGATGTGCAGTGTTTCCTGTTTGTACAGCGCTTCAATACGGGTCTGGTTGTCATGTTTCTCGATGGTAACAATACGCAGGTCAGCGTCTGTTTTGCGGGACCAGGAGAAGAGCTCCGGACCGCCGCCACCGCCTTCCTGGTTTTCTTTCTTGCCGACCTGGTTGTGGAAAGACAATACGCACTCATTCAGGGCGAGATAGTCTTTGCAATAGATAAGAATATCGCTTTTGGCGAAGAGGACCAGCTTTTCGTTGATCTTCTGCCGGATGTTGAGAAATCCTTCACTGTGGGCTTCGCCGATATTGGTAAAGATACCGATGGTAGGACGGATGATCTTTTCCAGGTTCACCATCTCGCCGGGCTGAGAAATGCCGGCCTCGAAGATAGCCAGCTGGTGTTCCGGTTTCATCTGCCATACGGAGAGCGGCACGCCTGTCTGGGAGTTGTAGCTCTTCGGGCTGCGTACAATGTTGTAATCCTTTTCCAGCAACTGGTACAGCCATTCTTTAACGATGGTTTTACCGTTGCTGCCGGTGATACCGATGACAGGAATATGGAACTGCTGCCGGTGGAATGCTACCAGCGTATGCAGGGCCTGCAGCGTATCTTTTACCAGGATGATGTTGGCTTTAGGATATTTTTCCAAAGGCACGGGTTCACTCACAATGAAATTGCTAACCCCTTTGCGGTACAGCTCCTCCATGTATTGATGAGCATTGCGCCGGGGGCTAACAAGGGGTATGAACACAGATGTTTCCGGAAAACTCAGCTTCCGGCTGTCCAGTAACAGATGTTCAATTTCAGAAAATCCGGTCTCTTGCAACAATTCCCCTTTGAGTGTCTTGTTAATGCTTGCTGCGTTATACACTTTTATCAGATTTGAATAATCACTAACCACTGCTATGACTCTTATAGCAGCCGTTTTATTACTAGGCTTTTCGGTTTCCGGTATCTCATTTTTTCTGATGACGGAGGGAGTACCAGATAGACCCTCCCAGGCAAAAAACAATCACCAGCAACGATACGTATACCGGTATATGGATAAAGTAATCTGCCAGCATTTTCAGTCCGATGTATATCAGTACGATCGCAATCCCCTGAGGCAGATAATCGAATTTATCTACCGCCCCTCTCAACAAAAAGAACAGGGAACGTAATCCCAGTACCGCAAATATGTTGGAGGTATATACCACAACCGGCTGTTGTGAGATGGCAAATACCGCAGGAATGGAATCCAGGGCGAAAATAATATCGGTCACGGCGAGCATCATGACTACTACAGATAACGTCGTCAGGTACACCTTATTATTTTTGCGGACCACAAATTTTCCATGTGCCTCTTCATGCGTCACCCGCAGGTATTTGTTCATAAACCGGTAAGCCATATTTTCTTCCGGCTTGAACTCATCGTCCGCTTTCGCGGTAAACATTTTATAACCGGTGTACAACAGGAATGCGCCGAAAAGGTACAATATCCAGTGAAACCGGGCAATCAGCACCACGCCCACACTGATGAAAATAGCCCGGAAGACCAGCGCCATCAGGATACCTATCAATAATACACGCGAGTAGTGCTCTTCCTTTACTTTAAAGAAACTGAAAATGAGAATAAACACAAAAATATTGTCCATCGACAGTGATTTCTCCATGAGATAAGCACTCATGAAGCTGATGGCGATTTCCGCTCCATCTTCAAACCACATAAATCCAAAGAACAGTATGGCCAGGCCCACCCAGAAAATACTCTGCCACAGCGCAGTCTTTAACGTTGTTTTGGTGTTTTTTTTACTGAATAAGCCTAAATCAAAAACTAAAGCCAGGACTATCACAATACTAAAAATGAGATATGTCCACTGGATAGGTGTCATGAAACGCACGCTTTTTGTGAACGGCAAAGATAGGTATTTCTACACGCAAAGGCACATAAGCGCGCAAAGAGCGCGAAGATATACATGGAAAAGCGCCATGCCACCCGAAACTAAAAATGCATATAAAAAAATTAAAAACGGATGACGCTGGTCATCTGCTATATGCATGGGTTATTACTCTAATATTAAGACAGATGTTTTTTTGTCATTCTTCTCCGCTTCTTAGCGCCCTTTGCTCCCTTTCTCCCTTTGCGTGCCTACTCTGCAAACTTACGCTGGCGCACAAACTGGAATACCATCGCAAAAAGCAGCACCAGCCCTATCGGCACCAGGAAGCAGATCACCTGCCATTTTGTTTTTTCCTTTTTAACTTTTTCTGCGTCCAGCAAACGGAGGGTCAACTCCTTGTTCCGGCTTTCCATGATGCCGCTATTGCCGCTCAGGTACTCGAGACAGTTGAGGAAAAACTCTTTATTGGCAAAGGCAAAGCCCGGATTAAATTCGTTGATGCCCATCTGCAGGGGCCCGTCTTTACGGGATACGGCGTTAGCGATAAGATCGCCGTCACTGACGATGATCATCGTATTGACAGTATCAGCTGTTTCCCGGAAAGGCCTGCCGCTTGCCTGCTGAATAGCGGCCATGGTGGCCTGGTCCAGCCGGTTGCGGAACAGCGAGGTGAAATGCCCTTCCAGCAATACGGCCGCAGGTATATTGCGCTCACGGTACTCGCGGACATTGGGTTTTGTTTTTACAATATCCCAGCTCACCTGCGCCGGGATGCGTACGCGGCGGCTGCTGCGGGAGGTGGTGAGCAGAATGGTTTTTTTCACGCCTTCCGCTTTTACGGTATCAAGAGAGCTGACAAAGCGGCTCAGCACCATATCCATATTTTTTACAATATGATGTGCGCCCGTTGGCGTCAGCATGGGAAAATACGGGAACGGCACCGGCTGGATCTGCGGCCGGTTGCCCACATTGCCTACTACCAGCGGCACAATATCACATTGCAGGTCCTGTACCAGGTCCTGGTTGATGCGCACGCCATAGCGGAATAACAGGTCTTCCAGGTTCAACCCCCTGTCGAAAGCGAGGAATTCGGACCGTTGATGCAGGCTGTCCATCGATGCGTTGGTTTCATCGAGAAACCAGAACACTTTTCCGCCATTCATCACATACTGATCGATCTTTAATTTGTCCTGATCGCTGAAAGCCGCTGCTGGCTTGGCAAACAGGATGATGTCAAAGTCATGCGGAATCAGCGGAACGGATTGCAGCGTGAGCGTGTCCAGACCGTAGCCGGCCTGGAGCGTTGTGAGGGCGTCGTACACTTCTGCGCCCAGCGATTCGCCATGGCCCAGCATATACCCTACCAGCGGCTTTTTCTCCTCCTGCAATTTGCTGATGGCGTTGGCGAACTGGTACTCCAGCAGGGCTTCGGAGTTGTTCATGGTTTGCATGGGGTCTTGCCCGCCCTGGTTTTTCAACAGGTTGACGCCGATGGTTTTTCCCTTGTAATGCACCAGTGCGCCGGGAAAGATGAGTTTTTCAGCGTAACTGTCATTGGCGTCTTCCTGCACTTTCATGTTAAACGGCATGATGCCCTGCGCGGTCAGCTCACCAAAGAACTTCATGCGGGCGGAGTCTGAAAGGCCCTGGCCGGGGTTGATGAAAGTAAAGCGGATGTTCTGTTTGCCATATTCGCGGAATTCCTCCAGCAGCTCCTGCGTGGACTGGGCCAGCTGTTTGAAGGAGGCCGGATAATCCCCTTTGAGGAACACTTCTATATCTACCGGGCTGTTGAGCTGCCGCAGCATCTGTTTGGTGCTGCCGGTGAGCGTATATCTTTTCTCCGCAGTCAGGTCCCATCTGCCATGGAAGTAGGCCGCGGCAATGTTCACGCCAATCAGTACGAGGATAATAACGAGCGCCTGTTGTATATATTTTTTTCGTTTAGCCATACTGTTTATATTAACCGTTCTGCCAGAGTTTTCTTTGTAGGGATAATTTGGTGAGATACAGCATCAGGCCGATAACGCTGATGAAGTAGATGATATCGCGGCTGTCGATCACCCCGCGGCTGACAGACGTGTAATGGAACCGGATACCGGCCATCTGCAGATAATAGTCGGCCCCGCCGCTGAAAGCAGGGATTTTACTGAGCGCGTCGAAGCCATTGTAAAAAATATAGCAGGTGAAAACGGCGATCAGGAAGGCGATCATGGCGTTGGCGGTCAGCGAAGACGCCCACAGGCCGATAGCAGTGAAAACGGCGCCCAGCAGGAACAGGCCGGTATAAGCGCCCAGCATGCCGCCGTTGTCGAGCTGCTGTGGGTTTACGCTCAACTGCCGTACGGCGATATAATATACTACGGTTGGTATCAGGGAGATGCCTACAATAAGCAGGCTGCCCCAGAATTTACCCATCACGATCTGCCACCAGCTGAGTGGCTTGGTGCTCAACAGTTCCATGGTGCCGGTTTTAAATTCGTCGGCAAAGCAGCGCATAGTGATAGCGGGTATCAGTAACAGATAGATCAGCGGAGCGAGGTCGAACAGCGGGTCCAGGTTGGCGTAACCGGTGTCGAGCAGGCTGGTATCGGGGAAGACGAAGAGGAACAGGCCGTTTGCCAGTAAAAACAGTACGATGGCCACATAGCCGGTGACGCTGCTGAAAAACTGGTTGATCTCTTTCTTAAAGATGGCAAGCATGGACAGTTTTGTAAGGATTAGGATACATAAAAATACAAATATATAAGATTATGGTTGCCGGCAGGAAAATCATGGATGAGCCCAGGAAGCGCTATCGGCGAGGTGTCCTTCCCGGTACATTTCCCAGAGAGGGCTTTCTGCCCGTAATTGTTCAACGGTACCGGTAACGGTGCGGATAGCGTAATCGATCTGTTCATCCGTGGTGAACCGGCCCAGGGCGAAGCGCAGGGAGGCATGAGCGAGGTCGTCGCCGATACCGAGGGCTTTCAGCACATAGCTGGGCTCCATGGAGGCCGCCGTGCAGGCGGAGCCGGAAGAGAGTGCAATTGTTTTATTAAATCCCATCAGTAAGGTGGTGCCTTCTATATATTTAAAGGAAATATTCATCACATGCGGCAGACGGTGTTCTACGGAACCATTCACATAAGCATGTTCTATTTGTAATAACGCTTCCTGGAGGCGGTTTCGCATGAGCGACAATCTTTTTGCGTCGGCGGCCATTTCCTGTTGGGCGATCTCACAGGCTTTGCCCAGTCCTACGATGCCGGGCACGTTGAGGGTACCGGAGCGCATGCCTCTTTCATGGCCGCCGCCGTCCATCTGCGCAGTAAGTTTTACCCGGGGATCGCGGCGCCTTACGTAAAGGGCGCCCACGCCTTTGGGCCCGTACATCTTGTGGGCGCTGAGCGTCAGCAGGTCGATATGGTCGCTGAGCACATTGACCGGTATTTTTCCCACGGCCTGGGAAGCGTCGCAGAGGTAGATGACGCCGTGCTTTTTGGCGATGGCGCCTATGGTCTGCACCGGATGGATCACACCGGTTTCATTGTTGGCATACATAAAAGCCAGGAGAATCGTCTGCGGGGTGATAGCAGCTTCCAGTGCGGCCGTGTCGGGAAGCCCGTCACTGTTGACCGGCAGGTAAGTCACCACGGCGCCTTTCTTCTCCAGGTGTTTGCAGGTGTCCAGCACCGCCTTGTGTTCGGTCTGACAGGTGATAATATGGTTGCCTTTGGCCGTATAGGTCTCAAAAACGCCTTTGATGGCGAGGTTGACGGCCTCCGTGGCGCCGGAGGTAAATACGATCTCCTGCGGTTGCGCCCCTATCAGCCGGGCTACCTGTTCGCGGGCCTGGTCTGCCGCCGCTTCCGCCGCCCAGCCAAAAGCGTGGCTGCGGCTGGCCGCGTTGCCAAACATGACGCTGAAATACGGCAACATGGTCTCCAGCACCCGCGGGTCGCAGGGCGTGGTAGCGTTATTGTCCAGGTAAACAGGCAGGTCTAACATATTCTCTTTATTTTTTATATCATCTCGCAAACAATCCAAATCTACGACATAAGTTCTATTTTTACCGGGTTAGGCAAGACGCCATTCATCATACCGACAAAAGAATTTTCATGCTGAAAGTAGAACATATCGGGATCGCAGTAGCATCCCTGGACGTGTCTGTTCCGTTATTCGAGAAACTATTGAATACGCCCTGTTATAAAAAGGAAGAGGTTAGCAGCGAACAGGTGCTGACGGCTTTTTTTCAACAGGGGGAAACCAAGATAGAATTACTGGAGGCGACGGGGCCGGACAGTGCCATAGCTAAATTTTTGGCTAAAAAGGGAGAAGGCATGCATCACATTGCGTTTGAGGTGGCGGATATCTATGCGGAGATGGCCAGATTACAGCAGGAAGGGTTTGTGTTATTACAGGAAACACCCAAAAAAGGGGCTGATAACAAGCTGATTTGCTTTCTGCACCCCAAAAATACCAACGGGGTTTTGATCGAAATTTGTCAAGATATCAAATAACGAATTAGTTAGACATAATGAATTTTAATAATTAAAATTATTTAAATTTTTTTTCCATTTTAGCAATCCAAAGAGATCCTGTGATACGTAGATAAATAGAGTGACCCCGAAAGGGAACCCAAAAACCAAAATCAGAGAGAATAATTGCCCAAAAATTTTTCAGTTTTTTTGAACAAATATATTTTCTGATATGTTATCTCAATAAAAGACAATCAAAAACAAAAATTAAAAAGACAGATCCTTATAAACTCAAGATATTATAAAGCTTGATTTTTATAGTTAATATAAAGTCTAAGCTTTCACGATTACTCTAAAGTTGGCATAGGTTATGAACACCTGCGGGTTTTTTAGCTTGCAGGTCTTTTTTTTTAGCTAACTCCACACTTCTTCCATTTCGTTTCTTTGGATATTTTAAAAGAAACAAAAAATCAAAAGGGCGGATAGTTTATAGGATATCTTAGATGGCAATGAAAGCAGCTGATAAGATCAGTTCGCATTAACTACATGTATCATCACTGCATTACTGGTTTTCTATCGTTGTTGCAGGTACACGATGCATTTAAAATTCAGTGTACCCATGGTCCGCATATATGCGTTTACGGTATTAAACGCATTTGTTTTCAAATTATTGTAACGTAATTGTGATGGACATGATTATTGCTGATCAGGCGAGCACTTTTTCCATGCCGGTGCTGCGGGAACCTTTAATCAGTATGTGCGTGTCCTGGAACTGTTGCTGCTGCAGCCATTTGGCAGCCTCCGCGGAATTGTCGAGGTAAATATACGGATGATTCACTTTCTTAAAATCACCGCCTACTAATACGACCGCTTCCCAGTGATGGCGTTGTAATTGTTCCACCAGTGCTTCATGTTCTTTAATACTGTCGGTACCCAGCTCCATCATGGCGCCGAGCATCAGTACTTTCTTCGGCGCTTCGATGCCGAGGAAGTTGTCGATGGCGGCTTTCATACTGGATGGGTTGGCGTTGTACGCGTCCATGATGATGGTGTTAGTGCCTTGCTGCATCACCTGCGAGCGGTTGTTGGACGGCGTATAGGCGGCGATGGCGGGACCGATTTTTTCTGCCGGCACTTTAAAGTGGCTGGCTACGGCCACGGCAGCCATCACGTTCGGGAAATTGTAGGCGCCGGTAAGTTTGGTTTGTATAAATCCGATGTTATTGTTGTTGACCTGCACACCCAGCAATGCCTTATCCGCCGCGGGAGTACCGGTGTAATCGGCCTCTTTGCTGCCATAGGTCACCATGTGCGGAATGCCTTTGCTCATTTCGAGGAGATAGGGGTAATCGTTGCACACGAACACCGTACCGTTGTTGTCGCGCAGGTAATCATACAGCTCCCCTTTGGCGATGCGGACGCCTTCCTCGCCGCCGAAGCCTTCGAGGTGGGCTTTACCAATATTGGTGATGATGCCGTGTGTGGGCAGCGCAATTTTGCAGTAACCCGCAATTTCCTTCTGATGGTTGGCGCCCATTTCAATCACAGCTATTTCCACGTCCGGCTTGATGGCCAGGATGGTCAGCGGCACGCCGATATGGTTGTTGAGGTTGCCGACGGTGGCGTATGTTTTGAAGCCGGCCGAGAGGGCGGCGTTTACCAGTTCTTTCGTAGTGGTTTTACCGTTAGTGCCGGTAATGGCCAGGAAAGGAATGTTTAATTGTTTCCGGTGCCACAGGGCCAGCGCCTGTAAAGTCTCCAGCGCATTATCTACCAGTGCCATTTTATCCGGCTGCGTATAATAGGCCGCTTCGTCCACAACGGCGAAGGCAGCGCCCATCTCCAGCGCTTTAGCGGCAAATTCGTTGCCATTGAAATTACCCCCTTTCAGGGCAAAGAAAATATCATTCGGTTGCAACTTGCGGGTGTCTGTCTGGATGCTAAAATGCTGCAGATAGATATGATAGATTTGTTCTATGGTCACGGGTAGCATATTTTCTGCAAAATAACAACTAAATCCAAATAGTATAACCCTGGCAACCCATTCACTGCATCTTTCGTATCAGATACAGGTTAATAAGCTATTATGAAAAAGAAAACCCATCTTTTGTTAGCGGGATGTATCCTGCTGGCAGCCTGTAAAAATGAACAGGCGCCGGCACCGGTGATCCCGAACGAGGGCCTTGACTGTAAAGTAGCCCGTATTGTCACCAGTTATGCCGATCAGGCCATCCAGGCCAACTGTACCTCCCGCGGATGCCATACCGGCAATATCCCGAGAGGCCGCGCTGACTTCTCTTCCCCGGATAAGCTGAAGGCCTACATTACAGCTTCCCGGGCAGTTTTTGTGCAACGGGTTACCAGTGCGCAGGCAGATATGCCGCCATCACGGTTCCCCGCTTTGTCGAAAGGAATGAAGGACTCCATCGCCTGTTGGATAGAACATGGTATGCCTGATCAGTAAATCCAAATCTTTTTTGCTCATGAAAAACCTGTTCCTTCTTTTCTCCATGGTGATCATCACCGGTGCGGTATCAGCGCAGGATGTATTCTCCTGTAGGAATACCCGGTTCTCTTTCTTTTCCTCAGCGCCGCTGGAAGATATAGAGGCTAAAACCGACAAAGGCGTGTCTGCCATCAACGTAAAAACCGGCGCTATTTATTTTAAGGTCCCCATCGCCTCTTTCCAGTTCAGGAAAAAGCTGATGCAGGACCATTTCAACCAAAATTATCTGGAGAGCGACAAGTATCCGTTTGCCGAATTCAAAGGAAAAGTGCTGGAGAACGCAGACCTCAACCGTAACGGCACCTACCAGGTGACCGTGGAAGGTACGCTCAACCTGCACGGGGTGGACAAGCCCTATCGTGAAAAAGGCACCATCACGGTGAAAGACGGTAGCATCACGGCCGGTTCTACTTTCAACATCCGTATTGCAGACCATCGCATCGACGTGCCTACCATGGTGGTAAAAAATATTGCCGAAGTGGTGGCGGTAACTGTCAACGCGGTGTACACCGTGGTAAACCGGTAATCATTGTAAACATTATTTAAAAGTACCCATGAAAATTATTGCTTTTCTGATGCTGTGTACCGGCATCAGCATTTATGCGCAGGCCCAGCAGGACCTGAGCCAGCTGTTTGACTCTACCGGTCCGGCGCACCCGAAAGTACTGTACACTTACAAGGGCACCCGTATCATTATGGGACATTCTACAGACATGTTACGCAAACATGAGCTGGACGTCCGTGTGGACCACCGCTTTGGCGACCTGGGCGGCGAGTTCGGCGGGGCTAAAACATTTTACGGCATCGATAACTCCACTGACATCCGTATCGGGCTGGAGTATGGCATCACCGACCGGCTGATGGCGGGCATCGGGCGTTCCAAAGGCTCCGGGGTGCAGCACCAGTTGCTGGACCTGCTGGTGAAATACAGGCTGGTGGAGCAAACGCAGGATAACTATGTGCCGGTGTCCGTGGCCGTACTGGGCACGGCCGTGATGTCGATGATGAGCTCGGAGGAAGACCCGCACCACGCGGCCTGGTTTGGCGACGCTTCCGACCGGTTGAGCTATGTGGCCCAGGGCATCGTGTCCCGCAAGTTCGGCGACCGGCTGGCCTTCTCCCTGTCGCCCACCTACGTGCACCGTAACCGCGTGGGATATATGGACATGAACAATATGTTTGCCCTTGGCGTGGGCGGCCGGCTGAAGCTGTCCAAAAGGATAGGCATTGTGGCGGAATATTTTTACCCGTTCCGCTCCCAGGCGAGCCGCGATTACTACAAAGCGCAGGGCATCACCTTTTATAATCCGCTCGGCGTGGGACTGGAAATAGAAACCGGGGGCCACGTGTTCCATCTCAACTTTACCAACTCCAGCGCCATCCAGGAGAGCCAGTTTCTCCCCGAAACCACCACCTCGTGGCTGCAGGGGCAGTTCCGCTGGGGTTTCAATATTTCCCGTAGATTTACGTTATTCGGGAAAAAGGATTGGAAAAAATAAGATGCCGTATAAGGGTTGATTCAGGGCTGGCCCGCATTGCCGCAAAGGTGATGCGGGTAAAGGGAGTGGCCATGGTACTGGGACGCACCATTCATCTGCATGGGGCGTCCCGGTTAGAGTTCCTGTCCAATACTGCCTGGCTCCGGCACGAGGCCTGCCATGTGAAACAGTACAGGGAATACGGCATGATAGGTTTCCTGGCCCGGTATCTTTACCAGTGTGCCCGGCGGGGGTATTACGACAATCCGCTGGAAGTGGCCGCCAGAAAGGCGGAAGCAGACCCGGGCATCCTTGAGGGGATAGAAATTATTTAAAAAATCGTTAAAGTGTTGCGGGAAATATAATTTTTACCCCCACTGGCTTTATTTTTCTTATTTTTACGTCAAAGGTTGATTTTATGGTTAAGAAGGTAACAGAGGGAATCACTATCAGCGTGGAAACATTCTACCAGCCGGATTATTCTAATCCTATTGGAAGCGAATTCATGTTTGCTTACCGTATCACCATTGAAAACAACAATACTTTCCCCATCAAATTGCTGCGCCGCCATTGGTATATTATCGATTCCAACGGGACCCACCGCGAAGTGGAGGGTGAAGGCGTTGTAGGCGTACAGCCGTTACTGGCCCCCGGCGAGACTTATCAATACGTCTCGGGGTCCAACCTCCGCACTGAAATAGGAAAGATGTACGGTACCTACCAGATGGAAAACCAGCTGGATAAGAAAATCTTCGAAGTGAGGATTCCTGAATTCCAGATGGTTGTTCCTTTCAAGCTCAACTAAATCAATTACGAATTACGAATTACGAATTACGAATTGAGGGCTGTTTTATAGGCGACTACTAAGTCCCCTTTCCAAAAAACAGCCCTCAATTCGTAATTCGTAATTGATTCAGGGTCTGTACTTAGACGCCTTAAATATTTCCAGCAGATTTCTCGACTCCATTAGTTGCTGAACGCTTACGTCAGCATGTTTTTCCATGTATTTGTTCACGATTTCGTAGCCCACGAAGTAGCCGATTTTTCCGGGAGACCCTTCCGGCATGCCCTGGGTAGCCGGTGCATCGTTCATGAAAAGGTTGATCTGCTGCCAGTCTGTTGTATATAACAGGTTGTTCTGTACAAAAAACTGCCAGATCATTTTTTCATTGTCACGGCACCATTGCAACTGCTCTTTCGTGTAGCCGAGACGGATAGAATCGGGCGTATGAGGAAGTACTTTGGACAGGAAATACTGTTGTTTGCCGGCCTCGATCATCTGTTCCAGCAGGCCGCCGCCACTACGGGGCGCGGGATACAGCTGCTGCTGCAGCACCTGCATACAGTTGGTGGTAATATACTCCGGCGCAAAACGGCGGATCATATAATCAGGGTAGTCCGGGATCTGGGCATATGGCGGGAAATCGGCTCCCATATACATGTCCAGGCCTATTCCCAAAATGGAGTCGATCGTAATGGCACCATAATTGGCGATACCGGAGGTAAAAGTAACTATTTTGGGCGCCCGGAAAGCGGGGATGTAGTACCTGGTATAACGAAATGCCTGCTCCAGCTCTTTTTGAAGGGCACCGGTATTAGCATACTTTTGGGACACCGCCGTTTCCAGTTGCCGGAAATCGCGGTTGGCAAGGAAAAGCCGCAACTGATGCTGTATTTCCTTACTGCTGTCTGCAAAAGCGCCGAAGTTCATGATCTCCGAGATATAAACCGGCATGAAAAGCGGATAAGACTGATGCAGGCGGGTGAGGCCCGGTTGTATATTATTGGTATCGATAGTGAACAGCGCCGAGTCGAACCGGTGGATACTAACGTTCATGGGTATATGACTTACATCCGGCGCTTTGGGACCGGTATTGCAGGCATAGAGAAACAGCGCCGTGAGGCAGCCGGTCAGCAGGGAGTATGTAGGGGTGTTTCGCATTGGGTAAAATTACGAATTACGAATTACGAATTACGAATTACGAATTACAAATTGGTAATTTGTTTTCAGGCAGGCTGTTAAGGAACCTTTCCAAACGGCAGCCCTCAATTCGTAATTCGTAATTCGTAATTCGTAATTTTGATTCATATGAAAAGGTTTTTTTTGCTACTATTAACATTAGGGATAGCTACTGCGGGGATGGCACAGAGCGGGTATGGTGATTTCACCCGCAAGGTACGGCTGGGGTTTAAGTTAGATCCGATGATCTCGATCCTGAAACCGCAGGAATCGGGCGTAAACCGCAACAGCGCCAAAGCGGGCCTGAGTTTCGGGCTCATGGCCGACTTCAGCCTGAATGAAGCCGGTAACTATGCCCTGGCATCAGGATTCAACGTAGTGCTCGGTGGCAGTAAGCTGAAATATGACGCGGACAAGGGGCTGAACGATTTTAAAGCCAATCCCTCGGAGTATAATATGAAACTCACCTATATTGAGATACCGGTGGCGCTGAAGCTGCGGACCACGTCGTCGGATAATCTCAATTTCTGGGGACAGTTCGGTACTTTTTTCGCGTTCCCGGTCAGCGGAAGGGCGGATGTCATCTCCCTGAATGAAACCCATGACAGGGTAAACATACTGCCCCAAATGAACCGCATCAATATCGGCATGCTCATCGGCGCCGGCGTGGAATATCCCCTGGGCGAAACGCTGACCGGTATCGTCGGCCTTACCTACCAGAACGGTTTCGTGGACGTGACGCGGAACGGCAAATGGAATGATGGTAAAGTAAATATGAATAGCTTTGCGCTGCGGCTGGGCGTATATTTTTAGTAACAGCCAATCTAAACTTTTTTCAAGGGTATGAAAATTATACTGGCACAACAGAATTATCATATAGGTAACTTCGAACACAATACGCAGAAGATCATCGAGGGCATAGCCGCAGCCAAAGCGCAGGGCGCAGACCTGGTGGTGTTTTCCGAACTGTGCATCTGTGGTTATCCTCCGCGTGACTTTCTCGAATTTGAAGATTTTATCCGGCAGTGTTATCACGCCATCGACGTGATCAAAGCCCATACACAGGAGATCGCTGTGCTGGTAGGCTGCCCGGCCCGTAACCCCCAGCGGGAAGGCAAGGACCTGTTCAACGCCGCCTGGTTCCTCCATGAAGGCGAAGTAAAGCAGGTGGTACATAAGACCCTGCTTCCCACTTACGACGTTTTTGATGAATACCGTTACTTCGAGCCCTCCTATGAATGGAACATCATTCCGTTTAAAGGAAAGAAACTGGCGGTGACCATCTGCGAAGACATCTGGAACCTGGGCGATAACCCGCTGTACCGCGTGTGCCCTATGGATATGCTGATGGGACAGGAGCCGGACGTGATGATCAACCTCTCCGCTTCTCCGTTCGACTATGACCACGATGAAGACCGTAAAGAGATCATCCGCGCCAACGTGCTTAAATACCGGCTGCCCATGTATTACTGCAATACCGTGGGCTCCCAGACAGAGATCGTGTTCGACGGCGGTTCCCTCATTTACGACGCTGCCGGTAATATAGCGAAAGTGCTGCCCTACTTCGAAGAGGCCATAGGCGGCATGGACCTGGAAGACCTGGTGTCCAAAGGGGAAGCGCCTGCTGAAATGGTCGCTTTCACACCGCTCACGGAACTGGTGTACGATCATAACATTAACCGGATATACGATGCGCTGGTGATGGGTATCCGCGATTATTTCGGTAAGATGGGCTTCAAAAAGGCCATCCTGGGCTCTTCCGGCGGTATCGACAGCGCAGTCACCCTCGCTATTGCCTGCGATGCGCTGGGCAGTGAGAACGTACGCGCTGTGCTGATGCCTTCTCCCTATTCTACCGAACACTCTGTAGATGATGCTGTGGCGCTGTCCAAAAACCTGGACAACCCTTACGACATTATCCGCATCAACGATATTTACGAGAGCTTCCTTGCCACGCTGGAACCGTATTTCAAGGGCCTGCCCTTCAATGTGGCAGAAGAAAATACCCAGTCCCGTATCCGCGGTAACCTGCTGATGGGGCTCTCCAATAAGTTCGGGTACATCCTGCTGAATACCTCCAATAAAAGTGAACTGTCTACCGGCTACGGTACGCTTTACGGCGATATGGCCGGCGGACTGTCCGTACTGGGCGACGTGTACAAAATGCAGGTATACGCCCTCGCACGGTATATCAACCGGGACAAAGAGATCATTCCGGTAAACATCATTGACAAAGCCCCTTCCGCAGAGCTGCGCCCTAATCAAAAGGACAGCGACAGCCTGCCGGACTACGCTGTGCTGGACAAACTGCTGTACCAGTACATCGAACGCCGTCAGGGACCTAAAGAAATTATTGCTCAGGGATTTGACTCCGCATTGGTTTCGCGGGCCTTAAAAATGGTCAACACCAATGAATACAAAAGGAATCAATTCTGCCCTATCATCCGCGTATCGTCCAAGGCCTTTGGTGTGGGCCGCAGGATACCGATAGTAGGTAAATATCTCAGCTAAATGCTATTTTTCTATCTTTGAGCAAATTTTTTAATAATACAACATGTTACAAGTACCGTTTATACGTCAAAATAAAGAACTGGTATTAGAGCGCCTCGCCCTGAAAAACTTTAAGGAATTGGGCCTGGTAGACGAAGTGCTGGCCCTGGACGACAAGCGTAAGCGCCTCACCCAGGAATATGATGAAACACAAGCGCAGGTCAACAGTCTCTCCAAAGAGATCGGTAAACTGATGGCACAGGGTAAAAAAGAAGAAGGCGAACAGCAACGCGCTGCCGTTAACGCCCTGAAAGAGAAACTGGGACCGGTGAACGAGGAGTTGAATGCTACCGAAAAAGCACTGCATGACACCCTGGTAAAATTACCCAACCTGCCTGCCGCCATCGTACCTCCCGGCCACACGCCGGAAGAGAACGTGGAAGTGCGCCGTGGTGGCAATATTCCCACACTGGCTGCTGATGCGGTGCCTCACTGGGACCTTGCCAAAAAGTACCAGCTGATTGATTTTGAACTGGGTAATAAAATTACCGGCAGCGGATTTCCCGTTTTCCAAAAACAGGGCGCCCGCCTGCAGCGCGCTATGATACAGTATTTCCTCGATTTCAACCTCGACAACGGTTATACTGAGTATGCACCGCCTTACCTGGTCAACGAAACTTCCGCTTTCGGTACCGGCCAGCTGCCCGATAAGGAAGGACAGATGTACCATGCCACGGAGGACAACTATTTCCTGATCCCCACGGCAGAAGTACCGCTGACCAACATCTACCGCGATGAAATCGTGAAAGACACCGATCTGCCGATCAGAATGACCGGTTATACCCCCTGCTTCCGCCGTGAAGCCGGCTCCTACGGTAAAGACGTACGTGGCCTCAACCGGGTACACCAGTTCGATAAAGTAGAGCTGGTACAGATCGTTCATCCGGAGAAATCTTACGAAGCGCTGGACGAGATGGTGGCGCATGTGGAAAAACTGCTCAACAGCCTGCAGCTGCCTTACCGCATCCTGCGGTTGTGCGGCGGCGACATGAGCTTTGCTTCTGCCATCACCTACGATTTTGAAGTATACAGCGCCGCGCAGCAAAAATGGCTGGAAGTGAGCTCTGTGTCTAACTTCGAGACCTACCAGACCAACCGCATGAAGATCCGTTTCAAAGAAGCCAACGGTAAGCCGCAGCTGACGCATTCCCTGAATGGCAGCTCCCTGGCGCTGCCCCGTATCATGGCCTGCGTGCTGGAAAACAACCAGACGGAAGCGGGTATCCAATTGCCGGCCGTACTGCACCGCTATTTCGGGGCAGACAAGATTGCATAAACACGATCAGCTTTTGATAATAAAGAGCAGCCCTAAACCGGCTGCTTTTTTTTATTTTCGTACTATGAGACACTTTTTGCCTAACGGAGCGGAATTGATCATCCGGCCACCTGTGATAGAAGACGCCCTGGGGCTGCTGCGCAATTTCCAGCGGATGACGCAGGAAACGGATTTCCTGTTGTTCACCCCCGGAGAAGCGCTTGAAATGAGCGAAAAGTCAGAAGAGGATTTTATTAAAACTTACCTGAAGAATCCCGACCAGCTGATGCTGGTGGCTATTGCCAACGATACGCTGGTAGGCTCCATTACGGTCAACCACAGCGGATACCATAAAAGAGGTCATACCGCCGAAATGGGTATTGCCGTAGAACGCGCCTGGAGCAGCCTCGGCATCGGCCGCCGGCTAATGACGGCTATGTTGCGCTGGGCGGAAGAACATGAAAAAATACAGCTGATATACCTGCAGGTGTTTGCCTCCAACGATAAGGCCATACACCTCTACCGCAACTTCGGTTTTCTCGAATGTGGCCGCCTGCCTTATGGCATACAACAGCGAGACGGACAATTTACAGACCTGGTGACGATGTACCGCCGGGTGAAACCATGATCCTTAAAGACGATATGTTATGCAACGATACGACCGGCAGACAAGACTGGAAGGCTTCGGCCCGGACAAACAACGTTTATTACAGGCCGCTTCCGTACTGGTGATCGGCGCCGGCGGCCTCGGTGTTCCTGTACTACAGTACCTGACGGCCATGGGTGTTGGAAAAATAGGTATCGTGGAGCACGACACCGTATCGGTGACCAATCTGCAAAGGCAGGTGCTGTATCATACGGCCGACCAGGGGAAACCCAAGCTGGCGCTGGCGGCTGCCCGCCTCCACCAGCTCAACCCGGAAGTGGAGATCGTACCGCACGATACCTGGCTTACGACAGACAATGCGCTGGAAATCATCGGCGCCTACGACGTGGTCGTAGACTGTTCCGATAACTTTGGCACCCGTTACCTCGTAAACGATGCCTGTGTGATTTCCGGTAAACCGCTGGTATACGGCGCCATCTATAAATACGAAGGACAGGTGAGCGTGTTTAATTACCAGGGCGGCGCTACTTACCGCTGTATTTTCCCCGAAGCGCCGGAGTCCGGCGAGATGCTGAACTGCAGTGAGATTGGCGTACTGGGCGTATTGCCCGGTATCATCGGTTGTTACCAGGCCAATGAAGCAGTGAAGGTGATCACGGGCATCGGCACACCACTGAAAAACCAGTTGCTGACGATCGATACGCTGAATAATACGCACCTGACTTTTACTATTACACCGGTAGCGGCTAACCGTCAGATAACGCGTTTGGCCGGCAACTACCAGCAAACTGTTTGTGAAGTGAATAATCTGCAATCCCTCTCGGTAGAGGAACTACAGGAATGGCTGCAACAAGGGAAAGCCCTGCAGCTGCTGGACGTGAGAGAAGATGACGAATGGGAGATCTGCCATCTGCCGCAGGCCATTCATATCCCTATGGGACAGGTATTGGGCCGTGTGAGCGCCTTACAGCCGGACGCGCCGGTAGCGGTGCTTTGTCATCATGGTATGCGCAGCCGTGCGGTAGGACAGCGTTTGGTGGAGATGGGGTTCACACAGGTGTATAATATAGAAGGCGGCATTCATGCCTGGGCTTGTGTCATCGATGACCAGATGCAAACTTATTGATGTGACCATAGAACTCTGTATCCTCTTTTTTGCGGTAGCGCTGGTATATTCGGCTGCCGGCTTCGGCGGCGGCTCCAGCTATCTCGCTATCCTGGCCCTGTGGGGCATTGATTTTCAGCTGATGAAATCGACGGCGCTGCTTTGCAATGTGGCGGTGGTGGCGGGAGGTGTATACCATTTTTATAAAAGCGGCCACCTGCCGATGAAAAAGGCGTTGTTGCTGTCTTTCGTCAGCGTGCCGCTGGCTTTTGCGGGCAGCTACCTGCCGCTTAAGCAGGAAACCTTTTTCCTGTTGCTCGGTATAGCCCTCACGCTGGCGGCGGTGTTCATGTGCTACCGGCTCTTTTTCGAGCGTAATCAGGAAACGGAGACATTGCGGGAGGGCAACGGCGTGCTGTACGGCGTTATCGGCGGAGCTATCGGTCTGCTTTCCGGTATGACCGGCATCGGCGGCGGTATTTACCTGGCGCCGGTATTGCGGTTAGGAAAATACGATACCGCCAAGAATGTAGCGGGACTGAGCAGCTTTTTTATCCTCGTCAATTCCATTGCCGGCCTGATGGGACAGGCTGCTAAAAATGCCATCCTATTTGAGCCTGCTTTCGCCGGGCCGCTGCTGCTGGCGGTGATCATCGGCGGACAAATCGGCGCACGGCTGAGCGCCCGCGTGCTGAAACCCAGGTGGGTAGCAGGCGCCACGGCGGTGCTGATTTTGTATGCAGGAGTGAGAATGCTTGTTAAATAATTACGAATTACGGATTACGAATTACGAATTGGGGCTGCCTTTTGGAAAGGTTACCCGGTAGCCGCTCTATAAAGGAACCCGAATTCGTAATTCGTAATTCGTAATTGATTCATCCTCCGATAACAGACATGCTTTCCAGTGCGGTGGTGTGCAGCCGTTCGGCTTCAAACCCGTTGGCGGCGCGGTGGTGCAGTGCGTGTTGAATAGCCGGCAATAACTCCTCTCCTGACCGTATCAGGTCTTTTACGTTTAATGCATCCTGGCCATAGAGGCAGGTCTTCACACTACCGGTAGCGGATATACGAAGTCTGTTGCAGGTACCGCAGAAGGTGCGGCTATAAGCAGGTATCACCCCGATGTTGCCCAGGTGGCCGGGTATGCTGTAGTTGAGCGCAGTGGAATGGGGTGCGTCGGGTAATTTATGCAGGGTGTATGTTTCCCGGAGCGTTTGCAGGATGGCCTCATAGTTCCAGCGGATGCCGGAAAAACCATGTCCCTGGCCGTTAAACGGCATTTCTTCAATAAACCTTACGCTGACAGGCTGATCCCGTGTGAGGGCGGCAAAATGCACCAGTTCATCGGTGTTTACCTGGTCCATTACCACCACGTTGAGCTTTACCTGCAGCTGGTGGGCCAGCAGGCTGTCCAGCGTTTGCATCACTGCGGCAAACTGGTCGCGGCGGGTGATCTGCTGAAAACGTGCAGGTTGCAGGGTATCGAGGCTGAGATTAATATGGGTAATGCCCAGTGCTTTGAGTTCCGGAATATGATGGCGGGTAAGTACGCCGTTGGTGGTGACGGCGATCTGCTGTATGCCCGGAATGGCTTTGATCTTTGCCAGCAGCGGCACCAGGCCCGGGCGTAGGAACGGTTCTCCGCCGGTGATCCTGACTTTGGAGATACCGGCAGCAGCCAGTGTTTCGAGCAGCGTGATGATTTCTGCGTCGGTGAGCAGGGCGGACGATTTCACAAAGCGCATCTGTTCCGGCATGCAGTAGGTGCAGCGGAGATTACAGCGGTCTGTTACAGACAGTCTAACGTAATCGATTATACGATGATGGGCGTCCGTCAGCATGATCAGCAGTTTTTGCCTGCATTCGGGTTCTCGAAAGCCTGGCTGTCGTCTTCATTCCTCGGGGAAAGGCATTGGAAGTCCTTTTCCACCAGTACTTTCAGTTCGGAGCCGTCAGGATTGGGGAGTATCAGTTCAAAGCCCACCTGGTCCGGCGTATACCAGCCCTGCAGCCGCTCAGCGGGCAGCAACAGGTGTACGCCGTCGTGTTCCATTTTAATCACCGGGTCGGTGATGTTTTTGGACCGCACGCAGAAATGCAGCACGCCGGCGCCGATATGGGTGATAGACTCTACTTTGCCGGTCATTTCCAGCAGTTCCACATCTGTTTTGTCCAGCCGGTAACGGATGCTGTTCCCTCTTATCCTGATCTTCATAGAAAGTGATTTTCTCCGGTATTAAAAGTACTATTTTATCGCTGCTATATTGTAGTTTTAACCAACAAATTTCATCTATGGGCCTTCTGCTTTTTGGTGTGGCGAAAGATATTGCCGGTGCGGCGCTGGTAGGTATTCCGGAAACGGTGACCAACGTAGCGGAATTGAAACAGTGGTTGTATGACCGTTATCCGGCCATGCGGCAGCTCAGCTCCCTGATGGTGGCGGTCAACCGCGAGTATGCGGGCGATACGCAGCCGATCGGTGCGGGCGATGAGGTAGCGGTGATACCGCCTGTGAGTGGAGGATAATTAAAAGACAACTATGGAGACATTAATAGCCATCAGAGATACCATCACGGTACAGGAGGCGCTGGACTTCATCCAGTCGCCGGAATGTGGCGGGGAGGTCATTTTCACGGGTACGGTACGGAATGATACCCGTGGCCGCGGGGTGACGAAATTATTTTACGAATGTTATGAGGCGATGGCGCTCAGCGAAATGCAGAAAATCGCAGACCAGGTGCAGGCCCGGTGGGACATCAAAAAGCTGGCGATGCTGCACGCCATCGGCGATAAATATCCCGGCGATATCGCCGTGGTGATCGCCGTAGCCTCCGCCCACAGAGGCATCGCCTTCGATGCCTGTGAGTTTACGATCGACACCCTGAAAGAAACGGTGCCTATCTGGAAAAAAGAGTTTTTTACCGACGGAGGGATTGGTCAGTGACCTGTTGCATGGCCGCAGCCTTTTCTTCAGGCGTGTTGGCATTGTATTGTTCGGCTGCATAAGGGTTATGCAATAACCGGATATTCGTATTGAGCAAGGTTTTACGCGGACAGTTTTTGCCTGCCTCCACATTTTGGTACAAGGCACTTAACCCTGTGGGCTCCCAGATAGCAATCAGCGGTTCCGGCAGATCGTTCACCGGGCTGATAAAGGCGGTGGCAGATTGGTGCGCATCCCGTTCCTGAATTAGGATCTCCAGGCTTTTGGGGCCTATCAGCGGCAGGTCACAGGCCAGCACCAGCCAGGCAGTGTCCGGTTGCGACCGGTGGGCGCTGAGCAGTCCCGCAGAAGGGCCGCCATAAGAAACGCTGTCGGGTATCAACCGGGGATAACCGTTAAAATCGGCTTGCTGATCGGTCCGACAGGACAGATAAGTCTCCAGTCCGCAGGCTGTTAACAGGTCCGCCAGGTACTGCCACTGGGGCATACCATGATAATGGATCGTGCTTTTATTCTCCTGCATCCGGGTACTTTGTCCGCCGCAGAGGACCAACCCTTTCAATGGGGCACTGTTATTTTCCGTCATATCCTCTTTTTAAAAATCAATCTTGTTTCTTTGCGCTCTTTGCTGCTTTGCGCCTTTGCGTGCCCTCCGCTCCCTCGCGCGCTTACCCTCACTTTGCCCCCTCTGCGAGATCGTGTTTTCCACCGGTTTTACTGATCAGCCGTGTTTGGCGGATGATCATTTCCTGGGTGAAGGCTTTGCACATGTCGTAGATGGTGAGTGCCGCCACGCTGGCGCCGGTGAGGGCTTCCATTTCCACGCCTGTTTTGCCTGTTGTTTTCACGGTACAGCGGATAATGGCCTCTTCTTCTTCGAGGCGTATCTGTACATCGCAACCGTCCAGCAGCAGGGTATGACAGAGCGGGATGAGGTCCGGCGTTTTTTTCGCTGCCATGATACCCGCTATAATGGCGGTCTGGAATACAGCGCCCTTGCGGGTTTGGATATCATTGTCGCGGAACTGTTCCCTTACCAGTGACGGTAAGTACACCCGGCTTTCGGCAACGGCTACACGATAAGTGCTGCCTTTGCCGCTTATATCTACCATCGCCGGCTGACCGGAAGAATCGAGATGGGTAAAATCGCTGCTTGATGGATTGGCCATAATATCATAAATTTAATCATCTTCACCTGTACAAAAATAATACAAAATGATGCTGACTGTTGCTGCTGCGTATACTGCTGTATTACAGACCGTGCGCGACATGGGCACGGAAGTGTTGCCCTTTGAGGCGGCCACCGGCCGTGTATTGCGTGAGCCTGTCAGGGCTGACAGGCCGTTCCCGCCTTTTGACCGGGTTACCATGGATGGTATCGCCATTCTGTATGACAGTTTTGCCCGCGGGCAACAGATTTTCGGGGTAGAAGATGTCCAGGCCGCGGGGCTCCCGCGGCTGCAGCTGTCCAATACAGCCAATTGCATAGAAGTCATGACCGGCGCCATCCTGCCGGAACTGACAGATACCGTGATCCCGTACGAACAGCTGGAAGCCTCCGATCATGAGGGCTTCCGCCGTTTTGCTGTCACCGGTGATGTAACGCTGGGACAGAATGTACACCGCAAAGGCTCGGATGTGGCGGAAGCCACGGTGCTGTTATCGCCGGGGACGCTGATCGGTCCTGCCGAAGCAGGGGTGCTGGCCTCTGTCGGTAAAACGCAGGTGCAGGTGGCGCGGCTGCCGCGTGTTGCCGTTATCGCTACCGGTGACGAACTGGTCCCCGTTGATGCCACGCCGGAAGAACACCAGGTGCGTATCTCCAATGTATACAGCCTGATGGCCTCGCTGCAACAGTGCGGTATTACCGCAGCCTATATACACCTGAACGATGAAGAGGCGGCCATGCGCGAACGGCTGGAACCATTATTGCAGGAAACAGACGTGTGGATCAGCTCGGGGGCTGTGTCTGCCGGCAAATTTGACCATCTGCCGGCGGTACTGCAGCGGCTGGGCATGCAGCAGATTTTTCACAAGGTGCAGCAAAGACCGGGAAAGCCTTTCCTGTTCGGCACTTTCGCCAATGGGCCGGTAGTGTTTGCCCTGCCGGGCAACCCGGTGTCAGGCTTTATGTGTTTTTACCGCTACGTGCTGCCCTGGCTGAAAGCTGCCATGGGCGCACAGGAAGCAGCGCCGGCCTATGCAGTCCTGCAGGAAAAAGTGACGTTTAACCCATCACTGGAATATTACCTTCCTGTTAAATTGCAGTCCATGCCTGATGGTACAACGGGCGCTGTTCCGCAGCCCTACCATGGCTCCGGAGACCTTGCCAGCCTGCTTTATGCCGACGCCTTTATGGCACTTCCGCAGGATAAACATGTCTTTGAAAAAGGCAGTTGTTATCCCGTTTGGAAATTTCGTTAAACCCCGGCGTCCAAATACAGTCTTACATTAAATTATTTACGTATGCCTGTAGTTGCCAAAAAACTGGAAATGCAACATCTCGCCTGGCGCGCCGGCTTCGGTGAAACCCTGCCCGTCATCTCCGGCTGGGAAAAAAGACGGCGGAAGGAAATGGTGCACAAGGTGCTGACAGGGCCCAAACACGCAGCCTTTGAATCGGTAGATGTGATCAACGCCACCGACCTGCCGGACTACAAACGCGCTAAAGACATGACGGAAGAGCAGCGGAAAACCGTCCGGGAGATGAACACCCAGGGCATCAAAGATCTCAACGTGGCCTGGATGAACATGATGCAGAAAAGCGAACACCCGCTGCGCGAGAAAATGAGCCTCTTCTGGCATGGGCACTTTGCCTGCCGTACGCAGAACGTGTTGTTCAACCAGCAGTTGATAGGCGTGATCCGGGAAAATGCATTGGGCAATTTCGGCGATCTGCTGACAGCCGTTTCCAAATCGCCGGCCATGTTGCAGTTCCTCAACAACCAGCAGAACCGTAAACAACATCCCAACGAAAACTTCGCCCGCGAAGTCATGGAGCTGTTCACCATGGGCCGCGGACACTATGCGGAAGCAGACATCAAAGAAGCTGCCCGCGCCTTTACCGGATGGGGCTTCGATGCAGACGGCCAGTTCGTGTTCCGCGAAAAACAACACGACGACGGCGTCAAAAATATCTTCGGAAAAAGCGGTCGCTACAATGGTGACGACGTGCTGAAGTTATTACTGGAACAGCAACAGACCGCCACTTACATCACCACTAAAATATTCCGGTATTTTGTAGATGACAACCCGGACGATACCCTGATCCAATCACTTTCCGGGAAATTCTACCAATCCGGCTACGACATCAAGACGCTGATGCGCGAAATCTTCATGGCCGACTGGTTTTATGACAGCAAATACATCGGTAACCGTATCAAATCGCCGGTGGAACTGCTGGTAGGCATACGCCGTACCATTCCCATGGCCTTTGAACAGGAAGAAACAATGCTGGTGTTTCAGCGCATCCTGGGACAGGTGCTGTTTTACCCGCCCAATGTGGCCGGCTGGCCCGGCGGACGTAACTGGATAGACAGTTCCAGCCTGATGTTCCGGATGCGGGTGCCGCAGGTGATCCTGTATTCACAGGTGCTGAACGTACGGCCTAAAGAACTAACGCCGGAAATGGGGGATGGCGGCAACTATAAAATGACTTTGCAGATCAACGATTTCCTGAAAAAGCAATTTGCCAAAAAAGTGAATGCGCGGATAAACTGGGAGCCTTATCTGCAGGGCTTCAGCGATATCCCCCGCGAAAACCTTGCCGATGCCATCGCCGGCGCACTGCTGCAACAACCGGGCAACGTCAGGAAAAACCTGCTGGAGAAATACGCAGATACCAGCTCCCGCGAAGGCTACATCAAAACAGTGACCATTGATGTGATGAGCACACCGGAATATCAACTTTGTTAATCATCTTCAGAAAGCTATAAGTTATGTATATACTTAACAGGCGCCGTTTTTTACAGGTAGGTTCCCTGGCTTCCGCAACCTTGCTGATGCCTAAGTTCCTGAAAGCTTTTGAAACCGGAGCGCTCGTGCCCCCGGGAAATAAAGTGCTGGTGATTGTACAGTTGTCAGGCGGTAATGACGGTCTGAACACCATCATCCCTTACCGTAACGATATTTATTACCGCTCGCGCCCTGCGCTGGGCATCCGGCGGGAAGCGGCCCTGTCGCTCAATGATGACCTGGGCATCCATCCTGCGCTGCAGGGACTGAAAGCCCTCTACGACGATGGCGCGATGGGTATTCTTAATAACGTAGGCTACCCTAACCCCGACCGGTCACATTTCCGCTCCATGGACATCTGGCATTCCGCCAGCCAATCAGCTGAAATATGGAACGATGGGTGGGTGGGCCGTTATCTCGACGCGCAGTGTAATGGCTGTGATAAACCCACACAAGCGCTGGAGATAGACGATACGTTGAGCCTCGCACTGAAAGGTGAGCATAACAAGGGGTTGGCCCTCACCGATCCGGGCCGTCTTTCCAACACCAGCAACGACCGTTTTTTCAAAGAGTTGTTGCAACAGCACGTGGTGGAAGATGAACATCATAACGTAGAATACCTCTACAAAACCATGGGCGAAACTATTTCTTCTGCAACGTATATCCAGCAACAGTTTAAGACTTATCAATCCAAAGAAAGTTACCCCGCAACGGAGCTGGGCCGTAATATGCGCATTATCGCTAACCTGATCATGTCTGACATCAACACCAAAGTGTATTATGTGTCTCACGGCAGTTTTGATACCCATGTGAACCAGCAGGACCAGCAGGCACGGCTTTTTAAGCAGCTGAGCGATGCGCTGACCGTATTTACAGGCGATCTTAAAAAGAACAACCGCTTCCAGGACGTGATGGTAATGACCTTCTCCGAATTTGGCCGGCGGGTAAGCCAGAATGCGAGTGGCGGCACCGATCACGGCACGGCCAATAATATGTTCCTGATAGGTGGTGACTTAAAGCGGCAGGGCGTGCTGAATGAAGGGCCTGACCTGATGAACCTGAAAGACGGGGATTTGCAGTATAAGGTGGATTTCAAAAGCGTGTATGCCACCCTGTTGGACAAATGGCTGGGGGCCGATGATAAAATGATCCTGAAAGCTGACTACGCGAAACTGGATTTCATTTAATTCCGGATTTCCAGGTTTCCAGTATTTCCAGGGTTCTCAGATTCCCCAAGGCTCCCAGATCCCAAGGTTTTCAGATCCCAGGGTTCTCAGATCCCAAGGCTCCCAGATCTCAAGGCTCCCAGATCCCAAGGTTTTCAGATCCCAAGGTTCTCAAATTCCAAGGCTCCCAGATCTCAAGGCTCCCAGATCCCCAAGGTTTTCAGATCCCTAGGTTCTCAGATCCCAAGGTTTTCAGATCCCAGGGTTTTCAGATCCCAGGGTTTTCAGATCCCAGGGCTCCCAGATCCCAAGGTTTTCAGATCCCAAAGGTTTTCATATCCCCAAGGCTCCCAGATCCCAGGGCTCACGCCCTGGGCAACGATGTTTGTCGGGCTGTATAAAGGAGTAATTCGTTTATACGGCTTTAATCATAAGGTTGTTAAAGCTTTATGAAACTGTATTCGTTTGAAGGCTTTAACCATAAGGTTGTTATGCTGAATGAGCCATAGTGCATCATTGAAGCCTACCCCGGTTAAAGAATCTGAAGAACATCGTAGCCCCGGGCGTGAGCCCGGGGACCTTTATGCGGAAAAATTTATTGAGCCGTAACGGTGTAGATAGCTCTGAAGGCTGCGTTTTGGATGGTCCGTGTGCCGGCCATGCCGCTGAGGTCTTTTACGGTGCCGGAGAAGGTGCCTTCTACCATGATATTATCGCTGCGTGTGATGGTGAGGTAACAGTCGGTGCTGCCCTGTGAGCTGTAGGTGGCGGGATAGCCGCCGCTGTTGATGACCACGAGGATGCTGTTGCCTGTCCTGGTGCAGGGATATACGCCGGGAGGAAAGGGTATTTTCAATCCGGCCATGGTGATGCTGATGATATCGTTGTTATTGGTTTTCCCGGTGATTTCCAGCCTGTAGTAATCGTTGGTAGGATCTTCGTCCTGGAAGTCGGGCGCATAGGCTATGCCTTTCGGATTTTCGCTGAGATAGATTTTGGTATCCAGCTTTACGGAAACAAACTTACGGTCTTTGCTATCGTCTTTATCTTTTCCGCAGGAGCTGCCGAGGATAACAACGGCACTGAGTAATGCGGTTACAAGTATGCGCATAGGTACTTATTATAGAAAGATGTAATAAAAATTCCGATAAAAATAATCATTTTCAGAATAGAAAAACGGATGCCGGCCCGGTATTGTTACATTCCGGTGCCGGCATCTTAAAATATCCTGATAAGTTGGATGTTATGCTTTGCGGGCGGTACGATAGAGGTACCAGCCCATGAAGGCGAAGAAAGCACATCCCAGTACATAGTAGCCGCCATGGCCTAATGCGCCGGTGAGTCCTCCTTCCATATTGAGTTTGGCCAGAATGGCCGCCGAGCTGTCGAATCCGGCGAGAACGGCAATGATAACGCCGGCTACGGCGCCTCCGGCCACAAGGCCGGTAGCGAAGAGGTTGCCTTTGCCCAGTTCTTCTTCCGCAGCGGAGGTGTGTTTGTTGGCTTTTTTGTTTTTATGGTCTACCACGCCACGGATTGCGCCACCGATGAAGATGGGCAGTGTGGTGGATAACGGCAGGTAGGCGCCTACCGCGAAGGAAAGCGAATTGATGTTGCACAGTTCCATCACGATGGCGAGGAAAACGCCTACCAGCACGAACTGCCAGTCGAGGTTAAATGACAGGATGCCTTTTGCCAGTGTAGCCATGAGCGTACCCTGTGGCGCCGGGTAGTAGGCGCTGCCGATGGCGTGTTCTGTCACTCCCTTGCTGATCATTTCGGCGGTGGGTTTGTCGAGGAATTTCACGGTGAGTCCGATCACTACGGACGATACGATGGCGCCGATGAAGAGGGCCAGCTGCTGGTACATGGGCGTGGCGCCTACGATGTAACCGGACTTCAGGTCCTGCGAGGTGCCGCCTGCATTGGCTGCGGCGATACAGATCATGCCGCCTACTACCAGCGCCATTGGTTCATATATTTTGCCGGTCCAGCCAACAGCGATGAATACGAGGCAGGTGCCCATCAGGGTGGCGATGGTCATACCGGAGATGGGGTTGTTGGATGAGCCGATGAGGCCTACGATGCGGCTGGACACTGTTACGAAGAACGCGCCAAAGACTACTACCAGCAAGCCTACCAGCATTTTTTTACCGATAGAGTCGCCTGGCAGCTGTGGCAGGAACGCCATCAGCAGTACGAGGGCGATACTGCCGAACAGTACTACTTTCAGGCTCAGGTCTTTCTCTGTTCTCAATACGCCGGCAGATGCGCCGCCATCTTCTTTGCGGTCTTTGATTGCGCCGATGCTGCCTTTAAAGGAAGAGATGATGGTAGGGATGGTTTTCAGCAGGGTGATGAAACCGCCGGCAGCCACGGCGCCTGCGCCGATCTGGCGTACGTAGGCGTAGTATACCGCTGCAGAATAGTCGGAGAAGGTGCGGGTCACCGGGTCCCAGTTACCTTGTCCGCCGGGTGTTTGCAGGCTGGCGAGGTAACCTATTTTTACCAGCTGGGAAGCAATCACCTCGCCCGGCAGCAGGGATGCCAGCAGGGGAATGAGGGCGAGCCAGGACAGTACGCCGCCGGCTACCAGTACGCCTGCAATGCGGGGACCGATGATATAGCCCACGCCCATATACTCCGGGGTGATGTCTGCGCTGATTTTAGCGGAGGGGAAAAATTTGCTGGTCTGTTTGGTCATGTAGGCCGGTGTTTCGGCGATAACATGCAATATCTTCTGGAAGATAGCATAGGCGAAGGCGAACCCGAGGCCATAGAAGGCGGTACGGGCGAAGTCGCCTCCTTTTTCACCGGCGATGAGCACATCGCCGCAGGCGGTGCCTTCCGGGTAAGGGAGTGTTTTGTGTTCTTTCACGATCAGTGACCGGCGGAGTGGTATCATCATGAGGGTGCCGAGGATACCGCCGAAGATGGCCAGGATGAGGATGGTGAAGTAGTTAAAGAACTGGGCGCCACCGCCGTCGCTGAGGAACAGGAAGCCTGGCAGCGTGAAGACTACGCCGGCAGCGATGGATTCACCGGCGGAGCCGGTGGTCTGGATGATGTTGTTTTCCAGGATGGTGGTGTTGAAGAACTTCCTGCCGAGGGTGATGGCAATAACGGCAATCGGGATAGACGCGGAAACGGTCAGACCGGCTTTCAGGGCGAGGTATACGGTGGCAGCGCCAAAGATGATTCCGAAGATACAGCCCAGTAAAATGGATTTGAGGGTAAATTCTTTCATTTGTGCGCCTGGTGGCACGAAAGGTTTGAAATTGTTGTCAGCCATAATGATAAGGAGGTAAGGTGTTAAGGGTGAAATTTACGAATTACGGGGTTACTGACCGCGTATAAAAAGGAAGACCGGAACAAATTCCTTTGTCCCGGTCTTCCTTTTTATACATAGAAGGTATGTTTTTATCTTACCCCGTGCATCCATTTTTTCAGGAAGCCGGTAGAGAGGAACAGGAGTACTGCTGCTGCACCCGGCAGGATCACGAACACCATAAAGAACTCATAGAGGTTATGGATGGTGAAACCGGCGAAGGTTGGGTAGTGGGCGGCCAGTTTCAGTTCTTTCAATTGTTCCAGCTGTTGGGCGGTGGCAGTGATGGTACCGTCCAGGATGCCCTGCAGGTTGATATTGTTTTTAGCTGCCAGTTCAAACTTATCCTGTGTAGGCGGCAGTAAGGCGCCCAGCGTACCTGCCAGCGCATAGCCGGCGGCATTGGCGAGGAACCATACGCCCATCAGCAGGGAGGAGAAGCGGTGAGGCGCCAGTTTGGATACCAGCGACAGGCCTATGGGAGAGAGGCAAAGTTCACCGAGGGTGTGGAACAGGTACATCACGATCAGCCAGATTACACCAAGTTTCTGACCGGCGCCGAGGTTTTTCACCTGCAGGGCGATGATGAAGAAGCCCAGTGCCAGCAGCGCCAGGCCGATGGACTGTTTCACCGGGGAGATAGGCTCCAGGTTACGTTTCTGGAGTTTCATCCACAACCAGCTGAAAGGCAGTGCAAATACGATGATGAAGATGGAGTTGGCGTTCTGTACAAAGCTTGGCGGCATATCCCATCCCAGCAGGCGACGGTCTGTCTGGTAGTCGGCCACGAAGGTGAGGGAAGAACCGGCTTGTTCAAAACAGGCCCAGAAGAAGATTACAAAGAACGCTACAAAGTAGATCACGAGGATACGTTGTCTTTCTACTTTGGTAATGCTTTTATCGGTGAGGATCAATACCGCGAGGCTGATACCTGCCGCATAGATGAAGGGATATAACCAGGATTTGATCGGGTTGGGATCGAGGGAGAGGTAGTGGATGATAAAGAACAGTGCCACCATGAGGCCCAGTACGCCGAAGATAGCGCCGCTGGAGAATTTGGCTTTGTCAGCTTCTCCTTCCGCCAGGTTAGCAGCCGGTTTGGAGAAGTCTGGTTTACCGCCGATGGCTTTGCCGTCGGGCGTTATCACGTATTTGTCTTTCAGGAAATAGAAAAGGATGGAGCCGAGGAACATAGCCAGGCCGGCGGCGAGGAAGCCCCATTTGAAGGCGCCTACCATTCTTACGTTGTCTACTTTTACATCTCCCAGGATAGGGCAGATCAGCATGCCGAGGAAGGCGCCTACGTTGATGCCCATGTAAAAGATGGTGAAAGCGGCATCCAGACGGCTGTCGTTTTTAGGATACAGCTGGCCTACCATGGAGGAGATGTTGGGCTTGAAGAAGCCGTTGCCCATGATGATCACCAGCAGGGCCAGCCATACGATCAGTTTGGCTGTTTCCACGTTGGTAGCGTAGATAGTGGCGCTGAGTACCATGAGCAGCTGCCCGATACCCATCACGAAACCACCTAATAAGATACAGTTCCTGTTTCCAAGGTAGCGGTCGGAAATGTAGCCGCCAAGCATAGGGGTGAGATAGCAGAGGCCCAGAAAGCCGCCATAGACATAGGAGGAATCGGCTTCAGAGAATGCCAGTGCGTTTACCAGGAAGAGCGTCAGTAACGCTCTCATGCCATAAAAGTTAAATCGTTCCCACATCTCCGTGGTAAAGAGCACAGCCAGCCCCTTCGGGTGCCCCTCTGACGAGGCATCGACAGACTTCTGTGCAACAGCAGTTTGCATCATAAATGGTTAGTTTTAGCAATAGTTGTTTTAAGGTTCTGTTAAGTCTCAGAGGGGGCAATTTAAAGTAAAATAGATAATTACGTAAAAAAATGGTGGAAATGGGCAGTTTTTGTGGGTTTTTGTGCTTTTTTCATCTTTCTTTGCATTTTCTTTCGCACCTGCATTTATTAGGCAATTCATATGAACATTTTATTACTAGGTAGTGGTGGCCGGGAACACGCTCTGGCCCGGAAAATGTCCCAAAGTCCACAGTGTGGTCAGTTATTTATAGCGCCGGGTAATGCCGGCACATCGCAATGTGGCACGAACGTCGATATGGGCGTGAGTGAATTTGAGAAGATCAGGGCTTTTTGCCTTGAAAACGCCATCGACCTGGTAGTGCCGGGGTCAGAAGAGGCCCTGGTGAATGGTATCTATGATTTCTTTGCCGCAGATGCTGCGCTGCAGCATATCCCTGTAATGGGCCCGTCGCAGGAAGGCGCCCGCCTGGAAGGCAGCAAGGCTTTCGCCAAACTGTTCATGCAGCGGCATCAGATCCCCACTGCTGCCTACCGCGAATTTAACGCTGACAATTTCGAGGAGGGGGTAGCTTATCTTCAGCAGCATTCCTTACCAATTGTATTGAAAGCCGACGGGCTGGCTGCCGGTAAAGGCGTGGTGATCACCAGTTCGCATGATGAGGCGGTGGCCGAGTTTGAGCAGATGATCCGTGCCGCCAAATTTGGCGACGCCAGCAAAACCGTGGTGATAGAGCAGTTCCTGACCGGTATTGAGTTGTCTGTGTTTGTGTTGACGGACGGCCATTCCTATAAGGTCCTGCCGGAAGCCAAAGACTACAAACGGATCGGGGAAGGCGACAAAGGCCTGAACACGGGCGGTATGGGGGCGGTATCTCCGGTGCCTTTTGCCGATGCCGCTTTCATGAAAAAAGTGGAAGACCAGGTGATCCGTCCCACTGTAGCGGGGTTGTCAAAAGAAGGCATTAAATATAACGGGTTCATCTTTTTTGGCTTGATTAATGTAGAGGGAGAGCCTTTTGTTATTGAGTACAACTGTCGCATGGGCGATCCTGAAACGGAAGTCGTAATGCCCCGTTTACAAAACGATTTACTGGAACTGTTTACCGCCGTTACAACCGGTAAGCTGTCAGAACAAACCATTGACGCTGATCCGCGTGCCGCCGCTACCGTGATGCTGGTGTCTAAAGGTTATCCGGAAGCGTATGAGAAAAACAAGGCTATCAGTGGGATACCGGCGCCTACCAACGATCAGGTGGTGTTTCATGCCGGTACCAAACAGTCGGGAGCAGCCATCGTGAGCAATGGCGGTCGTGTGCTGGCCATTACTTCGCTGGCAGCCAGTCTGCCGCTGGCGCTGGCCCACTCGGTGCAGACCGCGGAGCAGATTTCGTTTGAAGGCAAAACGTATCGTCGGGATATCGGCTATGAGTTCATTTAGTCATTGGGTTATTTAATCATTTGGTTATTTGGTTATTGAGATGGGACTATTGGATGATGAGGGTATTTTGTTGTTAAGGGGTTTTCCCCCGGAAACGTGCCCTCCCAATGACCAAATACCAAAATATCAAAATGACAAAATATTCCTGTGCGGTTGCCGTTTAAACAACAAATAACTTTTTTTAATATTTAGCCGTATTATTGCAAGAATATCCACTTTTTGCATCGTATATTCGTTAGAATTATTCATTTTTGCATTCTAATTTTTGACCGTATCAACAATGGGATTTTTTAATTTTTTAACGCAGGAAATCGCGATTGATCTGGGTACAGCGAACACGCTGATAATACATAATGACCAAGTGGTTGTGGACGAGCCTTCCATTGTAGCGATAGAACGGGCTAGCGGTAAAATTGTGGCAGTCGGAAAGAAGGCCATGATGATGCACGAAAAAACACACGAATATCTTCGTACAATACGTCCCCTGAAGGATGGTGTGATCGCGGATTTCAACGCCGCAGAGGGTATGCTCAGGGAACTGATAAAAATGGTTTATCCTAAAAAGCCGCTGTTTGCTCCCAGCTGGCGTATGGTGATCTGTATCCCTTCCAGCATTACGGAAGTGGAGAAGAGAGCGGTACGTGACTCTGCCGAGCAGGCGGGCGCCAAGGAAGTGTACCTGCTGCACGAACCGATGGCCGCTGCCCTGGGTATCGGTATCGATGTGGAAGAACCGGTAGGTAACATGATCATCGATATCGGAGGGGGTACCACCGGTATCTCTGTGATCGCCCTGGCGGGTATCGTTTGCGACCAGAGTATCCGTATTGCGGGTGACGAGTTCACCGCCGATATCATGGAAGCCCTGCGCCGCTATCATAGCCTGCTGATCGGTGAAAGAACCGCTGAGCAGATCAAGATCCATATCGGATCAGCCCTGAAAGAACTGGATAACCCACCGGATGATATCCCGGTTAACGGTCGTGACCTGGTGACAGGCATCCCCAAACAGATCATGGTATCTTACCAGGAGATCGCCGAAGCACTGGACAAATCTATCTTTAAAATCGAAGAAGCCATCCTGAAAGCGCTGGAAACAACGCCTCCGGAGCTGGCGTCAGATATTTACCGCAGAGGCTTGTACCTGACCGGTGGCGGTGCGCTGTTGCGCGGCCTGGACAAACGCCTTGCCCAGAAAATCAAACTGCCGGTCCATGTGGCAGACGATCCGCTGCGTGCCGTAGTAAGAGGCACTGGCATCGCTCTGAAACATGTGGGTAAATATCCGTTCCTGATGCAATAAACCTATTTAGATATTTAGATATTTGGTTATTTACAGATTTCTTTCGAAGAAAGAACCCTGTAAATAACCAAATATCCAAATGATCAAATCTCTAAATGACTCGCGCTTGTGCGGAATTTAATCATTTTCTTTAGGCGATATTTTAACTTCTTCTTATTTCTGCTGCTGGAAGTGATTTGTATTGTGTTGGTATTCCAGAACAATAACCTGCAGCGTTCTGCCTACCTTAACTCCGCCAATGATATTAGTGGGAAGCTGTACGACAAATACAACAACGTACAATACTACTTTCACCTGAAAGCTACCAACGACAGCCTGGTAGCGGAAAATACCCGCCTGCACAATGCCATTCACACCAGCTTTGATTCTGTGGTGACAGGCACCGGCCTCAAAATAGATACTATCCGCCAATACAGCGACGATACCCTTCACCGGGTGATTAGTACCCAGATCCGCCGCTATAAGTACTTTGAGGCCAAGGTGATCAACAACTCCGTTAACAAGCCGATCAACTACCTCACCATCCACCGCGGCAGCCTGCAGGGTATCCGTCCCAATATGGGCGTTATCAGCAGCAGTGGCGTGGTAGGCGTGGTAAGAAGCGTGAGCGATAACTATGCAGTAGTACTTTCCATGCTCTCCAAATCCAACTCCGTGTCCATCAGCGCCAGGCTGGGGCAGGGCAAGGAAATGGGGTCCGTACACTGGGACGGCGACAACGCCACCTTTGCCCAGCTGAAGGATATTCCGAAGAGCGCCAAAGTACATAAAGGGGATACCGTGGTCACCAGCGGCTTTTCCGCCCTGTTCCCCGAAAATATTCCCATTGGTTACGTAGATACGGTGATGATGTCTGATAAAGCCGGCACTTCCTATAATATCCGGTTGAGGCTGGCCACCAATTTCTATAACGTACAATACGTGTATGTGATAGAAAATCTGCTGAAAGATGAACAACAACGACTAGAAGACTCAACTTACAAGTTGATCAAATGAGTATACTGTTAAGAAATATTATCCGTTTTGTATTCCTGTTGCTGATACAGGTGTTTGTGCTCAACAAGATACTGATCCACCAGCTGGTGAGCCCTTATCTGTACATGCTCTTCATCCTGGCGCTGCCTTTTAACCTGCCGCGCCCGGTGGTGATGCTGCTGGGATTCCTGATGGGTATCTCCCTCGATATGTTTTCCAACACCATGGGGATACATGCGGCAGCCTGCGTGTTCATCGCTTACCTGCGACCGTTTATTATCAATATCCTGTCGCCCCAGGGTGGCTTTGAAACCACCCAGAAAACGCCGTCCATGACCAGCATGGGCGTCTCGCAGTTTCTGATCTATGCGGCAGTACTGGTATTCCTGCATCATGTGATCTTTTTCATCCTGGAAGTTTTCGGTTTCGGCAATCCATTGTACCTGATGCTGAAAATCCTGCTTTCTACTGCTGCCAGCCTTATTCTGATCGTGTTATATGAATTGCTTTTTTTCACAAAGAAATAGCAGTCTGCAATAAGCGTTTGCCAAATATTACTATTAAATTTATACATCGGAAAAAAAGGATGTTGTCAGCAGTCAATGCCAACAACAAGCATTTTAAAATTTATCCGTCCTCAATAGCATGTCAGTTTTTAATCAGCCCAGAAAAAGAGTTATACAGGCGATTATACTTGGGATGGTGGTGCTGATCATTACCAGGTTGTTTTTCCTGCAGATCGTGGAGAAGAAGTACGCGAAGCTGGCGGATGCCAACGCCGTACTCAGAAAGGTGGTGTACCCCAGCCGTGGTATTATCTATGACCGGAAGAACAAAGCCATCCTCAGTAACGACGTGCTTTACGACCTGGTGGTAACACCTGCCAGCGTGAAAGCTATTGACACGGCCTACCTCTGTAAAATATTAAACATCGATAAGGAAGAGTTCCGGAAACGGATTGTTAACGCCATCGTGAGAAACGGCCGCGTAAGACAATCGGTATTCGCGGCCCTGCTGCCGGCAGAAGTCTTCGGCCAGCTACAGGAAAGTATGTACCTCTTCCAGCCGGGATTTGAACTGGTGCCCCGCCAGATCCGCTCCTATCCTTTTGCGGCTGCAGCCAATATCCTCGGTTATATCGGGGAGATTTCGCCGGAACGCCTCAAAGACTCCGCTTACGCTTCTTACAACTCCGGCGACTATCTCGGTCTGGCCGGCCTGGAAAGAACCTACGAATCGGTGCTCATGGGCACACGCGGTATCCAGTACCTGGTGAAAGACAACCTCAACAGGCCACAGGGCGCCTATGAAAACGGTGAGTTCGACAGCGCCGCCGTTGCCGGCAAGAACCTGCGCCTGTCACTCGATATTGAACTGCAGCAGTTCGGCGAAAAACTCATGAAAGGTAAAATGGGCAGCATCGTGGCAATAGATCCGCAAACAGGCGGTATCCTGGCCATGGTCAGCGCACCCACTTTTGATCCTAACCTGCTCACCGGTTCCTACCGCAGTACCAACTCGGTGCTGCTCAATCGCGATACGACCAAACCAACGTTCAACCGCGCTATCCAGGCTACTTATCCGCCGGGCTCCACCTTTAAGCCGATGATTGCGCTGGTGGGACTGGATGAAGGCGTGATCACGCCCAGCTTCGGTTATCCCTGCGGCGGCGCCTATTATGGTTGTAGCAGGCCCATCAAGTGCGAGCACCACGATGCCGGTCACGCTGCCAACCTGCGGCTGGCGCTCTCCCACTCCTGTAACTCCTACTTCTCGCATGTATACCGCCTCTGTGTGGATGCAAGTAAGTTCGGCGGTATCCGCAACGGCGGCCTCCAGAAATGGTCCGACTATATGAACAGCTTTGGCTTCGGCCACCGCATCGGGGTGGACGTGCCCAGCGAAGCCCGTGGTATCGTGCCTACGCCGGCATTCTACGATAAGATGTATAGAGGCAGCTGGAATTCCTGTACTTCCGTGTTCCTCGGTATCGGCCAGGGTGAGCTGACCCTCACGCCGCTGCAGATGGCTAACGCTATGTGTATCGTGGCCAACCGCGGCTCTTACTATATCCCGCACTTTGTGCAAAGCATCGATGGCGACGATACCCATTTACTCGACAAATACAAGGAAAAACACGTAGTAGCCCATATCTCCGATACAGCCTACAGCGCTGTAATCCATGGTATGACCGACGTGGTGGAAAGCGGTACCGGCCGCGTGGCGCAGATCGAAGGGATCTCCATCGGCGGTAAAACCGGTACGGCGGAAAACTATGGCATCGTAGACGGTAAACGCACCAAACTGAAAAACCACGCCGCCTTCGTGGCGTTTGCCCCGGCGGAAAATGCGCGTATAGCCATCGCCGTTATCGTGGAGAACTCCGGTTTCGGCGCCCGCTACGCAGCGCCTATCGCCAGTCTCATGATGGAGAAATACCTGAAGGACTCCATCTCCACCAAAAGACAGGCCCTGATGAAAACGGTAATGGAAACGGTAACACTGGACCCGGCCATGGTGGCTAAATCCAAGCTGGACTCACTCAACGCCAGCGCCCTTATCAAGAAAAACGGAACTAAATAACTAAAACGAAAACAGGAGAAACCGCTCATGAACCGCTCGCAAGCCAAACTGACACAAGGGATTGACTGGCCAATTGTAGGCCTGTACCTGGCGCTGGTGATCATCGGCATCATGTCCATCTTTGCTGCGGAATACCGGGGCGATGATAATATCTGGCAAAATATTATCCACCTGAATAAAAACTATTCACGCCAGATCATGTGGTTTGGCGTATCACTGGTACTGGCGGCCATTATCTGGCTGACGGACAGTAAGTTCTTTACCGCCACCTCCAACCTGTTGTACGCAGGCGGTTTGCTGCTGCTGCTATTGGTACTGGGGATCGGTAAAGATGTAAAAGGCTCTCACTCATGGCTGGTGATCGGCGGTTTCCAGTTCCAGCCGGCGGAGCTGACCAAGCTCTGTACCAACCTGGCCCTGGCCAAATACCTGTCGTCGCAGGAGACAGACTTCACCAAGCTCCGGTCGCGGCTGATCGCCGCTGCCATCGCCCTGATACCGGCGGCTATCATCATCCTGCAGGATGAAACAGGGCTGGCGCTGGTATATTTCGCCTTTTTCCTCGTGATGTTCCGGGAAGGGTTACCGGGTATCCTGCTGGTGATTGCTTTCTCCGGTATTGTGCTGGTACTCTCGGCCCTGCTGGTAGACAAGTACGTCCTGTTCTCCATCTTCTCTGTGATCACCGCATTGGTCATTTACTTCATGCGACGGGAAATCAAACGGAAGCGGTCGCGCCTGCTCGTGATCCTGGGCGTATACGCCTTCTGTTCCATATTCGTAATGTTCGTAGTGCCTTTTGCCTTCACCAAGGTGCTGAAGGACTACCAGGTGCGTCGTATCGAGGTGATGCTGGGCAAGGAAAACGACCCCAAGGCGACTTACAACACCCGGCAAAGTATGATTGCCATCGGTTCCGGCGGCTTCTGGGGCAAAGGCTACCTGAAGGGCACACAGACCCGTTTTGACTTTGTACCGGAACAGAGTACCGACTTTATCTTCTGCACCATCGGGGAAGACTTCGGCTTCATCGGCAGCGTGATCTTCATCGGGCTGTATGTGGCGTTGCTTTTCCGGATCATCTTCGTGGCGGAGCGACAGCGATCGACCTACTCGCGCGTTTATGCCTATGGCGTGGCCAGTATTATCTTCTTCCACCTCGCCATTAATATCTCCATGACCATCGGCCTGGCGCCGGTAATCGGTATCCCCTTGCCATTGGTGAGTTACGGCGGTTCGTCGCTGATGACTTTCACCATGCTGATATTTATTATGCTGCGGCTGGATGCCGACCGGCAGATGGTGTTGCGGTAACCGGGGCTGCAACCTAATGGTGAATGGGCTATCTTTGCATCATGGCACGAATTATTCCATTATCAGAAGGTTCATTTACGGTAGACGCTACCAAACGGTTTTCTCCTTTCAGACTGGGCACAGATAATCTGCAGGACCGTCCGCACGGTTCCCTGTTGGTAGAGATACAGCCTTTTCTGGTGATCACTGACCGTGACTATATATTGTTTGACGCCGGGCTGGGTTTTCGCAACGAAGACGGCGTATTGCAGATCCATCAGCACCTGATAGACCATGGCATCAATCCCATGGAAATCACCAAGGTGCTCATGAGCCACCTGCATAAAGACCATTCGGGGGGCGTATCCGCGGCAGATCCTATTACCGGGGAACGTACCCTCACCTTTCCCAATGCCACCTATTATGTCAACAATGAAGAGATGCTGTATGCGATGGAGCATGCCGGCAAATCCTATCTGGCAGAAGACATCGTATTGCTGCAACAGCGCGATAATGTGGTGTTTACTACCGGCAACGGCACTATCGACGGCTATATTCATTATGAACTGACAGGCGGCCACTGTCCGTATCACCAGGTATTCCTGGTAGATGACGGGGAGGACAAAGTATTTTTCGGCGGCGATGTGGCGCCACAGATTTCCCAGATGCGGAGCCGCTTTGTAGCCAAATATGACTATGATGGCAAACGCAGTATGGAGCTGCGTCAGGAGTTTATGGAGCGTGGTAAGCAGGAAGGATGGACCTTCCTCTTCTATCACGATACCAAAGAACCTTTTGCCAAATTCTGAGCATCAGCAACAGGAGCACACACCTATGTACACCTTGTATGACCGCTTTACATTAACAGGGCAACACCATATCAGGACATGGGAGCAACAGGGCCATAGCTGGGCAGCTTACAGCAATTACCGGCGGCCGGCCGCTCATGGGCTGTACATACCACACCCGGTGCTCAACCTGGTGGTACGTGGTGAAAAAAGAATATACGACGGCTTGCAGGTGCACCGCCTGCGGGCCGGCGATGTTTTTCTGATACCGTCCGGCAGCGTTATCTGCTCGGAGATACTGCAGCCATCGGAGGACTATGCCAGTATCAATTTTTTCCTGCCGCAGGACCTGCTGGCTATGCATTATGCTTCCGCCGCCACCGGCAGATATATAGCGGGGACTACGCAGACCCTTTCCGCTTCCTCGCAGTGGCAACAGCTGACGCAGGCATTGTTGCGCGATTTCCGGGAAGACGGCGCTATGCCCGCGTATGAAAATATGATGGACCGGGTATTGCATTTGTTGCAGAAAGAAACTGCAGCGGTGAAAGCGGCGTTGGCTGGCAGGCCGTCTGTTTCCATGCAACAGGTGATGGGCCGGTTGCATAAAAACATGCAGGACGTGCGGTTGCTGGAAGAGGTGGCCGTTATGGGAAATATGAGCCCTGCTACCCTGAAGCGGCGTTTCCGCGAGACCTACCAATGCAGCCCTATGCAGTGGATATGGGCCAAGCGGTTGCAGATGTCGGCGTTGTTATTACGTACTTCAGACCTGCCTGTGCCGGAAATTGCTTATAGCACCGGATTTGAGGACCTTTCGCACTTTTACCGGCAGTTCCGCCGGTGTTTCGGTGTAACGCCCGTGCAATGGCGCCGGGCAGAAATTGAGCTTCCCAGCCAATCCCGGCGGTAGTAAAACCCCTACCTTGTTCTTTCAAAAAAGTGATCATAATGGAAAACATGACCTCCTTCGGGCATGCCTGGGTGGCAGCCTGGAACAGCCACAATCTCGATGAAGTGATGTCGCACTACTCACCGGACATTACCTTTTACTCTCCTTTTATTCAGAAAATCAATAACGATCCGGAAGGTTGTATCCGGGGGATTGACAACCTGCGCGCCTATTTCAGCAGGGCGCTGACCGCTTATCCCGACCTGCATTTTGAATTATATCACATACTGGAAGGCGTTAATTCCGTTGTGCTGTATTATAAGAGCGTGAACAATTTACTGAGTACGGAGATGATGGTGCTGAAAGACGGCAAGGTAGTAGAGGTGAGGGCTCACTACAAATAATTACGAATTACGGATTACGAATTACGAATTGAGGGCTCCCTTACAGGGCGGTTATTTAATAACCTTTCCAAAAGGGGGCCCTCAATTCGTAATTCGTAATCCGTAATCCGTAATTATCTAAGGTCTTTTTCTGAAGTTACCGCGTTGATTAATCCTATTGAGACGCTGATTGTTCAGGTGATTGATCATGATGTTCCTGAATTCCCGTTCGCTTTTGAAAACCGCGCCGGCTTTGCGGGCTGGCAGCACGCGTTGGAATTCGTTGGTATACCTGGATTTGATGTCGTACATTCTTTTTTCATAGCCGAGGTCATTGTCCATATTTCTTCTGGCAATATCATCGGGGTCGGACAGTTCTTTGTCCTGCTGCCTTTTGTTATGGCGTTCGGCGATGAGTGTTTCCACTTCTTTTGTATAGTTTTTGTATACCGGCCAGAACTTCTCAGCTTCTTCGGCGGAGAGGTTCAGTTTCTGAGACAGATACTGCATCTGAAGGCTTTTGATTTTTTCGGCCGCTTCATCAGATGTCGGCTTCTGTGCCTGGGTTATGGCACTGGTCAACATAAGCAGGACAATCCCTATGGTTATAAAATTAAAGCGTTTCATGCATCACTACTGGTTAGGTAATACCTCTTTGAAGGACGAAAGTTGCAGGTATTGTTCGATGGCCGCGGGCGGAATCTCTTCGTTCAGTTGTTGTTGCAGGGATTCCGGAGCTGCGTCGTCGGCAAAGCCGGCAAAGATAGCATCGTTGTCAAGAGCATCCGTATGGTTTTGGAGATAGTATTCAATATCCTGGGTGTCTATTCTTTCCAGTTGTTTTTCCACGTTGAAGTTGCTGTCCCGTTGCAGGAAGAGGATGGCCGTGGTGCTGGTAAAGGTGATCAGGCAGGCGGCCACGGCATATTTCAGCCATTTTTTTACCGGGTTCCGGTGTACTGCGCGTAGTGATGGCGTAACGGGAACGGGCGGTATGGTGGCCAGGGCGCCGAAGTATCCTGTGGGCACTGTAAAGGGAACCTGTTTGGGTATCGCCGCCAGCAGCGGGGATATCTCTTTCAGTTCTGCATGGACCGGGTTTTCCCTGGCAGCATGTACCCGTTGGAGGATGGCTTGCGGGAGTTCCTCAAAATAGCCTGTGGGTACTGTAAAAGGACGATGGGACGTGGGTGCGTCTATGTGGCCGGGTTGCAGTAGATGAACCTGTTGCAGCACAGCATCCGGCAACCGGTCAAAATAACCGGCCGGCACCGTATAGGGTGCATCGGCGGGCCAGTTGGCATCCGGCGCCAGTTGTTTTAATTCATTGCTGATATGTTCGTGCTTGTTCATATACAAATTTTAGACAGGTCACTGCTTCAATAGTTTAATGAGATTTTAATCTTTTGCCAAAAAACTTTAAAGACAGCTTAAAACCGGGAATGGCGGGTCGTCAGATATCTGTTCCTCTGATAAATTCCTCGATTTTTTTGACTGCATGGTGGTAGGATGCTTTCAGTGCGCCTTCCGACGTGTCCAGCACCCTGCTCATTTCTTCGTAGGGCATTTCATCGTAATATCTTAGGTTAAACACAATTCTCTGCTTTTCAGGTAGTTGCAATATTGCCTGCTGTAACTTCCACTCCAGTTTGTTGGGATCAAACTGGGTGTCCGCTTTCAGTTTATTATTAAGACCGTCTTCCACTTCGGAGAGGGATACGGCGAATTTACGTTTTTGTTGTTCCAGAAACGTCAGGCATTCGTTGGTGGCTATTTTATACAGCCAGGTAAAAAGCTGGGCGTCTTCCCGGAAATTGTCCAGGTTTTTCCAGACTTTGATGAAAACATTTTGCAGCACATCATTGGCGTCGTCATGAGAGATGACCAGCCGCCTGATGTGCCAGTAAAGTCTTTCCTGGTACTTGCGGATGATCTGGGTGAAACCCTGTTCACGGGTATCCGGCATCCGGTATAGCGCCAGGAGTGTTTTATCGTCCTGTGTAACGGCCATAGGTTAAATGGTTCTTGGACAGGTTTTGTTTTCCTGAATATAAAGAAAAAACTCACTGTCAGGTACTTTAATGATGGTATAAAGTATTGTTGTTTCTATGATATATAGAAAATGAAAAAGTTTAACCGGGGGGCGGGGTATTTCTCTGAGGGTCCGGGGGGTAGCAGCGGAGGGTATTACCTCCGGGGAAGGCGGTTAAAAAAGAAGCCCATGGACGTGGGGTCCATGGGCTGCAGTCAGTTATTTATGTGCGTGCATTATTGTTTTTTGCGCTGCATGGCTTTTTCAGCGGCGGCGACGATATGTTCAGCATCGAGGCCGTATTTTTTCAGCAGTTCCACTGGTTTACCGCTTTCGCCGAAGGTATCGTTGGTGCCGATGTATTCGATGGGCACGGGGATATGGCGGGCGGCTACCTGGGCGATGCTGTCGCCGAGGCCGCCGAGCACGTTGTGTTCTTCAGCAGTTACCGCGCAGCGGGTTTTGCTGAGGGATTTGATGACAGCGGCTTCGTCCAGCGGTTTGATGGTGTGGATGTTGATGATTTCCACGCTGTAGCCTTTTTCTTCCAGTATTTTACCGGCTTCAACGGCGATCCATACGAGGTGGCCGCAGGCGAAGAGGGTAACATCAGTCCCTTCATGCAGTACCTGGGCTTTACCGATCTGGAAGTCCTGGTTTTCCGGTGTGAAGTTGGGCCATTTTGGACGACCGAAGCGGAGATATACCGGTCCTTCGTGATCAGCGATCGCGATGGTAGCGGCTTTAGTCTGGTTGAAATCGCAGGGCACGATCACGGTCATGCCGGGCAGCATTTTCATCAGGCCGATATCTTCGAGTATCTGGTGGGTAGCGCCGTCTTCACCCAGGGTGAGGCCTGCGTGGGAGGCGCATATTTTCACGTTTTTATTGGAATAGGCCACAGACTGGCGGATCTGGTCATACACCCTGCCGGTGGAGAAGTTGGCGAAAGTGGTGGTGTATGGTATTTTGCCACCGATGGTCATGCCTGCGGCGATGCCGATCATATTAGCTTCCGCGATGCCTACCTGTACGAAGCGGTCGGGAAATTCTTTTACAAAAGCGTTCAGCTTCATGGAACCGAGCAGGTCGGCGGTCAGAGCTACTACATTGGGGTTTTTGCGGCCCACTTCCAGTATGCCCTCACCGAATCCGGCGCGGGTTTCTTTTTCGTTCAGCGGTTGAATATCTTTTACCATTGCGGTCTGTTTAAAATTGAGGCGTAAAAGTAAACATTTAATGTCAGGAAGTTAATTGCTCAGCACTTTATTGCGGAGGCTTACTTCCCACTGCCATGCGGTGCGCATACAGTCTTCTATACCGATTTCCGGTGTCCAGCCGAGTTTTTCCTTGGCGCGGGAGTTATTGGCATAGATGGCGATCACGTCGCCCGGGCGGCGTGGGCCTGTGGTGTAGTTGAGTTTTACACCGGATATTTTTTCGAAAGCTTTGATGGCTTCCAGTACGGTTACGCCGTTACCGGTGCCGAGGTTAAAGATTTCGCAGTTGGAGGCGTTTTTGTGTTCAATGAGATATTGCAGGGCCCGGGTATGTGCGTTGGCGATATCCGTTACGTGGATATAGTCGCGTACGCAGGAGCCGTCGCGGGTGTCGTAGTCAGTACCGTACACCACCATTTTCGGGATTTTGCCGATGGCGGTCTGCGTGATCACTGGTACCAGGTTGTCTGGCTTGCCGAGGGGGAGTTCGCCGATGAGGCCGGACGGGTGGGCGCCAACGGGGTTGAAATAACGCAGCAATATAGACTGGGTATCGTTTACCCGGCTGTAATCCTCGATCATCTGCTCTCCCATCTGTTTGGTGCGGGCATAAGGGGATTGAGCTTCGCCCAGCGGCGTTTCTTCCACTACCGGCAGTGCGTTGGTATTGCCATATACAGAGCAGGAGGAGGAGAACACGAAATGGGGGACATTAAATTCCTTGATGCATTTCAGCACGTTGATGAGGGAGGTGAGGTTGTTATGAAAGTATAACAGGGGATCTGCTACAGATTCAGGGACAGTTTTGAGGGCGGCGAAGTGAATAACGCCTACAATGTCTCTGTTTTCATGGAATACCGCGTGGGTATCTTCCAGGTTGCAGAGGTCCACTTTGTAGTTACGCACTTTTTTACCGGTAATTTTTTCCACGCCATCCAACAACTGTGTGGAGCTTCTGATGTTGCTGTCAACAGAAACCACGTCGAAGCCATGATTGATTAAATCTACTATAGTATGGGAGCCAATGTAGCCACAACCACCCGTAACAAGAACCTTCATGATAATATCAGATTTACGTTTTAATGAGATGTCAGATCATTTTTTGCTCCAGTACTCTTTCGATATACTGGCCATAGCCGCTTTTCAGCAATGGTTTGGCCAGTTCCTTCAGCTGGCCGGCGGAGATAAAGCCTTTACGGTAGGCGATTTCCTCGATACAGGCTATTTTGATGCCCTGTCGTTGTTCGATGACCTGAACGAACTGGGAGGCCTGCATCAGGGAATCGAAGGTGCCGGTATCCAGCCAGGCTGTTCCGCGGGGTAAGATAGAAACTTTTAACTTGCCGCGCTTCAAATATTCTTTATTCACATCTGTGATTTCGTATTCGCCGCGCGCGCTGGGCTGCAGGTTTTTGGCGATTTCCACGACTTCATTGTCGTAGAAATAGAGGCCGGGCACAGCGAAGTTGGATTTGGGCTTCGCGGGTTTTTCCTCGATGGACAATACGCGCATGTCTTCGGAGAACTCCACCACGCCGTATCTTTCAGGGTCGGACACCTGGTAGGCATATACGATGCCGCCGTTAGGCTCTGTATTGTCAGCCAGCTGTGAGCCCAGGCCGGCGCCATAGAAGATGTTGTCGCCCAGCACCAGTGCCACGCTGTCTTTACCGATAAATTGTTCTCCGATAACGAAAGCCTGTGCCAGTCCATTGGGCAGTGGCTGTTCCGCGTAGGACAGGTTAAGACCCAGCTGGCTGCCATCGCCGAAAAGACGCTGAAACGAAGGGAGGTCATGCGGCGTGGAGATGATCAGGATATCTTTTATGCCGGCCAGCATAAGTGTAGACAGCGGGTAGTAGATCATGGGTTTATCATAAACCGGCATTATCTGTTTGCTGATAGCGTAAGTGATGGGGTGTAGTCGGGTACCGGAGCCGCCGGCCAGGATAATTCCTTTCATGCGTAGATCAGTTTTGATTGGATGTTATAGGCTTCTTAGAAAACCGCACAAAAATAGTCGCTCTAATCCACATGACGGCATTTTTATACAAAAAAAAGCTCTCCGTTTACAGCGGAGAGCTTTTTAATATTATTATATAACATTATGTTAGATAAAGATGCTGGCGATGAGATAGGTGACTGCTGCCAGCAGGCCACTGATAGGGATGGTAAGCACCCAGGCCCAGAGGAGGCTTACGGTAACGCCCCAACGAACGGCTGACAGCCTTTTGGTAGCGCCCACACCCATGATAGCACCGGTAATAACGTGGGTGGTACTGGCCGGGATACCGAGGTGTTCTGTCAGGAACAGGGTAACGGCGCCGGACGTTTCAGCAGCCACGCCTTCGAGCGGGGTTACCTTGGTAATACGGGTACCCATGGTTTTCACGATTTTCCAGCCGCCGCTCATGGTACCGAGGGCGATACAGGTGAAGCAGGCCAGCGGGATCCAGTCGGGCATTGCCTTGATATTGGGAATATAGCCGGCAGCCACCATGGCTGCAGCGATGATACCCATTACTTTCTGGGCATCGTTACTGCCGTGGCCGAGGCTCAGGGCAGCGGAAGAAGCCAGCTGGAGGCGTTTGAACCAGTTTTCCGCCCGGAAGGGATTGGCCTTGCGGCAGATATTCACAATAATGATGGTAATGATAAAGGCCACCACCATACCGATGAGGGGCGCCAGTACAATGAAGTACACGATCGGCAGCACCTTGTGGTAGTTGATCACATCGAGGGTGCCAGCGCTGGTAACAGCGGCGCCAATGAAGCCACCAATGAGGGTGTGGGAGGAGCTGGAAGGAATACCCAGCCACCAGGTGAACAGGTTCCAGGTGATAGCGGCCACCAGTCCGGAGAAGATCACCTTCAGGGTGATGAATTGTTCAAATACGGAGCTGGCCACAGAGTTGGCCACTTTAAACTCGCCAATAACGTACTTGGCAATAAAAAAAGCCGCAAAGTTAAAAACTGCGGCCCAAAGCACTGCCTGAAAAGGCGTCAGCACCTTGGTCGACACGATAGTGGCTATAGAGTTGGCTGCATCATGGAAACCATTGATATAGTCAAATACAAATGCCAGTATTACAATTATTACTAATAAAGTCATGGTAACACGAGGATTATGCGGTCAGGGCGAAATACCCTTTATCAGGAATATTTGATTATAATGGTTTCAATAACGTTGGCGCAGTCTTCGCATTTGTCGGTAGCGATTTCCAGCGCCTGGTATATTTCACGCATTTTAATCAGCTCTGCGGCATTTTGTTCGGTATCAAACAGATCGGCAATAGCGCGGTCATAGATATCGTCGGCATGATTCTCGAGACTGTTGATTTTTACGCAGGCATCGGTGATAACGCGCATATTCTGCATGTTGCGCAGCTCGGGGATGGCTTTGTGCAGTTCCAGCACGCCGAGGTGGATCAGCTCAGCGAGCTTGCGGATGCTCTCGTTCAGTGTGCTCACCTTGTACAGGTCGATCCTTTTGGCGGAACCGTGTATGTAATCGGCGACGTCGTCCAGTGTGGCAGCCAGGTAGTGGATATCTTCCCGGTCAAAGGGAGTGATGAAGTTCTGGCCCAGCTCTACAAATATGCGGTGGGTATAATCGTCGTTTTTATGCTCCAGCCTCTCAATCAGGTGCACTTTGTCCTTACGTACGGCCGGATCATTGGTCGCTACCAGTTCGTTGAGTACCTGGGCCATTTCCACGAGGTTGGAAGCCACGTCTTCAAATAAAGAATAGAATACCCGGTCTTTCGGCATGAATAGTTTAACAAAGGAATTGAAGCCTCCCATACGTTTGAGTTTAAAAATTTGCCGCAAAAATAGCTTTCAGAATCAATCGGAGCCAGAAAAAAACGTGAATTAATAATTCCTTAACACTGGATTAATATAAAAGTAATATAGCAATTTTTCCTTTGTATAAGAAATTATAATCATAAACAGGTACCTGCAACCCTGTTACATTTTCACATAGATGTCTGACAAACGCGCATTAGATATAGTCGTTATCTCCGACGTCCACCTCGGGATATACGGCTGCCACGCTAAAGAGCTGATCCAGTACCTGGACAGCATAGATCCCCGCATCATGGTCCTCAACGGAGACATCATCGATATTTGGCAGTTCAGCAAACGTTACTTCCCCAAAGCCCACACCAAGGTAATCCGCAAGATCCTGAAGATGATCGGCAAAGGAACAGAAGTGTACTACCTGACCGGTAATCATGACGAAGCCCTCCGTAAGTACGCCGGCTTTGAACTGAGCAACTTCACCATTGATAACAAGCTGATACTGGACGTAGACGGCAAAAGACACTGGTTCTTCCATGGCGACGTGTACGACGTGACCATGAAAAACTCCAAATGGCTGGCTAAACTCGGCGGTAAAGGTTATGATCTGCTGATTATCATCAACCGCCTGGTCAACAACGTACTGGAAAGCATGGGCCGCGAAAAGATGTCTTTCTCCAAAAAAGTCAAACAAGGGGTGAAGTCCGCCGTGAAATTCATTTCCGATTTTGAACAGACGGTAGCGGAAATAGCAGTAGATAAAGGATTTGACGTTGTCTGCTGCGGCCATATCCACCAGCCGCTGATCAAGGAGATGCCCGTAGGCGATAAAACCGTGACCTACCTGAACTCCGGCGACTGGGTGGAGAGCCTCACCGCCCTCGAATACGTCCATCAGCAATGGACCCTGTACCAGCACCCTGTTACCAAAGCCAAAACCGTTCTCCCCGAAGATGAAGATGACGCCTCCCCCGACTGGGACCCGAAAACATTTTCTGATTTAGCTATTTAGTTATTTTAATATTTTAGTATTTGATTATTTTGTTATTTGATTCCTTTTAATTTTTAAATTATCAAATAATAAAATAATTATATATTTATTGGGATTTTCACATAATTATAACAAGTGCTTAATATTAAATTAAAAGTAGACTTCTAAGTTTGCTTATAAACTATTCAGAAAACCTATTTGGAAGCGCAGTAAATGAAGATTGAACGCAATGAAAGTACTTAAACTACACCCATTAATGACAATATCCCTCTTACAGATGCAAATTCAGCGTTTGTTATCCTGTAATGTAGCGGTATATGTACGTCACTCCCTGGCCAATGCCTTTGATACCCTGAGAGAAGCCGGTTTTGAAGACGATACCCTCGTGGAATACCCTATCGATGAAACGCTCAGCCTGCGTGAATTTGAAGAAGACCTGGAAGAAAGGTTCAACTTCAGCCTCGAACTGTGCAATAAAGACAACAAGCCCTTCACCAACAAAAGTCAGCACCTTTTCCAGATATCCTCCGCTATACAGGATAAAAGAGAAGAACGCAACTACCAGCTGGATATTTCACTGGATATGTTGATGAATAACAACAGACCCACGCCACCTTCTTATCTGATGTAGCACCTGTTTGCTGTTCCGGCCTTTCCATATCCCTTGTTGACGATGACCTGTCCTCTTCCTTTTTCGTATATGCGTTCCTGTTAACAATACCATAAACATTTCTTAACAATTAACATTCTGGTAACGTCAGCTTAATACTGCGTTAATGCCTCGCCGATAATTTTGCCACCGATATTAAAACGGGATTAGAACAAGATTAAAACCGTACAAAACAAAACCAAATATCGTGAAGGGCTTCTTATCTGTACCTCTGTTATTGCTGACTTTATTTCAATTTATTTTTACGGGAACAGCACTGGCGGGTGATCCCGCAAAGCTGACCGGGAAAGTGACCGACAAAAAAACCGGTGAAGCACTCATTGGCGTTACCATCGTGGTGCAAGGTACCGGCAAAGGCGCTGTCACCGACGTGGAAGGGCGCTACGCCTTTAACATGGAGCCGGGCACCTATACGCTCGACTTCAAATACATGGGATATCAAACCAAATCGATCTCCGATGTAATAGTGAAAGCCGGTCAGCCTACCTCCCTTGACATCATCATGGATGAACCCAAATCCAAAGAGTTACAGGAAGTGGTGATCAGGGGTTCCTTTAAACAGGAAACGATCAACGCGCTTTATGCCGCACAGAAAAACAATGCGGTCGTATCCGACGGTATCTCTGCCGATCTCATCAAAAAATCTCCCGACAAAAACACCGGCGAAGTATTGAAACGCGTGAGCGGTACCAGTATACAGGACAATAAGTTCGTAGTGGTACGCGGACTGAGCGAGCGATATAACACCACGCTCATGAACAATGCCCAGATGCCCAGCACCGAGCCGGACAAAAAAGCATTCTCCTTCGACATTATCCCCTCCGGACTGATCGACAACATCACCATCTATAAAACCGCTTCTCCCGATCTGCCGGGCGATTTCGCCGGCGGCGCGGTGAAAGTAAGCACCAAAGACTTTCCGGACCAACGTTTCCTGGACCTGTCGCTCAGCACCGGCTACAATACCCAAACAACTTTCAAGGATTTTTATACAGCGCCTCCTAAAGGAAAATATGATTTCCTGGGTTTCGACGACGGTTCCCGCGCATTGCCCAACGCGTATAAAAACGCGGCCAAAGGCAACTACACCCTGCTGGACGATGCAGAGAAAATCGCTATCGCCAAACAGTTCCCCAATACCTACAGCAGCGGTAAACGCAACGGCAAAAGCCGCCCCCGATCGGCGTGCAGCTCTCTATGGGCAACGCCTGGCAGGTGAAAGAGAAGAACCGCTTCGGCTACATTTTCGCTGTCAACTACGGCAACAGCAATAAAAGAAATATACGCGAACGCAGCGAAAAAAACGTCAGCGAGCACCTGTTCGATTTTAATGACGATGTATACACGCAATCCAGCAACCTGGGCGCCGTACTGAATTTTGCGTACAACTTCAGAAAAAGCAAGATCGCGTTGAAGAACTTCTATAACAATGACTTCAATACGGTGTTTACCCGCAGGACAGGATTGGTGTTTGATAACAATGCCGGTCAGCCGCGATTGAGCTATAACAACGAAACCACGCAGAACAGCCTGTACAACTCCACCCTCGAAGGACAACACGTGATTGGCAACGATAAACTGACGATGGACTGGAACCTCTCCTATGCGCGTTCTTCCCGTAATCAGCCCGACCAGCGTATCCTCTCTTTCCAGAAATACGATGGCAACGATTATTATTCACTCACCCTTTCCGGAGAGAACAACCCTGCCATCAGGGATGCAGGCCGCGTTTATACCAAACTGACTGAAAACATCCTCGGCGCCAACCTGAACTTTTCCGTGCCGTTTAAATTATTTGGAGAGAGCCAGAAGTTCAAATTCGGCGGCATGAAATCTTACCGCAACCGGGATTTCTCCGCCGTTGCGCTCGGATATGCCACCGCTGCTTCAAGAGCGGAGATTCCCCTGGACAAAGGCGTTACGGTAGAGAATATCTTCAGCAACGAAAACATCGATAAATACAGCATCCTGCTGGCAAAGATCGACGCCAACAATAAAGACTACAAAGGTACTGCCGACCTGACCGCAGGCTACCTGATGTTTGATAACAAGTTTACCGACGCATTGCGGCTGGTGTGGGGCGCCCGCGTAGAATCCTATGTACAGGAACTGAAAACTGCCGGTCAGGCTACGCAGCGTTACGATAACGTGGACGTACTGCCTTCCGCCAACCTCACCTACGGTGTCACCGAAAAAAGCAACCTGCGCCTGTCTTTCTCTCAAACCGTTAACAGGCCGGAGTTCAGAGAGCTGGCTAACTTCAGGTATTATGATTATGATAATGAATTCCTGATACAGGGCAACGAATACCTGAAACGCAGCACTGCCACTAACGCAGACTTACGCTGGGAAATGTTCCCTGGCGCCGGTGAGGTGATCTCTGCTTCCGTGTTCTATAAAAAATTCAGGAACCCGATCGAGCAGACGAACGACGGTAACAACATTCTTTCCTACAACAACGCCAATAGCGCCACTGACTATGGAGCGGAGATCGAACTGAGAAAAAGACTGAATTTCATCTCCGGTGCGAAGGTATTTGATAACCTGGTGTTTTATGCCAACGCTGCCTATATCTATTCTAAAGTAGATCTGCCAGGCGCTGTTGATCCTGACAAGAAAACACCGCTGCAGGGACAGTCTCCTTACCTGATCAACGGCGGTATCTCCTACGCTCCGGCCGATAACAATTTCTCGCTCAACCTGCTGTACAACAGGATCGGACAGCGGTTACGCTTCAGAGGCACCAATGCAGGGCTCGACACGTATGAAAAGCCAAGAGATATCGTGGACCTGCAGATCAGTAAAAAAGTGTTCAAAAACGCAGGGGAGCTAAAGCTGAATATCTCAGACATTTTTGCCCAGCCTATTGCACTGTATTATAAGTTTCCCGGAAACAACAAAACAGCATACGTAGCCGGTAAGGATTACATCATCAGCTCACTGAAGCCAGGCACCACTTTCACCATTACGTTCAAGTATAATTTTCTGTCCAAAGTAAAGTAACAATTAAATAACGCGGGTTTCATATTCCCGTAAAGGTGACTTTTGATATTTGTAAATCAAATAATTAAGCAGTATGAACAAAAATTATGTATTGGCTTTAATGGCTGCTGCCACTACTTTTGCAGCCTGCAGTAAAAATGATGACAACAATACAACTCCGCCTCCATCCGGCAACAGCGACACTGTAATGGTGAGAGGTAAAATCACTGCCAACCAAACATGGTCTAAAAACAAGACTTATGTACTGCGTGGTTATGTATATGTAGATAATGCCACCCTGAACATCGAAGCTGGTACAAAAATCATCAGCATGCGTGATTCCGCCGGTGTGTTGCTGGTATATAAAGGTGCACAGATCCAGGCTAACGGTACCGCTGAAAATCCGATCGTATTTACTTCCGGTCATGCTGAGAAAAAGCCGGGCGACCTGGGTGGTGTGATCCTGGTAGGTAAAGCTATCGGCAACGGCAACCACGCCAAGCTGGAAGGTAATATCGATGCTGCCTATTCTGCATTCGGCGGTAACCAGGACGATGACAACTCCGGCAGCATGCAGTATGTAAGAATTGAATACGCTGGTAAAGCGGTAGCAGCCAATGATGAAATCAACGGTCTGTCACTGTACTGCGTTGGTAACAAAACAACCCTGAACCACATTCAGATCGTGAACGGCCTGGACGATGCCTTTGAATTTTTCGGTGGCAGCGTAAACGCCAAATACCTGATTGCCTACAACTGCGCTGACGACGATTTTGACATGGATGATGCTTATCACGGTATGATCCAGTTTGCCGTGTCTGTGAAACAACCTTCTTTCACTGACAAAAAATCTGACGGTGACGTGTCCAACAACTTTGAAGTGGACAATACCAACCCGAAGAACCTGCCTATCACTACTACGCCTACCACCTTCCCGATCCTGTCCAACTTCACCGCTATCGGTCCTAACAATGCTGCGGGTACCAGCGCTGACTACGGTTATGGCATGCGTTGGAGAAGAGGTACCAAGTTCATCCTGGGTAACTCAATCGTTATGGGTGCAAAAAAAGCGGCTTTACGTATAGACGATAACGTAACCCTGGGCTTTTATGCTGACGCTACCAGCGGTCTGAAAACCAGCCTGCTGCACGGTACTACCGACCTGTTTGCCACTGCTGACGGTTCCGGTACTGTGGTACTGGACGCTGCAGGTCTGCAGAACCTGGTGACCGGCCGTGACGCTACCAAAGTTTTTGCTGCTGCTAACGCCGGCGATATCAAACTGAAAGATCCTTTCAATAACAAAACTCCTGATCTGGCGCCTCAGACCGGTTCTCCGGCGATCGCTAATGATCCTGCCAAATTCGACGGCAAACTGGCGGACGCTTTCTTCGAGAAAGTGAAATTCCTCGGTGCTGTTGATCCGGCTAACGACTGGACCAAAGCCAAATGGGTTGCCTGGGACAGAATCGTAGTAACACAGTAGTATTTTTTTTAGATTTCATAAGCTGTATTTACACCGTCCTGGTTTATACCGGGACGGTTTTTTATATAAAAAAAAGCGGGCATATCAATCGATATGCCCGCTTTTGTATCAATCCCCCTGCACAAATCCCGGCGGCGGCGCAAACCGTTCGTCGGTGATAAATCCTTTGTCACTGAGGGTTTTCAGAAATGCTATTAATGCCTTTTTATCATTATCGCCCAGTGAGAAGCCGTTTTTAAAGAGCGGGTCCAGTGTAGCGGTAGCGTAAAAGCCGTTGTCGTAGTGGTTCATGACGCTTTCCAGGCTGCCAAAGCGGCCGTCGTGCATATATGGCGCTGTAAGCGCCACATTGCGCAGCGAGGGGACTTTGAATTTGTACAGGTCTTCGTCGAGCAGTGTTATTTTGTAGCGTCCGGAGTCGGTGCCGAATGGCCGCGGCGCCACGCCGTTATTGCGGAAGCTGTTGTCGGTGAATAACGGTGGTTGATGACAACTGGCGCAGCGCTGTTCAAACAGGGCAAGTCCTTTCTTTTCTTCTTCGCTGAAGGTCTCTTTACCGGCCATGAATCGGTCGTACCGCGAATCTGCACTCACCAGCATGACCATAAACTGCGATAATGCTTTGAGCATACGGGTGCTGTTGACACCGGGCGATCCGAAGGCTTTCTCAAACAGTTGCTGGTAGCGTGTGTTCCGCTGCAGTTTCCCGATCACATTGTTCATTTTGTCGTCCATTTCCACCGGGTTCTCGATGGGGGCGATGGGTTGCAGATCGAGGTCGTGCACGCCGCCGTCCCAGAAGAAGGTGGTAGACCAGGCCATATTCTGTATGGGAGGCGAGTTGCGGGTGCCCAGGCGGTCGTCTATACCGTGACTGACATCGTGGCCATGATGCGTGAAGGCGTTGGCCTGTATGTGACAGCTGGCGCAGCTGATAGTACCGTCGCGGCTCAGGAGGCCGTCGTAGAAGAGGACTTTGCCGAGCGCAAATCCATCCGTGGTGACGGGATTATCCGCCAGGCGGTAGGCTGGTTCCGGGAATCCGGCCGGCTTCACAAAGGAGATGTTTTTAGCCGGTTCCGGTTTTGTTTCCGTGTTGTTTTTACTACAGGCGGTGAGGATGAGAAGGAAGAGTAAAGGCAATACAATGCCGATACCCCACCTGTAACGATGGCGCATAAACGAATAATTAATAAGGAATGCTTACTTTTTCAGCTTGGCCATGTATTTGTCCGGCGCTTTGAGGAAGACTTCCTTACAGGTGATGGAACAAAAGTGAATGGTGTCTTTCTGGTAAACAGTCCATTCCTTGTAGGCCGTGTCGTAAGGCATTTCGCATACAGGGTCGGGCAGTTTATCGCTGACTACGGCAGCTGTTGCAGCGGGTGCTTCGGGCATGGGTGCATCTTTTGTTTCAGCTGGTTTGCTGTTCTGATTGCAGGCGAGAGCCAGGAGTACGCTACAGGTTAAAATCAGTTGTTTCATGATAGAATTAATTAATATTATTCGTTATGCACGTGATCAATGTTAAACATTTGTGTGTAATTATCCGCGATTTTTGCTGAAAATGGCGTCACCATTACATTTGGATTAGCGGCGATGCTCACATTGGTGGTGCCGTTCAGCATTTTAAGCGCATCGGCGAAGAAATGGATCTGGGCTTTGCGGTCGCGGCGCACGATGGCTTTTCCATTGTTGGGAATGGTGAGCGTTACCTCACGGGTATTGTTGAGCGTACGCGGGCCGTTGTTGAAGCCGCCGCCATAAAGACCGATATGATAGCGGAACAGTTTCTGCGCATCGGTAGAAGCCGGTGAGCTGCCTTCCAGTTTAGCGAAGATGTAGCCGCTGTTCCATGACCAGTACATGTCTGCCGCACCTTCCGCGGGGTCCAGTACACCGGGGCGTTTGCTGATGTCCATGGTGTTTCGGGTACTGTCTACCCCGATCATAAACCTCACCTGCGCATAGTCGCCCGCGGGCACGTTGTACAGCGTGTGAAAGGCGGAGGCTTTATTGTCTTCGCTGATCAGCAGATAGCTGCTGTCCTGCGGTACCGTATAGGCCTCGCCGGTGGCGGTGATCAGCCGGACATTGCTGACGTAGTAGGCGAACTTGCTGATGGTCAGTTGTTCACCGGCAGCGTTGCGGTACTGCTGGTTATTCAGGATCAGGTCATCTGTTCCTGCCCGGTTGTCGAATTCCAGGACCACAACGCCTTTTTCGTTGGGATCATTAACGGGCGTGGTGCTGTCTTTGGAACAGGAAGCCAGTACAGCGAGAAGGCTAAAGAGTAGAATATTTTGCTTCATAATAAGTCTGTTTTTAAAAGAAGAAGTTAACGGTAGCGGATAAACGGGTATATGTTTTATTATAGCCGGCTGACAGGTGCTGGTATACCGGCACCTGGGCCTGTATGCCTGCGGAGAAGCGTTTGAAATAGACGTCTGCGCCTACGCTGGCATGCAGCATGTCGCCGCCGGTATATTCCTTTGTTTTATGCAGCTCGTGGTCGCCGGAGGCGTGCTCGTACATCAGGCCGGCATATGGTTGCAGCGCCACTGTTTTGCTGACAGGCTGATAGAGAAATCCGCGCAGGGAGGTATTAAAACGGTTGCCGAACCGGTATTCTTCTTTATTGGTAGTGTTGATGCGGTAACTAGCATCTGTATTAATGCCCCATTTGCCGCGCCTCACGGTGTATACGGCATTCAGTACGAAGTCGGTGCTGCGGCTGCCAGGCTGAAAGTTCTGGTAGATATTACCGCCTTCGTCAGGGATGCCGGTCCTGCCCGTTGGCAGTTTGACGCCACCGCCGGCCTGGAACACATGATGCCATTTTTTACCCAGGTCCCAGTTGTTGTCAATGAAGGTGTAGTTGGCCATCAGGGTGATGTCGCCGAGGCCGGAGACCGTGGTGATGCTTTTACCTTCCTCTCTTCTGAAATACTGAAACGGCACGAAAGCAAAGAACTGTAGTCTTTTGGTAGCATACCATCTTCCCCACAGTTCCGTAGTATGGTAGAATTCACGGGATTCATGGTTGGAGGTATTGCCCAGCTCCATGGGGTGGGTGGATTTAAACTGCCGGTATCCGTACCGGAGACCGATAAAGTTTTTATGGTATTGTGGCAGAATGCCCAGCTGGTAGCCGCTGGCGGAGCATCCACAGATGTCGCAGGCCATGACGGATACAGGCATGAGAATAGCCATGATGAAAAATAGCTTTTTCATTGCAAGGGTTTAATCGACAAGGTAATAACGGTATCGGCTACACGTAAATCATAGCGATAACATTTATTGCCGCGCGTATCGCGCGTGGCAGGCAATAATCAATCATTAAAGACAGCAGGATAACGGATAGCTGGCGGCTATCGGTTTACTGAAATAATTACACAGACGGGACTAGCAGAGCGGTGGGTGGAATATGCTGTTAACAGGGTTATGGGTGGGTTTCATCAGGTAAAATGCCGTTAGTTCGGTCGTGATGTCGAAGCTGGGCGCTTCGCCTGAGAAGGTGATCTGTTCGCAGAATAAGGTGACTTCCTTGTTTTCTTTTTGCGCGTAGGGATTTTTTTGTTCCTGTTGTTCTTCCCGCAGTAACTGTTTACGCAACTGGCATTTACCATTACAGTGCATGGCCGGCTTGCTCCTGTTTTCGCAAAGATTGGCGGCAATGTAGGCCTGGTTTATCTTGTAGCTGATAAAGACCACTGCCGTGCCGAAGTTTTGCAGCAGGACGATGAAACATAATAATATGCAGAAGAGTTTTTTCACGCGTTGCAAAAATAGATATTTTCATCATAAAACAGTCGCGCATTTTGCAAAACTGATATAAATCATGCTATTTGTTTATTTGGTTATTTTGTTATTGGGTTATTGATATTTAGGGATTTTTTGATGTACGATTTTTTGATTTCGGCTTTTGATTTGATTTTTTATTGTTTTAATTATTTGATTTTAATCTGGTAACATCTTCTGTAAGAATACAAACGCCCGCTGTTGCATACAGCGGGCGTTTGTATCGTGTTATATTGATCTTCGCTTTTATCTCCCTGTATCAGGAAAATCAGTGATCATCATGTACATCAAAGTTACCAGATCACTACTCTTTCAGCATCCGGTAATGCCATTTTGCTACCTGGCTGGCATCCCCATGCTTCCTGGAATTCTTTCAGGTGTGGTAAGGGGCCGTTGATGCGGTCTCTTGCCGGAGAGTGCGGGTCTGTCTGGATTTGCTGGCGGAGTGCAGCATCGGTGATGTTACCGTGCCATACCTGTCCCCATCCGAGGAAGAAACGCTGTTGCCAGGTGAAGCCGTCAATTGGTTTGGGCTCCTCTTTACCTTCGAAAGATTTTTTCAGTGCGTAGTAAGCGAGGGTGAGGCCACCGAGGTCGGCTACGTTTTCACCGATGGTAAGGGCGCCGTTGATTTTTACGCCGGGGAGTGCTTCGATATTGCTGAAGTAATTGATGTAACGTTTGGTCAGTTTGTCGAAGTTCTCACGATCGGTTTTGGTCCACCAGTTTTTGAGGTTACCGTCAGCGTCGAACTGAGAGCCCTGGTCATCGAAGCCATGAGTGAATTCGTGGCCGATCACCGCGATGATGCCGCCATAGTTGATGGCGTCGTCGGCGTTAGGGTTATAGAACGGCGGCTGGAGGATACCGGCAGGGAATACCACTTCGTTATTCAGCGGGTTGTAGTAGGCGTTAACGGTTTGTGGTGTCATGCCCCATTCGCTTTTATCCACGGGTTTACCGATTTTATCGATGTTCTCTTTGTGACCGTAGAGTATAGCGGAGATAGCGTTTTCCAGCAGGGTGCCTTTATCGATCTGAATAGTGGAATAGTCTTTCCACTTGTCGGGGTAACCGATTTTGTAAGTGAAGGAGGCCAGTTTTTTGCGGGCCATCTGTTTGGTGGAGTCGCTCATCCAGGTGAGTTTGTCGATACGTTCGCCATATACGGTACGAACGTTTTCGATCATTTTGGATACTTTCTCCTTGCTGCTTTCCGGGAAATATTTTTTTGCGAACAGTTTGCCCAGCGGCATGCCCAGTTTGCTGTCTGTAGAACGGATGGCTCTTTCAGCGCGGGTTTTCTGCGCTTTTTTACCGGTCATTACCGTTCCGAAGAAATGGAAGTTCTCTTCATCAAAGGCTTTAGGCAGATAGCCGGCGAAGCTGGAGAGAAGCTGCCATTTGGTATATGTTTTCAGGATGTCGACAGGTGTTGCTTTGAGCAGTTTGCCGGCATTGGTGAGATAACCTTTGTTCTGGAGAACGAGGGTATCTGTTTTGATGTCCTGTTTTTGTGCAAAAGCATCCCAGTCGAAGTCCGGGGCCAGTGTCTTCAGTTCGCTGAAAGCGGCCCTGTTATAGGTTTTAACCGGGTCACGCAGCTCTACGTTGGACAGTTGGATTTTTGCCAGTCCTGTTTCGAGGCCGAGGATGGTGGTACCGGCATTTTTCTCAGGGAAGCCGGCGAGGGTAAACATTTTGTCTACGTGTTTTACAAATTCATCCCGCACATTTTTGGTGGCAGAATCCTGTTGCATGTAGTAGCTTTTTTCACCGAGGCTCAGGCCGCTTTGTCCCTGGTAGAGGACATTCATTTTGCTGTCTTTGGCGTCGGCATCAGCGCCGAAACCGGTGAAGGAGGAAACGCCTATTTTCTGGAGTTCGCCGGTTACAGCTGCCCAGTCAGCCAGCGTTTTGATGGCGTCAATTTTGTCGAGGTAAGGTTTCAGGGGGGTGATACCTCTTTTTTCAATGGTGGCGGTGTCCAGGAATGAGGTGTAGTAGTCTGCGATCTGTTGCTCTTCAGTGCCTTTTTTCAGGTCAGTTTTGCTGGTGAGTTCAGCGATGATGCTTTTGAGGCGAACTTCCTTGTTCTGTTTGTCGAGGATACCAAAGGCGCCCCAGCGGCTTTCAGTAGACGGGATAGGATTGTTCTTCTTCCAGCCTCCGTTAACGTAATTGTCGAAATCATCGCAGGCTTTGTAGGCAGTGTCGATGTCGGCGAGGTTAAAGGCCGGGACTTTGGCTGTGTCGGTGGATGCCTCCTGGTGTTGCTGCGTGGAACCGGAGTTACAGGCTGCGAAGGTGACCATGGCAGCCAGTAACGGTAGTTTTACCGCATTGTTTTTCTTCATATGTAAAACAGGTTTAGTGTTTAAAGTTATGGAAAAGCGGGCAGCAAAAAACAGGGCTTTTGTATGAGCGGCAAGGTTTATGTAAAGTATTGCTAGATAAGAAGCCTGATTTTCTCTCTAAAATAGGTAGGAATTAGGTAGGTTTGTGTCGTTTAAAAAAGCTTTTTGATGAGTTTGATGTTTAAATTATACAGGATTTTCACCGCCCTTGCCTTGATGATAACAGGTCTTTTTACTTTTCTGGGTGTGTTTATGGTCATCTCTGCCGGCTTCAACCCTATGATGCTGGTGTCTGTCATGATCTGGGGCGCCTGTTTTATACATAGTGTTTTATCATTATATCTTCAGCGTAGCCTCCTGTTGCCCGAGATTCCCTTAAAGGAGAATACGCCCAGCGGCATCCGGATCATGGGGGTGATCACCCTGCTTTTCGGCGCGCTGCTGTTTTTGCTGGGCGTAGGCCTGCTGGCATTGCCACCGGAAGTGAAGAAAGATGTGGTACAGCAATTGGGGGCTGATAATCCGGCTATATTGACGCCGATGAGTATTATGTTCCTGCTCATCAGCTTTATCCTGACATTCAATGCCAACCTTTCTTTCCGTTTCCTGCGGGAATGGACACGACGGAACGAAGGAAAGCAGTAAACGACCATAGTGATGGAAAAGAAGCAGATAACCAGCAGAGCGGATATCCAGTTGCTGGTAGACCGCTTTTATGAGAAAGTGAAAGTGGACGATGTTATCGGCTATATCTTTCAGGACGTCGCCCGGGTGGACTGGGACAAACATCTGCCCATTATGTACGACTTCTGGGAGCAGCTGTTGCTGGACAGCAACCGTTACGGCAGAAACACCATGGCGCCGCATTTCGCGGTAAACCAGCAAGTGCCGCTTCAACCGGCTCATTTTGACCGCTGGATCTCTCTGTTTGAAACGACGGTGAATGAGCTGTTTAACGGTGAAAAAGCGGAACTGGCCATCAGCCGCGCCCGCTCTATCAAAGACATCATGCAGTTCAAAATGCAGCAGATCAATCAATCCAAATAATCATCCTGTAGAATAAAAGTGTATGCAACCATTAGCAGAACGGTTAAGACCTGTGACGTTAGACGAACTGGTGGGGCAGGAACATCTTACCGGAAAAGACAGTATCCTCAGAAAAGCCATTGAGCAGGGAAAAATACCTTCCATGATCCTGTGGGGGCCTCCCGGCGTAGGTAAAACCACCATCGCCAATATTATCGCACATACCCTTCAGGTCCCGTTTTATACGCTGAGCGCCATTTCAGCCGGCGTAAAGGAAGTAAGGGAAGTGATAGAAATGGCGCGGCGCCAGCGGCATGCCGTGCTCTTCATCGATGAGATCCACCGCTTCAACAAATCCCAGCAGGATGCGCTGCTGGGGGCCGTGGAGAAAGGCATCGTCACGCTCATCGGCGCTACTACCGAAAACCCTTCCTTTGAAGTAAATGCGGCGGTTTTATCGCGCAGCCAGGTATATGTACTGCGGCCACTGGGCAACGACCAGTTGATGCAGCTGCTGCATCAGGCCATGGAGCGCGACGAATGGCTGAAAACAAAAAACATTGAATTAAAGGAAACAGCTGCGCTGTTTAATATCTCCGGCGGCGATGCCCGCAAACTGCTCAACCTGTTTGAGCTGGTGGTGAGCACCCTGCAGGAAGACCCTATTGTTATCACCGATCAGAAAGTGATGGACATCGCACAGCAGCGTGTAGCCATCTACGATAAAACGGGCGAGCAACACTATGATATTATCTCTGCTTTCATCAAGAGCATCCGGGGCAGCGATCCCAATGCGGCCGTGTACTACCTGGCGCGTATGATAGAGGGAGGTGAAGATGTGAAATTTATTGCGCGCCGTTTGGTGATACTGGCCTCCGAAGACATTGGCAATGCCAACCCCAATGCGTTGCTACTGGCCACCAGCTGCTTCCAGGCGGTGAACCTGATCGGCTATCCTGAGTCGAGGATCATCCTGTCGCAATGTGTGACCTATCTGGCTTCCTCTGCCAAGAGCAATGCGTCTTACATGGCGATCAACGCAGCGCAGTCACTGGTAGCAAAAACCGGCGACCTGCCGGTGCCCATGCATATCCGCAACGCCCCTACGAAAATGATGAAGGAAATGGATTATGGCAAAGGGTACGCTTATGCACATGACTATGACAACAATTTCGTGGTGCAGGAATTTCTGCCGGATGCCATCAAAGGCACCAAGCTGTATGATCCGGGAAAAAACGCGCGGGAAGACGAGCTGCGGCGGCACCTGAAGCAGTTGTGGAAAGATAAATACAATTATTAATTACGAATTACGAATTGAGGGTTCTCTTTTGGAAAGGTTACTAAATAACCGCTTTATAAGGGCACCCTCAATTCGTAATTCGTAATCCGTAATTCGTAATTGACTACTCTTTTTCTTTTTCCAGTATTTCAAAAGTTTGTTCAATCCTTTCTCCGTTTTCATCCACCAGGGTGATGGTATGTTTACCTGCCGGCGGATGTAGCGCCATCTGATGGAATTCCACTGTTTCACCGATGAAATTGTTATCGAGGTGCCAGAATATTTTAGCGGTACTGTTGCGATGCGTGGCCGTGAAGATCGTCTGTCCGGGTTGTCCGTTCAGTTCTGTTGGCACAAAGATGCGGGCGTTGGGCCGCGGGTAGATCAGTTCTATCGGTGCCCGGTCCTGTCCCAGTGAAGCGATGCAGTCCGGTTTATAAGGTGGCAGCGGCGCATAATAGTTTTTGCTGCGGTAGTAGAATTCCTGCGACGGCGGCAGGATGAACCACGGTTTATGCTGCATGAATTGTGGTGATTCGCAGCTTTCCGTTACCCGCCATTGGCCGGTGCGGTCCAGGTGTATCAGCTGGTGATAGGGACATACGCCTGAGCGGATACCGGCGGCCGGCACGTAAATGGAATCTTTTTCATCGCACAGATCGTTGGCGCGGTAGCCGCTTTTGCGGCACACTTCTACTTTCCGGAGGTGGGCGGTGGGCGTGGTAAACCAGCTGCCGGTGCGTAACAGCCTGAATACATCGAAGAGGATGGGCGCTGCTGTGGACACGCCGATGAGGCCGGGGCGGCCTTCTCCGTCTGCATTACCGACCCATACGCCGACTACGTATTTAGGAGTGACACCGATGGCCCATCCGTCGCGGAAGCCGAAGCTGGTACCTGTTTTCCAGGCGATGCGTTGTGTAGAAGAGAACTGCTGCCACAGCAGCTCTTCGCCGGGGCGCATTACTTCTGTCATTGCTTCAAAGGTGTACCAGATGGAGCCGGCGTCCAGTATGCCATCTTTGCTCAATCCGTATTGTGAAGGACGTTGTATGTCTGACCGGTAGTTAGGCGGATGGATGTCGTCCATATCGTATTTGCCATGGTATTGATCGAGATGAACGAGTGTACGGGCCATGCTGGCGTACATGCCGCACATCTCCCAGAGCGTGGTTTCCCCGCCGCCGAGGATCAGCGACAGGCCGTAGTGATCGGCCGGTTTGGTGAGCGTGGTGATGCCCATTTTCTGCAGCAGCGTGTGGAAGCGCTCATAGCGGTACATCTGCAGCATGCGCACCGCGGGGATGTTGAGCGACCGCGCCAGTGCACGGGAAGCAGGCACGGCGCCATCGTAGCCGAGGTCGAAGTTCTGCGGCGAGTAGCCGGCTATCTGTGTGGGAATGTCCGGTATCAGGGTGTTGGGCAGTATCAGTCCGTCGTTGAGCATGGCTGCGTACAGCACCGGTTTGAGCGTGCTGCCGGGACTTCTTCTGGCTTGTATGATGTCTACATGGCTTTCCAGTTCGGGATTGGCCGGGTTGTATATGTTGCCCACATAAGCGAGCGTGTTGCCTGTTTCCACATCCAGCACCAGTACGGCGGCGTTGTTGATGCCGTTGGCCTTGTAGGCATGGTGGTATCTCTCTGCGATGGCCGTGACGTTTTTCTGCAACGCGGCTTCCACTGTGCTTTTAATGCGGGTGGGACCATCAGACTTTTGCTGCTGATAGTCGAGCCGGAAGCGGTCCAGCAGGTGCGGTGCATCTTGCGGCAATGCCAGCGGTTGCGCCGGCAGCGGTTCCAGTTTGGCCAGCTGGCAGGTGATACTGTCAATGGTTTCGTTGCGCCATAGCCTGTCCAGCAGCTGATTCCGTTTGTGGAGCAGCGTGTTCCGGTTGCGGCCGGGATGCACCAGCGCGGGACTGTTGGGCAGTACCGCCAGTGCCGCCATTTCCCCCCATGAGAGCTGGTCGGCCTTACGGCCGTAATAGCGCCAGGAAGCGGCTTCCAGCCCTACCACGTTGCCGCCGAACGGTGCGTTGGCAGCGTACAGGGCGATGATTTTCTTTTTAGAGGCTGCAAACTCGAGGCGGGTGGCGAGTACGGCTTCCACCATTTTCTGCCAGAAAGTTCGGGGCTGATTACGGGAGATACGGATGACCTGCATGGTGAGGGTGCTGCCGCCGCTGACGACTTTCTTGCCGCGCAGGTTTTGCCGGATGGCACGGCTTACTGCCAATGGATCTATTCCCCAGTGATAATAAAACCGTTTATCCTCGTAAGCAACGATACATTTTGCAAATTTCTCCGGCACGTGCGGGTTGTAGGGAAAGCGCCATTGTCCGTCGGGCGCGATACCGGCGTTGAGCAAGTCGCCGTTTACATCTTCCAATACAAAAGAGGTCGGGCTGGTAAACAGTTGGCGGGGCAAACAAAAATAGTAGGCAATCAGTAATACACCGGCAGCGGTAAGCCACCATTTTCTTTTTTTACACCATTGCCTGAAGCGTTGAAATTTCATCCGAGTTACACGTATTGTCGTTGGGGTTAATGTTTTGCGGCGTTCAAGTTTGTTCATTTTGATCGGTTCGAATTCATTTGCGCTGATCCGTTCATTATCACCTGCAAAATGAACAGGAGATTGTGTTTCCGGATACTTAAATTCGAAGTTTCTTTTTGCAAACCATATCCAATTAACCCGAAAAATCTTTTCTATGACGGAGCAATTTACGGAAATAGTGACGCTTATTAAGCGGTCGCAGTATAACACGCAAAAAAATGTAAATATTGAAATGATCAATCTTTACTGGCAGGTGGGAGAATATATACATAAGAAGATAACAAATGCGAGTTGGGGAGAAGGAATGATTCAGGAACTGGCGTATTACATTGCCAAAATGCATCCTGAGTTAAAAGGGTTCAAACATCGTGGTCTCTATAAAATGGTTCGATTTTATACGTTTTATTTATCATATGTTGAAAATTCATCTATAAAAGTGCTTGAAAAACAACAAGAAATTGTGCCATCACTGATGGCACAATTTACAGATATTCGTAATACGATACTGGTGCAAGTTACCTGGACGCATCATTTAGCTTTGATGACTACAAAATCCCGGGAAGAGTGTGAATTTTATCTCCGTTTGTGCGTACAGGAAAATTACTCTGTCCGCGAATTGGAAAGACAGATTAAAAGCTGCCTGTACGAGCGAGTGAAGTTAGGAGAGCACCAGTCACCGGTATCAGGCACCAATATTAAAGGTGATGAAAGCATTCTCTTTAGAGATAAATATGTGTTTGAATTTTTGAATCTCCCGGAAAACCATAGTGAGAAAGACTTGCAACACGCGCTCATCAGTAAAATCAAAGACTTTATCCTTGAGTTAGGAGATGGCTTTATTTTCATCGGGGAAGAATATCGGGTAACGGTCGGAGGCACGGACTTTTATATTGATCTCTTATTTTTCCATCGTGACCTGCAGTGCCTCGTGGCCTTTGAATTAAAAACGACCGACTTCATGCCGGAATATCTGGGTAAGCTGAATTTTTACCTGGAAGCCCTGGACAGAAAAGTAAAGAGAAAACATGAAAGGCCCAGCGTAGGAATTTTATTATGCAGGGACCAAAACAAGGAAGTGGTAGAGTATGCTATGAACCGAAATTTGTCGCCCACGATCATTTCGGAATACCAGACTTTTTTGCCGGACAAGAAGATATTGGAGCAAAAAATGCATGAATTGTTCGAGCAAAGCGCTGAAAAGCAATAAGAAATTTTCTCATCACTGATGAGAAAATTTAAAAAAAATGTAATACCAGTTGACGTAAAAAAGCGGCCATCTCTTTCAGGAGATGGCCGCTTTGCGTTAAAGAAATATCGGTCTTATTTCACTACTTCTACCCATTTACCAGGCACAAAAGCGTGGATGTTATTGTCATACATCGCTTCGCAGGAAACGGCCGGGAGATAGTATCGTCCCAGGTATGCGGCATTGAGCAACACATTGTAGGTGTGGGTTTTGTTTTCCTCGATGTTGAAGTAAGTATACACCCTGTCATCGCGTATATCCATGTACGTGAGCGGCGAAGTATGGAAGCTGCTGTCGTTGTCCATAAGGCGGGTGTTGAGGATTTCCCAGCCTGACGGGAATATCTGTGACAGTGCCATCTGCTCGTAATAGCCGCGTTTACCCGGATTTTTGATCGTGACGGTCGCCATGAAGTCGCTGCCCTGTTTCAGTGTGGCCGGATCCAGCGGTCTGCCGTCGCGGGTGCTGTAGCGTACCTGGAGGTCCAGTATGTCGGGGTTGTTGCTGGCTACCGGTTCCTGTCCGGCTTCCGGCTGTCCGCGCAGGATCAGGCGTACGTACAGTACGTTTTGTCCGTTGTTCTGCACGCTCACGTTACCTTGTGCACCATTAAAGGTAACAGGCACCTGTGTTACAAATGACTGGCCGTTGACGTTGCCTTTAGCGCCGTTGAGCGTATAGCTCAGGTTCATCTTGCTGCTGCCTTTGTTGCTGCCGCAGAACTTAGCGATGGCGATCAGCGCATAAGCGGTGGTTTGTGTACTGTACCACTGGTCGTTTTGAGACAGGTGGATAGCGATTTGTTTCACCAGCTCGTTTGCGCGGTTACGCTGGCCCAGGATCGTGAGTGTTTCAAGGATCATGGCTTTGTCGCGCAGGTCGGAACCGAAGGTGCCTCCGAGTTGGCTGTACGGTTTCACTTCCGTGGTCAGGTTTTGTACCAGCGAATTCGCTATTTCCGGCTGGCCTGCCAGTTTGTAAGCGGCTGCCAGCCGCCATTTGGCGGGAGTGGAAATATATCTGAATTCCTTCAGCCGGTTCATGGCGCCTACTTCGGGCACTTTGGCCAGTGCCAGCAGGTACAGGCGGTAAGCCTGTGTGAGGTCGCCGCCATAGAAGTTTTGGGTGTTGGGCGCCCAGGTAGTGGCTTTATTACGCTGGTATTTTTTCCACTGGTCCAGCAGGCCCGGTGGCAGCGTATATCCTTTGGCCTGAGCTTCCAGCAGGAAGTGACCGGCGTAGTTGGTGCCCCATTCGTCGGACTGTGCGTAACCCGGCCAGTAGCTGAGACCGCCATCTGAAGCCTGGAAGCCTTTGAGCCTGTTGATGCCGGCTTTTACGTTGCGGTCTATCTCTGCCAGCTGGGTTTCTTTCAGGTCCATGAGCTGATTGAGCGTCAGCTGCGGGAATACGCCGGAAGTAATTTGTTCGACGCAGCCGTGCGGATAGCTGATCAGGTACTGCAGGCGTTTGCCGAGGTTCAGCGACGGGATGGTGGAAATCTCCAGCACGCCGGTATTGGTGCCTGCCATGCCTACAGGACTGAAGGCGGAGCTCCAGTTTTTGCCTGGTTCCAGCGTATATTCGATAACGTTAGTAATCGGCGGGTTGGGATTACGGACGTCCATTTCGATGGCTTCTTCCGCTTTTTCGGCGCCGCTGCTGGCGGTCACCTTGATTTTTGCGATACCGGTCTGCGGTTTCACTTTTACATCGAAGTAAACCATTTGTTCGCCGGGCTGCGGGAACGTTACGGTTTTGGTGCTTTCGCCTACCACTTCCAGCAGCGGGCTGGTACTGATGGTCACATTGGCGGAGCGGATATTCGGTTCGAGGCCAAACACGGTCACCGGCACCTGTATGGTTTCAGACGGTCCCAGTACACGGGGAGCGGTCGTCAGCAGCATGAGCGGTTTCTTCACCGCCACGGCTTTTTCCGCAAAACCGTAGGCGCCCTCTTGTCCGGCTACCACCATGGCTTTTACGGAACCGATATACGGCGGCAATTTGAATTTATGCGTTTGTTTCTGACCGCCCTTGAGATAGAACGGTCCCATGAATTTCACCACCGGCTTAAAGCGGTTGGCTTTGGCGGCGCCGGCGTTTTTATTCAGGCCTTCGTCACCACCGATGCTCAGGATACGTTCCAGGTCGGAACCGTAAGCGCCCACTACAAAGTCAAACAGGTCCCACGTTTTCACGCCCAGTGCTTCGCGGGCATAGAAGGAGCTGTGCGGGTCCGGCGTTTTGAAACGGGTCAGGTCCAGCAGGCCTTCATCCACGATGGCGATGGTGTAAGTCATCGGTTTACCGTTGCTTTCACTGATGGTGATATTGGCCTCCGATTCCGGCTTCAGCTTGTCGGCCATGCTGATCACGGGCTTCAGGATGGTGCCCGGATCTTCCACGGTGATGGGAATGGTGCCATACATGCGGATCGGCAGGTCGTTGATCGTTTGTGCATGTGGCTGCAGCAGGGTAACGTTGACGTATATATTGGGCGTCATGTTCTTTTCTGCCTTGAAGCGGAACGTGGTTTGTCCCTGCTGGGTACTGATCCAGAAAGTTTTGAGCACCTTGCTGCCGGATTCAATGCTGATCAGGCCTCTGCCGCCGGCGCTGCTCGGGATGGTGAGGTTAACGTCCTCCCCTGCCTTGTAGTGCTGTTTGTCGGAGGTGAATACCAGCATGGCTGCTTCTGCAGGGTTTTCTTTCTGCATACGCTCTGCCCATCCCGGCCAGTCGATGTAGACGGACTTACCGGAAGTGTGACCGCTCTGCAGGTCTTTTACACGCACAAGATAACGGCCCCAGTCAGGCTGGTTGATACGCAGCGACCACTGGCCTTTACCGTTGTTCAGGGTAACGGTTTCCTTGGTCAGGAGCTGGTTGTAGCTGTCCTGCGTGAAGTTGGAGTATTCAGACTCTCCCTGGTCCCACCACCATCTCCAGCGAACTTTATACAGTTCTACCTGTACTTCGCGGGTGCCGGCGGTGAGGTTGCCCCTGTCGTCTACGTCCACAATCTCAACGGTATGTGATTGATCGGTGAGCAGCATGCCGGTGGTACGGTCGCCCTGTGGCAGCCGCAATCCCACGTAGGAGGTAAATGGATTGTAAGGCATGGAGAAGTGATCGATACTGAAATCGCCACCCGGTTCAAACACTTTTATTTCGAAGTTGGCCTTCAGCTGTCCGGGCGCCAGTTTACCGAGTTGGAAATCGGTTTTTATGGGTGCGGAACCTGTTTCGCTCAGCGGGCCTTCGAAGATGGTTTTGTTTTCTGTTTCAAAATGTGTTACCGGATCGTCAAAGGTGAAACCGGAGAAGTTTTTGAAGCTGGTGGAAGCCTGTACGAGCGTCACGTCCACTTTGGCTTTCAGGTGCTGGGCAGTAGCGCCAAACATCCACATGGCCGAGAGGTTGCCGGCGGTACCGGTTTTAGACAGGGCGGTATTGCTGCCGAAGTCCATTTTTATTTTCAGCCTGTTAGGCTTCACCGTTTCGATGCGCACATTTTTCTGGAAGGTAGCGCCGCCGACTTTCACTTTCGCTACCCAGCTGCCGGTAGGATCTTCCGGTTGGGTGGCGGTGGCGAAGCTATAGAAGCCGTTCAGGTTCTCATGCTGGTTGATGCGCTTGTACAGCTGGCCTTTAGGGTTGTATAGCTCCAGGGTGACCGGGTGATCTGCCGGGAGTTTTTTGTCTTTGTCTTCCAGCATAAATGTCAGGTAGATGGAGTCGCCGGGGCGCCACACACCTCTTTCTCCGTAGAGGAATCCTTTGATGCCGCTCTGCACCTCCTCGCCCTGTACGTCGAAACGGCTCAGGGGCAGGGAGCTGCCGTCGTCCAGTTTAAGATAACCTCTTTCATTGTCTTTTTTCGCGATCAGCAGGTAAGGCTTACGTTTGAGGTCAAAGGTAGCCAGGCCTTCCCCGTCGCTCTTGGTTTTAAAGATCACCTGGTTCTGATAATCGAGCAGTTCCAGTTCCACGCCGGTGAGCGGTTTTGTGTCGCGTATATCCGTTACCGCTACCAACATGCTGTTGTTATTGCCTCTTTTGGCAATCAGGCCGATGTTGGAGCATATCACGTTGCGGGACGCCCATTTGTCTTTGTTGTAGTAGGAATTGGAGCAGGCGTCGTTGCGGCGGTTCCAGTTGTATCCGTATGGATAGTAGCTGTCATAACGGTTCCAGAAGTCGTCGTCTTCGTCGAAGTTCCCGCTGTTGCTGTAACCGTAGTACTCACTTTCATCTTCTTCTTCGGCTTCTTCGCCGTCTCCGCCTGTGCTGGTGCTGTCAGTCTTCTTCGCTTCTGTGCAGGCCGTCAGCGCATAGGCTTTGCGGAAGCCGATCGTGATGCGGTAGATGGCGCCGGGTTCTGTGCGGAGCAATTTATCAAGATCGAGGAAGAAGCGGTTTTTCTTGTGGAGGTTAACGGATTTGTCGGTATCCAGCCGGATGGTTTTTTCTACCACGGGTTTGCCTACACGACGTAGTTCCGCATCGCCGTCGAGGTTATTGGTTTGCAGGTATTGCGGTACGTTGTTCTCGTATATTTTGATGATGGTGACGTCTACCGCGTTGAGGTTGACAGCTTCGAACGGCATCACCAGTTTATTGCTTTCGGGGAGGATCACGCCTTTGCCGGGAATCGTTACGGCCGGCATGGTATTCTCGAAATTCACGTTGGAGCTGTAGGATTTGCCGAGGCGCTTATCGGTGATATTGATCACGCCTTCGTTGATCACAGCATTGTAGCTGCCTTCGAGGCGAACGGGCGAATACACTTTTACTTCGCTGCCGTCGATGGTGTAACGGAGGTCGCCCTGGCCGCTGATACCGATGAGGCCTTCGAGGCTTTGCGCTACGCTGACAGGATCGGAAAACTGCACCAGCAGGTGCTGTTCCGGATCAGACATAGCCTTTACGTCCAGTACCTTGAAATCGCCTACGGCGGGGACTTCTACGGTTTTTTTACCGCTATTGTCCACTTTGAGGGCGCCGCCGTCCCAGCTGACTTCCAGGTTTCGGGCGATATTAGCACGGTCTATGTTAGGGATGGTGAATTTCGACGTACGTTCGCCGGCGTTATGCTGCCAGGTGATGGGCAGCGTTTTGCCGCCATAGCGTGCGGTGATCAGTTTTTCGATGGCCTGCGGATTTTCCACGTCGGCGGTATACACGGCGCCGGTGAAGTTCATCTTATCCAGTGTGGTGTTGGTACTGGCTTTCAGACCAGACATCTCCAGCGAGAAAGATGGTTTGATGACCTTGAACTCGAAATCAAACGATTTCAGTTCTGAAGGCACATCCATGATCTTGCCGAGTTTGAAATTAGCCTGATAGGTCTTACCGGGTTGCAGGTTCTCGTCGGGCCTGAATTCGATGGTGGTGGCGTCTACCCAGTAGGATTTCCCTTTGATGGAAGGGGAAAAGTCGAACACCTCCTTATCGAGTGGTTCGTTCTGGGTGTGCGTCACGTTTACCTGCCCGGCCAGTTGAATGCGGATGGGGCTTTGCTTGGAGATGATACCGGCGGTATAGGCGTCAATATACTTCGCGAATCCGGGGTTCATTTCTTTTTTGGTGGTCCGGCAGCCGCTGATCAGCGACAGTGCCACCAGGGAAACAAATAATGCTACTACAGCCAATAGCCGTTTTGTTGGGTGCATCAGGAAAGGATTATGGTGATTAACGATTCCTGGCGAAGATCCAACTATTTTTTCATTTATACATTTATATATTTGGTTATTTGATTTACGGATTTGAGGATTTTTTGATTTAGAGATTTGGGGAATTAATGAATGACCAGATCTTCCTGAAATCCCAAAATCAAAAATCCCTAAATCCCAAAATCAAAAAATCTTCAAATCCGTAAATCAAATAATAAAATATATAAATATCCAAATAATCAAATGGTTCTGCCGTTGGCGAGGCGGATGAACTTATCAACGCAACCGGGCAACTCTTCTTCGTAATGCGTTACATAGATTAGCGTTACCGGCATATGGTCGCACAGCATTTCGATAACTTTTTTGAAATGTTGTTTCTGTTGCTGGTCCAGCCCCTGGCAAGGTTCGTCGAAGATCAGCAGCGGTGGGTTTTTGACGAGGGCTCTTGCCAGCAGGCAAAGGCGCTGGGCGCTTTCGGGGACTTGTTTGAACGGCGCTTTCTGGTGCTCGTCTATTTCCAGTATTTCCATCCACGCTTTGGCAATATCGGTTTGTTCCGGGGTAGCCGGCTTGGTGCTGCCGATGATGTCGGTGAAGCCTGAGCAGACTACCTGCAGGCAGTTATCGCGGGAGGTAAAATACTGGTGCAGCTCCGGGGATACGAAACCGGTTTTTTTCTTGATGTCCCAGATGCTTTCGCCGGTGCCCCTGCGGCGGTCAAACAACCACAGTTTATTGGCATACGCCTGCGGGTTGTCGCCGTTGATGAGGCTCAGCAGGGTGGATTTACCGGCGCCGTTATGGCCCAGCAAGGCCCATTTTTCGTTGGGTTTTACCGTCCAGTTGATTTGATCAAGGATAATGTTTTCGCCATATTTTACGCGCACGTCTTCCATCTTGACGATGGTTTCGAAGGAAGCCGGCTGGTGCCGTTGCAGGATAGCGGCTATTTTCTGCGTTTCCATGGCTGGCAGCGGGAGGTCCGGCACCTGTGGGAGCGGTAGCTGAACAAATTCGCTGCGGGTATATTTACCGGTGATGGCGCCGTTTTCCAGCGTCAGCACATGGGTAATGTGTTCCGGTATTTCTGTTGGAGAAGTCGCCAGCAGCACGATGGAACCGTTGCGGATAATTTCATTGATCATTTCGGAGAAGTCCTTCCGCGTTTGCACGTCCAGCCCGATATAGGGATTGTCGAGCATGAGCAGCTGCGGTTTTTGCAGCAGGGCGCGGGCGATCATCACGCGGCGGGTCTCCCCGTTGGACAGTTTGATCAACCGTTTTTCCATCAGCGGCGCTATTTTCAGCGGCTTCACCAGGTCAGGTACCTCCGTGATTTCGAGATATTCGCTGACGGTGGGGGAATTGTCGGCGTCCATACTATTGAACCGCTGCTGATAGTAGAAATCGGTAGTAGTATTGGATAAATTACGGAAAGTGTGATGGTGGCCTACCAGCGCTATCAGGTTGCGGTAGTTGAAGTACGGGTCCGTGACGGTGTTTTCTTTTCTCCAGTCATCGTAAAAATGATAGCGGATGCCACCATTGATGATGTTGAATTTACCAAGGATGGTATTGAGCAGCGCTGTTTTACCGGAGCCGCTGGGGCCGGTGATGGCCCATTGTTCGTTTTGCTGTATGTCCCAGTTGAGGGTGTCGAAAAGTGTTTTGTCGAGATATCTTACGGTGATATGTTCCAGGGAGAGGAACGGGCGCTTTGTTTCTTCCATGATTTCCTGATTGGGCTAAAGAGGCTTTATATCGCCTATAAAAATAGCAGGAATATTGAAAGCTTCCAGTATTTTTATGATAAACCGGCTACAAGATGAATTGGACAATTAAAGCATTTGAAGAACTGACTGTACAGGAATTGTACGAAGCGTTGCATTTGCGCAGTGAGATATTTGTGGTAGAGCAGCAGTGTGCTTATCAGGACCTGGATTATTCCGACCAGAAGGCGTTGCATCTTATGGGGCGTAATGCGGATGGGCAGCTGGTGGCGTATACCCGTTTGTTCGGACCTGGTATTAAATATGCCGAGGCGTCTATCGGGCGGGTGATCACTTCACAGCTGGCCAGGGGTACCGGCGTGGGCCGGCAGCTGATAAAAAAGTCTATTGCCGCCGTGGAAGAAGCTTATGGTAAAGGACCTATTAAAATCGGCGCCCAGCAATACCTGCACCGTTTTTATACATCGCTGGGTTTTGAGCAGACCAGCGATACCTATATGGAAGACGGTATCCCGCATATCGAGATGGTAAAACCTTAAATCAATTACGAATTACGGATTACGAATTACGAATTGAGGGCTTCCTTATAGAGCGGTTTATTAATAACCATTCCAAAAGGCAGCCCTCAATTCGTAATTCGTAATCCGTAATTCGTAATTATTTTTTCTTTTTGTCTTTGTCGTTCAACGGCAGCTTTACATGTTCCGTTATCTTATAGAGCGGGAACAGGTAGGATACGGTGTACCGCATATCGAATACCGATTTTTTGGAGCCGCTGCCGAAGCCGGGTATTACCAGCGGGGTAAATTCATCGGACTTGACGTTGTTGATCATGACACGTTGGTGCAGGCTCCAGCTCAGGAAGAAGTTTTTGAGCACTTCTGCTTTAAGGCCCAGTACCAGTTCCACCCAGTGGGCATTGACATTGGTTTTGGGCACGGAGCCAGAGAGGTTGTTGCCCCAGTAACGGTCACTTATTTTATAGGTCGGCACCTCGTAGGTGAGGTGAGAGAATCCGTACCGGATACCGCCGAAGAACATGTTTTTCTCGGAGGGGTACAGTCTTTTCAGGAAGTTATAGTCTATCCCGAGGGAGATGAACATACCACTGCCTTTATAGGTGTAGTTGCTATCGCTGTACGGGGTATTGGTATACCCTATTTCCGCGGCAGCATACAGGTTGCTGTTAAGGCGGATATCAGCTACGGCGGTCCCTTCTTTCCGGTAGGGATAATAGATGGAGGTCACGATGCGGCTCAGGTCCAGCCCCACGCGGAGGCCTCCCTGCATGTGTACGACGCTGTCTTTCACGGGTATGATGGCCGTGGTGTCTTTCGCCGGTTTACGGGTAGTATCTGTTTTGGCGGCCGCAGTTTTAGCGGCTGCCGGTTGGGCCGGTGTTTGTGCCTGTGCGGCGAAGCCCAACAGGATACTACTGATTAAAGAAAAACAAAGTAAGGTGCGTATCATTACTGCTGGTGACTGCCTTTGAATTAATAACTACAGAATCGATGGTATGCCGGGTGGTGAAAACGGTATCCAGCGTAAAGGTGGTACCGAATCCGCAGCCGGGCGATATGAATTTTTTGGTCCGTGAGTATTTAAACCTGAGGGTATCCGGCGTAAGGGTGGAATCCACGCGCAGGGCGAATATACAGCTATCTGCCACCGGTGAAAAGGGCAGAAAGATCTCTTTCAGCGGTTCCTTTTTGTAGAGGGAGTCCATGTTAACGCCGTTGTTGATGGCATAAACGGACACTTTGGGCATAATGGTATCGCGTACATTATGCAGGATGGTGGTATCGTTTATCCGGCGGGCGGAATCACGCTGAAAACGCACGCGGAAATCTGCCCGGAGTGCCTGGTCGCACACCTTGGTTTCATTCTCACAGGCGATCATGCCGGCAAGCACGGCGCAGGCAAGTAATATCTGGTATAACGTTCTCATTCCTTGGTTTACGGTTGGCAAGATATTAAATTCCCAGCTCCTTTTTGAGGAATCGGGCGGTATGGCTGTCTTTACAGGTGACGATCTGTTCGGGCGTGCCGGTACAGAGGATGGTGCCACCGCCGGCGCCGCCTTCGGGGCCCAGGTCCACGATGTAGTCTGCCATTTTGATAACGTCGAGGTTATGTTCTATCACCAGTACGGTATTACCGCGGTCCACCAGTTTATTCAGCACTTTGAGCAGCAGCACGATATCCTGGAAATGCAGCCCTGTGGTGGGCTCATCGAGGATGTAGATGGTTTTGCCGGTATCTTTCTTGGACAGCTCCGTGGCCAGTTTCACACGTTGTGCCTCGCCGCCGGAGAGGGTCACGGCAGACTGGCCCAGGGTGATGTATCCCAGTCCTACGTCCTGCAGTGTTTTGATTTTGCGGTGTATCCAGGGAACGGCCTGGAAGAATTCCACGGCTTCGTCTACCGTCATGTCCAGCACGTCGGAGATAGATTTGCCTTTGTAGCGGATCTCGAGCGTTTCGCGGTTATAACGGCGGCCGTTACATTTTTCGCAGTGCACATATACGTCCGGCAGGAAGTTCATCTCGATAACGCGCATGCCCCCGCCTTCACAAACATCGCAGCGGCCTGTTTTCACGTTGAAAGAGAAGCGGCCTGCGTTATATCCGCGGATTTTGGCTTCCGGCACGGAGGCGAAGAGCGTACGGATATCGGTGAAGAAGCCGCAGTAGGTGGCAGGATTGCTGCGGGGCGTGCGGCCGATGGGCGACTGGTCTATTTCTATCACCTTATCGATATGTTCCAGGCCTTTGATGCTCTTATACGGCATGGGTACCGCTTTGGAGTCATAGGCATGTTTGGAAAGTATCGGGTACAGTGTTTCGTTGATCAGCGTGGATTTGCCGCTGCCGGAAACGCCTGTTACGCAGATGAAAGTGCCGAGGGGCAGTTTCAGGTTGACGTTTTTTAGGTTGTTGCCCGTAGCGCCTTTCAGTTCCAGGCTGTTGCCGTTGCCTTTGCGGCGTTCGGCGGGTATTTCCATGGCGCGTTTACCGTTGAGGTAACCAGCGGTGGGAGTGTTGAGTTTGAGTATCTGGTTGGGCGTGCCCTGAGCGATGATCTGGCCGCCGTGTTTGCCGGCGCCCGGACCGATGTCTACCAGGTGATCGGCATGCAGCATGATGTCTTTGTCATGTTCTACCACGATCACGGTGTTGCCCATTTCGCGGAGGTTGCGGAGGGCGTCGATCAGCTGCATATTGTCGCGCTGGTGCAGGCCGATGCTGGGCTCATCGAGGATATAGGTGATGCCCATCAGCTGGGAGCCTATCTGGGTGGCGAGGCGGATACGCTGCGATTCGCCGCCGCTGAGCGTGCGGGTGGGCCTGTTGAGCGTCAGGTAGTTCAGGCCCACGTTGAGCAGGAACCCGAGGCGTTCGCGTATTTCCTTGAGGATATCCTTGGCGATGGCGTTTTGTTTTTTCTCGAGGCGGTCTTCGATGTTGCTGAACCAGTTCAACAGGTGGTCCAGGTCCATGTTGCCCAGCTCGGAAATATTTTTCTCATCTACCTTAAAGTAGAGACTTTCTTTTTTCAGGCGGGCGCCATTACATTCCGGGCAGGTGCTGAGCGCCATGAAGCTTTCGGCCCAGGCGCGCACGTGGTCGGAGCTGCTGTCATTGAAGTAGCGGCGAACGGTGTTGACCACGCCTTCAAATTCAGTGGAATATTTGGTGGTGTCTGAGTTCTCGTCGAAAGAGAGGTCTACTTCCAGCTTCCCGTTTTCATCGCCGTACAGCAGTACGTTGCGGGCTTTTTCGGGGATAGCGGAGATAGGTCCGGTGAGGGAGAATTTATATTTTTTAGCCAGCTGCTGCACCTGTTTGTAGGTGAAGGTATCCCTGGCTTCGCCCAGTGGTTTAAGGCCACCGCTTTCGATAGAGGCGCTTTCATCGGGGATGATGGCGTCCATATCGATCTGGTAGATGGTGCCGAGGCCTTTACAGCGGGGGCAGGCGCCATAGGGCGAGTTGAAGGAGAATGTGTTGGGCGACGGTTCTTCGTAGGAGATACCGGTTTCTTCACACATCAGTTGTTTGCTGTACTGGCTCACCTTGTTGGTGTCGTTGTCCATGACAAACATGAGGCCTTTGCCCATGGTGAGGGCTTTCTGTACGCTCTGGCTGATGCGGGTGCGGGCATCTTCCTGTACCTGTACGCGGTCTATCACCAGTTCGATATCGTGGATCTTGTAGCGGTCAACCTGCATTCTTTCTTTCAGGTCGAGTATTTCGCCGTCTACCCGTACTTTGAGATAGCCCTGTTTGCGTACCTGTTCAAACAGTTCGCGGTAGTGCCCTTTACGGCCGCGCACCATGGGTGCGAGGATCACGAGTTTCCTTTTGGGATAGTGTCTGAAAATATGCTCCTGTATTTCTTCTTCCGAGAAGCGCGTCATGCGCTTGTTGGTATTGTAGGAGTATGCCTGACCGGCGCGGGCGAAGAGCAGGCGGAGGAAGTCATAGATTTCCGTGATGGTGCCTACAGTGGAGCGCGGGTTTTTATTGGTGGTTTTTTGTTCTATGGAAATAACGGGCGAAAGACCGGTGATTTTGTCCACATCAGGCCTTTCCATGTCGCCGATAAACTGGCGGGCATAAGCGGAAAAACTTTCCATGTAACGGCGTTGTCCTTCAGCATATATTGTATCAAAAGCCAGGGAGGATTTTCCACTTCCGCTGATGCCGGTGATGACAACCAGCTTATTTTTGGGCAACTGCAGGTCGAGGTTTTTCAGGTTATGCTCCCGTGCGCCAAATACTTCAATCTGGTCATCTGCCATGATTTCCGGAGCGGGAGCGGCGGTTACATTCTCTTTTTTCTTTGCCATAATATTAAACTACTAAGCTACGGCATAATTACGAATTACGGATTACGAATTACGAATTGGAAGAGGTATAAAAAAAGAGCAGCGAAGACCTTTTTTGGAAGATCTTCGCTGACAGCTATTTCTGAGCAGTTACCTGCTTATTTGGTGTATTTTTTAAATACCACGATGGCGTTGTGACCTCCGAAACCGAAGGTATTGCTCATGGCGATATTTACCGGACGGCTTTGTGCTTTACCCAGGGTGAGGTTCAGGTTGGTTGGGATACCTTCGCCCAGCACAGTGGTGTTGATGGTAGGAGGAACGATATCTTCCTGTGTGGCTTTGATGCAGGCGATGGCCTCGATAGCGCCGGCAGCGCCCAGCAGGTGGCCGGTCATGGACTTGGTGGCGCTGATGTTTACTTTTTCAGCGTGGTCACCAAAGGCAGCTACGATGGCTTTCAGCTCGCTCACGTCACCTACCGGGGTGGAGGTGGTGTGGGAGTTGATATAGTCTACGTCGGTAGTGCTTACACCGGCGTCTTCCAGTGCCTGTTCCATACCCAGTCTGGCGCCAAGGCCTTCAGGGTGGGTGGCGGTGAGGTGGTAGGCGTCGCAGGTCATGGCGCCGCCGATCATTTCACCATAGATGGTAGCACCTCTGGCGATAGCGTGTTCGTATTCTTCGAGGACGATAGCGCCGGCGCCTTCACCCATAACGAAGCCGTCGCGTTCTGTATCGAACGGGCGGGAAGCATGTTCCGGATCTTCGTTGCGGGTAGACAGTGCTTTGAGGGCGTTAAAGCCGGCGATGCCTGCACGGGTTACCGGTGCTTCAGAGCCGCCGGCAACAATGGCGTTGGCTTTACCAAGGCGGATGTAGTTGAAAGCGTCTACCAGGCCGCTGGTGGAAGAAGCGCAGGCAGACACGGTGCAGAAGTTGATACCCATGAAACCGTATTTCATGGCGATCTGTCCTGCAGCGATATCGCAGATCAGCTTGGGAATAAAGAACGGGTTGAACTTAGGCACAAAGTTGGCCTGGGTAAATTCAACGATCTGTTCTTCGAACGTGAGCATGCCGCCGTTTCCGGAAGCCCAGATCACGCCTATTTTGGTTTTATCAATTCCTTCCTTGTCGAGGCCGGCATCTGCCACGGCTTCATGGGCAGCTGCCATCGCGTACTGCGTGAAGTTGTCCATTTTGCGGGCCTCTTTCTTTTCCATATATTTTTCCACATCAAAACCTTTGACTTCACAGGCAAATTTGGTTTTGAACTCTGTGGTGTCAAACTTAGTGATGGGCCCGGCGCCACTCACGCCTGCCTTCAGATTGCTCCAAAAAGTGTTTACATCATTCCCGATAGGTGTTAGCGCTCCCATGCCGGTAACCACAACCCTTTTCAGTGTAACAGTACGCATATTTTTTACTTTAATAAAAAAAGTTAGAGCGCAAATTTAGTTACTTATTGTTATAGATAAGCATATTCATTAAGATTATATGGCATAACTTTCTCCTTTTCGGAGGAAGCTCAATGTGGTGGCTGTTTTGGGGCTGTAAGGAGGGGCGCCGGAAAAGAAAGTAATGTTATAAAGTGTTAATTTTTGCCATCCGGCAAGGGGAAAAAGCCCGGCCGGCAGTCGTCAAAAGGCAGGTGCCCTGCTGTTGGACAGGGCACCTGGTATATTACCGGATAATATAATAATGCATGTACTTATGCAGCGACCGCAGCAGCGGTATCGGGCACGGTGCTGATGGGCATGGTACGTTGTTTCAGGAATGAGATGATTTCCGCGTCTGTCTGGAACCTGTCGCCGATGTTGACAAAATGTTTGGCCAGCAGGTCATAACGTTTGGTCATCAGCCATAACCATACATGGAGGAAGTGGATACCGTCAAATACGATGGCGTCGTTGGAAATATACTCATCCAGCGTTTTACGGAAATACACGGGATGTTCTGTCCAGTGCATGCTGGGCTTTACATGGTGGCTGATATGATAGCCGTCATTCCAGCATTTATGGTTGTATTTGGTATTGATGCACGTAATACTGTTTTTATAGCAGTTGTCCGGATCGTCAGCGTCAATAAAAGCGTGCTGCGCCCAGTTGCCCACCATCATGATAATACGGGAGATGATAAAGGGCAGGATGAACACCACAAAAGTAGCCGGGAAATTAATGAAGGAGAGGCCTACACAGGCGGCGGCGAATAATATTTCACCCCGGATCAGTTTCACCATCAGTTTATTTCTCTTTTTGCGGATATGATACTTCGCTGTATCATAAGCGCCGAAAGTCACGAAAGACCAGAGATAATGCAGGAAGCCCCGGAAAGAGTCGCGCTGGTACGTCATGGTGGAGCTGTCATCATCAGGCATATTGTTTTCCGGGTGGTGCATCCCGATATGATGGGAGTAGTAGGATTCCGGTGTTTGCCCAAACAGCGGGCCTATCACCCAGGGAAGGTAATTATTGAGAAAGCCGTATTTCTTTTCAAAGAAAGCGCGGTGGCTGGTACAGTGCAGCATCAGGCCAAAGGGGCCTTTGAAGGTAATGTTGTTGAAAAACTGGTACGCAATAGCGGCGGCCCACCAAAGCCAGTTATTGACGCCCGGCCAGTACATCAGGATCGCCAGCGGCCAGAGGGTGAAAGTGATTTTCAAAGTAAGGTATACAAAGGGAAGATCGCGCTCGTCACGGATCATTGACTTGAAAAGCCTGTCGAATACAGTTTCCCGTGAAGGTTTAACGTAAACAGGATCAGTAAGATGGGTGAGTTGCTTCATATTGCGTATTAAAATGTCACAAGTTGGCTACAATACCAGTTGTAATTGGCACATACGCCGGTTCTTATATTTTACTAATATTTGTATAACGCATATTACAGGGCTGATAGTATCCACATGCCCGGCCGTGCTGCTGTAAGATACCCATTTTACGGAGAGTTTGGAATGTTTTAACAGTTTTTTGTAATTTCCGGCCCCGTGCATCCCTTCCCATACCCGGCAACTAAACCTGTAACCTTAGGCGGCGATGTAACGGAAAACCAATCAAACTAACAAGCACGAATGAAGAGACTTACGCTCAAGGATGTCGCTAAAATGGCCGGTGTGGCACCTTCTACAGTATCTTTTGTACTCAACGGGAAGGGAAAACAGATGCGGATACGGGATGAGGTGGCGGCCAAAATTATGCAGGTAGTGGAGAAATCCGGTTACGAGCCCCACCGGGTGGCAGTGAACCTGCGCACCGGACAATCCAAAACACTGGGCCTGATCGTGGAAAGTATCTCTGGCAGCTTCTTTGCCAGCCTGGCCAAAACCATCGAAACAGAGGCGGAACTGATGGGCTACAACGTGGTGTACTGCAGTACGGAAAACAATGCCCAGAAAGGCGGAGAGCTGATACGTATGCTCGGCCGGCAGATGGTGGACGGTTACCTGATTACTCCTGCGCCCGGTATGGAAAAAGAAATACAGCAGCTGGTACAGCATCATAAGCCTGTTGTGCTGATGGATAGCTATTTTCCGGCTATCAAGGCGCCTTATGTGCTGATTGATAACTTCGGAGGGGTGCAGCAAGGGATGAAACACCTGATAGGAAAGGGTTTCACCCGTATCGCCTTTGTTACGGTAGACGTAAAACTGATACAGCTGCAGGAACGCCTGCGCGGGTATGTATCTACCCTTAAAGAGCACCACCTGCCCCTGCGGAAGAAACATGTATTGCACCTGAAGTATCATAAACTCCGGGAAGACGCCCTCCGGGAGATGAAGCAGTTTATTGAAAGCAATCCCGATCTCGAAGCGATATTTTTTGCCACCAACTATCTCGGTATCCTCGGCCTGGAAGCCATCGCCAGCTTAGGCCTCCGTATGCCTGACGACCTGTCGGTGATCTGCTTCGATGACCATGATATTTTCCGGCTGTATCCGCCGGGTATTTCCGTGATAGAACAACCGATAGAAGGCATCGCCAAAACCGCTATCGCCATGCTCATGCAGCAGCTGGGCAAAAAGCCGGCGCCTGTCAAAAATCCTGCTGTGGAGCTGCCGGGACGGTTTATTGTGCGGGGATCGGCATAAGAGCCGGCCGCCGCACTGCGTTGCAGCGCTTACCTGCTGACCAGGGAGATAGCCGGCCCACCGTTTATCCCTTTTCCGGCAAAAAAAAGGATAATACCTGCGATAGATCCAAAAATATGTATACATTTAAAAACTGTTTCCGGGGGAAGTGCGTATGGAAGACCCCGGAAACAGGGAAAGGATTCGGTGAATCTTTTTTTTCTGTACAGATGCTAAATCGATTTTTCTAATAATTGCGCGTAAAGCAATACCGCTGTCTAAGCAGGAAAAATTCCAGTCCCTGTCTGACCTGCCGGGTATTGATTTATGAAGAAACAACCACACAATATGAAAAAAGTTGGAATGCTGGCAGCTGCTTTACTGTGCCTGCATGGCGCACAAAGCCAGACAGTGTACAAAGTGGCTGAACCGGTGGAATGGGTCAACACCCTGATGGGCACCGATTCTAAAGTAAGCCTGTCGAACGGTAATACCTATCCCGCCATCGCCCTGCCCTGGGGCATGAACTTCTGGATGCCGCAAACAGGCGCCATGGGCAACGGATGGGCCTATCAATACACGGCCGACAAAATCAGGGGCTTTAAACAAACACACCAACCTTCTCCCTGGATCAACGACTATGGCCAGTTTGCCATGATGCCCGTTACCGGTAAGCTGAAATTCGATCAAAACAAAAGAGCCAGCTGGTTCTCCCATAAAACGGAAGTAGCCAAACCCTACTACTACAGCGTATACCTGGCAGATGCGGACGTGACAACAGAAATCACGCCTACAGAGCGCGCGGCTCAACTGCGTTTTACCTTCCCAGCTACGGACAGTGCCTTTGTAGTGGTGGATGCATTTGATAAGGGGTCCTATATTAAGATCCTGCCCAAAGAACAAAAGATCATGGGGTATACCACCAAAAACAGCGGTGGCGTACCATCCAACTTCAAAAACTATTTTGTTATCTATTTTGATAAACCGTTCACTGTGGCCACCGCATGGCGCGATTCCACGCTGCTGAAAGACCAGCTGGAGTTGCAGGCAGACCATGCCGGTGCCGTGGTGGGCTTCAAAACAAAAAAAGGTGAACAGGTGGTAGCCAGAACAGCTTCTTCCTTTATCAGCTTTGAACAGGCGGAGCTCAACCTCCAGCGTGAAGTAGGCAAAGACGGCTTCGACATTACCCGCCGGAAAGCGAAAGACAGCTGGAACAAAGAGCTGGGCCGCCTGTCTGTGGAAGGCGGTACCTCCGAACAGGTAAGCACCTTCTACTCATCCCTGTACAGGACCATGCTGTTCCCCCGCAAATTCTATGAAATCAATGCGAAAAACGAAGTGGTGCATTACAGCCCGTTCAACGGACAGGTGCTGCCCGGCTATATGTTTACCGACAATGGTTTCTGGGACACCTTCCGCGCGGTACATCCGTTCTTCACCCTGATGTATCCTTCCCTCAGCGGACATATCATGGAAGGCCTGGCCAATTCCTATAAGGAAAGCGGCTGGTTGCCCGAATGGGCCAGCCCCGGTCACCGTGACTGTATGATCGGTTCCAACTCCGCTTCCCTCATCGCTGACGCTTACCTGAAAGGTATCCGGGGCTATGACATCAATACCCTCTACGAAGCGATCCTGAAAAACACGGAAAACGAAGGCCCGCTCTCTTCTGTAGGCCGCAAAGGCGTGAAATACTACAACGAGCTGGGTTACGTTCCCTACGATGTGGACGTGAACGAAAATGCCGCCCGTACACTGGAATACGCCTATGACGATTTTACCATCTACGAGCTGGCCAAAGCGCTGAACAGGCCGAAGGAAGAAATAGCCCGTTTTGCCAAACGGTCCCAGAACTACCGCAACCTGTTCGACCCGGAAACAAAACTGATGCGCGGCAAAAATAAAGACGGCCGCTTCCAGGCACCGTTCAACCCGTTCAAATGGGGCGACGCTTTCACGGAAGGCAACAGCTGGCACTATACCTGGTCTGTATTTCATGACGTACAGGGACTGGCTAACCTGATGGGCGGCCGCGAATCGTTCACCAATATGCTGGATTCCGTTTTCAAAATGGCGCCGGTATATGATGAAAGTTACTATGGCACCGTCATCCACGAAATCCGCGAAATGCAGATCATGAACATGGGCCAGTATGCGCACGGTAATCAGCCGATCCAGCACATGATTTACCTCTATAACTACGCAGGCCAGCCCTGGAAAACCCAGTACTGGATCCGCCAGGTAATGGAGCGCCTGTATAAAGCTACGCCCGATGGGTACTGTGGCGACGAGGACAACGGGCAGACTTCCGCCTGGTACGTGTTCTCCGCTATGGGCTTCTACCCGGTATGCCCCGGCACACAGCAATATGTATTGGGTACTCCCCTGTTCGCCAAACTCACCATGACGCTGGAAGACGGCAAAAAAATGGTGATCGAAGCGCCAGGCAACAGTGCCACAAACCTGTACGTGCAACAGGCGGCGCTGAACGGTCAGCCCTATACGAAAAACTGGATCAGCCACCAGGACCTGCAGAAAGGCGGTAAGCTGGTATTCCGTATGGGCGCTACCCCTGAAAAAACAAGAGGTACGCAGCCGGCGGCTTTCCCGTACTCTTATTCAACAGCCAATAAATAAAAAACGATATAGAAGAATTTCATTGTTCACTGTAAATAATTCATCCCGATTCTTCGGGATGTAATTTTTTTCCAGACACGTTTTAAACTGATACCGATGACCAACAGGATTATTTTCTTATCGATACTCTGCTGTATCGGTACTTCCCTCCGGGCGCAGGAGAATGTGCTGTCCTACGTAAAGCCGATTACCGGCACACAACGCATGGGACATACCTATCCCGGTCCTACCGTACCTTTCGGCGCTGTACAGCTCAGCCCTGAAACAGACACGCTCTCTTATGAGATGAACGGCAAATACAACAAGGACGTCTACAAATACTGCGCAGGTTATCAATATGAAGATAAAACCATTGTAGGCTTCAGCCATACCCACTTCAGCGGCACCGGCCACTCCGACCTGGGCGATTTTCTCATTATGCCCACTACCGGCGCACTGCAGCTGAACCCGGGAACGGCGGATCACCCTGAGAGCGGCTACCGCAGCAGGTTCTCTCATAGCACCGAAGTTGCAGAACCGGCCTACTACAAAGTGAAACTGGAGGATGACAATATCCTCGCCGAACTCACCGCCAGCAACCGCGTAGGCTTCCATCAGTATACCTTTCCCGCTTCTGATCAGTCACACATCGTCCTGGACCTGATGTCCGGCATCTATAACTACCCCAACAAAAACGTATGGACTTTTGTACGGGTAGAAAACGATACGCTGATTACCGGCTACCGCCAAACCAGCGGCTGGGCACGCACCCGCACCGTTTATTTCGCCATGACGTTTTCCAAACCCTTTAAAGAATACGGGCATCGTAATTATACCAGCGATGTATACAAAGGCTTTTACCGCAAGTTCGACCAGACAAAAAATTTCCCTGAGATGGCAGGCCGCCAGATAAGGGCTTACTTCGACTTCAACACCACGGAAGGAGAAAAAATTAAAATAAAATTTGCGATCTCACCGGTGAGCACCGCCGGCGCACTCAAAAACCTGCAGACAGAGATCCCCGGCTGGGACTTTGACCAGGTAAAGCGGGAAGGCCAGGCGCTGTGGACAAAAGAGCTGAATAAAATACAGATTGCCTCCAACAGCCGGGAAGAGAAAGAGAATTTCTACACCGCCATGTACCACGCATTCGTGAATCCGACTACCTATATGGACGTAGACGGGCAATACCGCGGCCTGGACCAGAACAATTATACCGCTAACGGATATACGAACTATACTACTTTCTCCCTTTGGGACACTTACCGTGCATTGCACCCGCTTTTTAACGTAGTGCAACCCGGGCGGAACGCGGACATGGTACAGTCTATGCTGCACCATTACGAACAGAGCGTACAGCACATGCTGCCGGTATGGTCGCACTACGCCAACGAAAACTGGTGTATGATCGGTTACCACAGCGTATCGGTGATTGCAGACGCCATCATGAAAGGCAACGCCCCCTTTGATGTGAACAAAGCGCTCGAAGCCTGCGTGACCACCGCACGGCACCGCACGTACGACGGATTGGGCTATTACATGGACATGGGCTACGTACCGGAAGATAAAAACGGTTCTTCCGTTTCCAAAACGCTGGAATACGCCTATGACGACTGGTGTATCGCGCAGGTAGCCAAAAAACTGGGCAGGACAGACCTCTATGATGAGTTCATCAAACGGGCGGCCAACTATAAAAATGTGTATGATAAAGCCTCCGGCTTTATGCGCCCCCGACTGAGCGACGGTACTTTCAAGGCAGCCTTTGATCCTTTGCAGACGCACGACCAGGGCTTCATTGAAGGCAACGCCTGGAACTACAGCCTTTACGTGCCGCACAACCCCGACGATATGATTGCCATGATGGGCGGAAAAAAACAATTCACGCAACACCTCGATTCCCTTTTTACCATGCATCTGCCGGACAAGTACTTCGCCGAAACAGAAGACATCACCCGTGACGGTATCATCGGTAACTATGTACATGGCAACGAGCCTTCGCATCATGTGGCTTACCTCTATAACTGGACCGGCTATCCGTGGAAGACGCAGGAACGTGTGCGCATGATCCTGAAAAAGATGTACCACCCCGGCCCCGATGGTCTCGGCGGGAACGACGACTGCGGCCAGATGAGCGCATGGTATATCTTCAGCTCTCTCGGTTTTTACCCGGTATGCCCGGGATCAGACCAGTACGCCCTGGGAAGCCCTGCGGTAGACAAAGCCACCCTGCAGCTGGAGAACGGCAAAACGTTTGTGATCGATGTAAAAAACCAGGGAGATAAAAATGTATATGTGCAGAAGGTTTTACTGAACGGAAAGCCGTTAAACCGCCTGTATATCACGCATAGTGACATTATGGAGGGTGGAAATATGACGTTTTATATGAGCAGCAAACCGAACAAGTGACCCGTTCGAATGCATAAAGCGAAGGCCCCTGCATGGATGGCGGGGGCCTTTTTATTGCACACAGGTATCTTCAAAAAGAAAGGAGGCCGTTGAGGCCTCCTTTCTTTTATGCTAACCGCGCAGTGTAAACGAAACAATGCCCAGCGGCACCTGTTTACCCGGATCGGTCGGTCTGATTTTAAGATAGAGATGATGTTTTTTGCCATCCGTTACCGGCGCAAAGCTGATACCTGCTTTGTTAGGCACTTTTGCCTGAGCGCCGGGTCCGATGGTGGTTTCACCCAAACGGGTACCGTTGGCGTTGTCCAGGAAGGCTTCCACGATAAAGCCCTGCTGTTGCGGGTCCTGTACCATGTAGGTTACATCCAGGCCGTTGACGCCGGCCAGATCGAGGTCATTATACACCACCCATCCGTTGGCAGTGGCTGGGATAAGCAGCTTCATACCGTTGACTTCAAAGGTTGAAACGCCATCTGCTTTGCTATAGCCGGCTGCAGGGAGAGCAGGATTGAGCAGCTGCACTGCTGCACTGCCCGTGATAGGTTTAATGCCGGCAGCGCCTTTGTCGGTGTAGCTGGCCAGCAGCAATAATACGCCATTGGCTTTCAGCTCGTTGCCCAGTGTTGGGTTCAGGCTGCCGGTAACGGGCAGGGAAGCTATTTTAGGGGCATTGCCGCCTATAGAGAAGATATATTCCACCAGCTGGTGTGCTTCCCCATCGGAGATGCCCGGATGGGCAGACATGGCCGTTTCGCCCCATACGCCGCCACCGCCGTTGATGATTTTCTTCGCCAGCGCGTCGGGTGCTGCGGGATCGTTCCGGTACTTTTCGGTGATCTGTTTGAAAGAAGGGCCGATGGATTTTTCATCCGGTTTATGACAGGTTTTACAGTCAGATACTTCCATGATGTTTTTACCCGCGATGGCGCCGGTAACGATCTGGTGACCCTGTGGCATGGCGGCTTTGTCGCTGCCCTGAATATAATCCGCTTTCACAAAGATGTTGCTGGCGTCGAGTTTACCGTCGGCGCTGTTACCATCTTCCTTGTCACTGACAGTCACGGCATAATGTACCTGTTTACCCGGGAAGTAGAACATCTGGTTGCCCTGTAAGGTAATGGTCACCTGCGGTGTTTCATTGCCGGCATACAGCGCGATATCTTTACTTTTGGTTTTACCGCCTTTGCCGTCCAGTACTTCCACGTAGGCATTGTATTCGCCTGCGGTGGTGTAGGTCACCTCCACGGTTGGTTCGGTGGTTTCTTTTTTGGTGCCGTTACCAAAGTACCAGAGGTAGGTGAGTTTGTCTCCGTCGGGGTCTGCTGAGCCTTCGGCAGACAGTTTCACTTTAAACGGCAGCGCGCCGGTCAGCTGGGTACTGTGTATTTCTGCTTTCGGGGCACGGTTGCCGCCGTTGTAATCGATACGGGCCAATGCGGCGTCGGGGTTTTTGCTAAACCAGCCGTTGCCGTATTCCAGCACGTATAAACGGCCGTCGGGGCCCATTTCCATGTCTATCGGCGCATTCAGTTTGGTGCCGGGCATAAAGCGCTCCATCTTGGAGAAATCGCCGTTTTTGTCCATGGTCACGGCCATGATCCAGCCGCGTATCCAGTCGTAGATAAACAGTTTACCGTTATAGTAATCCGGGAAACGGGTTTCTTTCGGATAGAATTCGCTGTAGTACACCGGGCCAGCTTCGGCATTACGGCCGCCGCTGCCTACGATGGGGAATTCATCGGACTTGCCGTAGGGGTACCAGATAAATGCCGGTACAGCCGGCGGCAGTTCTTTGATACCGGTATTGTTACGGGAGTTGTTGATGGGCTTTTTCGGGTCATACGCCGGACCGGTTTCGCCTGTTTCGTAGTTATAGGCGTGGTATGGTTTATTATCGGCGATGAACATCGGATAGCCGTAGTTGCCGGGCTTTTTGGCCTGGTTAACTTCATCATAGCCGCGGGGGCCGCGGTTGGGATCGTCGTTGTTGGCGTCGGGGCCTACTTCGCCCCAGTAGAGATAGCCTGTCTTGCGGTCTATGGAGATACGGTACGGGTTGCGGGTACCCATGGCGTATATTTCCGGACGGGTATTGGGCGTGCCTTTGGGGAAGAGGTTACCTTCCGGTATGCTGTAAGAGCCGTCCGGCGCCACTTTAATGCGCAGGATTTTACCACGCAGGTCATTGGTGTTGGCGGAAGAACGGCGGCCATCGTACTGCTCATGGCCGGGACGGTCGTCCGTAGGGCCGTAACCGTTACTTACATATTTCTGCCCTGCTTCATCGAAAGGAGTGGTATTGTCACCGGTAGACAGGTACAGCAGTTTATCCGGACCGAAGGCGATGGAGCCGCCGGTATGGCAGCAGATATTACGCTGGGAATAGAACTGCAGGACCACTTTTTCAGAAGACATGTCCAGCTGGTTGTTTTCAAATTTAAAGCGGGACAGGCGGTTAACGGAGGTATCTACGGGAGAATACATCACGTAGATGAAGTGGTTGTCTTTGTAGTCCGGGTCGGCGGCGAGCCCGAGGAAACCTTCTTCTGCGTTGACGTTGGGCACATCTGTTTTATGGTACACTTTCAGAAAACCGACCTGTGTGAGTGTTTTATCTGCCTGTTTGTAGAGCAACAGTTCACCGCGGCGCTGTGCCACAAGGATGTCGAGGTTGGGCAGGATGGTCATCTCTGTGGGTTCGAAGAACTGGCCGGAGGTGAGCACTTGTTTGGTGAAGCGGTTTTCATCCGGTGTGCGCAGCGTGGTGGCTTTGCTGTAGTCGAGCACCAGGTTTTTGCCGATAGCGTATTGGATACCGCCGAGCACATGTTTCAGGAACAGGCTGTCGGTATAACTTTCGTCGGTATGGCCGAGGGCGGTGTAGAAGGCGCGGCCGCCATCGTATTCGTGGTACCAGCTCACCGGGTGGTCGTTGTTCATGGTGCCGCCTTCGTAGGTTTTCTCGTCTACTTTCATCAGTACAGTGGTGGTGGTATCTCTCTTTTTAAAGTTGTACCATTCGTCTGTATGTTCGAATTTATCCGGCAGTCCTGCAGTGGCGGGGAAGGATTTGTTGACCACATTCACCGTGGCTTTGTGCGTTCCGGGAGGGTGGCTGAGGAAATAGGCGCCGGCGAGGTGATTGTACCAGCCCCATTCATATTCTGTATCGGTAGCGGCGTGTATGCCTACGTATCCGCCGCCGGCCTGGATATATCTTTCGAAGTCTGCTTCCTGTGCGGTATTGAGCACATCGCCGGTGGTGTTGAGGAAGATCACGGCAGCGTATTGCTGCAGGGAGTCTTCATTAAAGCGATCGGCATTTTCGGTGGTGTCCACCACGAAGCCGTTTTCTTTTCCGAGTTTCTGCATGGCGGCGATGCCGGCAGGGATGGAAGCGTGGCGGAAAGCGGTGGTTTTGGTAAATACCAGCACCTTTGGCTGTCCGGGGCGCGATTTGTTACAACCTGCAGTGGCGACTAACGCCAGCAGCAGAAAGAGTTTGATGGTATGCTTCATCGGGTTGTTTAGTTAGCTTTTTTGATGCCCATGGTATACTGAATACCACCCAGCAGGTGTTGCAGGTATACGGGGTCCTGATAAGATTCTTTGGTATGGCCCATTTCGGTATAGAAAGCGCGGCCGCCTTCAAAGTCGTGGTACCAGCACATGGGATGGTTATCGCCGTTTTTACCGCCTTCATAGGTGGATTCGTCTATTTTGATCAGCACGTGCACGTCCGGGTTAAGGTCTTTGAAGTTATACCATTCGTCTTTGCGCACCCATTCATCCGGCAGGTGGCGGGTAGCGGGATGGTTGTGGTCTGTGACGCGGAGGGTGGCCTGTTGTTGTTTCGGGTGGCTGAGAAACCAGGCGCCGGCCAGCTGATTGTACCATGGCCAGTCGTATTCCGTGTCGGTGGCAGCGTGGATGCCCATCCAGCCGCCGCCTTTGCGGATATATTGCTGGAAGGCCACTTGCTGGGCGCTGTCCAGCACGTCGCCGGTGGTGCAACTGAAGATGACGGCGGCGTATTTCTTCAGGTTGGCGCTGGTAAAGGCGCTGGCGTCTTCGGTGGTGTCTACTTCGAAGCCGTTGTCTTTACCGAGTTGCATGATCGCGGTTTTGGCGACGGGAATGCAATCGTGGCGGAAGCCTTTTGTTTTTGAGAAGACCAGTACTTTCCTGGCCTTGTGTTTTTTGCCGGCCTGCGCGCACAGGGAGGCGGCCAGCAAGAGTGTAATAAACGCGGTAAATGTTCTCATGTCGTGGTAATTGGTATCACGCGGAGGCGCAAAGCAGCAAAGACGCAAAGTTTTTCTTTCCCTTTCTTTGCTGCTTTGCTGCTTTGCGCCTCCGCGTGAAAAAGTTATTCCTTAGGAAAGATTACAGCTCTCTTAATTTGATATTACGGTACCATACTTTGTTGCCATGGTCCTGGAGGGCGATGTGTCCTTTGGCATATTTGCCAAAGCCTTTCCAGTCTTTAAACTTGCTGTTGGCTACCAGTTCGTCCCATTCAGGGGTGCCCATGGTTGTTTCCACGGTTTTTACGCCGTTGAGCCAGAGGGAAAGATGGCCGTCTTTTTTCACAATTTTGGCGGTGTTCCACTGACCTACGGGTTTAACCGCTTTCTGTGAGGATTTCACAAGATCGTAGAGGTCGCCGGCGTTGTGTTTGATGATTTTGCCATCCGGGTGTTTATCATCATCGAGCACCTGCATTTCAGGGCCGGTGAGATAAGTAGCTTTGAATTCAGGATCTTCATGTACGCTGAAGATGACGCCGCTGTTGCCGCCTTCTGAAATTTTCCAGTCGATGCTCAGCTCGTAGTTTTCGTATTCGCCGTTGGTAACGAGGTCACCGCCGGGGGCGCCGGTTTTTTTGGCGTCCACGTCAAATTCGAGCGCGCCGTCCACCACTTTCCAGGCGGGGCTGGCAGCGTCTTTCAGGTAGGTATGCCATCCGTTGGTGGTTTTACCATCGAACAGCAGCTGCCATCCTTCCTTTTTCTCTTTGGCAGAGAGGCTATTTACTTTCTGTGCCTTTACCGCTGTAGCGCCGGTGATAGCGCCCAGCATAAAAGCTCCGATGATGATTTTTTTCATTTACTATGATTGAATGATGATGGAAAAGCCATTATTTTCCTACGGAAAGGATATACTGTACCATTTCCTTTGCATCGTCTTTAGAGATGTTCGGATGCGGGAGCATGGCTACTTCGCCCCAGTTGCCGGAACCGCCTTTGATAACTTTGTCAGCCAGTTTATCCACATTTTCAGGTGTGTTGGGATACTTGCCGGCGATGTCTTTCAGTGCGGGCCCGATTACTTTGATTTCTTCTTTATGGCAGGTTTTGCAATCGCTCTGCGCCATCAGTTGCTCTCCTTTGCTGGCTGGCTTGTCTGCACCCGGAGACACCATGGAATTATCTACAGCGTTGTTTTCCTGGGTGGTGGTTTTGTCAGTTTGCTGATCTGCTTTCTTTTCACCTCCGCCGCAAGCTGCAAAAAACAGCGCGCTTAATACCAACGGTGCCAGTAACCTCTTTTTCATTTTGTGATTTTTTTATTTTGTTATTTGTTTATTTGATTGGTGTTGTTGTTTATGTATGCTGTCTGTGTGTTATTTTTTAGGTGGATGAATATGTTTTGTCTATTCATCCGGTAGCTTTCCTTATTGATCTTGACCTGTCTCACCAAGTCAAAATATCTGAATAACTAAATACGAAAATTCCTAAATGCCTAATACTCTTTTGTTGAAAGCATCATCTGTGGCGGCGCCGGCAAAGTCGTCGAACGCTTTTTCGGTGACGCGGATGATATGATCTTTGATGAACGGAGCGCCTTCGCGGGCGCCGTCTTCCGGATGTTTCATGCAGCATTCCCATTCCATAACGGCCCAGCCGGCAAAATCGTATTGGGTAAGTTTACTGAACACGGATTTAAAGTCCACCTGTCCGTCGCCGAGGGAGCGGAACCTGCCGGGACGGTCTATCCAGGCCTGGAATCCGCCGTATACGCCGGAGCGGCCGGTGGGGTTAAATTCCGCGTCTTTTACGTGGAAGGCTTTTATTTTCTCGTGGTAAATATCGATATATTCCAGGTAGTTGAGGCATTGCAGCACGAAGTGGCTGGGATCGTACAGGAGGCATGCCCGGGCGTGGTTGCCGGTGGCCTCGAGGAAACGTTCATAGCTGGCCCCGTCGTGGAGGTCTTCGCCGGGATGTATTTCGTAGCATACGTCCACACCGTTGGCGTCGAACTCGTTGAGGATAGGCAGCCAGCGTTTGGCCAGTTCCGCGAAGCCGGCTTCCACCAGTCCTGCCGGCCGTTGCGGCCAGGGATACATGGCGGGCGCCCACAGCAGTGCGCCGCTGAAAGTGGCGTGGGCATTGAGGCCCAGGTTGCGGCTGGCTTTGGCGGCATATTTCAGCTGGTTGACCGCCCACTCGGTGCGTGCCTGTAAATTATTGTGGTACTGTGCCGGCGCGAAGCCGTCGAACATCTCTGTGAAAGCCGGGTTAACGGCTACCAGCTGTCCCTGCAGGTGCGTGCTCAGCTCCGTGATTTCGAGGCCGGCAGCGTTGACAATACCTTTTATTTCGTCTGCGTAGGTTTTACTTTCGGCCGCCTTTTGCAGGTCTATCAGGCGGGTATCCCAGCTGGGGATCTGTACGCCTTTGAAGCCGATGGAGGCCGCCCATTCGCAGATGGATTTCAGACTGTTGAAAGGCGCTTCATCTCCCATGAACTGCGCCAGGAATATACCAGGACCTTTAATCGTTTTCATATAATCGTACTAGTTAGCAGTGGTATATTAAATTTCGAAATTTGTCCATTTGGCGTCGCTTTGTGAGGAGCGGACCACGTTGTCGATGAACGCCATGCCACGCACGCCGTCTGCCACGCCGGGGAAGTCGAGTGACTCCGGCGCCGGTTGTACGCCGTCGATCTTCGCGGCGAGGGTCTGCGCGAAGTTGCGGTACAGGTTACCAAAAGCTTCGAGGTATCCTTCCGGATGGCCGCCCGGGGTGCGGGTGTTATGGGTCATATAGCTGGACTGGAAGGAATATCCGCCGCCGGCGCGATAGATTTCCGTGGGTTTGTCGAGCCATTTCACCAGCAGGGTGTTAGGTTCATGTTGTGCCCATTCGAGGCCGCCTTTTTCTCCGTAAATGCGGATTTTCAGCGCGTTTTCCTCGCCGGCAGCTACCTGGGAGGCCATCAGCACGCCGGCAGCGCCGTTATCGAAGCGCAGCAGCACGGCGCCGTCGTCGTCGAGGGCACGGCCGGGGACCATGATGTTCAGGTCAGCGCACAGTTTTTCGATCTTAGCGCCGCTGATATATTCTGCCAGGTTGGCGGCGTGGGTACCGATATCGCCCATGGCGCCTGCCTTACCGGATTTTTTGGGATCTGTTCTCCAGGCTGCCTGTGCATTGCCTTCCCGCTCACTCAGTTTGCTGAGCCATCCCTGGGGGTATTCCACCCATACTTTGCGGATTTTACCGAGTGCGCCGTCTTTCACCATCTGGCGCGCCTGTTTTACCATAGGGTAACCGGTGTAGGTGTGGGTGAGCAGCAGGGTGAGGCCGGTGGCTTCTACCTTGGCCTGTAATTGTTTGGCTTCTTCCAGGGAGAAAGTGATCGGTTTTTCGATCACCACGTTGAAGCCCAGGTCCAGCGCCATCATGGCTGGTTCAAAGTGAGCGAAGTTAGGGGTGACGATGGTCACGAAATCGAGACGCTTGTCGGCCGGCATGGCGGCTTCTTTCTGCAGCATGGTCTTAAAATCGAGGTAAGTGCGTTCCGGATCGAGGAACAGCATTTTACCGGATTCCACGGCTACTTCATTGTTGATGCTGAGCGCACCGGCTACCAGCTCTATCAGGCCATCCATATTGGCCGCAATACGGTGAATGGCGCCGATAAAGGCATCCTTTCCACCGCCGATCATTCCCATTCTTAACTTACGGTTCATCTTCAAAATATTGTTTAGGTTCTTGTTTTTAGTTTAAAATCGCGTTGCGCCTGGGCTGTGCCGGATCAAAAGGCAAGATAACAGCTACAGACAATATTCCGGTACCGTCCATAACATTTAATCTGCGTGCATGTTTCCCGGAACAGGTATTAGCGGGGGATATAACAACCGGCCGTAGTGGCGGTTATCGTCGCATTCCCGGCAATTCACTGGTCGGAGTGGAAAACGGCAGCGCTCCGGAAGAGAGCCCTGACATTACAATCACGGTCAAACAGCGCTCAGGCTGTATCTGGTTTGTCATAACGTGGAAATTTATAAATTAAGAATAACGGCTTTAAAGCCATTAAATTTATAAAAAGTATTTGCATATTTTCATTTTTTGACCGGTAGAACGCCATTTTTTTTGAAAATTTCCTTTTCGCCCGGTAATGGGTTATCTTAGCTCCCACTTATGCCTTTCTGACGTTTACTTTTTTATGATTAGCGGGTTATACAGCCAAGAGGTGTTGCAGGGCTTGCAGGCCAGAGACCGTGCGGTATTTGCCCGGGTATACGAACATTTTTACCCCCTTCTTTTTGCCACCGCCCGGAAATACCTGGGGGAGCGGGAGCAGGCCGAGGAAGTGGTCCAGGACGTTTTTCTCCGCCTGTGGGAAAAAGACTTCGCCCTGGAACACGCCGCTGCGCTTAAAAGCTACCTTTTCCGTGCTGTTATCAACCAGTGTATCAACCATCTGCAGCGTCACCGGCTGCTGGAAAGCCACCACGACACCATCCGGCATTTACAGGAAGAAAGTTACCTCTGTACTTTCCTGGAAGAACAGGAACTGCGGGAACGGATACACTACGCCGTGGAACGTTTGCCCGAACAATGCCGCCGTATCTTCAAACTAAGCCGCTACTCCGGGCTGAAGAACGCGGAAATAGCCCACGAACTGCAGCTGTCTGTAAAAACGGTGGAGAACCAGATGACCATCGCACTGCGGCAACTCAAAGCGGCCCTGCTCGACCCGCCGGAGAAAAACATACCGGCTGCCGACCGGTTAAAGCTGCTGCTGTGGCTCCTCTCAATTTAAAAATATCAAAATATCAAAATTTCTAAATTTCTCTTAGGGGTAGGCTTTGGCTGATTTGTCTCAGCTTAAAGCGCATCCTTTTTTCGTAAGATGACCAAACCAACCGATCACTATTCTTTTATCCTTTCGTGCCTGCAATCGCCGGAGGATGAAGCATTACAGGCACAACTGGCATCCTGGCTCGCGGCGGATGCCGCGCACCGGGAGCTGTACAGGCAGGTACGCCTGCTGTGGGAGCAGTCGCCCCATGCGGCTTTTTTCGAGGAGGCAGATGCGCCGGCCGCTACAGCCCGGTTCCTGCAGTTGCTGGACCAGACGAAGGTTGCCGCCCCGGTAGTGCCGCTCACCCCTGCGCGCCGCCGCTGGTGGCCCGCTGCCGCTGCCGTATTGCTGATGGCCGTCGCCATCGCATGGTGGCAGTATTCCCGTCATCGCGTACAGTGGATCGCCAAAACAACCACCGGTCAGCCGGATTCCGTACTGCTGGCAGACGGCTCTAAAATCTACCTGAATAAACACGCCTCGGTAAAATATCCGGCCGCTTTCACCGGAAAGGAAAGAGCCGTGCAGCTGATAGCGGGGGAAGCGTTTTTCGACATTGCCACTAATCCTCTGCATCCCTTTACCGTAGTGAGCGGCCCGGCACAGATCCATGTGCTGGGCACCTCCTTCAACGTGAAGGCTGCCAACACCACCATACAGGTATATGTACTGTCCGGCAGCGTAGCCGTAGCCCATCAGCAGCATTCCCTCCGTTTGCAGGCCGGCCAGGGCGCCTCCTGCAACACCCGCACCGGGGAAATAAAAGCAGACTCCGCTGCGGGTAACAACCAGCTGGCATGGCGCACCCGGGAGCTGCAGTTTACAGATACCTCCCTGCAGGCCGTATGCGAAGCCCTGTCCAATGCCTACGGAGTCACCATGGTGCTCGATCCGGGCATCAGCAAAGAACGGAAGCTCAATGCCAATTTCAGCAACAAAACATTACCGGATATATTAGAAACACTGACTGCCTTATATGATTATCAATTTGAACAACTGAACGACACGATCTATGTGCACTTGCCCGTAAAGAGATAGCGCATAAGTACCATTATTACCAACCAAAATGCTTTAGCCAGAAGCTAAAATGCCTTAGCCATGAGTAAAAATTACCTACGGTGCATCGCCCGTTGCGGGATTCGTATGTACCGCCCCCTGGCAATGGCTGCCATCCTCCTGTCGGCCATGCCGGCAGGAGCGCAGGACACTTCCCCGCTGAACCGGAAAGTAACTGTGAAAGCCAATAACCAACCTATCGCTGTTGTACTGTCAGAAATCGAAAAACAAACCCATCTGAACTTTGTGTACGACGGCAGCCAGATCAACAGGGCCCGGGCTGTTACCATCCGGGTCAGCGGCGCCGTGCTGAAAAATGTATTGCACGACATCTTTCATGATGACGTACAATACACCGTTGTGGGTAACCAGGTGATCGTGAAAAGCGCGCCTGACCGTGCAACAGCCGCAGCGGTGATGGCCCGCCAGGAACAGGACAGGAGCGTCCGCATCCGGGGCTCCGTGTCCCTGCGCGACAGCAAAGGTAACCTGCAACAGATACCAGGTGTTACCGTCCGGGTAAAAGGGAAATCGCAGGGCACCCATACTGATGCCGCCGGGAAATTTGACATCGCTGCCAACGCCGGCGATGTGCTGGTAGTCAGCTTCGTTGGTTATAAAACCGTGGAAATGCCTGTAAAAGGCGCTTCCAATATTGTTCTCGATGAAGACGCGTCAAAAATCAAGGAAGTAGTGGTAACGGGCATCTATGAACGAACCAAAGAGAGTTTTACCGGTTCTGCTTCTACCTATACCGCCAAAGACCTGAAACAGATAGGTAACCAGAACATCGTCCAGAGCCTTCGTTCGCTCGATCCCGCCTTTACTGTATTCGAAAATAACCTGATGGGCTCCAATCCCAACGTGATGCCCAACCTGGAGATACGCGGCAAAACCAGCGTGCTGGGGCTGAAAGAGCAGTTTGGCACGGATCCTAACCAACCACTGTTTATCCTTGACGGTTTTGAAACCACTCTGCGTACCATCATAGACCTGGACATTAACCGCGTGGAGAGTGTCACCATCCTGAAAGACGCGGCGTCTACCGCCATCTATGGCTCCAAAGCGGCCAACGGCGTGATTGTGATAGAAACGAAGAAACCGAAACCCGGTGAGCTGCGGGTGTATTACACAACAGATAACAGCGTTACTGTCCCCGATCTGCATGATTACAACCTGATGAACGCCGAAGAAAAACTGGAGTTCGAACGGATCTCCGGAAGATTCCGGCTTAATGCAGGCTTTGAAACCAACCAGTCGAGACAGAAAGAGCTGGAAAAAGCATATAGCGAACGGCTGGCGGAAGTACGGCGGGGTGTAAATACCTACTGGCTCAGCGAGCCGTTGCGTACGGGTTTCACCACCGGACATTCGCTCTATGCAGAAGGCGGCGATAACCAGATGCGTTACAGTGTAGGGTTAAACTATAAAAAAATCAACGGCGTTATGAAAGGCTCCGGCAGAGACATCGGCGGCGCTAACATCAAGCTGGTGTACCGCAGGAAAAAACTGAGTTTTAATAACAACCTTTCACTTAACTTCTTCACCGCGAAAGAGTCACCGTATGGCTCCTTCCAGGATTTTGCACAGGCCAGCCCCTATTATCGCAAACGGGACGTAAACGGCAACCTGCAACCCTATCTCGAACAGCGCTCCAACACCGCTTCGATGGGCACTGATACCACCACCAATCCGCTGTGGAACGCTTCCCTCGGCAACAGGAACGTGACCCGCAATTTCTCGGTGGTCAATAATTTTATGGCAGAATGGGAACTTAACCGTGACTTTCGGGTGAGAGGCCGGCTGGGGATCACCAAAGAAGATGGCAAACAGGAAGTGTTCCTGGACGCCCGCCATACACAGTTCGCAGGAAAGGTGCCTACAGAGCGGGGAAGTTTTACCGGCTCTCAAACGTCCGTGTTCAACTACGACGGCGAGATCACCGGTATCTATGGTAAATTGATCAGCAACCGTCACCAGGTTAACGCGGTAGGCGGATGGAAATTCCAGCAATTCAGAAATACCGGTGACGGCTATACGGTAATAGGATTGCCTCCGGGCGTATCCTCTCCGGCTTTTGCTGCGGGCTATCCTGACGGCGGCAAATCCACTTCTTCCGAAGCGACCACCCGTAGCACCAGCGCCTACGTTAACGCCGGATATATGCTGGATGAGCGTTATATGGCTGATGTGAACTTCCGGCTGGACGGGTCCTCCGTGTTTGGTTCCAATCATTTCTTTACCACTTCCTGGTCTGTCGGGTTGTCGTGGAACCTGCATAAGGAGCCCATGCTGGAAGGGGTGAGCTGGATCAATTTCCTGAAGTTACGCGGTTCCGTTGGTACGCCCGGCAACCAGAACTTTTCTACCTACCAGTCGTTTACTACTTACCGTTATAATACCGCTGTTGTTAATGATTTTGGTATTGGAGCGATCATCGATGCCTTTGGCAACCCCGATCTTTTATGGCAGAAAACACTCGACAAAAACATCGGCGCCGATGTGGTGTTGCTGAACAGCCGCCTGCGGTTGAACATCGATGTGTATAACCGCATTACCGACCCGCTGGTAGCACAAATCAGCCTGCCTTCTTCTGTGGGCACCACTACCTACATGACCAATCTCGGCAAACAGGTGGGCAACGGTTACAACTTCATGTTCAGCGTATCGCCCTGGTACCGGCCGCAGGAGCGGATCAACTGGAGCATTAATTTCTCCGCCAAACATGAAAATGCACATTACGATAATATGGGCAACAGCCTCGATGTGCTCAATAAACTGAACCGGTCCAAAAACCTGGAGCGTTATTATGATGGCGGTAGCCCTACAGCCATCTGGGCCGTACGTTCCGCCGGCATCGATCCCGGTACCGGAAAAGAGGTGCTGATTAAAAAGGATGGCGCTCTTACGTTCAATTATGATGCTGATGATGAAGTGGTGGTAGGCGACAGTCGTCCGAAACTGGAAGGTATAGCAGGCACCAACTTCAGCTATAAAGGTTTTACCGTGGGCGTTTACCTCCGTTACCGCATGGGTGCTGACGTGTTTAATGAGGCGCTGTACGATAAGGTGGAGAACATCAATTCTACGGATATCCTGCTGAACCAGGACCGCCGCGCCCTGTATGACCGCTGGAAGAAGCCCGGTGATATTGCCAGGTTCAGGGCCATTTCCATGACCACCAATGACAATGCGATAGCCGCCAATATACCGCCGATGACTTCCCGTTTTGTACAGCGTGAAAATGTGATTGCCGGAGAGTCCATCAATGCAGGATATGAATTTACCGGCGGCATGGTAAGGCGCTGGCGCATGTCTTATCTGCGGTTGACCGCCTATATGAACGACATCTTCCGCTTGTCAGCCATCAAGCGTGAGCGTGGTATCGATTATCCATTTGCCAACACGGTTTCTTTCTCTGTAAGTGCCGGGTTTTAATGACTAAATGAAAGAAAAATGAAAAAGCGTATACTCTTCAGTGTAATTATACTGGTGATCGTTACAGGCGCCTCCTGTAAAAAATGGCTGGATGTGAAGCCCCGCGACAAGGTCATTGAAAATACGTTGCTGGAAAGTGAGACCGGTTTTCTGACAGCGCTCAACGGCGTGTATCTGGACATGACGGATGAAAGGGCCTATGGCGCGCAGATGACCATGCAGATGACGGAAGTATTGGCACAGCGGTATAATGTTGGCGGTGGCCATAAGCTATATGCCCTGGCGTCTTACCAATACACAGATCCGCTGGTGCAGTCCATGTTCGGTTACACCTGGGGCCGTATGTACAGGTCGGTGGCCAATATCAACAAAATCCTGTCGGTCATCGATCAAAAGAAAGAAGTATTCACGGGCAAACACCATTCGTGGGTAAAGGGAGAGGCGCTGGCGCTGCGCGCCCTGATCCATTTTGACCTGTTTCGTTTATTCGGTCCCGTATACCGGCAGGACTCCACAGCTATCAGTCTGCCTTATTACAGCGCTTTTACCACCAACTATGAAACTTATCTTAAGGGAAATGTATTCCTGGAGAAAGTACTCTCCGACCTGGATGCGGCTGAAGCCCTGCTGGCGGACGACCCGGTGCTCACCGGCGCCACCCTCCATGCCGGCGAAAGCAGTGAAGGCGTTGCCTGGAGTTATCGTAACCTGAGAATAAACTACTTCGCTGTAAGAGCGCTGAAGGCACGGGTGTGCCTGTACCGCGGGGATAAAGCCAGTGCCCTGAATTATGCGAAGCAGGTGCTCTCAGCAGCCGGCAGTATATTTCCTTTCGTGAAACTGAATGATATACAGGGAGATCCCCGTAACCCCAACCGCGTGTTTTCCAGCGAGCTGCTGTTTGCATTGCAGGACAGCCGGAGAAATGATAAATACAGAGCTTACTTTGACCCGTCGCTAAAGGATGGAGACATCCTCGCAGCGGCGCAGAACCGCCTGACTTCCGAATTTGAGAGCAATACGAATGATTACCGTTATGGAAATGTTTGGCTGATACCGGGATCTAATCAGAAGAACTACCGTTGTTTTTTCAAATATGCCGATGTGGAGGATACCGATTTCCGTTTCCGTAACCTGATACCTATGATACGGATGTCTGAAATGTGTTTCATTGCTGCGGAGTGTACGCCGCAGCCGGCAGAGGCGGTGGCTTATCTGAATATGGTGCGCAGCCACCGTGGTATCAGCGACCTGGCTGCCAGCGCCACTATAGCCACGGAACTGCTCAAGGACTATAAACGGGAGTTCTACGGTGAAGGGCAGATGTTTTTTTATTACAAGCGGAATGCTACCGCCAGCATTCCCGGAGGTACCGGCAGCAGCTCCGTTGCCATGGGAAAAGAAAAGTACGTGCTGCCTGTTCCGTTGGACGAATCCCGATTCAGAAACTAATCCAATGTATTTGTTATGATCAAGCTTCTTCGATACATCGCCGGTGCAGCAGCAGGGCTGCAGTTGCTGGCATCCTGCCGCAAAGCGGAGATACCTTTCTACGAAACAGATAACGATGTCTATTTCTCTGTGGTACGGGACTTTGTTACTTATGATACAACGATCGTCACATTTGCCTACACGCCGTTGACCCGGGATACCACCCTGTTGCTGAAAGTGGCTACGCTGGGCAAGCCGGTGAACAGGAAAAGGCATGTGCGCTATCGTGTTGTTGACACCAGCGCCAGCGCCGCCGCGCAGCATACTCATTTCGACCTGCCGGCCAGTCTGGTGGTGCCTCCGGACAGCGTTAGCTGCTATCTTCCGGTGGTGATGCACAAAACACCGGACATGTCTACACGAACTTTCACCATCACCCTGCAACTGGAGCCCAACGATGACTTTCACACGCGCCTGCAGGTATTGGTAAAGGACAAAGCCAATAACCGGTTCACGTCGCTGGTAAGACATGTAATTGTTGTGGATAATAAGCTGAATAAACCTGACAGGGGTTGGTATGACGATTTTTACGGTCCATTCAGCACCAAAAAGATGCTGCTGATGAGCAGCTTGCTGGAATTGTCCGTGCAGGAGCTGTATGGTAAAATCGCGAAGGCTGATCCCGGCGCCACCAATTTCTATGCTAATTACCTGAAAACATACCTGAAAGACATGGAAGCTGCCGGCACTCCTGTATTGGAAGACGATGGCACGCCGATGAAAATGGGTAAATACATGCAGTAAAAATGAAAAGGATGAAAACGAACTATATTCAGTTGTTATTGGGCGGATACCTTCTTAGCCTGTGTTTTACCGCCTGCTATAAAGACAGGGGCAACTATGACTACCATGAAATCAACGAGGTGTCCGGCATTAAAGGCATAAACGATAAATATGCTTTATTGTACGGAGATACATTGCGTATTGTGCCGGAGATACTATCTACAGAAGCCGGTACAGATACCGGCCGCTATACTTATCAGTGGGAAGCGTTGATAGAAGGGACGGCCCGGCTGGCCGACGACGCTCCTATTGTTGTCCTTGGCAGGGGCAGGGACCTGGTCTGCCCCGTGAAGCTGAGGCCTGCGCCTTATGATGTCTATCTCCGGGTAAAGGATAAACAGACCGGGGTGGAGTGGTTTAAAAAGTGTAAACTGACCGTGCAGTCAGCTGTTTACCAGGGATGGGTGGTGTTGTGTGATGTCGGGGGAGGCACCCGTATAGACATGGTGACCCGTCTGGGAGACGACGACAAGCTGATAACAGACGTATTGGCCTTTACCAATGCCGGTATGCCGGTGCGCCGCCAGCCGAAGCAGTTGTTGTTTGCTTACCGTCCTGCTGCCCACCAGTTTTACCTGCGTAGTGCGGAAGGACTGGAGCGCATTGATGGGGAGGCGCTGACCTGGAAGAGCACCTATAATATCCGGTATGAAATGATGTCGCCGGCCGGAGCTGATTTCGCCCCGGATTATTTTTATAACAACGCTTCGCTTCCCGGCGTGGATTATGTTATTGCGGGCAACCAGGTTTTTCACCGCAGCATGATGATGGGCGCCTCTGCTTTCGGCGCTCCGGTTAACTATGTCGACGAAGAGAAAACGCCTTTCAGACCGGCGCCTTTTGTGGCTTGCGGAATGGGCGGAGCGTTGCTGTATGACCAGGACCGCCAGCGTTTTGTGGCCCACGACCCGATGTTTGGGACCCGTTGCAGCAGCCTGAGAGACGGCAGCCTCTTTTCTTATAACACCGGCAGGGATATGGTGTATATGACCTATACCGGTTACAATTGGGGAGATGTTTATGCTATTCTGAAAGATAAAGCCGGTAAGTTCTACACGTATTGCATGAATGTTGGGGGTAGCGGCATCAAGCAGGTACATTATACAGAAATGACTGGTGCGCCGGAACTGGACAAGGCGACGGCTTTCTCCGTCAGCAACCAGTTGGGATATGTATTTTATGCCGCCGGCAGCCGGGTGTACGAATATGATGTTTTTACCAATAAAGCCTGGCTCATGGCCGATTTAGGCAGAGAACAGGTGAGCGTGCTGAAATGTCTGCTTTTCAATCCATACGGGAAAGAGTTTTATGTTAACCTGTCCAATTCCCTGGTAGTGGGCAGCTATGACCCGTCCCGGCCGGACACCGAAAACGGCGCTATCCGCGTTTACAGTGTTCCTGCCCGAAATGAACAATTGCAGCTTACCTGGAGCCATGCCGGCCTGGGTAAAATCGTGGACCTTGCCTACCGCGAGAGATAAAACCCTTTATGTGACGGATTTGCAGGGAGTTTTCCTATATCCTCCCTGTAAGTCCGTTATTCTCAATTATCGATGGAATTCCCGCCTAAATCCCTTCATTTCCCCGAATTTATTCCTAATTTTACCCTCCTTGATAAAGCGGCTACAACAAAACTGACAGCTTGGCAGCCCGGCTTTTCCAAGCATAATATTTGAGTAACTGGTATTCTCCGTCTATCCAACAACTTCGCCCGCAGCTTCCGTGCCACAGGCTGGTAGAAAGGAAAAACCAACTGACATAGCTTCAGGACGGGGAGATGTTACAGAAACTAAAATTGTAATTCGTAATTAAACATTCAACATGTTAGGTTTTTTAACAAAACTTTTTGGAGGGAATAAATCAGACAGAGACATTAAATCTGTCACTCCAATAGTGCAGCAGATCAACGATGAGTACGGAAAGCTGCAATCCCTGCCTATCGACGACCTGCGTCATAAAACCCGGGAGTTCCGCGAACGTATCGCTGCCCACCTGGCGGACATCGATAAAGAAATTGCTGAGAAAAAAGAAGCGGCAGAAGCCGTAGAAGATATAACCGAAAAAGATACTATCTATCAGGAAATCGACACCCTGAAAAAAGACCGCGACAAACAACTGGAAGTGGTGCTAAAAGCCATCCTGCCGGAAGCCTTTGCCGTAGTGAAAGAAACCGCCCGTCGTTTTTCCACCAATCCCACCCTTACTGTCGCCGCTACCGATATGGACCGCCAGCTGGCCGTTCAGAGAGATTATGTGACCATCGAAGGGGACAAGGCCACCTGGAAAAACAGCTGGAAAGCCGCCGGCAACGAAGTGACCTGGAACATGGTGCATTACGACGTACAGCTGATCGGCGGTACCGTACTGCATCAGGGTAAAATCGCCGAAATGGCTACCGGTGAAGGTAAAACACTGGTATCTACCCTCCCGGCCTATCTCAACGCCCTGGCCGGCGAAGGGGTGCACATCGTGACCGTGAACGACTACCTGGCACGCCGTGACTCCGAGTGGAACGGACCGCTGTTCGAATTCCTCGGCATCACAGTGGACTGTATCGATAAACACCAGCCTAACACCGCAGAACGCCGCAATGCCTACCTGGCAGACATCACCTACGGCACCAACAACGAATTCGGCTTCGACTACCTCCGTGATAACATGGTGCACAGCCCGGATGAAATGGTGCAGCGTAAACATCACTTCGCGATGGTGGATGAGGTGGACAGCGTATTGATCGACGATGCGCGTACCCCGCTCATCATCTCCGGTCCTATCCCCCGTGGAGAAGAACAGGAGTTCCATGCGCTGAAGCCACGTATCCAGTACCTGGTGGATATGCAGAAAAAAGCGGTGAACCAATACCTCCTGGAAGCCAAAAAGCTGATCGCTGAAGGTAAAGACGACCCCAAAACCGGTGGTCTGGCCCTGATGCGCGCCTGGAGAGGTTTGCCGAAAAACAGTGCGCTGATCAAATACCTCAGCGAACCCGGTGTCAAAGTATTATTACAGAAAGCTGAAAACTACTACCTGGCAGACCAGCAACGGGAGATGCCAAAAGTAGACGAAGGCCTGTTCTTCGCGATAGAAGAAAAACATAACAGCGTAGACCTGACGGAAAAAGGCATCGGCCTGATCACACAGGGCGGTGAAGATCCTAACTTCTTCGTAATGCCGGACGTAGGTTCCGAACTGGCGGAGATTGAAAAAATGGCAGTTACGCCGGAAGAAAAACTGCAGCGCAAAGACGCTATGCTGGCAGACTACGCCCAGAAGTCAGACCGTATCCACTCCGTTCAGCAGCTGCTGAAAGCGTATACCCTGTTTGACAAAGACGTGGAATACGTGGTAATGGACGGCAAAGTAAAGATCGTAGACGAACAAACCGGCCGTATTCTCGATGGCCGCCGTTATTCCGACGGTCTGCACCAGGCGATCGAAGCGAAAGAAAATGTGAAAGTGGAAGCCGCCACCCAGACCTTCGCTACCATCACCCTGCAGAACTACTTCCGTATGTATCACAAGCTGGCCGGTATGACGGGTACGGCTTCTACAGAAGCAGGTGAGTTCTGGGAAATCTACAAACTGGATGTGGTAACCATCCCCACCAACCTGCCTATCTCCCGCGGAGACGCAGAAGACCTGGTATACAAAACCAAAAGAGACAAGTATAAAGCCGTTATCGACGAAATCAAGCAGATGCAGTCAAAAGGCCGCCCGGTACTGGTAGGTACTACCTCCGTGGAAGTGTCCGAATTGCTGAGCAAAATGCTGACTTTCGAAAAAGTGCCGCACAACGTACTGAACGCCAAACAGCACGCCCGTGAAGCCCAGATCGTGGCTGAAGCAGGTCTGGCCGGCGCAGTGACCATCGCCACCAACATGGCCGGCCGCGGTACCGACATCAAACTGGGCCCCGGCGTAAAAGAAGCGGGCGGCCTGGCCATCATCGGTACGGAAAGACACGAAAGCCGCCGTGTGGACAGACAGCTGCGTGGTCGTGCCGGTCGTCAGGGCGACCCGGGATCTTCCCAGTTCTTCGTATCCCTCGAAGATGACCTGATGCGTATGTTCGGCTCCGACCGTATCGCAGGCCTGATGGACCGCATGGGTTATAAAGAAGGAGAAGTGATCCAGCACAGCATGATCACCCGCTCCATCGAAAGAGCCCAGAAAAAAGTAGAAGAAAATAACTTCGGCATCCGTAAACGACTGCTCGAATACGATGACGTAATGAATAAACAGCGTACCGTTATCTATGCCAAACGTAACCACGCCCTGTTCGGCGAACGCCTGGCCATCGATATCGACAACGCATTCTTCGACGTGTCCGAAAACATGGTGATCACCCACAAAGAAAGCGGCGACTACGAAGCTTTCAAAATGGACGCTATCATCAACTTCGGCATCGACGCCAGCATCACACAGGAAGAACTGACCCGTACAGACGTGCCTACCCTGGCCTCCAAACTGTACCATCAGGCGCTGGAAAACTACCACCGCAAAGTGCAGGACATCACCTCCAACACCCTGCCGGTGATCGAACGTATCTACCACGAACAGGGACACCACATCGAGAATATCTCCATTCCGTTTACCGACGGCAAAAAAGGGATCAACGTACTGGCCAACCTGAAAAAAGTAGTAGACACCAAAGGCCACGAAACCATGAACGCACTGGAACGCAGCATCACCCTGGCCCTCATCGACGAGGCCTGGAAAGAACACCTGCGTGCCATGGATGAACTGAAACAATCTGTTCAGGGAGCCGTGTACGAACAAAAAGATCCGCTGCTGATCTATAAACTGGAAGCCTTCAAGCTGTTTAAACAGATGGACGGCGAAACCAGCCGCGATATCGTGTCCTTCCTCTGCAAATGCGGTATCCCCGTAAGCCAGGACCAAGGCCCGCAGGATGAACAAATCCGCGAAGGCCATGAAGAGAAAACTGACATGAGCCGCATGCGCGCTTCCCATGAAGATATCGTGGAACAACACAACGGACATCAGACAGCACCGGAATATGAAATGCCGGAAGAAAAACAGGAGCCGGTAAGAGTAGGTCCCAAAGTAGGCCGCAACGACCTGTGCCCCTGCGGTAGTGGCAAGAAATTTAAAAACTGCCACGGTAAAGACCTGTAGTCAATTACGAATTACGAATTACGAATTCGGGGTTCGTGCGGAATATTGGCGGATTATGGATTTGGACATTTTAGATGTTGATTTCCATAGTCCGCTTTTTTTTTGCTTTTTGCTTTTTGTTGTTTGTTATTGTTAACCATTAACCATTGTTTGATGAAACGGAATGTTATTCTTGAAAAAAGCTATTTATTTGGGATTAGAACTGTAAAATTGTTCTTATATATGAAAGAGAAGGGTGCCGAACAGGTTTTAATGCGACAGCTATTAAAAAGCGGTACTTCTATAGTAGCGAATGTTGAAGAAGCGGTAGGAGCATCGTCCGGAAGAGACTTTATCTATAAGCTGGACATATCGTATAGGGAAACCAGGGAGACGATTTTTTGGTTAAAACTTCTGAGAGACACTCAAATTCCGGAACAAAAAATGGCCGCGTCAATGCTCAAAGACAGCGAAGAACTGGCCCGCATTATTGGCTCTATCCAAAAATCCATTAAAAACCCCAACAATAAAACCACCCCAAATTCGTAATTCGTAATTCGTAATTCGTAATTTTATCCCATGATAAATGGATATATTGACCATACGATTTTAAAACCCACTACCACGCTGGAAGATGTTAAGAAGCTGTGCATGGAATGTGTGGAATATGAGTTCGCTGCAGCCTGCGTGCCCCCGCCCTATGTGAAAGTCGCCAAACAGTTTCTGGGCGCCACCAATACCAAAGTAGCCACCGTTATAGGGTTCCCGTTTGGGTACTCTGCCATCGAAGCGAAAGTGGCGGAAACAGTGCTGGCCATTGTAGATGGCGCTGACGAACTGGATGTGGTCATCAATATCTCCGCAGTTAAAAACAACGACTGGGAATACCTCGAAAAAGAGATCGCCAATCTGATGTATATCGTCCGGGAAAAGAAAAAAGTGATCAAAGTGATCATTGAAAGTGGCATATTATTGGAAGAAGAGATCATCAAATGCTGCCAGCTCTACAGTAAATACGGGGTGGACTTTGTGAAAACCTCTACCGGTTATGCTGAAAAAGGCGCTACCGTGGAGGCGGTGAAGCTGATGAGGGCTAATCTGCCTGATAATATACAGATCAAAGCTTCCGGCGGTATTCGTACCTTTGCCTTTGCAGCGGAACTGATAGCAGCCGGCGCCACCCGTATCGGGGCCAGTGCCAGCGTTCAGATCGTGAAGGAAGGCGGAGAAGACACTGCTCATTCAGATTATTAATTTTTAATTATACAGTATTCATGCAAAAATTATTCATCCTGGTTTGCTGCCTGTTGGGAAGTAGCTGGGCCATGGCGCAGGACTATACCATGTCCGGCAATGGTTCGGTAAAAGTGATCAAGGATAGCCGGTTGGACGCGCTGATCAGAAAACAGATCTACATCAACACCCTGGCCATCCGCAACCAATCCGGTTTCCGGGTACAGGTGATCTCTACCAACAAGCGCGGCGATGCCAATGAAGCCAAAGCCCGGGTAATGCAGCTGTACAGTGATTATCGTACATACCTGGATTATCAGGCACCCTATTTTAAAGTGCGCGTAGGCGATTTCAAAACCCGCGAGGAAGCCAGCGAGTTGCGCGACAAGCTCTCCAGCCTCTTTTCAGGCGGCGTATTTGTAGTTCCAGCCATTATCAACGTGTCACCGGATAAAGAACTGTCGAATGAAGAACCGTATTAAAGAGCTGGCTAAAGCCTATGCACCTGCTTTTATAGACATCAGGCGCCATATTCACTCCCATCCCGAACTATCTTTCCAGGAATATAAAACCTCCGAATTTATTCAGCAGCAACTGGATAAATTCGGCGTGCCCTATAAAGCAGGTATCGCCGGAACAGGCGTTATCGCGCTCATAGAAGGTAAAAATCCTGCTTCCAAAACCATCGCCCTCCGGGCAGACATCGATGCGCTACCCATCAACGAGGCCAACGATGTGTCCTATAAGTCGGTGAACAACGGCATTATGCACGCCTGTGGCCACGACGTACATACTACTGTGGTATTGGGCGCTACCAAAATACTGCATGAACTGAAAGATGAGCTGGAAGGAACGGTCAAAATCCTGTTTCAGCCCGGTGAAGAAAAACACCCGGGCGGCGCCAGCATCATGATCGAAGAAGGCGCGCTGGAAAACCCCCGTCCGGACGCTATCCTGGGCCTGCATGTGCATCCTTCCATGGAGACCGGCAAACTGGGATTCTGCGCCGGTAAATACATGGCCAGCGCCGACGAGATTTATATCACGGTGAAAAGCAAAGGCGGGCACGCCGCCCAGCCGCATCTCACCGTAGACACCATCCTGGTGGCTTCGCAGCTGGTGGTAAGCCTGCAACAGGTGATTTCCCGCAACAACAACCCTTTCTCCCCGTCGGTACTGTCTATCTGTGCTTTCAACGGCGGTTTCACCACCAATGTGATTCCCAGCGAAGTAAAACTGATGGGCACTTTCAGAGCGATGGACGAAACCTGGCGTTTTAAAGCGCATGAGCTGATCCGCAAACAGGCAGCCGGCATCGCAGAAGCGACGGGCGCTGATATCGATATCGACATTCTCGTGGGTTACCCCACCCTGTATAATAATGAAGCCGTTACCGCCAAAGCCAGGCAACTGGCTGAAGACTACATCGGCAAAGAGCAGGTGGAAGACACAGAACTGCGCATGGGCGCGGAAGACTTCGCGTTTTATTCGCAGATCGTACCAGCCTGCTTCTTCCGGCTCGGTACCGGTAACAAGGAAAAAGGGATCACCTCCGGTGTACATACGCCTACTTTCGATGTAGACGAAAGAGCCATTGAAATAGGAATGGGCACCATGGCTTACCTGGCCACCCAATTCTGAGAGAGGTAAAACATCATAATAAAAGCGTCTCGATAAACATCGGGACGCTTTTTTATTTCGATTCTTTTTGTGATGACAGGAGGATGAATGGATAGTCGTCCCCGTGATTTGAAGTAAAGTCGTAAATCGTATAATCCTTAACGTTAGTATTTATTTTATTTCCCTGATACGCTGCAACACCATTGGTGAAAGATGGATTTCCCGAAGGCTGTCCAGCTGCATGGTCCCCCGCTCGTAAGCGCCCCGGAATTCAAGCCTGGAGCCTCTGGCCAGGAGAATGTCCACACTGTCGATCTTCGTGGCATCATCAATAACGAGATTGCTTTCACGACCGCCGGAAAAAGAAAGGATGCCTATCTGGCTGTTCGAAAAGTACGTCTCTGCTTTCGGCCCCGCGGTAACAGTCAGTGAAGAGGACTTCATATCGTTAAACCGCAAATGCGAAGAAGGTGCAATGACCTGTTTGATCGCCGGCGCTTTCAGTTCCAGGTCGCCGGATTTGAATACGGTGATGATCAGCGTGTCGGCGGCGTAGCGTACCGATATGCTGTCGGATGTATATTTGGTCAGCGTATACTTTTCGTCCGGTTTTATGCTAAGGAAGCCTGCAGGCCAGGTGCTGGTGATCGTCGTCTCACTGGTGGTATTGCCATCCATCGTTTTGATTTGTTTGACCTTGACCGAGCGGATACTATCATGCTGTGGCTGGCCGGAAGCAGTTTCCACTTTCACTATCTGAAACGGTTGCAGCGTTATCGTGGTGGGAGCTGCATAATCCCGCGGTCCGCCGGAATTGACATTGGTAATTCCATTGCTGTAATTGGCACGCAGCACAATATCGGTGCACAGCATCAATAACACGAGTGCCCCCAGGAAGCCGAGTAATAATTTATTGCTGGTTTTCATGTTATTTGAAATTAGATTTTTTGAATTTTTCGTAATACGGTTTCAGTTCATCCACATCAATATCCAGCAGGTACATGCTGCGGAAGAGGCTGGGCAGTTCGTTGGAGATAAACGCTTCCTTTTTGAACTGCCTGATTTTTTTAACGGCGTCCGGGGTGATGAAATACCCGATGCCTCTTTTGTTGGAGATGATTTCCTGTTGCTGGAGCAGTTCACAGGTGCGCATGACGGTGTTGGGGTTGACCTCCAGCTGAACGGCCAGTTCTCTTACAGAAGGGATGCGTTCTTCCGGTTGCCACTTGTTCAACAGCACCTGTTCACATATATAGTCTGCGATCTGCAGATAAATGGCTTGAGAGTCTTTGAATTCCATGTCGCAATGTTTTAGATTTCCTTGTCTTTTAACCGGAAATAGGCGATGGTCCAGAGAGCGGGCGCCAGCAGGTATTGTGCGCTGAATATATAACTGTTGATCATCTTTTCTGAAATCACGTATACATTCGATTTATACATGCCGTCGTGGACCCCTACGAGAATAAAAGGCGCGTTTTGAAAAGGTGTTTGCATATGGCCGGCAAAAAGTATCCACACAAACAGGGTGTTCAGCAGATAAAGGCCTGCAAGGCAAACGAGCGTGGCCACCAGTGTTTTGATAAAGGCCAGCCGGGCGAAGTATATAGCTCCCAGTAAAAACAGCGCATGGCAGAAAAGATAAGCGTAGTAGATATAGATATGGCCGTCCTCTTTGGTCAGAAAGCTCCAGTCGAGCTGTAAAGACCTTTCGTTTCTGATAAGCGATACTTTGTTGAGAAACAGCAATGCTGCATAGGCCGCGATATGATAAACAAGGAGGTAACCCACCGTGGTGATCAGGAAAATAGTGATGAATTTCTCAAAATGGGAAGCGGGCAACATCAGGAACTGCGCTCCTTTTTCTTTGCTGGCCAGCTCGCTGAAAGCCATGCTGGTGAACAGCAGGCCTCCGAAGAAAAGACCGAAATAATAGAAGCCGACTACCTCGCTCAGTTCATGCGGAGCGTTGTCTGTGAGCAGCATGAAGGCCGGAACCAGCATCAACAGGCCAAAGATGGAGAGGGCTCCCAGCAGATACGATTTCCACGATGCGAGTATATGGTATTGGAAATAGTAGCCCAGGCGGCGGAAATCCAGTACGTTGTTAGATTGCATGGGTTTAATCAGTTAAAAAGTTCTTGAATGGGTTGGCGGTTGGAGAGGATAGCGTTGAACAGCAGCTCCATATCGATTTTGCTTTGTTCCATGTTTTCATTTTTCATGATCACGGAGTGGCCGCGGAGACTACTGTCTGCATACAGTATCGGCAGGCGGTCGTCCAGCTGGGCCAGCAGTTTGAAGCTCAGTTTATCCGTTACGGTGCCTACATCCTGGTGGAAGATAATTTTGTGGTCGTCGATGATGACGATGCTGTCTATCAGGTTGTCGAGGTCCCTTACCTGGTGCGTGGATATCACCATGCATTTGTCGTCCGTAACGGCGGCTGCCATTACTTTGCGGAACTGGCTTTTGGAGGGAATATCGAGGCCGTTGGTGGGTTCGTCCATGATCAGCACTTTGGTATTGGTTGCCAGTGCGAAGCTGATAATGACTTTTTTCTTCTGGCCGTAAGACATGTTGGTCAGTTGCTGGTCCTGCGGGATAGCGAATTCCCTCAGGTAGCTGTAAAAGGCCTGTTCATCGAAACGGGGGTAAAAAGGAGCGTTGGCCTTTACATAGGTGCGGATGCTGATTTTAGGCAGGTTGAACTCTTCCGGTACGAGGAATATTTCCCGGAGGAAGGCCGGCTGCCGCTTCGCTGTTTTATAACCCATTACCTCACAGGCGCCTCCGTCGGGGAATAACAAACCGGCGATCTGTTTGAGCAGGGTGGACTTGCCAGCGCCGTTTTTGCCGAGGAGGCCATATATATGGCCTGCTTCCAGCCGGAGGCTGAGATCCTCGAACAGGGGCCTGTTGGGGCGGTAGCTGAATTTCAGGGATTGGATGTTAATCATATCGTGTGATTTAGTGTACTACTTAACTAGTACACTGTGAAAGTACGACTTTAGATCATAAATCAAAATTTTTTTTTAGGGGGGATGGGAAGGTGTTGAAATGGGGGCGTAAGCGCAGGGGGGCTGGGTTGTCCATGGGGAACAAAAAAGGCTGACCGGTGAGGTCAGCCTTCTATACTGGTATTGTGGTCTTCTTAGAGTTCCGGGTACAGCGGGAATTGCTGCATGAAGCCATTCACTTCACCTCTTACTTTGGTGATGAGGGCTTCATTATCAGCGTCCATGAGCAGTTGATCGATCCAGTCAACGATCTGCTCCATATGACCTTCTTTCAGGCCGCGGGTGGTGATGGCAGGAACGCCTACACGGATACCGGAGGTGATGAAAGCAGATTTATCGTCGAACGGAACCATGTTTTTGTTGGCAGTGATTTCTGCTTTCACCAGGGTTTGTTCGGCTTTTTTACCGGAGATGTTTTTATTGCGCAGGTCTATCAGCATGAGGTGGTTGTCTGTACCGCCGCTGATGATCTGGTAGCCTCTGTTCACGAAGCTTTTAGCCATGGCCTGGGCGTTTTTCAGGATCTGTTTGGCGTACACGTCGTATTCGTCAGACAGGATTTCGAAGAAAGACACGGCTTTGGCAGCGATGACGTGTTCGAGCGGACCACCCTGGATACCGGGGAATACAGCGGTATCGATGAGGGAGCTCATGAGGCGGATTTCGCCTTTCGGAGTTTTCAGGCCGAAAGGATTTTCGAAGTCTTTGCCCATCATGATCATACCGCCGCGGGGGCCACGCAGTGTTTTATGGGTGGTGGTGGTTACGAAGTGGCAGTGTTCGAACGGTGAGTTGAGCAGTCCTTTGGCGATAAGGCCCGCAGGATGCGCAATGTCTGCCAGTACGAAAGCGCCTACCTGGTCAGCGATTTCGCGGATACGTTTATAATCCCAGTCACGGCTGTAGGCAGAGGCGCCGCATACGATCAGTTTGGGTTTTTCGCGGTTGGCGATTTCTTCCATTTTATCGTATTCCACGAGGCCTGTTTCTTTATTAACGCCGTAGAAATGAGGTTCATAAAGCTTGCCGGAGTAGTTTACAGCAGAACCGTGGGTCAGGTGACCGCCCATGCTGAGGTCCAGGCCGAGGATTTTATCACCGGGCTGCAGGATGGCCAGCATTACTGCGGCATTGGCCTGTGCTCCGGAGTGAGGTTGTACGTTGGCATAAGCAGCCCCAAATATTTGTTTAGCCCTGTCAATGGCCAGTTGTTCGCTCTGGTCCACGATTTCGCAGCCTGCGTAGTATCTTTTGCCAGGGTAGCCTTCGGCGTATTTATTCGTCATCACATTACCCATGGCCTGCATTACCTGCAAGCTGGTAAAGTTTTCAGATGCGATCAATTCGATGCCATGGCGCTGACGCTCCAATTCCTGGCGGATAATATCAAATATTTGCTGGTCTCTTTGCATGATGCCTTAAAATTTGCTGCAAATTTAGAATAACTCCCGATCAAATGCAATTCGGAATATTTTGGTATTTAGATATTTGGTTATTTGATTATTTAAGGAGTTCATTAATAGTGTCGGGTGTAAATGAACTCTCCAATAACCCAGTGACCAAATGGCCAAATAACTAAATAATTGTCTATTTTCGCGGCATTCGGAGCTTATCCTAACTACAACTACATGAAGGCAATAATACCCGTGGCCGGGGCGGGCACTAAGCTCAGGCCACATACATATACACAACCCAAAGCACTCATCCCATTAGCCGGCAGGACCATACTGAGCATCATTGTGGATCAGCTGGTGGAAGCGGGCATCACGGAATTTGTTTTTGTGGTAGGGTATCTGGGGGAAAAAATCCAGCACTACGTTGAAAAGAAATACCCGCAGCTGACCTGCCACTTCGTGCATCAAAACAGCCGCGAAGGCACGGGGCATGCTATCCTGCTGACCCGCGAAGTAGTAGGCAACGATGAAGTGCTGATCGTACTGGGCGATACCATCTGTGAGTGTGATTTCAAGGAAGTGGTGTCTTCTCCTTACTCTGTACTGGGATTGAAGAAGGTGGATGATCCGCGCAACTTCGGGGTGGCGGAACTGGATGAAAGCGGCAAGATCACCCGGGTGGTGGAGAAACCGCAGATCCCCAAGTCCAACCTTGCGCTGGTAGGCCTTTATAAGATCAAGGAGAGCGCGCAGCTCTATGAATGCCTGCAAGCCAATATCGACAATCATATCAAGTCACATGACGAGTTTCAGCTCACTGATGCGCTGGAATGTATGATAGAACACGGCGTGCGTTTTAACGCTTTCAAGGTGATCAACTGGTTTGACTGCGGCCGCAAGGATACCCTGCTGGAAACCAATGCCATCCTGCTGAAAAAGTACAAACTGGCCAATAATCCGGTACTGCCGTATGAGAACACTATTATCATACCGCCGGTAAGTATCGGAGAAGGCTGTAATATCAAGAACTCCATCATCGGCCCTAACGTGGCCGTAGGCGATAATACGGTGATCAACTACTCCATCGTGAAGGACTCCATTATCGGTTCATTCAGCAACCTGTATGAGGTGGTGCTGAAGTCCTCGCTGATAGGCAGCGATGCCAATATCCGCGGCCTTAGCCAGAGCCTTAATATCGGCGACAATACAGAAATCGATCTGGGCTAAAATGTTATATTCGTTGCATGAACCGGATTTCCTCTTTGTTCGGGATACAATACCCGATTGTACAAGCCGGCATGATATGGGCCAGCGGGTGGCGTTTAGCCAGTGCAGTGAGTAATGCAGGCGGGCTGGGCCTTATCGGCGCAGGCAGTATGTACCCCGATGTGCTGAAGCATCATATCCAACGCTGTAAAGAAGCTACCAACAAGCCTTTTGGGGTGAATGTGCCCCTGCTGTACCCGGATATTGAGCAATTGATCAACATCATCCTGGAAGAGAAAGTACAGGTGGTGTTTACATCTGCCGGTAATCCCAAGACATGGACGCCGGTGTTGAAAGCGGCGGGCGTGAAAGTGGTGCATGTGGTGTCCAGCTCGGCTTTTGCCCTGAAAAGCGAAGCGGCCGGCGTGGATGCTGTGGTGGCGGAAGGCTTTGAAGCGGGAGGGCACAACGGTCGGGAGGAAACCACCACCATGGTGCTGATACCGGCTGTCTGTGAAAAAGTGCAGATACCAGTGATCGCTGCGGGCGGCATTGGTTCCGGAAGAGCCATGGCAGCAGCTTTTGCGCTGGGCGCCTCCGGAGTGCAGGTAGGCAGCCGTTTTGTGGCAACCCCCGAAGCATCTTCCCATATTAATTTCAAGGAAGCGGTGGTCAACGCCAAAGAAGGCGATACCATGTTAAGCCTCAAGAAATTAACCCCTGTACGTCTTATTAAAAATCATTTTTACGAAACGGTGAAAACCGCGGAAGACGGCGGCGCAGACCCCGATGCGCTGAAAGTTCTGCTGGGACGCGCCCGCGCTAAAACCGGTATGTTCGAAGGTAATCTGGAAGAAGGAGAGCTGGAGATAGGGCAGGTCAGCGCGTTGATTCACGATATTAAACCCGCTGCGGCCATCGTGGAGGACATCTGGAATGAATTCCAGGTTGTACGCAGGCAGCTGGCAGGAGATATTTAGAGATTTTTTGATTTACGGCTTTTTTGATTTTTAGAATAAAGAGCGAAGACCAGAGCGGCTTTTATACTCGCCCTGGTCTTCGCTTTATACATTCACGAAATCAAAAAATCCGTAAATCAAAAAATCTCTAAATGCCTTATCCTTTCTTTATCACCCATTTCAGGGCTTCTTTCAGCGTCACTTTCTTACCATATAACAGGATGCCGGTACGGTATATTTTTCCGGCGGCCCAGGTGGTCAGGATAAATCCACCGATCAGCAGGGCAAAAGACAGCCCGAGTTGCCAGTAAGGCACGGTGCCCGGCACACCGTAAGGCAGGCGGGCCATCATCACCATGGGCGAGGTGAAAGGAATGATGCTGCCCCATACGGCCAGCGGGCTTCCCGGATCGTGTACGGCTTTCATCATGATCATAATACCGATGATGATGGGCACTGTGATGGGAAAGGTAAGCTGTTGCACGTCGGTGGCGTCTTCGTTCGCCAGGCTGCCGATGGCGGCAAACAGCGAAGAGTAGAAAAGGTAGCCGCCGAGGAAATAAAATATGAAACAGGACAGCAGCAGTGACCAGTTAATGCTGCCCACTACGTCGGATACGCGGCGGAAGGCTTCGGCTGCTTCTGCATTGTTGTTCTGCGCCATCATATTGCTTTGGCTGGCGGCCTGGATACTTTCGGGCGACAGGAACAGCGGGATCACGGCATAGATAACGCTGATGAGCACGCCCCAGATCAGGAACTGCAGCAGGCCTACAGCGGCGATGCCCACAATTTTACCCATCATGAGCTGGAAAGGTTTCACGCTGGAGATCATTACTTCCGCGATGCGGTTCACTTTCTCTTCCATCACGCCGCGCATCACGGAGGTGCCAAACAGCAGCAGTACGATATAGATGGTAAAGCCGCTGGCATAACCAACGCCATAGGCTACCCATGAGTTGCCTTTCTTTTCATCGTCACCGCTTTTGAATTCCACGGTGATATTGGAGCGCAGTGCATCCAGCCTGGATTTGTCGATCCCTTCCTGCTCCATGCGTTTTTTCTCGATAACATTGTTGATATCGTTGTTGATAGCCGTTTCCAGGGAGATGCCTGCCTGGCCTTTACTATAGTATTCCAGTCCGGCGGGACGGTTAATATCAATATCCGGTATATAAAGGATACCGGAGTAATCGGCTGCTTCGTAGTGGCGTTTGAGGCTGTCGAGGTTGGCGTCTGGCAGGTATTTGAAGTAGACGCCTTTTTTGTCCGGCAGGTTGTTGTTGAAAATGCCGCTTTTATCGATGACCGCGATGCGTTTGCTTTCGTTGCCGCTGACAGCCATGAGGATGGGGATGACGATCATGGCGGCAAAGGCGATGGGTACCAGCAGGGTAACCACCAGGAAGGAGCGTTTGCGGACGCGGGTCAGGAATTCTCTTTTAATGATGAGCCATATCTTGTTCATAGTTGATGTGCTGGGGGTGATCAGGCGGGTTGCTGCGCAGCTGTGGCAACAGGTGCTTGCTCCGTTTGCTGTACCTGGGTGATAAATACTTCGTTGATGGTGGGTAATATTTCCTCGAAATAGGTAACGGGTATACGCTGATGGATGAAATGCAGCAGGATGTCGTTGGTGGAGCTGTCTTCATTCATCCTGACCGTCACGGTATTTTCGTGCATGCTGACGATGGTGAAGTGATAGGTGGCCATCTGTGCCGCGTTGGGCGTTACCCCGAGGCCTATGCGGAAGAGTCCCTGTTTGAAGTCCTGTTTGATTTGTTTGACGCTGCCGTCGAGTATTTTATGGCCTTTGTTGACCAGCATGATGTGGTCGCATATCTCTTCCACCTGTTCCATGCGGTGGGTGGAAAAGATAATGGTGGTGCCTTGTTGCGCAAGGTTAAAAATTTCCTGTTTGATCAGGTTGGAGTTGATGGGGTCCAGGCCGGAGAAGGGTTCGTCGAGAATGAGCAGTTTGGGATCGTGCATGATGGTAGAGATGAACTGTACCTTTTGCTGCATGCCTTTGCTGAGTTCATCCACGCGTTTGTTCCACCAGGAGTTGATATCGAACTTATCGAACCATTTTTTGATTTTCTCCGTGGCTTCTTTTTCGCTGAGGCCTTTGAGGCGTGCGAGGTAGAGGGTTTGTTCGCCTACTTTCATTTTTTTGTACAGGCCTCTTTCTTCGGGCATGTAACCGATGAGCGAGGCATCCCGCTGGGGGTCGAAAGGGTGGCCATTGAGCCGGATGGAACCTTCATCGGGATAGAATATGCCGGTGATCATGCGCAGCAGGGTGGTTTTCCCGGCCCCGTTGGGGCCGAGCAGACCGAAGATACTGCCTTGCCGGATATCGAAGCTGATATCATCCACAGCTTTGTGGGTGGCATAGTATTTTTTCAGGTGTTTGACTTCGAGTAGATTCATGATGAAAATTTAGCAATTATTCGTGAATAATATGCTGTGTCTTTCATCAGGATCAGTGGTGGAGGCGGGTGGCGATCATAGCGGCCACGCGTTCCCCGTCCATCGCGGCGGAGACGATGCCGCCGGCGTATCCTGCGCCTTCGCCGCAGGGGTATAAGCCCGTCAGTTGCGGATGTTCGAGGGTATCGTTGTCGCGCGGTATTCTAACGGGAGAGGAAGTACGTGATTCGGTGGCCACGAGGATGGCATTATCTGTATAGTAGCCTTTTATTTTACGGCCGAAAGCTTTGAAGGCGCCGGCGAGGCGCTGGTGTACGGCTGCGGGCAGTACGGTGCGCAGGTCGGTGCTGTTGACGCCCGGGATGTAGGAACATTCGGGCAGTGTGGCTGATATTTTCCCTTTCACGAAGTCGGTCATGCGCTGGGCGGGCGCCACAAAGTGGCCGCCGCCGGCGAGGAAGGCCTGGCGTTCCACCGCCTGCTGATAGTACATGGCTGCCAGCGGGCCATGGTGGGCGAATGGGGCGAAGTCGGATTCATCTACCGTAACGACCATGCCGGAGTTGGCGTAGGGGTTGTCACGTTTGGAGGGCGACCAGCCGTTGACCACCAGTTCACCGGGATCTGTGGCGGCCGGGGCGATGATGCCGCCGGGGCACATGCAGAAGGAGAATACGCCGCGGCCTTCCACCTGTTCCACGAGGCTGTAGCTGGCCGGCGGGAGGTATTCGCCGCGTAGGTCGCAATGGTACTGGGCGCTGTCGATCAGCTCCTGTGGATGTTCTACCCTTACGCCGAGGGCGAAGGGTTTGGCTTCCAGCAGGATGTTTTGCCGGTGCAGCATGATGAAGATGTCGCGGGCGGAGTGGCCGGTGGCGAGGATAACGTGGCGGGCGCTGAAAGTGTGTCCTGCGGTGGTTTCCACGCCGGTGATGGCGCCGTTGTGTATGTGGAGGCTGCTGACTTTCTGTTCGAAGTGTACTTCTCCGCCGGCGGCGATGATCTGTTCGCGCATGGCCGTAATGATATGCGGCAGTTTGTTGGTGCCGATATGCGGGTGTGCGTCGATCATGATTTTCTCGTCGGCGCCGAAGTGCACGAATATGTTGAGGATGCGGTTGATATCGCCTCTTTTGTTGGAGCGGGTATATAGTTTCCCGTCGGAGTAGGTGCCGGCGCCGCCTTCCCCGAAGCAGTAGTTGGAGTCGGGGTTTACGATGCCCGTTTTGTTGAGGGCCGCGAGGTCGCGGCGGCGGGCGCGTACATCTTTACCTCTTTCGAGGATAACGGGTTTGATACCGGCTTCGATGAGGCGCAGGGCGGCAAAGAGGCCGGCGGGGCCGGCGCCTGCGATGATGACAGCGGGCGCATTGGCGGCGAGTGGTTTGTACACCGGGTGCGCATGTACCCTTTCATGGAAGGGTTCATTGACAAATACGAGCAGGGTGAGGATGAAGTATACCTGTTGCCTGGAACGTGCGTCGATAGAGCGTTTGAGGAGGTGGTAGCCTGTGATGGCGGCGGGCTTCACGCCGAGCGTGGCGGCGGCCTGTGTGGTAATACGGTGGGGATGCGCTGCGTCGGCAGGCGTCAGCTTCAGGGAGATCTGTTGTTGCATAAGCGTAGTTAGGAAAATCAATTACGAATTACGGATTACGAATTACGAATTAAGGACTATCACGTTATATAGGGTTCTAAACTTTAAAGTTCATTGGAAGCCCTTTATAATGTGATAGTCCTTAATTCGTAATTCGTAATCCGTAATTCGTAATTAGAATGGCAGATCGTCGCCACCATCGCCGGCAGCAGGCATCTGCGGAGTATTGTAGTTAGGCATGGGGTCTGCGCCGGGAGCGGGAGCTGCCATTACAGATTCCATACGCCATGCGTCCAGGTTGGTGATGTAGTTGACCTTGCCGTCTTTTTCCCATCTGGTGCCTTTGATATTGAAATAAACTTTAACGTTTTCACCTTCATTGAACCGGTCAACGATACCTGTACGGTCCTGTACGGACTGGAATTTGATATAGTTGTTAATCACACGGCCGTTGATATCATCAGATTTCTCAATAACGAACTCTCTTGTTTTAAAAGTTTCGCTGCGTTGTACCGTGTTGTACTTCACAATCAGCTTTCCGGTAATTTCAAAACTCATAGAAAAATTTTTTAAATTCAGAAGCACCAAAGATACGGTATTCAGCCAAGTGCGTGCAAATATTTTTTATTTAAAGCAGGCGCGCGAAGATCTACTGAATTTATCTGGTAATAACTAATTCGAAACACATTTTTTTAAATGGAGATACTAACATAGTTTTGCACCCTCGCGGAAAAAATTGTGAATATCTCACCCTTTTCCGGTGGTCGTTTTTTTTGCCATGAGAAGGTGCGATATTATTTTATCAGTTATATATCCATATTTATGATAAAAAGGACAATGAGAAAGACAAAGATGCTGCTAATCAACGGAGTTTATAGTACTTAAATCCGTGTAACGTTAGTGCTGTAAAGCGCTGGCAGCAGGGCATGGCGCAGTATCAACACACTGTTGTCGATAGAATATAAACAAGGGTAGATAAATTTTTTTTTTCAACATTTTCTACAGATATTCGTCGTCCTGTCTGAAAAATTTTTCAACATCCTGCGTTGGAAGATTTCTAAAATTCGAGAACTAAGCAGCATCCTTAATTAAGAAACAACTAATTTTTTTTATCTCAATGAATAAAACTTGCGAACAAGTTTGGGAAAGGTGTCTTAATATAATTAGGGATATTGTGGAATGGCAGCCGTTTAAAACCTGGTTTGAGCCTATTAAGCCCATTAAACTTGAAAACAATGTTTTAACCATCCAGGTCCCCAGCCAATTCTTTTATGAATACCTTGAAGAGCATTATGTGGGATTGTTAGGGAAAACAATAAAAAGAGAATTAGGTAAAGAAGCCCGGCTGGAATACCGCATTGTAGTAGAGAACGGTACACCACACCAGCATCCCAGAACTGTGAACATGCCTACGCAGTTCACGAAGCCCCAGAAAGATAATGAGGTAGACTTTCCGTTAACCATACATAACCCGGTAAAGAACCCATTTGTTATCCCGGGGATCAAACGGGTACAGATCGATTCTCAGCTCAATCCAAACTATACGTTTGATGCGTATATAGAGGGAGATTGTAACCGTGTGGCGCGCCGGGCAGGAAAAACGGTCGCGGAAAAACCAGGTGGTACGTCTTTCAACCCACTGGTGATCTACGGTGGCGTTGGACTGGGAAAAACACACCTCGCGCAGGCAGTGGGCAATGAAGTAAAGCGTATTCATCCGAATAAAGCGGTACTGTATGTAAGCGCCGAGAAATTCATCAACCAGTTTATTGATCACTCGAAAAATAATATCATCAACGACTTCATTCACTTCTATCAACTGATAGACGTGCTGATCGTGGATGACATCCAGTTCTTTGCCCGTGCGGAGAAAACGCAGGACGCTTTCTTTGCGATCTTCAACCATCTGCACCAGTCGGGCAAACAACTGATCCTTACGTCGGATAAGGCCCCAAAGGACCTTGATGGCGTACAGGAGCGTCTGCTGAGCCGCTTCCGCTGGGGCCTCAGCGCGGATATCCAGATCCCGGATTTTGAAACCAGAATGGAAATACTGGAACTCAAAATGAAAAACGACGGACTGGAAATGCCCAAAGAAGTGGTGAAGTATGTTGCCTACAACATACAAACCAATGTGCGTGAACTCGAAGGCGCCCTCATCTCCCTGCTGGCGCAGTCCTCCCTGAACCGTAAAGAGATAGACCTCGAACTCGCCAAACGCGTACTGAAGTCTTTCGTCAAAACTTCTTCCAAAGAAATTACTATAGAAAGTATCCAGAAAATGGTCTGCGAATACTTCGACGTTCCTTACGATAAACTGCTGCAGAAAACGCGTAAGCGCGAAATCGTACAGGCACGGCAGATAACCATGTACCTCGCTAAGTCATTTACAAAAAATTCCCTGAAAACCATCGGCGAACATTTCGGCGGCAGGGACCATACTACCGTGATCCACAGCTGTCAGACCGTTAAAGACCTGATGGATACCGATAATAATTTTCGCGACAGCGTCATCGAACTACAGCAAAAAGTACAGCTGGCCGCTATGTAAGGCCATTCCCCTAACCTATTTGAGTAATGCCGCTTCACACTGAAGCGGCATTATTTTTTATTATTTATATTATGTTATTTTTATATGTTTAGGTGCGCTTCAACACTACCAGTGAGGATTGGGCGCATTATCCACCGGGATCTGCAGCTACCGGGCGAACCGGAAAAGAGGCTGAATATTACCCACACACAGAAAGCGCCGCGCGCCTGCCTGCATAAAATCAACTATAGCCGGAAACAGCGGCAACAGAAAACGGTGCGTCCATATAAAGAAATACAGGCCCGCAGGCGGTGAGCCAACAAACGCACCGGCGTAGCAATTGACAGGATGCATTCCTGTGCGGCAGAAAATATCATGCTCCCGCTTAGCGCGATATCGAAAAGATAAAATAGTTGACCGGCACTGCCGCTATAGGTACAATTTGAAAACGGGAGCGTATGGCGTAAATGCCCTGCAACACTTTGCCAGAAAGGGCCTTGAGCCATCCGTATGGACGGAAGATGGCCGGCCGTATTACATGATACTCAGCCGCAAAGTCACCACCGGACAAAAAAAATCCGAAAAAAATCAAATTGCTTTTGGAGAATATAAAACTTTTCCTATTTTTGCAGCCCCTTCCGGAGGAAATGGTGAGGTGCCTGAGTGGCCGAAAGGAACGGTTTGCTAAACCGTCGTACGGGCTTAAACCTGTACCGAGGGTTCGAATCCCTCCCTCACCGCAGGCAAAAGGGCGTTCTGAAAAGAGCGCCCTTTTTTATTAATAACCTGTTGTATCCCCGCGCAATAATCAGCAACTTTATACAAGTTTATCTTTCCCGGTTTATTGCGTTTTGTGCTGATCGCTTTGCCACACCACTACAAAGGGAGATAAAGCCTTCCGACGGTCCTTACGCCCGGGCCAATGTGCGATAGCCGGCGTAGCATACCTTTTCTGCCACTAAATAGTTTAACATGGAACCAGTTATTATCAGAGAAGCCACCCTTTCAGACGCCAGACAGTTAAGCGATTTAATCTGCGAAAACGCGCACGCCTTATTGAAGCCCCACTACAGCAACGAACAGTGGGACATCTTTATCAGATACTATTCCGAACAGGTCATGATGGAAAAGCTGCAACGACAAGCCGTCTTCTGCGCGGAAATCAACGGCGAAATAGTAGGTACCGTGGCACTGGAGGATAACTGGGTGTTTGGCTTTTATACAAGGCTCCAAAATGTAAACCAGGGGATCGGAAAACGATTAATGGCGCACCTGGAAGACTATGCCCGCGCCCAGGGACTGGACACGCTGCAACTGGCCGCATCGCCGGTGGGACTGGCATTTTACTATAAACATGGCTGGCAGAAAGTAAGGGACTTCACTGCTTATCATTATGGAGTAGGTTTTGATGAAACCCTGATGACCAGGAGCCTTCGTTGATTATCCATCCTGCTGTTAGCCTGTCCGTTTTCGTTTATGCGTACCCGCTGACTACCCGGATGCCTTCCCGCTATTTTTAGTATCTTTGCGGGAAGTGAAAAATCTTTTTTCCATATTCATTTTCTTCTCTCCTGCCAATCTCTTCCAGCTGGCAGGCGTTACGCCATTTGCTGGTGGCAGGCTGTATTTCTTTTCAAACTATAAAGACTTCAATAATTAATCCCCGCTCCGGCTGTTAGCGCGGAACGGGGATTATTTCAAGCGGTTGACGATCATAATACCATCGTCAACCGGGCCGCCATTGCTGCCTGCCGTTGTATATAACGGCAGCAGGCAGTCTATTGTCTGAAAAAAATACCGCACATCATGACCACTCATAAAGCACCGCTGTTATTACTAAAGAAAGATTATGAACTGCTGATCGATCACCTGCAGAAAAACGATCCGCCGCTGATGTATGACAAACAGATACAACAGCAACAGCTGGAGAAAATCAAAACAGCCAGTATATTACCGGTCGACGATTTTCCTAACAGTGCTTCCCGTTTATACTCCACCGTTATCATCCGGGATACGGTGAACAGGATCAACCTGGAATACAAACTGATGCCACCGGATGAAGCAGACGAGCAAGCCGGCGGTATCTCCGCATTGTCATTGTTTGGACTGGCCCTGATGGGACTGCAACAAGGAGAGAGTTTTACCTGGCAGCTTTCCGGCCGCAAGAAATACTATGCGGTGGTGGAGGTTCGGAACAGCACTTTTATATAATGCTTTTTATGTGGCAGCCCCACTACCTGATAGTCAGGCGGCGGGGCTGTTTTTTTACTGTTGAAAAGGTTCCGCTGCCAGATAGCCTACGGAGAGGCTATTGCCATAACCGGAGAAAGTAACATTCACTCCTGTTCCGCTGGCCGTATAACTGGCGGTAGAAACAGTGTTGCCCGTACTTTTCTTCTGCAGGTTAGCCTGATTGATGATCGTCACAATGCCGTTATTAGCAACGGACACAAAAAGTACGTCTTCCTGGAACGTCATGCTGGTGGCGGCACCCAGGCCGGTGTTTTCTATGAGCACAGCGCGTACTTTTATAGTGCCTACGCGGCCTGGAAAGCCAGGGAATTTAGACAGGTCTATAAAGTGACTGGCCGCGGTCAGCGGGCCCGGTATCGTGTAGTTCCATGTGTGGCCTGTTAATCTGACGAAGCCCGGGTAATAGGACGGAAGAAAGTTGTTAGGGTCCAGCTGTGGTGAAACCTCTATCAATCCCGGTTTGTTTTGTATGGAAAGTACCTGGACCTGCCTTCCCGGCACTCCGGCCGACAGCCCCCGGATGCGTATATTGTCCCAGTGTTTGTCGGTAGTGGGCACAATGTTTCCCTCCGCATCCAGCGCTTTGATGACTACAGGAAAGCCAACAGTGCTTCCGCTGCAATCCACGTCTATGTCCACATTGTCTATCAGAAATTCGCCGGAGGTACCTTGTTGCTCCAGTGATACGAAAGCATTACCGGCAGACTTGCTATTGTCACTGCGGTAATGAATTCTGACATTTTTTAACGGGATGCCATAACATTTCAGCAGCACCTCTGCACTGGCTGCCTGATGGTTATTGCTGTGAATGTCGGCAGTAATGAACTGGCCGCCGGTAAGAAAGAGGGCCCGTTTCAGACTGTCGGCCCGGTAAGTGCTGATACGGAGGTTCCTGGGATCGTTCAGGATAAAGCCATAGTAGCTTTTCTCCACCCGTACGTTGCGTATGTTGATGTTTTCAAAGCGGCTGGACGAGTAAGCCCTGAACATCAGTCCAAGTACAGAGCTGCCCTCTACATTTTCGACGATTACATTGGTAACATCGCCGGAGGTAGCGGGAATATAGATGCCATATGCCCCCTTATAGGTAGCGGAATCAGAATACCCGCCGTCCACAAATCGTAGCCCTCTGAAAGTAATACCCCGGGAATCGGATACCTGGAATATACGGGGAGGATCAGACTGATTATCACCAGCTGTGGTGCTCCTGCAGATAAGTGTGGCCTGATTTCCGGAAATGACCATACCGCGTGCACCATAAATGTCTATCACATGCTGTGACTTTTTAAGATCTCCCAGGTTATAAACACCCGGCGGGAAGTATAAATTTTTACCCTCGCTGCAGGCGAGAGCTGCTGCTGCCCTGAGCGCTGCGCTGTCGTTAGTGACTCCGTCGCCCTGGGCACCCATGGCTTTCACATCGATGTAGTTAAGGCTGTCTGTAATATCTGCTGGTAAAGAATGCGGGCGTGTAAAGGAAGGAGGGGCGGCCTGAATGCTTCCCCGAAATGCGAGGAAACAAACAACCATGAACAATAGCTTTTGCATCGTCTGTATTTTTAAATATGGCGGCGCGAAACCGCAATGAGGAATAAGGGTTTACAATGGTTACCTGCCGGCCGGCGGATATAAGATATGTGTTTCAAAGTTACCGTCCGCTTACGCAGTGTATTTACGCGGTGACTTTCAAAAATTCCCCTCATTTTTTATCCCATTATTGCGCAGGAATTTGAACGGCGGGACAGCCCCCCAAAAAAATCTTACTACTAATAGTCTACAAATATTGTGTACTAATAAAAATAGTATTACTTTTACGCCGTTGTCATTATCAGATACACTGCAAAACCAATCTATTTACAGCAGAACAGGCCCTGTGTAGTTTTTAGCACCACCCGATAAAACTACCGGCAGCAGTGTTAGCGGCAACTTATTCTTCAATACTAAACTTTAAGTAGATGTCAACCACTGACAACATTAACCGTTCATGCGGAGCGCGGTGCTGTTTCGTATGCTGTTGTAGACGGTAACAGCTTTCCGGCACTTTCCCTTTTCATCATTTCTCTGAGAAGCCCGTTTTCTCCGGGCTGGTATTGTTATGTCCTGCTGCAGGCAACCAGCGGCAGCGGTCCAAACTTTTAAAACATGCAACGAATGTCACGCAGAAACATACTGGCATGGATAGGGCTATCCATGCTTTATCTCCTGCCGCTGTTGGCGGCAGCGCAGGTGCCTACCACGCCCCTGATCAATTCACACCTTACAGGGCGGGTGGTAGATGCGCGCACCCGTGAACCCTTACCGGGCGCGGTGGTCAACATCAAAGGCACTACCCACGGCGTTTCCACGGATGCAGAAGGACGCTTTGTCTTCGTCACCGGCCAAAAATTTCCTTACACCCTGATCATCAGTTATATCGGCTACCGCAAAACAGAAGTCACCGCTACCGGCGGCCATATTGAAATCCCGCTGGAAGCCATACAGAGCCAGCTGAACGACGTGGTGGTAGTGGGCTACGGCACCCAGAAAAAAAGTGACCTCACCGGCGCGATAGCCTCTGTCTCCGGACCTTTGCTCAAACAGCCGGTCAGCTCTTTCGACCAGGCATTGAAAGGCGCAGTGCCCGGCGTACAGGTAACGCAGACATCCGGACAGCCCGGCGGCGGCGTCAGCATCCGCATCCGCGGCGGCAGCTCTATACAGGGCGGCAACGAACCGCTGTATGTGATTGACGGCTTCCCGATCTACAACAGCACCGCCAGCCCCGGTATCCTCACAGGTACGCCTGTCAACCCGCTGGCGGCCATTAATCCCGCTGACATCGAAAGTATCGATATCCTCAAAGACGCCTCCTCCACCGCTATCTATGGCTCCCGCGGCGCCAACGGCGTGGTGATCGTCACCACCCGCAAAGGCAAAGCGGAAAGGAACACGCTCCATTATGAAGGCTCTTATGGCGTACAGTCGCTCCGTAAAAAAATTGACCTGCTGGACGCACATGATTTCGCCATCCTGCGTAATGAAGCACTGTATGACGCCAATCCCGCGAAAGGCCCCAACCAGTACCTGACACCGGGACAAATCAGCCAGCTGGGCAAAGGCACCGACTGGCAGGATGCCGTGTTCCGCACGGCGCCGGTACAGAACCACCAGTTGTCCATCAGCGGCGGCAACACCAAAACCCGCTACCTGCTTTCGGGCAACTACTTCGATCAGCAGGGCATCGTTAAACATACCGACTTCACGCGACTGGGCATACGGGCCAACGTAGATGCGCAGCCGTTAGACAGGCTGAAGGTCAGCGCCAGCCTTTCTGTTAATAAGTCAGACGCCAACGTGGCCCCTTCCGGGTTTATCACCTCCCTGCTGCTGATGCCGCCTACCGCCACTATCTATGAACCCAACGGCAGCTATACGCTGCGTAACCCTTTTGAAAACATTTTTGCCAACCCGGTGGCCACCATCAATGAACAACTGAATAAATCCACTACGAACCGGCTGTTGGGAACGGCTTTTGCAGAATACGGCATCCTCGATGGCCTTCATGTGAAAGTGCTGCTCGGCGCAGATGTCAACAATACCTCCGAAAAGAACTACATCCCCTCCACCATCTACGAAGGCATACAAACTAAAGGCAGCGCCGCCCGCGGTACCTACAACGCCTACTCCTGGCTGAATGAAAATACGGTGACGTATACACGTAATATTGCAAAGCATACCTTTGATGTGCTCGCCGGGTTCACCCAGCAGGAATTCAAAAGTGATATCGTCAGGGCCGGGGCGCAGAACTTTGTTACAGACGACCTTACCTACAACAGTTTACAAAGCGGGGCCACGCTGGTGCGCCCCTTTGCCGACGCCACCGAATGGGTGCTGCATTCCTACCTGGCACGCGTTAACTACAACTACAACAGCCGTTATTATTTTACGGCCAGCATCCGGGCAGATGGCTCGTCCCGTTTCGGTAAAGGCAACAAATGGGGATATTTCCCCTCTGCCGCCGCTTCCTGGCGCATCAGCAACGAACCGTTTTTTAAAGACGCTGCGAGGACCGTCAACGACCTGAAGCTACGCGCCAGCTTCGGCACTACCGGTAACCTCGAAATAGGCGAGTACCAGTCACTGGCTACCCTCTACAGCCTGAACTATCTCTTCGGTAAAAATATGGCCACCGGCTTCGCCCCTTCCCGCCTGGCCAACGACCAGCTGGGATGGGAAAAAACCTACCAGTACAATGCCGGCCTGGATGCGGCTTTCCTCAATAGCCGTTTGTTGTTTACCATAGACGCTTACTATAAAAAAACGACCAACCTGTTGCTGAATGTAGAAATACCGTGGACCTCCGGGCAAACGTCCTCGCTGCAGAACTTTGGCTCCGTGCTCAATAAAGGCATAGAGCTGAGCCTCAGCAGCAGGAACTTTACCGGCGCTTTCACCTGGAACACGGATTTTAATTTCTCCTTTAACCGCAATGAAGTATTGAAAATCGGAAATGGCGCGAAGTCTTATATCAGCGGCAATTATATCATACAAGTAGGTAAACCGCTGGGCAGCTTCTACGGCACCGTGACAGACGGCATCCTGCAAACAGGGGAAGAAACGGCTAAAGGAAAATATACCGGCAACGCCACTCCCAAAGCAGGCGACCGGCTGTATAAAGACATCAGCGGGGACGGGATTTTTACTACCGCCAACGACCGTACGATCATCGGTAATGCGCAACCGGATTTTATACTCGGCCTTGGTAACAACTTCTCCTGGGAAGGATTTTCACTCTCTGTGTTGCTGCAGGGCTCCTACGGGAATAAAATCCTCAACTCCAACCGGCAGTCGCTGGAACTGTTTACCGGTCAGCAGAACGCTGCCGCTTCAGCCCTCGACCGCTGGACACCGTCCAATCCCAGTCAAACCATGCCACGCGCAAAACTGGACCCCGCCCCCGTGTTCTCCGACCGGTTCATCGAAAATGGTTCTTTCCTGCGGGTGAAAAATGTCACGCTGGGATATTCCCTGCCCAAGTCGATCATCAGGAAAATATCGGCGGTCAATGTATTTGTATCCGCTCAAAACCTGCTGACATGGACTTCCTACACCGGGTTTGATCCGGAAGTGACCTCGGGCAACAATGTCTCTCCCGGAACAGATCTGGGTATTTATCCGGTCTCCCGGACGGTCAGTGCAGGCGTCCGCGTTACCCTGTAGTCGTTAATCATCTCCCAAAAAAATGAACGTATGAAAAAAGCCTTTTTACGATATAGTGTGTTACTGTTTTTGTCAGCAGCTTCCTGCTCCAAGCTGGATGAACATCCGGAATCAGTACTGATCACCGATAACTTCTATCAGAATGAAGCACAGGCTAACTCCGCTGTGACAGCGGCTTACCGGAAACTGTACGAAACCGGCCAGTCGCTGTATAACAGCCTCTTTCAGATCGGTGTGGAAATGGCCACCGACGATTACGAAGCTGGTCCAAGGGCCCGCAATGCGCATGTAAGAGCCATTTCAGGGCTTACGCACGATGCCTCCAACGACAGGATGGAACAGTTATGGAAACAGAGCTACGATGCCATTAATGTTTCCAACATCGCTATCGACCGGATCGCGCTGATTAAAAAAGAGAACATCTCCGAAGCTGCGCGCGCCCGGCTGATCAATGAAGCGAAGTTTCTGCGGGCATTGCATTACTTCAACCTGGTAAGGTGGTTTGGAGCCGTACCGCTGATATTACACGAACCGGCCTCACTGTCACCCGAAGCGCTGTACGTAGAAAAGGCGCCGGAGGCAGACGTGTATGCGCAGATCATCAGCGATCTCACAGCGGCGGAGAGCCTGCCTGCTCCGGGCGAATACGGCGCCAACGACATCGGCAGGGCCACCGCCGGCGCCGCCAAAAGCCTGCTGTCGAAAGTATACCTCACCCGGCAAGACTGGGCCAAGGCGGCCGTTAAAAGCAAGGAGGTGATTGACAGCCACTGGTATGGCTTGTTTGAGAACTTTGCGGATGTGTTCAACGTGGCGAAGAAAAATGGTATCGAACATATCTTTTCTGCACAGTTCCTGGGCAACGCCGGTTATCAGGGCAATAGCCTCGCCAGCCGCTCCGCACCGAATGAGGTGCCCGGTATCAACGGTGATTACGCCGACGCGCTGCACAAACAGGGAGGGCTATACGAAAGTTTTGCGGAAGGCGACGCCCGCAAAGCCGTCACCTTTGTGACGCAGATGGTGAGCCCTGCCGACGGAAAGCTGTACATCTTTGACCCCCACTTCAATAAATACTATGATCCCGCTGTGGTGGGCAATCCGGGGGAATCTTCCAAAAACCTCCCTATCATCCGTTATGCGGAAGTATTGCTCATCTATGCGGAAGCGCTGAATGAACTGAATGGTCCCGTGGCGGAAGCTTACCAGGCGATTGACGCTGTGCGGCAGCGTTCGGGCGTAGCGCGCCTGCAGGACGTGGCCCCGGCTTTAAGTACCGGCAACTTCCGCGATACGGTGTTCCAGGAGAGACGTAAAGAGCTGGTGTATGAATACCAGCGATGGTTTGACCTGGTACGGCGCGGGCCGGACTACTACGTCAAAGTGCTGAAGGCCGCCGGTAAAACCCAGGCCGCGCCGCGGCATATCCATTTTCCAACGCCCCAGCGGGAGCTGAACCTCAATCCTAAACTGAAACAAGACCCGCTGTGGGTCAACTATTGATACCGCTTTTAAAGTATGTATGATGAAGAAAATGCTCACCACCCTTGCTTTGCTCGGCTGCTTCAGCTGGAGCATGGCACAGCAGAAACAGCCACCCAACATCATCCTCATCATGGTAGATGATATGGGGTACTCCGACATTGCGCCCTATGGCGGAGAAATACAAACGCCCAACCTGTCGCGGCTGGCGGCCGAAGGCCTGCGGTTACAGGAGTTTTACAACAACTCCATCTGTGCGCCTACCCGTGCCTCCCTGCTGACGGGCCAGTCCAACCATAAAGCCGGCATTGGCTTTTTTAATGTCAACCTGGGACTACCGGCTTACCAGGGATACCTGAACCGCGAATCCCTCACACTGGCGGAAGTGCTGAAACAAGCCGGCTACAGCACGCTGATGTCCGGCAAATGGCATGTTGGCGACGACAGTATCTACTGGCCCAACCAGCGCGGATTTGATCGTTTCTTTGGTTTCATCGGCGGCGCCAGCAACTATTTTGATATCGGCAGTTATTCCGATAAAGTACCACCGGTGCCGCTGGTAGAAAACAACCGGCGCTTTAACCTCGAACCAGGACATTACCTGACAGACGAAATTGCCGGTCATGCGGTGAAATTCCTCGACGAACAAAGTCATACCAACAAACCTTTTTTCCTGTACGTCGCATACAATGCGCCACACTGGCCCTTGCAGGCGCTCCCGGAAGATATCGCCAAATACAAAGGCCGTTACGCGATTGGCTGGGATTCCTTGCGCAACGAGCGGATCGCCCGGCAAAAGAAGCTGGGGCTGATCAAAGCAGATGCAACGATTGCGCCTGATCCGGAGGTGCCGTTATGGGAAGGACTTACCTACGATGAAAAGAAACTGTGGGAGAAAAAAATGGAAGTGTATGCCGCCATGATAGACCGTATGGACCAGGGTATTGGCAAAATACTCGATAAACTGAAAGCGCTGAAGAAAGATGATAATACGCTCATCGTGTTTATCTCCGACAATGGTGCTCAGGGTGGTTTTATACCTGCCGGAAGAAAAAGACAACGTAACTCCGGCCCTGTCGGGACTGCCGGTTCATATGATTACCAGGAGCAAAGCTGGGCGCATGTGTCTAATGCTCCTTTCCGGTCATACAAAGCCAGCGCCTATGAAGGTGGTATCAGTTCTCCGCTGATCGCCTGGTTCCCCGCCAAAATCAAAGGTGGCGGTATTGCCCGTGGCACTGCCCATCTGATAGACCTGGCCCCTACTTTTTATGAAGTGGCAGGCGCGGCTTATCCCGCCAGTTATCAGCATGTTACCACCAATCCCTTACAGGGAGAGAGCCTTGCGCCTTTATTTTTCTCCCTCCGGGAGATAGACAGAGCCACGCCTTTGTTCTGGGAGCGGGCGGGCAACCGGGCCGTGCGCAAAGGTAAATGGAAACTGATATCTTCTTATCCCTCCAAACAATGGGAGCTGTACGACATAGACCGTGATCGTGGTGAAACCACCGACCTCGCCGCGCAACAGCCGCAGGTAGTGAAAGAGCTGTCAGCCGCTTACGACGTGTGGGCCAGAGACAACAATGTGGTGGATTATGACAGGATCAAACCCGTTGGTCCTGCAGGATTTGCTGGTCCGACAGGAGGGGGTGCATCGCCGGCAGGCAGGAAACAATAAGGTCATCATCTAAAAAAAACAAACATGAAAAAAATAGGGATAGCACTGGCGGCCATCATACAGGTGGCCGTTGCGGGCAATATACACGCACAACAAAAAAAGCCCAACATCATCCTCATTATGGTAGATGATATGGGCTACTCCGATCTGGGCGCTTATGGGTCGGAGATCCACACGCCCAACCTGGACCGTCTTGCCAAAGAAGGCCTGCGGCTGAAGGAGTTTTACAACAACTCTATCTGTGCACCTACACGCGCTTCGCTGATGACGGGGCAGTACCAGCATAAAGCGGGTGTCGGTTATTTCGATGTCAACCTCGGGTTGCCCGCGTATCAGGGGTTTCTTAATAAAGAATCCCTCACGCTGGCGGAAGTGCTGAAAACAGCAGGTTACAGTACGCTGATGTCCGGCAAATGGCATGTAGGAAATGACAGCCTCGCATGGCCTAACCAGCGTGGTTTTGAGCGGTACTACGGCGTGATCGGCGGCGGCGCAGATTATTTTGACGCCAAACCGATGCCGCTGTTTGGAACGGAGTACCCGGTCGTGTTGGTAGAAAACAACCAGCGGTTGCATCCGGCGGACAACAGTTATTATTTCACCGACGAGATTGCAGCGCATGCCGTGAAATACCTCGACGAACAAAATAAAAGCAATAAACCTTTTTTCCTGTATCTCGCTTTTAACGCGCCCCACTGGCCGCTGCAGGCGCTTCCGGAAGATATCGCCAAATACAAAGGGCGCTATGATATCGGCTGGGATTCGTTACGTAGCGAACGGCTGGCGCGGCAGCGGCAGCTGGGGCTGTTGGACCCGAAACAGACGATCGCTGCGCGGGATGCGGACGTTCCCGAATGGAACAGCCTTACCTACGATGAAAAGGAACTGTGGAAAGCGAAGATGGAAGTGTATGCCGCTATGGTAGACCGTATGGACCAGGGCGTGGGCAAGGTGCTGGATAAGCTGAAAGCGTTAAAAAAAGAAGACAACACCCTGGTCGTTTTCATTTCGGACAACGGTGCGCCGGCGGAAGACGTGGCGCACTGGGGCGGGAAGCGTGCCGCGCGAAACACAGGCCCGGTAGGTACTGCCGGTTCTTTTGAGTCGCAGGGTAAAAACTGGTCGTATGTGTCTAATACACCTTTCCGCGCGTTTAAAAACTTCATGTATGAAGGGGGGATCAGTTCCCCACTGATCGCCTGGTACCCGGCCAGAATCAAAGCTGGAAGCATTGCACGGGGCACTGCGCACCTGATTGACCTGGCGCCTACTTTCTATGAGCTGGCCGGAGCACGGTATCCGCAGCAGTACAAAGGCGTACATCCGAACCCGTTACCCGGCCGGAGCCTGACAGGGCTTTTCTTTCATGGAGAAGAGCTGCGTCGCGACGAGCCGGTGTTCTGGGAGAGGGCCGGTAACCGCGCGGTTCGCAAAGGCAAGTGGAAGCTGGTGTCTATCTATCCGCAGTACCGGTGGGAGTTGTACAACATAGAAGAAGACCGGGGAGAAACCACCGATGTGGCCGCGAAAAATCCGCAGCTGGTCAACGAGTTGTCGGCTGCTTATTTTGAATGGGCCAAACGCACCGGTGTGGCAGACTACGAACAAATCAAGCCAAAGGGGCGGCTATAGCGCTTTTTCGGATAGCTGACATCCCTTTGTTATAAAAGCGTTTCATCATTTTGTTGAGATGACTGCTGTCGGTGAAGCCGAGGTCGTATGCTATTTCCTTAAACGGGATATCGGTATACAGGGCCTTGGCTTCCGCCAGTTTCAGCTTGGACCGTAAAATGAACTCCTGGTAGGTTTCATGCGCATTACGTTTGAAGTATTCGCTGAAGTAGGTCGTTGATATATGAAATTTTTCCGCTAGATATTGCGGGGAGACCATCTCGTCATCCAGCAGGTGATAATGGATGTGCAGCAGGATATCCGCAAATTTTTTCTCTTCGTATAATGCTTGCGGTGACATCACCGACGCCACGTTGCGGGCAATCAGCTCCAGTACGGTAACCATAGAGCTCTGCATAATGCGGCGGGTGTGCGGGTCGTTCCGTTCCGTTTCTGTCATCAGCAAATGCAGCAGGTGAACGAGGTGGCGTTTGTCCGTCGGGTCGCTGACCAGTTCCCCCGGCAGCCGGTTGTAGTTGCCGATGATGAAATTGAGCCGGCAGAACCACTTGCCGAAGTCGATCACACAGTCTTCATCACTGGAGAAATAAGTGGCGGTAAAACGGATGAACAGAAAAGTAGTTTTCTCCGTGATCGTATATGTATGGCAGTCCGAAGCCGGCAGCAGGAAGACGCTGCCTTGTCCGTAGGGTATCTGGTTGTAGTTGACGCACTGTTCCCCTTTCCCTTCGATGATATATACCAGTTCGAAAAAGTTGTTCCGGCGGTTTCTTTTCTCCCAGTGGTCCAGTGTTTCTATGCTGACGCTAAAAGGCGCATGTGCTTTTTCCATACCGCTAATTTACGGATTTGGGAGTTGTCCCGCCGGGGGTATCCCATCTCGTTACCGGTGTTACCTTTTTGTTTACCGCTGTGCCGGCGGTAGCCCGGCTACCTTTGCGGGTATTAAAAATACCGCAAGATGAAAGCTATAGTATTAGAAAAACTCGACCCTGCCGCTCCGTTGGCGGTTACCGAAACTGCCATTCCCGATATTGCCGCCGATGAAGTGCTGGTGAAGACCCATGCGCTGGCTATCAACCCGGTGGATATAAAAACGCTGGAAGATTATACCATTGTGCGTGACGGCGAAACGATACGCGGCAGCGCTGCCGGCGTACTGGACGGCGTTTCGCCCATTATCCTGGGATGGGATATTGCCGGTGTGGTGACTGCCGTGGGCAGCGATGTCACCAAGTTTAAAGCCGGTGATGCCGTTTTCGGGATGGTACGTTTCCCTGGTCATGGTAAGGCCTATGCCGAATATGTGGCTGCGCCGGCCGCCCACCTGGCGGCGAAGCCCGCGCATGTCAGCTTCGAAGCAGCCGCCGGCGCCACGCTGGCGGCCGTTACCGCCTGGCAGTGCCTCACGCGGCATTACAGCGTAAAAGCGGGCGACCGTGTCCTGATCACCGCGCCTACCGGCGGCGTAGGGCATTATGCCGTGCAGATGGCAAAGCACCTGGGCGCTTATGTTATTGCGCTGACCAGCACGGGCAACGTGGCGCTGGCTGCTGAGCTGGGCGCCGACGAGGTATTGGACTATGCCTCCTTCGACGCAGCCACCGCAGCGCCCCTGCAGCTGGACTTTATCCTGGATGCCGGCGGCCGCAATGACGCCACCTGGTTTGCCCGTCACCTGAAGCCCGGTGCGCCGCTGTTTTACCTGCCTTCCGGTCTGACTAAAGTGCAGCAGCAGCGCTATGCAGCGCAGGGACTCAATGCCGCCTTTAAAATGGTGACCAGTGAAGAAAGCGCTATCGAAGACATCGCGCGGCTGTTGCACGATGGCAGCATCGTTACTAAAATAGCCGGCGTGTTCCCGTTCTCCGGGATGAAAGCAGCCTTCGCTGCACAGCACAAAGGGACCGCGCAGGGGAAAATCATTATCCGGATGCCGGTGTCCGCATAAAAAATATTCGCTGAAGATGCCCTGCTGACGGGTGTCTTCAGCGAATGATCAGATTTTTGCCTGAAAAATGTTTGAATATCGTTGTAATATCCCTACCTTTGCACTCCACTAATCAGGACAATAGTACTGAAAAGCGGAACCCGCGGGGACTTCGGGGCGTAGCGTAGCCCGGTTATCGCGCCTGCTTTGGGAGCAGGAGGTCGCAAGTTCGAATCTTGCCGCCCCGACTTAGGGAATTAAAGCCTTGCATTTATGCAGGGCTTTTTTGTTTTGGCAATTCCGCACGCAAAAAGATGCTTCTCAAGCGCCAACTTCCAGCCTATACCCTTTCCCCCGTACCACAACAATGTTAACATCCGGATCAGGTTCCAGTTTTTTTCTGAGTTTGGAAATGAACATATCCAGGCTACGCCCCACAATAACGCCTTCATCTTCCCAGATTTCTTTTTGCAGCCGGCTTCTCTCAATTACCTCGTTGGGTGATAAGGCGAAAATGTGCAATACGCGGGCTTCTGTTCCGGTTAGATCTACCGTATTCCCATTTATGATAAGCTGACGATGCCGTGCGTCAAAAGAAATTGCGCCTAAAGTAATCATGCCCGCAGGTTGACTATTTTCAGGTAAGGTTCTTCGCGGCTTAACAGATCTGAAAAAAAGAAACCCCGCCAATGCTAAAAATGGCAGGCTCCCCAACAGATATTTGCTTTTTGCAGTATTCATGCCCAACGCCTTAAACTTGATGTTAATCATGTAACATGCGGTAGGTTGGTGCCTTCCTCTGCAGGCTACAATATCATCTTTTCTGTTTTGGGCTATAGCGTACCCGTAGACAACGCTGGTGGTGCCGCAGTTCAGCACATTTACAATATAATCACGCGCCAGCGGGTCCTGCGCCAGTAAACGCCGGGTAGTATTCACCAGCGAGTCCGGTTGAAAGGTAAGGTCATGCTCAAACCTGATCTGATACTCATTGTCTGCGATCTTTTTCACCGGGAGTACCCTCGACGTGCTGTCGCCCGACTGTAAAAGCAGTTCATGTCCGATCCTGCGGAGTAAAACTTCCCTTCTGGAAATATTAAAATCATCACTGTCCTCCATACTGAAAGCCACGCAGATAATAACCATCACCAGGAACAGTAGCACCCCCAACAGGTATTTGCGTTTTCCGGGCAGCAAATGCTGACTAACATGCATAGTGTCAAGTGTTTATTTACAAAATTTACAATTCTATTTACAGTCCGGATGCTCCGCGCTGAGGATATCAAAGTAGTTTTGCCGTATCAACGTTGATATACTATGAAAGGTAAAAAATGCCCCGGGGTTTACAAAAAAAGAAAAGCTGCATTGACCATAATCGGACCCGTTCAGCGATTACTAAAATTAAATAAATGAATTATGAGATATATTCTCGCTTGTACTTTGTACTTAATGTCTTTTTTTGTCTCCTATGGACAAACACCAACAGAAGGGAGCAAGACTATTAGCAGCTCCGATACCAGCGGACCTAAAAAGATCACCCGGAATATCCTGCAAGACAGGAAGGGCGACATTTGGGTAGCTGCTTTTGATGGTATTTTCCGGTATGATGGAAAGGCTTTTACCAAAATCACAGGTAAAGTGAGTTCCGCCCGCTTTTTTTCTGTTTTGGAAGACAGTAAAGGAAACTACTGGTTCGGCTCTATCGGCTCGGGTGTTTATTATTACGATGGGAAATCCTTTCAACATTTCACCACCGCGGACGGTCTTTTGAATAATGATGTGGGCAGTATTTATGAAGATAAAAAAGGGAACATCTGGTTGGGGGTTTTTGGAGGCGCCAGCCGTTATGATGGGAAATCTTTTCAGAACTTTATCATCAATGGAGAAACAATGAATGAAGACCGGACAGGCAAAACGTTTTCGCATAGACCCCCTTATGAAGTGAACGCCATGATTGAAGACAAAAGAGGCCGGTTGTGGCTGGCTACCAGGGGCAATACCTTCATCTATGATGGGAAAACATTTACTGCTGTTACCCGCGGGAGCCAACCTTTTAAGAATGTTCGTACTGTAATCGAAGATAAAAAAGGCAATATCTGGCTGGGCGGAGCAGATGGTCTTTGGCGCTATGATGGCAGTACATTTACCAATTTCACCCGGAAGTTTGTTGGTTACATCATGGAGGACAAAAAAGGTAATATCTGGACCAGTTCAGAAAGGGCGCATAACCAGGCGCTGGCACTTCCGAAGTATGACGGAAAGTACTATTCCAATGAAGCCTGGGCGCTGTCCCGTTATGACGGGAAGTCTTTGTCCGGTAAAAAGCCAACGGTAACCGAAATAGCCCATAACCCGATGTGTTTCGGGATTTTGGAAGATGATAAAGGAAATATCTGGTTTGGCGCCTTAGGTGGCGTGTATCGTTATGATGGTAATACCATTAAAAGTTTTAACAGTCCAGGCAATTAGTGCTGATAAAGTCCCCAAGAGCGCCGCTTGCATACTCGGGACAACGTTATGTCAGCAGGGATAAAAGAATGTCCGGATCACCCCGTAAGAATGTCTATTACGCACTGGCTGTAAATTCTGTTTAGGTGATACCTTCGGGTCAGAAATTGTGTAACCGATCGGTTACTAATTAAATCATCATCAGTTTAACTAAACCAAATCATGCATTATGGCAGATCAAAGTTTCACTACCACCTTGCTGGTAGACCAGTCCCCTTCTGAAGTATATAAAGCCATTACCAACCCCCGTGCCTGGTGGTCAGAAGAAATTGAAGGAGATACAAGCAAAGCAGGCGACATCTTCGATTATCATTTTGAAGACATCCATCGCTCGAAAATGGAATTGATAGAATCAGTACCTGACAAAAGGGTTGTCTGGCTGGTGCTGGAAAATCAATTCAAACCCCATCTCTTCGGGGAGCATGTTGTACATGACGGGTCCGAAAACGCCAAAGCGGAATGGGTAGATACCCGTGTTGTCTTCGACATCACAAAAGAAAACGGCAAGACCAAACTACATTTCGTACATGAAGGGTTGTTGCCCGACTATGAATGTTACGACGTTTGCGTCAACGGCTGGAACCATTACATACGGGAAAGCCTGTATAGCCTGATCACCACCGGTAAGGGCCAGCCCAACAAAACCGGACGGGCGATGACAACGGATGAAAAAAAGTACAACGCCGCTGCCGGCAACGCATAACGGCGTTAAAAGCTAAACAACAGGTATGTCCTCAGCTGCGCAGCCTCTTTAGCCATGGTGTTAGTGGCGAAAGCGCCCGGGCTTACGGTAAACGATGCAATGGCCAGGAATGCTGGCGGCTCCCGGCGAGGTCCGGAAGCGGAGTATTGGCAGCAATAAACAACAACGACTGCTGTATGGCTAAACATACAGCAGTCGCATTTAATCGTTTACACCGCCGCTATGATTGTCTGCCTGGCCCACGATGGCAGTGCGGTGGCTTTCTTGTCCGGTTGTCAGGATAATGGCAATGTTTCGGGCCGGTACGGCACTTGTACAGGCTTGGGTGGTGCTTCGTTTACGGTTTTAGGTTCCATTGTAATGGTATTTTGAGGGTAGAAAGTAAAAGTCGAATAACGTATATAGTTATTGGGGATGTTAAGTTAATAAATTTGTTTGGATTCCTAATAATATAATAGCACGTTAACAAAATAGCATAAGGTGGGGCTATGTGTATGACGGGCACAGGAATATGCGGAATTAAGACATTATCTTTTCCAGTTCTTTCTTTAAACTGAATATTTCATTGATCCCTCTTTGGTCCTTGATGTGATTAAAGTAATTTTCAAGATCGGCCACCACCGCCGGGGGAATGTTCTTCAGGAAGTTCTTTCTTATCGTCTTAAAGTCAAATGAACAAAGGAACCGGCCAAGTCCTGCCCTGGTTTTGTAATTTCTGTCTGACTGTAAATAGGCATGGATGATATTCTTTATGTCAAAAGTCTTCAGGATATCTTCCGGTACAGATTCGTAGCTGGGATAGCCGCTCCAGAACTTATCGCTTTGTCCGTATGTCCGGAGCAGCGCAACGATCTGTTGTTGCCGGTCCGGTATTTCGTTATCCAGGTCCTGTATCAGCGCAGGAAGATAACCCGTTTCCAGGCCGCCCATTTTGTCCCGGTACTTCCGGAATGTTTTAGGTGCTGTTGAAAACCAGTTTTCTTCTGCTACCTGGTCGGCCTGCCTGTTTCTCCGCGCCTGCATATAATCCTCCCATGGCCGGGAGAAGCCAAGCTCCGAGAGAAAAGCCAGCAGGGCTTCATTGTTGGAAAGCGCTGCGTCGCCGTTCCAGCCGCTGTAACGAATGGATACTTCATGATGAAACCCTATGATATGACGCATCTTACCACGGGAGTGGAGCTCTATGGCGTAGGTGCCAGGGCACATACAATAGAAGCCGGTATTGGCTTCATCAATTTCAAGCAGTTGCCCCAGCCGGCTGACATCGGCTGTTTGTGTAAGATGAAGCAGTACGTTTTCGGACATCGCCTTGTCGTTATATACACCGTCTTCTTTAATGAATACTTCATCTATGTCTGTAAACATAGTCCGGATAGCGGCATTGGTAGCTCTAGGCAGCTTGTTAAGCTCCTTCGGTCGTTGTTCGTTTGTCAGGTTATCGGTAGACATAGCAGTGGGTTACTGCTGTAAATGTAAAAATAAGCAGCGTTATACCCTTATAACGCTGCTTGTTTTTTAGAAGAAAGGCTATTGTAAATATGCCTGTGTGTTGACAATGTTGGCGTAATAGAAGCCAAGGGCGCCCATCAGCGACCGCTGTACTTCTGCGGCAGGCACTGTCTGCCGGTTGACTTCCAGGTCCCTGGTGGCGCAGGCGTCGGCCACCACGGTGCAGTTAAAGCCATAGTCTTTGGCTGCCCGGGTAGTGGCGTCCACACAGGCGTGGGTCATCATACCGGTAATGATCAGGTCGGTAATACCGGCCTGCCGCAGGTGTGTCAGCAGCTCCGTTTCCCGGAAACTATTAGGATAATGCTTCACGATGATTTTCTCGCCGGCCAGCGGTTGTACACCCGGGTATATATCCGCGCCGGGGGTATTGGCAATCAGGAAACCGCCGGAAGGATCTGCTTTATGCTGAACATACATCACCGGGATACCTTTTTGGCGGCAGTTGTCGGCTATCAGGCGGATGTTGGCGGCAGCGGCTTTCGGGCCCGCCAGTTCCATTTTGCCGCCTTTGAAATAATCATTTTGTACATCGATGATCAGGAGCGCTTGTTTTTTCATAGCTGATTTTTTGTTTTGTGCAAATAAGTTTCCTGCAAGAAGCAGTAAAACGAGTGCCGGTACGGACACCCGCAGGTGGCGTATGTTCATGAGCTGAGAAAATTTAAATCAGAAAAAAAAGGAGTAAAGCGCTTTACAGGGCAAAGGTGGGGATAAACAAAAAAATGCCACTTGACTTAGGTCAAGTGGCAGGAAAAAATTTTCAGGAAGACCGCTTTGACTTCAGCATCCGGCTAAAAAATGCCGGCGTTACGCCAATGAAGGAGGCAATCTGTTGCTGGTTGAAAGAAGCCGCAATACGCTGGTAGCGCCGGAGAAACTGCTCATATCGCGCCGCCGCCGGCAAGCTCAGGATATCGGTGATCCGCTGCTGGCTCATGGCAAACGCCCTTTCGGTGAGTATCCGGAAGTACTGTTCAAAGCGGGGTATCCGGGAAAAAAGGAGTTCCCGGTCTGCTTTCGTCAGCAGCAGCGCCGTAGTAGGTTCCACCGCTTCGATAAACAACTCCGACGGCGTGTCAAAAACCAGGCTTTGATAATCGGCTACCCACCAGTCGGCGATGGCGATGGTTAAAATATGCTCATTGCTTTTCTGGTCCAGCAGATAGCTTTTTACACAGCCACTGGTGAGAAAGACCAGCTGATTACAGACACTCCCTTCCCGGAGGAGATATTCTTTTTTGTGGTACTGCCGTTCCTGCAGCAACGAACAAAAGAAAGCTGTTTCCTCCCCGGTAAGAGAAATGTGTTTGGCTACATTCTGCAGGATGGGCTCATATCCGGTCATCATCTTCATAAAACTAAAATAGCAATTAAATGCTACCTTAACGCAATGACAAGAAGTGAACTGATAAATATCGCCGGAAAGATAGTCGATGCCCAGGGATCGGAGGCTGAACAGGACCGGCTGCTGGACCTGCTGATACAAAATGTTCCTGACCCGAATATCGCCAACTATATATTCTACGATGATTTAACGCCCGAAGAAATTGTGGATAAGGCGCTTGCCTATAAGCCGATTCAGTTGTAACGGCGTGCCGGTGATCAGGCCTGCCGGCAATGAGCTTTGGGGTAGACAGGATATTTGCGTGCTCTTCCCCACACGACTACGGCTGCCAGCAAAGTCACGATCATATTAAACCCTGTAACGGACGCTTCTCCCCGTGAAATATGAAATAAGGTGGCCAGTAGCATCAGTACAATAATGCCAATAGCGGCCCATACGGTGAGCGTCGGCCGGATTCGCAGTAACGATGGCAATAGCAGCCCCAATCCTCCCGCGAGATCTACCACTCCCAGCAGACGTACATATACCGGCGATACCTGTCCCGTCCACGGGTACATGGCAGCCAGTTTCGCGATGGGATATCCCAGCTTCATGATGCCTGATAGCAGGAACAGCGCTGCCAGCAGTAACTGTACTGTCCAGATCAGGATGTTGAGCGCAGACTTTTGTTGTTGCATAAAATTGATTTTTGATGCCATAAAATTAGGCTAGCTTTACTATAAAAGAGTAAGTGCTATACAGGAGTATAGCCCTATACCAGCGTATAGGAGCCTTCAATTGTTACATATGAAAAAGCCATACGATTCCTGGGTCGATTTCCGCCTGTCGCCGCAGGATTGTCCCAAAGAGTATATGCTCGCGTTAAACGATGCGCTGAACGTGCTGACCGGCAAATGGAAGCTTCACGTCATCGGTGCACTGACTACCGGCAAAAAACGCTTCAGCGAAATAGAACGGTTTATCCCGGACATCAACCCGAGGATGCTGTCTAAAGAGTTAAAGGAACTGGAGGTAAACGGTATCATCTCCCGGACAGTACATGATAGCTTGCCGGTCATCGTTGAGTATGAACTGACGAAGTCGGGTAAAGACATTAAGCCGGTGTTTGACGCTATGATCACCTGGGGCCTGGGCCACCGCCAGGCCACGATGAAACCCGGTGATAAATAACCACGGGGAGCCTGTCCCCATATTTCATGCATGATAAGAATAATGTGTTGTAACATTATTGCCTCCCGGCCCGTTCTACGCATAAATCTACGTGCATGAAAAACAACATTTACACCCTTGTACTGTTGATCACTGCTATCTTGTTTGTAGCATGCAAAAAAGACAAGATAGAATACAAAAATGATTTTAACCGGAGCTACCGGGCCTGGCAGGAATTTAAGACCTCCAGTGATAATTCCTACCGCTACAAGCAGATTTGGGGCTCCTGGACCGGCAGCAGCACTGAAGTAACCGTTACGGTAAAATCAGGGAAAGTGGCGCACCGCGCTTATGTAGCCAAACGCCTTAACCACGATACGCAGCCACCAAAGATAGAAGTGTACGCACAGTGGGAAGAAAATGAATCCAACCTCAATGCTCATTCGGATCTCGGCGTTTCACTCACACTGGACGAAATATATGAGAAAGCCCGGGAAGAATGGTTGAAGAAAAGAAGTGACGCAAAGGTGTATTTTGAAGCCAACAACAATGGGCTGATATCCAGCTGCGGCTTTGTGCCGGACAACTGCGCAGACGATTGTTTTAACGGTATTAAGATTTCACTCATTGAAAAAATACAATAAAAAGGTCCCCCGGCAATAATTTCCGGGGCCTTTTGATTATATCTCCATAAACATTTTTTTGATCTGTGCATGGTGCCTGGCTTCGCTGACTGCCAGGAAGGCCTGTATCAGGTCGGTGGAAACCGGCTTGGGGAGCGGGTAATGGTGCTGCTGCAGAAAATGTTGCAGCGCCAGGTTCACTTTGTCTTCCCCGATTAAGTCTGTCAGCGCTACCATCACCATCGCGCCTTTAGAATAAGCGATGTGCGTGTTTTGTCCTGATACTTTATATAAGGGCTGATTGACCGTTAGTCCTTTCTCCGCTTCATAAATCTGCTGATGTATTTTCAGCCTTTCCTGCATTTTTTGTTTACCATATTTTTTCTTGTATAACATCATTTCGGTGTACATAGCCAGCGTTTCGGTCAGCAGGACGGCGCCTTCCCGGTAGTCGGGGTCTATCTGGCTGTTGCCCCACCACTGGTGTGACAGTTCATGGGCGGTTATTTCATGTACTGCATCCTGTTGCCCGTCTGCACCGATGTTGGCACGGAATACCATGTCTTCCGCCATAAAAATAACACCAGGATAAGCCGTGCCGGCAAAGCCCCGTGTAAAAGAGGATATTTCGGCAAACGTGATGCTGCGAAAGGGATAAGGACCGAAATTTTGCCTGCAATAGTCCAGTGCCTGCCGTGCGTCGGAGATCAGGCGCACCACATTCTCTGCGTGCCGGGGATGATAACAGACCCTGATCTCAACGCCGTTGTGCCGTTCCCGTTGGATGCGATAGCCGGCCGATGATACGGCAAAACGGAACGGTACCGGTACCCCGGGCTGATAACGGAAGTAATTCCTGTCGCCTGCCCGCCATTGGGAGGTCAGCTCGCCGGTGCCGATGGCGGTCTGGGCGGAATCCGTGGAGATGACCATGTCGAGCCGGACAAAGTCCTGCGGCGCCCGGACGGTATCTTCGAGCTTCGGTACAGCCGTAGCCGCGCCTAAAGCATATTGCTGCCGCAACAAGGTGTCAGTCAGCTCACGGTCCGCCTGGTAGCCAATTTGCGGGTAATAACGACTGATGCGCATAAAGGAGCCGTTGCCGATGATGGCATTGAATGACTGATGGCCGTTGACGGCAGACCAGTGATAAGAAAGTTCAAAATGAATGGTAGCGCTGTCATCGGGCGCCAGCGGATGTTTTAACGTCAGCTCGGACACGTGTGGAAGGATACGGATGGAATCCCTTGCAGAAATATAATCCGCCTGTACAATGTCCAGCGTTTCATCAAAATTGAGTAATACCTTATCGACCGGTACGCCGGACTTGTTTTTTATAACATAACGACCGGCGATTGTATAGCGCTGTTGTGCCGGATAGAGCTGGATGTTGGTGGTGACGGCAGTAACCACCGGCTGGGGAACGGATCGATAATGACGATACTGTTTTTCGTAACGGGCTGCTGCAGCGTGCTGTGCCCTGTCATCCCGGGGATGATATGCTGTCATCAGATGGATGGCAGAGAATGCGCCGATTCCAGGCAACATAATGTACAGTCCCCATCGCTTACCCTTTGGTTTATCCTTTATCAGCCAGAGTAATGCCACTACACCGGTGCCGAAGAGAAGCCGTTGCGTAAAGAAGAATGTATAACTGCCGTAACCGGTAAAATCACTGTAGGGACCGCTGTGCCCTGTGAAGAAACGTAGTAATGGCGTCGTCAGGACATAGCGCGATAGAGGGCTTGCGGTGATGAGCGCGGTCAGCATGCATAACCCCGACGCTACATAGTGATGGCGGGCCCATTGATGGAACAGCAACAGCATCGCGGCCAGCAGCAGCAAGGGGCAGGTGTTAAACAAAATGATGCCGCCATACGCGGCCAGGTCGATGTGCGGATAGCCGTATGCCACCTGGAACAGGATGGCCTGTAAAATAAGGATGCCTGTGTAACCGCTCAGCAGCAACAGGCAACTGCACCAGTGCCCCCATAGTTTGGCGGCGCGGTGAATGGTCGTGTTTTCCAGGGCCGTAAGCCTGACCATACTGCTTTTCCAGTACAGTTCATGTACAAAGTAAACCAGCAGCAGTACGCCTGCCAGGTGAAAGTTCTTTAGAATAGCACCGGCCAGCAGTCCCGAGCTGGCGTATTGTTGCGGCAAACGGATACCGCTTTCTATGGTGCCGTACAATTCCATGCCCATGTAAAAAAGCAGCAGCAGCACACTGGCGGCGAAGGGGATGCTTTTGAGCGTTTGCCGGATGTCCATGAGGGTAAACGACCATACAGCGTGTGCCCGTGTACGTAAGTCGTTGCCGGTGATTGCCGGTGTGTAGACTGCAGTGCTGAGCTTATCTGCCGGCGGCGCTATACTGGCTTTCGGTGTCTGCCGCAGGGTGTAACTGAATCGTTTGTAACCGATGGTGATCAACAGCAGGGATAAAGCCACTGTACCCAGCCTGTTGACAAGGAAATAACCTGACAGCGGTACCAGCAATGTTTTACGCTGTATGACCATGAAATCCCGGCTCCTATAAAAGTAAGCCGATAAGCCGAAAGGATCTGTCAGGGCGGATAGTTGTTGGGCGGAGAGCGGCTGCGGGGAGGCCTGGGCCATAAAAGGCGCATCTGAAAAAAGCAGCGTAACCATGTATAATACATATAGCAGCAGGCCACCCAGCGCCATCATCAGTTTGTTCTTTGTTTGCCAGGCCAGGAAAAACAATACGCTGCATACAAAGAGGCTGTTGATAGCGCCGAAAATGATATAGGCGTAACCGTAATAATAATATGATACGGTGGCGCCTGTGCGCAGATGCTGCCCGGCTGCAAACCCGATGGTCATCCACAGAAAGCCGGCAGCGGTAACCGCATACAGGGCGAGGAGCCGTCCGGATATGTAACGTCCTTTGCTCAGCGGAGTGCTGAACAGCAGCGCGTCGAAACGGTTGTCCCATTCCCGGAATAATAACGTGGAGGCACATACGGTGGCGATAAAGATGACGGATAAACTGAGTATGCCCAGTATAAAACCGATGCTGTAGGGGGCGTTGGGGCCAACGCCCTCTCCGGCGTAGAGGTGGAAGTTATAGCCGGCAAATACGCCCGTCAGCAGCAACAGTGCAGCGCCGGCGCAGGAAAGTCCGCTTTTGAAAGACTGACGGACGTCAAACAGAAAAACAGCATTCATGCGGAGAGGCATAAGGTGTGAAAGTAAACATGTTCGAGGGTGGGCACAGCGGCTGAAAAGTCTGCCGGCTGATGGTCTGCGTATACCGAGATATGCATTTCCCGGGAAATCAGCTGCTGGCCGATGATAGGGTAATGCTCCCGGTACGCTGACAGCATTGCGGCCGGGATCACCTTTGTCCATACTTTTCCCTGCAGGCCGGTTATCATGTCTTCCGGCGCTCCGGTGGCCAGCAATGTGCCCTGGCGGATAATGGCCATCCGCGAACAAAGGTTCCGCACATCTTCCACCAGGTGCGTGGACAGTATAACGATCATCTCTTCACTGATGTCGTTGAGCAGGATATTGAAACGGTTTCTCTCTTCGGGGTCCAGTCCGGCCGTAGGCTCGTCTACAATGATCATCTGCGGATGGCCGAGCAGCGTCTGCGCCACGCCAAACCGTTGTTTCATTCCACCGGAAAAAGTATGTACGGCTTTGTGCCGCACATCATACAGGTTCACTTTCGCTAACAGGTCCAGTATCTGTGTTTTCCGTTGGCGTGCATTATTTACCCCTTTTAATATGGCAAGATGTTGTAACAGGTCATAGGCGGACACTTTGGGGTAAACACCGAAGTCCTGGGGCAGGAAACCGGTTTGTCTTCTGAGAAAAGCGGGGTTTTCCACCGCGTCTTCTCCATTGAATGTAATGGTGCCTTGCCGGGGACGTTGCAGGCCCATAATTGTTTTCATCAGGGTGGACTTGCCGGCGCCGTTAGGTCCCAACAGGCCGAACATACCGTTGGAGATATCCAGCGATATATGCTGCAATGCTTTTACGCCGTTCTGATAGGTAACGGATAGCTGATCAATGTCAAGTCTGTTCATGGCATAAATGTTTGGGCAATACGATTCCTGGCAATGAAATTCATTGCTTTTTTTAGCGTATGATATGGATGGATTATACTTCCGGTCTGTATTCCAGGATGTCGCCGGGCTGACAGTCGAGGATCTGGCAGATCGCTTCGAGGGTGTCAAAACGAATACCTTTGGCTTTCCCTGTTTTCAGTATCGATAAGTTTGCCGGGGTGATGCCCAGCCGTTCTGCCAATTCTTTGCTTTGCATTTTACGTTTGGCAAGCATTACGTCGATGTTTACGATAATTGGCATAACTATATGAATAAGTCCTGTTCTTTTTGTAGTTGTAAGCCCTGTGTGAAAATCGCGGCGAGAAAATAGATGAAGATACCCAGGAAAAAATGAACGATGACCAACAGCCAGATATCTTTTTCTACTACTGTGAAAGGCCTTGACAACAAGGCTGCCGCGCCGGGGATGAACACATTGAAAAGATAGAAGCGCCGCAGGTGGACGACATTCTCTGAAGAAAACAGCCTGGGCTGGTGAAATACTTTGAACACTTCTGATGCCAGCCAGAAAAAAAGGCTGTAGAGCACGAGCGGCAACAGAAAAGAGAAAATGATATAGGTGGGTGCGGTATCGATGATCAGAAACGGGCTGTTGGTAAAGGGAAACAGGATATTGACAAACGCCCCTCCCGATGTTGCTGATTGTACATTCCATCCTGTCAGTAAACAAACAACGGCATAAACGATCATCAGCAGGTAGCCCATGGCCAGCGTCCTGCTGATATAAAACAGTATTTTCGAGATGATTTTAGTGCGGCGCATTTTACATGGGAATTTAAATTGATGTTTCAAAAATAATAATTAATTATCGTAAAACAATAATTAATTAAAAATTTAGACCTGTTTAACGTAAAAATATCTTCCGGGATTGTGATCGACTTTGTACCTTTCCCGCTTTAAACGGAAATGATATGAGCAACTTTTCAGACATCGGTTTTGATATTAATACGGAAGAGGAATTTCAGGATTTGCTGGAGAAGACGTATCACGAGAGTACGCTCATCAGGGTGAATGACGGAACATATGCGGTGTATGCGGATGAATCGGGCGCAGAACTGTGGATACAGCTCAATAACGCGAACGAATGTATTGGCGCTAATCCACATTATAAAGGAAGCAGCCGGCGGAAAGTTTGTTTGACAGCCACGGTGGAAAGGCCGGAGAGGCCGCTGGACGGCGGCTTTTATGCCTGGGCTGAACCTGCGGCGCAACAACAGCCGGAAAGCGGGCTTTATCCTTTTGTATTCGACGTGCCTGATTTCAAAACGCTGGATCCCTTGTCCTTTCCGGCCGATGTCGAAATTCAGCTGACGGCCTTTGCACAGGATGTGCAGCTGTATGAAAACGAAGCAGCTTTCGACGCTGCACAAACAAAAGAGCCCAAATTTGCGGTACAGTCATTTATTCCCAGTGGATTGTTTTCGGCGTCCGAAGAGGGAGAGCCTGATATGCCGGAGGCATTCGGTTTTTTTACGGGCACTATCAAACGCGCGGAGGGAAGGAAGAACGCTCTTACCGGGCAGATCTTCTACGTGCTGCTGGTAGATACGCTCGGCGGAGAGATAGACGTGGTGGCGGATGCCGGCTTTTTCGAAAAAGCGCCGCTGGTCAATGAAATCATCCAGGTGGAATGCTGGTTGTCCGGTCAGTTAATCAACCCGTAATCATGCATTTATCTGAAAATAAACAACAACTATTAACCCGGATCGCCAACAGCCTGCAACAGGTGGAAGGTGTGGCGGCCGTTGTGCTGGGTGGTTCTTACGCCGCAGGAATGGCATCGGATCAGTCTGACCTGGATATCGGGATTTACTATCATGCCGATAAGCCGTTTAAGGCCGAAGATATCAGCCGCGTGGTAGCGCAGTATGCTGTGAGTCCCGCTACGGTGACCGGTTTTTACGAATGGGGCCCCTGGGTGAATGGTGGCGCATGGATGATGACGACAGCGGGTAAAGTAGATTTTTTATACCGGAATGTACAGCAGGTGCAGGAAACCATCGACAAGGCGCAGCAGGGTATATGGGAAAATCATTATGAGCAGCAGCCTCCTTATGGTTTTTCTTCTGTCATTTACCTGGCGGAAGTCAGTATCTGCCGGCCATTGTACGATCCTGCCGGTGTATTGGCGGCCTGGAAAGAAATAGTATCAGTATACCCGCCGGCGCTGAAGGAAACGATCATCCGGGAATCACTATGGTCGGCTGATTTTACACTCTGGCAAACTGCCGGTTTTGCGGAGAAGCAGGATGTGTATAACACGGTCGGTTGCCTGGCCCGGGCGGTGAAGAATATGATGGCGGCTTTGTTTGCGATCAATGAACGGTATCCGCTGGGAGATAAAAGAGTGACGGCGCAACTGCAGGGCGCTGCGAAGCTGCCGGCCGGCCTGCAGGAGAAAATGGAGGCGGTGCTATGCGTATCCAAAACAACGATCACGGAAAATGTGGAGCGGCTGAAAGCACTGCACCGCGACGTGGTGCTATTGTCGGACGGACTTTATAAACCATTATATCAGTTATAACTGCAAGGAAAGGCAGCCACTGCGGCTGCCTTTTTTATTTAGTTTCGGTGGCTTGTCCGCCGGCAGCTTTTATCCTGTCGGCCGTTTGTTGAACGGAAGCCAGCCGGTGGCCGGTTAAAAATACACGGGCGCCGGCCTGTGCCAGCGCTGTTGCCACGGCGCCGCCCAATGAGCCGCCTGCGCCATAAATAACAGCATTTTTGTTCCGGAGTAGCATGAGCATGGAAAATTTACAGGGTGATGGATATACTTAAGCCAGCAACTTTTCAAACAACAACAGTTCTTCGCCATTGTACAGGATTGTTTCACTGTAATGAAGTCCCAGCTTTTCAAGTAAGTGGATAGAACGTTTGTTGTCCGGCAGCGTGGTCGCCAGGATATGGGTGTGCGTTTTATCTTTTTTCAGCGCTTCCAGCAGGGCGGATGCGGCTTCAAAAGCATAACCCTGGCTGGCATGCTCCGGCAGGAAAGCGAAGCCAATATCATGATGCGGCAGATATGCCCGCTTGATAACGGTAACAATTCCCAGCGGCTGCTGATCCTGTTGCCGGCATACCACCCTGAAATCAGTGTCCGGGTTGTCTATCACCCGTTGTATATAACCAATAGCGTCGTCGATATGATGTACATGCCGGTCGCCGATAAACCGTTTCCAGGCAGGGGTATTCACCAGTACAAAAATAAAGGCAGCTTCATGGGTTGTGATGGGTTGTATGAATAGCCGTTCGGTTTGCAATGTCTCCATCTTGGGAATACTGTTTCAACGAACTTACAATTTTTACAGAAAAATCGTAAATGGATTACATGAGAACTTGATTTAAAATATTTTACAATGTAAAGTTTCCGTTATATATATTGGGCGTTCAACCTAAATGTAAACTTAAACCATGAAAAAACTCATCCTTGGATCCTTCGCTCTGTTGATGTTTTCAGCTTCCATACTGATATTCCAGATCAGTTGTAAAAAATCTGCAGAGGCGGAAACACCTGTAACGCTGTTGAATAACAAAGTTGTGTTTTTACAGTACCGTCATAACGTAGGATCTGAAATATGGACCATGAACCCTGATGGTTCCCGAAAAGTTAAGGTAAATGTTGCCCTGGGCGCCGGCCAGTCTTTGGGCGACGAAGTGCGGCTTTCTCCGGATGGCAGAAAACTTTTCTTCATCGTGTCATCAGGCACCAACGAAACGTATAAGGAAGATATCTATTCCTGCGATATTGAAGGCAAGAACCTGACGAAGCTGTATGATATGCCGGCTGGAAGCGGTAATACGATATTAGGCAGCGTTAACTAACGTTGCAGGATATACTGTGAAAAGCCGGTGCAGTTGCACCGGCTTTTTTATGGTCGTCAGATATGCTGACAGTCGTTGAAGGCTGGTGATAGCATTAAAAAAGGGCGCCTGTAAAAGACACCCTGCTGTATAATACTTCTAACATACCTGCGTTCGCTTTTTAACGCAATATTTTTACTCGCCTCTCAGGCTTTTAATAAGATTGATGTTGATGGTGCGGATTGCCTGTATACTCACCGTTCCAAGGGCAATCATCACAGCCAGCAGGCCCGACAGTGCAAATGTCCACCAGGTTATGCTGGTCTTATAGGCAAATTGCTGTAACCACTGATGCATGGCATACCAGGCCAGGGGCACGGCAATCAGGAAAGCCAGGCCCACCAGCAACATGAAGTCGGCCGACAGGACACGGAACAAGGACAGGCTGCTGGCGCCAAGTATTTTCCGGATACTGATTTCTTTGGTTTTCTGCTCTGCGGTGAAAACCGACAGTCCCAATAATCCGAGACAGGAAATAAAAATTGCCAGCACTGCGAAGATAACGGACAACCGGCCAATTACCTGCTCACTTTTATACAGCCGGTCATATTCAAGGTCAGAAAACTGATAACTGAACGGATACCGTGGATTTAGCCGTTGGTGCAGCTGTTCAAGGGCGCTCAATGCCTGCCGCGTTTTTCCCGGTTGTATCCGTACCAGGAAGCTGCCTGCCTGGAAAGTGCCGAAGATACCGCTGGCCCGGCTGTTGTCCAGCCGTAAGATCAACGGTTCTATCTGCTTGTGCAGCGACTGGAAATGGAAGTCTCTGACCACGCCGATGATCTGTCCTTTTTTACCCCAGAAACTGAGCTGTTGCCCGACCGGCGCTTTAAACCCGATTTTTTTGGCGGCGGTTTCATTCAGCACATAACCCACAGAATCGGTGGCAAATTCCCGGGAGAAATCCCTGCCTGCCGTCAGTTGCAAATGCATGGTCTTTACAAAATCATATCCTACGGTGGAGTGATTGAAATAAGATTTTACATTGGGGTCGCGGCCTTCCCAGTCAACACCATTGGTCTGAAGGGTCAGATCGGTGGGGCTGCCCAGCATCTGGCTGACAGCCATAACGCCCGGCAGTTGAAGCGCTTCCTGTTTAAACACCGTTTTCTGAGCTGCCAGGTCGCCTTCTACAGGGATGCAGACAAGGTTGTCCCGGTCGTATCCCAGGTTCGCGGCCTGTATAAAGTGTATCTGACGGGACACCAGGATGGTGGAAATGATCAGTACGATAGACAGGGTAAACTGAAAGGTGACCAGTCCTTTTCTCAGCCACAGGCTGCTGCCTTTTTGCTGCAGCTGCCCCTTCAGCACTTTTACCGGATGAAAGGACGACAGGAACAGGGCCGGGTAACTGCCGGCAATAACGCCGGTGAACAGCGTTAGTCCGGCGAGAGAGGCCCAGAACAGCGGCTGGTGCAGCGGCAGAACAATGGCTTTGCTTGCCAGCTGGTTGAACGCCGGCAGTACGAGCATCACCAGCAGCAAGGCCAGTATGCCCGCCAGAAATGCAATCAGTACCGCTTCCCCGATGAATTGGCGGACCAGTTGGCCACGTACGGCGCCCATTGCTTTACGCACGCCTATCTCCTTTAATCTGTTGGCCGAGCGGGCGGTGGTCAGGTTCATAAAATTGATGCAGGCGATCAGCAGGATAAATACCGCCACCAGGCTAAACAGCTTGACATAGGTAATGCGGCCGCCGCTGATTTTTCCGTTTTCGAAGCGGGAGTGCAGATAACGTTCATCATAGCGTTGCAGGCCCAGTTCGGCGTAGTAACCGGGGTTCTGGCGGTTATAGGTGCGCAGGAAGCTGACAATCTTTTGTTCCAGCAGCGCGGCATTGGCGCCCGGGCGCAGCAGGATGATGGTTTCCGGGCCGTTGTTGCCCCAATCGAGCAGCCAGCTGTTTTCCTTTTTCAGGGCTTCCCAGTTGAGTAGGAAGTCGAACCGTTGCGACGCATTCGCCGGCAGGTCTTCGAATACCGCGCTCACGGTGAAGTCTGCACGGTTATCATACCGGATCGTTTTATGCATGGCTTTCTCCGGGCTGCCGAAGAAAGCGGTGGCCATCTTCCGGGAGATGGCGATATTTTCCGGGGCGCTCAGCGCTTCGCGGGCGGTGCCTTCCAGCAAAGGGTAACTGAATATTTCAAAAAAGTCGGCGCCGGCTGCCCGCCCTTCTTCCCGCTGTATTTTATCGCCGGAAGCAAAAGCTTTGGTGCTGGCCCATCCCAGGCCGGAAGCTTTTTCTATCTCCGGCATGGTGCGTTTCAGCTCATCCGCCAGCAGACCGGGCGTCTGGTAGCCGCCGTCAATGGAACCCTCGTGGTACAGTCTTTTGTATACGCTGTAAATCCGTGTGCTATTGGCATGAAAGGTGTCTACGCTCCTTTCGTCCTGTACCCACAGGAAAATCAGCAGGCTGCAGGCGATGCCCAGTGCGAGTCCGGCGATATTGATAACGGAAAACCCCTTGTGTTTCCACAGATTCCTGGTAGCGATCCTGAAATGACTCCGAAGCATGATGGAAAATTTAGACAGTGCTGCCACTAGGATGGTGCCACTTTACCGTTCTGTTGATTGTCAGGTAGTTACGGCACGCTGAAAACAGTGGTACGTCCGGTTTTGATACATCTGTACGTCCGGTTTTACATAGATACGACGTTTTACCGGTATTTACACACGGACGACAGCAATCAGTGCTGCCAGCAGGGTGAGGCCTGTCAGCCAGTAATAGGCCGGCCGTGTAAAAGGCTTGTCGGAAAAGCGGCCGTTCAGCACTGTGATCACTCCGAATATCAGCAGTTTGGGTATCACCTTGTAATAGTTGATGGCCGGGTATTTCAGCGCTGCGAGGGCGATACCGGTGAGCAGGATAGTGATGCCCAGTATCAACCCGGTTTTGTCGCGGGGAACGGTGACATCTTTCCATAAAGAGGCAAGGATAAAGAGGTAGCCGGCGAAAGCGCCGAAGTGTATTATCAGCAGGATATTGAAAAGTAACATGGATCTTAGGATTTAGCGGTCGTGCGGATATAATGGAAGCCCAGTGTCAGGCAGAGTACTACGGCGATGGCATGTGGGTACAGATGGGCCGTTTCATAGCCGGCGTGGCTCATCACGATGGAGAAATCCACCATAGGGATGATGCTGCCGGCAAGCAACAGGAAGCCGGCTGCCCTGAATTCCCGCGCCAGTAACAGGATCACGATGATAGCGCCGGTAAACAGGTCACGGATGCCTTTGATATAATGAAAGGAATAATCGCCGCCGGTGGCGGTGTGAATGCCAAAGGCGGTTTCGGCCGGCATAGGCAGCAGCAGGAAACGGGCGCCGATAAAGACCAGGAGCAGACCGGTAAGCAGGGTGAGGTAATAAAAAAACTGTTTCATATGCTTTGTTGAATGTTGAAACAAAGCTATGACGACACTAAAACCTGTCCGTTCACCCGGGTTAATAAATCTGCCGGGAAGCCATTCTTTTACGGATACGGCTCAGGGACGGCGGTTTTACGCCTACAAAAGAGGAAACGTAGTATTGCGGGATGCGTTGCTGCAGGCCGGGATAGTCTGCCAGGAACTGCAGGTACCGTTGCTCGGGCGAATCGGCATAGAGCGACGCTATTTTTTTGATGGCATACACGTAGAGTTGTTCACATACCAGGCGGCCGAAACGTTCTCCCTGTTTTACGCCGGCGTATAGCCGTTGCAGATCTTCATAGGAAATAGAAAGTACCTCGCTGTCTTCCATAAACTGGATGTTGCTGGCCGACGGGGAATGGTCCAGGAAGCTGCTGTAGTTACACATGAAGTCATTTTCTTTACCAAAATCGTAAAGCTGTTCCTCTCCGTTGGCATCGGTAGCGTAATAACGTACGAGCCCGCTGTTGATAAAGCCTACAGCCCTGCATACCTGACCTTCCCGCAGGAAATAATCCTGTTTATTGTAATTTTTAAGCTTAAAAAGTGAAGTGATAAAAGTCTTTTCCGCTGCGTCCAGCGGGATGATATTTTCGATTGCCTGAATAACCTGTTGATACATGCCTTAAAGTTAAGAATGTTATAAGTTTACAGATAATTTTCCTGCGGACCTGCGCGATGGCCGTTTTTATGTAATTTTAGGCAGATGAAGACCGCAGACACTCATATCCGGTACGAACTCATTCCGGCGCCTGTACACCTGCAGGCTTACATCCGTTATTTCTGGACGCTGGAAGGCGATGATCCGCAGGCGCTGGCCAAAGCCTTTGGCTCGCTGGTGGATGGGTGTCCGGGCCTGATTTTTCAACGCCCTGATGTTGGCGCTTTCATCCGGGAAAGTAAAAAATTGCCTGAAATGTTCCTGTATGGCCAGACCACCAAAAACGTGGAAATCGCGTCGCTGGGGGCCGCCAAAGCTACCGGCGTCATTTTTCAGCCAAACGGGCTGAAGTCCGTATTCGGCCTCAATGCAGGTGAACTGACCAACGATTGTGTGGACGTGCAGTTGCTGCCCGGCCATCATCAGCTGCCGGAGCAACTGGCTGCCGCCGGTTCTTCCGCCACGCAGGTGGACATCCTCTCTGCCTGGCTGCATAAACGGATCACCGGTAACGCCGTGTCAACAGACCCGCAGGTGGACTATGCCGTGGCGCAGATAGCTGCTAACAACGGCGCCATCTCCCTCCGGGACCTGCAGGAGAAGCTGCAGCTCACAGAACGCACTTTTGAAAGGCGGTTCAAAGAGCAGGTGGGCATCACCCCCAAATTATTTTCCCGGATATGCCAGTACCAGGCATCCCTGCACCAGCTGAAAAGAAACGACTACAGCAAACTATCGGACATCGCCTTTGAAAACGATTATGCCGACCAATCCCATTTTATCCGTTCTTTTAAGGAATTTACCGGTTGCTCGCCCTACCAGTTCCAGAAGCTGCTCGACGAAGCCGGAGAAGAAATCATGAGAAGTAAATAGACCCTTGTCGGTTTTGTTCAATTTTATCAGTCCTGCCTGCCCTAGCTTTGAGGTATAAACAATCCATCCCATGAACGCAAAACAGATGGTGCTGCTGCTCGCAGTGCTGACCACCGGCCTGCTGTCCGGTATATTTTTCGGATTTGAAGTCTCCATTAACCCGGCATTTGCCCGTTTGAATGATGCAGCGTATATCACCGCTATGCAGGCTATCAACGATGTGATCGTTAACCCGGTGTTTATTTCCGTGTTCCTCGGCGCCGCCATATTACTGCCACTGGCTGCTTTACAACAAGAGGGCCGCAGAAGAAATCTTTTGTGGATGGCAGCAGCGTTGTATATCGCTGGCGTGCTGGGCATCACTTTCGTCTGCAACATACCACTGAACGAGGCCCTCGCGAAAGTCACGGTATCCGGCGCTTCTGCGGAACGGCTGCAGACTGCACGCGAACAATTCGCCGTGCCGTGGAACATGTGGCATACTACGCGTACGTATGCCGGTATTATCGCCACCGCCATCGCTATTGCCGCTTGTCTGCGAAAGGAGGCCTGACGGGATTTTTTTTCAGAGAATTTGGTTTTGTGAAATTTATACCTACATTTGCATCCCGAATTGCCGGAAACGGTATCCTGTCGGAACGGGGCGTAGCGTAGCCCGGTTATCGCGCCTGCTTTGGGAGCAGGAGGTCGCAAGTTCGAATCTTGCCGCCCCGACGGAAATAAGGACCCGCTCTATGAGCGGGTTTTTTATTTTTATACGCTGCCGGAAATTAACTGCATTGTCATCCTTCATCGTCAATATTCCGCTCCGGGTCTGTTAAGCCAAAGCCTGATGTTTCATCAACCTGAATATAATGGCGTGATAGCTTTCTGTATAGTGGACCCTTCAATTTAACAGAAGTGCGGTTTCCCGTAAACTGTTTGTGATCAAAAACCCCATTTTGCAGGTCAATAAATTATTTACTATGACCAGACTTCAAGTTACCTGTAGTAACAAGCGTGACAGCTACTACGACGCTCATGAACGAATTACCCATATCGGAGGGACAACCGGTAATGGCACTCGCTGGAAATTGACGGTTGATGAGGCCATCAAGTCAATTGAACAGGGCACGCATCAGTTTTTTGTTAGTGTAAACGGCCGGAACGCAGATGTTATCGTCGCGTTACATAACAACCAGAAATACCTCAAAACTGAACCTGATGCATACAGCCCCAATAACTTACTGAGTCTTCCGGATTGTTTGTAGGATAAACGTTCCTCAAAGGCCGTGTGTGTACAAGCCGGACTGGTAAAGGACAAAAGGAAAACACTTCCTTTTGTCCATTTTATTACGTCTGTTTATGTTGGACATTGTTATGGAAAAATTGTACCTTAATACTATCATTGATGGTATTATGATCACACCTAACATCACACTGCGTAAAACAGTCGTTGCTGATTTAGAAGTTTTTTTCCTCTTCCAGCTCGATGAAGAAGCCAATCATCTGGCAGCCTTTACTTCAAAGGACCCGACAGACAAAGCGGCCTATCTTGAAAAATACACCAGGCACGCTCAGGACCCAACGATCAACATGTGCACGATCATGGTGGATGATGTTATCGTGGGAAGTATTGCCAGGTTTGAAATAGAAGGAGAGGCGGAAGTTACCTACTGGATTGATAAAAAGTACTGGGGGCAGGGTATCGCCACCCATGCGCTGAAAGCGCTTTTAGCCATGGACCCTGCCCGGCCTGTCCGCGGCCGCGTGGCATTTGATAATCCGGGTTCGCAGAAGGTACTCGAAAAATGCGGCTTTGTCAGGATCGGGACAGACAAAGGTTTTGCCAATGCCCGGCAGGCGGAGATAGAAGAATATATTTACCAGCTGATGTGATTACCGGCGCCTCAACTTATCTACGTTTATTTTTTTTCTGTGTTGACCCAACCTCTCCGATGATGTCTGCCGTTTACCTTTGTAAACGACTTTTCTATGAGATATCTTCCACTTTGTTTTTTAGCGGTAGTACTGGGTATTTGCTGCATGATTGGTTGCAGTAAAGATATGAGCCAGGTGACCCGCGAAGAGCTGGCAGCGCAAAAAGCGGCTAAGCTGGCAAGCGATTCTGTTGGTCTTCCCGGAGATACCACCCGTCATGATTCCATTCCTCATCCGGGTGATACCACCAGGCCTCACTGGCCCGTGGATAGTCCGAAAATTCCGGTAGACAGCCCCAGGGTTCCGGTGGATAGTCCCCGGCATCCGGTAGATACGTTCCGGCACTCCCGTCCGTACAGTGCACGGAGTAATTAGCCTGATAACGTATATGCTATCAAGTTAGAAAACAGGATTCTGTTCTACATTTGCAGACAGAACTGATAAAACGATAGTTGCTGTAAGACTCACCGTCTATAGCAACTTTCCCCGTTTTGGTAACCCACATTTCTACTGTAACAGGATTGCCCTTTGGAAGATTTACAGCAATTGGTACGTGAGTGCCTGACGAACGACAGGCGAAGTCAGGAGAAATTATACCGGAGGTTTTACCCGGCACTATTCCTATTGTGCAGGAAGTTCTTCAGCCAGCATGAAGAAGCGGTGGAGGTATTGAATGATGGTATGCTGCGTGTATTTACACAACTGGATAAATACGACGCCGCCAAAGGAGAACTCTTCAACTGGGTGTATACTGTTGTGAGAAATACAGCGCTGGATAAAATACGAAGCCGTAAGTGGCCGCCTCACCACGAAATTGACGAAGAGGGAGCCGTAACGCAAAACAATATTCTGAGCAAGCTGGAGGGGGAAGATATCTACAAGCTGCTCGATGCGTTGCCGCCCTCCACCAGGGCTGTATGTTCGTTGTTTTACCTGGAAGGGCTCCCGGTAAAGGAAATAGCAACAATGCTGCAACAGAGCCAGGGAACCGTGAAGTGGCACCTGAGTGAAACACGAAGTAAACTGAAACCGATATTGGAGCAATTTTACCTTAAATGATACCCGCGTGAGTGAAAGTAACCTGCATCAACACTTCCGGGACGATGGCAATGTCCCCATTCCCATACCTCCTGCTGACGACAGCTGGAAGCTCATGGAACGGCGCCTGAATGAAGTAATGCCTGTGGCCCACCTGGCCGGCGGACAGGCCGCCCCTGGTCCGACTGGTATTATCAATAAAATACTGCCTGCTGTTAAATATGCAGCCGCTGCCCTGGTGGTATCCGGTGTGGTGCTATATGGCATACATAAAATCAATCATCGCGGTCCGGCTTCCACTCCGGAGAAGGAAGCCAGCCCTGTTTCTGAAAACGATAGCACCAGCAAGACGACAGACTCGCTGAAGGACCGCACCAACGCAGCTGTCTGGCCGGATACTGCATGGATGGTTAACAATACAACACCGGCAGTTAACGCTGCCGATAGTGCCGGAACATCGCCGGCCACCGCCAGCGGTAACTTAATCGGGGATACGCCTGCGGTTACCGGCAGCAGCAGCACAATAGTGGCTGCGTCCACAGGCGCAAATACGCCAGCGGGCAGGCCGGCAATGAATACACCGGCAGGTGCCGGGACGATTAAAAGTTCACAGCCTCCTGCTGCCGGAGCCATTGCGCTAAAGCTCCCGTCAGCCGGGAAAGCAGCTGCACCCAAAACGATTATCCCTGCTGGCGGAAAGGTTTCTCATGATGCAGGCGCCGCCAAAGCTGCCGCCGATAGTGCTGCCCTGGTTGCCGGCAGCATGATAAAAGCGGATACGCACCAGGAAAATACTTTACCATCCGCAGACCAGCAGCGAAGCGGAGAAAACAATACCGGTCTTCCGGCGGCAAGCCCGGGAGATCATCCTGTTGCAGTAATAGGTCTGGCAGACGTTAACCTCCCTGACGCAACCGCCATGCTAAAACCTGGGTTACCTGTCAGACTGACCCTGCAACCACTTTTCCGGCCTGTTAATCGCACCGTTAACAGTTCGCTGAAGGTCAGCCGCGAAACCATGGACCAGCTTACCAAGCGCCGTATACCGCTTCCCCGGCCCCATTTCCCGGGATACTGGCAACTGATGGCGCAATGGCGAATTCCGGTACCACTGGGTAACAACCCGGCTTTGTACAACGGTCCTGATGGTAACGCCCAGGTATACCGGCTGCTGGTCCCGGGTGTCAGAGTGCAGCGTACGTGGAACAACGCTGCCCTCAGCCTCGACCTTAATCTGATGACCACGCAGCTGTACCGTAATGACCCCTACTATGACAAAGTAAGTCCGGTGGGTGCCAATGACATGATTACCCGCACGCTCCTGCAAACATATGGCTATAGTGTATCGCTGGCATATCATCATAGGATTGCCGGCAATTTCTTCGGAGGTGCCGGTATTCAGGGCTACTATGGTCATACCGCTTCGATCCTTGAAACGGTAAAGTACCGCGATACCACAGGCACTCACACTAAAAAAACGACTTACGGTGAGAAAAGTAAGATCTGGAATAACATCGGCCACTTCCAGGGGCAGCTAACAGGCGAAATCCATTACGACCACGCCGGATGGCAGGCAGCCCTGCGTACGGTCATTCCGGTACTGCACACGGCAAGAGATTCCACCGGTATGAACATGAAGCCTGTACCGCAGGTGGAGCTGATGCTCAGATGGAAAATTAACCGGCGAAAGTAGCGGCACTCGTCCGCTCGTCGCGCAGGTAGAATGTTACTTTCACTATCATGGCTTTGGGGCCTCAGGCTACTTGTCTTCCTTGCCAGCGATGGACGCCTGTATAAGTAACGTTTTAAATTTCCGGATGAAAACAAACGAAAAAATCTTATAAAGGATTGAACAGTTATGCTTAAGTTTAAGTGAACAAGGCAGGCAGAACTTCCGCCAGCCTGTCCTGTTGGTGATAGCATGGTTTAACAGGCAGTAAACACCACCCACATGAAAAGTAAGCTGGTTTTGTTTTTTTTCATTTTAGTATTGATTATTACTCCAACTGTCATACATGCCCAGGACACGGTATGGAGAGTATTTGACACCGGAAAACTCGATTCGCTGAATTCCACTGTCTTAAAAGAAAAAAGACTGATACAGGTATTTGTCCCGCCGGCATATAAACCCGGTAGCGCAGATAAATACGACGTGCTGTATGTACTGGATGGAGGTAACTGGAACACGGGGTTGATCCTGAAAGTCCGCCGGTTCCTGGAAGACGAGCGTTATATACCGCCCATGATCATCGTGAGCATTATGGGAATAGACCGTAACAAAGACCTCACGCCTACCCGCATAGAGGGTTGGAATACTTCCGGTGGGGCGGCTAATTTCCTCGCTTTTATCAAAGATGAACTGATACCACATATCAATAAAAATTACCCATCCAATGGAGATAATACATTGTGGGGCCATTCATTGGGCGGCTTGTTCGTGGTTAATGCGCTCTTAAATGCACCGCAGGCATTTAAATCCTACATTGCTGTTGACCCCAGCCTGTGGTGGGATAACTGTTATATCCAAAAGATGGCTCCCGGTAAGCTGCCTGCGTTGGCGGGTTCAAATACTACGTTGTTCATCAGCGGCAGAGAAGGAAAGGAAGGCGCTGTCATGAAAATCGACAGCATGGACCTTGTCCTGCAACAGATGGCCCCGGCCGGTCTGATGTGGAAAAACATCGCTTATCCGGACGAAACACATAGCTCTGTGAGACTGAAAAGTATATACGATGGACTGAAGTTCTCCTACGGATGGCAGAACGGAAGCATTGACTTCCATCCGCGGAGTGGTATCATCCGGAAAAACGATACCGTACGGGTATGGTATTTCGGCGATACAGTCAATGTGCATTATACGCTAAATGGGGCAGAGCCTACGAGGGCATCGGAGATAATACAACCGGAAATATTGCTTACGGAGGCAGCTACGGTTACCGTAAAGCAGTTCACCCGCCGCGCCCGTTATGATAAGATGAAATCAGGGGTTTTTGCTGCAGGCAAAACTTTGCAGCCGGTGGCAAAACCGGCCCGTATACGGCCGGGAGGCTTCCGTTATGCCTACTATGAAGTGGATTCGTCTCAATTTCAGCAACTGAAGGGACTAACGCCGCAACAAACAGGCATCACAGACAGCGCTTTCAACCCGGAAAAACTTCCCCGCAAAAATAACTATGCCCTGCTGATTGACGGATGGCTGGAGACCAAAGAAGACGGCTACTATATTTTTGTGCTGGATGCTGATACCGGTTCCAGATTATATCTGAATGACCAGTTATTGATACGATGGGCCGGTTCTTCGGCCAACCGGACTTCCTCCTATATATTGCCGCTGAAAAAAGGGTTTTATCAATTCCGGCTGGAGTACCTGCATAAAAACGAAAACTTTGGCTTAAGACTGAGTTATATTATCCCCAGTGCTATCCAGGCCAAAGATCCAACGCCGGTCCCCGTGAATCTGCAATATAGCCGCCGGTAGGTATGTCCGTTTGCCTCGGATCATTTTCTCTCTCTAATGCTGGCATGCTGCGCGGAAAACAGACCGCAATACATGATGCTTTTCCGGGCGCAACGGCGACCGCCAGCTGAATCGGTAAAAAAAAGCCCCCGCCACGGCTGCTGCCTGTGAGCCGCGGCGGGGACCATCCAATAACTGTGTGCTTAGAAATTAGACGACAGATAGTTATTGCAGCTAGGATCGGAGCTGGCTAATGTGCCGGCATTGTAAGGAGGACGGCTGGTGTTGCAGTATTTGGCTTCTGCAGATACCGCAAGATATTCAGCCTGATTGCTCAGTACATAAGACCCTGCAGGGTAAACATTGGAGTAGCGGCAGTTCTGCCACAGGTTATAGATAGTGGCATTGTTGAAACCGCCGGATATCCACCTGTCATGCAAATAGTGGATCAGCTCGTGGAAGATGACGTTGCCGGGACCGGTGTGTACGTTGCGGTAAACACTGAAGTTTACGATATAGACGTTCCCGTTAGTGTAAAACAGGTCTCCCTGTCCCGGGGCGTTATACACGTTGATAACCGCGCCGGTCATCCTGGATTTGGTAGTGGAAGTAGTGCTGGTGGTGTACAGTTGATCGATTTCTCCGTTGACCAGTGTTTTGATGTCGTTAGGCACGGTGCCGTAATAGTTGATGTTAAAAGAGCGGTAGCTGGCAGCTGCTACCATGCCGGTGGCTTCACCTTTGGCATTTTTGTTTTTGTTGAAGAGGTCGATGATCTTTTGCCTTTCCGGTGTGATGGTAAGGTGGTCTTCAACAAGTTGCTCTACAGGTTTTTCCGGGGCTACAGCAGGTTGATCAGCTTTTTTACAACCATACTGGATGGTGATGGTTAACAGCAGGGCAATAGCTGACTTAACCAGGGTTTTGGTGTGTCTCATTGGTAAGATTTTGGGTGAAGTTTTAAACTTGCCTGAACGGGCCAGACAAGTGGGTTTCAAAAATCACACAATGCTACAAACTAAAACTGCTATCTGGCGTCAATTGCAGCCTGCTGACAGCCTGCCACTGATTAAAATGTAACGCCGAGAATGAACACGTTGGTACTCACCCGTTTGTTGTCCAGGTTCACGATCTCATCATTGATCTTAATATCGCTGGGATATTTATAGGTGTAACCACGGTATAAATAGGAGGCATATACGCCGAACTTGTTGAAATGCCGGATGATACCGGCGCCCACCCCGTAAAAATGTTTGCCGGTTTCATTGAAAGTGGTCATTTGCTCTATGCCGGACGGAGCCGTCAGATTCTGTACTTTTTTTACATTGTAATTGTTGTAGCCAAACTGCCCCGATGCATACGGGGACCAGTTCTCCAGCCGGTATTTGATTTTGAGATCGAGAAATACCGGGATCATGGTATGGCCATCGAAGGAAGTCAGTTCTACCGCAGGGCCGATGTTGACAAGGTCCCAGAGTTCCACATTACCGGCCAGACCACCACCAAAAGCGCCATCATGTATCATGCCGTAGGCATAACCATATAAAAGCTTATCATTTTGTTGCGCGATGCTGAAAGCCGGCAGTAGCATTAACAGTAGGAGCAATCGTTTTTTCATGGTGACCAGGTGTTTAAAGATGATCAGGGATCACTTACTTAACAGACGGCTGGCAGATATTGTTGCCCCGTAGAAAAGGGAACCGTAGCGTTGTCTGCTGTAGTGCTGCCAAGATAATACAACAGACCGCAGGTGCACCGGTACCGTGTTATTTGTTATTTGTACAGGCGCTCCGGTATCTGTGCCAGCGCGGATGGGTGTACTTTGTCGCCCAGTCCGTAAAAATGCTGGAAACTCATGATGAGCGGGCGCCATTTGTCGGGGTCTACCCGGTCCGGGCTTCCATCCAGCAGGATAGCTGTGTCGAGGTATACCTGGCGGATTTTCAGTTCAAAAGTGATAATACGCCCGTATTGTGCCGGATCGTCCTGACCGAGGCTATGTACGGCCGTAACCGTGGCTTCCAGCTGCACAGGGCATTCTGCTGCCCGAGGGGCGGTTACGGTTCCCGGAGCGACGGGGGTAAATCCGGCAAGGGTAAATTTCTCTTTTACATGCCGGTAGCCCCGCTGCTGTTTTTTCTCCGGTACGGGATCAGCGCCGGTTGTCAGCGCGAGGCGGTCTACTGCCGCAGCTTCGGCCACAGAAGGAAGATTGAGTACGCATTCGCGGGTGCGTAACAGGTTTTGGGCGGTCTGCGAGGTGCTCCCCAGCCCGATCATGCAGCGCCAGCCCAGCCAGAAGGCGGATGACATGGGCGCAAGATTGTAACTGCCGTCTTCATTAACAGTGCTGATCAATACCACAGGTGTGCCGAAATACAGGATGGCGGTTTGACTGTCTACATGCATAGCTGATTCATTTATCCGTCAAAGTTGGCGCTTTGCAACTGCTGCGGAAACCCGTTTCTTGCCTTTCACACAAACGCATGAAAAAGGCCGCACCCATACGGATGCGGCCCCGATTATCGATTAAACAGCGTTTATTCTTTTACGTCGTAAAGGATCACAAATTCCACCCTCCTGTTTTTAGCTTTACCTTCTTCAGTGTTGTTGGAGGCAATGGGATGACGGTCTGCCAGACCCCAGGTAAACATACGGTCGTCGTTTACCTTGAACTCACTGAGCAGGTCTTTGGCGCGTTTTGCACGGTTTTCTGACAGCTCGCGGTTATAGCCGGAAGAGCCGGTGCTGTCTGTGTGCCCTGTTATGAGGATTTTGGTTTTGTTGTATTTGTTCAATACATCGGCAAAATGTTCAAATGTAGGTTTGATCTCAGGTTTCAGTTCATCAGAAGAAGAGGCGAACAGTACGTTGTTGGGGAAAATTACTTTCAGGCTGTCTCTGATAATGCTTACTTCCGCTTCGTTCAGTACATTCTTCAGTTCCTTGTACTGTTTCGTCATATATACATGCGGACTGGCGCTTTTCTTAGATGAGGCGCAGGAAGCCATAAAAGTAACGGCCAGCAAAGCGTATACCCAGTAACGTGAGGTCATTAACATTCTTTTCATATCCTGTTTATTTGGCTGCAAAGGTATCTAAATTTCAGATTATCAATTTGTTGTGATGAATATCTATAATATGTAGATAAAAATATATGTAAGAGAATTGTTTACCGGTTCTTATGATCGGTTTCTGAATAGGCTCAGTTTTTCAATGCCATCCGGTACCAGGTAGATGGCCTCCGGCTTGGGTGTTCAATGTGTGGGTATAACAACATTCTTGTACATTTTGTTTGCGGCCGGATGGGAGCGCTATGCCGTCAGGTGGGTAATGTCTGCTTCAGGGGGATGCCGCCAATGTTTTTCAGCCAAAGAAAAACCGCATTCCAACGTAATGAAGCTCCGGCTAAGAGGCCAGCCAATGTTTTGCAGCCAACGATGTGTGCAGCCTCCACAACTGGCCGGCAGGTGACGTCCGCGTCGGAGAACGAGGCGCCAAAATCCTGAAACCCTGAAACCCCGAAATCCCCGGATCCCTGGAAACCCAGGGCTCCGGAAGGAAAACAATCAGCGTTGATACCACCAGCAACACGAGTCCGGTGGGGTAGTCGATGACATCCCGGAGGGAAAACAATCAGCGTTGATAACTGCCTGCGATTTTAATGAGCCGGTCAGGATAGTTGGTGATGATACCATCAACGCCCAGCGAAAGCATCTGCTGCAGATCAGCTTCTTCATCTACTGTCCATGGCAGTACCTTTACTTTTTTAGCGTGCGCTTCTTTCACCAGTTCGGCTGTCACCAGCTTAAAATTAGGGCTGTAGATATCAGGTACGAAACCCAGTTCAGCTATGTTGGCCGCAAAGGACTGCAGATTGCCGATGAGCAGCGCTGTCTGCTGTTTGGGCCATTTTTTATGTAAGGCCTGCAAGGTCCTGATGTCGAAAGACTGAATGGTCACCCGGTTGGTGATTTTTTTTTGCTGCAGTACTGCCATCACCCGCTCAACGAATACGTCCGGCGCAGGATTGTATATGCCATCGCCATCCGGGGATGACTTGGTTTCCATGTTGTAATACACCGGTTTCAGCCGATGTTGTTTTACATAGGCCTCCACGCTGTCAATCAGATCGGCCAGCAACGGACGGTGTACATTCATTTTTTGCTGCTGCGGAAACCGGGGATGCGGTTTGGTGCCGGCATCATACTTACGGATACTGTCGTAAGTCATGGAAAACAGCGCCAGTTTTTTCTGTTCTGCTTTGGTGATATCGCTGCCGTCCGGCTTCCGCATAAATTCTGCCGACATGTAAGCATCGTGTGATACCACCACCTTATTGTCTGCCGTGATGATACAGTCCAGTTCCAGCGTACGGGCGCCCAGTTTAACCGCATTGAGCATGGCCGGAATTGTGTTTTCCGGCATCAGTCCCATGCCCCCGCGGTGGGCCTGTACATCCGTTTTCTGTTGGGCGTTGCTGTGAATCCCGAAAAGACTTCCTCCCAGCAATAAAACAAGGATACGTTTCATATCTTTTATGATTTTTGAATCTGCCCTCCAAGATACAATATTCGTCTCCGCGATAATAGCCCATCCGCATCGCAGCAGGAATCATAAACTAAATTTAACCATACATCCCGCTTTCATTATCTTGGTATAATAAAAAGAAAAGATGTTTGGTTGCATAGTATTGGCCGCAGGCCTCTCGATATACCCACCGGTAAAGGCCGCAGCGACAGCCGGGAACGACTGTACAGCGTTCGTCAGGCCACATTCTGCGGACACCGCGGCACCTGCGGCAAACAGTGCGGTATCAACTTCTTCCCTGCCGAAAGCTGACAATGTCATCCGGGCTTTTATGACGCAGTACCAGGTGCCGGGGATGGCTGTCGCCATTACCCGCAACGGTAAACTGGTATACGCCAAAGGGTTTGGTACGGCCAACCGCAGCACCGGCGAACAAGTGACGGCAGACAGCCGTTTCCGTATCGCCAGTGTTTCTAAAAGTATAACGGCAGTGGCTATACTGAAACTGGTTGAGGCTAAAAAAATTTCCCTGCAGGATAAGGTATTCGGCCCCGGCTGCCTGCTGGGCAATGTCTATGGCAGCAAGCCCTATAGCAGCCGGCTACAGGCTGTTACAGTAGAACACCTGCTGCAGCATACCGCCGGCGGATGGTCCAACAACGCCAACGATCCCATGTTCAGCCACCCGGAATGGCCGGCAGCTACTTTACTGGCCCGCACGATTGACCAGCAGCCGCTGGAAAACGATCCCGGCACGGTATACGCCTACTCCAATTTCGGATACTGTATCCTTGGACGTATTATAGAGAAGGTATCAGGCAAAAGCTACGCCGCCTATGTGCAGGAAGCAGTGTTACAGCCCGCTGGTATCCGGCATATGGAGATCGGCGGCAACACGCTGTCAGACAGGAAGCCCGGAGAAGTGGTGTACTACGGGCAGCTCGGCCAGGGTCCCTACAATTTTAACCTCTCCAGAATGGACGCCCATGGCGGCTGGATAGCATCGGCCACCGACCTGGCCCGTTTTCTCACCGCTGTGGACGGTTTTGCCTCCCGCCCGGATATCTTGTCCCCGGCTGCCGTCAAAGCCATGACTACCGGCTCACACGCCAATGCCGGCTATGCGCTCGGATGGGCCGTGAATGCGTGGAACAACTGGTGGCATGCCGGATCCCTGCCCGGTACCGCCAGCGAAATCGTACGTGCGGCCAACGGGTTTAACTGGGTGGTACTCTGCAATACCCGCACGGATAGATCTTTTTTCAATGATCTCGACGGGCTGGTATGGCAGATCGTTAACGACCGGCAGCTGGTATGGCCGGACGCAGACCTGTTCGCACCCCGCTGACTCACTCCTTCAGCGCCAGCAGGGTATCGTTGATCCGGTTGATCCGCCGTTGCCACAATTGCCACAACAGTACCATTTGTATGACTATCGCGATGGTGATGCCGGCCAGCAGCCAGTATTTGGGCGTGGTCCAGTTGATGCCGCTGCAAAAAAACAACAGTATGCCGCCCCAGCCCAGTACCCTTGACCCTACCGATAGCCAGGCATATTGCTGAAGTTGCCGCACTTTCAGCTGCAGGGATTGTAAGATGTCCGGCGCTTTCAGCCGGCCTGCCGCCAGCAGGTAACCATTGATATGCTGCACCAGCATGCAGGCCACCGACAGTACCAGTATAATGTTCAGGTACAGCGGCCTGGTATGGCCGTCAAAAAAATCATAATATGCCAGCAGGAACAGGACATAGCAACCGCTCTCCAGTATCAGCTGCCGGCGGATGCGGGACATGACGGGGTGCCCGCCCCTGGTACGCAGCAGCGCGGAAAGATCGCTATGCGCCGGTAGTTTTGCCTGTTGCCAGGCGGCTTTTAATGGATCATTTGTCATGGGTCATGATTTTAGAATGGTCTTTAGTTTGGTTTTGATACGATTGAGCTTTACGCCTACATAATTCACGTCAATGCCGGTAATAGCGGCAATCTCCTGATAGGTAAGGTCCTCGAGGTAAAGGGTGATAATGGCTTTCTCTGCATCGGAGAGTTGCTGCAGCGCCTGGAACAACTGCTCCTGCTGCTCCGTCAGCGCCGGGGCAGGAACGGCCACATGATCGGGCAGCGTATCCGGATAACTCACCCGGGGACTCTTTTTACGAAAGGACGCCAGCGCCGTATTCAGCGCAATCCGGTAGATCCAGGAAGATAGCTTCGCCTGGCCCTGGAAGGATGGATACGACTTCCAGAGCTGGTAAACGATTTCCTGAAAAAGGTCTTCCCTGTCTTCCGGCGTGTCGCGGTACAAACGGCATATCTTATGAAGAATGCCCTCATGCTGCCGCAGCAGACCTAAAAATGTTTCCTGGTTCATGAACAGCAGCTGTTTGGGGATATTAGTTGCTGCGGAAGCAAAAAAACTTACAGATGGCGTGGAAATTTTAAAATTTGGTTATTGAGGGCTGTTTCCTATAGACAGCCCCCCAATAGCCCAATAACCCAATATCAAAATACTGAAACTTTCTGCACAGTCGCTAAATTGCGGGTAGTGGCCACAAGGCCCAGCTTCTTTTCGAGATAGTTGTTGGAGAAAGGTGGTGCGCCCATATTCTTTTTCATCAGCACATATACCTCTTTCCCGTTCATCCGGTAGGTCTCTATGTCGCTTTGCATGGTCTCCAGCACCGCCGCGGCCTTATCACCCGGCAGCGTTTGCAGAAAAGCAATATATATCTGCAGGTCTTTGTCCGGAACAATACCAGGATAAGGATTGTTGTTCAGCACTGCCTGTAGGTCGGCCACGCTCCGGATACAGGCCGGCACCTCAAAACCCAGGTTTTTGGCCAGCAACCGCTCTATTTCAGGTTCCAGCGCTGCACCTTTACCGGCGGCATCGAAGATAACATTGCCGCTTTGGATATAGGTCTTCACATTTTTAAAACCCGCCTGCTCAAACAGCGCCCGTAATACCTCCATTTTTACCTGTCGGCCACCTACATTGACGGCCCGCAGGAATGCAACGTACCTGGTCATAACCTCGTTAGTTTTTGCCCCAATACTACGGCAAAGAATCCATAAAAAAGAGCGCCCATCACAATGGCAAGATAATCGATGCTTTTCCTGAAAACATGCGGCTGCTGCCGGTAAAACAGTAGGATCGCGCTGGCGGCAACAATCATCAGCAGCCAGAAAACGGGCTTATGGCGCCCCTGTACCTCCCTCGGCAGGAAAGGACGCGGCAACCGCAGGAAAAACCAGAACAATAACAGCAATCCCACCGCGGAAGTGAGGTATTGCAGCAGGTACCAGGTCTCCATCGGTGAACCGAAAACCATCACGTCACCCTGTAAAAAAGAAAATAACTGCACAAAATACCCTGGCCCATGCGTAAAAGCATCCAGGAAAAAATGCGTAAGCGTACCGGCAATGACAGACAATATCACAACCCCATAATTTTTCCGGAAATAACTGCCCCAGTGGAAATACCGGAAATAATGCAGCCGCGCTGCGGCCCATACCGGCAGATAACGGATCAGCGCAGGTTTGGCCGCTTCATGATATAAGAAGGCCAACAGCAGCGCAAGCGGCACGTCATATACGAAAATGCCCCACCATTCATGGCCGTCATCAAAATAAGGGTCAAACAATAAAAAATAGAAAAAGTCAGGTACCATGGCGCCTATCATCAGGCCGGTCATGGAAAAGAAGGGTCGCTGTCTGCAGGCAAGCGGCAAAACAATGGCTATATGAGAGATCGTAAAAGGCATAGCGGCATAGTTGTGACTAAATTTAACGCATATGTAGATATTATGTTAAAATTCGAAAAGTTAAATTATCCCCTGAAGGCAAAATGTCCATCATTTCCGGTATTTAATCCAATGCATAAAAGAAAGACGGGAACTAAATTTGTCAGGTCTTTGAAAACATAAAAAAACAATGTGCTATGACTAACTGGAAAATTGATGAATCACACAGCGAAATAGGATTCAAAGTAAAACATCTCATGATCACTAACGTAAGCGGCTACTTTACCCGCTTCTCCGGTAGTATCCAGACAGAAAGCGAGGATTTTCACGACGCAACGATCTCCTTCGAAGCAGCAGCTGACAGTATCGACACACAGAACGCACAAAGAGACGAACACCTGCGCAACGGCGAGTTTTTCGACTCCACCAACCACCCGAAAATCAGCTTCGTCTCTACCAAAGTGAAAAAGATAGATGACGAAAAATATAAACTGACGGGAAATCTCACTATTAAGGGGCAAACCCACCCAATTGAACTGGATGTGGAACACAGCGGTATCACCGTCGACCCCTGGGGCCAGCAGAAGGCCGGCTTTGCCCTGAAAGGCCGCCTTCACCGCACTGACTACGGCCTGCGCTGGAATGCCACCACCGAAGCCGGCGGCATTGTCCTCAGCGACGAGGTAAAACTCAACATGGAAATACAATTGGTCAAATCCTGAATCAATTACGAATACGGATTACGAATTACGAATTGAGGGCTTCTTTGTAGAGCGGTTATTAAGCAACCTTTCTAAAAGGAGGCCCTCAATTCGTAATTCGTGATTCGTAATTCGTAATTTCGCCGGAGATAACCAGCGTAAATGAAATTTGAACAATACAATATATCTCCTGAAATTAAGGATAGCCTGGCTGAACTGGGCTTTAAACGTCCTACGGACATTCAGTTCAAAGCCATCCCCTCTATTCTGAAGGGAGACGATGTAATGGCCATTGCCCAGACAGGTACGGGCAAAACGGCCGCTTTTGCCATTCCGGTACTGCACCGGCTCCAGCAACAGGACCGCCGCTACCGGAAAGACAAATATGAGGTGAAATGCCTGGTAATGGTGCCTACCCGCGAACTGGCCATACAAATCGCCGAAGTGTTCCAGCAGATCGGCCAGTATACGGAACTCCGTATCCTCGCCCTCGTAGGCGGCGTAGACCAGGGACCGCAGATCAAATACCTGGAAAAGGGCGTGGATGTGCTCATCGCCACCCCCGGCCGTATGTTTGACCAGCTGAACCAGGAGCACCTGGACCTCAGCAAAGTACAAATCCTGATCCTCGATGAAGCAGACCATATGCTGGACCTGGGCTTTATCCGCGATATCCGCGATGTGATCAAACGCATTCCCCGCCAGCACCAAACGCTGTTTTTCTCCGCTACTCTCGATAAAGACATTAAAGACCTCGCTTACTCCGTGGTCAACAACCCTATCCGTATACAGATCTCTCCCGATGACCCGGTGTCTAAAAACGTGACCCACTCCGTAGCCTACGTGGAAATGGACGATAAACGCTTTTTCCTCGAACGGCTGGTTCGGGAATTCCCGGACAAAAAAATACTGGTGTTCGTACGGACGAAAGTACGCGCAGAAAGAGTAGTGGCCGCCATGGCCCGCGTGGAAATCAAAGCCCTCGCCATGCACGGCGGCAAAGAACAGGATGACCGCCTGCAGGTAATGGAAGAATTCAAAAAAGGCGATGCGCGTTTACTGGTAACGACCGATGTGAACGCCCGCGGTATTGATATCCCCAATGTGGACTACGTCGTTAACTACGACCTGCCGGACGTGCCGGAGAATTATGTGCACCGCGTAGGCCGTACCGGCCGCGGCGTACAGAAAGGCCGTGCGGTATCTTTCTGCAGCACTGAAGAAAAACCGCTGCTGGACGCTATCCAGAAATTCCTGGGTAAGGAAATCACGGAAATGAAAATCAATAAAGGAGACTACGAAGATACCATCCGCTTTTCGGAAGAAGCGCCCAATGATAACTGGCAGCTGCTCATTGACCAGCATCATGAAGAAATGGCAAAACTGGGCAAGAAAAAGAAGAAAAAGAAGTAATAACGCTCACCCATACACTTTTTTCATGCTGCGGTAGAGCATCTGCGCTTTATTGCGCATGGCGCGGCTTTCAGCAGAAGGATGCAGTTCGGCGTTCAGAAGCGCCATGCCATAGAGCAGCGGTATCTTCTGGAAGTTAATATTGTTGTTGTGAAGGTCGTTCTTCCAGTTATTGCCGCCGTAGTTGTCTTTGTAGGCTTCCTCCATGGCATCATACTGTACCTGGCAACTCTCTTCGTCAAACCATCCGGCCATGGCGGCAATGCCGGTCAGCTCCTCCATCAGCGCCCGCTCTTCCTGTTCCTCCGGACGTGAACGGCCATAAAACAGGACCATATACAAGGCCGCCAGTGTAAGGATAACCGCAATAGCGACAGATACCTGGCCTGGCCGGTCGCCCGCTATGAGGATAGCCGCAATGCTGCCCACGATCAGCGGGGAACGCAGGTATCCGGCAACAACGCTTTGCCGGTTCAGTTTGATCCGGAAACCTTCTCTTTCCTGTCCCTGCTTACCCACGATCACCATGGAGTATAACGGTTTCAGGGGAAGAATGACCAGGGTGAACCTGGTTTCAATCTGCTGTTGGTTGTATTTTTTGACTGCGCCGAGGAAAATGCTGCCAATGGCCATGTAGAACGGGTTTTAAGGATACAGACAAATCTATGAATATTTGGAGATTTTATGATTTACGATTTTGGTATGTCGGGGATCAAAAAGAACGGAGACCAAAGCAGTTTAAACCCGCTTTGGTCTCCGTTTTTTATTTTATAAAATTTTGAAATTTCTATTTTTTAACGATTTCTGCGTTTACCAGGATATCAACAGCCGGAGCTACTGCATATACGCCGGAAGGCAGCTTGTCTGCGTATTTCACGCCGAAGTCCAGACGGTTGATAGTGGCTTTGGCGGTGAAACCTGCTCTCCACAGGCCCCATGGGTCTCTTACCACACCATTGTAAGTAACGTCGAAGGGTACACGTTTGGTCGTGTTGCGGATGGTCACGTCAGCCAGCATGATGTATTTGTTGCCGGTCACTTTTTTGAAAGACACGCTTTTTACCTTGATATCGGGAAACTGTGCGGCGTTGAAGAAGTCATCGCTTTTCAGGTGGCCGTCACGTTGCTCAATGCCGGTGTTGATGCTGTTCACGTCGGCGGTGAAATCTACTTTGGCGTTCTGGAAGTTAGTGCTGTCGGCGGTTTCAACGGTGCCGGTGAATTTAGCGAAATGCCCCTGCACATAGTTGATGCCGAGGTGCTTCACGCTGAAAATGATGGCTGTATGGGCCGGATCGGCATTCCAATTTACCTGTGCAAAAGAGGCAATGCTGGCCAATACCAGGAGGACGGTAGAAAAAAACGCTTTCTTCATGTTTTATTGTTTGTTGTTGTATGAAAAGAAATCAGAATTATTTAGTCAGTTGACGGTCTACAGACCAGCGGCCTGCGCCTTTGATCAGCAGCGCCACCAGGATACCCAGTGTCAGGATATGGAATTCAAAACCTTCGCCAGCCTGTGTGCCGCCCCAGTTCATAAAGAAACCATTTCCGGTGTGCATGGAAGCGGCTACCACCATGATGATGGTCAGCATCAGCGCCCACAGGCGGGTGGTGAAACCAAACAGGATCAACAGGGAACCGATGCTTTCCGAGATAATTACCAGGAACGCAAGGAAAGCCGGGGTGCCGCTGGAGGTAAAAAAGTTCATCGTGGCTTTGAAGCCATGACCGCCAAACATGCCGAGAAGTTTCTGTAAACCATGCGGCAGCATAACGATGGCCACTGTTACACGAATAATAAACGAAGTAATGCTATCGTCTGTTTGCAATAAGCGCTTTAACATAAAGGGTGTTTTTATTGTTATAGTGTTTAGGTAGTAAACTATGTAGGTGTAAACAAATATTGTCTATACAATTGTTTGGGTAAAAAATAATCTCCGCAAGGAGATCCGGCGATGCTTATATCATCTCAGTTTAGTCTCTCAGCCTGTCGAGCATGTCGCCCAATAACTTCACTTCGTCTGTTGTCAGCTTTTTGGCCAGCAACTGATCATTCTGGTCCATGGAAGGATCCAGCTCTTTCAGTACCTCCATGCCTTTATCGGTGATTTCGATCTCTACCTTACGGCGGTTGGTCGGACACTGAATACGCGTCAACAGTCCCTTCTGGCGCAGTTTCTCCACCAGCCGGGTAGCATTGCTCATCTTATCCATCATGCGCTCCTGTATGTCCAGCAGGTTCAGCGGCTTAGGCCGGCTGCCCCGCAGTATACGCAGTACATTATATTGCTGGGAAGACATGTCATACTTCTTCAAAAGCTGTGAAATGCCCACTTCCAGCCAGTTAGCCGTAAACATGATATTTAACATGGCCCGCTGATAGTCGTTAGCAAATTTTACCTGTTTTATTTCATCTTCCAGTCTCATAATTACAATTACCACTGTTGTATATACAACAAAGGTAAATGTATTTTTCATTACTGCAAATTTTTTTCAGAAAAGTAAAAAGCTGCTGACAAAGGGTTGTCACCTCGGGGTGTTTTCTTTGTATTACAAAACAAACAACGCTATGATAAACACTGCTATTGCTCCTGCTACAAACCTGGTTGACTACGCTAAAGGCTTTGCTGCCTATGAATTATGGGCCAATAAAACCCTGGTGGAATGGTTGAAAACGAAAAACGCCGCCCTCCTGGAAGCGCCGGTGACTTCCAGCTTTGGATCTGTTAAAGAAACGCTGAAACATATGTGGAGCACTTCCGCATGGTGGACAAAAAACCTCCGCGGCGAACATCCGTCACTCACTTTTGGCCCGTTGGAGTGCAAAGAATCCGTCGCGGAGGTGCTGGAGGGAATCGTAAAACAGGCGGAAGAACTGATGGAACTGGTCAGTGCCATGACACCGGAACAACTGGAACAGGCTTATCCCGTTACTATCCCGTTCACCGGTGATTTCAACATTCCGGCTTACGAAATGCTGTCACAGATCACGCACCACACCACTTACCACCGCGGACAGGTAGTAACCATGGGGCGTCACCTTGGTTTTACCGACGCCCCTATGACTGACTACATGTTTTACCTGCTGGTAGGGGAAAAGCGTTATTAACTGTTGGTCCCGCCGTCGATGGTGATGGCGGTGCCGGTAATATAACCGCTTTCCGGAGAGGCGAGGAAGGTGACCAGTGAAGCGATATCTTCCACCTTGCCATATTCTCCCAGTGAAATATTTTTTCTTTGTGCATCGGCATGTTCACCGTTTGCAGGGTTCATGTCGGTGTCGACAGGGCCGGGTTGTACGAGGTTGACCGTAATGCCCCTGGGGCCCAGATCCCGGGAAAGACCTTTATTAAAGGCGGTCAGCGCCGACTTGCTCATGGCGTAAAGCGTGCCGTATGGTCCGGACACCCGGTCTGCCATGCAGCTGCCGATCGTGATAATACGCGCGCCCCTGCCCATGTGTTTGGCTGCTGCCTGCGTGCCTACAAATACCGCCCTGGCGTTGATGTCCATGGTCTGATTGTATTCTTCGAGCGTGTAATCTTCAAACGGCTTCATCACGGCAATGCCGGCATTGTTAACGAGTATGTCTATACGGCCAAACTCGGCTGCGGTTTTTTCCACTGCCGCCACTACTGCGGAAGGATCTGCACTGTCGGCCGCAATGGCCAGGCTGCGCTGGCCTTTACGCGCCAGGGCGTCCGCCACGCCGGCCGCCTTGTCTGCGCCCCTGTTATAAGTAAATGCTACGGTTGCTCCCTCATCTGCCAGTTGTTGCACAATGGCGGCGCCCATGCCGCGGCTGCCTCCTGTTACCAGGGCTATCTTGTTTTCCAGACGTTTCATACAAAATGATTTTATGCCTGCAAAGCTAGATGGGGCGCGGAGATTAAAGAAGAGGAGATGTAATTGTTAAGGACTAACATAAATGTTAGTCCTTAACCCTCATAGATATCTTTCGTGGAGAATACGGAGATGATGTATCTGGTGACCTACCATCGTAAAGCCCATGGCCAGCACACACATCTGGTATTTCCAGGAGGTGCCGGTCCGCAGCAATGCTTCGTCGGGAAGGCTGCGGAAGAACGCAATGGTGGACTGTCTGACTGCCACCAGTTCCTGCAGCACGTCTTCAAAAGAACGATGTGCCGTAAAGGCCTCGCCGGCATACAGGTCCTGGTCGAAGCCGGGAGTAGCGTTTTTATCGTTGCGCGCAAATACGAGCGCCCGGTAGGAAAAAACCCGCTCAGTATCAGTAATATGCTGCAACACGTCTTTGACGGTCCACTTTCCCGGAGCATAGGCATAGTCGCCCCGTTCAGCCAGCTTGTCTTTGTCCAGCGTCTGCAGGTCGCGCAGCGACTGCTCCAGGGCTTCCATCAGCGGAACGTCCGGTACCTGGTCAATGTACCGGCTGAAATATTCGGGATCAGGATGAATAGCCTGCTTTCTCATATGGTTTTTTCTTTTTGGCGTAAAAATAATTGATGCCCAAAGCTACGATACATATAAATAACCCGAAGAATTCACGGGTGTCTTCTATCCATGGTTTTTCGGCTTTCATGGTCTGTGCAATATTCTCTGCCTGGTGCTGCGATACCCAGTCCACCACCCCGTCTTTAGTAAAGAATAAATAGATGGCATATACGAAATAAACGGCTATGCCCGTCAGGTACAAACGGGGATAGAACCGCTGCCGCGCTGCCATCCCGCAACATACGGCGGAAAACAGGTAAATGGGCATCCACACATAGGGATCGGGGTCATTGTATTGCAGCCCCGCGAAAACAATAAAAAGAAAACAAAAGATAATGTTGAATACTTTCATGGCCCGGATAATTGAGACGTTAAACATACATAAAAGATCACGTGCTTGTACTTTTTTATCCCTAAAGTATTATACTTTTTTATCCCGCCAGTGCGGATTACTGTAAGAATGGCCCCGTAAATTTTTTTTATTTAGAGAAATGTTAAAAGAACACTTGTCTGAGCTAATTTATTGTTATATATTCGACGTATTATAAGAAAAATTCCACGTGAGAACCAAAATCTGAAGTAGGAAAGTGTAATACTAAATTGAGCCGATTCTCACAAAGTTCATTGTTAGCAAATCAATTGTTTACTAAAAACGTTGCTTTATTTCATGTAGTTGATCATAGGTGTAAACATGTCCGCATCCATGTCTTGCATCGTCAAATTTGTGGTTTTTAATTGTTAAACAGACAGTTATTGTTTGCGTCGTCGCTGCTGTAATGCATCATACAGAAGCCGGGGCATCTAATGCCTGTACATGACACCTGTTTGCTGCCGGCGCTTGCACCCATCGCCCGCAACGGGATGCTTATGTCTTCAACTGTCTGCCGGACAAAGGAACATACAAGACAGGTACTCTATTTTTTCACCGATTTTTCTAAAACGTTACCCTTCAACCACGTTATGAAAAAACATTTTTACCAAGGACTGGCCGTTCTCCTATGCGGCATACTGCTATTACTGGGCAGTAGTAACGTATTCGCACAAACGAAAGTTACGGGTAAGGTGTCTGATAAAGCATCAGGCAACCCGCTGCCAGGCGTTTCGGTATATGTAAAAGGTACCAACCGCGGTACTGCTACCGATCCCAATGGAGGTTTTACCATTCAGGCCAAATCGGGAGAAACACTGGTGTTCTCCTTTGTAGGCTACGACCCGCAGGAGGCCGTCGTAAGCTCGGGCACTGTCAATGTACAGTTATCCGAAAAAGTAGGTTCACTCGAAGAAGTGGTGGTGACCGGTTATGCCAGCCAGAAGAAAAAAGACCTGACCGGCGCTGTCGCCGTTGTAAAGGTGGAAAACATCACCAAACAGCCGACCTCCCAGATCGCTAACCAGCTGCAGGGGCAGGTTTCCGGTATCACCATCGTGGGTACCGGTCAGCCTGGCCAGGAACCACAGGTGTCCGTACGCGGTAAAAACACCTTCGGCAACAACACTCCGCTCTACATTGTGGACGGTGTGCCCATTTCCAACCTGGCCGATGTGAACCCCAACGACGTACAGACCATGCAGGTACTGAAAGATGCAGGCGCTGCCTCTATATACGGCGCACGCGCGGCCAACGGCGTTATTATCATCACCACCAAAAGAGGTACCGGCAAAGTAAAAGTACAGTATGACGGTTACTACGGCACGCAAAGACCTCAGGGCGGTAATCCCTTTCATATCCTGAATCCGCAGGAACAGGCGGACCTGTTATGGATGGCTACCCGCAACAGTACCAACGGTACCCCCGTATTTGATGACGTGCTCTATGGTAAAGGCGATAAACCGGTGCTGCCGGATTATATTTTCCCGGAAGGAGCCATGGAAGGAGATCCCCGCGTAGATCCCTCTAAGTACTACCTGATACCGGATTACAAAGATGCAGGGATGCTGAACAGCTTCTATCGTATCAACAAAGCCAACAAACAGGGCACTGACTGGTACCATGAAATATTCAAGCCAGCTCCCATCACCAGCCATAACATCTCCGTGGCAGGTGGCAGCGATATCGGCAGTTATTACTTCTCCATGTATTATTTCAATCAGCAGGGTACGCTGAAAAATACCTATAACAAACGTTATGCGGTAAGGGCTAACTCCAGCTTCAACATCACCGACCATATCCGCGTGGGTGAAAACATGGAATACTCCATCATCCAAAACCCGCAGATAGGTATCCTCACCGAAGGCAGCGGTATCGGTATGGCTTTCCGCGAGCAAAGCATTATTCCGGTATATGATATCAAAGGGAACTATGCCGGTACCTGGGGCGGTGCACTGGGCAACGCGCGTAACCCGGTTGCTATCCAGGACCGCTTCGGCAGCACCAAAGCGCTGGCCAGCAGGTTGCTGGGCAACGTATACGCGGAAGCCGACATCCTGAAAGATTTCACTCTCCGTACTTCCTTCGGTGGTGAAATCTACTCTTTCAACAACCACAGCTTCACCTATCCGGAATATGAAAACAAGGAAAATACAAGCGTAAACACCTATACAGAAACCACCGGCAACGGTTATAACTGGACCTGGACCAACACGCTCAGTTATCATAAAAAAATAGCCGGTAATCACGACCTGAAAGCGATGATAGGTACAGAAGCCTTCCAGCAGGTAGACCGTACACTGACAGGCAGCACCACCAATTATTTTTCTTTCGATCCTAACTTTACCACCCTTAGCTCCGGCTTCGGAACGCCGATCAATGGCAGCGGATACGGTTCCAATACCTTGTTCTCTCTGTTCGCCAGACTGGATTATTCCTTTAAAGACAGATACCTGCTGGGCGCACTGGTCCGCCGTGACGGTTCTTCCCGCTTCGGCGCCAACAACCGCTATGGTAACTTCCCCGCGGTGAGCGCGGCCTGGCGTATTTCACAGGAAGAATTCATGAAAGGCCTCACCTGGCTCTCCGATCTGAAAATTCGTGGCGGCTGGGGTATTATGGGTAACCAGATCAACGTGGACCCGGCCAACGCCTTTACGACCTTTACGTTTAACAAAGCCACCTCGTTCTATGACCTGACCGGTAGCACCAGCACCATCGCCAACGGCTTTATGCAGGGAAGGATCGGCAACCCCAACGCCAAGTGGGAAAGCAATACCAACTCCAACATTGGTATCGATGCGACCCTGTTTAAAGGCGCATTGGAATTCTCGCTGGACTATTACAGCAAACGTATTAAGGACTTGCTGTTCAACCCTGAGCTGCCGGGCGTATACGGCGCCGCTGCACCGCCTTTTGCCAACGTAGCGGAAATGAAAAACCACGGATGGGATTTCTCCGCCACCGGTAACATTCAACTGGCTTCCAAACTGAAGCTGACGCTTACCGGTACATTTACCAGCTATAAAAACGAAATCCTTAAGATATCCGAATCCGCTCCCTACTTCGAAAGAGAAAACCGCCGCTATGGTGTAGCGATCATCCGTAATGCGGTAGGACGCAGCATCAGCGAATTCTTCGGTTATCAGATCGAAAAATTCTGGGATAGCAAAGAAGAAGTGGATGCCGCCAACAACGCCGCCAAAGCCAAATATCCTGATATAAGCGAATATCAGCAGGCTGCCGCCCCCGGCCGCTTCCGTTATAAAGATGTGAACGGCGACGGCAAAATCGATGCACAGGACCGTACCTACCTCGGCAGTCCTAACCCGAACTTCACCTACGGCCTCAATATCGGTCTTACTTACAAAAACTGGGACTTCTCCATGTTCCTCTATGGTGTGCATGGTAACAAGATCTGGAACCAGGTAAGATGGTGGACAGATATCTACGGTTCTTTCAACGGTGCCAAGAGCAAAACAGCATTGTACGACTCCTGGCTGCCTGACCGTAAAAACGCCACCGCGCCTATCCAGGAGCTGAAACCTAACTTCAGCACTTCCGATCCTCCAACATCTTACTATGTTGAAAACGGTTCTTACCTCCGCGCTAAAAACATGATGCTGGGATACACTTTCCCCGCTTACATGCTGAAGAGAGTGGGCGTAGAAAAATTCAGGATATATGTGCAGGCCGCCAATGTGTTCACCATCACCAAATACACAGGTCTCGATCCTGAAATTACCGGTAACACAGACTCCTTCGGTATCGACGAGGGCGCCTATCCTAACCAGCGGCAATACCTGGTGGGCGTTACACTGAATTTCTGATCTGATTATCTGAATTGTTAAACTGAGAAAAATGAAAACATTACGATATACAAGCGGAATATTGCTGGTAGCGGCGCTGCTCGGCAGTGGCTGCGGAAAAAGCTTCCTCGAAAAGCCGGCCTATAGTTCATTATCAGAAGAGATCGTGGCCAACAAAGACGGTGTTAATTACCTGCTGGTAGGCGCCTATGCCGCACTCGACGGCGCCGGCGCTCCCACCGCTTCACTCGGTGGCGGTAACGCCTGGGAGGCGGCAGCCACCAACTGGGTATATGGCAGCGTGGCCGGTGGCGATGCTCACAAAGGCAGTGAAGGTACAGACCAGACGCCCATCAATGAAATCGCCATCTGGCAGCCCAATGTGGCCAACTCTTTCTTCAATACCAAGTGGAGAGCGGTATACGAAGGCGTAGCCCGTTGCAATAACACCCTGAGGCTGATGGCACAGGCCAAAGACATGTCTGATGCCGATAAAACGAAAGTAGAAGCGGAAGCACGGTTTCTCAGGGGGCACTATTATTTTGAACTGAAGAAAATGTTCAACAAGGTGCCTTATATCACCGAAACAACCGCCGACCCGGTGATACCTAATGAAGGAGACATCTGGCCCAATATCGAAGCCGACTTTAAATATGCACAGGCTAACCTGCCGCCTACACAGCCACAGGTAGCCCGCGCCAATAAATGGGCGGCACAGATATACCTGGCTAAAACGTATCTCTATCAGAAAAAATACGCAGAAGCCCTGCCCCTGTTTAAAGATGCCATCGCCAGCGGCGTCACTTCCAATGGCCTCAAATACAAACTGACCGATAACTTCGAGGATAACTTCGATGCATCCAAAAAGAATAATTCGGAGTCCGTATTTGCCATTCAGATGTCGGCCAACGATGGTACCAACGGTATCGCTAACGCCAATATGGGTGATATGCTGAACTTCCCCGCCAACTTCAAATGCTGCGGCTTCTATCAACCGTCTTTCGATCTGGTGAACTCCTACCGGGTAGATGCTAACGGCTTGCCTTACCTGGACGATTACAACCAGCATCCGGTGAAATCCGATATGGGCATCAGGTCCACCCAACCGTTCACCCCGGATGCCGGACCGGTTGATCCCCGCCTGGACTGGACGGTAGGTCGCCGCGGCGTTCCTTATCATGACTGGGGTTACTTCGCGGGTTCCTCCTGGATCCGTGATCAAACCCAACGGTATGCCGGTCCGTACGCCACCAAAAAAATGGTTTACTGGAACTATAACAAGGACAAGTACATGGACAATAACTCCTGGGCGCCCGGCAGCGCGATCAACGTATTGCTGATCCGCTTCTCCGACGTGCTGCTGATGGCCGCGGAATGTGCTGCCGAAACCGGAGACCTGGGAACAGCCCTTACTTATGTAAATACAGTGCGCAGCCGTATGAAAGACCATCCTGAAGGCTGGGTGCATGACTACAAAGACCCTGCTAATCCTATCCAGGGCTTTGATCCCAACAAACCACTGCCTTATTATAAGATAGGTTTGTACACCGCCTTCGGTGATGTGAACTTCGCCCGCAAAGCGATCCGCTTTGAGCGTAAGCTGGAACTGGCAATGGAAGGACACCGCTTCTTCGATATCTCCCGCTGGGGCATTGCAGACCAGGTGATGAACGCCTATTTCGCTTTTGAAAGCGCCATTACAGACGATGTGAAAGGCGGCCATTTTACAAAAGGGAGAAATGAATACTTCCCTGTTCCGCAACGGCAGATTGATCTGACGCTGAAGAACGGCCAGCCGGTATTGAAACAGAACACCGGGTATTAATTACGAATTACAAATTACGAATTACGAATTAGGGGCTTCCGTACGGGGGCCCCTAATTCGTAATTTATAACCGGCAATCAAAATTTGTAATTCATCTTTTATATTTCATATTTTATACTCCGCTTTTAAATTCGTAATTCGTAATTCGTAATTGAAATGAGAATATTCCTGGCAGCCTTATGTACCGCATTCCTGGGTTGTTTTGCCCCGTCGGCCAAAGAGAAGGGAAAAATGCTGGCCGACAAATACTGTACTTCCTGTCATCTGCCAGTAGATCCTTCTATGCTCGACAAAGAGACGTGGACCAAACATGTGTTGCCGGCCATGGCACCCAGGCTGGGCATACGGGTATGGTCCGGCGATCAGTATTATCCCGTGGAAGGCCAGCGGCAGCCCGGGCAGATTTCTTTCCAGGAATGGATGGAACTGGTAAAGTACTTTGAACAGCAGGCGCCTGTGAAACTGGAGCCGGCAAAACCGCCGGTACCGCTGCAGCATGATTGGTTCGGATTCACCATTAAACGTCCCATGGGAGATTCGTCCGGTGTGGCGGGAACCACGATGGTTTCCTTCGATACCGCCGCCGCGCGCATTTTCACCAGCGATACCTATACCAGTACCCTCGATGCCTGGGATAGTTCCCTGCGTAAAAACAACGCCTGGAAACTGCCTTCTCCGGTAGTCAATATCCTGTACACCCGGGATAGCGGAAAATCATCATCTGCCATCATCACCCAGATAGGTAATATGAGAGCGGTTGACGAACCGTCAGGTATTATAAGCAAGCTCAACATTAATGACCCGCATAGTAAGCAGACAGACCTGATGCCTTTCCTGAAACGCCCGGTGCAAACACTGCAGGCGGACTTTGATAAAGACAGTCTGGTTGACCTGCTGGTATGCGCTTTCGGGCATAACCAGGGCGGGCTATACTGGCTAAAGCAGTTGCCCGGTCACCGTTACGAGCAAAAAACCATTACAGAAGTGCCGGGTGCCATACAGGCTGCAGTAGGAGATTTCAACGGCGACGGATGGCCGGACGCCATGGTGCTTTTTGCTGCGGCAGATGAAGGTATCTGGCTGTATGAGAACGACCGGAAGGGTGGTTTTAAATCGACCAATCTCCTGCGGTTCCCGCCGCTCAACGGTTCTACGAGCTTCCAGCTGGTGGATTTTAACGGAGATGGTCAACTGGATATACTATATTCCTGCGGAGACAATGCAGATTTTTCGATGGTGCTTAAACCTTTTCACGGTTTATATGTCTATAGGAACGAAGGTAACAACAGTTACCGCCAGGCATGGTTTTATCCCGTGAATGGCTGTACGAAGGCTGTAGCCGCGGATTTTAACCTTGACGGCATAACAGATATTGCGGCGATTGCTTTTTTCGCAGACATGAAAAATAATCCTGCAGAAAAATTTATTTTGTTCGAAGGGAAGGACCATCAGCTGAACTTCACGCCCCATGCGCCTCCTGTAGAAAAGGAAGGGCGCTGGATATGCATGGACGTAAAAGATATGGATGGTGATGGTGATCAGGATATCATACTAGGAAACTATGGAAAGGGATTTAATATACTGGATGGATATACGCCTGATTGGAAGGAGTATCAACCCTTTATAGTGCTGGAGAACAAACGGAAGTAAAAAACGGTAACGTAAAAATCGACGGTTTATTTGGAGAAGAAGTAGAATAATATGTATATTACAGCCGGTAAATATTTCCACGAACGGGTACTTACATATGTCGGGTCACACGCTGCAAATAAATGCATTAATTGTTACGGATGTAACGTACCTTTGCTCTTTCAATTCAGCTCATTATAACAAAGAGATATTTTCATGGTGCTGTCGCCGGGCAACATGTATAAAGATATCCTGATGCATAATCAGGTTTTAGAATGGCGGAAGGAGAGGCAGCAATGCCTCTCTTTTATTTTAATAACCACCTATCAAATATTAGCCCTGTAATTCGGAAAATCTGCACAATCCTGTTTATTTTTAATCAGAAATCAGTGTTCACCTATTCTAAACAGGAATCTTCAAGTGGCGCAATATGTATATGACAGGCAGAAAATGAGCGAAGCGCTGACCGCCATTATTGCCGGCAATAGTAGTGAGGCAGCCAGAGACTGGCTACAGCAGCGGCTGGAGAAAGCCGCTTCCATACCGCAGTTTAATCAGACTTTTACCGCGATTCCAAGGTTCACCGGAAAAAATATTGTCACTGTGTCGCCGGAACAGGCTGCGGTATTGCATCAGCTGGTGCCCGGATTCTTCGTACACGGGTGGACGTTAGACCGCCTGATAAGGGTGTGGTGGTTGCTGCAACTGGATGCAACCGATAAAGCCGCGTACCTGGATACCGTGGAAAAGCTTTTCCTGTCGGCCGAAATGAACGAGCTGGCAGCGCTCTACAGCGCCCTGCCGTTACTCGCTTACCCGGAAACATGGATATTTCGTACAGCCGAAGGCGTTCGGTCCAATATCGGGGTGGTACAGGAAGCAGTCATGCTGCAGAATCCCTATCCCGCCCGCTACCTGGACGAGCCCGCCTGGAACCAGCTGGTGATGAAAGCTATTTTTACCGATAAGCCCCTGCATCTTATTTCCGGCCTCGATCAGCGCAGTAATGCCGCATTAGCGGCTATCCTGACGGACTTTGCGCACGAACGGTGGGCCGCCGGCCGAAAAGTATCGCCGATGCAATGGCGGCTGCTGACCGCCTTTGTGACAGCGGATAATATGGCAGACCTCACCCGCGTCTGGCACTCGGCCGACCAGGTGGAAAAAGCCGCCGCCGCCCTCGTATTTTCTGGTTCAGATTATGCACCGGCTAAAACACTGCTCGCGTCAGACCCGGCGCTGACCGCTGAAATACAAAGTGGCGCCCTCTCCTGGGACGTCGTCGCCGCTAAATTAACCCAGAACTAAATCTGAAAAATTATGTGTGGAATTCATGAACTGACCGAAAAAGACCTTCAACCGCTGACCTATACACCGGCTTATCTCGATAAAATAAAAGGCATGCGCTTCTTCGACCCGCATGTGCATATGACCTCCCGTACCACCGACGACTACCAGGCTATGGCCGATGCAGGCGTGGTTGCCCTTATTGAACCGGCTTTCTGGCTGGGACAACCCCGTACCGGGGTAGACACCTTCCGCGATTATTTCAACAGCCTCCTCGGCTGGGAACGTTTTCGCGCGTCTCAGTTCGGTATTAAACATTATTGTACCATCGGGCTCAACTCCAAAGAGGCCAACAATGAAGCGCTGGCGGAAGCCGTGATGGAAATAATGCCACAATTTATCTATAAAGAAGGCGTAGTAGGCGTGGGCGAAATCGGCTTCGACGACCAGACCCCGCTGGAAGAAAAATACTATCGCGCCCAGCTGGAACTGGCAAAGGAAGCCAATCTGCCGGTACAGATACATACGCCTCACCGCGACAAGAAAAAAGGCACGCAGCGCAGCATGGACATCGCCATTGAACACGGACTGCCGCCTCACATGGTGATCGTAGACCACAACAATGAAGAAACCGTGAAAGAAGTGCTGGACCGCGGCTTCTGGGCCGCCTTTACCATCTACCCCTTTACCAAAATGGGAAATGAAAGAATGGTGGAAGTGGTAAAACAATACGGCAGCGAAAGAATCATGGTCAATTCAGCAGCCGACTGGGGCATCAGCGATCCGCTCGCCGTACCGAAGACAGCAGCCCTGATGCACGAAAGTGGTATTGACTCGAATGACATTCATTTGGTAACTTACGTTAATGCTGTAAAGGCGTTTGCGCAGAGCGGTCAGATAAATGAAGCGGATTTTGATATAGCCGGAAATATTGACCAAAGTGAGAAATTCAATGGAAGCACCGTTCTACGCGGAGGCCAGCAGCCAAGAATCAATAAAAATACAACCATCATCCGGTAAAGGCCTGGCAGTTTCGTTACTGCTGGCAATGAACCATGAAAACCTGTTATTCGGTGAGTTATATTGTTAGCAAAGTAATCGGATACCTGCGCCTGATGCGCCCGGCCAATATTGTCACCGCTATCGCGGATATCCTGGCGGGCGTGGCCATTTCCGGCTATTTCCTGAAAGTGACCTTTGAAACGCTGACACTGGACCAGACCCTTCCCGTGGTATGCCTGTGTCTTGCCACTGCCGGCCTGTACGGCGGCGGCGTAGTATTCAATGATGTTTTTGATGCGGAACTGGATGGCACAGAACGGCCGGAAAGACCCATCCCCAGCGGCGTTATCTCGCTGACCCAGGCGATTATCCTGGGCAGTTACCTGCTGCTCGTCGGGATCCTGGCGGCCTTTTCAGTGGGAGGCATCAACGGCCTCACCGGCTGGCTGGCCATCGCCACAGCGGTAGCTGCACTTGTCTATGATAAATGGGGAAAACACCACAGCTTCCTCGGCCCTGTGAATATGGGCCTGTGCCGCGGCCTGAATCTCCTCCTCGGTATTTCTATCGTACCGGGAGCTGTCGCCACCTGGTGGTGGGTGGGCCTGGTGCCTATCCTCTATATCGCGGCGGTGACCAACATCAGCCGGGGTGAAGTGTATGGCGGGACCACCAACAGTATCCGCATAACAGCGGTTTGTTATGCCATCGTATTGCTGACCATCGGTACAGTGGCCATCTTCCATCACAACGGCTGGAAAGTGCTGCCCTTCCTGCTCTTGTTCGCCTGGATGATTTTTAAACCACTGCGCAACGCCTGGAAAAATCCTGTGGGACCCAATATCGGGAAGGCGGTGAAAGCCGGTATCGTAGCGCTGATCGTCATGAATGCCTCCTGGGTGGCGGCTTTCGATGCACTCAGCTATGCACTCGCGGTACTGCTGTTGCTGCCCATCTCCATGTCGCTGGGAAAAGCTTTCGCCGTTACATGAGCCGGTCACTAAATGCACTGCCGGGTAGCACCTTCCAATTCGTAATTCGTAATTCGAATCAATCCACCAGTCCTCTTTTAATGGCTTCCTTCACAAGCCCGGCGGTGTTCTTCACGGCCAGCTTCTGTGTGAGGTTAAGCCGGTGCGTTTCTACGGTACGGAGACTGATAAACAGTTTCTCTGCTATCTGCTGATTGGAATGTTCTTCTGCTATCAGCTGCAAAATCTCTTTTTCCCGGCGGGTAAGCGGAATCTCATAACCGGATGACCGTTGCCCGGTGAGCATTTCATGGAGCAACTGCTGCTTGATGCCGGCATCCAGAAACTGCTCTCCGTTGTAAACCTGCTCAATGGCAGCTACCAACGCTTCCTGATCGGTGTTTTTCAGCAGGTAACCACTGGCGCCGTTGCGTAACATCTGCTTGATATAATGCGATTCCATGAAGTTGGTGAGCGCAATGATCCTGATATCCGGGTGATTTTTATGTACGAGTTTGCACAGTTCCAGTCCGTCTATGTCCGGCATTTGTATGTCTAACAGCAGCACATCGGGTTGCGCGGCAGGTAATGCTTCCATCAGTGTGGTGGCCACACTGCTTTCGTATACGATCGTAATGTGCGGATAAGGCGCCAGCATGGCTTTTAAACCATTGATGACCAACAGATGATCGTCTGTGATGGCTAATTTTATCTTCATAAAAAATAATTGGGGCAGCTATCCTATTTCTGCCAGTTGCATAATTGCGATATTAAACTCTATATAGGCGGTAGTCCCTTGTCCGTTGGCAGCCGCAATTTCCAGGTTGCCGTTCAGCGCCCTGATCCTCGACTGCAGGCTGTTGAGCCCCATGCCTGACTGTGTTTCCCGTGATTCCTGTATTCCTATCCCGTTGTCTTCCACTGTGATGGTCAGCAGCTGGTCCTGGCGGGTGAGCTGCACAAGCGCTTCGGTAGCCTGGGAATGTTTGATGATATTATTGACCAGTTCCTGTACGATCCGGTAAACAGACAGCTCAAAATTGCCCTTGAAGCGGCCGATGTTATCCGGCGCATAACACGAAATGGCCAGATGCCGTGAATGGCTGACGTTGCGGCAATAGAAACGGACCGCTTCTGCCAGCCCCATTCTGGCCAGTAGCTCCGGCATCAGGTTATGGGCCGTTTTACGCACCTCGCCGATGGCGTCGTCCAGCATGCCCATGGCATGACTGAAACTAGCGTCTGTCTTCAGTGCGGGCTGGTCGTGCTTCAGAGCGCCGAAATGCATTTTCACAGCGGATAACAGGCCACCTACCCCGTCATGCAGGTCTTTCGACAGCCGGGTGCGTTCTTTTTCTTCGCCCTGTATCATGGCTTCCAGCACCTGTACCGTTTTCTCTGCTTCCATCGTATGCAGCTGCTGCTCCTGCAGATGGTGGCGGTGTCTTAACCGCTGCCAGACGACGGCCACCATCGCCAGCAATACCACGGCGCAAATGAGGAAAACGAAAATCCACCTGTTCTGTTGTTGTATCTGCAGGTCTTTCAGGGCCAGTTGCAGTTCTTTGGCGGTAAGCTCGCGGTCTTTTTTCTCCGACTGGTACTGCATTTCCAGCAGCATCACGTTGTTGCGCGCGGCATCGCCGGCGAGCGAATCGTTAAGTTCTTCAAATTGTTCTCGCAGGGCGAAAGCCTGCTCATAATGCCCCAGGGTAGCTTTCAGGTTGGAGGCCACGAGGTACCCCCATCTCAGCTCGTTGGTGGCTTTGTACCGGCGCGCCATCGTGATGGCCTGCTCCACGTAGGACAACGCTTCGGTGTACCTTTTCAGGTTAAACAGCTCCCGGCCATAACCCAGGTAGATATACGTCAGCAGTTCCTGGTCAGGGTATTTGCGGGACAGTTCCAGCGACCGTGCGTAGTACTGGTAAGCCTGCGGCCTTTTGTCCTGTTCGAAATACAGGTTGCCCAGGTTTACATAGGCTTTCAGCACATAGGCGCTGTCTTCCAGCCCCCGGCCGGCCGCGATGGATTTATAGTAATACTGTTCTCCCTCCTGGTACCGTTTTTGGACCACCATACAGGAACCCATCGTAATCAGGGCGGAAGTGATGCGCCGCTGGTTGCCGATGGCAATCCCGTTACGATAGGCCTTTTCGGCATATCGATATGCTTTGTTGTAGTCTTTCAGCACGATAAAAACAGTCGCCAGGTTATTATTCATCAGGCCGGAGAAAAGGCTGTCTTTCGTGGCGTCGGACAGTTTGAGCGCTTCCAGGTAGCGCCCGGCGGCCGCCGTAAAATTGCCCAGCTGGTGATGTTCATTGCCGCTGAAGCTGAGTGCGCGCATCAGGCTGACCGTATCCCGGAGGGCTGCATAGATCTTTACCGCATTATCTACCATGAACAACGATTCTTCATACCGGCCCTGCATATCCTGTATATACATATAGTAACAGGCGAAATCGGCTACGCCTTTGGCGTAACCCAGCTGCCGGCTCAACCGGAGGGCTTCCCTGAAAATGCCATCCGCCTTCCCCAGGCTGTCCGGCATGTAACTCATGGCGTAAGCAATCAGGGTATTCACCCGGCCGGTATCGGCTTTTTGTTGCTGCAGCACCCTGAAAAGGCTGTCCTGCGCTGCTGTATTGAAAGCACGGGCAGATGAACAGAGCCCTGCTACCAGACAGACAGCAAACAATATTTTTTTAAACATCGCTTAATGCGCTTACCTGTTAACAATCAGATCTATATGTGCAACAAGAGAAGTATGAAAAACATCCGTGTTACAGGGTTAACAACATGGGGGGCTTTCGCCGGAAATCTATCCAAACAAACAACATACGTTGGCTTGCAATAAGCCCGGAGGGCGTTGCAACGAAGGGTAAATATCTTCATTTCCCCGGTCATACGCAACAGGTAGCTGGATGAACGGAAACAGGGGATAAACGTATTTTCCCCTATGGCAGGTGGCAGCTGGCTGCTGGCAAGGCTTTGCCGCAGCTGTGGACAGCTCCGTAGAAATACGCAATTTTTAAAATAATGGTTTGTACCGGTACATACCCCCATAAAAGCGGGTTTCTTTGCAGCAGTAATGAACCATTTCTCTATTGCATACCGATAACAACAAACAGGTAGAACCCCAAAAAAGGCTCCGTTCCCGGAGCCTTATTCTTTATGGAAATATCTCATTTTTATGTGTACTTTTAAAGGCTATTGAATTTTTTAAGATTGATGCTAGCGGAACTAAGCCATGGAGTACATTCAACAACAATTCGACGTTAACTTTTCTTTCAGGGTCTTTTTTTCAAGAGATTTATTTGATCCGGCCAATACCTGTTTGTCAGCCTTTCTGGAGTCTAAAGCCGATGCAGCGTTCCAGAAGAAATTACTGGTCGTCCTCGATGGAGGCGTAGCTGCCAGTCACCCCGGCCTTGCCGGGAAGATTTCCTACTACCTGATGCAGGTGCGCGGCTTCCGGCTGGCGCCGGAAATGATAACGCTCACCGGCGGAGAAAGCGTGAAAAACGACCTGTCACAGCTGTTTTCCCTCGTAGACGCCATCGACCAGCATGGCATCGACCGCCATTCCTATGTGATCGGCATCGGCGGCGGGTCTCTGCTGGACCTCGTCGGTTTTGCCGCCGCCATCTCCCACAGGGGCGTGAAACACATCCGTATCCCCACCACCGTATTGTCGCAAAACGATTCCGGCGTAGGGGTGAAAAACGGGATTAATTATAAAGGCAAGAAAAACTTCCTGGGCTCCTTCGCCCCGCCGGCAGCGGTGTTTAACGACAGTACTTTCCTGACCACGCTCGACGGGCGCGACTGGCGCTCCGGTATGGTGGAAGCGGTGAAAGTGGCCCTTATCCGCGACGCGCCTTTCTTCGAATGGATGGAGAAAAAAGCGGAAGCCCTTACCAACGGCGATATGCCGGCCATGGAGGAGCTGATTTACCGTTGCGCGGCCTTGCATATGGCCCACATCGGTGGCGGCGGCGATCCGTTCGAAAGCGGCTCGGCCCGCCCGCTGGACTTCGGCCACTGGAGCGCCCATAAGCTGGAACAGCTGACGGCGTTCTCCCTGCGGCACGGAGAAGCGGTATCCATCGGGATAGCGCTCGACAGCGTATATTCCTGCCTGTTAGGATGGATCGACGAAGCGGCGATGCTACGTATTATTCGCGTACTTAAAGCGATGCAACTGCCCATCTGGCACCCGCTGCTGGAAAAGCAGGATAACGAACCATCTCCCGTGATCGCCGGGTTGGAAGAGTTCCGCGAACATCTCGGCGGACAGCTCACGATCTCCCTGTTGCGGGCTATCGGAAGAGGCGCGGAAATACATCATATAGACCTGGATATGCTGTACAAAGCAGCAGACATCTGCCAAAAACTACAGTCATGAGAACAGCATACGGACATCTGACCTATTGCACCAATATTCACCCCGGGGAGAAATGGGATGACCATTTCGCGCAACTCCGGAAGTATATACCCGCCGTTAAACAACAAGTAGCGCCTGACCAGCCCTTTGGCATCGGCCTGCGCCTGGCAAATACCGCCAGCCTGGAACTGACAAAGGAAGAAAACCTGGAGGCTTTCAAAGCATGGCTGCAACAGGAAAACTGTTATGTGTTTACGATGAATGGTTTCCCTTACGGCGGTTTTCACGATACCGTGGTGAAAGACCAGGTGCATGCGCCTGACTGGACGCAGGCCGACAGGGTGGCTTATACCATCCGCCTGTTCCGCCTGCTGGCGGCGTTGCTGCCGGAAGGACTGGAAGGCGGCATCTCCACTTCGCCCTTATCTTATAAATACTGGTGCAACCGCTGTGAAGAAGAGAAAAATTCCTTCACGGAAAGCGCCACCCTTAATATGTTGCTGGTAGTGGAGCAGCTGGCCCGCATCCATCGTGGCGGCGGCCCGCTGATGCACCTCGATGTGGAGCCGGAGCCCGATGGATTGCTGGAAAATACCGCCGAATATATCGGCTGGTATATGGGCTCCCTGCTGCCGGCAGGTATTCCGTTTATCATGGACAAACTGCGGGTGGACGAAGCCGAAGCGGCCACCATCATCAAAAATCACGTACAGCTTTGTTATGATGTCTGTCACTTCGCGCTCGAATATGAAGCGCCGGAAGCGGTGCTGGCGCAGCTGCGGCACTACGGCCTTAAAGTGGGTAAACTGCAGATCAGCGCGGCGCTGAAAGCCGGCCTGCCTACGGGAACGGACCAACGTAAAAAGGTGATCGACGCTTTCCGCCAGTTCAATGAGCCCGTTTACCTGCACCAGGTGATCGGCAGAAAAGCCGACGGCTCCCTGGTACGCTACCCGGACCTGCCGCAGGCCCTGGAAGACGCCGGTAATCCGGCCGTGGTGGAATGGCGCTCCCATTTCCATGTGCCGCTGTTTGCCGAGCGGTATGAAGTGCTGCATTCCACGCAGTCCGATATCGTAAGGGTACTGGAATTGCAGCGGCAACAGCCGTTTACCGCACATATGGAGGCGGAAACCTATACCTGGGACGTGCTGCCACAGGGCCTGAAAGAAGAAATGGCGGTGTCTGTATCGAGAGAGCTCAACTGGATCAAAGAGAGAATTACGAATGACGAATGACGAATGACGAATTGAGGGTTTCTTTATAGAGCGGTTATTAAGTAACCTTTCTAAAAGGAAGCCCTCAATTCGTAATTCGTAATTCGTAATTCGTAATTGTTTTAATAGCTTTATACCGGAAAAAGAAACGTTGGTTGTATCTATGAGAAAAACAGTCGTATTAGATGTTGTAGGACTATCTTCCTCCTTGCTGGAGCATATGCCTTTCCTGAAAGCATATGCGCAGCAAAGGCATGTGGCTACAGTAGCCCCTATGTTGCCCGCCGTCACCACATCGGTGCAGAGTACCTATCTGACCGGTAAGTGGCCGAGTGAACACGGTATCGTAGGCAATGGATGGTATGACCGTACCGACTGTGAGATCAAATTCTGGAAACAGTCCAACAAACTGGTGGAATCGTCCAAAATATGGGACAAAGCCCGCCGCCTGGACCCTTCCTTTACCGTGGCACAGATGTGCTGGTGGTACAATATGTACGCCAATGTGGACTACTCCCTGACGCCCCGTCCCAATTACCTGTCGGACGGCCGTAAAATTCCCGACTGCTACACCACACCGGATACGCTGCGTGACTATCTGACGCAGGAACTGGGGCCTTTCCCGCTGTTCAACTACTGGGGGCCTACCGCCAATATCAGGTCTTCCCAATGGATTGCCGATGCCACCATCCTGACAGATAAACGTTATGATCCCACACTGACCTTTATTTACCTGCCGCATCTCGACTACTGTCTGCAGAAATTCGGGCAGGACCCGGCAGGTATTGCCAAAGAGCTGCAGGAAATCGACGGGGTATGCCGGCAGTTGATTTCCTGGTACCAGCAGAAAGGTTGTGACCCGATCGTTTTGTCGGAATACGGCATCACCAATGTGAATCATCCGGTGCATATCAACCGGGTGCTGCGCGAAGCAGGTCTGATTGCCGTGCGCGTGGAGAGAGGGCTGGAGCTGCTGGATGCCGGCGCTTCCAAAGCCTTTGCCGTGTCTGATCACCAGATAGCGCATATTTACGTCAACGATCCTTCCTGTTACAAGCAGGTGCGCGACCTCGTTCAAAAGGTACCCGGCGTACAGCTGGTGCTGGACCGGGAAGGGAAACGGCAACACCACATGCATCATGAACGCAGCGGCGACCTGGTGCTGATGGCCGATGCCAACAGCTGGTTCACCTATTACTACTGGCTGGACGACAACAAGGCGCCTGATTTTGCGCGTATTGTGGATATTCACCGTAAACCGGGATATGACCCGGTGGAGATGTTTATGAATCCTGCCGACCCGCTGATCAAGCTGAAGGCAGCCGCCAAACTGCTGAAGAAAAAGCTCGGGTTCCGTTACCTGATGAATGTGATACCGCTGGATGCCACGCTGATCAAAGGTTCGCATGGCCGTCTCGAAGAAAACCCGGCCAACCACGCGGTGGTGATCAGCAAGCAGCCGTTCCGGCAAAATCAGCTGCAGGCGACCGACGTATATGAGGTGATATGGAACCAGTTGGTGAACTAGATCATTCCCGTAAATATAAATGAAGAAAGACCCTGGCCGGCAGCCTGTTTCCGGGCGGGAGCAGGCTACCGGGACCGTTATCCCGGTGACGTGCTGCCGGAGCAGAGTCCCTGCTATCAAAACCGCGATGGCAGGCCCGGGGGCGCGAATCGTATTAAAATCTGGTTAATTCCCTGCTTCTGCACGCTTTTGATGCGTTATTTTCTGCAATTAATTCATTATTTTTATAAGGCAGTTTCATCTCTATTTACAGCAAACACCCATTCCACACGTGGCATATTTTTATGTCTGTTTGTGGTTAGATTTTAATTGCGGTATCCGTTCAGGAAACGGGAATATAAACTATGTTTAAACCTGCTGCTATGTTTGACAATGCCCTTGATTATTGCCAGTCTTTACCGGCTGTTACCACTGAGAAGAAGTGGGATAACGAACTGCGATTTTTTGTAGGCGAAAAATTGTTTTGTATGATATCCCTTGACCCGCCGCACCGGGTTTCTTTCAAATGCACGCCTAACCAGTATCATCAGCTGATCGCGAAACGGGGTATCGTGCCCGCTCCCCATCTGGCGCGTTACCACTGGGTGCAGCTGCAGCGGGAAGACATTATGCCGGCCCCGGAACTGGAGCACTTTCTGCATGACGCCTACGATCTTATCCTTGGATCTTTACCGCCCTATGAGCGGGAAGCCATCGAAAAGCTGCGTAAACTGAATGCCTGATGGTTTATTTCCAGAGTGTAAAGAAAATGTCGTACAGGCCAAAGACGACAAGGGTGCCCGCAAATAACTTTTCGAGTAGCGGGGTCTTCATTTTTACGGCTGTCCTGGCGCCCAGGTAAGAGGCCGGGAAAGCAGTCAGGGAAAGCAGCAGCGCAATGTTCCAGTCGATATGCCCGAGGCACCAGTGCGTGATGGCGCCGGGAACGGAAAGTACCGCAGAAAGGATCACCGCACATGCCAGCGCCTGTTTAATGGGCATTTTCAGGCGGCGGATGAAGAAGGTGCTGAACAGGATGCCTCCCGCATTGGCCAGCAGGCCTGAAAGGAAACCGATGAACAAAGCAGCCCCCACAATTTGAGAAGCCTTAATATCATCGCTGTTGACCGGTGTTTCTACAGATGCTCCTTTGTGACGAAGGTAGGAGTACAGCAGGGAACCTCCCAGTGTAACAATGAAAAGCGCTGTCAGGATCATCAGCGTTTTCCCCGGCAGGTAGCTGCTGCACCAGGAACCCAGTATGGTGGCCGGTACCCCGAAGGCCGCCCCTAATACCACTACCCGTTTGTTGAACAGCTTTTCACGGCTATATACCGCCGTGGCAGACAGCGTGCTGGAAATAGATGCCGGTAATGGTGAGGCGAGGGCAAAAAAAGGATTTACGCCCGCAAAAATCTGTAGCGCAGGGGTACTGATAGCGCTGCCGCCTTTGCCCAAAAGGCCCGATAAGTAGCCGACTACTACTCCTATGACCAATACTGGCAGGTAGTTGGATTGTTGTAAATATTCCATTCAATCATCCCTCCTTCGGGAACGTGCAAACTAATGGTTGGTGGTTGGTTTGTCTCAATTACAGGTCCGTCAAAAGTAGGGGGCATTGATTAATTATGACGATAACTAAAAGTTATGGGAGATAACAATATATTATATTTATTGCTAGTCTATAAAGCTAATGAACTGAATATTCGTTATTTTCATACCGCTAACGTATAGCAGTTAAATTGTGATATGACAAAGAAAGTGGATTTCCCCAATGCTGATTACTCCTTGCAATGGCTGTACAAGGACCCGGACCAGCATATCTATGAAGATTACAATACGATCGGCGTTCCTGACGAGCGGATTTTTGAGGATATCCACCGTGTATTGGAGATATTGCAGGCGGCACAGTTGTTAATACCCACTAACCTGAACCGGTCCAGGAAGTTCGGGTTTTCCGGTACCGGTATCGATGATATTGTGACGGAGATACGGCAGTGGGTACGGTCCCGGGTGGTGAAGCAGAAACTGTCTGTTTATGGCCACGGGATCGTAAAGTTGCCCAACGGGGAAGAAGCGGTGCTGAAAGACATGGTGCACGTAGCAGACCTGCGGTTTACCGAAAGAAGTTTTAAGATCGCTACCGCCAAAACCATCTGGGTGCCGGTGGTACAGGATGACGCGGATAATTACAACTGGCAGATAGGGCTGGCGGAGCTGAATGCGCCGCGGCTGGAAAACTGCCTGGCTGCCATATTCCACAAGCTAAAGCTGGAAGTGACGCCGGGCCTGGAAGAAGAAGACCGTTCCAAGCCGGTGTGGCAGAAAGGGTTTAAGCTGTTTCCATCCCGGGAAGCCATTGAAAGCGCTTATATAGAAGATCCGCCCCGCCCAGTTTTGACATCGCCAAATACCTGCTGCCTAAAACGGAGGCGGACCACTAAGTTATATTTTAGGCATCCAGCCTTTTTCATATTCCCTGCTCCATAGTTTCATCGCTTCCTTATCATTGAGGATGCGGCCATTAGCCGGGTCGGTGTGCAATATCCTCCCGGTGCGCTGGGCGATGTTGCCCAGCAGGCAAAGGAGCGTGCTTTTATAACCGGTATTGATTTCAGAGTTGAGGGTAGCTTTTCCGCGGATGCTTTCGAGGAAATTGTTGAGGTGCACGGCATCATAGAATTCGCCGGCAGGGCTTACCGTGTTGGTCACGCTTTGGTTCGGGTTCGCGGCCTGCTTCACTTCTTTTACCACTTTGTTTTTATTGTCCACGATTTTGTAGCTGTCGCCGCCGGAGTTGTACAGGGCGCCCTGTTCGCCGAAGATGGCGAATCCGCGGCCACTGCCTTCGAGGGTGAAGGGGTCGCAGCTGCGGCCTTCCCACGCAATGGCTTTGTTGCCTTCAAATTCGAAGTTCAGGGTTTGGGTATCTGGAGTCTCCCAGTCGTCACCTGAAAACGAGTAGCGGCCGCCGGCGGAGGTGACTTTCGTCGGGTATTCCAGGTCCATGAACCAGCGGAGGCAGTCCAGTTCGTGGGTGGCGTTGTTACAGGTTTCGGAGGTGCCCCAGTGCCAGCGCCAGTGCCAGTTGTAATGCACAATGTTATCCAGGTAGTCTTTGCGTGGCGCAGGGCCCTGCCAGAGGTCCCAGTCGAGGGTGGAAGGCACCGGGATTTTTTTGCCCGTGCCGATAGGCTGGCGGTCGTTGACATACCATCCGCGCCCGTAATGTACTTTGCCGAGGATGCCCTGTTCTTTTACTTCTTTGACGGCCTGTTGCAGGTTGGGCCAGGAGCGGCGCTGGTTGCCCATTTGCACGAGGCGGTTGTATTTTTTGGCTGCTGCCACCAGTAATTCACCTTCATGCGGGTTATGGGCGCAGGGCTTTTCCACATATACGTGTTTGCCGGCGGCGGTGCCCATGATGGCGGCGGGGGCGTGCCAGTGGTCGGGCGCTGCTACGATCAGCGCGTCAAAATCCTTTCGCTCCAGCAGTTTACGGATATCTTTTATCACGGCAGGCTTGCGGTCTTGCGCGCCGGCTACGGCTTTCAGGCCTTTTTCGATAGCGCCGTCTTCCACATCGCAGATGTAGCCGATTTCAGCGCCAGGCAGTTTCGCCGCCACCTGCGCCAGCCAGTTGCCACGGGAGTTAACCCCCATCACGCCCAGCACGATTTTATTGCTCGGCGCCTGTTTGCCAAACACCGGGAAATTCAGAATCGTCAGCCCGGCCCCTACGCCGGCCAGGGAAGTGGTTTTGATAAAGTCTCTTCTTTTCATAACGGATCTCTCCAATTGAAATAATAAGTTTTTAGCAATCGGTTGCAGAGGTAAAATAACAAGAATATTTTAGCGGGGATAAAAATTTTGATGAAGGGTTTAAGGGGAACACAAAACGCGGCATCGTAACGGCAAACGCCGCCCGGCTACACATAGCCGGGCGGCGTTTGTACAGGAAGGTGTTTGTATAACAAATAAACAAATGCCTACTGACCGTAAAACCGTGTCATTTTCTGTTCGAGTACAGAAAGCGGTACGCAACCGTCTTTCAGCAGTTCATCATGGAAAGCGGGGAGGCTGAATTTATCGCCCAGTGCTTTGGTATATTTTTCCCGCAATTCCCGGATTTTCAGTTCTCCTATTTTGTAGGACAAGGCCTGGCCGGGAATGGCCATATAACGTTCTATTTCAGCGGTAGCATCATGTTCAGACACCGGTTCGTTGTCCATCATGTATTTGATGGCTTGTTCACGGGACCAGCCTTTATGGTGCATACCAACGTCAACGACTAAACGAATTGCGCGATGTATTTCGTCGGTCAGCCGGCCGAAGTACATATACGGATCGGTGTACAGGCCCAGTTCTTTGCCGAGGCTTTCGCAGTAGAGGGCGTATCCTTCGCCGAAGGCGCCCACCCAGGTAAAGCGGCGGAACCTGGGCAGCGAATCATTTTCCTGTTGCAGGGAGAACTGGAAATGGTGCCCGGGGATAGCTTCATGCAGGAAGAGGCTTTCCATGCCGGGGTATGGGAACTCGGATGCATTCAGGATCGGCACGTAGAAAATGCCCGGCCGGGACCCGTCAGGGTTGCCTGGCTGGTATTCTGCGGAAGCGGAAGCGGCGCGGAAGGCTTCTGTTTGCCTGATCTCGAATTTGGATTTCGGGAGATGGCCATACATTTTTTTGACACCGGGCATGATTTTATTTTCGATTGCCTGGAAGGAGTCGAGGATGGCGCCGGGTGTTTTGAAGATGCGCAGTTTTTTATCGTTGCGTACTGCCGTGAAGAATGCTGCCAGATCGCCTTTGAAGCCGACGCTGTTTTTCACTTCTTCCATTTCGCTGCGGATGCGGGCCACTTCGCGTTCGCCGAGGGCATAGATTTCATCCGGTGTTCTGTTGGTGGAAGTCCAGGACCGCACGAGATATTCGTAGTATTTTTTACCGTCCGGAATACCTTCGATGCCGCTGGTTTTGCGGGCTTTAGACAGGTATTCGGTTTGCATGAAAGTATACAGTTTACCGTAAGCGGGGAGAATGTATTTTTCGATGGCGGCGGTATAATCAGCTGTCAGCTGCTGTTTGGCGGCAGCATCGAGGGAGTCGGGCAGTGTTTTAAGCGGAGCGTAATACACGTTGGCGGTATCTTTTTTCGCCAGGTCTTTCAGCTGCGGCAGTGTTTTGATCACCAGTTTTTCCGGCAGCACATAACCGGTAGCGATGCCTTGCCGCATATTGGAGATAGCGGTATCCGCCCATGCGGCAAAGCCTTCCATGCGATGCATGAAATTCTCGTAGTCTTTTTTTGTTTTGAAAGGCTGTGCTGCTGACCCGGAGCCCAGTTGCGCCAGGGTGATGGGCAGGCAGGTGAACTGCTGTACCGGCATCAGGTAATCGTGATAAGTGAGCGCTTCCCGGTTGAGTGTGAGTTCCCGTTGCAGCATATCGTAAGTGATGCGGTCGTTGCCTGACAGCACCGCGGTGTCGATGCCTTTCATGGCTTGCTGATAGGCGGCATAGAAGGAATCGGCGCGATGGCGGAAGTCAGCGCCGATATCAACCGGCAGCTGGTCATTATATCTCATTTCACCGTTGAAAGTGGCCTGAAGTGGTTGCAGGGCCATATTGGCGTCGTAATAGCGCTCCACCAGCTGATGCAGGGAGTCCCCCGGGGCTTGTTGGCTGTTGCGGGAACTTTGCTGCTGACAGGCAACGGCTGTCAGCAAACTGCCCGCTAACAATAAAGAGGCGTATCTCATATTGTGTATGGATTAAGGGAACAATTTAATCAAATCCCCAAAACAAAAAAGCATTCCGAAGAATCGGAATGCTTATTTAGAACAGTGAACAATGAAAAAAAAGATAAAAAATATGTTTATTTCAATACTTTAATACGAATGCTTTTAAAGGATACCTCGTTACCGTGGTCCTGTAACAGGATGTGTCCTTCCGGCCATAAACCAAAATTCTTCCAGTTTTTGTACTTGCTAATCGCCACCAGGTCTTTGAAGGCTTGGGAGCCCCGTTCATATTCCAATACTTTAAAACCGTTCAGCCAGTGCTCTACGTGGTTATTTGGATACACAATAATACGACCTTTGTTCCAATCTCCAATAGGTAGCAGGGCACGTTTTTCCTGTTTTCTTGTCATGAGATCGTAAAGTGATGCCAGTGTCCGGTTTCCGTCGCGTCCCAGTTTGGCATCCGGGTGCTTTTCATCGTCCAGGACCTGGTATTCCAGCCCGATCGCCGATTTTCCGCCGGTTTCATATGATTCATTTACGAAATATTTGACCCCGCTATTGGCGCCGGGCGTGAGTTTAAAGGTAAATTCCAGCTCAAAAGCGCCGTATTCCTTTTCGGTCACGATATCGCCGCCGCTGCCTTCTTCGTCGCCGTTGGAGTGCATGATGGTCAGCATGCCATCCTGGATATGCCAGCCTTTGGCGGGAAAGTCCTTCTTGTAGGCGCCTCTCCAGCCTTTGGAGGTTTTACCATCCCACAGCAACTGGAAACCGTTCTTTTTCTGTTGACCGGAAACGGTGTTGTCCACATTATTCACCACGTAGATATTGTCGTAGGGTGCGTATTGCGAAGCCGCCGGTTTGTCGATGATACGGATGTTTTTCCAGTAGATATGTTTGTTTTCGTCGGCTGCGTTTTTACCGATGCCATGCACCTGCAGTGCGATGAATCCTTTGGGCAGCGCGGTGTCTACCAGGTGCGCGGCAGGAACGCCGTTTACCCAGGTACGGATTTCATTGCCGCGGCATTCGATGCGGTATTTGTTCCACTCGGTCGGTTTGAATGCATTTTGCCCGGCAGGGTTTAATTCCAGCGGGTATTGCCAGCCTCTGCGGCCTTCTTCGTAAATACCGCCGCTCCATTTGCGGTCAGACGGGTCTATCTCCATCTGGTAGCCGAACACGCGGCCGTTCTGGTAGTCGTCGCGGCTCTGGCTGCGGAACTGGATGCCGGAGTTAAAAGGGGCGCCCAGTTTGAATTCCAGCTCGAGGATGAAATCGCCGTATTCCTTATCGGTGGCCAGGAAGGAGTTGGGCGTACCGGTAACGGTGGTGCCGACTATCTGTCCGTCCTCTACGTTGTATACGGCCTTGCCACCCAGCTGTTTCCAGCCTTTCAGGTCTTTACCATTAAAAAGTGTCTGCCACTGGCCCTTTTGTGCAAACATGCTGCCGTACATACAAAGCAGGCTGCCACATAATAAAATCGTCTTTTTCATAACTTTTTATACTGGAATGAAGGTGTCAAATTAATCAATGAAAATGATTTTTACAACCGATTGCAAAAGAAAGTACTTTCGAAGAAGAAGTATATGGATGGGCTGGCTTGTTTGAAAATAAATACGGTGGACCCTAACCGGCTTTCACACTATTTTCTGCCAGGTTCTTTCCTGCGATACGCGCCTGGGTCCCCTGTCATGAAAATACGCAAAAAACACCTGCGTAAAAGACTCATCCATAATGTGTTGAAAAAAATCTTTCAGCGTTTTCCGACTTGAAAACTTTTTCATCTTCCCGTGTTCTGGTAACCACTTTTCGCCCGTTGCAAAAAATAAACAACAGAAAAAAATTTCCATTTCAAAATTGCAATCGTTTGCATCTCTGTAAATAATTACTATTTTGGGCTGGATAAGTTAGTACCCAATTCCATTTTCTGAAAAACTGATAAACGTTATGAATAGGATTTCACGCTTATGCCTTGCAGCGTTATGCCTCCTGCTATGCCATCAGGTCGCTCGGGCACAATCCAAACAGGTGGAGGGGAATGTACTGGCAAAAGATAAATCCCCCCTGGTAGGCGTTACAGTCGCCTTGAAGGGCGGTACTTCCGGTACACAAACCGACGCCAACGGACACTTTAAATTACAGGTCCCCAACGCCACCAACGCTGTCCTCATTTTTTCCTTCATCGGCTACACCCGGCATGAAGAACCTGTCACCGGCCGCAGCGTCATCAGCATCGTGCTGGAAGAAGACCAGAAAAAACTGGAAGAGATTGTCGTGGTAGGCTACGGCCAGCAAAAGAAAAAAGATGTGACCGGCTCCATCGCCTCTGTCAGCAGCAAAGCGATACAGGAAGTGCCGGTAACCAACGCCCAGCAGGCCCTGCAAGGCCGTACACCGGGCGTGGACGTAGTGAGCAACAGCGCCAAACCCGGCGATGAGCCCACCGTCCGCATCCGCGGTACCCGCTCCCTCTCTGCCGGCAACGATCCGCTCTACGTTATAGACGGTATCCCCTATTCCGGCAGCCTGAACGATATCGGTCCGGGCACGATCCAGTCCATGGAAATCCTTAAAGACGCCTCCGCCACAGCTATCTACGGCTCCCGCGGCGCTAACGGCGTAGTGCTGATCACCACCACCCGCGGCAAAACAGGCCGGCCGGTAGTGACCTATTCCGGCTCCTACGGCATGGTAAAAAACCTCGGACAGACAGACCTGATGAACGGCGCCCAGTTTGCGGAAATGCGCCGCGAAGCCTACCGTACCATCGGCAGATATAACGACAATAACCGCGACTCCTCCGATAAAGCCATCTTTGTACCACAGGAATATGACGGCATCCGGAAAGGCACTAACACCGACTGGCAGAAACTGCTCCTCTCCACCGGCTACCAGACCAACCACTCCATCGGCGTGAACGGCGGCACAGAGAAAACCAAATACGCTGTCGGCCTCGGCTACTTCAAAGACCAGGGCGTGCTGAAACTGCAAAGCTACGAGCGCTATAATATCAATATCAGCCTCGATCAGATGATCGGCTCCCGCGTGAAAGTCGGCGCCACCATGCTGGCATCCTACAGCAACCGCAAAGGAGAAACCTACAATGGCATCAATAACGCCATCCGTATGCTTCCCATCTCTTCTCCCTACGACGATAACGGTAACCTCATCACCTTCCCGAACAACGACAGCAACCTGCCCAACCCGTTGCTCGACTATGTCAGCGGTAACCGTGTCGAAAACCGCAAACGTTTTCGTCTTTTTACCAGCCTGTATGGTGAAGTGGAAATTATCGACGGACTTAAATACCGGCTCAACGTTGGCCCGGATATCTCTCAATACAACTACGGCCTGTTCCAGGGCAAAAATAACTTCGACCTCCTGATCGGCGGCGGCGACGCTACCGCCTCCAAAACCAGTGGCGAAACGATTGCATACACCGTGGAAAACGTTGTCACCTACAACAAAACTTTCAACAAGAAACACAACATCGGTTTCACCGGTTTATACAGCGTACAAAGACAAAGAGGCGACAGCTCCACTGCTAACGTACGCGGCGTACTGGTGGAGTCACAGGAATACTACAACCTCGGTCAGGCCATGAACGTTACCGGCGTAGGCAGCAGCCTCGGTACCTGGACCATCCTGTCATATATGGGACGACTCAACTACGGCTATGATGACCGTTACCTGGTAACCCTCACCATGCGTGCTGACGGCTCCTCCCGCTTCGCTCCGGGACAGAAATGGGGCTATTTCCCTTCCATCGCCGCCGCCTGGAACATGACCAACGAACAATTCCTGAAAAACAGCCGTAACATCAGCAACCTGAAGCTGCGCGCCAGCTTTGGCCGCATCGGCAACACCGGTATCGATCCATATGCTACGCAAGGTCTGCTGGCCCGCATCCCTTACTCCTTCGGCGGTAAAGGTGTACTGGGCTATACGCCGCAAATGCTGCGTAACCCCAACCTCACCTGGGAAACGACCACCTCCTTCGACGCAGGGCTGGACTTCGGCTTCTTTAAAGACCGGTTGACCGGTACCATCGATTTCTATAAACAGAAAACCACCGACCTGCTCATGCCTTTCCTGCTGCCTTACAGCAACGGGTTCAACAGCGTACTGCAGAACGTGGGCGCTACCAGCAACACCGGCTGGGAAGCTGCACTGACCGGCATCATCATCGACAACCCGAACGGGTTTAACTGGAGCATGGACGTGAACTTCTCCCGCAACCGCTCTAAAATCCTGGAACTGATGGGCGGTAAAAAAGAAGATATCGGTAACGGCTGGTTTGTTGGTCAGCCTACCTATGTGTACTACGACTATAACAAAATCGGTATCTGGCAGACAAGCGATAAATACGATGGACTGAACTATAAACCCAAACCGGGAGAAATCAAAGTAGAAGACACCAACGGCGATAAGAAAATCGACGCCAGCGACCGTAAAATACTCGGTACACCGCAGCCTGACTGGACCGCCGGTATGACCCAGCGGCTCTCTTATAAAAACTTCGAATTGTCCGTCGTAGCCTTTGCCCGTGTAGGCGGTATGGTGAAGAGTGATTTCTACCAAAACACCAACACCCTGTTCGGTCGCTTCAACAACCTGAACATCAACTACTGGACGCCCACTAATCCGACCAATGAATTCCCGCGGCCCAATGCCAACCAGGAACGTCCGGTCAACTACCAGTCACTCAGCTATTTCGACGGCTCCTTCTTCAAAATCAGGAACATTTCCCTCAGCTATGCGCTGCCGGAAGCTACCGTGAAACGGATGCAGATGCAGGACCTGCGCTTCAACGTAAGCGTAAAACAACCGCTCATCCTGGCGCCCTACAGGCAGAAATACAAAGGGGTAGATCCTGAAGATGTGAACGTCATCGGTATCGACGCTCCCGCCACCTGGATGCTGCAGTTTGGCGTGAATGCACGGTTCTAATTTTTTTCAATCAAAAACATTCAACATGAAAAATATTTTGTGGGCAATAGCATTAACCGCACTCGCCGGTACCGGGTGCAACAAAATGCTGGAGGAAGATGTGGTTTCCAATGCAACAGATGATTTCTATAATACGCGCAACGGGTTCACTACCGCTGTGAATGCCGGTTACGCCGGTATGCGTATCTTCTACAGCACCGAAAGAGGGATGACCCTCACCGTTCCGGGAACAGATACTTACTCCAACGGCTCCGACGGGAACTTCAAATTCGCCAACCAGTATACCTCACAGCTGGACGCCCGTTATGACCACGTGAAAGAAGTGTGGAATGGTTTATACCAGGCCATCAACAACTGTAACGTGGCGGTAGACCGCGCAGACCTGGTGCCGGGCCTTGATTCCGCCACCAAAGTCAAAGGTGTGGGAGAAGCACTGTTCTGCAGGGCGCAGTATCACTTCCTGCTGATGCAGACTTTCGGTAACATACCCTTACGGCTGCACGAAAATAAAGTGATCAATACAGAAGCCACCCGCGACACCACTTCAAAAGTATACGAAGCTGTTATCGCCGATCTGACCAGGGCGGCGCAATACCTGCCGTCCACGCAGAGCGACTGGGGACGGGCCACCAAGCCTGCTGCAGAGCACCTGCTGGCGAGGGTGTACCTTACCCGTGCTTCTTCGCCCGATGCCAAACCGGATGATTATGCCAACGCCAGCAAGTTCGCGGACGGCGTCATCAAAAATTATGGCTTAAAGCTGCTGGACGACCCCGGAAAAGTATGGGCGCAGGGCAATGAAAAGAATACAGAGACCATCTTCGCAGCACAGTATACCACCGACCCGCTGTATGCATCGCCGGACAATAACGCCTGCCGTTTCTTCCTCATGCAGTACGACGTGCAAAACGGTATGCAGCGCGACCTGGCCAACGGTACGCCCTGGAAACGTTTTAAGCCAACCGCTTTCCTGATCGATACCCTCTACAAGGAAAGAGTGCATGATACCCGCTACGAAAAATGGTTCACCACCGTTTGGTTTGTGAACAAGCCGGTCACCACCCCCTGGGTGATGAAAATGGGCGATACCGCCGTATATATGCCGGGCCGTCCGGTAACGCCGGCAGAAGTGGCCAGCAAACATTACCTGCTGGTGGGTTCCGATAAATACACAGAGAAACTGTACCCGTCGCTCAATAAATTCGCTGACGCCCTGCGGCCCGACAACCAGGCTTCCGGCGTAAGGCCTTTCATCGCTTTCCGCCTGGCGGAAACCTACCTGATTGCAGCCGAAGCCCTGTACAAACTGGGCAACGCGCAGGGCGCCGCCGATATGGTGAACGCCGTGCGTATGAGAGCAGCCCGCCAGGGCACTACACCGGCGGAAACACAGGCCCACCAGCTGGCCATGAAAGTGGCCGCTACCGATATCAACATCGATTTCCTGCTGGACGAAAGAGGCCGGGAACTGATCGGGGAGCAGCTGGCCTGGTTTGACCTGAAACGGACCGGTAAACTGCTGGAAAGAGTACGGAAACATAATCCGGAAGCTTCCGCCAATATCGATGAACATCATTTGCTGCGCCCTATTCCGCAGGACCAGATAGACAGATCGTCTACCCCCTTCCCGCAGAACAAAGGGTACTAACCGTTACTTCACGATTTCTTAACAGGCGCTCCGGGTAATACGTCCGGAGCGCCTGCTTTTATCCCGTTATTTTGTGTATCTTGAAGAACTTAAAACAGTAACCATATGGCACAGAAGAAGATTTTATTACTGACAGGAGATTTTGCGGAAGATTATGAGACGATGGTACCTTTCCAGATGCTGCAAATGATCGGGCACGAGGTACACGCGGTATGCCCCGATAAGGCTGCCGGCGATAAGGTGAAAACAGCTATCCATGATTTCGAAGGCGACCAGACCTACTCCGAGAAGCCTGGTCATGGTTTTGTGCTCAACGCTACTTTTTCGGATATTTCGGCGGGTGAATACGATGCACTGGTGATTGCCGGCGGACGGGCGCCTGAATACCTGCGGCTCAATAAAAATGTGATCGAGCTGATCCGGCACTTCTTTACAGAAGACAAACCGGTAGCCGCTGTTTGCCATGGTATCCAGATACTTACCGCTGCCGATGTGGTGCGGGGCAAGAAGCTGACGGCTTATCCTGCCGTGGCGCCGGAAGTAACCGCTGCCGGCGGTACTTACGTGTCCGTGAATGTTACGGAAGCCGTGGTGGATGGTAAACTGGTGACTGCACCGGCATGGCCGGCCCATCCCCAGTGGATTGCAGCATTTCTGCAGGTGCTGGGCACCACGATTATCTTATAATAGTTAGTCGAATATTTTAATATTTATATATAATTGATAATTAGCCCTTAAAAGAAAGGTCTAATTATCTTCCTTACGGATTTTCAAATTATACCTTCATTGCTTACCTTTGCAGCCAAATTCAGGAAATCAACAGCCTGAATGCATGATCGTCAAAGTAATTTGTCATTCCGTAATTGATTAAAATATATGTCCGGACAGCTTAAAGAAGTTCGTAACCGAATCAAATCTATTCAATCTGGTCAGCAGATCACCAAAGCCATGAAAATGGTGAGTGCTGCTAAATTAAGACGTGCACAGGATGCTATTTTACTGATGCGTCCTTACGCCTTGAAACTCCAGGAAATGCTGCAGAATATTGTTTCCAACAGCGAAGGCAATATCAGCACTCCCCTGGCGGCACAACGTGCGGTTGAAAAAGTACTGATTGTGGTGATCACTTCAGACAGAGGCTTGTGCGGCGCCTTCAACTCCAACCTGATCAAAACGGCCAAACGCGTAATCCGCGAAAAATACCAGGAGCAGTTTGAAGAAGGTAAAGTTGAGATACTGCCTATCGGCAAAAAAGGTTACGAGCATTTTGCCCAGAACGGTTACAGGGTAATCGACAAATACTGGCAGTTGTTCGGCAGCCTCACCTTCGAAAATGTGAAAGAAGCGGCTTCGGTAGCACTGAACGGCTTCGTTGACGGTACTTACGATGCGGTGGAAATCATCTACAGCGAATTCAAAAACGCTGCCACACAGGTATACGTTTCCGAACAGTTCCTGCCCATCGCCAAAGTGGAAAACGATGAAAACAGCAAGCTGAAAGCGGACTTCATCTTTGAACCGCAGAAAGAAGTGCTGATTGCCGAGCTGATGCCGAAAATTTTGAACACCCAGTTCTTCAAAGCGGTACTGGACTCCCACGCTTCTGAACACGGCGCTCGTATGACTGCCATGGACAAGGCTACGGAAAATGCCCAGGAACTGCTGCGTACACTGAAGATTTCTTACAACCGTGCCCGTCAGGCCGCCATTACTACCGAGCTGACAGAGATCGTGAGCGGCGCCGCTGCACTGGCAGGTTGATAACACTACGTCAATACTGAATATTGAAATATTTTCAGATTAGGGTCAAAGACTGTATTTTTAGTCTTTGACCTTTTTTTGTCATTCACACCTCTGATAGCAACATGGAAATATCACAGCTCATCCCACATGTGGAAGCACTTATTTTTGCAGCCGATCGCCCCTTACCCCTGCTGGAAATAGTGGAGTTGCTCAATAACGCGCTGGCATTCCTGGAAGACCGCGCCACGCTGGAGCAGGTAGAAGCCGCCATGGAAGCCATCAGGGAGAAATACAGCTCCGAATTCTACGCTTTTGAGATCCGGAGCAGCGGCGGCGGATACCAGTTCATGACCAAAAAGGAATACTATCAGACCGTGGCCCAGCTCAACGGCGATAAATTCCTGAAACGCCTGTCTACCGCCGCCCTCGAAACACTGGCCATCATCGCGTACCGCCAGCCTATCTCCAAAGGGGAAATTGAATACATCCGCGGCGTGAGCACGGATTATTCTATCCAGAAACTATTGGAGAAAGAGCTGATCGTTATCTCCGGCCGCAGTGAAGATCTCCCCGGTAAACCGCTGCTGTACGCCGTTTCCCGCTCTTTTATGGACTATTTCGGTATCAATTCCGCCGCCGATCTGCCCAAACTCAAAGAACTCTTTGAAGAAGATCTCGTGCAGCCCACGCTGATCAACGACGACACCGCCACTATCGGCCGCGGAGACAATGTGGCTACCGAAACGACACACAGTATGATGGTCTCTGAAGACGGCGAACTGCTGGATCCCGACCATGAACTGGACCAGCTGAATACCCCGGAGATACCCGCCGCTGAAGATGAAGAAGCAGAACCCGATGATGAAATCATCGCTTTTAATACTTATACCGTAGACGATACCACCGAAGATACCCCCGCCCCGGAAGACGCCGTCGTTTCGGAGCTAACCGATGAAGAACAGGAAGAAACCCCGGACGAAGATGTGGCTGCTGAGGGCGCGCAGATAACCGGTGAAGAAGAAATGCCAGCCGATGAAGAAGTGGCTCCCGAAGCCGATGAACAGGAGGAAGCGCCTGCCATGGAAGATGAAACCTCCGAAGACACGGAAACCGTAGATGAACACGGCGACGAAGATCCGGACGGTATGATGGAAGACGCCCTGGAAATTCCTTCGGAAGACGATGAGCCCGCATCTGAAGATGAGGACGATGAAGATGAGGGAGAAGAAGATGATGAGGATGATGAGGATGATGAGGATGATGAGGATGATGAGGATGATGAGGATGATGAGGATGATGAGGATGATGAGGATGATGAGGATGATGAGGATGATGAGGATGATGAGGATGATGAGGATGATGAGGATGATGAGGATGATGAGGATGATGAGGATGATGAGGAAAGTGCAACTGACGAAGATACAGAGAAAAAAGACTAATATAACAGCCTGCTTTTTTGCAGGCTTTTTTTATGCGCTGCGCGCGACGTTACATCCTTGAGTATTGTCAGGATGTCATCAGGTTGGGTGATGTGTCGGGTTGTTTTTTGGAAAATGAAATGTTTTTTGACGATTTTCGACATTTTTAGATGGACGTACGTCTCCATGATGTGCTTCGGTTCATTTTTTTATGTCATTAAGACATGGCGATAATCCCATTAATCTATCGGGGCAAAACTCCGCTTCTTGCCTGGCAACACTAAATCAGCGGAATCTGACTCACTCCGTGAATGCCCGGAGCGGTGTTATCAAGCTTCTTTCCGGACATGGCAAAAACAGCGGAATCCTGCTTTCTTTCCGTGCATGGCTGAGGGGGCGCTATCGACTCCTTTTCCAGGGTATGGCAGCCTGATTTTTCCTTGTGAGTTAGCAATAGCTACAACGGCAGACATCAGCGTTCTTCCTGGTCATGCATACATTACCTGATGGGGATCGTCAAAATGACATAATGTTTGAACTATAGTAGCCGTTGTTTAAAGTCGGATTTTTCAAAAAAGTGATTTTTTTGACGTTTTTAAACATTTTTGATGATTGGATCAGTTCGTTAGTTGTTTGTGCTGTCAATCAGGCATTTGCAGATAATCAACATTCTCTATTGAGAGGGTGGTATCAATTCCCTTTGCGGGCAATAACATAAAACAGCGGAGGGAAGAAACGTTTGAACCATAACAGGACCCGTTCTTCCCGGGCTATCAGGACTTGTTTTTTTCGTTTACGCATACCAGTGATAATACGGCGGGCGCATTTTTCCACCGGGATGCCGTGTGCCTGGCCGGGGTCCATTTTGCCGAAGGGAGTGCCATCGGCTGTGATGGCGGCGTAGGTGATAGGCGTGTGAATACGGCCGGGGCTAACGATCGTGGTGTGTAGCTGAGGGATGGGCTGCTCCGTTTGCAGCGTTTCGAAGTAACCTTGCAGGGCATGTTTGGCGGCATTATAGCCGGAGCGCCAGGGGTAGCCCATCAGGCCGGCCATACTGCTGACAACGACGATCTGGCCGTGTTGCTGTTGCCGGAAGTAAGGCAGCAGGGCTTTGGTAAGCATCACGGGGCCGAAAAAGTTGACCTCCATCAGTTGCCGGATGGCAGACACCTGTGTATCTATGAGTTTGGAGCGTTGGGTAACGCCGGCATTGTTGATCAGCACGTCGATCCGGCCATGCAGTTGCCAGGCTTTTTGTGCGCCGGCATCTACCTGTTCGGGGTGAGTGATGTCCATGGTGAGGATATCGCAGAAGGGGGTGTATTGCAGGCATTCGCGCTGTACGGTCTCCAATGTGTCTGTATGCCTGGCGGCGAGAATCAGCCGGGCTTTTTCCTGCGCCAACAAAAGCGCCAGCTGCCGGCCTATACCGGAGCTGGCGCCTGTAATAAAGATCACCTGGTCTTGGTAGGACATAAGGTTGTATTATCCCTTCAGGGGAACCAGTTTAATATTTTTCCATTTTACCTTGATACCGCCGCCGGAGTGGATTTGCAGGGCAATCTGTCCGTCGATGGCGCCGATTTTTTCGTCTTTCAGGGTAATCATTTCATGGCCATTGAGCCAGGTCGTCACCTGATCGCCATCTACCCGGATCTTCATGGTGTTCCACTCGCCCATTTTCAGGTATTTTTCTTTTTCCGCTTCGGGTTTGATGAGCCATCCGCGGCCATAAGATTCGTAGATACCGCCGGTATGCATGTTAGGAGGCGCTACTTCTGCCTGCCAGCCGGCGATTTTGGTGCCTTCGAGGGAGGAGTGAAAGAATACGCCGCTGTTACCGTCGGCTTCCTGTTTGAACTGGAGGGTGAGTTCGAAATTTTGATATTTATTATCCGTGGCGAGGTAGCCGTATTCTTTATCCGGACCGCTTTCGCAGATTAATTCGCCTTTCTCCACATACCATTTTTCAGTACCGTGTATTTTCCAGCCGTCCAGGTTTTTACCATTGAACAGGGACTGGGCTTTCTGTGCAAACGTGCTGCTGGTGCCCAGTACAAGGGCGGCACCCAATACAAATTTTAAAAAAGACCGCTTCATATAGATTATTGGATTTTTGAGATGAGTATTATAAACGTGGTTTCGTTGTTCACCGGATAAAAAAGTCCCCCGGTGTTGGCCGGAGGACTCCAATATAATATCAAAATTCCAGATATCTAAATCAGAAATGATTAACGGGCGATGTTCACCGCACGTTTTTCGCGGATAACCGTCACCTTGATCTGACCGGGGTATTGCATTTCGGTCTGGATCTTATTGGCGATTTCGAAGGACAGGCGGTCGGCGTCGTTGTCGGATACTTTATCGCTTTCCACAATGATGCGCAGTTCCCTGCCGGCCTGGATAGCGTAGGCTTTTTCCACACCGTCGTGAGCGAGGGCGAGATTTTCCAGGTCTTTGATACGTTGCAGGTAGCTCTGCATGATTTCGCGGCGGGCGCCGGGACGGGCGCCGCTGATGGCGTCGCAGGCCTGAACGATCGGAGAAATCACGTATTGCATTTCCATTTCATCGTGGTGGGCGCCGATAGCGTTTACCACTGCGGCATGTTCGCCATATTTTTCAGCCAGTTTGGCGCCGAGGAGGGCGTGGCTCAGTTCTGTTTCTTCGTCCGGTACTTTACCAATATCGTGCAACAGGCCCGCGCGTTTGGCCAGTTTAGGGTTGAGGCCCAGTTCGGCAGCCATCACAGCGCAGAGGTTGGCTGTTTCTTTGGAGTGCATCAGCAGGTTCTGGCCGTAGGAAGAGCGGAAACGCATTTTACCTACCAGGCGTACCAGCTCTTTATGCAGGCCATGGATACCCAGTTCGATCACGGTCCTTTCACCGATGTCCATTACCTGTTCTTCCAGTTGTTTCTTGGTTTTTTCTACCACTTCCTCGATACGGGCAGGGTGGATACGGCCGTCCTGTACCAGGCGCTGGAGAGACAGGCGGGCGATTTCGCGGCGCAGCGGGTCGAAAGAAGAGAGTACGATCGCTTCAGGGGTGTCGTCCACGATAAGGTCAACGCCGGTAGCGGCCTCGATGGCGCGGATATTACGTCCCTCACGGCCAATGATCTGGCCTTTGATTTCGTCGCTTTCCAGGGTAAATACAGTGATCGTGTTTTCGATCGTCTGCTCTGCAGCAGTACGCTGGATGGACTGTATGATGATTTTCTTGGCTTCTTTGTTGGCTTTCAGCTTGGCGTCTTCGATGATTTCCTGGATATGGGAAAGCGCCTGGCTGCGGGCTTCTTCTTTCAGGCTCTCCACCAGCTGATGTTTGGCTTCTTCGGCTGTAAGGCCGGCTACCTTTTCCAGGCGGCGGATATGCTCTTCCTGGTGTTTTTCCAGCTCGGTACGCTTTATCGTTACCAGTTCCATCTGGCGGTTCAGCGTTTCCTTGATGGCTTCATTTTCGTTGATGTGCTTCTGGAGCTGTTCATTTTTCTGATTCAGGGACAGCTCTTTCTGTTTGATGCGGTTTTCAGACTCCGCTATTTTCTGGTTGCGCTGGGTAACTTCTTTCTCATGCTCGCTCTTCAAATGCAGGAATTTCTCTTTTGCTTCGAGTAACCTGTCTTTTTTCAGATTTTCAGCGCTTACCTGTGCATCTGCGACGATTTTTTTAGCCTGTTGTTCGGCTTCGTCAATTTTTTGCTGTGTGTTCTTGGCAAATATCACCTTACCTAGCACTATTCCTATGATCAATGCCACTACTGCAGCTATTGTCGTATAAAGTGTAACATCCATATGAATTATTTATACTTGATTTATGTAGTATCCTCATACCCAAGTCACTGCTAAAACGCGACAGGGGCGAGAACTGACCCGCGAAAATACAAAAAAATAGCAGTAAAGCGTGTTTAATACGTGATAATTAGCGAATTAGCTAAGTCATTGTTTAGCAACGGGTAAAGTGAATTTAACCCAATGCCTGGTTGATGATTTCTTCCAGCTTTTCCAGTTTCTCCTGCAGAAAGGGAGCAGTAACGGCCTGTGCCTTGCCGCCGCTGGTGCCCGGGTGGGTCGCGTACATAATGAGGGCCATAGCAATGTAGTCCTGCTGGTCTTTACCAGCGTAGGCAGTCTTAAAATCAACGATCTTCTCATTCACTTCCTTCATGATACGACGTACTTCTTCCTCCTCTTCCGGGCGTATTTTTATCCGGTAAGAGCGGTCAGATACGACAATATTGATGGGAATGAGTTGTTCCATATGTTGAAATTATTTTATATCAGCCGTTTAATAATGCGATACAACGGTCAATTTCTTTGATATACTCATTGATTTTGTTCCGGATCTCTTTTTTAAAAGCTGCGTCTTCTGTTGCTGTGGCGCCTCCATGGGCGGTAGCTGCAATCCTCGACAGATGCAGTTTGTCTTCCATTGCCTGTATGGCCAGCTGTTGCTGTTGCAGTGTCTGTTGTTGTTGGTTGATTTCGTCTTTTAGCAATGTATTCTCCGACTGCACCTGGTGAAGCCGTTTCACCAGCAGTTGCAGCTTTTCTTCTACCCGTTGAATATATTGCTCCAATACCATTTTAAACAATTAATATATTTTCGATTTTTTGATTTACGGATTTCGGGATTAAAAGATGTTGATCAATCGCTCAAATCTGTAAATCAAAAAATCGAAAATCGAAAATTATCTCCGTATTTCCGCTTGCAGCTGCGTTTCAAAAGTCTTTACCAGCTTGTCCATCACCCCGTCGATTTCTTTGTCGGTCAGGGTTTTCTGGGTGTCCAGGAAGGTAAAGCTTACTGCATATGATTTTTTATTGGCTCCCAGCTTCTCGCTTTCAAATACGTCGAAGAGGTTGATGTCCTGCAGCAGCTGTGATTTTACAGCGCGGGCAGCGGCCTCAACGGCTGCAAACCGCACCTGTTTGTCCAGCACCAGCGCCAGGTCTCTCCTAACGGCGGGGAAGCGGGGGATTTCTTTGTAAAAGTTATCACTTTTTTGTAACAGTCCGAGTATTTTATCCCAATTAAAAGTGGCATACCATACCGGCTGCCTGATATCGAACTGTTTCAGTTTCTGTGTGGTAACGCCTCCCAGGGTGGCCACCACCTGGTTTTTTACTTTGATTTCCCAGGCTGGCTGCAGGCTGGCGTCTGTGGCTTCCACCCATTGAAACTGCTGGTAACCCAGCTGTTTCAGGACGTTCAGTACAAACCCTTTCAGGTCGTAGAAGTCAACCGGACTGGTTTTTTGCATCCAGGTTTCCGTTGTTCTTTTACCGGTCAGGTATAAAACGAGGTGGTTGTTCTCTGCATAACCTTTTTCGAGTACCTGGTAAGTCTTACCGAATTCGAAGAAGAACAGGTCTTCATTCTTACGGTTGAGGTTGTAGGAAATGCTCTCCAGGCCTGTTTCCAGCATAGAAGGGCGCATGATGTCCAGCTCTACGGTAAGGCTGTTCATCATTTTTACGGCGTGCTCCAGCACCTCCGGCGTATAGTATTTGCTGTTGGTGATGGAGTTGGTGAAAATTTCGTTGAAGCCATTGCCGGCCAGGTAGTTGGCCACTTTTTCCCGGATACCTTCCTCATCAGGATGGGCAGACAGGGAGGGGGAAATGGTGACATGGGACGGGATTTCGATATTGTCCAGTCCGTCTATCCGCATGATTTCTTCCACCAGGTCAGCCGGCAGGCTGATGTCCGGTTTGCTGAAGGGAACGGCTACCCGCAGGCTTTCGGCGGTTGCTGCGATAATGTCAAAGCCCAGGCTGCGCAGGATATTTTTGATTTTTTCCGGCGCATAGTTGCTGCCGCTGAGTCTGTGGATATAAGCATAGGTGGTTTCCACCTGTGTTTTCACTTTCGGTGCCGGATATACATCGATGATGTCGGACGCGGCTTTGCCGCCGGCCAGTTCACAGATGAGGGCCGCAGCGCGTTGCAGGGCAAAGACCGCGTTAGAGATGTCCACGCCTTTTTCGAAGCGGGTGGCGGCGTCGGTGCGGAGGCCATGCCGGAAAGAGGTGGTACGGATGCCGCCCGGAGCAAAAACAGCGCTTTCCAGGAACACGTTCTGTGTACTGTCGCTCACACCGGAGTGCAGTCCGCCGAAAACACCGGCAATACACATCGCTTCTCCGGCGCCATTGCAGATGATCAGGTCTGTAGCGTCCAGTTTTCTTTCTTTTTCATCGAGCGTCACAAAAGGAGTATTCTGCGGCAGGTTTTTCACGACCACCGCGTTGCCCTTGATGGCGGCTGCGTCGAAAGCGTGCAGCGGTTGACCGGTTTCGTGCAGTACGAAGTTGGTGATATCCACAATGTTGTTGATCGGGCGTACGCCGATGGTCTGCAGGTAGTTCTTCAGCCATTCCGGAGAAGGGGCTACCGTAACACCGGTGATGCTGATGCCGGCATAACGGGGGCAGGCATCGGTATTTTCGAGGGTAACGCTGATCGGAAGCTGCGCCGCTGCGGCAGGCAGGGCTTTGATTTCCGGCAGCTGTACCTGGTATTTGTGGGTATGTTCCAGGTTATTGAGGAAAGCGCATACGTCTTTCGCTACGCCGATATGGCTCATGGCGTCCATGCGGTTGGGCGTGAGGCCTATTTCGTAGGTCCAGTCCTGTGCCGGTTTAAACACATCGGCGGCCGGTGTGCCGGGCTGCAGGGAGGCGTCCAGCACCATGATACCGGCGTGGCTGTTGCCCAGGCCGATTTCGTCTTCTGCACAGATCATACCCTGGCTTTCTTCGCCGCGGATCTTCGCTTTTTTCATGGTCAGGGGCTCGCCGCCCAGGGGATAGATGGTGGTGCCGATGGGCGCTACCACCACTTTCTGTCCTGCCGCAACGTTGGGCGCACCACATACAATGTGCAGCGGTTCGCCGTTGCCGGTGTTGACAGTGGTCAGTTTCAGTTTGTCAGCATTGGGGTGCTTCTCGGCTGTCAGCACTTCACCAATTACCAAGCCGGCAAGGCTGCCCTTTACCGCCTCGAACTTTTCAAGGCTCTCAACTTCCAGGCCTATTCTTGTCAGGATGGTGGACAGTTCCTCCGGTGTAGGTTTGACCGGTAAATACTCACAAAGCCAGTTGTATGAAATCGTCATTTGTCTGCTTGGTTTATAAAGAAGCGTAAAGTTAAAGAATTACAAATTACGAATTGCGAATTACCCCTTTACAGCCGCATTGCCGGGAAAAAATATCCCGGAGGAGGGATGAACAGCGGTTTCCCGGCCTCCGTTTTCCCGTATATCCCTGCCAGGCCCCTGTTACGACAGCCTGCCGGTGGCCCCGCCGGCTGATGTGAAAATCTTTTTCACACAATGTGTGTGAATAATCAGACCTTTGCATGTGGTTTTTCCGGTTTTTGGTGGATAACCTGTGATGCATAGTGGATAACCTACTTATTGACGGTGGATAAACTGTGCACGGGGCTTAATAAATTTAGTCGTCAAATAAAAAAGGTTAATTAAAAAAATGCCTTTACCTTAGTTTGTACGGCTCGAGAAAAATTTACAATTTCTTAAAGCGGCAAATGCTGCCGGATACAGGAATAATGCAAATAAATACCGGAAAGGCCCATTGACTGTAACCTTTTATTAACTTTTTTTAATACTCTGACCATAAATGGATCTCAATCTTAAGAAGGACCGCAATGTTCGCAGAAAACCGGCCATTGAAGTGTCGTCCTTGGTGTACGGCAAGGTACCACCACAGGCTAAAGAATTGGAAGAAGCTGTTTTGGGAGCCATCATGCTGGAAAAGGGTGCTTTTGATATTGTTGTAGAGATATTGAAAGGAGAGTGTTTTTATGTGGAAGCACACCAGCTGATTTTTTCCGCCATGACCCGTCTGGCGTCGAAATCGATGCCGGTAGACATTCTCACCGTGACAGAAGAGCTCAAGTCCATGGGCTCGCTGGAGGCGGTTGGCGGACCTTTTACCGTGATGAAACTCACCAATGCGGTGGTGTCGTCGGCCAATATCGAGGCGCACGCCCGTATCATCCTGCAGAAATTCATTCAGCGGGAACTGATCCGCATTTCCGGAGAGATCCTTACCGAATCCTACGAAGATACGGCCGACGTGTTCGACCTGCTCGACAGCGCCGAATCCAAACTCTTCGAGATCACCAACAACCACCTTCGTAAAAACTACGACTCCATCGACCGCGTACTGGTAAACACCATGAAACGCATCGAGGACCTGCGTAATAAAGGCGATGATATTACCGGGGTGCCCTCCGGCTTCCCGTCACTCGACAAAGTGACCTACGGCTGGCAGTCTACTGACCTTATCATCATCGCGGCCCGTCCTTCGGTAGGTAAAACGGCTTTCGCCCTTAACCTCGCCCGTAACGCGGCCCTTCACCCCCGCTTCCCGAAAGGAGCGGCCGTGTTTTCGCTGGAGATGTCTTCCGGCCAGATCGTACAACGTATCCTGTCCGCGGAATCGGAAATCAAACTGGAAAAAATCTCCCGTGGTAAACTGGAAGAATACGAAATGAAGAAGCTGATGACCCACGGTATCGAACGCCTGGCGAAAGCGCCCATCTTCATCGACGATACCCCGGCCCTCAACATCTTCGAGCTGAGAGCCAAATGCCGGCGATTGGTACACAACCACGGCGTGGGGGTGATCATCATCGACTACCTCCAGCTGATGAGCGGCAGCGGCGATGGCAGAGGCTCCAACCGCGAACAGGAGATCAGTAAGATCTCCCGTGACCTGAAAGGCCTCGCAAAAGAGCTGCAGGTACCGGTGATCGCCTTGTCACAGTTGAGCCGTGATGTGGAAAAACGTAAAGACGGTAATAAAATGCCCCAGCTGAGTGACCTCCGTGAATCCGGTGCGATCGAACAGGATGCTGACATGGTAATGTTCCTGTACCGCCCCGAATACTACGAGATCAACGCCAACGAAATGGGCGAATCCAACAAAGGGGAAACACACGTCCGTATTGCGAAACACCGTAACGGTCAGCTGGATACCATCAAATTAAGGGCGGTCCTGGAATTCCAGCGCTTTGAAGATGATGGCAGCCTGGAAAACCCCGGAGGGGGAGGAAGTCCGTTCGCCGGCATCTCCCGCCCGCAAGGCGGCAACGATGAGGCGAAGCTGTACATACAGAAAGGCTCCAAAATGAATGACATGAACTTTGACGAAGGTTTTGAAGATGCACCATTTTAGCACCTGTAACGATATTTGCTTAAAGGCCGGCATCACCTGATCGCCGGCCTTTTTGTTGGTACCGGACAAATTTATCACTACCGGAAAAAAATACCCGGTTATCAGTCTATAAACAAGAAGTCAGTAAATAATTAATCAGACGAATCAATGAAACAGCTTTATTTAAAATACCGGCCCTATTACAAGGACAATTTCCATTTAGCCTATCCTGTTGTTATCTCCCAGCTGGGCCACACGCTGGTAGCCCTGTCTGACAGTATCATTATCGGTCACACCGGAAAAGTGCCCCTGGCGGCGGTATCCCTGGGCAATAGCCTGTTCAGTATCTTTATGGTGACCGGCATCGGCATGTCTTACGGCCTCACCCCGCTTATTGCGCAGGAAAACGGCCGCGGTAATAAAAAAGCCATCGGCCACCTGTTGAGCCACAGCCTGATCATCAATATGGCCGTAGGTTTCCTGTTGTCTGCGGTCATCTACTTCGGCAGCAGTCACCTCGTATTGCTCAAACAGGAGGCGGACGTAGCGGAGCAGGCCCGCCCTTTCCTCCGTTATCTCGGCTTCTCTTTTATCCCGCTGATGCTGTTCCTGTCATTCAAACAGTTCGCGGAAGGGCTGGGCTTCACCCGGCAGGCGATGAACATCAGCATTATCGGTAACGTCATCAATATTATTATCGGTATCACCCTGGTGTATGGTCTCTTCGGTATGCCCCGCATGGGCGTGGCCGGCGTGGGTATCGCCACTTTCACCGACCGCCTGATCATGGGCATTACCATGGCTTTTTATGTCCTGAAATCCCCACGTTTCAAGCCTTACCTGCAATCATTCGGCTTCCGGCACCTGGAGTGGGCCTCTGTCAAAAAGATCCTGGGCATCGGTACGCCGGTGGCGCTGCAGTATATTTTTGAGATCAGCGCCTTTAGTGGCGCGGCCGTGATCGTGGGCTGGATGGGCGCCGCTGAACTGGCAGCACACCAGATCGCGCTCAGCCTGGCGGCCATGACCTACATGATGGCCAGCGGTATCTCCGCTGCCGCCGGTATCAGGAGCGGTAACAACTTCGGTAAAAAAGACTACCAGTCCCTGCGCCATTCCGCCATTGCCAGTTACCATATGGTGCTGGTGCTGATGGGTACTACCGCGCTGATATTTATGCTGTTTAAAAACCTGTTGCCCGCCATGTATATCAACGATCCGCAGGTGATACATATCGCTGCGGGACTGCTGGTGATCGCCGCCTTCTTCCAGTTGTTTGACGGTACACAGGTAGTGGGACTGGGCATCCTTCGCGGCCTTGGCGATGTGCGGGTGCCTACGTTTATCACGCTGCTGGCTTACTGGGGCATTGGCATCCCGCTGGGTTATGTGCTGGGTATCCGGTTGAATTATGGTGTGGAAGGCGTATGGTGGGCGCTGCTACTGGGGCTGCTGACCGCTTCCGTGCTGTTGTTTTTCAGGTTCCATATCAAGAGCCGGAAGCTTGTCGCGGGTAAGTAGATTCTGTGATTTTGGGATTTTTTGATTTACGCATTTCAGGATTAATACCAGGAATGCTCATATTATCATCTCCCTTTATTTAGTGCCCGAAATCCCAAAATCTGTAAATCAAAAAATCCCCAAATCTCAAATGGTTTTATCTTTGCGCCCATGGACAAGCCTATCTTTTATGCGCCGGATATAGCTGCAGACGCTGCGGCCTACACTATGAACGAGGATACATCCAGGTATTGTATTCAGGTGCTCCGGCATGAAAACGGTGACGAGGTGTTGCTGGCCGATGGCCGCGGGCACCGGTTTCACGCGGTGATCACGGATGATAACCGCAAACGCTGCGGTGTGCGGATTACCGCCTGCGATACGTTGCCGGCGCCATCGCCGGCGCTTCGTATAGCCATATCATTTACCAAAAACACGTCCCGGATAGAGTGGTTCCTGGAAAAGGCCGCTGAAATAGGGATCACTACGATTATTCCGTTGGTGAGCCAGCGCACGGAAAAGGAAAAGATCAAAGCCGAGAGGCTGCAGAATATACTGGTATCGGCCATGTTGCAATCGCAGCAGTTTCATCTGCCGCAGCTGCTGGAACCGCAGCCGTTTGAGAGGGTGGTGGGCACCAATACCGATCCGCAGCGGCTGATCGCACATTGTCAGCCCGGACAGAAGCGGGAGCTGATACATCACTTTCAGCCCGGAAAAGATGCTATTATTTTAATCGGGCCGGAGGGGGATTTTACGCCGGAAGAAATACAGCTGGCGCTGGACAAGGGATTTGAGCCGGTGTCGCTGGGAAAGAACAGGCTGAGGACGGAAACGGCGGGAATGGTGTCTGTAACGGTCATGAATATGTTAAATACCGATGCTTCTGAATAGCGGAGGGATATTATAAAAAAAGACAGCCCGGAACACCATGTTCCGGGCTGTCTTTTTTTATCGTTTACCCGTAAGTGTTAATCCTGTTTTTCTGTGGCTTTCAGGGTAGGTTCCTTGAGTTCTACCGGGTGAGCAGTGCCTTTCCGCATGCGCATATTGAGCATTTCCACGCCGAAAGAGAAGGCCATGGCGAAGTAGACATAGTTCTTCAGGTGCAGTTCGTGTGCTTTCTCTGCATTCCAGCCTTCCACGATCAGGATGGCGCCAACCATCACCAGGAAGGAAAGGGCCAGCATTTTGAGCGTGGGGTGTTTGTGGATGAAGTCACTGATGCGGGGAGCAAACAGGAACATAACGATCATGGCGATAATCACGGCGATGATCATCACGGGCACCTGTTTGGCCAGGCCAACGGCGGTGATGATACTGTCGAACGAGAACACGGTATCGATCAGGATGATCTGTCCGACCACATTGAGCATGGAAGCGACGGGTTTGTTGCCGTTTTGGGTTTGGCCGCCGGGTTCCTCACCTTCCAGTTTGTGGTGGATTTCCAGGGTTGTTTTGATGAGCAGGAAGAGGCCACCGCCGAGCATGATCAGGTCGCGGAGGCTGAAGCCGTGGCTGCCGATGTGGAACAGCGGGTCAACGGCCTTCACGATGTAACCGATGCAAAGGAGGAGGATGATGCGTACAGCGATGCCGGTAAACATCCAGATGCGGCGTGCCGCAGGTCTTTTTTCCGGGGGCAGGCGGTTCATGACAATAGAAACGAAGATCACATTGTCGATACCCAGTACCACTTCCATGAGTATCAGCGTCAGAAGGCTGATGATAGATTCAGCTGTCAGGAATTGTTCCATATAGGTTGTAGTTGAAATGCTGCTTTATCTGCCCAGGCCGGCACAAATTTTTCTCGCAATGGTCGGTCCTTCGTAGATGAAGCCGGTATATACCTGTACCAGCGAAGCACCTGCGTCCAGTTTTTCCTGAGCATCGGCTGCGGTGAAGATGCCACCTGCGGCGATGATGGGAATGCTGCCCTGGCTGTGCTGATGAATGTACTTAATAACGGCGGTGGATTTCTCCCTTACCGGGCGGCCGCTAAGGCCACCGGCGCCGATCTCCGCGATGGTAGCCGCCGGAGTGGCCAGTCCTTCACGGCTGATGGTGGTGTTGGTAGCCACAATGCCTGCCAGTTTCGTCTCCTGTACGATCTCGATAATATCGTCCAGTTGTTCGTTCGTCAGATCGGGTGCTATCTTTAAGAGGATGGGTTTTTGTTTCAGTTTCTGCGCATTGAGCAGCTGCAGATGATGCAGCAGCTGTTTCAGCGGTTCTTTCTCCTGTAAGGCTCTCAGGTTCGGGGTGTTGGGAGAGCTTACATTCACCACGAAATAGTCGGCCACGTCATAGAGCGCATGGAAACATTTTTCGTAGTCGCTTACCGCTTCTTCGTTGGGCGTATTTTTATTTTTGCCGATGTTGCCTCCCACGATGATGCCGGATTTTCTCCGGCGCAGCCTTTTGGCTGCGGCCGCGGCGCCTTCATTGTTGAAGCCCATACGGTTGATCAGTGCCTGATCTGCCGGCAGGCGGAAGAGGCGGGGCTGATCGTTGCCGGGTTGTGCCAGCGGTGTTACGGTGCCGATTTCCACGAAACCGAATCCCAGGCAGGCCAGTTCATCAATATATTTGGCGTCTTTGTCAAACCCCGCGGCCAGTCCTACCGGGTTGGAGAAACGGAGGCCAAACAGTTCCCTCTCCAGCCCTTTGGTTTTAACGTCGCAAAAGGCCCGCAGTATATTTTTACCGAAAGGGAGCGCATAAATTGTTTTCATCCCACGCATCACAGTGTGGTGGATCTTTTCCGGCTGAACGCGGAATAACAGTTTTTTAATCAGTTGATACATTGCGGGGTCAAAGATAACTATGATTTAGATGATTTCTACTGATTAGCCTGATTCAGCGGATATAGATATTTTTGCACAGGTATTTGTGTCTGCTGTGTTGCATGGATCTTTATATAGTTATTTGCCTGGAGTTGTACCCCATGGCGGTGTCCCCAAAAATCTTTTTTGAAAAAATATAACAAAAAATTGGCATAATTCATATTGGCTCATCCGGCGAATCGGTAGAAATCATCTAAATCATAGTTATATTTGTGCCTCATCATGTTGGAACTCCAGTCATTCGAATCATTGTTCCGGGAAAATCATGCGCAATGCGTCGCCTTTGCCACTCACTATATGGGAGACTCCCATGCGGCAGAGGAGGTCGTACAGCAAGTGTTTTTGAGGCTCTGGGAAAAGCGGGATAGTATTACTATCACCGGGCCGGTGAAAGCGTATCTGTTTTCAGCCATCCGGAACACCGCTATCAGCCAGTGGCGCAAGGAGACGGTGAGGGTGGACAGGGAAACCCATTACAGTACCATACGGGAAACAGCCACAGAGGCCACCGACCAGGCCCGCGAACTGGAGAGGCTGTACCAGCAGGCGCTGGACAGGTTACCGGAGAGATGCCGGGAAGTATTTGTCCTGAGCCGCCAGCAACAGATGAAATATGCCGAAATTGCAGCGACCCTTGACATTTCAGTAAAGACAGTCGAGAACCACATGGGCAAGGCCCTTCGTATCCTGCACCAGGAGCTGAAGGAGTACCTGCCGTTGTTAACTGGTTTTTTATTTTAAAAAATTGGAGGGGCGCATAGGGGAGGCACATTTCTCCATGCGTCTACTTATATGGACAGCCGCCTAAGGCGGACCTGATAAAAAAACGTACAACTGCGCATGACATCAAGCTATTCTGATGAGGCACTGTATACCTTGCTTTGCAAGTATCTGCTGAATGAAGCGGATATGGAGGAGCGTGCCTGGGTGGAAGCCTGGTTGCAGGATGATACCGGCAATGCCAGGTTACTGGCATCGTTGGGTAAGGTACTGCAAACGGCCGCTGATCAGGCGGTAACGGTGCCGGTGGAAACCGACCGCTCCTGGCAGCAGTTGTATGCCAAAATGAACGTAACGCCGCCAACGGCGTTTACCATACCGGAACCGGAGCAGGCCATACCTATCCGTAAAAAAGGTTATATTTATACCCTGCTGAAAGTGGCAGCCGTATTAGTGATAGCGCTGGGCGCGGGATGGTGGTTCCTGACAGGAAAGCAGCCTTCAGCTGTTTTTGCAGGGCCGGCTACCGCTCAACTGCCGGACGGCAGCAGCGTGCAGCTGCTGTCAGATTCCAGGCTGGAACTGGCCAAAGGCTATAACAACAGCAACCGGACCGTTAGCCTGCAGGGCGCGGGCACCTTCGATGTGGCCGGAAACGCAGGCCAGCCGTTTGTAGTGCTGCTGGGCCATACGGAAATAAAAGTGCTGGGCACCCGCTTTACCGTACACTATGTACCCGGCCGGCAGGCCGTTTCGGTGCATGTGGCCAGCGGTAAAGTAATGGTGATCAATCATGACAAGGCAGACAGCGTAGTGCTTACACAAGGCATGCTGCTGCGGCATGATAGTCTCCGCCCCGCTTTCCGTATTGCGACGCATGTAGCTGATATAGAGAAAAAATCACTTGCTTTTCACGATACCCCATTGGAGGAAGTACTGCAAACCATCACGGAAGTGTATGACGTAAAAGTGGAACTGGAAAATACCGCGCTGCTAAAACTGACTGTCAGCACCACCTTTAATGATGAAAGTATAGAAGAAGTAATGAACGCATTGGCGATGACCCTCAATGCATCATGGGAGAAAACAGGTGAAAGACAATATAAATTAAAGTAGGCACTACCTATGGCATTTAGCGAACTTGCCGGGAGATTTTCTGTAGCGGATCTCCCTGTGGGCTCGCTATTCATCATTTGTTGCAGGTGATGTCTTCCTTATATCCCGATAACAAAGTCATTCATTAAAATTATGTCGTTAGCCGGCAAACTGCTGACGGGGATCTTATGTTTATTGTTATGTTCCCCGTTAAAAGTTTCAGGGTGGGATTGGCAAACAAGGATCACAGTGGTAGTAAAGGACCAGCCTTTGAAGGCGGTGTGTGAAATACTGGAGAAAGAATATGGCATCCACTTTTCATATAGCAGGGAACTTGTAGACTTGTCCCGGAAAGTTACCGTCACAGCATATCAACAGCGGCTTAAAAGCCTGCTGGAGCAGCTGTTTGCGCCTGATGATATCCGCTTTACCCGCGTGGGAGATCAGCTGGTACTGCAGCAGGTGAAACGCACCACCCGCACTATCAGTGGTTACGTACAGGATGCGGTCAGCGGCGAAAAGCTTCCCGGCGCCACTATCTATGCCCCCACACTCAAACAGGGCACCACCACCAATCAATATGGTTTTTTCAGCCTCACGACGGTAAAGGACACCAACAGCCTGATTGTATCTTATGTCGGCTATGAGCCGGCACTGTTGCCGGTGGAAGGACAGGCCAACAGGATACTGCTGGTGCCGCTGGAACCCCTGGCCAGCCTGCAGGAAGTGGTGGTGAGCGCCACCGATAAAACAAAACTGCAGGACCAGACCCAAATGAGCCGGGTACACCTGCCGCTGGCGGCGGTACAGTCGATGCCCAAACTACTGGGAGAAGCGGACGTAATGCGTACCCTGCAATCCATGCCCGGCGTAGGCGGTGGCATGGACGGTGCCGGCGGACTGCATGTTAGAGGCGGCAGCCCCGATCAGAACCTCATTCTCATGGACGGCACACCCGTGTTCAACTTCTCCCATTTCTTCGGGGTATATTCCCTGCTCAACGCGGAAGTGGTAAAATCAGCAGACCTCTACAAAGGCGCTTTCCCGGCGCGCTTTGGCGGACGCCTCTCGTCCGTCGTGGATATTTCACTGAAAGACGGCGACATGCGGCACTACCATGGCGACGTGGCCATCGGCATGATCTCTGCCAAGTTCAACGTGGAAGGGCCGATCATAAAAGATAAAACCTCCTTCATCGTTTCGGCCCGCCGGTCTTATCCCGATCTGCTGTACAACGCCACGCTCCGGACAGACGGCGACTTTGGGCGGGCCGGCTCCCTCTATGCTTACTTCTACGATGTGAATGCGAAAATCAATCATATTTTTTCTGCGAAAGACCGCATCTACCTGAGCATCTATAAGGGTGAAGATAACCTGATGGTAAGATCGGTACCGGATACCGCGCTTCCGGATGCCGCAGGGCGTGTTACAGAGAGCAGCCGTTTCCAGCTGGGATGGGGTAACACCATTGGCGGTCTGCGATGGAACCATATTTATAATACCCGCCTTTTCTCCAATGTGAGCGTCAACTACTCCCAGTACGCTTTCCGGACGGAATATAATTTCAAATCCAAAATGCCCGCCACCGGACAGGCTTCTGACCTGTACGGGAAATATTTCTCGCGGATGAAAAACCTGGGACTGAAAGCCGATTTTGATTTCCGCCCCTCGCCCGACCACTCGTTCCGTTTTGGTGCGGCGGTTACCGCACATTATTTTAAACCCGGGTTGATGGATATGTCCGACAAAGGGGCTACGCCTGTCACCCCGCTGGATACCGGTAAGTACGGGCTGGACATACGCGGCACCGAGATGTTATTATACGTGGAAGACGACTGGCGGCTGACGGAAAACCTGTATGCCAACCTGGGGGTGCATACTTCCGGCTTCCTGGTGGAAGGCCGTTTTTATTATTCCCTGCAGCCACGGATAGGATTACGGTATATGTTGCCGCGCAACTGGGCGGTGAAAGCCTCCTATACGCATATGAACCAGTATATCCACCTGTTGTCCAGCGCGGGGACTTCGTTGCCGACAGACGTTTGGGTGCCTTCCACCCAGCGGGTGGCGCCCATGTACTCCCGGCAGGTGGCGGCGGGTATCGCCAAAACCAGTATGAACAACGCTTTTGAATTCACGCTCGAAGGATATTATAAGACCATGTACAACATGATCGAATATTCGAATAATAACACGGCGATCACCGAGAACCTGGAACGTTGGGATGAAAACGTGGTGATCGGTAAAGGCTGGAGTTACGGCGGCGAGGCGATGATCAAAAAACAAAAAGGCTCCACCACCGGCTGGGTGGGTTATACGCTGGCCTGGAGTACGCGGCAGTTCCCCGATATCAACAGAGGACACATTTTCCCTTATAAATACGATCACCGCCACGATGTGGAAATTGTATTAACGCAACGGATCGGCAGGCGGTGGGAAGCTTCTGCTTCCTGGCACTATACCACCGGCGCGCCGCTGACGCTGCCGGTATCCAGTTACCAGGGCGCAGGCACCCCGTCGCCCTGGGACCCGGGCAACGGTGGGGACGTGTCGCTGGACCGGTATGACGGGCGTTACAACTACCGCGCTGCAGACGTGCACCGCCTGGACGTGGGGATCACTTACTCCAAACAGAAAAAGCGGTGGCGTAAGAGCTGGAACCTGAGCGTGTATAATGTGTACAACCAGAAGAATCCTTTTCTCTATTATATGAAACGGGACCCGGAGGAGAAGCAGCGTTACCTGTCGAAGGTAACGGTGATGCCTATCCTGCCCAGCATTACCTATTCGATCAAATTCTAAAAACGCAGCGTATGAAATCTTTTTTCGTATATGGTATACTGTTAATGATCCTGCTGTCTGCCTGTGAGGAGCGGGTGAATATACAGCTGAAGTATGAGGGCGACAGGATTGTGGTCAACAGTCTCCTGCAGCCGGACAGTGTGGCGTATATCCGTATTACACGCAGTGTGCCGGCCAATGTGTACGATGAAAGCGGTTTCACGGAAATCCGCGATGCACAGGTGACGCTGCTGCAGAACGGCATCGATATGGGTGCGGTGCAACAGCAAACGATTAAAGGACGGACTTACTTTGTATCCAAAGAAAAGATAGCAAACGGTAATACCTATACGATAAATGTGTCGGCGCCGGGACTAACGCCGGTTACGGCAAAAGATACGCTGCCGCCTGTGCCGGAAGTTTCCGGCGCGGCTGCAAAGCGGTACAGCACCCGGGTTGTTTTCACGTTGAAAGACCGCCCCGGGGCTAGGGATTATTACAAAGTGCGCGTATTTACATGCGGTCCCGGCGACCGGCCCGATACGATGCGTAACTTCCGGCTGGACCCGGCTTTCAACAACAACCTGATAGACGTTATCACCAATGCCCACTATGCCAGCCTGATCATGGATGATGCGCGCTTTGACGGTAAAACGGTCAACTTTGTACTGGAGACGGAATATCCTGTTAACGCCACGCGCATGATGGTGGAAGTCAGTGAGCTTACCTGCGGCGGCTACAAGTATTTCCGCACATCGGATGCGCAGATCGGGAACGGCGGCGTGCTGATCACTGAGCCGGCGACGGTATATACCAATGTGGTGAACGGTTATGGCATTGTGGCCGGCATCAATGCAAAGAGGATCGTATTTACGACAGAATAATGGGAAACTCATTTTTTTCCTGATCCGATAAATGTATTCTTATTTTATAATGTAGGTTTGTCCTGCAATAGTTTTCAATATTACACCCTATGAAACCCCTGCGCCCGCTGTGTTTACAGCGGGCGCTTTTTTTTCGGATGCTAAAAAAATGTTAATGAAACTTTCCTTTTTGCGTAAATCGTTTTCCTGATCCGTCAACGGCAGTTGTGCACGCCGGCGTACTTTTGATATGACAAGATGCTTCGGCGTATTTGCTATACATAATAGAGAAGAGAAAGGTATCTGTTGTTTGTAACCTCATTTTCCATAACGAGTGATGAATAAAAGCCCTGACAGCGGCCGGTTCTCCGGCCGCTGGAGGCACTAACCGCAAAAAGCTTATGTGTAATTATCAGACTTTATACCACAGCAGCAACGGATATGTCATTCGTTGCGCGCATTGCAAAGGCATACAGATGGCCTTTGGTACCAGCGTTGTTAACCTGGCCCCGGAAGAATTTTTTTGTTTCGCCGACATGGTTGTCCATTTGTCCGATAACAGCGACCCGCTCTGCCAGGAGCATGAGAAAAGTATCTGTTTGCCTTTGCCTGCGGACCATGTGATGATGCTGCTGACGCCGGCAGAGGTGAAAAGCCTGGCCAGGATGGTGCTGGAAGTGCAGGCGTTGCTGGAGGCTTATGCTATACTGGACGCGGCTTCTCCCTGTTCTTCAGAGGATTGATCGTTTCCCTTTATTTTCCTGTGTTGACCCTGGTCCTTCTTGTTGCCGGGCGCCCTGCTATGGCGCCACTGCATAAAAATAACGGCCGTGTTTGAACTTTATCCGTTTGGGGGATGTTCTAATAGCGCGCAGATCAGCTATCCTGGCTGATACAGGTACGCCGCAAACCCAAAATCCGTTATCATGCCGCTACGTGAAGTCCTGACACATTTCACCCAAAGAAAATTATTATGCTTGCTGGCAGTCATGTTGTGCTGCCGGGGATACAGCGATGCGCAGAAAAAGACGATGCCTTCCGAAAAGCGCATCCGCGAAGTCATGCAGCAGGCCTATCACCAGTTCAAAAACAGCAGTGGCGGCGCTAATGCCAGCTACATTCCCTATCTGGCAAATGTGGATCCTGAACTGTATGGCATTGCTGTCTGCACGGCCGACGGAAAAGTGCTGGAGCTGGGAGACAGCAAATATGAGTTCGGGATAGAGTCTATCTCCAAGGTATTTGTGCTGGCGCTGGCCCTGCAACAGCGGGGCGCCAGGGCGGTGGAAGACAGTATCGGCGTTAATGCCACGGGGATGCCTTTTAATTCTGTGATGGCGGTAGAGCTGGACCCGCAGCGGGCAGTCAACCCGCTCGTGAATGCCGGCGCTATGGCGACCAACAGTTTTATCAGGGCGCCTAACAGTGCCGCTAAATGGACAATGATCGATGATATGATGGCCAGGTTTGCCTCCCGGCGCCTGTCGGTCATCCAGCAGCTGTATGCTTCCGAAACAGCCACTAACCTGCATAACAGGGCTATTGCCTGGTTGTTGTATTCCTACGGCCGTTTTTATGACGATGTCAGCGAGGCGGTAGACCTCTACACCCGGGCCTGTTCCTACGGCTCCAGTACCCGCGACCTGGCTATTATGGCCGGTACGCTCGCCAATAACGGCGTGAACCCCGTTACCCGTGAAAAAGTAATCGATGCTGCGCTCTGTCCGCGCATCCTGGCTACCATGCTCACGGAAGGGTTGTATGACAACACCGGTTCATGGGTATACCATACCGGTCTGCCTGCCAAGAGCGGCGTAGGCGGCGGTATGATCGCCGTGGCCCCCGGTAAGATGGCTATTGCGGTGTTTGCCCCGCCGCTGGACAGATCGGGAAACAGTGTAAAGGCGCAGAAAACACTGCAATACATTATCGATGAACTGAAGCTGAATTTGCTGTTGCCCCAGGGTTGAAGCCCTGCGTATTGCCGTTACCGTGGCGCCCGCACGGGGCGGGCACAGGGCGGGGGGCGTGGCGGCAAAAGCCGGTATTTTCCTGTAAAATGTCATTTTTTTCCGGTATATTTCTTGTGGCCATTCTTAACTCCTGAACAAGTTTCAATCATCACATGTTGTATACTTATGGACGTAAAAGATTACTACAAGATACTAGGTGTAGAGAAAACAGCGACAGCGGAACAGATCAAAAAGGCGTACAGGAAACTGGCGGTAAAATACCATCCCGATAAGAACCAGGGGGATAAGGCCGCTGAGGACAAATTCAAGGAGATAAACGAAGCGTACGAAGTATTAAGCGACGAAGAAAAGCGCAAAAAATACGATCAGTTCGGGGAAAACTACAAGTATTACGAGCAGCACGGCGGCAGGCCGGAAGATTTCGACTGGTCGCAATACGGCGGTGGCAGACAAGGTGGTGGTTACACCTATTCCGGCAATATGGAGGACATGTTTGGCGGAGAGGGTGGATTTTCCGATTTCTTTGAACAGCTGTTCGGCAACCGTTTTTCCGGCGGCCGTCGGCAGCAGCAGGGTCCTGGCCGCGGAAGGGATGTGCAGGCCACTATGGAGGTGTCGCTGGAAGATGCCTACAACGGCGCCACCAGGCAGGTGGAAGTGAATGGGAGCCGGCTGAACATCAAACTGAAGCCGGGGCTGCAGGAAGGCCAGGTGATACGCCTCAAGGGAAAAGGTTCTCCCGGGCGCCAGGGGGGCCAGCCCGGAGATCTGCTGATCACCATCCAGCTGGGCGCGCACCCGCAATACGAACTGAAAGGACAGGATATTCATACCGAAGTGCCGCTGCCCCTGTATACGGCTATTTTAGGCGGTAAGCTGACCGTACCTACGCCCGCCGCTTCGCTGAGCATGAACATCCCAGCCGGTACAGACAGCGGCAAAGTGTTCCGTTTAAAAGGTAAAGGTATGCCGGCATATGACAATAAAGGCACAGCCGGCGATCTGTACATTAAAGCGATCGTGCATATTCCCAAGAATCTTTCCGACAAGGAAAAAGAACTGTTTCAGCAACTTTCACAACTAAATGAGAATGGTCATGCTTAAACTTTTTGACTACCTGGAAGAAGTGATTGCCACTGAGAGAATTTCACAGCTAAGAAACCCGCCCCTGCTGTATACTGCCAGCGAAATCATGCAGGAGCTCGGGTATAAGGACCCTTCCATGATACAGGAACCGCTGGACAGGGCCATGCATGCCTGCGCATCCCTGCAGATACCTGTCAACTATAACTTCCACAAAATATATTGTTTTAAAGACGGCGGTGAAATGGAAACAGACTGGCAGTTGTCGGAACTGGCCACCTACCTGCTGATGATCAACTGCAACCCGCTAAACCCGCTGGTCGCCAAAGCGCAGCTTATCTTTATGATGAAAGACCGTGTATGAGAGATGTCAACAGGACCGGTATTCTGATTGTGATCATCATGGGTACCACCATGGCGGGGATAGATTCCAGCATTGTCAATATATCCCTGCCCGTTATGAGCAAACAATTCAATTGTACGCTCAGCGAAATAGAATGGGTGATCACCGTATATATGCTGAGTTTTTCGGTGCTCATGCCTCTTACCAACTGGCTGAAAAACCGCATTGGCTTTTTTAATCTCTATATCGGCGCTATTTCCCTGTTTACTTTCGGATCGTTATTGTGCGCACTGTCCACCACCCTGCCGTCTTTGCTGGTAGGCCGCGTGGTACAGGCGCTGGGCGGCGGCGCCATGGCGCCTACATCTATGGCTATTATCTCTTATGTGTTCCCGGCCAGGGTACGCGGCGCCGTTTTAGGCTGGTGGGGACTGGGCAACCTGGTAGGGCCGGCTATCGGGCCCACCCTGGGCGGTATCCTGACAGAACAGTTCGGATGGCCTTCTATTTTCTATATCAATCTGCCGATAGGCGTTATCACGGTATTGCTGTCTTTCAAATACCTGAATGTGTTACGCAGTCAGCCTAAGTTAAAACTCCCTTTCGACCTCACGGGTTTTACCACCCTGACTGTCTTCCTGGTGTGCCTGCAGTATGGGGTGGCCCGTGCGGAAGTGCTGGGTATCACATCCCCCGAAATACTGGTCACCCTGGGTATCGCGGTGGTGGCGCTGCTCTTTTTTATCCTGCTGGACCGCCGGCAGCAGGCGCCGATTATCGACCTGCAATTGTTTAAAAACTATTCCTTTGTCAGTTGTATACTGGTCACCATTTCCCGGGCGGCTGCCTTGTTTGGCGGCCTGTTTCTGATGCCTTTCCTGTTACAGGAACAGATGGGCTATTCGGAAGGTGCTTCCGGACTGCTGATACTGCCCAATTCTGTTTTTATGGCGGCCCTGATGCCCTTTGCCGGCAAATGGTCGGATAAACACGGCTCCCGTGAAATATCCATGTTGGGAATTATGCTGCTGGCGGCTTCCATGTACCTCTTCGCCGTACTGGACCGCGGCAGTGATATCTGGTCGGTCATTCTTGCCATGACGGTAAGGGGCCTTGGCATGGGCTTGTTGCTGGCGCCGCTCAATGCGGCTACCCTCAGTTCGGTACGCCCATCGGAGGTAACGATGGCCTCTTCAGTAAGTACGCTGATGCAACAGGTAGGCGGGGCCATCGGAATTGCTGTGCTTGCTATCATTACGCAGACTGCATATAATAATCATGTGCTGGCCGGCGCTACTACCATGCAGGCACACCACCTGGCGCTGCGGCAAGGGTTTCATATTTCCCTGATCATCCTCCTGGTAACCCTGGTACCTGCCTGGTTCCTTCCCCGCAGGAACATAGTGCTTAAAGATGTGGACGCGCATATTGATACCTGATGTATATTGGCACATAATTTCTGAAGGAAAAAGTGGAACTATACCATCGCCTATGGCTATCAACAGTAAAAAACACATTTTAATGATCGATGATGACGAGGATGATTTTTTCCTGGTGAATGCTTTACTGCAGGATATTTCGCCCGACGAATATGTTTTACAGTGGGTGTCTTCCTACAGCGAAGCACTGAGTATTATTGAAACCAGGGTGCACGATTTGTACCTGGTCGACTATCGTTTAGGCGCGCATACCGGTATTGATGTGTTGCATCATTTCCGCAACCTGGGTTATAAAGCCCCGGTTATTCTTTTTACCGGTAAAGGAGATTATCACATCGATAAAGAGGCGATGGAGGCCGGCGCCGCGGATTATCTCGTAAAGAGCGAAATTACCGCAGTAGGACTGGAACGCGCCATCCGTTATACACTGGATAAATTCACACATCTCAATGTTATTGAGAAAAGCGAAAAAAGATATTTCAGCATTTTCGAGAAATCAAATGATGCGATTCTGCTGGCAGATTGTGAACATCGCATTGTAGCGGCCAATCCGGCAGCCATCCGGTTGTTGCGCTACGAGGAAATGTCGCTGTACAACAGTCACCTCGATTCTCTTTTTGCGGACGAGAGCCAGATCAAAGCCTTTGTGGACCAGCTGTGCAATGAGGATGGCGTGGTACGGCAGGAGTTCAGGTTCCGTACCTGCCAGGGACAGCAACTGGACGTATTGGTAAACGCTTCGTTGCTCGATGAGAAAAAGCAGTTGTATCTCTGTATTATCCAGGATATCACGGAGCGTAAAAGAAAGGAACAGGAAAAGCAGCAACAGGAGAAGTTTGCTATTACCGGGAGAATAGCCCGCCTGATTGCGCATGAGGTGCGTAATCCGCTGACAAACATCCTGCTGGCCGTGTCTGAATTAAAGACGTCTGAATTGCCGCAGACGGCCGATTCCCAGCTATATCTCGATATTATGGAGCGCAACTGCCACCGTATCAACCAGCTGGTGACAGAATTATTGGAGTCTACCCGTATGTCTGAACTGAATATGTTGCCGCAGGGCCTCAATGTGCTGGTGGAAAAGACGATTCATCTGGCGGCGGACCGTATGCAGCTGAATGATATCCGGGTGATCAAAAAACTACGGGAGCCCGATCAGCAGGTGATGGCCGATGAAGATAAGCTGATCATCGCCCTGCTGAATATCATTATCAACGGCATTGAAGCAATGAAAGCGGGTGACGGTACGCTGGAAGTGGAGACCTGGCATGAGCCGGACAAGGTATTTGTTCGTATAAGCGATACCGGTAGTGGCATCCCGCAGGAGAACCTGGCAAAACTATTTGAGCCGTTTTTTACCAGTAAGACCAAGGGTACCGGCCTTGGGCTGACGGCTACCCAGAATATCATCCTTAATCATAAAGGAACGATACAAGTAGATAGCCGTCCGGGGGAAGGTACACAGTTCATGATCAGTTTCCCGATCGTGAAAGCGGTTACTCCGTAGTATCCGCTTCTTTAATACCTGTTTGTGTGAAGATGATTTTCCGCTGTTTGTACAGGTTACCGATCGTCATTTTGAACGTTTTTTTGCTCATGCCGAAGAACTCCTGTATTTCTTCCGGGGTGGATTTATCGTGATACGGCAGGTAGCCGTTGTTTTCCTGCAGCAGGCGGAGTATTTTCTCTCCTTCGTCTTCCACGCGTTTGTAGCCCGGCTGGCCCAGCACTACGTCTATTTTATCTTCCCGGATGCTGCGGATGAAGCCTTTGAGCTTATCACCGACTTCCACGGTGCGGAACAGTTCGTTGTGATGAAGAATACCGGTATGCCGGTTATTGATGATCACCACGTACCCGATGTCGGTACGGCGGTATACCACCAGGGTGACCGGGTCCATTTCCTTTACAGTCAGGTTTTCGTTGCTGAGGAAGCGGTCTATCTTCTCGGTGGCGGCGAGGCGGCCCGTCAGTTCGTCGATGTATATTTTAACGAGGTATTCCTGTCCGGGCACCATGCGGGTCAACTGTTGCGACTGCGGCACAAAAAGGTCTTTCATCAGGCCCCAGTCCAGGAAAGCGCCCTGTTTGGTGGTGCTGACGGCTTTCAGGTTCACGATATCGCCGGCGACGCCATAAGGCTTCTGGGTAGTGGCGATCAGCCTGTTTTCAGAATCATGGTACAGGAAAACTTCCAGTTCATCGCCTATTTTGGTGCCTTTAGGCACAAACCGCGTCGGCAGCAGTATTTCCTGGTCCACACCTTCCAGGTATACGCCGAAATCGGCTTCTTTTTTAACCCTTAACAGGTTATACTCACCCACCTTTATCATATAGAGAAATTAAGTATCCGGCTGCAAGTTACTTATAGATTACGGATTGTGGGAATCATATTCTGCTTACTTTTGCATCATTGGCCATTGAAGGCTTCTTTTATTGCCTGTAATTGTCGATCTAAACCAACCAACCATCTTATGACGATTTTATCATTTACATTGGTCCTGCTCGCCGGGGCCTTTCTGGCGGGGCTATTGGGGTCGCTCACCGGGCTGGGAGGCGGTGTGGTGATTATCCCGCTGCTGACGCTCGTTTTCCACGTTGACATCCGCTATGCGATTGGTACCGCCCTGATCGCGTCTATTGCCACCTCTTCCGGTTCTGCCTCCGCTTATGTAAAAGAAGGGATCACCAACATCCGGCTGGGCATGTTCCTGGAGATCGCCACTACCACGGGCGCTGTAGTGGGGGCGCTGATAGCGGTTTTTATCCCTACCAATGTGGTGGCCATTATCTTTGGCTGCGTGCTGATTTTTTCCGCGCTGATGTCTTTCCGTAAAAAATCGGAAGCTGTTTCTGACGAAGATGTCAGTAAACTGGCGCGCGACCTGAAGCTGAACGGGACCTATCCTTCCGGCGGCGAAGTGGTATCCTACAAAGTAAGGCATGTGCCGGGCGGTTATTTTATGATGACCTTCGCCGGTGTGATGTCGGGCTTGCTGGGCATTGGTTCCGGCGCACTGAAAGTGCTGGCGATGGACAATATTATGCGGATCCCGTTTAAAGTGTCCACCACTACCAGCAACTTCATGATCGGCGTGACAGCCGCCGCCAGCGCTGTGGTATACCTGCAACGCGGCTACATCAGCCCCGGCCTCTGTATGCCGGTCGTGCTGGGCGTATTGCTGGGCGCCTTCGGCGGTTCCCGCCTGCTGGTGAAAGCCAATGCAAAGTGGTTGCGTATAGTCTTTGGCGTAGTAATCACTTTCCTGGCGCTTCAGATGATTTATAATGGTCTCAACGGAAAACTGTAGTACATGAAGCGTCTATTCTCGAAACATTACTGGGCTGACAAAGATGTACAGCAGCTGATCGGCAAACAGCTCCGGGTGGGTGTTATCACTTCCAGCATCATCGTATTTCTGGGCGGGATGATATACCTGTACCGCCACGGACATGAAGCGCCCGACTACGGCACTTTTGCCGGGGTGCGGCAGGGGCTTGACAACCTGCCGGGCATCTTCCGGGGGATTATGGAAGGCAAGGGCATGAACGTGATCCAGCTAGGGGTCGTACTGCTGATAGCCACGCCTATTATCCGTATAGGCCTTTCCGTTTTTGCTTTTTTACTGGAGAAAGATTATCTCTATGTGGTGATTACCCTTATTGTACTGGGCGTGATCACTTTCAGCATGGTAGGCGGACTGGAACGATTGTAAAAGGCCATTTTCGTATAAGTGACAGGGTTAGTGCAACGCACTAACCCTGTATTTGTGAATACAACCTTTAGTGCCTGTTACCATCCGGGATTCTGCGGATAAGGCGTGCCGGTGGTGGTGGCGTCTATCTGGTCCTGCGGAATGGGGCGCAGCCAGTGTTTCGGTGATTTGAAGTTAATCCTGGCGTTGTCGTCGCAGTGTTTCTGTAAGCGGGTCAGCAGGGTGCCGGTCCTTACGAGGTCCAGCCAGCGCACGTTTTCGCCGGCCAGTTCCCGGGAACGTTCGTCCAGGATGAAGTCAATGTTGAGATCGGCGGCGGTAATACTCATTTTGGTTTTGTCGCCGGTAGGGAACGCAGCTCTTTCTCTCACTGCGTTCACATATTGTACTGCTTCGGCGGTACGTCCGCTCTGCATCAGCGCTTCGGCCGCTACCAGGTATGTTTCCGCAAGGCGGTAAGCGATCAGGGGGCGGATGGAAGGCGCGTTCATGTCGGAACGTTTGGTGTCCACATATTTGGATAGGGCCGGCGACATTTTGATAGAGTATTTGTTGGACGGTATCAGCGTGTAGGGCGCCGCAGCTATCTGTGCATTGGAGAAAGTGCCCTGTGGCATATAGATACAGGTGTCGCCAAGTTTCATTTTGGGCTTGCCGGGAGCGGCGCCGGCCGGAGCGCCCGGTGGCAGCGGGTTAGGCCATACGGGGATGCTGCCGGCGTTGTTGCAGAACCATACCGTCTGGAAGCTTTTGTTGAAGCGGGTATCATTTTTCCGTTCTGCGAAAACGGTATCTGTCAGCCATCTGGTGGGCACAGTGCGGATATAGGGACGCCCGTCTTTGATGTTGCGGCTCATGCCGTCGATTTTCTCGTATTGCGGTACAAAAAGATGTACCAGCATATTGTCCGGCGTGCGGTTGTCCTGGTTGGGCGAACCGTTGTAGGCCAGGCTGGCAGTATGTTGTACGGTCCACAGCACTTCCGCGTTGTTTTCGTTGCCTTCGGCGAATACGCTGCCGAAATCGGGCAACAGGTTCAGGCCGAGCGATGGTGCATTGGTAAGCAGGTCTATCGCCGTTGCGGCTGCGTCCTGGTAGTCTGTAGGTTTGGCGGCTTTGCTGCCGGCGCGGGTCAGGTAAACTTTGGCCAGCACGTGTCTGGCAGCGGCGGCATTGGCGCGGCCGGGGTCTATGCCTTTAGGGCCGGGCGCCAGGTTGGGAATGGCTTCTTTCAGATCGGTGATGATGGCGTCGTATACTTTGGCCAGCGGGTGCCGGTCGGCTGACGTTACGGGTCCGGAGATGAAGGAAGTGGTGAGGGTCACATCTCCCCAAAGCTGCACCAGCACAAAGTAATAATTAGCCCGCAGGAACTTCGCTTCTGCGATGGCTTTCTTGCGGATATCTTCTGAAATGCCGGTGGCTTCAGGAGCATACTGGATCACTGCATTACAGGTGTTGATATACGTGTAGATGTTGTTCCATTGTGCCTTGAACTTACCATCGCTGGGCAGGAGGCCCGGATCGTAGGTCATGAAGTTCTGGTTGCCGTCATTGCCCCTTTTGAATTCGTCTGTGCCGGGCGTGGTCATAGAGAAATAGTCTTCGCAGCCCCAGATGGTGCGGGTGCCTGCGTAAGAGGCGTCCAGTGCGGCGTTTACGCCCTGTGACGTTTTATAGAAATCCGGTACCAGTACGGCCCGGGGTGTTTCGTTCAACATTTTGCTGCAACTTCCCAACAGAGAGGCGGCGGTGAATATGCCGGCAGCGAACCATATCTTTTTCATCACACACAATTTTGAAGGTTTATAAAGTAAGGTTTACACCGAAGAGCATGGACCAGGTGGCCGGTGTGTCTGCATTGATATTGCCGGCAGATTCCGGGTCTACGCCGTGGTACTTGTTGCGGTAATCGGAGAAGAAGATGAACGGGTCCTGCGCAGTCACGTACACCCGCAGGGACCGGGCTTTCAGTTTTTGTACAAAAGCGCCCGGAACGTTGTAGCCCAGGCTCAGCGTCCTGATCTTCAGATAGCTGCCGTCGAAGTAACCCAGTGTGGAATTGTATTGCGTCTGTGTTCTGGACTGGTTGGGTTTGGGAAAATGATTTTCTCCGTTGTAAGGCGTCCAGTAGGGCACGTTCAGGTTGTTGTAGTTACCCTGGAAAGTGTTGGCAAAGCCGCCGCCATACAGTTTGCTGTTGAGCGTGCTGCCGATGCGCGCATACATCACTACGGTGAGATCGAAGCCTTTGTAGCTGAAGCGGTTGGTCATGCCTCCTTCCCATCTGGCTTGCGGAGAGCCAACAATAGTTTTGTCGGCATCGCTGAAAGTGCTGTCGTTGTTGACATCTTTCACGCGGATGGTGCCGATCACGGAGGAGTTGCCGGTGACTTTCTGTCCGTAGCGTTGTGCCAGGAGTGAATCGGATTTGTTATTCTGCCAGATGCCGATGCGCTGATAGTCGTAGATGGCGCCGATGGGCTGACCAACGAACCAGCCATTGGAGATGTCCTGCTGGATACCGTTGTACAGCTCTGTGATTTTGCCTCTGTTGATGAAGAAATTCAGGTCAGACGTCCAGGTGAAATCACCGTTGCCTTTACCTTGTATGTTGACCGTAGAGAGATGTATATCGATCCCTTTGTTTTGTGTTTTGCCTACGTTGACCAGCACATCGCCGGGGATGCCGGAGGTACCGGGCAGGTGGAGCGGGAGCAGCAGGTTGCTGGTTTGAGCGGAATACACTTCCGCGCTACCGGTGATGCGGTTGTTGAACAGTCCGAAATCCACCGCGAAGTTGGCGGTGGTGGTGTATTCCCACTGTAACGCCGCATTGGGCGCCGTATTGATGAACACGCCGGTAACGTTGGTGGAACCGTAGTTGTAGTTGATGCCTTTCAGTGCGCCGAGCGTCTGGTAAGGGTTGATGGCGGTATTGCCGGTGCGGCCGTAGCTGGCGCGGAGCTTCAGGTTGGAGAATACGCGGGAGTCGCGCATGAAATCTTCATTGCTCATGATCCAGCCTGCCGCGGCGGAGGGAAAACCCTTGAACTTGTTGCCGGGCGCGAGGCGGGAACTGCCGTCGCTGCGGGCGGTGAGGGTGAGCAGGTAACGGTCTTTAAAGCTGTAGTTGAGGCGTCCCATGTAGGACACGATGTCCCACTTGCTTTCGGAGCCGCTGCCGGCGAGGTTGAGGCCATAGGTAGCGTTGAAGTATTGCAGTTCATCAGACAGCAGGGTGTTGTTGTTATAGCTGTTGGACTGGCTGCGGGATTCCTGTAAGCTGTATAATCCGGTGAAATTTACATGATGTTTGCCGAAGCGTTTGTCGTAGGTCAGCAGGTTTTCCAGGGTGTAGTTGACATCGGAGCCGTATTTGTTTTCGCTGGTATTAAGGCTGCCGAGGTTATTGGTGGTTTTGCTGCCGTAGAAATTGCCGTAGTTATCGCTTTTGATTTCAGCGCCGCCGTTGAAGCGGTATTTCAGTCCCGGCAGGATATTCACGTCCAGGTAGGCGGTGGTGAAAGTGCCGTTCCGTTTTCTTTTCTCCACGGTGGCGCCGGGGAGGAAGTCGGCCAGCGGGTTCCAGATCTGTTTCTGGCTGCCGGCGAGGAAGTCGTTGATCACGGCGCCGTTGCTGTCGTATGCAGGCGCCATGGGGCTGGCTCTCAGGGCTTGTCCCATCGGGTTGACGCCTTCACCGGTGGTGGTGGAGAAGTTGTTGAGTGAGCTGACGCCTATTTTGAAGATGTTATTGATCTGATGGTCTACGCTTACTTTCACGGTGAAGCGTTCGAAGGCCTGACCGGGATAAACGCCTGTTTCCTTGTAGTAGCCGGCAGAGGCGGCGAATTGTGTTTTTTCGTTGCCACCGGAGATGCCGACCTGGTGGTTGGTCATGATACCTGTTTTATAGATCAGGTCCTGCCAGTCGGTGCTGATGCCTTTAGCCAGCTGCCTTCTTTCTTCAGCGTCGAAGCCGTCGATGAGGATTTGCGGATCATCGGGGCCACTGTATTTCAGTGGCGGGTCCTGTGTGCCGTTCCAGTAGGCCCATTTTTTCAGATCGGCGTATTGTTGGGCGTTCATGAGGTCGTATTTTCCGGCGGGTTTTACGAAGCCGGCGTAGCCGCTGTAGGTGACTACTGCTTTACCGCTTTTGCCACGTTTGGTGGTGACGAGGATGACGCCGTTGGCGCCGCGGGAGCCATAGATAGCGGTGGAGGAAGCGTCTTTCAGCACGTCTACCGAGGTGATATCGTCCGGGTTCAGGTCGTTGATGTCGCCGTTGAACGGGATACCGTCTACCACAAACAGGGGTGAGTTACCCGCCTTGAGGGAACGGGTACCGCGGATGAGGATGGTGGGTTTGGCTCCGGGTTTGCTGTTGCCGCCGCTTTTTTGGATATCGATGCCGGCGCCTTGTCCTTTGAGGATGGAGGTGAGGTTAGCGGCCGGGATATCGCGGAGTGCCTGTGCGTTGATGGAGGTGATGGAGCCGGTAACGTCGGAACGTTTCTGCGTACCATAACCGACCACTACTACTTCATTGAGCTCTCCTTTGTCGGTCGCAAGGGAGATGCTGACGTTGTTCATGTCTGCATTTTCCACTTTCAGTTCCCGGGAGATGAAGCCGGTGTAGGTGATTTTTATGGAAACGTTTGCAGGCACCTCTAACTTAAAAGTACCGTCTGTATTGGTGGTAACGCCGCGGGTGGAACCTTTTACCACGATATTGGCGCCGGGCAGTGGTTCCCCTGTTTGGGAGGTTACACGGCCTTTGATGGTGACGGTTTTGCTCTGTGCGGATAACGGTGAGGTATATACGCATACAGACAATAACCAGCACATCATGAGAGAAAACAGGCGCAGGGGTTTGCCCTGCCATCCTGGGATCGGGAATTTCATAACGCTTAGTTTTTGTTGATAAAATGGATTATATGTTAGTTGGTAATGTCCTTGCTGTAAAGTCTTAATGCCAGTTGCGCTTCAAAAAGGGATGCAGGTGCGACGGATTGTCCGGGCAGTTCATTGATGCCGGTATGTTCAACAGTTACTTTTGAATCGGCCTGAAAGCCTTCCAGTATAGGTGCTGCGATGGTATAGTTCCGGCGGCGTTCCATGTCCCAGAAATTGTAATGCTGGTCTTTGGCGGAGCTATGACGGAAGTTCCACAGCACAAGTTGTTTGCCGTGGTGCGGATGACCGGGTTCGGGCCCGCCGAGGTTGTAGCATACGCCGCCGCGGATATCATCGAACAAAGTGGCATAAGGTTGTCCGGAGTGGCTGTCAAAATTCTGGTCGGTGCCCAGCGCACACTGGGTGATGACGGTCCCCGCGGCGCTGTAGCCGGTGCCGGGGCCGTGATGCTGGGCGCCGTTGAAATAACATTGTTTGATCAGCACGCCATAACCGGTGCGGGCATGTACGGAAGCGTGACCTTTTTTTCCGAGGAAAGTCACATTCTGAACGGTGACCTGGTAGCCGGCGCGGATGTTGATACCTTCATTCCAGTCGGAAAACACGCAGTCGCGTATCCAGCTGTTTTTTACATATTCCATTCCTATGGCCTCCCAGGCGTAGTCGTGGACCTCATTTTTGTGATGGACGAAATCTTCCGGATAACTTTTCCAGTTGCTGGAAAAGCGTATACCGGTGATGCCGCATTCTTCGAGGCTGTTATAGGTGACCAGTTCAAATGGTTTATCATCCACGAGGTGAATATCCAGGTGCAGCGGATTTTTGAAGGTGACGGTATGACCATTTATTTTTTCGATGGTGTGTATTTCCTGGACCTGCATACCGCCGTTATCGCCGAACAGGCGTGTCCACCGGGGTTTCAATGGCAGCGGATCGAAATACCATTTCGTATAGGCTTCACTGCGGTGCCTGATGACGACATCCTGCCCGGGCCGGAGCAGTGATGCGTCGGCTACTTCTACCGAGAAGGTTTCACGGGAGGCGTTGGCGGTAATGGTGGTCAGCCGTTGTTGCTGGTTTTGCGCCGGACGGAAAAGAAATTGCCGGCTGTTGATTCTTTTTTTATCCTGGTAGATTTCGGTACCGCCATCCTGGCTGCCGCTGCCTTGCAGGACGATGTTACTACCGGTGATAAGGATCTGTTTTTTGTTGTCTTCATCGGGCGCCAGCAGGTATTTCCCTTTTGGGAAAAAGACGATGCCTCCGCCAGGGTTGGCTGCTGCAGCATCTACGGTGCGTTGGATGGCTTCATCGTCATATTGGTCGTCGTTGGGAATGGCGCCAAATTGTGTCACATCAAACTTTTTCTTACCGGTTAGTTCGGGCAGTGGTTGTTCTGAAAAATGATAGCCGGCGTAGGAGAAATCGGGTAATATGGGGATGGTATTATTTTTCCGGGCGGCTACAAATTCTTTCCATAGCGGGGCAATGGGCGGTGCAGCGGCTACGGTACCGTCGACAGTGATGTTCCGGGCAACGCCTTCCAGTTTCAGGAACTGTCCGGATGCGGGATGTCTGATAGCTTTCATTTCCACGCTTTTGGAGTCTGCAATGCGCACCAGCGGCTCTTTACCGGTGTTGCCAGGGAGGGCCCAGCGGGTGAGCTGTACCTGGTCAATGTCACGGGCAATTACCGCCGGTCGCGCTTCGGGCAGATCGCTGGTATAGGTGATACGATGGAACCGGATATTTTTAGCGTGACGGATATACAGGGCGTAGGCCGGTATCTGTTTGCCAAACATTTTTATTTCGGGGTAATCGCGTTCCCGCTCTTCGAGGTTGACCTGTGCATCTGCTGCGGTCCCTTCACCGGGGATGTTGATGTGAATATTGTCGAGCGTGATGTCGTCGATATAATGGCCGGGGATGCCGCTGATAAGCATGCCGGTCCAGGTACCGTGTTTAACCGTTACGTTTTTAATACTGACGTTGCTGATACTGCCGACCTCCTGTTGAGCGTCACCTTCGCGGAAAGTCTTCAACCGGGAGCCGAGGCGGATAATGATGGGCATATTCACCCTGTCCATTTTTACATCACTGATGCTGATGTTGCGGAGGTGTGCGCCATCCACCGAAAAAAGCTTGATACCGCCTTCGCGGGCGAATGCCACGTCGATATGGCTGACGTTTATATTTTCGAAGTTGCCTGCCGATTCCGTCCCGAATTTAATGGCGCCTTCGCCTGTATTGATTTTAATATGGCTGACGGTCACCTCGCGGCAGGGATAGGGGCTGGTGGTTTTAAAGCAGATGGCGTCGTCGCCGCTGTCGATATCGCAGTGGCGGATCACTACTTTTTCGCAGCAGTCGATATCGATGCCGTCGTTATTGCCCAGACCGCGGCTTCTGATGGTGACTTTTTCCGTTAATACGTTCGTGCAATGGAAAAAATGCATGGTCCAGGCGGTGGGACTTTGCAGGCGTATGTCAGATACCTGCACCTGCCGGCAACGGACAAAGCGTACCAGGAAGGGGCGTCTTTCGTGGCCGCCGGACGCCCTTACCAGCTTACCCTGGCCATCGATGGTGCCTTTGCCGGTGATGCCGGTATTGCTTGCGTCCACGGCGCCGATGAGGGCATAGCCCATTTGTTGGCCGAGACCGTCCTTAAAGCCGTCTACGATCTGATAATCTTTAATATCCGGGCTGCCGAGCAGGGTGGCGTTTTCTTCCACAAGCAGCAGTACGTTGTTTTTTAGTAGCAGGGTACCGGTAAGCCAGGTTCCCGCGGGCACGCGCACCTTCCCGCCACCGTTGGCGGAGCAGGTGTCAATGGCCTGCTGAATAGCGGCTGTGTTCAATGTTTTACCGTCGCCCACCGCGCCGAAGCGGGTGATGTCAACAACGGTTTCTTTATCCATGGCAGTACCCATGGAGGCTATCAACAGCCAACAGAAAAGCTGTAGTAACAGGGAATTTTTCATAACGCTGTGGAAATAGAGAGACGGGCGGCATACGGTTCTCATCGGTTGCCGCCTGTTTTTTTAAAAAGTTCCGGTTGTTTCTACTTTGATGACAGTGGCGATGGTGTCAGGAGCCTGCGCTGGTACGTTAATAACGAGTCCTTCCTCCGTGGCGGAGGTGTTGAGTTTTTTGCCGCCGGCAAGCAGCCGGGTGCTGGTGATGTTGTTTTTCAGACCGGGGATGACCAGTTTGCCGTCAGCGGGCCAGTTAAAGACATGGAAGTAGAGGGTGGTTTTGCCGCCTTTAACTTTTTTGGTGCAGCGTCCCCAGGGGAATGCGCCGAAGGGGCTGCCGTTGGTAGCGTAGATAGCTTCCCCGTTGACTTTCATCCACTGGCCGATGCCTTTCAGTCCGTCGATGCTGGGCTGCGGAAACTGCCCCAGTGCGTCCGGTCCCACGTTCAGGAGATAGTTACCGTTTTTAGAGGCGATATCTACCAGGTTCCTGATCAGTGTCTCCGTGCTTTTCCATTTGTGGTCATAACTTTTGTAGCCCCAGGTGCCGTTCATGGTCATGCAGGTTTCCCAGTCGCGGCCATCCAGCTCGGCCTGTGTGGGAATTTTCTGTTCCGGTGTTTTATAGTCGCCCGGAAAGTTGGGTCTTTTAAGCCTGTCATTGGTGATGATATTGGGCTGTAGTGACAGTACCGCCTGCAGTTTCTTCGCATATTCGTCGGTCATGTTGGTCGGCGTGTCCCACCATAATACCGCTACATCGCCGTAGTTGGTGAGCAGTTCTTTCACCTGTGGTACCGCTACTTTATCGATGTATTCACCCATGGTGGCGCTGGTTTGCGCCGGGTCCCAGTGGCCGGTGTTATCTTTTGTATAGGCGTCTATTTTAGCGGAGTCGGGATTGGCCCAGCCTTCGGAGGTTACTTTGCGGGCGGCAGCGCCGCCGGGGTTGTTCCAGTCCTGCGCCTGGGAGTAATAGAAGCCCAGTTTAAGGCCGTATTTTTTACAGGCGGCCGCCAGTGGCCGGAGCACGTCTTTACCGTAGGGTGTAGCGTCGGCGATGTTCCATTTGCTGGCGGCAGATTTGAACATCGCGAAGCCATCGTGATGTTTGGCGGTGATGACGATGTATGTCATGCCGGCGTCTTTTGCGGCTTTTACCCATGCGTCCGCGTCATATTTTACCGGATTGAAGGATTTGGCCACCTGCTGGTAGTCGGCCACTGATATTTTGCCGCGGTTCATGATCCATTCACCGCCGCGGCCTATCTGATGCCCCTGCCAGTTGCCTGCCAGCTGCGCATATACGCCCCAGTGGATAAACATGCCGAAACGGGCTTCCCGCCACCATTTCATATGTTCATCGTGCGCTGTTTGTGCGAAGATCGATTGTGCAGCGCAGCAGATCGCCAGCAAGGAGAGGAATAGTTTTTTCATTACGTGATGTTGGTTGTTATAGGTGATGAAAATGATCGATTTTGGTGAAATGGCCGGACGTGTGATACCGGATGAATGTTTTCTTACAGGCTTACAACTACTGACAATATATCTTTTCCCCTCCGTTTTGTTGCAATCGTTTGCATTAATATTGCAAAAAATAAGCGCAGAGCGCCTGGTTGTTTTATGGTGTGTATTTTACGCTTTATAAAGGTCGGAAATAAATCATCCGGCGAGTAAGCTGATTTTCACATTTTGTTATGGTTTTTTCGCAATGTTGGCGGGGCTGGAAAAGAATAGAACCAGGTTGTATTTCTAAACTTTTCCAATATTGTTGCGAGCCCGTCAGGTACTACTGCAAAATCAGGTATTTCTCCATGAAGCATATGTGTTGTCATATATTGATAATCATGCTGGTACATATCCAGCATGTGTGCCGGAGGGATGAAAGAAATCTCATTTCTATCAAGAGAAGTATAGGTGCCCATGTATTTCAATCGACTGTAATGCTTACGATGTTTTTGAATGGTCGTATATAGTACATTATCGGCAAGCGCTTCATCGACGACTCCTGCACGGTCCATTTTTAGCATGTCGTAAAAATGCCTTGACTTCCGTTTTACGCTGATCGTCCTGCTCTTTATAAATACTTCATTTACCAAAAGTGCCTTTTCGAGAAGTGTCACTCTGGGAAGGAGAGGTCGTGTTTTAATTTCCTGGGGCCTTCCTGCTTCAGGAGCGCCTCCTTTTTTATCCATTGCAACAAAAAACTATTTTGAAATCTGCAATCGTTTGCATAACTTACAACCACAGCCAGGATCTGAACCACCAAAATCACTTTGGAAACCATAGACCATTTGCAGCCTCGTACCTGAGATAATCCCGGAAACTACCCTGTAGCCAAGTGTTGTTGAAAACCCGTTTCCACCGTACCCTTTTATTGATCATAAAAAAACGAACGCTTTATGACATCCTCTTAATGCCATTGCCGTCATGAGCAGGACTACGCCCGCCTGTTCCCGGAAATCATTTTTTAAGGTGTATAACAGTAACGGTTATACGCTTACGGGCGACCTATGTTTACTCAAACCCTCATTATCCACCTTTAAAGTTTTTTGATGATGAAAAAAAGATACGCGATACTCTTGTTATTGCTGTTATCCGTTATAACCGTCCGGTCGCAAACCCTGCCGGCCAATTTCCAGCGGGTGCAGGTGGTGAACGGCATCAGCAGCCCCACCTCTCTCGCCTTCCTGCCCGACGGCCGCATACTGGTTTGCCAGGAAACAGGACAGCTGCGGGTAATAAAAAACGGTGCGCTCCTGTCAACACCGGCAGTCTCCCTGTCGGTCAACAGCAGCGGGGAACGCGGCCTGATCGGCATCGCGGTTGACCCTGCCTTCGCCACGAACCACTACATCTACCTGTATTACACACATACCTCCGGCCCACATAACCGCGTCAGCCGCTTTACCATGAACGGTGACATAGCAGGATCTGAAACGGCTATCCTGGACCTGCCTACCCTCAGCGCCATCTACCACAACGGCGGCGGCCTCTCTTTCGGCAACGACGGCAAACTGTACGTCTCCGTAGGCGATAACAAAGTAGGCAACAACGCCAGCAATCTCGACAGCTACATGGGTAAAGTGCTGCGCATCAACACCGACGGTTCGGTACCGTCAGGCAACCCTTTCAGCGGCGGCGCCCAACGCAGCCGCGTATGGGCGTACGGGTTACGTAACCCTTTCACCAACTCCATAGATCCGGTGACGGGCAAGATCTTCATTAACGATGTTGGGGAATCCACCTGGGAAGAAATCAATGACGGCACCACCGGCGGCCGTAACTTCGGATGGCCCACCCAGGAAGGTAACTGCACCAGCGGCTGCTCCGGCTTCACCAATCCGCTGTACCGCTACAGCACCAACCGCGATGGCTCCCCGCCGGACGGCCAGGGCTGCGCCATCAACGGCGGCACTTTCTTCAACGGCGCTATCAGCAACTATCCTGCCACCTACAACGGCAAATACTTTTTCCTCGACTACTGCGGCGGCTGGATCAACTATATCAACCCCGCTTCCCCCACCCGCACCGCTTTCGCTACCGGCCTGGGCGGCGGCATGACCTACCTCAAACAAGGTCCCGACGGCAACCTGTACTACCTGAGCCGCGACAATAACGCGCTGTATAAAATCGTGTATACCGGCACACAGGCGCCGGTGATCACCACACAACCGCAGCCCGTCACCGTACCGCAGGGGCAGACCGCCGTCTTCAACGTGACTGCAGTCGCCAATCCTGCGCCCGCTTACCAGTGGCGTAAAAACGGCGCCAGCATCAGCGGAGCTACAGCAGCTTCCTATGCTATCGCAAATGTGCAGCCTGCGGATACGGGCCTCTACAGCGTAGTGGTCACCAACAGCGCCGGCAGCGTTACCAGCAACAATGCCAGGCTGACGGTCTCCGCACCGAATACCCTCCCGGTAGCAACCATCACCGCGCCGCTGAACAACGCAAAATTCCGTGCAGGCGACACCGTTAGCTTTGCCGGTACCGGTACCGACGCGGAAGACGGTACCCTTCCTGCCAGCGCTTTCCACTGGTGGGTCGACTTCCATCATGCTAACCACGTGCATCCCGGTCCACAGACGCCGGACAGCGTGAAAAACGGCAAATTCGTCATCTCCGCCGAAGGACACACCGAAACAGACATCTGGTATCGTATATACCTCTCCGTTAGAGACAGCCGCGGTGAACAGGACACCACCTACGTGGAACTGTTTCCTGTCACTTCCAGCCTCTCCCTGCAGACACAACCCGCAGGCCTGCAAATCAGGCTCAATGACATTCCGTTTACCACGCCGTATAGTACCCCTGCTTTATCGGGCATGGTGCGGCCTATGGAAGCCCCATCTCCGCAAGTGCTCAATGGTGTCACCTATATCTTCGACCATTGGGCACACGGAGGCAACCGGGTACAGAACATTACCATCACAGACAAGGATACCACCTATACGGCCGTGTTTAAAGCCGCTCCTGCTGCCACACTGCTGAAACCCACACAGGACGCCTACGTACGCGATGGTACCAATGCCGGCACCACCTGGGGCGTAAGCGACTCTACCTTCCTCATCACCAAAGTGGCGCCTGCCGGTCAGCTCAACAATGCGCGGGAGACCTATCTTACCTTCGACCTCACCAGTGCGGCCAGCAGCGTTTCTTCTGTGGTGCTGCGACTGTACGGACGTGTAGACGGCACCGTAGCCACCAGCGTGCCGGTAGGCGCTTACCCGCTGAGCAATACCACCTGGACGGAGAAAACCATCACCTGGAATAACAAACCGGCATCAGGCAGCACCTTGCTGGCGTCTACCGTGCTCACGAACGACACGGCGCGCTACTACACCTGGGACGTGACCAGCTACGTACAGAGCGAACTCGCGGCCGGCAGAAAGAAAATAGCGTTCGTCATGAAGAGCCAGCAGGCACATGACCCGCGTATCTTCCTCAATTCGAAAGAAGCCGCCGCCAACCCGCCGCAGCTGGCCGTTATCGGCGACAGCAGTGGTCCCGGCCCTGTATGCATCCCGGCACAGGCAAGCGCCGACGATGGTAACGTGGCCGCCAACGCCATCGACAATGACCTGAACACACGCTGGTCAGCATCCGGGGAACAGTCCATCTGGTTCTGCCTCGGCACTGGTACCACCACGATCAATGGCGTAGACATCGCTTTCTATAAAGGCGATACCCGCCGCGCTTCGTTCGATATACAGGTGAGCACCGACGGTACCAGCTGGACCAGCGTGGCGACAGGCCTGCAAAGCAGCGGTACCTCTACCGGCTTCGAATCGTTTGTTTTTCCGGCTGTAACGGCCAGGCACGTACGAATCCTGGGACATGGAAATAACGTTAATGCGTGGAACAGCTATTCGGAAGTGAAGTTTAAAACCGGCACGGCCCCTGCTGCCAAAGAAACAGCCCTGGCGGTGATGAACGCTTACCCCAACCCGGCCAGCTCCGTGGTGACAGTGACCTTCAGACTGCCGTCTGACGGACGCACCACGCTGGGCGTGTATGACCTGGGCGGTAAACTGGTGCAGCTGCCGGTGAACGGCCAGTTGGCCGAAGGCGCCCATACGAGGACCATCTCCGTATCAGGACTGCCGGCAGGGATGTATTTCCTCAAGCTTGTGCACAATGGAAAAGTGATGGTGAAACGGGTGATAGTGGGTAGTAATGGTATGCCTGCCGACAGATAACAGATAAATCCATAACGCTTAACAGAAAAGCCCCCGCGTTTTCGCAGGGGCTTCCTTATATATACAGGTTAATCGCTGATTAGTCCTGGTCTACCGCCTCCATGGCTTTCAGTTCCAGTACTTCGGTGGTCCAGTTACGCAGCTCTTCACACAGTTGCGGGTTGTTGAGCAACGACTGGCCGTAAGAAGGGATCATTTTTTTCAGTTTCAGCTGCCATGCTTCCGTTTCCACGTAGTCTTTAAAGCAACGTTTCAGCAGGTTGAGCATGATAGACACTGCGGTGGAAGCCCCGGGGGAAGCGCCGAGCAGGGCGGCGATGGAGCCGTCGGCTGCGCTGACAACTTCAGTGCCGAATTCGAGGATACCGCCATGTTCAGGGTCTTTTTTGATCACCTGTACACGCTGACCGGCAATTTCCAGTTTCCAGTCTTCCATGCGCGCTTCGGGGAAGTATTCGCGAAGTGCTTCCAGCCTGTCTTCCGGCTTCTGACGTACCTGCGCAATGAGGTATTTGGTCAGCGGAATGTTATCGAGGCCGGCAGATACCATCGGGTGGATATTGTCCAGGCTGATGGATTTAGGCAGGTCGAGGAAGGAACCGTTTTTCAGGAATTTGGTGGAGAAGCCGGCGTAAGGGCCAAACAGCAGCGCTCTTTCACCGTCGATCATACGGGTGTCGAGGTGAGGCACTGACATGGGGGGCGCGCCTACAGAGGCTTTGCCATATACTTTCGCCTGATGTTGGGCAATGATGTCGGGGTTGGTGCAACGCAGCCACTGACCACTTACCGGGAAACCACCGAAGCCTTTGCCTTCAGGGATATCAGATTTTTCGAGCAGGGGCAGGGAACCGCCGCCGGCGCCGATGAAAACGAAGTCTGTTTTAACGACATTTTTTTCGCGGGTTTCGCGGTTTTTCACCTTGATCTGCCAGCTGCCGTCTTCCATTTTTTTCAGGTCGCGCACATCGTGATTAAAATGAATGGTAACGCCTTCCTGTTGTTCAAGATGATTGAACAGTGCACGGCTCAAGGCGCCGAAGTTCACGTCAGTGCCTATTTCCATGTGCGTGGCAGCTACCTTCTGGTTCGGGTCGCGGCCTTCCATCACCAGGGGCATCCAGGCTTTCAGCTGTTCTTTATCTTCGGAGTACTCCATCTTTTTAAACAGATGGCATTGTTGCAAGGCTTTGTAACGCTTCTTCAGGTAGTCCACGTTCTCTTCTCCCCACACAAAACTCATGTGAGGGATACTCTGGATAAACGCTTGCGGATTCGAAATAATGTTGTTTTCTACCAGATAAGCCCAGAACTGCCGGGACACTTCAAACTGCTCGGCGATATTCACGGCTTTTTTAATGTCTACAGAGCCATCCTGCTTCTGCGGCGTGTAGTTCAGCTCACAAAAAGCAGAGTGACCGGTACCTGCATTGTTCCATGCGTCGGAACTCTCTGCAGCTGCCATATCCAGCCGCTCATAGATTTCGATGGTCAATTCTGGCTGCAGCTCTTTCAGGAGTGTACCCAGGGTGGCGCTCATGATTCCTGCGCCGATTAAAACCACATCCGGACCTGTTTCAGACGTACGCTTGCTTCTAAACATAACCCCATTTTTATTCGAGGTGCAAAGTTACAATCAAATCATTTAGCGCGGGTAAGAAAATGAAGGATTAAGAGGAATATTAACAATCTGATTACAATTCTTTCTGAATAAATTGAAAGTTGAGCAGGATACAGGAAAAAGAACTGGTTGCAATCGATGGTTATTTTGGTTGCAGTTAATTGATAATCAATAAATTGCGTTGTTATGCATAGTGAAATATTACATATGATTATCGCTTTTGCGAGATTGATATTATCTTGTGTGAGCCTGGTATTTTTTTAACGGGCAGGGCTATATCATCTGCCATTGTACTTTTCATGGATGGAGAGAAGGGAACGCAGCGAAGTTGGTATACTTATCCAGCGGAAAAACAGCTGCAGAAAATAACCGGTAGTGGTCATTGATTTTTACCTTTCTGTTAATATATAATGAGTAGCCAACGATTCCTTTCGGGAACGACTAATTTTAATGTATGATGAACAGACGCGAATTCTTCCGCGGCGTATCTGCCGCCATCGTTATCCAGGCTTGTGGCAAGATCGTCACCGCCGCCACCGGCAAGGATTTTAAGAACAAAACCGTATTCCGCTTCGCCATCGGCTCCGACTGGCACTACGGTGAACCGGGAACAGCCTGGGAACAATACTACCGTGACCTGGAAAAAGCTTTCCGGGCCTACGAAAAAGACAATCCCTGCGCTTTCTTCGTGCTCAACGGCGATGTGGTCCACAACGATCCGTCTTTCATGACGCCGGCTGCCACGCTGTTCAAACAGATCCACTCCCGCGTATACGCCACCCGCGGCAACCACGACCATGTGACGCCTGAAGCATGGCAAGAGGCATGGGGTTTTCCGCTCAACCACGATGTGGTGATGGGCGATAACGTGATCCTCCTGGGCGATACCGCCGATATCAACGGGACTTACCTCAGTCCGGACGTGGCCTGGTTCCGCGAAAAACTGGAACAACATAAAAAAGCGGCCAACATCTTCATCTTCGTTCATATCACCCCCGTAAAGTGGACCAAACACGGTATCGACGCACCGGAGTTCCAGGCGCTCATCAAACAATATCCTAATATCCGCGCCGTGTTTAACGGGCACGACCACCAGGAAGACAGCGTAAAAATGCTCGATGAAAAAATCCCGTTCCTCTGGGATGGCCACGTAGGCGGCAGCTGGGGCGTGGAATACCATGGTTTCCGCGTGGTGGAACTCAAACAGGACGGCAGCCTGCTGTCATTTGTGATGAACCCGTACCGGAAACAGGGAGAACAGACTTTCAAACGTGCAGACGTGCACAAATAAGCCGTATCTTTCCCGGCCAAAACAACAGCGAAAGATGACGACACTGGAGACCATTGAGCAGGAACACGAATTCGAATATCCTGCATTATATAAACAACTGGACAGGGACGGGATGCTGTCGTGGGGGAAACTGGGACCGGGATGGTATTCCCAGGAGTTTATGCGTGTGAGGGACAATCCGCCTTTTTTACTGTTTGCCAGCGATTTTGAAATCATTGACCAGAAAGAAATTGCCGGAGAAGTGGCGGAAGGTATGTTGTTTGCCGACAAGAGCCACCGGTTTGTACCACTGGGCTACACCGGCGCCGGCGACTGGTACGCTTTTTATTTTAACCTGAAAGACGGGGACGACGTGCCGATCGTAATGGTGTATCACGATGCCGATGAAGCCGTGATCATGGCCAAAAATCTGCAGGATTTTATTTTCGCGCGAATGCTTGAAGCAGTGCTGGAACAGGACCCTGAATATCCCGGCCTCATCTCGAGTGGCGATCAGGCCGCCAATTGCGCCAATTTCCTGCGTACACATGCCCCTTATCTGTCGCCCCGCCAGCAGGAGATCGTGGCCCGCGTATACGAAAAGGGCGTCATCACCGAAAAGGAGCTGGGTGACATATTGAAAGAAGAGATCAACTTTGACTGGCTGGACAGGAGCTTCCCTTATCAGACAAATGATTAAATAGTGAAAAGCCGGCCCGTTAAGGCCGGCTTTCTGCTACTCTTTATAAAAGTCTATCAGCGCGCCGAAATAGGCTTCCTGCCAGCCGGTAGTGATGTCTTCAAAAGCTTCATCCGGAATATTGGTATGCCGTAATTCCACATCGGTGCCCTTTTTACCGGGGTGCAGGATAATGGTCACGATAGACGGCGCTTCTTCATCTTCCCCGAAATACCATTGCTGCACAATCTTCCTTCCCGGTTCAAATTCGAGGTTCTTACCCACAATACTTTCTTCCCACAGGGCAAACTCCGATCCCGGCTCGGTAGACATTTCTGCTACTTCGCCCGTCCACAGCTGAATGGTGGCCGGATTGGTCAGCGCTGCATATACTTCTTCCGGCGTTGCCGGGATGCTAAAATATTTCTTGAAATCTTTCATATCAGTTTTCTGCTTGCCCAAAACTAGCCCATTTTGATTTATGGATTTAGAAATTTACGGATTTACGAATTTCGGGGATTGGGGATATTGCATTTATGTGGAATAATTTGACTAACTTTTTCAACAAAAATTTAACTAAACGCAGTGATCAAATCCCCGAAATTCGTAAATCCGTAAATTCCAAAATTTCAAAATCTATAAATCCAATAACGCAATAACCAAATGACCAAATATCCAAATGAGCCTGTATTTTTCGAGACAGGAGCCGCCTTCCGCAAATGGCTGGATAAGAATCATCATAAAGCAGCAGAACTGCTGGTTGGATTTTATAAAACCGGTACCGGTAAAAAATGTATGTCGTGGTCGGAGTCGGTGGACGAAGCCATTTGTTACGGTTGGATAGACGGGGTCCGTAAATCCATCGATGAAGAAAGTTACACGATCCGCTTTACCCCCCGCAAGCCTAAAAGCATCTGGAGCGCTATTAATATCAAGAAGGTGGAAGACCTTACCCGTGAAGGCCGGATGATGCCGGCAGGCCTTGCAGCCTTCAATAAGCGGGAACTGGAACGTTCCGCCATTTATACCTACGAACTGAAAGCGTCGGAGGAGCTCTCCGAGGAGTTTGAACAACAGTTCCGCGCCAACGAAAAAGCCTGGGCCTTTTATCAGAAAATGGCGCCCGGTTACCGTAAGCAGACAGCCCATTGGGTAATGACGGCCAAACAGGCCGCCACCCGGGAAAAGAGACTGGCCGAGCTGATACGGGACAGCGCTGCCGGCACAAAAATCAAAAGATATAACTATTAAGAATATACGAAACCATGGAAAAATTAAAAGTAGCCACCGCACAATTCGAGAACAAAAGCGGAGATAAAGCGTATAATCTCGGGCAGATAAACGACCTGGCGGCCAAGGCCGCCGCTGATGGCGCACAGGCCATCGCATTTCATGAATGCTCAGTTACGGGGTACACTTTTGCCCGCCATCTCTCGAAAGAGCAGATGCTGGACCTGGCAGAATTCATTCCGGACGGCCCCAGTATCCAACGGTTGACGGCCATCGCCCGTGAACATAATATCGCCATCCTGGCCGGCCTTTTTGAAAAAGATGCGGCCGACAAACTGTATAAAGCCTACGTATGCGTGGATAAAAACGGGCTGGTTGCCAAATACCGCAAACTGCATCCGTTTATCAACCCGCACCTGACCCCTGGTGATGAATATGTGGTGTTTGACCTGCTGGGATGGAAATGCGGCATCCTTATCTGTTACGATAATAACGTCATCGAAAACGTCAGGGCCACTGCTTTGCTGGGAGCCGATATCATCTTTATGCCGCATGTGACCATGTGCACACCTTCTTCCCGTCCGGGCGCCGGCTTTGTGGACCCTGCCCTGTGGCACAACCGTGAAGCCGACCCAACCTCCCTGCGGCTGGAGTTTGACGGCCTTAAAGGCCGCGGCTGGCTTATGAAATGGTTGCCCGCCCGTGCCTACGACAACGGCATATACGTTGTGTTCTCCAACCCCATCGGTATGGACGACGACCAGCTCAAAAACGGCTGCTCCATGATCCTCGATCCGTTTGGCGATATCGTGGCAGAGTGCCGCCAGCTGGGCGATGGTTTCGCTATCGCCACGCTGACGCCCGAAAAGCTGCAGCAGGCGGGTGGTTACCGCTACCGCAAAGCCCGCCGCCCGGAGCTGTACCGTGACGTGATCGGGCAGCAACATACCTCCGAACAAAAGGTGGTATGGCTGGACAATAAATAAGTTTTATTATTTTTAAAACTCCGGTCAGAACAAGAGGCAGCCGGGTTGGCCAACGATGCATCCAATTCCACATAGTGAGACCGAACTATTAAAGCGTTTGGCCGGCGGAGACGCGGCCGCCTACCGCGAGCTGTTCGTACGCCACTGGGATGCGGTGTATTCCTCTGCCCTGCTGCTCTCCCGTTCCCCTGATATCGCGGAAGATATTGCCCAGGAAGTGTTTGTCACCCTCTGGGAAAAACGTGCGCAGCTGGCACAGGTAGAGAAGCTGGACGCCTACTTCTTTATCATGGCCCGCAACCTGCTCTACAGCCGGCTGCGCAAACTTGCTTCCCAGGATGCTTACCTGCAGTACCTGCAGGACTACCACCATGAAAATACCCACGGCGGCACTGAAACCAGGGCGGAATTCAGGGAACTGGAAAACGCCATCCATGCCGCCATCCGCCGCCTGCCTCCCCAGCAACAGAAAGTTTTCCGTATGAGCCGCTTCGATGGCATGGGCCATGAAGAAATAGCCCGCGCTATGGGGCTGTCCCGCATCACCGTTAAAAGTTATATCGTACAGGCGCTGGCTACCCTCCGGAAAATGCTGGAACATTACCCCGGCATCCTCCTGCTGGCCATCGCCACGCTCGCCCGCCATGCCTGAAAAAAAATTTTTTCCGCAGCACCTCCCTTTCGTCCGTTAACGCGTCTTTACCGTTACAACGTCGCATACCGGCTATGGAACCAACACCTTTATCAACGCTGATAGCACGATATCTCAATGAAGAGCTGAGCGAAGAAGAAACCGCACAGCTCTGGGAAACCCTGCGGCAAGGCCAGGGTCAGGACGCGTGGGAAGAAGCCCTGCTGGCCCTGTTACAGGATAAAACCAGGCACGGTCAGGCTGACGCCGAACGGATGGAACAGATCTATGCTTCTATCCGTCCTGCCGATACGCCGGAGGCGCCCATCGCCCGCCGGCGCCGCTGGCTGTATCCGGCCGCCGCCGCCGTACTGGCGCTGATCATCGCTACGGCCGCTTTCTGGCGCTTCCGTCCGTCGCCGCCGCTGGCCGGTCATACCACTGCCCCCCTGCACCAGGTGATGCCCGGCGGCAATAAAGCGGTGCTCATACTGGCAGACGGCAGTACTATCACGCTCGACAGTACCGCCAACGGCATGCTGGCACAACAAGGCAGTGTGCAGGTGGTACAGGTCGGTAATGGTCTGCTGGCTTATAAAGCCGGCGGCAACCATACCGCCGGAGCGGTGCAATACAATAAGCTGGCCATCCCCCGCGGCGGCCAGTTCCGGGTAACCCTGCCGGACGGCACCAACGTCTGGATCAACGCGGCCTCTACGCTGCGTTATCCGACCACCTTTCCCGGGGCCGACAGGACCGTGGAACTTACGGGGGAAGCCTATTTCGAAGTGGCCAAAATGCCGGAAAAACCCTTCCATGTAAAAGCCGGCAATATGGACGTGCTGGTGCTGGGCACCCATTTTAACGTAATGGCATATACGGAGGAGGCCGCAGTACACGCCACCCTGCTGGAAGGCGCCGTGAAAATAAATACTGCCGGCGGCGGTACCGCGCTGCGGCCAGGACAGCAGCTCCGCATGGACCAGGCCGGCCAGGTGTCGGTGGTCAATAATGTAGACGTGGATGAAATTGTGGCGTGGAAGAACGGCTACTTCCAGTTCAACCATGAGAAATTACCCGGCGTTATGCGGCAGATAGCCCGCTGGTATGATGTAGACATCGCCTACGAAGGCAATATCCCCGACCGGGAATTTGGCGGCAAAATTTCCCGCAACAGCAGCATAGAAGAAGTCCTGAAGATACTTGAGCTTAGTAAGATCCATTTCAGAATAGAAAAAAAGAAGATCATCGTCATACCATGAAAACAACCGTTATGAAAAATGATTAATTAACACAGCAGGGGCCCAAAAAGAAACCGGAAGTGTTCCAGCACTTCCGGCGGTCGTTTGGGTAACCCATGAAAATCGTTCCACGACTCTCGCTTCCGGCTTTTATACCGGGACAGGGCTTTTATTACCCAAACAATTCAAAAGTATGCAATTTAGTTCTATTTGCAGGCGACCGGCCTATCAACCACGGTATATCGCCAAAATGCTACTGGCCATGAAATTATCAGCCATTATCTTACTATCAGCTTGTTTACAGGTCAGCGCAAGGGGCTACGCCCAGAACGTCTCTCTGTCCGAAAAAAATGCGCCGCTCGAAAAAGTCTTCCGTGCCATCGAAAAACAAACAGGGTATGTCTTCTTTTTCGATCACCGCCTGCTGGATAACGCCCGGCGTGTAACCGTAGAAGTGAAATCTGCTTCGCTGGAAAAAGTGCTGGAGCTGTGCCTCCGGCAGCAGTCCCTTACCTGGAGCATCGTTGGCCAGAATATCGTGATCGAACCGGCCGATAATAAAAAGACCACCCCATTGGCCGCCCCGGTGCAGGAGCTGCCGGTCACCGGCCGCGTGACCGCCACCACAGGGGAGCCGCTGCCAGGCGCCACCGTAGTGGTCAAAGGCAGTAAGATTGGCGCCCAGACAGACGCCGATGGCGGTTTTAAACTGATGGCTCCTCATACCGCCGTTCTCGTGATCTCCTATATCGGCTACAAGCCACAGGAAGTGCCGGCCGCAGGTAAACAACCGCTGCTGATACGCCTCGAAGCCGATGTCAACAAAGCCAGTGAAGTAGTGGTGATCGGCTACGGTACCGCTAAAAAAAGCGACCTTACCGGCTCCGTATCCCAGATAAAATCCGCAGACATTACCGCACAGCCCAATACCAACATCATGCAGGCCCTGAGCGGCCGCGCTCCGGGCGTACGCGTCATGCAGAACAACGGCGCACCCGGCGGCGCCATCAGCGTGCGCATCCGCGGCATCAATTCCATCATGGGCGGCAACGAACCGCTGTATGTGATCGACGGTTTTCCTTACAACGGCAATCCCACCTTTTTACAGCCTTCCGATATCGCCTCCATGGAAATCCTTAAAGATGCGTCTTCTACGGCCATCTACGGCTCCCGCGGAGCAAACGGCATCGTGATCATCACCACCAAAAGCGGCCGGAAAAAAGAAGCGACCAACGTGGAAGTCACCGCAGGATACACCATTCAGTCCGTCTCCAAAAAGATGAAGCTGATGAACGCGCAGCAATACGCTACGCTGTACAACGAACAAGCCGCCAACGACGGGCTGGCGCCGTATTTCACGAAAGGACAGATCGATTCGTTCGGCCTGCATCCGGGCACCGACTGGCAGTCGCTCGTGATGCACAACGCGCCCATCTACAATACCAGCGCCACCGTGAGCGGCGGTACCGACAAAACACGCTTCTCCCTCTCCGGCGGCATGTTCCTGCAGGACGGTATCGTCCGCAACAGCAATTATAAACGCTACTCTATCCGCGGCAGCGTGGAACACGATATCAGTAAAATATTCAGCGTGTCTTATAACGCTACGTTAACACGCATGGATACACGCAGCCAGAATTCAAGCCTGGGCAACCGCGGCAGCGACCTCATCTCAGCTATGCTGATGGCGCCGCCAACACTGACGCCCTACCTGCCCAATGGCGGCTACCGCCGCCTTACTACGGCCTATCCCTTTATCTCCAACGCGATCATCAACCCGATGATACCTATCTACGAGATATCGGACCGCCTCAAGGGCGACCGGGTATTTTCCAACGCCGCACTGACCATCAAGCCGTGGAAAGACCTGTCCATCCGCATCTCCGGCGGTATCGACAACCTGAACGACCGGTCGGACTACTACGCGAACATTGAACCGTCCACCAACTCTGTTGGCTCCGCTACGGTGAGGACCGTCCAGTCCACCAGCCTGCTCAACGAGAACGTGCTGTACTACAATAAAAAAATCGGCGTGCATGGTATCAACGTCACCGCCGGCTTCACTTACCAGGACTATGTGCGTACCTCGATGGACGGCTCCGGTATCGGCTTCCTCAGCGATGTGACAAATACCGGTTCCCTTGGCAGCGCCGGCACCCCCGGCGTTCCGGTCAGCAGCTACCAGAAGTGGGTACTGCTGTCTTACCTCGCAAGGGTCAACTACACTTTAATGGACAGGTATTTATTTACTGTCAGCGTACGCCGGGATGGCTCTTCCCGTTATTCTCCGGGCAACAAATGGAGTACCTTTCCTTCCGCCGCCATCGCCTGGAGAGCCATCGACGAGCCTTTCCTGAAAGGCTCCCGCGTTGTATCTGACCTGAAGGTGAGGGCCAGCTATGGCGCTACCGGCAGCGCTGCGGTAAGCCCCTATCAAACCATGAATCAACTGAAGCCCGGCAATACCATCTTCGGAGACGCGCTGTACACCTCCATGGCGCCCGATATCGTACTGCCCGGCAATCTAAAATGGGAAACCACCTATCAGGCCGACTTTGGCGTGGACGCTGCATTCTTCCGGGACAAGGTGCGCCTTACCGCCGACTTCTATCACAAAAGGACAAAGAACCTGCTGAATACCGTGCAGCTGCCCGCTTCCATGGGATACCGCACTACCCTGCAAAATGTGGGTGAGATGGAGAATAAAGGGATGGAGTTCGCTGTAGACGTAGAGGTGATGAAAAAAGCGGTTACCTGGAATGTGAACGCCAATATCTCCTTTAACCGCAATAAAATTGTGAAGCTGTATGACGGACAGGATATTTTCGGTAACACCTTTTACACCGGTTCGCTGAATGATTATGTGAACCTGCTGCGGGAAGGACAACCTTTCGGTATCTTCTACGGCTATGTGGAAACCGGTTATACCGACAAAGGGAACCTGCAGTATGCTGATCTCAACAAAGACGGAAAAATCAGCGCAGCTGATAAAACCTACATCGGTAATCCGAATCCTGATTTTACCTATGGCCTGAATTCCGTGACCAGCTATAAAGGATTTGAGTTGTCCGTCTTCATACAGGGTTCTCAGGGGAACGATATTTTTAATCTCAACAAAGCCGCCACCCTGGATTTAGGTATGGGGCTGAACCTGCCTGCCGATGTAGCCTATGATCACTGGACCCCGCAAAATACGCAGGCAAAGTATCCGAAGATCACCCGCACGCTGGCGGCTAATATGTCTACCCGTTTTGTGGAAGATGGTTCTTATCTGCGGTTTAAAAACATCCAGCTGGCGTATAACCTGCCGCTGGAGAAAATGAACGTGAAATGGTTTAAAAAGGCACAGGTGTACGTGAGCGGGCAAAACCTGATCACTTTTACCCGTTATTCCTGGTACGATCCGGAAGTGAACGCCTTTGGCTCGCTGGTGGCTCCCGGCGCACAGAGTTCCGTGAACCAGGGCATTGACTATGCTACCTATCCCACCAATAAATCGGTGACATTTGGTATCAGATGTGGTTTTTGATTTTCCAACATTCAATCTTTTTTATGAAATATAGTATTCTCATCATATTGTCAGTGCTGCTGTTTACCTCCTGCGAAAGATTGCTGGACGAAAAACCGCAGTCTGTCGCAGCTGAACAGTTTTATAATAACGCCGCGGAAGTGCAGGCCGGCCTGAACGCCATCTATACACCGATACGCGCGGGGGGTACAATGGGTGCGCTGTACCAGGTGCAGCAGGAAATTTATACCGAGTATATGTATGGCCGTGGCAGCCACGCGCCGCTGAATGACTATGCCGGTCTGGATAATACCAATATTACCCGTATCGCTGATATGTGGGCTGCTTTTTATGAAGCCATCCGCAACGCCAATATTGTGATACTGAAAACGCCTGCCGGTAAAAATCTTACGGATGCCGAGAAAAGCAAATTTCTGGCAGAAGCCCGGTTTATGCGGGCGTTGCTGTATTTCCACCTGGTACGCAACTGGGCCGGTGTGCCCATTCGCAAGGAGCATAACATGGATTCCCTGAGCGTGCCACGAGGCAGCAGGGAAGCGGTATATCAGCTGATCACGGAAGACCTGCTGTTTGCCGAAGCCAATCTGCCGGACGCCGGCCGGCTGGTAGGCGCCCCTTCCAAATGGGCCGCCAAGACGGTGCTGACGGACGTATATATGAACCTGAACGACTACCAGAAAGCGCGGGACAAGGCGCTGGAAGTGATACAGTCGGGTAAGTTTTCGCTGGTGAACGTGGTAGTGTCTTCCGATTTTGACAAACTGTTCGGCCCGGATATTATCACGACACCGGAAGAAATCTTTTACCTGAAGTTCTCGCGGCAGCCATCCGGACAAGGGTTTCAGTATCCGATATACGCCCATTATCCCGGCGCCGGTTATTATCCGCCGGGCGGTTATTATACCTTGTACAGCGATGCGGTCAACAATACCTTCGTAAAGAACTGGGATAAAAACGATCTGCGGTACGATTATAACTGGTACGTACAAACGTTCGGTCTCGGTCCCAGCACTATTCTCAATAAAAAATTCAGCGACCGTACCACTACTACCGCCGCAGGAAACGATTACCCGATGTACCGCTACGCTGATCTGCTGCTGTTTTATGCGGAGTGCGACAGCCGCGTTAATAACGGGCCTACCACCGATGCGCTGGAGAAACTGAATATGATACACCGCCGTGCGTACGGCAGGAACCCGATGGTGGCGGATGCCGCAGTTGATTTTAAAATGGCGGACTACGGCAGTTTACAGGCCTTTGTGGACAAGGTAGTACAGGAACGCGCCTATGAAGACTGCGGAGAGGGTAAGCACTGGCTGGACCTGAAGCGGCTGGGCATTGCCAGGAGCGTGATCAAAGCCATGAAAGGCATCACGATGGCAGACAGACATTTACTGTGGCCGATCCCCACAACAGAATACAACTATAACAAAGCAATTGATCCAATAAAAGACCAGAATCCCGGTTATTAAAATGACGACTATGATCAGACAAATTAAATGGTGGCTGCTGGCCATTTGTTGCCCGTTGACCATACTACCGGCTGCCTCACAGGCCGGCACGCCCAAAGAAGTGGATATTTGCGTATATGGCGGCACATCCGCCGGTATCATGGCGGCATATACCGCTAAGAAGCTGCATAAAACCGTATTGCTGATAGAGCCGGGCAAACATCTCGGCGGCCTGACCACCGGCGGCCTGGGCTACACGGATATCGGCAATAAATACGCGATCACCGGCCTGGCCCGCGATTTTTACCGCCGTATTGGCACGCACTACGGTAAGTTTGAACAATGGATTTTTGAACCGCATGTAGCTTCGCAGACATTCGACGGTTACCTGAAAAACGCAAAGGTGGAAATATGGTATGATCACCAGCTGACCACCGTGAAAAAAGAGAATGGCTACATTCGGGAGATTACACTGGAAGGTCCTTCTCCCGTGGTAGTAAAGGCCCGCATGTTTATTGATTGTTCCTATGAAGGCGACCTGATGGCGAAAGCCGGTGTTTCGTATACCGTTGGCCGTGAGGCGAACAGTACTTACCAGGAAACTTATAACGGAGTACAGTTGAGAGACAAGCACCAGTTCCCCGACGGGATAGATCCGTATAAAACACCGGGTAAGCCGGAGAGCGGGCTGCTGTGGGGCGTGAGCCCTGCGCCGCTGGCAGCGCAGGGCAGCGGCGACAAAAGCGTGCAGGCGTACAATTTCCGTATTTGTCTTACCAACCGTCCGGAGAATATGATTCCTATTACACAGCCGGAAGGTTATGACGCTTCCCGTTACGAGTTGTTGCTGCGTGTGCTGGAAAAAGCGCCGGCTAAGAGCCTGTGGGGGTTTCTGAAATTTGACCTGATGCCGAACGGTAAAACGGATATTAACAACAACGGTCCTTTTTCCACCGATATGATCGGGATGAACTATGACTATCCGGAGGCGGACGCAAAGAAGCGGAAAGAGATTATCCGTCAGCATGAACTGTACAACAAGGGGTTATTGTATTTCATCGGCCATGATCCGCGGATGCCGGAGCAGCTGCGCCGCGAGATGCTGCAGTGGGGCTATCCTAAAGATGAATATGTGAATAACGGGCACTGGTCTCCGCAGTTATATGTGCGCGAAGTGCGCCGTATGGTGGGTGAGTATGTGATGACGCAGGCCAATTGCCAGGGGCGCGCTACGGTGACCGATGGTGTGGGCATGGCGGCATATACCATGGATTCGCATAACTGTCAGCGGGTAGTGGTGAACGGTATGGTGAAGAATGAGGGAGATGTACAGATCGGCGGCTTTGGCCCCTATCCGATATCTTACCGGTCGCTGGTACCTAAGACCGGCGAATGCGCCAACCTGCTGGTGCCGGTTTGTTTGTCTGCTTCTCATATTGCTTATGGTTCTATCCGGATGGAGCCGGTGTTTATGGTGCTGGCGCAATCTGCCGCTACTGCCGCGGTGGTAGCCATCGACAGTAAGGTGCCCGTGCAGCAGGTAGCCGTGAAGAAGGTGCAGCAGCTGCTGGCAGCCAATCCGCTGGCCGACAACAGCACACCGGAAATACTGGTGGATAATGACGATGCGGCCCATGTGACGCTGAAAGGCGACTGGAAAAAAGAAACGCGCGGCAGCTATGGCCCGTCCCTGTACCTGGACGACAGCAAGGGCGGTTTGCCGAAATCTGCACGTTTTGTCCCCGAAATACAGCGGGAGGGCGAGTACCATATTTACAGTTATCTGCCCAAACTGGCCAGCCAGGCTACTGTGACCCATGTGCAGGTTTTTGACGGAAAGGAGCTGAAGCCGGTGAAGATAGAAACCGGGGCTGTTAAAGTGGAAGGACAGACTTCCGGTGAATGGGTGTCGCTGGGTACTTTCCGTTTGCCGAAAGGGAAAAAGGCTTATGTAGAGGTCAGCAACGAGCAGGCAGATGGTGCGGTAGTAGCGGATGCGCTGCTGTTCATCGCCCGATGAGTATTTTGTTATTTTATTATTTTGATATTTTGGTGTTGTGCTTAGGAAGAAGACCGCCTGGTTAAACCGGGCGGTCTTTTTTTTGAAAAATGGTCTTCCACAGCTGGCGGCCATCTCCCGGGAAAATAATTTTTAGAGGAAATATTATGCGATAGCCGGACGTTTTATGCAGAAATCTGCATGAAATTGCATTTTTATATTTGTTTGAATGCGTTTTTTTGCCGAATTTAAGGCAAGAATAAAACTTCCTATGCTGAAAAAGGAACGTCAGGCATATATCTTACATCAGGTCAACCTACATAACAAGGTATTGTCGTCGCATCTGAGCGAGCAGATGGGGGTTTCGGAGGATACGATCCGCCGGGACCTGGCGGCGCTGGCGCAGGAAGGGAAGATCCTCAAAGTGCACGGTGGCGGGTTGTCCAACTCATTTCACCAGGGGGCGGTGGCGCAGGATGTATATGCCATAGAAGAGAAACGCATCATTGCGCAGAAGGCGGTGGAGCTGATCCATGACGGGATGTTCGTACTGACCACCGGCGGCACCACTATTCTGCAGCTGGCGCGGATATTACCGCCGGAGCTGCGGGCCACCTTTATCACCGTGAGTTTGCCGGCAGCTTTTGAATATGCCAATCATCCCAATATAGAAGTCATTGTGATCGGTGACAAGCTGGCGAAAAATTCGAAGATCACCGTTGGTGGTGAAGCGATCGCCAAAATAAGGGATATCCGGGCGGACCTGTGTTTTCTGGGCGTCAACGCCATTGATGTGCAGGCGGGCCTTACGGACAACGACTGGGAAGTGGTGCAGGTAAAAAAGGCAATGGCCGCCACTGCCAGGAAAGTGGTTGCCATGTGTATATCAGAGAAGGTGAATACCGCGGAGCACCTGAAAGTATGTAATGTAGAAGACATTGATATATTAATCACCGAGCTGCAGCCAAAATCGAAGAAGTTGCAGCCATACAGTAATAAGGGAATAAAGATTTTATAGGAGTCATTTTTATTATTTAGCTGTGTTTCAACAAACAGCTCAACCGGGCTGTTTTACAAGACAACCAATGTGCAGAGGGATCGTTGTGGAAAACAAATTTCGGGAATGGCCGGTGCAGGCAGTATGACACCGTTCCGGTCTTAATTTTTCAACAGGCACAATAAGAGGATTCAATAAGGCAATCAACCATTCAACAGTTGTTATGCGACTGTTTTAGGGCTTCCAACAACAGTAACCAACATTTAAAAATCACTTATGATCACGCGTGTATTTATGCGATTGACAGGAGGTGGCCGTGTGCTGCTTTTACTGTTGATGACCTGCCTGGCAGCCACCGTCAGTGCGCAGGTGAAAATATCCGGTAAGGTAACAGACGAGACCGGAACCCCTTTACCTGGAATTACCGTTACGCTCAAAAACAGTAAAGTCGGCGCCAATACCACCGTAGACGGGCTTTACAGCTTTACAGCCAACGTGCCGGCAGGCAACTATGTGCTCGCCGTCACCGGCGTGGGGTTTACCTCCCAGGAAATACCTATCACGATAGGCACCGCCAATATCACACGGGATGTGACCATGGGTGTATCGGTATCCAAACTGGATGAGATCGTGGTAACCGGTACTTCCCAGGGTACCACCCGCCGCCAGCTGGGCAGCTACATTAGTTCCGTGAAAGCGGAAGACCTGACCAAAGGCGCCACCGGCAACGTGCTGGCCGCTTTGCAGGGTAAAACGGCCGGTGCGCAGATCACCCAGAACTCGGGAGATCCTTCCGGCGGCATCTCTGTAAAACTGAGAGGTATCAGTACTATCGGTGGTTCTACCGAACCATTGTATATCGTAGACGGTGTGATCGTAGATAACTCCTCCACCCGTGTTACCAATGCCGATCCGAACTACGGCGCCAGCACCCAGGGTGGTAATAACTTTGTCGGTAACGTGGGCCAGAACCGTATGGCCGATATCAACCCCGACGATATAGAACGCGTGGAAGTGCTGAATGGCGCCGCTGCCGCCGCTATCTACGGTTCACGCGCCAACGCCGGCGTGGTGCAGATCTTCACCAAAAGAGGCAGCTCCGGCGCTCCGGTGATCAACTTCTCCACCGGTATCTCCATCAACGAGCTACGTAAAAAACTGGATGTCAACCGCGCTCCCACCAAGTTTGGCGGGAATCCGAACGATTCTACCCAGAACATCCTGACACCGGCGGTGGTGAGCAAATTCCCGGTGCAGCGCTACGACTACCAGGACTATATTTTCCGTACAGGGGTAGGTACCGACAACAACGTGTCCATTGCCGGCGGAAAAGACAAGACCAAATACTACGCTTCTGCAAGTTACTTCTATAACCAGGGGATTATCAAGAATACGGATTTCAACCGTTTCAGCTTCCGGGTGAACCTCGACCAGGAGGTGACCAAATGGCTCACCATGAATGCAACCGTCAACTATGTTTATAGTAAGTCCAAGGAAAAACCTGACGGCAACACCTTCTATTCACCGATGAACTCCGTGACCATCCTTGGTAACTATTATGATATACAGCAAAGGGATGCCCTGGGCAACCTGATGAAAGTAGGTAACCTGGGCCGTGTGAACCCGGTGTCCATTATTGAAGACTTTCGTCAGCAACAGCAGGTAGGCCGTGTGATTGCTGGTTTGGGCCTGAAGGCAAACCCGATAAAAAACCTGACGCTGGATTATCATGTAGGTATCGATAACTATTACCAGGATGGTACTACCTTCGTTCCGCCCTACGCCTACAATGTAAGCACCGGCTTCTACGGCGGAGGCACGTCGCTCGATCCCGCGCAGAACGGTTATGCCAGCTCCGGTACCAATACCTCCTTCCTGATCAACCACGATGCGAACGCCACTTACAATGCCCGCATCAGCGACAACCTGGAGTCTGTAACGCAGGTGGGATATTCCGTACAATATCAGCGGCAGCATTATTCGCTGCAGCAGGGACGGGGCTTGCCGCCTTTTGTGCAGACGGCGGATAAAGCCACCACCGCTATTCCCGGAGCAGACCAGCGCTCTGAGTTCTCTATCTCCGGTGAATATATCCAGCAGAACTTCAAATACCGCAACCAGTTGTTCCTGACCGGCGCCCTGCGTGTGGACGGTTCTTCTGTATTCGGTAAAAACGAACGTAACCAGCTTTACACCAAGCTGAGCGGCAGCTATGTGTTGTCCGGTACCGATTTCTGGGCTAAATCTTCCGTAGCGAAGTGGTGGACGCTGTTCAAGCTGCGCGCTGCCTACGGTGAATCCGGCAACCTGACCGGTATTCCTCCTTATGCCCGCTATAATACCTATCTCGCCAATGCGTTTGTAGGCGCCTCCGGGTTCCAGGGACAACTTACTTACACCGATCCTGACGTAAGACCTGAAAAACAGAAAGAGCTGGAGTTTGGTACCGACATGTCTTTCCTGGATGACCGTATCGGGCTGAGCGTGAACTACTACCGTAAAAAAGTGGAAGACCTGCTGATCGACCGGGCAGTGGCGCCAACCAACGGTTACAACTTTATGCGAAGCAACATCGGTTCATTGCGCAATAACGGTATAGAAGTGGTGCTCAATGCCATACCGGTAAAAACGAAGGACTTCTCCTGGAGTTTGACCGCCATCTTCAACCGTAACCGCAACGAAGCGATAGATATAGGGCAGTCGCTCGTGCTGCTGAATACCGTAGGCGGCGCTCCTGTGGCTATCGCCGCCGGTTATCCCATTGGCTTCTTCTACGGCACCTTCTATGCCCGCGACGCCAATGGCAACATCCTTACTACGCCGGCCGGTATTCCCGTTACAGAAAGAGGTACGCAGAAAGCGCCGTTCGACTACCAGGCGCAGCGTGACCCCGCCACCGGGCTGCCGCTGGCATCCGCTCCGGCGCTCAACAAAAAAATCGGTGACCCTAACCCGGACTGGACCGGTACTTTCACCACCGATCTGCAATACAAAAAGCTGGGACTGCATATACAACTGGACGCCGTACAGGGCGTGGATGTTTTCAATGCCGACTTCAGGACCCGCCAGGGTGTTGACAACGGGAAGATTGCCGAGCAGGAAGACCTGGGCCAGCTGCCCAGAGGCTGGATCGCCGGTGTGTATAACATCCAGGAATTCAGGATCGACGACGGCAGCTTCGTGAAACTGCGTGAGGTGTCGCTCAGCTATGATTTCGGAAAGGTGTTCAGAGGACTGAACAACCTGACCGTAAGCCTGGGAGGCCGTAACCTCATCTCATGGGACAACTACAAGGGATACGACCCTGAAGTGAATGCCGCCGGACAAAGCACGCTTTTAAGGGGTATTGACTTCGGCGCCGTACCTGTTCCGCGCACGTATAACCTGACCGTCCGCGCTAAATTCTAATGCTAAAAAGACAAACCATGAAAAGAACTACTTTCTATACATACATGACGATGGCCACGTTCCTGTTGTCTGCGGCGGCCTGTAAAAAAGATTACCAGGACCCTTCCGGGCCCTCTCAGGAGCAGGCTTTCAGCACACCACAAGCCATTACCAATACGGCAGTAGGGTTACAGGCCAATTTCGTTAAGGACCGTACCGGGCTCATTTATACCACCATCACCGCCGGCAGCCTGCTGAGCGGGGAAACGTTTGTCACCAATCCGGGTAATGCCGATGAAGGACAACTGGGTACCGGTGGCAATACAGTGTTGAACAACAATGTGATCGTGACCGGTATGTGGGGATACACGAACAAGATTCTCTTCGACGCGGAAAACGTTCTGCGTGCCACCAATACCGTGGTGACCGACAAAGGTTACGCCAGCGGCCTGATAGCCTATACTTCCATTTTCAAAGCATTGGCGCTGGGCGTCCAGGCTAATTTCTGGGAGCAGGTGCCTGATACCATTGCCAAACCGGATGACATTACCAACGATGTACATTTTATCCCCGCTAAACAAGGCTATTTACGCGCAGTACGTACGCTTGACAACGCACTGAATACCATTGCCGCCACGCCGATCAGTGCTTCGATTACGCCGTTCCTGCCCAAAGGGATTAATGTAGTCAATACGCTGTATGCCCTCAAAGCCCGTTATGCATTATATGCCGGCGACTATGCCGCTGCGCTGGATGCCGCCAATAAGGTAGATCTTAGCAAGGCAGGTGTCAGCACTTTTAACTTCAATCCCCAGGTGGCCAACCCGATGTTTACACTGGTGGCTTCCACCAGTAATATCTATCAGGTAGTGGATTCCACGATGGGGCTGCCGGTGGCGCTGCAACCCTCGCTCATAGATGGGCGGATACCTTTCTATATCACAAGGCCGCCTACCGGTTTAAGATTTGTTGTGAGCGGATTCTTTAAATCCAATATCGAGTCCATCCCTGTGTTTCTGCCGGGAGAAATTACGCTGATAAAAGCGGAATGTTATGCCCGTACCAATAAACTGGCGGAAGGGCTGGTGGAGCTGAACAAGATAGTGACCAAAAAGCCTGCGGACGATCCCTTTGGCATAGGCGCCAACCTGCCTCCGGTGGCTGTGGCTACCATCCCCGACCTGCTGACGCAGATTTATAAGCACCGCCGCATCGAGATGTTTATGTCCGGGCAGGAGATAGAAGACCAGCGCCGTTTTGCCCGTCCTACGACCGAAAGGAAACGGAATTATTTCCCTTATCCTTTTGTGGAAAGGAATGACAATCCGAATACACCGGCCGATCCAACTTTTTAATAAGTTTTTTATCTTTACTAACGGCAGCCCGGGGCGTCCCGGGCTGCCGTTAGTATTTGCATCCTGTACCCTTAATGTCCTATAGCCATGACAGAAATCGGCGTTGTTGCCCTCGTGACCGTTATCCTGAACCTTGTAGTCTCTTACAAGGGATTTAAAGACACTGGTTTTTATTACAAATACGCTTTTATCGTGGACGAAATACTGGTCCACAAAGAATACTACCGGCTGATTTCTTCCGGCTTCCTGCATGTGGGATGGACCCACCTGCTTTTTAACATGATATCACTCTGCTTCTTCAGTGCGGACGTAGAAGCGGTACTGGGGATTAAAAACTTCGTCATCATCTATCTGAGCAGCCTGGTGGGAGGCAACCTGTTATCCCTGTTCATCCACCGGCAGCATGGCGACTACAGCGCGGTCGGCGCTTCCGGCGCCGTATGCGGTATCATCTTCGCCTGCATAGCCCTGTTTCCCGGCATGGAGATAGGCTTCTTCGGTATCCCGTTGTACATACCCGCATGGATATACGGTGTGTTGTATATGTTGTTTACCATTTTCCGGATCAGGAATAATGATGACAACATCGGGCATGAAGCGCATCTCGGTGGCGCTTTTATCGGGTTGCTCTTTGCCGCGTGCCTCGAGCCGCAGGCCGTAAAGCAGCATTACCTGCCGGTGCTGGCGGTGGTACTGCCCTGCGTCGTGTTTATGTACCTGCTGGTCCGGAAACCACATATGGTGCTGACCGGAAACACGCCCGGTCCGCAACGCTACCTGAATGTGGAAGACCGCTACAATCAGCAGAAGGCAGCGCAGCAACAGGAAATAGATGCCATACTGGACAAAATTCACCGGAAAGGTATCAATAGCCTGTCGGCCGAAGAGAAACGGAAACTGCAAGATTATTCAGAACGCTGACGGAAGAATTTTTATCTTGCCAATACCTAAACGAAACCTGTGCATATGAAACCATCTGTTACTGTACTATGCCTGGTAGTGCTGGCTTTGGCCGCCTGCCGTAAAAATGATGCCGGAAATGACCCGGCCCCTGACTACAACGATGTGAAGATTGCCGCTATCTCCGATGTTCCTGCCTTTATCTATGAGGGTGACCGGCTGGTGGCGATGGGAAATGAAAAATTTACCTATGATGAGAAAGGCCGTATCGCAGGAAGTCGAATTGCGCACCGGGACACATTGAATAACCTGATTACCGGGTATGTCTACAAAACCAGGTTTATGTGGGTGAACGGCCTGTGTGCCGGCAGCATAGCGGACTCCCTGTACACCTATGCCAAAGGGATGGATGGCAGCATTAAAGATGAGCGGTTCGCCAGCGGCGTTATCCTCAGCAGCTATGATTACAACCTGCCCGCCGGCCGCCTGAACGCTATCACGCTCACTCCCGGCGGATGGACCACTGCTGCCTACACTTCCATTAACTATGAATACGACGGCAAGGGAAACATTAGCAGGGCAGTTACCCGGCAGCCTAACCTGATGGGGAGGCCCGGCGCCCCCGACCTCGTCATAACGGTGACCTATCAGTATGATAACCACCCTAATCCTTTTTATGCTATGTATAAAAAGTACGGTTTAATCCTGCCGGCGCTGCAGCGTTTTGCAACCAGCGTCTCTCCCAATAATATTATTAAAATGCAGATGAAACTCGATAATATGGTTGAGCTGGTGCAACAATACACCTATGAATACAATGATAAGGGGTATCCGGTGAAAATGACCACCAACGGCGGTAGCGTAACAGGGCAAACAACTTATATCTCCTACCGTTAAAAGCCATGTTGTCGGCGCATTTTGCCGTGTTGTCGCTTCTTTGTGGACAAACTGCCCAATAGCAGCGTGCTTTGCAGTATATTTATATTGCACATGAAAGCGTTCCTGACATCCAAAAATATCAATATAGCACTACATGCGCTGATCTGGGGCATACTGCTGTTATTGCCTTACATAGTATCATCACCCGAAAACCAATACAGTATAGGCCCTATGCCCGGTGCGTTTTTTACCATCGCCGGCGTGATCCATATGGGCCTTTTTTATGCCAATGCTTTTTACCTGTGTCCGCGGTTGCTCAACCGCCGTTTCTGGTGGTTGTATATTCCTGCCGCTTTGTTGCTGCTGTTTGTTTCTTTTCAGTTGAAGTATTATGCCATGGCGGCGTGGTTTCCGGAGCTGCTGCGGAACAAGGCCGCTTATGGCGTCGTTTTCGGACCTTCTACGGCCGTGCTGGTAGTCAGCCTGCTGTACCGGAAAATACTGGACCGCATATACGAAGAACGCCGTCAGAAAGAAAAACAGGCCGAGCAATTAGCTACCGAGCTGAAGTTTCTCCGGTCGCAGATCAGCCCGCATTTTTTGTTCAACGTGCTCACCAATATGGTGTCGCTGGCCCGGAAGAAGTCGGACCAGCTGGAGACTTCCCTCATTATGCTGTCGGAACTGATGCGTTATATGTTGTATAATACCGGTGGCAAGGTGTCTTTGCAGAAAGAAGTAACGTACCTCAACAGTTACATCGCCCTGCAGCAGCTGCGTTTCGGCAGTGATGTGGATATCCGCAGCGATATGCCCGATCCGGCGTCCCTGGAGCATTACATGATAGAGCCTATGTTGCTGATCCCTTTCGTGGAAAATGCTTTTAAGCACGGTACGGGAGTAGATAGGCCGGTTATTCACATACAGCTGTCTGTTCAGGGAGATGTGCTTACCTTTACGGTGGAGAACCATGTCGACCCGGTACAGGACAACAGCAAGGACGACAGCTCCGGCATCGGGCTGTCCAATGTCACTTCCAGACTGGAACTATTATATCGCCGTCATTATACGCTGACCGTTAACACGGATAATGACCAGTTTCTTGCACACCTAACGCTGAAGCTTATATGATACGTTGCATTGCAGTAGACGACGAACAGTTGGTACGTGAATTACTGGAAGACAGTATCCGGCAGGTACCTTTTCTGCAGCTGGTGGCTACCTGTAAAAATGCCATGGAAGCGATGGAAGTAATGCAGCGCGAACAGGTAGATCTGATGTTTCTCGACATACAGATGCCGCGCCTCAGCGGGCTGCAGTTATTGCAATCGTTGCAGCGGCCGCCCCTTGTGGTCCTGGTGACTGCCTACGAGCAATATGCGCTGGAAGGTTATAATCTCCAGGTGGTAGATTACCTGCTGAAACCCTTTAGCTTTGAACGTTTCCTGAAGGCCTGCCAGCGGGCTGCCGATCTGTTCCGGCTGCAACAGCCGGCAACGCCTGCCCGTGCCATCACCGACTTTTTCGTGAACGTGGAATATGTGCAGGTCAAAATTGTAGTGGCCGATATTGAATACATCGAAGGACTGAAAGATTACATCAAAATACACCTCTCTTCCGTGTCCAGACCGGTGCTCACCCGCATGACCATGAAAGCCGTCACGGAGAAGCTACCTGCGGATGATTTTGTACGCACGCATAAATCCTACCTGGTAGCGGTGAAGAAGATCACCGCCGTTAAACGCGATCTTGTTTGTATCGGGGAGAAGGAAATACCTGTCAGCGATTTCTTCAAAGAGAATGTCAACCGGCTGGTGCAGGGCCCTGCACACTGATGCAAACAGGTTCGCCATCTTGTCGCCACACTTTCCTGTATCGTCTACACCTCAACATCCCGGTCGTGCTGCTCACTAGCTTTGTGAGTAAATAACACTTCCGGCGATGACAAAGTACCTGATATGGATTTTTTTTCCGGCCCTGACAGGCAGCGCCCATGCTCAGCAGGTGCCGAAGGACAGCACGGGGAAAGCCGTATCCGGCACCGTTCAGCGCGGTACCCCTAAAAATCTGAAACTGGTCACGGTGAGTGCGGGCGCTTTCGAAGCCAGCGACAAAGCCAAGGGCGCCTCTCTTACTCCGATGGACGCCGTCACTGTAGCAGGCAGCAACGGTGACCTCACTCAATCGCTGCGCTCCCTGCCCGGCGTACAGCAGATAGGAGAAACAGAGGGCCTGTTTGTCAGGGGCGGCACCAGCGATGAAACCAAACAGTTTATCGACGGCACGCTGTTCAAATATCCCAACTATCCTTCCGTGCCAGGCATTCCGCAAGGCGCCCGAATCAACCCTTTCCTGTTTAAAGGCATCCTGTTCAGCTCCGGTGGCTACTCCGCACTATACGGACAGGCGATGAGCAGCGCGCTGATACTGGAAAGCGTAGACCTTCCCGAGAAATCTTCCGCCAGCTTCTACCTGTTTCCCGCCAACCAGGGCGCGGGGCTGCAGCACCTGGGTAAAGACAACCGAAGCAGTTTCGGACTGGGGCTTAACTATTCCAACCAAACGCTGTACAATGCGCTGGTGCCTCATGTACCTGATTATTTCCAGGGTCCTTCCTACCTGGAGGGGAATGCCAACTATCGCATAAAAACAGGTCGCAGCGGCATGTTCAAGGTATACGCCGTATGGAATAAAAGCGCCGTGGGCATGTATAACCAGGATGTTGACAGTGCGGCGCTGCGTTCCGGATACCTGGTGAAGGGCGGCAATATTTACACCAACATGAGTTATCGCACCGCGCTGGGTAACGACTGGAAGATGGAGGCAGGGCTGGCCTACAGCAATAACAAAGACAAACGTATCATCAGCCTGGTGGATGCGGCGGAGAAGCCCGCCACTCTGCCGGAGGTACCACTTACGTTAAAGAATAATGCCAGTGATATCCGTTCTGATTTTGCGCAGGCCCGTGTGGTGTTGACCCGTTTTCTCGCCGGCGGGCAGGCGGTCCGTTTCGGTGCCGAACATTTTTATACCAAAGATGCCGGCGTATACCGCGACAGTGCTCTTGCTCAGACAGACCAGCTCTCGGCTGTCTTCGCCGAAAGTGATATCTATCTGACCAGTAGCCTCGCGGCGAAGGTAGGGTTACGCCTGGAGCATACCTCACTGCCGGCGCAGTGGTCGCTGGCGCCGAGGGCCAGCCTGGCATGGCGGCTGAGTGATGAGAGCCAGCTCAACTTTGCCTATGGTCTCTTTTACCAGGAGCCGCAAAATGAATTCCTGTACCGTAACCGCGATCTGTCTCTCTCCCGGGCAGCCCATTATGTGGTGAATTACACGAGAAGGGCGCATAACCGCTTTTTCCGGGTGGAAGCTTATTACAAGCAGTATCAGGACCTTGTCCGGCTGCTGCCGCCCGATGCCAGGAGCGTATCTACCGGTAACGGCTATGCGAAAGGTGTAGAATTATTCTATCGGGACAAAAAGACCTTTAAGAACCTGGACTACTGGATTACCTATACGTACCTGGACACCAAACGGGATTACCTGAATTACCCGATGGCGCTGCGGCCGCCTTTTGCCGCGCCGCATACGATGACCATTGCGGTGAAGAAGTTTTTCCCGGACCTGTCTACCGGTGTGAACGTGTCATACGCGCTGGCAGCGGGGAGGCCGTATTACAACATCCGCTACAGCGATGGCTGGCAGCTGGCCGACCAGGGCACCACAAAGCCTTATAGTATCGTGAATCTGCACATCTCCCATCTGATGACGTTGTTCCCGCGCTGGAAACACAAAGATTTCTCCGGTTTTGCCGTGGGGGTGAATAACGTACTGGGCACCAAACAGGTGTTTGGCTATAACTACAGCTATGATGGTCAGCATAAGATGGCAGTATCGCTGCCGGCCAACAGGACATTTTTTGTCGGCTTCTTTATGAGTCTTGGTATAGACCGCACCGACGATTTTCTCAATAATAATTTATAAACCACAAACCCGCTCATTATGAAAAAAACAATTCTCTCCCTGATGCTGCTGGCCTGCTCCGTTTTCGCGATGGCGCAATCGCTGGAAGAAGCAGTGCATAAGCTCGACAACGCCGCTTCTGTAAAAGACTACGAAGCGCTGGAAAAAACATTTACCACGCTGACCACACAGCAGCCTGATTCATGGCTACCCTGGTATTATGCGGCGTATTGCAATGCGAAGATCGGTTTCCTTTACCAGGAAGATGGCGATAAGATAGAACCGTACAGTGTGAAAGGCGAAGAACAGATTGGCCGTGCGCAGGCGCTGCTGGACAGTGCAAGGCAACAGCAGGAGCTGTCAGAAGTATTGACGGTGGCCAGTATGGTAAACCGTATCAAAGTGTTTATTAATCCTATGACGTATGGCCGTAAATACGGCATGTTATCCGAAAAATACCTGCAGCAGGCGCTTCAGTTGCAGCCGGAAAATCCGAGGGCTTTATACATCCGGGCCTGGGTGAAATACTACACGCCTAAGATGTGGGGCGGCGACAAGCCGCTGGCGAAGGAACTGGCGGAGAAAAGCCTGGGGCTGCTGGCGAAAGATAAGGCAGGGACGGCGCCTCACTGGGGCAAGGCAGAAAACGAAGCGTTGCTGGCTAAGTTCAGGTAATTATTCACCATTTAAAAAATCATGTTATGTTATTTGCTTTTCTTATCCTTTTCAGGATTTTATTTGCGGCGAGTATGGTATTTATTATCGGTTACATCTTTGGTGGTTTTTCAAAGCGGCCCGCGCTGGCGCGTATCTCCAGGGTGGCTGCCATACTTGCTGTTGTACTCTTTATCGGTGTAAACATCCTGTTGATGCGGGCTGCTTTTCATCGTGACGGGCACGTTGGATGGCGGGGTTGTGAACAGGTGAAGACCGAAAAACAGGGCTGACCGGTTGGTCAGCCTTGTTTTTGTTTATAGTACAGGCATCTCCCTGACGGGAAATGCCTGTAAGCGCTGAGACCTGTTTTTTATGTCATATATTCGTTAGCGTTAGTGCCGGCCATGTCCGCCGCCGCCGAAGTGTCCTCCACCGCCGCTAAAGTGTCCACCTCCTCCGAAGTGTCCTCCGCCGCCGCTATGATGAAAGTTGCCTCCGGGTCCGGCAGACGGGCGCATAAAGCTGCCTTGTGATCGGGTCATGGCCACCGGCCTGTTCATACCTGCCTGGTGGTTGCCGCCCCAGGCGCCACGGGAAGGACGGATGGAGTTGTTGTTCGTGAAGTTGTTGCTGCGGTTGTTATTGCGCGCTGTCCGGGAGATGTTTTCATGGTTATTGTTGATCACATTCCGGGTGTAGCTGGTACGGTTTACATTGTTATTGACAACACTTCTGTTGATATAGGTGTTGTGCACTACGGTCGTATTGACACGGGTGATGGCTGTATTGTAGTGGAAGGAATTACCTCTCCACATGCCGCCGGTAAAGCCTGTGCCATAATAACCGCAGCCGTAGTTAATGCCGCCGTAGTAGCCGATGTGTGGCCCCCAGGAGCCGGGATGCCAGCGGTATACCCCTCCGATGAAGCCCCAGTAGCCTGGTGTCCAGAGTGCGCCCACATAAGGGGCCCTTACCCATATGCCCGGTACCCAGTAATAGCGGGTGTTATAGGCCCAGTAGCCGGGTACCCACATGTATCCGTCGCCAGGGCAGGGCGGTTGGGTATAAACCGGTATCGGTGGTGGCGCTATGCCTACGGATACGCCGATGCTTATCTGTGCGTATGCCTGCGGCGTGGCTGCTGCCATGGCCAGGAGGATGCCTGTTATCACGACAAATTTTTTCATGACCTGTCTGTTAGGTTCACTCACTTGGACGGCGGAGGGGCCGGTAAGTTTAATGCGGGCAGCGGTGGTTGGGTGAGCAGCCACCGGCGCCAGTCTTCCGCCACCCTGTCCCAGTTGAAGACGTCGTAGTCCGGTTTGCCATTGGGTTTTAGCGGGAAATAGTTGTGTTCTGTGCCGGGGTATTCGCGGTAGTAGAAGTTCTTCTTGCGCAGCCGGATCATTTCTGTACGGAACAGGTCCAGGTAAGGTACGCCGGCGTCGCGGGTGCCGAAGGTGATGAGTACCGGTATTTTCAATCTTCGGAGATAGTTCGCCGGAGGCTGGGAAAAGTCATGGGTCACTTTATAGGTATCGCCGTCTGAGAAGTCCATGTTCTGTGGTTGTGCCGTTATTTTTTCCCATTGCGAGAAAAGTGCGCCGGCGCCGCTGGTTGTATCCGTTTCGTGTGCCCGTTCCCGTGATATCAGTGTAAGCATGCGTCCTTGTGGGTTACCGCCGGAGTATATCAGGTGGGAGATGCGGGTGCTGCGGCTGGCCATTTTGGCAGCGATGGTGCTGCCTTCTGAATGGCCGGCTACCACCAGGGGACTTGGGCTGATCCATGGTTGTTGCAGCAGAAAGGAGATTACAGCGAGGTTGCGTTCCACGTAGTAATCGAGGTAATACCGCTCCAGGTACTTCCGGGGAAACCGGCCGGTGCTGTCTTTATAGGTAAAATCCGGGTTGAGATCGCGTTGGTCTGCCACCAGCGGCACATATGCTTTACTGATAACCGCTACGTGATAGTGCCGGGTGAGGCTGTCGGGGTTGAATACAAAAGCATTGGTGACTGCCGTTTGCCCGTTTTGTTCGTACCGGGTGAGAAGTGGCTGCGGTAAGCTGCCCTGACAGAACAGGAATAACGGCTTTTTGAGGTGCTCTTCTCCTTTTTTTGATTTGATGAGGATGTCTACGGTATCTCCTTTGAAGATGGTTTGCAGGTGGCGGTAGCCGTAAACGTCCGGCAGCGGCGACTGCGCATACAGCATGGCCCCTGAAACGGAGACCAGGCAACAGATCAGCAGATATCGGATGTAGCGGGCCATGGAGCTGGATAAGAATGAAAATACTTTTGGATAACAATATAATGCAATATCCGCTGCCATGAATGGGGCCAGCCAGAAATGGCCGGCCTTTACTCGTACGAAAATTTATTGCTCGTTGTAAGCAAGAGAGATGTGGTGTATCTCCCGGGCATGAAGGTAACGCGCGCTTTTGCCCGGTATTTATGGAATCGGGAAAAAATAATGCGCAATCAGGAAAATCTTGGTTGATTATATTTAAACCTTTTAATCTGCCATGTTACATGGAAGCTTATCGTTTAAGAAGCATGGTTTTAAGTGCGGGATTTCAGCAATGATCAGTAGTGGCGGGATTTTACTATTATGGTTCGAAACGGAGGAACATTATCTTGTCCCTGATACCCTTTTCCTGGCGCCGCTGCTCCTGGCGGTTAGTTTTTATTTGACGATTTTCGGGCGCGAAGAGACAATGCTGTTTTTTGTTATGGTCAGTTCCTTCGGTTTACCCCTTGCTTTTACGCGATTCCGTAAACTGCTGTTAAGTCAACGGGTCTGAAGATTTGCGTATGGCCGGCGCCGTATGATTGCGCCGGTGGTTGTACGCGATTTAGTGTGTCCAGATCATGCCCTGGGGATTGATGTTCCAGTGGTACTTCTGGGCTTCTGCAAAGTTTTTAAAGTCCTGTTTTTTCCCCAGGATAATTTCTTCAAAGGCGGTGAACATCTGCCGGGCACAGATGATGGGCTGCATGCGGCCAACGCCGGTACATAGCCCGGGGATGGCGACGGAATTAATTTCCGGGTGCCTGTGGGCATGCAGCAGGATAGCCTTCATGGCAAGATAAGCGTTGATAGACGTATCGATATTGAAGTTGGTCGGAACCCGCATGGTAGGCGCGGAAATCAGCCATGGAATGTCCGGATCGCCGGTTTCCAGTGTGAGTGCCGTACCGATTAGCAGCTCGCCTTCCGGCAACTCTCTGATCTGTTGCTGAAGGCGCTTTTCCAGGTCCCAGCCCAGTCTTTCCGATAAGGCATGGTCCAATGATCCGTCCATAAAACCAAACGAGTTGGCGGGACTTACAATGGCATCCACTTTCAGGCGGGTAATATCTCCTTCTGTAATGCTCACTTCCGGTATTTCGGCGAAGAATTCCCGCCAGGCGTTGATGAGCCTGGGGTTAGTGTCGGCAAGTATATATTTCGTAGTATAAAATTACGGTACAATTGTCGTAAACAGGTAAGTCGCCATGATCACCAGCAGCACAATTCCCTGCAGGATATTGGTGCGGCCGGCGTTAAAAGAGATGCTGATGGTGAACAGGGATAATATCAGCAACAAGGTGGATTTGGTGTCAATGCCGAGGGTGACGCTGAAACCGGCGAAGACGGTCACAATCGCTACCGCAGGGATAGTGAGGCCGATGCTGGCCAGTGCAGAGCCCAGCGCCAGGTTCAGGCTTGTCTGCAACCTGTTGCGCCGCGCCGCCCGTATGGCTGCCAGCCCCTCCGGTAAAAGGATGACGGCTGCAATGATAATACCTACCAGGCTTTTGGGAGCGCCCATGCTGACGACCATCGATTCAATGGCAGGTGATAATTTCTTGGACAACAGTACCACCAGTGCAAGGGACACCAGCAGAAACAACATGCTGAAAGTAGTGGTCAGGTTGCCGGGAGGGGCGGAATGCACTTCTGCTTCGTCTTCCGGCAGGAAATAATCGCGGTGACGGCCGGTTTGTACGGAGACAAAGCCGCCATACAACACGAGAGAGATAAGCGCCACAAACAGCAGCTGACTGTTGGAGTATACCGGTCCCGGCGCGGTGGTGGTGTAGTTGGGCAATACCAAAGTGAGTACAGTGATGGCCGTTAGAGTGGTCAGGGCCGCGTTGGTGCCTTGTTTGATAAAAACCTGCTCCTTGTACCGATAGCCGCCTACCAGCAGGCAAAGGCCGATAATACCGGTCAACAGGATCATGATAGCCGCAAACACGGTGTCCCGGGCCAGCGTGGAGCCTTCGGCGCCCTCACTCAGCATCAGGGAAACAATCAGCGATACCTCTATGACCGTGATGGCCAACGCCAGGATCAGCGTACCATAAGGTTCACCTACCCGGTGGGCCACCACTTCTGCATGATGCACCGCAGACAGTACGATACTGATCAGCGATACCGCCATCACCAGGGAAAAAACGGTGCTGTCGGTGCTGCCGGCCAGCATCAGGATAAACAATCCGATCAGCGGGCTTAAGAGGGTCCAGAGGGGTAAAGCGATATTCCAGCGTTTGTATAGAATGTGTTTGTATGGCATATACGTAATTACAAAAAAATATTTAATTAGTTCATTAAAAAATGACCTTCCGCAGGTGGCGGAGAAAGTTTAACTTACAGAACAGACGCTGTAAAATGAGAACGCAACTGATCACACCGCTTCCTTCGCTGGCGAATTATGTAAGCCATATCATGGTACTGGAGAGCGGGCGGCTGTCTGTCGATACTTTTCTGCCATTGATCGCAAAAGGTTCTCCCAGTATCGTTTTTCAGCTGACGGCCAGCCATCTTAACACCGATCATCTTGTCTTATACGGACAGAACATACGTCCCGTGTTGCTGCCGGTGTCGGCATCGGTGACAATTATCGCTTATTTCCTGCATCCGCATACCCTGAAAACGTTATTTGGCTGGAGCGCCCGGGAACTGACAGACCTGAGTGTGGACCTCAGCCTGTCTGAACCGGCGCGGGGGATGCGCCTCAGGGAGCAGCTACTGAATGCACCGTCGCTGGAGCAGCGGCTGACACTTATGAACGATTATCTGTTGCGGTTGACATCCCCCGGTAAACTGGAAATCAGCCAGCCGGTGCTGCATGCCACGCGGCTGATACAGCAGTACGGTGGCGCACTGCCTATGATGAAAGTCCGGCAGGAACTGTATATGACGGAACGTACTTTACAGCGGCTGTTTGAAATGCACGTGGGTGTATCCCCTAAAACATATGGTCGTATTTGTCAGTTTGACGCGGCGTTGCGGCAGCTGAGCAGCAACGGCTTTACAGACATGGCCGGTGTGGCCTTCCAGCACGGCTATGCGGACCAGAGCCATCTGATAAGGGCCTTCCGGGATTTTACCGGCCATACGCCGCTGGAATATCAGAAAGCGGCCACAGACTTTTCCTCCTGAAGATTGTCGGGTTTGTTCTATACCCCCGGTTAGCGGCGGCGTTACTTTGTATAAAAAACAACGTATGAGAAAGTTAATCGTTTCTACCTGGATGACATTAGATGGTGTTTTTGATGCTGAAAGCATGGGACAATGGTTTAACCCCTACGACAGCCAGGCCCGGCAGGACCTTATCCGCGAAGGTATTCTGTCAGCAGACGCCATCCTCTTTGGTCGTAAAACTTATGAGATGCTGGCCCCTTACTGGTCTTCCTTAAAAAATAACGAAATGGGCATAGCCGCTAAATTGAACAACGTGCAAAAATACGTGGTGTCTACCACCCTGAAGGAAGCCTCCTGGGAAAACTCCACCATCATCCGGGAGAATATCGAAGAGGAAATCGCCCGGCTGAAACAACAGCCCGGCAATGAGATACAGGTAGAAGGCAGCGGGGAACTGGTACAGTCGCTGACCAAAGCAGGCCTGGTCGACGAATACCAGTTGCTGGTACATCCGGTCATTATGGGCGGCGGTAAGCGTTTCTTTGCCAACGGCATCCAGGCAGGCTTACAGCTCACCGGCACCCGCCGGCTGGATAAAGGCGTATTGCTGCTCTGTTATCAGCCGGCATAACGGTAGTGCAGTACCGTGATGCCGGAAGGGTAGGCCGTAGCGCTGACCAGCGACAGTCCCAGGATGTCTTTCACTTTGTCAAAAACGGGCATTCCCCTGCCGATAATCGCAGGATTGATAATGAGGTGGTACTCATCTATCAACCTTGCTGCGATCAGCGCGGAAACGAAAGATACCCCGCCGAAAACGATCAGGTTTTTCCCCTGCTGTCGCTTCAGCGCTGTCACTTCTTCCGTAAGATCTCCTGTAGCCAGCACGGTGTTAGGCCAGTCCGAACGGTCCAGCGTGTGCGTAAATACCACCTTCCGGGCATCCCGGATATGCCCGGCAAATACGGATTGCGGATTGGCGGTGTTGTCCGCCATCCTCTCCCAGTGCCCGATAAAGCCCTCTTCAGCCATTTTCCTGCTGAGCAGCACGTCGTCCGCTGTAGCTATCAAAGCGGTATGATATGCCTGAAGGGCAGGGTCCCAGGTCCATTCCCCGCCGTAATTCCACACCATCCAGCTACCACTCCCGTCTGTTGCAGCGGCAAAGCCGTCGACCGACAGCTGCAGCTGTAAAATCAGTTTTCTCATAACCAGGATATTTTCTGCAAACCTATATTCATTTTACGATAGCGCACAGGGGCAGATGTGACAAATTAGCGGGGTAAATAATCCCCTGAAAACTGGTCACTAAATAACTACATTTGCAGCCAACTTAAATCTGATAGCTTATGGAGAAATTACAACGGGAAGTCCGCTTATTGAAAGCCTATTCCCTCATCCTCACGACAGTACTGGTAGCATTCTTTTTCATGGCCTTCCGGACAGACTTTGGTAAACAGCGCTTCCAGGAAATAGACGTGGAAAGAATCAACGTTGTGGAAAAAGACGGCACCCTGAAAATGGTGATCGCCAACGGAGAAAGACAACATCCGGGTATGGCGGAAGGTAAAGAACTGGCTCCGAGGAAAAGGCAGCCGGGACTGATCTTTTTCAATAGCGCCGGCGATGAATGCGGCGGCCTGGTATATGACGCCGACAAAAAAGACGGAGCAGGCATGGTATATTCGGTAGACCAATACCGCAACGATCAGATCATGCAGCTGCAATACATGCAGGACCTCGAAGGCAGTAAGGCCCGCACCTATGGCCTGAAAATCTGGGACCGCCCGGATGATTTCACGCTCACCCGCCAGAACCAGGTACATGACTCCCTGACAGCACTCAAAGATGAAAAGGTGTATAATGAAGTAATGAAACAGCTGGTGTCAGAAGGAAAATACGGGACGGAAAGGCTTTTTGTAGGTCGCACCTGGAAAGACGAAGTGGGCCTGTTTATCCGCGACAGCAAAGGAAAAGTGAGAATTAAAATCTATGTGGACAAACAGAATCAAACTAAAATAGAAACGTTTGATGAACAGGGAAAACCGGTCACAAAATAATTTTCGATTAAAGCCGCTTTACGAAGCGGCTTTTTTTATAGGCAGCTTTTCTCCGGCATCGAAAAAAGTAACAATTACTGCTGAGATTCCCATGTTGTTCTGGCATGAAAAATGTGCCCCGCTAGGCATGGCTGTTGTGCTTAAATTTCTTGAAGGCAGCCGTGCTCACCATTAAAACACAGGTTATGGAACCAGACAACAGGATCACCCGCCGTCATATGCTGACCGGCATGGGAACTACCCTCGCGATGCTTACAGTTCCGGACATGATTGCACGGGGCGCGGGTTTCACACCGGCGTCCTCAACAGCAGGTATCGAAGACCCTGTCAGCAAATATCCCAAGCCTCCCTTTAAAGTACAATCTCAGCCCTGGCCCGGGCTGGCGGGCCAGATGGACCCGCGGCCCGATCACGGAGAGAAAAGCTATAAAGGTTCCGGGCGGCTCAAAGGCCGAAAGGCACTGATTACCGGTGGCGATTCCGGTATGGGGCGTGCCGCAGCCATCGCCTATGCCCGTGAAGGGGCTGATGTAGCCATTAACTATTATCCTTCCGAAGAACCGGACGCTAAGGAAGTGATAGCGCTTATTAAGGCGGAAGGCCGTAAGGCAGTGGCTATTCCGGGTGACCTGAGAGACGAGGCTTTCTGCAGGAAACTTGTCGATGAGGCGGTCAGTGCACTGGGCGGCCTGGATATTATTATCAACAATGCCGCCAGGCAGCAGGCGCATACGTCTATCCTGGATATCTCCACTGATCAGTTTGACTGGACCATGAAGACAAACATCTATGCGCCTTTCTGGATCATAAAAGCAGCGTTGCCACATTTGCAGCCTGGTGCCGTTATCATTGGTACCACGTCGGAACAGGCATATGACCCTTCTGCTGAGCTCTACGACTACGCACAAACGAAAGCAGCTACCACCAACTATATTAAATCGCTGGCAAAACAGCTGGCGCCCAAAGGTATCCGGGTAAACGGCGTTGCGCCGGGCCCTATCTGGACGCCGCTACAGGTAAGTGGCGGCGCTACCGCAGAAAATCTTAAAAACTTCGGAGGTAAAACGCCCTTCGGAAGACCCGGCCAGCCGGCGGAACTGGCTTCTATCTACGTGCAACTGGCTGCCAGCGATGCCAGTTACGCTACCGGCCAGGTATACGGCTCTTCCGGAGGCGCCGGTCAGCCATGACCACGCTCATTTATTGCCTGCCTGGCTGCTGCCTGATGCTGTCCGTATAACTATAAAACGCTTTGCCGCTGCCGGCATGATCGGCAGTAAGCAAGAACAAAAGTTAATGTTTAGATAATATCGCTGCTGTTTTTTTGCCCTTATGTTTGCGACTGGAAAAATTGGAATGAATCTATGAGCGAAGTGCTACACGACTTATCAGATTATTCACTGTTGGAACAATGCAGACTCAATAATGTAAAGGCGTTTGAAGTATTGTTCGACCGGTATTCCAGAAGGTTATACAACTACGCCCTGAACTATCTGCAGGACAAGGGCGTTGCTGAAGAGACGATGATGGACCTGATGTTGTGGGTATGGGAGAAAAGGCAGCAGCTGGACCCGGACGTGCAACTGGCGCCCTATTTGTTCCGTGCCATGAAAAATGCCGTTATCAAAGCCATGACTAAAAAGTCATTGGCGATACTTCCTATAGAACAGGCCTATGATGATGAAACGCTGGTCTCTCCGGCGGCAGACAACCAGATGGATTGCCACGAGTTAACCCAGGTGTATCTGGATAAATTGGATGAGCTGAGCCCCCAACGCCAGCGCGTATTTAAAATGAGCCGGCACGAGCACCGCTCTCACGCGGAAATCGCCAAAGAACTGAACCTCTCGCTGTTTACTGTAAAGAATCATATCAAAGCTTCCCTGACCCATTTCCGGCATCACCTGAAAGACTATACGGATGTTTCGATGGCGGTACTGATTTATTGGTGGACACGATAAGCGCTGTCTGCCAATGTTATGTAATTGTTACCTGTGATGCTCCCATTAGCCCCCTGCCCCTTCTTTTCTCCCCTATATAAGTGAGCGGACCACCGTTCACAACAATCAACATGGCAAATACGATCACGAAAGCATTAATGAACAAATACCTGGACCACCGCTGTACCGCGGAAGAAAAGCTGCAGACAGCGGCTTTTATTCAGCAGCCGGAGGGACAGCAGTTACTGGACGAGGTGTTAACAGAGCGGCTGACAGCAGACATGCTGTTGATGGAGCAGATAAGGGTGGATGATCAGCAGGCAGAGGAATGGAAGACAGTACTGCGGCAACGGATGGCCGTCATGCAGGAGGAACAGGAGCCTGCGATCATGCGGCCAAAGCGGCTCTCTTTCCTGCGCCGCGCCGCCATATGGACACTGCTGGTATCTGCGCTGGGGGCCATCGGCGTGCATCAATACCGGAAGCAGCATAAAACCAATGCTATCGCACTGGCTAACCTGGAAAAACAAAACCCGAAGGGGCAGCGGGCCGTGATCACGCTGGCAGACGGATCAGTGATACACCTCGGGGCTGACAGTAAACTGGAGTATCCCGAAGCCTTCAATGGTCCTACCCGGGAGATCACGCTTACAGGGGAAGCTTTTTTTGACATCAGCGAAGATCCGGCGCACCCTTTTATTGTGCATACAGGCATGGTGCAGACCAGAGTACTGGGCACCTCTTTTAAGATCAATGCTTTCAGGGGGACACCGTTGACAGTGGCCGTAGCCACCGGTAAGGTACAGGTAGAGCATGGAGGCAACGGTGTGGCGGTGCTTACTCCCGGACAGCAGGTCACCTGGGACCCGGTAGCGCAGCAGACAGCCATCGCTGAAATGCCCGTGGCAGACATCGCCGGCTGGAAGAATGCCCGCCTGGCGTTTAACAACAACACCTTGCAGGAGGTGGCAGCGGTGCTGGAACGCTGGTATAATGTAAGCATCCGTTTTAAACAACCTGTGACCGCACAAAAGCGGATAACTGTTACACTGTCGGCCAACCGGCCCATGGAAGAAACCCTCCGTGTGCTGAGCACCGGCAGCAGGTTTACCTACAAGATCAACAACCGCCAGATTACTATTCATTAACAGAAAACAATCATATGCCCTAACAGTACACAACTAAAAAACGTTCCCGGTATCTGACAAATACACGGGAACGTCTTAAAATGATTTCATCATGCCTGATAAGTTTTGGACGACGAACAGGCACCATGAAAAAGGATACCAGATTTCCCGGAAAACCGGGACTAACCAGTAACATTCAAAAGTATGGAAAAAGGATTAAAAAGAAATCCTTTAAGATTTAGCATGCATCCCGCCTTCGCGTGCCAACGGGCCCGCCCGGATAAAAAAAATACCGGCGCTCCTCTGGGACAAAGCGAAGGAATAAGGCCCATAATTTATTTCCTGATGAGATGTTCATTTATTGTGCTGGTATTGCAACTCACCGCAGCAGGGTTGCTTTTGGCCGCGAACGTAAAGAGCCAGGATCTGACCCGGAAAATAAACCTGCAGTTGAACAAGGTAGCCTTAAAAGAGGCTTTGCTCGCCATCGAAAAGCAGGGCGAAGTTAAATTTATGTTACCGGAGGAACTGCTGGAGAAAACCCATAAAAAGGTTACCATCAGTAGTCCCGCTATCCGTATCCAGGACGCCTTACACGGCATCCTGGAAAACACCGGTCTGGAATATAAGCTGGTGGAAGGCTACGTGGTGATCGCCCAACAACCGGTACCTGTGAAGATCAGCGGCAAGGTGATCGACAGCAAAACAAAAGAAGCCATCCCCGGCGTTTCTGTACGCGTAAAAGGCGCCGCTGCCGGCGCTTCCACCGATGTCAACGGGATCTTCAACCTCACCGTGACACAAAGCGGCGTTACGCTCATCGTCAGCTACATCGGCTACGAAACCAGGGAAGTGAAAGCTAACGCCGGTGGTACAATGATCATCGCGCTGACCGTTTCCAGTAAACAACTCAGCGAAGTGACCGTCAACGCACGCCGTAAACTCAATACGGAAATCGCGGTATTACAGGACCGTAAAAATGCCGCCATCGTACAGGACGCCATATCCGCCGCACAGATAGAACGCACCGGCAGTATCACCACCACCCAGGCGCTGCAGAAAGTATCCGGCGTTACCATCACGGACGACAAATACGTAGCTATCCGCGGGCTCGGTGACCGCAGCGTGATCGGGCAGCTCAACGGCGTCCGCCTCGCCTCTTCCGATCCCGACAGAAGCACCATCCCGCTGGACCTTGTACCGGCATCCCTCCTCGATAATATCACCATCTTCAAGACGGTTACACCTGATAAGCCCGCCGATGCCGCCGCCGGTATCGTGGAACTGAAAACGAAATCTGTTCCCGACAGCGCGATATTTACCATCATCGCGCAAACCGGCTTTAATTCCAATATCGGCCCCAATGGCCGTGTGAACAGCTTCTATAACAGCGAGATGGGATTCTTAGGTACCAGGGTGAATAAAAAAGACCTGTCTGCCGAATTCCTGGACTTGTCCAAACAATATCCCGGCGGTTTATCCCAGATACAGCAACTGATCTCCAACAGCCCCAACAGTCCTGCCTTGCAACAGGAAGCTGTCCGCATCAATAACCTGATGCATAGTTTCGATCCGGTGCTGACCACCAATTACCGCAAAGCACCGCTGAACCAGCTATATTCGGCTACCTATGGCAACAGCTTTAAGCTGTTTGGAAAACATACGCTGGGGGTCATAGCCGGCGCCAACTACTACAGCCGCACAACAGATATCTACGGCGGAAACCTTACCCAGTATAGTGTTTACCAGGGTGTGATCACCGGTAACAAAGACGTGTACAGTCCGCGCAACATACCCAACTATATTACCCCGAACAACCTGTTCATGGGTAAATATCAAACCTATAAAGAGAACACAGGAATACAAACAATCAACTATGGAGCATTGACGGGGTTGACGTATAAGTTCAACCCCCGTCATGAAATCAGTATGCAGTACCTCGGCAGCTGGGGCAGCGAGGCGCAGGCAGTCAACATGTACGGGCAATACCAGTATACCGGCCTGCCGGGAGAAGTGAGCAGCACTATCTATTCACTGAAGCAGACGTACCGTACCCTGCATACCTTCAACCTTCAGGGCGAGCATAAGTTCATGAAGGGCGAATACAGCCCGCGCCTGAGCTACAACATCGCTACGTCCAACTCTTCACAGAATGATCCTGACTATCGTTTTGTGACGCTGACAGACTATGCGCCGCGCAACGGAGGATACTATTACAAACCTGCTGTAGGATCATTTCCCGGCTCGGGCGATTATGTGTATACAGACCATCTGTATGCGCTCAATTCCGGCTATGTGAACGGCTACGGTACCTACGGTATCATACAGGCCGAGCCCAACGGCCGCCGCTGGCGCAGGCTGAAGGAAACCAACTATAACTATAAAGCCGATGTAACGCTGCCTTTCCCATTGTTTGGCAAGAAGCAGGAATTTAAAACCGGCGTGAACTACCTGAACCGTGACCGTAGCTTCCGGGAGAACATGTTCTTCCTGCCGGGATCTAATTTCTCTACCTATGGCGCCTACCCGCTGTACGCCGTGGAGGGCAACCTGAATCGCCTGGTTAGCCCGGAGATGATCGGTATCAAAATCCCCGGAGGCAGTACCGGCGAAGGTGCCAACCCTGTTGGCGGTTTTCTGTACAACAGTCAGAAGTCTCCCAATAACTACACCGGTTTTTTTGAAACCAACGCCTTCTATGGTATGATGGACCTACGGTTGCCGGCCAATCTGCGTCTTACCGGTGGCGTGCGTTTTGAGAAAACCAATATTCAATCTGCCGTGGATACTTCCGACGTTTATCTCGATCCATCGCTTACTGCTCCTGGTGACGATGGTACGAAAGTGCCTGTGGTGCTTATCAATCCCAATACCGCTTACAAGACGGGCTACAAACCTTTTTATTCCTTTAACCTGACCTATACGCCGCTGGAAAGCATGAATTTCCGCGTCGGTTACAATACTACCCTGGCAAGACCGGAGCTGCGTGAAATCACCAACGTGTTCGAATTTGATGCTTTCCAGATGGGATTGGTGGTAGGTAACCCTGGCCTGGTCAACCAACAAACGGAAAACCTCGATTTCAGGTGGGAGTGGTTCCCCAACCCGGGAGAAGTGCTGTCAGTATCATTGTTTGGAAAACGGATACAACATCAGCTGGTGAAGGTCTTCAGCCTCAAAACAGACGGTCTCGCTGCCAAATATCCTGAATATCCCACCATCCAGTTCCAGAATGATCCGAACGAAGGCAAGGTATGGGGAATGGAGCTGGAAGTGGTAAAAGACCTCGGAAGGCTCTACGCCCCGCTGAAGAATTTCAATATTGGTTCCAACCTGCTGCTGGCACAGAGCCTGATTAAGAAATCGACGGAGCGGTATAAGGCCAACAAATCCCTGGACCGTCATACGCCGGAGTACAGCCCGCTGTTTGAACAGGCGCCATATTCCGTAAACGCCTGGCTCAACTATAAGAACGGCCGTTCAGGTACCGATGTCACCGCCACTTTCAATATGGTGGGCGAGCGGCTGGTGCAGATCAACCTGACAGGTGAGCCGGACCTCTATACCCGTCCGGTGCCGGTACTGGATTTCATCTTTACGCAGCGGGTTACCAAACGTTTACTGTTCAAGGGATATGCCAAGAATATCCTGAACCCGGCGATAGAAACCGTATACGCGGCGCCGGGCACCGGCGGCCTGTGGTATGGCAACAAATACGTTAACCGCAGTTTCAAACGCGGCAGCGAGATCATGCTGGGCTTTACTTATAATCTGTTCTAACGGTAACGGTTATCCGGAATAAAAAAATAAAAATGAAACGTATTTCCATGATAGCAGGAGTGTTGCTGGCAGGCGCCGGTTTCATGTTGTCCTGCAATAAAGATAAAATGGACCACCTGTATGACAACAGGACCGTTCAGGATGTCCGGAGTAATTCCGGCGTCCGGATCGTGAACCTGAGCACGCACAACCAGGTGATCGCCAATAATGATACGCTGACCAACTACGTGGTCCTGTCCTACCTCGATGATAAATGGCGGTATCCGGCGACAAAATATTTCCCTGACAAAGGCCGTCTGGCTACTACCTGGACGGTGCCGCGCGATTTGTTTCAGAATAACGGTAACGCACATCTGAAAATTGAAACCAAAGAGCTGACAGTAGGGGAAAGACCGGTGGAACTGGATGTAAATGACGACTATAACAACCCTTCTGATTATTATATTATCCGCGGTCCTCTGCTGCTGACAGGTAATATTCCGGAGGTGAACAAGATCCCCCGTTCCGTAGAAGCACCTTCGCGGCCTGACCATTTCAAGATCCGCATTGTAAACCTTGCCTCCGGGATCAGACGTCCTGATGCTGGACAGGAGCGGGTGGACGGGCCTATGTCGCTGGCTTTTGCCGACGGAACGCCGGTTAGCGCCACCACATCCAACATTGCGCCCGGCCACTGGTCGGAGTATGTGGAAGTGCCTTATGGTACCTACCAGTTCAGGGTAATGACATCCACCGGTACGCAGGTGACCGCTTCCGGCGGCGCCCGCGAAGAAAACGCGGCCATGATAGACCGGGCTACCTCTACCATTACGCTGGGTTCTGTACAGCCTGTTGTTACCGGGCTAACTTACGCGCCTATACGTACTTACCAGCCGGGGGAATATACACGATCGTCATTACGCCGCAGGTATTGCCCTATGCGATTCCCGGTGGTCATGATGAATCCAGTTTTACCCAAAACGCTTTTCAGATCATAGCGGATATTGCCGATCCTGCCAATGTGAACTATGGCCGTTTGCAGGCCGTGAATGCCCTCCCCGGCGCAGCCTCCCTGCGGCTGAAAGTGAACGGCGCGCAGGCTGGTGGCAACATCGGCTACGGTACTGCCGGCGAGTATACGAACATCGTGGCAGCTATGACCACCATTGAAGCAACCGACGCTTCCGGTAAAGTGCTGGCTTCTACGCAGAAGATGGTAAGCCCCGGCGGCAACTATACCGCATGGATATACGGCGATGCCAAAGGACAGCCGCAGATAGCCATTGCCGCCAACAACCTGAGCGGCGGCGTATTTGTACCAGGTGGCGATGGGCAGGACGGCTCTTTCCTGCGGGTGCAGTACAAACATCCTATCCACTTCCGCTTCTATAATTTCTGCCCGGATATACCTAATGTGAATTTCACGGCGCCTAATGGCCAGTCGTTCGGCAGATATGGCGTTACCCGTGGGCTGCAGCCGGGCATTATCCCGGAGGATGCCACCAATACGGTTGTTGGCCTGGTCGATGATCCGTACCATATTATGGCCTTCCGGTCAAACCCCGGTGTATTTCCCGGCACATGGCTTACACAGGTGCCGGTGGTGAAAAGTGCTGACCTGGTGGCCCGGAAAGAAATGTATGTGCGGGGAATCATACCGAACCAGGAGCCCGGCTACTACTCTATAGCGCTGATAGGAAGAGATGGCGCCGGTGGGCCGGAGGCATCCAAAGCGAAGATGATCATTGTTAAACATAACCGGTAGCCCTAAACTTAAAAAAGCATGAAACAAACATTTTCCATTATCATAGCAGGCCTGGCGCTGGCTTTGGGTAGCTGTGCCAAGATAGAACATGAGAAGATAGACAACCCTGCCTACCTGCGTGTGTTCAATAACCTGAACTATACCGTAGCACTGGAAAACAAGGATGAGGAGCAGCCGTTTCTGACGATGCTCATCGATCCGCAGACGGATGCTTCCGGTATGCCCGTCAGTGCAGCTATTATCGGTGATTTCCTGGACCAGCGCAGCTCCTATGCACCGCCATACCCTTCGCATATAGGTACCAGTAATTCCTTCCGTAACCCTGAGTATCCCGGTAAAGAAGACGTGTTGGTAGGACCCATACTTAATGGTTTTGACCTCTCCAGCTGGGCGCAGATACCTGCCGGCCAGCACCGGGTGATGTTTATGTACCGCCCGGTGAGTGGAATACCATTCTTTAGCCTGGAAGACCGGCTGAAAAAGAAGGTGTTGCTGGATACCGTTCTCCAACTGGACAGCCGTGAAGTATACACCCTGCACATCCTGCAGAAAAATTTCAGGACCAAGGAAAATGGCATGCTGTTACGCCGCGAAATTTTCCACAAGCTGTCACTGTCTGACTCGCTGGTGTATGTGAACTTCTATAACATGAGCGCAGAAGGATATGAAGCAGCTGACAAAACGAAGAAACCAAGGAATGTAGACGCCGGCATGCTGCAATATGGGATAAAGGATGAAGCGAATGTCTGGATGACGCTCCTTACCGGCGACGGACTGACGAATCCGGTACCGGGATATAATTTCAGGTTCCTGACGACACTGCGCCGCAATAACACGTCTAACGCCGTGAATAGTTATTTCAGCTTTCCGCTGTTTGCAGACAATGCCGCCGATGGCATCCGGACCACGGCATGGCAGCGATTCAGCCTGCTGTCGCCGGGACTGAGCCCGCTCAACAATCCTTACAACGATAATAATGGTGAAGTGGTGGATGGTAACTACGCAGTGATTTCCTGTTACGGGAATGGTACCCGTGCGAGCTTTGAACGCTACATCTGCAGCCGGCCCAATATGATCGTCAATATTCACTCCGGAACAAACAACCCGCAGTCTTTTGCCACCGTGAATACCATCGAAATAGTGAACGGCACCGCTTATTTAACTACCGTGCAACGTAAATATCCGACGCCGATCTATTAAGCGGAGGCTCCTAAATCATCAACTATGAAACATTACACTATCATATTCTTAGCCTTGATCGGGATGATGTTTACTTCCTGTAAGCATGATAAACTGGATTTCGGGCAGGAGTTGAAGAACTATCGCCCTGCAGCAGATTTCATCCGGAACAACTATGACCTGAGCCTCTTCTCCGCAGCCATTGAAAGGGCTGGCATGACGGCGGAACTGAACGGCCCGGGACCATTTACCATCCTGGCGCCCAACAATAAGGCATTTAATGAGATGGGGATCCTGAGCACTGCCGATCTGGCCAAAATGCCGGTCGACAAGGTAAAGGAACTGGTACAACTGCATGTGTTGCCCCGCACGTTGCGCGAAGGTGACCTGGCGTCCAATAGCGTGGACGTACGGTTTAAAACTATCGGCACACGGGAGTTGCTGGTAACAATGGCTACCAATCCTTTTGGTTCAGCGGCCAATCGCAATGCCATTTACTTCCACGGTTGTCTGGCAGATGTGAAAGACGTGGTTGTTACCAACGGTGTATTGCAGGTGCTGCAGCAGGTGATAAAAGATCAGCCGGGGACTGTACAGGACCTGCTTGCTCAGCATGAGGAATTCAGCCTGTTTGTAGGTGCCCTGAAACGTTTCGGCTTTTGGGAACAGTTAAAAAGTGGCGGCCCCTGGACGGTACTGGCGCCCACCAATGCGGCACTCAAAGCCAATGGCCTGGATGAGCAGGCAATCGCAGCGTTAGACCCTGACAAATACACCATGGCGCGGCTTTTTGGAAGCTACATCATACACAAACAGCACTACTTCTTCTCTGATATCCGTGCGTTTAAAACCATGACTGGTACCAGCGACCCGCTGAGACTTAATATAAAGGATGATACCTACCTGCTGGAGATCGCCAGCCTGGACGGTACAGAAAACGGTGTTCTGAAAATCAGGTATACCTGTTCCATCCGGGAAGACAGAAACCATCAGCCGCTAAATGCGGTGCCGGTGGAACGGAAAGGAATCGTGGATTATAATACTGACAACGGTGTGGTACATCAGCTGGATGGCTTGCTGCTAAAACCCGAACAGGCCGTAAAATAAGGTCAACAGTTAACGACATAATCATCATGAAAAATAAAATATACAGAACTATACAGGCAACTATCCTCTGCGGGGCGTTCTTCAGCATAGGGTTGTTGCACACCGGTTGCAGAAAGGAAATGTTCATGCCGGAACCGGAAGGTGAGACCGTTCCCTATAAAGACAGTGCCAGCGCCGATATCCGGGCAGTCCTGAAATCGTCTCCTTATAAGCTGTTTTATGCTGCCTGGCAGCGTAGTAATATAGAGGAAGTCCTGATGGCATTGGGAGCCCGGGCGTCCGTTACCGTGCTGGCAGTGGACGATGCGTCCATGAAGGCTGCCGGACTCGATGAAACTGAAATCGGCAAACGCTCTCCGGAGGAGCTGAATACACTGATGAGATACCATATGCTCAATGAAAAACTCGAGCCATTGACCCTTCAGACGCAAAAAATGAGTTCTCCCAGGATGACGATGCTGGAGAACCCAAATTTGACGGAATACCGGAATGGTTCAGGATCGGGCGTGGGCCGTCCTTATGCCTACACCTACCGCCACTTTATGGCAATGGCGAAAGATAGCCAGCTGATTATCGATGGCCAGCTTTGCGGCAACTATCCGCCGGTGGCAGCGAGGAATGGTATCATCTGGCCGGTGAACCGGTTGTTGCAGAAACCAGAAAAGCATGTCAGGGAAATACTGGAGGAAGATGGCCGCTTTACTATGCTGCTGGCCATCAACGATATGAATGAGGCCAGCTGGATGGAATATACCTTTGGCTCTTTTGTGCGCTACGGCGGCTATTTTTGGAATGTGGACCCCGCCTCCGGCGCCGTTGTTTTTAATTCCTATCTGGCCCCTACCGATGAGGCTTTCCACCAGGCCGGCATTCAGGATATAACACAAGTTATGGATATTAACAGCCGCTTCATACCTGAACTGGACTGGGAGTCTTACAAGATGACTGGTTTAATTCCTACCGACAGTATCCTGGACTATCACAACTGGGGACGATCTTATGCTCCCACCGACAATAGCGGTTTTATTCCTTCTGCCCGTACTGTATTTTATTCTAATGATCTCGATGATAAACTGATCGGAGATTATTGGATATCTCTGGGGAATACAACTACCGCCGGTTATAAAATGCCGTTGCAGTTTATCCGTGAGGGTAATACCATCAAGGTAAAACTGAGAAGTGCCAATACACCGCCGGCAACTATCATCGCAAGAGACATCAACACCTTTGAAGGTCCGCTACATCTGGTGGACCGGCTTTTTCTGCCGGATAATTTCAAGGTGAACTAACAGTTGATCCATTAAAGATTCATGATGACTACAAATACTATATTATCCAGACAATATTTTTCCCGCCGGCTGGTGGTGATCAGTTTGTCTTTACTGATGGCAGGCGCCTGCAAGAAAGACGAAGCTGATGAACCTAAAGCTAACGACCGCCTCATGGAAGTGGTGGCGGACAACTTCAACCTCAGTAAGTTCAAAGCAGCGACCGACCGCAGCAGTATGCGGCCGTTGCTGACCAGCGCAGGACCACTCACCGTATTGGCGCCATCTGACGCCGCTTTCACCAACGCAGGATATCCCACTACCCTCAGTGTAGGCACGGCCAGTATTTCCCTGATGACCAATATCACGGGATATCATATCCTCAACGGCAACTATGATCTGAATAAAATGCCTTTCCTGTTTAACCAGGAGATACGCACTTACAACGGCGGAAAGCTGTATGTGACCCGCTGGATAAAAGACAAAGACACCGTGCTGACTGTCAATGGCAGCCGGGTGCTGGCCATTAGCATGAAAGCCAGCAATGGTACGCTGCAGGTCATCGATCGTATGTTGGAACCATATCTCTATGAAACGGTGACAGAAGCGCTCACGGCCGAGCCGAGCCTGAGCCTCTTCAGCCACGCCTTACAACGTTCCGGTTTATCCGCTTTGCTGAAAGGCAAAGGTCCCTATACCGTGTATGCTGCAAACAACGCTGCCATGACTGCCTACGGCTATAAGACGCTGGAGCAGATCGAGGCGGCCGATCCCGGGGTACTGGCCGCATTGTTGCGTTATCACATTGCGGCCGACCGCCGGTTTGTGTATGACTATATCCTGAGTACCGGAAGCACTGCCGCCACTACGCAGAACATGCTCGACGACAATATTGTGAAAGTGCAGCTTACGCCAGACCCGCTGTCGCCGGGGCTTTACAATGGTATTACGCTTCAGGGGCCGGGCAACGACGCGCCGGTAAAGCTGGTAAAGCAGAATAGCATTGCCGGTAACGGTGTAGTACATATTACCGACCAGGTATTAAAAATCACAAAGTAGAATCAGTTATAATCTTACGTGATGAACACAAAAAAAATAATTGTAACAATATATTCTTTCCTGTTGCTAATGCTGGCGTCGATGGCCGGCATAGCGCAGGAAACCTCCGGCGGCCTGACGGGAAAGGTACAGGACGGCCAGGGGCAGGCATTGCCGGGAGCCACCATCATCGCATTGCACGAACCTTCCGGTACCCGTTATCCGGTGATATCCGATGCGGGAGGCCGCTATCACATTTTAGGAATGCGTATCGGCGGTCCGTACACTGTTACCGTGACTATGATGGGCATGGCGCCGCAAAAATACCAGAACGTGACCGTACGCCTGGGTGAACCGCAACAGTTGAATGTAGTGCTGAACGATGACCGCAAGCAACTATCCGAAGTAGTGGTGAAAGGCGCGAAGGCAGGACCCAAAGCCAATAATTATGGCGCGGGCCAGAACATCAGCCGCAGCCAGATCAATAATATGCCGACGGTGAGCCGCAGCATACAAGACATTACCCGCATGGTGCCGCAAGGCAGCAAAGACAATAGTTTCGGCGGTTCCAACTTCCGCTACAACAACGTTACCATCGACGGGGCCATCAATAACGATGCGATCGGCTTCAGCCCGTCTATGGGCGGACAAAGCGGCACTTCCGGTCAGCCCGGCAGCAGCACCCGCACCAATCCCGTTTCCCTCGATGCGATCGAAGACATGCAGGTGTACCTCGCGCCCTTCGACGTGAAGATCGGTAACTTCACCGGCGGCAGCGTCAACGCTGTTACCCGCAGCGGTACCAACACCTTCACCGGTTCGGTATACGGCTTTGGCCGCACCGCTGCCATGATCGGGAAAAACAAAGCCGGCAACGGTGATAAGATGAACAGTGACTTTAAAGATTACCAGGCAGGCATACGGCTCGGTTTCCCGATCATCAAAAACAAACTATTCTTTTTTACCAATGAAGAAATCACCCGCAGAACCGATCCTGCGCAGCTGCTGGCCGGTAAGGAAGAAACAGCCCGTATCCTCAGCGGGAAAGACGCCGACGATATCCGCCAGGCGACCATCAAACGCTACGGAGATATCTTTGACCCGGGGACACCGGGGATGTACAACTCCTCTTCCGAGTCCAATAAATTCTTCAATCGTATAGACTGGAACATCAACGATAAACACCAGCTGTCTGTCCGCAACAATACCATTACCTCCAGCGCCATCAGCCTGGACCGCGACCAACAGGATTTTCGTTTCGGCAGCATGGCTTTCAAGCAAACGAATAACCAGAGCAGCACCGTCGCTGAACTGAAAAGCCGTTTCAACAACGCCTGGTCCAATAGTTTCGTCGCCGGTTTCACTACCGTGCACGACTACCGCGATCCGCTCAGCGATCCTACGTTGCCGCAGGTACAGATCATGGGCCGCACGCCGGGCACCACCATCTATCTGGGCACAGACAGGGAGGCGTCTGTATTCAATATGAAACAGCGTACTATCGAAATTACCAACAACCTCACCTGGACCAAAGGTAAACACACGGTATTGATGGGCATGCACAATGAGCTGTATCATATCGACTACGGGTTTGTGAATGCCTGGAACGGCCGTGTGGACTACCTGAGCATCGATGACTACCTGCGTAATACGCCCTATCGTGTAAGAGGGAGCTATAACTACACCAATAACAGTCGCGACTATATCATGAGCCATCCCGGCGCGGTATTTAATGTGAACCTGTACAGCGTGTACATACAGGATGCGATCCGGGTGACGGACAAGTTGACCGTTACGCCCGGGCTGCGTGCCGACTATACGCATCTGCCTACAAAACCGGAGCTGAGCGATAAAGTGACCAACGCGATCGCCGATCCTTACTTCGGATCTACGTATCACTATACGCCGCTGAACCGCATTGAGAACCGGTATTTCGGGAAAGTACAGATTTCCCCGCGCTTAGGTTTCCGCTACGACTGGCTGGGAGATCAGAGCCTCATCGTTCGCGGCGGCGTGGGCATGTTTACCGGCCGTATTCCCTTTGCATGGCTGGCCTATGCCTACTATAACAACGGCGTGAACTACGGTTCATTTGACCAGAAAGCAGACCAGAAGCCTTTCGCCCCCGGTAGTGACGCTATCAAGCCGGGTAAGAACGGTATCGCCGATTTCATTGAACAGAACGGCACTGTCATCAACAACCCTAATGCCGGGAAGACACAGGTGGACCTGATCGATAATGATTTTGTGATGCCGAAGATACTGCGCGCCAGCCTGGCCATCGACAGGACTACTGCCAGTCAGTGGAAGTTCGGGATAGAAGCTATGGTCACCAAAAGTATTAAGGAAGTCTTCTTTCAGCAGGTGAACATCACCGATAACCCGAAATATTACGCTTACGATAAAGACCGGCAGCAGCCTGTTTATTCCGGCAATATTGATCCGCATTTCTCCAATGCATACCTGTTGAGCAATACTAACAAAGGTTTCCGCTACAGCATCACCGGCACCGCCAGCAAAAACTTCTCCGGCGGTTTATATCTGTCGGGCGCGTATACCTATGGCCAGAGCAAGGATGCCTTCAATGGTATCCGTAACTCCATGGAGTCCAACTGGCAGCTGAACCAGGCGTTGAGCCCGAATAATGCGCCGCTGGCTTATTCCAACTTCGATATCCGTCACCGCTTTGTGGTGAATACCAGCTACCGCAAGGCGTGGAATGAAACATGGGTGAGCACCCTTAGCCTGTTCTTCAGTGCGCAGTCCGGCAGTCCTTTCACCTACGGGGTAGTGAACAACAGCGTACAGGGGTTACCGCAGCAGGTGAGCCTGGCTTATATCCCGCAGACAGAAGAGGCGATCCGTTTCTTCAGGGACTATACCAGCAACGGGCAGCAGGTGACGGCGGCTGAACAGGCCGAAGCGTTTAACCGTTACGTTGATGGCAACAAATACCTGAACAGCAGAAGGGGAAATTTCACTGAGAGAAATATGGGCCGCACACCGTGGAATGTGCAGGCAGACCTGCACTTCGCGCAGGAGTTCCATCTGCGTAAGATGAAAACGCATTTCATCACCTTCACGGCAGATGTGGTGAACCTGACCAACCTGTTGAACCGCAACTGGGGCATCAGCTATTTCTCGCCCAATACCTTTAACTCTACTGCCAGTGTTGGTTTAACGCCTACCCTGTTCCCGCCGGAGCAGAACAAAGGTGGTATACCGGTATATACTTTCTCTGATCCGGGTACGCCCTATTCCATTGATTATTTCGGTTCCCGTTACCAGGTACAGCTGGGACTGCGTTACACCTTTTAAACAACAGATGATATGCAAAAGCTTACAACATATTTATTCGCAGGCGTGATGTTATACCTGATGGGCATTATACAGGCCTGTAAAAAAGATAAAATAGCGGCTGTGGTCCCGTTTGAGGTCAGGAGTTATTATCCTAACAGCGGCAATGCCGGAACGCTGGTCACCATTACCGGTAGCGGTTTCTCCGAGGGGAAAGCCAGTATATCCTTCAACGGTACCGATGCAGAAGTGCTGAGCACTACCGATACCCTGCTGGTGGTACGCGCGCCGGAAAAAGGGCAGAGCGGCACCGTTACTTTTTCCAACGGCAGCAAGTCATTGACCGTAGGCGAGTATACCTACCAGAAGTTAAGTGTGCAGAAAATATTTCCTCCTAACGGTACCGCGGGTACGCAGATACGCATCAGCGGCGCTGGCTTCAGCAGCCTGAAATCACCTGCAGAAGTGCTGGTCAACGGCAAATCCGCTACTGTGGTAAGTGCCAGCGACACTACGCTGATTGCCACCGTGCCGGAAGGGGCCGGCAGCGGACCGGTGACGGTGAAGGTAGACGGGATGGTATCTGTGGGGCAGCCTTTTCAGTTTCAGACGATCAGTGGTATTAAGCCGCTGACCGGTGGTCAGGGTACCCGTGTAACCATTAGCGGAGAAGGCTTTGCAGCGGTAGCCGCCGATAATGTGGTGGAGTTCAACGGTAAGAAAGCTGTCGTGGCAGAGGTGACTGCCGGTAAACTGGTGGCAGTGGCGCCGGAAGGAGTAGCGAGCGGGCCGCTGGCTGTTACCATTAACGGGCAGAAAATTGTCGGTCCGTCGTTCACCGTAGTGCCGCCGCCGTCGTTGCGGCTGGTAAGTCCGCTCAGCGGGCCGGCTGGTGCGGAGATGATCATTGAGGGGAAAGACTTCAGCACTGTAGCAGATGAAAACGTAGTGACGATCAATAATGTGAAGGCGGTGGTGAAAGAGGCGACCAGTCTGCGTCTTACGGTAGTGCTGCCGGCAGGTATGGGCAAGGGAACGGTGATGGTGAGCGTGAATGATCAGCCGGTGAAAGGGCCGGAGTTTACAGAACAAAATCTGGGTATACTGAAAATGGAACCGTCCAATGGTCTGGCAGGCACTAAGGTAGTGATCACCGGTACCGGTTTCAGTATAAACCCTGCAGAGAACGAGGTAACGTTCAACGGTGTGGTAGCACAGATACTCAGCGCCACAGCCACCACGCTGGAAGTGATGACGCCGGCCAACCTGACGACCGGCCCGGTAAAAGTGAAACGTGCTGCACTGATAGCGGAAAGCCCTGTTCCGTTTAGCCGTTCCGGTATGTTTACGTTGACCAGCCAGATGGGTGCATTCATCGGTCCGCTGGTAGTAGACAGGCAGGGTAACGTATTTGTGTCCAACACCCGTGAGAACTATATTTCCAAAGTGACGCCTGCCGGCAATGTGTCCGTCTTTGCCGGAGAGCCTAACCAATTGGGGGTAGCCGATGGCAATGGCACGAATGCCCGCTTTGGTAGTATTTACGGCCTGGTGCTGGATGAAAATGATAACCTCTATGTTTCCGAGGTGTCTGCTAATGGTGGCGCTCTCCGTAAAATCACACCGCAGGGCGATGTGACGACCCTCAGGAGTGGTTTGCCCAATGACGTTGGTACGGTGACGATAGACAAAAAAGGTAACCTCTATTACACGCAGTTGTATAAAGGTGTATTTCGGGTATCTCCCAATGGCATATCGGAAAATGTGTTTGCCCGGACAGCAGAGGCAACGCGGATGGCCATTAGCGGTAACAATGATCATCTGTTTGTGGTAGGAGACAAATATGAACCTACTTTCTACTGGCAACAGTTCAGTAACAGCAAGTTGACCTGGGTTGGGTCATCCGCTGGCTACCAGGACGGGCCGGTGTCTTCTGCACTGTTTGGAGGCACTATCGGTGCATTGCTGATAGATCATGAACAAAACCTGCTGATCGCAGATGTGCATAACTATGCGTTGCGTAAGCTGGATCCGTCTACGGGGCAGGTGAGCACCGCGGCGAAACTGTCAAGAGGTTTTGAAGATGGCAGCCTGGATAAGGCGAAGATCGGTTTGATGGCGGACCTGGCGATCGACAAGGAAGGAAGTATTTATATCTCTGATCCGAATAACAGGGCTATCAGAAAAATTGTGCTTAAGTAAGGGTGCTTGCATTTCAGAGAGGGTAGGGCTGCTCCGGAAGGGCAGCCCTGCGTGTTTTGCAGAAGTCCGCGCCGGTTTACTATGAGAAAGGTATGCATAAACATATCATGTTTTTAATTGTCTGAATGTTGTCGCTTTTATACTATTCCTGAACAGGATCGTTAAATAATTTCGTATACTGAAAATATGTTTTAGTAGTTGACGGACTGTAGTATACCATTTTCCGGCTACAAAGACAGTAATCAAAATAACCATCAGTTCGCTCCGGGGCTTGTAATCCGTATTGTTGGCCTTTACCGGAATACTATGCATATTATCTCCTGCTAATACTATCAAATATTCTATTGGTTCCACGTTTATTATTTCACTTTTTTAACCCACTTATTTTATGAAAATCAATTTAATGCTCTGCACAGGTTTGCTGTTAATGTTTGTCTTTCTGTCCTGTAAAAAGGAGGCAAGTGTCAAAGAAAGTGAACCAGTGGCAAAAGACAGTCCTGTTAAAGTAGTCGATGGTGTACTGCACTTCTCTGACGATCAGACTTTCGTTCAGACAATGTTGGCAATTAATTCAATGTCTGCGGAACAGCGACAGGCATGGGAGAAGGAGATTGGTTTCACTTCCCTGAGATCGGTTTACGACAAATTCAATCAGGAGCTTGATAAAATGGAAGCCGCACAGAATAAAGACGGCTTTTTTACCGTGAAGAACAAGTATGATCGGGTTGTAGTGTGGAATAGTGCCGGCACTTCTTATGATATCAACTGCCGGGGTATTCTGGAAGCGGGTGTAGTAAATGCAGAAGGCCTGGTTCGGATAAATGACCAGCTTTTGCAATACAGCCATGATCAGATTACGACTTCTTCTATTCAGGCAGAAGGTAGCATTGGTGGCAGAAAAGCAAATGAGCATACTATTATTTGGGCAAGAGACAAGAAAAATACATTAGCAAGAGATGTCACTGTCTTTGATCAGTCTGCGCTGGTTGCTTATGGACAGGCACCCGTTTTGAATCAACTTAAAATGGGAGAAGGCAGTTTTGCCAATGCGTCTCCGATGGAATCCGGCGTGGAGGCGGCAGCTCATGCACAGGTTAAGATTTACAACTTTTTGTTGAACGGACAAAACAGGGGCTTTTGCACGGTTTACTATTTTGCGGAACATAGAAACTGGCTTGGTATTTTACGAAGGGTAAATACTATCAATAGCGGTTTTGTAGGGGATCATGCCGTTACGCTGAACAATCAGGGAGAACATATGATTTACAGTGTCGGCGATTTCGGCGGGAACTGGGTGAAAGGTCCCAACTGGAGCCACGGGCTTGCCACGGAGCATGAAGTGGTGATTATCGCATCCGCTGCGCTGAAAAGCAATCCGACGACGGTAAGTTATATTCCGCCGTCTTTGAATAATCAGTTTGTGAATGCAGACTATGCGATAACGGAGGACGGCTCTTCCAATAATTACTGGAAGAAATACGTACCGTTTGGCGCTCTGGGATATCCGCTTCGGATTAAGATCCATAGTGTAGGAACTTACCCAAGTCCGGACACTCATTCGTATATTCTTGAATTTAAATAGTGATATAAAGGGCTGAACCCCGGTTCAGCCCTTTATTGTGTTTATTGAACGCAGTCAATCGTCCGGATGCAGCCGGGACAGGTAGTTTGATCGAAAGATGTCAGGCAGATGAACGCTTTCTTGGGTTGGGTAGCATTCAGGTCAGCGATTTTTACTTTTGCCAGCTGGAGTTTTTTGGGAAATGTGTTCTTTTTCATAATTGGAGGATTACAATAGATAGTCCCCTCCTGTCTTTAGCCGGGAGGCAATGCCATGGAGCGGATGTTCAGCATTGAAGTGTGACGTGCGGTTGGTCCTTACCTGTTAAAGGCAAAGGATAGTTTCCACGCAGTTACGGCAAGTAGTTTCTGCATAAGAAGTTTCGCAGATAAATTCTTTCTGTTTGAGCTGGTTGGGATTCAGGATGGCGATTTTCATTTTTGCCAGCTGCAGTTTTTTCGGAAAAGTTTTCTTTTTCATAATAGCGGATTACATTAAACAGATGTTCCTCTCCTGTCTTTAGCCGCGGAGCAATGCCATGGAGCGGATGTTCAGCATAAGAAGGCAGCATATTTATATCAGGGGAAAGAAATGAGCAAGTGGGTTGTTACCTGCATACGTTTAGTATTTTGAGGAATTTGAAAGAAAAACGTCGTGCTGGTCTAATTTAGGAGAATTTTATTCAATGTTATAACATTGACGGTTTTTGTTGTGAGAAATTGTTTTGAAGAGCGCTTTCATAACTTGAAACGCCCAACCTTAGCGGAACTAAGGTTGGGCATTTTAAATTAAAAAGTGGCCCTATTATGCTTTTGGTAATCCTGGTAGTGGTTATATCTCGTAGGTGACTACCAGTTTCGGACGGCCACTGACGTTGGTATGACGGGGCCCGGTGAAGATCACGCAGCGGTAGTAAGCTTCGGTCTGCAGTTGCATGCTGAAACCGTTATTCTGTCCGCTGTTGATGAGATCCTGTACCAGCGCTGTAACGTTGAGGGTTACACTGTAATTCCATTGTGAGGTGGATGCCGGTACAGTCACTGCGTAGGTAGTGGTAGTAGTGGGTTGATTGTTCCAGGTGATGGTGCTGGCTGTCCACGAGCCTGTTACGCGTTTTATCCAGGCAGGGTTGGTGCCGGAAGAATTGTATGGAGATCCCGGGTAATAGGAGTTGCCCTGCGGGGCCGCCAGGCTGCTGGTCACACCTGTCAGTGTGAGTATTGCAGAAGTGATGGTAGTGCCTGCAGGGATGGTGCTAAGGCCATTGAACCGGAAGAACTGCCGGCCAGTGCCAGGAACACCCTGATAGGTCCAGGAAGAGGCGAGGAAATCTGTTGAGGAACTGAAGTTGACATTCACCCACTCAGGTTTGTTGTAAACAACAGCGTCATCCTGGGTGCCGGCGCCTCTTTGGAGGTCGTCGCCGATGCCGAGTGTAATGGTTTTTGAGCCATCATTAATCTCTGTTTTGAGCGCTTGGGTGTTTTGCTGCGGATTCGTAGCGGTTGCCAGGTCCTTACGGCAGCTGGTCATCGTGAATATAGATGATACAATAAGGGGCAGGAAAAGATGAGAGATCTTCATACAGTAAAGGTTAAAGAGAGTGAAAAAATGGGTAAATGAACAGGGAGTGATACTTTGGTATAATAGGGCTTTTAATAAGTTTTCGGGTTATTTTGAGTTGCTGAGATATGGTATTTTTGATACCATCTGTATAAAGATAGTGATTCAGTTTTCTTGAAATTTGAAAAAATAAGCTGGATAATTTTGTGTAATCAGTAACTATGTATAGACCGGTTGCCCGCGGGTTGCAGGCATAATGTGAATTAATGAAACAGAATTTCTGTTATCCTGATTGGAAGCCGAGTGATGTTGCATTTGATATATGGACATATCGGGTAGTGGTTTAGCGGAGAGAAACTATAAAATCGAAGACTATGAAAAATGATATATTGGGGTTTGATTGTGAAGAAGTGATAGTAATTAACATAACAGATCCTTTTGAGCTAAATGATACGGGACATAGTGATAGGTAACATGGATATCGCTTTCGAATTTTTGTTACCAGTTAATTCAGTAATACCATCTGTTAAATTTGACGTGCCCGAATTTGAATGGCAGGGAGAGAAGTATCCACAAGGTCCTGAGGAGGCATATGTCTATCAATTTAAACTGGTAAAGTCACCTGTTACTCAATATATTCTACCATTGTTGCCTGAGAGTCTTAGGAGTGAAGGCTGGCAGTGTATTGCTGTAATGGAAGGGGTTGATGAGCTGGCACAGCGGTTGATAAACGAAGGGCAGGAGGTAAAAAAGAAAGATACCGATTTGTTTGCTTTACTAACGATATTAACTCAGCACGAGGAGAGATGGGTGATTGTTTTTGAACCAGACTGCGATCAGATTGATTTCGTAGCCGAAGGTGGTTTGCAGATGGTTTATAACAATATTATTGAGTCTTTGACTATAGAAAAGCGCGGTTTTGTGATTTGGTTTGATGGCTTTCAGTAGAGAAGTTTTGCCATAAAGTCTGTCCAAAAGTAATTAGGTTGCTTAGTTATTGGGGTAATTTCGAGCTATAATGGAGTAATGTTAGCACACATAAAAAAGCCTTGCAGTGAATCTGCAAGGCTTTTCAATTTTTTAGTGACCCCTTCGGTACTTTTTTCGAACTTTTTTATGGAAGATTTAAAGAGGCTCGCAAGCATGGTGGTTTAGTAACCGGCCTGCGGGCCTTTTCTGTATATGATTATTTGTGAACCTGAAAATTGTGTTGTATGTTAAAGTTATCATGTAAAGAGGCAAGGGAACTTGACTTGGTTGACTACCTGGCTTCCCTTGGCCATCATCCCCAAAAGATCAGAAACCAAGATTATTGGTATTTATCCCCATTGCGGCAGGAAAGAACCCCCTCCTTTAAGGTTAGCCGTCGGCTGAATATGTGGTATGATCACGGCATTGGCAAGGGAGGTAATCTTATAGACTTCGGGTTGCTCTATTTTAACTGCCCCGTTTCCGACTTTTTGCAGCGCCTTGCTCAGTACCGACCATCCCCAACTTTTTCTTTTCACCCGCCATCCCCGGCGTCCTTTGCTGGTGAAAAAAAAGAACCCGGTGAGGATAAAATTGTGGTTGTTGTCACCCGCCCCCTAAATGATGCGGTGCTGTTGGGGTATATTCACAAGCGGCGTATACCCGTAGAAATTGCCCGCCGTTTCTGTGAGGAGGTGGATTTTCTTTTATATGGAAAGAAGCATACCGCTATCGGTTTCCAAAACAACGCGGGAGGATATGAATTGCGGAACGAAAATTTTAAAGGCAGCAGCGCCCCAAAAGAAATAACCTTTGTAGACAACCACACTGAACAGATAGTCGTTTTTGAAGGATTCTTTAGCTTCCTATCTTTTTGCACCATCAACAGAAACCAACAAGCCCCTTTGACAAATTGTCTTGTTTTAAATTCCCTTTCCTTCTTTGAAAAAAGCCGTCCACTGATGGAGCAATACAAGCAGGTACATTTGATTTTAGACAGAGATACAGCCGGAATGAATCACACCCGAAAAGCCTTGCAATGGGATGAAAATAAGTACATAGACCGGAGCGATTTTTACCACAGCCGAAAGGATTTAAACGACTGGCTTATTCATCATCACCATAGCCGAAAAGAAAGCTAGAGGAAAGGAAGAAGGCTTTAACTCGCTTAGGTAGCCAGCTATGTTTTGGTAAAACCAAAACTACTGGCTCACCCATGCTACCGCATTCGGTGAATAGCTTTTTTCATGCTATCGCATTCAAGAATCTAAAGTGAAGTAGACTATGACGCAGGAGAACGAACAATTCAAAAAGAAGGGTGGCCGGCCCCGCAAAGGAATCAAAAGAGATCAATTCCTGGCCATCAAATGTAATCAGTGGGAACGGTCCATTATTGAGACTAAGGCAAGAACTTCAGACCTTACTATATCGGAATACCAGCGAAAAATGGGCGTTGCCTGAAAAATTGACAGACGGGAAAAGGTATTCCCTAAAGAGGTATTAGAGTTAACCGGAACACTGAACCACCTTGCAGCTAACCTCAATCAGATTGCTAGAATACGGAACGGTATAGAGCAATTATCCCTAACGGAACTAGTGGAACTGAAAATTCAATCAGGTGACCTGAAAAAGCTAGCGGAACAGATTAAAAAGTATTTCCAATGATAGGTTATGTAGGTACAGGAGGTTCTTTCCTTGGCTGTATTCAATATTGCCTGAATGATAAAGAAGAACTTTCTGAAAAACAAAAAGAGCAGCTTTCACGGCTGGATGGCTTGCAACATAGTGGTCGAGCAGAAATCCTATCGTACAACCGGTGTTTTGGAAATCCGAAAGAGTTAGCCCAACAATTCAGAGATGTGGCTAGATTAAGTAAGCGGGTAGAGAAACCGGTATTCCATTTTTCGTTGCGGCTGGCTCCGGGAGAATCCCTTAACTGCAATCAATTGGAGGAGATAGGGTATGAATGTGCAAAGGAGTTTGGGGTAGCCAATAACCAATATATCTGTGTATTGCATAAGGATACCAGTGAGCAGCATATTCACATCGTGGCTAATCGCGTTGGACTGGACGGAAAGGCCGCCAGTGATAGCAATAGTTATAAGCGGATGGCGGCGCTTTGTCGGAGGCTGGAAAAGCAATATCATTTGCAGGAGGTATTAAGTCCTAAAGCTTTTTTGTCTGCCAATGAGCGATTACTACCCCGACATGATTCACGGAAAACCCAATTACAAAAAGATATTCGGCAAGCATTGACAGATGTTAATCATTTTGATCAATTTACAGAACGAATGAAAGACCTGGGGTATACCGTTCTTAAAGGCCGGGGTATTGCTTTTATTGATAATAAGAAAGTGAGGATTAAAGGTAGTGAAGTAGGTTTTTCTTTGTCCAAGATAGAGCAAATACTCAACCTGAAACAGAAGTTGGAAATCAATGTAAAAGAGCAGGAGAATTATAGACAGGCTATAGAACGAGGTATGGCGGGCGGAAATCTTTTACCACCACACAAAGGCTGTTATTGGACACAAAGGTAGATGCCTTGATGGAGCGTTCGCCTTTTGTTCCTATCATAAAGGAAATTGCTAGTATATTAAATGATCTTCTAAGGCCGGAAGATTCTTTTAATTTATTGCCTTATGAGTTGACAGCTGAAGGGTATAAGAAAAGAATGAAAAAGGGACGACGGCAAAGACTACATTGAATTGGAGAATGCTATGACATTTGAAGGCATTCTTAAAACCTCTTTTAAATAAATATCAATGAACTTAGATATGTGGAATGGACTTCTTTGATCTATAATCAAACCTAGATCTCGCAACCTAAATTCTATGGCTTGTTTTGAAACAGCTAGTAGATCGCTCAATCCTATTATAATGTTATTATAATCTTTAATATTTCCATATTGAATATCCAGAAAAATAATGCCTTGTTTACTTATTCCATTCTTGGCTTGAATTTTAATGAGGCTAGCTTTAATCAAGTTAGGAGGCATTAATAAGGAAGATGCTAGATAATTGGCTTGCCATTCCATCCAATCATAGTCTGTATGGAGCTTTCTTGGCCCGTTTCCGATTATTGTGGAATCATCCGTGATTATATCGGAGCGATTTCCAAGTATCTTTACATTTCGATGTAATAGCCAATGACCAATTTCGTGGGCAAGAGTGAAGTTAAAGCGTTTTTCATTAGAAGCTAGTTCCGAGTCAATTAATATTAGCTTTTTGCTAAACACATATGCTCCTAGCAAATTGCTACCTGCTGATAAGGGAAATTTGGCCTGGAAATCAAAACTAATATTATAATTGGCTCGTAAATATTCCACAACCTTCATTATAGGAATGGCTGTCGGTCGATCGAGATAGTTAGGACATACTTTTTCTAACAATTCAACAGCACGTTGTGTAATTTGGAACTTGGATAGCTTCTCAAGACCAGATATATTCATAAGAAAATAAAGTACTTAATTTTAAAATGTCTTTTATTTTTCATGTATTATTGTTATGAATACAAAAGCTAAAGGCGATACATTTGAAAATAGGGTTTACGACCTAATTCTAGATAGCATAAACAGGGAAACATTCAATGTGCCTGTGAAAAATTTCAAAATATATAAAAACAAAAAATATCTTTCAAAAGATCAATCATTTTCAGCTCGAATCGATATATCTATCGAATCCTATCGGAAGGGGGCCGAACATCCATCCTTATATATTTTCATTGAATGTAAGGATTATAATTCAGCTGTGGGAATTGACAAGATAAAAAAATTTAATGCTGATGTTGTTGAACTTCGAGGAATTGGTTTAAATGCTAAGGGAATATTTATCACAAAGTCAGCGGTGCAAGAAGGACTATTGAACTATGCCCGATCTAATGGAATTGCTGTGGTGAGAGTTATGGATGATGATACTATGGATACTATAGTTGAAAGAAAAGAAAAAAACTCCTTAAAGGATGCTGCGACATTGGCTGTAATAAATGTTTTCAATGCCCTTACACATGAAAACTTTGTTAGCACAACAGGCATTACTTATGCTTTCTATAAAGATAAGCCCTTCACTCGTCTGACCGATTTACTAAAGGAGATTACGAGTGGATAGCCAGTAATACCATTTCAAAATTGTCAAGAGGAAGTTTGTAATATAATATTGAAGCGCTATTCCGCGTTGATAGGAGTGAGAATGTCAGAAGTAAGTTATGCTTAGCTCTAGCCTTTTTTCTACCATTCTTAAATTGATTATGCAGTCATTACGCTCCCAATTTCTACCGGTCCAATATCCTTTTTCTGGTTCCTTAAATTCTTCATCTAGCTTTAGCTCTCCAAGCCCTAAACTATCGATGCCAAATAGATTTATACACTTTCTTGTGATTTCAATTATGATTTTAGCGTATACACGATTTTGGAGATATATAGGATCTTCCTTTTTGAAAAGAATTTTTTTTGTATTGAACTGTGTAATATAAACCACGGTATTAAAATAGCTTAAATAGTGATGATCAATCTTGTATTCAAGCTCCTGCTTATTCCCAATAACATTATGTCTCTTAATTAAACAGTTTTTAACATCAAAATCAAGCTTTTTGATGAAGTCGGTCTCACTATTTTCGATGCTTATTTCAGCTTTGAATGCTTCTGCAAGAAACTCTTCGGGTAAAAGTACTTTAGTACTGATGCCTAGCAACTTATACAATGCTCTTGATTTTATCACAAAACCATGATCGTTTGAAACGACATAATCAAAGTGAGCCCCAAAATATGAATGGTTTGCGTCAACTAAAAGGTTGTTAAATTTTACTTTTTTGTCCATATTCAGGCCGAGAATATCAAGCCCAACATATGCGGCGGTATGATGATCATATCGTAGGATTTCATCGTTTTCGCCTTTGTCTAATGTTATTCTTACATATTCTAGAAAAGATTTTTGTAATGGAGATCCCTTTAAATCCTTGTCAAAGTCGATTTTTTCCAGATCTATGGTGAATTTACCTTTATTGATAGTGTCATTAGATATGCTACGGAACTCTCGATAAATAGAATTATTTTGACTAAACTCCCTCAACTTGAGATAGCTCTCCCTAAGCAAATCATTAATCGAGAGTTGAGCTATATCGGTCGGAAAAACTTTATCTAATAGAGAGAGGTTCTTTTCGTCAATTTTCTCATTCATCTCCGATTTTTCCCAGTTTTTCTTTAGTTGTTCAAGCTGCTCCTTTATTTCAGGCGTTAAAAACATGTCTAACCCATCTAGTTGAATTAATTTGTCAATAATTGGAAGTAGGTCTTCTTGACAATCAAAAACCTCTTTGGGGGTATAAAATCCCACACAAAATTTGTTCTTGTTTGAATCATAATAGCAATAATTATTCTTTGCGATTTTTTCGATTATGGCCAGATTTTGGCCAATCATTGTGCTACTGGATTGCTTTAAATCTTCTATATGCGCATATGAATAAAATACCAGAAAGTTAGATACATTGCTATTTAGGTAATCTAAAAACCTCTGATATGTAGGATCGATAGGTGTACTCAGAAAATAGCTGTAGATGTTTTTATCCAGATAAACAGTCAACATTGTTATAAACTTTTGCGATCTCACTAAATATCCATGACACTCACAGACATATAGTGTCGAAATCTATCTATGAAAATAGAATTTCTAAGTTTTTTAAATTATTATTGATTCGTTGGAGAGACATCTAGAGCATAAATTTACCTTAGGTTGTTAATCATTATATAAAGGACCTAATATTGAAATTGCGAAATGCTCTAACAAAAGAATATCCGTATGGAGGTACTCGTAAAACTTAAATTTATATGTATTACGAATAGCGTCATTTACAGACTTCTGATCTCTTTTGAATGCTTCTAACGTCAAAATCCCACTTTCCAAGAGCTGCTTTTTGGAAGTATTTGAAAGAACATGAACTACTATCTCCTTTTCTCGAAATCGTTGTGCTAACAATTTTCGGTTAAAGGAGTGGCTTCTAAAATCAGTTGCTAACTCTCGCATTCTCTTTGTGCTTCTTGTCGTTTGGCCGATGTATTGAAATTCCATATCACCTTCTGTATTCTCAAGGTATATGAAGTATAGGCCTACTTTATTGATTTTGCATATCTCTTTATAAGTAAGAGGTGGATTTTCTATGGCTTGGATAAGATGCTTTTGTAACCATGCTATACGTTTGTCAATATGCTCAAATACTTTCATGTTTTTAAGGTTAAATGAAAGGTCTCTATACTGGCGCAAAGTTCTATTATAAAAACTTAAAAGCTAACCTCTTTCAAAGCTCCGTCACCATCAGGTGCAAGATATTTTCCAGGAGTACCCAGATTCAGAAGTACGATTAGTGCCCGCATCATTTGGGGATGGTCTTTCGGCTCCATTTTTTTTCTGCTTTTTATCCATTCATATACTGTTTTAAAGCTGTTATCCAGCCGTGGATAAAATTGTACTCCATACTGTCGTATGTCTTTTATTGCCTTTTCTGATTGCTTAGCTCCAACAGAGCCAAGATGATTTTTTGTGATTACATTTCTGATGTATTCGTAAATCCACCAACCCATTGCTTCTTTAGATTCTCTTTTATAATCAATTGTAAATCCTCCTGCTAAAAAGGTTTCCAAATGATAGCCCATTTCCAAGAAATCGGGAAGAATCAGATCATGCTCTGCCATATTATTATAAACAGCAAAAAAATTTTGGGGGTCCTGCCTAGTCTTTTCCATTGTATATAGTCCTGTTTTCAACGGTAGGGCTAAATGTAATAGCTCGTGAACTAATCCTTCTTCGATATTTCCCTTTGTAGTTAGTTGTATTTTGCCCAATGGAACAATTTTCCCTTCCTGATCTTTTATTTCCCTAGCGAAGGTACTTTGTACATCATCAGTTCTAACCAATTCAAGATTCTCACGGTAAAATCCAATTACTTTATTTATTAACGGTTCGACTACGCTTATTTTTTCATTTGAAATATGATCAAGAAAAGTTTGCTTCATAAGAAGAATTTAAACTAGAGATAGTTAAGTGGTTTTAGGCTTTTTATTTTTCTGCTTCCTACTGGCTTCAATTATAAGCTTAGCCACCACCAAATCCTCTACCCCAATCAACTCCGCCATTTTCATTATCTCCTTCACCGTAAACCGGCTACAATCCGCCTGCCTTTTCGTAAAATTATTATAATTAATGCCCAAGTGCCTCGCCATCGTTGACGGCGGCATAATATCAAAGATTTTGTTGAAATCTGTGATACCACCACGTTCTATCAACTCCTTGATTGCATTATATCGTTTATCTTTCGCCATACATTTAAAGTAGCAAAAAATATCCTAAAGCATAATGAAATGATTATTAATAGTAATTGATTTGTTTAATTTTAATTATCAAATTGATTATCATTAGTCGCATTCCATTTGGAATGTTCCTTATCTTTGTAGTGTTATAGGGCCTGAAACACTGTTTTAGGTATAATTAATAAAAATATTAGCTTTGCGGGTCTTCGTAAATGAATTATCCGCATTGCCATCGTTCTCATTCCCGTACGCCTTCGGAAGCCCGGGAATAGAGTAGGGCGGTGCCTGCACCTTATGGCGCAGGCTCGCTTGTTGGTTACCTGGGCTTCCGAAGGCGTACAGGTACCGCAAGTTGAGTTCTGCGCTATTTTTGTGCGCAGTGGTCAACTATTATCTAACATTTACCCCCTTTCTTTATGAACAGGATGATAGGACCACCGGATAATTTACTGGGTGAAATCTATTCAAAATTGATTGCCTTACCCTGCTCCTTCCGTGAGAAGATAGAGGAGGAATGTGCATGGAGTGCACCTACTTTTTACCGCAAACAAAGGTTGATTACAGGTTTGAGCAATGCTGAAAAGGAAAAGATTGCCGAGATTTTTGAAGATGTGATTAAAAGTATTGCAAGCGACTGTGATAAATATCGTCGACCCAAACGGTGATTTGATAGCATCCCATATGTGAAAAACCAACCACAATGGAAGCACTTTATATTGAAGATAATTTGATAGAACAGCGACTAATGACGCTCTATATGGGTGATCTTGGCATAAAGTTGCACATAGCCGGAACTGGTTCGGAAGGCTGGACAATGGCGCATAAGGTGTTTCCATCTTTTATTATGATGGATATGGGAATGCCCGATATGGATGGTGAAACATTATTGAAGTTATTGAAAGCTGATCATCGGTTACGTCACATACCATTGATCGTAATAACAGCAAATTTATTGATTGATAGAAAGTTGAATATTTGGGATATGGGGGTTGTCGGATGCGTGATTAAACCGGTCAGCAAAAGTAGGCTTGCTGATTTACTAAAACAGCTATTTCCATAAAGGAGAGTGAGTAAAGTTCTTTGACATATTGAATAGATTTTTAGGCTAATAATCTATTGTATTATAAATGTGGGGGAAATAATGACCTGTTGCCCGTGGAGGTTCAAGTCAATAACCGTTGAAATATGTATTGGTTGCGTGTTATTGGCTAGGCCTCCGTGGGAAAGGGCTATATATGATCTATATATCGCTCTATCGCCTTTTTTACCTCAGCTATTTTGTATTCGGGAAAGGACGCCGATAGAAAATTCTCCAACGCTGCCGCTGTCCCCAACTGCTTCCATTCAAAAACAGGGAAGCTGATTAAACCTTTAGGATGCTGTTGCCGGACAAAGGCCACTAAGGGGATATATGGAGGAGCGTAATAGATAGCATGTTCTATCATTTTGTTATATAGTTCAGGTTTGAAACCCTCTTTAAAAGTTTCAACTATTTGTATAACTGTTAAGCTATCATAAATGGCCCTTACTATCCCTGCATATCTGGGAATACCTTCATCCATAAAGAAATCTACAAGATAGTCCTTGAAACGTTCGTCCATTAGATCAAATAGGTCAGTAGATAAATATTTGTATTCTTGGGCAAACTGTTCAAGTGAGAAGGTGTCAGTATTTTTATCTACGATGTACTCGATCAGGCGGCTTTCCTGTTCCTTGATCTGTTCTATACTTGTCTCCAGCTCCGCGTATTTGGGGCGGGCAAATAGATCAAAGTAGTAGCTTTTAAAGAATATAGATTTCCGGTCAAAGGTAACCTGCATGTACAAGGGATGAACATCCTTGCCATGAAACCGGACCGGCTTAATCCGTTCGTTGAAGTACGGTTTATAAGTGACTTTATATGTCTTTGCCAATACTTACCTCATTTTACATTGTTACACGAATTTAAGAATAAAAGTTTTACCAAAAATATATTTTCATCAAAACTTTCGTATATTGGTATTCATAGCCCTGCTCTATGGGGAAATTGTGGTGGTTAGGTAACGTGAAAATGAAAATGGGTTATGGAAAGAATGAAGCCGGACACGGCAGTAGAAATACTGCGAAAGTATGGATTACAGGTAAGCAGGGAAGAAGCCGTATTGATCTTAGAATTTATTTATGCTATGGCACAAATTGCCATAGCTCAATGTTTACGTGATGAAAACAGCAGACTTATACATTCGGGTGAGTACAGACGAGCAGGCGGAGAAGGGTATAGCCAGCGTAATCAGGAAGAAATGCTTCGCAGGTATTGCGAATTAAACGCCATCCAGGTACGCAAAACTATATACGAAGACCATTCCGCCAAAACCTTTAATCGCCCGGAGTGGCAAAAGCTGCTGGCTGATCTGCGTAAACATAAAGGTCAGGCTGATTTAATCCTGTTTACAAAATGGGATCGATTCAGCCGGAATGCAGGAGACGCCTACCAAATGATTAGCCTGTTAAGGACAGTAGGAGTTGAACCGCAGGCCATTGAACAACCTTTAGATCTATCTGTCCAGGAAAACAAAATGATGCTGGCGTTTTATCTCGCCGCACCGGAAGTAGAAAATGATCGCAGGGCTTTAAATACCTTTTCAGGTATGCGCCGCGCAAAGAAGGAGGGGAGATGGATGGGAACAGCGCCATTCGGTTACGCCAACAAGGTGACGGAAGTCGGCAAGAAATACATTACCCCTAAACATCCACACGCGGAGATTATCCAATGGGTATTTGAAACAATCGCCAAAGGCATATTTACTACGGAACAGGTTTGGAAACAAGCGAAGGCAAAAGGACTGCGTATCTGTAAGAACGGCTTTTGGGTGCTGGTGCGTAACCCGGTTTATTGTGGAAAGATTTTTATTCCTAAGTACAAAGAGGAAGAAGCGCATTTTGTGAAAGGACAACATGAACCAATCATTTCAGATGCACTTTATTATGAAGTACAAGATGTATTGGACGGTAGAAAAAGGAAACAGCGGGTACAAATTGAGGTAGACGAAAATTTGCCGCTCCGTGGTTTCCTTGTCTGTCCCCGCTGTGGGAGGCTGCTAACCGGCAGTGCATCAAAGGGAAAATACAGATACTATCATTACTATCATTGCTCCTCTTCTTGTGGTAGCCGATTTAGAACAGATGCGGTCAACAAACTATTTATCGTAGAGTTGAAGAAGCTGGTTCCGCATCCCGGTATGATAGAGATATATAAATCAGCCATTATCAGTGAGTATAACAGCAAGACTAAAGACCACATGAATGGTCGCAGGTTGATGTTAGAGCGACTGGAAGAATTAAACAAACAGCTTGCGAAAGCGAGGCGACGATGTTAAAGGAAGAAATTACACCTGCTGAATACCGCGAAATAAAAGCAGAATATCAACCCGAAATAAATTCCTTAGAGGCACAAGTATTGAATTGCTCAACACCCTCCAATAAGATTGACGACTTGATTAACAAGGCCGTGGATAACGTTTCCAGAATGGATTGCCTGTATGAAAATAGAACGGTGATAGAAAAGCGTTTGATCGTGAGTTCGATCTATCCGGAAAAATTGACTTTTGATGGTTTCAATTATCGAACTCCTCGTATCAATGAAGCGGTTCGTTTAATATGTAGTCTGGACGAGGCTTTCGGGGAAATAAAAAAAGGACATTCCAGCAATAATACCGAAATGTCCTTTAAGGTGACCCTGTAGGGGTTATTTTTGATGTTCTGAATCATTTGATAATCAATTTTTTATGTGTATTTTTAACGGCATGGGGTACACGTAGGGGTACACACGCTGTCTACTTTCAACAATTTACCCTGACAAAACCTTACATCCAAGAATAAAATACAGGATTATTGTTTATGTGGTAAGTACTTCCCGATAACTTCAATCAGGTAGCCCGGCCCGCACATGGGTTTAATAATATAATCGTCAGCTCCTGCCTCCGTGATGGCGTGTATATCGGTTGGCCCCCTACCGATGAAGGTGATTACGATGATGGGAATGGAGGCGTTTTGTTCCCGTATTTTCCTGACAACTCGTAAGGACTTCGCCAAAATACTCATGTGAACGATTACTACCCCATATTCACGCTCCTGGTCAGCAAAGGCTTCTATACAAGTGTATATATTCGGCCGTCTGTCTATGATATAGTTCCTGTTTATCAAATAAGGAACAAAACCAGTGCTACATGGGCACTCGTTAGCGGCATCAACTAAGAGAATGTCTACTTTCATGAGGCAATGTTGATTATCGGGTTGAAACTATTTTTTGTGGTAAATCCAGTAGGAGGTTGTGGATAAAGCTGTCCTGCTCGGTGATAATCCAGATACAAAAGGCTAGCGCAACGGTTAGACACAGGGTAATCCCACATAGAAAGCCAATGAGAATGTCAAAGGGGATTTTGTTAAGGGTTTTGGCGGCGGCTTTAACGTTCATATCAAAGTGAGGTTTGGTGAGGTAGAACGCGCCGGAAATATATGAAAAAGGCGCGGAACTCAACTTGCCGCCCGACCCGCCAAGGTGGACACGGACAAGAAGAGCCCGCGCACTAAGGTGGCGGGCTTCACTCTTACCCCGTGTCCTATTTTGGCGGGTCGGACAGGATAAAAGCGATGCCTTTTTAATTATTTATGGGATCGCAAATATAGACTAAGATACTAAAAATATCATTCCATGTGTAATTACACATGGTTTTTTTTATAAGGATTGGACAGATTGGGACGAACTCGACAAAGATGATTAAAGATTCCAAAGAAGTACTGGCAACACTCGGTCAAACACTGAAAAAATATAGAGAACAGGCAAAGCTTAGTCAAGATAAGCTTGCTGCTAAATGTGATACGGAACAGGCAGATATTAGCCGGATTGAGGCCGGATTGTTGAATCCTGGTGTTCTAGTTATCGTTGATTTGGCCCGTGGGTTAGGTATTACTCCTGCAACGCTTTTAGAAGAAATCCAATAGTTGCATAAATATCAATTCTATTCGATACTATTGCTCGATTGTTGTTCTTTCTTTTAGCTGTGTACCTAAATTGGATAAATTATAAGTTGGTAAGATCAGTGGATTCAGATTAGCTACGGAGGTTAAGGTTGTAATGAACGCTCTTAAATAGGGGAATACTAAGGCGATTGAAAGCTTCCCATTAAAACGTAACGGTTAAAAATATCGAATAATCGTTAAATTTAATGGGTATGAAAAAATCAAAATTTACAGAAAGCCAGATTATTGGGATTCTAAATGGCCAGGAATCAGGCAAATCGGTAGCCGACATCTGTCGTGATCATGGAATAAGCCAGGCGACATTTTATCAGTGGAAGTCGAAATACTCCGGGCTTGAAGTCAATCAGTTAAAGAAACTGAAGGATCTGGAGTCGGAACTTGCCCAGTACAAAAAAATAGTAGCGGAACAAGCCTTTCAGATCACCGTAATGAAAGATGTCATAGAAAAAAAGCTCTAACGCCTGCAGATAAGCGTGAGTTGGTGGATTATGCCCGTGATAGCCATAAAATGAGTATCCGGCAGGCGTTAAGATTGTTTCAAATCCATCCTTCTGTTTACTATTATAAACCATTGCCAGACGGTGACGAAGATATTCGGGAGAAATTATCTGAATTGTCGCAATTGCATAATCGCTGGGGATTCTGGATGATGCACCATTATCTGCGTAATCTGAACCACAAATGGAATCACAAGCGGGTATACAGGGTCTATACAGAGATGGGACTCAATATGAGGCGTAAGCATAAAAAACGCCTACCAGCAAGAATAATGGAGCCATTGCTACAGCCTCTCAGACCTAATATAACCTGGTCCATGGATTTTATGCATGACACACTAAGCAATGGTGTTACTTTCAGATCATTTAATATCATCGATGACTATAACAGAGAGGCTCTAAACATCACTATTGATACCAGCTTAACCAGCAAGCGTATTATCAGGCAGCTGGACCAATTGATTGCCTGGCGTGGACAACCGTTAAAGATCAGAGTCGATAATGGGCCGGAGTTTGTTGCTGAAGCACTCTCTCAATGGGCTGAGATCCGATGTGTCGAACTCAAATTCATCCAGAAGGGTAAACCTTTCCAGAATGGTTATATGGAGCGCTTCAATAGAAGCTACCGCGAGGAAGTATTGGATGCATTTTGTTTTACCCGCCTGGGGGAAGCTCAAATACTTTCAAACGCCTGGATGTGGGTGTACAACAACCAAAGACCACACAAGGCACTGGGTTACAGATCGCCAATAGATTTTCTATGTCGGCATCAAAAAACCAACACATTTCCTACTCTTCAAAAAGATGAAGGATTTGAGTGGGAAACCTTAGTTGAAAACGTTACTGTCTGAGGGAAGCTTTCACAATGCCCACTCCTTCAATAAAAAAATATACTCCGTCGCCAATCCACATATCATGGTTTAAGGATTCTCGAAAATTATTGGTGAGTATACTTTCAATGTTTTCGGGGTACGTTCCATGATAGCCGGTATATTTAGGACTTACTTTATACACATTATATTTTTATAATACCTAAAGTAACGAAAGGATTAAAAATAAAAAAATTAAGTTGCAATAAGCATAAACGAATGAATAGAAATACACGTCACGTATTTAATTACTTTTACCAATTTCTAGGATGTCATATTATGTCATAGGTAAATAGACAATTGATATCGTTTAATCTCCCTGGCATAATCATCTTTCCCATACGCGCGTATATGATTGCGGAAAAATCTTCCGGCTGAGGAATCAACTCACCGGCGGCTGTATATAAAACCTCGCAAAACTTAGCATTTCTTAACATATAAGTCACGATTTTATAATCGTCAATTTCTGTTATGACCGCTATAGCATTGATTTCATGCTCCTGTCCATCGATGGTAAGCGTGTATTTGTCCTCCGGTGGTGGTGCTGGATGAAACTGCTGAAGGTCAAATCGGGTAAGATAATCCCGTAAATCTAATCCTTGGGCGCGCTCGGTTACGGTTGCACCGCGTTCCAGGAGGTCGGATACTGTTACAGCGGCAATACCGGCCAGTTCTTTAGCCTTGCTATTCCATAAAGTGAACGCCCTGCCATCAGGGGAAAGATCAGGAAAGAGAAACACTTGTCTACCGGTAAGCGCCTGACACCGTTCAACAGTAAGGTAAGACAGACTCCCGGCAGCCAGCCAAATAAAAGCAGGAAGATAGACGCTTGCAACAATGGCCGTTGCCGGCGCTTCCACAATAGCGACCGGTTTACCGAGGCTGCTAGGCAATAGGTATTCCCCGAAAAGACAGCCGACGAAGTTGCCCGCTTGTTCTAAATAAGCAGCCAGCCAGCCGGGAAGGCACTCCCCTTTGGTTTCATGGTTGTATTTTAAAATACTGTGTATCCATGTTGTCCGGGAATTGCCATCTTGAGATTTGGCCGTATGGCCGGTATGATCAAACTGTTTTACTTGTCCGGCCCTAACGTTGCCGGATACATCGATCCACCAAAATACAGTAGCTCCCGGCCATCGGCTGCCGGAGGTGCCTATCTGGTATAGCTGAATTAATTCATGGGTTATTTCGCTTCCGAAAAGAGAATGCAGGTAGGTTACAAAGCTATTTGTTTCAAATCCTTGCTGGCTTTGATTTAGAACATCAATAGGTATATAAGCCGGTGATCTGTTGGTTTCCTGTCTTTTGTAGTGCTGGCTACGATGTAATGGTGTATGATGGCCCTTCCCCGCCTCATTTAACTGTGCCATTGTGCCAAAATCCGGTTTGAGGAAGTAGCCACAATTTACTTCCCTGTCACATCGCCCATACTCTGTCGGCAGATATTCCCCTGTTTCTGTATCAATGAACCTTACAAACCGCTTCTTTCCACAACTGGGACAGATATGTTTTTTATTGCCCCTTTCTAACGTGTACCTGTAAGTATGCATAAAAAAAATTGTTTTTGGCCCTGCATATGCTACATATGCTACATAGCGTGACTGGCACCATGTAGGATATGTAGCATATGTAGGGCGGAACAAACATTATTTTTCTAAGTAGACTACCATTCCCGGTGTCTTCCGCTCCATTTCATACCCTTGACTACGGAGTCTTTCGCTGACAGTTTTAGCCGAACAGACCCGATAACCGTTATCCGAACAGAATATTTTATACTGTGTATAAAGGTTTTTCAAGAGCAAAAACGCTATCCGTGATGGCCGGTAACCCTCATCTTCCAGGAACATCAACAGGCTATCAGATTGCTGTTGATACTGCTGTAGCTGCTGTGTGGCCGCATCGCAAGGAGAAAATTTTTTTTGTTCCATGAGCCGGCGAAGGCCTGCCAGTACCCAATTGAAAACGCCGGAAAGCTCCTGCTGAATGATCTTTTTAGAAAGTTCTTTGTCTTGGGCTTCCGGTGGTATCGTCACGTCAAAAGGGATGATCAGGAAGCGCCGGAAATAGGCGTTAGTATGTTCAACATCTCTGGGCAGTTCATTACAGTTAAAAATGAGCTTTGCGTAATGGGTGAGGTTAAAGGCTTGGCCGTATGGCTGCCGTGCCTCTACCGGCTCCCCGCTGGCCAGTTGCTTAAAGATGGACGCTTCCATATTTCCGTTGATTTCACTGGCATAGTTTACCAGTTTATTAGCCAGGTTAGCGCGGTAGTATCCGGTGGTGTCTGTAAGGCTTTGCAGGCTATAACTACAGACGTTTTCAGAGCCTAGCAGCGCGTTTATGACCTCAAAGAAGACAGACTTGCCGTTGGCTCCTGAGCCATATAGTAACAACGATTTCTCCAGTTTAAGCGTGCTGGGATGGATGAATACGTACCCGATGTATTCCGCTAACACGGTTTGACGCTGTACATCCGGTAACACAGTATTTAAATACTGTGTGAAAAGCGGGGCCGTCGCTGCTTTATCGAAAGCAAATGGAAGCTGGTAGGTAATGAAATCCTCGCGTCGGAAGTCCCGTAATTGGGTGCCTTCAGGCGTTATCTCAAACGTGCCGTTTTGCAGATTGATAAAAACAGCATTGTCGGGAACTATCGGGCTGGGTAGGTAGGCGGTATCAAAGAACTGTTTCAGCAGGTGATCGCGGAACATGTAGAACCGGCTTTTAAACTTGTCTATCCCCATTTTCTCGCCGCATTTTCCCAGAAAGGTTTTTAGCTCGTTGGTGTTAAGCTCCGACCAGTACGCGCCATTGTACAGATATATAAAGTCCTGATGCCGGCATATTCCCCAGCGGTTGGCGGTAGCCGTCCTTAATATTTCCTCCACACAGATGATCAGGTAATGGGCTTGTTTGAGCTTACATTTACTTATGCTGGTGCGCAGGCTTTGAGCCTTCTCCCGGATGATTGGATCATCTTTCATCGCTCCGTTACCGGCAGACATCTGTTGTTCCACTAATTCCAAGTCTTCCCGCAACGCTATAACGTGCGGGAAGGCTATGCCTTGGAAGTCTATTAAATCTACTTTTTCCAATAGCTGGTTTAGAATCAGTTGATGTGCCAGCGGCTTCCCCTGGGCCAACAATTCCCGGCTATGTTCCAGGATATCGGCAACAGTCAGTCTTTTTATAGTGTCGGAAAACTCTGGTTTGGTTGGGGGAGTGGTTACCTTACTTTCTGTCATAAAGCCCCCCTTTTTGTTTAGCAGACCTGATTTGCATTAAAGACTGTTCCAGCTCTTCGCGCTTATAGCGTACCCTGGTACCCAGACGGTAGCCGGTAATTTTTCCCGACTTGGTATAATCTAACAGGGTAGGTAGGGAGATCCCTAATAATTGGGCCGCCTCTTTACGGGTTAATAATTCCGCCGTCTTAGGAGACTGGCTTTTTACCTCTAAGTGTTTGGACAATTCACAACGAACCGTATCAGAAATCACATTTTTTAATTCCTCTAAAGGAATAGAAGAAAGAACTAAATTTTCCATTTGTCTAAACTTTGTTTTGTTTAAACAAATTTCACTTAGTCGGCCCTGGTTTACTTTCTGACTTGTTTCGTTCTACTTTCGCAGGTTATTTTAGATGCTCTTTTTTGGGCAAGGAAAACTTCAATTTGTTTTCAGCACAAAGGGAGTTGGTGCGGTCGCTCAATTCTTTGGCGAGGGTCGCGGGCGTGGTGTCAATATCGAAAATTTGCAGGTAGACAGCTGCGTCTTTCAAATAGGATGAAGTTGGCCGTTCCATATAACCTTTGGAAATCAGTTCTTCTATGATGCAACCCAATAAGGCGGGCGATCCCTTCCACTTAATTTTTACCGGAGGATCTGTTGTTATTTGGTTGGCCGGAAGTTCCTTTAGTTCCGTCAGTTTATTTGTTAATTCACGCAGTATTTGCGCGGCTGTGGCTATCTTTTTAATCTTGAAAAGCCATTTCCTGAAAAGGTCATCAAATATGTTATCGTAGCCAGTGTAATAATATGGTCTAATGAAATAATATAAATACGGTTTTATTAACTCTCTTTTCTCCGATAACGAATAGTCTTTACCCAATAGTGTATCCTCGATAATGACTTGCTCAAGTAATTGTCTCTTTTTTGAACAAAGCTGTTTTTTATGATTAGCAATGATTTCCGACAGTCTTTCTATTTGAAAAGTTGTTGCATGTGGGGCAATCTTCTTGTATATTTTACCGGTTTCTTCGTTAACAATGTCGATTATAGGAAGGTCTGACATCTTCGAGTAAAGATTCAGCCCGTTAAAATATATCTCAAATAGCTGTTCAAATATTCCTTTATTATTTTGAGGAATAACCATTTGCAACTCATTCTCAAGACTATCTCTGCGGGATACAAAATAATTTCTTGACATCTTAATAGGGGTTAACTTTCTGCCTCTTAATCTTACTTAATCTAATTTACTAATTTTTTTAGCATTTCAAAAAACTTTTTCTGGTTCTTCCTTTTTATTACTTCTTTTTTCCCAATGCATTTTGAGTAGTACCGCGTGTTCTTTAGGTGTCAGTTTAATATACTTCATGAACATTTTTTCCGTGGTATGCCCGGTTATCGCCATAATGGTAAGCGTTGGGGTACCGGCCAAATACTCGTTGGTGGCAAAGGAGCGCCGGGCAGTATGAGAGCTGATCATTTTCCATTTGGGAGATAATAGCGTTTCTGTCACACCTCCCTTTGTATAGGTCTTACTACATTCCTTTTCCAGCGCCGGAATCATTTCCCCCAGATCTTTCAGGTAAGCATTGGTTTTTTGGTTGCTGATGGACTTGGGAAGCTGGCCATTATATTTATCCAGTATCTTTTTGACAACCGGGTGTTCCGGTATAACCACCGGTTTACCGGTTTTTGTTTGCCGTATCTCTATAAAGCCGTCTTTGAAATCTTCCGGTTTCAACGTGGAATAATCGGAATAGCGCAGGCCGGTATAGCAGCCTATCAGGAACAGATCACGTACCCTGTCAAGTTTGGGATGGCTGGTAAGGTCTATTTCTTCCAGTAGGGACAATTCAGTTTGATCAAGGTAAACATTATCGGTTTCTTCTGAAGGCTTAAAAAAGTAGCCACTTTCAAAAGATGGGTTGACATTGATACCTAGCCTTTTTGCATCGCCCAGGATAACGATAATCCGTTTGATGTGATCGCCTATGGTGTTATTGCTTAGGCTGACTTTATTTGTCAGGTAGGCAATGTAGTCGTTGTGAAACTGCAAATCGATGGTGTCAAAGTCAATTTTCCGGTTGTATACAGCCTTGAATTTCTTCAAATGGTTTAATGTCGTCGTATAGCCCTTATTGGTGGTTAGTGCTATCTTCTTCTTTGTCTTTGGGCTTAATCGTTCGCCCTTGGAAGTGCGGGTTACAAAGTCTTCAAAGTATTGAAAGAAATCTTTGTTCAGCACAGATGTTTTCTTGCCAAAGGTAATATCTAGCAACTCTTTAAGCTGCGCCGGCATGGGGATTTTGTTCTGATTGTCATTCTGGAATTTGCGCAGTGTGTTTTTGATCGTTTGGGCAATGTTGTCCAGGCGTGCGTTAAACTCCGAAAACTCCGGAAACCTTTTTGTTTCTCTGGCTCTATGTGTATCCGGATTCCAGTACTGTGGATCAATTTTCTCCGGAATGTAGTATTTCAGTTTCCCACCTTCATAAGTGATACGGGCGAAGATGGTTGTAATGGCTGTCGCGTCTGGGCGTTTGAGATAAAACTGTAAATCCATGGCGATAGGGTTAACGGGTTAAAAAATATTGGGGTACACGATGGGGTACACGAAACTTTGTTTTCTCTTTACTTCGTTTAATTCCGCTTTCTGCTGAAAGCCGCGCCCGGTAAAGAAAAACGCCCAACCTTAGTAAAACTAAGATTGGGCGAATAAGATAAAAAGTGACCCTGTAGGGACTCGAACCCTAGACCCGCTGATTAAGAGTCAGCTGCTCTACCAACTGAGCTACAGAGTCAATAATTCCCCGGAAAACGGGTAGCGACAAATTTAACGGTTCTCTCGCATATTTGTGTCCTTAATTTAATTAAATTTGGTTACAAGGTAAAAATGTGGATAATTATCCATCATGTTGATAATCTAACCGTTAGCTTATTATAAAATTGTTTTTCATGCAAGAAGCGTACATAGTAGCCGGCTACCGCACTGCGGTAGGTAAGTCCAAAAGGGGAGGATTTCGTTTTTACAGACCCGATGATCTGGCCGTAGATGTGATTACCGGATTGCTGCAATCCGTGCCACAGCTCGACCCTAAACGGGTAGATGACCTGATTGTGGGCAACGCCGTTCCGGAAGCGGAACAGGGACTGCAGATCGGCCGCATGATCTCGGTGCGTGCATTGGGAATCGATGTGCCGGGAATGACGGTCAACCGCTACTGCGCCTCCGGCCTGGAAACAATTGCTATCGCAACCGCTAAAATACAGACAGGGATGGCCGACTGTATCATCGCCGGTGGTACGGAAAGTATGAGCCTGGTGCCGGTGGCCGGCTGGAAAACCGTGCCCAACTACACCGTGGCCAGCACCACCCCTGACTACTATATCGGCATGGGACTCACCGCTGAAGCAGTGGCCAATGAATTTAAAGTGAGCCGCCAGGACCAGGATGAGTTCTCTTTCAAATCCCACCAGAAAGCGCTGAACGCTATCAAGGAAGGCTATTTCAAATCCGGTATACTGCCCATCAACGTGGAAGAAGTATACGTGGACGAAAAAGGTAAAAAACAGAAGCGCACCTTCACGGTAGACACCGACGAAGGACCTCGTGGAGATACTTCCCTCGAAGCGCTGGGCAAACTGAAGCCCGTGTTCGCCGCGGGGGGCTCCGTTACAGCGGGCAACTCCTCGCAGACCTCCGACGGCGCCGCTTTCGTGATCGTCATGAGCGAAAGGATGGTGAACGAGCTGGGACTGAAGCCTATCGGCCGTTTGGTCGCCTGCGTTTCTGCCGGCGTACATCCCCGTATCATGGGGGTAGGACCGGTAGCCGCCGTACCTAAAGTGCTGCAACGTGCGGGCAAGACCCTGCAGGACATCGATCTGGTGGAACTGAACGAAGCTTTCGCTTCCCAGTCCATCGCTGTGATCCGCGAACTGGGCATCAACCCCGATATCGTGAATATCAATGGTGGCGCTATCGCCCTCGGACACCCGCTGGGTTGTACCGGTGCCAAGCTCACAGTACAGATCCTCAACGACATGAAACGGCTGAATAAGAAATACGGCATCGTGACGGCCTGCGTAGGCGGCGGCCAGGGGATTGCCGGGATCATCGAAAATATTGCCTGATTTTTTTCGTAATACATTATAGCTCAAAGCCGCAGGAAGATTTTCCTGCGGCTTTTGTTTGATATTATCCCCCGATTTATGATAAATTAATCCCGTTGAATTAAATTTTTTATTAATTTGGCGCCATTAAAGGCCATCCCGCTATCTCAACCATATCGCTTTATGGATCGCAGACAATTCCTGACCTTATCGCCTGCCCGCAATACGCGGAACAGCAAAGCTGTTGCCCGTACGGCAACCGGATTGACCCCCTACACCGGCGCCTGGGGCCCCCAGCAGCTCATTCACCTGCTCAAACGGACTACCTTCGGGGCGTCGCCGGAAAGTATCAAAGCCCTCAACGGCCTTGGTATGCAGCAGGCAGTGGACATACTGCTCACTGCGCAGGCAGATCCCACTCCGCCGGTGAATAATTACGGGGCCGACAGCACCGGCGTAACACCCGGCGCCACCTGGGTAAGAGCCGCCATGGGCGACGAAAAACTGGAACAAAAAAGAATCGCTTCCTATAAAGCCTGGTGGGTCGGACAGATGATCAACCAACAGACAAGCATACACGAGAAAATGGTGCTCTTCTGGCACAATCATTTCGTGACGGAAACCACCATGGTAAACGACAGCCGCTTCATCTACCAGTACAACCTGACACTCCGTCAATATGCGCTGGGCAATTTTAAGGCGCTGACCAAAGCAATTACCCTGGACCCCTGTATGCTGGTGTATCTCAATGGATACCTGAACTCCAAAGGCGCGGCTGATGAAAACTACGCCCGTGAGTTACACGAACTATTTACCGTCGGCAAAGGCCCTGATTCGCGATATACAGAAGACGACGTGAGAGCGACCGCCCGCGTGCTCACCGGCTTCCGCGTAGACCGTACGGCCATCGTCAGCACTTTTAATACCACCCAACACGATATCGGCAACAAAGAATTCTCCGGTTTCTATGGTAATAAAGTCATCTCCGGCCAAACCGGCCCTGAAGGCGCTAAAGAGCTGGATACGCTGCTGGATATCATTTTCGCGCAGCCGGAAGTCGCCAAATTCATCTGCCGTAAACTCTATCGCTTCTTTGTATACTACGATATAGACGCTGCCACGGAAACCAATGTGATCCTGCCGTTGGCAGATATCTTCCGGAGCAGCGGTTACGACATTAAAGTCACGCTCAACGCGCTGTTTACCAGCGAGCATTTCTTTGATCCGCTCAACATGGCCTGCCTGATAAAGAGCCCGGTGGATTTCTGCATCGGCATGTGCCGCGAATTCGGTGTGACATTCCCCACCGACTATACCACCCAATACCAGCGCTGGGGCGACCTGCATAGCGCCATGGGCGCCATGCTCCAGAATCTGGGAGATCCGCCGCTGGTAGCCGGCTGGGACGCTTACTACCAGGAACCAGCTTTCCATGAATTGTGGATCAACACAGCTACACTGCCCCGAAGAAACCAGTTGAGCGATGGAATGATCGCCGCCGGCTATAAAAACGTGAAGATCGATCCGCTGGCCTTTGCGGATAAGCTGTCCAATCCCGGCGACCCGGTAGCACTCGTCAACGACTCGCTGGATATCCTCTATCGTGTAGGCGTGTCCGATAAGGTGAAAGCGTTCCTGAAAGATACCATCCTGCTGGCCGGACAAAGTACCAACGGCTACTGGACCAGCGCCTGGAACACCTACAAATCCAATCCCGGCGACGCTGCCAACACCAAAGAGGTGACCGATCACCTGCAAGCCCTTTACAAATACATCATGAACCTTTCAGAATATCAATTGTCCTGAAAAACCTTTCTATGAAAAGAAGAGATTTCCTGAAATATACCGCCCCCGCCGCGATATTGCCCACCATCATCAACGGCTTTTCGATCAAAGCTTTTGGCACCTCGCCGATGCTGGCGGCGTTAAGCGGCGCTGCTTCGGATAATGACCACGTGCTGGTCATGATCCAGCTCACCGGCGGCAATGATGGGCTCAACATGGTCATTCCACTGGATATCTATGGGAAATATCAATCAGCCAGGACAAACATTGCTATCCCTGAAGGAAAAGTACTGCGGCTCGACAACTACCTGAAATCCGGCCTGCACCCTGCCATGAAAGGCGTGCAACAGTTATATAACGAGGGAAAGGTGAGTATCATCCAGAGTGTGGGGTATCCTTCGCCTAATTTCTCCCACTTTCGCGCAACAGACATCTGGCTCACCGGCTCGGACTCCAACGAAATATTGACCAGCGGCTGGGGCGGCCGTTACCTCGATTTCAAATATCCCGGACCGCAGGATAGCTACCCTAATGCCGACAATCCGGACCCGTTGGCCATACAGATAGGCTCCATCGTGTCCCCGGCGTTTCAGGGAGCAGATGCCAGCAGGGGGATGGCTATTACCAGCGCCACAGATTTCTATAACCTGATAGACGGCGTAACAGACCCCGTTCCCAACACCAAAGCAGGTAAAGAGCTGGAATATATCCGGATGATCGCCAAACAGGCCAACAGCTACGAGAAAGCGATCAAAGCAGCAGCGTCAAAGGTCACTTCCCAGGGACCGTACCCGGCCAACAACAGCCTGGCAGACCAGCTGAAGATCGTAGCCCGCCTGGTGGCCGGCGGACTGAAAACCCGCATGTATATGGTGAGCACCGGCGGTTTCGACACCCATGCCAGCCAGACAGAATCCGGTGACACCACCACCGGCGGCCACGCTAAATTACTCGGTGGCGTGTCCGACGCCATCAAAGCCTTTATGGATGACCTGAAAGGGCTGAGGGCCTCCCGTCGCGTAGTAGGCATGACGTTCTCTGAATTCGGACGCCGTATCAAATCCAATTTCAGTATGGGTACAGACCATGGCGCAGCTGCTCCCATGATCGTATTCGGCGACTATGTAAACCAGGGCGTGCTGGGGAACTCCCCCGCCATCCCCGACAATACCAGCGTGGCAGATAACGTGCCCATGCAGTATGATTTCCGTTCTGTTTACGCTTCTATCCTGGAGCAGTGGTTCTGCGTAGACCAGACCGATCTGAACAAAATTCTTCAAAAAGACTACCAGCGGCTGCCACTGATCAGCGGTGTGGCCTGCGGCGTTATTACCGGTCTGCCTGACCTGGATACAGACAATAAAAAGCTGATTACCAATAGTCCTAATCCTTTCACCAGTGCTACCACCATTACCTATATCACCGGCAGCGGCAATACCATGATACAGATCTTCGATACCATGGGACGGCTGGTGAGCGTGCCGGTGAATAAAGTCCATACCCCGGCACCTATACTTTCACTTTCGACGCCGAATACCTGGCCAACGGGGTTTATTATGCCCGTTTCCAAAACGGTGCGGTACAACAGGTCCGGCCGATGCTGAAAGTGAAATAGTGCAATATAAATGCATCGTTGTTGCAAATGAGTAAAGTTTATTACCTTTGCTCCGGTGTATAAACATTTTCAAAAAATATTAGCGCTTATCCTGCTGGGAGTATTCACGCTGAATACCGTCCCACGGGAGTTTATACACATCTTCACCAATCACCACGACACGCAGGACACGCATGCCTCCGCCGGTGATGCCATGTTCTCGGGAGAACACCGCCACTGCGATTTCCTGCAGATAGGAGTGGAGCCGTTTGACCAGTACACTACGACTTTTATAGCGCCGGTACGACCGGTGATATGGGTGTTTCAACCACGGCAGCTGCCGGAAACCAGCTATGTTACCCACCGAGACCTTTCCCCACGGGCGCCTCCGGTTGAGGTTGCCTGATTTAAGCTTCACATCACAAATAGCTGCTATTGTCATCCGGCAATAACCGGTTGTTGGTATTCACTGTTTTATTATTTTTTATTACTTACGTATGCATTATTTGCGTGTATTTATACTCGGATTAATGGGGGCGTTGCTGTTGCTGCAACCTGCCGCCTATGCCATCACTCCCGAAGACGGCACTTTCTCCAATGTGCTCACCGGGAAAGTGACTGATAAAGTTACTCATACTGTCATCCCCGGTGCTACGGTGTATCTGCCGGACCTGCATGTAGGCGCTGCTGCCGACGCACAGGGCAATTATACCATCAAAAATCTGCCGAAAGGAAAATATATTGTGGAAGTACACTCCATGGGCTATGCTGCCTATACAGAGACCGTGAACGTCAACGGTACTACCACCAGGGATTTTGAGCTGACAGAAACTTTGATCGAAAAAAATGAAGTGGTGATCACCGGCGCTAACCTGGCCACTTCCATGAAAAAGACACCTACGCCCATCAGCATCATCCGCCGGGACGTGCTGGACCAGAGCATTTCCACCAACATCATCGATGCGATTGCCAAAGTGCCCGGCGTAAGCCAGCTCTCTACCGGTCCGGCTATCTCCAAGCCTTTCATCCGTGGCCTCGGTTACAACCGCGTGGTGGTTGTCAGCGATGGCACCCGCCAGGAAGGCCAGCAATGGGGCGATGAACACGGTATCGAAGTAGATGATTACAACGTCAGCAAAATAGAAATACTGAAAGGCCCCGCCTCTCTCGTATATGGTTCCGACGCGCTCGCCGGTGTGGTAAACATCGTTCCGCCGGCTCCACTGCCGCAAGGCAAGATAAAAGGAAACGTGGAAGCCAACTATCAGACCAACAACGGGCTGATGGCCTACCATGCTGATATCGCCGGTAATAACAACGGCTTCAGCTGGGGCGCCTACATTACCCAGAAACAGGCGCACGACTATAAAAATAAATACGACGGGTATGTGTTCAACTCCCGTTTCAACAACACTAACTACGGCGCTAACATCGGTATCAACAAACAATGGGGGTTCTCCCGCCTGAGCTTCACTTCCTTTAACCAGCATCTCGGCCTGGTAGAAGGCGAGCGTAATGAAGAAGGTCGCTTCATCAAACCCATTAATGATAACGGTAATGCCGAAGAGGTACCTGTTACTGACAGCGATAACAAGTCGTACAGCATGGCGGTGCCCAAACAACAGATCAACCACCAGAAGCTGGTATGGGACAATAGCCTGTACCTGCATAACGGCGGCCGCATCGGATTGACGCTGGGCTATCAGTGGAATAACCGTCGTGAATTCGGCGATCCGCTGCACCCGGACGAACCGGAACTCTGGCTGAAGCTGCAGACCTTCAACTACGCTGCCAAATATTATCTCCCCGAAATGAACGGCTGGCAGACAACAGTGGGCGTTAACGGTATGCAACAGAAAAATGAAATCTCAGGAGAAGAGTTCCTCATCCCCGCCTACAACCTGTTTGATATCGGCGCTTTTGCAGTTACAAGCAAAACTTTCAATAGGCTCACCCTCAGCGGTGGCGTACGTTTCGACAGCCGCTCCCTGCGCTCTAAATCGCTCCATCTCGATGCTGACGGTAAACCTGCAACATCCGGAGAGGCTAAGTTTGATGCCTTCAACCGCAATTTCTCCAATGTGTCCGGTAGCGTAGGACTCAGCTATGAAGCCAGCGACCGGGTGGTGCTGAAACTGAACGCGGCCCGTGGCTTCCGTGCTCCCAATATCTCCGAGCTGGCCGCCAACGGTGTGCACGAGGGCACCATCAAATATGAATATGGCAACCAGGAGCTGAAACCTGAAGTGAGCACACAGATCGATGGAGGTATTGAGTTCAATACCCAGCACGTTTCACTGTCGGCTAACGTGTTCTATAATCACATCAACAACTTCATCTTCTCCCGTAAGCTGGTAAATGCTGCCGGTACGGACTCTATTCCTGCAGATGATAACGCCGAAGGGTTCGCTGCCTTCAAATATCAACAGGCCAACGCCAACCTGTATGGCGGTGAGCTGATGCTGGATATACACCCGCACCCCATCGACTGGCTGCACTTTGAGAATACGCTTTCATACGTGAGAGGTACCGCGCTCAATGCTACCGATTCCACTAAAAACCTGCCTAATATCCCGGCTGCCAGATGGCTGTCCGAGCTGAAAGGCAAGTTCAAAAAAGTGGGCGGTCCACTGCGGAATGCCTATGTAGGGGTACAGATGGATATGAATTTTTCCCAAAACGATGTGTTCTCGGCCTATCAGACCGAAACATCAACAGGAAGCTATACGCTGCTGAATGCAGGTCTGGGGTCAGAGTTCGTGAACAAACATAACAGGACCCTGTTCTCCCTGCACTTCGCCGTGAACAACATCGGCGACGTTGCCTACCAGAATCACCTGAGCCGCTTGAAATATGCACCCGTGAATGAGGTGACTGGCCGCAACGGGGTCTTTAACGTAGGTCGTAATTTTAGTGTTAAACTGGCTATCCCTATTGATTTTAAATAGGTTTTGTCCGGATTATTCAGTCATAGAAGGCTGGCCTGCGGGCCGGCCTTTCTTTTGTCAGCTACTGCCGGGCTGTCGTGTCTTTCGTTTTCGTATAGGTGGCCTTGTTATCTTTTATTTTGAATCGGAAAGCATCCTGCCGGATGTTAAACGTAATAACAGTATCTTTTCCGCTAATGGTCATATAAGGCGTTGGCAGTGTCTTCTCTGCCGCATCTGTCGCACGGATATAGTTGACCAGCCTTTTTGCGTCTTTTTTGATACTGATCGTTTGTGATGCATCGGCTGTCTGTTCAAACGACACCGTGATACCGGACAGCGCATAGGAAGCACTGCTGCTGTCAGGATGCCCCGACTGCAGTTTAAACGCCACCGGTTTACCGGCTTTGGATGAAAAGATAGCGCCAATGCCACGGTTGCCCGGCTGCTCCGACTGATTACAGGCCACTAACGATAATACCAGTACAGAAAACGATAAAAGGATAATAGCTTTATTCACAATTCAAGGTTAATTTGAATATAAAGCTATTGAATTTTTTCGCTTTCCGGGGTATGTTTTACCAGATAGGTTTTCGTCGTGTCCTCCAGAATAGCACTGGAAATGATGTAATAGTTGGTGTCTTTTCTGAAGATTTTGAAGAGGGGAACCTCAGGGTTCCAATACTGCTCTATACCCCGTGTATCGTAGCAAAAGTAACCCAGCAAGGTGTCTTTGCTGGTTCGAAGTGCACATTGTGCGTTAAATGCATATTGGATGCCATCAGCTTTGAAGAGGCAGCTGTCTTTATTAGCATCAATTTCGTAAATAGTACCAACCTCCAATCCGTTCATAATTTCGTCAGTTGACACACTCCATTCATAATGCCCAGACCAGAATTCTTTATCAGAAACTTGCGAACTATTACACCCTTGAATAAATAGGTTAATAAGAGGTAATACGATAAAATACCTGTGATGGTTATTTTGCATATTGGTTGTCTTTACTAGGGTTGATAATTTGCTCATTATTTAACTCTGTAATGATTTCAAATGGATTTAATCTGCCGTCAAAACCTCGGCCAACAGGGTCTGTTGTTCTGATCTCAAAATGTAAGTGTTCTTGTTCTGGTTTCATTCCAGCTGCATTGCCAGTCTTTCCTGAGTAGCCAATTACCTCTCCTGCTGCTACTTCGCTGCCTATATCCCGAAAGGATTGCGCTTGTAGATGCGCGTAGAAAAAGTAATAGTTCTGATCTTCATAATCGCCATTTAGGATTACAACGTGACCATATGAGCTTGAATGATAAGATGCTGTTATAGTTCCCTTAACGCAAGCATATATTGGACTTCCAACAGGAGCGTAAAAATCTAATCCCTGATGCTTGCCGCTTTTTCTGCCTTCAATTATTCCATATTTACTTCTAGAAGGAGCCCAGCAGTCATACCATCCCCGAAGCTGCAACTTATTTGTGGGGTGGTGCCATTTATTACTTTGATTGGGTGAGTTTGGAATCAAGAGTGGACAGCTCTTACTACATACGTTTTTGTAGTTTATTCCTTCTGTAAACTTTTTATGTATTATTACACTAACCTCTTTTTTAGTGATTTGTGTATCTCCGTTGGTGTCCAGCCCACTATTTTTTTGATACCAACTTTTTTTAAACCTTTGGTCTAACTCCTCACTAAAGACCACATAATCCTCCCGTTTTCCTACACCATCCGGTTTAAGAATAGTCATGTAAAAATCTTCCAGCGAATTCAACCTCCCTTTGAACTCCCGGAGATAATGATAAACATAGTCCAACTGTTCTTCGGCTGACATATGTGCCAGTTTTTTCTTTGTAATACCAAGCTTCCACCGGCTGTTCATCTGATTGATTCCTTTCTGCGTAAACTGCACCAACCCCACCGCATGCCTCCCCAACACTCCCTCCGTCAATTTCTCCACTGCCGGCGTATTCCACGGTTTGTGTCCACTCAACAAATGCGGTAAAAACGACGCTCCGGTCTCAAACGCCATGCACGTCATCAGGTGATTAGGATCTGCGTGAAGCTTTTTCGCGATGCTGATCACTTTTTTCCGAAACGCGCAGCTCACTTTACTGCCCCATACCAGCGACTGACAGGCTGCTTGTTCAGATGGAAGATTGACCCGCTCTATGACGGCAGTGGACCGCGCTTTTGTAGCGGGTGACAGCCGGAGCTGCTGGCCCGGGTATACCAGTAATTGTTGTGAATAAACGGCGTTATGCCCGGGAAGCGTTATCAACGCATAGATCAGGCTCACAGCTGACAATGATTCCAGCGGAACGGGAAGTAGTGCCGTCCCTGTTTTGTCGATCACTACCTGCTGTGTGCTAATGGTGGCATCTTTTTCCAGCAGCGGCTTCATGGCGGCTACGGGGTATGGTGTGAGCGGCCGCTGTAGCGGCGGGGAGCCGTTGCGTCGCAGGATGGTGACGCGCAGCTGTTGACCGGTGAGGTTGACGGCGTATATTTTCAACGCTATCTGTTGCTGATGGTCGGTGATAAAATACATCCGCTGTTCCTGTGGATCGGTGAAGCAGGCTTTCACGATGCAGGGCTTGCGATGCAATAACAACCGGGGATGTGCCTGTTGCCCGATGGGGATGCTGTCTGTCGGGTGTAGCCGGAAGTCGAGTTGAAGCTGTCCGTTGTCCCATCCTGCCGGAAGCCGGAGGCTGCTGATGGACAACGGGTACGACACTTTGGCTTCCTGCTGTACCTGTAACGAACGGGAATGCACCAACGTACTGTGAAGCGCTTGCCGGGCGTATATCTCCAGTAATACTTTTCTTTTTTCAAGGCCGCTGTGTTCAAAATATAAACAAACATCCTGGTCATATCCGGCCTGGCGGATGATATACCCGTTGGGTGTCGTCCACTGTGCAGCGGACACGGTCGCGTTTTTTACTTCAAAGCGCAGCGCTGCTTCCTGTTGCAGATCGTAGAGATATGCGTACAGCGTATAATGCCCGCAATGGGTAAACAGATGCCGGAAAGTGGTTTCCCCCGCACAATGCGTGCTTTCCGGACCTTCGAGTTTCCAGTGTAACTTGAGTTGTTCTCTGGGGGTAATATCGGGAAACATTGTTTCGGCAATACTGAATGTCACAACGGCGCCGCTGACAGGGGTACGGTCTGCGTGAATATGCCGTATCCGGTTGTTGCAGATGGTGACCGATTGTTGCCATACTTCGTCACCGGTGGCGGCACGGACAATATACTGACCGGTTTGCTCAAACGTATATTCAATTTCGGGCCCTGTGTGCCGGGTCCCGCTGCGAATCCCTTTTTCATCTGTCCGGTCCCAACGGAAGCTGTCGGCAGCTTCGGCTTCTGCCACGGTAAAACGAATACGTTCTCCGGGTCTTGCAGTACGCGATGAGCAAATGATACCGGTGGGCGCGACTTGTATCGTTTGCGTCAGCAGTATGTCTGAGTCTTCTCCGCCATAAACGCGCAGGGTGTACTGTCCGTCGTGCATAAAGCGATGAGGAAAAAACTTCTCGCCATGCAGCGAAGCCTCCTGCACGCCCTGGTCATTTTCAAGCACCCAGTGTAACACGCTGATGTCTGCGTCAGCGGGAGGACGGTCGAAGAGCGCTTCCCAGGAGCCATTATGCAGCTGGCGGATTTTTGCCGGCCCTTTGATACGGACGATGCGGGGAGTGGACGGAGAAAAGTTGATCGACAGTTTATCTGCCGGCGGCTGATTGTCGGCGCTGAACAGGCCGGGGGAATCGGCCGCACCGGTGGGAAGTTGTCCATGTGTCAGGAAATGCAACCGGCCTCCCCGGAGACATTGCGCCGTTGCATTATCCGGCAGGGGATAGGCGCCGTTGGCCAGCGCAATACGCTGTTGCCCCGCTGGTATCTGCCATAACAGCTGTGGCATGCAGGGTGCTGGCTGTCCGCCGGCGAGACAGCTGCTGAAATGCAACGCACGGTAATCATTCTCCCGCGTGGTCACGACGGGTTTGTCGGTGCCTCCGCTGCTGTGAACATAATACCGGTGATGTGATACCACTTTTACGGGCGCCGGCGCTGCGGCTTTATCGCAGCTGCAAAGGGCGCCTTCACATACCAGGTGTCTGGCCGTACTACAGGATGGTATCATATCAGGACAATTTTATTTTTTCAACACTGTTAATAGCAATCGTCCCTGCCGACATCAGCGTCAGGTCTTGCCGGATACTGTTAAGCAGGATGCTTTCTGCCTGCTCTTCCAGCTTGCGGGAGGTGCGGGTAAAAGTATCCTGTGCCTGTTGTACGATATGTGTAGCCAGAACGGTATGATGATTACCGGCATACAGGCTGATATTTTCGCCGGCGCCCTGTGTGAGATTACCGCCTGCATGCATGTCCAGCTGGTCCGCTGCCTCGATGCTGATATGATTGGCTTTCAGCAGCAGCTGCCCCGGTGAGGCGATGGTAATATTACCATGATGAGTGTCCAGCTGTATCATGTTGCCGTTACGGTCATGGATCTGCAGTTGTTCTGCGCCATTGCTGTCATCCAGCTGTATGGTATGCCCGCTGCGCGTTTTAATGACCTTCAGGTTGTTCCCGGCGTCGCTGAATTTCGTATTGTCTTTACCGTTATAGGCCGTGCCCACGGCAAAAGGCCGCTCCGGGTTGCCGCCTTCAAAATCCACCCACACTTCTTCTCCTTTTTCGGGTATAAAATGGAACCCTTTGCCAGCGCCGCCGTGCGGTGTTATCAGGCGTATCCACGGAGAACTGCCTTGTTGCTGCCAGTGGTAACGTATCCGGATGCGCCCCATTCCTTCAGGGTCATGATTGTCGGTTACAATAGCGCTCTGTGCTTCGCACAGCGGCGCTATGCCGCTATGACCGGAAGGAATGCAGCAATCGGTAGGCGTACAGGTAAACTGGTTGTAATACGCGCCGTCTCCCTGGCAGTGGTGGTCAATACGGGTAACGGTAAAAGTGCCTTCAAGGTCCGGCGATGCAAGCGAGGCGGCGGCTTCAATGATATCGCCCACCCTGATGCCTGGATGCTCGCTGCGCCCGGTAAGCTGCACAGACGCTGCCAGCTGCCGCCTTTCGTGCAGCTGTGCCTGTAAGGCAATACCCGCCAGCTGCCGGGACGTCGCCCTGTCAAAACCTTCTTCATGATACAGCTGGCGGCTGGCCTGCCTCGCACGGGCGGTGAGCGGCCCTGTGCCGGAAGTGCCTGCCAGCGGCGAAGCGCTGCTGACAGCTGTCCCTGTCTCATAGTCATAAGTGGTAAAGCGCCGGTCCCCGGATGTCAGTTGCAGCCCTATATCAAAATGTACCAGCTCTCCCGGATGGGACAGGACGATTTTAGCGGGCGCATAAGCCCCGAAGATCATCTGCTGGCCGTTGTAGAAATACCATTCTCCGAAGCGGGCGGCCAGCCGCTGCAGGAAAGCAAAGTTGCTTTCCCTGTATTGGACCAGGTAAGCGTGATGGGAAAGATTGCCCGGTGCTATCTGCAAATCGATATGCGCCGCTGCCGCCTTCAGGCAGTGACGCGCAATATGCGCCAGCGTCTGCGCTTCATATACCCGTAACTGTGGGGCCCCGTCCAGCACAATACCCGGATCGGTACCTTTCAGCACGCAAAAACCCTGCGTGGCATCGCCTTTCTTCCCGGTATGAATGGCGGTGATCAATCCCTTAAAATGAAGGGTCCCTGTCTGCAATACGCCGGCGGCAGATACTTCCACCCATATCTCCTTCCCCAACAGGTCCTGCCCGTTGCCTGAAATCTCCGGCCACAGGCTGGTCAGCCACCCCTGGTCAATATGTATCTCAAAAGTATGATGTCCGTCTATCCGCTGCTGTATCAGCAACTCCCGGAAATGAGGAAAGGTTTTTCCGTCTATGGTTATTCTGGTGCACGTATTTAAGGGCATAAACAATCGGTTTTTCGGGTTAACTGTTATGTATATACGAATTATGAACGGGGCCAGGGATTATGATAAACACTCTGGTTCAACGCCAGCTCCCGGGCGGACAATTTTAACCGTACCTGCATAGGGCTCGGCCCGCCGGCGTCAAAATGTTCTCCGTACCGGACACAATACGCATCGGAAAACCGCAGCTCTTTCATGCGCGACATCACATCCCGCCGCCAGAAAGTAATAGTACCGCTCTTAGTGCCGGTATTGGAAATCATCCAGTCGAAAAGCCGGCTGCTGCCGTCTGACTCGATAACAATACGGATAGTGCCCCCTCGGGGCCGGTGGGAAGGCTTGCCGGTTTCGTCCGTTTCCTGTGAAAAGGTAAAATGACATTCCAGCACATTCATGGTAGCTCCTTCCAACAACAGGGTCGCTTTAAAAGACATATAATTGCTGATTTATTGATGAATAAACAACAAGTATATAAGATGAAGACTGGTAGCGGGTTTGATAGGAGTTTCCTAAGGAAATGGGGCAGCTGCGCGAACAGTTTTGATCCGGAAAAACAGATCGTCCCTGTTTATACTGAAGTTACAAATATTCTGTTTACAGAACATTTTCAGCGACGTTTTTTTTCTGTTCATCGCAGAAGATTTACCATTTATATAAAATTATAGCATTTGTGTTGGGGGATTTTGTAGCTTCGCCTTGCTTTGTAAGATGTGAGATTGATCTTCCCGCCCTGGAGGCTAAGCAGTTTTCCCTCTGGTTATTTTATTATTGGTTTTTGCTGGTAAAGATTTTCTGACCACCATTGGTTCAGATTTTGGTTGAAAAAGAAAGGGGCTGTTTTCACAGCCCCATATTTTTTCAATGATAATCATTTCTTAATGATGATGTTGCCGCTCCGGCGCCTTTATCCCCGCTGTACTTTCGTCATAATACACAAAAAAATACAGGTAGATAACCCTCGAAATACGCATCAGCCAGGGCTGTATCAATACCAGCAAAACGCCGTTGACGGCCAGCCAGATGAAAATACTGTTGTCTCTCCACGTAATACCGAAAAACAAGGCATACCAGATAAGATTGAACACACTGAACGCCACCGAAAGCGCGTAACTCACATAACCTGTCCCAAACCAGAAACCCGTCTCCAGCTCAAACTTCTGGCCACATACAGGGCAATTGTCGTACATGTTGAAAATCCCGGAGAAACTAAGGTGAAACGGATTCTTGTCTTTGTACATATCTCCTCTCCGGCATTTGGGACATTTCATCGTTAACAGGCTGACGAAATAGTTCGGGCGTTTGTGTTCCATATTTTTTACACTGATTCAGTGCAAAAATAAGTTTTTTAATTCACTAGACGGTCTCCAGCTTGCGCTCGCCTATCTGCTGACGCCACATGGCATAATATAACCCCTTCTCTTCCAGCAGTTCTTCGTGCCTGCCCGTTTCTACGATATGCCCTTTTTCAAGCACGTAAATACGGTCTGCGTGCATGATCGTGCTCAACCGGTGGGCGATCATCACCGTGATATGCTGCTTGCTGGCGGTCACCTGGCGCACCGTTTTGGTGATCTCCTCTTCGGTAATGGAATCCAGCGCGGACGTAGCTTCGTCAAATACCAGTAAACGAGGCTTACGTAATAACGCCCGGGCAATGGACAACCGCTGCTTTTCCCCTCCGGAGATCTTAATGCCCCCTTCGCCGATCACCGTCTCCAGCCCTTTGTCAGCCCGCGCCAGCAGCGAATAACAGGCTGCCTTGCTCAGGGCGTCCATAATCTCTGCGTCTGATGCGCCCGGGTTCACGAACAACAGGTTCTCCCGGATAGTGCCGGCAAACAACTGCGTGTCCTGCGTTACAAAGCCTACCTGGTGCCGCAGATCGTCCATGTCGGCTTCATTGGCATCTACGCCATTGTACAGGATATGCCCTTCATTGGGTTTGTACAGCCCTACCAGCAGCTTTACCAGCGTGGTTTTACCGGAACCGGAAGGGCCTACGAAAGCGATGGTCTCCCCCAGCTGCGCGGAAAAGCTCACCTGGTCCAGCGCCTTGGTGGCGGCTGTCAGATGCTTGAAGCCCACCTGCCGGAAAGTAAGATCGTCAATGTGATTGATCTTCACAGGGTGCGCCGGCGTCTCTTCCACAGGCGTATTCAGAATACCCTGGAAGTTCAGCAGCGATACCTGCGCCTCCCTGTAGTTAAGGATAATATTGCCCAGCTCCTGCAATGGTCCGAAAATAAAGAAGGAATACAGCTGAAGCGTCATCAGCTGCCCGATGGACACATAATCACGATAGATGTAAAACAACAGCAAAAACAGGATGCTTTGCCGCATCAGGTTCACAAAAGTACCCTGTACAAAGCTGATACTGCGGATGCTGCGTACTTTCTTCAGCTCCAGCATCAATATCTTGATGGTGGTGCTGTTCAGCCGGCGGATCTCCTGGTGGGTAAGCCCCAGGCTCTTCACCAGCTCAATGTTGCGCAACGATTCGGTAGTAGAACCAGCCAAAGCGGTAGTCTCCTTCACGATCGTTTTCTGGATCACCTTGATCTTACGGCTCAGCACACTCATCAGGATGGCGAGCAACACACAGCCGATCAGATACACAAACGGCAGGGTCCAGTGTACCATGGTGGCATAAACCATCACAAACACCACACCGATCATCGATACAAACAATACGTTCACAAACGAAGTAATGAACTTCTCACAGTCTGTCCGCACCTTTTGCAGGATAGCCAGCGTTTCGCCGCTGCGCTGGTCTTCAAACTGCTGATAAGGCAGCCGCAGCGAGTGTTTCAGACCGTCGGTATACACCTGGGCGCCGAATTTCTGTACGATCACATTCACAAAATAGTCCTGGAACGCCTTCGCGATCCGCGATACCATGGCTACGCCGATAGCAGCGGCAATCAGCCACAGCACACCGGATAAATACTGCCCCTCCGGCCGCGGAATACCCCCTCCCTTTATAGTGGTGTGCGGATGGGAGGCGAACCGGTCAATGATCCACCCGAATATCATCGGGTCCAATAACGAAAAAAGCTGGTTGATACTTGCCAGCGCCATAGCCAATACTACGAGCCATTTATATTTCTTCAGATAATGTAGCAACAGTTTCATAATATGTTCTTTACAGGTGCACAAAGTTACTGCATGTTGCAACATATTACAGGTAATCAAAAGGTCATTTTTTGACCAAAAATCAGTAACTTAATAGTAATAGCTCTTTGTTTGGCAACGGTGATAATCGATTACCTGATTAAATCTCCACATATGAAAACGTATGATGAAAAACATATCAAAAACATCGTACTGTTGGGCGCTCCCAAAAGCGGCAAAACCACCCTCTCCGAAACAATGCTGTTTGAAGCCGGTATCATCAGCAAACGCGGAACAGTAGAAGAGAACAATACTATCTCGGATTACCATGAAATTGAACACGAACGCGGTAACTCTGTCTATGCCACCACAATGCACTCCGAATGGAAAGACTACAAAATCAATATCATAGACACCCCCGGCCTGGAAGACTTTATCGGCGAAGTAATCGCCTCCATCCGTGTATGCGACACCGCAGTACTCCTCTTCAACGCCCAGTACGGCGTGGAAGTGGGGACTGAACTGATCTGGGATTACGTGGATAAATACCGGAAACCCACCATCCTGGCAGTCAACCAGCTGGACACGGAACAGGCCAACTTCAACAAAACCGTGGAAGACGCCACCCGTATCCTGGGCAACGCTGTTACTGTCATGCAGTACCCGGTCAACCAGGGCCCCGGCTTCAACGCCATCATCGACCTGCTCAAAATGACCCTCTACCGCTTCCCGGAAAAAGGCGGCAAACCGGAAAAACTCCCCATCCCCGACAGCGAAAAGGAAAGAGCGGAAGCACTCCACAACGCACTGGTGGAAAAAGCAGCGGAAAACGATGACACCCTCATGGAACAATATTTCGAAAAAGGCAGCCTCGATGAAGATGAACTGCGCCAGGGCATCAAAATCGGTATGCTCAAACACCAGGTCTTCCCCGTTTTCTGCCTTTCGGCCAAAAATGATATGGGCAGCGGCCGCCTCATGGGCTTCATCGATAATGTAGCTCCCGCCGCCGCAGAAATGCCCGCGGAAATGACGAGCGACGGCAGGGAAGTTCCCTGCGACCCCGCCGGCCCCCCCTGCCTCTTCATCTTTAAAACACTGCAGGAGCCACATGTCGGACGCCTCTCTTTCTTTAAAGTGATGTCCGGCGAAATAAAACCAGGCATAGAGCTGTTCAACGAGGAAACCAACAACACCGAACGCATCAGCCAGATATTCATCGCCGACGGCAAAAACCGCAACAACATCGAAACCCTCAAAGCCGGCGACATTGGTTGTACCCTCAAACTGAAAAATACCTTCACCAACCAGACCCTCTCCGATAAAAACAAAGCCATACAGATAGATCCCATCCAGTTCCCCACCCCTAAAGTCCGTGTAGCCATAGAGGCTAAAAACAAAGCAGACGACGAAAAACTCAGTGAAGTGCTGGCGGAATTACACATGGAAGATCCCACCCTGCTGGTGGAGTTCAACAGGGAACTGAAACAGGTGATCCTCCACGGCCAGGGCGACCTGCACCTGCTGGTGACCAAATGGCGCCTGGAGAATATCTACAAAATGCAGGTAGCCTACCTGCCGGCTAAAATACCGTACCGCGAAACCATCCGTAAACCCGCCCTGGCTTCCTACCGGCATAAAAAACAATCCGGCGGCGCCGGCCAGTTCGGGGAAGTATATATGAAAATAGAACCCTGGTTTGAAGGCATGCCTCCCCTGAAAGAATATCCCGTGCGGGAAACGGAAGAAGTACCGCTGCAGTGGGGCGGTAAACTGGTGTTCAATAATTGCATCGTTGGCGGCGCTATCGACAGCCGCTTCCTGCCATCCATCCTGAAAGGAGTCATGGAAAAAATGCAGGAAGGACCGCTCACCGGCTCCTATGTCCGCGACATACGGGTAAGCGTATACGATGGTAAAATGCACCCGGTCGACAGCAACGATATCTCCTTTAAAATAGCAGGTATGATGGCTTTCCGCGAAGCTTTCCACCAGGCGGCCCCGCAACTCCTCGAGCCGGTGTTCGATGTGGAAGCTACCGCGCCCGATACCATGATGGGTGACATCATGAGCGAATTGCAAAGCCGCCGCAGCGTTATAACGGGGATGGATACACTGAACGGGTACCAGGTGATCAAAGCCCGCACGCCGCAGGCGGAACTGGACAAACTGTTCGCCGCATTGCGCAACGTCACACAGGGCAAGGCAAAGATCCATTCGGCATTTGCCGAATATGCGCCCGTGCCCCCGGAAATCCAGAAGAAACTCAGCGATGAATACCTGAAAGAAGAAGTAGTGTGAACGTCCAATTTCGTAATTCGTAATTCGTAATTGATTTCACCTCCAGCCTTCCCTGTCAAGGCTCCTGTATTGTATGGCTTCCGCCATGTGTGCGGTCCCTATACTGTCACTTCCCGCCAGATCGGCAATGGTGCGGCTTACCTTCAGTATCCGGTCGTACGCCCGGGCCGACAGCTTCAGTTGCTGAATAGCATTTTTCAGCAACTGGTGACAATTACCCGGAAGGGTGCAATATTCCCTCAGCTGCTGACTGTTTACCTGCGCATTACAGTAAATACCCGCTATCCCGGCATACCGCGCGGCCTGCACTTCCCTTGCGGCAATCACACGGTCACGTATAAACGCACTTTTCTCTTCTTCCCGGTGCCCGGTCAGATCACTGAAAGATACCGGCGTTACTTCCACATGCAGGTCAATACGGTCCAGCAAAGGCCCGGATACCCTGTTGAGGTATTTTTGTACCATGCCCGGGGAACAGGTACAGGCTTTCTCAGGATGGTTAAAATAACCGCAGGGGCAGGGGTTCATAGAGGCCAGCAACATAAAGCCCGCGGGGAAATCAACGGCGGAGCGGGCCCGTGAAATAGTTACCCGCCGCTCTTCCAGCGGCTGTCGCATCACTTCCAGCACCTGCCGCTTGAACTCTGGCAGTTCATCGAGGAATAAAACACCATGATGCGCCAGCGAAATCTCCCCCGGTTGTGGCTGGCTGCCGCCACCTACCAGCGCAGTATCGCTGATGGTATGATGAGGTGAACGGAAAGGCCGCTTCACTACCAGCGACGCATGCTGCGGCAACTTGCCCGCTACGGAATGGATCTTGGTGGTCTCCAGTGCTTCCTGCAGCGTAAGTGGCGGCAGGATGGTCGGCAGGCGCTGGGCCAGCATGGTCTTTCCTGCCCCGGGAGGCCCGATCAGAATGGCATTATGCCCGCCGGCAGCGGCTATCTCCAGCGCCCGTTTAATGTTGTGTTGTCCTTTTACATCGCTGAAATCAAGATCAAAAGCCGCCTGTGCCCGCTCCGGCGGCGCTGAAGGCACCGGTTTCAGGCTTTGCGGGTGACTGAAAAACTGCATCACTTCCGACAGGTGAGATACGCCGTATACTTCCAGCTGCCCCACCATGGCCGCCTCCCGCGCATTGACCGCTGGCAGTACCAGGCCGCTGAAACCTTCCTGCTGCGCCTGTATGGCCATGGATAAAGCGCCGCGTACAGGCAGTACGCTGCCGTCCAGCGATAACTCCCCCATCAGCAGGTAACGCTCAAACGCATCAGCAGGTATCTTCCCCGATGCACCCAATATCCCGATGGCAATAGGCAGGTCGTAAGCCGCACCAGCCTTGCGGATGGCTGCAGGCGCCATATTGACGACCGTTCTGGTACGCGGCATCCGGAAACCGAGATGACTGATGGCCGACTCAATCCGGCGCTCACTCTCCTTGACAGCGCTGTCCGGCAGCCCGACCATGTAAAAACGGTTCCCCTGCTGTGAAACATTTACTTCTATAGTGATGGTAATGGCATCTACGCCGTGAATGGCGCTGCCGAAGGTTTTAACAATCATATGGCTGTGGGTTAACAGCTGCTAATATAACAAATTACCGGCTTCCCCAGGCTGTTATTACCCGATTGCCACCATGCTCCGGCCTTATCCCCCGGTCAACGGATCTGGTCCAACAGGTCCAGCACTTTTTCCCGCCTGAGGATCAGGTAACCGATTTTCTCTTTGGCGATACCATCTTTCAGTAAATAAGTAAAATGGAGATCGTCATCGATCACTTCAGACTCGAAGTATTTAAACAATATCCTGGATTCATCCCGTAGTTCTTCCACTACTTCATAGAGGTGGGTGGAAAGGATAAAAAGACAGTTGGAACTGCGCAACAGTCCCCGGATAACCGCCAGTGAACAGTTTTTGGCGTCTTCCACATTGGTGCCTTTAAACATTTCGTCGATCAGCACCAGCCAGTTTTTACCATTGTTGATTTGAAGGATGGTATTTTTAATGCGTTGTACTTCGCTGTAGAAATAACTTTCTCCTTTGAAGATATTGTCCTGCACCTGGATATTGCTGACGATACCGTGGAAGAAATTGAGTTCCATTTGCTGTGCGGGCACGCCCATGCCGATATGCGCCATGAAAACGGCGATGCCCACGGCCCTGATAAAAGTAGTTTTACCGGCCATATTGGCGCCGGTCAGAAACATGAAGTGATTGTTTTCATCCAGCGTCACATCATACGCCACAGGGTCCTGTAAGATGATATGATACAGCTGTTGGGCTTTCACAACCGGCCGCGCACTGTTGATAAATACGGGAAATTGCAGCTGGTAGTGTTTTATGGCCTTTGCCATGGCATAATAGGCATCCAGTTGCTGATAGAGGGTCACCAGCTCTTCCACTACTTTTCTGTGTTTTTTCCGGATATAGTTGTCATAACGAAGTATTTCCACAAAATTCATCTTCCCGGCGGCATCCAGTTCCAGTATCTCGTTGAATTCTTTTTTATGCAACAGGTGCTGGGCCCTGTCCAGTAATACTTTCAGAACTTTGGGGGTCTGATCGGAATTGAATACGTCAACAAAAGTGCGGAAACCCCGGAGCAGGTTGACCAGCTGGGTAAACGAAAATTTGATGAAGCCGAAGTCCGGCGCATACAGTGTTTTGTTGATGACAGCCTGAAGCCGCAATGCCAGCCCCTCTGTGTTGGAAATAGGCTCTATCTGGGCTTCCATATAGTTTTCCACCACTACAATGGTACCATTGGAGATGATGGAGGGCCAGCTGCCTTCCAGCTCAAGGATGTACCGGAGGGCTTTCTGCCGTTGTTCGATAGCGGGGATGTCCTGTAAAGGGGAGCTGAAAAGCTGGCGCAGATAGTCTCTTCCGCCTGCAGTGGTGGTGAAGTCCAACCGGTGAAACAAAGAAAACTCCTCATCGCGGTTGAAAATGGAAAGGTCGTAATAGGATGTTTTGTCCAGCTGCATGCAATACTATTTTGGTTAATATATAGGGGAAGATGCAATCATCAGAATTTTCCACACTCCATTTTGATATTTTAAAATTTTGATATTTGGTTATTTGGATATGATCCTAAGGTTGCAAGGCCTCAAAAGATAAGCCAGGCATACTTAGGATCATATCTAAATAACCAGATAGCTAAATTTCAAAATGTAAGCGGTGGCCTTTGGTGGTCTCATTGAACTGACCGTTGGCATAAGCGAGGTGACCGCTGACGAAGGTATGTGTGATGGCAGCCGGGAACGTATGGCCTTCAAACGGGCTCCAGCCGCACTTATAGTAAATATTTTCTTTGGCTACCGGTGTTTTGTCCTGCATGTCCACGATCACGCAGTCGGCAAAGTAGCCCTCCCGCAGGAAGCCTCTTTCTTTGATGCGGAAGCAGATGGCCGGTGCATGGCTCATTTTTTCTGCTACTTTCTCAATGCTGAGCGCGCCTTTTTTCACGTATTCCAGCATCAGCAACAGGCTGTGTTGTACCAGGGGTACGCCTGACGGCGCTTGCTGATAGGGCTGTTGTTTCTCTGTCCAGGTATGTGGTGCGTGGTCGGTGGCGATGATGTCCAGCCGGTCGTCGAGAAGGCCCTGCCACAGTGCGGTTTTGTTTTCCGGTGCTTTAATGGCGGGGTTGCATTTTATCAGGTTGCTGTACAGTTTATAGTCGTCGGAGGTGAAGTGCAGGTGATGCACACATACTTCGGCCGTGATACGTTTCTGCGCCAGCGGCATCATGTTGGTGAACAGTTGCAGCTCTTTGGCGGTGGAGATATGGAGGATATGCAGGCGGGAGTCGTGTTTTTTGGCAAACTGCACGGCTGTCCAGGACGATTCAAAGCAGGCTTCCACACTGCGGATCAGCGGGTGGTCGGCAGCGGTGAGATGATCGCCTTTTTCCTGTTTGAACGCTTCCATATTGGCGCGGATGATTTTTTCATCTTCGCAGTGGGTGGCGATGAGCATTTCCGTTTCGGAGAATATTTTCTCCAGTGTCAGGAAATTATCTACCAGCATATTACCGGTGGACGAGCCCATGAATATTTTAATACCGCATACACGGTCTTTTTTGGCGTTGGTTTTCAGTACTTCTTCCGCATTGTCGTTGGATACGCCCATGAAGAAAGAGTAGTTGGCCAGGGAGTGCTGTTGTGCAATATCGTATTTATCTTCCAGCAGCTCCTGGGTAAGGGCGGCGGGTTTGGTATTGGGCATTTCCATGAAGCTGGTGGTGCCGCCGGCTACGGCAGCGCGGGCTTCGGTGTAAATGGTGGCTTTTTCGGTGAGCCCCGGTTCCCGGAAGTGCACCTGGTCATCGATCACACCGGGCAGGAGGTATTTGCCTTCACCGTTGATTTCTTCGTAATTGCCGCTCACAGTGAGGCTGGGTCCCATTTTGGCGATGCGGCTGTCTTTAATCCATACGTCCTGTACGGTGGTCTTTCCTTCGTTGACCACGGCGATATTCCTGATGAGATATTGTTGCATGGTTACAAAGATAATTCACACCGTGCTTATGAAAAGAAGTAAAATGCTTATCCTTCGAGGTGAATGGAAAATACGATCATCCGGGATTGCAGTTTGTCGATCACATTGGCGTAACGGAGGTTGGGGTCTTTTACCAGCACGTTGCCGAAACCGTTGCTGATCTTGAATTCGGGGGCGAAAATGAAGCTTTCGAAGTAAAACTCGAACCCGGCGCCTGCTTCATAGCCATAATCGCTCTTCTGTATTTTGATCAGGTTCTCCGCCCGGCGGGCCCGTGCGTTGGAAGCCAGGTCGTAATCGTATTTCAGGCCGCCGATCACATATACCCGCATATTACCGATACGGTCTGATTTGAATTTCAGCTGTAGGGGAAAGCTCAGCAGGATGGATTCTATCTTTTTTTCGGTGTTCTCCGGTTTGGGATAGGTATCGCGGTAATAGAGGTTTTTAGAGGCAAAAAGCAGCTGCGGATTGAAACGGAGGTCAAAATGCTCCGACAGACGGGCATTGGCCAGCAATCCGAGGTTAAACCCCATTGTTTTCAGCGGTTCCGCGATCATAGTCGAATCATCGGCCAGGAATGCGGTGGAGTGCTGAAGCTTGAAAAAAGACTGGTTGGCGGCCAGTGTAATGCCGAAATAATAGGGTTTTGCATCGTGGTCTATCATATTCAGGTTGGTCTGTGCTGTTGCCGGCAGCACAAACAGGATCAACAGGGATATCAGCGCGTAGCGCAGTAGATAGAACATATGCCGAAAGTGAGCGTTTTGCATGTAACGGCCGGGAATCCTGTGTTAAGTAATATGGTTCGCATTTCTTCGCCCTGCGGGAACACTTTCACGGATTCTGGCAGATAACTGTAGGCCGCTTTGCTTTTGGCTACAAATTTCCCGATCAGCGGTACGATAAGGCGAAAATACGAATTATATAATTGTTTAATGGGAAAAACTGTTGGGTTCGAAAACTCGAGAATCACCAGTTTTCCGCCTGGTTTCAGTACCCGGCGCATTTCGGCCAACCCTTTTTCGAGGTTTTCGAAATTGCGGACGCCAAAGGCCACTGTTATGGCATCAAACGTCTCGTCCGCGAAACTTATTGTCTCACTATCGCCCAACTGCAGGGTGATTTTATGTTCCAGCCCCAGTTTTTTGATTTTTTCCCGTCCGTGGGACAGCATACCCTCGGAAATGTCGATGCCGGTAATATGCTCGGGATGCAGCTTTTTGTTGGCCATTACAGCAAAATCACCGGTACCAGTGGCCACGTCCAGCATTTTTTTAGGCTGCAGGCTTTTCAGGTATTTCAGGGCCTTACGGCGCCAGATCACGTCAATCCCCAGCGACATAAAATGGTTGAGGAAATCATACCGGTAAGCAATATCATCAAACATGGAGGCTATCTGCTCCTTCTTGCTTAATTTTGACCCTTCAAAGGGTACGATCTTCTGGACGTGTGTATTCGCTGACATGGCCGCAAAGTTAAGTCATCTGAAGGAATGCAAACAGGAAGATGCGGGATTTTTAATGGAACAAAACAATATCATGGTTATTAAATCTGCAGAATATCTGATCAGCAGCCCCGACTGGGAAAAATGCCCCGCGCCGAACATGCCGGAATATGCTTTCATAGGCCGGTCCAATGTGGGGAAGTCTTCCCTGATCAATGTTTTGGCCAACAATGAAAAACTGGCCAAAACATCCGGTACGCCCGGAAAAACGGTGATGATCAACCATTTTATCGTCAACAAAGAATGGTACCTGGTGGACCTGCCCGGATACGGCTTCGCTAAAAGGAGCATGTCGCAGCGCAGACAGTGGGAGCAGATGATCGAAAACTACCTGCGTAAAAGGACCAACCTTGTCACCATCTTCGTGCTGATCGACAGCCGTCACAGCCCGCAGAAAATCGACATTGATTTTATTAACCAGTTGGGGAATGGAACATCCCTTTCAGCCTCGTGTTCACCAAAGCGGATAAAAGCACGCAGGCGGAAGTCAGCCGTAACGTGAAATCGTTCCTGAATAAAATGCGGGAGACCTGGGAGTTCCTGCCGCCTCACTTCGTTACTTCCACGGTTAAAAAATCCGGTCGCGATGCGATCCTGGGCTACATCGAAGAATTGAATGCACAATTCCGGGCTATCGCCTGATCAGCTGCATTGTAAAATATGCCGGGCCTGACGTTTATACAATAACGTTAGGCTTTTTTTATGGTCAAAGGGGCCGGAAAACAGGTGGTAAATCGGTTGGGTTAGGGGGAGACAACCACATGGCGTGCGGGACACGTCAAAATTTGAGGCAGATACAATTTACTTTCAGGTGGGAGACCTTGCTTAATTTACAATTTTATTGGCGCAGCTGCTGCTGGCGAAGGCCTCCGGCTTTGCTTTGAAGGCGAAGCCCATACCAAGGATATAGCCCATCGCTTCCCGGAGGGCCAGGTTGCTTTTGAACTGCGGATTGGTATTGATATCGGCGTGTACTTCCATGTCTACGTCATATTCGGTAAACAGGTCGCACAGTTCGTACGCAATTTCAATACTTTTGGCCACTTCCACCAGCATACGCTCCTTGATGGAATAACAATCCTTGGTTTTCTCATTGTGGATAAACATAAATCCGCCATGACCTTCCCGAAGGAAGACGATCACCGTAGCGAATTCGGTATCCAGTCCTTTTACCTGGGAATCCGTGCCTATGCAAACCTTCAGGCGATAACCCCGGGCGGTTTCCCGGATGATGGCCTGCCGCACTTCTTCCTTGACCGGAAGGTGGATAACCTCTCCATTAAATCTTCTCCATTGCATAAAATATATATTAAAGGGTGAACATGCAATTGTGTCGGATAGGATATTGCCAGCCAGATGAAGTAATGCCAAGCTATTTGGGTCAACAAGATGGAATCAGTCCATTGGGGGTTAAACGGCAAACATATATTTATCGAATATACGAAAAGCTGCCGGTTATTTGCCAACAGCTTTCCATTATATTTTTTTTCGGGAGATGTGTACCTGCGGATTAATACTGTCCGGTGCTCAACAGCACGAGGGTGCAGGCTTCCTGCGGCTTGATATTGTGCTGCCGCGCCAGTTCCTCCAGTTCATCGTTTTCGGTTCCGGGATTAAATATAATGCGCCGGGGCCGCAGCTGCAGGATATAGTCATAATACTCTTTCTGCAGGAGCGGGTTCATATATAAAGTCACGGTGTCTACATTTTCCAGGGGGGGATGTGCTGTAATGATGGGCACTTCTCCGATGGCGGCGGCTCTTTTACCGATAGCGACCACCGGGTGGCCGTGAGCGGTCAGCCGGTTCACCGCCAGGTAGCTGTATCGTTCCGGATTGGGCGATGCGCCCAGCACAACTGTCAGTTTCTTATCGTTGGTGGTTTCCATGTACCTAAGGTACGAATTTCAAAACAAGTGGTAAGCGCTTCGGGGCATATGGGCCAGGATGTCGGGGAAGGCTGTTTCCAGGACAGGGTACTGAAAAACAAAGCCTTCCTGCAGGGCACGGGTGGGCAGTACCCACCTGCTTTTCAGCAGCAGCTCTGTTTCGGTGCCGATGAGCGCAGCGCCGATGCTCAGCAGGGGTGCCGGTGCCGGCAGTCCGAACAGATGGCCGGCAGTCTTACGGAGCAACCGCATAAAGGTGCGGTTAGGCACAGGGTGCGGGGAAGTGCAGTTATATACGCCGCTGGCATTGTCATTGTCGTACAACCAGTTGATCATGCGGCATACATCGTTGATATGTACCCAGGTAAACATCTGCCGGCCGCTGCCCTGATGGCCGCCCAGCCCGAATTTTACAAGATTCAGGTAGGGATGCATCACACCGCCGGGCTGCCATCCCAGGGTAACGCCTATACGCAGAATAGCTTTCCGTGTATGCTGCAGCGTTATCCCGTTAAAAGCCGCCTCCCAGCGCTTGCATACCTGCACGGAAAAGTCGTTGGCTATTTCTCCGGTAAATTCGTCCATCGGGCGGTCTTCCGCATGCCGGTAAATGGTGGCGCTGGCCGCGTTGACCCACAGCCGCGGTGGCTTTTCCAGCGTTTGCACCACTTCGCCCAGGATAAGGGTAGCGTCTGTGCGGCTGTTAAAGATGGCCTGCCGGTTGGCGTCATTATAGCGGCAGTTGACGCTCTTGCCGGTCAGGTTGATCAGCAGATCTGCACCTTCCAACGCAACGGCCCAGTCCCCACGGGTGCGGCCGTCCCACGTCATATACTGTACCCGGCCGCTGGCCGGCAGCGGCCGGCGGGTCAGTATCACAATATCGTTGTCTTCCCCGAAATATTCCACAAGGCCCTGCCCGATGAAACCTGTGCCGCCGGCGATGATGATGCGCTTGTTTTTCATTTTTTATTATTTTATAGTTCAGAACTTTCAGTAAATATTGAAATATAATAGCAAAAAAATAAGCCTACTTGATAAGCTTAAGCAGGCTGCTGTAAAACCAGTTCTCTTCCGATTTAATGAAAGCGCTGATGGTTTTATCGGTTTGCTGGGCAAACTTGTTGATATTGGAAATGGAATCCTTGAAAGCTTTCAGCTCTCTGTCTTTGGGATCACCCTCCGCCTGTTGCAGTTGCAACAATACTTTCATAATAGGGTCCAGCTCCCGTTTTTTCCTTTCGCGGGCAATATAAGTGGCTACTTTCCAGATATCTTTTTCCGCCACAAAAAACTCCTTGCGCTCTCCAGGGATCAGTACACGTTCCACCAGCCCCCAGTTGATCAGTTCCCGCACGTTCATATTGGTATTACCACGGGAAATATTCAACTCCGCCATAATATCATCGGCGCTCAACGGGTCAGGCATCACCAGCAATAACGCATGGATCTGGGCCATAGTGCGGTTGATACCCCATTGTGCTCCCAGTGATCCCCAGGTTTGAATAAACTGCGCTTTTGCATCCGCTAAATTCATGTAGGTTCTGATTTTGTTGTGCGTCAAAAATACACCAAGTTTTTGAACTTTCAAAAGTTTATGAAACAAAATATGTGAAACGGGTGGCGTCCCGGTTTTTCGTTGCTGGGTCCGGAGGCAGTTTGTCGGTCTGGAAGTAGCTTACAGGTTAGGGAAGTGCTGATCATGACGTGATACACTGTGCAATCGGGTTGTTGGCTACCGGGAAACGGCTTATTAATCTGGAAGGCATGTTGTTGGTTACAGGAAATTGTTCTTTGATCTGAAAGCAGGTTGTTGGTTACAGGAAACTGGTTGTTGGCCTGGAGACAGGTTGCAGGTCTGAATGCAGCTTTTAGGTTAGGGAAATAGGTTGTTAGCTACCGGGAAACGGTTATTAATCTGGAAAGCATGTTGTTGGTTACAGGAAATTGTTTTTTGATCTGAAAGCAGGTGGTTGGTTACAGGTAACCTGATTGTTAATCAGGAAAGCGGGTGGCTGACCACAAGAAAATTGAATGCTGACCATTTTACCATTTGCGGAAAAACAGCCTGAATAACATCGTTGCCCCGGGCGTGAGCCCGGGGAGGGGGATCAGGGGGACCAGAGGGAATCCAGAGGGAATCCAGGGGGGATCAGGGAATCCAGGGGGAACCCAGGGAAGAACCCAGAGGGGAACCAGGAAGAAACCAGGCCCTCCTGGCCCCAAAAAACAAAGACCGAAGCATTGCTTCGGTCTTCATTTATATTCATAATAAACAAATGCTGTCGGGAACTACACCAGCATGGTTACCGGATTTTCCAGGTAAGTCTTCAGGGTAGCGAGGAAACGGGCGCCTACGGCTCCGTCCACGCTTCTGTGGTCGCAGCTGAGGGTCAGTTTCATGATATTGGCGATTTTCACCTGGCCTTTTTCCACGATAGCGGTTTCTTTAATGCCGCCTACAGCGAGGATAGCAGAATCCGGCGGGTTGATGATGGCAGTGAACTCGTCGATGCCCAGCATACCCAGGTTGGAAACGGTGAAAGTGTTACCGGTAAAGTCCTGTGGCTGCAGTTTTTTGTTTTTGGCTTTGTCGTACAGGCCTTTGGCTTCACCGGCGATCTGGCTCAGTGTTTTCTGGTCTGCAAAACGGATAACCGGTACAATCAGGCCGTCTTCGATCGCTACGGCGGAACCGATATGTACGTGCTGGTTGTGACGGATAAAGTCGCCCATCCAGCTGCTGTTGACATCCGGATGCTGACGCAGTGCCAGGGCGCAGGCCTTGATCACCATGTCGTTGAAGGAGATTTTCACCGGAGACACCTCGTTAATTGCTTTACGGGCATCCATGGCTTTATCCATATTCACATCTATTTTCAGGTAGAAGTGAGGCGCAGTGAATTTGCTTTCGCTCAGGCGTTTGGCGATCACTTTACGCATCTGTGTGAGCGGCGTATCGGTGTAACCTTCCTGGCCGGCAGGTACGAAAGCAGGTGCTGATGGGGCAGCAGCGCCGGTTTTGGCGGCGGGGGCTGCAGCCGGTACGAAGTTGTCCACATCTTTTTTCACGATACGGCCGTTGTCGCCGGAACCGGCAACCTGGTTGATATCGATACCTTTTTCGGCAGCCAGCTTACGTGCCAGCGGAGATGCTTTCACGCGGCCATCGGAAGAAGCGGCGGCAGCGGGCGCTTCGGCAGGTGCAGCGGCGCTGGTGGCAGCGGGAGCAGCGGCTTCAGCCGGAGCTGCTTTGGCAGGAGCAGCGTTCTCGCCCGCCAGGATTGCGTCCACATTAGTGCCCGGTTTACCCACGATAGCGATAATGCCGTTTACCTTGGCGGCTTCTCCTTCTTTTACGCCAACATACAGCAGTGTACCATCCGCATAACCCACCACTTCCATGGTAGCCTTGTCGGTTTCTACTTCTGCCAGTACGTCGTCACTTTTTACTACGTCGCCTACTTTTTTATTCCAGGCAACTATCTTTCCTTCTGTCATCGTATCGCTCAGCAGCGGCATACGGATAACAGACGCGTTTTTCAGTGCTTCTTTTAATGCAGCATCATCAGCAGCAGGCGCGGCGGCGGCCGGTGCAGCTTGTGGTGCCGGTGCAGCGGCTTGCTGGGCAGGTGCCGCAGCTGTATCGCCGGAATTTCCTTCCAGCAAAGGCTTATAATCTTCGCCTGGTTTACCAACAATGGCAATAATACCATTCACTTTGGCTGCTTTGCCTTTTTCCACACCAATGTACAGTAACGTGCCCTCTACGTAGCCTATTACTTCCATCGTCGCCTTGTCCGTCTCCACTTCAGCAATAACATCGTCTGCCTTTACTTGATCGCCCACCTTTTTATGCCATTCCGCAATCACCCCTTCCGTCATCGTATCACTCAGGAGGGGCATTCTGATAACTTCTGCCATAGTGTTTATTAAAAATTTTGCTCAAACCTACATGTTTTTGCGCAAAAACGCAAAGAAGGAATGCTAATCGGTTTAAAAATGTCTAATGATCGTTAAGATATAATAAGTAAAACGCAATTAAAAATCCAGCTCCATATTAAGCCGGTCTTTTAACTCTTTTACCAGCGGATATTTCTCCGACATATGCTGGAATTGTTCCCTGCTGGAGAGCGGTGCCGGTCCCAGGTCCTGTACCTGCTGGCTCTCGTCCAGCTGAAGGGTCAGCACAAGGGTCGGATTATTGAATTTCTGCTTGAAAAACTCGGAAATCGCCATTTTCTCCTCTTCCATAAACCGGTGCTGCACAATGTTGCGGCTCACAATACCTATCTCGGTCGCACCCAGCAATTTCAACACTGCCAGCGCCAGGTTGCTCACCACGGTCATTTTGTTGGCCTGGCGGAACCGGTCAATGAACTCCTCCCAGTAAACTTCCAGGGCGCCTGCTGTCAGCGGAATGCTCTGTACCTGCGCATTCGTCTGCTGTTTGGCGGCCAGCGCTTCTTTCATCGCTGCCAGCCCGGTCAGCTTGCTGGCCGGCGCGGCTGGTTTGGCGGCTGTGGCGGCGCCAGCCTGACTGCCGGTGGCATATGCCGTCGCCTGTGTGTTTGGCGTGGCCACGGGCGCAGCGCCAGCGGCTGCCGGAGCAGGACGGGCAGGTGCGGCCGTGTTATCAGAAATAGGAGTACTGCTGGCAGATGCGCCGTTGGCCGGATGCCCGGCAGGCGCTCCGGTATTCATCCCGGCAGCGGCGGTGTTGGCTGCCTGGCCGGGATTGCCCGCGGCCGGCGCTGGCGCCTGGGCCTGAACAGCAGCTGCAGGAGTGCTGTCTACAGTCAGCCGCGCCGTTTCGGGCGATTGGGCCGCTATACTGGCAGTGGTAGCCGGTTTGGCGGCCACGGGCTGCGGGCCCGGGGCTCTTAACCGCTGTGGTGGCGTACCGTCAGCTACCAGCTTTTTTTTTAATACCTCTCCGTTGTTATCGTCACTCACAAGGCTGACAGCCTGCTGCAGGTAACAAAGCTTGATCAGCGCCATCTCCACATGCAGGCGTTTGTTGCGGGCCAACCGGTAGTTGATCTCCGTCTCATTGAGCAGGTGAAGGGCGGTAATCAGGTAAGCCGGGCTGATTTTACCGGATAATTGTTTATACCGGTCTTTCAGGTTGCCGGACACTTCTACCAGGTGAAAAGCTTTCTCCTCCTTACTGAGCAACAGGTTGCGCAGGAATTCGGCCCAGCCGTTCAGGAAGTTGTCCCCCTCAAACCCTTTCTGTAAAATTTCATCAAATATTAACAGCGCGGTAGACACGTCCTGCTGTAACACGGTGTCCATGATCCGGAAGAAATAATCGTAATCCAGGATGTTCAGGTGCTCCAGCGTATTCTGATAGGTAAGGTGCCCGCTGGTAAAACTCACGATTTTGTCCAGCGTGCTCAGCGAATCGCGCATGCAGCCGTCCGTCTTCTGGGCTACCAGGTGAAGGGCGTCGGCATCTGCCTGGATATGCTCTTTCTCACAGATCTCTTTCAGGTGGTCTACCGTATCCTGTATGGTAATACGTTTAAAGTCAAATATCTGGCACCGGCTGAGAATCGTCGGTAATATCTTGTGCTTCTCCGTGGTGGCCAGGATAAAGATCGCATAGGAAGGCGGCTCCTCCAGCGTTTTCAGGAACGCATTGAAGGCAGATGAACTCAGCATGTGCACCTCATCTATGATATAGATCTTGTATTTGCCGGCCTGTGGCGAAAAACGGACCTGCTCCACCAACGTCCGGATATCGTCTACCGAGTTGTTGGAAGCGGCATCCAGCTCATGGATGTTGAAGGAACTGCCCTCGTTGAAGGATTTACAGGAATGACATTCATTACAGGCTTCCCCGTCCGGCTGGAGGTTCTCACAGTTAATGGTTTTAGCCAGAATACGGGCACAGGTGGTTTTCCCTACTCCGCGTGGCCCGCAGAACAGGAAAGCGTGCGCCAGCTGATTATTGCGGATGGCATTCTTGAGCGTGGTGGTGATATGTGCTTGTCCTACAACTGTTGAAAAGTTCTGTGGACGGTATTTACGGGCTGAAACGATAAAATTCTCCATATGACTGCAACGCTTTCGCGAGCGTCGAAAATACGCACAAATTCAGTAAGAGAAAAATAGAAGCCACCAGTGCGGCTTTTGACTCAGCCTTCGGGCTCCATGGTCAGCAAAAACTCCAGGAAGGATTTGCGCAGCAGGATATTGCTGTTATTGTACTGCTCCATCACTGTGGAAATGATCTCGTGCAACTCCTGCAAGGCCACATAATCCGGTACCTGGTCCTGCATAAAAATACAGTCCTGCGCGGCAAACCGTTGTACTTTATCATACACTTCCGGGGAAAGGCAACTGGTATACCCGGGTGAGGTGGTGACCTCATGCAGCAACCGCCGGAATTTCCAGCACTCGGCCCGCAGCTCTTCCATCCACGGCTCCAGCATGGCAATGGCGTCATGCCCGGTATTGAAAACCTGGCTGATAGCATGGATAACCCTGATCACCTGGTCGTTCAACCGGTTGGCAAACTCCTGGTGTATCAGTATCTGCTGGTACCGGGTGATCAGCAGGCGCACTGCCTCCGGCCCCTTTTCCTGCGCCCGCTGGTAGTGATAGGAATACGCCAGCTGGTCGTGTTGCTGCAGCCAGCGCTGTTCTTCCGCTACCTGTCCGGCCAGTTTCCGGGCCAGCTCCCGGGCGTCGGAAGCTTTCTGCGGCTGCCCGTCAAACTCAAAGACACGGGTCTGAAACTGCCCCGTGGCAATGGCCTGCAATGTTTCTACGTCCTGCTTGTCGCGGTAATAACTCCTGATCCGCCATACCACGTCCGGATGATACAGCTGCGCCATACCGGTAACGCCGGTGACAGACAGGGCCCGCTCACCTTCCGTAGTAACAGCAGTAAACGCGCGGTTATCATAATAATCATGGAACGCGGCAGGATATTCGTACAGGCGGTGCCGGCGGGTGATCGCCGCCACAAACTCGGCAGGACTGATCATGTCGCCGCTGCATCCCGGCGACAACACATCGTATACCTGCCGGGTGCTTTGTTCCTGTAACAGCTCAGGGTTGTTGAACAATTGCCATGCGCTGGCGGTAACCTGCGCGCAACGGATACCGGCAGCGAGATAACGCTGCTCCCGGTCTTCCCGCGTAGGATGTGTGGTCCATTGTTCCCGCAGCTGTACCCTGCTTTTCAGAAAAGTGTGGAAATAACTGTCGGGTATCAGGGGCAGCCCCGCCGTGTCGGTCTCCAGGAGGTTCTGCCGGGCATAATAATCGATGACGGCACGGTGAACATGGAAGATATTCCTGAAGCGCTGCCCGCCGGTTTCCAGGTCAGACAGCTTATGCATACAGTGGTCCAGGCAATAAGTGCCCATCTCCACCCGGCGACCGCCACTCACAGCGGCTTCGGTGCCTGCCAGCGATACCGCCAGCGCATCTGCCTGAAATTCCATTTCCCGGCTCAGCTCAAGATATTGCCGGTTGATAAGCCGGTAAACTTTACGAAGCAAAAACAGGATGCTGTTGACCACCATGGTGGTCACATGAGCGAGAAATCCTGCCAGGCCGCCATTACTGCTCCATCGCATGGCGAGATCGTTCCAGCTGTCGTTCTCATACAGCATATTATACAGGATTTTATTCCACATATAAGCATAGCTGCCGAATTTCATGCTCCGCCTGGAGAAATGTGCAAACTCCTGCGCCAGCACCATTTTAAACTCGCTGATATTGACACTGTTCACCAGCCCCAGCCCGATTTCCAGGTTCATCCGTGCGGGCCATAGCAAATTAAAAAAGCTGGCGTTGTAAAAAACAGAAACATTTACCTCGGGCACCACAAACACTTTCTCCGGAAAACGGATACGGGTTTCCTGTACCAGCTTCGAGATAAAATCAAATAACCGGGGATGATCGTCAGCATCGATAGGGGCACGATAAGGATTTACCGGCGGGCGCCGGTAAAAGAGAAACCGGACCAGCAAAAACAGTATCAGGCCGCCCAGTATGATCAATACAGGGCCGGCAATAAACGTAAAGATACCGGGATAATATCCGGTAAGGGCTATACCGGCTGTAACAAAAGCTGCGCCCAGCGCTACGGCTGTCAACAATACCAATGCGTACAACAGAAAAAAGAGCAATATAAATCCAATCACTTTTACTATCTGTAGCCTAAACGCTGCCGTGGGTTGAAAGACCGCGGGATCTTTAATCCCTGGACTTGCAGGATATAAGTTGGTCATAACAAAACATCAGGTTAAATACGATAGTCGCTGCAAAAGGGATTTAAATATAACCAATATTCAGGGATTTATTGCCGGTGGCGGCGGTGCCGGATATTGATATGATGTTTCCGGAAGGGGTGCTGTGGCGGGGAAGGAGGCGAAAGAGAAATGTAAAGTTGTCATGCGGGGGCTAAAAAAGCCCGGCGCTTTTTTGGCTGCCGGGCTATATCGTTTAGCACATTATTCCAATATCGGATGCCTTTCTACCGGCATATTAGGATCAAACATATAACGGTAGGTGGTCAGTTTCCTGGAAGGGGTAGCGCCCAGGCTGGCTGCCACATTCAGCATACGGGGATTGAAATCGCCGATCCACTGCATTTCATATGATTCGTAAGGCATGCTCCTGGGTTGTATCACCTTGGCGCCCTCCACGATAAGATAAGCATCCACACCTTTGCTCTGGAATTCCGGAACAACGCCGAAAATGATGCCCACCATCTTATGACACTGCCTGGTCAGCTTCATCCAGAGAAAAATCAGCTTGCCCCACCAGTTCATTTTCCCGTTCATGTGTTTGATGTACTGGTTCAGGTCCGGCAGGTTAAGCCATATAGCTATCGGCTCGTCCTTGTAATAGGCAAACCAGGCGATCTTCTCATCCATCAATGGTTTCATTTGGTTGAAAAGATTCAGTACCTGTCCTTTGTTCATTTCCTTTCCGCCTGCATGCTGGGCCCAGGCCTTATTGTAGACAATGCTGAAATCCTGGGCGAACTTCTCCAGCTGGTTCTTTTTAATATGCCGCGCGGTAAAATCCGGGTCCTGGCTAATGGCAGCATGACGGGAGTAGAACTTGTCCGCCAGCGCACCCCGGGAACCCATGCCATAACAAATCTGGTTAAAGAACAGCCGGAAGCCATAGGTCTCGAACAACCGGATATAATAGGGCGGGTTGAAGTTCATGCTGTATAAGGGTTCATGGTAACCTTCTGTCAGCAGCCCCCACCAGTTGTTACGCTCGCCGAAGTTGATGGGGCCATCCATGGCGCCCATCCCTCTCTCCTGTAACCATTGTTTGGCCGTGTTGAATAAGAGGTTGGCCGCCTCCTGGTTGTCTATACAGTCAAAGAAGCCCATACCGCCCACTTTCACTTTATCGCCTTTATTGGTATACTTCCTGTTGACAAATGCGGCCACTCTGCCGATCAGGTTGCCCTGCTGGTCTTTCATGATCCACCGTGCACACTCCCCAAAACGGAACGCTTTGTTCTTCTCAGGGTCAAAAACAGCTTCAATGTCCTTGTCCAGTGGTCTGATCCATCCGGGTACGTCCTTGTTTAACCTGATGTGTACTGCTAGAAACTCCGCCGCTTTTCGGGCATTGTCAACTAAAATCAATTCCATGGATACTATTTGTGCAAATTTGCGCAAAAATAAGAAAAACAGCCGTTGGCATTATTTTTTCTGCTGATATCTTATGAAGCGAAACTATATCTTCCCGCTAATCCTGTGTATATTCACCATTATCCTCGCATTGGGCTATTGCCGGCAGCAAACGGAAGTAAGAAGAGTACTGACGGAAAACCAACGGCTGTGGAACGAAAACCGCGACCTGCGCAAAAGCCTGGAACAAAGTAATAACATAAGCCGTCAGATCGATGACCGCCAGGCCGTTCAACAGCGGGTGGCGGGGCAGTTTGTGGAAAGACGGGCCTATTACCGCCGCAACTGGCAGCAGTTTATCACCGTTACCACCAGCGATTATCGCACCGGCTTCCTGGGGGGCATCAAAAACCTTAGCATCACCGTCCGTAATCAAACAGAATATCCGGTAGACAATGCAGTGGTAACGGTGCAGTATATGCGCAATAACGGAGAGGTGTTCAAAACGGAACAATACACTATCAATAATATCCCCGAGAAAAGTGAGCGCAGCGTGGCTGCCTCCAACAGCCGCAAGGGCAGCAAGGTAAATGTGAAACTGGTGAGCATTACCAGTCAGGCCATGAATTTCTGCTGGGCCGCCGGCAAACCCGCGCCGGCCGGTAACCCCGACCCGTTTGAATGCGTGCCCTCCCCGCCGAAGAATCCTTAACTTTGGCGCATGATCACATTACAACAGGTAGCCATCCCCGGTGAAGCCATAAAAGAACTGTATGAAGAAGCTTTCCCCTATGAAGAAAGAAGGGACTGGCCGGTGGTACTGTCGCTGCTGGACAGCGGTAAACTGAAAATGCTGCGGCTGGAAAAAGCAGGGGCTTTCGCCGGATTTGTCTGTTACTGGCCTTTACCGGACTACACTTTTGTAGAATACCTGGCCATCCATGCATCTGCCCGGGGCGGTGGCATCGGTACACATATCATGGGAGAACTGGAAAAACGTTTTGCCCCGCTGGTGCTGGAAGTAGAACCGCCGCTTACGGAGCAGGCGAAACGCCGCATCGTTTTTTATGAAAGACTGGGCTATCAGGCTTTTGATCAACCCTATTACCAGCCTCCTTACCACGAAGGACTCCAGCCGCTGGAACTGCGCTTAATGCAGAAAGGTTCCACCCATGACGGTGAAACCTTTCTGAAAATAAGAAATCAGATTTATCGTTTTGTTTACAACATCAGTTAACCTCTTCTGACCCTTTCTCCGTTGCCACTGCCGCCGCCGTTACCGCCACCGGATTCTCCGCCGCGGGAAGGACGGGACTGTTGCTGCTGTTGTTGTTGCTGTTGTTGCCTTTGCATTTGCTCCTGTTGCTGGCGTTGTGCCCTCTCCATCTGTTGTTGCTGTTGCTGCTGCTGGCGCATCTGCTGCTGTTGCTGTTCACGCTGTGCCCTTTGCTGTTGTGCCCTTTGCTGTTGTTCCATTTGCTGTTGCCTCATCTGCTGATCGCGCTGCATCTGCTGTTCACGTTGTATCCTCTGCTGTTGTTGCTGTTGTTGCTGTTGTTGCTGTTGTTCCTGCTGCTGCTGGCGGATCTGTTGCTGTTGCTGGTCACGCTGTGCCCTTTGCTGTTGTTCCATCTGCTGCTGTTGCCTGATCTGCTGATCGCGCTGCATCTGCTGGTCCCGTTGTATCCTTTGTTGTTGCTGCTGTTGTTGTATCTGTTGCTGTTGTATCTGTTGCTGATTGTTGTTCGGTACTCTGGACGGACGATCGTATCCGGGCTGAACACCGCCGCGGTTATTGGTGTTGTTATTATTGCTATTGCCGTTGTTATAGTTCGGCTCACGGGAAACACGGCCGCTGTTGTTGTTATTGTTATTTCCGTTGTTGAAATTTCCGTTGTTGCCATTATTACCGTTTACTACGCGGCTGGGCCTTCCGGCGTCGCCTCTGTTGAGAGAGGAAGCATCGGGACGGAAAATCTGCAACTGGTTGTTTTGTATCCTGCCTGCGCCGGGTCTGTCGCTATTGGCTACTCTCACAGGTCTTACGCTGCTGCCGGTATAACGCTCCACTTCCCGTACGTTAGGTCCTCTGGATATTCTGCCATTACCATAGTTATTGTTGATAATGGTAGTGTTATTGATGATGGTGGTGTTCCGGCTGTTGTTAATATAGTAATTGTTGATCTGCCGGCTGCCGATATATCTCCTGGGAACGAAGGCCCAGTAGGAAGTCGGCATATTGTAGGATGAGGGGCCCATCGGCGCCCATCCGTAATAATCTCCTCCACTTCTCCAGTCTACCCATGCCGGACCCCACTCGTTGCCGGGTATCCACATCCATCCATACATGCCGTCAAACATCCAGCGGCCGTAGTGGAAAGCTGCCCATCCCCAGGAATAGTCAGACATCCAGGTCCATCCGTAATCGGTGTAAACCCAGTGCCCGCCGGTGTAATAAGGACGAAAGTCCGGTCCCGCGTTAGGTATCCAAACCTGGCTGTAGCCGGGGTAATTCACCCAGCGGCCGTAGGGACTCAATTCATCATAGAAGGAAATAGAAGCCCCCACCTGTACCTGTGGCCCCGGGCTGTAGGCCGAATAGGTGCTGGCGCAGCTGCCCAGGAAGAAGGATATAAGTAAAAGAGATAATCCTGTGTTTTTAATTAATCTGTTCATACTCCTGTTTTTTAGTCCTGATTGGTTTCGCTGTTATTAGACTTTGCGGAGATTCTATGGCTTGTTTTTACGTGTTCCGGTTTATACTTCAATGATCTGCTACCAGTGTCGTGTGGTGTTTCAAACGCGGTCTAAATGCAGTTAGTCATTAAGGCGAAATGTTAAACAAAATTGTTAAAATTTTTATAACGCCTTTTCGCTGCAGATAGAGCGTTATAACCGCTATCAGGCAAAAATGATTCCAATTTATTTACCTAAATCTAAGTCATACTGGTACAATGTTTTAGGAATTGCGTATTATTGCTGTGTGAATGATTTTCCTAATGTAAGATTTTGTTTAACTGTCAATGCCCCCTTGTCATATTTTTGAATGCTTTTTTTTACCCAAAAACCTATAATTCCATGTCTGTTTTGCCAACGTTGAAGTATAAACGAATTTTCACCTGGCTGGTCCTTGTATTCGTGGTCATGTTCCTGTTCCGTCTGTTATACGGCTATAAGTATTCTCCAAGGGATGAAAATGTCAGTCAGAGCGAGAGTTTCCTCTCGCAGATACAGCAAAAGAACTATGCCTCTGAGAGAAAAGTACAGATGAAACCAGACGCAGCCCCGATCCCCACAGCTTCCAGTCAGAAATATGAAAAAGTGGCGTATGTGAAGTCCCGTTCCGCCAGCTTTACGGAAGATGAAAAGCAATTGCACGGCACCATCCGCCGCTTTGGTGCGATTATTCAGTATCAACAGGAATCGGGCAATAAAGGCAACCGTGATCTGCGGCTGCTGATCGGCGTATCGCCGGAGAAATTCGATTCCTGCTATTATGCGGTCCAGAAAATCGGGACCATCAGATCTACCAGCATCACCAAAGTGGATAAGACAAACGAATACCGGAAGCTCAATGCCAGCAAGGTATCTATGGAGAAAAACCTGGCGTCGCTGAACAGCCTCACTTCTCAGCCCGGTAAGATTGACGAACGTATACTGCTGCACGAAAGAATTGCAGAAGTGGAACGGCAGCTGCAGGAGCTGGGCGTGGAACTGGGCAACTTCGATGAAGAAAATGAGTTTTGCACCATACAGTTCAGTATGTATGAAGGCGCGGCGTTGCAGGGCATTCCCTTCTACTCACGGTTGAAAACAGCACTCGAGTGGACCGTGAAATATTATGTAATGCTGATGGCCGGTCTGTGCCTGGCATCGCTGGGCGCCTGGCTGTTGCTGAAAGTACTGACCATGATAAAAACGTGATCATTTACGGATTTTGGGATTTACGGATTTTGGAATTGCTGCATTGATAAAAGCGAAGACCGGAGGGATTAAAATCCGCTCCGGTCTTCGCTTTTATCGATCTCAAAATCCGTAAATCAAAAAATCCGTAAATCCCAAAATCCCTAAACGGTGTACTCGCCGACTTTAGTTCCGTCATCGCGCAGCATAGTGAGGGTCAGCTGTTGTTGATCGGCTTTTATTTTGATCAGGGTGCGTTTGCCTTCCTGGGGGCCTCCGCCGATGATCAGCGGGTAGTTATGCTGACCGGCGACCGGGGCATGCACGCCATAGGTGTGGGTATGGCCGCATACGAGCAGGTCTATTTTGTATTTGTTGAACAGCGGGCCGAAGAGCTGGCGGCAGTGGGAAGCGCCATGCCAGTCGCCGCCATGATAGTGCGGGATGTGCATCAGCACCACTTTATGCTTCGCCTTTTTATATGCCGGGCTTTGCAGTTGTTTTTCCAGCCAGCGCGCCTGTTCTTCGCGGTAGTTGTCGAAGTCGGCGATGCCTGCGTATACTGGCGCGCTGTCTTCCTTGTCTTCCCCGGTGTCCAGCACGATGGCGTGTACAGGTCCCCAGGTAAAGGAGAAATAGCTGCCATGGCCCGGGTTGTCGAAGTACTGATGCCATTCGCGGGCGTATTTGCCGCGGGTTTCGTGGTTACCTCTTACATACATAAAAGGCTTCTGTGTGGAAAAAGAGTCGCCGCAGGGGAAGAGCAGGTGGTCAATGATCTGTTGTTCGCCGGACTGATAGTCGAACATATCGCCGTTGAAGAACACAAAATCATAGTGGTCGTTGCCGTTGAGGCCCATCAGGTGGGGGATGGACTTGGGACGGTCATGAATATCGTTGAGCATGAGCCAGGATACTTCTTTCGCCTGCGAGTCGGGCGCAGTGAAAGTGTAGGTGTCGCTGGCGAGGGTGTTGCCGTAAGTAAGTTTATAGGGCTGGAAGTCGGTGATTTCTTTGGAAAGCACGCGGTAGCTGTATTGTTTGCCGGGTTCGAGGTGCGGCAGTTCTATGCGATGGAGTTTGTTATTGGCGTCTACCAGGCCTTTTGTTACGCTGTGGGCTTTCTGATTGAGCTGGCCGTGGGTGCCGTATTCCACCCAGCTGTAGCAGGGGCGGGAGGTGAGCCACATGACCGTGATAGCGTCTGGTGCGGGCATTTGGAGGTAAGGTTTGCAAAGGAAGGCATGGGCGGGTTCATCCGTAAGGGCGGTAGTGGTGTCTGTTTTACGGGCGGCGCCGGCAGCGAGGGGCGCCAGGCCGGTCACGCCCAGCAGTCCCGCTTTGGACAGGTTGCCCAGGAAGCTGCGGCGGGACAGTTCATTGTTCATTTTTTTCATATTATAGTCAGATATATGTGAGGAATCGCTAAAAATAGTTAGCAATAAAAGAAAAGCACATTATTTTTATATGAACGGAGGAGGGAGCGGAATGGAAAAGGGAAGGGAAGTTATAAATATTGAAAAATCTATATTTGATACATTCCGCGTTGTCTGGCTGCGAATCTGGCTGTTGATAACTGAAAACAACCTGTAAATTGAGGCCTAAAAAGGTTTTTTTTCCTCAATAGCTTTTTGATTTTCCCCCATTTACTATTACCTTTGCGCCAAATTTTAGAAACGATTCCTGGTAATCGTTTTTGAGGAAATAACTTTTTAGTATTTTATAAACCTCTTTAAAAATATGCCTAACACAGGTAAGATCAAACAAATTATCGGTCCCGTGGTGGACGTGCACTTTGATGACAAATTGCCCGAAATCTACAACGCATTGGAAATTACCCGCGAAAATGGTCAGAAAGTAGTATTGGAAGTACAACAGCACCTGGGTGAAGACAGTGTACGTTGCGTGGCAATGGACTCCACTGATGGTATGGTTCGCGGAATGGCCGTAGTGGACAAAGGTGCACCGATCAAAATGCCAATTGGCGACCAGGTGAAAGGACGTTTGTTCAATGTGGTAGGTGAGGCTATCGACGGTCTGGGTGATATCGCTACTGACAACGGTTATCCCATTCACCGCCAGCCGCCTAAATTTGAGGATCTGGCTACCGATACCGAAGTACTGTTCACCGGTATTAAAGTAATCGACCTGATCGAGCCTTATGCAAAAGGTGGTAAAATCGGTCTGTTCGGTGGTGCGGGTGTAGGCAAAACCGTATTGATCCAGGAGCTGATCAACAACATCGCAAAAGGTTACGAAGGTCTGTCCGTATTTGCCGGCGTGGGTGAGCGTACCCGTGAAGGTAATGACCTGATGCGTGAAATGATCGAAGCCAACATCGTAAAATATGGCGATAAGTTCAAGGAATCCATGGAACATGGTAACTGGGACGTAGCCGCTGTAGATAAAGAATTACTGAAACAGTCACAGGCTACCTTCGTGTTCGGTCAGATGAACGAGCCTCCCGGAGCCCGTGCACGCGTGGCCCTGTCCGGTCTGACCCTGGCGGAATACTTCCGTGATGGTGACGGCTCTGCAGGTGGCGGCCGTGATATCCTGTTCTTCGTGGACAACATCTTCCGTTTCACCCAGGCAGGTTCCGAAGTATCCGCGCTGTTAGGCCGTATGCCTTCTGCGGTGGGTTACCAGCCAACCCTGGCTACTGAGATGGGCCTGATGCAGGAACGTATCACTTCCACCAAAAACGGTTCCATTACCTCCGTACAGGCGGTATACGTACCTGCGGATGACTTGACCGACCCTGCTCCGGCAACTACCTTCTCCCACCTGGATGCTACCACCGTACTGGATCGTAAAATCTCCGACCTTGGTATCTACCCTGCGGTGAGCCCGCTGGATTCTACTTCCCGTATCCTCACCCCGGCTATCGTGGGTGAAGCACACTACAACTGTGCACAACGTGTGAAACAAATCCTGCAGCGCTATAAAGAATTACAGGACATCATCGCCATCCTCGGCCTGGACGAGCTGAGCGACGAAGATAAACTGACGGTTTCCCGCGCCCGCCGCGTACAACGTTTCCTGTCACAGCCTTTCCACGTGGCAGAACAGTTTACCGGTCTGAAAGGTGTACTGGTACCGATCGAAGAAACCATCCGTGGCTTCAACATGATCATGGACGGTGAAGTGGACGAATATCCTGAAGCAGCCTTCAACCTCGTAGGTTCTATCGATCAGGCTATTGAAAAAGGTAAGAAATTACTGGAAGCAGCTAATAACTAATCCGAATGGTCCTCCGGGACCATTTACCAATCACCATTCACGATCATAACATGCTATTAGAAGTATTAACACCAGAAAGAAAATTATATGCAGGCGAAGTGTACGGCGTACAACTGCCCGGCATTGATGGTTCTTTTGAAATACTGGATAAACATGCGCCCTTAATCGCAGCGCTCGGAAATGGTAAAATGAAAGTGCTGAAAGATAAAAACCACAGCGAATTCTTTACTATCACCGGCGGCTTCGTGGAAGTGCTGCGCAACAAGGCTACTGTGCTCGTAGAAGGTGCAGTGGCAATAGGAAAATAACATATACTCCAGTAGTTATATATCATTTAACGGACAGGCCGGGTAAGATTACCCGGCCTTCGTTTTGTCCTAACTATTCCAATCTTAGAAGACCCGTCGAATAAGGTAAGAGTACCCTCCGGGATTTCCGCTAATTCTCACTTCTGTACAATACATCCCCGCAGGCCCCGCATTGCTGCCGGACCGCGGTTAGGTACGTACATCCATGAGCAGCCCTTTCACAGGCTGTGTATATTACCTAATGAATAATGCGCTTATTACTGTTGATATAATTCTTCCTATCGTTGTCTCAGGTAAATTCGGGCGTCTTTCTGTGAAGGTGCAATGTTTTTCATAGGTAGCCTTCATAGGTGTATTCTATCGGTTGTTCCTTACCTGGACTATAACGGGTTATTTTGTGTTGTTACTTTAGCAAGATATTTAATTTGTTGCAAAAAAAGTCATTCCTTTTTGTTCATTTTTGCACAAATAGCCTCTCCTGAAACACATCTGCTTCGCTTTCAGAATATTAGAAAATTTAATTTAATGAAGGATCGATGGGGAAATTTGCCATCATGGCGAAATTACTGCCAAGATTTCTCAATGCCTGCTGCCATATTTGCTGCTCCCGCGATTCAAATACCAGCGCCGGCGTGCTCTCGGAAGGTATCCACGATTTCTCCCGCAGCTCTTCCTCCAGCTGGCCGGTGGTCCAGCCGGAATAACCAATGAAAAATTTGATCTTCTGCAAATCCAGCGCCCCCTGGTTCAACAACTCCACCACATCGTCGAACCGGCCGCCCCAGTACACGCCCGGCACCACCTGCACCCCTCCCTGGATCTGATCGGGCAACTGATGCAGAAAATGGATCGTGTCTACCTGTACCGGCCCCCCGTAATAAACCGGGATGCCCGGATAAATAACGTCAGGGATCAAACTGTCCAGGGTCTGGTCAAATAACCTGTTGATAACGAAGCCAAAACTGCCCTTCTCATCGTTCTCACACACAAAAATCACCGTACGGGCAAAATTGGGATCTTTCAGAAACGGATCGGCTATAAGCAAAATACCGGGCGCCAGACTAACCATATGCATACGTTTTGATCTCTAACCAAATTTAATTAATTGATTACAAAGCAGGAAAGAAATAAAAGGAAAAAGAGACCAGTTAGGAAGGATAACAAAACTCATTGAAAAAGAAGGAAATAAAAAAAGGAGGCTAGATAACCTCCTTACCATTTTATCAACCAAAATCTAAATCGCTTATGGAACGAATCCACGTCGATGTATGTAGAAAGTTTAATTACTTTGTTATAATTGTTACTAATCAAATTTAGTACCAATTCTGTAAAGCAAAGGTAAGGAAAGTCGCATTAATAAAATCAGACATCCCCCGTTAAAATTACGTTAAAGTAATATTGTATTGATGTTAAGACGCCTCGCTGCCTTTGTAACTATTTAATTTTGTATCATAGTTGCTATAGCAAATATCTTTTTTAACAATGTTTAATATGTCAGGTTAAGTATATTTAAGGCCTGAGCAGAATTTCATGATACCACTAAAGAAAATTTTTCCTGTAATCGTCGTCCTGATCACGTTGTCCCTGCTGGGCATTATCTACATCCAGGTAAGCTGGATCAAAAGTGCCATCGCCATCAAAAAAGAACAACGGGTGGAACAGTCCACCAAAATGATCAGCGAAGTACAGAACGAGATGCTGGCGGCCCGGCAAACGTACGCCATGTTTCGTTTCGACAAAAGAGAACCGTCAACCGTCAAAGGCTTCGGTCTCGATGTCACCAAAGCGGAAGTGTACCTGCCGCCCATGAGTGAGGTATACACCAATCCGCAGAAATTAAGGAAACTCATCCAGGATAAAATGAGGAGTAATCACCTCGATTCGGCGCGTTTTGAATTCGCCATCCTCACCCCGATCCAGGGTATCGGCTCCCAACCCAGGGTGCATTCGGCCAATTTTGAAGCCGCCTACCGCGAAAACGTGGAAGACAGCGCCAGTGAAAGGAAACGGTACCATATTACCTACATCATGCTGGACGAACTGAATAACCTCGGTCCACAGACCGAAACCCTCATGATCATCATGCCGGCGGTAGACGATTCCATCGCCCGGCAACTGGGGATCATGATCACCGGCAGTATCCTGTTCACCATCATCATCATTACCGCATTTGCCCTGACCGTTCGCACTCTGCTGAACCAGAAAAAACTGTCGGAAATAAAATCGGATTTCATCAACAACATGACCCACGAACTAAAAACGCCCCTGGCTACCATCTCGCTGGCCATCGACGCCATCGGGAATGAAAAAGTGATGAACAACACCGAAAAAATCCGCTACTTCTCCGGTATCATCAAAGAAGAAAACAAAAGGATGAACAAACAGGTGGAGAGCATCCTGCAATCGGCCCTCCTGGAAAAAGACGAGATAGGCCTGAAACTGCAGGCGATGGACGTACATGACGTCATCCGTAACACCACCGACAACCTGCAGCTGCAGCTGGAATCCAAAAACGGCGTGGTGGACCTTCAGCTGGATGCTATCAACCCGGTGATCATGGCAGACGATGTGCATTTCTCTAATGTGGTGTTCAACCTGCTGGACAACGCCATCAAATACTCCAACGAAAACCTGGAAGTCAAAATACAAACCTATAATACACGCAAAAGCCTGTTTATCATCATCTCCGACAATGGTATCGGTATGACCCGGGATACAATTTCCCGTATCTTTGAAAAATTCTACCGCGCCCACACCGGAAACGTGCACAACGTAAAAGGTTTCGGCCTCGGCCTCACCTATGTAAAGGCCATCGTAGACGCCCACAAGGGAAAAATAAAAGTGGAAAGCACCGTAGGGAAAGGCAGTAAGTTCACCCTCGAGTTTCCTCAGGAATAGATAAAAGATCCAGCGTATGACATTAAGTGAAAAAGAACTGCAGCATTTTAAGTATCCTATCGCTGTGCCGGGCGTAGGCATAGACATGCAGGATAAACTGAAAAACGCCCGCGTACTGGTAGTAGGCGCCGGTGGCCTCGGCAGCCCCGTGATGCAATACCTCAGCGCCAGCGGCGTTGGCGTCATCGGCATCGCCGACTATGGCGTGATCAATGATGAAGACATGCACCGTCAGCCGGTGTATCAAATGCAGGATATCCGCAAACATAAAGCGAAAATGGCTGCCAGCAGGCTGTGGGCGGTCAACCCGTACACCAAACACTACCCGATGCTGGTGCAGGCCAAACCGGAGAATATCGCCCTGTTGCTGCCCGGCTTCGACCTGGTGATCGATTGCACCCAGCACCAGCCTACGCACCTTCTGCTCAACGACGCCTGCGTGAAACACGACCTCCCGCTGGTGATCGGCGAAGTACACAACTGGCAGGCATGGTACGGTGGTTTTAACATACTGATGCCCGATGGCAGCAGGTCCGCCACCTATCGCTGCGCCCTGCCGCTCACGGAAGAATACCGCAACTTCGACGCCGGCGCGCTGGGCGCCACCCATGGTGCCACCGGCATGCATATCGTGCTTGAAGTGATCAAATACCTGATGGACGTGCCCGGCGGCCTCGCCGGTAAATTATACGGCGTCGACTATCTTCATAACCTCACCACCGTTCACGAACTCACCGTCAATGCCGAAGTGCTGGAAAATACCCGCACCGCCGGTATTCTTACGGCAGATGAATACGGGCTGGAGATCGTACCGGACGTAGAAGACTAAACTGTGATGGTTCATCACAGCTTCAGGGTGCTGCGTAGTTCACCCACTTTCAGCTCGTGTTTCATACCCAGTTTCAGGGAATAGTTCTCCGGCTGATGCCCGGAAGGGAAGCCGAAACACACGGGGTAGTCGTATTCCTTTACCATATTGTGGATGATCTCGTATTCCGTTTGACCGAAGGGGGTAGTGGTTTCCCTGCCATCAGTGAAAGCGCCTACCACCAGGCCGGCAAGTTTGTCGAGCCAGCCGGCGCGTTTGAGGTTATACATCATCCTGTCGATATTATAGCGGTACTCCCCGATATCTTCGAGCAGGAGGATTTTATCTTTGGTATCGATCTGCGATTTGCTGCCGGAAGCATTGGCCAGCAGGGAGAGGTTGCCGCCTACCAGCAGGCCGGAGGCGCTGCCTTCGCGGTTCAGTGTATGCGAAGCCGTTGTATAGCGGTAGGACTTGCCTTTCAGCACGGCTGCCAGGCTGTTCACATATTCATCCTCAGCAGTTTCCGGCGTGATGCCGCTACACATCAGCGAGTGAATGGTAGGGATGCCGTAACGCTGATGGATATGGGCGTGCAGGGTGGTCACATCGCTGTAGCCACAGAGCCATTTGGGATGCTTGCGGAAACGGGTAAAATCGAGCTTGTCAAGTATACATACCATGCCGTAGCCGCCGCGTCCGAACACGATCGCCTTTATTTCGGGATCATCCAGCATGTCCTGAAGCTCTTCGAGCCGAAGTTCGTCCGGCGCAGAGAAATTATGAAAACTGGTACCCACCGTGATGCCCAGATGCACCCGGTAGCCCCAGGATGAAATTACGCCGGCAGCATATTCGGCCGCCTGCAACTCCATTTTACTGCTGGGGCACATTACTCCTATCAGATCGCCTTTTTTCAGATATGGCGGAATTTTTACCATTGTTCTTTTGTTTACCTTTGCAGATTAGTGAATACTTTTACTATTCGCTGACTAAGGTGATAAATTGTTTGGTGATTCCAAAAACAAAAACGAGAAAAGAAATTTATTTAAGCATTCTTTAAGATAGTATGGGAAATTTTAACAGATATCTAATAACTGCGGCGCTACCTTATGCCAATGGCCCTGTCCACATTGGACACCTGGCTGGCTGCTACCTGCCCGCAGATATTTACGTGCGTTATCTGCGCGCTAAAAAGGCAGATGTAAAATTTATTTGCGGTTCTGACGAACACGGGGTACCTATCACCATCAAGGCGATGAAAGAGAATGTAACCCCGCAGGACGTCGTAGACCGTTACCACAAAATCATCGGCGACAGCTTCGCCGCCATGGGCATCTCTTTCGATATTTTCGCACGCACCAGCGCTCCCATACACCATACCACTGCGTCCGACTTTTTCCTGAAGATGTACAATGACGGCCTTTTTGAAGAAAAAGAATCGGAACAGTACTTCGACCCGGAAAAACAGGTTTTCCTGGCCGACCGCTATATTATCGGCACCTGCCCCAAATGCGGCAACGATAAAGCCTATGGCGACCAGTGCGAACGCTGCGGCACTTCCCTGAGCCCGGATGAACTGATCAACCCGCACTCAGCCCTCAGCAACGCTGTGCCGGTAAAAAAAGCGACCAAACACTGGTACATGCCCCTTCAGAACTATGAACCATGGCTGAAGGAATGGCTGCTGGAAGGTCATAAAGACTGGAAGAATAACGTGTACGGCCAGTGCAAAAGCTGGCTGGACGCCGGCCTGCAAAGCCGCGCCATGACGCGTGACAGCAACTGGGGAATCAAAGTGCCACTGCCCGACGCTGAAGGCAAAGTGCTGTACGTATGGTTTGACGCGCCCATCGGCTACATCTCCGCCACCAAAGAACTGACACCCGACTGGGCCGACTACTGGTGCAAGGATGACACCAAGCTGGTGCACTTCATCGGGAAAGACAATATCGTGTTCCACTGTATCATCTTCCCGGCCATGCTGAAGGCCCACGGCGGATTCGTGCTGCCGGAAAACGTACCGGCCAACGAGTTCCTGAACATCGAAGGCGAAAAAGTATCCACTTCCCGCAACTGGGCCGTATGGATACACGATTATATCAAGGATTTCCCTGACCAGCAGGATGTACTCCGGTACGTACTGTGCGCCACCGCCCCGGAAACAAAAGACAACGACTTCACCTGGAAAGACTTCCAGACCCGCAATAACAGCGAACTGGTGGCCAACCTGGGCAACTTCGTGAACCGTACCATGGTGCTCACTCATAAGTTGTGCGGTGGTAAAGTGCCCCGCCTGCATGAAGAGGTGGCAGATGATACCGATAAAGAAATGCTGGCGGCTTTCCAGGCAACGAAAGAAAGCGTGGAAGCCAGCCTGGAAGCTTACCGTTTCCGCGAAGCGCAAGCCGGCATGATGGACCTTGCCGATCAGGGCAATAAATATATGCAGAAAAAAGAGCCATGGATCCTGGCCAAGGCCATCGAAAATATCAAAGCAGGCAAACCTGCGGGCGATTACACAGAGGCAGACATCCCTGCATTACAGGCTAAAATAGACAATTGCCTGCATATATGCCTGCAGCTGATGGCTAATCTGGCGATCCTCAGCAATCCATTCCTGCCCTTCACTTCCCGGAAAATCTGTCATCTCCTGAAAGTGGTAGACCGTATGCTGGAATGGGAAAACGCAGGCAGCGCCAAACTGGTGAGCGTAGGCTACTCCCTGCGTGAACCGGAACTGCTGTTTAAGAAAATTGAAGATGATACCATCGCGGCACAGGTGGAGAAACTGCATGCAGGCCTCGTGAAGCCGGCTGCAGAAGCAGCACCCGTCGCAGCGCAGCCCGCAGCACCGGCCAAAGCAGAGATACAGTACGACGATTTCGCCAAACTGGACCTGCGCGTAGGCACCATCATACAGGCGGAGAAAGTGGAAAAAGCGGATAAACTGCTCAAACTGCTGGTAGACATCGGTACAGAACAGCGTACAGTCGTTTCCGGTATAGCCATGCACTTCAATCCTGCCGACATCATCGGCAAGCAGGTGACCCTGGTCGCCAACCTGGCCCCCCGTAAAATGCGCGGTATCGAAAGCCAGGGTATGATACTCATGGCGGAAGACAACGGTAAACTGGTATTTGTGAACCCGGCAGAAACGGTTGCTCCCGGCAGCGGTGTTAGCTGATCACGCAAAGGATTATAAGTAAGCAAAGAACGCAAAGGAGCGAAGACCACCTTTCAGATCCTGTGATGTATGTACGATCTCCGTCATACTCAGACAAATACGATCTGAAAGGTGGTCTTCGCTCCTTTGCGTTCTTAAACTATCAGCAAAAAACTTTGCGTCTTTGCGAGCCGCCGGTGTCTTTGCGTGAAAAAAAATCCTAAATTCAAGGATCATAAAAGGCTAAAGCTATGCAAAGACACATCAACAAAGTAGCCGTCCTCGGCTCGGGAGTAATGGGATCAAGAATTGCCTGCCACTTTGCAGGTATCGGCGTACAGGTTTTACTGCTGGATATAGCGCCGAAAGAGCTGAATGATACTGAAAAGAAAAAGAACCTCTCGCTGGAGAGCCCTGCTGTGAAGAACCGGATTGTGAACGATGCGTTGCAAGCTGCCATAAAATCAAACCCCTCGCCGGTATACACCAAAGATGTGATCAAACGCATTAAAACCGGCAACTTCACCGACGACATGAAACGGATAGCGGATGTGGACTGGATCATCGAAGTGGTCGTGGAAAACCTGAACATCAAAAAATCCGTGTTCGAACAGGTGGAGAAATTCCGTAAACCCGGCACCCTCATCACTTCCAATACCTCCGGTATCCCCATCCACCTGATGACGGACGGCCGCAGTGAAGATTTTCAGAAACATTTCTGCGGTACCCACTTCTTTAACCCGCCGCGCTACCTGCGCCTGCTCGAAATTATACCCACCCCGCATACAGACCCCGCTGTGATCGATTTCCTGATGCACTACGGTGACCTGTACCTCGGCAAAACCACCGTGCTCTGTAAAGACACGCCGGCATTCATTGCCAACAGGGTAGGGGTATATTCCATCATGGCCATCTTCCATATCATGCAGGAAATGGGCCTGGGCATCGACGAAGTGGATGCGCTGACAGGCCCGGTGATAGGCCGCCCCAAGTCAGCCACCTTCCGCACGGCAGATGTGGTAGGGATCGATACCCTCGTCAAAGTGGCCAAAGGCGTGAAAGAAAACTGTCCCAACGATGAAGAAGCCGCTATCTTCGATATCCCTCCCTTCCTTCAGAAAGTGGTGGATAACAACTGGTTGGGTGATAAAACAGGACAAGGCTTTTACAAAAAAACGAAAGGAGAGGGCGGCAAGGAAATTCTTACGCTCAACCTGCAAACGATGGAATACGGGCCCAAACAGAAGCCCAAATTCGCCAGCATCGATGCCGCCAAACCGGTGGAAGACCTGAAACAACGGCTCCGCATGCTGGCAGCCGCCACAGATAAAGCGGGACAGTTCTACCAACAGTTCCATGCCCGCCTCTTCGCTTACGTGTCCCACCGCATCCCGGAAATAGCTGACGATATCTACAAAGTTGACGACGCCATGAAAGCCGGCTTCGGCTGGGAGATAGGCCCCTTCGAAAGCTGGGACCTGCTGGGAGTGGAAGCATCCGTGAAACTGGTGGAAGAAAAAGGCCTCACCGTAGCACAATGGGTGAAAGACATGCTGGGTAAAGGCATCAAAAGCTTCTACAAAGCAGAAAACGGCAAGAAATTCTACTACGATATCGCTACCCAGGCATATAAAACCGTACCGGGTGAAGGCGAATTCATTATACTGGAAAACTTCTCCAATAACATCGTCTGGAAAAACAGCGCCTGCAACCTGATAGACATCGGCGACGGCGTGGTGTGCTTCGACTGGAAAACCAAGATGAACACCATCGGCGGTGAAGTACTGGAAGGACTGAACAAGGCGGTAGACCGCGCCGAGAAAGACTTCCGCGGCCTCGTGGTAGGCAACGAAGGCACCAACTTCTCCGCCGGCGCCAATGTAGGCATGATCTTCATGCTGGCTGCCGAACAGGAATACGATGAGCTGGACATGGCGGTACGCCTCTTCCAGCGTTCTACCATGCGCCTGCGCTATTCTTCCATCCCCGTGGTAGTGGCCCCGCATGCGCTGACCCTCGGCGGCGGCTGCGAAATGGCGCTGCACGCCGATAAAGTACAGGCTGCCGCAGAAACCTACATCGGCCTCGTGGAACTGGGCGTAGGCCTGATCCCCGGCGGCGGCGGCACCAAAGAAATGGCCCTCCGCGCCAGCCTCGAATTCAAGGAAGGCCGCATCGAGGAAGAACCGCTGAAAGACTACTTCATGACCGTTGCCACCGCTAAAGTGGCCACCTCCGGTTTTGAAGGCTTCGATATGGGCGTGCTCCGTAAAGGACATGACGAGGTGACCATGAACGCCTCCCGCCTGATTGCCGACGCCAAACGCAGCGTGATAGCGCTGGCAGACGAAGGCTATACCCAACCAGTGGAACGGACAGACATCAAGGTAATGGGCCGCAGCGCACTGGGAGCCCTGCTCGCCGGCGTATATGCCATGCGGTTTGGTAACTACATCTCCGACCACGATCAGAAAGTGGCCAACAAACTGGCATATGTGATGTGTGGCGGCGACCTCACGGAACCGTCTTTCGTGAGTGAACAATACCTGCTGGACCTGGAAAGAGAAGCCTTCCTGAGCCTCTGCGGTGAACGCAAAACACTGGAACGCCTGCAAAGCGTGATCAAAACAGGCAAGCCGGTACGTAACTGATAATTCCCGTCTTATCAACATAAAGGGAAATACAGGGGAGATTTCGCCATAAGATCTTTCACTGTGTTTCCCTTTTCTTTTTTCATCATGTTAAAACACCAAAGCCAGCTGTGTCTATCCTGTCCTTACAAAATATTTCAAAGAAATTCGGCGCTGTGCAGGCTTTGTCCGGCGTGTCGTTCGACGTGCCGCAGGGCGCTGTTTACGGTATCCTCGGCCCGAACGGGAGTGGTAAAACCACCCTGTTGGGCATCGTGACCGATGTCCTGAAAGCCGACACGGGCAGCTTCACCCTGTTCGATCAACCTGCCGCTGCCCGTCAGCGCCGGCAGATAGGGACTTTGCTGGAAACGCCCAATTTTTACCACTATCTCAGCGGATACCGCAACCTGGAGATAGCCGCGGCCATTAAACAACGGGACAAACAGGACATCGGGCGGGTGCTGGAAATATGCGGCCTTGCCACCCGGCAGCATGCGGCTTTTAAAACCTATTCCCTCGGGATGAAACAACGGTTGGCCATCGCAGCAGTGCTGTTGGGCGATCCGGAAGTGCTGATACTGGATGAGCCTACCAACGGGCTGGACCCCGCCGGCATTGCGGAAGTAAGGGAACTGGTGCGGGGCCTGGCCAGCGCCGGTAAAACCATTATCCTCGCCAGCCATCTCCTCGATGAAGTAGAGAAAGTATGCACCCACGTGGCCATCCTGCGCAATGGCAGGCTGCTGCGCTCCGGCAGCGTAGACGTCGTGATCGCCCGCCATGACTACCTGGAGCTGGCCGCTGCGGATAATGAAACGCTTAAAACAGCACTGCTGGCCTATCCGGGCTGTACCAGCGTACAGCTCAACGGCAGCGTGGTAACGGCGGTATTTGACACGCCGCCGGAACCGGCGCAGGTCAACAGCTATCTGGCACAGCAGGGCATCTGGCTGCAACACCTGCAACTCCGCAAAAAGAGCCTCGAAAAAGCATTCCTGGAAATAACCAACGATCCCGCATGAAACAACTACTCTATACCGAATGGCTGAAAGTAAAGAACTACCGCACTTTCTGGATAATGCTGCTCGTGGCGGTCATTGTGATACCGGCGGGCAATTACGTGCCGGCACAGGTCATGTCCAGCAACGACCTGGAACAGGCGGCTAAAATGCTGGGCCAATCCCCTTTCGGGTTCCCGGTCGTCTGGCAAACGGTCGCCAATATCAGCAGTTACATGACTGCCTTGCTGGGACTGATGCTCATCATCCTGGTGACGAATGAATATACTTTCCGTACCAACCGGCAAAACATCATCGACGGGTGGGAACGCCGGCAGTTTGTGTACGCCAAACTGATATGGGTGGTGTTGTTGTCGCTGGCAGCGCTGCTGACGGCCGTGCTCACCGCCTTCGTATGCGGCCTGGTGTACGGCAGCAAAAGCTTCAGCCTGGAAGGTTTCAGTTACATGTGGTATTACTGGCTGCAGGTAGTGCTGGAACTCTGCCTGGCCTTACTGGCGGCTGTATTGGTGAAAAGGGCCGGCTTCGCCATGGCTATTTTCCTGGGATACATCATGATGCTGGAACAAACGCTGGTATTGCTGCTGAAGAAATACGCCGGCCCCGTCGGAGGGCTGCTGCCCCTGCAAACAGGCGACGAACTGCTGCCTTTCCCCCTGGTGGGAAAAATGGTGAATAATATGTCAGACCGTTACGACGACAGCGTTTACCTGACCTTTCTGCTGGGGTATATCGCGCTGATCATCTACCTGGTTTTCAGGAAAGTATTAAAGTCGGATTTGTAAAAAAAGATATATATTTCACATTCTTTTAAAGCGAAATGTTTGCGAGAGAGCGTAAATTTGTTGAGCTAAGCAAAAAACGTGAAATATGGAAAAACAGGAGCGCATCATATTAGTGACGAATGACGATGGTATAACAGCGCCGGGCATACGGGCTTTGATTGAGGCAGTGCGGCCGTTGGGCAAGGTGGTGGTAGTGGCGCCGGACAGTCCGCAGTCAGGCATGGGGCATGCGATCACTATTGGCGTACCTTTGCGATTGAACCAGGTAGATATTTTTGAAGATATAGAAGCATGGCAATGTTCCGGTACCCCGGTGGACTGTGTGAAACTGGCGAGAGATAAAATACTGCACCGCAAACCGGATATCTGTGTAAGCGGTATCAACCACGGCGCCAATCATTCTATCAACGTAATATATTCAGGCACCATGTCTGCAGCTATGGAAGCGGCCATCGAAGGTATCCCTTCGGCTGGTTTTTCTTTCCTGGAATACAGCTACGATGCTGACTTTTCGCTGCCGGCCAGCGTAGCCCGAGAAGTGACGGAAAGGATGCTGCGCTCCGATCTGCCCGCCGGTAGCCTCTTCAATGTGAATATACCGATAGTAGATAAAAAGGATTTCAAAGGACTGCGCCTTTGCCGCCAGGCAGATGCCAAATGGGTGGAAGAATTCGACGAACGCCGTGACCCGCACGGTAAAAAATATTACTGGCTCACCGGCGAGTTCAAAAACAGGGACGTGGGAGAAGATACGGACGTATGGGCGCTGGAAAACAACTATGCCTCTGTAGTACCGGTACAGTTTGACCTGACCAACTACAAGCTGAAGAAGCAGCTGGAGGAATCCTGGAAGGATCTCTAAGAACCAAGGCACTATTGCCACTATTATAACCTTATGTTGAAAAAAGACAATCTTTCGTTAGGAATTGTACTGGGGCTGATAACTCCGCTGGTAGCATTTTTCCTTTATTATTTTTTCCTTATCAGACCCCATAATAATATAGGGCTGGGACAGTTTTTCAGTATCCTGAAAGACAACCGGCAAATGCTTCCCAAAATAGTGAGTATCTGCCTGTTGCTGAACGGACTCGTCTTTTTTCTGTATACCAGGACCCGGAAAGATATCACCGCCAAGGGCATCTTCCTGGTGACAATGCTGTATGCCATTGTCATCCTGTTACTTAAACTGATCAGATAATTTTTAATAAACACCAGATTGAAATATTACATTATAGCAGGAGAGGCATCCGGTGATCTGCATGGCAGTAACCTGGTGAAGCAGATGAAGCAGCTGGACACGGCAGCGGATATACGGGGATGGGGAGGCGATATGATGGAAGCCGCCGGCGTGAATGTGGTAAAACACTACCGGGAGCTGGCTTTTATGGGCTTCGTGGAAGTGGTTATGAACCTCCGCACGATCCTGCGTAATATGGAGACCTGTAAAAAAGACATCGCTGCATTTAAACCCGATGTGCTGGTACTGGTAGACTATCCCGGCTTTAACATGCGTATTGCCGAATGGGCCAGACAGCAGGGAATTAAAATCGTGTATTATATCTCTCCCCAGGTATGGGCCTGGAAAGAGAATCGCGTAAAGAAGCTCAAACGCGACGTGGACAAAATGTTGTGCATACTGCCTTTTGAGCAGGACTTTTACCGTAAATGGAATTACGAAACGGAATATGTAGGCCACCCGCTGGTGGAGGTGGTCAAGAAGGCCAAAGAAGAACCGGCCGATGCTCCGCTGGCTGACAAGCCTATTATCGCGGTGCTGCCCGGCAGCCGCAAACAGGAAGTCAGCGTGAAACTGCCGATCATGCTCACCATGGCCAAACATTTCCCCGAATACCAGTTTGTGGTGGCGCAGGCGCCCAGTCTCGATGATCACTTCCTGGAAAGCCTCACCGGGCAACACCCCAATGTGTCTATGGTAAAAGGCAAAACCTATAAGCTGCTGCGCCAGGCCGAAGCAGCCCTCGTAACCTCAGGCACCGCCACCCTGGAAACAGCCCTCTTCGGCGTACCGGAAGTAGTATGCTACAAAGGCAACCCTATCTCTTATTTCTTCGCTAAAAGACTGATCAAGGTAAAATACATCTCGCTGGTCAACCTGATCATGGACCGGCTGGTGGTAAAAGAGCTGATCCAGCACGACCTGACAGAAGAAAATCTGCTGAAGGAACTGACCTGCCTGCTGAAAGACGATAAAGCCCGCCGGCAACTGAAAGCCGACTATGCTGAACTATGGCATAAACTCGGTGAAAGGGACGCCAGCAGAAGAGCGGCGGAAATCATTGTCGACTATGCTCAAAATAAATGACCAAATATCAAAATAACTAAATCGTAAATGATTTAGTGCTTTCTTATCAGCCTGACAATCAGTATAATCAGTGCAATCAGAAAAACGATGATGGAGATGCGGTTCATGCCGTGCATCATCGCTACATAACGTGTTTTAGGCGCGTTGGGATCTCCCTTGCCAATATAGAAGTATCTTAATATTTGTTGCCAGAAACGTTTCATTTACCAAAGATCGTAAATCAATGTTATTTTTGAAGCTGGCTGAAAAATCAAGATATGAAATACACAAGATGGGGTCGATGGCTGGTATCGATCTTTTTTTTAACCTGTTTTACTAAATCGATTTACGCGGCGGGAACTGTGACAGACACGCTGATTACCGGATGGGAGTTCTCCCGTGCAGATGAAGGCGTATGGCGTCCGGCCACCGTGCCCGGCACTGTACACACCGACCTGCTGGCGCTGGGCCTGATACCCGACCCGTTCGCAGGTACCAACGAAAAAGCAGTGCAATGGGTGGATAAGAAGGACTGGGAATACCGCAAAAAATGGAAACTGTCTGCCGCCGATCTGCAATATGATGTGGTGGAGCTGGATTTCAAAGGACTGGACACCTATGCGTCCGTATATGTGAACGGCCAGCTGGTGCTGCAATCGGCCAATATGTTCATAGAACAGGTAGTCAACGTAAAACGCTGGCTGCGCGAAGGCGACAATGAAGTCCGCGTGCATTTCGACAGCCCCGTCAAACACGATATGCCGCAGTTCCTGAAAGACCAGGTGATCTATCCTGCCGGTAACGACGCCAGCGACATCCCCCTGAGCATCTATGCCCGGAAAGCGCCCTATCACTACGGCTGGGACTGGGGCCCGCGCCTCGTCACCTCTGGTATCTGGAAACCGGTGCTGCTGAAAAAATGGAATAAGGCCGTGATCCGCGAGGTATGGTGGCAACAGCAGCAACTGACGGCAGCCAGCGCCACGCTCAACGCGGTGGTGACCGTAGAAGCGGTGACACCCGGTACTTACAACCTCCGGCTGGCTGCACAGCAGGGCAATACCCCTAAACTGACCACTGCCAAAGTAACCCTGAAACAGGGCAGCAATACTGTACAGGTGCCGGTACAGATACGGCAGCCGCAGCTGTGGTGGCCCGCAGGACAGGGTGAACAAACCCGCTATGCCATGACGGCGGAGTTGTTGGATAAGGCAGTGACGATCGATAAAAACGAACAATTGATAGGACTGCGAACAATTGAAGTGGTGAACCAGCCGGACAGCCTTGGGGAGAGTTTTTATGTGAAAGTCAATGGTCGGCCGGTTTTCATGAAAGGCGCCAACTACATCCCGCAGGACAATTTCCTGCCAAGGGTGTCAGTGTCTAAGTACCAACAGTTGTTTAGCGATATGCGTACCAGTCATTTTAACATGGTCCGTGTATGGGGCGGTGGTATTTATGAAGACGATCTTTTTTATGATCTGGCAGACGCCAGCGGCATCCTCGTATGGCAGGACTTTATGTTTGCCTGTACCTTATACCCGTCGGACACCGCCTTCCTGGCCAATGTGAAAGCAGAAGCGGATTATAATATCAGGAGACTGCGTCATCATCCGTCGCTGGCGCTGTGGTGCGGCAACAATGAAGTGGCGGTGGCTATCAAAAACTGGGGCTGGCAGAGTGGTTATGCCTATACAGACGCACAGTGGGACCAGCTGCAGCAAGGATACGATCAGCTGTTCAAAACCTTATTGCCGGCAGCGGTAAAGGAAAATGACCCCGGCCGTTTTTATTTTCATTCTTCTCCCATCAGCAACTGGGGTAAGAAAGAAGATTTTACCAAAGGAGATAACCACTACTGGGGCGTGTGGCACGGTATGGAATGGTTTGAAGCGTATAACACGCACATTCCGCGGTTCATGAGTGAATACGGTTTTCAGTCCTTCCCTGAAATGGCCACCATCGATAGCTTCGCCACCAAAGCGGATTATGACATCTACTCCAATGTGATGCAGTCGCATCAGAAGAGCCCTGCCAAAGGCAATACCGCCATCCGTACCTACATGCTGCACTATTACCAGGCGCCGAAAGATTTTCCGTCTTTTGTGTACCTAAGCCAGGTGTTACAGGCAGAAGGGATGAAAACGGCCATAGAAGCCCATCGCAGGGCTATGCCGTATTGCATGGGCACGTTGTACTGGCAGCTGAACGACTGCTGGCCGGGCCCGTCCTGGTCGGGGCGTGATTACTACGGACGCTGGAAAGCGCTGCAGTACTATGTAAAAGACGCCTTTGCCCCCTTGCTGCTCTCTGGTGTTATTGAAGACAAACAGCTGGGCCTGTGGGCCATATCCGACGAGGCCCGCCACCGGAAAGCCGATGTGGAACTGACGGTGATTGATCTTGCGGGAAATCCTGTCTGGAAAAAAACACTGTCCGGTGTTGACATCGCAGCCAATACCAGCCGGAAAATTTTTAGTGCAGATACCGCTGCTATCCTGAAAGGGAGGAATCCTGCTGAGGTAATATGCTATGCAGAACTGCGAATAGACGATAAGATTATCAAACGTAATATCATTTATTTTGTCCCGGCGAAGGAGATGCCGCTGGAGAAACCGGCAATAGCCGTCACTTTCGGAAAGCAGGCCGCACAGGACGGAAGCGTGCTGATGACTGTCCGTACGGACAAGTTTGCGAGGAATGTTTATTTACAGTTGAACAATGCGGCCCCGGATGAGCGTTTTGAAGAAAATTACATCGATCTGTTGCCCGGTGAAACCCGCACGGTCAGGATATACACCAGGCGTAATCCGGTAGAGGTCAAAGCAGCGCTGACAATTACCTCTTTGGTAGATACTTATAAAAATTGACTATGAGAAAATTATGGATGGCATTGGGTTGTGCATGGCTCGCGGTAAATGCGGCCAGCGCGCAAACGGAAGAACCGCCGTATGTACCGGAAACAGACCCGGTGGTGGTGCAGAAACTGGAAGAGTGGCAGGACTGGAAGTTCGGGATGATCATTCACTGGGGGCCTTATTCCCAGTGGGGCGTAGTGGAGTCCTGGAGTATTTGCCCGGAAGATGAAGAATGGATTGGGCGCAAATATCCCAAAATGTCTTATTTCGAATACCTGCAAAAATACCAGGCGTTGGGTAAGACCTTTAATCCTACCGCTTTTGCACCGGAGAAGTGGGCGAAAGCCGCCAGGGAAGCCGGTATGAAATACCTGGTGTTCACCACGAAGCACCACGACGGCTACTGTATGTTCGATACCAAACAGACAGACTACCGGGTCACCGCGCCGGATGTGGCTTTCAGTAAAAATCCGCGCGCCAATATCGCGAAGGAAGTGTTTGAAGCGTTCCGTAAGGAAGGTATTCATGCCGGGGCTTATTTCTCCAAGCCCGACTGGCATTCCGATGCGTACTGGTGGAACTATTTCCCGCCGCGTGACCGTAATGTGAACTATGATGTAAAAAAATACCCGGAAAGGTGGAACCAGTTCAAGCAGTACACCTACAACCAGATTGAAGAGCTGATGACCGGTTACGGCAAGCTGGAGATCCTCTGGCTGGATGGCGGCTGGGTAAGGCCTTTGAAGCAGCAGACCAAAGAGTCTTTGTCATGGAGCAAGACCCTGCCGCAGGACCAGGACATTGATATGGGACGTATCGCTAAAATGGCCCGCAGTCACCAGCCGGGCCTGATCGTGGTAGACCGCAGCGTGCATGGTCCGTATGAGAACTACCGCACGCCGGAGCAGCAGATCCCGGAAAAGCCACTGGCTTATCCCTGGGAGACGTGTATGACCATGGCCAATTCCTGGTCTTATGTGCCGGATGACAAATACAAACCCGTTGGTAAACTTATCCACAACCTGGTGGACATCGTGGCGAAGGGTGGCAACTACCTGCTGAATGTGGGCCCTGGTCCCGACGGGGAGCTGCACGAGGCGGCTTATACCACCATGAAAGGGATCGGTGACTGGATGAAAGTGAACAGTGCTGCGATTTACGGTACCCGGGCTGTAGCGCCTTATAAAGATGGTAAAGTGTGTTTCACCCGGAAAAAAGACGGCAGTGTGTATGCCATCTACCTGCTGGACGAGCAGGAGCGGCTACCGTCCACTATCGTTTTTAAAGGCCTGAAGCCGGCTAAGGGAGCTTCTCTGCAGCTGCTGGGCGCTTCCGGTAAACTGATGTGGAAAACCGAAGGGGACACCGTTGCCGTACATATCCCTGAAAAGCTCCGGCAGCAGGTCTGGAATTATGCCGTAGCGATCCGTATAGAGGCTGTGGAAAAAGTGTGAAAATGATGTGAATTAGTGTTAATTTGTAGTGAATAATAAAAACAGGCCGCCGATAACCCAAGGCAGCCTGTTTTTTGTTTTATAGGTAGATATGTCCAAAAAGGTTGACTATGAACATGCAAACCCAAGTGAATAAGAACCCCCGGATTTTGCTGGCTGAGGATGATAAGGTACTGGGAGAAATCGTCAAAAAAAACCTGGAGAGCATCGGTTATCAGGTGGAGCACTGTATGGACGGTGAGGACGCCTGGGAAGAATTCCAGCGCAGACGGTACGATATGCTGCTGCTGGACATTGTCATGCCCCGGAAAAACGGTTTCCAGCTGGCGCGGGAGGTACGCAGCAAAAACACGCTGGTGCCTATCTTCTTCCTGTCTGCCGAAAAAACCATGGACGCCGACAGGCTGGACGGTTTCAAGCTGGGCGCCGACGGTTACATCGTAAAGCCTTTCAGCCTCCTGGAGCTGCAAAGAAGGGTAAAGGCTTTCCTCAAATGGACCCGGCCCCCCAAAACGGAACTGCTGATCGGCCATGTGGTGGGCGAACACACGTTCAACTACCGCAAAATGAAAGTGTACCCCAAAGACAGTGAAAAAGCCTATGTAGCCACGTTTTCCCCAACAGAAGCCAAACTGCTCCGCTACTTCTTCAACCGCCCCAACGTCATCATTAAAAAAGACGAACTGCTGATGAAGCTCTGGGGACGCGACGACGTCACCTCCAGCCGCAGTATGGACGTATTTATCGGCAAGATCCGCCGGCAGATGAAGCGGGAACCCCGGCTCAACCTGGAAACGATCTTTAACGTAGGCATGCGCCTGAATGTCCCTAAAGACCTCCTTCTGCAAAAGATCACCATCCCCATCAATAGCCAGGCAAAACAATAGCTGCGGCCTTTTGGCGCCCTGTTTCTTTCAGATTATATTAAATCGTAACTTTAGGCCCAATGGAAACAGCGGCAGTTCAAAAATATAATCTAGACGAAGAGCAGGAAAAAAAAGAAATCGTCCGGCATTACCGCGCCTTGCTGAGGGCGCTCAAACCCCGTCTGAAAAAAGGCGACAGGGAGCTGGTACGCACTGCTTTTGAAATGGCAGCGGATGCCCATAAGGAAATGCGCCGTAAATCGGGCGAACCCTATATCCTGCATCCCCTCGCCGTGGCACAGATATGCGTGGAAGAAATCGGCCTGGGCGTACGTTCGGCCATCTGCGCCTTGTTGCACGATACCGTGGAAGATACGGAAGTAACCCTCGAAGACGTGGCCCGCGAATTCGGTAACGAAATCGCCCACATCGTGGACGGCCTGACCAAAATATCCACTGTCATCGATTCCAATACCAGCACGGCACAGGCGGAAAACTTCAAGAAAATACTCCTCACCCTGGCAGACGACCCAAGGGTGATCCTGATCAAACTGGCCGACAGGTTGCATAACATGCGCACCCTCGACAGCATGAGCCGGGAAAAACAGCTGAAAATAGCCTCTGAGACGGTGTTTATCTATGCCCCCCTGGCACACCGCCTCGGATTGTACAATATCAAGTCCGAGATGGAAGACCTGGCCATGAAATACACGGAGCAGCAAACCTACCGTGAAATCGCCCGGCGCCTCAAGGAAACCAAACGTGAACGTACCCGGTATATCAACGAATTCATCAAGCCTATCAAGGAAGTGTTGCAGGAGGAAGGATTTAACTTCGATATCTTCGGCCGCCCGAAATCTATCCACTCCATCCACAACAAAATCAAAACAAAAGGCGTAGCCTTTGAAGAGGTGTACGACCTGTTTGCCATCCGTATCATCCTCGACTCCCCGATAGACAAGGAAAAAGCCGACTGCTGGAAAGTATATTCCATTATCACCGACTTTTACCACCCCAGCCCGGAACGTACGCGCGACTGGCTCAGCAACCCCAAATCCAACGGGTATGAAGCCCTGCACGTAACAGTGATGGGCCCCCAGGGTAAATGGGTGGAAGTACAGATCCGCTCCAAACGCATGAACGACTACGCCGAAAAAGGGGTGGCCGCTCACTGGCGCTATAAGGAAGGCGCCCAGAACCCGCAGCAGGAATCCAAATTCGATCAGTGGTTCACCCAGATACGGGAGATCCTCAGCAACCCGGATTCCAATACGCTCGACTTCCTCGCCGATTTTAAAAGCAACCTCTTTACCGAAGAGATCTACGTCTATACGCCTAAAGGCGACCTGAAAATACTGCCTGTCAACTCTACCGCGCTGGATTTCGCTTACGCCATCCACAGCGCCGTGGGCAACAAGTGTATCGGCGCCAAGGTCAACTATAAACTGGTGCCGCTCAGCCATAAACTGCGCAGCGGAGACCAGGTGGAGATCATTACCTCCAACAAACAGAAGCCTTCGGAAGACTGGCTCAACTTTGTGCTGACGGCCAAAGCCAAGTCCAAGATCAAAGACGCCCTGAAAGAAGAAAAAAGGAAGGTGGCCATGGATGGGAAAGCCGCGCTGGAGCGCAAGCTGGACCATATGAAGATCACCGCCAGCCAGCACAATATCAACGAGCTGGTACAGTTCTATAAACAACCGTCGCCGCTCGATCTGTATTACCAGATTGCGGTCAAAAATATCGACCTGAAAGAGCTGAAACAGTTCACCCTGCTGGGAGACAAGCTGGAACAGCCGAAGCCGGTCAAACAGCCGGAGCATGTACCGGAAGAACATGTCAAACACCAGATCCCGAGCAAAAAAGACGCGGAACTGATCATTTTCGGCGAAAGCTCCGACAAGATTGCCTATAAACTGGCCAACTGCTGCCGCCCCATTCCGGGTGACGACGTGTTTGGCTTTATCACCGCCAGCGAAGGCCTGAAAATACACCGCACCAACTGCCCCAATGCCGCCCAGTTGCTGGCCAACTATGGCCACCGTGTGGTGAAAACCAAGTGGGTGAAGAACAGGGAAATCTCCTTCCTCACCGGGTTACGGATCATTGGTATGGACGATGTGGGCGTTATCCACAAAATCACCAATATCATCTCCGGTGAGCTGAAAGTCAATATCTCCGCGCTCAGCATCGAATCCAAGGAAGGGCTGTTCGAAGGCCTCATCAAAGTATACGTACATGATAAGGAAGAGCTGGATGAGCTGGTAGACCGGCTGAAAAAGCTGGAAGGCATCCAGTCCGTGCAACGGCTCGAAGAATCACAGTTATAGGCACGCAAAGGCGTCACGCAAAGGCGCCAAGCAGCAAAGGAGCAAAGAAAATAATATAGTAATTTTTAATATTTTCTTTGCTCCTTCGCTCTTTCTGCCCTTTGTATTCTTTGTGTTCTTTGTATTCTTCGTATTCTTTGCTCTCTTTGTACCCTTTGTATTTCTTTGCGCCTTTGCTGCTTAGCGCCTTTGCGTGACGGCTTGGCGTGCCAGCAGCGTTGCCTTTAGGGGTAATATAATAACGCCGGCCTTTGCGGGCTTACAATCCCCGTCTAACTCCGCGCTCTTTGCGAGAAAATTTGATTTTGTGGTATTTCAGCGTAATTTTGCCACTTCTTTTAAAAGCAACCTCCGATAATTAATTAAATCATTATGGTAGACGTTTTGTTAGGCCTGCAATGGGGCGACGAAGGCAAAGGTAAAATTGTGGACTATTTTGCCGGCAGGTACGACGTGATTGCCCGTTTCCAGGGTGGACCAAATGCTGGCCATACCCTGTATGTAAACGGTCAGAAAGTAGTTTTGCGCACCATTCCTTCCGGTGTGTTCCATGACAAAACCATTAACCTGATCGGTAATGGTGTAGTGTTGGACCCTGTGGCTTTCAAGAAAGAAAGCGAAGATATCGCTGCCCTGGGCATCGACCTGACAAAAAACCTGTTTATCGCGGAAAAAACGCATATTATTGTTCCTACGCACCGTGCGCTGGATAAAGCTTCCGAGATCTCCAAAGGTCACGACAAAATCGGCTCTACCCTGAAAGGTATCGGTCCCGCTTATATGGACAAAACCGGCAGAAACGGCCTGCGTGTGGGAGATGTGATCTCTGCTGATTTTAAAGCGCTGTACGAAAAGCTGAAGCAGAAACACCTGCAGATGCTGTCCCAATACAATGTGGAAGGACTGGAAGCGGATATCGAAGCCTGGGAAAAAGAATTCTTCGAGGCGGTACCTTTCCTGCAGAAGATGAACATCGTCAGCGGTGAATACTTCCTGAACGAGAAACTGAAAGCCGGTAAAAAAGTACTGGCGGAAGGCGCACAGGGAAGCATGCTGGACGTGGACTTCGGGACCTATCCGTTTGTGACTTCCTCCAATACTATTTCTGCCGGCGTATGCACCGGACTGGGCATTGCTCCGCAATGGATCAAGGAAGTGATTGGCGTTACCAAAGCTTATTGCACCCGTGTGGGCAGCGGTCCTTTCCCGACAGAACTGCATGACGCCACCGGTGAACAGTTGCGTGCCGCCGGTCATGAATTTGGCGCCGTAACCGGCCGTCCCCGCCGCTGTGGCTGGATCGACCTGGTAGCCCTCAACTATACCTGTATGCTGAGTGGCGTTACCCAGTTGGTAATGACCAAAAGCGACGTACTCGACGAATTTGACGAAATACTCGCCTGCACTGCCTACGACATCAACGGTCAACAGACCAGACAACTGCCTTTCCAACTCAACGGACTCGAGGTGAAACCGGTATGGGAAACCTTCAAAGGATGGAGCGACAAGACTGCTACCTGCAAGCAGTTCAACGAGTTACCTTCAGAGATGAAAACTTTTGTGGAAGCAGTAGATAATTATCTGGGCGTTCCCGTGAAATACGTTTCCAACGGGCCGGGACGGGACCAGATACTGGAGCGCTAAACCACAAAAATTAAGGAAAAAAAACGGCAAAAAAAATTTGGCTAATCAAAAAAACTGTTAAAACTTTACGGCAAAGAAATAAGTGAACCTATTATGAAATCAAAATCTGATAAAGAGAAAGAGACGAAAAAAACTACTTCTCCTAAGACTGCAAAAGACGCTCCTAAAGCTGCGGCCAAGCCTAAGAAAGAGGTGGATGAAGATGATGAGGACGACGAGGATGAAGAGGAAACTACATCCAAGAAACCCTCAAAGAAATCAGATAAGTCAGCTTCCAAATCCAAACGCAAAAGCGATGACGATGAAGAAGATGACGAAGATGATGATGATATGGATGATATGGATGACGCGTGGGAAAAGGGCGAGGACGATGACTATGATCCGGACTTTGAAGAGTTTGACATGCCTAAGTCAAAAGGTAAACGCGGCCGCCCTGCTGGTGGCAGCAAGAAATCCGATGACGACGACGACCTGGGCCTGGACGACGACTTCAAGGACATGGACCTGTTCAATGACCGCTTTGACGACGACGACGACGATTTTTAAGGATTAAAAGCGATTAGTATCAGAATATTTCACACTTTTCCGGTCAACGATCAGAAAGTATTTAAACAACAAATGTTGAATTGGGCTAACCAGTTCAACATTTGTTGTTTATTGGATAATAATAACTATCCCTCTGCTTATCATCGTTTTGAAGCACTGCTGGCCGCAGATGCGTTGCAAACGCTGGAAGCCCCCGCCGGTAATGCCTTTCCCGCGCTGGAACAGTTCTATGCCACCCACCGCGACTGGCTCTTCGGGCACCTCGCCTACGACCTGAAAAATGAAACAGCTCCCGGCCTGCGCTCCGATAACCCCGACAGCACCGGCTTCCCGGACCTGCACTTCTTTCAGCCCCGGATCGTTATCTTCCTGAAAAACAACACCGCACATATCGGCGGCCTCCATTTCTCACACGAAGATGCTATGCGGGTATACCAGGAATGTCTTCGTATGCCCGTTGCCGTTATTGCGCCTTCCGCGCCGCGGCTCACCACCCTGCAGGCACGCCTCGATCACACCCGTTATATCAGCGCCGTAAAAAGCCTGCAGGCGCATATTCTCCGCGGCGATTGTTACGAGGTCAACTTCTGCCGCGAAAACTTTATGGAAGACGCCCGCGTGTATCCGCCGGCGTTGTTTTCACAACTGAATACGCTGTCACCCGCGCCGTTTGCAGCCTACTACCGTTTGCAGGACCGTTACCTGATCAGCTCCAGCCCGGAAAGATATCTTCAGAAAACAGGCAGCACGGTCATCTCCCAGCCCATCAAAGGCACCAGCAAAAAAGACGCTGACCCGGTACAGGACCAGGCGCTGCAGGAAGCGCTGCGCAACAATCCCAAGGAAAGGGCCGAAAACATTATGGTGGTAGACCTGGTACGCAACGACCTGTCACATACCGCCTTACGGGGCAGCGTACACGTAAAGGAACTGTGCGGCATCTATTCTTTTGCGCAGGTGCATCAGATGATCTCTACCGTGGCGGCGGAAACAGCCCCCGGCACGCGGTTGACAGACATCCTGAAACATACCTTTCCCATGGGGTCCATGACCGGAGCGCCCAAAATCCGCGTGATGCAGCTGATAGAAGAATACGAGCAAAGCCGCCGCGGGCTTTACTCCGGCGCCGTAGGATACATCACGCCGGAAGGGGACTTCGATTTCAATGTAGTGATCCGCAGCATTATCTATAACGCCACCCGGCAATACCTGTCCTTCCAGACCGGCTCCGCGGTCACCTTCTACAGCGATCCGGAACTGGAATGGGAAGAATGCCTGCTGAAAGCAGCGGCTATGGTGCGGTTATTTGAATAGCTGTGCCATCGCTTCCCCGATAGTAGGATAAGAGAACTGAAAACCCGTGTTCTGGATCTTTTGCGACGACACGTTCACACTTTTTAATACTTCAATGCTCATTTCACCCAGCGCCAGTTTCAGGGCGAAAGCCGGCACATAGCTGGTAATGAAACTGTTGCCTTTGGCGGCATGGGCCATCGCGAGCATCAGCTCTTTATGCCGTACCGGTTGCGGCGCCACGGCGTTATAGGTGCCTTCCAGGTGGTCGTTGACGATAGCGTTGAAATACAGCCGTACAAGGTCCTGTATATGAATCCAGCTGATGTACTGATCACCTGAACCGAGCACCGTGGCAAAACCAAATTTCAGGGGCTTGTAAAATTCTTTGAGGGCGCCGCCTTCCCGGCTCAGCGCTATCCCGGTACGGAAAATCACCAGCTTCTTGTCTAGTGCCTTTACCGGCGCGATGCTCTGCTCCCAGGCAAGGGTAGTGCTGCCCAGGAAATCGGTGGCAGCCGGGTCTGTTTCTGTAAAGGCATGATCTTTCGTTTCCCCGTAATAACCGGTAGCGGAAGCGCTGATCACTTTTCTGATTTTATTGGGATGGGTTTGCAGGGATTTTACAATCAGTTCACTGCTTTTGGTGCGGCTCTCAAGGATCTCCTGTTTCCGGGCCGCTGTCCACCGTTTGTCGCCTACGTTGGCGCCTGCCAGATGGACAATATAATCGGCCTCCTGCAGGGCGTTTACATCCAGCGTTTGATTGTCCACGTCCCAGGCGGCATAACGGACCGCTGTATTAGTGCCCTTCTCCGGCTTTCTGGTAAGGATGATCACTTTATAGCCGCGCTCCAGCAGCAGCCGGGTTAGTGCCGTTCCTACCAGTCCCGTGCCACCGGTTATCATAACGGTCTCCATCAGGTATATCTTGCTTTAAAAATATTTTATTAAAAATACACAATAAATCCCGCCTTTTGGTATTTAAGTAAAGACGCGGTTTACATCATGTAAATTGCTGTATTAATTTCTGATTTTTAATGTAAGTTTGGAAATGACGCGGCTGTTCACGTCATCTACCATTTCATTATCAGCATTATTGAAACCACATCAGAGTATGCATACGCTATACCGCATCCAACTGTTACTGATGCTGCTCTTCGCCGGCAGCGCAGCAGTAGCGCAGAAAATTTCCTATTCCGAACCAGAAAAAGATGATTACAAAAGTACCGAATTTGAAATCATAGGTAAGGTGGGCGGCAATATACTCGTCTATAAAACCGACAGGGGCGACTACTCCGTGTCTGTTTATGATGCTGATATGCAACTGAAAGAGCGGGTGAAACTGGACTTCCTCCCCCGGAAAGTTATCAGCATGGACTTTGTGGCTTATTCCGACAAGGTGCTGATGATTTACCAGTTCCAGCGGAAAGATGCCGTATTCAGTTTCTGCGCCACCATGTCGCCCGAAGCGCGCTTCAGCGACGCCCCCGTGCTGATCGACTCTACCCGCATCGGCATGTACTCCAAGGAAAACAAAGTGTATTCCATGGAGGTGTCTGAAGACAAGCGCCGCATCCTCGTCTATAAAATCAACCAGGACAAGGAAGACAACAACGTGTTCTATACCTTCCTGTACGACAGCGCCATGACGCTGGTCAATAACAGCCGCCTGTCGCTGCCCATGGCCGGCAGGAAGCAGTTTCTCAGCAATTTTAACCTCACCAACGACGGCGACCTGGTGTTAAGTAAACTGGAACGTACCTCCAACCGCGATTATGTGGTGAGTGGTAACCTGGTGATGAAACGCGCACTGGTGGACAGCTTTGAGGTATCACCGCTGTCGTTCAAAGGCCAGCTGCTCGATGAAGTAAAGATGAAGCTGGACAACAGCCGGCATACCGCCCTGATCACCGCCTTTTACTACAAACAGAAGCGGGGCAATGTGGAGGGCATGTACCTGTATAAGTTCGACTATCAGAACAACAAGCCGCTCTATGAGAAATCAGTCGTGTTTCCCAACGACCTGAAGATGAATGCCCGCGGGGAGTCCAATACCGCCAGCGCGTTTAACGACTATTTCATCCGCAGGATCATCAATACTGCCAACGGCGGCTTCCTGCTGACCGCGGAGTCATTTTATACCTCTTCCCGCTACCAGCCGTGGAACCGCTGGAACTATATGTACGGCGCCCCTTATGGCGGTATGTATTATTCCCCTTACTACTATTCCCCTTATTCCCCGCTGTACTATAACCCCTGGTACTGGAACAATTCCCAGGGTGTGCGCTATCATTACGATAACGTGGCGGTCCTGTCTTTCGATGAAGAAGGCAATATGCAGTGGAACAACTTTGTCCGCAAAAGCCAGTACGACGACAATGCAGACCTGTATCTGTCTTACCTGATGGTAAACATCGGCAGTGAGCTGCGTTTCCTGTACAATGAGCTGGACAGGCGCAATTACCTGCTGACAGACGTCAGCCTGGCGCCGGGCGGAAAAGTAACCCGTATGCCTACGCTGCGCAACCTGGACAAGGGTTTTACCTGGATGCCCCGGTACGGAAAACAGATCAGCGCCCGGACAGTGTTGGTGCCGTGTGTATATAGAAACTATATTTGCTTTGCTAAAATTGACTTTTAATCACACCTTTGCACTGTGATACGATTTTTCCGTTCAGGCAATCCGCTTACGGTATTGCTGTTGCTGATATACACATTACTGGTTAAGTTTTATTATCTCATACACCCTTCCCCATACATGGCGGATGGGTCTGAAGGCCTTTTGTACAGCCTGCTGGTCAAATGGCTGAAGGTGCTGACCGGCGGCAGCCCTTTCGTGTTTACCGCACTGGCGGTAATGCTGATGCTGCTGCAGTCGTTGCTGCTGACCAAGATCATCAACCATCACCGGCTGTTTCCAAAGTCTACCTACCTGCCGGCGATGTGTTACCTGCTGTTCACCTCCCTGCTACAGAGCTGGAACGTTTTTTCCCCCGCGCTGCTGGTGAATGTGATCATGCTGTGGGTGTTTTCCAGTATAACGGAGCTGTACACACGGACCTCCGCGCGTGACGTGGTGTTTAACATCGGTTTTGCCCTGGGCATGTGCGGACTGATTTATTTTCCGGCCATTATTTTCTGCCTGTTGCTGCTGGTAAGCATGCTGATCATGCGGGCGTTCCGGCTGGCGGAGTGGATCATTGCCATCCTGGGATTGATCTGTCCTATCTACCTGATGGGCACTTACCTGTTTCTGACCAACCAGATGACGCTGCTGCGGCAGATTCCCAATATAGGATTGTCGCTGCCGCTGATCACCGATTATAAAGTATGGGGCGCGATGATCGCGTGCCTGTTGTTCTTTGTGCTGGGCTGGCTGCTATTGCAGCGTCCGCTGATGAAAATGCTGATCCAGGGCCGTAAAATATGGGCGGTGCTGATTGTATATGTATTGGTAGCCATGCTGGTGCCTTTCTTCAATGTGCATTTCTCTCCCGCTTATTGGGTGCTGGCCGTGCTGCCGGTGGCCATGTTTGCCGGTAACGTGTTCTGGTCTGTCACCAACGAAACCTTCGCCAACGTTATTCACTTCATTGTGCTGGGGTATATGATTGTTATGCAGTATTTCAGCTAAACCGCTTTTTAAGTAATTGACCGCCAGTATTTTGTTAAATCAGGATGAGCGGCAATGGAAAATTGCGAATGTAGAAGTAATTTTGTCCTTTCCTGCTCCCCTTGATATAACGGTTTAATATCATGCGAATGGCCGGAAAAATCGATTTATAAAATATTATTTACATATAAACACAAAACATTTTCAGATGAAATTTGGCGTTGTCACCTTTCCGGGCTCTAACTGTGATCATGATATGATTGATTCTCTGCGCAATGACCTTGGGCAGGAAGTAATAGAGCTGTGGCACAAGGATAAAGACCTGAGCGCATTCAGCACAACAGATTGTATTGTATTACCGGGTGGTTTTTCCTATGGTGACTACCTGCGTTGCGGCGCTATCGCCAGGTTCAGCCCTATGATGCAGAGCGTGATCGAATTTGCCAACAAAGGCGGTCGTGTGATCGGTGTATGTAACGGTTTCCAGGTGCTGTGCGAAGCAGGACTGCTGCCAGGCGTGCTGCTGCGTAACCAGAACCAGCAGTTCATCTGCAAAAACATCTTCCTGAAAAGTGAAAACAACGTGGCTTCCCTCACAAAAGATGTGACCGGCCGCCCGCTGATGATTCCGATCGCCCACGGTGAAGGCCGTTATTATGCGGACGACGCTACCCTGGACGAGCTGGAAAGAAACAAACAGATCCTCTTCCGTTACTGCGATGAGTTTGGCAACATTATTGAATCAGCTAACCATAACGGTGCCATCCGTAACATCGCTGGCATCTGCAATAAAGAAAGAAACGTATTTGGGATGATGCCTCACCCGGAAAGAGCTACCAGCACGGCGCTGGGTAACACCGACGGGCAGCTGATATTCCAAAGCCTGATCAACAACAATTAATCAATCAACCAACCAACCAATTAAAAAGAAAAAGCATGAAAAAATTACTCACAGCACTGGCGCTGTTCGCTCTGCCCATCCTGGCAAGCGCACAGATTGAGAATCCGGTTAAATGGAGCTTTACCTCCAAAAAGGTAAATGCCACGACTTACGAAGTGCACGCTACCGCTACTATCGAAAGCGGCTGGCACTTATACGCACAGGAAGCAGGTGAAGGCCCGGTACCTACCAGCTTCAAATTCGCTAAAAACCCGCTGGTAGCCGCCGACGGTAAAGTGAAAGAAAATGGTAAACTGCATAAGTCTTTCGATAAAAACTTCAACTCTGAGCTGAAATACTACGAAAACACTGTCAACTTCGTACAGACAGTAACCGTTAAAGGTAAAGCAGCTACCAAAGTGAAAGGTACTGTAGAGTTCATGGTATGCGACGACCACCAGTGTCTGCCTCCGAAAGAAGTGGAATTTGCGGTAAGCGTGGGAGGAAAATAATTGCGCACCATCACCAAAAATATGTCTATACGATGAACGAGTTCCTCCAGGGGGACTCGTTGTCGTTTAACCTACTGTATATTCTTTAAAGCCTATTGACTATATGAAGCATTTGCTTTCATTGCTGATACCGGTCTTCCTGCTGTTCGCCTTCCGTGCCGGCGCACAAGACCAGAGCCCTAAGCCTGTTAAATGGGAGTTCTCCACCGAAAAGAAAAACGATCAGGAATACGTACTCCATGCCAGGGCAACGATAGAGAAAGGAGCGCTGTTGTTTTCCACCACCATGGGCAACGACGACCCGAATACCCGCATCGTTCCCGATAGCAGCACCAAACTTACGCTGGGCAACATTACCGAAAAAGGTCAGCTCCAACAGCGCAAAGAACCGCTGTTCGACAACCTGGAGATCAAATACTTTGAAAATGAAGTGGAGCTGACGGCCGAGCTGAAAGGCTCGCCCGCTAACGGCAAAATCAAAGGTAACATCACCTACATGGTGCTGAAAGGAGAAGAAGTCCTCCCGGAAGAGGCTGCTTTTGACCTGAAAGCAGCGCCTGCCGCCGCCAACGGCAGCACGGTAGCGCCGGCTGCTGATGGCGCCACCACCGCCAACGACGTAGCCGAAGACGATGCTTCCAACAAGTCGCTGATGTGGATCTTCCTGGCCAGCTTCGGTGGCGGCTTCATTGCGCTGATCACCCCGTGCGTGTTCTCCATGATCCCCATCACGGTGAGCTTCTTCACCAAGCGTAGCGGAACTAGAGCGCAGGGCATCAAAAACGCCTTCCTCTATTCCCTGTCTATTATCGTGATTTATACCCTGCTGGGCTTCCTGATCACCAAGATATTCGGCGCCAGTGCGCTCAACTCGCTTGCGAGCAACGGTATCGCCAACATGATTTTCTTTGTGATCTTCCTGTTGTTTGCCTTCTCGTTCCTCGGAGCGTTCGAGATCTCACTGCCCAGCTCCTGGGCCAACGTGTCTGACTCCAGGGCAGGCATGGGCAGCTTCCTGGGTATCTTCTTCATGGCCCTCACGCTGGCTATCGTATCTTTCTCCTGCACCGGTCCCATCCTGGGCAACCTGTTGGTACTGGCGGCGAAAGGCGGTAATTCCGGCCCGCTGGTGGGTATGTTCGGTTTCTCGCTGGCACTGGCCATTCCTTTCTCCCTCTTTGCGCTGTTCCCCAGCCTGCTGAATAAAATCGGTAAATCCGGCGGATGGCTCAACGCGGTGAAAGTGACCCTTGGCTTCGTGGAACTGGCGCTGGCCCTCAAGTTCCTGTCCAACGTAGACATGGCTTACCACTGGAACCTGCTGGACCGTGAGATATTCCTCGCCCTCTGGATCGCGATCTTCGCACTGCTGACACTGTACCTGATCGGTAAGCTGAAATTCAGCCACGACAGCGATGTGCCGTTCCTCTCCGTGACCCGCCTCTGCTTTGCGATCGCTACCTTCACCTTTGTGATCTACATGGTCCCGGGCATGTGGGGCGCTCCGCTCAAAGGCATCAGTGGCTTCCTGCCGCATGAAGGCTCACAGGACTTCAACCTGAGCAAATCATTGACAGACATACAGGTATCGCTGGAAAGCGGCGGTGGCGGCGGTGGAAACACCGGTGGCCATACCAATACCATCAAACCGCAAAAGCTGGTGGACATCCTGCATTCTGAAATTCCGGGTGTGGAAAACGTGTTCTTTGATTACGACGAAGCGCTGGCAGCAGCCAAAGCGGCCAACAAACCGCTGATGCTCGACTTTACCGGCCACACTTGTGTGAACTGCCGTAAGTTCGAAAAATCAGTGCTGTCCAATCCGGCGGTGATGAAGATCCTGCGTAATGATTTTATCGTAGCGTCTTTGTATACCGACGAGAAAACGTCCCTGCCGGAAGCGGAACAATATGTTTCCAAATTCGACGGCACGAAAATCAAAAACGTGGGCCAGAAAAACCTGGACCTTGAGGCTACCCACTTCAAGCGTAACTCCCAGCCGTATTACATTCCGGTAGACCTGGAAGGTAATGCCCTGGTGAACAAGGGCTATGGATATGATCCAAAAGAAGATGCCAACGCCTTTATCCAGTACCTGGAAAATGCGAAAGCGGAATTTGCCAAAAGAAAGAAATAATATTCAGGGATTTTTTGATTTACGGATGTTCTGATTTCGTAGATTGATAAAAAAAGAGAAAACCGAAGCGAGTATGAATTGCTTCGGTTTTCTCTTTTTTATTCGCAAAATCACAAAATTCGTACATCAGGAAATCCCAAAATATTCCGGCAGTGCTTCGAGCTTGATCTTCTCCTGCTGGCCGGTGCTGAAGTTTTTCACGCTGACCAGGCCTTCCTGCAGTTCTGCTTCGCCCAGGATCACTACGTAGGGAATGCCTCTTTTATTGGCGTATTTGAGCTGTTTGTCCATCTTGGCGTTTTCGTGGAACAGTTCTGCCGCGATGCCTTTGGTGCGGAGCTGCATCATGTAGTTGAAGCAGGTACGGGCGCTTTCGTCGCCAAGGTTCAGGAACAGCACTTTGGTAGACTGTTGTGCTTCCTGGGGGAACAGCTGCAGTTCTTCCAGTACGTCGTAGATGCGGTCCACGCCGAAGGAGATACCTACGCCGGAGATGCCTTTGAGGCCAAAGAGGCTGGTAAGGTCGTCGTACCGTCCGCCGCCGCCGATGCTGCCCATTTTCACGGTGGGAGGAGCTTTCACTTCCACGATCATGCCGGTGTAGTAGTTGAGGCCGCGGGCCAGGGTAACGTCTATTTCCGGTGTGGTATTGAAGGTGCCGAAGCCGGAGTTGAGCACGTAAGAGAGTTCTTCGATGCCTTTGAGGGCGGTGGGGGAAGACTGGAGCAGGGTTTTGAGCTGCGTCAGTTTTTCCTCGCTGGTGCCGCTGATGGCCAGGAAGTTTTCGATGGTGGCGATGTCCGCATCGGTGAGGCCTCTGGCGGCCAGTTCTTTGCGTACGCCTTCCGCGCCGATTTTATCCAGTTTATCGATGGAGATGGTGATATCTGTGAGCAGTTCGGGTTTGCCGATTACTTCCGCGAGGCCGCTGAGGATCTTGCGGTTGTTGATGCGCAGTTCATAGCCTTGCAGTCCCAGTTTGGTAAGTACGGTATCGTAGATGAGGAGCAGTTCCACTTCATTGAGGAGGGAGTTGCTGCCCACCACGTCGGCGTCGCACTGGTAGAATTCGCGGTAGCGGCCGCGTTGTGGTTTATCGGCGCGCCATACCGGCTGCATCTGGTAGCGTTTGAAGGGCAGGGCGAGGTCGTTCTGGTTCATCACCACGTACCGGGCGAAGGGGATGGTGAGGTCATAGCGGAGGGCTTTTTCTGTTATGGCGGCTACCAGTGACTTGTTGTCGGTGGCAGCTTGCGCTTTGGGGAATATTTCTCCGTTGTTGAGTATTTTAAACATGAGTTTATCGCCTTCCTCGCCGTATTTGCCGGTGAGGGTGGAGAGATTCTCCATGGCGGGTGTTTCGAGCGGCTGGAAGCCGAATACTTCAAATGTTTCGCGGATGGTCCGGAAAATATAGTTGCGTTTTCTGACTACAACAGGGCCGAAGTCGCGGGTTCCGTTGGGAATACCGGGTTTTATCATCTTGAAAAAATATTATAATTAAAGTGGTGGTGATTATTCCTGATCGGTGATGTTTTTGCAGGCATCGTAGATCAGTTGATATACGGGGGCGAAGAGGGCGTCGTCGAACCAGGGGTCGGGCACGTCCTGATCATCATCCAGCAGATGTCGTACTTTGGCCTTATCCGCTTCGTTACGGGCTTTTTTCAGCACATCGCGATGGTTGTTACGGTCCATCACGTAGATGCGGTCAAACCGGTCGAAATCGGCGGTTTCAAACTGCCGGGCGGCGAGGCCGGAGATATCCACGCCCTGACGGCGGGCTTCCCGGATGGCGCGGTGGTCCGGTGAGTGGCCGATATGCCAGTTGCCCGTACCTGCCGAGTCTATTTGCCAGTCCAGCCCCTTTTCTTTAGCAAGATGCCGCATAATACCTTCCGCAAGGGGTGAGCGGCAGATATTACCGAGGCATACCATCAGTATTTTCATCGTTTCAGAGAATTGCGTATCAGGCCGCAAACCTACAAGTTATTATGGAAATGTTCATCTATTTGCATCTTTTAGTCAACAAAAGCAGTCGGAGCGGCTGTTTTTGCTTCGATACAGGATATGCTTATGTCAACTATAAACACCGGGAAATGATTAAATTTTAAATCAAAAAATAACAACATGTTGAAAAAATGCCTCAAATTGCGCTTCAGCGGGCATCCGGTAAGGGTTTTGCAGCTTTTTTTTAACATTCCTCTAAAATTCCCAATTCAAGTTTAAAAAATATTTTTTTGTATAATTGTAATTCGCAAGATGGAAATGCAAGACGAACAAACAAACGGGCTACGGGAAAACCGGTACAGGCCTATGGGTGAACTGATAAGAGGTATCTTCTTTATCCTTTTCGGGCTTTTCGCAATTTTTGCGCAGAAGCTTGGACTGGGTGAATTCCGCATATCCCCGCAATGGATGCTGGTATTAGGCATTGTATTGATGCTTTATGGTATTTTCAGGGTATATAATGGTATCCGCAAGTTATTTTTTAACAGGAACTAAAGGAAGGGAAGATATGTTTTTCAGGATTACTAAAAAGTATGCTGTATATTTAACAGCCTTGACATTACTGGCGGCCTGCGGCAACAACCAGAATGCGAAAAAACTGGATACCGCCACAGAAGGGGAGATACGTATCAGCGTGGATGAAACGTATAAACCGTTGCTGGATTCGGAGATCAAGGTTTTTGAATCGCTGTATCCGAAGGCGCACATCGTGCCCTCTTACAAGCCGGAAGCGGAGTGTTTCAGAGATCTTTTAAATGATAGTGCACGCATGGTCATCGTGACCCGCGATTTCAATGCAGCCGAACGTGATTATTTTAAGAAGATAAAAATTACACCGCAAAGCCTGATGCTGGCGTGGGATGCGCTGGCGCTGGTGGTGAACCACGACAATCCTGATTCCATCCTGACGATGGACCAGGTGCGCGGTATCATGGATGGCACCAATAAAGAAAGAAAATGGCAACTGGTGTTTGATAATGCCAACTCGAGCACCGTACGTTATATCCAGGATTCCATTAATAAAGGTAAACCTTTGCCAGCCAATACCATGGCAGCCAAGACTAACCCGGAAGTGATAGATTACGTCGCCAAAAACAAGGACGCAATCGGCGTGATAGGCGTGAGCTGGATCTCTGATCCCAGCGATTCACTGGCCCTCGCATTCACCAACAAAGTGTCCGTTGTAAAGCTGAGAGCGGATAATGGTTCGGAATTTGTATTGCCATATCAGGCTTACATTGGTATCGGATCCTATCCATTAAAACGTGGCTTCTACTTTTGTCTGAAAGAGCCTTACCATGGTTTAGGCTCGGGATTTGCTACCTTCCTTGGTAGTTATGAAGGACAGCTTGTGATCAAGCAGTTCCGCTTATTCCCGGCGAGATTGAATGTAGTATTCAGGGAAGCCAACCTTAAATAGTCAAAAAAACACAACTAAAACTAAAACCAGATTGCAAATGAACAGACGGAAAAGTTTACTCGTAGCATTGCTGTGCGCCGCCTCCGGCAGTGTGATGGCTCAATCTGTGCAGGATGGATTGAAAGACCTGTATTATGGTAAAAACCTGTCCGCCAAACAGACTTTTGAAAAAGTAATTGCTGCGAAACCAACTGAAGACAAAGCTTATTACTACATGGGTATAGCACAACTCGCCATGGAAGACGTAGCCGGCGCTACTGCCACCTTCCAGAAGGGTTTGCAGGCCGTTCCGACTTCTGCTTTACTGCAGGCGGGCATGGGCCGTATCGATCTGCTCAAAGGCGATGCTGCTGCTGCCAAAGCTAAGTTTGAAGCTGCCAGCGCTGCTACCCAGGGTCGTGATGGCGACGTTGCCCGTGCCATTGCCGACGCTAACACAGAAGTGAAAGGTGGTGACCGCGCTTATGCCCTCACCGTAATGGACAAGCTGCTGAACAACGAAGGCCGCAAGAAAAAAGAAATGTACACAGCTACTCCGGCTGACTATATCGAACAAGGTGACGCCTATCGTTACCTCGGTGGCGAAAACGGCGGTAAAGCCATCGCTGCCTACGAAAAGGCACTGGAGCTGGACGCCAACAGCGCTGAAGCGGTGATGAAACAAGGTCTCGTAAACTACAACGCGAGACTGAAAGCCGAAGCAGTGGCCGACTGGACCAAAGCGACCAATATGGACCCGAACTATGCTCCTGCTTTCAATGAGCTGTTCCTGTTCTACACCACACCGAAAAAAGATCAGCTGTCCTGGGAGAAAGCAGCTGAATACCTCGAAAAATACATGGCGATCGCCGACCCTGCGGATAAAACCAAAAACGAATACCTGGCCGCTTCCGTAGCTTTCTTCAAAAAAGACTATGACGGCGCTATCGCTAAAGGCCAGGCTGCAATGGCCGGTGCCAACGAAATGTACAAAAACAAATTCAGCCTGCTGATAGGTGATGCTTACCTGCAGAAAGGGGACTCCCTGAATGCGAAAAAGGTAATGGATGATTATGCACAAGCTGTAGGCGAAGCTAAACTGGACTCCAGCGACTTCAAACTGCTGAGCACTATCTACCTCCGTCTGAAATCTTCCGACTCCGCTACACAGAGCCAATACACTGACAAGGCGCTGGGCTACCTGGAGAAGTTCGCTTCTTCCACCACCGCTAAAGATCCGGAAACTTACATCCAGATCGCTGAAGCGCTGAAATCCGCCAGGAAATATGAGCAGGCCGGTGACTGGTATGAAAAAGCCAATGAACTGCGTCTGGCCAATAAAGAAACACTGGGCGCTATCGACTACTTCAACGTAGGTCTTAACTACTACTATGCAGGTATCGGTGCTAAACCGGTAGATACGGCGCTGATCAACAAAGCAGACGCTGCATTCCAGAAAGTAATTGAGGCGAAACCAGAACTGGGTACCGGTTATTACTGGAGAGGCCAGGCTAACTTTGCCAAAGACCAGCAGGCTCAGACCGGTGTAGCTAAACCTTTCTATGATAAATACATAGAAATCACCGAGCCTAATGGTGCTGACAAAAACAAAAACACACTGACTTACGCTTATACTTATGAGCTGTTGTACTACTACTTCAAGGAAGATAAGGCGAATGTGCAGGTGTATGCCGATAAGCTGACCGCTATTGATCCGAATAACATCACTGTTAAACAGATCAAGGAAAACATGGCCAGCCGTGAAAAACCTGCTAAGCCAGCGGCTAACAAAAAATAATATAACTGCTTGTCATATAAAAAGCCCCGGGCCATCTTGGTCCGGGGTTTTTTATATGGTGCACCCCCTGTGCCGGAAATAAATCTTCCGGGTTTGCTGTCAGATTGACACTTTGATCTTTCCGGTAAGTTGTTTTTATCAGGCAGCCAACGAGGCGGTGGGGAAGGGCCGGCGGCGGAACCGGCGGCCGAACCGGGAGCAGCAGGGTGTTGCGGGTCCGCCGCCAACGGTGCAGGGGAGCAGTCCTGCTTATTATCGGCCCGGGGGATCAGTTGCCGGTACAATCTTGACAAAATGGCCGGTTGACTGCGATGTAAAAAATGTATTTATATTTTATTTATTATTTATATTTAACGATTGGTCAGGATTCTCTCCCGGGATTCATTGTGTAAAAAACACAAAAAGGCTTTACATGCTCGATTTGCGGTGAGTGAACCGGGGATCGCGGGAATGGTTTCCCTGGTTTCCGGTTGGCAAAAAAAGATAATATTTTAACCTTCAAATAGATTTGATATTTGGTTTAGTTACAGTATTTTTGCGAATTCGGACAATGTTTTATCGGGAAGCTTATGTATACAGATACTGTATTTTTGTCAGCAACGACTACTCCTTTTAGCTATTTCCCTATAGTACTGCAATTACTTGCTGCTTTAGGTTTTGTTGGGATCACCATGCTAGCCACCCACTTTCTGGGGCCCAAACGTAAAACAAGTGATAAGCTTATTAACTTCGAGAGCGGCATTGAGCAGCGCGGGAATGCGAGGCAGCCGGTAGCGATCAAGTACTTTCTGACGGCTATTCTCTTCGTGTTATTTGATGTGGAAGTGATCTTTTTCTACCCGTACGCTGTTAATTTCAGGTCACTGGGTTGGGAAGGGTTCGCTGCTGTGCTGATGTTTGTGGGCTTCTTCCTGTGCGGGTTTATCTACATCGTGAAGAAGGGAGCCCTGAAGTGGGAAGACTAATCTTAAACCTTTAAATCTTAATCCAATGGCTCGTCCGGTTCAATATAATACCAATGTGAAGATGGTGGAAGTCCCTGAGGGATATTCCGGTGAAGGGTTTTATGCCACCTCATTTGATAAGGCCATCGGTTTGGCGCGTAAAAACTCCATCTGGCCTTTACCATTCGCTACCTCCTGCTGTGGTATCGAATTTATGGCTACGATGGCCGCCACTTACGATCTGGCACGTTTCGGCGCGGAACGTATGGCATTTACCCCCCGTCAGTGCGACCTGCTGATGGTAATGGGCACTATTTCCAAGAAAATGGGCCCTATCGTGCGCCAGGTGTACCTGCAGATGGCGGAGCCCCGCTGGGTAATGGCAGTAGGCGCCTGTGCCTGCAGCGGTGGTATATTTGATACTTATTCTGTTTTACAAGGAATTGACCAGGTGATTCCGGTAGATGTGTATGTTCCGGGATGCCCTCCCAGGCCGGAAGGCATTATCGACGGATTCATGAAAATACAACAGCTGGTGGGCAATGAAAGCCTGCGTCGCCGTAACTCCGACCGTTATAAGGAACTGATGGAGTCTTACGGTATCAAATAGGGTGTGAATGGTAACTTGTAACTCGTAAATCACTTATTGTTAATGTCTTTAACAAACGAACGCATACAACAACGCCTGACGGAGAAGTTCGGGGATGTACTGACCGGTTTTGAAGAGCCGTTTGGAATGCTCACCTTCACCGCACAGAAAGATTATAACCTGAAAGTAATGCAATTCCTGTTCGATGATGAGGAATTGCGTTTTCGTTTTCTGACAGACATCACCGCCGTGCATTATCCCGAACGGAAAGGGGAGGAGCTGTGCGTGGTATACCATCTGCACAACTTCGTGGACAATGTAAGGCTGCGCCTGAAAGTATATACGCCGGTGGCTTCACCGAAAGTATTTACCGCTACCAGCCTGTATGAATCTGCCAACTGGATGGAGCGTGAAACCTATGATTTTTTCGGGGTGGATTTCGTAGGGCATCCTAACCTGATCCGTATTCTCAACGTGGATGAAATGACCTATTTCCCCATGCGCAAGGAATTCCCGCTGGAAGATCCCATGCGTACAGACAAAGACGACGAAATGTTCGGCAGGGGCGGTCACTTTTAATCAATTAGGCTATGTTAGACCAGAAACAACATATAAAACTGCCGGAAGGCTCCATAGAAAAAAATACGACCACGCTGAACCTGGGTCCTACCCACCCGGCTACACACGGCGTATTCCAGAATATCCTGGAAATAGACGGCGAAAGAGTAGTGAGCGCCGTATCCACTGTAGGATACATCCACCGCGCCTTTGAAAAGATCGCAGAACGCCGTCCCTATTACCAGATCACTCCGCTCACAGACAGGCTGAACTACTGCTCTGCCCCCATCAACAACATGGGCTGGATCATGACGGTGGAAAAACTGCTGGGACTGGAAATTCCCAAGCGTGTTGACTACCTGCGGGTGATCATCATGGAGCTGGCCCGTGTTGCAGACCACCTGATCTGTAATGCGGTAATGGGAGTAGATACCGGCGCACTGACCGGTTTCGTGTACCTCATGACCTACCGTGAACTGATATACGAAATTTACGAAGAGATCTGCGGTTCCCGTCTGACGACCAACATCGGCCGTATCGGCGGTTTCGAAAGAAACTTCACCCCTGCGGCCTTCGAAAAAATAGAACGTTTCCTGAAAGAATACCCGGAAGCACTGAAAGAATTTGAAACCCTGCTGACCCGCAACCGAATCTTTATGGAACGTACGCAGGGCGTAGGCGCCATCAGCGCGGAAAGAGCCATGAGCTACGGCTTTACCGGTCCTAACCTGCGTGCCGCGGGCGTGGATTACGACGTGCGCGTGGCCAGTCCGTATTCCTCTTACCAGGATTTCGACTTCTCAGTACCCGTGGGCACTACCGGCGATTGCTACGACCGTTACCTGGTACGCAACGCGGAAATGTGGGAAAGCATCAGCATCATCCGTCAGGCGATGGAGAAGCTGAAAGGCTTGCCGGACGACGTATACCATGCAGACGTTCCGGCTTATTACCTGCCTGAGAAAAAAGACGTTTACACAAAAATGGAAGCGCTCATCTATCACTTTAAGATCGTGATGGGTGAAACAGAGATACTGCCCGGCGAGGTGTACCACTCCGTAGAAGGGGCCAACGGTGAACTGGGCTTCTACCTGATCAGCGATGGTGGCCGCAGCCCCTACCGGTTGCATTTCCGCCGTCCCTGCTTTATCTACTACCAGGCTTACCCTGAACTAATCAAAGGCGCCATGCTGAGCGACGCGATCGTGTGTATGAGTAGTCTTAACCTGATTGCCGGTGAACTGGATGCATAGTAGTACCTGCCCCTGCGGGTACTATTTGTTTTTATGAGAGCGTCTAAAGAATAAAAAAGCTTACTTAAACATAATTTTTTAATGGCTGTGGTTCAATTTTCTGAAGAGAAACTGAATAAAGTAAAAGAGATCATCGCACGCTACCCGGAAGGGAAGCAGAAGAGTGCGCTGATACCTGTGCTGCATCTGGCGCAGGAGGAATTTGGCGGTTGGCTGAGTGCAGAAACCATGGACTACGTGGCAGGCTTACTGCAGATAACGTCCATCGAGGTATACGAAGTGGCCACCTTCTACAGCATGTTCAACCTGAAACCGGTGGGCAAATACCTGTTTGAAGTATGCCAGACAGGTCCCTGCATGGTAAGTGGTTCGGATCAGATCATTGACTATATTAAGAACAAACTGGGTATCGGCGTGGGTGAAACTACGCCTGACGGCATGTTCACCCTTAAAACGGTAGAATGCCTCGGTGCCTGTGGTTATGCGCCCATGATGCAACTGGGTAAACATTTCCGCGAACACCTGACCCCTGCCAAAGTGGATGAAATCATCGCGGAATGCAGGGCTAAAGCTAATTGATGCATCAGCAAAAGAATATAGTCATGCGTATTGGGTTATTCATCTATCAGCACCGGCAGACCATCATCGAAGCGGGATTGTTGATAGCAGCACTGGCAGGACTGTGGCGGGTGAACAACTGGTTCCTCTCCTTTATCTGCGGCGTGGCCTCCGGGTACCTGTTTTTCCGGCTGGCAGAGCGGGTAGCGCAGCACCGGATACGCAAGGCATAAAAGATATATCATACAAATCTGTTGATGGTGCTGGTTTACCTATCACCATTAAACCATAAGGAAGACAATGGGACGCAAATTACTGTTAGACAAAGCACACATAGAAGGTATCCGGTATTACGACACTTACCGGGCTAACGGCGGTTATGCTGCGGCGGAGAAAGCCCTGAAATCCATGGGCCCCGATGCTGTAGTGGAAGAAGTCAAGAAGAGTGGCCTGAGAGGCCGTGGTGGCGCAGGTTTCCCTACCGGCCTGAAATGGAGCTTCATCGCCAAACCGGAAGGTGTTCCGCGTTACCTCGTCTGCAATGCGGACGAATCAGAACCGGGCACATTCAAAGACCGTTACCTGATGGAGTTCATCCCTCACCTGCTGGTGGAAGGCCTGCTGATCTCCAGCTTCGCCCTGGGCGCTAACAGAGCCTATATCTATATCCGCGGCGAATACGCCTGGATACCGGACATCCTGGAACAAGCCATCGCCGAAGCCAAAAACAAAGGCTGGCTGGGAAAAAACATCCTCGGTACCGGTTACGATCTCGAAATATTTGTACAACGCGGCGCCGGCGCCTATATCTGCGGTGAAGAAACAGCCCTGCTGGAATCACTGGAAGGCAAACGCGGCAACCCCCGCATCAAACCACCATTCCCGGCCGTAAAAGGCCTGTGGGGATGCCCTACGGTGGTAAACAACGTGGAAACCATTGCTGCGGTAGTGCCCATCGTTAACATCGGCGGCGATGAATACATCAAATTCGGTATCGGCAAATCCACCGGTACCAAACTGATCTCCGCCTGCGGTAATATCAACAAACCCGGCGTTTATGAGATCGAAATGAACATCTCTGTAGAAGAATTTATTTACTCTGACGAATACTGCGGAGGCATCAAAGGTGGTAAACGCCTGAAAGCCTGTATCCCGGGCGGTTCTTCCGTACCGGTGCTGCCGGCCAACCTGCTGCTGAAAACAGCCAAAGGCGAAACCCGGATGATGACCTACGAAAGCCTCAACGACGGCGGTTTCGCTACCGGCTCCATGTTGGGCTCCGGTGGCTTTATCGTGATGGACGAAGACCAGTGTATTGTGCGCAATACCCTTACCTTCGCCCGTTTCTACCACCACGAGAGCTGCGGCCAGTGCAGCCCGTGCCGCGAAGGTACCGGCTGGATGAAAAAAGTGCTGCACAACATCGAATACGGAAAAGGTAAAATGAGTGATATCGACCTGTTGTGGGACATCCAGCGCAAAATCGAGGGCAATACCATCTGCCCGCTCGGCGACGCCGCCGCATGGCCTGTGGCTGCTGCCATCCGTCACTTCCGCGACGAGTTCGAATGGCACGTGACACACCCGGACGAAGCGCTGACACGCAACTTCGGCCTGGCGCACTACGCCGATCCGCTGCCTGCACCGGCACCAGCCGCTGTCTAGCTCACGCAAAGTAGCAAAGCAGCCAAGGCGCAAAGATTATTTTCTGGAATTGTTAACCCAAAATATTTTCATCCATGACAGAAAATGAAATCTCTAAGGAGGTTGTCGACGCATGCTTTGTAATACACACTAAGTATGGACCAGGATTGTTTGAGTCGGTTTATGAAGAATTACTGAGTTATGAACTGATAAAGAGAAATCTGAAGATTGCAAGGCAGGTTGGGGTGAATTTGGTTCATGACGATATAGTTCTTAAAAAAGCATTCAGGGCGGATTTGATTGTTGAAAACAAACTAATTGTTGAAATAAAATCTGTAGAAGAGTTGAAGGACATGCATTACAAGCAGCTTTTTACATACATGAAGCTTGCAAATGTGAAACTCGGATTACTGGTTAATTTTAACGTTGCTCTGATAAAAAATGGCATTCATAGAATAGTAAACAAATTATAAAATATAACCTTTGCTCCTTTGCTGCTTAGCGGCTTTGCGAGCAAAAAATATATCAAGATGGCGGAGGAAAAAAAATTATTCAAGGTTAAGATCGATAACATCTCCGTAGAGGTCGAACCTGGTACTACGATACTGAATGCGGCCCGGACGATAGGAGGGGATGTGGTACCGCCGGCTATGTGCTACTACTCCAAGCTGCAGGGCAGCGGTGGTAAATGCCGTACCTGCCTGGTAAAAGTAACCAAAGGCTCCGAGGCCGACCCGCGCCCGATGCCTAAACTGGTGGCCAGCTGCCGTACCACCGTGATGGACGGTATGGAAGTGGCTAACATCACTTCTCCGGAAGTACAGGAAGCCCGTAAAGGCGTGGTGGAATTCCTGCTGCTCAATCACCCGCTGGATTGCCCCGTTTGCGACCAGGCCGGTGAATGCGACCTGCAGAACCTGAGCTATGAACACGGCGCTGAAGCTACCCGCTACGAATTCAAACGCAGAACTTTCGAAAAAATCGATATCGGCGACAAGATCCAGCTGCACATGACCCGTTGCATCCTCTGCTACCGCTGCGTATTCACTGCCGATCAGCTCACGGAAAAACGCGAACACGGCGTACTCGGCCGTGGCGACGCTTCTGAGATCAGCACCTATATTCATCAGTCACTCGACAATAACTTCATCGGCAACGTGATCGACGTTTGCCCGGTAGGCGCCCTCACCGATAAAACTTTCCGTTTCAAAAACCGCGTATGGTTCCTGAAACCGGTAGACGCCCACCGTGACTGCGAAGACCCGAAATGTTGCGGTAAAACTGTTCTGTGGATGCGTGGCGATGAAGTGTTCCGCGTAACCGCCCGTAAAGACAAATACGGCGAAGTGGAAAACTTTATCTGCGATACCTGCCGTTTCGATAAAAAAGAAAAATCAGACTGGATCATCGAAGGCCCCCGCAAAATAGACCGTCACAGTGTTATTTCCCAGGGCCATTACGTGAATACCGTTAAACCGAAAGATCCGCTGGTGGAAGTACTGGACGGAAGGCAGCCCAAACTGCTGTTCGATATCCACTCTACAAGTGAGGTAAACCGGCCGGAAATAGATCTCTCTAAGATCGACGGTCCTGCCCATTCGGACGATTTTAATAAGTAAGCATCGTATTCGTAATTCGTAATTCGTAATTGGAAAATGACGTTATTAAGCATAGACTGGTTTTTTATTCTTGAGAAAATACTGCTGATATCCGCAGTGTTGGTGCTGTCACTTGTAGTGGCCATGTACTCTACCTGGGGCGAAAGAAAGGTGGCTGCCTGGATCCAGGACCGTCTTGGCCCGAACCGCGCCGGTCCGATGGGACTGCTGCAACCGCTGGCCGATGGTGGTAAACTCTTCTTCAAGGAAGAGATCATCCCTACCAACTCCAACCGGTTCCTCTTTATCCTCGGCCCGTCTATTGCCATGTTGGTGGCCTGTATGACCAGCGCCGTAATTCCCTGGGGCGATACGCTGACCATCGCCGGCCGTACCATATCCCTGCAGGTGGCCGATGTCAACATCGGTATCCTGTTCATTTTCGGGGTATTGAGCGTGGGCGTATACGGTATCATGATCGGTGGCTGGGCTTCGAACAACAAATACTCCCTGCTGGCGTCCGTAAGGGCTGCCTCCCAGATCATCTCCTACGAGCTGCCGATGGGGCTCGCACTGATCGCGCTGCTGATGCTCACCGGTACGCTGAGCCTGAAAGAGATCGTGGAGCAACAACGCCATGACCTCTGGAACGTAGTATACCAGCCGCTGGGCTTCTTTATCTTCCTGGTGTGCGCTTTTGCAGAATGTAACCGCGCTCCTTTTGACCTGCCGGAAGCAGAGAACGAGCTGAATGGCGGTTACCACCTGGAATACTCTTCCATGAAACTGGGCTTTTACCTCTTTGCAGAATATATCAACATGTTCGTCAGCTCAGCGCTGATGGCCACCATGTACTTCGGCGGATACGCTTTCCCGGGTATGGACAGTCTGGGCGTTAGTCCCAACCTGCTCACCATCCTGGGCTTCCTTGCGCTGTTCATTAAAATACTGGTGTTTATATTCTTCTTTATGTGGGTACGGTGGACGGTACCAAGGTTCCGCTATGATCAGCTGATGCGCCTGGGCTGGAAAGTAATGATTCCGCTGGCGCTGGTGAACATGCTGATCACCGGTGCTATTGTACTGTTCCGTCAACACTAATTTTTATCCGTTAATTTATACACACCGCAGGTGTGGACTAAATAAAGCATTTATGCAAGCATTAACAAACAGGTCAAAACCGGTGGACCGCAGTCCATTAACCTTCCTGGAAAAGATGTATGTTCCTGCCATTGCCAAAGGCATGGGCATCACCTTCAAACATATCTTCAAACGGAAAGCTACCGTTAGCTTCCCCGAACAGCGCCGTCAGTTCAGCCCTGTGTTCCGTGGATTGCACATCCTGAACCGGGACGAAGAAGGCCGTGAAAGATGCACCGCCTGTGGCCTGTGTGCAGTGGCCTGCCCTGCAGAAGCCATCACCATGGAGGCGGCAGAAAGGAAACCGGGAGAGGAACACCTGTACCGTGAAGAGAAATATGCGGCCCGTTATGAAATCAACATGCTGCGTTGTATTTTCTGTGGATTCTGCGAAGAGGCTTGTCCCAAAGATGCGATCTACCTGTCTGAAACCTTTGCGCCGTCCAACTATCAGCGTAAAGGCTTTATCTATGGCAAACCGGACCTGCTGATCCCTGATCCGAAACAATCGTCCAAATAATTATTCACAGTACGCATTAGCTAAAAATACATAGTCAAACATAGCAGAGATGGGAATGAGTATACAACAAATAATTTTCATGGTGCTTTCCGTCATCGCCCTGGTGTCGGCGCTGGGGGTGGTATTGAGTAAGAATCCCGTGACGAGCGTATTGTGTCTGATCGTAACCTTCTTTACCATTGCAGGCCATTACATTATGCTGAACGCCCAGTTCCTGGCTGTCGTGCATATCATCGTATATGCCGGCGCTATCATGGTATTGTTCCTTTATGTGATGATGCTGATGAACCTGAACGCGGAGCTGGAGCCTCAGAAGCGCAACTGGCTGAAATATGCCGGCGCTATCAGCGGCGGCGCTCTACTGGTGGTACTGGTGGCCGCCCTGCGCGACGCCAGCATGCCGACGGTAGGTGCGGAAGCCAATGAGATCGGGTTGATCAAAAACCTGGGGCAGATGTTATTCACACAATATGTGGTACCGTTTGAAGTGAGCAGCATCCTGTTCCTCAGCGCAATGGTAGGTGCCGTTGTTATCGGTAAAAAAGACTAATTAAGCGGATACGGGACTTCCTTCGTAATTCGTAATTCGTAATTCGTAATTCATTTTTATGCCTGTTCAATATTACATATTCCTGAGTATCGCCCTGTTCTGCATTGGTGTGATGGGGGTGCTGATGCGCCGTAACGCCATCATCATTTTTATGTGCATAGAGCTGATGCTGAACGCCGTCAACCTGCTGCTGGTAGCATTTTCCAAAATGTGGGCGGATGCCGGAAAAGTGGATGCGGGATCAGCGCAATTGTTTGTATTCTTTATTATGGTGGTGGCTGCTGCGGAAGTAGCGGTGGGCCTGGCTATCATTACAATGGTCTACAGAAATACACACTCGGTAGATATAAACATTCTTAACAGGCTGAAAAATTAATAATTCATCCTCTTTAATTATTAATTGTTTCGACGTCGTAAATAGAATTGATAAATGATTAAACTAGTTTGGCTGGTACCATTTTTACCATTATTAGGGTTCCTGGTGAATGGTTTGGGGCGCAGATTTTTATCCAAGTCCCTGGTAGGATTTATCGGAAGCGGTACTGTACTGGCTTCCTTTGTGGTGAGCTTATTAGCATTTTTTGAAGTAAAAGCCCCGGGATTTCAGGCGCAGGTGGTACACCTGTTTAACTTCATTTCCGTTGGCAGCCTTCATATTCCTTTCGCATTCCAGGTAGATCAACTGAGTGCATTGTTCCTTCTGATCATCACCGGTGTAGGTACCCTCATCCACATTTACTCCACTTCTTACATGCATGACGAAAGCGACGAGAGCTTTGCGAGATATTTCGCTTATCTCAACCTCTTCGTGTTTTCCATGCTGATACTGGTGCTCGGCGCTAACTATGTGATGATGTTCATCGGGTGGGAAGGCGTTGGTCTCTGTTCCTACCTGCTGATCGGGTTCTGGTTTAAAAACACCAGTTATAATAATGCCGCCAAGAAAGCATTCGTGATGAACCGCATCGGCGACCTCGGTTTCCTGCTCGGTATCTTCTTCATGATCATGCAGTTTGGTACGGTTACTTTCCCCGACGTATTTGCCAAAGCGGCGCCGCTGGGCATGAACAACCCCACGCTGGCGGCTATTGCCATGCTGCTGTTTGTAGGCGCTATGGGTAAATCCGCTCAGATACCCCTGTATACCTGGCTGCCCGACGCGATGGCCGGTCCAACCCCGGTGTCTGCCCTGATCCACGCGGCGACGATGGTGACTGCCGGTATCTACATGATTGCCCGCAGCAACGTAATCTATACATTGTCTCCCTCCATCCAGATGGTGGTTGCGGTGATTGGTGTGGCTACCGCCCTGTTTGCCGCTTCTATTGCACTGAAACAAAACGATATTAAAAAAGTACTGGCTTACTCCACCGTGAGCCAGCTGGGATATATGTTCCTCGCACTGGGCGTAGGCGCTTATTCTGCCGCCGTTTTCCACGTGATGACGCACGCTTTCTTCAAAGCGCTGCTGTTCCTCGGTTCCGGCTCCGTGATCCATGCGATGGGCGGTGAGCAGGATATCCGTAAAATGGGCGGGCTGAAAAAATACATGCCTACCACCAACTGGACATTCCTCGTAGGATGCCTGGCCATTGCCGGTATCCCGGGTTTATCCGGTTTCTTCTCCAAAGATGAAATCCTGGCCAGCGCTTATGCCCACAACCCCGTACTGTATGCACTGGGACTGCTTGGAGCGCTGATGACCGCTTTCTATATGTTCCGCCTGTACTACATCACTTTCTCCGGAAAGTTCCGTGGTACCCACGAACAGGAACACCACCTGCACGAAAGCCCTTCCGCGATCACTATCCCGCTGATGATCCTGGCGGTATTGTCCGTGTTCGGCGGTTATGTGGGCCTGCCGGAGGTATTTGGTAAAAACCTGCTGGCAGAATACCTGTCACCGGTGTTTGCACCATCTGCGCCTTTTGTGACAGAACATCATCTGTCTCACAGCACAGAATGGATGCTGATGGGACTGAGCAGCGTGCTGGTGATTGTCTTCATCCTGATTGCCCGTCAGAAATTCGCGGCATATGAAGATACCGGCAAAGAGAATGCAGGTCTGGCGAAAGTGCTGGAAAACAAATGGTATATCGATGAGCTGTATGATGCCATCATCGTAAAACCGTTGCAGGAGCTTTCCCGTTTCTTCCGTGACACTGTTGAAAAAGCAGGTATCGATAAACTGGTAAATGGTGTTGGCCGCAGCGTTCAGTGGAGCAGCCAGCAGATCCGCCTTATCCAGAGCGGGCAGGTAGGCTTCTACATCTTTGCCATGGTGATCGGTATGATCGTATTATTTGTGATCGGATTCTTATTATAAACCAATAGCGGAAGTTACAAGCGCAGATAAATTATGTTGACAGTTTTATTAATACTGATTCCTTTCATAGCGGGCCTGATCGCATTCGGCCTGAAGGGGTCCGGGCCAAAGGTGCTGGGCATGATTGCGTCCCTGGCGTCGGTAGCCACAGCCATCGGAACCGTCTGCACCCTGCAGGCCGATCCGAAGAAACTTTCTTTTGTTACCAATTGGATACCTCAGCTGGGCAGCCAGTTCAGGGTAGGCCTGGACGGTATGGGCACGATGCTGTGTTTATTGACAGCGATCGCTTTCCTCCTGGTTTTTATCACCATCTATAACCGCGACATCGAGCGGCCTAACAGCTTTTACGGGCTGATGTTGCTCTCACAGGCCGGCCTGGTAGGTGTTTTCACCGCCTTCGACGCCCTGCAGTTTTATGTGTTCTGGGAACTGGCGCTGATACCGGTATATTTTCTCTGCTCCATGTGGGGCGGCGAAAAACGTATACCCGTTACGTTTAAGTTCTTCGTTTATACTTTCCTTGGTTCCCTGTTAATGCTGGTAGGTATTATCTACCTGTATTTCCAGACGCCGGACCATTCCTTTAGCTGGACATCCTTCACCAGCCTGCAGCTGAGCATGGGTGACCAGAAATGGCTGTTCTGGCTGTTCTTCGTGGCATTCGCCATCAAGATGCCGGTGTTCCCGTTCCATACCTGGCAGCCGGACACTTACGAACAATCGCCTACACCGGTGACGATGATCCTCTCCGGTGTGATGGTGAAAATGGGCCTGTTCGGCGTACTGCGCTGGCTGGTACCCGTGCTGCCGGAAGGCGCTTCCATGTGGACAGACGTGGCCATCGTGCTGTCTGTCATCGGTATCATCTATGCTTCCTGCATTGCCATGGTACAGAGCGACCTGAAACGACTGATCGCCTACTCTTCCATTGCGCATATCGGCCTGATGAGCGCCGCTATTTTTGCACACAATGAACAAGGCACCCAGGGTGTGTTGCTCCAGATGTTCAACCACGGTATCAACATTATCGGTTTGTGGATTATCGTGGAAGTGATACAGAACCGCCTGGGAGTCAAGAATATGGACCAGATGGGCGGCATCGCCCGCAAGGCGCCCCGGATGGCTATCTTCCTCGTGATCATCAGCCTGGCGAACATCGGTTTACCGCTTACCAACGGATTTATCGGTGAATTCCTGATGTTCAGCGGCCTGTTCCAGTATAACCACTGGTTCATGGCGTTCGCCGGACTGGGTATCATTCTCGCTGCAGTATATACGTTGAATATGATTCAGAAAGTGATTTTCGGTGAAGGCAATACCCTGACAGACACCACTACAGACCTGCAACCCGGTGAAACGGTGGCACTGAGCCTGGTAGTGATCATGATCTTCGTATTGGGTGTTTATCCGCAGCCGATGCTGGATCTGGTAAGCAAGGCATTTTAATATTTAGTTATTCTGATATTTAGCCATTTGAAATGACTAAATATCAAAATATCCAAATGAGAAAATTTTAAACGGGTTTTGTAACGAAACAATATGAATGCACTAATTTCTACTGCTTTATCGGGCGTTTTTCTGATGTTTGTCGGTTTATTTGTACGCAATAAGCAGCATATTAAATTTTTCGCCATCGCGGCCATCATCATATCATTTATCGCCAACCTGGCACTGTATCCTACAGTGCAGCTGGGCGGCTATATCCAGTTTGGTATGATTGAAGTATCAAAGTTCAGTGTGTTGTTTAATGCAGTGGCTTTAGGTGCAACCCTGATATATTTCCTGTTATCGGGGAGTGAGTTTGAAAAAGTAGGTGAGCATGTGGGAGATTACTTTGCCCTGATCTTCTTTATACTGGCAGGTGTCACGCTGGCCTCCTCCTTCAGCAACCTGCTGATGTTGTTCCTGGCGATCGAGATCATGTCTATTCCGCAGTATGTGCTGGCAGGGGCCGACCGTAAAAGCCTGAAAAGCAACGAGGCGTCGCTGAAGTACTTCCTGATGGGTTCTTTCTCTACCGGTATCCTGCTGATGGGCATCGCCCTGATTTACGGTGCCGCCGGTACCTTCAACATTACCGAGCTGGGACTGGGTGCAGATCCTGTACATCCGCTGGCGCTGTGCGGTATTATCCTGATGGCTTTTGCCCTCGCTTTCAAAGTGTCTGCGGTACCGTTCCATTTCTGGACGCCCGACGTATACGACGGTTCCCCTACCGTATTCACTTCTTTCATGGCCACCGTGGTGAAAGCCGGCGGTTTTGTCGCTTTTCTGCGTATGTTCCATGTGGCTTTCGCCGGTGGCGCTATCAGCCATCACTGGACGCTGATCCTGTCCATTATCACCGCTGCCACCCTTATCCTGGGTAACTTCAGCGCGGTGTTCCAGCAGAGCGTAAAACGGATGCTGGCTTACTCAAGTATTGCACAGGCAGGCTTTATGCTGTTTGCAGTGATTGCGATCAACCAGTTTGCCACGCAGGGCATTATCCTGTATGCCGCTGCCTACAGCCTTGCTACCATCGGTGTGTTTGCCGTACTGCTGAAACTGAAGGACTATACTTTTGAAGGATTTAACGGCCTTACCCGTAAACAGCCGCTGCTGGCGCTGGCAACGACCATCTTCCTGTTCTCCCTGGCCGGTATCCCGGTAACAGCGGGTTTCTTTGCCAAATACTTCGTACTGTCTGCCGCTATCCAGCATGGTCATCTCCTCTGGCTGGTGATTGTGGGCGTACTGTGTGCCGCGATCAGCGTATACTACTATTTCCGCGTGATCATGGCGATGTATTTCAAACAGGGCGATCCGGAAGTAGAACCGGTTTCCGGCGGTTTCAAAGTGGCGCTGGTGCTCACCATCATCCTGGTGCTGGCACTGGGCCTGTTCCCCAACCTGCTGATTGGTTGCCTGTAAAAATCGTTACAAGACAAATTCCTGTATAAACAAAGGAAACGGGCAACCGTTTCCTTTGTTATTTTTAGCCCCACGACCGCTCAAACGGCATAGTGCACGTTCCTTCACTTTTTATTTTGTGCCTGTCTGAACTTCCATTAACTTTATTACATGCGGTTTTTAGATATATTTTCCCTTGCTTATCGTTCCGTGAGCGGCAACAGGCTGCGCACCGGTCTTACTGTTTCTATTATTGCTGTGGGTATCACGGTACTGGTGGGCATCCTGACCGCCATCGACAGCATGAAAAACAGTATTTACTCCAGCTTCGCCAGTATGGGGGCCAACAGCTTTTCCCTGAGAAACCGCGATATGCAGGTGCATATCGGGAATGACGGTGATAAGGCCTCCAAGGGAAATAAAAACATCAAAAAGGTCAGGAAGTCCATCAGCAATAAACCCATCTCTTACCAGGAAGCGGTACAGTTTAAAGACCGGTACCATTTCCCTGCCACGGTGAGCATTAATTTCAGGGCCAGTGGCATCGCTACCGTATATAAAGACGACAAGAAGACCAACCCCAACGTGACGGTTATCGGCGGTGACGAGAACTATCTCGATATCTCCAGCTATACCATTCGCGACGGCCGCAATTTTAACGCACTGGACGTGTCGTCCGGGCGTAACGTGGCTATCCTGGGTAAGGACGTGGCGGAGAAGCTGTTTGGCCGCAAAATGAAGAATGTGGTGAACAATACCATCCGTGTGGGAGATGTGCGTTACCGCGTGATAGGCGTGCTGGAAAGCAAAGGCAGCAGTAACCTGATGAGTGCGGACAATGTGGTGATTACTACGGTCAACAACACACGAAGAATTTTCAACCGGCCCAATGCTTCCTATCAGATAGGCGTGTCGGTAAAAGATATTAAGCAGATGGAAGCCGCACAGGGAGAGGCCATTGGCACCTTCCGGGTAGTACGGCAGCTGGCGCTGAACGATGAAGATAACTTTACGCTCAGCAAGAGCGACAGTATCGCAGAGATGTTGTTCCAGAGTTTGGGCACGGTGAACCTGTTCGCCGTGGCTATTGCCGCTATCACCCTTTTCGGTTCCGCTATCGGGCTGATGAACATCATGCTGGTGTCTGTGGCTGAAAGGACCCGTGAAATAGGCGTTACCAAGGCTTTGGGCGCGACCAGCAAAACTATCCGCAAACAATTCCTTTACGAAGCCATCATCATCAGCACCATGGGAGGGCTCTTCGGCGCCCTGGCGGGCATGTTGCTCGGCAACATCGTGTCTATATTACTGAAATCTTCTTTTGTGGTACCCTGGGCGTGGATTTTAACCGGCGTTGGCCTCTGTGCTGCTGTAGGACTGGTTTCCGGTATATATCCTGCCTACAAGGCCTCTAAACTGGACCCTATCATCGCTTTGCGTTACGAGTAGAATTCCCGGAATCAATTTGTTATCTTGTTCTTTCCAAAAGAAAGAGCATATGCCTTTATTGATCGTTATTGTTGCTATTCTCCTATTGGTGGTACTGGTTACCTGGTGTAAGATAAATACCTTCCTGTCTTTTCTCATTGTTTCCCTGCTCATGGGCCTCGCCCTGCGCATGGACATAGGAGCCATTACCCAATCTATACAGACCGGTATCGGCAAAACCCTGGGTTCGCTGATCGTGGTCATTGTTTTCGGCGCCATGCTGGGTAAGCTGGTGGCCGAAAGCGGCGCTGCGCAACGGATCGCAGGTGGACTGATGCGTTTGCTGGGCCCGCGTTACATCCAGTGGTCGCTGATGCTGACCGGCTTTATTGTGGGCATACCGCTGTTTTACAACATCGGGTTTGTACTGATGGTACCGCTGATCTTTACAGTCGCTGCGCAAACCCGTTTACCAACGGTGTACCTGGGCATCCCTATGCTGGCAGCGCTGTCAGTTACCCATGGTTACCTGCCGCCGCATCCATCGCCTACTGCGCTGGTGCAGCAATATCATGCCAGCATGGGCCTTACGCTGCTCTATGGTATTTTGCTGGCTGTACCGGCTATTGTTCTGGCCGGACCGGTATTTTCCCGGTACCTGAAGCGGTATACCAGCGAACCGGGGAAGATGTTTGTGGCGCCGCCCCTGCCGGAAGCGGAGCTGCCGGGCATGTTCGCGAGCCTGCTGGCCGCCATGCTGCCGGTGCTGTTGCTGGCAGTGACGGCGTTGCTGAAGTTGTGGCTGCCTGCAGGGGAATTGCCATATAAGATCATCACCTGGCTGGGAGACCCGCTGATCGTGATGTTGCTGGCGGTATTAAACGGGATGTACCTGCTGGGTACCCGCCGTGGCATGCCGTCCAAAAAACTGCTGGGCCTGATGGATGATGCCGTGAAAGATGTAGCCGTGATCATCCTCATTATCGGCGGCTCCGGCGCGCTCACACAGCTGTTGCATGACAGCAAGGTGAGCGATTATATCGCTGAGACGCTGCGGAACATGCATATGCATCCGCTATTACTGGCGTGGGGCATTGCTGCCATTATCCGCGTCTGTATCGGTTCGGCCACGGTAGCGGGACTAACAACTGCAGGCATCGTAGCGCCGCTGATCGCCAGTTCGGGCGTAAACCCCAACCTGATGGTGCTGGCTACCGGCGCCGGCAGCCTGATGTTCTCGCATGTCAACGACGCCGGGTTCTGGATGTTCAAAGAATACTTTAACTTGTCAGTGAAAGATACTATCAAAACATGGTCAGTAATGGAAACCATCGTTTCGGTAACAGGACTTATCGGTAGTTTGTTGCTGAGCATGATTGTCTAACGTAAACCATTAAACGAAAATGACACCAACGGAGAATTTCACGGCACTGGGCCTCACGCTGCCACCGGCGCCTGCGCCGCTGGGCGTGTACAAGCCACTGCTGACAGACGGAAAACATGTGTACGTTTCGGGGCATGGTACCGTGCAGGACGACGGCAGCCTCATCATAGGCCGCATCGGCAGAGACCTGACACCCGAAGAAGGCAAACTGGCCGCACGGCAGGTGGGACTGGCCATCCTGTCTACCCTGGTAACGAACCTGGGTAGCCTGGACAAGATCAAGAGAGTCATCAAAGTACTGGGAATGGTCAACTGCGTACCGGAGTTTGAACGGCACCCATACATCATCAACGGCTGCAGCGAATTGTTTGCAGCGGTATGGGGACAGGAGAACGGCGTAGGCGTGCGCAGCGCCGTTGGTTTCGGTTCGCTGCCGGACAATATCCCGGTAGAAATAGAAGCATTGTTCGAATTGCATTAATGATATAACCTATGGAATGGTATCAACTTAAAACACCGGAACAGGTGGACTCTCCGGCGCTGCTGGTGTATAAAGAGAGGATCAGGGAAAACATCAGCCTGCTAAAAACGATGATCGATGATGTACAACGGTTACGCCCACACGTAAAAACAAGTAAGATAGCAGAAGTGGTACAGATGATGCAGTCGGCCGGTATACAGAAATATAAATGCGCCACCATCGCGGAAGCAGAAATGCTGGGCATGGTAAAAGCCCGGGACGTATTGCTGGCTTATCAGCCGGTAGGACCCAAAGCGGTACGCCTGCTGGAGCTGGTGCAACAATATCCCGATACGGATTTCGCCTGCCTGTTGGATAACAAGGCTGCCGCCGAAGCGATCAGCAGCCTGTTTGCCGCGGCGGGAAAACAACTGCGGGTATATCTCGATCTGAACGTAGGCATGAACCGTACCGGCATTAAGCCCGAAGGAGCGCTGGATTTGTATCAGCACCTGCATATGCTGCCGGGTATACAGCCGGTAGGCATACACGTTTATGACGGACATCTGCATGATACGGACATGGCTACACGAAAAAAACGTTGTGACGAAGCATATGGACCCGTGCCGGTATTACAGCATGCTATTGTAGCCTGCGGGCTGCCGGAGCCGGTGATCGTAGCCGGTGGTTCTCCTACCTTTCCCATACATGCTGCCAGGCCGGTGATAGAATGCAGTCCGGGGACTTTCGTTTTCTGGGACTGGGGCTATGGTAAAAATCTGCCGGAGCAGCCCTTTCAATGGGCGGCGCTGGTATTGTCAAGGGTTGTTTCAGTTATTGACGGACAGCTGTTGTGCCTTGACCTGGGACATAAATCGGTGGCAGCCGAAAACCCGCAGCCACGGGTGCATTTTATCAATGCGCCGGAGGCGCAGCCGGTATCCCAGAGCGAAGAACACCTGGTGCTGAAAGTGGCAGATACGGCCGCTTATCCCGTGGGCACGGAGTTCTACGGCGTGCCGTTACATATTTGCCCTACGGTGGCGCTATATGAACGTGCCTATGTGGTGGAAGACCATGCGTGTACAGGCACGTGGAAAGTGATCGCCAGGGACAGGATGATTGCACATTAACATTATGAAAGACAATAAAAAAGTCCGTCAATTAGCTATTGACGGACTTTTTTTATTGTTACAACAATATCACGGATGTTGTATTACTTTCAGATTATCGATTTCACCTTTGAACGCATTTACACTGTCGCCGATTGTCTGTAAAGGAAATACCAGCGTCTGGATGATCGCATTTTTGCCTTTGGTGTTGGGAAACGACCGCATGGCGCCTTCCAGTTTTTCGACCAGCTGCCCGTTTATAAAAAGAGATGTCCCTTTGTTGTCACCGGCGATTTTTACATGTGCCACCTTACTGGCGGAGAAACTGTAATTGAAGTGGTAATGATAACCTTCGCGGGAGAACCCTAACTTGCCACCATCATACTTTACCACGGCGTGTGGAGAAGAAAAAAGCACAGCTCCCGGCTGGTTATCTGCAGCTGGTTTAAGATCGAATTCAATGCTGTAGGGATAACCCACTTCGGTTAGCGGCGTGTTTAAATAACTGTTGCCACCATGCAATACCAGTGTTTTCTGCGGAGAGATGCTTACCTGGTGTTGTTGACCCGCTGTTCTGTTGTTGCCGCTGATATCAATGATGTTGTTGGCGGAGAAATCATATTGCAGGGCAACCGAATCGCGGCTGGTAATTTTAGCGCGCATATTGAGCCCGGGGCCTTCTCCGATCAACCGGCTACGGGTGGAAAATTGTTGATAGTCGCTCTGCGGAGTATGGCCGTTCCACATTTTTTCCGCCAGTACCTGCATGGAGGGGAATACGCGGTCATGCACGTCCTGTTCGGTGATACCGTTGCCCGAATGATCGTTCCATACTGCGAAAGCGCCGCCTTTTATCTGTGGATGGCCCATCGGGAATACAGCTTCTCCGATCATATTAGGTTCCCATTGCTGATAAATTTTTGCGACGTCGAGATAGTCGTAGTAATACCCTGCTGCCGGAACGATATATAGCCATCCGTCGGGCGTGCTGATGAGATCATATCCCTGGCGCATCATGTCTGCCGGATCGGCGTAGCCGTTGTACCATGCGTTCATGGTCACACCAGCCGATTTTACAGGCGTGGTGCCCTGTGCATGGGTGAGGGAGCCCCACATCCGCACTTTTTTACCAAAGCTTTCCACATAACGGATATAATGGTCCGTAAACGCCCTGAATTTCTCTGCTTCTTTTTTGGAATACTCATCGGTGCCGATATGCACTTCATCGCCTTTAAACACCGGTTCCGGCCCTTGCAGGTATTCCCGGAACACTTTATCGATCATATCATAGGAAGCGCTGTCAAGATTGAGGTGGTCCTTTCCATATAAAAGGCTGGCGGTCTGCGGAACGGCTTTCGTAAAAGCCAGCGAGTGTGCCGGTACGTCAATCTCTGGAATAATTTTTACGGCGCAGCTGTCAGCCAGGTCCTGCAAAGCGATGAAGGCTTTTTTGGAGTAGCTGCCGTCTTTTGCCGTAAGGCCGGGGAAAGTATTGTTTTCCAGTCTGAACGCAGCATAGGTGCTGTCCCAGTTGTCGCCGAAAAACTGTTTAAAGGCGTTATCATTGAGATGAACATGGAAGTCATTCATCTTGTAGTAGGCCATGAATTTGACATAATGCCGGAGGAATTCCATAGAGAAGAACTTACGGCCTACATCGAGTACGAAACCACGAACTGCATATTTTGGATAATCACGTGTGATACCTTGCGGGATATGACGATGCTGCCGGTCCTGCTCCAGTATCTGCAACAAAGTGCGGGTAGCCCAGAAAGCGCCCTGGGCATGCGTTGCCTGAATACGGATATCTCCGGCGATTTCCAGCTGGTAACCTTCTTTTTCCAGTGACCGGTCTGGTGAATGTAAACTGAAATAGATGTCGCCTTTACGCGGCTGCCCTGTCCGGATACTGATCTGCCGGCTCCCGGTCAACTGCTGCAGATCTGCTTTAAAGACGGTTACGCCGGGCAGCAGGGCTGCGGTGTCCCGTGTGTCTATCACCAGTGCCGGGTTGTTGGGCAGGGTGTAATTTCCTTTCCCGCCATACCATTCGCGCAGCGCGGGGATGACAAAAGGGGGTGGGTTACCGGCGTTTGCGGCATATTTTCCGGGCACCGTCACGGTGATATTGGGCACGTCCATGGTAGCGCTGTCCCGGTGGCGCAGCAGTACAAAGTAAAGGCTGACCGGCACATTCACCAGCGGCGTGGTAATACGTCCCTGCCGGTCTATCACCGGTAGCCGGTCGGTACCTTTCAGTTGTAATGAATAGCCGGCAGGCGCCGTGGGCAGGGGGAGCTGCCGCGTAGTGCTGTGGATGGCGGGAATTGTTTTTACCGAGGCTGCTGCCAGGGCAAAAGTAGCGGAATCCGCGATGTGCTGGGCCGTGGCTGCCTGCCACAGGAGACCCGACAATACGGCGAGGCATTGATATTTCATTGTTCCTGTTATTTATAAAGCCCTTTGCGCAGGGCAAAGGGCTTTTTGATAGCGTGAAGTTAATAAATCCGGAGGATGTTTACCAGGGTTCGTTTTGGGTCAGCTCCTTGTTTTTTTCCAGTTCCGTTTTCGGAATCGGAAGCAAATAATAAGCATCCGTAAATACTCTGGGGGAGGAGGCGCCCAGGTCGGCTTCTATGACTTCATACTGGTATACACCGTTGTTGAAGGTGATACGCATGCCATGGAATGTTTTGCCATTCAATACGCTGACGGCAGTACGCCAGCGGCGGAGGTCCCAGTAACGGTGGTTCTCGTAAGCCAGTTCGATTTTTCTTTCATGCATGATGATGTTGCTCATCTGTGCCTGTCCCTGTCCTGCCGGGACTGCCGGCATTTGGGCGCGCGCACGGACGAGGTCTACATACGTTTTGGCGGTAGCCGGATCGTTCAGGTTGTTCATGGCTTCTGCATAGTTCAGGAAGATCTCCCCCAACCGGAATTCCACCCAGCTTTGGGTGCTGCTCCAGATTTTATCCAGCGGCAATGTTTCATCGAGGTATTTACGAATGTAGTACCCGGTTTTTGTATTGTCGTTGGTGGTATTGCGGCCTACGATTTCATCGGTGCCGCCTACGCGCGTCTGGATCACGCGGCCTTTCCAGGAAGCGCCTTCATACAGGATGGTGGCATAAAACCGTGGATCACGCCCTTTATACGGTTGCTGTGCATCATAGCCGGAAGCAGGATCGGTGATAGCTTTGCCGGTTGCCTGCATTTCATAGTCGTCTACCATTTCCTGCGTGGGCTGGGTAAGACTGGTATAGTCACCGGGATTGTCAAAATAAGGCACGTTCATCGCGTCATAATTATGCACACGGCTGGGGTCCAGATACTGTATCTCAAAAATGCTTTCTGATGACGCCTGCTGTTTGGTATTGAACAGCGAAGCATAGTTTGGTACCAGGCTAAAGCCACCCTTGTCGATGATCTCTTTGGATGCTTTGGCGGAAGCGTCCCATCTGCGGGCGTACAGCATAGCGCGGCTTTTCAGTGCGAGTGCGGTCCATCGCGAAGCTAAGCCTGCTTTGGCGCTGGCGGGCAATTTAGCGGCGGCGTCATCCAGCTCTGTTGCAATGAAATTATATATCACGGTGGTGTCTGTGCGTTTCACCATCAGGTCTTCCGTCAGCGTTTGCGGCTGTGTGATCAGCGGCACGCCGCCATATCGTTTCACCAGTTCGAAGTAATAGAAAGCACGCAGGAATTTAACCTGCCCGATAAGATTATTTCTGTCGCTTTCTGACAGGTTGGGGACGCTCCCTATCTGTTGAAAGAAGACGTTTGTTTTACGGATGCTTTTGTAGGCGCCGCTCCAGATGTTCAGTGGCGCATTGATGGAAGTATACTTACCGTTGATCTGCAGCAGGTTGGCTTCCAGCCAGCCGTAGCTTCCCCTTGCTTCGTCTGTGATACAGGCGAGGGTGGCGGTGCCGTCCGGCGAAACATCAAAACCGATGGGCAGGTTTTGATAGATGTCTGCGATGTAAAGTTGTACCAGTTTGGGGTCCTTCCAGATGATTTCGTCTGACAGGCTGTTTACCGGCGACTGGTCCATTTTTGTGCAGGAGAATAGTCCTGTCACGAATGTCCAAAGTACCAGGTGGATATATATTTTTTTCATGTCTCTTTCCTTGTTTTCGGTGAACCGATAAATTATAATGTCAGGTTTACGCCAATATTTATGCTGCGCTGCTGCGGGTAATATCCGCGCGTTTCGGAAGGTACTTCGGGATCGAGTCCTTTCAGCCTGGAGATGGTCAGCAGGTTGGCGCCTGCTACGTATAAGCGTGCCTGTTGTATGCGCGCCTGTTTCAGCCATCCGGCAGGAAGGGTGTATCCGATGTTGAGGCTGCGCAGTTTGAGATAGCTGGCGTCGCGCAGCCAGAAGGAAGAACCTTTCAGGTTGTTGGCGTTACCGTTGATAACTGGCCGGGGGAACTCGGCGCCGCGGTTATCGGGCGTCCAGTAGTCCAGCATGTAAGTCATCGGGTTGGAGATATTGAAAAAGGGATAAGCCAGTTCCGCACCGATGTAGGTGTTGAAGTTGGCAGCGCCCTGCCACAGCATGCTGATGTCGAAGCCATTCCAGGAGGCGCCGAGGTTAAGCCCGTACACTACTTCCGGCACTTTGCTGCGGCCGATGATCGTGCGGTCCAGATCATTGATGACGCCGTCGCCGTTAATATCGGCATAGCGGATGTCGCCGGGTTTGGGTTGGAAGTTATATTGTTTGGGGGCGTTTTTGATCTCTTCTTCGCTCTGGAAAAGTCCCATGGCCACCAGGCCGGTATACTGATCAAAGGGCCGTCCTGTTTGGCGTAACGACGCCTGTATATTGGCCGCTTCATCCATGAAGATGACCTTGTTGCGGGCGAAGGTAAAGGTACCACGCGCATTGTAGTTTACTTTACCGATACGGTTTTCATGGCCTATTTCCACTTCAAACCCCTGGTTGTCCACGATGCCGACATTCTGATACGGAAGTTGTTCTCCGAAAGTGCCGGGCACAGAGGCTGTCCTGGGGCGCAGGATATTGCTGGTACGTTTGTAGAAGTAGCCTGCATCCAGCGTTAAAAGGCGGTTCCACAGAGACGTTTCAAAACCGATATCGGTGGTAGTGGCTATTTCCCAGCCGATGTTCTGATTGGGATAACCTGCGGAGAAGATGCCGTTGTAAGGTTTGCCATCGATGATGTACACCGAATTAATGCCGCCGCCGGAACCTGCATAGTAGGAGGGCAGGTATTGGAAGGCGCGCACGCTGTCGTTACCCAGTTGACCGTAAGAGGCTTTTATTTTCAGATAGTCGATGGTGCGTACATTGTTTTTAAAGAAGTTTTCTTCTGACACTACCCAGCCGGCAGATACGCCCGGGAAGAAGCCCCAGCGTTTGTCGCTGGCGAAGCTCAGGGAGCCGTCGTACCGGAAAGTGGCGGTGAGCAGGTATTTGTGGGCATAGGCATAGTTAAAGCGGCCAGCTATACCGGCGCGGGAATACACGTCTGCCGTACCGTCGTTGTTTAAACCGCTTTTGGACCCGGCGAATAATTCATCCAGCAACGGGCTGTCGAACTGTTCGCGGTAAGCCTGCATTCTATCCATGCGGTAGTTGTAGGTTTCGTACAGGAGCGTACCGTCCACATCGTGTTTACCGAAAGAGCGGATGTAGTTCACGATCGCCTGTGTAGTAATGCCCGCCTGTTGTTCGGAGTTTTGTGTCAGGTTGATGTTGCCCGCGCGGGTGATTTTATCGTAGTCTTTTGTGGATGCGTTGTATTTATAGTAGGAATATGGTGTGGAGAACTGTTTCTCGTATAACATTCTTTTGTCAAAAGCTGCCACGCCTTTTATGGAGAGACCTTCCACACCGGGGATGGTATATTTCAGGGCGAAGTTACTCTGGAAGGTGTTCCAGTCCTGCTGCCGGTGACCGCTTGCCGTGGCGTCCATCATAGGACTGCGTCCGCCGGTGGTACCGCCGGGGAGGCCGTTGGGATAGTAGTCCGGATCCAGTGGGGAAGCGCGTATGATGGAATTGAAGATGGTGCCGGCATCCACGCCTGGTCCTGTTCTGCGTTCCAGACGCCCTGCGAGGTCTACGGATGCTACCAGGTGTTTGCCGATATTGGCGTCCACATTGGAGCGGATGTTATACCGTTTGTAGTTGGTGGACTTATACAGGGAGTTCTGGTCCAGGTAACCGATGGAGACATAATATTTGGCTTTGTCGTTGCCGCCTCTTACACTCAGGTCGTGTTGTGTTTGCAGGGCGGCGTTGTTCATGGTGCTTTTCCACCAGTCGGTATTGGCAAGGCCTTTCAGGGGATCGGGATTGTTGCGGATGGTATTGATATCTTCTTCGGAATAGCGGGCGGGCTGGCCGTTGGCCGCCAGTCCTGCGTTGTACATCTCTGCATATTGTACCCCATTCAGTTGCTTCATCCGGACGCCGGGTTGCTGATACCCTACATACCCGTTGTAAGAAATGGTGGGGACGCCGCTTGTACCACGTTTGGTGGTGATGAGCATAACGCCGTTAGCAGCCCTGGAACCGTAGATCGCGGCGGAAGAGGCGTCTTTCAGGATGCTGATAGTTTCGATATCTGCAGGGTTCAGTTCACTGAAGCTGCGTTGTATACCGTCTACGATCACGAGCATGCTGTTGTAGCCGAAGGTGCTTTTACCTCTGATGCTGAGGGAGGCGCCGTCGTTGCCGGGTTCTCCGCTGTTCTGCCGCGCAATGATGCCGGGGGCGCGTCCGGCCAGCGTGTTGGAGAGATTGGCGGCGGGCATGGAGCGGATGTCTTTACCGCTAACGGTGGCTACAGAACCGGTAAGGCTGGCTTTTTTCTGTACGCCGTAACCTACTACGATCACTTCACTGAGTCCTTTGGTATCTTCTGCCAGGATAGCATCAACAGTTGTGCGGTTGTTTACCGGCAGTATGAGCTGCTGATAACCGATATACGTGAAAACGAGATGGGCGGTACCGGGCGCTTCCAGTTTGAATTCGCCCTTTTCATTGCTGATGGTGCCTTTCCCGGTTTTGTCCACTTTTATGCTTACACCGATTAATGGGGTACCATTCTTATCGGTTACCTTTCCCTGTACGGTCAACTCTTGTATAATGGTATTTACAGGCGCTATTACGATGAGGTCATTGTTCAACAAACGGAATGTAAGGCCGGTATTGCTCAGAACGGTGGATAAAACAGTTTCCACCGGTTCGTCATTTACGTTAACAGACACGATAAGGTCGGGTGAGATGGCGTCATCATTGTATACAAAGCGACAGTTGGTTTTTTTCTCTACCAGCTTCAACAGCTTCATGAGTCTTACATCAGATACGTTCAGCGTAACCTTGGAGCGCTGTGAGTAGGCGGCGGCAGATACCTGTAAACAGGTGATGAGTGTTATAAAGAACGATAATTTCATTAGAATGATCGTTTTAAGGATCAGGAAGGGATAAGAGGTCCCCTCATGAAAAAAACTCCTTGATTTTTTCATACATTTAGAAAACTTTTGGTCAATAAAAAAGCAACAGGTCCCTGTCCGCCAAGAGAGGAGCCCTGCAACTGTTGATCAGATGTGGGGGAAATGTGTCCGCATTTCCCCTTTTAGTTTGTTCACTGTGGTAATCAGGTCATAAGTGGTGTTTACTTGGTGATAAAAATGTCTTGCTGGTTTATCTGGTAATGGAAAGGAGCGGACAGCTGCAGTGCTGTCAGCGTTTGGTCCACTGTTTCATTTTCAAAGATGGCGGTGAATAGCAGCTTTTTCAGTGACGGGTCCTGTATATGGATGTTTACACCATACCAGCGTTCCATCTTTACAGCGATTTGTTCAAATGTTTCGTGACTAAATACCAGCTTGTTTTCTCTCCATAAAGTTTCATTGAGCGTGCTGTCATGGTTGGCTACACTGTTTTTCAGCTCATATGATGCCGGGTGTTGTTTGGATGATGATGTGTGCAGTATAATTTTTTCGTTGGGCCGCAAGCGTATTTTAGAGGATTGTTGTTCCCGCAGGGTGATTTCTACCGCGCCGCTTACCAGCAATGTTTCGTCTGATACGTCGTTTTTATATGCTTTTACGTTGAATGAAGTCCCCAATACAGTGATGTCCATACGTGCGGTATGAATGACGAAAGGATGCCCCGGATTTTTCGCTACGTCAAAAAACGCTTCTCCTTCCAGTGATACGGTCCTGTCATCTCCGGGATAGCAGGTCAGTTTACTTTTTTTATTCAGCCATACGGCGGTGCCGTCCGGCAGGCGGTGTTGTACAACGCTGGCGTCGGCGCTGAGGGAGGTGGACCGGTGCTGATAGTGATAGATGGTGCCCCATGCGCTGCCTGCTATGAGCGCCACTGCGGCGGCAGCTTTGGACCAGGGCCGCAGGTAAAAGGGTTTGCGTACCGGTGGCGCGGGAGCAATGGCCTGCCAGCCGGCCGCTTTCAGTACGGCCGCTTCCGGGCTTCCCGGCAGGGTATCGGATTTCTCTCCGGATACATCCAGTTGCTCATACCATTCCCTGATCTGTGCTAATTCTGCTTCTGTGCACTGGTTTCTGCTGTGTTTTTCCAGCAACAACAGCAGCTGTTTGTTGTTGAGCGCATTGTTTTCCATAACTCGTACTTAAAGGGTCGGTTGAAAGGGAAGGATATACCAGATGAAAAAAAATTATTTTTCGCTTCCGGGAAAAAGATAGGTATTGGCCAGCTTGTTACGCAGGCGGGCAAGCGCGTTACTGATCTGGTTTCTGACGGTTTGCTCGGAGATAGCGAGCTGACTGGCAATTTGTGCGGCGCTCATACCTTTGTCACGGCTCAGCAGAAAAACTTCCTGCATTTTCGAAGGCATGGCCTGTACTTCCTGTTGTATAAGAGATTCCAGCTCACGGAACTGAACGGTATCTGTCACCGGATGATGCGGTTCATCCGGTGCTTCCAGGTATTGCTGGTAGTAGTTGATCCGCACAGCACGGGCGCGGTAATAGTCTATAATTTTGTAGTCCAGCGCTGTCAACAGGTAATTTACCAAAGTGGACTTCAGGACAAGCGTTTGACGGTTTTTCCAGAGATAGGCAAAAATCTCCTGGAGTATATCAGAGATATCTGCGGTGGCTTGTATCTTTTTGAAGGCCCGGCTGTAAAGCAAATCCCAATGCCGGTCGTACAGGATACGGAAGGCATCTTCCCGATCCTGCTGCAATGCAGACACCAGCGCTTTATCTGACCAATCCTCCAATTAGTTACTTTTCGTACAAACATAACAAAGTTCACTGGCTTTATAGAGGGGGAAGTACGCTTAGTAATACAATTGTGACAAAACATTTGTCTCATCAAATGTTTTGGGTTTCAGTCCCGTAAATTCAGTGTACTGTGAAGGGGTGAGTAACGCTTTCAGCTTGTTGTGCAGGCCGTTCTGCATGCTGTTGAGCTTTGTGGCATAGGCTTTTGAGTTGGTTTGCTGTAGCGGCTGAATGTTTACTTTCTGTTGCAGGTAAGCGGCGACGATGGTGAGCAGCCTTGGTTTTTGTTTGTCTGTCAGCCGGAGGGATTTATCGAGTTTGGAAACGATTGAGCTGGCGGTCCCCTCTACGTTCATGGTGGGCGCCTGTGGCAGTATTAAGTTGGCAGCGGCGTTTACGTTGCTGCAAACAACAGCTGCCAACATCAGGAGGAGGACTAATTTTTTCATACGCATCGGATCGATTTGGGTTACGGTTACTAAATATACTAAATAGGCCGTAACAAACGCTCCGTTACTGCATCACCAGTTTCACGTAACGGTGACGGTCGCTCGCAATATCATCATGCGTCTGGTAGATTGCGATCAGCGTTTTATTGTCTATCCACTGCATATCACTCAGTCCATATTTTTCAATACCGGCTTCGCCTACCAGTTTGATATTCTTGTTGTTGATTTCGAACAGTTGGAAGCCGTTGGGATTGAAACCGGCTTCTATATCCATGCTGGGACAGATAAAATACTTTTTGTCGGGAGACGGAACGGGGGCTGTCCAGGTATATAACGTATCGCCATTATCGGGATTCAGCAGTTCAAAGCCGTCGGCTTCATAATAGGTAATGAACAGGCCGTGTCTTTGCAATTCAGGGTAGTAGCCGGCGTAGCGGTAACGGGCATAATCCTCGCCATCATCTTCCGGGTTGTCGGTACGTATTTTCTGTCCGCCGTTGGCGAGATTAAAAACCAGCTGAGGGCCATTCCGCTTTACGTTCGTCACTTTAGACAGGGCGTTGGTTTCTGATGTATCTCCGGAAGGCTCATAGGCAGGATATTGCTCATAGGTCGCTTTGTCAATAAAGTAGACGAGGAACTTTTTGTCGCCTGCTTCCAGCGTGTCGATGTACGCAGGGGTAACGCTGACGGCGGTTTCGGGCGCTGTCGTGTCAGCGGCTGCCTGCGTGCTGTCTGCGCCTGATGGTTTACCGTTGTTGTTACACGCGTACATCAAGTGAACAATCGCCAACAGGAATAGGATCTTTTTTATCATAGTACGGAATTTAGGAATACAAATGTAGGTATTTATCAAAGGCAAAATCACCTGTGCGGCAGACGTAAACCGTCGGCGGGAGTAAGGGTAAAATAGAGAACATAGCCCATCAGCATACCGCTGAGAAACCCTGTCAGATGGGCGGCATTGTCAATGTCCTGGGAGAAACCGGCTACGAGGAGGTTCAGCAGGATAAACAGGCTGATATAACCGAGAAAATTATGGCGGGCTATGGGAGGGAAAAGGCGGGTGGTGAGCAGCGCGAAAAATACGCCATAGATACCGAAGATGGCGCCGGATGCGCCTACGCCCACCATATTGCGATGAAACAATACGCTGGCATAATCGGCTATCAGCCCGGTTACCAGGTACGCGATGATGAAGCGAAGCGGCCGGATGACCGGCTCCAGGAAAACGCCTGCAATAAAAAGTCCCAGCATGTTGGTCAGCAAATGCCACCAGCCGGCGTGCAGAAACATGCTGGTCAGCAGCCGCCAGTATTCACCATGGCCAATGGTGAGCGGCCAGTAGTTGGCGCCCCAGTGCAGCAACTGTTCCCCATTGCCCCACCAGAGATTCATACCGGCCATAACCGTCAGCGCATACACCAGTATATTGGCGGCTATCACTAACAGGGTGACGGGCATTTGTCTGGATCCGGAGCGTTTATACATCCGTTAAAAGGTACGGATAATTCCCGAATGGGTTTATTGATAGATATAGTCGAGGTTCACCTGGGTGTCTGACCCCAGTTTGGTGTATCCTTCACAATGCAGGTGTACGCGGGCTCTCTGCGGGTAGCCGTCTTTATAGGCGTAGAAGAACTGCACGGTGGTGTTACGATGATATTGCTGGGAGGTATTTTTGTAAACAGCCGTTTGTTGTTCATCCATTTTGATCAGTGTGGGATTGTTGATACTCACCGGCAGCAGGAAGGTGGCCAGGTTTGGCATTGGCGTGGGCTCCAGTACCGGCGCTATCCCCGGGCCCAATACCAGCTGGTTGGCCAGCGGCCGCAGCGGGTTGATGGTATCGTCCCATTCATACCGGGCGGAGCGCACATAAAAACCGGTATCCTGGTGCCGGCCGGCAAATGTATCGGTACAGATGCTTTTCCAGTCGGGGTTGCCATTGGTATAGCTCCAGCTCATCGCCTGTGAGGAGTCGATGTATTTCAGGGCCGACGGCATTCCCTTTTTCCAGGCGAGGCGGGCGGTGCGCAGCGGTGTGCTGTCTGCCGCGTAATACTGTACTTCCGTGATATTGCCCAGTGCGTCCCACGCTTTAACGGTCGCCTTTTGCAGCAATGTTTTCTGTTGATGGCTTTCGAAGGCCGATTCCATACCCGTAAGGCGGTGGGAACTGTCGTAGAAAAAGGTGGTGACGTTCGTGTCCTGGCGGCTGTAATGTTTCACCAGCTTGAGAAGATGCCCGGCCGGGTCGTATTGAAAAGTGTACTGAGGAATACTGTCACCTTGTATGGTGATGGCTGTCAGCCGCACCGGCGTTTTTTTGGCCCGGTGGGTACTGCAGGCGGTAAAGAGAATGGGTATCAGCAAACAGTAAAGGTACTTTTTCATACAATTGATGGAAATAGATGATGTATGAAAATAACAAAAAAAATCCCGGACTGTCACCAGTCCGGGAAATATTTTATTCCGGTTGTCCGGAAAAAGACTACTCAGCCACTACTTCAAACTCCATTTCGGTTTCGTTGCCTTTACCGAAATCCAGGCGTGCTTTGTAAGTACCTAATTCTTTTACATCATCCAGGATGTGGATGCGGCGACGGTCAATTTCGTAACCTTTCTGTTCTTTGATCGCACGGGCAATCTGAACACCGGTAACGCTACCGAAGATTTTACCGGAAGTACCGGTTTTAGCGCCGATTTTAACAGGAGAAGCTTTCAGAACTTCCACCACTTTCGCGATTTCAGCCAGCAGTTTCTCTTCTTTCACTTTCTGCACTTTCAGGCGTTCCTGAAGTTGCTTCATGTTGGAAGGACTTGCTTCTACCGCGAATTTCTGCGGAATCAGGAAGTTCCTGGCGTAACCATTCTTTACGTTAACCAGTTCATTCTTCTGACCCAGGTTATCTACGTCTTGTATTAAGATAATTTGCATAACTTCTTACTTTAAAAGGTCAGTAACATAAGGCAATAAAGCCATTTGACGAGCTTTCTTAATAGCCTGGGCTACTTTACGCTGAAATTTCAGGGAGTTACCTGTGATACGGCGGGGCAACATTTTACCCTGGTCGTTCAAAAATTTCTTCAAAAACTCACCGTCTTTGTAATCTACGTACCTGATGCCCATTTTCTTGAAACGGCAGTATTTCTTCTGACGTTTCTCGGTTTTTACGGCTGTTAAGTACTTAATTTCTTGTTTTTTCGGTTTAACTGCCATAATAATTAAGCTTCAGTGGTTTTAGATTCTGCATTTACACCATGTCTTTTGCGGTTGTTGTACTCAACAGCGTGTTTGTCGAGCGCAGTGATCATGTGGCGTAATACATTTTCATCACGGTTAAGCTGGATTTTCAGCTTCTCATTGAGGTCGGATGGCGCACTGTATTCCAGAACCAGGTACATGCCTGTAGTCTTTTTCCGGATAGGATACGCCAGTGATCTTAATCCCCAGGGATTTTCGTGCGTTACATTTCCGCCGTTATCTTTAACGATGTCAGCGAATTTTTTCTGAGCCGCTTTGTATTCGTCTTCAGAAAGCACAGGGGTAAAGATCACCATCAATTCGTAGTTCATAATTCCCTGTTTAAATGGTTTTAAATAAAAAAAATTGGAGTGCAAAGATACAGAACTATTGATAATTTCCGCGTTCTGTTGACTTTTAATCCCTAAATATCTTGCCTTTTCTCCTGTTTAATGTATAAATTATTGTAAATCAATATGAAAACAGCCACCCCGATATCACCGGAACGGCTGTTTTCCACAAGTTTGCGGCGAAATATTATGGGTTCACCATCACCTTCGTCACTTGTACGTCCAGTCCGGACTGTACCCGCAGGAAATAAACTCCTGCCGGCAACCGGCTCACATCCAGCGACCGGGTGTTTTTACCCTTGATCAGCGTGGTCTGCTCCTGATGGCGCACTCTGCCTTGCATATCGATCAGCTGTATCGCTGCCGGCCCGTTCTTGCTCCATTCGATCCAGTATTGCAGCTGATGGCCCAAAATACACCACCAGAACCGCCACCACAGGTCCTTGCCTGTCAGCCATACGGTTTTCACCGGGCTGTATTTAACAGTACCGTCCAGCCCGGTGTATTTTAACCGGTATTGGGCGATGCCCGGCCATGGGGTTTCATCATACCACAGGTAGGAATGCGCTTCCCCGGTAGTGCCATAGGCGGCCATCGTGTCTGCCGGCGTAAAATGTACCAGGTTACGGGAACGCTCTATCACGAATGTGCCGCTGTTGATTTCATAAGGCGTGTTCCAGGTCAGCTGCACCTTGCCGCCATCGGCTTTGGCATCAAAACTGTTCAGCGGCAACGGATTGCCCAGTATCCGCAGATCGTAACGGCTTAATACCGGATAATGGTCAGTGGTAGTGGAACTGTAGCTGCTGACCAGCTGCTGTACCTGCTGCATCACCCTCGCAGAGCCAGGCAGATAGGCCACGCCGGCTTCGTCAGACCCGATCACGTTGTCGATCACGGAAGAGAAACTGGCGGTGGAACGTTCGCCTGCAAGGCTCAGCGGTAAGGTCAACGGCTTGTAATGCAGGGTGTCATTCATAAAATCAATATAGGAGGTCGTAGTGTCCGGCGCTCTTTCGGTGGTAATGGTCCGGGCCAGGTCGTCATTGAAATCCCCCAGCACGATCAGGTTACTGTACGGATACTGCGCATCCAGCGTGTCTTTCAGCTCTTTGGCCCCGTTCTTACGGCGGTCCCAGGAAACCAGTTTCTCGGGTTTGGTACCGGTATTGGCCTTGGCGTGCAGTAATATAAAGTTGATCCTGGCGGAATCATTCTCCAGTTTGGCGGTCGCCTCCATCAGGTAAGGGAAGCGGCCGGATGACCAGTTGTAATAGGCCGTGCTGCTGCCGCCCTGCCGCAATACACCATAGGTGCGGATCTTACGGATAACAGATGTCTTGTAGACAAAGGCCAGCTTTTGCGCCAGCGCATAATCCGCATCGGTGAGACTATCGGCATAAGAACTGAAATCAGATATTACATAGCTGTAGCCGGGCAACTGGCTTACGACAGCCCGGAAACGGGCGGTATCCACCACTTCCGCCAGCGCGAAAATGTCGGCGTCGAGATATTGCATAATGCGGGTCACGTTGGCCTGCTGCAGACTGTCATTGGCCGGGTTCTGCGCCGGACTGCCAAACCACTCAATGTTCCAGTTCACCACTTTCAGGGAGCGGAGGGAAGTACCGCTCAACCGGATATGATTGTCGCTGAAGCCGGGCGCGCTGAAGGACAGCGTGCCGTTGTACGCTGTGTTGGCGGCGGAGGGAACGAATTTTATCCACAGCTGCTGCGGGCCGGCGTTGAGCGTGGACAGCGGGATGGTGAGCTGCGTGCTGTAAGTGCTGCTGTCGGCAGACAACCGGAAGCCTGCCGGCGCACTGATTTGCAGGTCGCCGGTGAAGTCGTTGGCCCAATAGCTGACAGGTTGCGGCACAGACTCCTGACCGGATTTTACATAGTCGAAGTCTACGGCCGCCGAACTGCTCGTGAGCGTGGGCGCGGGCGCCGCCGTGGTATCCTTCAGCCCCAAGTCGTCGATGGTCCAGCGGGCTGCCTGCAGGGCAGGGGATGACGTGTATACAAAGGCAATGTAAACATTGGCTGCTTTGTAACCGGAAAGGTTAATACCGTTGCTGCTGGTCCATACGTCGCTGCCGGTGGCCGGAAAGCGGCCGTTCAGCGTATGCCAGGTGGCGGTGCGGGGATCGCCGCTGCCACTGTAATCGGTGGATACTTTCAGCACAAGGGCCGGACCGCTGAAAGCGGCGCGACTGCTGAAATGAAGCAGCGGCACCTGGAAGCCGGTCAGATCGAAAGCCGGGGATATCAGCCAGTCTTCATTTTGCTGGGCGCCTCCGCTAAAACCGTTGATCTGCACGCCATTACTGTTATTTTGTCCGAAAGTGGTGCAGGCCCATGTCTGTGCGCCGGTGACGCTGTATTGGCTGAAACCGCCGCTCAGCGCCGTGTTCCCGGCGGGCGTGCAGTTGTTGAAGTCGAAATTCAGCTGCTGTGCGCCGGTGCTGAAATGCCATTGCGCACTGTCGGGAATACCGACAAAGTCGTTACCGGAGAGGTCTTTCACAAACGCACTGTCAATAGTGACATAGTAACTGCTGTAAGGCTGCAGTATTTTATTCAGCGTGAGCTGGTTGTTGCTGATGGCAAGGGCAGGATGGCCAATGGCAAATGTGTCGGTTTGACCGTTACTGCTGTTGTGCAGGTAAAGACGGCCCTGGTTCGCTGCCACATTTTCGCTGAAGATGATTTGCAGGGGGGGGCAGGAGATACGTCGGCCGACTGGTTCGCGGGTACGAGGCTGTTGGCAACAGGCGGCGTTATGTCTCCGCCGGCGCCTGCCACAACGATGTTGTCTACCGCAAAGGACGGCCGGGAGCCGGCGCCGCTGATCTGCCGGTTTACCCAGCGCAGCTGCACCAGCGGCTGGTTGTTGCATTCGGCGGGCAGGACGATACTGACGGCTAACAGTTGCTGCGGCTGCGTAATACCGGACCCTGTCTGGGTAACGGTATTGTTCTGATAGGCAGTGCCGCCGACATTGACGAAACTACCGGTGGCGCCTATACGATATTGCAGCCCCATTTCGTTGATACGGGTATTGCTGTTACCATCGTATGGATTCCTGATGGTCATGGCGTCGTAGCTGACGGTAACATTCACCTGCCCGCTGGTATTCACCGCCAGTACCAGTGAGTTGTCCACGGAACCGCTGTTCAGGAACCCCAGTTTACCGCTGTAATTGTATACGCCGTTGGCCGTTCCGGAGGCGCTGCCGTTGGGTGTCAGCGCTTTATCGGCAGACGGCGCCGCTGTGTTGAAATTGCTGCCGGGAGCGCCGCTCAGCGTCCAGCCCTGCCATCCGTCAGGATATACGGTGGCAGCGGCCGACAGCGCGTCGAAATTCTCCTGGTAGGGTAGTGGCCGCGGCTGTGGCTGCGTCTGCGCTGTTGCACCGCCACTGTAAATAAAGCCCAGTAAAAGAAAAAGATAGCGTAAAGGTTTACTCATAGATGAGATTTAAGGTTAAAAAGGGGTATCAGATTCAGTATTTTGGCAGGTTAAATCTACTAAATTGCCGCCGCCTGAAAATGTTTTTATATGATTTATACGTTAATTAACGGAGATTGATAATATTATATTTTTATGCAATGTTATTGTTGTTGTGATGACTATGGTTGTATATCGGGTAAAATTTTATACGATGATTGACATCTTGTCAGCCGCCATCCGACTGGCATATCGTTTGAAAAAAGTGAGCTGAAAAAATCAGATAATCAATGCAAAAAGGAGCAATACGTGTTCAAACAGAGAACATTTTCCCCATCATCAAAAAATTCCTCTACTCAGACCACGAAATCTTTATCCGCGAACTGGTAAGCAACGCGGTAGATGCCACGCAGAAACTGAGAACCCTGGCCAGTGTCGGTGAATACAAAGGCGAACTGGGCAATATTGACATTGAAGTAAGACTGGACAAGGAAAAAAAGACGATCACCATTGCCGATCATGGCATTGGTATGACTGCTGAAGAAGTAGATAAATACATCAACCAGGTAGCTTTTTCCGGCGCGGAAGAGTTTCTGAAAAAATACAAAGGCCAGGAGAGCGGCACCAACATCATCGGTCACTTCGGTCTCGGTTTTTACTCCTCCTTCATGGTGAGCAGCAAGGTGGAAATCTTCAGTAAATCATGGAAAGACGGCGCCGCGGCAGTACGCTGGGAGTGCGACGGCAGCCCGGAATATGAACTGGAAGAAGTGGCCAAAGAAGACAGAGGCACCGAAATCGTGATGCATATCAACGAAGAAAGTGAAGAATTCCTCGATGAAGGCCGCATCCGCTCTATCCTCACCAAGTTCTGTAAATTCCTGCCGGTACCGGTTAAATTCGAAGACCAGCAGATCAACAATACCAACCCTGCGTGGACTAAAAAGCCCAGCGAACTGACAACGGAAGATTATCAGAATTTCTACAAGGAATTATATCCCTTTGCAGAACCGCCGCTGTTCTGGATCCACCTGAACGTGGATTATCCGTTCAACCTCACCGGTATCCTCTACTTCCCGAAAATCACCAAGAGCTACGAAATACAGAAAGATAAAATCAACCTGTATTCCAACCAGGTATACGTGACCGATGAAGTAAAAGACATCGTACCGGAATTCCTGATGCTGCTGCATGGTGTGATCGACAGCCCGGATATCCCGCTGAACGTAAGCCGCAGCTACCTCCAGGGCGATCCCAACGTGAAAAAAATCAACGCCCACATCACCAAAAAAGTAGCGGACAAACTGGACGAAATGTTCCGTAACGACCGCAAAGGTTTTGAAGAGAAATGGGAATCCATCGGCCTGTTCGTGAAATACGGCATGATGACCGATGATAAATTCATGGACAAAGCCAACAAATTCCTCGTACTTGAAAACGTGGATGGTGGCACTTTCTACACCCGTGAAGAATATAAAACCGCTGCGGAAGCACTGCAAACCAATAAAGAAGGCAAACTGGTCATCCTGTACGCTACCAACCCGGTGCAACAGGACAGCTATGTGCAAGCCGCTAAAAACAAAGGGTTTGTCGTAGTGAAAATGGAAACCCTGGTGGATGCCGCTTTCATCAGCAACATTGAAGCGAAATGGGAGAACGTGCAGTTCACCCGTGTGGATGCCGATATTGCCGATAACCTGATCGATAAAGACGAAAACAATAACACTGTACTGACAGAAGATCAGGAAGGTAAACTGAAGGAAATCTTCACTGCACAGGTAACGCAGCCGAATATCAAAGTGGAACTGAAAGGCCTGAGCGCTGAAGCACAACCGGTGATCGTCACCCGTCCCGAATTCATGCGCCGTATGAAAGATATGGCCAGCATGGGCGGCGGCGGTATGAGCTGGTACGCAGCCATGCCCGACGAAATCAATATGACCGTCAATGCCAATCACCCGGTATACCTGAACATCCTCGACGAAAAAGACAATGCATTGCAGGAAAAACAGGTGAAAAACCTGGCGGACCTGGCGTTGTTGTCCCAGAATCTGCTGACCGGCGCCGACCTGACTGCCTTCGTCAACAGAAGCGTGGAACTGATGGCGGGTGCAAAAAAATAAGAAACCTCCTTATAAAAAGAAACCCCGGGTTTACGCCCGGGGTTTCTTTTTATAAGGTGTTATACCTTGTTCTAATTGGAAGCCCTGATGTCAATAACTTTCAGTTGCAGGCTGGTCTGACCGTTCCATTCGTTTTCATCAATATTAAATACGATATCGAACGGCTTCTTGCTGTTGACGATGGGAAACTTGTCAGCCATATAAAACCCGATGCCGGAAAGGGTAGGGCCGCTACGGCCTTGTCTCACAGAAAATTTGATATGCTCTTCTTTCACCAGTTTGGAATAGCCGGTATCGGTAATATTCCGGGCCAGGAAAACAGGGCGAAGGTTGTCGGGCCCCAGAGGCTCAAACTGTTTAAGGATATTGTAAAACGCCGGTGTGATGTCCGTGAAGTAAATCTCCGTGTCGATAACTATTTCAGGGACAAGCTGGTCGGGCCGGATACTGTTGGCCACCACTTCTTCGAAGCGTTGCTGGAAGGCCGCTACATTCTCCGGTTTCAGTGTCATGCCGGCCGCATAAAAATGGCCGCCATAGTTCACCAGCAGGTCTTTACACTGATGGATGGCCTCATACACGTTAAACCCGTTCACAGACCGGGCCGATCCTGCCACCACATCATTGGATTGAGTGAGGATGATGGTGGGACGGTAGTAGTATTTGTCAATCAGCCGGGAGGCTACGATGCCTACCACACCCTTGTGCCAGTGCGCCTGGTACAAGACGGTGGATTTTCTGTGGCCGACGGATTCATCATTTTGCAGCAGGGACACCGCTTCCTGAGTGATGGTATTGTCTATTTCCTTCCGGTCGAAGTTGTCGGCGTGCAGTACGGCCGCTATGGCTGCCGCCTTTTCCACGTCGTTTTCGATGAACAGGTTCACCGCCTTGCGGGCGTCGTCCATCCTGCCGGCTGCATTTACGCGGGGGGCAATTACGAACACGAGGTTGGAAATGGTGAGCTGTTCTTTCAGTTCGCTGAGGGTGATCAGCGCCTGGATGCCGGGCAGGGGGCTGCTGTTCACCTTTTTCAGCCCGTGAAACGCCAGCACCCTGTTTTCTCCTGTCATGGGCACAATATCGGCCGCGATGCTGGTGGCTACCAGATCGAGGTACTGGTTGGCTTCCTCCATCGGGATGCCTCTTTTCTGAGCGAAGGCGCAGATCAGTTTGTAGCCGATGCCGCAGCCGCTCAGTTCTTTATATGGATAAGGACAGTCGTATTGTTTCGGGTTGAGGATGGCTACCGCCGGGGGAACAACGGCATCCGGCAGGTGGTGGTCGCAGATGATGAAGTCAATCCCCATCTCTTTGGCCATTGAGATCAGTTCCACGGATTTAATGCCGCAGTCCAGCGCTATAACGAGGCTGAAATCGTTGTCGCGCGCGTAGGCGATACCTTCCGCGGAAATGCCGTATCCTTCCCGGTAACGGTGCGGGATATAAAACTCGATATTATTGTAGAGTTTGTGTAGAAAAGCGTACACAGTAGCTACAGCCGTACAGCCGTCCACATCATAATCTCCATATATTAATATTTTTTCATGGCGAAAAAATGCCAGTTCAATACGGGAGATGGCTTTGTCCATGTCCTTCATCAGCCATGGATCGTGGAGATCGTCGAGCGTAGGGCGAAAAAACTGACGGGCAGCCTCATAAGTGTGTACATGCCGTTGTACGAGCAGCCGGCACAGCAAAGGATGTATGCGGAGTGAGGATTGAAGCGCTTTTTCCTGGTTTGGTTGATATGCTTTGACTGTCCAGCGTTTTTGCATTATGTTTTCAGGTAAGAGGAACCGTTTTAAAAGTGAAAAATGTAAAATAATAATGTAAGTGGTAGCGGCTGTTGGCTTTCGTGCGACCTATTACAGCTACAGTTTACATTTATTATTTTACATTTTTAATTTTTTCTTCTAAAATGTTCGGTCGGTCGTAAATCTTACCAGCGATTCCAGACCGTCCCGGATATCGCTCTGGGGGAGTTTATGCAGGATGGCGAGCGCCTCGTCGCGGTACTGCAGCATTTTTTGTTTGGTGTAGTCGATACCGCCGGAAGCTTTGACCAGCTGGATGACTTCTTCCACCCGGTCTTTTTCCGTATTATGGTTTTTAACGATGTTGATGATCCTGCGCCGGGTGTCTGGTGTTGCGTGTTCGAGGGTGTAGATCAGTGGCAGCGTCATTTTCTTTTCGCGGATATCGATGCCGGTAGGCTTGCCGATTTTGGCAGACCCATAGTCAAACAGGTCGTCCTTGATCTGGAAGGCGATGCCTACTTTTTCGCCGAACAGCCGCATCTGTTCCGTGGCATGATCGTCGTTGCTGGAGCTCCATGCGCCGGCAGCGCAGGCAGAGGCGAGGAGGGAGGCTGTTTTCCGCCGGATGATTTCGAAGTAGATATCTTCCTTGATGTTCAGTTTCCGGGTTTTTTCGATCTGCAGCAGTTCCCCTTCACTCATTTCTTTCACGGCTTCAGAGAGGATCTTTAAGGACCGGAAGTCATTATTATTTAATGACAGCAGCAATCCTTTGGATAATAAGTAGTCGCCCACGAGGACAGCTATTTTATTTTTCCATAATGCGTTGATGGAAAACAGTCCCCTGCGCTGATTGGCATCATCCACTACGTCATCGTGCACCAGGGTGGCAGTATGCAGCAGTTCCACCAGGGCGGCGGCCCGGTAGGTGCTTTCCCCGATTTCCGTACTGAAAAGCCGGGCTGACAACAGCACAAACATCGGCCGGATCTGTTTCCCTTTCCGTTTTACAATGTAGTGCATGATGCGGTCCAGCAGCGGTACGTGACTTTTTACCGAATCCGCAAATTTGTCTTCAAAATCCTGTAATTCCTTACCTATCAGTTGCTTGATATCGTCCATGTATAAAAATAAAAGGATTGCTAAGCTAGGTTTTAAATGGGAAATTTTAACATTTTGGCCTTGAATTTGTATATGAAGTATAACATTCCTTTAACACAGGTGAAGGAATCCTTTAACAAGGGCTAAACAATACTTTAACTTAACGTAGAAATAAGGTATATAAATACTTTCAGTTAAGCTCTAATATTGAAGCACTTATCAATGAAAATAATATTGCAAGAAAAATTTGTATATTCATTTATGATATTTACCTTTGCTAGGTAAAAAACGGGTTATTAGTAAATTTTTAACAGTTTTTAAATAAAACACAATTATGGCAAGCAAAAAGTACTTATTACTGGCAGGCGCTGTGGGTTTACTATCAGCATCTACCGGTTTTGCACAGGTTCAACCAACCGGCTATGATGCATTGGATTCTTCCAAAGTGTCAGGCAAGCGGTTGGTACAACAAAATAACTTCCTGAACCATCAATCTAACTTCCCTGCTAAACCAAGGGATATGTGGGAACTGGGTCTTCATGGTGGTTTGCACCTGATCAGCGGAACCGTTCCTCCTCAGCCTGGTTTCGGTGGTGGTATCTCCCTGAGAAAAGCACTGGGTCATACATTCTCACTGAGAGCTGAGTACATCGGTTCCATTGACAAAGGCCAGGACTACAAACTGCGTCCAACCTTTGCTTCTGCAGGTAACCCATGGGCTGCTACCGCTGCAAGAAATGGTGGTATGATCGTTCCTAACTACCGTTCTCAGAACCACCAGCTGTCTTTGGACGTGATCGCTTCTCTGAGCAACATCCTGTTCTACAGAGCAGAACCTAAAGTTAACTGGTACGTACTGGCTGGTTACTCTATCGTAGCTGCTGACGTTGACGTAGACGCAACTGATGCTAACGGTAACGGTTACGATTACAGCTCCATCAACTTCGGTGCTAAACGCAGCGACATCAGAAAACAACTGAACAACCTGAGAGACAAGAAATACGAGCAAAATGCTCCTTCTCAGGGTAACAGGATCTCTATCGGTCGTAACGACGACAACCAGCTGATCCGTCACGCACTGGACCTGGGTACTGGCGTAGCGTTTAAAGTTTCCAAACGCTTTAACATCGGTATCGAAGAGAAAATTACCATGCCTTTTGACGCTTACCTGGATGGTTATCCTGGTCCTGGCGGTTCTACAAAAGACTTCTACTCTTACACCAGCCTGCGTCTGAACTTCAACCTGGGCAACGCTTCCAAACGCGTACAGCCGCTCTGGTGGATCAACCCGCTGGAATACGCTTACAGCGAGCTGAGCAACCCTCGTCACATGAAACTGCCTACTCCGGTTCTGCCTGATGCTGACGGTGATGGCGTAACTGATCAGTTCGACCGCGAACCTAACACTCCTGCAGGTGCACCTGTTGATTCTCATGGTGTAGCTAAAGATACAGACGGTGACGGCGTTCCTGATTACAAAGACAAACAACTGATCACTCCGACTTACTGCCAGCCAGTTGACGCTGACGGTGTTGGTAAATGCCCGGATCCTGAGTGCTGCAAAAACAGAGTAGAAACTTCTTGCGCTTCTCTGGTTCTGCCCAGCGTTTCCTTCAAAGGTTCTTCTACCAAAGTTGGTCGCGATCAGGAAGCTATCCTGGCTTCTGTTGCCTCTACCCTGAAAGCTAACCCTTCCTGCAACGTGCTGGTTACTGGCCACGCTGGTGCAAAAGGTAAAAAAGGTGGTGTTGACCTGAGCAGCCGTCGTGTTGACTCTGTGATTGACTACCTGGCTGACAAACAAGGCATCGACCGCGGTCGTTTCATCAAACAAAACACTCCTGGTGAATCCGGTACTGTTGACTTAGCTCCTGCTAACTAATCAGTCCCATCTCACTAAGATGAATAATTGAAAAAGCCTCTCCCATTACTCCGGGAGAGGCTTTTTTACTGTCAAGCACCCCCCAAACAGCCTCTTCCTCTGTCACCTTTTTATTGCTGATCTCAATATTTACTCCTAATTTTGGAGGCTTTTTTAAAAATTTTATTTACGTGGGCATAAACATTAACAGGGTCTCCCTGGCAGGTTTAGTAGTAGCGCTGGGTATCATCTACGGCGACATCGGAACTTCTCCGCTCTATGTTTTTAAAGCCATTGTTGGCGGTAACCCCATCAGCGACCTACTCGTTATCGGCGGTATTTCCTGTATTATCTGGACGCTGACCTTACAAACCACCGTTAAATACGTTATCCTTACCCTTCGGGCAGATAATAAAGGAGAAGGTGGTATCTTCTCCCTCTATGCACTTGTCAGGCGGCATGCCAAATGGACGGTTATTTTTGGCATGATCGGCGGCGCTGCCCTCCTGGCAGACGGGATCATCACCCCGCCCATCACCGTTACCTCCGCCATCGAGGGTTTGCGTACCCTCGAAGTGTTTAAGGACCTGAGTCAACTCACCATTGTTAAAATCGTATTGACCATCATCACCGGCCTGTTTATCATGCAACAGTTCGGGACCGTGTCTATCGGCCGCATGTTCGGCCCCATCATGGTATTATGGTTCTCTATGCTGGGCATCCTCGGCATCTCCCATATCACAGACGATCTGAGCATCTTCCGGGCCTTCAGTCCGCACTATGCCATCGAACTGCTGACCACTTACCCGAAAGGATTCCTGATCCTCGGCGCAGTATTCCTCTGTACAACGGGAGCAGAGGCGCTTTACTCCGACCTAGGGCACTGCGGCCGCGGAAATATCCGCGTATCCTGGATCTTTGTGAAATCCTGCCTGATACTGAACTACCTCGGCCAGGGCGCATGGCTCCTGAGCCAGAAAGGACAAATCCTGCCAAAAGATCAGAACCCCTTCTTTATGATCATGCCGGAATGGTTTATCATCTTCGGCGTACTGATCGCCACCATGGCCTCTATCATCGCCAGCCAGGCCCTGATATCCGGATCTTTTACCCTCATCGCTGAAGCCATGCGGCTCAACCTCTGGCCTAAAATGCGGGTGAACTATCCCACAGAAATGCGCGGACAGCTCTATATCCCCGGTATCAACACCATGCTGTTCGTGGGCTGCGCGGCTATCGTGATCCTCTTCCAGGAATCGTCCCATATGGAAGCGGCCTACGGCCTGTCCATCACCATCTGTATGCTGATGACATCCTGTCTGTTCGCCTTCTACCTCTATACCCGAAGGGTCTGGACAGGCTGGATACTACTCTATCTCGTCGTATACCTCTCGATCGAATTCTCGTTCCTCTTTGCCAACCTCGTGAAGTTTATGCACGGCGGCTATGTTACCGTGGTCGTGGCAGGAGCCCTCTTCCTCGTCATGATCGTTTGGTTCAAATCCCGCAAAATCAAGAACCGCTACGTGGAATTTGTGCGGCTGGAAGATTATCTGCCCATTATCCAGGAGCTCAGCAATGACACCTCTATTCCCAAATATGCCACGCACCTGGTATATATGAGCAGTGCCGACAATCCTAAAGAGATAGAACACAAAATCATCTACTCCATTCTCAATAAAAAGCCGAAAAGAGCCGATATATACTGGTTCGTACACGTCGATGTGGTAGATGAACCCTACCTCAGCGAATACTCGGTCCAAACTATTATTCCTAACGAAGTCATCCGGGTAGAATTCAGACTGGGCTTTAAAGTAGAACAAAGGATCAACCTGATGTTCAGAATGGTGGTGGAAGATATGGTGAGAAATAAAGAAGTGAACATCACCAGCCGTTACGAATCACTGAGTAAAAACAACGTGGTGGGCGACTTCCAGTTTATCGTCATGGAGAAATTCCTTTCACATGATAATGACCTGCCGTTATATGAAAGAATGGTCATGAAGATGTATTTCTTCCTGAAAAAAATCAGCCTGTCGGAAGAGCGGGGCTTCGGACTGGATTCCAGTTACGTAACCATCGAGAAATACCCGCTGGTAGTGGCTCCGGTTACCAACCTGCAGTTAAAACGTATAATTCACCACTAATCATTTACGATTTAGAGATTTTGATATTTAGATATTTGTGACTGGTAAATCCCGGTTTTTTTTAAGATCTTGGGAGTCATGGATTTTGTAATGGGTTTGTGCTGACAGCAAAATAGCCAAATATCAAAATATCAAAATTTCTAAATTTAGTATGGTGAACAAATTTTTTGGCGTGCTGGTATTACTGGCACTGCAACAAAACGTATGGGCCCAAAGCGGTCCGGCCGGCGACTATCAGGAGAAACCCGATCCCAGACCGGTCAACAAAGCTTCCTGGGAAGCAGTAAAAGGCGACGAGCTCCATGTCGCTTTCGGTTCCACAGACATCCGTTATGAAAAAAGAAATGCGCCCGATCAGCAAAGCCTGGCAACCTCCTGGAATGCCAAAGCCTGGAGAGGTGAGCGGGTACATACCCAGTTCCTGATCTGGACCACCCGGACGCTTAATGGCGTGAGCGTCGCCACCGGCGCATTGCAGGGCAGTAAAGGCGCTACCATCCCCACCAGCGCCATTACCACCGGTTTTGTGAGATATGTGATGACCGATGAGCTGAATAAAGACGGCAGCGGCTGCGGCTACCGCAAACCCGAAAATTTTGACTCCTCCCTGGTGGCAGATGGTATTGATATTCAACGTACCAAAGACATCGCCGCCCACCAGACGCAGCCGGTGTGGCTGAGCATACAGGTACCTGCCGGCACCACTCCCGGCGTGTACAAAGGCACCGTGAAAATCAACGCCGGCGGCGCCGTGAGCAGCCTTCCCTACGAGATAGAAGTGCTGGACCGCACCTTGCCTGCGCCGAAGGACTGGAAATTCCACCTGGACCTCTGGCAGAGTCCCGACGCCGTGGCCCGTATGTACAACGTAAAGCCATGGAGCGACGCGCATTTCAAGGCGATGAAGCCATATATGCAGATGCTGGCGAACGCCGGTCAGAAATGCATCACCGCTACGCTTATTTACGACCCGTGGAACAGCCAGACGGAAGATGTATACAGCACCATGATCAAATGGACCAAAAAGAAAAACGGTACCTGGTCTTACGACTATACTATCTTCGATAAATGGGTGGAATTCATGATGGGCCTGGGCATCAAAAAGGAAATCAACTGCTACAGCATGATTCCCTGGAACCTGAAGTTCTTTTATTATGATGAAGCGAAAGGCAAAGACACCCTGCTGATCGCCAAACCGGGATCTCCGGAGTATGCGGCGCATTGGCAGCCTATGCTCAATGATTTCGTCAAACACCTGAAAGCCAAAGGCTGGTTCAATATTACCACCATCGCGATGGACGAACGCCCGATGGCGGACATGCAACAGGCGCTGGCGCTGATCCGCAAGGCGGACAAGGACTTCAAACTGTCGCTGGCAGGCAGCTATCACGCGCCGCTGGACAAGGATATTTATGATTTCTGCGTGGCTTCCAAAGAGCCGTTCCCCGATGAAGTGTTGCAGGCAAGACTGAAGAAAGGCTGGCCTACCACCTTCTATACCTGCTGCACGGAAGGTTTCCCTAACACCTTCACTTTTTCGCCTCCGGGAGAATCTGCCTTTATGGGCTGGCACGCCGCCTATAAAGGATATACGGGGTATCTGCGCTGGGCATTTAACTGCTGGGTGAAAGCGCCGCTGCAGGATAGCCGTTTCCGTGCATGGGCAGCAGGCGATACCTATTTCGTATACCCCGGACCGCGGTCGTCTATCCGGTTTGAACGACTGGTAGAAGGTGTACAGGATTATGAGAAGGTCCGCATCCTGCGCGAGGAGTTTACCAAAAACAATAACCGTGAAGGACTGGACAAGCTGAAGCAGCTATTGTCTCCGTTTGATATCAACGCGCCGAAAGCCACGCCTGCGGGCAACCTGGTGAGGCAAGCGCAGGAAACGCTGAATACCTTATAAAAGAAAAATCCTCCGGGGAACCGGAGGATTTTCTTTTTAACACAACTAAAAAACAATCAAATGTCCGAATGGAATATCTCTGTGTTCATCAATCGGGCTTCTTCCCATCTAAAAATGTATTGATAGTATTTATTTCAGTGTGATTGTTCTGGCCCGGATCGCTCACCGTGTAGTTGGAGTAAAAGTGTTCGGCGGAGCCGGCACCATTGTCCAGGGTTACATTGCGGCGCAGGTAAGCCGGAACGTTCTCTATTTCCGCGTTGTTGTCCATGTTTTTCACGTTGAAGCTGATGCTGCGCAGTTTAGCGACTCTTTCAGCCTGTTTACGTTTTTGTTCTTCCAGTTCTTCGTAGGAAGTCTGTTGCATGGGCACTTCCGGAGGCAGCGGATTACCGGGTTCTTCTTCCCGGTATACCATTTTCATTTCCGGTGTGGCGGGCGTACCTGGTTCCACGTAGATATTGGTGGGACGGTTCAGGTAACCGCCTGCAGCGCTGCCGCCCTGTGGCTGTATGATATTCACATTAGGCTGTGCAGGTTGTTGCATATGTGGCTGTTGCGGCGGCATATGCTGCTGCACATGCTGCTGTTGTGGCGGCATATGTTGTTGTTGTTGCTGCGGCTGCTGCACGTGTTGCTGCACTGGCTGTTGTACCGGTTGTGGTTCAGGAGCCGGCTGCGGTTGCTGGGCAGGCACCTGTTGTATGTTCAGTACATAGTTCTGCCGTGCAGGCGCGATCGGCGCCTGTTGCTGTGGCTGCGGAGGGGTGTATCCGGTAACAGGTTCAGGGTGGGACACTACAGGTTCCATCAGGCGGGGGGCCATCAGGTCCTGAGGTTCCTGGAACAGGACGCCCTGTGACTGCTGCAGGTTCATTTTTTTCTCGTCGCCGTCTTTACCCAGCTGCATCACGATTTTAGGTTCGGTGCGTTCCGGGGTGGAAGGGGTCATTTTCATCTGCTGGATAGGTTTCTGTTCAAAACCGGTAGCGATGATGGTAACACCCAGTTTGCGGTCCAGTGTCTGGTCATAGCCCACACCGAGGATCACGTCGCAATCCTCGCCGGCCTGGCTCTGAACATAGGCCTGGATGATATCCATTTCATCGAGGGTGTGTTCGAATTCACCTTCAGAAGAAGAGATATTGATCAGGATCCATTTGGCGCCGCGGATATCGTTGTCGTTCAGCAACGGAGAAGTCAGTGCATCTTCGATGGCACGTTGTGCACGGTTTTCACCTTCCGCGATAGAAGCGCCGAGGATAGCCACGCCACCGTTACGCATAACGGTGCACACATCGGCAAAATCCACGTTGATCTGACCGGTGGAGTTGATAACGTCCGTGATACATTTGGCAGCGGTGGCCAGTACGTTGTCCGCTTTTTCGAAAGCGGCCTTGAACTTCAGGTCACCGAACTTCTGTCTTAATTTATCATTGGAGATGATCAGCAGGGTATCTACATACTCTTTCAGGCGTTGTACGCCTTCATCGGCCTGCAGCATTCTCTTTTTTCCTTCGTAAGAAAACGGGGTGGTAACAATACCAACGGTCAGGATACCCAGTTCCTTGCATATCCGCGCGATGATGGGAGCGCCACCGGTACCGGTGCCACCGCCCATACCGGCAGTGATGAAGGCCATTTTGGTATTCACCTCCAGTATTTTTTTGATTTCTTCAAAGGATTCTTCTGTTGCCTGCTTACCAATTTCGGGATTGGCGCCGGCACCAAGGCCCTGTGTGAGGTGCGGTCCCAACTGGATTTTGTTGGGCACAGGACTGTTGGCAATAGCCTGAGCATCGGTATTGCAGATAATAAAATTCACCCCTTCAATGCGCTGGCTATACATATGATTCACCGCATTACTTCCACCGCCACCTATGCCGATGACCTTGATGATAGAAGATTTTTCCTTAGGAAGATCAAAATGTATCATGACTCTATACTTTTATGGGTTAGTACGGATAATTAATAATGAACGTGTTCGGTGTTATAAGCGTGTATTCTTTGCCGTTAATATGGTTCATTTGTCCTGTCATTATTAATTATCGTTCTTTGTTCTTATATAATAAACGTTTGCAGTTCACAACAATTGCGCCATTTCACATTTACAGTTTTGCGTCTTCTTCTTCTGTAAACATGTCAATGATCTTCGTTTTCATTTTATCCAGGAAGTTCTTCAGGGAAGCGTTCCTTTCTTTGGCTTTTCTGTCCTGTATTTCCTGGGTGCTGGGCGCTTCTTCTACCCATTCTTCTTCCTGTTGGGCTACCGACTGGGCGGCTTGTTCTTTCGCGAGGTAACTGGTATTAATTTTTATGTAATTTTCTTCCAGTGTTTTACGGTCATTTTCAAAATCGTTGTAGCCTTTGAGGATCAATCCTACGCAGGTGGCGTACATGGGCTTGGTCAGTTCTTCATCGAACAGGCCGCTGGCCAGGTGTTCGTTGGGGAAACCGATGCGGGCGCTGGCGCCGGTAGTGTATTCCGTGAGCTGGATCAGGTGTTTCAGCTGGGAACCGCCACCGGTCAGGATAATACCACCATTCAGCATTTTGTTGTCCATGCCGATTTGTTTGAGGTGATATACTACGAAATCGAGTATTTCACTCATACGGGCCTGGATAATATGCGCCAGGTTTTTCACGGAGATTTCTTTGGGGCTCTGTCCGCGTAAACCGGGAATAGTGATATAGGCGTTGCTTTTCGCTTCATCGGCCAGTGCATAACCGAATTGTACCTTCATCTGTTCGGCCTGTGTTTTCAATACACCGAGGCCATTTTTGATATCGTTGGTAATGTTTTCGCCACCATAGGGAATAACGGCTGTGTGTTTCAGGATGCCTTCGTAGAACACCGCCAGGTCGGTGGTACCACCACCAATGTCTACAATGGCTACTCCTGCTTCGAAGTCCATATCGCACATTACCGCTGCGGCAGATGCCAGCGGCTGCAGCACGAGATCGCGGATTTTAAGGCCGGATTTCTCCACGCTGCGGTTAATGTTTCGGATGGCGTTCTTGTCGCCGGTGATGATATGGAAGTTTGCGCCCACCTTCACACCGGACATACCGATGGGATAGGTGATGTTCTGCAGACTGTCCACAATATATTGCTGCGGGATCACATCGATGATCTGATCGCTCGCGGGGATAACGGTTTTATATTGATCGTTGATCAGCTGGTCAATATCTTTCTGGGATATTTCCGCGTCAACATCATTGCGGACAATATCACCACGGGTTTGCAAACTTTTGATATGATGACCGGCGATGCCGACATATACTTCATTGATTTCCAGGTGGGGGCTGGAAGCATAACAGTTTTCCAGGGCTTGCCTGATGGCTTTGATCGTCTGGTCAATGTTCAGCACCATACCGTGCTGCACACCAAACGATGTAGCTTTACCGAATCCCAGGATTTCCAGTTTCCCGTATTCATTCTTCCGTCCTGCTATGGCAGCAATCTTCGTAGTTCCGATATCGAGACCTACAATGATGGGAGCTTCCTGATTCATGGCGTTGTTTGTTTTTTTGATGTGTTAACAGATTTATTCCCTGGCTTATACACTGCTTTAGGTTGTTGCTTCGGCGGCGTCGCTTTTTCCGTTTTCGTTTTTTTCGCGGGCGCTTTTGCCGTTGCTTTGTCTTTGTGGGCAGCCGCAGGTTTTACCGCTGTCCTGGCTGCCGGTTTTTCGGCTGGTTTGGCGGCCACCGTTGGATGTTCCGGTGGTTTGACTGCCGTTGTTTTCTCCGCGCTGTCTTCACTCTCTGCAATGGGTGGCTCGTCTGCTACCAGCTGTCTGACCGTATCTTTGGGTATCGCCGGTTGTAACGGCGGTACACCATCCTTACGCGTACATACGACTTCATTCTCAAAAGCGATGTTGATGCGCGAATAATTATTCCAACCTACCTTATTCAGTCCTTCCTTGTAAAAAGCCAGCAGTTTGGTGAATTTTTTTTCAATATCGGCGCCTTCTCCGAACACGATCACCTGGTCGCCCAGTTTGGGAATGAACTCAAACTTGCGGTCGGTGGTGATCATCAGCTGTTCTACCTGTGCCATCCAGAAAGCGTCTTTGCCGATGAAACGGCCCATGTCCACTATCTGTGCCGCCAGCAGGCTGTCTGTCCGTTGCAGCTTGTCCGCATCGGTGGGAAAACCGGTAAATACCGGCACCCTGGCGGCGTACCGGGATGATACCGGTATACGCTCCGCTGCTTCGTCGAGGTAAAAGCTGTTGCCCGAAAAGGTAAACACCCTTGCTACCGGTTCCCGCTGTGTTACTTTGATATGCAGCTCCTGTTTGCCGTTGAAATAGATCTCTGCATTTTTCACCCAGGGGTCCTGGTCTACCACTGCTTCCAGTGTACGGATGTTGATGTCCCGGATCGGTTTGCCTACCGGGTTCAGCGCCTTGTCTTTGGTCAACAATGACCGGATATCCTTGGCTTCAATGAAGAAGTTATCATCCTTCCCTTCAAACTTCACCTGAATACCTTTACAGACACCTGATTCCTTGTCGTTATTGGCTGCCACGAGGAGGATAATAAAGCCCGTCACCGCTGTCACCCAGAGGATCAGCGCGCCCAGTCTCTTTAGTATCGTCGTGGTTTTAGCCAAAGTTTTTGTTTTTAGTGAAGCAGCTGACTGATCGGTTCTTTTAACTGGTCAATGTCGCCTGCTCCGGCTGTTATTAATAACGGGACGGGTGTTTTCTTCAGCCAGTCCAGTACTTCTTCTTTTTGCATGATCTGCACGGGTACGGTGATCTTCTCTGCCAGGATTCCGCTGGTCACCCCTTCGATAGGCAGTTCCCTCGCCGGGTAGATAGGCAGCAGTATCACTTCGTCCGCCAGGGAGAGGCTTTCTGCAAAGCCCTCCGCCAGGTCGCGGGTGCGGGTGAACAGGTGCGGCTGGAATATCACGGTGCAGCGCCTGCCGGGGAACAATGCCTTCGCACTGGTGATCAGTGCGCGCAGCTCTTCCGGGTGGTGGGCGTAATCGTCGATATACACCTGGTGATCGTTTTTGATCACGTATTCAAAGCGCCTTTTGATGCCTTTGAAACTTTCTACCGCCGCTCTGATCTTCGCTGCGTCGATGCCCAGCAGATGTGCTACGGTAATAGCTGCCACCGCGTTTTCCACGTTGTGCATACCGCCGATGTGCAACCGGATGTTATCGATCATCCAGTCCTGCTGCATCACGTCAAATTCATATCCGCCGTTGATCATCCGTATGTTGGCAGCGTATGCATTGGCGGCATCGTTTTGTAAACTGTACAGCAGTTTGTTGTCTGCTTTCAGCTCGTTTCCGCGATGCAGGCCGAACTTAGCAATCAGCGTGCCATTGGGCTTGATATTGTGCGTATACGTGATAAATGCTTCCTCCATGGCTTCCGGTGTGCCGTAAATGTCCAGGTGGTCTGCATCCATGGCAGTCAGGACGGCGATATCCGGACTTAATTTCAGAAAAGAGCGGTCATACTCATCTGCCTCAATCACCGCCACCGCCTTGTTGCTGCTCCAGAAATTACGGTCGTAGTTCACGCTGATGCCGCCGAGGAAAGCGTTGCAACCATAGCCGCTGTCTGTGAGCAGATGCGCGATCATGGTGGAAACGGTCGTTTTACCATGGGTGCCTGCAACGGTAATGGCGAACAGTGAACGGGTGATTTCCTGCAGCACATCGCTGCGTTTTACCACTTCAAAGCCATTGTCCCGGTACCATTTCAGTTCTTCATGGGTGGCGGGAATGGCCGGCGTGTATACAACGAGGTTAGTTTCCCTGTCTAATGCGTTAATATCGTCTGTATAATGGATCTGCATACCTTCGGCTTCCAGCTGCTTTGTGAGCGGGGTGGAAGTACGGTCATAACCGCTGACTGCCACTCCTTTCTCATTGAAGAAGCGGGCGATGGCACTCATGCCGATGCCGCCGATGCCGATGAAATAAACCCGTTGTATGTTGTTCAAATCCATATAAATCCTAAATCCCTTAATATCTAAATATCAAAATCAAAAAATGCTGATCACTTCTTTGGCAATCACCATATCCGCGTTGGGATTGCCCAGTTCGCCGATATTTTTCTCCAGTTGCTCCATCAGCGCCCTGTTTTGCAGAAGGCTGAACAGTACGTTGGAGAGTTGTGCGCCCACTTCGTCGTTTTTGATCATCAGGCCCGCCTTTTTATTCACCAGGTTCATGGCGTTGGAAGTCTGATGGTCTTCCGCTGCAAAAGGATACGGTACAAAAATGACCGGCTTTTTCACCACGCATAGCTCTGCGATGGCCAGTGCGCCTGCACGGGAGAGCACTACGTCTGCAGCTTTGTAGGCAAAGTCCATCACGTTGATGAACTCGTGCACTTTGATATGGCTGCTGTAGGGCGCCGCTGCGGCTTTCGCGGTTTCATAGTACGGTTTGCCGGTTTGCCAGATCAGCTGCAGGTCTTTCTGCACCAGCGTGGGCAGCAACGGCTGCAACGCTTCGTTGATCGATTTGGCGCCCAGGCTGCCGCCTACGGCGAAGATGGTTTGTTTCTGACTGCTCAGTCCAAAGTGTTGCAGGGCGTCTTCTTTAGTGACGGCGGATTGCGTGATGTTGTTCCTGACAGGATTGCCGGTGAAAACAATCTTGTCTGCCGGGAAAAATTTATCCATGCCATCATAAGCCACGCAGATTTTCTTTGCTTTTTTTCCCAGTATTTTGTTGGTTTTGCCTGCAAAGGAATTCTGTTCCTGTATGAGCGTCGGGATACCATTTTTCTGCGCCCTTCTCAGCATAGGGAAGCTGGCATAACCGCCAACGCCTACGACTGCGTCCGGATTGAATTCGGCGAGGATGTTTTTGGCCTGCCGGAGACTTTTCCAGATTTTGAAAGGCAGCAGTATGTTTTTAAAAATATTGCTGCGGTTAAAACCGGCTATTTCCAGTCCTTTGATGGGATAGCCCGCCTGCGGTACTTTTTCCATTTCCATTTTACCGGTGGCGCCTACAAAGAGGATGTCAATATCCGGCTGGATTTTCTTCAACGCATTGGCAATCGCTATCGCCGGGAAGATATGTCCTCCCGTGCCACCACCTGCTATAATCACTTTGCGTTGCATGTTCTTCAGTTACGATTGATTGTCTGTTCCTTTTATATAGATACGCATTAAGCTACCGCAGCGTTTTCTGCATTGGCGGCCATGACGCGTTCCAGTCTTTCTTTTTCTGCCTGTTTACCTTCCATTTCCTCCACATTGCGGGCCACGCTCAGGATAATCCCGATGGCCATGCTGGTGAAAAGGACGGAAGAACCACCCATGCTGACCAGCGGCAGCGGCAACCCTGTAACGGGGAACAGCTGTACGTTTACCGCCATATTGGTCAGCGCCTGTATCACCAGCGTTACGCTGAGTCCCAGCGCCAGGAAGGCGCCGAAGGCATACGGACATTTTTTGTAGATCCGGATGCAGCGCAGCAGCAACAGCATATATGCCGCCAGTATCAGGAAAGCGCCTACCAGTCCGTATTCTTCGATGATGGTGGCGTAGATGTAATCGGAGTAGGCGTGTGGCAGAAAGTTACGTTGTGTACTGTTGCCGGGGCCTTTCCCGAGAATACCGCCGCCTGCGATGGCGATGTTGGCCTGTTGCACCTGGTAGGGCACTTCTGTATGATCGTCATTCATGAAGCTGTCCAGCCGCTTTTCCCAGGTTTTGGTACGCATCTCCATACCGGATATTTTGGCGATGGCAAACATCAGTACGATCGCCAGCGCTCCTGCCGCCACCATGCCGGCGAGGAACCTCACCGGTACCCTGCCAATGAAACAGAGCAGCATGCAGCTGGCCATTAACAGCAAAGCCGTGCTCATATTGGCCGGCATAATGAGTACGCAGATAATGCCTACTGGTATGATGATGGGCAGAAACCCTTTCTTGAAATCGTTGATCACATGCTGCCTTCTGGACAACTGCCGGCTGACATACATGAAGATGGCCAGTTTGGCGACGTCCGATGTCTGGAAGGTCAGGTTGATGATCGGCAGCCTTATCCATCTGCTGGCGTCGTTGATATGCGAACCGAAAGCCAGCGTATAAATGAGCAGCGGTATCGACACCAGGAAGCCTACCTGCGCCACCCGCGAGTAAATGGTATAGTTCACCCGGTGTGCGAAGTAGATGATCACCAGGCCCATACCGAGTACAATGAGCTGCTTCAGGAGATAGTACTCCGTATGGCCGCCCCGTTCGCGGTAGGCGAGCGAGCCGGTTGCGCTATACACGGCCAGCAGGCTCACCAGCGATAGAAATATCACTATCGTCCAGATGACCTTATCGCCTTTTGTTCTATAGAGCAATCCGTTCATATTGTTAATAATTTCGTTTTTTCGTTCCCGTTATTCAACCCTTTTACCTGCAACCCCGGTATTTACAATGCTTTCACCGCTTCTTTGAATTTCCGGCCCCTGTCTTCGTAATTTTTAAACAGGTCGAAGCTGGCGCAGGCGGGGGAGAGCATTACCACGTCCCCTTTGGTGGCCTGGGCGAACGCTTCGCGTACCGCGTCCATCATGCCGGACGTGCTGATCATGACAGGCGTATCTTTTGATAACGCATCAATGATCGGTGTGTTGTCCACCCCCATACAAATAATGGCTTTTACTTTTTCCTTCACCAGGTCGCGGATAGCGGAGTAGTCGTTGCCTTTGTCCACACCGCCCATGATCAGTACAATGGGCTTTTCGATGCTTTCGAGGGCAAACCATACGGAATTCACATTGGTAGCTTTGCTGTCATTGATAAAATCCACGCCTTTCACGGTTGTCACATATTCCATCCGGTGTTCGAGGCTTTTGAAGGAAGCCAGGCTTTCGCGGATTTTTTCCTTTCTAATATCCATGGTTCTGCCTGCAATTGCTGCTGCCATCGAATTATACAGATTGTGTTTCCCTTTTAGCGCCAGGTCATACATCGACATGATGACCGGCTCTCCGTCAACCAGTATTTGCAACTGCTCGTTGGCGATAGAACCGCCTTCTTTCAGTGGTTTCATGATGGTAAAAGGTATTAATGTTGAATAAATGGGTTGCTGCGCCAAATGCTGCATGATCTCGGGATCATCCATACAGTAGACGAAATAGTCTTCTTTTGTCTGGTTCATCGCAATCCTGAACTTGGAGGCTACATAATTTTCCATTTTGTAGTCGTACCGGTCCAGGTGATCAGGCGTAATGTTGAGCAGGATGGCTACGTTGGGTTTGAATTCCACGATGTCATCCAGCTGAAAGCTGCTGATTTCAATCACATAATACTCCGCTGGTGCGGTTGCCACCTGCCTGGCATAACTAACGCCAATGTTGCCGACCATGGCCACGTCCAGTCCTGCCGTTTTGAAAATATGGTAGGTGAGGGCGGTGGTGGTGCTTTTGCCGTTGCTGCCGGTGATGGCAATAATCTTTTTACCTTTTGAAAAACGGTAGGCCAGTTCGATTTCGGAGATGACAGCCACGCCTTTTTCGCGTACTTTTTTCATCAGCTCTGTTTTTTCAGGGATACCCGGACTTTTGACGATTTCGTCTGCGCCCAGTATGACATCCCAGGAGTGATGGCCTTCTTCGAAAGGAATATGGTTTACCGCCAGTTCCTGTTTATAGTTGTCTTTGATAGTGCCGCCTTCGGACACAAAAACATCATACCCCTGCTGTTTGCCCAGCAAGGCTGCCCCTATCCCGCTTTCTCCTGCTCCTAATATGATGAGTTTATGCGCCATTTTCGTATATACTTCTTTGTTAGTTCTTTGGTTTTTTGATTATCTCATTTTCAGTGTCGCGATCGCAAATGCCACACACATGATGGTCACGATCCAGAAGCGAACGGATATTTTGCTTTCATGATATCCGAGTTTCTGATAGTGGTGGTGCAGCGGTGACATTTTCAGTAAACGCCGGCCTTCTCCGTATTTCTTTTTGGTGTATTTGAAATAGGACACCTGCAGCATGACTGACAGGTTTTCGACCAGGAACACACCGCAGAAGATGGGTATCAGCAGTTCTTTGCGCACAATAAACGCCAGCGCTGCGATGATACCTCCCAGCGCCAGGCTGCCGGTATCTCCCATGAAAACCTGCGCCGGATAAGCGTTGTACCAGAGGAAGCCCACACAGGCGCCCACAAAGGCGGCAATGAAGATGGACAGTTCGCCCAGGTTGGGGATGTACATGATATTGAGGTACTCCGCAAACTGAATGTTACCGGACACATAAGCAAAAATGCCGAGACATATTCCTATGATACCCGACACCCCTGTGGCCAGCCCGTCCAGTCCGTCCGTTATGTTTGCGCCGTTGGACACGGCGGTGATGATAAAGATGACGATCAGGATATAGACGATGAACGTGTATTTTTCTGCGCCGGGAATCCAGGAAATCAGCTTGGCGTAGTTGAATTCGTGGTTCTTGACGAACGGGATGGTGGTGATGGGTGTTTTCACGTCCACAAACCGTTGTCCGTCTCGGGTCACTCTTTCCGGGTGATTCGTAAGGCGTCTTTCGTAGGGCGCCAGCTTGCCGCTGTTCATCAGCTCGCGTGATACCACCACATCGTTATTGAAATACAGGGTGGTGCCTACAATGAGGCCCAGTCCTATCTGTCCGAGTATTTTAAAGCGGCCGGCCAGCCCTTCCTTGTTCTTTTTGAATACTTTGATGTAATCGTCCAGAAATCCGATGAGGCCCAGCCAGATGGTACAAAGCAGTACCAGCCAGATATACACATTGGCCACCTGTGCAAACAGGAGGGTGGGAATGAGGATGGCAGCGAGGATGATGAGGCCGCCCATGGTGGGGGTGCCCTTCTTGGTGTTTTCACCCTGAAGGCCCAGCTCACGGATCGTTTCACCGATTTGTTTGCGCTGCAGGAATTTGATAATACGTTTACCCAACAACAGGGAGATGACCAGCGACAGCAACAGGGCCATCGTCACGCGGAAGGTGATAAACTGGAACATACCACCACCGATGATGCTGATCTTGAATTCTGTTTTCAGGTAATTTAAAAAATAATATAACATATGTTTTAGTCGGAGCCTCCCCGTCCGCCTCATTCGGAGGGGGGCTGTTAAGTCATTGAGTTATTAAGTATTTAGTTTCGTTCCGTTTTAGTTATTTATCGAGCAGCCTCATTACTTCATCCAGCACTTGTTTATCGTCGAAGGGATGTTTCACCCCTTTGATTTCCTGGTATTTCTCGTGTCCTTTTCCGGCCACGAGGATGATGTCTTCTTTTCCGGCGAGGGTAACGGCGGTTTTAATCGCTTCCCTGCGGTCGGTAATGGAGATCACTCTTTTTTTCTGGTGCACGGGCACGCCGGCTTCCATTTCGCGGATAATCGCGTCCGGATCTTCGGAGCGGGGATTATCGGAAGTGAGGATCACGCGGTCGCTGCTGTCGGCCGCTACTGCCGCCATGACCGGTCTTTTCGCTGTGTCGCGGTCGCCGCCGCAGCCTACCACTGTGATGACCTGTTCATGTCCTTTGCGCAGGTTTTTGATGGTAGCGAGCACGTTTTTCAGGGCATCGGGGGTGTGGGCGTAGTCCACGATAGCGATGATCTGGTCGTGTGCGGACACGATATATTCGAAGCGGCCTTCCGCACCCTGCGTATTGCTGAGGGTGCGCAGCACCGCGGCTTTGTCCTGTCCGAGCAACACAGCAGCGCCGTATACCGCCAGCAGGTTGTAGGCGTTGAACTCACCGATCAGGCGGAAGTGCACTTCTGTGTCGCCTACCTGCATGATCAGCCCGGTGAGGTTGTTTTCCAGGATTTTTCCTTTGAAATCGGCCAGTGTACGCAGGCTATAGGTGGCCTTGCGGGCTTTGGTGTTTTGCAGCATTACCATACCTCTTTTATCGTCGAGATTGGTAAGGGCGAAAGCCGAAGCGGGCAGGCTGTCAAAGAACGATTTTTTGACCCGGATGTATTCATCAAATGTTTTGTGATAATCCAGGTGATCATGGGTGATATTGCTGAAGATGCCTCCGGCGAATTTCAGTCCTGCGATCCGTTGCTGGTGGATGGCGTGGGAGCTTACTTCCATGAAGGCGTACAGGCATCCTTCTTCCACCATCCGTGCCAGCAGCGCGTTGAGGCTGATGGGGTCCGGGGTGGTATGGGTAGAAGGTATGACGGTATCGCCGATCTGGTTTTGCACAGTGGACAGCAGTCCGCAGTGGTAGCCCAGCCGGGAGAACAAACGGAACAGGATGGTAGCGATGGTGGTTTTACCGTTGGTGCCGGTAACGCCTACCAGCTGCAGTTTGTGGGAAGGGTTATCATAGAAGTTGCCTGCCATGATACCGCTTGCCGTGGCGCTGTTGTCTGCCTGTACGTAGGTCACCGTGTCGAGCAGCACTTCCGGCAGGGTTTCGCAGATGATGGCAGCGGCGCCTTGAGCGATGGCTTTATCGATATACTGATGGCCATCGGTGTGTACTCCTCTCACGGCAATGAAGGCGTCGCCGGGCCCGACGGACCTGGAATCAATGGCGGGTGCGTTCACGGGGATGTCGGTATTTCCGTGTACGGCCCTGATGCCTACATTGTATAATATGTCGCGCAGCGTCTTCATCTAGCTCAGTTCTATTACGATCGTTTGTTCGTTTCCAATTTTAGCGCCGCCGGGCAGTGATTGTGTTTTCACTTTGCCGGCGCCTTTTATGACAACGCGCAGTCCTGCGTTTTCGAGCAGGTACAGCGCATCTTTGAGTCCCATGCCTGTTACGTCGGGCACGGCGCCTTTTGCGTGCGTGAGCGGCTGGAAGCTGACTTTCCTGTTGCTCACGCTGGGACTTACCCAGCTGTTATTGGCGATGGTGCCGTTCATGGGCATCTGCAGGGTATTGAGTATCTGTTTCCATTCGCCGCCTTTTCCGTTTTTCAGGGCCAGGAGGGTGTCCAGTTGTACGTTTGCCTGCATGGGTTTCTGTTTTTCCACAGCGATGGCATAGAGTTTATCAGCCACTTCGCGGAACACAGGTCCTGCCACGTTTGCGCCGTAAAAGCGCAGGGCATGCGGTTTGTTTTTGATCACCACTACGCAGGTGTACTGCGGGTCATTGGCGGGGAAGTACCCGGCAAATGAGGATTGGTAGATCTTGTCGGCATAACCGCGGCTGCCGTTGGCCACCAGGGCGGTACCGGTTTTAGCTGCGAAGCTGTAATAGGGGTTGCGCAGTTTCCTGGCGGTGCCGTCTATTGCCACTCCTTCGAGCATGGCCTGTACCTGTTTCAGGGTACTGTTGGAGCAGATGCTGTCCAGCAGTACGGTAGGCTCAAACTGTTTAACTACCTGGCCATATTCCTGTACGGAATTGACGAGGTAGGGTTTCATCATTTTACCGTTGTTGGCCACTGCGTTGTATAGCATACAGGTTTGCAGCGGGCTTATCAGCACTTCATACCCGAATGCCATCCAGGGTAGGGAAGTGTTGCTCCATGTTTTGGAGCTGGTGGTTTTAATCACCGGATGGCCTTCCCCCACCAGGTCGATGCCCGTGTTCTGGTCCATTCTGAGTCTTTTCAGGTGGGCCACGAACTTGTTGGGCTGTCTGCCATAGTGTTGGACGGCCAGTTTAGCCATTGCCACATTGGAGCTGAGCTCAAATGCGTGTTTGATGGTCACGTTCTGGGGGCCGGGATGCGGTTCGGAGTCGAATACCGTTCTGCGTCCTACCTGCCAGCGTCCGCCGTCCATGTTGACCATGGTGTTCATGGTGGCGAATTTATCTTCCAGCACAGAGATGACGGTGGCCAGTTTAAAAGTGGAACCTGGTTCACCTACCTGCAGTGCGTAGTTCATGTCTTCCCAGTAGCTGCCATCGGGTTGTCTGCCCAGGTTGGCGATTGCTTTGATTTTACCTGTCTTCACTTCCATCAGGATACAGGTGCCGTGGGTGGCTTCGTTTTGCACCATCATGTTCATGAGGGCGGTTTCCACGATGTCCTGCATGTTTACGTCGAGGGTAGTAACGATATCGCGGCCGTTTTCCGGTTCGATGTCATATCCTTCCACGGGAACGTATGTTCCGCCGGCGATGCGGCGCATGAGCCTTTTGCCGGTCACCCCTTTCAGGTAGTCGTTATAGGTCCTTTCCAGGCCTACGCTTTGTGAATTTTCGCGGGGCAGCCCGATGGTCCTGTTGGCCAGGAGTTTAAAGGGGTTGATGCGTTTGCTTTTGCTTTCCGCGATCATGCCGCCTTTGTTTTTGCCGAGCCGGAACATGGGGAAGGTGCGCATTTGCTGGTACTGGTTAAAGGGCACGTTTCTTTTCAGGAGAAAGTAGCGGTCCTTTGTTTTGTAACCTTCCTGCAGCATTTGTGCGTATCCTGCTTTGCTGCGGTCGCCGAACATCTGGGAGAGGCAGAGGGAGAGGGAATCGAGATTTTCCCGGAACACTTTCCCTTTTTTATCCCGCAGGCCGTCGGCGGCGAAGTCTATCCGTATGTCAAAATACGGGATAGAGGTAGACAGCATTCTGCCTTCCTCCGAATAGATGGTGCCTCTTTCCGCGTCGAGGGCTACGTAGCCGGTATGCAGACTGTCGGCCATATTGCGCCAGTAGTTGCCTTTTACATTCTGGATGTAAAAGACCTTGACCAGGATGGCGACGCCGAAGAGCGCCATGCCGATCAGGCACAGATACACACGCCACAATATGTCTTTTTTTACGTCCACGTTCCAGCTGTTTAGCTTTATGCTTTTAGCGGATAACTTCCAGGATTTTAGTTGCCGGGAAAGCGACTAAGGCTAAAAGCTATGGGCCAAGAGCTATAAAAAGATACCTGACACTGGCTGCGATTTATAGGTGATGCTTGCCATTTTATTTTACCAGCATCCCCGTCCTGTAATAGTTTCAGGCGGGCAGCATCAGGTACCAGTATTCATGTCATTTTTCGTTTTCCTTTTTCAGCACTATTTTCTGCGGAGGGGAACTGAGTTGTTTGAGGCCCAGTTGTTCCACGGATTTGCTGACTTCGCTCATTTTACTGCGAAACATGAGCTCACTCTTCACATTGAGATATTCCCACTTAAGCTCTTTTATTTCTTTGCCAAGCTGATTAATGCGGCGTATTTTTTTTTCGGCGAGGTGGCTGTTAGCGATATAGACCAGTGCCAGTACGGCGAGGAAACCGATATAGGGCAGGTTTTGTACCAACGCTCTGTAGTTGATACGCAGCCGCCATTCCCTTTTCGGTTCTTTTGCCGGAGTACTTTCTGTACCGGCAGGTTCTTCTTCCTGGTTTGTTTCTATAACTTCTTCCTGCAACACGCGCTATGCCTTTTTAATAATTGACAATATAAAACTGAAAGCAAATCACAACAGATGTGTATAGGATAGGATAGGAGCTGGATGATACGGTGTACGGCAGTATCATGCTTTTTTTTCGGCCACCCGCAGTTTTGCGCTTCTCGATCTGCTGTTGAGCTTTAATTCTGCATCGCTGGCGGTCACCGGTTTTTTTGTGATTAATCTGAACAATTTAGGGGGTGTTTCCTTTCCAAACGGATCTTCCGGTGCTTCCTCGAAACTGCCTGTCTTCATAAAATTCTTTACCAGTCTGTCTTCCAGCGAGTGGAAGGTGATGATGGCTAGCCTGCCTCCCGGTTTCAGCGCATTGGCGGATTGGGTAAGCAAATCTTTTAGGGCGCCCAGTTCATCGTTGACGGCTATCCGGAGTGCCTGAAACACCTGTGCGAGGTATTTCTGCGGGTTGCCTTTGACGATGGGCTGGATCACGGATTTAAATTCCGCGATGGTGCGCATGGGGTGTGTTTTTCTTTGCCGTACAATGGTTTGTGCCAGGGTTTTGGCGTTGGTCACTTCTCCGTATTCCTGGAAGAGGAGTTGTAACCGGGATTCGCCCCAGGTGGCCAGAATCTGGGCCGCAGTGAGGGTTGTCCGGGTGTCCATCCGCATGTCCATGTCGCCGTTAAACCGGATGCTGAATCCTCTGTCGGCGGTATCGAACTGGTGTGAAGACACGCCCAGGTCTGCCAGTATGCCGTCTGCCTGTTCCGCTTTGTGTAATTTCAGAAAGCGTTGCAGGTGCCGGAAATTTTGTTGTACAAATGTTACGCGGTCATCGATGATTCTGTTACGGTATGCATCCTCATCCTGATCAAATACGATCAGTCGTCCTTTTTCGCCCAGTTTCTCCAGTATGGCCCGGGAATGTCCTCCGCCTCCGAACGTGGCGTCCACATATGTCCCTTCGGGGTTAATGTGTAACAGCTCCGTTGTCTCCTGCAGCAGAACGGGTAGGTGATATTGTTGTTCGCCCATGTTGCTCCAGTTTAAATTGATATGTTGTTGTCTCCTCCTCCCATTACCTGTTGAGCCAGATCACTGAAGGCCCCTGGTGAGAAATTTTCAAAGAACTCCTGGTATTTACCTTTATCCCAGATCTCGATTTTATTGGATGCTGCTGCCAGCACAATGTCTTTTTCCATATTTGCGTACGACAGCAGGTTTTTCGGTACCAGCAGTCTTCCTGCGCTATCCAGTTCCAGAATGGTGGCCCCGTTGAGGAAGTAGCGCCTAAATTCCCGTACTTTCGGGTCAAAATCGTTCAGCTTGCTGATACGTTCGAAAATGGGCTGCCACTCATTCATGGGATACAATGACAAGCATTTTTCAAAGCCTCTGTTGATGACAAACTGCCCCCCGGCGGTCTCTGACAACTGCTTTTTGAATCCGGCAGGTAACAGAAAACGTCCTTTTGCGTCCAGCGTAGCCTCATATTCGCCTAGAAAACCTGTCATACCATGGGGCAAAGTATTTGAAAAACCATTTTCTAACACAAAATAACACTTTTTCCCACTTTTTAACGAAAAAATACTTTATAAATTTTTTCCACAGGAGCACAGACCACGACAGAAAGGCTTTGGCATGTCTTTATCCCCCTTTTTTACGCCCGGGATGCGGGATTGTGTGGATAAGATGTGAATGAGTGTTAATATTGTGTTTATAACCTGTGAAAAACGCACCAGCATTGACATTGAAGCGAATAAAATAACTGCGGCTTTTTTTCAGTTTGCGGGATGAAACTGCTTTTACGAATGGTATTTATTTGTAATCCGACACTTTTGCCCGGATTTTTTTTGACATTATCAGCCGGTTTTTTATTTTCGGCAGGTAAGCGGCAAAAGGAATCATTTCTTCGGTAAAATGCCCGGGTTCAGCGATTTGACGGCCTCTTTTGCAAAATTTTAACAGCAATGAAAATCTCTTCGCCTTACATTTACATTTAATTCTTAATTTTGCCACTCTTTTATGCGGAAATTTTTATTGTATACCAGTGTCCTTGCGCTGATCGTGGTCGCTTCTTCCTGTAATAACGAACTGAGAAGAATCGAAAAAAGCAACAACTTCGAAAAGAAGCTGGCGTATGCTGACAAATTGTACCAGAAGAAAAAATACAATACGGCGCAGACACTTTACCAGGACCTTTTACAGGTGTACAAAGGCACTGAAAAGTTCGAAGGCCTGTATTACAACTACGCATACTGTTCCTACTACGTGAAGGATTATGTTCAGGCAGCTTTCCACTTCAAAAACTACCTCGACGTATTCCCCAACAGTCCCAGAGCGGTGGAAATTGACTATATGCAGGCCTACTGCTATTACAAACAATCTCCCAAGGTTTCACTGGACCAGACCAATACCATGAAGGCCATCGCACAGATGCAGACCTTCATTAACAACTACCCGCAGGCAGACAAGGTGCCGGAAGCCAACCTGGTAATCGAACTCTGCCGCAGAAAGCTGGAACTCAAAGAGTTCAACAGCGCCGAACTGTACTACAACCTGGGCTTTTACAAAGCGGCCGGTATCGCCTTCAAAAACCTGATGCGCAACTACCCCGACTCTGACAAAAGCGACAGCTACAAGATAATGGCCATCCGCGCCTACTACAATTATGCTAAAAACAGCATAGAAGAGAAACAAAAAGAACGCTACGAGACAGTTGTCACCGAATACATGGACTTCGCAGACCACTATCCCAACAGCAAATTGAAGGCGGATGCCGAAAAATTTTATACCTTAGCGCAAAACAACATTAAATCACTGGAAAATGAGCAAAATAAAGAGAAGTCTAACCAGTAGTCTTAATCCCTGGGTAGAAACCAAAAATACTACCGATATTAAGAACAGGACCGGTAATTTATATGAGTCTATTGCCGTGATAGCCAAACGCGCCAATCAGATCAATATTTCCGTGAAAGAGGAGCTCCATTCCAAGCTGGAAGAGTTTGCCAGCCATACTGACAACCTCGAAGAAGTACACGAAAACAAGGAGCAGATCGAGATTTCCCGCTTTTATGAAAGGCTGGCAAATCCTGCTATCCAGGCCACGCAGGAATTCCTGGACAATAAAATTTATTTCCGCAAGAACGACGACGACCTGTTCAGCTAAACCGCCACACATTATTTTGTGAGGTGCGTGATTGCGAAAAATAAAAACATTAATTTCATGGCGGCAGATTCAATTCTGCCGCTTTTTTTATATCTATGGACGATATCAAAATATTACAAGGAAAGAAAATCCTGTTAGGCGTCTCCGGCAGCATCGCCGCCTATAAAGCCGCTACCCTCACCCGTCTGCTCGTGAAGGAAGGCGCGTCCGTAAAGGTGGTCATGACGCCCGCTGCGGCCGATTTTATCACGCCGCTGACACTCGCTACTCTCTCCAAACACGAAGTACCTCTTCATATCAGCGATCATAACAGCTGGAACAACCACGTCATGCTGGGCCGCTGGGCCGACGTCATGCTGATTGCACCAGCCTCCGCCAATACCATCGCCAAAATGGCCAACGGCCTGTGCGATAACCTCCTGATGGCCACCTACCTCTCCGCTACCTGCCCGGTCCTCTACGCACCGGCCATGGACGAAGACATGTGGAAACACCCTGCCACCCGCGCCAATGTGGCCCGCCTCCGCGAATACGGGCATACCCAGATACCGGTCGCAGCCGGAGAACTGGCAAGCGGCCTCGTCGGTGAAGGACGCATGGCGGAACCGGAGAATATTGTCGCCCTGCTGCGCCGCCACTTCAGCGTGGCCGCCGGCGCCCGTAAACCGCTCAACGGCAAAATAGCCGTCGTGACCGCCGGTCCCACCATCGAACACATAGACCCTGTCAGGTACATCAGCAACCACTCCAGCGGTAAAATGGGCATCGCCATCGCCGAAGCCCTCGCCGACGCGGGCGCCCAGGTGAAACTGGTGCTGGGGCCCACCAACCAGACCACTCACCACAGCGGTATCCAGGTCATCCCGGTACAGTCTGCCGAAGACATGTTCCGCAGCGTGATCGCCGTATACCCGCTGTCCGACATCGTAGTGGCCGCCGCCGCCGTGGCAGACTACCGTCCCACCCAGGTGGCGGATAAAAAAATCAAAAAAGGAGAGGACAAGTTCAGCATCGCCCTCGAAAAAACACACGACATCCTCCGCACACTGGGCAATAACAAAGGTCCGCAGCAACTGCTGGTGGGCTTCTCCCTGGAAACCAACAACGAAAGGGAGTATGCACTGAAAAAACTGCGTGACAAAAATCTGGATATGATCGTTATGAACTCCCTCGCCGATCCGGGAGCAGGGTTCAACTACGATACCAATAAGGTGACCCTGTTCGATAACAAGGGAAAAGAACGTGACATCCCCCTCAAATCCAAACAGGAAGTTGCCCGGGATATTGTTTCCGCCATAATTGAACTGCAACATGCGTAACTGTTTCCGCTTCACCCTGCTGCTGGCAGGTATATTCGTTTTCATGGCCGACTGCCTGCAGGCGCAGGAGATCAGGGCTAATGTGACCGTCGTAGCCAACCAGGTCCAGGGGGTTGACCGGAAAGTGTTTACCACGCTGCAGACTGCCCTCAGGGAATTCCTGAACAACCGCCACTGGACAGACGATGCGTTTACGCCGGCCGAAAGGATCGAGTGTAACTTCCTGCTCAATATCACCGGTGTCACCGGTGAAAATATGTACAAGGCGTCCCTCACCATACAGGCCACCCGCCCGGTGTTTAACAGCAGCTATGTGACCAGCCTGCTGAATACGCAGGACAACAACGTGGCTTTCCGTTACGTCGAATTCCAGCAGCTGGAGTTCAGCGATACCCGCGTGGTGGGCAACGACCCGATGGCGTCCAATCTCACCGCCATCATGGCCTATTATGTGAACATCATCCTCGGACTGGATTATGATTCCTTCTCTCCCCGCGGCGGCGATGCCTACTTCAAAAAAGCCCTGAATATCGTTAATAACGCACCGGACGGAAAAGACATCTCCGGATGGAAAGCTTATGAGGGTAACCGTAACCGTTACTGGCTGCAGGATAACCTCCTGAATGCCAAGTTCCTCAACTTCCACGATGTCATGTACCAGTACCACCGCAACGGGCTGGACGTTATGTATGAGGATGTGAACAGGGGCCGCGCGTCGATTATGAACTGCCTCAACCTGCTGTATGCCATTCACCAGGACATACCCAACTCCATGTTGATGCAGACATTTTACTCCGCCAAAGCCGACGAACTGCAGAAGATATTTTCCAAAGCTATGCCGCAGGAGAAAATGAGGGCGGCCGAATTGCTGGCCCAGATGGATGTGCCCAACGCACAGAAATATCAGCAGATGAAATAACAGCCGGTGAACAGCTCCGGCAACACAATTTTTTAGAAAAGAATGAATAACCGTTTTAAAGCGCTCGTAACAGGACTTGTATTTTTAATGGCAGCTTGTGGTGATCCGGGCAATGTCCCCAAGGAGTATATCCAGAAGGATAAGATGAGCAAAATCCTGGTGGACATGACCCTGGCAGACGCCTATGGCAACGAAGTAAGCGCGCTGACAGCAGGAGCCGTGACAGACTCCGTCAGACAGGAAAAAGTAAAGATATACTACAAACAGATACTGGACCTGCACCAGGTGTCCGTGAAAGACTTCATGGCCAGCTATAACTGGTATGAAAGTCACCCGGACCGTATGAAAGACGTGTTCGAAAAAGTGCAGGCGGATATCGCCGCAAGAAAAAATATACTGGGCAACCCTGTGGAAGAAAATGCGCCCGTGAAATTCCGTATGAAAAGCTTTTTCCCCAATGCCGAGAAAGCTTTCCTGTTACCCGCTTCCGACACGGTACGCCCCTTTATCAAGCGACAGCCATAAGATCAACATAAAACACCAAAACATGAACAAAGTAGTAGCAAATGCAGACGAAGCCATACAGGACATCCGGGATGGCGCGGTGGTAATGCTGGGGGGATTTGGTTTGTGTGGTATTCCCGAGAATTGTATCGCAGCGCTGGTCAGAAAGGGCGTAAAAGAACTGACCTGTATTTCCAACAACGCCGGGGTTGATGACTTCGGACTGGGCCTGTTGCTGAAAACCCGCCAGATCCGCAAAATGATGTCTTCCTATGTCGGCGAAAACGCAGAATTTGAAAGACAGCTGCTGGCCGGCGAGCTGGAAGTAGACCTGATCCCGCAGGGCACTCTCGCCACCCGCATACAGATGGCCGGTATGGGCATTCCCGCCTTTTTCACCCCCGCCGGTTACGGCACCGAAGTGGCCACCGGTAAAGAAACCCGTGAATTCAACGGCAAACATTATCTCATGGAGATGGCACTGCATGCCGACTTCTCTATCGTGAAAGCCTGGAAGGGCGATACCATGGGCAACCTGGTATTCCGCAAAACAACCCGCAATTTCAGCACTTCCATGGCCAAAGCCGGTAATATCACCATCGCTGAAGTGGAAGAGCTGGTACAGCCCGGTGAGCTGGACCCTGACCATATCCATGTGCCGGGTATTTATGTGCATCGCATCTTTGCGGGCGCCGGTTATGAAAAACGGATAGAACGCAGGACGGTACAGATGTAACGCTCACGCCTACACGTCATTATTCCACTTTCCAAAATCAGTATGTTATGCCTCTCGATAAATTTGGTATCGCCAAAAGAATAGCAAAGGAGTTAAAAGACGGTATGTATGTCAACCTGGGTATCGGTATCCCTACGCTGGTAGCCAACTACATCCCCGCCGGTATTTCCATCATGCTGCAGTCTGAAAACGGTATGCTCGGTATGGGACCGTACCCGTCTGCTGATGATATAGATCCGGACCTTATCAATGCCGGTAAAGAAACGGTTACCCTTCTGCCCGGCGGCAGCTTTTTCGATTCTGCCGAAAGTTTCGGTATGATCCGTGCCGGTAAGGTAGACCTCACCGTACTGGGCGCCATGGAAGTGGCCGACAACGGCGATATCGCCAACTGGAAAATACCTGGCAAAATGGTAAAAGGCATGGGTGGCGCTATGGACCTCGTCGCCTCCGCGCAGAACATTATCGTGGCCATGATGCACACCAACCCGAAAGGTGAAAGCAAACTGCTCTCTGCCTGTACGTTGCCCCTCACCGGCGTCCATTGTGTGAAAAAGATCGTGACCGATCTTGCCGTGATGGAAGTCACGCCCGACGGGTTCCGCCTGCTGGAACGCGCTCCGGATGTTAGCGTGGAAGAAATCAAAGCTAAAACTGCCGGCAGATTGATCGTTGAAGGTGATATACCCGTTGTGGCAGTTTAAATAACGGACTACAAAAAGCCCCGCCTGACAACAAACAGGCGGGGCTTTTTCATGCTACGTTATTACAGGGGTTTGCAAACGTTTTTTACCGGAAGCTGTTGTTTTTTAACGTTTTCTTTTTGTGGTAATAACAGTGGTACGCCGCTATGGTTGCGGTTACTCCCTGAAAAGAGGTCGCTGAAATGACAAAATAATTGGGTAACTTACAACTTGCTAAATACAGATCGAGGTGCAAGTTGGTTTTCTCTGTTATAATGGTAAATTTTTTCCTTCCGGTGACCCGATTTTTACGGCGGACAACCGTTCCTTCCGTTATGGAGACGGCTGCTTCGAGACAATGCGGGTAGCGCAGGGTGAAGTGGTATTGGGCGATTTGCATTTTGAACGCCTGCTGGCCAGCCTTCATCTCCTCCATTTTGACGTTCCGGCGCATTTCACCAAAACCTTTTTTCTCCGGCAGATAGCGGACCTGTGCCTTAAAAATGACCTGATGGACATGGCACGGGTAAGGTTCACTGTATTCCGTGCCGATGGCGGATTGTACGAACCGGTCAATAACCTGCCTTCGTATCTCATACAGGCATGGGAACTGAGCAGCACAGTACTGGAACTGAACGAAAACGGCCTGGTGCTGGACATCTTCCCCGACGCCAGGAAAACCAGTGATAAATTCTCTTCCATAAAATCCAACAACTGCCTCCCTTATGTAATGGGCGCCATGTACGGCAAGCAACATGGCTTCAATGAAGTGCTGCTGCTCAATCAGTACGGCCGTGTGGCAGACAGTACCATCGCCAATGTTTTTATGGTACATCATAAAACCATTTACACACCACCGCTGACGGAAGGCGGCGTATGCGGCGTGATGCGCAAACACCTGCTGAGGTCAGAACTACCCTTTAAAATTGAAGAGAAACCACTTACTGCAGAAGATCTGGAAAACGCAGATGAGATATTCCTGACGAACGCCATACAGGGCATACGCTGGGTCGGTCTCTTCCGGGACAGCAGCTATGGCAATGCCACGGCCGCCATTTTACACGAACTATTATTCGATGGCAAAGTCTAGTATGAAACCTGTTGTTAACCTTTGCTGGTTCCGCCGCGATCTGCGGCTGCACGACCAGGCTGCTTTATATCATGCTTTAAAAGACGAACACCCTGTCGTGCCCGTGTTTGTGTTTGATACAGCCATACTCAGCGACCTGGAAAATAAGACAGACCGCCGCGTACAATTCATTCATCAGACACTGGAAACGATGCAGCTGCAGCTGGCTGCTGCAGGGGCCACGCTGGATGTTTTTTACGGAACACCCGAAGCTGCCTTTCAGCACTGGACTTCCAGGTATGACGTCCGGAAAGTATTTACGAACAATGATTACGAACCGTATGCCCGCGACCGTGATACGGCCATCGCTAAATGGCTGAAATCACACGGTATTTCTTTTCATAGTTATAAAGACCAGGTAATCTTTGAAAAGAAAGAAGTCGTGAAGGATAACGGTGACCCATATACGATATTTACACCCTATAGTAAAAGATGGCTGGCCACGCTAACGCCCTTTTATTACAAGCCTTACCCGGTGGAGAAGTACACAGGCAACTGGCACCGGCAGGCGGCGCTGAAAATACCTTCGCTGAAAACGATGGGGTTCACCGCTGAACAAACGGCTTTTCCTCCGGCAGACATCCCGGGGAAAATTATCCGGCATTATGACGAATCCCGCGATATTCCTGCCATACAGGGCACTTCCCGTTTGGGGATACATCTGCGGTTTGGCACGCTCAGTATCCGTGAGCTGGTAAAGGCGGCGCTGAAGGATAATGAAACATTCCTGAAAGAGTTGATCTGGCGGGAGTTTTTCCAGATGGTCCTATGGCATTTTCCGGAGGTAACACATAGCTCGTTTAAGAAAGAATATGACCGCATCGTATGGCGGAATAATGAAAAGGATTTTGAGCGCTGGTGCCAGGGACAGACAGGTTATCCCATCGTGGATGCGGGGATGCGGGAACTGAATGCCACCGGCTTTATGCATAACCGGGTGCGGATGATCACCGCCAGTTTTCTGACCAAACATCTGTTGATCGACTGGCGCTGGGGAGAAGCTTATTTTGCTGCCAAATTGTTGGATTACGATCTGGCCTCCAACAACGGCAACTGGCAATGGGCGGCAGGCTGCGGTTGTGATGCCGCGCCTTATTTCCGGGTGTTTAACCCATCCTTGCAGACACAGAAGTTTGATAAAGCGTTGCAATACGTCCGCCGTTGGGTGCCGGAGCTGGATGAGTTTTCTTATCCGTCGCCTATGGTAGAACATGATATGGCGAGGAAGCGGGCGCTGGAAGTGTATGGAAAGGCGGTTTCACGCTGAGGATTTTTTTCTCGCAAAGCGCGCAGAGAACATGGTTTGTTTTAAGCTCGCCAAGAAGCGAAGATCAGCAGCTCCTGCTCGTTTTTTATTTTTTCTCTCTCTTGTTTCTTTTTTTCTCTCTTTTTCCTTTGCTTTTTTCATAATATCAAAGTCATGACTTAGCAGGCAGGTGGTTAATGTGAGCAACATTGATAAATCTCCGCCCTTGGCGAGCTTAAAACAAACCATGTTCTCTGCGCGCTTTGCGAGAAAAAACTCACCTTGCAATGACCTTTTCCGCGGCTGTCATCAGCGCATCCACTGCTGCGTGCCCTTCCTGGCCAAGATCGAGGCTGAAGTCGTTGACATACAGATCTATATGCTGGCGCATCACCTGTTCGTCCATTTCCTGTGCGTGCGACTTGATGTAGTCGGACAGCTGCGGGTATTCGCTATAGGCATGCTGCAGGCTCTGATGGATCAGTGCATCTACCTGGGCGCGTGTTTCGGCGGGGATATCTTTACGGATGAAGATACCGCCGAGAGGGATAGGGTTGCCGGTGGTGGATTCCCAGTATTCGCCCATGTCCATAAGTTTCACGAGGCCTTTGAGCTGATAGGTGAAGCGATTTTCATGGATGATGACGCCTGCGTCCACGTCGCCGTTGAGCACTGCATTTTCGATGTCTGAAAACACCATCACTTTTTTGTTGGTCGCTTCCGGGAAAGCGATGGAAAAGAGGAGGTTAGCGGTGGTATTTTCGCCCGGGATGGCTATGGTCAGATTTTTTATTTCTTCCCGCGGGATATCTTTCTTCGCGATGAGCAGGGGACCGCAGCCACGGCCCAGGGCGCTGCCGCTGTTGAGCAGGTCATATTTGTCCCTTACTTTCAGGTATACGGCAAAACTCAGCTTGGTGACAGGCAGTTTCCCTTCGAGGGCCCAGCGGTTGAGCGTTTCCACATCTTCCAGTTGTGTATCAAATGTCAGTCCTTGCGTATCGATCTTGTTATTAACCATGGCATCGAAGATAAAAGTATCGTTCGGGCAGGGTGAGAAACCTAATAATAAGTGCATATACTTAGAAAATTTTATTTGTTAACATAAGCCGGCCAGTGACTTGACAACCGATACCAGTTCATCGTTCAGTTGTTTGACGGCCAGCGGGATATTCCATTTGCTCTTATCCCGTATTTCCACATAGTTGGAGATACTGCGGAGCTGGAGGAAGGGAATATTTTCCGAGAGGCAGGCGTAGTGGAAGGCGGCGCCTTCCATGCTTTCCACATCGGGCATGTATTTGCTTTCCAGCCGGGTGATGGTGGGGATGCTGCCGCTGACCATATTCACGCTGACGCCGGTGGCTTTGGGCAGGTGGGGCAGGTAAGGCAGGCCGGCGAAAGTATTGACCAGGGCGTTGCCGGTGAAAGGCGGCTGGGAGGCTTGCCAGAGCTGTATATCAAATAAATCTTTAAACTGATCCTGATCTTCCGCGCCGAGATCGGCGAGGTATTCGCGTTCTACCATCACGAGGGAGCCCAGGGGCCATTCATGGCGGAAAGAGCCGGCGATACCGGCCTGCAGGGCCACATCAGGGCGGTGAGCGGCGAGGTAACGGCCAAGGCTATAGGCGTAATGCATCATGCCGATGCCGGCAATCAGCAGCTGAATGTCGCAGTTGGCCAGGCGGTATTGGTGGGCAGATACTTTTTGGCTTTCACGGTCAAGGAATTGCAAAAAAGGCTGGACTTCCAGTATGGTCGCAGCGGTAACCAATAATTTCATGCGGTAAAAGTACGGCAAAAATGATCGCTGGCAGTGTAAAACAATTGACAGGAATAAGGATAAACTTGGGACTACTCAGAGAATAGTGGTATTTTTGCGAAAATTTTTTGCAATAATGATTTATTTAACGCGAGTAGAGAACTTTAATGCAGCGCATAAGTTGTCTAACCCGGCATGGAGCAAAGAAAAGAACGAGGAAGTATTCGGAAAATGTGCCAATGACAACTGGCATGGTCATAACTACGAATTGCATGTAACCATAAAAGGTAACCCTGATCCGGAAACCGGCTTTGTGTTTAATGCCAAGACTTTGGGTGTGATTATCCGGGATGCTGTTATTGAGAAGATAGACCATCGGAACCTCAATCTGGACGTGGATTTTATGGCGGGCAAATTTACCTCGGCCGAAAATCTGGCGATCGCTATCTGGGACCAGTTGACCCCGCATTTACCTGCCGAGGTACAGCTGCATTGCATCAAGCTGTATGAAACTCCCCGTATATATGTAGAATATTACGGCGGCAAATAATATTGCCCACGCCTAACGGTATGACTTTGTGCAGTATTGGCAGGTGCGGGATAAGCATTTGGAATTTGAATAAAATCATATAAGAATGGCGTATAATAAGGTTGAAAGTTACGATGAAAAGATCACGTCCGGTCTTGTAAAGAACTATAAAGAATGCCTCGAGCTGCTGGGAGAAGATGCTGAAAGGGAAGGATTGCTGAAAACACCTGAAAGGATGGCGAAAGCCATGCAATTCCTGACGCAGGGATACCAGCTCGATGCACGGGAAATCCTGAATGGCGCCAAATTTACGGAAGCCTACAGTGAAATGGTGATCGTAAAAGATATAGAGCTGTATTCCATGTGCGAGCATCATATGCTGCCTTTCTTCGGTAAAGCGCATGTGGCTTATATCCCCAACGGCTATATTACCGGCCTGAGCAAACTGGCCCGCGTGGTGGACGTATATGCCCGCCGGCTCCAGGTACAGGAACGCATGACCCACCAGATACTGGACGCTATCCAGGAAACGCTGCAGCCACAGGGGGTAGCGGTGGTGATCGAAGCACAGCACCTCTGTATGATGATGCGCGGCGTGTCCAAACAAAACTCCGTTACCACCACTTCCGCTTTCAGCGGCCAGTTCCAGGATGGTACCACCAGGAGCGAGTTCATGAAACTGATTAAAAATTAAGTCCCCCCGGACATTAAAAAAAATGGTTTAGCCAGCAACTGGTTAAACCATTTTTTGTTTTAATGCTTTTTTGACGCAGCTTTGCAGCACCTGTAATAATTCTTTATTAAATTCTAATTGATTGTATATTTGAATTATTTTTATATCTGATATAAACACTACAATATAAGCAACCATGAAGCATGCATATGTATTTCCCGGGCAGGCATCGCAATTTCCGGGTATGGGTAAGAACCTGTATGACACCAATGAGAAAGCAAAGGAACTGTTTGAGAAAGCCAACGAAATCCTGGGATTTCGCATCTCTGATGTCATGTTTACCGGCACTGAGGAAGACCTGAAACAAACCAAAGTAACGCAGCCTGCCGTATTTTTGCATGCTGTGATCGCTTTTATGACTACAGAACATTCCCAACCAGACATGGTAGCTGGCCACTCCCTGGGAGAATTTTCCGCCCTCGTTGCCAACGGGGTACTGTCTTTCGAAGAAGCGTTGCGCCTGGTAGCCATCAGGGCGAATGCCATGCAGAAAGCATGCGAACAGCAACCCTCTACCATGGCCGTGATCCTGGGTATGGAAGATGCCAAAGTAGAAGAAATCTGTGCCAAAGTAGCCGCTGAAACCAATGAAGTGGTGGTACCGGCCAACTATAACAGCCCGGGGCAACTGGTGATCTCCGGCACCGTGAAGGCGGTGGAGACTGCCTGTGCGGAATTAAAAGCTGCCGGCGCTAAAAGAGCGATGGTACTGCCGGTAGGCGGCGCCTTCCATTCTCCGCTGATGGAATCTGCCCGTGAAGAACTGAAAGCAGCTATCGAAAAAGCAGTCTTCAACACACCTGCCTGCCCGGTATACCAAAACGTGGTAGCCGCCGCAGTGACAGAACCGGCACAGATCAAACAAAACCTGATCGACCAGCTCACCGGCCCGGTAAAATGGAGCCAGTCCGTACTGGCCATGGTAGCCGACGGCGCAACTGCATTCACCGAAGTAGGTCCGGGTAAAGTGTTACAGGGACTGGTGCAGAAAATAGCGAAAGAGGTATCTGTTAATGGAATCAGCTAACTGATTTGCGGATTTCCTGATTTTGATATTTAGAAATTTGAAATGCAGCGGAGAGCTCACTCTATGATGTGATCTCCGCTGCATTTTTCATATTCCAAAATCCGTAAATCAAAAAATCTCTATATCTCTATTCCCATTTCGTATTGTGACAGATAGTGCCCGAGCCCCGATTTCTCCAGGAAAGCACTGATCTCCGGATTTTTTTCATCAATGTTGATAATGCTCATGGGCCCATCCAGTGCGGCGGATACGTGCTGCAGCAGCGTGCTGGCGATGCCCCGGCGGCGGAAGCCCGGATGTACGCCGATATTGCGGATACGCCGGCTGTCTTTGTGCACGGTGATATAACCGACGGTCTGCCCGTCCAGCTGCGCTTCCCAGGTGGTGGTCACCGGGTACTCCCTTTCTATACTGGCTGCATTGTTGCTCCAGGCGGGTTCCATGTCCATGAAAGTAGAAAGAAGGTTCCAGTCCGGCCGCGCCGCTTCCCGGATAGTGACATCGGGATTGGTGGCAGTAACGGCGACGGTGCCTTTGTAGCAGTGGAACGTGCGCAGCTTGTGAAAGCCACTGTTCGTATAGGCTTTAATGGCGGGGAGATTGGAGGTGATCACTTCCAGCAGTATTTTCCGGATGCCGGCCTGCTGATAACGAGGGATGAATTGGTGATACATTTTTTGTATCAGGTGTTGTCCGCGATAGGCGGGCGTTACACCGGTGCCGCCATTATACAGTACCGTAGGGTGGGTGTCATGGTTGGCGCCATGCAGGATAAAGGCGCCGAGATCGTTGCCGTTGAAAGCGCCGACAGACCATTCACGCCGTAGGTTTTCAGCTTTCATCTTCTGTTCAAGGATGGAAGGAGTGAGGTGCATCGGTACGATATAATCGCTGAATGCGTTATTGAACGTATGGCTGAGGGTTTCGGTCGATTCTCCCCGGAGGTCTCTGAAATCGTGAAGAAAAATCATGATAAAAATGTATGTCATCAATATTAACAATGATTGATGACATACCGGATGAGAATATTATAAGCGGGAAGTTTAGGATAACTCTACGCTGACATTTACCCATTCTGCGTCAAACTTCGCTGCGTACTTTTTGTAGAAATTGATGGCTGGTTCGTTCCACTCGAGCACCTGCCAGAGAACGCCGCTGTACTGCCTTTCCTTCGCTTCTTCAATGATGCGGTCCAGCAGCAGTTTGCCAATGCCTTTACCGCGCCATTGTTCTGTCACGATGAGGTCTTCCAGGTACAAACGGCAACCTTTCCAGGTAGAGTAGCGGACATAAAACAGGGCAAAACCCACTATCAGCTCCTGGCCGTCCGCGCCGGAAGTGGTGGCCACAAAAGCTTTCCATACCGGGCTTACGCCGAAGCCGGCATCTTCAAAGTGGGCAAGGCTTACGGTTACTTCCTGCGGCGCGTTTTCATATTCGGCCAGCTCCCGGATCAGTTCCATCAGCCGGGGGCAATCTTCTTTTCGTGCAATCCTTAACGTTATATCTGCCATGTTGTGTTTGTTTATGCAGGTGGACCGGCTGCTTGTTTCTGAACCGCCGCAGTTTCACCTGTTGCAAAATAATCAAAATTACGGGGATCTGTTTGGTGTCCGCACCAAAGGAGCAGCAACGGGTTGATGATTGCCGGGAAGGTGGCTGGCCATACCAGGCCGCTGCCTTCCGGAAAGCTGCGGACATCATTTTTTCCGGCGCCGCAGGCAAATTGACAAACAATATTGTAATTTGTTGGAGAATCATTAGGATTTGATTAATTAACCTTTTGTCCATGAAAGAAATCCTGGTGCGGTTCGCATCTTATAACCACTGGGCTAACCAACAGCTGGTGGCGGTCATGTTGAAGCTGAATGCGGAGCAGGTCATGCAGGACCCTGGAGACACTTTCCCTTCCCTGTTTAAAACGGTATGTCATCTATGGCAGGGAGAGAGTATCTGGTATCAGCGGTTGCAGCTGACGGAACAGCCGGTAGACCCCACAGCATCGTTTAGCGGAAGCTTTACAGAAGCCTGCGAGGCATGGCTGCGGCAGTCGCTCCGGCTGCAGGAGTGGGTGAAGCAGGCTACCGAAGCGAGGTTGAACCACACCATCGCCTTTGCGCCCCGCAAAGGAGAACAGGTGAAGCTGCCGGTACGGGATGCTGTCATGGATTCCTGCAACCACAGTACCTTTTATCGCGGGCAACTGGTGCGTATGTTGCAACAGCTGGGGGTGAAACGGGTACCTGCTACCGACTACCACCGTTTTAAGCCTAAAAAGTAGGCGATTTATATTATTTTTACCTCATATACGCAGGAAAAACTCCCTTTTATGAATGCAGCTTCTTTTTATGGGCAGGCCCCGAAACACCTGGTAGCGGTAGATTGTATCATCTTTGGTTTCGATGAAGGCAAGCTGAAGTTGTTGGTGATGAAGCGGAAGCTGGCTCCCATGGCCGGCGAATGGTCGCTGGTAGGCGGCTTTGTGCAGGCGGAGGAGAGTACTGACGATGCTGCGGCGAGGGTCCTCAAACTGACCACCGGCCTGGAAGACATTTATATGGACCAGCTGCATTGTTACGGAGAGGTAAACCGTGATACGGGCGCACGCGTAATATCCGTGGCCTACTATGCACTGATCCGCATCAAAGACCATGACCGCCCGCTGGCCCAGGAACATGGCGCTCACTGGCTGGAGCTGCATGAAATCCCCACGCTCATATTCGACCACAACAGAATGATCAACGACGCGCTGGTGCAACTGCGTAATAACGCGCATTTCCATCCTATCGGGTTTGAACTGCTGCCGGAGAAATTTACGCTGTCGCAACTCAGAAGCCTCTACGAGGAAATATACCAAAAGACACTTGATAAGCGTAACTTTAGAAAGAAAATACTGTCACTGGACGTGATGGAGAAGCTGGAGGAAAAGGACAAGACCTCCTCCAAAAAAGGCGCACACCTGTATCGTTTTGATCCCGCACGGTATGAGGTACTGATGCGGAAGGGACTGGTGTTCGAGATATAGCCGGCGCCGGGTGAAAATGAACAAAATGAACGACCGCCGGCGGTGAAGGGTTCGCTGTATTATTTTTACTTTTCCGGTTGAATTATGATGATCCTCAGACGATATATGCTGTTGCATATGTGCTGGTTGTTGTTTGTTTTCCCGACATTGCTGCATGGGCAGCATAAAGAGATCGGCAGGATTAAATCACAACTGCCGCACATTGGCGACAGCGTGACTTATGTAGACGCCCTTAACAGACTGGCGGCGGTATATCAGGCCTGCCAGCTGGACAGCTGCGGTCGTTATGCGTCCATGGCGAGGGATATGGCCGTCCGTATCGGTTACCCCTCCGGCAAGGCCCGGGCACTGCGCAACCTGGGAAACTACTATGCCCTCCGTCCTCATCGTTACCTCTCTTATCTCTTTTATAACGACGCCCTGGAAGAAAGCCGTAAAGCCGGCGATTCGGTCAATGTATCACAGGTGATGATGAACATTGGCATCTATCACTATTTTACAGGTAAACTGGCTTCGGCCAACGATTACGTGGCACAATCGCTGAAGCTGACACGGCACCTGAAGGAAGACTCGCTGCACGCCCTCGGGCTGGGCAACTATTACGCCATCAACTATACCGACAGCAGTACCCGGGCTGCAGCCGCTACCGCATTGTCCGAAGCCACCACGCTGGCAGAACGTTACCACGATACCCGTGAACTGCTCTATATCCGGTTGCTGCTGGCCAATGAAGACTACGTGGCCGAACGTTTTGAAGCTGCAAAGAAAAGAGTGCGGCAGGTGCTGGACACGGCCATCAGGGAAGGGTTTGCGTATTATGCCATGCGCGCCTCGATGGAACTGTCGGAGTACAAAAGCCGGCTCGGGGAGCCGGACTCGCTGGCACATCTTCAGGATGCTGTATCACATGCCGTCGCGGGCGGATATATCGGGCTGCTGCTGCCGCAGGTAACACAACTGTACCATTATTTCCAGCAACAGAAAGACACGCTGCAGGCCGCCCGCTACAGCCGCATTGCACTGAATATCATGCAACAGCAACAGGACGATATGCAACAGGGAGAAATGGATTATATCGCCTACTCGCTGCAGGACCAGACACTGGATTCCCTGAAAATGCAGTCGGACCTGCAGCAGGCAGCGCTGCAAAAGACGAGGCTGGCGCAGCGCTACTCGCAATACCTGTTTATTTTCGTGGTGGCCATTATCCTGCTGCTGATCGTGCTCACATGGTTCCTGGTGCGCTCCTACCGCTCTTCCCGCCTCCGCTCCCAGCGCCTTGCCCGCGTGAAAACAGAGATAGCCGCGGCCAATGAAGTGCTGAAAAAAAACGATGACTTCAAAAATAAACTGATCTCGTTGATTGCACATGACTTCAGGACGCCGCTGTATAACATTATCGATATTACCGGATTTGTCAATGAAGATATCCTCACCCCTGAAGATGCTACCGGCATGGTGATGGAAGTGGAGCAAACCGCCACCGCCACCCTGTCTGTTTTTGAAGAAATACTCAGCTGGATGCGGACGCAGCTGTCGGGATTTGTATACCGGCCGCATTCCTTTGTGCTGGCCGATATGCTGGAGATGTCCGCCCGCAATGTGCAGCATCTGATGCGCGAAAAAAATATCCGGCTGGAGCAACAGGTGCCCGAAGGGTTGACGGTGCAGGGCGACTTTGAGATGCTGCAGTTTATCCACCGTAATTTCCTGCATAACGCTATCAAGTTTTCCCCGGAGAATGGAGTTATAACGATAACGGCTATACGTAAAGATGGTTATGTTGAAGTTTTTTTCCGGGACCAGGGGCCGGGCATTGACCCGGAGGTACTGCCGGGATTGTTTACCTACAACAGTGAAAGCTATGCGCGGAAGGGGGCCGGCAAGGGAGCAGGCCTGGCATTGATCATCTGTCGTGACTTCATAGATAAAATGAATGGAAATGCGGGCGCACAGAATAATGAAGAAGGCGGAAGCACCTTCTTTTACCGGGTGCCGGAAATAGACGTTTAAAAAGATACCGTCAGGATGATAAAAACGTTGATGCGTAAAGGTTATATAGCAGCAGGCGTGATATTATGCTGTTTATTGTTGCCGCTGCCGGAAAGCAGCGGTCAGGCAGCTATATTGCCCCGTTTGCAGCGTGACCTGGCGCAACAGCATGACAGCGCCGGTTATGTATCGGTATTAGGCAAGATCGGCGCGTTGTATGCCAGCGTCCACCTCGACAGCTCCTTCTACTATGCCCGCCAGGTGCTGGAAATCGCCAGCCGCCGCCGGGACCTTAAAGGCATGGCAGACGCCAATAATATGCTGGGATGGTATTATACCGCTAAAACAGACTATAACGTAGGTATCCAGTATGCGTATAAGGCGCTGCTGCTCAATGCGCAGCTGGGGGATTCCGCGCAGATGGTCCGTTCGCTGAACATTATTTACGGCTGTTACAAAAACTCGGGCCACCCTGAGGAAGCCAATAATTATTTCTACCGTGCTTTTCATATGGCCAACCGCCTCCCGCCGGATAAAGACTCTATGGCAGCCACCATGCTGGTCAACTACGCATGGCGTTTTTTCGGCGACAGCACTAAAACAGACTCTGTCCGCCTGGTGTTGCGCAGGGCCGGCGCCATCCTGAAGAAATATCCCGACAGCAGGGCTGCTTTTTATGTCGCCGCATTTGAGGCCGACCTCATGGTGCAGGCGGGTAAAGGGAAAGCGGCAGAAGAGCGCATCTACGCCCTTGCTGACCTGGCCCGGAAAAAAGGAATGCCTTACGTAGCCATGGACATGTATGGCCGGCTGTACGACTTTCAGCGCCTGGGTTACTTTGCCGATTCCACCCGTTACCAGGAGCAGGCGTACGAAGTGGCGCGGCAATCCGCCAGCATGGAACTGAACCTCTACTGGCTGGGACGGTTGTACGATTATTACCGCCATCATCGGCAGCCGGAACGGGTAGTGTATTATGGTAATGAAATTATGCGGCTGGCGGCAAAAGACCGCTATCACAACAATCAGCCTCAGGCGGCCTACATCGATTTTTTCCTGAAGGAAAAAAAACTGGAGGCGCTGTCCCTCTCCACCCGGATGCAACAGCAGGAGCTGGAAAAAGAACTGGCGGAGAAAAAGAACCGCTCCCTCATTGTGGCGGGGCTGCTGATCATCATATTCCTGTTGCTGGCACTGCTGACCAGCAGGTATCTGCATTACCGCCGCTGGAAACAACAGGAAAACGCGCTGGCCTTCAGTTATGTGCAGCTGGCTAAAAACAATACTGCCCTGACGGAGAACGATCTCTTTAAGACCAGGCTGATCAGTATGCTGGCTACCGACTTCAGAACGCCGCTGCACCATATCATTGCGGTGGCCGACCAGCTGAAGACCGGTACGCTCACGCAACCGGAGGTGGTAAGCCTGTTAAAACAGATCGGTAATGCATCCCGGAAAACGCTGGACGCCTTTAACAACATCCTGAAATGGCTGAAGCTACAGTTGTCAGGCTTCGTTTACAAGCCGGCCACCACGGAGTTACTGCCGGTGATCGCGGAAGCGCTGGAGCCGCTGCAGACGGAAATCAGGGATAAGCAGCTGACCATTGTGAACAGGGTAGGACCACGGCTCACGGTGATTGCAGACAGGGAGATACTGCAGCTGGTGAATGTGCAGTTGTTGCAGGTGGCAGTCACCACCGCCCGGCCCGGCACCCTGCTCCTCATCTCCTCTTACGGGGAAAAGGGAAAAGTAACCGTACGGTTCATGGCCGATGGTGGCGCCTCCACCCGTAAGTTGCTCGAAGAACTGAAAGACAAAGAACACAATATTTTCGCGTTAGGGATTATTATCAGCCGGGACTTTATGCAAAAGATGAAAGGAGGCCTCGTCGTGGAAGAAGAAGCGGAAGGGTTTCTCATGATGGAGTACACGATTTAAGACCACAGTGTTCCATTCAACGTATATGCGTAAGTGTTATTTCACTGCTTTACTGTCCCTGTTGGGCTGGCGCGTGATGCCGCAGACACCACAGCTGCCGGAACTGCGGCAGGAGCTGTCGCGCCAGCGTGACAGCGCGGGCTACCTTGCGGTCCTGGGCCGGATAAGTGCGTTATACGCCGTAATCAACGTGGACAGCAGCTTTCAGTACGCCCTAAAAGTGCGCGACATGGCCGCACGGCTGCACGACGCCAGGGGGCAGGCCGACGCGAACGACCTGATGAGCTGGTATTACGCCCTGAAAACAGATTTCGGCGTGGCGGGCATCTATGCCTACAGGGCCCTCAAAATACATGAACAACTGGGAGATTCCGCCCGGGTAGCCAAAACGCTCAGCAATATTTACCTGTACTATCGAAATACCGGCCGGAAGGAAGACGCCAACAACTATTTCTACCGGGCATTTAAGATGGCCAGCCGGCTGCCTCCGGACAATGATTCCGTGTATGGGATCCTGTTGATTAATTACGTCATGCGTTTTTATAAAGACAGCACCCATGCAGATTCGGTACACTGGGCATTAAAACGGGCGCGGCAGGTAGTGGATAAATACCCGCGCTCAAAAATCGGTTTTTATATAGATGCCTATTCGCTGAACGACCTGGTACAACGGGGACAGGGAAGGCAGGCGGAAGAAGCCATCTACCGGCTGGCAGATAACGCATTGCGTGCCGGGATGCCTTATGTGGCTATGGACATGTATGGACGGCTGGACGATTTTCCCCGTATGGGTTACCATCCCGATACCGTCAGGTACCAGGAAAAAGCATATCGGTTAGGAGTGCAAACCGGTAGTATCGGGTTGAATCTCTACTGGCTGGCGCGACTATACGACTATTACCAGCAGAAGCAGGATAACGCCCGCATGGTGCAGTATGGCCGGGAGATTATGCAACTGGCGGCAGAGAAGCGTTACCAGCCTAACGCACATTCCTTTGATTACATCGGAATTTTCCTGAAGGAGAAAGCCGTATCCGACCTGGCGCAGAAGAACAGGCATCAGCAGCAGGTGCTGGCTGCTGAACTGGCGGCATCGGACAACAACCGGTTGCTGGCAGTGGGCGTGCTGATCGTGCTGGTGTTATTCCTGGTAGTGGCCTTTGAGCGGTATTGGCATTACCAGCGGCTAAAACAACAGGATGAAGCGCTGCTGCGGAGCTACCGGGATATGGCGGCAGTCAACGCGGCGCTGACGGAAACGGACGCTTTTAAAAATAAGCTGATAAGTATACTGGCGCGGGACTTCCGGGGACCATTGGTACATCTGACCGAGGTAGCGGCACGGTTCAGGTCGGGTAAACTGTCAAAAGCGGAAATGGCCAGCTGGCTCAGGCACATCAGCGCCACTTCCGGACAGGTACTGGAAGTTTTTGACAATATTCTCAAATGGCTGCGGCTGCAGCTGTCCGGTTATCGTTATGAGCCGGTGCGCTGCCGGCTGCTGCCGCTGATGCAGAGCGCCCTGGGACCGCTGGAAGCCGAGCTGGAGAAGAAGCGGCTGGTGGTAAAGAACTATATTCCGGACAACGTATCAGCGCTGGCAGACGAGGAGATGCTGAAACTGGTGAACATACAGCTGTTGCAAATAGCGGTGGCCGTAGCCGTGACAGGCAGTATGCTGGAAATAACCGTTGACCAGACGATGGGGCAAACGGAAGTGCATATAAAAGCAAAGACAGGGGAAGATGTCCGTTTTGTGCTGGCCGGACTGGAAAACTGGCAGGACAATGGGTGGGCGTTGGGGTTGGTGATCAGCCGGGACCTGATGAAGATGATGAAGGGCTATATTATAGCAGAAGGCCAGGAACATTCGTACCTGGCCTTCGGGTATATTTTACCGTGAAAAATTACTTACCGTATTTCTCGCCGTCGTAAGCCCACTTGATATAGCTGGCGCCCCAGGTGAAGCCCCCGCCAAATGCGGCCATGATAAGGTTATCGCCTTTTTTCAGTTGTTTTTCGTAGTCCCACAGGCATAAAGGAATGGTGCCCGCGGTGGTGTTGCCATAGCGGTGGATGTTCATCATTACCTTTTCTTCCGGCAGGTTGATGTATTGCGCAGTGGCTGCGATGATACGTTTGTTGGCCTGGTGCGGAACGAGCCAGGCGATGTTTTCCGCAGTGAGGTTATTGCGCTCGAGGATGCCGTTGGCCGCTTCGGACATATTGGAAACAGCGTATTTGAATACCATTTTGCCTTCCTGGTACACGAAGTGTTCACGGTTCTGCACTGTCTCGATGGTGGCAGGTTTTACAGAGCCGCCGGCTTTCATGTGCAGGTATTCGCGGCCGTGGCCATCGCTTTTCAGGATGCTGTCCAGTACACCGTATCCTTCGTGGTTGGGCTCCAGCAGTACGCCGCCGCCGCCGTCGCCGAAGATGATGCAGGTAGTTCTGTCTGTATAGTCCATGATAGCGCTCATTTTGTCGGCGCCAATCACCATTACTTTCTGATAGCGGCCACTTTCAATGAACCGGGCGCCGGTGTCCAGTGCGTACAGGAAGCCGGAGCAGGCAGCGCTGATGTCGAAACCAAATGCATTTTTTGCACCGATTTTATCTGTTACAACATTGGCTGTGGCGGGGAAGGTCATGTCGGGGGTTACGGTGGCAACGATCAGCAGGTCGATGTCTTCTGGGGTGATGCCTCTCTTTCGGCAGATTTCAAGGGCGATGGGCACACATAAGTCGGAGGTACCTTTTCCTTCTCCTTTGAGAATTCTTCTTTCTGAGATGCCTGTTCTGGTTAAAATCCACTCGTCTGTTGTGTCTACCAGTTTTTCCAGTTCCTGATTGGTCAGCACGTAGTCAGGAACATATCCACCCACCGCTGTAATAGCGGCCGTAATTTTATTCATATAAACTAAATATGTGTTTAAATCGAGGCGTAAAAATACGATATAAACGAATATTTCCTAAAAAAGTCCCATATGAACCCGTTAAAGGCTTGTCAATCCGTTAAAAGTTAGCATCTTTGCCGTTATTATCACAGGGATAAATTATTCCTCTTTTTTCGTAAGTTTAAGTAAATTATCGAACCTTTACCTTCTATGATCGCTTATTTGGATGGAAAATTGGCTTATAAGTCACCGGCTTTGGTTCATATGGATGTGCACGGAGTAGGGTATGAAGTTCAGATCAGTCTGAACACCTATTCGAGGATACAGGGCCTGGACAGCTGCAAATTGTTAACCTTCCTGCAGATCAAAGAGGATGCACATACGCTGTATGGTTTTTTCGAGGAAGCAGAAAAAAACCTCTTTTTATTGCTGATCAGCGTATCGGGAGTAGGCGCCAGTACGGCGAGAATGATGTTGTCTTCTCTTCAACCGGAAGACGTCCAGCGGGCCATCATGATGGAAAACGAGAAAATGCTGGAGAGTGTAAAAGGCATAGGGGCCAAAACAGCCAAAAGAATTATTCTGGAGCTAAAAGATAAGGTTAAGAAACAAAAGGATACAGTCGGAATACAATTATCTGCCTCTGTAAACAATACAATTCATGAAGATGCGTTAAATGCTCTGGTAACCCTTGGCATAGCCCGAAATATGGCGGATGCGGCTATCCAGAGAGTTATGAAGAACGAACCACTATTGCAAAACTTGGAAGAGCTGATCAAAAAGGCCCTGAAGAGTTTATAATTATATCAAGACCTCTATAAAAACCTATTTTTCTTGGCAAGAAGGACTTATTATGGCGCTTTTGCAGTAATAGGAATTGTATCTTTTATCATTGTTGACACCGCCGCAAGGGATCGATCCGGGAATTTTCATTTTTTGAGCAGAACGAGCTGGAAGTCGGACACCACAATTACTGGTAATACCAAAATCGATACTACCGGAAGGAAAGATACCTTGAAATATCCCCTAAAGGACAGGCGCGGCCCCAGTATATCTGATCCGGCGTCCAGGAACGCTATCGACCTGAACGACCCGGCCAATATCAACAAAACAGTAGAATACGATCCCGTTACCAAACAATACACTGTTACCGAAAAAATCGGCAACCAGAATTACCGTAACCCTACTTATATGAACTTCGACGAGTTCTATAAGCTCCAGTCGGCACAAAGCGAAAAAAACTACTGGCAGAAAAGGGCCAGCGCCCTGGGTAACCTCAACCAACGGGGCAACGGGCCGCTGCTGTATAACGGTAACAACCTGTTTGACCGCATCTTCGGCGGCAGTAAAGTAGATATCCGCCCCCAGGGTAGCCTGGACCTTACCTTTGGCTACCAGGGCCAGAATATCAAAAACCCCGTACTGGTGGAACAAGCCCGTAAAAACGGCGGGTTCAACTTCGACATGGGCATCAACATGAACGTCACCGGCAGGATAGGGGATAAACTGAAACTCATCACCAACTATAACACCCAGTCCACCTTCGATTTCGAAAACCAGGTGAAACTGGAATACACCGGTTATAACGACGAGATTATCAAGAAGATAGAAGCCGGTAACGTCAGCTTTCCGCTCCGCAGCTCCCTGATATCGGGTATCCAGTCCCTCTTCGGGGTGAAAACACAACTGCAGTTCGGCCGACTCACCGTTACCAGCGTGCTGTCTAACCAGAAGTCGCAGAAACAAAACCTCATGCTCAAAGGCGGCACCATGGTGCAGGACTATAACATCCGGGCCGACGAGTATGAAGACAACCGCCACTTCCTGCTGGCGCAGTTCTTCCGCGATACCTTCAACTACGCCATGTCCAACCTCCCCATCATCCGCTCCCTGTCCAACATCACGCGGATCGAGGTATGGGTGACGAATAAAACCGGGGCTACCACCCAAACCCGCGACATCGTAGGCCTGATGGACCTCGGGGAATACAAACCGTATAACCCTAATATCAGGGTAAACACTACCTCCCATCTGCCGGACAGGGCTACGAACGACCTGTATCAGAACCTGATCCGCGATGCGGCCAGCCGTAACACCAGCATCGTCGTAAGCCGGTTGCTGGCTTTGGGCCTTAAACCCGTTTCGGAATTTGAAAAGACATTCGCCCGTAAACTGGACTCCACCGAGTATACCATCAACAAACAACTGGGCTTCATCTCCCTTAACCAACAGCTGCAGCCGGACGAAGTACTGGCGGTGGCTTACCAGTATACCTATAACGGCCGTACCTACCAGGTGGGTGAATTCTCACAGGATGTACCGCCGGACCAGAACAACAGCGCCAACTCCCCGGTGCTGTTCCTGAAATTGCTCAAAGCCACGTCCGCCCGTCCGGTATTGCCTATCTGGCAGCTGATGATGAAAAACATCTACGCCACCGGCGCCTTCCAGGTGAACAAGGAAGACTTTAAAATGGACGTGTTCTATAAAGACCCCGGTGCGGAAAACAGGCCTCCCAGCGATAAACGTTACCTGCCGGACGGCAAAAATGAATATGCCGGCGCCCCGATCATTACCGTGTTAAACCTGGACCGTCTCAACAACCAGCTGGATCCCCAGCCCGACGGCGTGTTTGACTACGTGGAAGGTTACACGATCAATTCCCTGACCGGCAAAATCATGTTCCCCATGCTGGAACCGTTTGCCGACGGTCTGAAAAAAGCATTCGGCGGAGACGCTGCCCTCGAAAAACAATACCTGTACCGGGTGCTCTACGACTCCATCAAAGTGGTGGCGCAGCAGTTCCCACAGCTGAACCGCTATGTGATCCGCGGTTCCTATAAGTCGGCCAACTCGTCGGAAATTAACCTTGGCGGGGGGATCACTATCCCGCCCGGTTCCGTGACCGTTACCGCCGGCGGCCAGTTGCTGCGCGAAAACGTGGACTACATCATCGACTATAACCTCGGCAGGCTTAAAATTATCAACGGCGGGGTACTCAACTCCGGCGTGCCGATCAACGTACAGTTTGAAAATAACGCCTTGTTCGGGCAGCAGGTCCGTAACTACTTCGGTACCCGCCTCGATTACCTGGTAAATGATAAACTCAGCATCGGCGGTACCATCGTCCGCATGAGCGAACGGCCCTACTACCAGAAAGTGAACTACGGCGAAGACCCTATCAAGAACACCATGGTAGGCCTCGACGTGAACTACGCTTCTGAATGGAAAGGCCTCACGCGCTTCCTCGATAAACTGCCCAACTACAGCACCACCGCACCTTCCAGCATCCTGTTCACCGGTGAGGTGGCCCGCCTGTTCCCCGGCCACAGTAAACTGATCAACCAGGCCGGCAGCAAACAGGGTACTGCTTTTATCGATGACTTCGAAGGGGTGAAAAGCGGTTATGACCTCAAATTTCCGGCTACCAGCTGGGCGCTGGCTTCCACGCCGAAAGGAGCCACTAACTCGTCCGGTACGGTGCTCTTCCCGGAAGCGGAAGAAAGCAACGTCTTTGAATATGGTAAGAACAGGGCTAAACTGGCCTGGTATATCCTGGAGCCTACGCTCCAGCTGCCCAAATCGCCCAACCTGCCGGCAGGCATCTCCCTGGATGACCAGTCTGATCCCCGTGTAAGGCTTGTATACCAGAAAGAAGTGTTCCGTAACAGGTCCACCGACTTCGGCCAAAGCCAGCTCAGTACCCTCGACCTTGCCTATTATCCTACCGAAAGAGGCCCGTATAACTTCACCAACAACCCGCTGGCCATGGACCGTAACGGTAAACTGGCCCGCCCCAGAACAAGATGGGGTGGTATCATGCGCGCCATCGACAACAGCGACTTCGAAACAGCCAATATCGAATATATCGAGTTCTGGATACAGGACCCCTTCATCAAAACGCCCGGCAGCAATGGCGGTTCCCTTTACTTCAACCTGGGTAACGTTTCTGAAGACATCCTCAAAGACTCAAAGAAATTCTTCGAAAACGGTATGCCCGACCCGCGGCAGGAGCCGAATAAAATCGATTCCTCCAAGTGGGGACGCCAGCCTAAGTTCCAGCAGCAGATTACCCAGGCCTTCGACAACGACCCCAACATCCGGGCCTACCAGGACGTGGGATATGACGGTCTGAAATCTACGGACGAAGCGGCATTCTACAGAAGTTATATGGACACGCTGGCCCAAAACTTTGGGGGCTCACCGGTATTCCAGCAGGCGCAGAGAGACCCGTCCAACGACGACTACAAACACTATCGCAACTCCGATTACGACGCTGCCCGCGCCGGTATCCTGGAACGTTATAAAAACTACAGCAACCCGGAAGGCAACTCCCCGGTGTCCGATCCGAAATCCACCTTCTCTACTGCGGCCACCAACATCCCCGAATCGGAAGATCTGAACAGGGATAATACCATGAACGAAACGGAAGAATACTTCCAGTACCGGGTAGACCTCAAGCCGGGCATGGCAGTGGGTTCCAACTTTATCGTGGATAAGATAGAAGCGCCGGTAGACCTGCCCAACGGCCAGAAAACGAACGAAACATGGTACCAGTTCAAAATTCCGCTGAACCAGTTCAATGCGAAAGTGGGCAACATCCCCGACTTCAAGTCCATCCGCTTCATGCGTATGTTCCTCACCGACTTCGCCGATCCGGTAGTGGTACGTTTCGCCAAACTGGAACTGGTGCGCAGCCAATGGCGCCGTTATATGTATGAACTGAGACCAGGCGACCCTGTGCCCCTGGACCAGACCACTACTTTTAACTCCTCTGCTGTAAATATTGAAGAGAACTCCTCCCGCAGCCCCATTCCTTATGTGCTGCCGCCGGGAGTGGTAAGACAGAATACCATCAGCACCAACAACACCACCCTGCAGCTGAATGAACAGTCCCTGTCCGTTCAGGTATGTAACCTGCAGGACGGCGAAGTACGTGCCCTGTATAAAACACTCAACATGGACCTGCGCCAGTACAAGAAAATGGAAATGTACATGCACGCAGAAGCCGTGGGCTCCGCCACCGCGCTGAAAGACGGCCAGGTACAAGCCGTGATCCGCATCGGTAGCGACTTCGTGAGCAACTACTACGAATACCGCATCCCGCTGAAAGTAACAGCATGGAACTCAAAAGCGCCGATTGAGATCTGGCCCGACGGCAACAACATGCAACTCATCATGGAGCGCCTGAGCCAGCTGAAACAAAAACGTAACATGTGCGATTCCTGCTCTCCGCTGCAGGCATATCCCATGACACCGGTGGCCGACGAATTCGGCAACTTCATGTCGGTAGTAGGTAACCCCAGCCTGGGCGACGCCCGCACCATGATGATCGGTGTCCTGAACCCGAAAGACGACGGCCTGCCGCGCTGCGCCGAGGTATGGTTCGACGAACTGCGGCTGTCAGACTTCGACGAAAAAGGCGGCTACGCAGCACTGGCAAGGGTAGACGTGCAGCTGGCTGACCTGGGTACCATCTCCGTGTCCGGAAACATGCACACCGCCGGCTTCGGTAACATCGACCAGCGCGTAAATGAACGCTTCCGCGATAACTTCCTGCAATACGATGCCGCCGCCAACCTGGACCTGGGTAAACTGCTGCCGAAGAGCGCAGGCATGTCTATCCCGGTATACGCCGGCTATTCACAGGCTGTCAGCAACCCGGAATATGATCCTTACGATCTTGATATCAAACTGAAGGACAAACTGGCGCTGGCAAGGTCCCGGTGGGAAAGGGATTCCATGCGTAAGAATGCGCAGGACTTTACCTCTATCACCAGCCTCAACTTTACCAACGTCCGGAAACTCAATACACGGCAGGGTAAACGGCACCTGTGGGATATCGAGAACTTCGATATCAGCTACTCTTTTTCACAGATCAACCGGCATAACCCGCTTATCCAGAGCGACCTGCTGACGAAGCATCGCGGCGGTATCGGTTATAACTATTCCGGTCAGCCGAAATACCTGGAGCCGTTCAAAAAACTAATCAAAACCAAAACACACTGGCTGGACCTCATACGGGATTTCAACGTCAATTATGTGCCGTCTATCATCAGCTTCCGGGCAGACATTATCCGGCAGTTCGGGGCATCGCGTATCCGTAACGTAGGCGGTGATGTGAAATACCAGTTGCCCGAAACATATGACAAGTACTTCACGTTCGACCGGTATTATACCCTGAAGTGGGACATCACCCGCAGCATCAATATAGAATTCAATGCGGTGAACAACTCCCGCGTAGACGAGCCTGCGGGAAGAATCAACACCGGCGCGAAGAAAGACACCATCTGGCGCAACTTCTTCAAAGGCGGCCGTTCGGTGAACTACATGCATAACGCCAACTTTACCTATACGCTGCCTACCGCCAAGTTCCCGGCCCTGAGCTGGACCAACGTGGCTTTCGGCTACAGCACGGAATATCGCTGGACCGGCGCTTCCAGGCTGGCGCTCTACCTGGGTAACGCCATCGAAAACAGTATGCAGAAAACACTGACGGCAGAGTTTAAGTTTGTGGAGTTGTATAACAAGTCCAAATTCCTCCGCCAGGTAAATGCCCGCAAACCGGTGTCCAATAACAACAACCAGAACAAAAACAATAACAATAACAACAACCAGCAGAATAATCAGCAGAACAATAACCAGTCGTCCGGCGAAGAAATTTCACCATGGATAAAAGCGGTGTTGAAACCGCTGATGGCCCTGAAGCGGGTAGGCTTCAACTATAATGAAAATGCCGGTACCCGTTTGCCTGGTTACCTGGACAGCGCCAAGCTGGTGGGGATGAACTGGCAGTCGATGGCGCCGGGCCTCGGTTTCGTGCTGGGCAAACAACCCGATAAAAAATGGCTGGATGATTTTGCGAATCGCGGACTGATCACGAAAGACCCGTCGCTGAACATACAATTCCAGCAGCAGTACACCCAACGTTGGGATTTGCAGGCACAACTGGAACCGTTCAACGATCTGCGCATCGATCTGAGCATGACCAAGTCGTTTACCAAAACCCATACGGAACTGTTCAAGAGCATGCAGGATTCTACCGGCGCTGACCTGGGCTTCCAGCACCTGAGCCCCTACGACGCCGGTGGTTTCGAAATCTCCTACATCGCCATTAAAACGATGTTTGGCAGGATCAATACGGCCAACGGCGTGTCGGAAACGTTCCGCAATTTTGAAGCTTACCGGAATATCATTTCCCAGCGACTGGGCGCGGCCAACCCGTACAACAAAGACCCGGGTGTCCCGTCAGGCGATCCTAAAGACCCTACTTACGCTTACGGCTATACGCGGTATGCCCAGGACGTACTGATCCCTGCCTTCCTGGCAGCGTACACCGGCAAATCGCCCGAGAACATAGGTTTGTTGAACGGACCGGGTAATTCCGTAAAAAGCAATCCGTTTAAGAATTATATGCCGAAACCGAACTGGCGTATCACCTATAACGGGCTGACCAAACTGGAGCCTTTCCGCAGTTTCCTGACCAATTTTACGCTGACGCATGGTTATATCGGCACCTTGTCCATGAACTCCTACAATACCTCCATGTATTACGAAGATCCCAGGCTGGCGGGTTACCCGGCGTTCAGGGATACGGTATCCGGTAACTACTACCCGTATTTCCTGGTGCCTAACCTGACGCTGACAGAGCAGTTTTCGCCGTTGCTGGGTGTGGACCTTACCTTTACCAACAGTCTCAATGCGCGGCTGGAATACCGGAAGAGCCGTTCTCTCAGCCTCAGTTTGATCGATTACCAGTTGACCGAGCTGCGCTCCAGCGAAATTGTGGTTGGCGCCGGCTACCGGGTGAGAGGGTTGCAACTGCCTTTTGCCGTGGGTAAAAATGGCGGCAAACGCCTCCAGAACGATCTTAACTTCCGACTGGACCTGAGCTTCCGGGATGATAAGACCGCCAATAACCGTCTGGACGCCGACCTGGTAATTCCAACCAGCGGCCAGAAGGTAGTGGGTATTGCACCGTCCATCGATTACGTCGTGAATAACCGGTTGAACCTGCGTTTCTTCTATGACCGCAGGCAAACCATCCCTGTTATTTCCACCGCATATCCGATTACCAATACCAGGGGTGGCATCACCTTCCGGTTCGTATTGTCGCAATAGTTAAACTTACAGATAAGGCTAACCGTAAGTCAGCCTAACCTTTTATCCCCGGGGCTTTCACCCGGGGATTTTTTTTGCCCTTCGGGCGATGTTTAACCAAAAGGATGATAACGCTTAACAAACACGCTGATAAAAATCATGATCTCTTTAACATTTCTTTTATAAGTTTGTGTCGTGAAATATTTCCTCATCATATGCATTTCGTTGGGCCTCTTGCTGCAGACTTTCAGCAAAAGCCTTATAGTGCTGCAGTTCAGGACGCAACAGTCCTATATTGCACAGGTGCTTTGCGAAAACCGTAATAAGCCCGAAATGCATTGTAACGGTAAATGTTATCTGAAAAAGGAGCTGGACCGCGATGCCAGTCAGGACAAAAACAACAGCAGTAACAAAGAGCGTTATGAAGTAATGTTTGTGAATGCCCTGCCGGAACGGCTCACAGCGCCGTCTGCAGCGCCTGTGGTACACATTGTATTTTACGCGGAACCCTTCCTTGAAACCCCGGTCCACACTATTTTCCACCCGCCGCAATCCCTGGTTTGACCATTTTCCGGAATGCCTTTTTAGTTAGATGTAGTTAGACAACCTGACGATCGGATGCCCGTAGGGGCCGTCTGCAGGCATGTTCCATCCTTCCCGGGAGTTAAAGTTCCGGGTTACGGTACCGGTAAAGCGCCAGCCGGCGCTCTGCCTTTATGCGTAAATGTATTTCCTGACAAACCATGATGTATGTCTGTAAAGACATGCATCCAACTGACGACCTGATGAAACCAATTTATTTACTGCTCATTGCCTGTTTGGCGATGCGGATGAGCCATGCCCAGGAACTGGCCGGGCGCGTGGCAGATGCAAGGACACGGGAAGCCCTGCCGGGTGTAAGCGTAAACCTTGTTGCAGCCGGAAAAGGCTGCATGAGTAATGCTCAGGGACAATACCAGCTGCCGGTGGCGGCAGGCCCTGACACCCTGAAGATATCTTATGTGGGTTATATCACCCGGAAAATACCCGCATCAGCAGTGGCGGAAATGCCGGTGATCTACCTGGAAGCCAGTTCCACCAACCTGAACGAAGTAATTGTATCCTCCTCCCGGGAAAAGCAGCGGCGCACGGAAGCGCCCGTAGCTATCAGCACCATTTCCCCGCAGGCGCTGCAGGAAACCAAGGCCACCACGCTGGATAAAGTCCTCAACAAAGTGAGCGGCGTGTATATGGTGGACCTGGGCAATGAACAGCATACCATGGCCATCCGGCAGCCTATCGGTTATAAAAGCCTTTTCCTGTATCTCGAAGACGGCATTCCCATTCGCACAGTAGGCGATTTTAATCACAATGCGCTGATAGAAGTCAATATGGCGGCCCTGCGTAACATCGAAGTGATCCGGGGCCCCGCCTCTTCCCTGTATGGCAGCGAAGCCGTTGGCGGCGCGGTGAATTTTATCACGGCAGCGCCTACACTGGTGCCCACCGCTAAAGTGCAGCTGGAAGCCAGCAACTGGGGATATAAACGAACAGATTTCAGCGTATCTGATACCAAAAGAAAAGCAGGTTTCTTTGTCGGTGGTTATTATGCCGACCAACGGAACGGTTATATGGACCACAGCGATTTCCATAAGCTGGCGGTGACCGCCCGTACCGATGTGCAACTGAATGAACGTAATAAATGGACCACCACCGCCTCGCTGATCAACTATAAGACAGATCAGACCGGCGGCCTCGACAGCGCCCATTTCTTTGCCAAAGACTACCGCAATTTCCAGACATTCAGTTACCGCGAAGTAAAGGCATTGCGTATCCGCAGCACCCTGGACCATGCCTGGAATAGCAGCAATCATACCAGTGTTACCGCTTTCTTCCGGCACAGCACCATTGGGCAAAATCCTTTTTATGCCATCAGGGATATCCGCAATACCCTCAAGGCAAGAGGAGAAATCAACAGCGACGCTTTTTACAGCTATGGGGTGATTGCCCAGCATAAAAAAGATTTCAACTGGAAACAGGCGTCGCTGATAGCCGGTGTCAGCGCAGACTACAGCCCGGCTACCTATCACGCCAATTATATCGATATTACCAAAGATGCCGCCGGTTATTACGCCGGTTATAAAGCGACCGACTCCGTGCTGACCAGCTACCGCGTTGGCTTGCTGAATACTGCCGTATACACCCAGTTTGCTTTTGCGCCGGTGGAAAATATGCGGGTAGTCGCAGCCTTGCGGTATGACCGTATGGATTATGATTTTAATAATCACCTGCCGCCATCTGCATTTACCGGTGCTCCCAGCGAAAGAAATAATTTTAATGCGCTGACGCCCAAGCTGGGCCTGACGTATAATCTGCAACGCAACCGCGGCCTGTACGCCAATTACAGCAGGGGTTTTGCACCGCCTAATATTTCAGAGCTGTACAGGGGCGTGAAAGTGCCGGTGCTGAAATCCGCGACTTACGATAACTATGAAGCAGGCGGCTGGTTTGCTTTTGCCCGGCAAAAAGGTTATGTGGATGTGAGCGTATACCAGATGAAAGGCACCAACGAAATTATCAGCGTACGGGACGCCGACGGTTCTTATACCAATCAGAACGCCGGTGCTACCACTCACCGCGGAGTAGAATGGAATGTGCGTTACACGCCGCTGAACGCTTTGTTTTTACGGACCAGCGGCACTTATGCGCGTCATATTTTCGACGCCTATACGGAGAACGGAAAAACCTATAATAATAACGAGATGAATGGCGCACCGAAATGGATCACCAATACGGAGATCACCTGGAAGCCGGCGTTTCTGAAGGGATTTCGTATTGGCGGTGAATGGCAGCACATCAGCGGTTATTATATGGATGCTGCCAACACAGCGTGGTACAAGGGGTATGATTTGTTCAACATCCGTACCGGGTATCAGTGGAAAGGGTTTGAGTGTTGGCTGAACTGTATGAACGTGGGTGACCAGTTGTATGCCACTACAGCGGAAAAATCAGCTTATGGCAAGAGCTATCGTATCGGGCCGAGGCAGACGTTCAATTTTGGCGTGGCCTATACGTTTGTCGGGAAGAAGTGAGCTCGCAAAGAAGCAGAGGGAGCAAAGGAGTAAAGTACAAAAGATTTAAAGGCGTTTTTTTAAATAGATAAGGATGAAAAGAAATATATGGTTGTTTGTTTTGCTGTGGATGGGTTTTGCCGCCTGCAGCTTGAAAGAGAGGGCACCTGCGGGGCCGGTGGTACTGTCGCATGCAGGGAAGGATGCCTCGTGCCCGTATATTACCAAAGACGCGAAAGGACGCACCGTGATCAGCTGGGTGGAAAAAGACAGTACTGCAGACACCGGCATGATGTGTTATGCAATATCTAACGATAATGGTTATACGTTTTCTGCTCCGGTGAAAATTGAGGCGACTGCCGGCGTGTACCCGCATGCGGAAAACCTGCCCAAGCTGTTGTTCCGGCCGGATGGCGGCGTTATTGCCTTGTTTGGCGTAGAGCAGCATGATCCGCGTAACAAGTATGCCGGCAAGGTGATGTATGCAGTGTCGGCCGACACCGGCCGTACCTGGGGCGCGCCCCGGCCACTGGTAACGGATACCGCCGGTTATGATCAGCGTTATTTTGATATGGCTTTGTTGCCCGATGGCGAGGCGGCGGCTATCTGGCTGGACAATCGTAAGGACACCAAAGCAGAAGGCTCTGCGTTGTACTGGGCGGTGACTGCCGGCGGTAAGGGATTCCAGGCGGCAAAGCCCATTGCGCAAACGGTCTGCCAGTGCTGCCGTACCCGTTTGTATGTAGCGGGTAACGGGGATGTGCATGTGGCCTATCGGGATATTATCAACGATTCTATCCGGGACATGGTGCACCAGGTGTCGGTGGATGGTGGCCGGTCTTTTAGTGAGCCGGTACGTATCAGCGCTGATAACTGGGTGGTGAACGGCTGTCCGCATACCGGGCCGGCGCTGACAGCCAATAAGCACGGGCTGCATTTCGCCTGGTTTACCATGGGCGGCGGCCAGGGTGTTTTTTACGCCGGATCGGCAGATAACGGTAAAACCTATACGCAGAAGGAATCACTGAGCAAAGCGCCAATGGCCAAGCACCCGCAGATAGTGACCATCCCGGACGACCGGGTGGTGATTGTGTGGGACGAGCCGGTGAAATGGCAGGGAGATTTCCGGAGCAGGGTAGGGATAGCGGTAAAATCGCCCGAAGGGCAAACCATTTCCAGCAGGACATTAACGGCCGACAGTGTGTACGCTGCTTATCCGGTAGCTGGTGCGCTGGACGACAAAACCGTGCTGGTGGCTTATACCCGTAAGGGCGAAATTGTTTATGAACGGGTTTCCATCTGATTTTGAAGACCCCAATGCTTAAAAACAAAACAGGGCCGGACATTTGTCCGGCCCTGTTCATTCGATAATTTCTTACTCAGCTATAGCTCCAGCTATAACCCTCACTCCAGTCTTTGCGGGACGCCCACCGGCCATATGTGCCCCGGCGGGTTTTGCCGAAATAAAGGCGCCACTGTTCTTTCCATCTCGGATAATACAGGCGCAATACGTACATAGTTAAGAACGTAAGCATAGGGATATGGTTTTCACATTAAAGGATAGTCTTATCTCGTCTTGGATTTAGTCTGATGGCATTGGTATATAAATCCTTTACACATAGGTAATGTAAAAAATATATAAATGATTTCAAATATAGAAAAACAGACTTAACCATGTACTCACATAAACGTGTTAATTTTTATCAATATAATAGGCGTTTGCCTGCTGGAGCGGCGTCAGCACCAGGTCATTGATACAAACATGCGGCGGAAGGGAAGTGCAGTAATACACTACATCGGCCACATCCTGGGCACTCAGCGGGATAAAGCCTTTATATACCTCTTTGGCCTTGTCTTCATCGCCTTTAAAGCGCACGAGCGAGAACTCCGTTTCAGCGGCGCCGGGATGAATAGCGGTCACCTTGATCCGGTAAGGCAGCAGGTCTATCCGCATGCCTTGTGAAATAGCATCTACGGCAGCTTTGGTGGCGCAATACACATTGCCTTTGGCATAAACGTGTTTAGCGGCGGTAGAACCGATATTGATGATATGGCCGCTGGTACGGGAACGCATCCAGGGAATTACTACCCGGGACACGTACAGCAGGCCTTTTACGTTGGTGTCGATCATATTGTTCCAATCGTCCGGGTCGCCTTCATCGATGGTGCTGAGACCAGCAGCAAGCCCTGCGTTGTTGACCAGGATATCCACGGCTTTCCATTCTTCTGGGATATTGCTTAATGTCTCCACTACGGCCTTCTCATCCCGTACATCGAAATTCAACGCCAGCACATTGGCGCCGTATTCCTGTGATAGCTGTGTGTGTAAAGCGTCGAGCCTTTCTTTGCGCCGGCCTGTGATGATCACGTCATAACCTTTTGCGGCAAATGTTTCTGCGCATGCCTGGCCAAAACCAGCGGTAGCACCTGTGATAAGAACGATTCCCATAATATCGGATTAATGGCTGTCACCTGTGGTGACGCCTGTTGAAACAATACTGTAAAATTAGCGTGATATTGCCTAAAAACGATACTTTTTCCGCAGGTCATCGGATGAGCGTGACAGTTCCTTTTTTGAGTATCTCCCGCCCGTTGAAATCTGTGCCCTGTAGTATCCACAGATAGGTGTCCACGGATGCCGGCATTCCTTTGTACGTACCATCCCATCCGCTTCTGAAGTCAGTGGAAGAATAAATTTCCTGTCCCCACCGGTTGAATATCCGGAAGAACTTATAATGAACGATGCCGACCGGGATAAACCGGAAACGGTCGTTGATACCATCGCCGTTGGGGGTAAACGCATTGGGGATATACATCTCCGGCCCGGTATAGTATTTTACGCTGATGGTGTCATAGCCAGTGCAGCCCTGCAGGCTGGACACCCTCAGCACATAAGTGATGTCTTTGTTGTAGTTCAGCAGCGGATGGGCGGTGCCGGGATCACTCAATCCATCGGAAGGCTGCCAGGAATAGATATCGCCGCCGCTGCCCTGCATTACCAGCGTTTGCCCTTTGGCGAGGATGGTATCGTTGCCGGCAAAAGGTATTACTTCGTATATGCGTACGTTTTGGGTAACGGTTTTTTCGCATTGTTTGTCCGTATGCAGCGTCAGGGAAACCGTATAGACGTTCCCTTTATGGAAGCGGTGCTGTATGCTCCGCTCATCGCCGGTCACCAGCACGCTGTCCGCTATCCCGAACTCCCAGGTGCGGCTGGTAATGTGACCGTACCGGTAAGAAGAAGTGTCGTTGAAACTGATAGGATCTTCCTTGCAGACCCCCGCGGTGGTGAAGCCGGCACGTAGCCCCGGATAGTTGCGGACTTCACCGGTAGTGCTGTCGCGGCAGGTAAGCGCCGGGTTAACGACCAGTTTTACCTGGTATACCCCTGTATCGGGGTACTGGTGAAAAAAGATGGTTTTGGTGTCAGTGACCGTATCGGTGCCATCCCCGAAAGTCCAGTGGTACGTGGAAGTGTAACCGGCTTCGCTGTAGTTGGGAAAGGCCACCTGCAGCTCAGGCGATTCTGCGCAGTTGCTGAGTACAGCAGGAAAGCCGGCCACAATTTTGGTGGTACAGTCAAACACGGTCAGCAGGATGTCCTTACTGTGCGTGCCCAGCAACCTTTTCGTTACCCGGTCGTATTCGTTTACGCAGACTGTGATGACGAACTTGCCGGCCCTGTCGGGCGTGCAGGTGATCATACCGCGATTGTCTATCGAAATAGCCGGACTGCCGCCCATGGGGTTGGCGCCGGAATAGGGCGGAATATACCGTACGGTGGAGTTATAAGGGGGCGGCGTGGTGGAATTGGTTTCATTATTAACAGTGCCGTCTGTCAATGCGTTGCAAAGCTGATAAGTAAGGCTGTCGCCGTCTTCGTCATAGGCGGCGTAGTTGATCTTAAAAGGCAGCTTATTGCAGATCACGATAGCGGAGTCTTTATCGAAGTAGGCGCTGTTGTTGTTGGGCCTGGATTCCGTCCCGGGGATGACCGTATAGTAGGTAGAGCCTTCATGTTCTGAGTCATATATGTTGGCCAGTTTCTCACCGCGGCAGCAGCGCTGTGATGCCACGTAATAACCGCCCGGTATAGGCGCCAGTTCTATGGAGGCTGTATAAAACGCTACTTCCAGGTGCTGCGCCTGCGGGGCGAGACAGGGGTTTTTCAGCGTGTCTGTCAGGGGAATTACCTTACTGATATAAAGATACACGGAAGACATCACCCGCTCTCCGTTGGCGGTGTACACATTGGCTACCACCGGATTTTCAAACCGGTCTATACAACCTTGCCGGTCGCCGCAGGTAAAGTCTGCGTCGCGGTATAGTTTAAGGGTGATGAGATAACGGTAGCGGGAATTATCACCACTTATACCTACTGTCTTGTAATAAATTTCGCCACCGATGATGTGGTAAGCAGCTGTATGGAGATACATTAAACAACAGCCGAGAACCAATAACAAGGTGCTCTTCATGTTTCGGGGTACTACTATCTGAATTTAACAAAAAAAAAGCAGCCCCGGTTCAATCCGGCAAAGTATTATTTCCCTTTACTACAGTGGATTTGAGGTGAGTTGATTACATGCAATTAAATATCGGAATACCTAATGGATTACCTGTCAGCAGCTTTATCTGACAAGGGTGACAGTGCCTTTCCGGAGTACGGTTTTGTCGTCCACGTCCCGTCCCTGTACCACCCATACGTAGGTGCCTACAGCGGCAGGCTGGCCATTGACCCTGCCATCCCATCCTTTCATATAGGCGGTATTGTCGTACATCAGTTTTCCCCAGCGGTCAAACACCCGGAAGAAGTCTATTTTAACCATGCCTACGGGTATGGGACGGAACACGTCGTTCTGCCCGTCGCCATTCGGCGAAAATGCGTTAGGGATATAGATTTCCGGTCCTGCGATGAAACGGACGAAGATATCGTCAGTACCGCTGCAGCCCTCCTGTGAATAGGCGGTGACGGTGTAGGTAATATCACGGTTGATCATCGTCACCGGGTTGGGGACTTTCGGATCGTTCAGACCGGTGACGGGCGCCCAGGTATAGCGTACGCCGCCGGAAGCCTGTAACCGGAAGGGCACATTGAGCATCACGATGGTATCATTGCCGGCAAAGGCACGCACCTTCGGTACTACCCGTACCAGCGCGCTGGCAGTCACTTTTTTGGGGCATCCCAGTGTGTCCGTCACCGTTACCGTGAAGCGGGTGGTGTCTTCAGGGTAGGCCAGCGTCATGGCGTGCGTGGGATCTTTGACATAATAGGAGGGCGACCACCGGTAGTAGGCGCCGCCTTCTGCCCGCAGCAGCACAGGGGTGCCGAAGCAGATCGTCGTATCCGGATAGGCGACGGGTTTGGGAGGATCTACGACTTTGAGACTAACGGTGTCGGCAGTATGACATTTTCCCAGGGAAGCTACTACTTCATAGGTCTGCTGTGGCGGCGCAGGCGTCACGAAAGCATCGATCAGGTTGCTGACTACCTGGTTGTTGCCGAGGTTGGTCCACTGGTATGCATAGGCGCCATCTGCCTGTACGGTCAGATGGATTTCGTCGCCGGTACAGACGGTACTGTCCGGCTGCGTATGTATCAACAGCGAATCCCTTACGTCTACCAGTATTCTTTTATCGTTGGTGCATCCCTGTTGGTCGGTGAACCTAACGGTGTAAGCGGTATCGATCCTCGGAAACACAATGGGGTTGGGCGTTTTGGGATTCAGTATTTTATAGTTGTCCGGCGTCCACTGGTAGGTGCCGGGCAGGTCGCTGGCAGCCCACATACGGAGGCTGTCGCGGTAACATAGCAGTGTGTCTGCGGTAGCCCGGAAGGGAGGCCGGTCATATACGGTGAGCGGATGGGTGACAGTTTTCTCGCAACCTACGGTAGAACGGAGAAACAGCTGTACGTTGTAGGTGCCGGGTTGTTTATACTGGAACCGGGGTGATGGGATATTGGAAGTATCGCCGGCGACGCCGGTGCCGAAGTCCCATTTGTAATAAGACACAATGCCACGGTCTACCCGGGTTACGTCCGGGGTAAACACCGAGGGCTTTTCCGTGCACAGTCCGGCTACCCGGAAGTCGGGATCAAATTTCGGATAGGCGTATACGGTAGCCAGGGCACTGTCGCCGCAATTACTGTTTTTATCCACATACAGTTTTACGTAGTAGGTCCCTTCTTTGGCGTAGGTATGTGGAAGGGGATTGGCGGAAGTGGTGGTTACCTGCGGGGTACCATCGCCGAAGTCCCAGGTGTAGGGCTTGCCGAGGGTGCTGTTATTGAGGAAGGTGATGGTCAGGCTGCTGCAATCGGCGTATTTGTCCGGCATGGCGGCCGTCACCTGTTTTACGCAGGTGGTGACGGTGATGTGAAAGTCTTTGCGGAGAGTGCCTATTTTTTTTCCGTTACGGTATTCGTTGACACATACGGTCACCACATATTTGCCGGCAGCCGGCGCGGTGCCGCTGATGATACCTGTTTTCCGGTCGATGGTCACTTTTGGGCCGAGGGGCGATTGCCCGCTGAAGGGGCTGATATACTGCACAAAACGATAGGGCGGGTTGGTCGCTGCGGGAGGGATGCCGGATTGGTCGGTCAGCTGGCCGCCGGTGTAGGCGTCGCAGAATTCGTATTCCAGCTGGTCACCGTCGGCGTCGGTGGCGGAGAAATCGTAGGTGAATTTTTTATCAGCGCATACGAGGATGGCTTCTTCTTTGGTGAAAGCGGGGCCGGAGTTTTTTAGCGCGCCGGTGGCGTCTACGGCGCCGCTGTTGGTGCCGGGTATTTCCGCGAAATAGGTGGCGCCGGTGCCGCGGTCGTTGGTGCCGGGGATGCGTTCCGCTACGATGTTCATCATGAACGGGTCGCGGCAGCAGCTCTGAAAGGCGATAGTGTACCCGTCGGCGTTATTGGGCAGGGTGATGGTCGTCTGGTAGGTACCCACCTGGAAGCAGACCCGGGGTGGGTTGATAATGCAGGGATCTATCTGGGTGGCCTGTTTTGTTTCAAAATTGTTCCGGTCGATCCGGTATTGGCTGACAAAGCTGTTGTCTTTTTTATCGAAGGAAGCGAGGATGATGGTTGCGGGCATCTCGGCGATCCGGTCGCCGCTCTCACAGATGCGGTATAACTTCATCGTGACCTGGTAGGTATTGGCGCCGGGACCGGATTGCACCAGCTTATAGAAAATCTGGCCGCCGATAATATGGCTGGCATACATGGGGAGGATGTATGCAAAACCTATCAGGAGAAGGGTTATTTTCTTCAAAACAGGCGATTTTGGTTGTGGTGATAAAAGTTATGTCAAAGCTGACAGAACTCCACGAACTGCTGCAGTACCACGTTGGCAGTTTCATATATTTCCCACATTCCCATATGTCCTACCTGATCAAAAATATGAATGCTGCTTATCCTGGGTAAAGTAATCTGCGGCAATATGATGTCTGTCGGTACGGCTGCATCATCTTTCCCGATGATGAACAGCACGGGTGTCGTTGTGTTTTTGAGTATGGCGGTGCGGTCGGGACGCTGCATCATAGCTTCATAGTAGGCTATCATGGCTGCTTCGGAACACTGCATACCCATTTGAACATAGGCGTCTGTCCGGTCAGGCTGCGCGGTTTTAAAGGCAGGGCTGAACATATTTGGCAGCGTTTGTCTGGCAAAGGTTTCAGCGCCATATTGTTGTATCATCCGGATGGATTTCCGGCGGGCCTCTTTTTTCTCTTCGGTATCAGCGGTGGCGGTGGAGTGGAACAATCCCAGTCCCTGCACCAGCTGCGGGTATTTTTCGACGAACGCCAGGGCTACGTAACCGCCCATAGAGTGGCCGATGATGGTTGCTTTTTCCACGTTTTCGGCTAACAGGATGGCATATACGTAGTCAGCCATGGATTCGATGGTCAGCGGCGTTGTCACCGGTACGCCGCCGGCGCCCGGCAGGTCCGGGGTAATCACGCGGAAGCGGTCTTTGAGATAAGCCTGCTGGATATCCCACAGACCGGCGTTTTCGGCGAAGCCGTGGAGAAGTACCACCACCGGGCCTTTGCCCTGATCATCGTATTGGCTGGTTCCGTTATGCATTGTTTTCCGCATGTCTTAAGCCGGGAATAAATCGTGAAATAAAAGCATGTACCACCAACAAGATACAAAATATTACCGCTCCTTTGGACAGAAGATCGCCATTTCTGACGTAGAACGTTTGTTCCTGCCTGGGTGTTACAGTTGCGTTAAAAACAGCCTCTTCCCAGTAGGGCTGGGGCTGATAAATATTGCCGGCCGGGTCTACCACGGCGGAGATGCCGGTATTGGCGCTTCTGACCACCCATTTCCGCGTTTCGATGGCGCGGATGCGGGCGTACTGGAGATGCTGGCGGTGACCTTCGGTGCGGCCCCACCAGCCGTCGTTGGTGATCACCATCAGCAGGTTGGCGCCGGGTTTTACGCCTGCGGCCACATAGTCGCTGAAAACGGACTCATAGCAGATGGTGGGGAATATGCTGATGCTGTCTGCCGGGTTGGTGAGCATGGTGGCGGCAGGCGTGCGGCCATAGCTGCCGGAAATACCGCCAAAATCGAGGGCCAGTTGCTGCATAAAGGAAAGGTACCGTACGTACGGTGTCAGCTCTACGCCGGGCACCAGTTCATACTTATGATATACCTGTATGTTTTGCGAAGTGTCGATCTGCAGGGCGGTGTTAAACGGTTCCCACGGGGTACCGTCTTCCATGCGGCGGGCGGTGACGGGCGCCTCCTCCGTTTCCCGGTATTGTTTCATGGTAACGGCGCCGGTGATCACTTTGGCTTTGGGGTACCGCAGCAGCATACGGCGGATAGCCTGTACTTCCGGCTGGTAGTTCAACTGGTGCTCCCAGGCGCCGTTGGGAAACAACGCTGTTTCCGGCCATACAAAATACCGGGTGTTGCTGTCTGCCTTTGCTTCCGACAGGCGGATAAACTTTTCCAGCTGCTCTGTCGCGGAGCTGGCGCTAAATTTTTCATCATAGGGGTCGATGTTCGGCTGTACCACTACCACCCCGATTTTCCTGGCCGGATCGTCCGGCGTGGGATGGATGAAAGCGGAACACAACAGGGGCAGCAGGATAACGGCCGCCGGCTTCCATATTTCTTTACGCAGCAACCGGCTCCCGCTCAGATCGTATATCCGTGCCCGTTTCCAGGCCTGGTAAAGGGTAATGTTGGCCAGTAGTACCCAGAGGGTGCCACCGGAGGCGCCGGTGAACTGGTACCATTGTATCCATCCCGGCCGCATGGCGAAGGCGTTGCCCAGTACCAGCCAGGGCCAGCTCAGTTCCCATGTCTGATGTATCAGCTCGAAGGTGAGCCAGAACACGATCAGCGCGAAATAGGACATCGTTTCCGGGAGGCGGCGGCGACTGCCTTTGTAGGCCAGCCAGGGAATGCTCATCAGCAGCGCATTGAAGCTGTTGGCGAATACGCCGCTGGCCGGTACGGTGGTATTGCCCACCCACCAGGTGGTGGCCACGTTCCATATCAGCAATGAAAGAAATATCCAGCCGAAATATTTTCCCCGGTGGTGTATTTTTTCAGTCAGGTACAATAGGGGAATGAAACCGACGAACACCAGCGGAGTAAAGGGCATAGTGGGCCAGGCCAGCCAGAGTAACAAGCCGCTGATAACACTGCAGAGGAAGAAAGATAATTTCATGATCGGATATTCATCAAAACAGGGGCGAAGATAAGGAAAGCGCCTACGCTATTTTAAGTAGATTTTAATGATTTAATTCAATATTAAAACGGACATTTATTATTGAGCGTCACACTGATAAAAGAAAAGCGCTTGATAGGTTGATAATACGAATTAATAAAAATCATATATATTTACGCTCGGAAAGTTTAACATTTTTTTCATAATTTAGTCCACTCATTGATACATGGCGGACTGATCACATAGAAAGTAGGTGAGTGTCCGGATCGCGCTATAAAATATAAAAAAGTCAACTGAAGAGACATAGGAGCGAACGATGAAAAAACGGGCTGCAGGACGCAGCCGTCAACCGAACAGGAGGCACTTGTTAGTAAGCGGAGGAAGACGAAAGCTGGTCGTCTGAATAATCCAGCAGGTTACTCGACCTTACTCGTGAAGCAACGATATGGGCCCGTCCTCCCGGACTTGGCATTACATATTGTGCTTAAAAGGTTTTTGCATCATCTAAATCAAATAAACAACGTCTAAATCTAAAACAGCGACCAATTATCTGAACACTTAAGCCAGGGGCTTAAACGAACACCATTGTCCAGGATCATTACTGTCACCGCAACCGGTACAACATCCCGGATCAGGATTTTATTGTCTACTAAAACCTTTTAGTACGTATAACTAACATGGATATACGAATTAAGAGATGGCCATGCCATTGCTATCAGGTATCAGAAATCATCTTTCAAAATCTAAATTGCTCATGAAGAAAGGATTATTCCTTTGGTTGTTCGTGACCATCTGTATGCTGCAGGCATACGCGCAAACACGGACCATTACCGGTAAAGTAACCGATGCTAAAGACGGCACTCCCTTGCCTGGTGTAAACGTGCTCGTTAAAGGAACTTCAAAAGGCACTATTTCCGGGCCGGACGGACAATTCAAGCTGGAAGCGCCCGCAGGAGCCTCCCTCATCTTTTCCTTTGTGGGATATGCCAACCAGACCATTGTGACAGACGCCAGCGGCAACGCGCTCACAGTGGCCCTCAAAGGCAGCAACCAGTCACTCAACGAACTGGTGGTAACAGCATTGGGTATCAAACGCGACAAACGCACCCTCACCTACGCTACACAGGAAGTGAAAGGCGCCTCCATCGTGGAAGCGAAACAAAACAACCTGGTAAATGCCCTCTCCGGTAAAGTGGCTGGCGTACAGATCACCAACTCCAGCGGTATGCCCGGAAGCTCCGCCAGGATCGTGATCCGCGGTAACAGCTCCCTCACCGGCGGCAACCAGGCCCTTGTCGTGATCGATGGTATCCCCATGGACAACAATGAGGCTGGTAACCCTGATGGCGCCCTCAGTGGCGGCGGTACTTCCAACCGCGCTGCCGATATTGATCCTAACATCATCGAAAGCATCAACGTGCTGAAAGGCTCCGCAGCAACTGCTCTCTATGGTTCCGCTGCTGCCAAAGGCGCGATCATCATCACTACTAAAAACGGTATGGGCGCCGGCTCAGGTAAACCCACCGTCTCCGTAGGCACCAGCTACTCTTTCGAAAATCCTATCCTGCCGAGCTTCCAGAGCAAATATGCACAGGGAACCGGTGGTAAATATGTAAATGGTAATGCAGGCCAGTTAGGCTCCACTTCCTGGGGTCCACTCATCGATACCCTGAAGGTAGGCGGAGTACCTGTTCCTAAAAGAGATAACGTAAAAGACTTCTTCCGCACAGGTCACACCACGGATAACAACGTGTCCGTAAGCGGTTTCGGAGATAAGTCCAATTACCTGGTATCTTACTCTTTCCTGAAGACTAACGGTACCATGCCTAACACCGATTATTCCAGGCATGCGCTGTTCGTAAAATATGGTGTAGAACTGGCTAAAAACCTTCGCCTCACCACGCAGTTCAACTACATCTACTCCGATAACCACCGTTTGCTGGAAGGTAACAGCCTCGCCAGCCCGCTGTGGACCGTCTATGCCGCGCCTATCTCCTGGAATCCGCTGCCAACTACTAAACCAGACGGCTCCCAGCAGGTGTACCGCGCTGCCCGTAACAACCCTTACTGGCTCCTGGATAACACCGGCCTGCGCGATAAAACCAACCGCATCATCCCGGTGATCAACCTGTCTTATTCTCCGCTCTCCTGGCTGACCATCACCGAAAGATTCGGCGCCGATATGTATGTTAACAATACCGATTATCATGAAAATGTGGGCGTTATCGGTTCTAAATCTGTTGACGGCAGATTATATAAACGCGATATCCAGTACCAGCAGTTCAACCACGACCTGATGATACAAGCGCGCAAAAACTTCGGTGAAGACTGGACCACCGACCTGCTCATCGGTAACAACATCCTGTCCAACTACAACAACAATAACTACGTGGAAGGTGTGGCGTTATCTGTTCCCGGTCTGTATACCGTTGCTAACACCAGCAACGTGAGCTCTACCTACAACCTGTACAAAAGCAGAAAAGTAGGTTTCTACGCACAGGCAAACGTGGAATGGAGAAAGATGCTGACACTGGCCCTCACCGGCCGTTACGACGGTTCTTCCGTACTGTCTAAAGACAAACAGTTCTACCCTTACGGATCTGTAAGCGGCGGCTTTATCTTCACCGAAGCGCTGGGCATGTCCGACAACAATATCCTGAACTTCGGTAAACTGAGAGTGTCCTATTCCGCAGTAGGTAACGACAACGTAGGTCCTTACTCGTTAACAACACCTTACATTAAGGCATCTGTGGGTAACGTTAATTTCCCCTTCCAGGGACAGAACGGTTATCTGCAAAGCACTACTTACGGTTTCCCGCTTAAAAACGAAAGCGTGAAGGAATTCGAAGTAGGTCTGGAAACCAAATTCTTCCGGAACAGAGCCGGACTGGAAATAAGCTATTTCGATAAGAAAAGTGAAGACCTGATCACCACTTCTCCGCTTTCCGGCGCTTCCGGTTACCCTACCGCTACAATGAACTCCGGCGATATGCGCAACAAAGGCGTAGAAGTAGTATTGAATATTACACCGGTGAAAACCAAAAACCTGACATGGGACATCGGTGTTAACTACACAAAAATCAAGAACACTGTGACCAGGCTGGCGCCAGGTTTGGAGAGCATCTTCCTCGCCGGTTTCACTACCCCTGGTATCTACGCTTTTGCTGACAAGGGTTATGGCGTGATCATGGGTACTCACTTCAAACGCAACGATGCAGGGCAGATGCTGCTGAGCGATGACGGTTATCCGCAGGTGGCAGACGATATCGCCCCTATCGGTTATGTAACGCCGAAATGGCTGGGTGGTATCACCAGCACCCTCACCTGGAAAGCGCTGACCTTCTCCTTCGTACTGGACCACAAACATGGCGGCGACATCCTCAACCTGGACAACCACTACCTGCTGTTCTACGGTACGCCTAAAGTAACCGAGAACCGCGGTTCCAATGTGGTATTCCCAGGTATCATTGAAAGCACCCAAAAACAGAATACACTGTCAGTGCCATTAACACAGGGCTATTATACCGATATCTATTCTGCGGCAGATGAAAGCTCTATCGAAGACGGTTCTTACCTGAAATTAAGGCAGGTGTCACTGGGTTACAATTTCGGCGGTATGCTGAAAGGAACACCTTTTAAATCACTGGCGCTGAACGTTACAGGTACCAACTTTATCCTGCATAAAAACTATACCGGTTCAGATCCGGAAGTGAGCCTCAACGGAAGTGGTAACGGACAAGGTTTTGCCAACTTCATGGCGCCGTCCAACCACACCGTGATCATCGGTTTAAAAGCAACCTTTTAGTAGTATTTAAAAGCATAACAATCATGAGAAGACTATATATAGCCACCATATTTTTAGGTACCGTGCTGTTGGGTAGCGGCTGTAAAAAATTCCTGGATGTGAACCAGGACCCTAATAACCCGATGGACGTATCGGAGAAACTGATCCTTCCGCCCGTGGAAGTGACCGTGTCCACACAGGTGGTAGGCGGCTACAATGGCGTAAATAATGCCTACTGGATGCAACAGCTGTCTCAAAACCAGCCGTCTCCCGGCCAGGAAACGTTCCGTATTTTTCCGGTGGATGTGGATAACACCTGGACGTATTACATCTATCCGAACATCCTTAATAACCTGCGCCTGATGATGAACCAGGCAAGGACTGCCGGTCATAATGAATACATGGCGATCGGTAAAACGCTGTATGCCTTTAACCTCGCTATTGCCACCGACGTGTGGGGCAATGTGCCTTCCAGTGAGGCCATGAAGCTGCCGGAGGTTTCCAGGCCGAAATATGACAGCCAGGAATCGATTTATCAGCAACTGCAGGTACTGCTGGACAGCGCCATCTATTACGCTGGTCAACCGAAAAGCGCTATCGCTCCCGGTACAGACGATTACATCTACCAGGGTAATATGGCAAAGTGGAAAAAACTGGCTTATATGCTGAAAGCCCGTTTTTACCTGCGCCTCACCAAAGCGCCTGGCCATACCGCTGCTGCTCAGGCTGATCTGGCACTGGCTGCGCTGGCCAACGCTTTCGCGGACAACAGCGACAACGCAACGGTGTCTTACACCGGCGGCGCACAGGCCGAAAGCCCCTGGTTTAAAAATACAGAACCCGGCGCCGGCGGCGTGGTGATGAACAAAACGTTCATCGACTTCCTGAAAAACAATAATGACCCGCGTCTGCCCATCATCGCCACCAAAGACGTTGACGGCGGATATACCGGCCGCGTACCGGGCGCTACTACCATCCCCGACCCGACAGTGCTTTCACAGGTAAACAGCTTCTACGCAGCAGCCGATGCGCCGCTGTTCCTCGCTACCTATGCCGAAGCGCTGTTCATCAAGGCGGAAGCCACTTTCATCAAATCCGGCGCCGCCGCCGCCACGCCTGTTTACCAGGCAGCGATCAAAGCGCACATGGACATGCTGAAAGTAGACGGCGCTGCGGCGCAGGCGTATATCAACAGCCGCCCTGCACTCACCGCTGCCAATGGCATCAAAGAAATCATCTACGAAAAATACGTGGCCGGCTTCCTCTCCATCGAAACGTACAACGACTGGAGACGTACCGGTTACCCCGAACTGCAGCTGCCGGAAAATCCTTTCGTGAACTACATCCCGAGAAGATGGCCTTATCCTTCCAACGAGATCCTGGCCAACCCGCAGCCTGATCATAAGGTTACTACCGCTGACCGTGTATGGTGGGATGCGAAATAATTACGAATTACGAATTAAAAAAGCGAAGACCTGAGCGATGTATGTTTGCTCAGGTCTTCGCTTTTATCTTCGCTTACGAATTCGTAATTCGTAATTCGTAATTGATTACCGGCTGTAGTTCGGCGCTTCTTTCGTGATTACCACATCGTGCGGGTGGTTTTCTTTCACGGTAGCAGCGGTGATTTTTACGAACTGTGCACCCTGTAAGGCTTTCACGTCTTTGGAACCGGTGAGGCCCATACCGGCGCGCAGGCCGCCAACGAATTGCTGGATCACTTCGGACAGGTAGCCTTTGTAAGGTACGCGGCCTACGATGCCTTCCGGAACGAGTTTCTTGATATCGTCTTCGTCCTGGAAGTAACGGTCTTTACTGCCTTCCTGCATGGCTTCGATAGAGCCCATGCCGCGGTAGGATTTAAATTTACGGCCTTCGTAGATAATGGTTTCTCCGGGACTTTCTTCCACACCGGCGAAGATGGAACCTGCCATGATGCAGGAGGCGCCGGCAGCGATGGCTTTTACCATATCGCCGGTATAACGGATACCGCCATCGGCGATCACCGGAATGCCCATTTTCTTCAGTGCTTCAGATGCTTCCAGGATGGCAGACAGCTGAGGGAAACCAGCGCCGGTGACGATACGGGTGGTACAGATAGAACCAGGTCCCACACCTACTTTCACCGCGTCGGCTCCTGCCTGAGCGAGCGCCAGTGCACCTTCTGCAGTGGCCACGTTACCGGCGATCACCTGCAGTTTAGGGAAGGCTTTCTTTAATTTTTTGAGCGTGTTGATCACCGCGATGGAGTGACCATGGGAGCTGTCCAGGCACACTACGTCAACACCTACGTTGATGAGGGCCTGGGCACGGTCCAGTACATCAGGGGTAATACCGAGAGCAGCACCTACCAGCAGGCGGCCGAATTCATCTTTTACGGCATTGGGATAGCTGGTCAGCTGGAGAATGTCGCGATAAGTGATCAGGCCAACCAGTTTACCTTGTTTGTTAACAACCGGCAGCTTTTCTATTTTATATTGCTGAAGGATTTTTTCCGCCTTTTTCAGGTCGGTGCCTTCTGGTGCTGTGATGAGTTTTTCACTGGTCATTACTTCAGACACCAGGCGCTTTTTGTTTCTTTCAAAACGCAGATCCCTGTTGGTCAGAATACCAACCAGTTTGTTATTGTCATCGATAATGGGAATACCACCAATGCCGTTTTCTTTCATGAGCTTCAGCGCCTGGCCAATAGTGGCGTCGGCTTTCAGGGTAACGGGGTCCATAATCAGACCGCTTTCGCTACGTTTTACCCTTCTTACCATCTCCGCTTGTCTTTCGATGCTCATGTTTTTGTGGAGAATACCTATACCCCCTTCTCTCGCCAGCGCGATAGCCAGGTTGGCTTCTGTCACAGTGTCCATAGCCGCTGATACCATTGGTATGTTCAGGCGCAGGTTCTTGGTGAGTTGCGTGGAGATGTTTACTTCTTTAGGCAGAACTTCGCTGTAGGCCGGCACGAGGAGCACGTCGTCAAAGGTAAGGCCGTCAGCTACAAATTTGGGTTTAGATTTTCCCGCAGGCATGATGCAATTATTAATCAGTTAAAAAATAATTGCACGCAAATGTAGCTCTATTTTGCCAATAAATAAAATATTCACCGCCAACGCGCCGGGGAGCGACTGTTAACATTACGTTATTAACCCACGCAATATCTTTAGATGACCAGCTCGTAACGCTGTCCGGGCAAGCTTTTGAGGATGCTTTGCATTTCCATGCTGAACACTGCTTCCGCTACCTCGCTGCCGGTAAGGCCGGTCAGCAGATACAACTCTTCTACGTGCCGGGGCGACTTCTCCCGCAGTAGTTGCATCAGTTTTTGTTCATTGTCTGACAATTGTAAAAACAATTCCCGCTGTATAACCGGCGGCCGTGAACGCTCTTCCCAGCCCATCATCTGTAAAACGTCCGCCGCTCCGGTGATTAACATCGCTTTATTGTTTTTTATAAGATGATTGCAGCCTGCCGCCTGCGGATCATCCGCTCTGCCCGGAATACAGAACACATCGCGGTGGTAACCGCCCGCCAGGTCGGCGGTGATCAGCGATCCGCCCTGAAGCCCGCTTTCTATAACGATAGTGGCGTCACAGATGCCGGCCACAATACGGTTACGCTTCGGGAAATTTTGCCTGTCAGGCAAATGGCCACTCATAAAGTCGGTCAACAGCCCGCCCTGCGCCATCATGGCTACCGCCGTGTTTTTGTGCGCAGCAGGATAAATACGGTCCAGCCCATGCGCCAGCACGCCAATCGTAGGCGTACCGGCCTGTAAAGCCGTTTCGTGGGCTAATATATCGATGCCATATGCCAGTCCGCTCACCACCGTCACCTGTGCGGCAGCCAGCTCTTCCGTCAGTTGACGGCACATACGCCGTCCATAGGCAGAGGGTTTCCGCGTACCCACCACACTGACCATCCGGGGGACATTCAGCGAAGCGGTGCCTTTGTAATATAACAGCGACGGACTGTCGTAACAGTGGTGCAGGCGCTGCGGATAATCCGGCTGCGTACAGAACAACGCCCGGATACCATACTTCTTCATAAAATGAATTTCTTTCTCCGCCTCACTGAAATCGCGGAAAGCACAGATGGCATTGGCCCTGATGCTGCCCACTGTTTCAATGCGTTCCAGCTCGCGCCGCCGCGCACGAAAAATATCGCCGGCGCTGCCAAACGTCTCCAGCAGCTTACGGATAATGACATCGCCGATTAATGGAATACGGGTTAAGGCTACCTGGTATAGTAACTCCTCGGGCATAACAAACAATTTCCTTTTAAATTACGATTTTCCCTTCAGCACGCATGTTGCCGGAACCGATTATTTTTGCAGTCAACAACAGTAATTTTTTATGATGATGAAACGGTTATGGTCAGGCGTACTGCTGCTGGGAATGCTGGCCTGTAAGACAACAACTCCGGTCGCTGTGCAAACATCCGCTGCGCCGGCCACACAGCTCACGCCTTATGGTCCTGCATGGGCCGCCTTATGGCAGCAACAGGCAGGCGAATACAAAGCCCTCTGCCTGCAAGCCTATCAGCTGGCAGCTTTGCGGCTGGACCAGTACCTGGCGCAGCCCCATCATCTGCCCCTCGCTGTGGTAACAGATATAGACGAAACGGTGCTCGACAACAGCCCGTATTCTGTTCACCAGGCACTGAACGGCAAAAGTTATGACGATAAAAGCTGGATGGAATGGACCGCCAAAGCGATCGCCGATACAGTACCGGGCGCTCCTGCTTTCTTTAAATACGCGGCTTCCAAAGGCGTAAAAGTGTTTTACATCACCAACAGGCTGGAAGCGGAAAGGGCTGCTACCCTGAAAAACCTGCAGCACTATGGCTTCCCGGATGCTGTTGATCAAAATTTGTTGCTGAAAACAGCCGGCTCCGGCAAAGAACCCCGCCGCCAGCAAGTGTTGCAGCAGTATGAAATTGTAATGCTTTTTGGTGATAACCTCAGCGATTTCTCCGCTATCTTCGATAAAAAACCGGTGGCAGAAAGAAATGCCGCCGCCCTGCAATCCGCTGCCAGCTTCGGCAGCCGGTTTATCGTGCTGCCCAACCCGATGTACGGAGACTGGGAAGGGGCGCTGTATAATTATCAGTATAGGCTCACACCGCAACAGAAAGACAGCGTGATGAAAGCGCGGCTGCGGAATTACTAGGATTCTTTCACGCAAAGCGCGCTAAGTTTTTGATTTTTTTTTGAGAAAATTTAAGAACGCAAAGGAGCGGAGATCAGCTATCAGATAGATATTTGCTTATCGAATTTGTCTGTTAAAAACAAGAACGTAATCATTTTATGCAATCTCCGCTCCTTTGCGTTCTTAAATTTTCTCAAAAAAAAATCAAAAACTTAGCGCGCTTTGCGTGAAAACTACTCCACGCCTACGATACGGAATACCGTTCTCCTGTTGGCAGCGCGGCCTTCTTCTGTATCGTTGCCCGCAATGGGTTGTGTTTCCCCGTAACCCCTGGACGTCAGGCGGTTGATGTTGATACCTTTGTCTGTCAGGTATTTCACGACCGCTTTTGCACGGTTGGTGGACAGCGTGATGTTATCTTTATCTGAGCCCACATTATCGGTATGACCGGCAATTTCAATCTTAAGCGAAGGGTTGTCCTGCATCAGTTTCACGAGTTTGTCCAGCTCGGTCACTGAAGCGGGTTCCAGGCTGTACTGGTTGCTCTGGAAGAAGATATTGTGCAGGATGATGCTGGCGTTAACGGCCAGTGGTTGTAAGGGAATGTTTTTCTCAAAAGGTGTTCCCGGGTGATGATCTTTCAGGGAGAAGTTATCGGAGTAAAAGAGGTATCCCTTTTTATTGACGTGGAAAGCGTAGTCCTTGCCTACAGGCAACGGTGCCAGGAAGTCGCCGTTATCGTTTGTCTTCACGGCGGCTATCGGGTAACCTCCCTGCAGGTCTATCACGTCGATATTGGCGGTAAGCCTTTTATGTGTGGTGGTATCGTACACATATCCTTTTACGTAGAGTGTTTGCAGCGGGCGTGCTTCGGGGTAGAGTTCAAAGCGGTAGATATCCAGAGCACCGCGGGTATCGGACCGGTCGGAGGCAAAGTAGGCGGTTTTACCGTTGGCTTCCACAACCAGGGAGGCGTCTTCATCGATGGTGTTGATAGGGTAGCCGAGGTTGGTGGCGGGTCCCCAGCTGCCGTCAGGCTGACGGCGGGAATAGAAGATATCGAGGCCGCCATAGCCGGGGTGACCGTTAGAGGCGAAATACAGCGTCTGGCCGTCGGCATGGATGAAGGGAGTGGTTTCCCGGCCGCGGGTATTAATGTTGGGACCAAGTCTCTCCGGAGCGCTCCAGCGGCCGTTTTCAAGGCGGCGGCTCATGAACAGGTCAGCGCCGGCGTCGGTGGTTTCGCGGGCAAAATACAGCGTTTGTTTATCGGCGGAGAGGCAGGGTTGTGATTCCCAGTCCCGCGTATTGATGGGCGCGCCGATGTTCCGGGGCGGCGTCCAGCCATTGGCTGTTTTTTCGGAATAGTAGATGTCGCAGCTGCCTTTGCCTTCGGGGAATTCGCAGCCGGTGAACACGAGCAGGGTACCGTCCTGCGAGATGTTCTGCGCGCCTTCGTTGAACGAGCTGTTCACCGGTTCACCCATGTTCTGTGCGGGCTGCCAGCCGCTGCTGTCACGGCGGGAGATGAAGAAATCTTCATTACGGCCGTTGACGCGGCGGGTATAAATAAGTGTCTGTGCGTCGATGGTGAGGGAGGGGAAGTATTCCGGGTCTTTGCTGTTGATCTGGTCTCCCAGGTTTTCCGGGTGAAAAGGTACCTGCTGGCGCTGTGCGACCGCGAAGGTATAATTGGCTTTCAGTTTCTCCGCGTTGGCGCCGGGTGATTTGGCAGTGGCGAGATATTGGGTGATCGTGTTCAGGGCGCCCTGGAAATCGCCGGTGCCGGCCATGGCGCGGGAGTAAGCCACCAATACAGGTTTCAGGCCGCTGCTGTCCAGCTGTTTGAGTTTGGTAAAGCTTTCTTTGGCGGAGGCATAATCTTTCAGGTCTATGTAACAGAGGCCCATCTGGCCGTAGGCGTCGGTGAAACCGGGAGCGGCTTTGAGTGCATTTTGCAGCAGGGCGATGGCTTCCCTGCTTTTGTACATACGGACGGCGTCTACCGCCTGATCAAAAAGGGCTTTGGCTTTCTTAGGGGCTGTTTCGTAGGTGACTGTCTGGGCCTGTATCTGCAGGCAGCAGCACCATAAACAGGCGGATAATAACAGCGCACGTTTCATAAGAGTATCTGGCTTGTGTAACGAAGATAGAAGATAAAACGAAGAAGCCGCTGCTTTCATTGCAGCGGCTTCTTCGTTTTTATCGCTATCCTGTTAAGGTACGTTGATGTATTTGTGTACCTGTAAAGACAGGCCCCATTCGGGGTGATCTTTGATGTAATCTATGATCAGCGGCGTCATTTCGGCGCTGCGGTCCCATTCCGGCGCCAGGTACAGCTTACACTGTTTGCCGACCAGTGCGGCGTATTTCTCTGCCCAGGCAAAGTCGGATTTGTTGAAGATGACCACCTTCAGTTCGCTGGCCACTTTACATACTTCCGGCAGCGGCGCCTTGAACTTTTTGGGTGACAGGGTGATCCAGTCCCAGCTGCCGCTGAGCGGAGAGGAGCCGGATGTCTCCATGTGGGTACGGAACCCTTTCTTGTGCAGGGCTTTGGTGAGTGCGTCGAGGTTGTGCATTAAGGGTTCGCCGCCGGTGATCACGGCGAGGCGTCCCGGGTGGGAAGCGGCCTCTTCCACGATGTCAACGATTTCCCGTTGCGGGTGTTTGGCAGCGTCCCAACTCTCTTTTACGTCGCACCAATGGCAACCTACGTCGCAACCGCCCAGCCTGATAAAATAGGCAGCCTTGCCCTGGTAGTAGCCCTCACCCTGAAGGGTGTAGAAGCTTTCCATCACGGGCAGGGTGCTGGTCTTAATATTTGTGGTAATAACTGACATGACTTACGGCACAAAGTTCGGGTTTTACCTGAACTTTTAGTTCATACTTCCTTTCAGGCCGATGTTGGCGTGATAGGTATTTTTCAGCAGTGCTGCGATGGTCATAGGACCTACGCCGCCCGGCACAGGTGTGATAAAGCTGCATTTAGGCGCTACTTCATCAAATTTTACGTCTCCTTTGAGGCGGAAACCGCTCTTTTTGGTCGCGTCTTCCACACGGTTGATCCCTACGTCCACTACTACGGCGCCTTCTTTCACCATGTCTGCGGTCACAAAGTCCGGTTTGCCGATGGCGGCGATGATGATATCGGCCTGGCGGCAGATTTCGGCCAGATTTTGTGTGCGGGAGTGGGTGAGGGTAACAGTGCAGTTGCCCGGGTTGGTGTTACGGCTCAGCAGGATGCTTACCGGCGTGCCGACGATATGGCTGCGGCCTATTACCACGGCGTGTTTGCCGGCGGTGGGAATGTTATAATGTTCCAGCATCAGCATGATGCCATAAGGAGTAGCGGGAATGAAAGCCGGTAAACCGCTGACCATTTTACCTACGTTCATCGGGTGGAAACCGTCTACGTCTTTGCTGGGATCGATGGTGTTGATCACCAGTTCTTCGTTGATGTGTTTAGGTAAGGGCAGTTGTACCAGGATACCGTCCACGTCTGCGTTTTCGTTGAGCAGGATGATCTGGTCCAGCAGGTGTTTTTCGGAAATTTGTTCGTCAAAACGCAGCAGGGTGGAGTTGTAGCCGCATTCTGCGCATGATTTCACCTTGGAAGCTACGTAGGTTTCGCTGGCGGGATTGTTGCCTACCAGTATAGCTGCGAGATGAGGTACTTTTTTACCAGCAGCCTTTAATTCAGCCACCTGGGTGGCTAATTGGGCTTTAATAGCCTCAGAAACTAGTTTACCGTCTAAAATTTGCATGTGCAAAGGTAATGAAAATGAGGAATTACGAATATCGAATTCTCCATTTACAGACGGGAGAGGGAAAGAAGGAGTAAATACAGGCTAAAAGAGACGGATGAACCGCTAAAACAAAGGGCTTTCGCTGGCATCCGGCAAAACAAGCGACATGGGCAGCGCTTGTTTTGCCCGGGCGTTGCGCCCGTCAGAATGCGCGATAGTGGAAATTATAAGGCAAAACATGCATCAACATCTCCCTGCCACCCGCGGGTGGCAGGGAGATGTTGATCACAAAAGGAATATCAGATTTTTGGAGCGGCAGCGAGTATTTCGGCGTCTGCAGCGGCAGCATATTTTTCAAAATTGCGGATGAACTGGCCAGCCAGGTCTTTCGCTTTTTCGTCGTATGCGGCTTTATCGGTCCAGGTATTGCGCGGGTCCAGGATTTCAGCCGGAACACCGGGGCACGCGTCGGGCATGGCCACGCCGAATACCGGGTGATGATGGAAAGTGGCGTTGTCCAGCAGGCCTTTCAGGGCCGCAGCGATCATCGCACGGGTATAGGCAAGTTTGATACGGTTGCCGGTGCCATAAGCGCCGCCGGTCCAGCCGGTATTGATCAGCCATACGTTTACCTGGTGCTGGCGCATTTTCTCACCGAGCATCTGGGCGTACTGTGCCGGGTGCAGGGGGATGAAAGGTGCACCGAAACAGGCGCTGAAGGTGGATTTAGGCTCCGTAACGCCCGCTTCTGTGCCAGCCACTTTCGCGGTGTAACCGGAAATGAACTGGTACATGGCCTGTCCTGGCGTAAGCCGGGAAATAGGCGGTAATACGCCGTAGGCGTCGCAGGTGAGGAAGAATATGTTTTTAGGGATGCCTCCGATGGAAGGCTCCAATGCATTTTCAATGTAAGTCAGCGGGTAAGATACGCGGGTATTCTCCGTAATGGCGCAGTCGGCATAGTTGACCGTGTTGGTGCCGGGGAAGAACTGAATGTTCTCCAGCAGGGCGCCGGGGCGTACTGCGCGGAAAATCTGCGGCTCTTTTTCTTCAGACAGGTCGATGCATTTGGCATAACAACCGCCTTCGAAGTTAAATACGCCGGTGGATGTCCAGCCGTGCTCGTCGTCACCGATCAGTTTACGGGAAGGATCAGCGCTGAGGGTGGTTTTGCCGGTGCCGCTCAGGCCGAAGAAAATGGCGGTATCGCCGTCATCTCCCTGGTTGGCCGAGCAGTGCATGCTCAATACCTGCTTGTCATGCGGCAGTACATAGTTGAGGATAGTGAAAATACCCTTTTTGATTTCGCCGGTATAGGCGCTGCCGCCGATGATGATGGTTTTACGGGAGAAGCTGACCATGCTGAAGTTACCCTGACGGGTGCCGTCAACGGCGGGATCTGCGAGGAAACCAGGCGCCTGGATCACGGTCCAGTCGGTATGCATATAGTCCAGTTCTTCTTCCGTTGGACGCAGGAACATATTGTAGGCAAACAGGCTGGACCAGGGCAGTTCGGTTACCACCTTGATGTTAACCCGGTAATCCTGGTCTGCACAGGCGTAGCAGTCACGCACCCACACGTCTTTCCCGGTGAAGTAGGCGGTGATTTTTTTGTACAGATTGTCAAATACCTCCGCGGAAACGGGGATGTTAAAGTCGTTCCAGTTAACAGTGTCAGCTGTGAGGTCGTCTTTTACGATAAACTTGTCTTTGGGTGATCGGCCGGTGAATTGGCCGGTGTTGACGGCGAGTGCTCCTGTGTCGGCCAGTACGCCTTGTTTTTTGGCTAAGGTCTGTTCCACCAGTTTTTCCGGGGACAGTTGGTAGAATACATTCGACACATTCTCTATGCCCAGTTCCCGTAAGTCAGCAACAGGGTTCCTTACGCTACTCATTTGCATAAAAAGCAAGATTGTTTTGGTGTAAAAGCAAAACTAGGCAATTTTTGATATCGTCAAATTTTATCGGTGTTACACCATTAAAATTTAGAAAAAATGAGTGGTACTTGCAGGTATTATTGACAGATTTCTAATTTGGCTGCGTTTCCTTGCAGTATTTCAAAAGCCCGGTGTGTGAATATAACATTAAGTATTTGCAAGAGAGTATCAGTTTTTAACAAGTGCTCTCCGCTTTTTGACCAGTTTGCCTGAATTTGAATTTATCGCACTGCGGATTCATGAAATCACAAAATTTTGCCCTAGGTTTGGAGCCTCATTTGAAATACAGACGATATGAAGAATTTGCCCTTGGACTCGCAGCTGTTTGTTAAGAACCGCGCGCGTTTTGTGGCCAAAATGGAGCCACAGTCAATAGCTATTATCAACTCTAATGATGAATTGCCGACCAACGGTGATGCGTTGTATAAGTTTAAACAAAACTCCGATCTGTACTGGCTTACCGGTATCGATCAGGAAGATACCATGCTGGTATTGTTCCCTGACAACCCGGACCCGAAATACCGCGAAGTACTGGTGCTGGTGCGTCCTAACGAACTGAAGGAAAAATGGGACGGTCACCGTCTGCGCAAAGACGAAGCCTTCGCCGTTTCCGGTATCGCTACCGTGGTATGGCTCGACAGCCTCGACGCCCTGTTGCAGCAATGGGTCAACGATGCTTCCAATATCTACCTGAACTCCAACGAAAATAACCGCAAATCCAGCCTGATTGCGGTAAGAGACTACCGCTATGCGCAGGAAATGAAGCTCCGCTACCCGTTGCACAACTACCTCCGGGCAGCTGTGATCTTCAAGGAACTGCGTGCGGTGAAAACGCCGGAAGAAGTGAAAGTGATGCAGGAAGCGGTGGATATTACGGAAAAAGCGTTCCGCCGCGTACTGAAATTTATCAAACCCGGCGTGTGGGAACACGAAATACAGGCGGAAATTGTACATGAATTTCTGCGCAACCGCTCCGCCGGCGAGGCTTACGGCTCTATTATCGCCTCCGGCGACCGCGCCCGTACCCTGCACTATGTGTACAACAACCAGGAATGTAAAGATGGGGAGCTGATCCTGATGGACTTCGGCGCGGAATACGGTGGCTACAATGCCGATCTTACCCGTACCGTTCCGGTAAACGGTAAATTCACCGACCGCCAGCGTCAGGTATACAACGCCTGCCTGCACCTGCACAACTACGCCAAAAGCATCCTCCGGCCGGGTATCACCATCGCAAAATACCACGAAATGGTAGGAGTGGAAGCCGGTAAAGAGTTTGTGAGACTGGGCCTGCTCACGGAAGCGGACATCAAAAACCAGGACCCGGAAGCGCCGGCTTACCGCAAATACCTGTACCACGGCATCTCCCACCACCTGGGCGTAGACGTGCATGACCTCGGCCCGTCTTTCCACAAACCGATTCCCGAAGGCGCTGTAATGACCGTTGAACCGGGCATCTATATCGAAGAAGAAAAAATGGGCATCCGCATTGAAAATAACATCTGGCTTACCGCCAGCGGCAATGTGGACCTTTTCAAAAATATTCCTGTCACTGCCGAGGAGATCGAAGCACTGATGAAATAGACATTACGAATTACGGATTACGAATTACGAATTGAGAATTCTTTTATAGAGCGGTGATTTAGTGACCCTCCCATAAGGAAGCCCTTAATTCGTAATTCGTAATTCGTAATTTGTAATTGTTTTAAAGCTATTTGAATGCGACAACTTCCTAACATTATTACCCTATGCAACCTTTTTTGCGGCGCATTAGCTATTATTTGTGTGCTGCATGCACCGGAATTCCGGGTAGAGTTTAACGGCAATGAATATACGGTGACCAACCCTGAGCCGGTCTACTGGGCTTCCGCGCTGGTGGTGCTGGCGGCAATTTTCGATTTCTTTGACGGACTGGTGGCCCGCCTGCTGAAGGTGCAGTCGCCCATGGGCAAAGAGCTGGACTCCCTGGCGGATGTTGTCACTTTCGGGGTAGTGCCCGGTATGATGCTGTATCGCCTGCTGCGCAGCGCCTATTACCAGATGCCCGACGCCTTTGAAGTATCGATGGTGAACGTAGCGCCGGCCTTGCTGGTGCCCTGCTTTGCGGCTTACCGGCTGGCTAAGTTCAACCTGGACACCCGGCAATCTGAAAACTTCATCGGTGTGCCCACGCCGGCCGTAGGCTTACTGGTGGCCTCTTTCCCGATGATACTCCTCTACAATCCCTATAACCTGGCCCACTGGCTGCAGAATATATGGGTGCTGTACGGCATCATTGCAGTACTCTGTTACCTGATGGTGGCGGAAATCCCCATGCTGAGCCTCAAAGTAAAGGAGAAATCCCTGAAAGCCAACTGGACAAGGCTCCTGCTGGTAGTATTGGTACTTGTCAGCATGCCCTTCCTGAATTATGCAACGGTTCCGTTTATATTTATCTGTTATGTGATACTATCGCTGGCGGTACCGCCAAAGGTAACCCCGGCATAGAATTACGAATTACGGATTTACGAATTACGAATTGAGAATTCTTTTATAGAGCGGTTATTTAGTACCCTTTCTGTAAGGAAGCCCTTAATTCGTAATCCGTAATTCGTAATTCGTAATTTTTTTTAGTAGGTTTGCGCCAAATTTTAGCACAATGACTTTTACTGCACATATCAATGTGATGCCACTGAAAGAATTATTGGACCCGCAAGGTAAAGCGGTGATGAGTGGTCTCAAAAACCTTGGCATGGGCCAGGTACAAGATGTACGGATTGGAAAACACATTACCCTGCAAATTGAAGCCGCCAGCAAGGAAGAAGCACATCAGATCGCTGAAAGTGCCTGCCAGAAACTGTTGGCTAACCAGGTAATGGAATACTTCGAAGTACAGATACAATAAAATAATTACCAATTACGAATTACGAATTACGAATTACCCGAAGCTAAATCGGTAGTCCCTAACTCGTAATTCGTAATTCGTAATTCGTAATTGACATGAAATTATACCTCATTCCATCTCCTATCGGCAATCTCGCCGACATTACCTACCGGGCCGTAAAAGTGCTGGAGGAGGCGGAATTGGTGCTGGCGGAGGATACCCGCACCTCCGGCGTGCTCCTCAAACACTACCAGATCAACAAACCGGTCACCCCCTACCACCAGCATAACGAACACAAGATTGTACAGCACCTGCTGCAACAGCTGCAAGCCGGCAAAACCATGGCCCTGCTCACCGACGCAGGCACCCCCGGCGTTTCCGACCCCGGATTCCTGCTGGTCCGTGAGTGTATCCGTGCCGGTGTGCCCGTAGAATGCCTGCCCGGCGCCACCGCTTTTGTGCCCGCTCTTGTCAACAGCGGCATTCCCATGAACCGCTTCATTTTTGAAGGCTTTCTGCCGCTCAAAAAAGGCCGTCATACCCTTTTCACCCAACTCAGTACGGAAGAACGCACCTTCGTTTTTTATGAGTCGCCCATGCGGCTGGTAAAAACCCTGGCCGATCTGATCCAGTACCTCGGACCCGACCGCCAATGCTGCGTTAGCCGCGAACTCACCAAAATGTTCGAAGAAAACAAACGCGGCACCCTCCGGGAAGTACATGACTACTTCCTCGAAAAAGGAGTGAAAGGCGAAATCGTAGTGGTCGTGCAGGGCGCCGGATGATATTTTGATAGTTGGCTATTTTGATAGTTCCCCCCCGATTTTCCCATCTTCTTAAGCCCGACAACCAAATAATTAAATAACCAAATAGCCAAATGGCTAAATGTTGTTTATTTTAGCCCAGGAATCTAAACTAAAACTGAATGAAGCACGGGGTATTAGGAAGCTGCCTCGCCCTTACCATGATGACGGGCAGCTGGTTACAACTAAATGCACAGTCAGATCGCTGGCAACAAAAGGTAAAGTATACAATGGACGTGGCGATGGACGCTCCGGCCAACAAACTGACCGGGAAACAACACCTGGAGTATTTCAACAACTCCCCGGACACGCTGAAGAAAGTCTTTTATCACCTGTACTGGAACGCATTTCAGCCAGGAAGCATGATGGACGTGCGCAGCCGCGAACTGGGCAAAATTGTGCTGGGAAAAGACAAAAACGGTAACCCCCGCCAGGACTGGGACAGCCGTGTACGGGACCGCATCTCCAAACTGAAACCCGATGAAATCGGCTACCAGAAAATCATCTCCCTGAAAAGAGACGGTAAAATACAAGACTTTAAAGTGGTGGAAACGATCCTGGAAGTGCCGCTGGACAAACCCATCCTGCCTCATTCAAAAGCTGTGTTCGACATGGAGTTTGAAGCGCAGGTGCCCGTGCAGATCCGCAGAAGCGGCCGCCATAATGCGGAAGGGGTAGACTTCTCCATGTCGCAATGGTATCCTAAAATGTGCGAATACGATTATGAAGGCTGGCATCCCACTCCCTATATCGCGCGTGAGTTCTATGGCATATGGGGCGACTACGATGTGAAAATCACCATCGATAAAAGATACGTGCTGGGCGGTACCGGCTACCTTCAGAACCCCAACCAGATCGGGTACGGCTATGAGACACCGGGCGCTAAGGTGAACCGCCCCGCCGGCAACAATCTGACCTGGCATTTTGTGGCGCCTAACGTACACGATTTCGTGTGGGCCGCAGATCCGGACTACAAGCACATTACACAGAAAGTGGATGGCTTTACGGCACATTTCTTCTACATAGAAAACGACGCTACCCGCGAATCATGGCCGCAACTGGCGAAGATGGTCCCGGTAGCCTACGATTATATCAAAAAACATTACGGCGCTTATCCTTACCAACAGTACTCCTTCATCCAGGGCGGCGACGGCGGTATGGAATACCCGATGGCAACGCTGATACAAGGCAACCGTAACATTACTGCGCTTTATAACCTGGCGCTGCATGAATGGATGCACAGCTGGTACCAGGGCATGCTGGCTACCAACGAAAGTCTCTATCCCTGGATGGATGAAGGCTTCACCACCTTCGCGGAAGATGCTACCTATCATAGTACCATCGATTCCCTGAAAGGAAAAAATCCGCATGAAGGCTCCTATGACGGCTATTTCGCGCTCGTCAGAAGCCCGTTTGAAGAACCGGCCTCCACCCATGCAGACCACTTCAACAGTAACTATGGCTACAGCCTCACGGCTTATTCCAAAGGCGCTGTGTTCCTGGAGCAGTTGGGCTACGTGATCGGTAAAGACAACCGCGATGCCGGCCTGTTGCGCTATTACAACGAATGGCGTTTCAAACATCCGAATGCAAACGACTTTATCCGTGTGATGGAAAAACAGAGCGGTATTCAGCTGGACTGGTACAAACAATACTTTGTCAATTCTACCAAACACATTGACTATGGTATTGACAGCGTGTACAGCAAAGGCAGCAAAACCGTGGTGCGCCTGCGCCGCGTGGGACTCTTCCCCATGCCCGTTGATTTTATGGTGACAGATAAGAAAGGTAACCAGGTGATGCACTATATTCCACTGTCGCTGATGTTTGGCGAAAAGCCCAACGAGCAGCCGGCTGTAAAACGTGTAGTCGACCCCGTTTGGTACTGGACCAACGAGACTTACGAGGTGGAACTGGACCTGCCGCTGTCTGACATCAAAGAGCTGGAAATAGACCCCAGTCAGCGTTTGGCAGATATCGACAGAAGCAATAACAAAGCTGGATAAATTACGAATTACGAATTACGAATTGAGGGCTCCCTTTTGGAACGGTTACTAAATACCCGCTCTATAAAGGAGCCCTCAATTTGTAATTCGTAATTCGTAATTCGTAATTGTTTCTCTGGCTTTCGCTTCCCCGTCGGCGATCATGTTCCTGATGGCGCGGTTAATGAATTCCAGCCCGCCCATCCCGGCCGTTACAGGCGCATCCGGCCTGATCACGTGCAGGTTCAGTATTTTCTTTCCCCTGAAAGGGGCCGCTTCCGGTATATCAAAACACTGTTGAATGGTATCCGGGGGGACACCGGCGGCCTGCAGTCTGCGTTGAATCGCATCCAGGTAGCGGAGCGAGTGGTTGTACACCACGGGAACGGCAATGTCTCCTTCGGACATATTGATGGTGCCCCAGTCCATGGTACGTTCCAGTACGTCCACCAGGTTTTTGAACTGCATAGGGTATTCTTCCTGTGCTACCGGCGTGTGCAATACAACGTAGATATCCGTGGCGCCGCGGTCTATGGCAAGTTTTACAGGAGCGTACAAAGGACCGCCGCCGTCTGTAAGTTGCTGCAGCGGTTGGCCTTCCCCGGTAATATCTATGGGCGGCATAAATGCCGGTTGCATAAAAGAGGCTACCATGGCGTCGCGCAGCATGTGTACATCGCTCAGTCTTTTTGTCGTATAACCGTTGCCGTTATACTCCCGGTTGGAGAAATAAATGTTGCTTCCTGTTTGCAGGCTCCTGGTGGCGATATACAGTTCGCGGGGAGCGGCCATCAGCTGGCGGTAGCGTTCTTCCGTAACGATGGCGTTGATCTTGTGCAGCAGGGGAATAATGTTGTACAGTGACAGCTGATTGTTGGCCAGCCGCTGGATAGCGTGGTTGGTGGAAAAGAAATCCTGTGTGACATTGGTGGTAAAGATCTTTTCTGCCAGTGCTGCGTCGTCGATAGCTGTCAGCAGGGCGATCAGTGAGCCGGTGCTGGTACCGCAAATGATGTCGAATGACTTGTCCGGGTAATGTTGCTGAAGATATCTGACCACTCCTATGGCAAAGGCGCAACGGGCGCCGCCTCCTCCCAATACTAATGCTGTTTTCGTCATGATAGATTTTTCAAGAATGATGTTCGGTTAGTACTGCAAAAGCGGGCAAGGAGTTATGAAATGACGATCGGGGTCATCTCCCAAATTACAAAATCCGGGTAAAAAAAAGTCAGGCCGGCGGTGCGGTCCTGATGGGGTGTCAAAATAAGTGGCAGGCAGGGTGGTTAAAATATGAGTTGTTGTAACTGGTTTTCCCAGTTATGACGCTGTAATTCATGGAATTTCAGCTGTTCGAGATGGTGTTCCGTATGATAGGCGGTGAAATACAACATTTCCCGCATGGTGATTTTGCCGAGCAGGGGATGTGGCAGGCGATACTTATCAAGATCGCTTTCAGACCATTTCCCGAGATTTTCCAGCAGTCTTTCCTTTTGTTTGAGAAAAGCCTGTATGAGTACGGGGCGCTGGGCGCTATAGATAACGCCGGGCAGATAAGTAAGGGTAGACTTGGCGCCGTGGGCCAGCACCTGGCGGTAGTCTTCCACCAGTGTTGAATAAGAGCGGGAGGGCTGCCGGCTGGCGCCGAAGTAGCGCAGCAGTATTTTCGGATAGCCCATGGCGGTAGCTACCGGCCGGGACGATTTGATGAGATGTTGAAGTTGTTGTCCGGCGGACCATTTGCCATAAGGCGTGGCGGTAAAGCGTTGATCCGGTAATGTCTGTACGAAATCAACAAAATGATCGAAACTGCTATTTATCTGAGAATGGATCTCATGCTGGTTCAGGTACATAGGAAATGATTTAGAGGGTGCATAAACACAAAACCGGACGCTTCAAACTAAACTGTAACCCGGGCCATTTGCATTCTCCCTGAAGTTACGCCGGTTTTGTGACCTATCCAATAAAATGACAGATATAAAGAATATTAATATTATCTTTTCAGGTAGCCGGCTCGATAATTTGATCATTTCTCCCTGTAAAAGTTTAATTATTCCAGTATTTCACACTGAAAACCTTGTTTCTGTACAAAATCGATAATAATATTTTCTGCTACCTGGAGGTTACCAATCCTGAGCACCTTATCGCAGTCGTCGAGGTCCACATGGCAGCTGGCTACCTCGAAGCTGGTGGTAATGGCCTGTATCATGGCCTGTTTTTCCTGGTGACTTCCAATATTGGTTTTGAAGATGCCTATCATAGCGGAATGATTTAGGTGGGTTATACTTCTTTGTTGTCCCGGTTACCTTCGCCGGGATTGTCTTTCGGTTGGGTGAATTCTTCTTCGCGCCAGTCAAACCGGCGGGGATCGCAGTAGTTACGGAAGCGTTGCCGCATTTTCTCCCGTTGTTCGGGTGTCATGTTCGCCAGTTTTTCTTTCCATTCCTTGCGCTGGCGCCCCCATTTGCCGCCGCCGCCGGCCCATCCGGGTTTGCCATGCCAGCCAAACAGCAGCTTACCCAGTACGAGCAGGCCGAGGGCTTGCCAGTAAGAGATAACGGGGCCGTGGAAAAGTTCAGGTATCAGGTTGTTCCACAACACTTGGGTGAGCAGGATCACGAGGGCAAAGAAGGTGATGCCTAACAAAGCCAATCCTATTTTTTTGATGGGTCGCATATCTTGAATAATTTGATTTAGTTATTAAATAGTTCCTGGTAAAGTTCCATCAGCCGTTCCCGCAGGTACAGTACTGCGTAGCGTTTCCTGGACAGCAGCGTATTCACGCCGACGCCTGTTTCTTCGCTCATTTCTTTAAAGGACTTCCCTTCCAGTTCATGCTGCAGGAAAACCTGTTTCTGTTCCGGCGGGAGCTCGTCGATAGCTTGTGTAATAGCTTCCGATATGATTTTCCGTGTCAGCGGGGTGTCGGCCTGTAAGTTTTCATCAGCAAGGATTTCCGGCAGGAAAAGGACTTCCTCTCCTTCAATTTCGTGCGTAAAGTCGGTGAAAGGTGTTTCTTTTTTCTTGCGGAACCAGTCGGTGATACGGTTGCGCGTCACAGCAAACAGCCATCCGGTGATGGAGTCTATCTGGCTGCCCAGGCGCAGGTATTCGGTAAATTGATACAGTACGTCCTGCAATATGTCCTCCGCATCCGACGCGTTGTTAACACGCTGCCGGATGAAGTGCAGTAAACGCTTGCGTTCCTGCTTTACCGTAGCCTGTATGCGGTCGTTTTGCTCTTGGGCCATCATGCTGTTTGTGAGGAGCAACTGTTTCATCGTAATAAGGGAGACGAAACAGGGAAATCGATATTTTATTTTTCGGAAAAAAAATATCAGGGGGCAACAAAACCGTTATCCATGGCGGTTATCCTCAGCTTTTCACCATCACGATGTATTTTTCCCTGAAGCTTTCTTCCGGAAAAATCTCGTAAAGCTCCAGCAGCCGCGGTTTCACGCCGCTTTCGGAGATTTCCTGCGCCAGGTCGCCGCCTTTCAGGCAGATCAGCCCCTTTTCGAACTGCTTGCCGGACACGGCCGATTTCTTCAGCAGGGGTTTGCTCCACCGCCAGAGGTCGGCCAGTGGGGCTACCGCCCTTGATACGACGATATCGAATTTACGGTTTTTAATTTCTTCTGCGCGGGTATGCGCGCTGGTAACGTTTTTCAGGCCAAGCGCTTCGGAAATGCCCTGTACTACCTTGATTTTTTTGCCGATGGAGTCTACCAGGTGGAACTGTACTTCCGGGAAAAAGATGGCCAGCGGGATACCCGGGAAACCACCTCCCGTACCCAGGTCCAGTATCTGGGTGCCCGGCTGGAAATCTGCGATGGCCGCTATGCTCAGGGAGTGCAGCACATGCCGCTCATACAGGGAATCAATGTCTTTCCGGGAAATAACGTTGATTTTCCCGTTCCATTCCTCATATAATCCTTTCAGGGCTTCCAACTGTTGCAATTGTGCAGGCGTAAAATCGCTGAAGTACTTTAAAACAATTTCCATGGCGCAAAAGTAAAATCATTTAGGGATTTTCTGATTTACGATTTTTTGATTTCCAGAGATAAAAAAGCGAAGACCAACAAAATTCAAAATAAAAAGCCCCAAGCGGGTAAGGCTTCGGGCTCCGTTTCTATCAGTTAATAAAATCAAAAAAATCGTAAATCAGAAAATCCCTAAATGGTATTACCATTTGTTTTTAGACCTGAACATCAGTGCCGGTGTGAAAATGATGTAATACAGCACCATGAAAATATCCATCAGCCAGCTGAGCTTGAAAAGATCGCTCTCGTCGAGCCGGCGCATGGCCGAGTAGGTGATAACGGACTGTATGAGCACTTTGGCCGCGAAGATACCCAGTACATACCACAGGATAGGCGGCGGGAAAAACAGCGCGAAGACCAGGGCCGGATAAAACAGGAAATGCGTCAGGGAAAACAGGCCCAGTACAAACTTATGTCCGAACCGGTAGTGTTTGCCGGTAGACATATGCCTGGTCTTTTGCCTGAACCAGCTTTTCCAGCTTAGCTTCGGCTCTGAATAGGTAAAGGCCTGCTTGTCGATCACCACCCCTACGTTTTTACGGTTGGCGGCGGAATTGACGAACAGGTCATCGTCACCGCTGGCCAGGTGCTGGTGGCTGGTGAAACCCTTATGCCGGAAAAACAGTTCCCTTTTGTAAGCCAGGTTGCGGCCCACCCCCATATAGGGCATGCCGCTCATGGCAAAAGAAAGATGTTGCATGGCGCTGAAGAAGGTCTCGTACCGGATCACTTTATTCAGGAATCCCGGTTTTTTATGATAGGCGCCGTAACCCAGCACAATTTCCTTGTCGTTTTCAAACCCCTGGCTCATCAGTGTCAGCCAGTAGGTACTGCCCGGTTTGCAGTCGGCGTCGGTCAGCAGTACGTTGTCGTACTGGGCGCCTTTCAGGCCGATAGACAGCGGATATTTTTTCCCGGGGATGAATTTAGCGGCCTGTTTGATTTCAATATGCCGGTAATGCGGATAACCCGGCTCTATGGAGCGGAGATAATATTTGGTATCGTCTTCAGAGTTATCGTTGACCACTATTACCTCATATTCCGGTTTATGGTGCACATGATAACGCTGCTGCAATACGCCCGGCAGGTTTTTCTGCAGGTTAAGTTCTTCATCCTTGGCGCAGATGATCACGGAAAAAGGGCCGCCAGGCGCCTGGTCCAGGTCAAACTTACGACGATAAAAAGCTACCCGGGAAAAGACAAACAGGTAATAGATCGTCTGAATTCCTGCTACGGTAGCGAAAAAGTATAAGGCAATTTCACCCAGATTGTCAAGCATAATGCTGGCAAAAATATAATATTTTTATTATCTGTAAAATAATAAAAAAATTTACGGATTTTGAGATTTAGGGATTTACGGATTTTGGGAGTAGACCATATTTTCAATTTTTAAATCAATAAACAAAATCCCCATCCCCAATCCGTAAATCTCAAAATCCGTAAATCCCAAAATCAATACGGTCAAATAACCAGATAACAAAATGCCCAAATAATCCGATCTTTGCACGCTGAAATTAAGAGCCGTGAATTTTGAACTGATATCTACAGATAGTGGCAGTAATGCCAGGGCGGGCAAAATTACCACCGCCCATGGTACCATAGAAACGCCGATTTTTATGCCGGTAGGCACAGTGGGCAGCGTGAAAGCCGTTACCCAGGAACAGGTGCGCGATGATGTACAGGCACAGATTATTCTGGGCAATACCTATCATCTTTACCTGCGCCCGGGACTGGAAGTATTGTCACTGGCCGGCGGCCTGCATAAATTCAACGGATGGGAGCGCCCCATCCTGACCGACAGCGGCGGATACCAGGTGTTCTCCCTTGCGGCCAACCGCAAAATCAAGGAGGAAGGGGTGGTATTCCAGTCCCATATCGACGGCTCCAAACACCTGTTTACCCCGGAAAATGTGATGGACATCCAGCGGACCATCGGCGCTGATATTATTATGGCGTTCGACGAATGCCCGCCATACCCGTCAGAATACCGTTACGCCCGTAAATCCATGGACCTGACGCACCGCTGGCTGGACCGCTGTATACAAAGACTTAAAGATACCCGGCCCGCTTACGGCCACGAACAGACGCTGTTCCCCATTGTGCAGGGCAGCACCTATAAAGACCTGCGGAAGGCCTCCGCGGAATATATCGCCTCCCGCGGCGCCGCAGGCAACGCCATTGGCGGACTGAGCGTAGGGGAACCGGAAAATGAGATGTATGAGATGTGCGGACTGGTGACCGAAATCCTGCCCAAAGACAAACCCCGCTATCTCATGGGCGTGGGCACCCCCTGGAATATCCTGGAAAATATCGCTCTCGGCGTGGATATGTTCGACTGTGTGATGCCTACCCGTAACGGCCGTAACGGCATGCTCTTTACCTGGAACGGCGTGATCAACATCCGCAATAAGAAATGGGCGACCGATTTCAATCCTATCGACGCCAACAGCGAATGTTTCGCCACCCGTGACTACTCCCGGGCCTACCTGCGCCACCTGTTTGTAGCCGGCGAAATTTTAGGCATGACATTGGCTAGCATTCACAACCTCGCTTTTTACCTGGAGCTGGTAAAAGAAGCCCGCCGCCAGATCCTGGCCGGTACTTTTGCTGCCTGGAAAACGGGAATGGTGCAGCAACTGAAAACGCGGCTGTAAAAGTTCAGACTATAAAATAAACTAATATCTTTGGGCTCATGACTAAAATCGACTGGTACATTTTACGCAAGCTCATTGGAACGTTTATTTATTCCCTGATGATATTGCTGGTCATTTCCGTAGTGATCGATATTACAGAGAAAATAGATGATTTCATAAAGTACAACATATCCCTGCATGATGTGATTGTGGATTATTACTTCGGTTTTATCCCGCACATCGCTGCGTTGCTGTTCCCCCTGTTTATATTCATCTCCGTTATTTTCTTTACCTCCAAAATGGCGTACCGCTCGGAGATTATCGCTATCCTGAGCGCCGGCGTAAGCTTCCGCCGTTTCCTGCGCCCTTACTGGGTAGGCGCGATCCTCTTTGGCGGTATCCTCTGGCTGGCCAACTATTGGGTGGTGCCCAACGCCAACCGTATCCGCACCACTTTTGAAAATACGCGTATCCGCACACCGGACAGCCAGCAGTCGCAGTACGACCGCTCCAGCCGCATCGACAGTTTTACCTACGTATCCTTCGGGACCTACGATCCCAACTATAAAAGTGGCAGCAATTTCACCCTGTCAAAAGTGGATAAGCAGCTGATGTCCGTCAAGCTGCGGGCTGACCGCATCTCCTGGGACTCCACCAAAAAGGCATGGCGGCTGGACTATGTGTCTGTAAGGCATATGGACGGGCTGCACGAAAAATGGTACAGCCGCCAGGATTCCATCCTCAAAATAGCGCTGGACCCCAAAGACCTGATAGAGGTGAAAAACCTGCAGGAAGCTATGACCACGCCCGATCTGCGCAGGTATATCCGGCGGGAGGCCATCCGTGGCTCTGAAGGCCTCAATACCTACTGGGTAGAGTATTACCGCAGGACCTCCGCCGCTGCTGCAGTGGTGATCCTGACCCTCATCGGGGGAATCATCGCCGCCAAAAAGGTGAGAGGAGGCAGTGGGCTGCACCTCGCCGTGGGTATCGTTATCAGCGCCAGCTACATTATTCTCATGCAGTTTACCACCGTATTCAGCACCAAGGCAGACCTGAACCCCCTCGTGGCCGTGTGGATACCCAACGTGCTTTTCGGTGCACTGGCCTTCTACCTGTACCGCCGCGCGCCGAAATGATGCCCTGTTCGTTCCGTGCCCGGTTCGCGTGGCTGACGCCCCGGGCTGCGTTGTTTTTCATGTTTTTCCTTTTGTAATGCATAATGGAAGGGTGTTTCCGGTGGAAGCCGCCGGTTTCCATCCCGGCCGGGTGCCTTTCTGTCCCTGTATATCCCGCTGAAAATGCCGTCTTTTTTTATCAGGCGTGAAAAAAAGCCCATTTATTTCCAACCTCTTTTTATAACGGTCGCCCATTCTGGCCGGGTAAACAAAAATTGTCCGATCTGATAAATAAAAATGAAATTTTAAGCGGCATGCTTTCAATATTTTCAATTCGTTCTGAAAAAATTTACATTTCTTTAACGTCGATTCCGTGTGGTTTATTTTTTATCTATAAATGATTGATTTGTAATATTATTACATGGTTTCATGCAGGGGTATTCTCCCTGTATGCTACGGGTATTTTGCTTATTAAATTGACATTAAATACTGCTAAATGGTGGTAACTTCGTTAACAAATCATTACTTTTGACAATTGATCGATTTTGTTTCATTTTATAAACAATAGCAGTAAAATGGGGTACATAAAAGAAAAATTCAAGGTTAAAGCAGATGAACTTAACGTTGAAGTAAAGGACCTGGTAAAGAACCACGGCTCAAAAAAAATTGAAGACGTAACAGTGGCGCAGGTTTACCAGGGGATGCGCGGTATTACCGGCATTGTAACGGAGACTTCCCTGCTGGATGCCAACGAGGGCATTCGTTTTCGTGGATATTCCATTCCGGAGCTGAGAGAACACCTGCCAAAAGCGCCGGGTGGTGCTGAACCGTTGCCAGAAGGGTTGTTTTACCTGATGTTGATTGGTGAGCTGCCGGGTGAAGCGGATGTACAGACTTTATCCAGCATGTGGGGACGCCGTTCTCATGTACCTAACCACGTATTTGATGCTATTGAGGCATTGCCTATCACTACCCACCCGATGACGATGTTCACCGTAGGTATCATGGCGCTGCAGACAGAATCTGCATTTGCCAAGGCCTATGCTGAAGGTATCAATAAAAAAGACTACTGGAGCTACATGTATGAAGACACGATGAACCTCATCGCCCGTCTTCCCCGTATCGCTGCTTACATCTATCGCCGCAAATACAAGGGCGGCCAGCATATCCAGCCCAACGGCATGCTGGACTGGGCAGGTAACTTCGCCCATATGCTGGGTTATTCCGATGAAGGCTTCAAAGAACTGATGCGCCTCTACATGGTGATCCACGCCGACCACGAAGGTGGTAACGTGAGCGCACACACGACACACCTGGTAGGCTCCGCCCTCAGCGACGCCTATCTGTCTTTCGCCGCCGGTATGAACGGCCTGGCAGGCCCGCTGCACGGCCTGGCCAACCAGGAAGTGATCAAGTGGATACTGGCCATGCGCGAAGAACTTGGTGGTGGCATGCCTACCAAAGAGCAGATCGAAGCGTATGTTCGCAAAACCCTGTCTGAAGGTAAAGTAGTGCCGGGCTATGGTCACGCTGTACTGCGTAAAACAGATCCGCGCTTCACCGCACAGATGGAATTTGCTAAAAAGCACCTGCCTAACGATGAACTGGTGAAAATTGTGTGGACCGTATATGAAACCGTACCGCCAATTTTACAGGAACTGGGCAAAGTGAAAAACCCATGGCCTAACGTAGATGCACACTCCGGCGCATTGCTGGTACACTACGGCCTGGTGGAATATGAATTCTACACCGTGCTGTTCGGCGTATCCCGCGCACTGGGCGTACTGGCTTCCCTCTGCTGGGACAGAGGTTTGGGTCTCTCCCTCGAAAGACCTAAATCCGTTACAACCGAATGGATGAAACAGTTTGTTGAAGGAAAGGTGACTGCAGACGCAGAATAATTCCGCCTACCAACTGAAAAATATAATTAGCGAAGATGAAAGCTGTAGCAGCTTTTATCTTCGCTAATCTTTTTAAATTATCTTCGTGGCTCACTAAAACCGGTTCATTATTTCAACTTTCACTGCCATATTATCCAACCCGATAGAATATCTCAAGGGCGTAGGACCGCAGAAAGGAGAACTGCTGCGTAAGGAGATCGGCGTGCATACTTTCGGCGATCTGTTACAGTATTTTCCCTTCCGGTATGTAGACCGTACCAAGATAGATAAGATCGCTTCCCTGAGCGGCTATGAGGATTTTGTGCAGATACGCGGGCGTATCCTGCGCATGGAAGTGGTAGGAGAGAACAGAGGTAAACGGCTCGTAGCCACCTTCAAAGACGAAACCGGCGTCATAGAACTGGTATGGTTTCAGGGCTGGCAGTGGATGCAGAAATCCCTGCGCGAGAACGTGTCCTACCTGGTGTTTGGCCGTATCTCCGTATTCAACGGCGTTCCGCAGCTGGCACATCCTGAAATGGACCTGCTCACGGAAGAAATCGCCACAGGAAAACAACACCTGGAACCGGTGTATTCCACCACGGAAAAACTGAAGGCGCGCGGACTAACGGCAAAGGCTATCGGAAAACTGACAAAAGCGCTGCTCGAACAGATGTCGCCGATGGAAGTACGAGAGAACATCCCGGTGGAAGTGCTGCAGCAGTACCGGCTGATGCCCCGGTCCATGGCTTACTTCAAGATACACCTGCCTGGCAGCGAAGAGGAAGCGCACCAGGCGCAGCGCCGTCTGAAATTTGAAGAACTTTTCATCGCGCAGATCAGGATATGCCGCCTCAAAATCAAACGGCAAAAGCTGTCGCACGGTTATGTGTTTGGCGCGGTCGGCGAATCCTTTAATGAATTTTACAACAACCATCTGCCTTTCGACCTCACCGGCGCGCAGAAACGCGTACTGAAGGAAATCCGTATGGATACCGTGCACGGCCGGCAGATGAACCGCCTGTTACAAGGCGATGTAGGCAGCGGTAAAACCATGGTAGCCCTGCTGACCATGCTGCTGGCAAAAGACAACGGTTTCCAGGCCTGCCTGATGGCGCCGACGGAAATTTTGGCACAGCAACATTATAAGGGACTGGCTGAATTGCTACAGCATATGCCGGTAAAAATAGCGCTGCTGACAGGCAGCATCAAAGGCAAGGCCCGTAAACAAATACTGGCCGGCATTGCCGACGGCAGCATCCATTTCCTCGTAGGCACCCACGCCCTGCTGGAAAAAGAAGTGGTGTTTCAGAACCTCGGCATGGCCATCGTAGACGAGCAGCACCGTTTCGGGGTGGCCCAACGGGCACGGCTATGGGAAAAAAACAACATTCCGCCACATATCCTTGTCATGACGGCAACGCCTATACCGCGTACGCTGGCGATGACCGTTTACGGCGATCTGGACGTGTCCGTGATCGATGAAATGCCGCCCGGCAGAAAACCCATTACCACCGTTCACCGTACAGAGTTCCAGCGCCCGCAGGTGATGAACTTTATCAAAGACGAAATCAAAAAAGGCCGGCAGGCTTATATCGTATACCCCCTCATCGAAGACAGTGAAAAGCTGGATTATGAAAACCTCATGAAAGGTTATGAGGAAGTGAAAGCATTTTTCCCCGAACCGCAGTTTTACATCAGTATGGTGCATGGCCGGCAGCCGGCGGAAATGCGGGAAACCAACATGCAACGCTTCGTGAGCGGCGATACCCACATCATGGTGGCGACCACCGTTATCGAAGTAGGCGTTAACGTGCCCAACGCCTCCGTGATGGTGATTGAAAGTACGGAACGCTTCGGCCTTTCACAGTTGCACCAGCTCCGGGGCCGCGTAGGCCGCGGCGCAGAGCAGTCATTCTGCATCCTGATGACAGGCACCAAACTGGGACAGGTATCCAAAGAACGCATCAATGTCATGGTGCAAACCAACAACGGTTTTATCATCTCCGAAAAAGACATGGAACTCCGCGGCCCGGGAGATATCGAAGGCACCCGCCAAAGCGGGGTGCTGGACTTCAAACTGGCGGACATCGTACAGGACAGAGCCGTACTGGAAGCCGCCCGCGCCAGCGCAGAAAAAATACTGTCGGAAGATCCCGATCTCGTCCTCCCTGAAAATCAAGGCTTAAAAGAATATTTAGCGCTTCAGCGCGGGAAATCTCAATGGAGTAAAATTTCCTGACGTTTTTAACGTTTATTAATTTATACCGTCTGAATAGTTGATATAATCCCTGAACATATCGTCCGGACAGCGGTATTATATCCTGCGCCCGTAACAATTTAATGGGCTTCTGCGTTTATAGATGTATATTGGTTTTTTTGGCATTAAAATAAATCTTATCCCGTTGAAATTTACCCTCCCGAGCGGCCTTATTGGAATGATGATCCTCCTGTTGTTTACCGGTTATACTGCCCGGGGGCAACAGTCAACCAATTTCACTCCCTTGAACTTTATTGAAAACAAAGGTCAATGGGACCCTCAGGTCCTGTATAAGTCAGACGTGGGTACCGCCGATATATGGCTGAGAAAAACAGGCTTCACTTTCATGCTGTACAGCAAGGAAGATATGCACGACCTGTTTGAATACATGCACGGGCATGGCGAAGCCGCCGACTCCGGCGCAGTGGTCGTCCCTAAAAACAGCACTGCCGCCAAAGCCGCCGCTACAGCCACAAATGACGGACCAGGACGGCCGCGCAGATTTCCGGATGTAAGAGGACATGCGTACCAGGTTAATTTTGTCGGCGCCAACGAAAACCCGGAAATCATCCCGGAAAAACCACAGGAATCACTCAATAACTACCTGATTGGTAACGACAGGTCCAAATGGGCGTCCAACGTGAAATCCTACCAGGGACTGATGTATAAGTCGTTGTATCCTGGTATCGACGCACATGTTTACTCCGATGCTTCCCAACTGAAATATGATCTCATTATAGCAGCAGGCGCCAATCCGGATAAAGTGCAGTTAGCGTACGACGGCGCCACCGGCATGGAGATCAAAAAAGGACAGCTGCTGATACACACTACCGTGGGCGATGTCATCGAACAACTGCCTTATGCTTACCAGTATGTCAATAACCAGCGCGTGTCGGTAAAAGTATCTTACAAGCTGAATGGTAATAAAGTAGGTTTTAAAATCTCCGGTGACTATGACCCCGCTTACCCGCTGGTGATAGACCCGGTATATGTGTTTTCCACGGTGTCCGGTTCCCGGGCAGACAACTGGGGATTTACCGCTACCTATGACGATGCGGGCAATTTCTATGGCGGTGGTATTGTATTTAATCCAGGTTACCCTGCAACGCCGGGCGCCTATAAAACGGCGTTCAACGGCGGTACCTTTGACATCGCCATCTCCAAATTCAATCCCAATGGTACCCGGCTGATTTACGCCACCTACCTCGGGGGCGACGGGCAGGAGCAACCGCACAGCCTTTTCGTGGACCCCCAGGGTAATCTCGTTATTTCCGGCAGGACCACTTCCGCCAACTATCCATACGACAAAGTAGAAGGCACTAACCGCGGCGGATGGGATATCGTGGTCACCAAACTGAACGCTACAGGTAGCGGCCTGATCGGGTCCCTCATTGTGGCCGGCGGCGCCGATGACGGCGTGAATATGCGCGAAAACCGCGCGGGCGGCGACTGGGTGCTGTTACGCAACTACGGTGACGATGCCCGCAGTGAAGTAGTGATTGACGACGCCGGATATATCTATGTGGCCAGCTGTACCCGTTCCAGTGATTTCCCGGTAACGCCGGGCGTTTTCCAGGGCTCCTTCGGCGGCTCGCAGGATGGCGTAGTGATGAAGATCAATCCTATGTGCAGGGGACTGGTATGGTCCAGCTATCTCGGTGGCTCCGCCGAAGATGCCGCTTACGTTATCGCCCTCAATAAACTCAATACTTTATACGTGGCCGGCGGTACTGCCAGCAGCAATTTTTCCGTTACCCCCGGCGCTCTTTATTCCACTTACCGCGGCGGTGTGTGTGACGGCTTTATCACCCATATCGCCAACGACGGTTCCAGGATATTACAAAGCACTTTCCTGGGTTCCAATGATCCCTCCGCCGACCAGGTGTATGGTATACAACTGGACAAGAACGGATTTGTATATGCGATGGGAACCACCGAAGGCACATGGCCTGTCAAACTGCTTAATCCCGGCGACTACAATGATAACTCGCTGCAGTATATCGTGAAGATGCAACCGGACCTGAGTGCGTTTGTGTATTCCACTACTTTTGGCAAGCGGCGTCAGCTGGCTTCCACGCCTTCTATTTCGCCTACCGCTTTCCTGGTGGACCGTTGCGAGAATGTATATGTGTCCGGCTGGGGCGGTGGTATCAACAATTCACTGCATTATCCCAACTCCGGCACCTTTGGCCTGCCGGCAAAAAATCCTGTCCAGAGCTCTACCGACGGGATGGATTTCTACTTCTTTGTATTGCAGCGTGATGCTGCCGCACAGCTGTTCGGCAGCTGGTTTGGCGGTAATGGCCTGTATGAACACGTAGATGGCGGCACCAGCCGCTTTGACCGCAACGGTGTGATCTACCAGGGGCTCTGTGCATGGTGTAACGTAAGCCAGAACGGCAGCAAACCACGTTACCCGACCACGCCGGGCGCCTACTCCAGTGTGCCGCCCCCTGCCTGTAACTATGGCGCTTTAAAAATTGCGTTCAATCTCGACGGGGTGAAAGCGGGTATTAAAACCCTTGGCCGCAGAACAAACTACTGTGTGCCGAGCGAAATCACTTTCGTGGATACCACCCGCCTGCCGGCGGAAAGATGGGAGTGGCATTTCCCGGATGGGACCGTGGTGAACGGAAAAGATACCATTAAGCATACTTTCAACCAGATAGGCACTTTCAGGGTGATGCTCGTAAAAGTGGACCGTGCCAGCTGTAACGGTACAGACACTGCTTATATTGATGTGAAGCTGGGAAATAATGAAGCTAAGTTCGACTTTGACGCACAGCGGCAGCCGCCCTGCGAAGCCCTGGCGTATGTTTTTACCAGCAATGCCACACCGGCAGGGGCCTTCCGTGACAGCTCGTTTATCTTCGATCTGGGCGATGGTTCCAAACCGGAGTATGTGGGGCCGTCCAAATTCCCTTACAACCACAAGTTCGCTGCACCGGGCGTATATAATGTAAGTCTGACCCTGGTAGATACCAACTTCTGTAACGCACCGCAAACGATCACCAAGCCATTGCGTGTGGCCGTAAACGTTACCGCGCAATTCAATATGCCGGATACCGTTTGCGTAGGTACCGAGTTGCAACTGGACAATACCACCCTGGGCGGGGAAAGTTTCCTGTGGACTTTTGAAGATAACGGCGAACAATCCACCGAGCCTTACCCGATACATAAATTCGCAGTGCCAGGCAGATGGAAAGTGAAACTGCTGGTGCTGGATGAAAACACCTGCAACAAAAAAGACAGTATTACCAAAACGGTGTTGGTAGCTGAACCACCGGTGGCAGACTTTGATTTTATGCCCACCAAGGCTACAGAAAATACGCCGGTGACCTTTACCAACCTGACACAGGGACAGGAACCGCTGCATTACCTGTGGAACTTCGGCGATGGTGACACTACATCTGTTCGTAACCCGCAGCACCAATACCTGAAGACCGGTACTTACAACGTATGTCTGACTGCTGCTAACAGGGAAGGATGTACGCATACCGTCTGCAAACAGGTAACGGCTATCGTTGTACCGTTGTTTGATGTGCCCACGGCATTCTCTCCCAATAATGACGGCATGAACGATGTGTTTTACGTGAAGTCATTTGGTGTGACGAAGTTTAACCTCAAGATATTTAATCGCTGGGGACAGTTGATTTTTGAAAGTTCTGACCCCAGGATAGGCTGGGATGGCCGGTTTAAAGGAGCTGTGCAGCCCATGGATGCATATGCTTACGTAGTAAGCCTCGAGTTTACTGACGGAACGAAGGCCAATAAGACAGGAAATGTAACCTTGTTAAGATGATGAGTCATGAAGAAGCTGATTGTTAACATCACCGCGGGGTGGGTAATTGGAATGTTGCTCACGATCAGTGCGTCCGCACAGGACCTCCACTTTTCGCAGTATTTCAATTCACCGTTAACCACCAACCCCGCCAATACCGGTTTTATCCCTGACGGAAATTTCCGGGTAGGGGCTAATTACCGCGACCAATGGACGAGTATTCCGGTACCTTACCGGACCATGTCGGCATATGGTGATTTCCAGCTGCTGAGCGACCGGCTTATTTACGGTTGGCTGGGCGTGGGCGGTGTTGTTCTTCGTGACGTGGCGGGCAGCGGAAACCTTTCTTCCACCAAAGGGTATGCTTCGATCGCCTATCATCAGCTGCTGGGCGAAAGCAGCCTGCTGTCGCTGGGCTTTCAGGCCGGCGCCGCCAATAAGCGCGTGGATATAACCAAACTGACTTTCGGAGACCAGTGGAACGGAAAATTCTTCGACTCGCAGTTGCCTACAGCGGAACCGTTTACCCAGTCCAGTGTGAATTATTTCGATCTGAACGTAGGGATGAACTACGCTTTTTTCCCTACGGAAAACCTGTATATTAATACCGGCGTTGCTGTACAGCATGTCAATACCCCCCGGGAAACTTTCTACGACGGCGAAAACAAAGTACCCCGCCGTTATACCGGTTTTCTGAATGCAAGCATCAAAACCAGTGATGTGCTGATCGTCAACCCCAGCGCTTATTACTCCCGGCAGGCCGGCGTCAGTGAGTTTGTCATAGGGCTGAATGCCGCCTACAATCTCTCCGGCGATGGCGATAAACAGGTGTCCGGCGGTATCTACTACCGCGCCAAAGATGCTGCGGCGTTTATGGTAGGATACCAGTTGAGTAATATTAAACTTCAGTTCAGTTACGATGTGACCACCTCCAACCTCGCAGTGTCCAACAGCAGGAGAGGCGCCTATGAAATCGGCCTGGTATACAGTGGCTTATATTCCAACAGAGGATTTAACAATGCAAAAAGGTCTACTATCTGTCCGTCTTTCTAAAGAGATACAGTAAATGGTTATTTTTGCCGGGAACATGCTATCACCACTTTAAACATAATACACCAGGTATGAAACGTTTATTAATAGGTATCTGCTTTCTTATGACCGCCCAGCTGGCGCATGCCCAGTATTACAAAACAGACACCAGCGCACCCCGTGGTTTCGATCGTTCCCGGCTCATCCTGGGAGGCTCGCTGGGGATGGTTTTTGGCGATTATACGAATGTGGATATTTCCCCGCTGGTGGGTTACCGTTTTAACGATTACATTGCTGCGGGCATCAATGTGAATGCCCAGTATGGCCAGTATAAAACTTACGATGGTTATGGCAATACTGCACAGCGGGATAAATACACCATCTTCGGCGGCGGCGTATGGGGGCGCGTATATCCTATTCCTATGGTATTTGTGCATATCCAGCCGGAGTACAACTATATCACACAGAAGTCAACGATCTACTATACAGACCCGAAACGTAACTTCAGCACCAGTTACAGCGTACCCAGCCTGCTGGTAGGCGCAGGCTATACCCAGAGCGTAGGCGGCAGGGTAGGTATCGGTATCTCCATCATGTATGATGTGATCCAGGATAACCGTTCTCCGTACCGTAATAACCTTGTCTACCGTGTAGGCGCCGGTTTAGGGTTCTGATCTCCGGGAACATACTTTGAATACCCGTTTGGCGAGCGCTGAACGGGTATTTTTATTCCTTCCCCATGTTACCTCCTTGTTAAATTTGTTTATAAAGGCTAAACTTATTTTTACAACTTTTATACCTTTGTGCCATCAATTTTTAAAGAGATGGAGATTAAATTAGCTGTTTTTGATATTGCCGGCACTACGCTGCACGATGAGGCCAATGTGGCGAAAGTATTGCAACAGGCCATCCGGCTGGCGGGGGTGCATGTATCCCTTGAGGAAGTTAATGAAGTAATGGGATACGCCAAACCATATGCGATCCGTTATTTACTGCAACAGAAGAACGACGCGCGGCATGCGGATGACCAATTTATCGGTGAGCTGCACACCCGGTTTGTGGAAGATATGAAAGCGCATTACGCGAACGACAGTTCCGTAAGGGAGAAACAGGGGGTGTCGGCCGTATTCGCGGCCCTGCGGCAGAAAGGCATCAAAGTGGCGCTGGACACGGGCTTTGACCGCGACATTACCAACGTGATCCTGCAGAGGACCGGCTGGCAGCAGCAGGGGCTTGTAGACGCTGTCGCTACCAGCGACGAAGTGCCTTATGGCCGCCCGTATCCCTATATGATCTATCGTATCATGGAAACGCTGGAAGTACGCAGTATCGGAGAGGTGATGAAGGTCGGCGATACCATTTCTGACCTGGAAGAAGGTACCAACGCCGGTTGCCGTTATGTAGTGGGCGTTACCACAGGCGCCTATAGCCGGGAGGAACTGGAGAAGGGGCCACATACCCACCTGGTGGCATCTCTCGATGAACTGTTATCTATTTTATAAACTCTTGCTCAACAGCGATCATGCAACAACAACAAGCGGATGTAGCGGTAGTAGGCGCCGGCATCGTAGGACTGGCCATGGCTTATAAACTGGCGTCCAAAGGAAAAAAAGTCGTTTTATTTGAAAGGAACAGCAGGGCTATCAGCGCTTCCATCCGCAACTTCGGACTGGTATGGCCTATCGGTCAGCGTGCCGGTAAAATGTACCAGCGTGCCATGCACAGCCGCAGCGTATGGAAAGAACTGGCGGCGGCTACCGGCCTGCAATGCCAGGAAACCGGTTCCCTGCACCTGGTGTATGAAAAAGACGAGCTGGCTGTGCTGGAGGAATTTGCTGCTGCTGCGCCCGCCAACGGATTTGAGTGTCAGCTGATAGCACCGGAAAATATCGGTCAGTATACGAAGGCCATCAAAACCGAAGGTTTGAAGGGGGCGCTCTGGAGCCCGACGGAGATGACCGTCAACCCGCGGCAGGCCAGCGCTGCCATTGCGCGCCACCTCGGGGAGAAAATGAATGTGACCGTTCGTTTTAATACAGCCGTTAACGGTATCAGCATGCCGTATGTCGAAACGAAAGACGAAAAGTGGAAAGTAGACCAGGTATATGTTTGCAGCGGCGCTGATTTTGAAACATTATATCCTGCCGCCTATGCAACGGCGCCTCTTACCAAATGCAAGCTGCAGATGATGCGCACCATTCCGCAGCCAGGCAACTGGCAGTTGGGACCTGCGCTCTGCGCCGGACTCACCCTCGCGCACTATGCTTCTTTCAGTGACTGCGCTGCGCTGACACCGCTCAAACAACGCTTTGAACAGGAAATGCCGGAGTATGTAAAATGGGGCATCCACCTGCTGATTTCCCAGAACGGCGCCGGCGAACTGACCATTGGTGATTCGCATGAATATGGTCCGGACTTCGAACCATTTGACAAAGCGTTTATCAATGACCTTATTCTGAAGTACATGCATACTTTCCTCGAAGCACCGGCGTATACTATCCAGGAACAGTGGCATGGCATTTATCCCAAACTGACCAACGGTGGTACCGAGCTGGTAATGTCTCCTGAAAAGGATGTTACCATTGTGAACGCTCTCAGCGGAGCCGGTATGACGCTGTCTTTCGGCCTTGCAGAAGAACTGACCAGGTAGTCAGTTGGTTATTTGTTCATTTGGATATTTTGATATTTATTGAGTGGGGAAAGCGGTTTTGCACAGGCAAAGCCGCTTTCCCTTTTCAAATAACCGCTCCTCCGATCCCCAATAACTAAATAACCAAATACCCAAATAACAACGGTTTCGTATAGGCGAAATAGTTCTCCCTTTTTATATATCTAAGCTACCCTAAACCAAATATCTAAATATCTAAATAACAAAATCCCAAAATGATTAGGATTTTGCATGAATTATTAATAAATTAAATGCAGATCAAACGTTATGAAAACAATTGCCACAATGATGGCCTTATTTTGCTGGTAACATATTCACCATATTGCATCACCCAACTTTAGCAACGTTTCTGTAGCCAGGTTTTAACGACATGGCTGCATGTTCATAACGTGTTAAATGTAAAGCGGGTTCCTTTTAAGTTACCTGCTTTTATTTCTTTATATCCAAAAAGCCAATAATTCTATAAATTACAGGGTGTTCCTGCCCTGTAGGCAGGGGTAGCATTTTCTTACAAAAAAACAGCAACGGCATGAATGGTAGTTTAAAACACCTCAAGGAAAGAGACTGGACAGAAACAAGAGCGCATTCCAGCTGGCAGATCTTCAAGATCATGGCGGAATTCGTGGAAGGCTTTGAATCGCTTGCTAAAATAGGACCCTGTATATCAATATTCGGATCTGCCCGCACCAAGCAGGGCAACCGCTATTATGAGCTGGCGCAGGAAATTGCGCGCAGGCTGGCAGAAGAGGGATTTGGTATCATTACCGGCGGCGGCCCCGGTGTGATGGAAGCGGCCAATAAAGGCGCACAGGCCGCAAATGGTAAATCGGTTGGGGCGAATATCACCTTGCCGCATGAACAGAATCCCAACGGCTTTATTGACCCTGATAAAAGGCTCAATTTCGATTATTTCTTTGTCCGCAAAGTAATGTTCACCAAATATTCACAGGGCTTTGTGATGATGCCCGGCGGATTTGGCACCATGGATGAATTTTTTGAAGTGGCTACCCTTATCCAGACCAAGAAGATGGAAGAAACCCCGATGGTACTCGTAGGCCGCGAATACTGGAGCGGTCTGCTGGAATGGATCCGTACCGTGATGATGGAAAAAGAAAGCAACATTAACCCGCAGGACCTCGGCCTGCTGAAGCTTTTCGATACTGCCGACGAGGTGGTGGAGTATTTCCGTGTATTTTATACCACGAATAAACTCAGACCTAACTTTTAATGACGGCCGCGCCCGTCAGGCGCGGATATACCTGCCCGTTAGCCGGAAGAATAAATTCCGGCCGGGCAACGTTATGTGTATAGGTGTCGCCGCAACCGGTTTTTTCATAGCTTTGCAGAAATTTTATATATGGAGCTCCTACCGGCAGTTGAGGCATTTGCAGAGAAATACACCAGCGCAGAAAGTCCGCTGTTGTACAAATTGAACCGGGAAACACACCTGAAAGTAGAATTGCCGCATATGCTGAGTGGCCATGTACAGGGAAAGTTCCTGGAGATGGTGAGCCGCATGCTGCAGCCCCGCCGGATACTGGAACTGGGCACCTATACGGGATATTCCGCCATCTGCCTGGCCGCAGGCCTGCCGGATGACGGGATATTGCATACCGTCGATATCAACGAAGAACTGGAAACTCTTTGCCATCAATATTTTGAGGCATCCGGGTATGCCGGTAAAATAAAAATGCATATCGGTAAGGCAGCCGAAGTGATGATGTCACTGGATGAGGTGTTTGATTTAGTGTTTATTGATGCTGACAAAGCCGGTTATGTGCACTATTACGACCTGGTTTGGGAAAAACTGCGCCCCGGCGGATTTATCCTGGCTGATAATGTCTTGTACCATGGACAGGTACTGCAGCCGGAGAACGAGCAGGGGAGCCAGGCAAAAGCCATGGTCAGATTTTGCGAGAAAGTGCTGGCCGACGACCGCGCAGAACAGGTATTACTCACCATTCGCGACGGTATCCTCCTGATCAGGAAGAAATAAACCGGCACCACACCATGCCCATTAAATTCGACAATACATGCAAGTAAGAAAATTTTTGTTGGTAGTCAGTTTTCTTATTGGCTGCATGCCTCTGCTGAAGGCACAGAAGATCACCACCCAGCAATACATCGCCACTTATAAGAGCATTGCTATGGAGGAAATGCGCCGTACCGGCGTGCCCGCAGCCATCAAACTCGCACAGGGTATTGTGGAAACGCAGTCCGGCAACGGGACCCTCTGCCTGCAATCCAATAACCACTTTGGTATCAAATGTAAGAACACCTGGACCGGCAAAACCATCCGCTATGATGACGACGCCGCACAGGAATGTTTCCGCGTATACGATAACGCCCGGGATTCTTACCGCGACCACTCCGATTTCCTGCGCAGCAATCCCCGCTATTCGTTCCTCTTCCAGTTTGACCAGGAAGATTATAAGTCCTGGGCTTTCGGACTGAAACAGGCCGGTTACGCTACGAACAAAACCTATCCGCAACAGCTGATCAAGATCATTGAAGATTATAACCTCCAGCAATATTCGCTGATCGTCATGGGCAAAGCGGCCCCTGAACAGGAATCTTACGAAGAGAAACCGCCTGTTTATGCCGGTAACAACAGCCGTCCGGATAACCGCACACCTGCCACCCGGCCCCAGCAGGGAGGCAATAAGCCCGCCGCCGGCAACTACCCCAAAGGAGTATTTGAAATCAACGGCCGCCGCGTGGTATTTGTGAAAGCCGGTACTTCCCTGATACAGCTGGCCAGCAAACACAATATCCGCTTGAGCAAGCTGGTTCGCTTCAATGACCTCGACAATGACAATCCTCCCCGGAAAGACATGTTTATCTTCCTGCAGAAGAAAGCCAAAAGCGGCAATAAAGAATATCACAGCGTAGGCAACGGCGAAACCATGCACGACATCGCACAGGCAGAAGGGATCCGCCTGAGATGGTTGCGCCGCCGCAATAAAATGCATGAAGGTGAAGAACCTGCTGCCGGTCAGCGCCTCTCCCTCGAAGGTTTTGCCGCCCGCACTCCTGCGCTGTCGAAAAACACCCGTATCCTGAAAGAAGAAGACCAGGAACCTCCGGAAGATTTTTCAAAGCTCGGGGAAGAAGTGGCCAAAAATACCGGTGGCGCCGCTCCCGCGCCTGAAACTGCGCCCGCCCGCCCGCAACAGGGAGGCGTTCCTGTAGATATGGTAGAAGACCTGAAAAAAGTAGGGGAAGTGGGTACCAATGGCACCGCTAAAACGACCACACCGGCTCCGGCTCCGCAGCCACCGGTATACAGGCCCGCCCCGCCCCCGGTCCCGGCTACGCCGGCCCCGGTATATAAACCCGCCCCGGCAGCTGCCGGTACAGGCGCCAGATACCACGACGTACAGCCCAAAGAAACCCTGTACGGTATCTCTAAAATGTACAATAAGTCCGTAACCCAGTTACAGGAATGGAATAATTTGCAGGGGTTCGATATCAAAATCGGGCAGCGCCTGTTGGTGAATAAATAAGCAGTGATCCTTTTCTGCTTATCATTGTTAAATATGGAAATGAAGTAGTATTATGTCGGTTATTCAGGTGCATGACAAGCAATTCCAGCCCTATATCGGTGCAACAGAGCTGCAGCAGCGCATTCAGCAGATGGCTGCAGACATGAGCAGGGACCTTAAAGACGAGCGCCCGCTGTTTATCGCGATCCTTAACGGTTCTTTTATGTTTGCCGGTGATGTGTTCAAATATCTCAACATTCCGGCTGAGATATCCTTTATTAAACTGGCCTCCTACAAAGGGACCAAATCTACCGGTAACGTGGTGCAGGCCATCGGTCTCGATGAAGACCTCTTCGGCCGTACGGTGGTGATCCTCGAGGATATTGTGGATACCGGTAAAACACTGAGCCAGTTCCTGCCGCAACTGGAACATCAGCAACCTAAAAAACTGCTGGTGGCTTCCCTGCTGACCAAGCCGGAAGCGATGGTACATCCTATTAAAATCGACTATCTGGGCTTTTCTGTACCGAATAAATTCCTGCTGGGTTATGGCCTCGATTACGATGGTCTGGGCCGCAATCTGCCGGAAATCTACCAGCTGGTGGAAGAAGCGTAGGGTTTCTCGCAAAAACGCAAAGGCCCGCAAAGAAAACAAAGATTTTATTATAAGCGAGCTAAGAAAACAAAGGAGCGGAGATCAAATTTGTTCTCCGCTCCTTTGTTTTCTTATTTTAACTTAAAAAAAATCTTTGCGCTCTTTGCTCCTCTGCGTGCTTTGCGAGACGGCTTTGCGTGAAAATGCTTACCTTAACATATGCGAAAATTCCTATTACTCCTGTTGTTATGGGCTGGCAGCGTACATGCACAAACAATCTGGGTGTCGGGAGCAGTAGAAGACAGTATTACCCATCGTCCTGTGGCCGGCGTTAGCGTCAGCGTTGCGGAAGATACGACCAGGGTGCTGACCAACGCCTTCGGGCTTTTCAGAATTGGGATTCCCTCCGCTGTCGCTCAACTGCTGTTTACCCGGGAAGGTTATCGCCCGTTACAGCTGAAGGTGAAAGCCGCTGACCGGCTGCTGATAACATTGTCGCCTATACGTAAAGGCCCTGATGCCATTGCCCTGGCAAAAGCCAGTGCCCGCACACGGCAGAACAGCAACCCCAACTACGGCAACGTAGGCATGGGAGTGCATGCTTTTTACAACGAAACATACGGGACCACTTATGAAAACAAGTTTGCCCGCACGCAGGTGCAGCCCGTGTCCGTATTTGCAGTAGATGTGGACAGGGCCGCCTATAGCAATATCCGGCGTTTCCTGCGGCTGAAAGAACCGGTGCCGGTAGATGCCGTCCGGATTGAAGAGATGGTGAACTACTTCCATTACAATTATCCGCTGCCACCGGAAGGCCAGACCATGGCGATATACAGCCACTATACCACCTGCCCCTGGGAGCCGGCGCATCAGCTGCTGCAGATAGCGCTGCGGGCAAAAGCCTTGCAAACAGACAGCCTGCCGCCCAGCAACCTTGTCTTCCTGGTCGATGTTTCCGGTTCCATGGGCGTGCCCAACAAGCTGCCCCTGATGCAGGCGGCTTTCCGTATCCTGGTCAACAACCTGCGGCCGGTAGACAAGGTGGCCATCGTGGCCTATGCCGGTACGCCCGGTATCAAGCTGCCCGCTACGGCCGGAGACCAGAAAGAGAAAATCCTGAATGCCATCGATGACCTGGTGGCCGGCGGTGCCACTGCCGGCGAGGCGGCCATTAAAATGGCCTATCAGATCGCCGTGGAGCAGTTTATCCCGGACGGTAACAACCGCGTGATCCTGGCTACGGACGGGGACTTCAACGTAGGGCTTACCAGCGACGCCGAAATGGAGGAGCTGATCATGGAAAAAAAAGAAAGCGGGGTATTGCTGACGTGCCTGGGTTTCGGAATGAAAAATTATAAAGACTCCAAGCTGCAGTCCCTGTCCAGCAAGGGTAATGGCAACTTCGCCTATATCGACGACCTGGAAGAGGCCAGTAAGATCTTTGCGCGCGAATTCGGCAGTACGCTTTTCACCGTGGCGCGCGATGTGCAGACAACGGTAACGTTTAACCCCGCTATTGTAAAATCGTATAGGCTTATTGGTTATGAGAACAAAGTGTATGAAGCAGATACGGCTGCTCCGGCTAAACACGGCGGCGGCATAGTAGGGAGCGGGCATTGTGCGGTGGCCATGTATGAGATCGTGCCGCGTGACAACGTACCTGCGGGCGACAGCCTGCTGGCCAATGTCAGCATCGCTTACCGTCATCCGCAGGACACTGCCCTGTGTACGCTGGAAGCCGGGGTGAAAGCTGATGCCACAGCTTTCGAGAAGGCGCCGGACGATTGCCGGTTTGCCGCTGCTGTGGCCTTATTGGGCATGATACTCCGTAACTCCGCTTACCGTGGCTGCGGTGATGCCGATATGGTCACAGACATCGCCCGAAGGGCCCTCGGTAAAGACAAAGAAGGGTATCGGCAGGAGTTCCTGAAGATGGTGAAGCAGGTCCGTAAGATGAAACGCTAGGGCTTATTTGGTAAGCCGGTAGCATTTACGCACCATTTTCTGCTGAAAGTCGAAAGGGAGCGTTTGATTGGTGATATCCCTGATACTGCCCGCATTGATCTTGTCTTCCTCCAGTATAAAACGCCGGTAGTTATTGCTGAAATACACCACGCCGTCTTTTTTGGTGGCCAGCAGCACTTTATTAAGCAGTTCAGCATGGTCCCTTTGAATGTCGAGGAAATCCTTCATCCGCTTGCTGTTGGAGAAGGTAGGCGGGTCCATGATCACCAGGTCGAAGGTATTGAGTTTAAGGGTATCGAGATATTGCAGCACGTCGGCGTGCACAAAAGTATGTTTGCTGGTGTCGAAGCCGTTGAGCCGCATATTATCTTCGGCCCAGGCAAGGTAAGTCCTGGAGAGGTCCACAGATGTTATTTCCGCGGCGCCGCCGGCGGCAGCGTACACGGAGAACGAGCCGGTATAGCAGAAGAGGTTCAGCACTTTTTTGTCTTTCGCTTCATTGCGTACCATGCTGCGGGTGATGCGGTGGTCGAGGAAAAGGCCGGTGTCGAGATAATCGGACAGGTTGATCTTGAACTTCAGGCCGCCTTCGTGCACGGTCATTTCATGGCTTTCGCCGCTGAGTTTTTCGTATTGGCTCTGGCGGTTTTCTTTCCGTTGCCGTTGTTTCACCCAGATATTGGCCGGCGGAACGTTCAGCACTTTACTGATCAGTTCAAGGCAGGTGTCGAGCCAGGCTTCGTGGTCGGCTTCTTCCATCCCGTGACGGCGTTGATATTCGGCAATGTACACATGATCTTCATACATCTCGATGCTGAAGGGGAACTCCGGAATATCATCATCATACACCCGGTAGCAGGTGATGTTTTGCCGTTTTGCCAGTTTGGAAATATGCCGGAATACTTTGGTGAGCCGGTTCTCGAACATCTGCAGTTTGGAATCCATATCATAATATTTTCGGATTTTCGAATTTTTTGATTTGGATATTTAAAATGCAGCGAAGACCATAGCGAGTTTTTATAATCATTCGCTATGATCTTCGCTGCATTTTAAATATCTGAATTCGAAAATCAAAAAATCGAAAATCAACTAAAAATGTCTCTGACTTTTTCGAAAAATCCTTTCTCCGATTTTTCCGGATTAGGTTTGAAATTGTCGGAGGTCTGAAGTTTGTCGAGCATCGCTTTTTCTTCCGCGCTGACGTGTTGTGGTGTCCAAACATTTACATGTATCAGCTGGTCACCTTTTTCATAGGAGTTCACGGAGGGGAAACCTTTGCCTTTGAGGCGGAAGATTTTACCGCTTTGTGTTCCTGCGGGTATTTTGATTTTCGCTTTACCGTCGATGGTAGGTACTTCCACCTGGGTGCCGTATACGGCATCGGGGAAGGAGATATGGAGGTCGTAGGCTACGTTGAGGCCATCGCGCTGCAGTTCAGGGTGTGGTTCCTCTTCGATGAGAATGAGCAGGTCGCCGGGTGCGCCGCCTCTTTCGCCGGCATTGCCTTTACCGCTCATGCTCAGCTGCATGCCTTCCTGTACGCCTGCCGGGATGTCGATGCTCACCATTTCTTCACCGTACATGCGGCCTTCGCCTTTACAGTGGCCGCATTTGCTGGTGATGATCTGGCCTTCGCCGTGGCAGGTGGGGCAGGTGGTAACGGTCTGCATCTGGCCGAGGAAGGTCTGGGTAACTTTTCTTACCTGGCCGGAGCCGCCGCAGGTGTTACAGGACTGGAACGCGTTTTTGTCTTTCGCGCCCAGGCCGCCACAGTGCTGACAGGGAACGTATTTCTTTACTTTGATTTTTTTGTTGGCGCCTTTGGCGATTTCTTCGTAGGTCAGACGGATTTTCACACGCAGGTTGGAGCCGCGGGTGCCCCGGCCACGACGGCCGCCGCCGCCACCACGGCCACCGCCTCCGAAGAAGCTGCCGAAAATATCGTCGTTACCGAAAATGTCACCGAAATTGGAGAAGATGTCTTCCATGTTCATGCCACCACCTCCAAAACCGCCGCTGCGGCCGCCGTTCATGCCAGCATGCCCGAAGCGGTCATATTGCGCGCGTTTGTCGGCATCGCTTAAAACCTCGTAGGCTTCGGCTGCTTCTTTGAACTTTTCTTCCGCCTCCTTATTGTTGGGATTGCGGTCAGGGTGAAACTGCATGGCCACCTTCCGGTAAGCTTTCTTGATTTCATCCTGGGAGGCGGACTTGGAAACACCCAGTATTTCGTAATAATCTCTCTTGGTAGACATTATAAAAATCACTTATAACCGGTGCAGGGCACCGGTTTTTTTCAGTAAAAAATATTGTTTTACATCAAGCATAGGCGATCGTTGCGGTACATGCCACATCGTCACGTCACTTATTTACCCACTATCACCTTGGCATGACGGATCAGTTTGTCATTCAGGTAATAGCCTTCCTGTAATACATCCACCACTTTACCCTGAAGGTCTGGCGTAGGCGCCGGAATCTCGGTAATGGCATCGTGCAGGTCCGGATCAAAGGTGGTGTGCAGGCTTTCCATAGGTTTCAGCCCTTTGGCCTGCATAGTGGTTTTCAGCTTGTTGAATACCAGGTTTACCCCGTCTTTGAGAGAAGTGATATCGTTGGCAGTGCTCAGCTGTTTGGCAGCCCGCTCTGAATCATCCAGTACGTCCAGCAAAGATATGATAACTTCTTTACCTGCGGTTTGCAGCAGCTCCAGTCTTTCCTTGGCGGTGCGTTTACGGAAGTTATCAAACTCAGCCTGCAGACGGAGGTATTTATCCCGCATTTCGTTCAGTTGCTGGTCCTTTTTGATCAGTTCCTCTTCCGGTTCTACCTCTAATGCATTAGTCATATGAGATGTTTCACTGATATTTTCTTCAGCATTGAAATCAGGCATGCCTTTTTCGTTTTCTCCAGCATTGTTTGCCTGTCCGTTTGTCTGCATGTCTTGGTCTTTTTCTGTCATAATTGTAATGATTATCTGCAATTGTGCTTAGTCAATTATTTTGCCAACCGCTGTTTGGCCGCCAAAAAGACAGAATCAATTACGAATTACGAATTACGAATTCAGGGCTGTTTTACACTAACTATTTATATTAGAATATTAAAATATGAATGGTTGGCTACCCCAATTCGTAATTCGTAATTCGTAATTCGTAATTGTTTAGCGTAGTTTTGCCGTTCGAAATAATGTCAATGACCAAAGTTTTTTTAAAGAAACAGATACAAAACAGGGTATTACTGGGCCACCCCTGGATCTTCGGCAACGAAGTGGGCGAAATCAAGGGGGACGTGGTTCCGGGTGATATCGTGGATGTACATACCCATCAGGGCTCTTTTCTCGGCAGAGGCTATATCAACCCCCAGTCGCAGATACTGGTGCGCCTGCTGACCCGCGACAAAAGCGAGGAAATAAACCCCGAATTCTTCTACCGCCGCCTGCTCAAATGCTGGGAATACCGGCAGAAACTGGGCTATGTGGAAAACTGCCGCCTCGTCTTCGGCGAAGCGGACGACCTGCCCGCATTGGTGATCGATAAGTTCAACGACTATTTTGTGCTGCAAACTCTGGCGTTGGGCATGGAAAAGTGGAAACCTGCCATCGTGGACGCCCTCAACCGTATCTTCTCCCCGAAAGGGATCTATGAACGGAATGATGTGCCGGTAAGGGAACTGGAAGGGATGGAACAACAGAAAGGCTTCCTCAGCACTCCTTTCGATACCAATGTAATCATCAACGAAAACGGACTGAAGTTCCATGTGGATATCGTGAACGGACAGAAAACCGGTTATTTCCTCGATCAGCAGGATAACCGCCGCGAAATCCGCCAGATAGTGAAAGACGCCAATGTACTGGAAGCTTTCTGTTACACCGGCACTTTCTCCTGCCATGCCGGCTATTATGGCGCTAAAAGCGTGCTGGGACTGGATATCTCTGAACATGCCGTGGAAACTGCGCGCCGCAACGCTGCGCTCAACAACCTCCAGGATATTTGCAAGTTCCAGGCGGTCAACGCATTCGACCAGTTAAAACAATACACCCGGGAAGAACGCAAATTTGATGTGGTCATCCTCGATCCGCCGGCGTTCACCAAAAGCCGCGAAAATATCCGCAAAGCAGTAACAGGGTATAAGGAAATTAACCTCAGGGGCATGAAACTGCTTAATCAGGGCGGTTTCCTGGTGACGGCTTCCTGCACCAACCTCGTATCCCCGGAACTGTTCCTGGAAACCATCGATGCGGCAGCAAAGGACGCCAAAAAACGTCTCCGTCAGGTTACCTTTCAGACACAGGCAAAGGACCACCCCATCTTGAGGAATATAGAGAATACAACGTACCTGAAATTTTTGATCGTAGAGATCGCGTAAGGATAAGTAGTGTAGCTTTCGGTATAGGCTTTCTTAGGATAATGTAATTGTGCGCTCGAGGGAAAGTCAATAGCTGAAAGCTATTTTACTACGTTAAATTTTCCGGATTCCACCAGGTTGCCCCGCTGGTCGCGTAATTGAAAGATATAAAGACCATTGTAGTAGTTGTCCAGGTGGACAGTGGTACGGCTGCTGATGCCTTTTATCTGATCAATTTTCTTTCCGAGAAAATTGTACACAATAAGATCGTATATACGGTCGTTATTATGCTGTTGAATTTCAAAGTTGATAAAATTGGTGGCAGGGTTGGGATAGAGTTTCACAATTTGCCTACCCCCCTCCGGATTGTTCGGCAGGGACCCGCTTTGCGCTTTACCCACAAGGGATAAGAGGCTGAAGAAAGTAAAAAAAATGAGGGTAGAGGTTTTCCACATAATATTATAAAAATAAAGTTTTATTCAAATATTTCCCAATTTTTGTTTGTTAATAACGGCGCCCATAGCTCCATGTCTCACTCCTAAATATAACAAACTATACGCCATTTTGTTGGTTTTTTTACATTTTTACATAAAATTTAACGATTTTTATTTGGTGAAATAAGTCATTGTTTATCAATGATTTAGAATCTTGGACAATTTAAACGCTCCAGGGTACTGTTCCGGCTGTTAAGAAAACCCTTGAAAACCAATGACACTTCGAAGCCGCCAAAGCTCTGGCTGGCAGTCCTCAACTGCGAAATATTGGCGTCATAGCTCATGGCCACCTCAAATTTTTCCATATCTATTTTCACCGTCGGGATCACCGCATCATTCCAGCGTAGAAACAATCCGCCATAAATGGCACGGGTAGATTCCAGCCCCTCGTTCATCAGCCCGTAACCAATCAGCGCCCCGCCGATGTACTCTGAATACCCGCCCTGGTGCAGCTGGTTGTAATGCGCAATCAGCTTTACACGCTCCTCGAGCGGAATAGTGATACCTGCATTGAAAGACAGTTTAGGCGCCAGTTCAATGTTTTTATCGTTATAGAAGGAAATCTTGGCCCGGTTGAAATGGTACAGCGCTGCGCCGATAAAATAAGCCACATCTTCCCCGATTACGCTATTATAGCTTAGGCCCACGCCGGCATCAAGATAACTATATCCTTTCAGGGCCAGTTTGCCCTCTTCCCCGGTAGGGGCAGCCGGATCGAAACGGCCGCCGGTATACTGGTTGTTAAATGTCATGTTGGAGGGGTCGAACTGCCGTTGCACCAAACCGCCCATGACACCGAGGGACAAAAAACTTGTCTTGTCTTCGTTGAGCGACTTGTGATAGTTGACCGCCGGGAAGATCTGGGTGGACTGTAGTTTGGAGGTGCCGGCCCGGTCATAGGTGAGCTGCAGCCCGGTTGTCACATAGTCGTTGCCGTTACCGACGGGAAACTTGATTTCGCCGCTGACAGTTCCGGTTTGATAAGGTATGGTCACACTGTTCCACTGGTTTCGGTATACCGCCTGAAAGCGCACATCTCCATTGAAAATGCCGATCAGCGCGGGATTGCGCAGTATCGGCGTTTCATAAAACTGTGACAGGTGTATGTCCTGCGCTTTGAGCTGTAACCCACAGCTGAAGCAGATGACTGTCAATAAGACTTTGTATACCGTTTTCATATAAACCACTTAATTATCTGAGTAATGTTACGTTGCCTTTCAGGCGGAAAAATTCATTGGCGTCGCAATATGCTTCCACGAAATAGATGTAAACGTCTGCTCCCTGCGGCTGCCCGTTGAACGTACCGTTCCAGCCGGCGCTGATATCTTCTACCTGTATGTTTTCCCGGTGGAACACTTCCTGTCCGAGGCGGTTGAAGATACGGAACGATTTCACCAGGCTGATGCCTTTACCGCGCAGGTAAAAGAGATCGTTCACCCCGTCGCCGTTGGGACTGAAAGTATTGGGAATAAATATCAGATCGGTGTTGCAGACGAGGTCGATCCGCATGACGTCACTTTTCGTACACCCGTACTGGTTAGTTCCTGTAATTGCGTACGAAATGGATTTTCTGACGGCGGCATTGGTAAAAGGTGATGCAGCATTATCGAGGTAATCGGCGGGCGACCATTGCCATTTCACGATGTCGGCGCTGCCGTTGGCCATCAGGCGTACCACATCTCCGGCCATCACGGTCTGGTCGTTGCCGGCGCTGACGCTCGGGACCTGTTTCACAGACACTTTTACCGGCAGGGGGGCGCTCATGGGGCACAGCGGATCGTTGGTGCCTGTTACCTGGTAGGTGATGTCTTCGATCGGTGTAGTGACCGGGTTGGCGATGGTGTTGTTGGTGAGCCCCGTCACCGGCGTCCAGTTGTAGATAGCGGCGCCGCTGGCTTTAAGCTGCACGGAAGAACCATAGCAGGCAAAGGTGTCTTTGCTGACGGTGAGGTTTACTTTAGGCACTACGGCAATATCCACGGAGTCTTTGGTCGTGCAGCCGTGTACGTTAGCTGCCTCCACAAGGTAACGGGTGTTTGTCACCGGCGACGCTACGGGGTCCGGGCAATATACGCAGCTAAGGCTGCCGCCGTTGAGCCACTGCACGGTGGCATCTGATACGGCATGCAGGGCAACGGTATTGCCTTCGCATATTTTAGGCTGGGTGGCAGACGCCCTTACGAAAGGTGTCGGATGGACATTGACCTCTTTCGTTACGGAGTCCTGACAGTTGCGGGCGTCGGTGACCACCAGTTTCACCGGGTATCCGCCGGAAGCGGAATAGCTGGTAGCAGGCGGTGTTTGCGCGGAAGACACCTTGCCGTTGCCAAAGTCCCACTGCCAGCCTGCAATCGGGATGTTGGGCGAAGGCATGGAGGCGTTGGTGAAGGACACCGGTTGTCCTGCGCAGGTGGCCGTAGCGGTGCTGAAATCCGCCTGGGGCGCCAGGATATTGATATTGTCCGTTTTGGTAACGATATCGTCGCAATAGGCCGCGTCTTTATAGCGGATGGTCAGCTGGTCGGTGAAGATACCGGCAGTGGCCCATGTTTTCACGAAGTGCTGATCGGTGGTGGTGTAGGAGGAGCCGTCGCCAAATTGCCAGGTGTAGTCTGCCACCAGGTTTACCGGTACGTTCAGCACCTCATAGGTGGCTTTGCTGCCGCGGCAGATGGAGCTTACGCCTGCGGAGAAGTCGGCTTTGAAATAGTATACGGTCTGGAAGCTGCTGTGGTTGCAGCTGCTGCCGTTGTCGCTGATCGTGAGCCGCACGGTGTACCTGTCAGGTGTTGTATATGTGTGCGTGGCATGCTGGCTGCCGACCACCGGTGTATTATCGCCAAAGTCCCACTGGTAGGTGGTAGTGGGCGTTGTGCCGCTGGAGGTATTGGTGAAGATGAATTTGCTTTTGTCATTGCAGTCACGCGCTATGGTAAACTGCGACACCGGCCCGGTAATGTTCACCGTTACCGGAGCGGCCGGGGTGTAACACCCGTTGCTGCCGGCTTTCATATGGATGGTGATGCTGCCGTTGGCCACAAAGTTATGCCGTATGTCGTTGGCGTATACTTCTTCTTTGGTGCCGTCGCCGAAGTCCCAGCTGTAGCTGTCAGCGTACCTGGCATTGGCGAGCAGGCGTACCGGCTCGCCTACACAGGCGCTGCCGGGGGTAGCCGTGAAACTCACATCTGACGGCGGATTACCGGTGCGCACCTGTTTATCGAACGTTTTGCTGATCTCGCATCCGCCATTGGTGCGGACGGTCACCGTCACCGGGTAGGTGCCTGTTTGCGTATAGGCGTGTGTGGTAGTGCCGGTAGCGGTGCTGGCTGTGGCGCCATCGCCAAAGTTCCATTTCCATTCTGCCACCGGATCGTTGAGATCATTGGTGGAAGTGGCGTTGAGGGCGGCGGTATAGGGCACGCAACCGCTGACCGGCGCATCCATGGATATTTCCGGATGGGAGATAGTGATGTAGGCAGCTTTCTTCAGCATGGACTGGCAGCCGTTGCTGTTGGTAACCGTCAGGGTCACATCATATTGGCCGGCTTTCGTATAGGCGTGGGAAACGAATGCGTTGCCGGTGGTGACCGGGGCAGTGCCATCGCCGAAATCCCAGGTACGGGCCGTGGCATTGGGCGTGGCATCGGTGAAGTTAGCGGTGTAAAGCTTACAGCTACTGGTCACATCGGCGCTGAATGCCACCTGCGGGGTGGCGCCTACTTCGAATGTGCGGTAGTAGGTGCTGGTGCCGTTAGCAAAAGTGGCTACCAGCGTCACCTTTTTGGGACCGGGCGCCGTGTAGGTGATCTGCGGGTTGACGTCGTGAGAGGTCCTGCCATCACCAAAGTCCCAGCTGTAGGCGGTGGGATTGCCGGTGCTGTTATTTTTAAATGTAAGTGTGACAGGGTTGCACATGGAGGCAGGTACCGCAGTGTAAGAGAAATCGGCCTGCTGGGCCCACAGAAGGTTGCCCGGCATAAGGAATATCAAAAGCAGCCATATGCTTAGGTATTTCACCTGGTGGTATTTCAGAGGATACGGATACATACCACAAATTAACTAAAAATATTATATATGTAATTTATTAATTTAATCTTTTTTGACTTATTTTCCCGTCCGGCAGCCATTGGACTAACGTTTCAGCGGAGCCGCCCCGGAGGCTGACGGATCGTTTACCTGATCAGTGTAATATTTCCTTTCAAAGTAGTTGACTCTCCGTTATCGCAAACAACTTCTGCATAGTATATGAACACATCGGGATTGAGCAAAACGCCTTTATAGCTTCCGTCCCATCCGGTGGAAGCATCATCCGTGGAGAGATCGGCACGTTCAAACATCACCTGTCCCCAGCGGTTGTAGATCCGGAAAATGCGTATACGCTGCAAGCCGCGTCCGCGGATATAGAAAACATCGTTCGTTCCATCTCCGTTGGGGGAAAATGTGTTGGGGATGAAGATGTTGGCCCCATTGCAAAGGGTCGTTATATGAACATCGTCCCCGGCGATGCAACCGTACCGGTTCATCACGCTGACACGATAGGTGACGGATGACCTGAGCGTCGCCACAGGTGTCAGGCAGTCATTGCAACTCAGACCGGTAGACGGCTGCCATGTAACAGCAGTAATATCGCTGCTTCCTTTGACAGCGAGGGGTATCTGTGTACCGGTGGAAGCCACGATGTCCTGTCCGGCATCTACCTGTGGTACCGGGTGTACATCAACCCTGGCAAAGGCTGTATCTGTGAAGCATCCGGCCTGATCGAAGCCTACCAGCCGGTAGGTGATGGTGCGGGAAGGAGCAGCAACGGGTTCGGCTATATCAGGGTGGTCCAGTCCTTCCGAAGGTGACCATTGATATCGGAAAGCTCCGCCTGACTGCATTTGTACGCTTTTCCCATAACAAATGCCGGCATCCAGCGCAAATACTTTAAAAGGTGGTATTACCCGGACCCGCACCGCTGCCTCGTTTTTACAACCGAATTCGCTCACCGCTTTTACCGTGTATATGGTATCCTGGTCTGGCTTTACCACGGGAGTCTTGCTGGTGGCGCCGGAAATATTGTACGGCGTCCAGCTGACGGTCGTCGTTGCATCGGTGTTGGATGACAGTTGCAGGGACGCGCCTTTGCAAATAGTGGCTTCAGCGGGCGTGGGGCGCAGGTTGGGAGCCGGATGTACAACAATATTGGCGCCAGCATCCGCGGGGCAGGACCCGTCAGCATTGGCGATCGTTAGTGTTACAGGGATGGTGCCGGCAGTATTGATATCTATGTCCGGCGGCATGGGCACGTCGAACTCCTGTCCATTGCCCAGTTGCCATTTCCAGCGGGTACCTGGCAGGTTGCTGTTGTCGGCGCCACGGAGTTGCACCTTGCCGGAAATGCACAGTTCCGGGATTGGCGAGATAGATGGCCGCGGTTGCGCAGGAATCGATACCGGCAGGGTTTTACTGTCTTTACAGCCATAGTTGCTGGTTGTTTCCAGTGTCACCTGAAAAGTGCCGGGGCCGGGATAGGAAAAAGTACCATCCTGGCTGTTGGAAGCAGTGCCATCATTGTAAATCCATTTACTGCTATACGGGAGATGGAGCAGATCGTTGGTAACGGACGTACTGGTATTTTTAAACAGGACTTTTCCGCCCCCGCAGGCGGCACTGTTGTCTACGGTGAAATTGGCGGTCATTTTATCTGCCACGATGCGGAAATCGCCGTCGGCTTTAACGGCACATCCCCTGTTGTCCATCAGCGACACACGCGGTGTATAAATGCCTGGCCGGGAATACGTATGGGGCGGCGCTTCCGGCAGGGTGGTGGTCTGTACAATACCGTCATCAAAATCCCACTGGTAGGCAACGGTTTTGCTGGCTGTTGCCGCCATCTTCACGGGCAGCGGGACGCAGCCGCTGACAGGCGTGGCGGTGAATGTTCCGTCAGGGCCCTCCACCGTCAATGGAAGTGTTTTGCTGGAAGAACAATTACCCTCAGCATAAACCGTGAGTGTCACATTGTATGTTTTTGCGCGGACATAGATGTGCGCCCCCGGATCGTTTTGAGTGGAAGTGCTGTTATCGCCGAAGTCCCATACTGAACTGGTAAAATGGCTGGAGCTGTTGGTGAACAATACTTTCACCGGCGGACATAACTCCCTGATGGGCGGAAATGAAAAATCGGCAACAGGATCCGGCACCTGTAAGACATTGGGCTTGCTGGTCTGGTCTGTACAACCGGTCTGCGATGTTACCTTCAGCGATACGGTATATGCGCCGGGAGTGCTATAGGTTTTGACCGGGTTGGCGCCGGTGCCGGTGGAATGGTCTCCGAAGTCCCATGCGTATTGAACGATATCTCCTGTTGAAATACTGGTGAAAGTAACAGGGCTGTTTTTGCATGCTATGCCGGACAGAACAGAGAAGTCTGCTTTAACGGCTTCCAGGTTAATTGTCTGCTGCGTCTTCGTTTGACAGCCATAGCGATCTGTGGTTGTCAGTGTAACAGTATAGGCGTTAAAGTCGGTATACCGATGGGTGGTTTGCAGCGGTTGGGTAGTGCTGCTTTCGTCAGGACTGCCGTCGCCGAAGTTCCATGTCCAGTTGACAATCTTATTGCCCGCATCTATGGTGGATTTGTCGGTAAAAGTCAGTGGTGTGTTTTTACAGGGCATCCCGGCCACTTTAAAACTGGTCATTGCGCCGTGTACCGTGATCGTTGCAGGGGTGGCCATCCTTTTGCATCTGTTGGCGTCTTCAAGGGTGAGGCGAATAACATACGTGCCAGACCGTTGATAGGTATGAGACAGCCCCTTTGCTGGATCGATGTCGGTGCCTGACAGCTCCAGTATTGTACCATCTCCCCAGTCCCACAGGTAATTCCTGATGTTGGCAGGATTTACCGGACCTATGCCTGCATGCAATGGCTTGCCAAGGCATATCTGCGTTGTGTCCGGCAGCAGCAGCGGTTTCTCATCGATGATATAAATGTCTGCAGACGTTTCTGATTTGCAGACGCCATCGTCTACCAGCAACGTCACCGTTTTTCTGCCGGGAGTGGCATAACGGAAATCGGGGTTTTGTTGTGTGGAGGTAGCGCCGCCTTCACCGAATTTCCACAGCCATTGCCTTTTGAGCACAGGCTCCGGCCCGAAATCGGAACGATCAGTAAATTTCCGCTGGTAAAAGTCGTTACAGTCGGGCGCAGTAGTAAATACGGCTTTTGGCGGTTTGATTTTAACATACTGTGATTGGGTCAGCCGACTGATACAACCGTTGTTGTTAACGGTCAGCCGGATATCATGCAAACCGGGCTGGTAAAACCGGTGGACCGGGTTTTCTTCAGTGCTGGTGGCGTTATCCTGCGGGAACTCCCAAAGATAGGTGACGCCGGGCCCTTTAGGGGTGGACTGGTTAGTAAACTGCACCGGTTCCATCGGGCAGGACTGCGGCGGTGACGCAGTAAAGGCAACTGTCGGCGGGGTACCCACCCGGAAGGTGACGTTAGCATCTATCAGGCAGCCCAGGGCGGATTTCGCGCGAAGCGCTACCGTATAAGTTCCCTGTTGCGTATAGGTATGGGAAGGATTGGCCAAAGTAGAAGTGATGCCGTCCCCAAAATTCCACTGGTAGCCGGTGATTGCTTCCGCGGGACTGAGGCCGGCCGTAAAGCTTACTTTGTAAGGAATACATCCGGAATCGCCTGACGGCGAGATGGTAAGCACAGGCAGGCCGATATGAATGTAATCGGGCAGTGTGGCGGTGGTAGCACAGCCGACGCTGTTGGCCGCAGTCAGTGTAACGGGAAAAGGACCGTTGCTGGTATAGGTATGAGACGGGTTTGGGGTGGTGGAGGTTGTGCCATCGCCAAAATCCCATAGCCATGCGTTGGCGTACTGCGACCGCGCCTGGAAGGTGGTTGTAAAAGGAGTGATACAGCCGCGAACAGGTGTGCCAACAGGGTCTATTACCGGGCGTGGTTCAATTTCGACAGTCTTCGTCAGTTCCCGTGAGCAGCTGCCAAATGTTACACTCATTTTTACGGTGTAGTCTCCCGGAGGGCCGGCAATAAATCCGGTGGTGGCTCCGGTGGCGCTGCTGCCATCCGGCAGCACCCAGGTAACGTTGTCTGGTGCCGGCGTTGTGGTACTGATCAGCGTAACCAGGTCGCCAGGGCATTTTGTTTGTACTGAAAAGCCGGGAACGATTTTTTGGACCAGGATGTAATCCTTTTTTACCAGGGGAACTGCGCAGCTGTTGGGTGTTGTGGGAATAAGCGTTACGGTGTAACTGCCTTCCCGGGTATAGGTGTGAGCATCGTCCGTGCCGCTGGTGCCGTCTCCATAATCCCATTTGTAAGCAACAGGAGTGCCGGTATTGTTGGTGGACGTATTCCGGAAGGTGACGGTGAACGGTGGGGAACAGCTTTTGGTTTGGTCTGCTGTAAAAGACAATACAGGTGATTCTTTGACAGTGACAGTTGCCGGATTGCTGGTGGCTTTGCATCCCTGGCTGTTGGTAACGAGACTGATGACGCGATAGATGCCGGGCGCGGTGAACTGGTGACTGACAACAGTTCCCTGGTCAGCGCCTCCGTCGCCGAAGTTCCAGAGTATGTTTGTTATGGCGGTCCCCTGACCGGGATTGGATTGGTCCTTAAATTGAACAGTCAGTGGAGTACAACCGCTGCTGTTGTCCATGGTAAATGCCACCAGGGGATTGCTAAAAACGAGAATGTCTACCGATTTGGTCACTTTAGTTGTCGGATAGTCCACCGTTAGTGTAACATGATAGGTGCCGGGGACCGTAAATATCCTGGAGGGGGAGAGGTTGCCGGTTACCCTGGCGCCAATGCCGAAGTCCCATTCCACCTTCGTATAGCCCGGATCAGCCTTGCCGTTAAAGTTCGCCGTTAGCGGGGCGCAGCCATTTGTTTTATCCGTTAGTATCTCCACGTTTTGTGCTGCCAGCTCACTGGCAGGGACCAGCGGGATGAGGAAAATGCTAATGCGCACAAATAGGGAAATGCTCGTGTTTTTCATCGGGGCTGTAGGTGTCGATCGGCTGATATATACCAAACATAACGCCTATGCCTCCGTTATGGTTTAAAGATTGGATAATTGCTGCTTCATCTGTTATCTGATTAATGTCACGTTGCCTTTCATGATCATAGACTCCCCGCTGTCGCAGATGATTTCCGCGTAATACACAAACACATCCGGATTGAGCAGCGCCCCCTTGTAACGGCCGTCCCAGCCAAACGAGGGATCGTCGCCGCTGATACCGAACCGTTCGAACATCACCTGGCCCCAGCGGTTGTAGATGCGGAATACGCGTACCGTTTGCATACCACGCCCACGGATATAGAAAATATCATTCACGCCGTCGCCGTTGGGTGAAAACGTATTGGGAATGAAGATATTACCGCCGTTGCAGATGGTTTTGATATGGATGTCGTCGCCTGCAATACAGCCCCACTGGTTGCTGACGGTTACATGATAGGTCGTATTGCCTTTGGGTGTGATCGTCGGCGTGAGGCAGTTGAAACAGCTCAGGTTGGTGATGGGTGTCCATTCTATTTGTGTAATATCATTGCTGCCTGCGACGGGCATGGGAATAACGCTGCCGGCAGCCACTTCCATGTCCGGGCCGAGTTTAATTTCCGGGGAGGGCCGTACGGTCACTTTTGCCAGCACCGTATCGGTAAAGCAGCCGATGTCGTCATATCCCACTACCTGGTAGGTGGTGGTGGTCGCCGGGCTCGCGATGGGGTCGGGGATATCGGCGTTACTCAACCCGGCAGCGGGTATCCATTTATAGCGGTAAGCGCCGCCGGACTGCATTTGCATGCTTTTGCCGGAGCAGATGTTACCATCGAGTGCATACATCCGGAAAGGCTGTATTACAGTGACTTTTACGCTGCCATTGCTTTTACAGCCAAACTCGCTGGTTGCCTGAACATCGTATACCACGTCGTTGTCCGGTTTTACAACGGGGCTTGTGCTGGCGGCGTCGGAGATGTTGTAAGGCGTCCAGCTCACCGTGGCGTTGGCGTCTGTATTGGCAGACAGCTGCAGGGAGGCGCCTTTGCAGATGCTGGACTCTGCTGGTGTTGGCTGCAGGCGGGGCGCCGGATGCACCACTATGTTGGTCGTGGCCGATGCAGGGCAGGAGCCATCGGCGTTGGTGATCGTCAGCCTGACCGGCGTTATGCCAAGGGTGCTGAAATCCATTTCCGGCGGTGATGGCAGGTCAAATTCCTGTCCGTTGCCCAGTTGCCACTTCCATTTGGTGCCCGGCAGATTTTTATTGTCGCTGCCACGTAGCTGCACCCTGCGGGTCACGCATATATCCGGAACGGGGCTGATGACCGGCTGTGGCTGCGGCGGTATCACCAAAGGCAGCGTCTTCCGGTCCTTACAGCCGTAGTTGCTGGTGACTTCCAGCGTGACGTTGTAAGTGCCGGGCAGCGGGTAGTTAAACGAACCGTCTTTATCTGCACCGGTGCTGCCGGGGGCATATGTCCATTGGCTGGTAAACGGCAGTCCCAGCAGATCGTTGGTTACCGAAGTGCTGTTGTTTTTGAACAACACGGTACCGCCTCCGCAGGCTGCGCTGTTGTCTATCGTGAAATCGGCCGCGGCATTGTCTACCACGATCTTATCGTTGCCTTCTGCTTTTACGGCGCAACCTTTGTCATCGATCAGCGATACCCTCGGGGTATAGATGCCCGGCTTGGTATAAGTATGCCCGGGCGCTGTGGGTGTCTGTGTTTTTAACACGGTGCCGTCATCGAAGTCCCACTGGAAATTGGTGGTCTTGTTAGCGACGGCTGTAATGCTGACTGCCAGCGGAACGCAGCCATTGGCCGGTGTAGCGGTAAAGGTACCGTCAGGGCCTTCAATGGTGACGGGGATGATTTTTGTCGCCGGACAATCACCTTCTGAATACACGGTGAGTTTAACGTTATAGGTTTTAGCCCTCACGTAAATGTGGTTACCAGGGTCATTTTTGGAAGAAGTGCTGTTATCGCCGAAATCCCAGAGCGACTTCACAAAGTCGCTGGATTTGTTGGTGAAGGGGACGGTTACCGGCGGACAGAGTTCCAGGTTGGGCGGGAAAGAGAAATCGGCTACGGGATCGGGTACACGCAGTACCTGCTTTTTGGTGATCTGATCGGTACATCCTTCCCGGGTAGTGATTTTCAGCGTTACATCGTAGTTGCCCGAAGCGGCGTAAGCCTTAGCAGGGTTGGAACCGGTACCGGTGGTGTTATCGCCGAAGTCCCAGGCGTAGTCCGCTACGCTGCCGGCAGACCTGCTGGTAAAATAAAACTGGCTGCCTTTGCACACCACGTTGGCGGGTTGCGAGAAATCAGCTTTTACTGCTTCGAAGTAAACCGGTTTTTGCGCCGGGATGATACAACCGTATTGGTCGGTGGTGGTGAGCGTTACCGTATACGATTTGAAGCTGGTAAAAGTATGTTTGCTGTTGAGCGGTTGGGTGTTATTGTTCTCCAGCGGACTGCCGTCACCGAAGTCCCATGCCCAGTTGACGATTTTGTTGCCTGCATCAATGGTGGATTTATCGGTAAAGGTGAGCTCATCGTTGATACATCTTCTGCCGGTGACCGTGAAATCGGCCAGGGCGCCGTGTACGGCTGCAGTAACAGGAACGGCTGTACGACGGCATCCGTTTTTGTCTGTAATGGCCAGTTGTATGGTATAGGTGCCTGACTTCCGGTAAATGTGTGACAGCCCTTTGGACGGATCTATCTCATAACCCTGGAAGTATTGTTGTGTACCATCGCCCCAGTCCCAGGTGTAGGAATTGATATTGCCGGCAACCATCGGTCCGAGGCTTACATGTAAGGACTTGCCGATGCACACCCATGGCTCGTCCGGCTTCAGGACGGGTTTTTCATCGATGATATTGATGTTGATAATGGTATCGGATTTACACACACCGTTATCCACCCGTAGCCTGACCGTTTTGCTGCCGGTAGTGGTGTAGCGGAATTCCGGGTTTTGCAGGGTGGAAGTGGCGCCGCCTTCCCCGAAATCCCAGAACCATTTTTTTTGTGCTACCGGCTCCGGCCCGAAGTTGGATGCGTCTGTGAACTGGCGATGATAGGGATCTGCGCAGTCAGGTTCAACAGAGAACCTGGCCTGTGGCGGCAGGATCTGTATATATTTCGGTTTGAGCAGTTCCCGGATACACCCGTTGTTATTGACAATGAGGCGTACGTCGTGCAGACCGATATGATTAAAGCTGTAGGAAGGGTCTTTGCCGGTGATGGTACCATTGTCCTGCGGGAAAATCCAGATGTAGGAAACGCCTGGCCCGGTAGGCGTGGAGAGGTTGGTAAACTGTACCGGGTCGATGGCGCAGGATTTCAACGGCGTGGCGGTGAAGTCTACCACGGGAGGGGTGCCGGTGCGGAAGACCGTCCTCGCGTCTGCGGTACAGCCGCTGGTAGTCGTTATTTTCAGTGTTACAGTAAAGGTTCCCTGTTTATCAAAAATATGAGTGGGGGTCGGCAGGTTGGAAGTGGTGCCGTCTCCAAAGTCCCATTCGTATTTCGCCACGTTCTCCACACTGTTGACCTGGGCGATGAACGGTACGGTCAGCGGAACGCAGGCTTCGGTGCCGGAAGGCGCGATGTTCACGAAAGGGGGATTGAGCGTGATATAATCCGCTTTCCTTACCACCTCTGTACAGTTGCTGCCGTTGGAGGCCCTGAGTGTAACGGTATAAGTGCCGAAGCGTGTATAGGTATGCGCTGGATTTTCTTCTGTGGAAGTAGCGCCGTCTCCGAAATCCCATAGCCAGGAAGTGGCGTTCTGCGACTGTGCTTTGAAGCTGGTCGTCAGGGGCGCTGCGCAGGAGCGTGTAGGCGTTCCTGTGGGATTGATTACCGGAGGGGCGCTGATATGTACTGTTTGTTCAATTTCCTGGGAGCAGGCGCCGATGGTGGCGCGCAGCTTTACTTTATAATCCCCGGCGGTGGCGGCAAAAAAAGAAGCGTTGGAACCCGACGAGGTGCTGCCATCGGGAAGGGTCCAGGTGATATTGTCCGGTACCGGAGTAGTGGTACTGGACAGGGTCGCCAGCTGGCCGGCGCATCCCTGTTTTAATTCAAAACCGGGTGTCAGTTTTTTGATGACGACAAAATTCTTTTTCTGCAGGGGGGCTGCGCAACTGTTGGTGCTGGTGGGTATAAGGGTAACGGTATAGCTGCCTTCTTTGGTGTAGGTATGTGTGGCGTCGGTGCCGGTGGTGCCGTCTCCGTAGTCCCATGCGTAGGCTATAGGATCGCCGGTGGCGTTGGTGCTGGTGTTGGTGAAGGTAACCGTCAGCGGGGCCATGCAGCTCTGTGTTTTGTCGGCCGTAAAAGACAGTACCGGCGCTTCTTTGGCGGTGATGGTCACAGGATCGCTGCTACTGCGGCATCCTTTGCTGTTGGTAACGAGGCTGATGACGTTATAGGCGCCTGTTTCAGTAAACTGGTGGGTTACTGCAGGGCCGCCGTCGGCGCTGCCGTCGCCGAAGTTCCAGACGATGCTTTCGATGGTGCCGTCGCCTGGTGTGGAGTGGTCGGTGAAGTTGACGGTCAGCGGTTTACAGCCGCTGGTCTTGTCCACCGTGAAAGATACGACCGGCCGTTTGTACACGGTAATATCTACTGTTTTGACTATTTTTTTGCCGGAATAATCGACCGTAAGGGTAACCTTGTACACGCCGGGGTCAGGGAATATCCTTGACGGGGTGGGGTTCCCGGTCACCTTGGCGCCGATGCTGAAGTCCCATTCAATGCCGGTGTAACCGGGATCGAGCCGGGAGTTGAAAGCTACTGTGAAAGGCGGGCAGTCGGCTGTTTTATCCGGTAATATCTCTACGTTTTGCGCGAACAGGTCACAGGAAAATACAAGCAGGAGTAGCAAAACGATGGCAATCCTAGTGTTTTTCATCAGGCATAGGTGGTCAATCGGGAAATAAAGTATAAAAATAACAATTATGTTTGTAAATAGCGATTTTAAGGAGAATGATAATATGGAGACAACCGACCCTCAATATTGGAATAACCGTTATCTGACAGGCGACACCGGCTGGGACATGGGCCGGGTATCGCCTCCGTTGCAGGCGTACATTGATCAGCTGGAAAACAAGGACCTGGACATCCTGATACCGGGCGCGGGCAACAGTTACGAGGCCGCCTACCTGCTGGAAAAAGGATTTCGGCGGGTAACGGTGCTGGACATAGCGCCGGTGCTGACTGCCCGGCTCCGGGAGGCTTTCGCCGGTACTGCCTTACAGATCGTAGAGGATGATTTTTTCCGGCATCAGGGGCTATATGACCTGGTGCTGGAGCAGACTTTCTTTTGTGCGCTGGAGCCGTCGCTGCGCCGGGCTTATGTAACGCATATGCATACACTGGTCAAACCCGGCGGGCATCTGGCGGGCGTGTTGTTTAACAGAAGTTTTTCACATGATGGCCCGCCTTTTGGGGGGGCTGCAAATGAATACCGGGAGTTGTTCGCACCGTTGTTTGAATTGAAAACCATGGAGCTGTGTTATAATTCCCATCCTGCCCGTCAGGGGACCGAATTGTTTATTAATTTTTTACCGAAATAATCCAGTATGTACCGTTTTTTGATGGCTGCCCTGCTGATGTGCACCGGCGGCGTTTTACAGGCCCAACAGCCGCAACAGGAAGATGCAAAGACCTTTGCAAAAGATATTCAGCAACCCGGTGTACAGGTATTTGATGTGCGCACGGCAGCGGAGTACAGTACCGGTCATCTGCCCAATGCGTTGCAGGCAGATTATACCAACAAGGCGGAGTTTAATGAACGCGTGAAGTATCTCGACAAACAGAAGCCTGTGTATATCTACTGTCTCAGCGGTGGCCGCAGCACCAAGGCGGCGCAATGGATGCGGGAGAACGGATTCAGCAAAGTGGTGGAACTGGAAAATGGCGTCAGTGCATGGAAACAGGCCGGCTTACCGTTGGACGGCGTGAACGCCAAAAAGCCTCAGTTGACGGTAGATGCCTATACCAAAAGTATTGCTGATGGCGTGGTGCTGACAGACGTAGGCGCCGAATGGTGCCCGCCCTGCAAACAGCTGGAACCGGTGCTGAAAGCATTTTTGCAAAGCCACCCGAAGGTGAGGCTGCAGAAAGTGGATGGTGGTAATGATACCGATGTGATGAAAGCGATTGGCGCCAAAGGGTTGCCTACATTGATTGTATATAAAAACGGGAAGGAAGTGTGGCGGAAGCAGGGAGTGGCTACAGCAGAGGAGTTGGCCGCAGCCGTGAAATAGTGCCGCAGACAATATTCAATGAGAAGCCCCGGGTGTTGCCCGGGGCTTTTTAATGTTATTGATTAAGGAAGAAGTGTCACCGGATTCACGATAGTTACCTGGCCGGTGGTCACGTTCACATTGGTAATGAGGGTGTCTCTTACAGTGCTGTCGCCAGCGATGGCCAGGTTATATGCGCCGGCATTGAGGCCTGCGATCAGGTAGGCCCCGGTCAGCGGATCTGGTTTGGCAGCAGCGATGGTGTCAGCATTCTGGATAGCATACACGCCGGACACATGGAGCAGCGGTAAAGCGATGCCTTTGATGGTGCCGCCGGTAGCCTGTGTATAAGTACGGATCACTGGTTTCAGGATGTACTTGTTGCTGCCGGTAGTAACCACGGAGCGCGCGGCGTCGAAGTCGAGCCACAGGCGGTATTCAATACCTGCGGTCAATGTCGCGTGTACATTGAGCTTCAGTCCTGACTGCTGGGCAGACGGGGTGGTCAGCGGATAAGTGTTGCCATCTATTACCACACTGTTGTTGGAACCGAGTACCAGTCTGATTTGGGAAATTTCGCCGGCAGGCAGTTCCTGTGAGGCGAGTACGGTGTCGAGACCGTTTCTGAAGTTAAGCAGGTTGTACACCCCGGGACGCAGCAGGTGGATGGATTGCCAGCCGTTGTCTGAGTTGGAGGCGTTCACCTGAACATCCTGGATGTCTACATTCACTGCGTCGTAGTCAGCGGGAGCATCGGTAAGATATACCGTCATTTTAGCTTTGCCGCTGTTGTTGTCAGAATCATTTTTGTTGCAGGCGGTAAATAACAGCGCGAGTGCAGGCATGGCCACGATAAAGGCCCAGATTCGGTTTTTCATGATTTAAATGTTTAGACAGATTTTGAATTCGCAAATAGTATTGTTTATGTAAAGTATGGCACTTGGACAATCTCAAGCTGATGTTATCCTTTCGGCTGTCTGATGATTTTGCATTCCAACATTCATGAGGGTTATACCAAACCACAGGCCAATTACTGTGACTGCTAAAGAAGGAGGAAGTTTAATAATGTGGAAAAATGAGATAGGATATTGATTTTAACGAAGTTAGTGTACTCAGGAAAAATAAAAACCCCCGGGAATGGCTTTGGAACGCCATTCCCGGGGGACGAAATGATGATTGGTTATTATACTATCAGCGCGATCACCAGTTATAGATGTCTGCGTATTTCTTTTCCGCATAGTCGAGGAAGTAGCTGAATTGCAGTTCCTGGCCGGTTACTTTCTTGCACAGTTCATTGGAGGTGTAGAACCGGCCGAAGGGATGGATATGGGTGCGCAGCCATTCCAGCAGAGAATGGTAATTACCCCTGCTGATGGCGTCGTCCAGTCCGGGCACCTGTTTTTGTGCCGTGGTAAAGAACTGGGCGGCGTAGAAGCTGCCGAGGGAGTAAGTGGGGAAGTAGCCGAAGCTGCCGTGCGACCAGTGGATGTCCTGTAATACGCCCTGTGCATCGTCAGGTACGTTGACGTGCAGGTATTTCTGGTAGTATTCATTCCATACCTGCCGGAGGTCGTTAACCGGTATACTGCCGTCCATGAGTCCTTTTTCGATCTCGTAGCGGATCATGATATGGAAGTGGTAGGTGAGTTCGTCTGCTTCCGTGCGGATAAGGGAGGGTTTTACCTGGTTGATGGCCTGGTAGAAGTTCCGGAGCGGCACATTGCCCAGGTTTTCCGGGAACAGCTGCTGAACGTGGGCGTAGTGGTGTTTCCAGAAGTTGAGGCTGCGGCCCACGTTGTTTTCCCACAGGCGGGACTGTGATTCGTGGATGCCGAGGCTGGTGGCCTCGCCGCAGGGGAGGCCGTATTGTTCGGCCGGGAGTCCCTGTTCGTAGAGGGCGTGACCGCCTTCATGGATGCAGCTCCAGGTCATGTTGCCGAAGTCATTTTCATCGATGCGGGTGGTGACCCTTACGTCGTGGGGGTTGAAGCTGGTGGTGAAGGGATGTTCGGAGATATCCTGTCTGCCGGCCTGGAGATCGTAGCCCATATCTTTCAGCAGGTCGATGCCCAGCTGCCATTGTTTGTCGCGGTTATAGTGCAGCAGCAGGAAGTCTTTGTCCACCTGCGGGCGGCTTTCAATTTTCGCCAGCAGGGGAGAAAGGGCTTTTTTCACATCTTCGAAGATCTTGTCCAGCATGGTGGTGGTGGCGCCTTTCTCGTATTCGTTGAGCAGCGCGTTGTAGGGATGGCCTTCGTAGCCCAGGATGGTGGTTTCCTGTTTTTTGAGGGTGATCATTCTGGAGAGGGCTGGTGCAAAGATGCTGTAGTCGTTGGCTTTGCGGGCTTTGATCCAGGCGTGGTAGCATTCGTTGGTGGTGTTGGACATCTCTGCCACGAACGATGCCGGGTATTTTTTGTTTTTATCGTAGTCTTCCAGCGAGAGGGCGATGTTTTTCTGCTGGAGGGCGTCAAGTTCCTTGTGATGATGGAGTTGCCGGAGGAGGTCGCCGAGGGCCTCTTCGGTAAACAGTTCATGGGCGATGCCGCTGAGGGTGGTCAGCTGCTGGCCCCTGAAGGCGGCGCCTTTTTCAGGCAGGTAGGTTTCCTGGTCCCAGCCCAATACAGCCATGGCGTTTCTTACGTCCGCAATTTTTTGCATCTTTGACTGGTACCCGGTATATTGTTCTGCAGTAGATTTGCTTCCTGTCATAACTGGATTTTTTTGCAAATGTACAGGATACCAATTGCTTTACTATGAAGATAAAAGAGATCATACAGGTACTGGAGGCTTATGCGCCTTTGCCGTACCAGGAGAGTTACGATAACGCCGGCCTTATTTTCGGGGACCCGTCGTGGGAGGTGACCAATGTGTTGCTGACGCTGGATGCCACCGAGGCGGTGATCGACGAGGCGATTGCGCGGGGCTGCAACCTGGTGGTGGCGCATCATCCCATTGTTTTCGGGGGGCTGAAGAAAATCAACGGGCGCTCTTATGTGGAGCGGGTGGCGATCAAGGCTATCAAGCATGATGTGGCGGTATATGCGGCCCATACGAACCTGGACAATGTGCGTAACGGCGTATGTGCGCAGATGGCGGGCAGGCTGGGGCTGGAGCGATGCCGGGTATTGCAGCCGAAGACCGGTTTGCTGAAGAAGTTATACACCTTTGTGCCGGCAGACGACGCCGAGAAGGTGCGGGCGGCTTTATTTACCGCCGGGGCGGGGCATATCGGGAATTACAGTGAATGCAGCTTCAATGCAGAAGGGCAGGGCACTTTCAAAGGAGGCGCCGGTACTGATCCTTATGTAGGGACACCGGGGGAAAGACATTTTGAGCGGGAAATAAAGTTGGAAGTGATTTTTCCGGTATATTTGGAATCCGGGATTATACAGGCCCTGTTGGCAAGCCATCCCTATGAAGAGGTGGCTTACGATGTGGTGACGCTGGATAATGTTTACCAGCAGGTGGGTTCCGGGCTGGTGGGCGAGCTGCCGGAGGCGATGGAGGAGCAGGCGTTCCTGGCGTGGGTGAAGCAGCAGTTTCAGACCGGCTGTGTGCGGTATACCCCGTTGAAGGGCCGCCCGGTGAAGAAGGTGGCGTTGTGCGGGGGAGCGGGCAGCTTCCTGTTGAAGCGGGCTATCGCGGCGGGGGCGGATGCCTATATTTCCGCCGATTTTAAATACCATGAATTTTTTGATGCTGATAATCAAATAGTTATAGCAGATGTCGGACATTTCGAGAGTGAGCAGTTCACAGTGGAATTATTTTATCATATATTGACTGAAAAATTCCGTAATTTTGCGCCTCTTAAATCTACGATTAAAACAAACCCGGTAAATTATTTATAATACATGGCTACCGTAAAAGAATACTCCGTTGAAGAAAAATTAGCATCTGTGCTCAAGCTGCAGAAGATTGATTCCAAGCTGGATGAAATCCAGGTGTTGAAAGGGGAGTTGCCGATTGAAGTAAAGGACCTGGAAGATGAGATCGAAGGGTTAAATACACGTCAGTCTCATATTGAGAATGAGATCAAAGGTATCCAGGACTTCGTTGCCAGCAAGAAAACTGCTATTAAAGATGCAGAAGCGCTGATCAAGAAGTATGAGAAGCAGCAGGACAATGTGAAGAACAACCGTGAGTTTGAGGCCATCACCAAGGAAATGGAGATGCAGTCACTGGAGATCAAACTGGCTGAGAAGCATATCAAAGACGCAAACGAAGAGATAAAAGAAAAATCCCGCACCCTGGAAGTAGCTAAAAAGGCGATCGCCGACAAAGAGGCTAACCTGAAGCACAAGAAAGGGGAACTGGAAAAAATCGTAGCAGAAACCGAGAAGGAAGAAAAAGCCTTCCGCAAGGAAAGCGAAGACGCGAAAGCGAAAGTAGACCCCCGTTTACTGGCTGCCTACGAAAAAATCCGCAAAAACTACCGTAACGGCCTGGCCGTGGTAACAGTGGAGCGTGATTCCTGCGGCGGTTGCTATAACGCGATCCCTCCTCAGCGTCAGGCAGAGATCCGTCAGCACAAAAAGATCATCGTTTGTGAGCACTGCGGCCGTATCCTGGTAGACAACGACCTCGAGGCGACTGTCACCATCTGATGCGATCAGGCACACCGAAAACATTGAAAAAGGGCATCCATGGATGCCCTTTTTTCGTTTAAGCGTTATCGTTATAAAAATATACTAATTTATTTAGCTTTGTTTTACTAAATATGTTAGCTTTGCCCCTGTGTCCCTTACGCAGGTAGTTTGCGTAGCAGTTCTTTTAATTTGTGGCAGGAAATTGGATGGGCAAGCAACATTTAAAAAATGTGGATTGTTAATTTGGGATTTGTGAAATTGTTGTGTGAGATTTGAATTTATTCCAGGAATTTTGCCCTTATGCGTATTATTTTTTCGTTGATTCTTTTGCTGGGATTAGGATTTACAGTTGATGCAAGACAGAAAACGTATGATTTCAACAGCCGTTGTGAACAGGCGTATGAAGCCATTATGGAACTACGCTTAAACGCCGGTAAGGCGCTGTTGGAAGCGGAGAAGAAAGAAAACCCTGATAACCTGGTACCTTACTTCCTGGATAACTACGCGGACTTTTTCCCGTTGTTTTTCAATGAGGACCCGGCAGAATACGCCCGGAAAAGAGGTATGCGCGCTGTCCGGCTGGACAAGATGCTGGAAGGGTCTCCGGATTCTCCCTACTATCTGTACACGCAGGCAGCCATCAAGTTTCAGTGGGCGATGGTCAAGATCAAGTTCAACGAAAAATGGGACGCTACCTGGGAGATCCGTAAAGCTTACATGACCCTGAAAGAAAACCAGCGCCGGTTTCCGGATTTCGTACCCAACCGCTTGCTGCTGGGGGCCATGCAAACCGTCTTCGGTACTATCCCGGAAGGGTATAAATGGATCACCAATATCCTGGGCATGAAGGGCAGTATTCACCAGGGCATGGAAAATGTGAACGCTTTTATCGAAAGCAATGCGCCGGAAGCTAAACTGTTCAGGGAAGAATCCTATTATTACTACTGTTACCTGATGCTCTTTATTGTGAACAAACCCGAAGACACCTGGGCTTTTTTGCAAAAAAAGCAGCTGGATACCAAAAACAACTACCTGTACGCCCTGATGGTGGCCAACCTGTCGCTCAACAACCAGAAGGCGGCTACCGGCATACGGGTGCTGGAGGAGAAGCATGACGGTAACGAGTATGCAGACATAGAATATTATAACTATGTCTTCGGACTGTTGAAACTGACGCGGCTGGATAGTGACGCACATGTGTACCTCGAGAGGTTCGTCAACGAGTTTAAAGGGAAGTTCTATGTAAAGGAATGCCTGCAGCGGTTAAGCTGGTTCTACTATCTCGAAGGCAATCAGGCCATGGCCAACAAATACCGGAACATGATCCTGAACCGGGGAGGTACGGAAACAGACGCTGACAAACAGGCGCTGAAAGAAGCGGAAGGCGGCAAATGGCCCAACCCTTTCCTGCTGAAAGTACGGCTGCAGAGCGACGGCGGTTTCTTTAACGAAGCGCTGAAACTGCTGCTGACCAAAAAAGCGTCCGATTTCCCGGCGATGGAAGACAAACTGGAATACGCCTACCGCCTCGGCCGTATCTATGATGAAACCGGGCAGGACGACAAGGCCGTCACCATGTACGAAGTAACCATCAAGGTAGGGGCTAACCGGCCGGAATATTACGCGGCCAGAGCTTCCCTGCAATTGGGTTATATTTACGAAAAAAGAAAAGATAAAACCAAAGCCGTTCAGTGTTATCAGCAATGCCTGAACATGAAAGGCCACGATTATAAAAACTCCCTCGACCAACGGGCAAAAGCAGGTATACAACGTGTAAACGGCAGTTGAGAAGGGAGAAAAATTGTGATTCAAGTTATTTCCTGACTTATGTTACAGCGACTAATCATTAAAAACTACGCCATTATTGATCACCTGGAAGTGGATTTTTCAGGTAATCTTAATGTCATTACCGGGGAAACCGGCGCCGGTAAATCTATCCTGCTGGGCGCCCTGTCCATGATCCTGGGAGAACGTGCTGATCCCGGCGTGCTGTTCGATAAAACCGGCAAATGCGTGATTGAAGGCATCTTCAAGGTGAAAAAATCACAGGTGGCCGCTTTTTTTCAGCAACATGAACTGGACCTGGAAGACCCGCTGATCATCCGCCGGGAAATCAGCGCTGCCGGCAAATCCAGGGCGTTTGTAAATGATACTCCTGTCAACATATCCCAGCTGTCTGAACTGTCAGGCTACCTGGTAGACCTGCACCAGCAGTTTGATACCCTCGAACTGGGCAACGCCGATTTCCAGCGGGAAGTCATCGACGCGCTGGCCAAACCCGCTGCCCTACAAGTATATCATCACCTGTTCCTGCAATACCTGCAGGTGCAGAAGAAATACAAACAATTACAGGATGACCGCGACCAGGCCAACAAGGAACTGGACTATAACCGGTTCCTGCTGGATGAACTGCTGGAAGCGGACTTCAGCCCCAACGAAGTGGAAGAGCTGGACAATGAGCTGCAGCTGCTGACACACGCGGAAGAGATCAAAAACACCCTCAACCGGGTATTTTTCCAGCTGAAGGAAGATGAACAGCCCATTCTGCAACAGCTGAAACAACTCCAGTCCTCTATCCAGCATATCTCCTCCTTTCATAAAGACATGCCGGCCGTATCTGAAAGGATGCTGTCTGCCTACCTGGAACTGCAGGATATTGCCGGTGAAGTGGACAACATTAACGACCAGGTACACTACGATGCACAACGCATTGAGCAGGTAAATGAACGGATGGCGCTGGGGTACCGGCTCTTTAAAAAGCATGGCGTACAGACCACTGATGAACTGCTGGCCATCAAAGACACGCTGACAGCCAAAGTAGATGGGGTATTGAACCTCGATGAACAGCTGGCGGCGCTGGAAAAAGAACAGGCGCAGCTACACGAGGCCCTGATGAAGGACGCTGCGGCTATTACCGCGGAAAGGCAGGAGCAGGTGGCGCCTTTTGAGAAAAAAGTCAACACGCTGCTGGCGCAGGTAGGCATGCCTAACGCCCGGCTCAAAGTGGACATTATACAGGGGGAACTGAACCCTTACGGGCAGGATACGATCGAGTTCCTGTTTGACGCCAACCGCAGCAACCAGTTTGCACCGGTAGGCAAAGTGGCCTCCGGTGGTGAGTTGAGCCGCCTGATGCTCTGCATCAAATCCCTGGTGGCACAGTCGGTAGCGCTGCCCACCCTGATTTTCGACGAAATCGACACCGGTATTTCCGGCGAAGCCGCCAGGCAGGTGGGCGTGATCCTGAAAGATCTGGCCAAAGCGCATCAGATCATCTGTATTACCCACCAGCCACAGATTGCCGGCAAAGCCGACGCCCATTATTTTGTATACAAAGATGCCCGTGCGGAGAAAGTGACCACCAGCGTAAGGCTGCTGTCGATGGACGAGCGGATAGATAAGATCGCGCAAATGCTTAGCGGTGAACGGCCTACTGCCGCCGCCCTGGAAAATGCCCGCGAAATGGTGAGATAAGTACCCGCGTAACCGTTATTACTTCCCGGCCTGCATGCTAAAAAGCCATGGCCGGGAAGCAATAACTTTTTTTTTCAACTATAACGACTATTTTTGCCAAAATTAATTTTGACCAAATGGCTCATAACTTATTAAAAGGAAAGAAAGGTATCATCTTTGGTGCACTGGACGAAAAGTCACTGGCCTGGAGAACAGCGCTCCGTTGTGTGGAAGAAGGCGCTGAAATAGTGCTCACCAATGCACCTGTGGCACTGCGTATGGGTGAGATCAACAAACTGGCTGAAATCTGCAAGGCCCCTGTTATTCCGGCAGACGTAACCATCACCGATGACCTGAAAAATCTTTTTACCAAATCCATGGAGCATTTTGGCGGTAAAATAGATTTTGTACTCCATTCTGTAGGCATGAGCCTGAACGTACGTAAAGGAAGACAGTATACAGACCTGGATTACGACTTTTCGCTGAAAACCCTCAATATTTCCGCGCTGTCCTTACACCGTGTGCTGCAGACCGCCTACCAGATGGACGCCATCAACGAATGGGGCTCTGTAGTGGCACTTACCTACATCGCTGCACAACGTGCATTCCCTGACTACAGCGAAATGGCTGACGCTAAAGCTATGCTGGAATCAGTAGCCCGCAGCTTCGGTTACCACTACGGCATCAAAAATAAAGTACGTGTGAACACCGTTTCCCAGTCCCCTACGCCGACTACTGCCGGCAGCGGCGTGAAAGGCTTCGGTGGTTTCATTGGTTACGCAGAAAAAATGAGCCCGCTGGGTAATGCCACGGCCGACAACTGCGCTGACTACCTGGTGACCCTGTTCTCCGACATGACCAGGATGGTGACCATGCAGAATCTCTACCATGACGGCGGATTCTCCTTCACCGGCGTGTCCAACGCCATCATGGACGCCCTCGACAAAGAATAATATTTCAACGATTTCAATAAACAAAGGCTTTCCCACAGCGGGAAAGCCTTTGCTGTTTAAAGGACTTATATCAAATGGAAAAGCCGCTACGGCAGTAACGGCTTAGTTCTTTATCAGGCACAGGATGCCCGGGAGTAGTACAATCTATAAACGCTCAGGGTCTAGTACTCGTCTTCGTTGAAGAAGAAGTCGTCTTGCGACGGATAATCAGACCAGATATCTTCAATCCCCTCATAAATTTCTCCCTCATCCTCCAGCTCCTGTAAATTCTCGATTACTTCGATCGGTGCACCGGAACGAATGGCGTAATCAATAAGTTCGTCTTTAGTAGCTGGCCATGGAGCGTCCTCCAGGTATGAAGCTAATTCTAATGTCCAGTACATCTTATTAAAATTTTTACTTTTTAATTTTCCGCAAAAGTATTATTTAATTTGAAATAAACAACTTTTACTATTTTATCGGTTATTTACTTTTCTTTGGGTTATGCTAACCGCTCGCAATGTTACCAAAAATTATTCCAACTTACCGATACTCAAGGGAGTAGATATTACTGTCAGTAAAGGTGAGATCGTGACCATCGTTGGATCGTCCGGAGCAGGCAAAAGTACCCTGCTGCATATACTCGGAACGCTGGACCAGCCCACCCAGGGCGAAGTCTGGCTGAATAATGTCAATCTGACGGGTTTAAGCGGCAACGCGCTGGCCGACTTCCGGAACCGACATATTGGCTTTATCTTCCAGTTCCACCACCTGCTGCCTGAGTTCAGTGCGCTGGAAAATGTATGTGTCCCGGGGTTTATAGCCGGCACCCGCAAAAGCGAGGTAAAGGAAAAAGCAGCTTTTCTGCTGAAAACCCTCGGCCTGGGGCATCGTTTGGAACACAAACCCTCGGCGCTTTCCGGCGGCGAACAACAAAGGGTGGCCGTAGCCCGCGCACTCATCAACAACCCCGACGTGGTCATGGCCGATGAACCTACCGGTAACCTCGACTCCCAAAACGCACGGGAGCTGCATAACATGTTCCTTCAACTGAGGGACCAGTTTCAGCAAACCTTTATTATCGTTACCCACAACGAAGAGCTGGCGCCGCTGAGTGACCGGCAGTTACTCATGAAAGACGGGAGGATCATTTAGAAATTTTGATATTTTGATATTTTGTTATTTTAATATTTGGCGGGTTCTTAAACGGCAGGTCCTAGAAATTTTGATATTTTGTTATTTTGATATTTGGCGGGTTCTTAAACGGCAGGTCCTGTTATTCATGGGTTTGCCCAAAAATGATCCGTGAATATCAAATGATAAAATATTGAATTATGCAGGCGTTTTTGCCAGTTTAAAATATCAAAATACCCAAATACCCAAATACCCAAATATCAAAATACCCAAATATCAAAATATCAAAATCCGTAAATATTTAACCCTGTTCTGAAGGTATTGCAGTGAGCGTTCACAATATCGCTGATACGCGCGGAATAGCCGCCGCCCATGGCCACTGCGCACGGAATGCCGTGCTTATGCAACAGGCTGAAAACGATTTCATCCCGCTGCCGACAGCCGGCAGCAGTTACTTTGAGCTTACCAAACCGGTCCGTTTCAAGCACATCCACGCCGGACAGATAACAAACGATATCGGGCTTTTCTTTCTCTATCAGCCGTGGCAGGGTTTCCTCCAGCAGCTGCAGATAGGGGCTGTCCGTCATGCCGTCAGGGAGCGGTATGTCCAGATCGGAGGTTTCCTTATGGAAGGGGTAGTTGTGGGCACCGTGCATACTGAAGGTAAACACCCGGTCATTGCCGGCAAAAAGGGCGGCGGTGCCGTTGCCCTGGTGTACGTCCAGGTCTGCCACCAGCACCTTTTTCACTTTCTTTTGTTGCAGCAGGTAGTTGGCCGCGATGGCGAAATCGTTGAGCAGGCAGAAGCCTTCTCCCCGGTCGGCGAAAGCGTGATGGGTGCCACCCGCTACGTTGAACCCGATGCCATGGTCCAGTGCATGCAGGGCGATATCGATCGTGCCCTGGGCGATAACGATCTCCCGCTGCGTCAGCAGGGGCGACTGCCGGAAGCCGATATGCCGCTGCTCCCTGTCAGACAGGGTCTGGTCGCGCAGCTTCTCCCACCAGGGAAGCGTATGGGTGGCCAGGATCGCTTCTTCCGCCGCCGCCTCCGGCGCGAACAGCTGCTCATGGCTGATGACGCCTTCCCTCAGCAGCTGCGCCGGTATCAGCTCGTATTTCACCATTGGAAACCGGTGGTCGGCCGGTAACGGATGGGCATATATCTCGTGGTAAGCTATCTTCATCAGAAATTACGAATTACGGATTACGAATTCCGAATTACAAAATACGAATGGCTCCTTTCTAATCTAATTCGTAATCCGTAATTCGTAATTGAATTATTGTGTCCGGATAATCGATTTTCCGGCGATTACAAACACGGATTCGTCCGGGTAGGGGTCCAGATTGGCCAGCCCGGTAAAGTCGCCAAAAGCGGGTAAAATGCCGCAATAACGGCCAAAATAGAAGCAGGGTAACCGGAGCCGCTGCCTGGCGGGACCTGCCATTACCACGGCAGGATGCAGGTGGCCGGAGAACGTATACAGGTAACCGTTGTTTTCCCCGCAGGGCTCGTGGATAAAATGGATATTCCTGACGGTGAGCGTATCGTGGGTATTGACTTCCAGCTGGCTGTATATCTCGTCCGCCATGATATCATGATTGCCCAGCACCAGGTCTACCCGGATATGGGAAAACTGGCCCCGCCATATTTTGAAATACTGCACCTCGTTGTTGTGCCGGCTGTGGAACATATCGCCCACGATAATGAGCCGCACGGGCAGGTAACGGGTGATCAGCTGTTGCAGCCGGAACAGGTCTTCCTGCATAATGCCTGCAGGAACGGCAATGCCGGCTTTCCGGAAATGGGCGGATTTGCCCAGATGCAGATCTGAAAGGATCAGTGCTTTCTCCTCTTCCCAGTAAATCGCTTTCTCCGGCAATAAATGCCAGTGCTGTTGTTTAAACCGGAATATCTCCCCCGCCGCGTGGTCCTTGTTTTGCATGGGCTGCAAATTATTAATTCTATTCGTTGACAGCAATCAATTTTTTAATCCGGTCTTCCAGCTTCTCGCTGGTCATGGTGTCCCGCAGGCTGTCTACCTTGATAGGGAAGCAGAAAGGCGTCAGTTTATCGGGCTCGGTGATCACGATACGGCTCTGCGCGATACGTTCCAGCGTTTCGCGCAGACGGGCCTCTTCCATCTGGTAGAAAAAAGCTTCGTTGAAAGCCTGCTTCAGCAGTAGGTTCTGTGGGTCGTAGTCTTTGAATACATTGAACAGTAAGGAAGCGGACGACTGAAGGTGCCTGTTGGCCTTGTGTTTGCCCGGGTAGCCCTGGAAGATCAGGCCGGCGATAACGGCGATGTCGCGGAATTTGCGGCGTGCCATTTCGGTGGCGTTCACACTGGTCTGCAGTTCCGTCAGCAGGTTATCGGTGGTAAACAGCGCTTTGGCGTTTTCTGTGGTCAGCGGTATGGGTTGGTCCGACAGCAGCTCAAAGCCGTAGTCGTTCATTGCAATGGAAAAGGTGATCGGTTGTATGCGGCTGATGCGGTACGCCAGCAGGGCAGCCATGACCTCATGTACAAGCCGGCCTTCGAAAGGATATACGAAAAGGTGGTAGCCGTCTTTGGTGGTGATTTTTTCGATCAGCAGCTCATTGTCTTTCGGGATGTGGGACAGCTCTTCCTGCCGGTTGAACAGCGGCTGCAGCGCTATCAGTTCCGGGTCTTTGGTACGGCGGGAGAGCGCCTCGTTGAACTTCCTGCGCAACATACGGCCGAGGTTGGAGGACAGGGGGATACGTCCGCCCTGGTAGCTGGGCACGATAGTCCGTTTGGCGCCGGACTTGCGTACCAGCACCGTCATATCTTTGATCATGACAAACTCGAGATTGCGGCCGGCCAGCGTGAAGCTGTCTCCGGGCGAGAGCCGCGAGATAAAGCTTTCCTCGATAACGCCTACATATCCGCCGGTCATGAACTTCACTTTAAGCATGGCGTCGCTGACGATAGTGCCGATATGCAGGCGGTGCCGCATGGCCAGCATACGGCTTTTGCAGTAGTAGTGGTCGCCCTGCCGCTCCAGTTTGCGGAACTCGTCGTAGCTGCCGAGGGCGTCGCCGCCGGTGGTAAGGAAAGCCAGTATCCACTGCCATTCATCTTCCGTAAGGTCCTGGTAGCAAAAGGTTTTACGGACTTCTTCATAAATCTGCGGTGCATGGAAGCCGTCGGAAACGGCGAGCGTCATCAGGTATTGCAACAACACGTCATATGCCAGCAGCACAGGCATGCGGCTTTCGATCAGCTCTTCTTCCATCGCGGCTTTGAGCGCCGCGGCTTCTACCAGTTCCAGTGCGTGGGTGGGCAGGAAGAAAATACGGCTGATGGCGCCCGGCTGGTGTCCGCTACGGCCTGCCCGTTGCAGGAAGCGGGCCACCCCTTTTGGGCTGCCTACCTGTATGACGGTGTCTACCGGCCGGAAGTCCACGCCCAGGTCGAGGCTGGCGGTGCATACCACTGCTTTGAGGATACCGTTATGCAGCGCTTCTTCCACCCATATCCGCAGTTCCATATCGATGGACCCGTGATGCAGCGCCAGGGCGCCGGCGAGCATGGGCTCATGTTTGAGCAGCGACTGGTACCATATCTCCGATTGGGAGCGTGTATTGGTAAAGACCAGGGTGGTCTGGCTGTTATTGATGATAGGCAGCGCCTGCGGCAGCATGCGGATGCCGAGGTGGCCTGCCCACGGATAGTTCTCTATCTCATGGGGGATCACGCTTTGCAGGGCGATATTTTTTTTCAGGTTGGCGCGAACGATCAGTCCCCCGTTGTGATAAGGGCCCAGCAATACTTCCAGCGCTTCGTCGAGGTTGCCGATAGTGGCGGAGATGCCCCACACTTTCAGGGTTGGCCGTAACCCGCGCAGGCGGCTTAACGCCAGTTCTGCCATGACGCCGCGTTTGCTGCCGAGCAGCTCATGCCATTCGTCTACCACTACCGTGTGCAGGTGCCTGAAAACGGACGGGTATTCTTTCTGGGCCAGCAGCAGGTGCAGGCTTTCAGGGGTGATGATCAGTATTTCCGGCATCTGCAGCTTCTGGCGGGCGCGGGTGGCCACGGGAGTGTCGCCGCTGCGGATACCTACTTCCCACGGGATGTCCAGCTCGCGCAATACCTCTTCCATGGCCCGTCCCAGGTCTTTGGCCAGCGCGCGGAGCGGTGTTACCCACAGCAGCTGCAGGCCGTTCTTCGTTTTTTTCTGATAGTCTTTAGGATGGGCGTCGATCCAGGCGATGACGGCGCCGAGGAAGAGCGAGAAGGTTTTACCAAAGCCGGTAGGTGCATTCACGATCCCCGACCGGCCCTCCAGGTACGCCTCCCAGGCGTCTTCCTGGAATTTGAAGGGTTGAAGGTCCTTGTCAGCCAGCCATCCGGTAATCACTTTCCATCCGCGTGAACGTTGTTGCATGAAATGAAATTAGCATAAAATGATAAATCGCGAATCGCTTATTTTTGCAGCATGCTCGCAAAATTTTTCAGGCTCTCCGAAAACAATACTACGGTAAAGAAAGAAGTACTCGCTGGTTTGACCACCTTTTCCACCATGGCGTATATCCTGGCTGTGAACCCCAGTATCCTGTCAACGACGGGGATGGACTTTAACGCGCTGATCACCGCCACGGCGCTGGCTGCCGCTATCGGTACGCTGGTGATGGCACTGTATGCGCGCCTGCCTATTGGCGTGGCGCCGGGGATGGGGCTGAATGCTTTCTTTGCCTACACTATTGTATCAGGCATGGGCTACAGCTGGCAGTTTGCGCTGACCGCCGTTTTTCTTGAAGGGATCATTTTTATCATTTTATCGATGTTCCGGATCCGGGAAGCGATCATCAACAGTATCCCCGAAAATCTCAAACACGCTATTTCCGTGGGTATCGGGCTGTTGATTGCCCTGATCGGGATGGCCAACGCCGGTATTATAGAAACCGGTATGCATCACGCAGGCGAAGGCAGACTGGAAGGCGTGATCCTGAAAATGGGCAACGTTACCAGCATCGGGCCGCTGATAGCGCTGATAGGCCTGATCGTCAGCGCTGTGCTGATGTACCGGAAGGTAAACGCGGCGTTGCTGATCGGTATCCTGGCCGCTACGATGGCAGGTATCCCCTTAGGCATTACCCATCTGCCCGAAGGGCACCTGGTGAGCCTGCCGCCCTCAGTGGCGCCTATCGCATTTAAACTGGAGTTTGACAGGATCTTCAGCCTTGATATGCTGATGATTTTATTCACCCTGCTGATGGTGAACCTGTTTGATACGGTGGGCACATTGATAGGACTGTGTAATAAAGCCGGACTATTGGATGAAAACGGGCGGCTACCGCGGGCCAAGCAGGCGCTGATGGCCGATGCGGTGGGCACTACCGCGGCAGGGCTGTTAGGCACCAGCGTGGTGACAGCTTATGTGGAAAGTGCCAGCGGCGTGGCGGCAGGCGGCAGGACCGGCCTCACGGCGCTGACGGTATCTTTTATGTTTTTGCTGTCGCTGTTTTTTGCGCCCGTATTTGCCATGATACCACAGGCGGCTACAGCGCCGGCGTTGATCATTGTGGGAATGCTGATGATGGGCGCCGTGGTAAAAATAGATTTTAATGATGTGACCGAAGCCCTCCCGGCGTTCCTGGCCATCGTGATGATGCCTTATACCTATAGCATCGCGGAAGGGATTGTATTCGGCATGCTGTCTTACGTATTACTAAAAGTACTGACAGGGCGATACAAACAGATCAGCCCTGTAATGTATGTACTGGCCATTTTGTTTGTCGTTACTTTCCTGGTGAAATAACTAATCCTTTAACAGCACTTTTTCGTCGGTAACGGTGAGGGTATGCATCATGCCGCATTTGAGGGCGTAGTTATTTTTCTGGTGCCCTGTCGGGAAGTTGTAGCATACAGGGTATTTAAAGGCTTTTACTTTTTCCTGCACCATATCATATACCGTGCGTCCGAATTCTTCGCCGGGATCATCCGGCTTTAACCTGTTGAAGCCGCCGATGATGAGCCCGGCGAGGTTGTCGAGTTTATGGGAACGCTGCAGCGTGTTCAGCATACGGTCGATATTGTAAAGATATTCCCCTACTTCTTCCAGGAACAGGATTTTCCCGTTGGTGTCAATTTCTGAATTGGTGCCGGAAATGCTCTGTATTACCGACAGGTTGCCGCCTATCAGTATGCCACGGGCCGTGCCTTTGCGGTTGTTGGCATCCGGAGGCGCGGTATACTGCATCTTTTTACCGGTGAGGGCCTGGTAGATAGACATGATGGTATCCTGTATCTCCGGCTCCGCATTGTTGAAATCATCCGGAAAACTGTTGCACATTTTGGAATGGATGGTAGCAATACCATAATGGCGGTTGACATGGCAATGCAGTGCCGTAATATCACTGAAGCCGATGATCCATTTGGGATGGCGATGAAAGCGGGAGAAATCCAGGTGGTCGAGAATGCGCGCCGATCCGTATCCGCCGCGGCCGCACATGATCGCCTTTACGTTGGGGTCGTTCAGCATGGCTTGCAAGTCCTTTGCTCTCTCGGTATCCGTGCCACCGAAAGAATAATCGCGCATACCAACGGTATTGCCTATACGTATATTAAAGCCCCATTTTTCCATGATGCGCAGGGAGGGCAGAATTTCTTCTCTATTGATATAACCGGCAGGACAGGTGATACCGATGATGTCCCCGGGTTTAAGGTAAGGAGGGATTTGAGGTTCTTTGGCAGCGTCGGTATCGGTAGTGCCTATAGCCGCCAGTGTTTGTGTGGCGGGCAGGCTGATACCGATGGTCGCCAGGGCAGATAAAAAATGTTTACGGTTCATTCAATTAAAATACGGATATTTTCACGCAAAGCACGCAAAGATTTTTGTTTTATATTAAGCACGCAAAGAATCGGAGATCATATCAATTAACCCTAACCATGATTAAAAACGCACTATATGATAATCGGCAACAGTTATACTTTGCGAGCTTAATATAAAACAAAAATCTTTGCGTGCTTTGCGAGGAAACAATGGACGAAGGGCCGGTCACTTAAAGGTATATGTCATCCCGATTTTACCGGTATTGTTATACACAGCGGGGAAGTAAGCTTTTACGGGGACGCTGTATGAATACCGGGCATTGACGCCAAACCCGTACGGAAGTTGATATCCTAAACCTGCGGAGCCACTGAGTCCCCAGCGATTGTAGAGGTCTATGTTATTGTAGGTAAGGCCCTCTACGGTTTCATTGGCTGACAGGACGTAGTTCAGCTCAGGCCCTGCTTCCAAATAAAATTTGGGTGTGATATAATATTTGATCATAACGGGGACGCTGAGGTAATGCTCTTTTCTGTCGGTAATAATGTGATACCCTCCCTGGCCGCTGTTGCGATAATATACTACCTCCGGTTGTATGGCCCAGCGTTCTTTTAATTTGATTTCAGCAAAAGCGCCGGCGTATACGCCAGTACGGAAGTAATCGAAAAGTGCGGTACTATTTGAGATGTTTAAGCCGCCTTTCAGGCCATAATGGACTTTTTTCTGGGCGTAGGTCCCCACTGTCACTGACATTACGGCCAGCAGTACAAATAGAGTTTTTCTCATGTTATTGTCTTTGTATGTTGATATGAATACGGCTAATGCAGGTGATGACAGTAATGCATTACAGGTGTAAATGTAGCCGTGAAAATGTTAAGGAAATCATTACAAAATGGTTTTTAATTTTCTTTAACGCGGCTGATAAGTTGAGCTAAAAAGAGCATGGCAACGTTTTTGCGGCGTACAGGCAAATGTCACGTATATGCGTTGTTTGCTCGCTTTAACCGGATTGTTGTTCATCACCACTGCTGTGAGTGCACAACAGGAAGCCTGGCGGATCGTGCCGGGCGAATCCATTGGTCATGTAAAACTGGAGATGCCTGCTAACGAGCTGGCGTCGCTGGGAAAGCCTGATACCGGTGATGCCGCTATGATGAAAGCATGGCGGATATGGTACGGCCGCAGGAAAGACGGCTCGGTGGATTCGGCTGCTGTATTGGCTGTGTTTACTGCCATGCGCACACAGGATACACAATATGTGAAGGAGGTCAGGGTTACTTCCCGCCGGTTTCGGACAGCGGAAAACGTGGGCGCGGGCAGCGCGATGACCGCCGTCAGGAAAGCTTATCCCAACCTGAAGCTGGTAAAGGTGTATGCGTCTAAAAACAGATCCCGCCGCATTGAAGTGTATGATGATGAAAAGCTGGGCATCGCTTTTGAAACGGCGAGTGCCCGCCGCCGCGCCATATGCAGCATGGTGGTGGTACATACGCCGGGAGAGGCGCCGGGCAGTTACCTCGATTATCACATCGGGTTCGACAACCTCCTGCCGGTCACGCGTTAGAACACTTTACGGCCGGAATGAATGTTATACGAAAGCCCGGCGCTTCCGATACCGGGAATATCAGGATTGTAGTTGTTGTTGTTGAAAAGATAGGAGAAGTGAAGGCCCAGTGAAGTATGACCGATCATGAAACGGCAACCGGTGGTAAATGCAAATCCGGATACATGCACCTGGTCATTGGTATTCTCGTCATCCTCCGTGTTTTCCACGTTGCGGCTACCGTTGTGGAAGCCGTAACCCGCGCCGGTAAAGAGCCCCAGCTTTGTATGGGACTGTGTGGTGGCAAAGTTTCCATAGTTGTAAGTGAGGAATAACGGAACGTCGGCCATAAAAAAGCTGGTGGAGTTACCTTCTGAATAGCGGGAGTAACTGGCGCGTAAGTTACCGCCCAGTGCCAGCTGCGTGCCTATGGCGAAGGCCGAACGCGGGGAGAGGATACCAAAATTAAATCGCGGTGAATAGATGACGCCCCCGGCAAAATGATTGTCGCCCGAGTATAGTCCCGCCCCGATGGAGTGAGCGAAGCAGGCAGACTGACTACTGGCCGGCAAAGCGGTCAGAAAAAGGCATAGTGCATACAACCCTGTGTATAGCTTCAGCATAGGTTAGCGGTGTAGATTTAGAAACAACAATCACTGTTCACTGCTAATATACAACCTGGTGCGTTTCTTTTATCACAGAGATCACAAAAATACTTTGGGTATGACTCAGGTTATCCAGTTCCCCCAGTTTGTTCACATAAAACTCCCGGTACTCATCCATATCTTTTACCTGTACCTTGATCATAAAGTCAAATTCCCCTGATATATTGAGGCACTCTGTCACCTCCTGGAAAGCGACGATTTCCTGGATGAATTTTTTGCCGTTCTTTTTATTGTGCTCTTTTAAGGTGATATAAACGAGCACCGTCATCCCTTTGTTTATTTTCCGGGGATCCACGATGGCGGCGTATTGCCTGATAACCCCCGCCTGTTCCATTTTTCGGATACGCTCATATACCGGCGTGGTGCTGAGGTTGAGCTGTCGCGCAATATCACGGATCGTCATTTTAGCGTCCTGCTGCAGCAGCCGGAGGATGCCCATGTCCTTATCATCCAGCGTGAGCGCGGGCAGTTCCTGTTCTTTTTTATGGTCCATTTTACCGATTTTTTGGAAAAAATATCTTGATATAGTGAGTTTTAAGTGTATTTGTTCCAAAAATATCAAAATTGATCGATCTGTGTTCTAAAATTTTAGGTTTGTGGAGAAAATGATACTATGGAAAAGCGAATAATCCTGACCGTGGCCTGCATGGCGATTTTTTTTGAAGCATTGGACGTATCGGTGTTGAACATGGCATTGCCGGGCATGCAGACCTATTTTCATTTCGGTCCTGACGCTATCCAGTGGGTGCAGACAGTGTACGTGCTGATGTATGCGGGATTTGTACTGCTGGGAGGCCGGCTGTCTGACACGATGGGAAGACGGAAGATTTTTATCACCGGCGCTATCCTGTTTGTACTGGCTTCGCTGGGAGCGGGTTTTTCCATGTCATTTGCGTGGCTGTTGACCTGCCGCGGTCTGCAGGGGCTGGGAGTAGCGCTGGCCATACCGGCGGCGATGGCGATCATCAGTCATACTTTCACGGTGCCCGCAGAAAAGAACAGGGCGTTCGGCATCTTCGGCGCCATGGCGGGCATCGGTTTTGCCACCGGTCTTGCCATTGGTGGCCTTATCAGTGCATGGATGGGATGGCAGTGGGTTTTCTTTATCAACGTGCCGGTTATCGGCGTTGCCATTCTGCTGGCCTACCGCTTTATTCCGCATGATCAGCAGCCGGCTGTGAAACAGGACAGTAATTTGCTGAGTGGTGTATTGATTACCCTGCTGCTGATGCTGACAGCGTGGCTGATCCACGACCTGGGCCATATTGCAGCGCATCCCGCAGGTTTCGGGTTATTGCTGGTAGCGTTACTAACGGCCGGTATTTATTTTGTCAAAAGAGAACGGGTGCATGCGTCGCCGTTAGTGGACTTCGATCTTTTCCGTCTGAAAGGCGTGATTACCGGTAATATCGGCGCTACCTTACTGGGCAGTACTTTTCTGCCTTACATCTTTTTGTTGACCCTGTACCTGCAGGAAGTGCTGGGTTTCAGTTCTTCCACAGCGGGTTTGTTGTTGTTTCCTTTCAGTATCTTGTCCGGGTTGATCTCGAAGTATATGCTCCCGCACCTGTTTCACCGGCTGGGCGTAACGCGTACGGGCATTGCCGGCAGCTGCTTTATGCTGGCTGGTATCCTGTTTTTTGCATTGAGTTATTTCACGGCTTGGCACCTGCCATTTATGCTGCTGGCGGTATTATGCATCAACTCACTCGGAATGTCGATCACTTTTCCTGCTATTACGATCCTGGCCATACAGGAAGTGCCGGAAGCGCAGCATGGACTGGCTTCGGGCATTAACGGTACTTGTAACGCCATGGGCGGCGGACTGGGATTGTCGCTGGTGGGATTGATGATGCAGTTGGCAGTGGTGAATCAGTGGAACAGTTATGCCGCGGGACTGGCGGTGCTGGCATTGATTGCCACAGGCGCCATTTTGCAGCTGTACCGTTTCTGGTGGCGCCAGTCCGCTGCTACAGCGGGACAGCTGGTAAAAATACCATCGTAAGATTATGGCGTCTGTCCGCCCGCCTGCCGTAACAGGGCTTTCAGATCTTCGAGGGTGTTGATGTCCGCTACCGGTTTATCCTGCCGCCAGCGGTTGATGCGGGGAAAGCGCAGGGCTACGCCCGATTTGTGCCGGTTGGAAGCGGCAATGCCTTCAAATGCAATTTCAAATACCAGCAATGGTTCTACCGTTCTTACGGGGCCGAATTTCTCCAGCGAATGCCGTTTGACCCAGTTGTCCACCTCCGCAATTTCCTTGTCCGTCAGGCCGGAATAGGCTTTGGTAAAGGGCACCAGCTGATCGCCGTCTTTCACTGCGAACGTGTAATCCGTGTAAAGGTTGGAGCGGCGTCCGTGTCCCTTCTGTGCGTATATCATCACTGCGTCGATGGTGTACGGATCTATTTTCCACTTCCACCAGTCGCCCCGCTTGCGGCCTACCTGGTACGGCGCGCTTCTTTTTTTCAGCATCAGACCCTCGCTGACCTGCTCGCGCGACATTTCCCGTATCTGCGCCAGTTCATCCCATGTGGCGGCGGTCACTTCGGGCGATAACAGTAATGCCGGTTGTTGTTGCGCCTGGACCACCTGCGCCAGCAATGTTCTTCTTTCTATCAGTGGTTTTTCCCGGATATCGGCGCCTTCCCACTCCAGCAGGTCGTAGCTGAGGAAGGCTACCGGCGCTTCCTGCAGCTGTTTGCGGGTGACGTTTTTCCGGCCGATGCGTGTTTGCAGTGTTTGAAAGGGGAGTGGCCTGCCGTCGGCATAGGTGAGGATTTCGCCGTCTATCACGGTGCCGTCGGGGAGCGTATCGGTGAGGGGGCTGAATTCGGGGAACTTATCGGTGATCAGTTCTTCGCCGCGGGACCATACGAACAGTTGTCCTTCTCTTTTGATGATCTGGCCGCGGATGCCGTCCCACTTCCATTCCGCCTGCCAGTCTTCGATGGGGCCGAGGCCGGCGGGCGTATCTTCGAGGGCGTAAGCAAGGTAGAAGGGATAGGGGCGGGAGGCGTCTGCTCCGCTGGTGCTCTGGTGCAGGAGTGCTTCGATGGTGACGGCGGCGGGGTCCCAGGTGCCGCTGATCATGTGTGACAGCGTGGCGGCGGGGATGTCGTAGGTTTTAGCGAGTGCGTTGACCATCATTTTCTGTGACACGCCGATGCGGAAGCCGCCGGTGATGAGTTTGTTGAACACAAAACGTTCGTTGTCATCCAGGGCGTCCCAGGTTTGCAGGATGAAGGCCTGTTTTTCCGGTTCGGAGGCTTTCTCGAGCTGTTGCAGTTGCTCCAGCCAGTAATGCAGGGGATGACTGGCCGGGTGGCTGCGTGGCGGCAGCAGGAGGGCGATGGTTTCGCCGAGATCGCCTACGGTGAGGTAACATTCGTTGAACAGCCATTCGGGCAGGCCGGTAGCCTGCATGCACCATGTTTTCAGCTGTGTGCTGTTGACCGTGCGTTTGGGCCTGCGGCCGGAAAACAGCGCCAGCACCCAGGTTTTATCTTTATCCGGGGCGGTGGCGAAATACTGGCTCAGCGCCTCCAGCTTTTCGTTGGTTTTGGTGCTGTTGCTCAGCAGTCTGACGAGTTGGGCGAACTGTTGCACGGTATTATGTTTCCGGGTTAGTAATGGTTTCTTCGTCGCCATAGGCGGTGCTCACCTCCCTGGCGTCGAGGCCTTTTTCGCTGAGGTAGCGGGCAAATACGCTGCTGAAGCCGTGGGTGGCGTATATGCGTGTGGCGCCTGTGGCGGCCACCGCTTCCAGCAGTCCGTTCCAGTCTGCATGGTCGGAGAGTGCAAAGCCTGCATCGGCATTGCGTCTGCGCATATGTCCCCTTACCTGCATCCAGCCGCTGCATACGCCCAGCGAGTAAGGGTTGAAGCGGCGCATCCAGGCTGAGTCATCCGCCGAAGGCGGCGCTATGATGACTGCATTTTTAAAAGCGGTTTTAGGTGTATCGGGTGTTATTCTTTCCACGGTGGGCAACGGATAGCCCTGCGCTGTCAGCAGGTCGTTGACGTTGGTGATGGCGCCATGGCCCATGAGACGGGTGATCTTATCCTGCAGATGAAAGAGCAGGCGTTGCGCTTTGCCGAGGCTGTAAGCGGTGATGACCGATGCTTTGCCGGCCTGCTGATTTTCGTATATCCAGTTGGTGATGCGGGAAAATAGCTGCTGTTGCGGCTCCCAACGGTAGACAGGCAGTCCGAAGGTAGACTCCGTGATGAACGTATGGCAGCGTACCGGTTCAAAGGGCAGGGAAACGCCATCGGCTTCGAGCTTGTAGTCCCCGCTGGCTACCCATACTTCTCCGTTCAGCTCCACCCTTACCTGCGCGGAGCCGATCATATGGCCGGCAGGATGCAGGGAGAGCCTGACGCCATTGAAGTAGATGGTTTCGCCGTAGGGAATGCCCTGTACATTGATATCGGCGCCCAGCCGCAGTTTTAGCAGCGGAATGCTGGTTTGTTCGCAGAGATAATACTGGTTGCCCCAGCGGGCGTGGTCGGAATGCGCATGTGTAATCACGGCGCGCTGTACGGGTTTCCAGGGATCGATGTAAAAATCGCCTGCAGCGCACCAGATGCCTTTGTCGGTAAATTGAAGCAGCTCCATTACCATGAATATACAAAAAAAAGGCCATGGCTGCTGCCATGGCCGTGTTCGACTCAACAAGCTATCCGTGGACAGCTGTAAAATCTTTATTGATTCATTTTCACATCCACGCTGTCGCCTTTCTGGATGATGAAGATGTTTTTGTTTTCGAAGTAAGAAGGTGTTTGTTCGTTCTCGCGGGCGTACACCGGCTGGAAATTAAAGCGGGTGATGACCGGGGACGATGCTTCCACAGCGCCGTTGAAATATACGCCGTTGGTGTGCAGCAGCCGTACGAAGTAATAAGTAAGGTCAAAGCCTTTATACGCCATATCGGAAGGGCGCGCTTTGTAGGTCCTGCGGAAATAGTCGCTCAGATAGCGGCTGTAGGTATCAGATTTATCGTTGAAATAAGGGGAAGAGTAGAATACCTGCAGGTTTTTGAATTCCGGGTCTTTCAGCTTCAGCACATCCCAGGTAGGCATACCGAATATCTGCATCGGGTAGGTAGCGTTGGCTACGCTGAGTTTACGCAGGATGCTTTTAATGCCGCCCTCTTCGAAGGCGGTCACGATGATGACGTTTGGCCTGTCGGTGAGCAGGTATTTGGACAGTTCTTCCGGGGTGGTGCTTTCGCTCCAGATGGCTTCGCGGATCCGGGATTTTTTCGGATTGTTCATTTTGTCGTATGACGCTTTGAAATCGGCTGCGAGGCGGCTTTCGAAGGGCGTATTACGGCGGAGCAGTACAATATTTTTATTGGAGAAAGCCTCCTGTACATAGTTGTGGATGGCTTCACAGTGTGTTTTCAGGGTGCTGTTCGGGATGAACAGGAACGGATTGTCGTTGATGCCTGCATCATTGGGCAGCGTGGCGGACACGAGGTTGATTTCTTTCTTTTTAACGAAATCGCTCACCTCTTTCAGTTCCGGGTTGCTGAAGGAGCCGATGATGAGGTCGGTGGCGTCGAGTGCTTTGTTGCTGATCAGCGACGAAACATTTTGACGGCCTTTGGTGTCATACACATTGACTTTGAGGTTGTAACCCAGTTGTTGGAGGCTGTCCAGCGCCAGCTGGGCGCCTTCGTAAAATTCGAGGCCGGGCAGTACGTAGCGGGGCATGGTACGGCCGGGAATATCGTTGGAGTTGGCAAATGCGGAGTCGAGGAACAGCGGTGCAAAGAGCGCGATGTTGTAAGTTGGCTTCTTCACTTCCCGGGCGAAAGCCGGTACGTTGAAGGGGGCTGCCTTGGCAGTTTCTTTTTTGTTTTCCGGTTTCTTTTCCGGTGTGGGCTTGCTCAGGGAAGGCGGGGGACCGTCTACACGGCTGGCGCTCTTCCTGGAGGAAGAACAGGCTGTGAACAGTACCAACAGCGCCAATCCGGCCAGCAGGTTTTTAACAGATATCAATTGGTTCATAATGGGCGCTAATTTACAAAAATCATTCCGGGTTAAATTACGAATTACGAATTGAGGGCTTCCTTATGGAAAGGTTATTTAGTAACCGCTCTACCAGGAAGCCCTCAATTCGTAATTCGTAATTCAATATTATTCCCACTCGATCGTAGCAGGTGGTTTGGAGCTGATGTCGTATACCACGCGGTTGATGCCTTTTACCCGGTTGATGATGTCGTTGGACATTTTAGCCAGGAATTCGTAGGGGAGGTGTGCCCAGTCGGCGGTCATACCGTCGGTGGAAGTTACCGCCCTGAGGGCTACGGTGAATTCGTAGGTACGTTCGTCGCCCATTACGCCTACGCTTTGTACGGGGAGGAGGATGGTGCCTGCCTGCCATACTTTGTCATAGAGACCGGCTTCGCGCAGTCCTTCGATATAGATAGCGTCTGCTTCCTGGAGCATGGCTACTTTATCCGGCGTGATAGCGCCGAGGATACGGATAGCGAGACCGGGGCCGGGGAACGGGTGGCGTCCGAGGAATACGTCGCTGATACCGATTTCGCGGCCTACGCGGCGTACTTCATCTTTAAAGAGGAAGCGCAGGGGTTCTACCAGCTGCATATTCATTTTTTCAGGCAGGCCGCCCACGTTGTGGTGGGATTTGATGGTAACGGAAGGACCGTTTACGGATACAGATTCGATCACATCCGGGTAGATGGTGCCTTGTCCGAGGAAGGAGATGTCTGTCAGTTGTGCAGATTCATGCTGGAACACTTCGATGAAGAGGCGTCCGATGATTTTGCGTTTTTTCTCCGGATCGGAAACACCGTCGAGCTGGCCATAGAAGAGGTCTCTTGCATTAACGCCTTTTACGTTGAGGCCCATGTGTTTATAAGACTCGAGTACGGTTTCGTATTCATTTTTACGTAACAGGCCGTTGTCTACGAAGATGCAGAAGAGGTTTTTGCCGATGGCTTTATGGATCAGTTCAGCCGCTACGGTAGAGTCTACACCGCCGCTGAGGGCCATTACCACTCTTTTATCGCCTACCTGGGCTTTGATTTTTTCGATGGTTTCCTGTACAAAAGCCGCCGGGGTCCAGTCCTGCTGGCAGTTACAGATATGTACCAGGAAGTTGCGGATGATCTGTTTGCCTTCGAGGGAGTGGGTCACTTCCGGGTGGAACTGCAGGCCGAAGATCGGGTTGGCCGCGAGGGTAGTGCTTTTGAAGGCGGCTACCGGGATATTTTCGGTAGTAGCGATGATCTGGAAGCTTTCGGGGATACGTTTGATGGTATCGGAGTGGCTCATCCAAACCTGGCTTTTACCGGAGATGTCGTATAATAATTTTTCCTCTTTGTCATTGTGTTCCATAAAAGCGCGGCCGTATTCGCGGATGTTGCTTTTAGCCACCTCACCGCCGAAGTTTTTGGCCATCAGCTGGGCGCCGTAGCAGATACCGAGTACCGGTACTTTTTCGGCGATGGCAGCGATGTCGAGGGTGGGCGCTTTCTCGTCGTTGACGGAGAAAGGGCTGCCGGACAAAATAACGCCTTTGATGGAATCGTCCCAGGCAATTGGCTGGAGACAAGGTTTAATTTCGCAATAAACATTCAGTTCCCGGATGCTGCGCGCGATCAGCTGTGTGTATTGGGAACCGAAATCGAGGATAAGTATCTTTTCTGTCATGGTGGTGCAAAGATAAAGTCCTTCCTTCAATTTCGGATTCTGAAAATAGAAAATAGGAAATCTAGTTGTATCTTTCTCTTTATAATCTAAACTTATGCAAACCAAAATCACCCTGTGCTGCGTAGCAGTAACCCTGGCAATAGCGGGCCTTTTCAGCGCCTGTATCGGTCAAAACCGTGTAAAGGGCAGTGGCAACGTTATTAAAGAAGAGAGAAGCGCCCCGTCATTTCACAAAATAAAGGTAGAAGGCAGCATGAACGTGTTCCTGTCCCAGGGCGCGGCCAAAAAAGCCGTGATAGAGGCGGAAGACAATATTGCGCCGCTGGTGGAACTGGTGGAGGAAGGCGGCCGGCTGAAAGTGCGTTTCCGGCATAATACCAATATCTCCACGCACAAGAGCGTGAACATCTACCTGACGACGCCGGACGTGGACGAGGTGTCGCTGGCGGGTTCCGGGGATATCAAGCTGGTAGACAAATTTAACAGCAAGGAAGAAATGAAGATCAGCCTGTCCGGCTCCGGTAATATGAACGGTACCGTCAATGCGCCGGAAGTAAAAGCTTCCATCGCCGGTTCCGGTAATATGTACCTGCAGGGAGAAACCAGGAATGTCAATGTTTCCATTGCCGGCAGCGGCGATTATGTGGGCGACGGCCTGTTGTCTGAAGAAGCGGAAGTAAAAATAGCGGGCAGCGGTGATGCGAGCGTACACGCCAGCGTAAAACTGGAAGCGAAAATTGCCGGTTCCGGTGACGTGAAGTATAAGGGAAACCCGTCCGTATCCAGTTCAGTAGCGGGTTCTGGCTCTGTTAAGAAAATTTAGTTTTACAATATTTACAAATTTTTAACATTTCAAAAATCATATCGAAAGCAGTTTTGCTGTTATTTACATTGATTTTCAAAAAAATCTAAGTCCTTTTGTCCAGATACTGCCGCAGCAATAACAAGCCGGCTGAGGCAGTATCTGGCTGGGGCACAAGCCAACTGAAAATGCCTCTCCGCACCCCAAAGCTCAGCCCTGCAACTGTCAAATTATTATTAAATGACATAAATAATAGTCCTTTTTTGTATGTTTACAGTTTGGATTGTTGAACTCCTATTCCTTTTATGAACGAAAGACCGAAGGTCCTGGTGGTATATTATACCCAGACAGGCCAATTAAAAAGGATTATTGATCATGTGTTGGCGCCACTGGCAAACAGTGTGGACATTACATACGAAGAACTGGTTCCTGTACAGCCTTTCCCGTTTCCATGGGGAAAGCAGCAGTTTTACGATACGATGCCGGAAACGGTGCAGGATACGCCTCGCGGCATCCAGCCGTTGAAGGTGGATGTGAATGCACACTTCGACCTGGTATTGCTGGCCTATCAGCCCTGGTTTCTGTCTCCTTCCCAGCCGACAGCCGCCTTCCTGCAAAGTGAGGCAGCCGCCCGCCTGTTGAAAGGCAAGCCGGTGATTACGCTGCTGGGCAGCCGCAACATGTGGCTCAACGCGCAGGAGCGGGTAAAAGGTTACCTGCACCGCATGGGAGCCCACCTGGCAGGAAATATCGTACTGGTAGATAAATCACCTAACCTGGTTTCCCTGATCACCATTTTGCGTTGGGCTTTCAAAGGAAAGAAAGAAGCTACCCGCTTTTTACCGCAGGCAGGGGTCCAGGAAAATGAAATCATCACCTCCAGCCGTTTTGCCGGTCCCATTGCTACGGCGCTGGAGACGGGAAAATGGGAATCGCTGCATCCGCAACTGATGTCGCTGGACGCAGTGGAATTATTGCCTAACCTCGTACTGCTGGAAAACAACGGTATCAGCGCCTTCCGTTTCTGGGCCAAATTCATCAGCGCCAAAGGCGGTCCCGGGGCGCCGGCCCGTCAGGGCAGGGTGACGATGTACCGGACGCTCCTGCTAATAGGCATCTTTGTTCTGACACCCATCACACTGATATCTTCGTTCATCAAGCTCAACCTGAAACGGAACGAGTTGAAACGGGAGGTGGAATATTATAAAGGAATTGGTTTACGCTAACCTGCATCCGTACCGGAAATCTGCGCGGGTGGCGTGAAAATTGTAATTCCGTTTAGAGTTATTAATTTACGTCCGCTTAAAAGTATACAAAAACAAACATGTTTATCACCGCAGGAAGGCTGGCTAATAACGGTTGTCACTAGGGGATTGCATGCGGCCTTAAAAGACGAATTATTTTCAAATGAAGGAAGTTTATATTACCAGGCTATCTAAATTTTTACCTAACAAGCCTGTTGAAAATGATGAAATGGAGAGCATTCTCGGAATGGTAGACGGAAGACCTTCCCGTGCGCGGTTGAAGATTTTGGGCAACAACAAAATCAAAAACCGGTACTATTCGCTGGACAAGGACGGCAACTCCACTCATTCCAACGCTGAGATGACCGCCAACGCAGTCAGCGCATTGTTTGATGAAAAATTCCCCATCAGCAAATTACAATTACTGGCCTGCGGTACTACATCGCCTGACCAGCTGTTGCCCAACCACGCCGCCATGGTACACGGCCTGCTGAAATGCCAGCCTGTGGAGCTGATTGCTGCTACCGGGGCATGCGCGGCAGGCATGCAGGCTTTTAAATACGCCTGGATGTCTATCCGTTGCGGTAACACGGCCAATGCCGTGAGCACCGGTTCTGAAAAATTCTCCGCCTGGATGCTGGCGCAGAAGTTCCAGCCGGAAGCAGAGAACCTGAAAGCGCTGGATGAAAATCCGATCATCGCTTTTGAAAAAGACTTCCTCCGCTGGATGTTGTCTGACGGCGCCAGCGCCGCCCTTTTCCAGGACAAGCCGAATGAAGAAGGCCTGTCACTGCGCGTAGACTGGGTAGAGATCCTGTCCTACGCCAATGAGCTGGAAACATGCATGTACGCCGGTTCCATCAAAAATCCGGACGGCAGCACCAAAGGCTGGATCGACATGACGCCCGATGAATGGGCGCAGCACAGCGTATTCTCTTTCAAACAAGATACCCGCCTGTTGGGTAAAAACATAGTGCCTTCCGGCGCACAGATGTGGAAAGAACTGGTAGAAAGACATAACATCAACCTCGATGAAATTGATTTCTTCCTGCCACATTTATCTTCCGAATTTTTCCGTTTAAAGATCGATGAAGAAATCACCCGCCTGGGCGTACCTATTCCGCTGGAAAAATGGTTCACCAACCTGGCATGGGTAGGCAACGTTGGTACCGCTTCCCCTTATCTGATGCTGGAAGAGCTGATGAACACCGGCCGCTTCCGGAAAGGACAGAAGATAGTGATGATGGTGCCTGAAAGTGCGCGTTTTTCCTATGCTTATGCACACATCACTGTTGTATAGGCGTTCACTTCTAAAACTGCAGTCATGAAAAAAGACGAAGTGCCGCAGGATAGCGATAACCTGCATGAAGGCTCATTCAAACAGATTATGTATGCGGTGGACAACTCCGGTAACTACGTACAGGTGCAGAGTTCAGGGTGGGAGCCGGAAAACATTGCGCTTACGCAGGCCTGGGAAGAAGTCAATGAAAAAGTAGCAGCCGCCAAAGTGCTGGTACAGTCCGGAGAAATCAGCCCTATCGCTTATTACATGGAAAAAAACCTGATGGACCTGGCCCTGCTGGCCAACTACGTTGGGAAGTTCCAGTGGCAGGTGAAACGGCATATGAAACCGGCCGTGTTCCGGCGCCTGAGCGATAAGATGCTGCAGCGCTATGCAGATGCCTTTAAAATCAGTAAGGACGATTTACTGCATATCAAATAAATGTACTATTACGCAAAGTCGCAAAGCAACAAAGCTGCAAAGGAATTTATGTTGAATGATCTTTGCTGCTTTGTTGCTTTGCTGCTTTGCGTGCACACGCAATAATTATGAACAACCATCAATTTCGTCATACGCAGACGGCCCACTGTGAAAGCGGTGTTATCTCCAACCTGCTGGGACATCATGGCCTGAAGATCAGCGAGCCGATGGCATTTGGCATTGGCGCCGGCATCTTTTTCGCGCACCTTCCCTTTGTAAAAGTGAACGGTGTGCCGGGCACGACCTATCGTATCTGGCCAGGCGCTATTTTTCAACGGGTGTGTAAGCGGCTGGGGGTGAAAATGGAGACCGCAAAATTCTCTTCCCCGGAAAAAGGGATGGCCGCGCTGGACCGTGTAGTGGCCGACGGCACGCCGGTAGGGCTGCTTTCCAGCGTTTATTACCTGCCTTATTTCCCGCCTTCCTATCGTTTCCATTTCAATGCCCACAACCTGGTGGTATACGGCAAAAGAGACGACCAGTACCTGGTAAGTGATCCGGTGATGGACACCGTGACCGAGATAGATCCCGACAGCCTGGCGCAGGCCCGCTTTGCCAAAGGCTTTCCGGCCCCCAAAGGGAAAATGTACTACCCGGTATACGTCCCCGGAAAAGCGTCTTTCGAAAAACCAATTAAAGAAGGGATTGCACAGACCTGTCACTATATGCTGAAAATCCCTTTCCCGATGTTCGGGGTAAAGGGTATCCGTTTCCTGGCCAACCGGGTAAAAGATTATCCGCAGAAAGTGGGAGAGCGCAAATCCGCGCTTTACCTGGGCAACGTGATCCGGATGCAGGAGGAGATAGGTACCGGCGGCGCCGGCTTCCGTTTCGTATATGCTGCTTTCCTGCAGGAATCAGCGGAGTTACTGAACAAGCCCGAGCTGAGCCGCCTGGCTACAGAACTTACACAGGCCGGAGATCTTTGGCGTAATTTCGCCTTTTCGGCTGGCAGGGTATGCAAAAGCCGGTCGGCCGACAACGTGTCTTACAAAGAGCTGAGCGAAATGTTAATACAGTGTGCCGCAGCGGAAGAGGCCTTTTTCAAAAAGCTGGCGAAAATTTAGGAATTTAAATATTTTGATATTTTGACATTTGGTTATTGGAGTTGCGGAGAATCCGTAAATCCAATAACCAAATAAAAAAATAACCCAATAAGGATGGCAAGTATAGCGGTAAAGGAATTGTGTAAAACCTATAAAGGCGCGGCGGAAGCCACGCTCAAAGGATTGACGTTTGCCTTTCCGGAAGGGAAAATCGGCGGGTTGCTGGGACCTAACGGGGCCGGCAAAACGACGACCATTTCTATTTTGTGCGGCCTGGTAAGGGCTGACAGCGGGAACGTGATGATACACGGGCTGCCGCAGGACGCCGCTCACCGGGAGCAGATAAAAAAAATTATCGGCATTGTGCCGCAACAGATAGCCCTGTATCCCCAGTTGTCGGCAGTCGAAAACCTCACTTATTTCGGCAACCTGTACGGGTTTAAGGGTAAAGTGCTGTACGACCGGATCATGCATTATCTCGAAGTGTTTGGGCTGGAAAAGAGTGCACACAAAGAAATTCACAAATATTCGGGGGGCATGAAACGCCGTGCGAACATTATCGCCGCTATCCTGCATGAACCCGATTTGCTGATACTGGACGAGCCTACCGCAGGGGTGGACGTACAGTCGCGCAGCATGATCCTGCAATTCCTGCGCCGCTACAACGAGCAGGGGGCCAGTATCCTGTACACCTCCCATCTGCTGGAAGAAGCGCAGTCGCTTTGTGACGAGGTGGTGATCATGGACGAGGGTAAAATGATACTCCAGGGCAAGCCCGAACTGTTGATCAGTGCGCTGCCAGAATGCCGCAACCTGGAAGATGTTTTTTTACATTATACCGGGCATGCATTGCGGGATTAACAAAATGAAAGAAAGCTATGCTTAGATTACTGGCTACCATAAGAAAAGAATGGCAGCTGCTGTTGCGCGATAAAACGGGGCTGACACTGCTGTTTGTCATGCCGGTGGTCCTGATCACCGTGATGGCCCTGATACAGGATGCGCCTTTTAAGGATTACCAGGACGTGAAGTTCGATATCCTGACGGTAGACAACGATCACGGCCGCCTGGGCAAATATGTCCGGGAGGGGCTGGCATCAGGCGGACAGTTCAATATTATCGATACGCTGGACGGTCGGCCTGTTACCGAGCAGCAGGCCCGGGAGCTGGTCAACAACGGCCGGTATAAAATCAGCATTATCGTGCCGGCCGGCGCTACAGCGGCTATTGTGAGCAATGCCAACCGGATTGTGAACGATATCACGCAACGGATGGGCATGAGCGTGTCGCTGCCGGTAAAAAAGGGAGCCGACTCCATGAATGTGGTCATTTACTTCGACCCGGCGGCTAAAAAAGCTTTTAAAGGCGCCATTCACCAGGCGCTGGATAATTTCCTGACGCAGGTGGAAACGGACATGTTGCTGGACCGGATAAAGCAGCAGCTGCGCAACAAGGACGTACAGGCTACGCCGGAAGATACCCTGCCCATCCGTTTGCAGGCCGTGGGACTGAAGGAACATGCCACCGGCAACAGCAAACAGCTGGACGTGGTGTCTAACTCGGTGCAGCATAACGTGCCTGCCTGGAGCATTTTTGCGATGTTTTTTATCGTGATCCCAATTGCCGGTAATATGATCCGCGAGCGGGAAGACGGTAGTTTGTTGAGAATGAAGCTGATACCCGGTTCTTATCTGTTGATCCTGGCGGGAAAGATGTTGTTTTTCGTGGGTATCTGCCTGTTACAGTTTTACCTGATGATGCTCGTCGGCATTTATGCGATGCCGCTGCTGGACCTGCCCAGGCTGGCAATGGGGCACGACCAGGGCGCTACGTTGCTGGTAGCCGGCGCCATAGGACTGGCGGCCACGGCCTACGGAATACTGATCGGGACGCTTTTCAAGACACCTAACCAGGCCCTGAACTTCGGCGCTATCTCTATTGTGATCCTGTCGGCCATCGGCGGTATCTGGATACCGCTGGAAGTGATGCCGGCCAACATGCAGGTAATCGGCCGCCTGTCGCCGCTCAGCTGGGGATTGGACGCTATCAACGATATTTACCTGCGTAACGGCGATATAGGCTATGTGTGGAAGAACGTGTTGCGTCTTGTGCTGACGGGCGGGGTGATGCTGGCCGTTGCCGGATACGTGGAAAAACGAAGAATGAACTGATAAACTATTTTCTAAACAACAGTAAAACTGTATTTTTACTCCCCACAAAGGGAATCCCTGTGTACAGACGGGGATAAACCTACAACTTGATTATGGAAGATTTAAAAAGCAAACTCAAAGCGCAGATCATTGAAGCATTAAATCTGCAGGATACCAAACCGGAAGATATTGACGACAATGCTCCTTTATTTGGTGAGGGGCTTGGTCTGGACAGCATCGATTCCCTGGAGCTGATGGTGTTACTGGAAAGGCAATATCATATTAAAGTGGAAGATCCGCGCGAAGGACGCAAGATCCTGCAGTCCGTGCAATCCATGGCCGATTTTATCCAATCCAAACAGCCGGCATAAGTAAGAAGCTGATATGGCGGAAAGAGTGTTTATAACAGGGATGGGAATGATCACCGCCATAGGTGATAATGTGGCTGAAAACCTGGAACAATTGCGGCAACAACGCAGTGGCCTTGGTTATACCAGTTATATCGATACCATTTACAAACAGGTATTGCCGGTAGCGGAAGTAAAGCATCCCAACGACGCTTTGGCGGCCCTTGCCGGCATCGCTCTCCGGGAAGGATATACCCGCACAACATTGCTGGGGCTCACCGCTATGCGGGAAGCGTTGCAGCAGGCAGGCATTACCGATGTACAAACAGCCCCTACCGGTTTTATCAACGCCAGCACCGTAGGCGGCATGTGCGATACCGAAAAGGTTTATTTTGATATTGTTGATCCCGCCAAAGAAGGCACTTTCCTGCAATATATCGACACGCTTGACTGTGCGGACTGTACACAACGTATAGCTGATACCGTTGGTTTCAGCGAGCATATCGCTACGATCAGTACCGCCTGTTCATCTTCCGCCAATGCGCTGATGTTCGGCGCCCGTATGATCAAACAGGGTTTTCTGCCCCGTATGGTTTGTGGCGGTACAGAAGCGCTGACCCGTTTCACCCTGAACGGTTTCAATTCCCTGAAAAACGTGGACAAACAGTTCTGCCGGCCGTTTGACCAGCAGCGTACCGGTCTTAACCTCGGCGAAGGCGCCGCTTATCTTGTACTGGAAAGCGAATCCTTCGCAAAGGCCAACAACAGCCGTATACTGGCGGAATTCACCGGTTATTGCAATGCCAACGAAGCGTTTCACCCTACGTCACCGTCACCGGAAGGCGATGGCGCCTATGAGGCGATGAAAGCCGCGCTGGCCATGAGTGGCAGAACACTGAAAGATGTGGACTATATTAATGTGCATGGTACTGCCACGCTCAACAACGACGTGTCGGAAGGGAAGGCACTGGAACGGCTGTTCGGCAACGATGTGCCGTTGTTCAGTTCCACCAAACCTTTCACCGGGCATACGCTGGCGGCGGCGGGCGCTATTGAGGCCATCTACGCTGTGCTGGCCATACAGCAGGGACTGATATTCCCTAATCTCAATTTTACAGAAAAGATGGAAGAGCTGAATATCACGCCGGTAACGGCGCTGATGGAGGGCGTTTCCGTGAACAATGTTATTTCAAACTCATTCGGCTTCGGAGGTAACAACGCCTCCCTGGTGATCAGCAAATATGAAGGTTAAGTGTTACATACAAGGAATGGCGGCTATCTCCCCGCAATCTACTTTTGAGGGGGATGTTTTTTCTGCGCCGCTGGTGCATACGGACAGTAACCTGCTTACCTGTATGGAACCTGATTACAAGCCGTTCATTCCTGCCAACAGCCTGCGCCGCATGACGCGGGTGCTGAAGATAGGGCTGACCACCGCGCTGCAAAGCATCCGTGACAGCGGCGTGGAAGCTATCGGTCCCATCGTGACCGGCACCGGCAAAGGCAGCCTGCAGGACACCGAAAAGTTCATCCGGGAAATAGAACAATACAAGGAAACAGCCCTGAACCCCACGCCTTTTATTCAATCTACGTACAACTCTGTCAACGGTCTCATTGCCTTACAGGTAAAAGGGACCGCCTACAATAATACCTTCGTGCACCGGGGCTTCTCTTTTGAAAACGCTTTGCTCGACAGCATGATGCTGCTGGCAGAAGGCGCTTCCAATACGCTGACAGGCGCTTTCGAGGAGATGACCGCAGAACATTTCTACATCAAGAGCCGCATCGGTTTCTGGAAGGCAGCGGCCACAGACAGCCGGCAGCTTTATGAGCAGCTGTCGCCCGGTAGTATTGCCGGTGAAGGCGCTACTTTTTTTGTGCTGACAGGAACGCCTACCTCCCAAAGCAAAGCGGCGTTGACCGGCTTCAAAATGCTTTACAAACCAACGGCGGAAAAGGTAGCCGCGGGTTTGTCGGCGTTTAAAGAAGGGATCGACCTGGTGCTGACCGGCCGCAACGGCGACAGTCGTTACGAGCATTTTTACCAGCAGGCAGATGTCCTGTTTCCCGGCGTGCCACAGTTGCCCTTCAAACATCTCTGTGGTGAACATGACACTGCCGGCGCTTTTGGTATGTGGCTGGGGGCGCAGATATTGCACCGCCAACAAATCCCGGCCGGGTGGTTCCCGATGTTAAAGGATATTCCGGCTACTGCCGGCAGGATATTGCTGTACAATCACTTTTACGGGGAACAGCACACCATGATGGTGCTGGAGCGGGTATAGCTTCCTCTTTCTCCATTCATCTGCATAAAATATTCCGCGCTTTCCTGCATCAGGAAGGTGATCCTGTATGGGCGCCGGTTAGTTGGCCGGCCTGGTTCGTCAACGCTACTATTTCATGTTTTGACACTTTTGTATTTAAATAAAAAATATATTTAAAATGACTGCACCCGAATGGAGTATTGGGCTGTCTTTAGAGAGAAGGTATTGAATGAATGAAAAATATAATTTGACAAAATCTCTTCTTTTTAGCGCTTAGTGCACATTTTCAGTGAAATTTTGATTGTTTATTTTAAATATTAAATTGTTAAATATGATTAGCAGAATGTTTCAGGGCCTTAATGTGATTGCCTTTCTGGCGGTTATGCTGAGTTATGTGGCCATCATCAATCATTGGGAGGATGTTAATCTGTACCTGAGGATCGGCATTGTTGCCTACTGCATTTTGATTATCAGCACGGGTATTTTCATGCTGCAACTGATCGTTAAAAGAGCGGAGTAATGCTTTCAAACGAGCGGCTGCTTCATTGAGAGCATTGAGGAGGAAGTTCTGCTTCAAAAGAAAAGGAGATACAGTTTTCGGCTGTATCTCCTTTTCTTTTGAAGCAGTTATGATGAACTACAACACCCTGTACACGGGATACCGCAGGTATTCCGGTTCTGCATAGGGTGAGTTTTTATAAATAAAGTTTAGTTGTGCATTGGCGCTGTTGGCGAACGCGGTGTCCGTAGCTTTTTTCTTGTCCAGTAATGTCTTTAGCTCCGGATGACTTTTCAGATATTCAGCGGCGGTGTCTTCAAAAACATATGGAGAGTATCCTTCCTTCTGGCCGAGGATGGCGTCGAAGAAATTCCAGGCGAAGAACGAGTCACCGCCGGTGGGCTCCAGCGTTTCCATGAGGAAGCGGTTGGCCGTCTGGTTCATGGGAATGTAGTAGTCGCCGGCGCGGAAGCGGATAGAGTCTTTGCTGCTGTTGACTTTGATGTCTGTATGCAGATAGTGTTTCTCGTAGGGCCTTGGATAGGTTTTGAAATCGCCGATATGATACACCTCTGCATAGATGGTAGTGTCTTTGGGCAGGCGTTTCAGCTGTACGCGGTTGTTTTTCAGCTGGTCGATGACTGCCCACCAGCCTTGCGGGATGATGTAGGCTTGTGGTTTGTCCACATAGTTTTCCGCGTTGGCGTAGTTGTAGAACTTTACCTTTTTTTCATAGGGCCTGCTGCGGTCATAGTAGAGGCGCGGCAGTCCGGAGATGGCGCTGGGCTTATGGCCGGAGGCAAAGCCTTTGAAGGTGATGAGGCTGTATTTGTTCATATCAAACTTCCACGCGAGCGGAAAACTTTTTTGCGTAATGACGCTTTGTTTGGTTTGATCGCGGAGTTGTTTGATAGTAGCGCTGTGTTCGCTGGTGAACTGTATAAAGGCTTCCATCAGGGCGTAGGTTGCTTTTACGCGCTGGGGATAAGGTTTGAGCATATGTGTTTCCGGTACAAACCCGAAAGTATGGAAGAGGGTAGTGTATCCGGAGGAGTAGCGGGGGAGGTCGGAGAATTCTACCCAGCCGCTGTCGGGTGTTTCGTCGAAGTGATTGACATAAGGGACAAGGTCGTAGCCTTTAGCTTTCATTAGTCGGTACAGGCCGGGTTCGAACGTGTTGTGCATGAATTCGCCCATGGGACCACCCAGTTTATTGTACTGGGTGGAGAGGAGGGTGATGATATGCTGATAATCGGCGCCGTTGCTGACATGGTTGTCAATAAATACGTCGGGGTCGGTAAGGTGGTATATTTCCTGGAAGGCACGGGCATTTTTGGAGTCAGTTTTAATGAAATCGCGGTTTAAGTCGAGATTTTGGCCATTTCCACGGGAGCCGAAGGCGTCCGGACCGTCCTGGTCCACCCGGTAGTACGGCGAACGGTTGAGTGCGCCACCAATATTATAAACAGGGATGACCGCGAGGACGATATTGTCCGGCAGTTTGGTTTTGCCCTGGGCGATATCGCGGAGCAGCATCATGGAAGCGTCTATACCATCCGGTTCACCGGGATGTATACCATTGTTAATCAGTAAGATGCGCTTGTTTTTACGATGGAGGCTGCTGAAATCGAAATCTTTTGTGGGCGAGCAGATGACCAGGTGGAGGGGGAAACCGGCGTCGGTAGCGCCTACGGTGATCATTTTCAGCAGTTGTGGATAACGGGCGGCCAGCTGCTGATAGTATTGGATGACCTCCGGATAGGTGGCTGTTTCGCGGCCTGCTGTTTTTTCATAGCGGGTCATGAAGTTTTGGGCAGACGAGGAGGCCCATACCAGCACGAGGGCTATGATAGTGCATAGTTTTCTCATAAGTAGCATAAAGTATAAAAGCGACTGGAAAAACAAAAAGCCCTTCCCCTGTTAAGGAAGAGCTGTAAATATTTGTTACCGGAAAGGACTAAGCCAGGGTAGCTATTTTCTTAGCCAGCTTGCTTTTCAGGTTTGCAGCTTTGTTCTTGTGAATAACGTTACGTTTAGCCAGCTTGTCAATCATAGATGCCACATCAGATAATTCTTTCTCCGCTTGCGCTTTGTCAGTTATCGCCTTCAGGTCACGGATGGCATTACGGGTAGTTTTACCGTAGTAACGGTTACGCTCATTACGCTTTCTGCTTTGACGTACGTCTTTTTTCGTTGCTTTATGATTTGCCATTTTTCAAATTTCAAGTTTCGGACGGCAAAGGTAAGGATATTCCAAATACCAAACAAACAAAAAACAAGTTTTCCGTCCGGAGGTAAAAGTAAAGCATTCCACCATATTTACAATCAACCTAAATCATATGATATTTTCTCATTTTTTCCATCCTCTGTATTGAAAAACGTGCGATATTTGCAATCCCATATATTAATATATCGGGCACCAACAGAAAAGTATTTGAACTGAAGATCAGCAAAACTCGTTGTAAATGAAGGACTTCTCATTTGTCACTAACTCACATCCTGCTTACATTGAATCGTTATACCAGGATTTCCTCAAAGATCCCAATTCTGTAGACCCTGATTGGGTGAAATTTTTTGAAGGATTTGATTTTGCGGTTTCCAACGTAAATGGTAAAGCGGCAGGAGCGGCTCCGGCAGCAGGCGGCAACGCAGTGCCGGTGAGTGGTGATCAACAGGCCAAGGAACTGGGCGTGTACCGCCTGATCCAGGCATACCGCAAAAAGGGCCATCTCATTGCTAAAACCAATCCTATCCGTGAAAGAAAGGACAGAAGGGCCAATCTCGACCTGGCCAGCTACGGACTGGGAGATGCTGATCTCAAAACCCGGTTCTATGCAGGTATTGTAGTTGGACTGAAAGATGCCACACTGGAAGAAATTGTGGCCCATATGAAGAAGATTTACGCCGGTTCTGTTGGTATTCAGTATACCTATATCAATGACCGCGATAAATCCAAATGGCTGGAGAAAGAGTTTGAGGCGATTATGACCCAGCCGCTGTCGCTGGAACAACGCCGCCGGGTGTTGCAGAAACTGAACCAGGGCGTTATTTTCGAAAAATTCCTGCATACCAAATATATCGGTCAGAAACGTTTTGGCCTGGAAGGGGGCGAATCCACCATTCCGGCGCTGGACGCGATGATCAATGTGGCCGCTGAATATGGCGTAAAAGAATCTGTGATCGGGATGGCGCACCGCGGCCGTCTGAGCGTACTGGCCAACATTCTCGGTAAAACCTACGAACAGATCTTCAATGAATTTGAGGGACTGGCTGTTCCGGATATGACCATGGGCAGCGGCGACGTGAAGTACCATCTCGGTTTCCGTTCCCAGGTGACCACGCCTTCCGGCAATACGGTCAACCTGCAGCTGATGCCGAACCCATCTCACCTGGAAGTGGTAGACCCGATCGTGATCGGTTTCTCCCGCAGCAAGGCAGATGTGATCTATGACAGCGACTATGATAAAATATTGCCTATCCTGATCCATGGCGACGCCGCCGTGGCTGGCCAGGGTATCGTTTATGAAGTGGAGCAGATGAGCAAACTGAAAGGTTACTACACGGGTGGTACCATTCACTTTGTGATCAACAACCAGATCGGCTTTACCACCGATTTTGACGACGCCCGCTCTTCTGACTACTGTACCAGCGTTGCTTCCATCGTGCAGGCGCCGGTATTCCACGTCAATGGCGACGATACCGAAGCCGTGGTGAAAGTATCCCAGCTGGCAGCCCGCTACCGTCAGGAATTTAACGAGGACATCTACATCGACATGGTTTGTTACCGCAAACATGGCCACAACGAAGGTGATGAGCCTAAATTTACCCAACCCAGCCTGTATGCGCTGATCGATAAACATCCGAATCCGCGTGAAGTATATACCCAGTACCTGCTCAACAACGGTGAGTCCGATGCACAGGCGCTGGCCAAAGAAATGGAGACTGCTTTCTGGGGTGACCTGCAGGCCCGTCTGGATGAAGTAAAACAACATCCGCTGCCTTACTCCAACCAGAAACCGGAAGAATGGTGGCAGGCGCTGCGTAAAGCGACGCCGCAGGATTTCGAAAGCTCCCCGGTAACCGCCATCAAGGAAGAAGACTTCAAACACCTGTTCGACGCCCTGATGAAGTGGCCGGAAAAGTTTGTGCCGCTGCGTAAAGTGAGCAAACTGCTGCAGGACAAAATCAAACTGTACCAGGAAGAAGGTAAAGTAGACTGGGCTACCGGCGAACTGCTGGCTTACGCCAGCCTGCTCATCGAAGGTAAGGACGTGCGTATGAGCGGAGAAGACGTGAAACGCGGTACTTTCTCCCACCGTCATGCTGTGCTGTTTGATGAGAACACCAACGAGACTTATAACCGTTTAAGCGAACTTGCCGAAAAACAAGGCAAGTTCAGAATATACAACTCCCTGCTGAGCGAATACGGCGTACTGGGCTTTGAATATGGTTATGCCATGGCCAACCCCAACGCGCTGGTCATCTGGGAAGCGCAGTATGGCGACTTCGTGAACGGAGCGCAGACTGTGATTGACCAGTATATCAGCAGTGCCGAGCAGAAATGGACTACCCAGAACGGCCTGGTAATGCTGCTGCCTCATGGTTATGAAGGCGGCGGACCGGACCACTCCAATGCCCGTCCGGAGCGTTTCCTGCAGACCTGTGCGGAAGAAAACATGGTGATCACCAACATCACTACTGCAGCTAACTTCTTCCATGCGCTGCGCCGTCAGTTGACCTGGCAGTTCCGCAAACCGCTGATCAACTTCTCTCCCAAGGCGAACCTGCGGCATACCGGAGCTTATTCCACCATGGAAGAATTCACCCAGGGCGGGTTTAAGGAAGTGCTGGACGATCCGTTCGTTACCGACGCTTCCCTGGTGAAAAAAGTGTTGCTCTGTACCGGTAAGATGTATTTTGACCTGAGCGACAAACAAATCAAGGAAGACCGTAAAGATGTGGCTATTGTAAGGCTGGAACAGCTGTATCCGCTGCCTGTAAAACAGCTGGAAGCCATTGCGCAGAAATACAAAGGCGCTACTTTCTTCTGGGTACAGGAAGAGCCGCTGAACATGGGCGCTGCAGGGTATCTGCAGATGAACCTGAAGCAGATCAACTATGGTGTTATCAGCCGTAATCCAAGTGCGTCTACCGCTACCGGCTATGCGAAAGTGCATGCCCGTGAGCAGCAGCAGATCATCGATACAGCTTTTAACATCTAACTAAAACAGCAAACAATAAACAGAAACGAGTGTTCAGCTGTTAGCCATTAGCGACGAAGATTGTCAACAGCTAAACACTGGTTCACCATCAACTGATAAAATATGGTTATCGAAATCAAAGTCCCTACGGTAGGAGAATCTATTAGCGAGGTAACAATTGCAAAGTGGTTGAAAAAAGACGGAGATTATGTGCAGCAGGACGAGGTGTTGTGTGAAATGGAATCAGAGAAGGCCACCTTTGAACTGAATGCAGAAAAAGCAGGTATTCTGAAAATTGCAGCACAGGAAGGAGCCACGCTGAAGATTGGTGATGTGGCCTGTACTATTGATACAGCTGCAGCAGCACCTGCACAGGCGGCGGCGCCCGCGGCACCGGCAGCGCCGGCAGAAGCAGCTGCTCCGGCAGCGGCAGCTGAAGCGCCCGCAGCACCGGCTGTCAACAAAGGGGTCATTGAAATGAAAGTACCTACAGTAGGTGAGTCTATCAGCGAAGTAACCCTGGTGAAGTGGACCAAAAAAGAAGGCGATTATGTAGAGCGGGATGAAGTGCTGTGCGAACTGGAGTCAGAGAAAGCCACTTTCGAACTGAATGCTGAAGAAGCCGGTGTACTGACGCTGGTAGCCAAAGAAGGCGATACTTTAAAAATAGGCGACGTAGCCTGCAAAATAGATACCGGCGCTCCGCGCCCGGCAGGTAAAGCGGCTCCGGCAGCAGCCCCTGCGGCGCAACCGGCGAAAGCAGCAGCACCACAGGCTCAACAGGCCCCGGTGACCAGCATCCCGAATGATATCCGCACTACGCCCGTAGCGGCTGCAGTGATTGCCGACAAACAGGTAGACCCGGCCACCATCAAAGGTTCCGGCGCCCACGGCAAAATCATGAAGGATGATGTGTATGCCGCTCTGCAGAACCCCGGCGTAGCTATCGGCCAGGAAATGTTCTCCCGCAACGAACGTCGCGAGAAAATGAGCAACCTGCGTAAAACCGTTTCCCGTCGCCTGGTGGAAGCTAAAAACACCACCGCTATGCTGACTACCTTCAACGAGGTAGACATGACCAACATCATGGCGCTGCGTGCCAAATACAAAGACATCTTTAAAAAGCAGCATGAGGTGAACCTCGGCTTTATGAGCTTCTTCACCAAAGCCTGCTGCTTCGCCTTACAGGAGTTCCCTTCCGTGAACGCCTATATCGACGGTGAAGAACTGGTGTACCACGATTACTGCGACGTTTCCATCGCGGTATCTGCTCCTAAAGGGCTGGTAGTGCCGGTGATCCGCAATGCAGAAAGCCTGGACATGGCCGGCATCGAAAAAGCCGTGCTGGAACTGGCTACCAAAGCCCGTGAGAACAAGCTGACCATCCCGGAAATGACCGGCGGTACGTTCACCATCACCAACGGTGGCGTATTCGGCTCCCTGATGAGCACACCGATCATCAACATTCCGCAGTCTGCTATCCTTGGTATGCACAAGATACAGGACCGCCCGATGGCCGTTAACGGTCAGGTAGTGATCCGTCCGATGATGTACATCGCGCTGAGCTACGACCACCGTATCATCGATGGCCGCGAGTCTGTAAGCTTCCTCGTACGAGTGAAAGAGATGCTGGAAAATCCTGAACAACTGCTGTTCGGTAAAGATCCGCTGAAAGCGCTGCTGAAACTCTAAATTAACAGCTTTAAAAATATAACGGGGCGAAGAGCAATCTTCGCCCCGTTTTTTTAGGATACCTTTGCGTATGACCCGTTGGGAGAATTATGTAGCTACCGCTACCAAAATTATCGGCGCCTATACCGGCAGCCTGCCTTTGCATCATTTCCTGAAAGCTTTTTTCAAGGAACATCCCTACATGGGAAGCCGTGACCGGCGCTGGATTTCGCAGCTGGTGTATCACTATTACCGCCTTGGCGACTGGGGCCGGGAGCTGCCCGTAGCGGAACGCCTGGTGGCCGGTACTTTCCTGTGTGAACATACTTCCACCGACCTGCTCAGGGCCCTGAAACCCGAATGGGATGAACAGATCACCCTGCCGCTGGCAGAGAAAGCGGCATTGTTGAAACTACCGGTAACGGCTACACGCATTTTTCCGTTGCTGGATGAATTGTCTCCGGCCGTCGATGCGGAAGCTTTCGGTTTGTCGTTCCTGCAGCAGCCGCGGCTGTTTATCCGCGTGCGGAACAACCGGCTGGACAAGGTGCGGCGGTTGCTGGATACAGCTGCCGTGCCGTACGATGTCTTTGAAAACGGTGCCACCATTGCGTTACCCAATGGTACTAAAGTAGAAACCTTGTTGACCGAAAAAAGCTGGTACGAAATACAGGATGCTTCCAGCCAGCAGACCGGCACCTTGTTCCACCCCGCGCCCAACCAGCGCTGGTGGGACTGCTGCGCCGCCAGCGGTGGTAAATCCATCCTGCTTAAAGACCAGCAGCCGGGCGTGCAGCTGTTGGTCAGCGACGTACGGCGTTCTATTCTTGAAAACCTGCAGACGCGTTTTGCCGCTGCCGGTATCAGAAATTACGAAGCCCGCGTGGCAGACCTTACGTCCGACCGTTTCCCGGAAACGATGGGGCAGCAACGGTTTGACGGTATTATCCTCGATGCGCCGTGCAGCGGTTCAGGTACCTGGGGCCGTACGCCAGAAAGCGTGAGTTTCTTCAAACGGGAAGAGATCACCCAATACCAGCAATTACAAAAGCGTATAGCCCATAACGTTATACCGTTCCTGAAAAAGGGCGGTTCCCTGATTTACATTACCTGTTCCGTATTCCGGCAGGAGAATGAAGAGGTGGTGAAATATATTGAGGAAAACAGCGGGCTGCGGCAGCAGGAGGGGGGGATTATTGAAGGGTATGGCAAAGGGGCGGACACGATGTTTGCAGTAAGGTTTTCGTAATCAGTCAGTTGTATTTTTGACAATAGATTTTTTGTTAAATATTTTGACAATAGATTTTTTGTTAAGTAACTTAACAAAAAATCCATTGTCATGAAAAACCTAGTTGGTATCCCCGCCCGACTCGATAATTTTTACCAGCGTCAGCGTGAAGTAGATCTCGTTGACCGTACATTATCGAACGGGAATAATATTCAGATCGCCGCACCCCGCAGGGTGGGCAAGACTTCGATTCTCTGTTATCTGCTGGACAACAGTGTTGCCGGCAGGCATTATGTGTACATCGATACAGAAAGTGTAACAGAAGCTGACCAATTTTATAAAAAGATGTTGGAGGCGATAGTGAGATCGCCGGTTATACCTAAAACCGTAAAACTCGCTGCCGGTTTAAAGAACAAAAGTGGCCGTTTCTTCAATAAAATCAAAAGCATTTCCATCCTTAACAATTCCGTGGAATTCAATAACGATATGGCCCCAAGGGATTATCACGCGGAATTTTACCATTTTTTGCTGGCCTATGCGGAAACAGAAGAGACGCCATTGGTGTTGTTGATTGATGAATTTCCTCAAACCATTCAGAATATTGGTAACAAAGATCCTGCTGCGGCTGTTGTTTTTCTGCAACAAAACAGGGAAATCAGGCTGGATCCGGTAGTTTCACAGAGAGTTCGTTTCGTTTATACCGGTTCTATTGGGCTAAACCAGACAGTAGCAGCATTGAATGCTACAGCTACCATTAACGATCTGGCTTCGCTGGAGGTGAAACCGCTTATGGAGGAAGAAGCATTAGACTTGTTTCATTTACTATTACGACAGGAAGAAAGAATAGTGGACATCAGTGGAGATGTAGCATTTAAGGAACAGGTCCGTTGGTTTATTCCGTTTCACATTCAATTGGTGGTACAGGAGGTGGTGGCCATTAGCCCTCACGGAGAAGTGATCAACCGACAAAAGATTACTCATGCGATCAAAGAGGTGTTGAAACCGAAACATAAAAATCACTTCGCACACTATTATACCCGGTTGAAAGTACATTTCAAAAATGGCGCTTTTCTATACGCAGACGAGTTTTTAAAGCAACTGGCTAAAAGAAAACGATTGGATAAAGCGGCTGCCGCAACACTAGCTACTACCTGCGGGGTGACTGATTACCGGTTGGTTATCGAGAACCTGATATACGATGGTTATATTGAATTTGATGATGATTCACAAAATTATCTTTTCAACTCTCCCATTCTTATGCGATGGTGGGAGCATCACATTTGTTAGAATATGAGCATTCTTCTATATAATCCTGACAAAAAGGACAAAGCTGCATTCCTGGACGAGTTTGTGATCCGTAACCGGATATTCGATCATATGTTTTGGGAGATCCAGACAGACAAAATGATCGTGCCGGAACAGCATTACATGATCGTAGGCCCCCGTGGTGCCGGTAAAACCAGTTTGTTATTGCGATTGAGGTATGCAGTGGAAGATGATCCGGTATTATCCAAACGGGTCATCCCGGTGATGTTTGGCGAAGAGCAGTATAATATTGGGGAATTGGGAAATCTTTGGGAACGTATTGCCGAATACCTTGAAGATTATTACGGCTTTGACGGGATAACAGGCGAAATAGAAAAATACATTTACCGGGATGACTATGAAGAGGCATCTTTCAGAATATTGATCAAATATCTGGACCAACGGAAACAGAATAGAATCATGTTGCTGATAGATAATATTGGCCAGTTGTTCGATAAATTTGAAATAAATGAGATAAGGCGTTTACGGGAGATCCTGCAAACATGGCCGCACATTCGGTTAGTGGCCGGATCTCCTGTAATATTGCATTATATCGTTGACTATGATCAGCCGTTGCATGAATTCTTTAAGATCATAAGGCTGAATAGTCTAACAGATGAGGAGGCCGTAACATTGATACGCAAGCTGGCTGTTGTTTATCACGAAGAGGAAAAGATAGAGCGGATTCTTGCTAAGATGCCGGAAAGGGTGTCTACACTGAATACTTTATCAGGGGGAATACCCCGTACCATTGTTTTGTTGTTCAAAGTGTTTGTGGACAATGAGCATGGTAATGCATTAAGTGATCTCGAAAGGATTCTGGATGCCGTGACACCTTTATATAAGCACAGGATGGATGATCTTCCCCCGCAGCAGCAGAAAATCATAGACGCGGTAGCGTTACACTGGGAGCCAATAGAGGTGAAGGACCTGACGAAAGCTGTTCGCCTGGAAAGTAAGGTGATATCCGCGCAATTGCGGCAACTGGAAAAAAATCAGGTAGTAGAAAAATATCGAACCAAAACTAAAAATCATCAGTACCAGCTAAAGGAGCGGTTCTTTAATATTTGGTATTTGATGCGTTATGGTCGGAAAATGGATCGTAACAAGGTGATATGGCTGGTGAAGTTCCTGGAGGCGTGGTGCGAGAAGGGAGAGATCGAGAAGAGGATAAAAGATTACATCAAGAAAGCAAAAAAAGGAGAAATGAATGAAAATGCACTAGAAATCTATGCATTGACTTATTCTTTTTTTGAAAGTATAAAAACTGAAACAAAGTTACAGTTAAAAGATAGTGTCCCCTCACACCTTTCAAAAAACATTGTTATTAAAGACGATGATTTATTTGATGTTTTAGATAAAGCGATAAAAAAAGGTAATGGGAAGAGGGCCTTTGCTTTACTGAAGAATATTAATTTTGCAAAGGAACAAAATCGCGACAGGATTCTCCATTGTTTTATTCAATTGGATTTAGCGCTTTTGCAAGCTTGGGCTTCGGTTTTAATTAATGTGGAAGAAAAAGAGTATGATGAAAATTTACTATATTTGAATAGCGTCGTTGCACTTATATTAGCTCTTCGGGGTATTTCTGTATTGGTAATTACGGATGAGAAACAGCACCTGAGTATTATAATGAAGCATTTTGCAGATTTTCTTGAAACTAGCTTCCATAGGATTACGCAGACGGGGCAAAGAATGATAATTGTTTTAATTCAGTTGTTGTTGTCTGGGAATTATTGGAGCATAGTAATGGACTTTTTCAATGAAAAAAAATCTCTAAAGAAGAAGATGCCGTATCTATTTGAGCTTTCACAATATTATATTGCGCTTCATAATAACGAGGAGCGCCGTATTCATACCATTTCTGCGCGGTTAGATCAGACAATTGGGAGAGAGAGAATGGATGCCTTTATAAAAGAGACGGAAGAAGTTAAACTCGCTTGGGAAAAATAGTTATGACTCCCTCACTAACGCCCACATATTAATATCAAACAATCTTCCTTCCCATTCCATCCATTTCTTCAGCGTGCCTTCCTGGCGGAAGCCGTTCTTGATGAGCACTCTCTCGGAGGAAATATTGGCGGGCATTACTTCTGCTTCCATGCGGCTGAGTTCCAGTTCCCGGAAGCCGTAGCGTACCAGTTCAAGGATGGCTTCGGTCATGTATCCCTGGCCCCAGTAGGCATGTGCGAGGGCGTAGACGATAACGCCGCGGTGCAATTGTGGAAAGCTGTTAAAGCCGATGGTGCCGATGAGTTTTGACTGTCCCCGCAGGGTGATGCCCCACCGGATACCCAGCTGGTCCCTGAAACGCTGGTGGAAATAGGAGATGACTCTTTCTGCATCCAGTTCTGTTTTTAGCGGCATGACATGGTAATATTGCGTAACGCGCTGGTCGCTGAAGAGGTCCAGCAGATCGGCGGCATGCCAGGGCTGCAGTTCTACGAGGTCCAGGCGGTCGGTGTGCAGTATGGGAAATATGTTGGGTAACGGATGCATGGTAACTGGTGGTTGTCTCTCTAAAATACAAAAAAAGGGCGGGATAGGTTCCCGCCCTTCTATGGTTTATGTAGCATAAGATTTATTGGTGCAGCGAAATTGGGCCGCGTTGGATGATACCACCGCCGATAACATCATCGCCTTCATAGAAAACGGCGGACTGGCCGGGGGCGATGCCTTTTACATGTTCGAAGAAGTTGACTTTTACCTTGCCGTCTTCGTTGTGCAGGAGGCTCAGGGCGCCGGGGTCTTTGTAGCGGATCTTGGTGATGGCTTCCATGCCGTCCGGGATCGTTTCATATTTGCCCATGTTGAGGCCGCTGACGAACATCTCATTTTTCTGCAGTTCGTCTTCGTTGCCCAGGACGATGGTATTGGTTTCCGGGATGATTTCGGTAACGAATACCGGGCGACCGAGGGCGATATCGAGTCCTTTTCTCTGTCCGATGGTATAGAAAGGATAACCTTTGTGTTTACCCACGATGGTGCCGTCGGCCAGCACGAAGTTGCCGCCGTTGACCCTTTCTTCCAGTCCTTCTACTTTCCGTTTGAGGAATCCGCGGTAGTCGTTGTCGGGCACGAAGCAGATCTCATAGCTTTCTGCTTTTTTAGCCAGTTCGGGGTATCCGAAGTCGAAGGCCATTTGCCTGATTTCCGTTTTGCGGTATTTCCCTAAGGGAAGGATGGTGCGGGCGAGGACGTCCTGCTGGATGCCCCACAATACGTAGCTTTGATCTTTTGTTTCGTCGATTCCTTTGCTGATAACCATTCGGCCGTTGTCGTGACGCCGGATCTGACCGTAGTGTCCGGTAGCAATAAATTCACAGTCCATGGCATCGGCCCGTTTCATGAGGGCTCGCCATTTGATATGTGTATTACACAGTACGCACGGGTTGGGGGTGCGACCGGCAATATATTCGTCTACGAAGTTATTGATGACAAAGTCCCCGAATTCATCGCGGATATCCAGCACAAAGTGCGGGAACCCGTGATGCACCGCAGCTGCGCGGGCATCATTGAATGAGTCGAGGTTACAGCAGCCGGTTTCCTTTTTACTGGCCCCGGCAGAAGCATAATCCCAGGTCTTCATGGTGATACCCACCACTTCATAGCCCTGCTCATGCAACATCAGCGCTGTAACGGTACTATCGATACCGCCGCTCATGGCCACCAGCACTTTACCATGCTTGCTCATTTTAAAAAAGTTTAAGGACGCAAATTTACTGATTTTCCGGGCAACCGCCTATTGATAGAATAAATGCCTGTATTGAAGCCGTTTATGGGCTTTAATAGCATTTTACCCAGTTTTAGCTAATATTTGTCCACACACTACAATTTGTAGCCCCAACATTATATATTTATTGGATTAAGTATCTATTTAGCCTAATTTTAGACGAGATGCTACACACATTAAACAAAGAGTATATATTAAAGCAGACAAATTCCGGCGTTGATGAAAAAGTCTTTCATTTCCCGGAAAAGATATTACAGTTTGGCACCGGCGTATTGTTACGCGGGCTGGTAGACTATCTGGTGGACCAGGGCAACCGCAGCGGCTGCTATGAAGGCCGTATTGTAGTGGTGAAATCCACCGACGGCGATACCAGTGAATTCTCCGGCCAGGACAACCTGTATACGACGCATATCAAAGGCATCGCCCAGGGGGAACTGGTTGACCAGGTACTGATCAACGCTTCTATCAGCCGGGTTTTGCAATCGAATGCAGATTGGGGGGAAGTGCTGGCAGCCGTGCGACAGCCGGCCCTGCAGACCATCATCTCCAATACCACCGAGGTGGGCATACAATACGTACCGGAGAAAATCGGCGACAGCGCTCCGGCATCTTTCCCGGGTAAACTGCTGGCCGTCCTGAAAGAACGGTACGAATACTTCCGCGGCAGCGGTAACACCGGCTTTGTGATCGTACCTACTGAACTTGTGGTCGACAACGGACGTCTGCTGAAAGAGATCGTTTTGAAACTGGCGGCCTATAACGACATGCCGGCAGCTTTTGTACAATGGATCGAAAACGAGAATCATTTCTGTAACTCGCTGGTGGACAGGATCGTACCCGGTAAACCGCGTAACCTCGCGGAACTGGAAGAAAAAGCGGGTTATACCGATAAGCTGTGGATCGAAGTAGAGCCTTTCCTGTTGTGGGCGATAGAAGGAGATGCCCACGTACAGTCGGTCCTGGGCTTTCATAAAGCAGACGAGCGGATGCTCATCGCCCCCAGCATCGTGCCTTTCCGGGAACAGAAGCTGCGCCTGCTCAATGGCAGTCACACCGCGGCAGTACCGCTGGCTTATCTCTCCGGGCTGAACACGGTATATGAATGCATGAAAGACGACTACATGCGGCATTTCTTTGAGGAAGTGGTCCTGCGGGAAATATTGCCTACCATCGAACAGACATGCCCGCAGGCGGCCAGCTTCGCGCAGGACGTACTGGACCGTTTCGCCAATCCGTTCATCGCACATAAACTGATCAGCATCACTTTCCAGGAAAGCTCGAAAATGAATGCGCGTAACGTACGCACCCTCACCCGGTATTACGAGCAGTTTAAGACATTACCGGAATTTATGTGCCTCGGTTTTGCGGCCATGCTGCTGTTCCTGAAGCCCACCCGCATGGAGGACGGTAAATACTTCGGTACCCGGGACGGGGAGGAATACCAGATCACCGATGATAACATCGCCATTTTTGCCGCCCACTGGGAAACATATTCTTCCCCGCAACAGCTGGCAGAAAGGGTTTGCGCCGATAGCCGTCTCTGGGAAGCAGACCTGGCCGCTATCCCGCATTTTACGGAGACAGTGGCTGGTTACCTGCAAACCATGATGACCGGTGTGAAAAACGTGATGCAACTCCAGCTACCAAAAAACTAATCATTAGTATATGAAGGGATTTCTGACGGAAGATTTTTTATTACAAACAGAAACGGCTAAACGATTATATTTTGACTATGCGCAATCGATGCCGGTGATTGACTATCATAATCATCTGCCTCCTGACGAAATTGCACAGAACAAGGTCTTTAAAAACATGACCGACATATGGCTGCGCGGCGATCACTACAAGTGGCGCGCCATGCGGGCCAACGGCGTAGCGGAGCAGTACATCACCGGCAGCGCCGACGACTTCACCAAATTCCGCCACTGGGCAGCGACAACGCCGTATACCATGCGTAACCCGCTGTACCACTGGTCGCACATGGAGCTGAAAAATCCCTTCGGCATCACCGACCTGCTAAGCGAAGCTACCGCCGAAAAAATATGGGAAGCCGGCAATGATAAACTGCCGAAGCTTTCCACCCGGCAGCTGCTGCAACATTTTAAGGTAGAAGTGGTTTGCACCACCGATGACCCCACCGATTCGCTGGAGCATCACCAGGCCATTGCCAATAAGCCTTTTGGCACCCGCGTGTTGCCTACCTTCCGGCCCGACAAGGCCATGGCGGTGGACACGCCGGCCGTATTCAACGCATTTGTGGATAAGCTGTCGGCCATTACCGACCGCGAGATCCGCTCTTACCGCGACCTCGTGGAAGCGCTGCAGCTGCGTCATACCTACTTCCATGAAGCGGGCGGCCGGTTGAGCGACCACGGTATTACCACCTTCTCTTTTGCCGCTTATACCCAGCAGGAGCTGGACAATATTTTCCTCAACGCCCGTGGCCACCAGGCGGCCACGCCCTATGAGAGCGAGCAGTTTAAAACCGCTATGCTGCTGCAAATCTGCGAGTGGAACCACGAACGGGGCTGGGCCCAGCAATTCCATGCCGGCGCTATCCGTAACAACAATTCCCGGCTGTTGCAGCAACTGGGCGCCGATGCCGGTGTGGACTCCATCGGCGACTGGAGCATGGCAGCTGCCATGAGCGCATTCTTCGATGCACTGGATAAGAAAAACAAACTGGCAAAGACCGTTATCTATAATCTTAATCCCGCCTGGAACGAAGTGTTTGCCACAATGGCCGGCAACTTCCAGGACGGCACCATCCCCGGCAAGATCCAGTTTGGCTCCGGCTGGTGGTTCCTCGACCAGAAAGACGGGATGGAGAAACAAATCAATACCCTGAGCAATATGGGGCTGCTGAGCCGTTTTGTAGGTATGCTGACAGATTCCCGGAGTTTTCTATCTTTTCCCCGTCATGAATATTTTCGTCGTATTTTGTGCAATCTCATTGGTCGTGATGTGGAAAACGGTGAACTCCCCAACGACATTCCATGGTTAGGGAAGATGGTCCAGGATATTTGTTACTACAACGCAAAAGCATATTTTGATTTTTAGATGAAGTCTGTAAAAGTTATCACTTTCGGGGAACTGTTGTTGCGCCTGTCACCCGACCTGGCGGGCAATAGTTCCGCTATTTTTGTCGGTGGCGCAGAAGCCAATGTAGCTGCTGCACTGGCACGCTGGGGTACGCCGGTGGCATATATCAGTAAAGTGCCGGAAAACGGTTTTTCGCGGGACGTATTGAAACAGCTGAGTGACCGCGGCATTGCCACCGACCGGATGTTGTGGGGCGGCGACCGTATCGGTATCTATTACCTTGCACAGGGCAGCGATCTGAAACACGCCGAGGTGGTGTATGACCGTAAATATTCTTCTTTCAGCCAGATAATACCGGGTACGGTCAACTGGGACGAGCTGCTGGGAGATGCCGAATGGTTTCACTGGAGCGCTATCAGCCCTGCGCTGAACCCTGATGCTGCCGTGATTTGCAAAGAAGTGCTGGAAGCTGCTACCCGGAAGGGAATGACCATCTCCACCGATCTCAACTACCGCAGCAAATTATGGCAATACGGCAAGCAGCCGCATGAAGTGATGCCTGAGCTGGTGGCTTATTGCGATGTGATCATGGGTAATATCTGGGCTGCCCGCACCATGCTGGACACCACGCTGGACAGTGCGGCGCTGGAAGCGGACACCAAAACCGTGTACCTGGAACAGGCGCTGAAAGTAGCGGAAGAGATAACGGCGCGGAATAAACGCTGTAAAAGAGTGGCCTTCACTTTCCGTTTCAGCAAAGACACCACCCACGCGCAATACTATACTTTCTATTATCACAACGGACAGGCCAGCATTTCAAAAGAATATGAAACACATGCAGTGGTGGACCGTGTAGGCAGCGGCGACTGTTTTATGGCGGGCCTTATCCATGCACAGCTGGAAGGAAAGGATGATCAGGGTATCATCTCTTATGCCGCCGCCGCCGCTTATTCCAAGTTTTTTGTGAAAGGAGATTTTAACACCACCTCTTATGAGGATATTATAAAACTGATGTAATTATGGCACCAAACCCGGAAACCATTATAGCTGCATTTGAGCAGAGCGGTATTATCCCCGTTTTTTACCACGACGATGCAGATGTTTGTTGCGAAGTGCTGCAGGCTTGTTACGACGGAGGCCTCCGCGTATTTGAGTTCACCAGCAGGGGCGCGCAGGCGCAGCCCAATTTCTCCCGCCTGCTGGAACTGAAAAAGGCGAAGATGCCTGATCTGTACCTCGGTATCGGCACTATTAAAGATGCCACTGCCGCGGCAGCCTATACGCAACTGGGCGCCGATTTCATCGTGTGTCCTGTCACAGATCCTGAAACAGGCGCTTACTGCCGTTCACAGCAGATCCTGTGGATACCAGGTTGTATGACGCCTACCGAAATTTCCGTGGCAGAAAAAAACGGCGCTCCGCTGGTGAAGCTATTCCCCGGTAATGTATTGGGGCCGGCTTATGTAAAAGCTATCAAGCCACTGTTCCCGGACCTGAAGTTTATGCCTACCGGCGGTGTGGAGCCTACCCGGGTGAGCATGGACGCCTGGTTTGATGCCGGTGTTGTTTGCGTGGGCATGGGCAGTAACCTGCTCTCTAAATCACTGATTGACAGCCGCGATTGGGCATCGCTGAAAGAGAAAATAGTGCAAACGTTTGCATTTCTCAGCAGTAAGCCGTAAATTAAAGCCAACTTATAAATTCCAAATCAGCCGTAATGAATTCCACAACTTTAGGTAACTATCGCTGGCGTGTGTGCGCACTTCTCTTTGTAGCTACCACGATTAACTATATTGACAGGCAGGTGCTGGGTTTGCTGAAAAGCGATCTTTCCAGTGAATTCAACTGGACGGAGCAGGATTATAGTAACCTGGTCATGATTTTCTCTGCGGCGTATTCCGTTGGCTTACTGTTTTTTGGACGGTTGGTAGATAAAATGGGGTCCAAAAACGGATACAGCATTTCTATCATCGTGTGGAGCCTGTCGGCCATGGCGCATGCACTGGTGCGCTCCACCATGGGCTTTGGCGTGGTACGTTCCGTTCTGGGCGTAAGCGAGGCCGGTAACTTCCCTGCAGCGATCAAAGCCACCGCTGAGTGGTTTCCCAAAAAAGAAAGGGCTTTTGCCACCGGTATTTTCAACAGTGGTTCCAATATTGCGGCCGTTGTTGGTCCGGTGATGGTATACTGGCTGGCCCGTAATCACGGCTGGCGCCATGCTTTCTTCTGGACGGGCGCCATTGGTTTCGTGTGGCTGGTGTTATGGTGGATTTACTATGAAATTCCCTCCCGTCAGAAAAGGCTGGGCAAGGCGGAATTTGATCATATTCACTCCGATCAGGAGGTAGAAGAAGTGGCGCCGCAACCGGTAAGATGGGGCCGGCTGCTGGGCATCAGGCAAACATGGGCTTTTGTATTCGGTAAACTGCTCACCGATCCGGTATGGTGGTTTTTCCTCTTCTGGCTGCCCGGCTACCTGGAATCTATTTTCCATGTGAATCTGAAAGCCAATCTGGGTCTTCCTATCATCATCATCTATGCTGTCACCAGCTTCGGCAGTATCGGCGGAGGATGGTTGTCTTCCCATCTCATTAAAACCGGTTGGCCTATTTTCAAAGCCCGTAAGGTGTCTATGCTGATCTTTGCGCTGTGTGTGGCGCCGATCATGTTAATTCAATATATCAGTAACGTGTGGCTGGCCATTGCGCTTATCAGCCTGGCTACCGCGGCTCACCAGGCCTGGTCCGCCACCATCTTCACCACCGCTTCCGATATGTTCCCTAAACGCGCTGTAAGCTCTGTTGTAGGTATCGGCGGCATGGCCGGTTCCATCGGCGGCACGCTGTTTCCCATCGTGATCGGCGCTATGCTGGAACATTATAAACTGCTGGGTAATATTGGCATCGGTTATAATATCCTTTTCGTGATGTGCGGAGTGGCTTACCTGCTGGCATGGACAGTGATGCACTTCTTTGCACCGAAGATGGAACAAGTGAAACTTTGATGGCCATGATTTTTGCTGATTTCGCTGATCCAGGAAGATGGGAGCGAAGCATGAAAGCGGAGATTAAACAGCGATCAGAAAGCGCTTAATAATACTTTAACACAACTGCAAAACAATTAAAGAAAGAAGGCCGGCTGAATATTCAGCCGGCCTTTCTATTACGATATGTTCAGAAATAAGTGAACAGGTAGTGTTGCGTGGCATCACAGTTATAACGACACTCCTCTTTTCCACGGAATAAAGTCATCCTGGTTCAGCTGTTCCGCTTTGGTATGTACCTCGCCGCTGGCCGCTTTGATGACGAATTCGAGGATCTGTTCGCCCATCTCGGCGATGCTGTGTTCTCCGCTGATAATAGTGCCGGTATTGATATCGATAATGTCTTTCATGCGGGTGGCCAGTTTCGTGTTGGTCGCCAGTTTCACTACAGGAGCGATCGGGTTGCCGGTAGGCGTGCCGAGGCCGGTGGTGAACAGTACGATATTGGCGCCGGAACCTACTTCCGCAGAGGTGGACTCTACGTCGTTGCCTGGTGTGCATAAAAGGTTCAGCCCCGGTTTGGTCACATACTCCGTATAGTCGAGCACGTCAGTCACCGGAGAGGTGCCGCCTTTTTTGGCAGCGCCGGCAGATTTGATGGCGTCGGTAATGAGGCCGTCTTTGATATTGCCGGGGGAAGGGTTCATATAAAAACCGGAACCTACTGACTGGGCCTGGTTTTCATAAGCCCGCATGATGCGGATGAATTTATCGGAAATTTCTTCTGTTACGCAGCGGTTGATCAGTTCCTGTTCTACGCCGCACAGTTCCGGGAATTCGGAGAGGATGGAGGTGCCGCCCAGTGCTACGAGCAGGTCGGAGGTGTGCCCTACGGCCGGGTTGGCGGAAATGCCGGAGAAGCCGTCGGAGCCGCCGCATTCCAGGCCTATCACCAGTTTGGACAGGGGAGTGGGCTTACGCGTCTGTTTGTTCGCTTCTATCAGCGCCAGGAAAGTGTCTTTGATGGCGGCTGACAGCATCGCAAATTCAGATGCGCTTTTTTGCTGCTCGTAAACCAGTACCGGTTTGTTGAACTGCGGATTCAGTTTCTTCAGGGCTTCCTGCAGGATAGACACCTGTGCATGCTGGCAACCCAGGCTGAGGATGGTAGCTCCCGCCACGTTGGAGTGGTGGATATAGCCGGCCAGCAGGGCGCACAATGCATCTGAATCCTGACGGGTACCGCCACAGCCGCCTTCGTGCGTGAGAAACTTGATACCGTCGATATTAGGGAATATAACATTACGTTTATCCGTTGCCGTTATATTTTCTGCTTCGTATTGTTTAACCGCGTCGATGTTGCCGCTTTTGTACAGCGCAACGAGGTCCTGCACCTGTTCGTTATAAACTTCTGCCGGTGCGAATCCCAGCCCTTTTTCGAAAGCTGTTTTGATTACGCCTACGTTCCTGTTTTCGCAGAAAACGAGCGGTATTACGAGCCAGTAGTTGCGGGTGCCCACCTGTCCGTCTTCACGCTGGTAGCCCATAAAAGTGGCGTTCTTCCATTTGCTGACATCGGGGGCCTGCCACTGGATGGCGCCGTCTTTTTCATGGAAAGCGTTTGCATCGTGCACAACGTTTTCCGTGGTGAGGCTTTCCCCTTTTTTCAGCGGGCGGGTAGATTTCCCTACCAGTACGCCGTACATGGTAATGGGTTCGTTGCCGTCGATATCGTTGATCAGGAATTTATGTTTCGCAGAGATATTTTGCTGGAGCTGTATGTCTTGGCCATTGAATGAAACATGGGTGCCGGCGGGGATATCCTGCAACGCCACTAGCACATTATCATTCGGATGAATTTGTAAGTAAGTGTTCATAAAAGCTAAAGTAGTAAATAACGTTACCGGCTGTTAATACTATAATGTTAATCCTTGATAAGATTTTGACTATTTGCCTGACACGCTGTAACGTTTGATGGTAGCAAGTTACGAATGATTTATCATTTCCGGAGAGCCTGTTGACTGTTAAAAAAACATCTGTTTTTGAACTGATATTTTTTAATCATAACCTGATATGTTTTTGATAAAAGAACTGCCTGTCCTGCCGGCGTCATCCCCCTGCTTCCGCTGAAACATGCGACATATTTTATATCTTACCCGAAATATTGTTTGTATGCGTATTCCACGGGTAACCGGATTTTTAGTGATGATCATTGTTTGTTGTTCCCTGCATGTGGCTGCCCAACAGGAGCAGCGGAACTATTTATACACCGCCTGGAGCGAGGCCAACGGAAATGCAGCCTTCAGTAATATGAGCTGGCGGGAGAACCAGCGAAAGCATATGGCGGAGGTGATACAGCAACTGCCGGACGCTATGCGGGCCAGGATGCTGGCCGATGCTGACAAGGCCATGAGTTTTACCTGGCCAGCCTTGCCGGCCTCTTTGTATCTGCAGTTCCGCGATAATGGCAACCGGGTCAATTTTGAGAATGCGCAGTTTGAGCGACGTAAGATATTGTCTTCCCTGGTGGTAGGGGAACTGGCGGGCGGTAATGGTAAATACATTCCGCAGATCGCTAATGGTTTGTGGGCTATTATGGAAGAAAGCACCTGGGTGTTGCCGGCGCATGTCGGTATACAGAAAGCCGGTACCGGCCTGGCGGACCCCGCGGAACCCATCATTGATCTGTTTGCCGGTGAAACAGCGGCTACTATCAGCTGGGCGCAATTCCTCCTGGGAACGAAGCTGGATAAATTTTCTCCTATGATCGGCCGGCGGATCGACTATGAGCTGAACCGGCGTATTGTATCGCCCTATCTTGAGCGGACGGATTTCTGGTGGATGGGTTTCAACGGCCGGCCTATGAACAACTGGAATATCTGGATCAATACCAACATTCTGCAGGTGGCCCTGCTGGCGGTGAACGAAAGGGATATCCGTAACAAGGTGATAGAAAAAACGATTCGCAGCGCCGACTTTTTCCTGAATAGTTATCCGGAAGATGGCGGTTGTGACGAAGGCCCCAGCTATTGGGGACATGCCGGCGGCAAGCTGATAGAGTTTATCAACTGGATGCGCTGGGCTTCGGCCGGCAAGGCGGACTTCAGTAAGAATGAGCTGATACACCGCATAGGCACCTATATCTACAAAATGCACATCGACAGCAGCCGGTTTGTGAATTTCGCGGATGCCTCTGCCCGCACCATTCCGCCGCCGCATACAGTATACCTTTACGGGGAAATCTTCAAAGACCGGCAGATGAAGGAGTTTGGCGCTTACCTGTACCGGCTGGCCAACCCGGATACCACCCGCATCAATACCTGGTCGTTGCTGACATTTATTTATGATCTCGAAGGGCGCAAGTCATTTTTAAGCACCACGCCGAAGGCGCCTTATACGAGCGACAACTGGCTGCCCGATCTGCAGGTGCTGTCACTTCGTTCCATCCCCGGCAGCTTCCGCGGCCTGTTTTTCGCCGCCAAGGGCGGTCATAACGCAGAGAGCCATAATCACAATGATATCGGCAATTTCGTGCTGTATATGGACGGAGAGCCTGCTATTATAGATGTGGGCGTTGGTACCTATACCAAACAGACTTTCAGCAACGACCGCTATCAGTTGTGGTATATGCAGTCGCAATGGCATAACTGCCCTACGGTGAATGGCGTGCAGCAGCAGGATGGTCGCCGGTTTAAGGCTAAATCGGTCTCTTATGCCGATAAAGGCGATAGCAAAACATTCAGCCTGGATATTGCTGCAGCCTATCCCGAGGCGGCCATGGTAAAAACGCTAACACGCACCTTCTCCTTTATACCGGCGGATTCCCGTCTGAAACTGACCGAAGATTATGAGCTACAGTCCTGGAAAGCGCCCTATCAGCTGCACTTTATGACCTGCCTGCCGGCAGATGTCAAAACACCCGGAAAGGTGCTGCTGCAAGGCAACAATGCCATCTTGCAAATGACCTATGATGCGTCCCGCTTTGAGGCCGTTGCAGAGCGGCAGGCCATTGATGACGGCCGGTTGTCGCCCGTCTGGGGAGCGGCGGTGTACCGCATCACTCTTAAAGACAAAGGACAGGCGTTGCAGGCCAAAAACACCATTGACTTCGAGATGAAACGCAAGCGATAGTAATATATATTTTTTGTAGAATATGATTGCCAACAGGAATGATGAAATGTAATAAGATAGCGGGTTGTCTATATAATAATTGTAGTTTTTACAATTAATTGACGCTATCTTTTTTGCAAAAGCTTTGTATTTTGCAAACGTTTGCATTACTTTAGGCGAAAGCTTTGAGAGCGGAGGGTAATGCAGTCCACGTTAGTACAGGCCGTCATGCTGCATGACAGGCTGCCGCCGGATAGTGTATGCCTTCCTGGAAACAACCGGCTATCGTCAGCACGAAAATTAAACATCGGTAAATAAATAAGATAACTATAACGATATGAGCACACAGTATGAATCAAGGTATGCCAGCAGCCCTTCAGAGGTGAAAAGCATGGACACCGAAGCGCTGAGAAAGGCATTCCTGATAGAGAAAATTTTTGAGGCAGATCGTATCTCCTGGGTACATACGCATTACGACCGGTATCTCACCGCTGGCGCCATGCCGGTAAAAGGCGGTATCGAACTGCAAACGATTGATCTCCTGAAAGCCGCTTATTTCCTGGAACGCAGGGAACTGGGCATGATCAATGTCGGCGGTCCGGGCATGGTAGAGGTAGACGGAGAACAGTTTGACATCGGCTTCAAGGAAGCGTTGTATGTGGGAAAAGGCAAACAAAAGGTAGTCTTTCATAGTAAAGACGCCGCACAGCCTGCAAAATTTTATCTGAACTCCACCCCGGCGCATCACAGCTATCCTACGCGTAAAGTAGCCAGGGCAGAAGCGGAAGTAGTGACGCTGGGCGCGCTGGAAACATCCAATCACCGTACCATCAATAAGTTGCTGGTGAACTCCGTGCTGGAGACCTGCCAGTTGCAGATGGGCATGACGGAGCTGAAACCCGGCAGCGTATGGAACACCATGCCTGCACATACACACGACAGGAGAATGGAGGTGTATTTCTACTTTGAAGTGCCGGAGGGGCAGTCTGTATGCCACTTTATGGGGCAGCCGCAGGAGACCCGTCATATCTGGATGCAGAATGAACAGGCGGTGATTTCTCCGCCCTGGTCCGTACACTCCGGCGCCGGCACCAGCAATTATACTTTTATCTGGGGAATGGCAGGAGAGAACCTGGACTACGGTGATATGGACCACTGTAAGATCACCGAATTACGTTAAAACCCGATCATCCTTTTTATCATGAAAATGAAAAACATCATTGCAGGGAGCCTGCTGGGCCTGTCGGCCCTGCACTTTGGGCCGGATGCGGGTGCTGCTCCGCAGAAAACGGCTGTTACAGCTCCGTCGCTCAATACGCTCTCGGCGCAGTTTATCCGTGGTTACATGGAGAAAGTGGCCAGCTGGCAGTGGCAGTCCATTGAACGGAAAGGCTGGGCGAACCCTCAGACCAACTGGACCAACGGCGCCATGTATACCGGTATGATGGCCCTGAGCCAGGTAACCGACAACCCGTTTTATATACAACGGTTGATACAGGTGGGCAGGGACAACGACTGGAACACTGGACCGGACCGTTTTTTTGCAGACGAATACTGTGTCGGTCAACTGTACGCCCAGCTGTATCCTTACTATAAAGACCCGGTGATGATCGATAAATTCCGGAAGCTGGCAGACAGCATCGTGGCTGCTCCGCACACGGAGCCGCTGGACTGGAAAAACGGTATCCACCACCGGGAATGGGCCTGGTGTGACGCCCTGTTTATGGGCCCGCCGGCATTGGGCTATCTCTCTGCCGCCACCGGCGATCCGCGCTACCTGGAAACGGCCGACAAGCTGTGGTGGAAAACCACCGATTTCCTTTTCGATAAAAATGACAGTCTCTACTACCGCGACGCCCGTTACTTTGACCAGAAAGAAAACAACGGCGCCAAAGTATTCTGGAGCCGCGGCAACGGCTGGGTGATGGGCGGACTCGCCCGCCTGCTGGACAATATGCCCGCCGGTTATACTAACAGGGCACGTTTTGTAGACCTGTTCAAAAAAATGGCTTACCGTGTTGCCGCGCTGCAAACCGCGGACGGCACCTGGCACGCCAGCCTGCTGGACCCCGACAGCTATCCGGCCAAAGAAACCAGCGGTACCGGCTTTTACGTGTATGCGCTCATGTGGGGCGTGAACAACGGTATCCTGCCGGAGAAAGACTTTTTACCTGTGATCCATAAAGGATGGCAGGCGCTGGTGGACTGCGTGCAGCCCAACGGTAAACTGGGATACGTACAGGTGGTGGCCGCCGCTCCCGGTAAAGCCACTGCCGATGATTCGGAAGTATATGGCGTAGGCGCTTTCCTGTTAGCCGGTTCAGAACTGATCCGGTATAACCTCCGGCAAAACAGTCCCGGTGATATCACCATCACCAACCCTACAGGGTTAAACCGGGAAGGTGAGATCGTGGAGATCCCTTACGATCAGTTCACCGCGAAGCTGAACAAGGATACGCGTAAGTCCTTCAAAGTAGTGGACCTGCTGTCTGACCAGGAAATTCCCTATCAGCTGATATATGAAGGCGGCAAAACGCCGAAAGCGGTACTGCTGCAGGTAAGTGTAACGCCGGCCGGCAGCCGTCAGCTGGGCATAAAGGCAGGTACGCCCGCCCCTGTGGCAGCCAAAGCATACGGCCGTTTTGTGCCGGAAAGAAAAGACGACTATGCCTGGGAAAACGACCGCATGGCTTACCGCATGTATGGCGCCGCCCTGGAGAAAACGCCTAAGGAAATGGCTTTCGGCATCGACGTATGGGCCAAGCGTACCACCGATATGGTGATCGACAACTGGTACAAACTGGACAATTATCACCATGACAACGGGCAAGGGCTTGATTATTATAGTGTGGGCCTTACACTTGGCGCAGGCGACACCGCTCCTTACGGTAAGGACACCATCTATTTCCCCAAAAATTACCGCCAGTGGAAGCGGTTGGACAATGGCCCGCTCCGCACCACTTTCGCCCTCAGCTATGATACATGGCAGGCAGGCAATATACCCGTTTCCGTTACCAAAACCATCTCCCTGGACGCTGGTTCCCAGCTGAACAAAATGCAGGTGCAATACACCTTTAAAGGTGACCAGCTGCCGGTGGTGACAGGCATCGTAAAACGGAAAGAGCCCGGCGCCGTATTGCTGGACGAGAAAAACGGCGTGATGGGCTACTGGGAGCCGCAACACGGTGAAGACGGTACCCTGGGCGTTGGCTGTGTGTTCCCTGCACCCGTGCCCGGCATGAAAACAGATAACGTACATTTACTCAGTCCGGGTACGGCCGGCAGCCATCAACCGTACGTGTACTATGCCGGCGCCGCCTGGAACAAGGGAGGCCGGATCACCAGTGCGGAAGAATGGTTTAAGTACCTCGAAACATTTGCACAACGTATCAAAGAACCACTTAAAGTAACGATTCAATAAAACTGACATATGGACCTGTTTCAATTGAAAGGAAAAACCGCGCTCGTCACTGGTTGTAAGCGGGGCATCGGAAAAGCGATGGCGGTGGCGCTGGCCTCCGCCGGCGCGGACATCATCGGGGTATCGGCCTCGCTGGAATTGCAGGGCAGCGACGTGGAAAAAGAAGTGACAGCGCTGGGCCGCCGTTTTAAAGCCTATCAATGCGACTTCTCCAGCCGCGATTCACTCTACGCCTTTATCGGCCAGCTGCAGCAGGAAGTAAAGGCAGTGGACATTCTCGTGAACAATGCCGGTACCATTCTCCGCAAACCGGCCGCCGAGCACCCGGACGAGTACTGGGACGAGGTGATCAACATCAACCTGAATGCGCAGTTTATCCTTACCCGTGAAATCGGGAAGGGGATGATTGAAAGAGGCGCCGGAAAGATTATCTTTACAGCCTCATTGCTCACCTTCCAGGGGGGTATCAATGTACCGGGATATGCCGCCAGCAAAGGAGCGGTAGGCTCGCTGGTGAAAGCGTTTGCCAACGAGTGGGCCGGCAAAGGGGTGAACGTGAATGCGATAGCCCCGGGGTATATTGCCACGGACAACACGGCTGCTCTGAGGGCGGATGAAAAACGCAGTAACTCCATACTCGACAGAATACCCGCAGGACGCTGGGGCGAACCGGAAGACTTTGCCGGACCCGTGATATTCCTGGCCTCCAAAGCTGCGGATTATGTACATGGTACTATACTCACAGTCGACGGCGGATGGATGGGCAGATAATTAATTTTACCGTTAATGGTTAATACATGAGTAAACGTACAGAAAAAACAATCGTTGATATTGCAGAAGAACTGAAGTTATCGGTATCTACTGTATCCCGCGCCCTGAACGACAACCCCAACATCAGCGCACGTACGAAAGACAGGGTTAAGAAAATGGCCCGCAAACTGGGCTACCGCCCCAATGCGCTGGCTGCCGGTTTACGCAACAACAAAAGCAAAACCATCGGCCTGATCGTTCCGCGTATCTCCATGTTTTTTCCTGCTGCCATCAGTACCATTATCCAGAATAAATTACAGGAGCATGGCTACAACCTGATCATCTGCCAGTCCAACGACTCCTATGAACAGGAAGTAGCCCTGGTCAATACCCTGTATTCCGCCAGGGTAGACGGCCTGGTGGTCAGCACCACGCTGTATACCACCGATTTCTCGCATTTCGATGTCTTCAAAGACAACAATATCCCGCTGGTGTTTTTTGACCGCGTGCCCAAGGACTACAATGTAAAGGTGATCAAGGGAGATGACTACCTGGGTGGGTTTACCGCCACCAGTCACCTGATAGAAAGAGGATGTAAAGACATTGTACATATCTCCGGACCACTGTCCTGTAACCTGTACCTCGAAAGGGTGGCAGGTTATAAAAGCGCCTTGCAGCAACATAAACTGCCTTTCCGCAAAACCAGGATCTTCTACCAGGAACTGACACGCGACAACGCCTGGCAGACCTGCGAAAAAATTTTCGCACAGAAGCCTTATCCGGATGGCATTTTTGCCTCCAATGATACCACCGCCATTACTATCATGGAGTACTGCCGCAAAATCAACCTGCGGGTGCCGGAAGACCTGAAGATAGTAGGCTATTCCAATGATCCCAGAACCGAAATCGTGACCCCGCCTATCACCAGCGTGGACCAATACCCCGCCATGATGGGCGAACGGGTGGTAGCGGCGCTGATGGAGCTGGTCACCAGCCGTCAGACCGGCACCCCGCGTTATTCACAGGAGATCATACCTATCCAGCTGATAGCCAGAGAATCCAGCGCCGGCGCCACAAAAGCCGCTGCCAAAAAGAAATAAGTCAACCTATAACAAACTTATTATGAAGAAGAACCTGTTCTTTACCCTGCTGCTGTTGCCCGCGATGTTTATGCAATCGTATGCACAGCCAGGTAAGGCCGACCGGGCATTGCTCCGCAAGGCCGATGAAACACTACAGTTTGCCGCCAGACAATATAAGCTGATGATGAGCCATGTGCCGGACACCGTGCTGCCCCGCAGCACCAACAAAGACGGCAGCCTCATGACTTCCAACGCCAACTGGTGGACGTCCGGGTTCTATCCGGGCACCACCTGGTTCCTGTACGAATACACGAAAGACGAGGCGTTTAAAACAGAAGCGCTGAAACGGATGGCGCTCATTCAAAAGAACCAGTTCAACACGCGCACCCACGACCTCGGGTTCATGATGTATTGCCCCTTCGGCAATGCCTTGCGCATTACCGGCGATACCAGCTACAAACGGATGCTGCTCAACAGTGCGCAATCGCTGTCCACCCGCTTTAATCCAACCGTTGGCTGCATCAAATCATGGGACCATGGCACCTGGAAGTTCCCGGTTATCATTGACAACATGATGAACCTCGAATTGCTGACATGGGCCAGCCGCGAATCGGGTGATGCCCGGTTTGACAAGATCGCACGCACCCATGCCACCACCACCATGAAACATCATTTCCGGCCCGATTACAGCTCTTATCACGTAATTGACTATGACCCGTCCAACGGCGCCGTATTGCAAAAGAAAACGCATCAGGGACTGGCAGACAGCTCGGCCTGGTCACGCGGCCAGGCATGGGGCCTGTACGGTTATACCATGATGTACCGGGAAACCAAAGACAAGGCTTACCTGGACCAGGCCCGTCATATCGCCGAATACATCCTCCGCCACCCGCATATGCCGGCCGACCTGATCCCTTACTGGGACTATGACGCACCGGAGATCCCCAACGCTCCGCGCGACGTTTCCGCCGGCGCCGTAGCCGCCTCCGCACTGCTGGAACTGAGCCGCTATACCAACAAGGCAGAAGGCAAACGTTACTGGAACGCAGCAGAAAAAATGCTGACCAGCCTTTGCAGCCCGGCTTACCTGGCGAAAGAAGGAGAGAACAATGATTTTATCCTGATGCATAGCGTAGGCTCCCTGCCTCATCAGTCTGAGGTAGATGTACCACTGACCTATGCTGACTATTATTTTGTGGAAGCGTTGCTGCGTTACAAACAGTGGGCTAAATAAAACGATACCTTGGACAGACGTTTTTTTCTCAAGGCAGTACCGATGGCTGGTATCGCCGGTTCGCTGAAGACAGACAAAAATCTGCTGGCTGAGCTGGCGGCACCACCGCCGGCCAACGACCGGGCCTATAACCTGGAGTTACTTTTACGTATATGCCATCCCGTTATATCCCATCTCAGCAAGGGGACACTGGTAGCCAATATGCCTACAGAAGTAGCGCCACATTACAGCAAGCCGGTACGTAAGGTGACCTACCTCGAAGCTTTCGGCAGAGCACTGGCAGGACTGGCGCCCTGGCTGGAGCTGGGGCCGGACAATACCATGGAGGGCAGCAAGCGTATCGATATGCTGACAATGACGCGTAAAGCGATGGCACAGGCAGTAGATCCCGCTTCGCCGGACTTTATGAACTTCACCGGCAAGTTTGACGCACAGCCGCTGGTAGACGGCGCTTTCATGGCCCATGGCCTGTTGCGCGCGCCAACGCAGCTGTGGGGATCGTTATCTGAACGTACGCAGCAACAGACCATCGATGCGCTTAAAAGCCTCCGTAGCATCAAAGCCTTCAGTACCAACAACTGGGTGTTGTTTGCCGCTATGATTGAAATTGCCCTGTTGCAGTTTGGCGGCGGGTGGGACCGCAAGCCGGTGGACCTGGCCGTGGAGAAAATCATGGAATGGTATAAAGGCGACAGCATGTATGGCGATGGTCCTCATTTTCATTACGACTATTATAATTCCTTTGTGATCCAGCCGATGCTGGTAGACGTACTGAAAGTGCTGGCGGCAAAAGGCGAAGGCAGTAAAGAACAATACGAACTGGCGCTGAAAAGGATGCAACGTTATGGCGCCATCCTGGAAAGACAGATATCTCCCGAAGGAACGTTCCCGGTAGTAGGCCGCTCGATGCCTTACCGCAACGGCGCTTTCCAGGCGCTGGCACAGCTGGCCATGGAACGGAAACTGCCTGCAGAGCTGCAACCGGCACAGGTACGTTGCGCACTAACGGCAGTGAATAAACGAATTTTTGAAGCGCCCGGCACGTTCGATAAAAACGGCTGGCTGCAGATTGGTTTCTGTGGTCATCAGCCGGAGATCGCCGATGTGTATACTTCTACCGGCAGCCTCTATTTATGCACCACCGGTTTCCTGGATTTGGGATTACCGGCGCATGATCCCTACTGGAGCGCTCCCGCTGCAGAGTGGACGGCACAAAGAGTATGGAAAGGTAAACCCGTTCAGAAAGACCACGCTATTGATATGTAGAGATTTTTTGATTTGCGATTTTTTGATTTCGTAAACGGATAAGGAAAAAGACCGGATCGATTTGTTTCGCTTCGGTCTTTTTTTATCTATCTAAAATAGATAGTTTAGTAGTGTTTAGAAAATTATAACAAATTATGGGACTGTTTTTAAAAATTACAGCTGAATCTCAGGGGGCAAAAGCGGTAGAGAAAGCGTTTATAAACAACAGCGTGATAAATGATATTCTTGATGGTTTAAATGATTATGCCTGGCAGGATCAAATTTCAGCGAAACTTAGAACGATACATCCTCAATACAGTCATATTACACTTGGTACCATTCTTCGACTTTTTCTTCTTAAGAATATCGAAGCCGGTAATCTAAAATCATTTTCAAGATATGTAAAGAAAAATGACAAACTGGTGATCGATCAGCTGCTGGTTGCAGACAAGTATGAGTTGCTATCTGAGGATGAAACCAGGCAGGCAATCTGTGACGATGTTTACAGCTATTTTGAGGAAGTAATTTTGAAAAACAAAGTTAAGTTTCAGGATTTCGATGCTATTTCATTTGTTCCTTTACTTAAGAAGAGGTTTCAGGAAATTAAGGAGAAAACAATCTGATCGGCGCTTTCCCATCCGGCGTAAGCCATTTTTCATACACCAGCCTCACGGGCTCATACTGCTGTGAGGCCAGGAACTGCTGCATCCGGAGATTGTTGCTCAGGGTATAACGTACGATCCTGCGTACGCCTTTTTGAAGGTAGATTGTCTCCAGGGCATCGTTGAGCTGACGATAGATGCCCATGCGCCGGAAGGCCGGCGCCACATATCCATCGGACACATACAACGTATTGCCGGTATAGGCTTCGATGCGGCTTTCATCCGGTTCTTCCACATACGCAAAGATGAAACCTGCCGGTTCGTCGTCTTTGGCAGCGAGCAGGCAGGTACCGTCATTTTCTTCCTGTGCGGAGATAACATGCTCCATATAATTTTCCTGTATGTCTTCCCAGACGGCTGTCTGCGGAAAGAAAGCCCGTTCAGACAAGTGAAGTTCCTTCATCATGGCTGAAAGGAGTGTGTAATGTTCTTTTATGCGTATGGGCGTAATTGTTATCATAGCAGTGGTTATTCTGGTCTGACCGGGCTGCCGGTCCAGTCGGTGCCAGGTTGCAGTTTTTCTCCTTTCATCACCAGTGAGAGCGGCGCGATGTTCACATCATTGCCGATTTCACTGTCGTAGAGGATGATGGTACGGGCGCCGATGCTGGTGCGTTCGCCGATTTTTATCGGGCCTATTTTCATGACGCGGTCTTCAAACAGGTGGGTCTGCGGACCGCTGTCTTCGTTGAGCGCGGCGTCGGAGCCTATTTCCACCATGTCAAATTCGGTGATGTCGGTGGTATTGAGCCACACGCGATGGCCTGTTTTTACGCCCAGGAAGCGCAGCAGTACGGGGAGCCAGGGTGTGCCCCTGAGAAAATCGAGGAGGAACGGTACCGACAGCGCTTCGTAGGTAGAGGTGGTGCCTTCGCTGCGCCATACTTTGGAAGTCCACATCGGATGCTGTACAGCGTGGTATTTGCCTGTCAGTATCCATTTCATGAATACTGTAAAGAGGAAAGCCGGCAGGCCAAGGAAGAAGAGGTAGTAGAAAGGTATTTTGAGCAGTATCTGCCACCAGGACTGTTCGGTTACCAGGTCATGTGCGTAGGCGATGAAAAGGATGCTGCAACAAATGACCATGGTTTCCGGTATCAGGATACGGACGAATTCTACCAGTCCTCTGGCCATCTTTCTTTGGGAAGAGGGGTGGGTAGTCAGTTCCGGCGGAAAGAAGTGGCTTTCCTGGCGGCGGGGCAGTGCAATGGCGGGAGAGCCGAACCAGTCGCGTGCCGTACTGCCGGCCAGCTGCTCTTTTGTGGGAGGCGTGGACAATACGCCGATCAGCATATTGGGCGGCAGCTCGTATCCCTGTGGTATGAGGGCGCTGTTACCCACAAAGCTGGTATCGTGGATGATTGTTTTTTCGAGGACCAGTTGCTGTCCGCGTACATCGGATTCACCGAGGGTAACGGCGTCGGCGATAAAGGCGCCGTTGCCGATTTCGAGCAGCGGGTGGGTGACGCTGCTGGCGGTAGACACTTCCGTGTTTTTACCGACGCGGGCGCCCAGTGCGCGGAACAGGCCGGAGATATATACTGTCGCAAAAATAGGATGGATCACGATCAATGTAAGTGACATCAGTTGGTCGGCAAACCATTTACGGACATAAAACAGGCTGTAAATGGGATAGGTGCCGGGCTTGATGCCCCATTGCAACAGGCGGGTCAGTACGACGGTCTGCGCAGTGAACAGGATGATATAACTCAGCGCCAGCGATGGCGTGATGACCATGTAGTTGAAGTTATAGTCCGGCGCTGCGTTGTCCAGCTGGTTGAGCGTGATGATGGTAGGCAACAGCGGCAGCAGGACGGTGAACGGAAATACCAGCAGGAACAGCGAGAAAATAAGGCTGTATTTTCTGCGGGTAGCTGCGGACACGGGCAGTGGCTGCGGCATCTCATCCATATTTTTCTTCACTTTCAGCTGTGCGGGGCTTCCGTACCACACTTCGCAGGTCGCTATCCGGCTGCCGGCGGGCAGGTAACTAAGGTCCTGCAGTTCGCTCCAGGGCTCCATCACGGTGTCGCCGGCGATGACAGCGCTGCTGCCGATGTAGGCGTGGTCGCCGAGGTGTACGGCGCGCAGTTTGAGCCAGCCGTCTTCCACCCATGCGTTGTTGATGACCGCCTGGGAACTGATGCTGACGTCGCTGCCGATGCTCACCAGGTCTTCCGCCCCGATAGTGACGGCTGCCAGCTGTGCGTCGGATGCTATTTTAACGCCCAGCAGCCGCAGATAGGCAGGGTAGAGGGGCGTGCCGTTAAGGAACTGGGAAGGCATGAGGCGCTGCATGGTTTTCACCAGCCACCAGCGGAAATAGTATTGTCCCCACAGCGGATAGTCGCCGGCTTTCATTTTTCCGATGATCAGCCATTTGGCGGTGATGATCAGCGCAGAGAACAGCGGCGGCAGCAGGCAGAACATGCACAGCGCGGTGATGATGGCATATCCCAGGTGACTGGTCTCCTGCTCCACATAGTAGTATCCCAGGTAAGGCAGGAATATCTGCATGGCGAACAGGCCGAAGATCGCCAGCAGGGCGATCGTTTGGGCGATCCAGCAGGCGAGATGCCGCCACCAGGGCACTTTATTGAAGCTGCGTTCTTTTTTCCCGCTGCTTTGTGGTTGCACGTTCCAGGTATCTACAAGGACCTGTAACGGGCGATGGATATAGATGTCTTTCAGTGATGCCTGCGGCACATCGGCTTCGCGGCGCAGGCGCGACACAAATGCCGCGGCCAGCAGGGAATGCCCGCCCAGGTCGGTGAAGAAGTCCTGCTGCAGGTGGATATCCTTGTCGGGGAATACTTTGGCCAGGACGGCCATAACCCTGTCCTGCAACGGAGCGTTGGCATCGATCGCTTCATGGGTAACGGGTTGTGCAAAGGCCGGCGGCAGCGGCAGGGCTTTACGGTTTATTTTTCCGCTGGGAAGGCGGGGCATTTCATCCAGCCGGAGGACGGTGCCGGGCACCATGTAAGGCGGCAGCACTTTGGCCAGGGCTGTACGGAAAAAGCTTTCCTCAAAAGGTTGCCCGTTTTCCATTGTCACATATCCTACCAGCTGGTCTTGTTCGTTGTTGTCCTTTTTCACCGCTACTGCTGCAGAGATGACGCCGTTGACGGCATTCAGGCGGTTTTCAATTTCTCCCAGTTCGATACGGTATCCGCGCAGTTTTATCTGATCGTCGAGGCGGCCCTGGAAGTCGATGCTGCCATCGGGCAGGATGATGGCCGCGTCGCCGGTGCGGTATACCATTTCGCCCGGCACCATGTCCATGGACGCTGGCTTGGGAACGAATTTTTCGCGGGTGAGTTCGGGGCGGTCGATGTAACCATGTCCGACGCCCGGGCCGGTGATCACCAGTTCCCCTCTTTCTCCGAGGGGGAGAATGTTGAGTTTATCATCTACCACCGCCATGTTGTAATTGGGCAGGGGATGGCCGATGGTAATGGTATCGCCGGGTTTGAGGGCGGCAAAGGTGGCGCTGACGGTTGTTTCCGTAGGGCCGTAGCTGTTATAAAATGTTCTTGGCGGGACGCCCCAGCGCGCCAGTACCTGTGGGGTACAGGCTTCACCGCCGGCATTGATCAGGCGGAGGGAGGGGATATCGTCTTCCATAACTGCCAGCAGGCTGGGTACTGCATGGAGGATGGTAATTTTTTCGTTGCGCAGTACGCCGCCCAGTTCATCGATGGCTTTGGCGGTCGTGCTGTCAGCCACCCAGAGGGTGGCGCCGGCGAAATAGCTGACCCATGTTTCCTCGCACCACATGTCAAAGGACACAGAGAAACCCTGGTACACCTTATCGTGGGCGGTGATGTTGAGAATGGTTTGTTCAGCTCTTACCAGGTGGCATATCTGCCGGTGGGAGATGGGGATGCCTTTGGGCTTGCCGGTGCTGCCGGACGTATACAGCACGTAGGCAATATCGTCCGGCGTGGGGCCGGCGCGGAGGGTGAATGTTTCCGCTGCCGCCGGTACCGGCGGAACAGAGAGGATGGCTGCATCGAGGCGAAGGGGTTCCTGACTGAAGCAGGCGGCGGCCTTTACTTCTGTGAGCACGCCTTCCACCCTTTCGGCAGGCATTTCGCGGTCGAGCGGAACATATGCCGCCCCGGCTTTCACGATGCCGAGGATGGCAGCGTGCAGTTCCAGCCCGCGGGGCCACCATACGCCCACCACGCTGCCCGGGCCTATGCCGCGTGCCTGCAGCATGGCTGCCACTGCATCGCTCCAGTGGTCTGTTTCAGCGTAGGAGAGGGATTGGTGTTGGAAGATCAGCGCAGTATGGTGTCCATGCGCTTTGACTGACTGCCTGAAGATATCTGCCAGTGTTTCCTGATGCAACAATTCCTGGAGCCGGGGTCCTTGTACTATACTATAGCCGTTCATAATTTTGCAGTCCCTGGTGTTCTTGGGGCCTGGTAGAACAAAGTTACAGGGTACGGTGATAGCGCTGCCTTATAATTAGCTTAAAAATAGGTTATTATAGGCGAATACAGACTTAGTGGCGTTCAACAGGCCCTGACTGTCGGTGAAACGGCGGTAGTCTCCGTCAGCAGGGCCGTTTATCTCCTATTAAAACAACGTTTTTGTTAACATTTATTTAAAGATCCTATCGCAGGGAGCTATGCCGTCCAACGCTTTTTAAATACGTGTATAACAGTAATGGGTATACGATTTTTCCGATGGCGCTTATCCTTCCAGTGTACGGCCGATAGCATCGAGGACATGTGTCCAGTAGTTCTTCATGGCTTCGCGCTCGGCGCTGTTGGCAAGCCATTCGTGATGAAAGCTGACCGTAGTTTTTTCTTTGGCCGGGATTACCCTTATCTGTAAGGTAGAGGCGTCTGTCTGTCCTTTTTGCTGCCATTTCATCCGGATCACTTTTATATCCGTAACACTGGTAACGGTGATGGTTATGCCGGAAGCGGTGGTGTAGGTGTCTCCCTTCTGAAAGGCGATATCGGCTTTGTTGTCCAGCCATACGCCGAGGACAGGCTGGGAGAAAAGTGTTTCCCAGGCGGCGGCCGGTGAAAGGGCGAAGGTGCGTCTTACTCCAATTTCCCACCCCTGGGAGGCGGTATGTCCGATAGTATTTCCAGGTGTACTCATATTTTTTATTTAAATAAAGGTAAAAAAAATATTTTGGCTCCTTTTTAATATGTAATAAATTAATTATCACTAAATTTATGGGAGATCCTGTGCGTATAAAAACAGACGGGGAAGCAGAAAGTATGACGGGGTAAAGATTTTTTTTTATTTTTATTCAGACCTGTTTACTAAGTGATCGTAGAGGATAACGATAGTATTGCAACCAGAATCTAAATCAGTGATACGTCTCGTGAAGACTGTAGCATAAAAAAACCAAAATCAGAACCGTTTTTCTTAACCAGTAAAACAAAAAAACACTAAGCGAAGTAAATCTAAATCTAGCGAAACCTGCAGCAATGCTGTAGATCTATGGCCAGAAACCGTTTAAGCTAAACCGTATTTTCAAAACTCAAACGCCATCAAATATATCATCATGATGAACGTCATGATGCTGGAGAACTATGACCAAAATCTGATCAGATCAGACTTCTTTTTTAATTTATCTAAACCAAAATCTGCAATTACATGAGGAAATTCTTACTCGTGGTAGCCAGTATGCTGTTTATAGCATCGACTTTACTGGCGCAATCCCACCGTACGGTTACAGGTAAAGTGACCGATGAGCAGGGTTCCGCTTTGCCTGGCGTATCCGTAAGCCTGCCCGGTGGTAAAACTGGTACTGTAACAGACGCCAAAGGTGCGTTTTCCCTATCTGTTCCTTCCGATGCAAAGTCATTACGCATATCCTTCGTGGGATATGAACCTAAGTCCTTACCTATTACCGGAGAGAACATGGGAACTATCAAACTGACATCAGATACAAAAGCGATATCTGAAGTAGTGGTGGTGGGATATGGTACACAACGTAAGAAGGAAGTGACGGGTAACATCGCTTCCGTGAAAGGTACGGCACTGGCCAATTTGCCGGTGCAGAGCTTTGAATCCGGTTTGGGCGGCCGTGCTGCCGGTGTACAGATCACTGTGCCCAACGGTGTTGTGAACAACCCGCCGGTGTTCAGGATCCGTGGCGTCAACTCCCTGTCTATGAGCGCCTATCCGCTGATCGTGATCGACGGGGTGCCTACCTTCAGTGGTGATGTAGGATCTACTAACGCTCCGCTGAACCCTCTGTCCAGCATCAATCCGGCTGACATCGAGTCCATTGATATCGCGAAAGATGCCGCCGCTACTGCTATCTATGGTAGCCGTGCCGCCAACGGCGTAGTACTGGTGACCACCAAGAAAGGTAAAGCCGGCCGCCCGCGCGTGATGTATGACGGCTGGGTAGGCATGACCACCCCTAACCGTTTGCCTAAACTGCTGAACGCGCAGGAGTATATCGACACAAAGAACGAAGCACTGGCCAATGCTGGTGACAGCAGGCGTTATGAGTTTAACAAAGATGCGAACGGCAATAACATCGACACCAAATGGCTGGATGTTGTTTACCGCGACAAGGCCATTTCTCACAGCCATAGCCTGAGCGTAGGCGGTGGTACGGAGAATACCAGCTATTATTTTTCTGCCGGGTATACCAAACAGGAAGGTATCCTGAAAAGAAATGATTTTATCCGCAAAAACCTGATGTTGAACGTAGACCAGAAGGTAGGAAGAATTTTTTCCGTGGGTACCAAAATGTCTTTCTCCAATGAGAACAGCCTGATCTCTGGTTCTTCCGGGTCACTGGAAGGAGAGGCTTTCAGTTCCGGCGGCCTGGCCCGTCTGGCGTTCCTCACTTCCCCGATCGTAGCACCCCACAATAACGACGGTAGCTATAATACGAATGGCGGCTCCGGCATCGGCGGCGCCAAAGGTGGTCTGAACGTGGGTATCTATAACCCCAAGATCCTGCTGGACCTCGATCACTCCAATACAGAGGCGAACCACGTACAGGGAAGCGTGTATGGTCAGCTGAAACCCTGGGAATGGCTGACTTTACGTACGCAGTACGGTATCGACTATATCCTGATGAACAACGATATTTACGCCAATAACAAAAATGGCGACGGTTACAGCTCCAACGGTGACGCTACCAGCACTTATACACAGTATAAAAGATGGATGTGGACCAACACAGCGCAGTTTGACAAAACATTTAACCAGCATAGCCTGAGTGTACTGCTGGGTTCTGAGCAGCAACGCGACCAGCGTGAACGTTATGGTATCGGTCGCCAGAACCAGATGGACCCTTACTTCAATAACTCCGAAGGCGGCTGGTTGACAGACCTGAGCAGGAATATGCTGCGCCGCGAGAACTACCTGTTGTCCTGGTTCTCCCGTCTGAACTATAACTACAAAGAGAAATATTTCGTAAGCGGAAGCGTGCGTCAGGACCAGTATTCAGCGTTTGGTGAAGACAAGAAGAAAGGTACTTTCTTCAGCGTGTCTGCCGGTTGGGAAATCACCAAAGAAGATTTCTGGGCCGACAGCAAACTGGCGAATGTGTTCTCCACCCTGAAGCTGCGTGGTAGCTATGGTAAAGTGGGTAACTATGCCGGTCTGGGCGACTATGATGCGTTGTCTCTCTACAGACCGGTGCCTTATGGCGAAAGACCTTCCCTGTACTTCAGCCAGGCGGGTAACCCTAACCTCGGATGGGAAGTAAGTAAAAAGACAGATATCGGCATCAGCTATGGTTTCCTGAACAACAGGATTACCGGTGAACTGAGCTACTACTATAACAATATCGACGGCCTGATCCTGTTTGTGCCTCAAATCCCTTCCGCCGGTATTCCTTCCACCTCTGCTATTGCCACTATTCCTGCCAACGTAGGCAAGATGTACAATAAAGGGGTGGAGTTCAGCATCAGTGCAGCTGCTGTTACTAAAAAGGACTTTACGTGGAACACCTCTTTCAACATTGCCTACAACAAAAACGAAATCACGGAGCTGGCAGGCGCCCTGGACAAGATTCCGTTTGTGACCAGTTCACTGGAACAGACGAGCGTAAACCAGGTTGGTCATCCGGCCAGTATGATTTATGTTGTTCGTTCTCATGGAGTGGACCCGCAAACCGGCAGAAGGATCTTCGTTAACAAAGCGGGGGAGGAAGTATTCTACAACCCGGTAGGTGCTGTCTTTTCTTATGCAGACGGTAAACCGGCTCCTGCTGTTGGCGCCAAAGACGCGGTGGCTTACAAGAACACCAATCCCAAGCTGATCGGCGGTTTTGAAAACACTTTCCGCTACAAAAATTTTGAGCTGAACGTGTTGCTGACTTATCAGACCGGTTTCTACGTTTACTACGGCAGCCTTGCCGGCATGAAGGACCAACGCTACTGGAACAACAGTGTGGAAGTATTGGACAGATGGAAAAATCCGGGTGATGTCAGCGAAACACCGAAGGTGGTGTATGGCGATAACATCTCCAATGGTTCTTCTTTTGCTATCAGCGCCAATGCGTTTAAAGGGGATTTCCTTAAACTCCGTACAGTGGGGCTGACTTACATACTGCCGGAGACAGCGCTTAAATCCATTCACCTGAGCGGCGCCAAGGTATATGTAAGAGGCCAGAACCTGGCTATCCTGACGAAGTATCCTGGTCCTGACCCTGAAGTATCCTCCAATGGTAACAACGCTTCCGGCCAGGGTATTGACCGTAACACCCTGGGTAATGGCCGTACTGTGACAGTGGGTTTAAATGTTAATTTCTAAAATGATCGACGATGAATAAAATTAGTGCATATATACTGGCGTTAGGTCTTACTGCTTTTGGCACCGCCTGTCAGAAAGATTTGCTGACACCAAAGCCGACAACCGATATTCCGGACTGGGAGGCATTTACGCTGAAAGAGAGGATTGCCAACGAAGCTACCGGTTTGTACACCGTGATGAAAAACGGTAAGTTCCTGGGAGGCAAGGTCCTGATCGCAAACGATGTAAGAGGAGAGGATTTTGTGAACCTGACGACCAACAACGTAACCCTGAATGCTTCCTGGAAGATGACCGCCGTAGGGGAGTCGCAGGAGATCAAGGAGATCTGGTCACAGGGATATATGGCCATTAACAATGTCAATGTATTCCTGGCCGGTATGGCCGCCAAGGGCAACGCCGTGGTGGGCGACTCACTGGCAAAGATATACGCCGGCGACGCCAAGTTCGTAAGAGGGCTGTCTTATTTCTCCCTGCTGCAGTTGTTTGCCCGCCCTTACTGGGATGGCGCCGGCAGCAAACTGGGGCTGGTACTTTTCTGGGAACCGCATACCAGGCTGGGTGACTACTCCCGTGCGCGCAGCACTGTGAAAGAGACCTATGCGCAGATCATCCGTGACCTGGACTCAGCAGAAACACTGCTGCCCAAGCTGACGGCATCTACACGATTTGCTGCCAACAAGGGCAATGCTTACAGCGCCATCGCCCTGAAGATGAAAGTGTACCTGCAAATGGGGCAGTACGATAAGGTACTGAGCGAAGGCGCCAAGCTGATTGCCGGTTCCGGCCCGTTCACTTCTCCCGCCGGTTACACGCTGGAAGCAGACCTGAAGAACCTGTACATTCCCAAATACGCTGGTAAAGAAGCGGTGATATATATGCCGTTCGGTGCTTCTCCCGGCGATTTCCCGGGTACGCAGACGCAGCTGGGCTACTATTACAGCCCTGCATCCGTAGGCGGTAATGCTGAATATGCCCTGAGCCCTAAAGGCATTATGGGAGATCCCGCATGGAAAGAGACCGATGCCAGAAGGCAGTTTATCCTGCCGGTAGGCACGCGTTCTTTCCTGGTAAAGTATTCCGGTCCGAGCCCTTACCTGGACTTTTCCCCGGTGCTGCGTTGGGCAGAAGTGCTGCTGATCCAGGCGGAAGCGATCGTGCGCCAGTCCAATACCATAGATCCTACTGCCATCGCTTTGCTGAACGCCGTACATGGACGTTCAGACCCGGGCACTGTATTTACCCCAGCCAATTTCACCAGTGCGGCTGACCTGATTGATACTATTCTGAAAGAAAAACATATTGAATTACTGGGAGAAGGCAACAGGGCGATGGAGATTATCCGGCTGGGTATTCCGTTTCCCGGTAAGAGCGCAACCGTGCTGGAAGTGAAGCCTACCGCGCCTAACTACATCTGGCCTATCTCTTCCGATGAGCTGGTGTATAACAGGCTGGCGGTGGACAACCAGTAATATCTTATTATCCTCTAATAAACAGACAGGCACTCTCTAGTGCTGGTCCTCTTTCATAAGCAAATAAGGGCTGCCCTTCACGAGTGGGCGGCCCTTTTCATTTGGGGATTTTTTGATTTTGAGATTTTTTGATTTTGGGGATGATGATATTTTAATATTTTGATATTGGGTCATTTAAAGTTCCAAAATACCAGCATCCCCAAAATCCCCAAATCAAAAAATCCCCAAATCTCTAAATGACTATCTGCTCCGTGCGGATTCCCAGCCGATCATTGCCTGTTTGCGGATGTCTCCCCAATGGTAGTGGCCAAATTCGCCGGTCGCTTTAATCACGCGATGACAGGGGATGAGGAAGGCTACGGGGTTCTGGCCTACAGCGGTGCCTACCGCCCTGGATGCTTTAGGATTATCTACGGTGGTTGCCAGTTGCTGATAGGTGGTGAGATTGCCCATGGGAATTTTCAGCAGGGCTTCCCACACTTTCAGCTGGAAGGCGGTGCCTTTCAGATGGAGTTTGATCTCCGAAAGGCGGTGTTGCTCCTGGGTGAAGACATAGAGGGCATTTTGCTGGATGAGGTCTGTCATCTGCGTAAACTGTGCATTGGGGAAGTTGGTGATCAGCTCCTGCAGGGCTTCTTCGCGGTTGTCCGCAAAAGCCATATGACAGATGCCTTTGCTGGTAGAGGCGACGAGGATATTGCCAAACGGGCTTTCCGCAAAGCTGTAATTGATGTGCAGCAATTTTCCGCCGTTTTTATACTCGCCCGGCGTCATGCTTTCTATGTTGATGAACAGGTCGTGCAGCCTGCCGGTGCCGGATAGCCCTGTTTCAAAGGCAGCGTCAAACAGTGTTGTTTTCTCTTGTTTCAGCAGTTGCTTGGCGTGATGCAATGTAAGATATTGCAGAAATTTTTTAGGTGTAACGCCCGCCCATTCACTGAACACCCGTTGAAAATGGAACGGGCTCATGTGTACGGCAGCCGCCATGTCTTTCAATTCGGGTTGTTCCCTGTAGTTGTCGTTGATATATGCAATTGCCGTGGCAATTTTATCGTAATTGTTCATGGCTTTATCATTTTAAGACAAAGTTACCCCGGCGAAAATCGGTAAAAAACCCGGAACTTGCGGATATGGCCTTCGCCGGTCCGTGTTTTACGGCGGGTAGTGCCGACTAACGCGTTTGCCCGTACGAAGATGACGGAAGCTATTTCCGTCTGTCAAAAAAAATCCCGTTACATATATAATTTTTTGTAGATTCCGTATCAGGAAGCTTTACATACTATTTAAATCCATGGTCATGAAAATGAAAAAGACATTCATGGTGGCGGCAGCTTTAACGGCGGCGGTTACCCTATGTTCACTGGCGTTGCCGCAGGAGCCGGAGAAGCCTAAAAACCTCAAAGTCTTACCCAAAAACATCAGTCACGATGAGTTGATTGCCACTATGCGCGGGTTTAACGCGGCGCTGGGCGTAAAGTGCGGCTACTGTCACGTTGCACAAAAAGATGATCCCAAGAAACTGGATTTCGCCAGCGATGATAATCAACACAAAGGCATCGCACGGGATATGATGAAGATGACCCGTCGCATCAACAAAAAGTACTTTGGAAAAGATGTGATGGCTGTGTCCTGTTACACCTGTCACCATGGTAACGAAGAGCCAAAAACCAAACCTGATGAAGCTGCGGCTAAGTAAGTCCGGCCAATGACATTGCGGAAAGGGGCCTTTTCCCCGTGGAGTTGGCCCTTTTCTATGTATAAGTCATTGAATAATAGTGTTTTTTACCCGCTTGATTTCCACATATATCCATTATCCGTGCCCTGAGGGTTTTGCTGACGGGAAAATCCGTATCTTTACGTCTGTTATGTTGAGTTCAAAGCATAAAGCACTCTCCCGAATCTTTCTTTACTGCTCTCCTCAATGCTGAACGCCGGCCATAAAGAGGCGTTTAATTTTATTACTGAAGATTATAAACACAATATGCTATTTGAGCAATTAGGGTTGATTGAGCCCATTTTAAAAGCAATTAAAAAAGAAGGTTATACCCAACCTACCCCCATACAATTACAATCCATTCCGATCGTTTTAGCAGGAAAAGACCTGTTGGGATGTGCGCAGACAGGCACCGGCAAGACCGCCGCTTTCGCCATTCCCATCCTGCAGCAGTTGTACAACACCCGCTCCGGCGTGCAAGGCGGCTATAAGCATATCCGCGCACTGGTACTGACACCTACCCGGGAACTGGCGACACAGATCGACGAAAGTTTTGAAGCGTATGGCCGGTTTACCGGATTAAAACACGACGTGATATTCGGTGGCGTGCCGCAACACCGGCAGACCATCGCGCTGCGCAACGGCACAGACGTGCTGATTGCCACGCCGGGCCGCCTGCTGGACCTGATGAACCAGGGGTATATTTACCTGGACCACCTCGAGATATTTGTACTGGACGAAGCCGACCGCATGCTGGACATGGGCTTCATCAACGATATCAAGAAGGTAGTACGTGAGCTGCCAGAACAGCGCCAGACACTGTTCTTCTCCGCTACCATGCCCCCCAATATCGCCAAGCTGGCCAACTCACTGCTGTACCACCCGGAGAAAGTAGAGATCACACCGGTGTCCACTACCGCTGAAAGAGTGGAACAGTGCGTGTTCTTCGTGAAGAAAAAAGACAAACAACAACTGCTGGACCATATCCTGCAGGACAAAAATATCAAACGCACGATCGTATTCACACAAACCAAACACGGCGCCGACCGTATCGCCAAAAACCTGCGTAAGCGTAATATCAACGCAGACGCCCTGCATGGCGACAAGTCACAGGCGTCCCGGCAGAATACGCTGGCCAATTTCAAAAATGGCCGTTTACGCGTGCTCGTTGCCACTGACATCGCTGCCAGAGGTATCGACGTGGAAGCACTGGAACATGTGATCAACTACGACCTGCCCAACGTATCAGAAACGTACGTACACCGCATAGGCCGTACCGGCCGCGCAGGAGCCACCGGCTACGCCCTCTCTTTCTGCGCCACTGAAGAGCGTCCTTTCCTCAACAGCATCAACAAACTGACCAAACAGAAGATCCCTTCCGTGCGTCATCCGTTTGAAGAATCTGCGCTGATCGAGGCTAATAACGCCGATCCGGATGCTCCGAAAGCAGAACCCAGAAGGCCAAAACCACGTAACCGTAACCGTTATGGCCGTAAAGACAAGGTGGATAAACGTGATCAGAGAATAGATTTTTAATATCCGGTTTCCCCGGGCTCACGCCCGGGGCTACGATGTTGTTCAGGCTTCTTTGATGAAGCGCTGAAAAAGGGGCTTCTAAAGCCCTTTTGTTTTTTTAGGATAGTTGAGGGGCTTTAGAAGCTCTTTTGTTTTTTTGGATAGTTGAGGGGCTTTAGAAGCCCTTTTTTTGTGTCTTTTTGGTAGTTTTTTAAGCCCCTTTTGCCGGATTTTGCCGGTGTGTAAATTAGCCTAGATGAGGCTCAGGCGTGGTCGTGCGGATCGCGGTGGCGGGAGAATTTAAATTTGTCTTTGATGTATCGGTTGAAAAAGGTGCCTTTGGACTTTGTTTTTTTCATTTCCTCATACAGGGATTCCGGTACGGCTTCATAGTCGTATACCGCCCCTGAAACAAACACAATCCGCAGTACAGCATGCAGGGCGTCGTAATGGTATGTACGGATGACAGACGACGGCATGGCTTTTCCCGGTTTTTCCGTTTTTCAGGTCTCAATTATCATACCCACAGAAATTAATTTACCGGGAACGACAGGAAAGGTTAACTTTAGGTAGTGGCAAAAGTGCCTTGCTGAAAGTTATTATTGCCATAATCATATAATTCCGGAAATCATATGCGTATTGCTATTCTCGATTATGAAAATGCCGTACCCTCCAGTGTGGCGGGCCCGGCAGACATCCTGGCCGCTATGGCGCGGACGGCGCCGTTGCTTACAGGCAGCCCTGTCAGCGTGAGGTTTGAGATAGATTTTGTGAGAGAGAAGGATGGCCAGCTCTGGCGAAGAGCCATGGGAACGGCTGTGCCGGTCAAATTGCCCAAACAGGAAGTCTATGACCTGGTGATCGTACCAGCCATGGAGTCGGACAAGATAATGCCGGTGGTGCAGCAGGAGCGGCGGCTGATCGACTGGCTGCGGCAGCAGCACCTGCAGCAGGCTGAACTGGCCAGCATCTGCGTAGGCGCATTTTTGCTGGGGGCCACCGGTCTGCTCAACGGGAAAGTGGCCACCACGCACTGGCTCTTTGCCGACCGTTTCCGGGCGTTGTACCCGGAAGTGGAAGTGCAGGATGATAAGATTATCGTTGACCAGGGCAGTATTTACACCTGTGGCGGCGCTTTCAGCTTCACTACTTTTATGATGTACCTCGTGGAGAAATTTTGCGGGCATGAAGCAGCCATCATTGCTTCCAAGATATTGATGATCAACATGCATCAACAGCCACAGGACGCTTTTTCCATTTTCCGGCTACAGCATGACCACACCGATGACCTGATCGGTAAAGCCCAGCACTTCATCGAAAAAAACTATGCAGAGGCCATCAGTATCGAGGCGCTGGCAGCCCGGCATAATATGAGCATCCGGCATTTCATCCGCCGGTTTGAGCAGGCCACAGGCAATACGCCGCTGGCCTACCTGCAACGGGTGCGTATCGAAGCTGCCAAAAAAATGCTGGAAAGCAGCCAGGAGGGCGTAGAACAGATCGCTTTCCGCTGTGGTTATGAAGATATGAGCTTCTTTCGCAAAATATTCAAGCGGTATGTGGCGATGACGCCCAAAGCCTACAAGGAAAAATACGGCCGGAACGGCCTGCGGCTGGTCACAGCCGGCATGGCCTCCTGAGCGGATATTTTACCTCCCGCCGCGAATATTTACCGGCCGTCCGCGAATATTACCCTGGCCGAAAACGAATCACATCACTCCTTAATTTTGTTCCTGTTAGCAATCGTTATCGCTTACAAGGGGACACGGATAAACGAATATGATCAAACTGTTCAATACACATAAGTTATTACTTCCCTTGTTTGTTGCCCTTTATTGGTGCGCCGGTTGCAGGATGCCGGACCAAAAGAAGGCTCCTGACAATACCGGCGTATCCGATAAAAACTATATATCCTTCATCCTTTCCGGCGATACGGCTAAAACAAAGCCGTATATGGATGGCCTCCGCGCGCTGCTGGCGCAGCTGGACTCCACGCCCGACAAAGCTGTTAACCCCTGGTACCGCTATCTGCGCGGTAACCTGTATACACTGGAAAAGAAATATGACAGCGCCTCACTCTCCTTCCGCCAGGTAGTGCCGGCCTCCAGGCAGACAGACCTGCAAACGTTAAAGGACTACGCCACGCTGAACCGAGCGTTGTCCAGCTCCGATATTGCCCAGGCTGATCTGGTAACCCGCATCCTGGAGGCCGTAAAAAGGGCGGAACAACATCAGAGTGTGTTCACCTACCGGCTGTACGACCTGCTGGCGAAATCCTACTACAACAATCAGAATGTGGCCAAGGCACTGGAGTACACGCAGCAGTACTACAATCACCATCCATTCCGCACCCATCCGAATATCCGTCAGCGTTATTTCGATATTGCCTTTCTGCTCGCCGCACGGCAACTCAATACTGCCGCTATGGAACGGTTCCTGGACAGCGCCCGACAGCTGGCGGTGCAGATAGACGACACGCTGGCGATCGCCCGCACCTACGACTATGAATCGCAGCTTTATTCCGCCCGAAAAGAGTTTGGCAAAGCCGTTGCGCCCGAGCGGCGCTATTTTAGCTACCTGCAATCGCAGCAGAAGCTGAACCTGCAGGCATTTAATAATATGGCAACCACGTTTGTACGCAATTACCAGACAGATTCGGCCATTTATTATTATAAAGCCGCTATCTTATGGGCAGGGCAGCAGCCTGAGAAAATGAACCTGCTGCTGGAATACCAGGGGTTGCATGAAGCCTACAAACAAAAAGGCGATTACAAAAATGCGCTGGAGGCTTTACATGCAGCTTTCAACATCTTTGGCCGTAACATGCAGGTCATTGAAGCTTCCAGGATAGAAGAACTGCACACCCAGTACCAGACAGAGAAAAAAGACCAGGCGATTGCGGCGTTGCAGATGAACAACGAACTGAATAAAAAGGTCATCTCCCAGCAACGCTGGATTTTCGTAGGCGTCTGCACGTTATTGGCCATCGTTGCCTTTTATGTGTATAACATCTACCGCCAGAAGCTGCTCAAAGAGAAAAACGAAAGACTGTCCATTGAAAACAAACGGCTGCTGCTGGAACAGAAGACCCGCCAGATGCAGCTGAACCCTCACTTTATCTACAACGCCATTGCCAATATGCAGGGCCTGATCAGCGCGGATAAAAAGCGGGAAGCCAACGCATACCTGGTATCTTTCTCCAAACTGATGCGCAATGTGCTGGAGCTGAACCGCCACGACCTGATAACTTTGGAGGATGAAATCAGCTCACTGAAGAACTACATCGAACTGCAGCAGATGCGTTTTGAACACACATTTTCCTACAGTATTGATACTGACGATACCGATGTGTCGTCTATCCTGATACCCCCCATGCTGGTGCAGCCATTCGTGGAAAACTCCATAGAACACGGCTTTAAGTCCATCGATTACCGCGGTATGCTGACCATCACCTTCCGCCAGGAGCAACAGCAGCTGGTGATTTGTATCGACGATAACGGCGCGGGAGAACAGGAAAAGACGCATGGCCCGCGGGAGAAAAAGTCATTGTCACGCATCATTACACAGGAACGGCTGGACCTCCTGTTCAACAAGACGACCCGCGAAGCGCACTTCGAAGCTCAGCCCAAAACAGAGGGGCAGGGCTTCCGGGCGACCATCTATCTACCTTTATTAACTGATTAAAAAAAAGATGTCCGATGACTGTTTATATACTCGAAGATGAAATCAATATCCTGAAACATATTATGGCGCTTGTGAATGAGATTCCCTACCTGCAGGTAGTGGGCTATTCCGGTGAAATTGCAAAGGCACAGGAAGAGATACCCTCGCTTCAGCCCGAGCTGATCCTGGCAGACATACAATTGAAAGACGGCAACAGCTTCACACTATTCAGCCGTATCGATGTTACCGCCAGCCAGATTATTTTTATCACCGCCTATGACCAGTATGCCTTACAGGCGCTGAACCTCGGCGCTTTCGCTTACCTGCTGAAACCGATCGAAACAACTGTTTTTGAAGAAGCGGTGGACCGTTGTTTCAAAAAAAGCGAGCAACAGAAATTCAATCAGCATCAGCTGGAAATAGCCGCCAATCATTATAAAGGCGGAACACGCCCGCGCCGCGTGGCGCTCAGGAGCGCGGAGTACACGCAGATCATCGATATAGAAGATATCATTTATTGTAAGAGCGACCGGGGATACACCACTTTCTACCTCAAGAATGGCAGTTCCATCCTTGTCTCCAAAGTACTGAAGGAATATGAAGCGCTGTTGCCGGAAGAAACGTTTATCCGTTGCCATCAGTCTTATCTTGTGAATGGAAATTACGTCAGCAAATATTACAAGGAAGGCTATCTTGAAATGTTTAACGGTGAGACGGTACCGGTATCTGACCGCAAGAGAGAGGTGGTACTCAGCTTTATCGACAAAATATAAATGCGGATATTTTTCTGCAACCGACAGATGTTGACCCGTCGTGTGCGGAAATTGATCTGCCCCAAAGCATACAGCGGTCCTTACTTAACTTTAATCACTGAAAACCGTATTTCAGAAAAAACAGTGATTCCATGGCACAAATAGCAGGAAAACGCATCATAGGACTGTTGCTGGTGTTGGTATTAATAGGATGTTATGCCGGCTACGAGCTGTTGTTGAAACCAACGCTCAACGGCGCAACGCTGATTGATAACCCAACAGGCCGGGACATAACTGTTGCGATAGACCAGGAGCAATATGTTGTTCCGGCGCGTTCTTTTTTGAGGATCACGTTAGCGGAAGGCGTACACAATATCAGCTGTGAAGCCCTGGGGATGCCGCCGCAGGAGCTGCACATGGAATTAACCTCTTATGGTGTAATTAACCCTTCGCGGTCCAAATATGTTATTTATAATACCATCTATACCAGGAAAAACCTCAGTTCCCGGTTTAAGCCCTATGCGGTGGAAGGCCGGGAAGTTTATTCTTTGCTGGGTGAGCCGGAAGTAACAAATGCGTTGTTTATCCCCGATCGTACCCTTGGCAAAGGTAACCTGGATGTAGCAGCGCCCTCCCTGAAAAGTTATCAGCAGGTGGACCAGGACTATGCTTATCTTACCAGGATTTTCCGTTTGGGCGATTTTTTTGAGTATTGTAATCAACACAATTTATGAACAGAGTATTCTACCTTCTTTATATACTGAGTTCCATCACTATATCTTCATTTATGAATAACGATGCTTCTGCGCAGTCCCTCGCCGGCCGCTATGGCGGCGTTCAGGACGGGTTCTGTCTTTTTGATAACGGGCGGTTTTTCCTGTATGGTTACGCCACACTGGTGCCAGGGACTTATCATGTGGAAAAAGACCATATCCGGTTTGTACCGGATAAGCCGGCCAATACTTTTATGGTATTCGCCCGGGAGAATAAGGACTTGCATGACAGTGTACGGATGTATTTCAACGGATTTGAACGCGGGAAAACTTTTTTACAGTTGAACAATGATAAAACACGCAGCGTATTCAATGAAGACGCGAACTGTTTTAGTCCTCCTTATGTTTATGAAGATGCCACCGTACCTTCACAGATCGCTTTTTCCCATATGGGCAGTAACTATGAGATAACGAAAACAGACCATAACACAGAGATATACACACCCGGGAAAAAGTACAACGATTTTGTATTTCTTTATCAGAAGCCTAACCGCTACCAGGAACCGTTTGTAGGTGTTGTCACCAAAGAAGAAGGAGAGACGGTGCTGCGGACGAGTCTTACGGGAAGCCGGGGCCTTCTTCATGAACCCAATGATAAGGAGGTGGAAGAAATGAGGGCTTACCTGGGCGAAGGCAAAGAGAAAAAGGAAGATGTGCTGTATGTGAACCGTTTTTACAAGTTACTGATGGAAATCGATACCGCTGAATATACCTATAATGGCGCGACAGGGCAATATACGGCGCATGGTACATCGCCGGATGGACCGGTAACGGACTACAACGATATAAGCATCCTGCATAAATATGTATTACTGACGCCGGCATCAAAAGAGAACAGGAAGCCGGAGAAGACAACATTACCGCCAGTATTTTATACTGCCTGCGGAGACCCGGAAAAATCGTACCGGTATAAGCCGCTCGACAAACCCGCCACACCACCGGAAGGGCCTATACCTACTACAACTGTACCGGTACAGATAAAATAACGGGGATGACAGCTATCAAAGAAAAGGAATTCCGTTTCCAGGGACTTGACCTGAGAACGGAGATGTGGTTGGGACTTGCGATCCTGCCCATCCTGGTCACTGTGCTGGCGGGATTGTTTTATCTTCTCAAAACGGTTTTGTCATTCAACCTATTGAAGATACCGCGTGGTCTGATCATTGTCGTGGTCCTGGGTACCAGTTTGTTTTCCATACATTGGCTGGCGAAGCTGATCCGCGACAAAACCTGGATAGTGAGGGTAACCGCTGACCGTTTATTGATCCGGTTCAGGAAGCGGCAGTTTGATATTCCGCTGGACAGCATCCGGGAAATAAAAAATTTGGGTAGTACTGAACACCGGTACCTTTCATTCTTTACCACAGATGGGCAGACGGTCCGGATACGGGTGGGTAATGGCGCCATGACGCCTTTTTCCAAAAAAGAGGACATACAGACCGTAGATGACCTGATAACGCATCTCAAGCCTTATATGGACAAGTACTTCAACAAAAAGGAACTTCGAAATAAAATTAATCAGCACCCTTTCCCGCATTGCGGCGTATATATTGTCAAGAGTGAACCACTCACTTACAGGTGGATAGAAAAGTTGACCCCGGGGCAAGTGATACTGTTGATTTTTGGCGGCGGTGTTGCTTTCATCGTGCTGCTGTTGCAGGTATTGTTTTATTACATAGACCACAAGTCATGATGGAAAAAAAACTTTCGTGTGGCATCTCATATACACCAGTGGCACAGCGGTGATGCATGATTTTATTCATCAGGCGTTTGTGCATTTTTTTCATTGGACAGGCATCTGCCGGTAGTGTCTTCCGGAAAAGGTATAGAGACGCGCGAGTATTCATTCAGATAACAATGACGGGGCAAAAAGCGTAACAGGTATATTGTGTCTTATCCATTAGACGATTCCGGATTGCTCCGGAAGCAGGACTCGAACCTGCAATCCCAATCCCCTGCGGAAGTAACCCGTTACTACGGCACCCGTCATTATTATCACAAGGTAACAAACTAAATGGGAGGTGGTTTCATTGACAGTGAAGTATCCCATTCATACGACACTTGCTTTTCTTAAATTAGTTTATAGATAACAACAGCAGGGCAAAAGAGCGCAACAGGATGGCTGTGGGCCTGCCCCCGGATTTCTCCGCTGCAGACTGCCTGCGTCCTGCCATTAGACGATCGCGGAGATCACCGCGAGCAGGAGTCGAACCTGCATATCAAGCCTGAATCGAAGTAGCCCGTTACTACGGCACCTGCTATTGTTATATCAGGGTAAAGAGCCGAATAGGAATTTTCGTTTGGAGTGAAGTAGCCCATTCATACGACACCTGACAGATGTTGTTGTTGCCCGGACAGGGATCGAACCTGCATTTTCATTGCTGAACAGTATGGCTGTAAATACGCTTCCCTACTGGCATTTAAGCGTTCGGTGCACTGTAAATTCTGATCATGGCAGGGCGTGCCCGTCACGATATGTTCCATACACTCCGCGGTGACGTAATTTTACCGCAGCTTTGTCCTTTTAAGCTACCGGGCCGGTAGTGCAGCGCGCCCTTTCAGCGCGCTGCGTTTTATGTAGTTAACAAAAACGGATGATTAAAGGGTTATACTATGGATGTGTTCCAGTGCAGTCTGACCATTTTCGATGGCTTCCATTACATCAAACACTTTATCGCTCCAGCCGCTGATAAGGTGTACATCATTTTGACGTACATCCACCGGTGTTGTACCCTGGCCTTGCAGGTCAAAGAGGTACAGTTTGGCGTTGGGCGCCACCTGCTGTTTGTAGGTGGCCCAGCTGCCGGCAAATGTATTTTGTTTGCCGGTGCTGTCCCATAGCTGGCAGTCGGTGAAGAGCATGATCTTATCAGCCACGTGGCCGCGTTCGATCAGGTCTTTTATTACAAGGTAGCCGTTGGTGGAGTAGCCGACTTCTCCCGCTCTCCGGTGGAACGCGTCGACATTGGAGAGGATGCTGTTACCCGGCAGCGCTACGGTTTTCCAGGTGTCCCCGAACATACCGCTGATAACATGCCTGCATTTATGCTGCAGTAACATGCCGAGCATCAGGCCGACGTCGTAACCGGTGACTTTGCTGCGGGGAGACAGCGGGAACTGCATGGATCCGGACACATCGCAGGCGATGACCACGCGGGTGTTGACATCGAATCCTTTCAGGTGTGTTACGCTGGTTTTGACAGCGGTTTCCAGCGCCTGCATCAGTTGACCGGTAAGGCCGTGCTGCACATCTTTCAGTTCGCGGTATGCGGCGAGGTAGCGGAAAGGCAACTGTTTGGAATTCCATACCGCTGTCTCGTTGGCCAGGTAATCGCATACCAGGCCGATATGCGCCGGGCTGATATCCGCCTGCAGCATATTGCGCAGGTTCCGCATGGTAGCCATATATCCCAGTTGTTTGCTGGTGATCAGTTCTTCCCAGGCTTCGCGCATGGCCGCTCTTTTATCAGTTTCACAGGCAAAGGAACGCTGACCAACGGCCGACAGGGTGGTTTCCCAGGTATAGGGCACGGAAAGCGTGCCGGTGACTATTTTGTTGAACACTTCCTGCTGGGCATTGTCTTTGGCTTTCGGGTGTACCAGGAACAATGCGTCTTTCAGCGAGATGGCTGTTTTGCGGTTGTATTTCGCAAACTGGTATTCATCGAAGTGGTTGAAGGCTTCCGCCAGCCCTTTCTGAACCTGTTTGCTCAGCTTATTCAGCTTTTTTACCTGTGTACGTTTGTTGGCCATGGTATAATAGGCCAGTATTTCCGTGATTTCATCCGCACGTTGTACCACACGCGCCACTGTTTTACCTACCAGCGCATGGCCGCTGAAGCGTTTGGCCATTTCCACGGCCAATACCATCGGGATGCTGCGCAGGTACATTTTTTCGCGGGCATACACGGCCAGCCTGGCTATAAAGGCCGGATCGTTTTTGTCCATCAGTGCGCAGATACGAGCCAGTCTGTCACCGGCTCCTTCATAGAACTGGTCATTCAGAGAAGCTGTCACCACGCTGGTGTACAGTTCCATTTCCGGAGTTGTCTTATACGCCGGTGCGCCTGCATGATTGGTTACCTTTTGGGTGCCTTTGGTGAAAAGATTGAATTTCATATCGTTTTGTATTATTGTGTGATTGACGATACAAAGATGTCCCCCTATGTGCGCAGTCTTTTTGCGCAGGTCAATTTTTTATTTATTTTTATTAAAATTTTTTTTGGATGCCTGTTAACCGTAACGCATTAATAAGATATAAAACTATTGACGCCTGCCTCCGAAACCGCCGCCGGCGCTGGACTTTAGCGAACCTGATCGACAAAGTGTCTGAAGCGCTGTATGACTATGAAGGCATGGAAAAGGGCATCAGCCGCCGTACCATACAGGCGGACATACAGATGATGCGCAGCGATAAGCTGGGCTATAATGCGCCTATTATTATAGTAGAGAAAAAGTATTATACCTACGAAGACCCCGGCTATAGCATTACCAATATCCCGCTGAGCGAGCATGACCTGACCCGCATGACGGAAGCCGTGGAGGTACTGAAGCAGTTCAGGGGCTTTTCCCATTTCCAGCACCTGAACGACGTGGTGCAGAAACTGGAAGGCCATGTGTATGCTTCGTCACATAACCAGCGGACGGTGGTCGACTTCGAAAAAAATGAACACCTGCGGGGATTGTCGTATCTCGGCATGATCTATGATGCCATTGTCCGGGAACAGACCCTGTTGGTAAAATACCAGTCCTTCCGCGCTAAATCCGCCAGTGAAATGCACCTGCACGCCTGGTGGCTGAAAGAGTTTAAGAACCGCTGGTTTGTGGTAGGAACGAAAAATGCCACCGCCGGTATCATTACCCTGGCGCTGGACAGGATCGAGGAGTTGAAAATCGATGAAACCGAAACTTACCGCCCTAACCTGGACGGGCATACGCCGGAAGACTACTATCAACATGCCATCGGGCCTACCGTTGCCAGGGTAAGACCGCAACGGGTGACGATCCTGGTGACGCCGGAACATGCTCCCTATGTGCTGACCAAGCCGCTGCATCATAGTCAGCAGGTGGTCTCCGAAGGAACAGAAGGGACCGTCGTTACCATAATGGTGGAACATAATTTCGAGCTGGAGCGGGAAATCCTCGGTTTTGCGGACGGTATGAAGGTGCTGGGGCCGGAGAAGCTGCGCAGGGCTATCCAATGGAAGCTACGACGTGCGGCAGATATATATGATACAGAAAATTAAAAAAACGACAGCCGGCTTTACAAGATAAGCCGGCTGTCGTTTTTTAGAGAAATACCTGTCTGTTAGTGCTTATACACTCTTACATAGTCTACTTCCATGGTCCCTTTGGTGAAGGCCGGGTCGATAGCGCCGCCAAAAGTTCCGCCGATAGCGAAATTGAGCAGGATAAAGTAATCATGGTTGAAAGGCAGGCCGGCTGCATTGTTAAACGTAAAATAGAGTTTATCATCCACATACCAGCGGAGCTGCGCAGGCGACCAGTCCAATGTATACTTATGGAACGCGCCGGCCAGATTGGCAGCCATGGTGGTGCCGCCGTCGGCGTTACCGCCGGCATGGCCCGGATGATGCACGGTGCCGTATATTTTCTGCGGTTCGTTGCCTTTATGTTCCATAATGTCTATCTCGCCGCAGGCGGGCCATCCCGCGGTGGCGATATTGCTGCCCAGCATCCAGATGGCCGGCCAGGTGCCGCCGCCTGCGGGCAGTTTGGCGCTGACTTCCACGCGGCCATAGGTGAAATTAAACTTGCCTTTGGTGAGCAGGCGGGCAGACGTATAGTCTCTCCCGTTATAGCTTTCCTTTACCGCATTGATTTTCAGCGTGCCGTTGGAAATGGCGGCGTTCTGAGTGCGATCGGTGTAGTACTGGGCTTCGTTGTTGCCCCAGCCGTTATCGCCGGTGCCGATGTCATAGCCCCAGTTTTTCGGGTCCGGCGCGCCGTCCTGGTTAAACTCGTCGGACCAGAGCAGCTTCGTGGACACCGGGACAGCTACAGACAATGATTGACCGACGGTAAGGCCATCGGCGCTTTTAGCGGTGACTTTCACCGTGTAGTTATTCACTCCCGGTGTGTTATATGTATAACTCGTACTGCCGTTGGCGGTAGTTCTGATATACCCGTTGCCGAAGTCATAGTCATAACTGACGGCGTTTTCGGCGGCTGCCGTAAAGGTCACGGTGCCGCTGCTGTCGGTGCTCACGACAGTGTTGACGACCAGGTTCAGCGGCGCTTTTTTTTCCGCCGGTGGGTTGTCATTTGATTTTCCGCAGCTGCTCAGGGAAACGAGCAGCCCCATCATCATTCCGGTTAAATGCTTCATAAGTTATTGAATTGCGATTAGTTTAACATACCATGCACCCGGCTCCTGCACACAACGTAACGTCATATGCGTGTCGGTCCTTTCCAGTACCTGGAACTTATGTGTTCCCAGGTAGATGCCAAGATGGCCTTTTACGGGGAAGGTGATAAATTCTTCAGTGGCGCTGCCGTCGTATCCGAATGTTTCCGTATAGTCGGCGGCTTTAGCACCGGTAAGGGTATAGTCTCCTGTGCCTGTCATGGCTGGATCGAAGTCTTTTAGGTATTCCTTTTTGCCGAAGAGGTCATTGTTGGTGGTGTGGGTGAACACATTGCCGTTTGCATTGAAGGTGTAGATGTCATCGTAGATGCCGAGGCCGGCTTTTTCATCAGGAGCGGCAGCCCACCATGCCGGCGTGAATACATCGGCGGCAGATACGCCGAGATGACCGGGAGCATCTTTGTCTACCCGCCATTTCTTGACGCCGTTGTTGGTCAACATGCTGACCAGCTCAGGGGCGGGCGTGAACGCGCGGTATATCTCCACTTCCATGGTATTGGTACTGGTAATGCCGGCTTTGCCGGAGGCATACACGGTGATGGTGAACTTCTTTACACCGGTATGTTTATAAGTGTACGTATAGGCGCTGACGGTACCTGTTTTGGGCGCCTGGCCGTCGCCGAAATCCACTTTGTAGTTATAGGCGTGCTCTGAACTGATGTTCAGCTGTATGGTGCCGGAGCCGTCGCCGTTTGGATGGGCTGCGTCTTTCCCGTTAACCGTAAGTGTGAGTACTGGTTTGCCCGGTGTGGTGAGATCACCGAACTTGTAGTCGTCTTTGCCGCAGCTGCCGGCCAGCAACAGCACGGCGCCGAAAAGGAATGTCAGTGTTATATGTTTGATCATAAGTGATGCGTCATTAGTTGGTTAATACGATGTCATCGAACAGGATGGTGTAGTTTTGGCTGCCATCGCCTTGTGTGCCGTTGTCCAGGAAGAAGAGGATGTTCTGTAATTTTTTGTTGTTATCCGTGATTTTACCGCTGAAGTCGAACGTCAGTTCTTCCCAGGTATTGGCTTTGGTGGTAACGGCTTCCATGTTTTCCATAAAAGTATTGTCACCGCTTCTTTCCAGTTGCAACAGTATGCGTAGCCCTGGCCGCCAGGAGTATACTTTCACCCTGAACTTTTTGTTACCGGTAAAATCTATCGGGCTGCTCATGCTGATGAAATTGCCTGCCCAGGTCTGGTCTTTCGTTTTGATGATTTTACCAACGGTGGCGCTGCTGTTGATACCGCCGGGATAGGGATTGGGTATTACTGTGGTGAGGCTGCCGCCAAAATCGCCCCAGGCGTAGCTGACATCCGGTTGTTCAAATGTCATCGGCAGGGTGAGCGCGTTGTAGATGGTCACTTCTTTGGTGGCGGTGGTGATGGCTGCGCCGCCGCTGAGCGCTTCCACTTTTACCTGGTATTTGCCGGCTTTGGCGTAGGTGTGTGTAACATGGGCACCTTCAGCGATCAACACCGGTACTTCATTGGCCGCATCGCCGAAGTACACTTTATATCCTCCGGTCGCGTACAACGCCGCAGCCGACAGGGTAAGATCGTGCAGGTTGGCGTTGGCCGTGATGGTCAGGCTTTCAGGTGCCCGGAATGTTACAGCGAGTTGTTTGGTGGTTTCTGCTTTCTGGCCGGTGATGCCGCTGGCGATTACTTTCACCGGATAGGTACCTTCCTTGTAGATATGGGTGGTGCTCTGCCCGGGAAGTACGCGCACAGGTTCGGTGGTGGCGTCCCCGAAATAAATATCGTAAGCGGTAGCGCCGGCGCTGTTGGGCGTGATGGTCACAAGCCCGGAGTTATCGTCCGTGATGTTGAAATGGACGGCTTCGCCGGTGGGTGCTGTTCCTGTGTTGAGGAAGTCCGTATCGTCGAAGTTGTCTTTAGTGCAGCCGCTGCCAATGGTGAAGAGCAGCAGCAGCGGTATATAGGTAAGTTTGTTCATGCGGTTGAAGTTTAACTGTTAATAACCCGGATTTTGTTGCAGCTGGGAGATCTCAATTTCCCGTTGCGGAATAGGAAACAGTTCGTTTTTGCCTGCTTTGAAACCGGTGATGACAGTGGCGGCGCGGCCGGTGCGCACAAGGTCAAAGAAACGGTCGCCTTCCATGGCCAGCTCCAGCCGGCGTTCGTCCCAGATGGCCTGCCGCAGGGCTGTTCCGGAGGCGTTGACATCATGCAGGTTATCGCGGAAAGCCCGGCGCCGTACCCTGTTGAGGTAATCGCGGGCCCTGGCGTCGTTGGGCGTAGACGCACGGTTGTTGGCCTCTGCTGCCAGCAACAGTACTTCTGCAAAACGGATAGTGCGATAGTTGTTGAGATAATTGAGTTCTGTCTGGCCGGAAGTTTCTCCTTTGCGTGGCAGGTATTTCTGGTTATACAGACCGGTGTTCTTATAAGGCGCTGCCTGGTAGGTGATGGTGAACTCGGGGTGCGCCGTCTTATAGGCTTCAATATCCAATACGGTGGCAGCTTTCCGCTGATCGCCGGCGGCATAGGCTTTGGCCAGCTCCTGGGTGGGCAGGTTGGTGCTCCATCCCGGTGCATAAGGGCTGCTACCGGTAAGACCACGGATACCGCACTGTTGTACCGCGTAATTGCCTTGTCCGCGCGTGGCGGCGCCCCAGTTCCAATAGGGGAACAGGTTGGAATACTGGATCTCGAATACGGATTCAGCGCCGTTTTCGCCGGACTGTAAAAAGATGTCGGCGAAATCAGGCATCAGCGTAAAAGGTCCATTTACCACATTCTCCAGTGTAGCAACGGCTGCGTCGAATTTATTCTGGTAGATCAGCACTTTTCCCAGCAGCGCCTGGGCGGCGTATTTGGTCACGCGGCCCGCCTGCGGATTGGAGTTAGGCAGTACAGCAATAGCGGCGTTGAGGTCTTTTTCTATCTGCGCATATACTTCGGCTTTGGGTGACCGTTGTAAGGTCCGCGAATCGGAGAGGTTAAGCCTTCTGTCAAAAAACAGGGGCACATCACCGAAAAATTTCACCAGGGTAAAATAATAGTAAGCGCGAAGGAAATACACTTCTCCGTAAAGTGCATCCTTGCCGGTGAAACTGATGCTGTTGCCGGAAATGTTTTTGTCTTTATACTGGGTGAGATAATTGGCGCGGTTAATACCTTCGTAGGCCGACTTCCAGATCTCGGTAAAATAATCGTTGGCGGGCGTGTGGGTATAGTCGTCGATCTGTTGAAGCCCTAATACGTCGGAAGCATTTTCCCCGCCGGTAACGGCGTTGTCGGAGGCGATATCGCCGATGGGGACGGTCTGGTTGAGCCACTGCAGCGGCGAATATACGCTGATCACCATGGTATTGTAATCATCGGAGGAGCGGAGGTAATCTTTCTCTGTCACGAGAAAATCTTCATGTGCGTCATAGTCTACCCACTTCTTGCAGGAAGAGAGCATGGCTACTATCACGAGCAATCCTGTTATATGCAGTAAGTTTTTCATGTTGTTATTTTTTACAGTTTGAAATCAACGCCTACAGACCATGTTCTTGCTTGCGGGTAGGCGCCGCGGTCCACGCCGGTGTTCATGATGAAGCCGGATATTTCCGGATCATAGCCGGAATAGTTCGTGAAGGTGAAAGCGTTTTTCACTTGTGCGTATACCCGTACCTGTGAGAAACCGGCTTTGCGGAAGAACGTGTTGGGCAGCGTATAGCCGAGCAGGATATTCTTGATTTTCACGAAAGAGCCGTCTTCCACGTAGCGGTCGGATGCCCGGATGTTGCTGTTGGCGTCTGTGAAAGAATAGCGGGGGTGGCGTGCATCGTTGGTGCTGCCGGGGCCCGTCCACCTCTCCAGTACATCACGGAACTTGTTGGTGTAGTTGGCGTTTCTTTCGTAGGCGCGGTATATGTCGTTGCCTACAGAAGCATAGGTGAACACGTTGAGGTCAAACTTTTTATAGGAGAGTGACAGGTTCCAACCCAGGGTGAATTTTGGGAAGGGGTTGCCGATCTCTGTTTTGTCTTTGTCGTTGATCACGCCGTCGCCGTTGACGTCCACGAAGCGGATGTCGCCGGGCTGGGCGCCGTCCTGCCGTGGAGCTTTGGCTATTTCGTCGGTGGACTGGAACAGGCCGGCTGTTTTGTAGCCGTAGAAGTACCCGGGCGCTTTACCTTTTTCGAAGCGGGTAACGTTCTGGGATACGCCGTTGAAGTAGTTGCCGCCCTGTATGAAGGCGGTGCCGTCTTCGTTGGTGGCTGTCACGACGTTGCGGGCGGTGGTGAAATTGACGTTGGTGCTCAGTTTCAGGTCGCGGCCGATATTTTCGTTGTAGCCTGCGGACAGTTCCACGCCACTGCTGCGGGTGGAGCCGATGTTGGACTCAGGCACCTGTGCGGTACCCAGGTAAAGGGATGGTTCAGACACAAACAGCAGTCCTTTTACTTCTTTTCTGAAATAGTCTGCTGAGACGGAGAATTTACTTTTATAGAAGGTGATGTCGAAGCCGCCGTTGAACTGTGTCTGTTTCTCCCAGGCCATACTGGGGTTGGCGTAGGAGGCAACGGTAGAACCGGGCACGAAGGAGTTGCCGAACGTATACCCGTTGTTGTTGCCATCGCCGTAGTTGGGGCCGCCGGTGACGATCTTAACGGGAGATGGTTTTACGTTTTCATTGCCCACGGTACCGTAGCTGCCCCTGATTTTCAGGAAGCTGATGAAATCCGAGCGGAAGAAATCTTCCTGGGAGGCTACCCACCCGGCGGAGCCGGAGAAGAAGTTGGCGTACGGGTTGTTCAGGCCGAAGGCGTAGGAACCGTCTCTCCTGGCGGTAAACGATGCAAGGTATTTGTCCCTGTAGTCGTAGTTGATCCTGCCGAAATAGGACAGGTTGCGACGGAAAGAGTAGTAGTTGCTGTTCGTGCGTGCGTTGAGGTTAGGGGCCACATCGCCGCGGGGATCGCGTACCTGTGTGGCTACACCGTTGATGACGGTATCACGGAAGTAAATCACGCCGGCGGTATTGGTACCGGTGGCGGCGCTGAGGTCTGCAAAGGCCCAGGAGTTGAAAGGCACATCCTGCGCGGTGGCGGTGATGCCGTTAGCGGTGGTTTTATACATGGCGCCACCGGCTACCACATCAAAATGATGGTGCTGTTTTACATTGAAATTATAGTTGGCGAATGCTTCGGCGGTGAAGCTGAAGTTGCCTTCTTTGGTTTGTGATACGTTGTTATGGGTGCTGGTGGCGATGCCGCCAAGGCCGTTTTTTGTCACCACCGGCATACCGTCGGCCGTCATGGTGTTTTCCACATTGAGCGGACCGTAGAACACCAGCGGGGTGAAGGTTTTGCTGGTATTATCCCAGCTGGTGTAGCCGAAGCGGCCGGTCAGCTTAAGGTCTTTGATCACCTCATACTGCAGTTCCGCTTTGCCATACAGCTTGTTGCCGTTGTTCAGGTTGTAGGTATTTTCCAGTTTGGTCAGCGGGTTGAAGATCTCCGACAGCAGCAGGTTACTGAAGCTGTATTTGCCCGTGGTGTTGGGTACATCATTATATACGGGCACGGTAGGATCGAAGTTGAGCGCGCTGCCGATGATGGAATTGAAGGAGTTTTCCTGTATCCCTTTGCTTTTGATGTTAACGTAACTGGTGTTCAGGATGAACTTCAGTTTACGGGTGAGGTCTACAGAAATGTTCGCGGTGACGTTGATCCTTTTGAAATTGGATTTGCTGCCGCCGCCGGTGATGCCGTCCTGCGCGAGGTATCCGGCGGAGAGGAAGTAGGTCATCCGGTCGCTGCCGCCGCGGGAGCTGGCGTTGTAGTTCATGATGGGCGCCCTGTGGAAGATCTCTTTCTGCCAGTTGGTGCCGGCGCCCAGTTTGGCGAGGTCGGGGAAGATGATGTTACCGCCGGAGGCTACGCTGCCTTCATTAATAATGGCGCCATATTCGGCTGCGTTTAACACCGGGATGGTTTTCAGCACTTCCTGTACGCCGTAGTTGGCGTTGATGGTCAGGTCCGGCTTCTGGTTCTTTTTACCGCCGCGGGTGGTGACCACGATTACGCCGTTGCCGCCTTTAACGCCATAGATCGCCGTGGTGGCGGCATCTTTCAATACGTTGATGGACTCAATGTCAGCGGCATTGAGGGCGTTCAGGTCGTCGAGCGACTGCATGGCGCCGTCGATGATCACGAGGGGATCGGTGCCGGTGTAGGAAGGGATACCCCTGATGAGCACTGTGGGCTTGGACCCGGGGGAGCCGCTCTGGATAACGTTTACCCCGGAGGCACGGCCCTGCAGCGCCTCTTCCGGTCTTACCGGGCGGAGGGCGGTGATGTCGTTGCCTTTAACGGTAGACACGGCGCCGGATACTTTGGTCACTTTCTGGGTGCCATAGCCTACTACCAGTACTTCATTCAGGTCGCTGGGAGATGCCTGCAGGATGATATGCAGGGGGGCGGCAGTGATTGTTGCCTCCTGCTGTACAAACCCGATAGCGGATACATGCAGGACTTTTTCACCCGGGAGAACGCTGATACGGAAGGTACCGTCCGGGTTGGCCGCTACCGCCGTCTTGCTGTTGCGGGACACGACGGATGCCCCGGGGATGGCTTCCCCTTTTTCATCAGTTACTTTACCGGTAACGGGAATGTTCTGAGCCCATGACATATTGGCAAAAAACAATAGTACAGGCATCAGCATGCATGGAAGAAATTTTTTCATACGTGAGTCAGTTTTTACAGTTTCATACGGGAGAATGTCCGGCGATGATGCTGATCTTTCGTTTCAATTTTTTTAAAGATTCCGTTAGGATTTTAGTTGACAGGAGTGTTGGTCTGGATGCAGTAAAATTATCGGATACCCTTTTCTGCCCAAACAAAAGCGGTACATCTCTACTACATCACAATTCTTCAAAGAATTGATTTCCAATAAAAATCGACTACATCATTACTACATCATCCGAATTTTATATCTTCATTTTATGAGAATATGGTGCTTGCTTATCTTGATATACCTATGCAGCCTGACCTGTACCGGACAAAACACTATAGGATTACCACAGATCATTAATTACAGCAAGAGCGATTTCAAGGCAGGGACGCAGACCTGGGATATCCGGCAGGACAGCAGGGGTATGATGTACTTCGCGAATAATGAAGGAATGCTAACCTATGACGGCAGTCACTGGAACGCATACCCGTTGCCCAACAAAACCATCGTGCGTGCGCTGGCGATGGACAGCAACGACCGGGTATATGCCGGCGGGCAGGACGAAATAGGCTATTTTGAAAGGGGGGCCAATGGCGTATTGACCTATACTTCTTTAAAAAAATTACTGCCAAAATCGCAGAACAGGTTTGCAGACATCTGGAGGATAGAGCTCTTCGGGGAGTCGGTTTTTTTCCAGGCTTCGGACCGGCTGATGGAATTCCATAACAACAGCATCAAAGTATATCCCACCACCAGCGAGTGGATGTACCTCCGGAAGGTGGGCAATAAATTATATGCGCAGGACAAGGCCAATGGCCTGCTGCGGCTGGAGCGTCATGAATGGCTGCCGGTCAATACCGGGGAGCCGCTGAATAATGTGCTGATCTCCGGTATGATGGAAATTGGCCGGGACAGCCTGTTGATCACCACGCAGACGCACGGGCTTTTTCTCGTTCGGCCGGACGGTTCGCTGCAAAAACAGGACAGCCATCTGCCGGCAGGCGTTAATCTTTCTGTGTGTACCCGCATCAATGCCGGTGAGCTGGTAGCTGCTACTACGGCCGAAGGCTGCCTGGTGATGGACTTTGCAGGGCGTATTGTACAGAAGATCTCCCGGACGGAGGGGTTGCAGAACAATAATGTGCTCAGCGTCTTCCTGGATAAAAACAACAACCTGTGGGCAGGATTAAATAACGGGATCAGTTTTATCGCTTACAATGCGGCGATAAAATATATAGGTCCCAGTAAAACGAACGAAGTGTCCGGTTATTCGGCCCGTATTTATAAAGGGCAGCTGTATATCGCCACGTCAGACGGGGCGTATTACGTGCCCTTGTCCGGCAGCGGCGACCTGAGTTTTTCCAAGGGCGATTTTGTACGGATGGAGGGCAGTCAGCATGAGGTATGGCGGCTGGACGAAGTGAACGGTCGCCTGTTGATAGGGCAGCATATCGGCAGTTTCGAGGTAAAAGACCATGTTATTCAGCCGCTGGCTTACGGGTTGGGCACGTGGTTGTTTAAGCCGATGACATCGGTGTACCCGGCAACGGAAGTGCTGGCAGGCACCTATGCCGGGGTGCGGATGCTGGGGTTTGAGCAGGGCCGTTTTACGGATAAAGGCGTAGTGCCGGGGCTGCAGGAGTCTATCCGCTTCCTGGAGATCGACAACAATAATGTGATATGGGCATCGCACCCTTACCGGGGCGTGTACCAGCTGCAGCTGTCGGCCGACCGTAAAATGCTGACAGCGCATTTGTTTACCGACAGCGCGGGCCTGCCCTCTGCGTTGAATAACTTTGTTTTTAAAATCAGGAACCGTGTGGTGTTTGGTACCGCGAAGGGGGTATACGAATTTGACGCCGCTGCCGGCAGGTTTGTTCCTTCTGCTTTCCTGCGGTCTGTCTTTGGCACTATGGAGATACGGTATCTGAACGAAGATGCAGACGGTAACCTTTGGTTTTGCAGCGGGAAGAAAATCGGGGTGGTCGATTTCCGTCGTCCGTCGGGAGGCCAGCCGTTCACTATTACTTATATCCCGGAGCTGGACGGTAAGATATTAATGGGTTTTGAAAACATCTACCCTTATAATAAAGAGAATATTTTCATCGGTTCGGAGAAGGGGATGATCCATCTGAACTATGAAAAATATGCCGGCAGCCAGCAGCAGGTGCGTATTATTATGGGGCAGGTGAGGGCGCTGGGTAAATCGGACAGCCTGATTTTCGGTGGTTATTTCCGCCGGACGGAAGCCGGTTTTGTACAGGATGAAAAGGAGGCGCCGGCGTTGCCGAAGAGTTACAACTCTTTTCATTTTGAATACAGTTCCCCGGCTTACGGGCTGCAGAATAATATAGAATACAGCTATCAGCTGGAAGGATACGACGGGCGCTGGTCGGCATGGTCGTCGAAGTCGGAGAAAGACTATACGAATCTGCCGGATGGGCAGTATATTTTTAAAGTCAAGGCGAGGGACAACCTGGGGCATGAGTCGGTGGCTTTGCGTTATCACTTCAGTGTGTTGCCGGCATGGTATAAAACCGTGTGGGCGTACCTGGTATATGTGTTGTTGCTGGCGGGTGTGCTGTACCTGTTGTACCGCTGGCAGCAGCGGAACCTGGCGGTGCAGCAGCGTAAGTTCGACGAGGAGCAGGCCCGGCTGAAATACATCCATCAGCTGGAGCTGGAGAAAAACGAGAAAGAGATCATAGCGTTGCAGAACGAGAAACTGGCCAACGAGATCCGTTTCAAGAACAATGCGCTGGCCGATGCGTCGTTGCACCTGGTGGAAAAAGGCGATGCGCTGGTGAAGGTAAAGGACATCCTGGCGAGTGTGTACAAGAAGAACGACAATAACCCGGAGATACGCAATGCTTTGCTGTTGTTGAATGATGTAGAGAAGAACAATGCCAACTGGGAGCAGTTTGCCTCGCATTTCGATGAGATTAATAATAATTTTCTGAAGAAGCTGAAGGACCGTTATCCGGTGCTGACCAATACCGATCTGAAGTTGTGTGCTTATTTGCAGCTGAAACTTTCCAGCAAGGAGATAGCGCAGCTGATGGCGATATCCGTGCGTGGGGTGGAGATCAAGCGCTATCGGCTGCGGAAGAAGCTGAACCTGCCTACTGAGCAGCAGATGACCGATTTTTTTCATACCATTTAACCTGTAAATGATATGCATATAGACAGAAGGAATTTTCTGAAATCTTCCGGCCTTGGTATGTTGCCGGTATGTATACCATCTGTAGTAACCGAGATGGCTGTACGTAGTGCAAGCGGGGTGTTGCCGGTGAACTTTATCCGGGATGGCCTGGGATTAAGTATGACAGAGACGCTGGACAAGTTGCAGGAGATCAACCGGAAGAAGCCGATCATACCGGATTTTTACGGCAACGACGGTACGATGGAGGAGTTGTTGCAGTTATTTCAGCGGCTTACCGGCAAGGAGAAGGCGGTGTACATGCCTTCCGGTACGATGGCCAACCAGCTGGCCATCCGGGTGCTGAGCGGGGATAATACCAAGGTGTTTGTGCAGGAGACGAGCCATGTGTACCGCGATGAGGCAGATGCAGCGACGGCCTTGCATGGCAAGCGGCTGATACCGCTGGCTCCGGGGGAGGCGTATTTTACCCTGGAGGCCTTGCAGCAGTCTATCGCGTATCATGAAGAGGGGGAGCTGTTTAAGAGCGGTATTGGTGTGGTGTCTATTGAGAACCCGGTGCGGCGTTGCATGGGGAAGACGGTGCCGGTGGCGGAGCTGCGGCGTATATCCGCCTGGTGCCGGGAGAAAGGGTATAAGTTGCACCTGGACGGTGCACGGCTGCATCTGGCGGCGGCTTTTGCCGGTGTAAGCGTGAAAGAGTATGCCAGCTATTTTGATACCGTGTTTATTTCATTGTATAAATGTGTGGGCGCTATTAACGGTGCGGTGCTTTGCGGCGATAAGGCGGTGATGGACAAGATGGAGCATCAGATCAAGATACATGGCGGGGCGTTGTACCGCAACTGGCATAACAGCGCGTTGGCGTTACATTACCTGGATGGTTTAGAGGAGCGGTTGCGGGAAACGGCGGTGCGGGCGCGGGAGCTGATAGGGCAGCTGAACCGGTTGAAGGGGTTGAAGCTGACGCCTTTTGAGCACGGTTCCAACTGTGTGGAGATTGCTTATGGAGAGGGAGTTGATCCGGTGAAGCTGTCCAACTACCTGCGGGAGAAGCATCAGATTGTGATGCGGCGGTCTGTTGAGCAGGGGAAGTCATCGTTGAATTTTAATGAGACGTTGCTGAACAGGCCGGTGAAGGAGATTGTGGAGGCGTACCGGGAGGCGTTGAAATAGGGTCACGCAAAGGCGCCAAGCAGCAAAGCGCGCAAAGATCATAAAAGCGAGCAGAGAAAGCAAAGGCGGGGAGATTACATTTGATCTCCCCGCCTTTGCTTTCTTGTTTAAACTTTAAAGATCTTTGCGTGCTTTGCTGCTTGGCGCCTTTGCGTGCTCATAAAACGTTTTACCTGCTTTTACGTTTTAGCGGCTTTTTAAAGACAGATTTTTGCCTTTTTCTGATACAGAATTAACATTTTCATAATAACTTTACGCATTTTTTTGATAATTATATCGAACTAATTAAAATTTTCGAGGAAGTTTTTGTTTAGTTTTAGAAAGTTTGGCTATCTTGAACCGGAATTATGAGATAAGCTGATTCACTTGTTATAATTGTGATGTACCTGAAATAGTATCAATCAAAATGGTGTCTGACCGCCAAGAGTTATTCAAGAAGACAATACTAAAACACCTTTACTTCAACAAGGAGTTATCCTGTACCGACTTAACACAGTTGACCGGCAGGAGTCTTCCGCATACCACGAAAGCGCTCAACGAGCTGGTGAAGGAGGGATTGGTGATAGAGTCGGGATATGCGATATCTACAGGAGGGCGCCGTCCGCAGATGTATTCTGTGCGGCAGGACTACCTGTATATATTATCTGTGGCGATGGACCAGTTTATGACCAGTATTTGCATACTGGACATGAGCAATAACATGATCGGAGAAGAGCGGGTACTGGAGCTGGATTTATCCGCTCATCCTGACGGGATCCCTATCCTGGGACAGGAGTTAAAAAAAGTGATAGCGCAATCCGGTATTCCCAAAGAAAAGTTTGCAGGCATTGGCATTGGTATGCCGGGTTTTGTGGACGTAACAAAGGGCGTCAACTATTCTTTTTTTGACACGCCCGCGAAGAGCATCAATGAATATCTGGAGATAGTGACCGGGATACCGGTGAGCATTGACAATGATTCTAGCCTGATAGCGCTGGCCGAGTGGAAGCTGGGGGAAGCCCGCCACCGTCAGCATGCGCTGGTGATCAATATCGGTTGGGGAATTGGTTTGGGGATGGTGTTGAATGGCAGTCTTTTCCGTGGTGAAAACGGCTTTGCCGGCGAGTTCAGTCACATACCGCTGTTTACCAACAATAAGATCTGCAGTTGTGGAAAAATGGGTTGCCTGGAAACAGAGACTTCCCTTTCTGTAATAGCAGAAAAAGCGATCGCCGGAATTCAGGCCGGAAGGACCACGGTAATGAAAGGGTTGTCGATGGACAACAGGATTGCCACGTATCATCAAATTATGGACGCTGCTATCAAGGGCGACAAGTATGCTGTAGAATTATTATCAGAGGCAGGATATCACATCGGCAGGGGGATCGCTATACTGATTCACTTATTCAACCCCAAGCTGGTGATTTTAAGTGGGAGAGGCACAAAGGCCGGCAGGCTCTGGCTGGCACCGGTACAACATGCATTAAACGAGCATTGTATTCCAAAAATCGCTGAAAATGTAGAAATAAGAACATCATCCCTGGGTTATGCTGCGGAACGATTAGGCGCTGCAGCACTGGTTATGGAAAATTTGGATAGAGCTCAACGGAGTAAAGCGTAAGACACAAAAAAATTTTTTAGCATCAATCAAAACATAAACAGCACCATAAAGGCTGAATGAGACCTCTTGTGCTGTACAGTAACGTGTCATCATTTATTATTTAAATTCAAAATTTACCGCAATGAAAAGGTGGTTAGGCTTTGCGCTGCTGGCTTGTCTGGTAGCCCTTTGCTGTCAAAGCGCTTATGCGCAGGAGAAAAAATGGGTATCCGGTACCCTGAAGGATGGCTCCGGCGCCCCTATTATCTATGCAACAATTGTTGAAAAAGGTACTACCAACGGTACCACCTCCAACGAAAAAGGTGCTTTCCGCGTACAGGTAGCTCCCAACGCTACGCTTGTTATCACCAGCGTAGGCTTTACTAAACTGGAAGTGCCGGCCAACGGCAACCTGGACCTCGTAATGCAGGACAATTCCAAAGGGCTGAACGAAGTGGTGGTAACCGCTCTGGGCATCAGCCGTGAAAAAAAATCACTGGGTTATTCCATGCAGGAAGTAAAAGCCAATACACTGGTAGAAGCGCATGAAACCAATATCACCAATGCGCTGACCGGCGTGGTGGCTGGTTTACAGGTAACGCGCGCCAGCGGCGGCCCTGCAGCGTCTTCCAAAATCAACCTCCGTGGCAACACCTCGCTGAACGGTAAAAACCAACCGCTGATCGTAGTGGATGGCGTACCTATCGATAACTCCACCGGTGTTGGTAATGATGGTACCAACGATTACTGGAACCCTTCTCTCGATATGGGTAATGGTCTCTCTGATCTGAACCCTAATGATATCGCCAGTGTGACAGTGCTGAAAGGTCCTTCTGCTGCTGCATTGTACGGTAGCCGCGCAGGAGATGGCGTTATCCTCGTTACCACGAAAACCGGCCGGAAAAACACTGGTGTGGGCATCACTGTCTCTTCCACCGTTGGCCTGGAAACTTTCTTTACCCGGCCGGAAGCACAGAAATCTTTCGGGCAAGGTACAAACGGCGTCTTCAACGAGATTTCCGGTACCAGCTGGGGCCCGAAAATTGAAGGGCAGGAAGTGACCAACTGGGCAGGCAAGAAAGAGAATTTGCGTTATTATGACAACGTAAAAAGCTTCTATAACACAGGACTGAACCATAACGAAAACATCTCTTTTCAACAACAGTTTGATAAAACATCTGTCTACACTTCCCTGAACTACCTGAATGATAAAAGTATGATTCCGGGAACTAAATTGTCCCGCGTGAATGTGACCAGCAGGATCTCCGGAAAGTACGGTGCCAAAGACCGTCTGTCTACAGATTTTAAAGTACAGTACTCCAATACCAATGCTGTAAACAGACCTGCAACCGGCACCAACTCTCGCAACTACGCAACGTTGCTTTACTCCATGCCTACTTCCATGGATATTACCCAGTTCAAAAACCCCGTGAATGAATTTGGAAAGATGGCATGGTACAGCATTGGCAATGACGTAAATCCCTACTGGGCCACAAAATATTTGCTGAACCAGGATATCCGTAACCGCTTTATCATGAACGGCGCTCTTAAATACCAGTTCACCAGCTGGTTGGACGCTGAAGTGAAAGCTGGCGCAGACATGTATAATACCACAACAGAGAGTAAATCATACGTTGGCAGCCCAGCCGCTGTTAATGGTGGATATGGTGCCGGCAGGCTTAGTTTTTCCGAACTGAACTACAGTGCTCTGATCACCGCCAAAAAAGATAATCTGATCAACAAACTGAGTGGTAATATCAGTGTTGGCGGAAACCTGATGAAACAGAAGACTTCCAATGTAGGGTACAGCACAGGCGCGCTGGTAGTACCCAACCTGTTCGTGATCAAGAACTCAAGAGACGCGATTAGTACTACTGACGCATTTACAGAGCAGCGTATTAACTCCCTGTACGGAACGGCAGGTTTGAATTGGGATGGTTATCTCTTCCTTGATGTTACAGCACGTAATGACTGGTCCTCTACCCTGGCCCCGGAAAACCGCTCTTTCTTCTATCCCTCCGTAAGCATGTCTTACCTGTTTACTGAGCATATCAAATCCCTGCCTTCCTGGCTGAGTTATGGTAAACTAAGAGCTTCCTACGCTGCTGTTGGTAACAGTCTGCTGCCTTACCAGCTGTATAATAACTATTTAATTGGTCAGGACCCGAACGGTCAAATCACAGCTTCCCGCGATAAAACCTACTATAATAAAGATGTAAGAAGTGAGTTGATCAAATCTCATGAGTTGGGTGCCGAATTTCGTTTTATGGATAGTCGTTTCGGACTTGATTTTACCTACTATAAATCCAACGCCACTAATCAGTTGATCGACTTACCGATGGACCCTGCCAGTGGTTATGGAAAACGTAAGATCAACGCTGGTAACATCCAGAACAGTGGTTTTGAGATTATGGCGGATGCAAGGATTCTCAACAATCCTAAAGGTCTGATGTGGAATATCTCCGGTAACTTGTCTGTGAACCGTAACAAAATTATTGATATCGGGGAGGCGCAAGGTGTAAGCCTTTATCCGCTGGGCGGCTTCGACGCTGTTTCCATTATTGCGAAAACAGGTTCTTTGTATGGTGATATTTATGCCAACAAAGTATTAAATCGGGTAACGGATGTAAATAGCGAGTACTATGGACAACTGATACTTGAAGCCAATGGTCTTCCCAAAATTATTGATGGTGACAAATACCTGGGTAATCAGGCGGCCAAAGCACTCTTTGGTATTACCAATACCTTCTCCTACAAGAGCTTTTCACTGGGCTTCCTGGTAGATGCCCGCATTGGTGGTGAAATATATTCTGTCACCCAGCTGATGATGCAGAAGGCAGGAACAGCAGCGGTTACAGCTCCGGGCGGACAAAGAAACGATTTGGTAGTACCAGGTGTCGTTGATGCAGGGAATGGTAAGTATACACCTAATACCCGGTCTGTAACTCAACAACAATATTGGAATGCCATTACCGCCGGCAACCTGGGCGCTCCTGAAATAAACGTATATGACGCTACCAGCATTCGTCTCAGAAACGTACAGCTGAACTACAATGTGCCTAAGAGCGTATTAGGCCGTATGCCGGTTCAGTCAGTGAAAGTTGGCCTGTCCTGCAACAACGTATGGATGATTTCCAGCCATGTACGCGGTTTGGATCCGGAATCTGTATTCGCCATCGGTTCCAATGCTACCGGTTTTGAAAACGGTGCGCCTCCAACCACCCGTACATTCCTGTTGAACCTTAGCCTTAGTTTCTAACCATTAAATGCAACTGACATGAAAAAAATAATCATAAAATCAGGCGTAGTGCTGGCTGCTTTTTCCATGTTGCTGTCCGCCTGTAGTAAATTTGAAGAAATCAATCAGGACCCTAAGAAAGCTGGTGAAAGCCAAGTGCAGGAAGAGTTTCTTATCAATAGCTCTATCATCGCTGCCCAGATGGACCCGGATGTGGCTGAACGTTCATTTGTGCTGATCTGGAAAGCTGCTGCTCACCAACAACTGGATGACGGTATTACTTCCGGCAATAATAATGATGGTTGGTCAGGTGCTTACTATACACAGGTATCCAGCTGGCTGACCAATATTACTGCCGCTGTTAATATGGGTGAACAAAAAATCAAGACCGGTAATATCAATGAATACACAGCGAACCTGTTGCAGGTAGCACGTATCTGGCGTGCGTATTTACTGAGCGAGATGTCCGACAATTATGGCCCTATCGCTATACAGGGATACGCTAATGGCATCAACCCTGATTTTGCAAGCGTAAAAGATGTATATTACTTTGTCCTGTCCGAGCTGAAAGATGCCAGTGCCAAACTGAACATTAATCAATCACCTGGGGATGCGCTTTCCAAATTCGATCCTGCCTATAGCTACGATTTCAAAAAATGGCAACGTTATGCTAACTCTCTGCGCCTGCGCCTTGCCATGCGTTTATCTGAAATAGATGGCGGTAAAGCAAAAACAGAATTTGAAGATGCTGTGCGCGGTGATCTGATCACAGACATGAACCAGACCTTTCAGGTACAGGAAAAGGAAGGATGGAACGCGCTGAGTGGGGTAATGAGCCGTGAATGGAATGAGCAGCTGATGACCACCACCCTGGAAAATTTGTACACCGGCCTCGGTGGTATAAAAACTGCTGACCAACTCACTGACCCGGTTTACCAGCCATATATCAGGCCCGCCGACTGGGCAGGTTTGCAACTGACAGACCACTTCCCGACCACTTCCAGTGATCCGCTGGCAGGTTTCTGGTTCGATGGGCTACCGCAATCCATTGATCCACGTGCCTATAAGGCGTTTATCCCTGCTGGTGATTTTTCTAATCCTGATTTCTCTAAATATCCATCTTACAATGAGAATGCTTGGAAGAGAACTGCCCGCGCTTTGATGAAGAACGATAGGGATACCGCCAAATTACTGGATGGCAAAATGGCCTGGAATGGTCAAACCAATGGCGACTGGGGGACTAAAGGTACGCTCAACCGCTGGTATTACTGGCCCGGCGGTGCTCCGCGTATGACACAGAGGTTCCGTGGCAGCACCAGTAAACGTATTTTCTTCGCACCCTGGGAAACTTACTTTCTGATAGCGGAAGCAGCGGTAAGAGGCTGGAACGTGCCGATGTCCGGCAAGGCCGCCTATGAGAAAGGCATCACGCAAAACTTTGAATACTGGGGTGTTGCTCAGTTCGCAGGCACCTATCTGACTTCTACCGATTTTAACATGGTAGGTACTTCCGTAAGCTGGGACCACACTGCTGAGCCGCCGGCTACGCACACCATGAATTTCAAAAACGGTTATACCGATGCACCAGGCACTGTTGCTATTAAATACCCGGTTAATAACCTGTATAAAAATGGATCGGTGAAAAATGACCTGCTGACCAAGATTATCACGCAGAAGTACATTGCTAATATGCCATGGCTGCCGTTGGAAGCATGGAGCGATCAGCGCAGACTTGGCCTGCCGTTCTTTGAAACACCGAACGTAGAACAGCCAATACCTGGTTTACCGGGATTGAACAACGGTAATTACATGACCAGTAACGTTAAATTTTATCCACAGCGTATTAAGTATCCGTCTGTCATGAAAAACGCCAACAGTAAAGGCTACGACCAAGCCGTAGGTTTCCTCGGTGGCACCGAAGATGTCACCACACCGCTCTGGTGGGCTAAAAAGCCATAATTTTTGCTTCACCCATAATTGTCACGTCAGCCGTTAATTGGAAACAATTAGCGGCTGACTTTTTTATAGCGCTCCCATTTCTTTCCGGAAGATGTCTTCCACCATTTTGATTTCTTTGGCGTAGATGGTTTTTTTGCGGGAGCCGAAGTACAGCGTGTTTTCCACTTTTACATCGCCGGCCCATACGGCTTTTACCTGGCCTGATTTGATCTCATCGCGGCAAAGGAAATCGGGGATGATCGCAAAGCCCTCGTTGCCGCTCAGGCAACGGACAATAGAGCTGATATTGGGCACGATATAGTTGGGCTTGAAGTCGATGTTCTGCCGGAGGTTCATTTTCCAGAAACGTTTGAGATGGTCCATGTCTGCGGCGGTACTGTACCATACCTGTTGTTTCAGCCAGCTTTCCACTGCGCCTATTTTCGCCGCCTTTACTTTCTCATCTTTTACATCGATCTCTTTGAGGAGTGTTTTAAGCGGTTTGATGTTGGTACGTTCGCCACATACCAGGAGGATTTTCTCGCGTGAGAAAGGTTTGAATTCGAGGTTGGTCTGTTCTCCTTTTTCCGGCGTCACGATCAGGTCGAGCACCCCTTTATCCAGGTCGTGTATCATTTCCTGGTACAGGCCGAATTTCACGATCACGTTGAACGGCAGGGTAGAGATATATCTTTCCAGGGTGAACTGGAATGTTTCGAAGCACATACCGATGCTGATGGTAGAGCGTCCTTCACGGCTGCTGCGGTGAAATACCTGTTCCGCCATTTCCAGCCGCCCCATCGGCTCCTGGATGAAGTTGTAGAGCACCTTGGCCCTTTCCGTAGGCACCATTTTCTTTGCAGAGCGGTCGAACAGTTTGTAGCCGGTAGCTACCTCCAGTGAGTTGAGATGCAGGCTGACGCCGGGTTGGGAGATATATAACGCCTGTGCGGCGGCTGTAAGGGTACCTTTCTCGTAGATGGTTTTAAAGGTACGCAGCCATTCCATATTTAAATTCATGATCTATTATTTTTCTGATGCAAAAGTACAATTTATCTTATTTGTGTAATGAGTTATTTCGATGGAAATTTGTGTTGTCGAATCAGAAAACCTAAAAACGAAGACAATGCTTTTTACAAATCATACCATAGGAAATACAGTACTCCGCAACCGGATTGTAATGCCTCCCATGACCCGCTCCAGGGCCGGGGCCGACGAAGTGGCCACCGATGAGATGGCAGCATATTATGCGCAGCGTGCATCTGCCGGGCTGATTATCACCGAAGGCACGCAGATCAGCCGCCAGGGCCAGGGATATGCCTGGACGCCGGGTATCTATTCCTCCGCACAGGTGGAAGGCTGGAAAAAAGTAACCAGCGCGGTACACCGCGAAGGCGGGAAGATATTTGCCCAGCTGTGGCATGTAGGCCGTGTGTCCCACGTGTCCCTGCAGCCGGGAGGTGCGGCTCCGGTGGCTCCCTCCGCCATCCTGGCGGAAGGCGTAAAAGTAGTGATTGACGCAACCGGCGAAGGCCCGACCGGCGGCGGTATCCGCAAGGAACAACACTCCATGCCCCGTGAGCTGACCATCCCGGAAATAGAAGCTATCATCAGCGACTACGCAGCGGCGGCAAAAAACGCCATCGCCGCCGGGTTTGACGGCGTGGAACTGCACGGCGCCAACGGTTACCTGATAGAACAGTTTATTGATTCACAAACCAACCATCGTACCGATAAATATGGCGGCAGCCTTGAAAACAGGCTGCGTTTCCTGAAGGAAGTAGCGACAGCTGTTGCGGCCGCCATCGGCAAAGAGAGAGTAGGCGTGCGCCAGGCGCCGCTGACAACGCTGATGGGCGCGCAGGACGATCATCCGGAAGAGACCTATATCGCTGCCGCAAAGCTGCTGAATGAAGTAGGCGTAGCTTATATCCACATCGCGGAAGCCGACTGGGACGATGCGCCGGTGATGTCCCCGGCTTTCAAGGCCGCCTACCGGGAAGCGTTTAAAGGCACGCTGATTTACTCCGGTAAATACAACAAGGCCAGGGCCGAAGAAGCACTGGAGAAAGGCTGGGCCGACCTGGTAGGTTTTGGCCGTCCTTTTATCGCCAACCCCGACCTGCCTTACCGGCTGGAACACGATCTGCCGCTGAACATACCGGATCCTTCCACTTTCTTCGGAGGCACCGGAAAAGGCTATACGGATTATGCCCGCTATCAGCAACCTGCAGGTGTTTTGGCATAAAACAGTCAGGGCCGGATAACCTTATCCGGCCTTTTTTATCTCCGGGGGAGCCGTTGGTCCGATGATGGCCCTGCCTGATGGCAACCGGTACGTAAAAGTTGATAGCTATTGCCCGGTTGCGTAAGTCCCATTATCATCAAAAAGAATAAAAGCGGTTTCATATTTGTTTTTTTACTTACAAAAGTTGGTTATAAGCATGTTGTGATAAAAATAGGTTTAACAGTTGTAGTCACCTTTTAATGCCGGGGTACTGTTTTCAATAATTCTTTCAGAGAGATGGGGGGATGGTGTGATATTTATCGTCTTATTAGTACTACAACTGTTATATTGATGCCGCAAACCTTCATCTGTATTTGCAAGGGATGGGTCGTGTTATTTTGGTTGCTATTGACCGCAAATGAGGTTTGGGCACAGCATTCTGCTACAACGAGCGGGAAGGTGGTGAACAAATTTACCGAAGAGCCGTTACCATTCGCTACTGTTTACTGGAAATCCGCCGGTTACGGCGTGATGACCGATAGTGCCGGTCATTTTAAGCTGGCGCGCAGCTCCCGCCGGGAAGACACACTGGTAGTGCGTTACGTGGGATATGATCAGAAGATGGTTCCGCTGGCGGCTACTGATGTTCCCTCTCTGTTGATACAGATGGAGGCTACCATGAAGCCTGGTGTGGAGGTAAAAGCAAAATTGGACAAGGGGCTGGTATGGTGGCGGCAGATAATAGCCCGCAAAGCGGCCAACGCGCCCGGCCACTACGATAGTTATTATGCCGAACTGTATAACAAACTGGAGATAGATATTTCCAATATCGACAAACGACGCTGGGAGAAGTCGCGTTTTATGAAACCCTATGCCTTTGTCACGCAGCGGATTGATTCCACTTCCGAACAAAGTCCTTTCCTTCCCGTTTTCCTGAGTGAATCCGTTTCCGATTATTATGTGTCCGGCAGCCCGTCCCGCGTAAGGGAAGAGATCCGTGCCCTGAGCAGCAGCGGTGTTAAAAATGAGTCGGTGATGGAATATATGGGGGGCATCAACCAGAAAATCAATACCTATCAAAACACGATGCCTGTCTTCGGACGTGAATTTATCAGTCCGCTTAGCAGCGTGGGAGACCGCTACTATCACTACAAAGGGCTGGATACCGTTACCCGGAACGGAGAGCAGTTTTATCACCTGGCATTTACCCCCCGCCGCGAAGGCGAAAACCTGTTTGCCGGCGATTGCTGGATACAGGCCTCCACCTGGGCGATACAGAAGATCAGTTTGTCGGTGGCGGGTGCCGTGAATATCAATTTCGTAAAGCGGCTGGATATTATCCAGGAGTTTACGCAGCAGCACGAGAAAGAATGGGTGGTGGCGAAAGACCGCTTTGTGGTGGAGCTGGCGCCATTGGGGAAATCCAGGACGACCTTCATCGGCCGTAAGACAACATTGTACCGCAACGTTGCTATCAACCAGGATTTTATTACCACTAAGCTCAGCAACAACCGCAGGAATGAAGAAGTGGTGATTGCGGACAGTGCGACCGCCGGAGGGAAAGCATATATGGAGCAGCACCGGCCGGAGACATTGACCCGCAATGAAAAACATGCTATAACGCTGGTGGACACACTAAAATCGATGCCTTCTTTCAGGCGGTTGAGCAATACCATTACCTTCCTGGTGGATGGTCATATCAAGCTGGGGAAAGTAGAGATAGGGCCGTGGTATAAATGGGTGAGCCGCAACCGGGTGGAAGGAGCGAGAGTACGGTTCGATCTGGGCACCACCACTGCCTTCAGCCGTAACTGGCGGTTGAACGGCTACCTGGCCTATGGCATGAAAGACGAGTCTCTCAAGGGAAAGATGGCGGTATCCTATACCTGGCCTAAAGACAACGGTTGGCAGGTGTTTGCTTCCTATAAAGACGACCTGGATAATAATCAACGTGGATTTAACGGAGAAGAAGTATCACTCGACAATATTTTTGGTCAGCTGGTACGCCGGCGCGGCATTCCGCAGAAGTTCATGCGCGAGGCTGATATGCGGGTGTCTGTCCTCAAACAGTTCCCGCAGGAGTTCTCGTTACAGAGTACCGTCTCCCGTACCTGTTATACCACCTTTGAACCTTTGCCTTCGCATAAAATTTTCCTGCTGACAGAACACGAAAAGGTAGTCAATACCGAGCTGCAGCTCAAATTCCGGTATGCGCCGGGGGAGAAAGAGATACGTACCTTCCGTAAAACGAGGCGGGTACGCAGTAATCTGCCGGTGGCAGAGGTAGGCTATTCGCTTGCCGGGGCGGGCGTACTGGATAGCAAATACCAGTATCATAAGCTGAATATGAGTATCCGGCAGCAGTTTAACCTGACCGGCTGGGGACGTATCAACTACCTGGTATATGCCGGGCAGATCTTTGCCGATAAGCTGCCTTTTATGCTGTTGCAACTACATCCCGGAAACGAAACCTATTATTATAACAAAGAGGCTTTCAGCCTGATGAATAAATATGAGTTCTTCAGTGACCGTTATGCCGGAATCAATATCGAGCATAATTTTAACGGGAAATTGCTGAACCTGCTGCCTTTCATGCGGAGGACAGGCGTACGGCAGTTCTGGAATGTGAAGTCGGTGATCGGCGATTTGTCCTATCGAAACCGTGTGTATAACCAGATGGAATTTGGCCGCTATGGCATGCGGTCGCTTAACGGGAACGTATATACGGAAGTGGGCACCGGTTTCGATAATATTTTCCGTTTCTTCAGGGTAGATGCTGTATGGCGGTTTTATCCGCAGAAAGCGCCGGTATCGAATTCGGGTAACTTCGGCGTGTTTGGGAGCTTCAGATTGCAGTTTTAGTGAGGGGTGCTGATTAATTTTTTTTGAGGGGAAATGGAAAAATTTATATTTGCTGCTACAACCATTATACTATGACCTAAGCAGAGTTTAAAGCGTTGATGGAACTGTCAGAAAGGCAGCGTTATGAGGACCTCACTCCTGAAGCAGCGCTCCGTTCATTCGTTGGAGCCGGTATTCTTGATTGGAACGGTAATTTCAGAGAACCGTATAAGGAGTTAGAAGGTTATTTTACTGAGATGATCCGCAATAGAAGAGCTGATTCAAAGGAGAACGTTGATCCTGAAGAGAATGTTGATCCCCAATAATCAATAACTATGTACGATGTTAAACCCAATCTTGTCATCGGTTTCCATGGATGCGAAGCCGAGGTGAGAGACATGCTTTTATGTAATCCGGATGAATTTAAAATGAGCCAGAAACCCTTTGACTGGCTGGGAAATGGATTCTATTTCTGAGAGAATAATTATTACCGGGCGCTGGAATGGGCGCGTGATTAGCAAAAGCGAGGCGTAATCAGGGAACCTGCTGTTGTCGGAGCAGTATTACATCTCGGGTATTGTTGTGACTTCATGGAAACAGAGTACCTTCGGTTATTATCCAATTATCATAGAAATATGATGGAGAAATACGATGCTTTGGGAATCCCGTTGCCGGAAAACAGAAATTTGCCAGGACATGAATCTGGCGACAAAGTATTACGATACCTCGACTGTGCGGCGATTGAATTCATGCATGAGGAAATTTGGAGAACGTCGCTGATGCCTTAGGTCTGTCAACCTATTACAAACTAATAATTTAACATCCGTAAATCCCTATCCTCTAGCTTGTATTAACAAAAAATAACAAATAACAAGAAAATTTTACCTTATATTGATAAGTACATTAAAACCCATCATTATGATCTGGACTATTATTATCGGAGGCATCGCTGGCTGGCTGGCCGGTAAAATTATGCGTGGTGACGGATACGGGATTATTATCGATATTCTTCTGGGCGTCGTTGGCGGCTGGCTGGGTGGCTGGATTTTCGGTAAGCTGGGGCTGCATATAGGCAATAGCTTGATCGGCTCACTGGTAGTGGCGCTGATCGGCTCCATTATATTGATTTGGCTGGTACGTCTTGTGAAAAAATGATAACATCTGCCTGAATGTATGACAAAGGGCCGGCAATTAATCGCCGGCCCTTTTGTATTTCCAACCTTAACAACTTTCATCAGTTCATCAGCTCCGCCAGTTTTTTCTCCAGGGCTTCGCCACGGAGATCGCTGACAATAATTTTACCCTCTTTGTCCAGCAGGAAGTTAGCGGGAATACTCCGGATGCCGTACTGCTGCGCTACGGCATTGTTCCAGTATTTCAGGTCAGATACATGCGTCCAGGTGAGATTGTCTGCCTCAATGGCTTTTAACCAGGCTTCTTTGTTCTGGTCCAGTGATACGCCCAGGATGGTAAACCCTTTGTCTTTGTATTGCTGATATGCTTTCACCACATTGGGGTTTTCTCCGCGGCAGGGCCCGCACCAGGACGCCCAGAAGTCAATCAGCACATACCGGCCCTTAAATCCGGAGAGGCTTACCGGCTTTCCGGCCACATCGTTCTGCGTGAAATCGGGGGCCATAGCGCCCACGGCGGTGGCTTTGGCGATCTCCAGCCGCTTCGCGAAGTCAACGCCCGCTTTGGTGTTTTTAACAGCAGCAGCAAGGCCGTTAAAAACGTGAGCGATAGCATTATAGTCGATCCGGGAGCCGGCGATCTCTTTTAACGCTACGAGACTGAAATAACTTTCCGGATGCTGACGGATATATTCCTGCTGTATTTTTTTCTTTTCTTCTGTAACGGGTGCTGCTATCGCCATAAGGCTGTCGCGCAGTGCGCTGCCCTTTTTCTCTTCGTTGGTAGCCCGCGCCCATCTGGCGTCGAGGCTTTTCATGATGGCCTCCTGCGGCGCTAACTGTTGTTGATATACCTTATAGGCATCGTTGATCGGGGAGTGACTGATCCGTGCGTTTTTAACGGAATCTTTGGCCGTTACCTGCATACTGCCGCGGTCAATATAACAGGTCAGCGCATCCATGCGGGCGGATAGCCCTTCGCCCTGGTGGGCTACAGACAGCGTGGCCATTATCGGGGAAGTGGCAGTGCCTTTAAATTCGAAACGTCCCTTTTTTATGATGGCGGAATCCAGCATGTTGCCACTGGCAGTACGGTAGGAGAGATAGATGGTGGCAGGCGCGTTTAATTTTCCGATGCTGCCTTTGATGGTGAAGCTTGAGTCCTGCGCCATCATCGTGAAGGGCCAGATGAGTAACGAGGTGACCAGTAGTTTTTTCATGTTGTTGGTACTTTGATTTTTATCAGAAAGCGTTTATAGACGGCCGTTAGTTAAGATAGGCGTCGTTTTGTGTGAGCCTTGGATTGGCCTTGATCTCCATGTCCGGGACAGGATATAATACGGAGCCGGGCTTCCAGGTATCGGGTGGAGAGAGCGGTTTTAAAACGGCTTCCGCCCGGTGTGTCCGTTTCAGGTCCAGCCAGCGGTGCCCCCATTCCGCGAAAAATTCTGACTGCCGCTCTTTTTCGACGGCCAGCAACAGGGCAGCCTGGTCGGCAGCAATGGTAGGATCAAGGCCTGCGCGGCTGCGCACCACGTTAAGGTCGGCCTGCGCGGCTGTGACCTTACCAGCCTGGTGTGCACGGGCTTCTGCTCTGATCAGGTATTGTTCGGTTAACCGGAAAACGATATAATATTCCGTGAGGGCGCCACTGCCGGCTTTATACTTAGCGGCATAGGCCCAGGAGGGATTGTCAGCACTGCTGAAGCCGATCCAGGCTGTTTTGCGGTTGTCGCCTGTTTCAAAGGCATTTAACAACTGCGGCGTCAGCTCATAGTTGGGCCTGGTATTAGGTGTGGTAAGAAATTGTCCGCCTTCAGTGGTGTTGGCGTTGGCAATCACTGGTTGCAACTGCCAGATCGCTTCAGGGCTTTCCTTTTTAAACACCTGCTCCAGCGCAGGCAGGGAAGCGCCGTACATACCTGAATTAATGATAAAGGAGGCTTCGTTTTCCGCTTCCAGCCAACGGTTGTTATATAAATAAGCTCTTGCCAGCAATGCGGCGGCTGTATAGCGGTTGGGCCTCAACCGTTCTCCGGTGGGATACTTGTCGGTCAACAGCGAACGTGCATCTTTCAGGTCGTTGATGATCTGTTCCCATACAGCTGTTGCAGGTGTCCGCGGCAACAGCATATTTTCCTGGTACTTCGTATCCAGTACCAGGGGCACATCTCCAAAAAGATTAACCAGGTAGAAATAACAGAAGGCGCGCATAAACCGGGCTTCTCCTGCCAGCTGTGTCTTTACGCTGTCCGTCATGCCGGTCGCGGTTTTCAGTCCTTCAATGATGGCGTTGACACGGTAAATGTATTTATATCCATCAGACCAGAAGCTGCCGACATAACGGTTGTCCGGTGTAAGCCCGTGATCGGAGAACTGCTGAAAGGTAGGGGCAGTGGTATTGTTCTGCGTCCAGGTGATTTCATTGGCAGACATGCCGGCAAGCGCCGACATGGAGAAACAAACGAAAGATCCGCTGCTGCCGTACTGATCGTTCATCATGCTGATATAAACAGACAGCATGGCGGACGTAGCTGATTTATCATTGGTGAATACCTTGTCGCTGGTCAGGATATTAGGCGGGTTTTCTACGGTGACAAACTTTCTGCACGAAGAAAAAGTGATGATCAGTACAAGGAGGTATGTCCATTGCCTGAAACCGGGTATATGAAGAAATGTATTTTTCATGATGATCATTTTTAAAAATAGTTAGAAGGATACCTGCGCGCCTACTGTTAACATCCTCATGGGAGGCATGCTGGTGAAAGTCATGGTTTCGGGATCACCGATTTTGTAACGCGTGAACGTCAGCAGGTTCTGGCCCTGTGCATATACACGGAGGTTTTCCGCTTTGATCCTGCGGGCAATGCTTTTATCAAACTGATAGGACAGGGACACATTTTTCAGTCGTACAAAAGACGCATCGGTAATACGGGCGTCGGAGTAGTTGGCGTAATAACTATAGGTGGTAACGGCAGCGCCGGTGGTAGCGAAACGTTGCACATCAGTGATGTCACCGGGATGCTGCCAGCGGTCGAGTACTTCCACCGGCTGGTTAGTGCGGGCGCCCGGTGCCTGGAACAGGATACTGGTTTTACCCTGTTGCTTTACAAAATGGAAGAAGAAATCGAGCGTCCAGTTTTTGCAGGTAATCGTGTTTTGCAAACCACCGTAGTGGCGCTGTGCGAGATCATGTGTTTCCGTCTGATCTTTAGGAATGGCCATACCGCCCAGCTTATGCATGCCTGTGGCCGGGTCTACGCCGAGGTATTTCACCCATTTGGAAATGGTGACCGGTTGCCCGATCGTCCAGACGCTGCCGTAGTAGGTGTCTTCCAGCCCGGGATAAGCAATGAGTTTATTCCGAGGAATGGTGATGTTGAAGCTGGTTTTCCAGCTGAAGTTTTTCCGTTCTATGTTGGTGGTATTGATCATCAGCTCCCACCCGGAGTTTTGCAGAATAGCATCGCGGTTGGCATTCACATAATCGAAACCTACCTGGGAAGGAAGCGTCAGTCCTGTAAGCTGGTTGTCTGTTTTCCCGAGGTAATAGTTCGCGTTCACATAGATACGTTCTTTCAGGAAAGACAGTTCCAAAGCGGCTTCCCACTTGCGGTTACGCTCCCAGGCATAGTTGGGATTGTCGAGGCTGGAGGGATAAAGGCCGCTGGAGCCCTGGTAGGGTAGCGCAGCATTGGTGGGCGACCACTGTGAGAGGTATTGATAATCCCCGATGCGGTCGTTGCCGGTAACACCCATGCTGGCCCTTATTTTACCGAAGCTGAGAAAAGGCAGTCCTTTCATAAAACTTTCTTCTGTAAATATCCATCCTGCGCCGATGGCACCGAATGTACCAAACTGTTTGCCCGGCCCGAACCTGCTGGAGCCGTCATGTCTGGCGGAAATGTTCATGAGGTATTTACCGTCCCAGTTCAGGCTCACGCGGCCGAACAGTGCTGCATAGTGGTATTTGCTGTAGCCGCTGGTCACACTCTTTACGGAAGCGGGACCGGGTGTCATCAGCAGGTCGTCGTTTGCATAGCCGCTGGCGCTGATTTTGGTTTCCTGGTTCAGTTGCTCCTGGAAGCTGCCGCCGGCCAGCACCTGTACGGCTGCTTTGCCCCAGGTGCGGGCATATTCGGCCTGTGGTTCGATGATCCAGTTACGGGTGTTTTTACTGAAGAAGTCGGCGGTGCTGTTTAACGTAGCACTGTAAGGACTTTGTGATTTAATGGGATTGGTGGCCGTCTGTTCCAGTCGCAATGAGTTATAGCCTGCATCCAGTTTCAACTGAAGGCCGTCTATGATTTGGTAGCGCACGTTCATGCTGCCAAGCAGGTTCTCTGTGTTGGCAACGAATTTTTTCAGTGTATAGGCCAGCGGGTTAGAGAAATTGATGCCTTTATCGCGCCATACGAGATTGCCATCGGCATCCCAGGGAGACGGGGCATTGGGTATTGTCGACAGGAACTGCATCAGGTCTGTGGTGGAGATATTGTTTTTATCGGTACTGTAGCCGGCATTAAACGAGATGGAGAATTTACTGTCTGCCGAGTGGTGGGCCATATTGGCATGTACATTTCCGCGGTTGTCGGACATATTGCCGTAGTAGATGGGTGTTTCGCGGTGGAAGCCGGTAGCAAGCGAGAACTGTGTCTGCTGGCTGCCGCCGGAAATACGTACCTGCGCATCGTTGCTGCGGGCTTGTTTGCCGAGCAGCAGTTTACCCCAGTCGGTATAGCGGGAGGTGTCCCATACCATCAGATCGGTGGCGTTGGAAGCGGTAGGCACAATATTATCGTTGGCAAATGCTTCCTTTCGCATGGACACGTACTGCTGTGTATTCAGCATTTTGGCCATGCGGGTAGGCCGTGCCCAGCCGGTATAATAGGAGGCGTCTACGCTGGTTTTGCCGGCTTTGGCCTTGCGGGTGGTAATAAGCACTACGCCGTTGGCGCCTCTGGAGCCATAGATGGCCGTAGCGTCGGCATCTTTCAGTACTTCAATGCTTTCGATGTCTGCGGGGTTAAGGCTCACGAACGGGCTCATACCGGAGGTGGCGCCGAAAAGGCCGCCCATGGTTTGGGCGGATATGCCGTTAGCGAAAGTGACGCTGCCGAGGGAGTGTGCAAAGGGAACGCCGTCAATCACATACAGTGGTTCTGAACCGGCGCCGAGAGAGCTTTTCCCCCGGATGATCACACTTACGGGAGCGCCTGCCAGTCCGCTCGTCTGAGAAATCTGTACGCCCGGCATTCTGCCGCTTAGGGCCAGCAGCGGACTTTCGACCGGCTGCTTACGGATATCTTCGCCTTTGATTTTGGCGATGCTGCCGGTAGTCATACGCCGCGTGGTAGTGCCATAGGCGATGACCTGTACGTCGTCCAGCACACTGGTGGAACGCGCCAGTATGATGCTGATGTTATGACCCGCCAGTACTGCCGCTGTCACCGGAAATTCTTTCTTTTCATAGCCGATGAAGGTGATGCTCAGGATATCCCCTGTATTGACAGACAACGTAAATACACCATCCGCATTGGTGACACAGGAACGGGTGGTGCCTTTTACCACGACCGTCGCGCCGGGCAGTGGCTGTCCGTCCGCACCGGTGATCCGGCCGATAATCGTTTGTGCTACAACAGCCGGGATGACGTTGACAGGTGCTGGTTTGTCTTTGGCATATACAAAAACGGTTTTGCCCTTGATGGCGTACTGGAGAGGCTGTGACTGGAAAACAGCGGCGAGAAATTTTTCCAGCGGTACGTTTTTGTTGTTAATGGTAACGGTGTTGGCTGTACGAAGCAGCGGTTCGGTATACATAAACACGTATCCTGTTTGCTGTTTTACAGCGGAGAAGACCGTTTCCAGGGGGACGTTTCTCCCCGAGAAACTGATGTTCTGGGATAACCCTTTAGCACAAACGTGCAGGAAACCGGTGGTCAATAGCACCATGATTAACTTCATGACGAGAATGATTTTGGTGATGTCGGGGCACTTCCGGGCCCTCCGCGCATGAATCGCAGAATTTTGCATAAATTCGTTTGGTTTGGTTGATGAATAAGTAGTCTTTACGGGATCTTGTCTTTTTTACTCAGCCAGATATTTCGCCGGAAGTGCTTCCAACGCTTCCGGTTTTTTGTTGGATGAATTTTTTTAATCGGTTTTAATGGTGATGGTATGACGTACAACATCCCTTCGCGCCGCGGCAGCGGCGTTGTCAATAATACATTGAGCTTTACGGAATGATTGTTTTAATAGATGGTTGATTTAGCACAGGTCGCGCTTCCACAGGTCAGCCTTTCACTGTTAAGATACTGTCCTGCAGCCTGAATTTTATGCCCATCGCTTGTAGCATCTCTAATACATCTGACAGATTTACATTTTTATACATTTCTCCTTTAAAAATAATGTCTGAAACAGGACCGTCGTACACCACCCTGATGCCGTACCAGCGTTCCAGCTGGCGCATGACCGTGCGCACGTCTGCCCCGTTGAAATTGAACAGGCCGTTTTTCCAGGCAAGAATTTTATCCATATCGGTGTTGGCGCTGATGTTGACGATGGTATCATGGCTGTGGGCCGCTGCCTGCTGCCCTGGCCGCAGCTGCCATTCCCGGCGGTATGCTTTCACTTTTACGCTGCCGGTGACCAGCGTAATTTTCGTATAGTCTTCATCTTTATAAGCGTTCACATTGAAGCTGGTGCCCAGTACCCTGACGGTAACATCGTTGGCGGTCACCAGGAAAGGCTGGCTGGCAGATGGTGTTACTTCGAGATAGGCTTCCCCGGAAATTTTCACCTGGCGTTCATTCCGGGTAAACGCGGCGGGGAAAGTGATGGAAGACGCTGCGTTGAGCCACGCTTTAGTCCCGTCGGGCAGTGTCACCTGGTATTCACCTCCTTTGGGGGTGCTGATGGTATTCCACCGGGTGGTGGTATCGGCTCCCGACTGATGCTGGTAGGCCAGTTGCCCGTTGGCGAGCTTCACTACCCGTGTACCGCCTTGTTGGGCAATGATCCCATCGGCCGCCTGCTCAAGGTGAATACTACTGCCGTCGGAAAGCGTCAGCATCGCTTTGTTGCCGCCAGGGCCGATGTTGACAGTGTTCTTTACCACCTGTTGTTGAGTGGACCGGCCGGATGGCAGCAGGTAGACGGCTGCAGCTGACAGGCCGGCGACCACTACCACAGCGGCAGCGATCTTTCGCCACGGCAGCGAAAAAATATGGGATGGTGCTTTGGTGGCCGCGGGCACGGCATGTATCTGTTTAGACAGCCGTTGCTGTAACCTTTCCCGCACCTCCGGCATTTCAGTAGCCATGACGTCATACCGCCCTGTTTCCAGATCTTGCTGCAACATGCCGGCCATTTCCTCCGCCCGGCGGGGATCGCGCAGGGCGGCCAGCAGCTGTTGCCGGCCTTCCGGTGTAAGGCTGCCGGTGGCGTAATCGTCCAGTAATTGCTGTAATGTTTCAGGTGTCATCATGGCTGTTATCTATAAAGACCCGGTTTTTTGCGGGGAGGGTGGTTATGCGGAAAAAAAAATTACGGGAACAGGGTGGTGACGAGGAAAGTCAGCAGGGAAAGCATCGGCCGGCCGTGGCGTGCCATATAATGCCGGAGAAAATGAAGGGCTTTCACAATATGTTCCTTGACGGTATTACGGGAAATCTGCAGCTCCTGGCCAATCTGGTCGTAGCCTTTTCCCTCAAGACGGCTCATGGTGAATACCTGCCGGCGTGCGGGCGGCAGCTGGGAAATGCCATGCATCAGTAAGGTGTGTATTTCCCGGTATTCGGCCTGCTGGTCAGGGAGCCAGATGTCATCGGCGGGATGGATGTCTTCCAGGGAGGCTGTTGCTTCCAGTCTTTTCCGGATGATTTTTAACAGGCGGTTGCGGGTAACGATGAAGAGGTAGTTCGGGAAATGATCGATATCCGGGAGTTTTTCACGGCTGTTCCAGATGTCCATGAAAACATCCTGCGTCATTTCTTCCGCTGCCGGCAATGATTTGGCGTATGTCAATGCGTGCCCGTACACCCTTGTCCAATAACGGTCTACCAGCACGCTGAAAGCCATCTCGTTGCCGGCCGCTATCTGTCGCAGTAAAGCCGGTTCGTTATGAAATTCGCTACTATCCAACTAAATATCTGATATATAGTTGTAAACATAGAATAAAATCATGAGAATCCGGTCATGTGTCAATGGGCCACTTTAATATAACCCCATCCTTCTCTTTGTTTGGTGATGATCTCATAAATGGCGTCCGGCACTACCTGTACGCCGGGCAGCAGATCGCTGGCGGTTTTGTTGTTTCGTTTCATCGTAGCGCCGCACACTTTAAAGCTCACATTCTTGTGATGGCTGAGTAATTCGTTCACCGCAGGTGCTACGCCGGACTTATCTTTTAACACCATATCGAGGGCGTCTCCGTATATCGCTACTTCCAGTTGCGCGTCAGGAGCGCCTTTCAGGATACCGTTCAGCTGCCGTAAAAGGGTTTGTTGTGCTTCAGGCGTTTTGCTGGTGATGTCGAAAATAACTTTGTAGTCGGCCTGTGCCAGGCAAACGATGCTGCCCAGCAGGAAGGTAAGCATGATCAACAGTTTTTTCATACCAGATGGTTTTAGGTGAAACGGATATTATTTTTTGTGGTGCCGTGCAATGGGGCCGAAGGGGCCATATTTGTGCTGCACAGCGGGGAAGGTGTCGCTGAAAGGGCCAAAGGGATGGTCCGGTGGTTTGGTCCGGATATCGGGCCAGTCGGCCGGAAAGGCTTTTGCCGGCCGTGGTTGCGAATTCACGAAGGCTGCCACATTCCAGGCATCTTCATCGCTGAGCAGCGGATGCTGATCATCGACGCCCAGGGGCATGTTGTATTTCACATATCCGGCAAACCTCGACAGCCGGTATAAGCCGGCGCCGGTGTTATAGCTGCCGGGCCCCCATAGCGGCGGGTAACGGTATTCCGTTGCCCCGGCAGGGCGCTCGCCATAACCATCGGCGCCATGGCACCGCTGGCACTGTTGGAGGAAAACGGCTTCCCCTTTCACCGTATCAGCAGCTACCGGCAGATAGGGCAGTTCACGGATACCGCTACCGGGCGTTTTATATCCTTTGGGAAGATCTTTTCCCAGCCATTGTATATAGGCGATGATGGCCTGCAGCTCCGGACTGTTGCTGTCAAGGGCGGCGCCGTTGAGACTTCTCACAAAACAATCGTTCACTTTTTTGGCGATGGATTCCACCGTGCCGCTTCTGGCCCTGAACTTCGGATAGGTGGAGGCGGTACTGCCATAATTATTGCCCCATGGTTTGGTGCCGGCGTCCAGGTGGCAGTTCTGGCAGTTCATGCCATTGCTGATCTGCGCCACGCTGCCCTGTGGACCAAGGTATCGGGCGGTATGCGCTATCAGCGACCGGCCATAGCGTATCCGGTCGCCTTCGGCGGTATGCGGGATCATGGCGGTATCAGGCGCCTGCCATAATTTTTCCGGTAAGGGACCTGCGCGGCGGCAGCTATACAGGGCGGTGAGCAGCCCCATTAAAAAAGTGACGTAACACTGTTTGTTGGTCATCCTGTAAAACAATAACCACAGTTCTTTTCCTGTGCCCGCCCCAGCGCCCACATGCCGGACGGCACCACGTCGATGCCCGGCAAAACGCCGGCCAGCCATTCGTTCTTAACGGCCGTCGCATCCAGTGACATTTCTTTTGCCACAATAGCGCTGTACACGGTAATGGCCATGTTGCACACGGCAAACAACACACCGTGGGACTGTAACTGATCAATGCCTATCTCCACTTCACCGATGCCCGGAACACTAAAATCTCCCGGTTGCGGCTGCCAGAAAGGATTACGGACAGCAGGTGCTTTTGTTTTAGGATCGTCTACCTTGAACAGCTGCCCGAATTTGTATTTCTCCCACAGCTCATCTTTCATCGCATAAGGGATGCCGTCATGCCGCAGCACCACCACCGCACAACAGTCTTTCTCCGGCACGCCGGTAGCCTGGTTGGTCAACAGAAAAACTTTGGCCCATGCAAAGGGGAACACCTCATGCGGACGGGTAACGTCCAGTACAATGCGGTGTTTCCCTTTGATTTTATTGGCCCATGCATCGGGAGTGTCGGTGCTCATATGTTTGCTTTCCTGTGCCAGTGTGGCGAAAGAAGGGATACTCAGCAGCGTGGCGCCCGTCAGCATTTTTCCGAGGAAGTCGCGTCGGTTGGTACCCCCGTTTGGTGTATGATTCATAGCTTAAAAATTTGAGGTTATAGTATGGCTATCACCTGACACGGTCAAAATACCTGAAGAGAAGTAATATAAATGTAAAGAAACAGGAAAAGCGCTTATCAGATAAAAGTGACAAAATCTAAAGCGGATGGTGGTAACAAATCAGGGAACTGATGTGGTAAGCGGTGGGTGAAATAGCGGAATTCATTGATAAAATGCGTCTGATCACAATATCCGGCTTTATGCGCCAGCAGCTTCCATTGCGGGTACCGCATCCGCGCTATGTAATCGATGGTTTTTCTGAAACGGACCAGCCGGCAGAACATTTTCAGGTGCAGCCCCGTCTGGTCCAGGAACGCCCTTTCCAGCGTACGTTTGGTAAGGAATACCTGCGCTTCCAGTTGCCGGATGGTAATGTTACCGTTGGCCGCAAGGATAAGCTGAATGGCATCTTCGATACGACAACCATTTCCGGGTGCTGCTGTTAACTGCGCCAGCAGCCAGGATTCCAGCAATGTTACCTGTTGCTCCGGCGTAGTACAGGAACTGATCTCCGCTATGGCGGATGCCGTACCCGGGCCGAATACGGTGGTGAGGTCGGTGCTCCGGTCACAAAACGGTTGCGCAGACAGGCGGAACAACCGGGACCAGCTGCCCGGCCTGAAATGAGCGGCCAGCAGCTGCATACGACCATCGACGCGCCATTCGCTGACCTGGCTGCGGGGGCCTGAAAGCGTAGCGGAGGGTAAATACTCCTGCCGGGCAACATCATACAGGGTACGCTCAGGGCCGGGATTGAACCACATGCTCTGCATAAAATGCGGGAGGACCGTCAGATACCGGACTTCTTCTGCGGGGAAATCACATGTGATCATCTGCCACGAAAGCAGATCATCCTGCAGCCGCCGATGAGGCCGGAATGTTTGCACCTTGAACATAGGCAAAGGTTTCTTTGGGGCACAGTGAGATCTGGTGCAAAGATCCGCTTTTTCACGCAAAGTGCGCAAAGAAAGTAAAGAACGCAGAGGTTTGTTTAAAATATTTTAAGAGGCATCGTATTCCGGTTTAAGATATTTTAAGAAGCATCGTATTCCGGCTTCCAGGACTGGCTGGCGCCCGTTTCGATGGCTTTGTTAGCCATATGCACCGCTATTGCGGCTATTTTGCCTGTTTCCGCACTGGAAGCAGGGGGGATATTTTTACGGATGCTTTCTGCGAAAGCCAGCAACGCGGAAGTGGTCGGCTCCGGCACCGGTTGACCAGCAACGCCGAATGTCAGCGGGGCGCCTTCCCCGGCCTGATCGGTTTTGGTGGCGCCGGTAACACCATCTACCACCGCCAGCTCCTTTTTCCCTCCTTCACTGTAGACAAACGCTTTATCCCGCTGTATCTCAATGGTGCCACGATCGCCCAGCACCCGGATAGCATACCCTTTGTAAGCATTGCTAAGGATAGAAGACACGCTGGCTTTCACGCCGCCGGGATATTCAAAAACGGTCCGCACATTATCCCATGTTTCCCTGCCGTCTTTCCAATAGTCGATGCCTCCCATGCCCACTACGCGCAACGGATGCGCATCCAGCAGGTAATTTACCATATCGATCTGGTGACCGCACAGCTCCGCTACAAGCCCACCGGAGTATTCGCGGTACATGCGCCAGTTGACCAGCCGCTCCAGCGACGGGTCTGGCACAGGGTTCCGCCAGTCGGAATTGCGATGGTACTGGCATTCAAAATGGGTGACTTTTCCCAGCCAGTTTTGCCCGATCACTTCCTTCACCCGGTGATACAGCTCATAATAGCGGTACTGATGACCTACCTGCAACACCAGGCCGCTTTTGCGGACCTGCGCTGCCAGCTGTATCGCCTGCGGGATATCATAAGTCATGGTTTTTTCGAGATATACATGTTTGCCGGCATCCAGCGCATCTTTAGCCATGGGGTAATGCATCGACAGCGGGGTGGCGATGATAACGGCTTCCACTTTTTTATCGTTCAGCAGCTGCCGGTAATCGGTATATGCTTTCGCTCCTTTGGCTGCCAGCGACATGCCCCGCTGCAAATGCGCCGGTATCACATCACAGCAGGCGATCAGTTCCATGCCGGATATTTTCTGCAGTAGTTTGGCTATGCCGCTGCCGCGGTTGCCGGTGCCAATAATGCCGATTTTCAGCGGTGCTGCCGCTGCGTGTCCCAGTACGGGCAGGGTGCTGGTCAACATGGCGCCTGACAGCGCCACTGCGCCTGTATACAAAAATTTTCTGCGGGAAAAATAGTGGTCTTGCATAACCTACAAAATAATCAATTAAATGCGCCGCAGGGCATAAAAGAGCGAGAACGTTCTCGCTCTTTTATGCGGTAAGTGCTGGTATGGCTCTCCGGCGTTGATTATATTTAAGGTGAAAACAAATCCAACATGCGATTAACGAATATCACCAGGATCATGCTGGCAGGCCTGGGCCTGTTGCTTTGCAGTTTCCTGCCACAGCAAAAAAAAGTACGCATCTTCTCTATCGGCGACTCTACCATGTGTGACTATGATGAAAAATACCTCACCGGCTTTGGCGGAGACAGTCTCTATCCTATCCGCGGCTGGATGCAGATGGCCCGCCCGCTTTTCCCTTCTTATGTGGAGGTACACAACGCTGCCCGCAGCGGCAGAAGTTCCAAAAGTTTCCGCACGGAAGGGCATTGGCAAAAAGTAATCGATAGCGTGCAGCAGGGCGATTACGTTTTTATTATGTTCGGCCCGAACGATCAAAAGCCGGATACGGCCAGGCATACCGATCCACATACTACCTTCCGTCAGAACCTGATGAACTACGTTAACGAAGTGAAAGCGAAGAATGCCCGCCCGGTGCTGTTTACCTGCCTTGTACGCCGTAAGTTCGACAACAACGGCAAAGTGGAAAACACACACGGCGATTACGTTGCTGTAGTACGGGAACTGGCGGCCGAAATGAAAGTACCGCTGGTAGACCTGAATAAAAAATCAGCAGAACTGCTGGAAGAATATGGGCCGGAAGCATCGGTGAAATTATTCGTGCACATTCAGCCGGGCATCTTTCCCAAACTGCCAAAAGGCAAAAAAGACGATACGCATCTAAGTGAATTGGGTGCTACCAAAGTAGCGGAAACAGCGCTGAGAGAGTTGAAGGATTTGGGGATTTTTTGATTTACGATTTTTTGATTTCGCAATTCATAAAGAAGAAGACCAAAGCGATTTAATTTTTATCGCTTTGGTCTTCTTCATTTTTACTCCAAAAATCAAAAAATCGTAAATCAAAAAATCCCTAAATGGTCAATATCCATAATCCTGTGTTAGCTTATGATTTGCTTCCAGCGACGTTTGTGGTATCGGTAACAACTCACTGCGGTTAGGGGTGAAAAGCTGTGCCACATTGGTGATCCAGCTGGCGGTGATGGAACTCGCCCAGTTGGCTTTGGCGTAACCTGCAGGCGGCGTGGCAGGAGTCGGCTCGTACAGGGAGTTACCCCATATTACCGTTTGTGATCCGGTTTTATAATACATCACCTGCGGGAGATTGTTGTAAGGAGGCTCCCGTTTCATCATCTTTGTATAGTTGGCCCTTGTTTCCTGGATTTTCTCATAGAGCATGTTCCAGCGGATCAGATCATATTTGCGGATCCCTTCTCCCCCGAATTCAAAAGAACGTTCGTTGACCAGCGCTGTAAAGAAAGCTGCTTTAGTGGAGGGTGTCATCCCTATTTTTGTTTCATTGCCTTTGAACCCTCTTTTTCTCACTTCTTCGTAAGCCGCGATGGCGGCGGCGGTAGGGCCGTTGTTCAGTTCATTTTCTGCTTCCGCGAACATCAGCAGTACATCGGAAAAACGTAACACCGGCCAGTTGATGCCCAGCTGTTGCGCCGTGGTGGTGGGCGCCGGCGTGATCCAGTCCGCACGGAATTTTCCGCTGACCATATTCACCATCGTCTGTACGGTCTTGGTCTTGTCGGCATTGTTATAGTAAGGCGCGGTGGTGACATCGCGGCGGGTATCCAGCGAATCGAAGGAATAGAAGTAGGTGGGAATGATGCGGATGGAACTGTTGCCCAGCTGACCGGCGTTGCCGGCCACATAAAAACGCGGGCCGTCATAATAGCCGAGGTTGCCCGTCAGCCCTGTTGCCATAGCTATTTCGAAGATGACTTCACCATACGGGTCCTGTTTATAGGAATCAAGCCCTTCTTTGAATACTGCCTGGAATACGGGATTCAGCGTGTGTTTATCGCGGCGTTGTATGATGTCGGCGCATTCGTCGCGCGCTATTTTGTAATACTCCTGGTAATCTGCTGTGCGCTCCATTCGGCGGGAAGCGCGCCGCAGCGAATAACCGCCTCTGAACAACGCTATCCTGGCACGCAGCCCTTTTACGGCGCCTTTGGTGATCCTTTCATCTGCTGCTACGCCCGGCTCGTTGCGCCAGGGCACCAGGTCTGCCGCGAGTTTCAGGTCGCTGAGGATACGGCCATAAATACTGTCACGGTCTGTCTTGGGCAGAAAAAGGTCCGGTTGATCGATAGAAGGTTCATACTGCGCAGGCACATCTCCCCAGTTCCTGATCAGTTCAAAATAATACTGCGCTCTCAGGGTGAGTGCTTCGCCATGTAAACGGCGCAACTGCTGCTGTTCGGCGGCGTTGCCTTTGCTGTACAGCTCCATGGCCGGGATATTTTTAATGCAGGTGTTGGCGCGCTCTATGCCTGTGTACAGCTGCTGGAAAGGCCCTGGCAGCTGGGCATTGGTGGCCTGCAGGTTGTAACGGGAGAGGTCGCGGGAGCTGTTGTCGGGTGCGGAGGTATTGGTGACACCGATCATTTCGTCGTTGTCGTACGGGTACATGAGGCTCAACCGGCTCCCGTAGGCCTGCTGATGGGTAAGCGGCTCATAGGCGCCGATGACGGCGCTGGTGGCGTTGGGCACATCGCTGAAAATATACCGTTCATCGAAAGCGGACGACGGCTCTTTATCGAGGAATTTCTTGCAGGAAACAGCCATTGTCAGCAACGCGATACATCCTGCATAGTAAGCTATCTTCATAATGTCAGGTTTAAACCAAAAAAGAAAGAGCGGCTGCGCGGATAAGCGGCATAATCTACCCCCGGCGTAATGGGAGTAGAGCGGCGGGAGTTCACTTCCGGATCGTACCCGCTGTAGCCGGTCAGCACCGCCAGGTTATTGCCGGTGGCGTAAATACGTAGGCTGCTGATTTTTGCTCTGCTCAGCCATTTGGACGGAAACGTGTAGCCGATAGTGATGTTGTTGATCCGGAGGAAGGAGCCGTCTTCTACTGCCCAGGAGGTAGGATAGAAGGCGCCCGCACCGGAAATCGGCATCCAGATGCTGGCGTTGCCGTTCACCGCAGCCAGTTCTTCCGGCGATGCGCCGGTTACCACCTGTTTACCGCCTACGGTGATCACCTGCTGGATAACTTTCCCGCTGTTGTCGATGGTCCGCCAGCGGTCTTCCATAATGCCCAGCATATTGGTGTGACGGGAATAGCCGTTCGTGAACTCTACCTTATTGGCATTGAGGATCTTGTTGCCTGCCACGAAGTTCAGGAATACGCTGAGATCGAAATTTTTGTAAACGAACTGCTGATTAAGGCCGCCGCTGAATTTAGGATTGGCATTGCCGATGATGGTCTTGTCACTTTCATCGATGATGCCGTCGCCGTTGATATCTTTCAGTTTCATCCAGCCGGGCTGGGCTACGCCGATAGCAGTGGAAACATCTGTTACGCCGGGTTTTAGGGTGTATATTTTCGTAGCGGCGTCATAGTTAAAGTCATCCAGGGTGTAAAAGCCGTCATTCACAAAACCATACATGGAGCCCACGGGTTCGCCGGTCCTGACGATAAAGTCCGCCGGTTGTCCGGAGATACCCCAGCCGGAGTTTTTATAGAACTGTGTCAGGTAGCCGGAAAGCGATTCTACTTTATTGCGGTTAAATGCGATGTTGAAATTGGAGGTCCAGCTGAAATCGTTTTTCTGAATGAGGGTGGCGGCCAACTGCAGCTCTATCCCTTTGTTGGAAGTGGTGCCCACGTTTTGCAGCTGTTCGAGGTAGCCCGAGCTGGTGGGGATGCGGATAGGAATGAGCAGGTCTTTTACTTTGTTGTAATACAGGTCGGCGGTGAATTGCAGCCTGTCTTTAAAGAAGGCGGCATCTATGCCGATGTTCCGTGATACGGTGGTTTCCCATTTAAGGTTTTTGTTGGCCAGGCTGTTGGCGGCATAGCCGGGCGTGATCTGTTCATTCAGCGCATACTGTGCGTTGGCGGCGTAGGTGTTCAGGTAGAGGTAATCCCCGATACGGTTGTTGCCGGCGAGGCCATAGCTCAGGCGTAGTTTCAGGTCGGAGATAAAATGCACGTCACGCATAAACGCTTCCTGTGAGATACGCCAGGAGAGGGCTGCGGAAGGAAAGTATCCCCAGCGTTTGTCCGGTGCGAACTTGGAAGAACCGTCGGCACGGAGGCTGGCGCTGAACAGATATTTGTCCTGGTAGTCGTAGTTAACTTTTCCAAAGAACGACAGCATACTGCTTTCCAGCACGGTTGTTTTCGGGAAGAGCGGCACCGTCGTCCCGAGGTTGAATTGTGCAAAGGCTTTTTCCGGTGTGATGCTTACGGGGAAATAACGCAGTTCGTTGTCCAGCATACCTGACGTGGTGGTATATGTTTCTTCTCCCAGCAGTACGTTTATATGGTGCCCGCTTTTTGCCTTGTTCGTGTAGGTGAGCACGTTAGAGTTGTTGAGCGAACTGCGGTTGGTAAGAATGTTGCTGATCAGCGGCAGGTTGGCGCCGTTAAGCCTGGAATTGGAGGTAATAGGACCGTCGAAGGCATTCAGTTCCTGGTTGTTCCGGTCATACCCGATGGTGGACCGGAAAGAGAAATGTTTGTTGAAAGTATAGTTCAGGTAACCGCCAATGTTGAAGATGCGGGTATATCTTTTACGGTATTGAGCATTGCTGAGCAGTACCGGGTTGATGATGCCGAGGCCGTTGCCGGCGTTGGTGTCGTTGTAGTAATCCACATCGTCTTCCTGTTCGGCGTTGGTATTGTCGAGTTCGAAGGGGCGGTATTTGATGGCGTGGCGCAGCCCGTTGTATGCTGAGGCGCCTTCGTTGGAAGAGCCGGCGCCGCTGATGGTTTCATCGCTGTATCTTACGTTGAGACCTATACGTAGTTTGTCATTGGCCCTGTGGTCCAGTTTGAAGTTAATCAGGTTCCGTTTCAGCCCTGCGTTGAGCATGATGCCGTCTTCCTGGTTGTTGGTGTAGGAGAGGTTGAACCGGGTGGTTTTAGTGCCGCCGGCGATGCTGACGTTATGTGTCTGCATCAGTGCTTTGCGGCCGAAGACGTTGTCCTGCCAGTCGATGGTGGGCACGGACTTGTATTTCTCCAGGTCATCTCCGTAGATAGTGGCGAAGGAGAGGCTGTCTGCCGACAGGCCGCGGCTTCTTTCGTACTGGTACAGTACAAATTCGTAGGGTGACAGCACCTTCAGTTTTTTAGGCAGGCTGCGTACGCCTACGGTGCCGTTGTAGCTGACAATTGTTTTGCCTTCTTTACCGTTTTTGGTAGTGATGATCACTACGCCGTTGGCGCCCCGGGCGCCGTAGATGGCCGTAGCGGAAGCGTCTTTGAGCACGTCCACGGATTCGATGTCCTGCGGCGCAATACCGGCGAATCCGTCTTCCACCTGCACCCCGTCGATGATATAGAGGGGAGCGTTGTCTTGTGTGACCGATCCGCCGCCCCGCACTTTAATGGTAAAATCCGATCCGGGCTTCCCTTCCGAGGAGGTGATCTGTACGCCGGCAAGGCGGCCGGTGAGGGCTTCCGCGGCGGAGTTGACCGGGATGTCTTTCAGCTGTTTGGCGTTGACGGAGGATACGGCGCCTGTCAGGTCTTTTCTTCTTACGGTAGCGTAGCCTACCACCACTACATCGCTGATGTTTTTCGTTTCCATGGCCAGGGCTACGTCGATCACCGCGCGGCCGCGGATGGTTTCTTCCCGGGCCACATGGCCGGTATAGGAGAACAGCAGCTTGTCAGCTTTGGCGGGCAGCTTTAGTTTGTAGCGGCCGTTTTCATCCGTGATGGTGGCGGTTTGCGTGTCTTTCACCCGGACGGTGACGCCGATGAGTGGTTTGTGGTCTTCTGCCGAGGTAACCGTTCCCGTGAGGGTGTTTCCCTGCGACTGTGCTGTGGCGGCGGGCGCCAGCCACAGCAGCATACAGACGAACATGCCGGTTAGTTGTTTGATAAAATCCTTTTTATACATCATGACAATCATTTGAAAATTATGAACACCTTTCCGCTGCGGGTCCCTCCGTTGTCCATCACCAGTACGTAAGTGCCGTTGTTCAGTTCTCCTGTGCCGATCCTTGTTTCCGTAGTGCCGTTGGCGGCGGTCCAGGTTTTTACCCTTTGCCCGTCAACGGTATACAGGGTGATAGCCCCCCTGCCTTTCACCGCAGGATGGCCTACCACCAGCCTGTCGGAGACGGGGTTGGGGTAGATGGTGAGGCCGTTGTTTTTGGATATACCGGCAGATGATAGGGCCTGCATCAGCGCTTTGTCGGCCTGCTGACGCATCATCAGCGCATTGCCGATAGTAATGGTTTGGCTGTATAGGGTGCTGCCGGTGCCATCTGTACGGGAGCTGCCGATTTTGTAGTAGCAGGTCTGTGCCGGTGCTGCCGGGTCGTCCAGCACATAATGTGTCTGGTTGATATTGGAAGGGATGGTGGCGATTTGGGTGAAGTTGACATTGTCGGTGGACCGGAAGATGCCGAAGGTAAATACGTCTTTGGCCCAGTCGATGTCGAAGCTGATGCGTACGGTGTCTCCGCCGGTGCGGATGCCGGAGGCCTGTGTGAAGGTCACCTGCTGGTCGGGCGAGGGGATGGCGTTGAGATATTTTTCCAGCATGGTAAAGCCGTCGCTGTCGAGGCTGTTGGCAGCGATGCCGGTGGAGTCGCCGCCTTTCATTTTCTCCCACCAGTTGGGCAGGCCGTCGTTATCCGTATCATCGGGGTAGGTGGAGGATTGGAGGGTGGGCCATCCGCCTACGGTGTTCTGGCTGTCGATGATACCGGAGGGAATGCCCATGCCGGCTGACTGGTAGCTGCTGTCGCCGAAGGTGGCGGTGCCGGTACGTGTTTCCCGGACGATACGCCTGTCTACCGTGTCCCTGCGGGGGAGGATGGCGCCTACGCCGGCCGTCACGGAGGTGAAGGCATCCTGCGCTGTCTGCGTCGTCACCGGCGCGTAGGGAAACGGTGTGTTTACGCGGGCGGTGGCCAGCGCAGCTTCCGCGCCGGGCTGCCCGTCGGGATGTACGCCATAGGTCCAGTTATTGGACGACGTGTCGGTGGTTTCTTCCACGCAGGGGTAGCCTGGCACGTAATTGCCTTTGATATAGAACTTGCCGCCGGGGATGGTGTCGCCGGCGAGGGATACGCTGAAAGTAGTGTACATCAGGATGCGGTGACGGCGGTTGGCAGTGGCGCAGCCGGCTTCGCCGGTAGTAGCCGGACCGGGTTTGTAGTAGTTGTTGACCATATTTTGATGGCCGCCGGCGCCGCCATAGGTTGATCCCGCCCAGTTGTACACCACATTGTTCCTGAAATCAACGTATTCCAGTTCCGGCTGGCCGGTATTGGCGCTGCCGGAGAAACGGGGATTACGGTTGCTGTGGCTGGCGAGGAGGTTGTGATGGAAGGAGACCTGCTGGCCGCCCCAGATGCCTCCGTAGCCGTGCGGCGTCTCTTTCACATGTTTGGACTTGTAAAGGCTTTCGCTCAACAGGCTCCATTGCAGTGTGAAATTGGAGATGGCATAAAAAGAGCCGGCTTCGTCGGTGGACCAGCTCAGGGAGCAGTGGTCTACGATGATATTGGAAAACGGTTTGGTGACCGGTGAACCGAAATTATTGTACATGGCGTCCACTGCTTTGGCGGTATCGTTCGGGTTGAGGATGATATCGCCGGGGCGGCTGCGGATATAGCGGATGATGACATTGTTGGCCCGTATGCCCATGCCGTAGTTGGCGAGGCAGATACCGTCTCCCGGCGCTGTCTGTCCGGCGATGGTGATGTTATCCTGTGTGATAACGACAGCGCTGAGGAGGTTAATGGTACCGGAGACTTTAAACATCACGGTGCGGTTAGGCTGGCTGACAGCGTCGCGGAGGCTGCCGGCGCCGGAGTTATTGAGATTGGTGACGTAATACACGCTGCCGCCCCTGCCGCCTTTGGCGAACCTGCCTGCGCCTTCAGCGCCGGGGAAGGCGATCTGGCGGAAAGGGTAGGTGGTGCCGCTGATCATCACATTTTTGGTGACGAGGTATTTACCGGTAATGGCGGCGGTGGTCCAGGGGTACACCCTCAGGTAGAACGTTTTGCCGGTGGGCACGTCGATGTTCAGGTTACTGAACGTATAGGCTACCGGCGTGGCGCCTGCAGTCAGCGCCTGGTCAGCCGTGAAGTCTGTGAAAGAGGTGCCGTCTGTGGACCAGGCGATGCGTGCATGGGCATAGTCGGAGGAATTGAAAGAGAGGGGAACGGTTACCTGTTGTACTGTGAGGCTGTTGCCGGTCACAGGTGCGGCGGTATATTGTATGTACCGTCCGTTGTCCGGGGCTGTGGCCGCCGGCCAGGTGCTGTCCGGTGGCAGCAGCCGCTGGCCGCCGTTGCCGGTGATATAGTTGTTCACTTTCAGGCCGGTGAGTGTTTGCGCGGCAGCGGTGACATCGCCGGATACGGCGGGCGACTGGTCTGTCGTGAGCGCCCACGTAATGGCCGGTACGATGTACGTATAGCCGGTAACAGTTACCTCGCTGATGGTGAGCGGGCTGGTAGTGGCGGTGCTGCTCCACGGAGATACGCGGAGGTAAAGCGTTTGCCCGGTGGTGGCGGTGATATCAGGCGTATTCAGCGCATAGGTGTTGGCGGTGGCGCCGATGGAAAGCGTAGTGTCCAGTGTCGTATAGTCGGTACCGTTGACAGACCAGGATACCCGGGCCTGCCCGCCTGCGGCGCCGAAGGCGAGTGACAGGGAGATGCCGGTAGCAGTGAAGGCGTTACCGGTAGTGGGCGTGACGGCGAACTGTGCGTATCTGCCGGCCGCCGGCGCGCTTTCAGCGGGCCAGTTGCCGCCGGTGGGCGATAACTGCTGCCCGGCGCTGTAGCCGGCAACAGACAAGCCGTTGAGTGTCTGGGCAGCTACGGAGATGTTACCTGTGGCGGTACCCTGCTGGTTGGCGGTCAGCGGCCACGCTGCTACCGGTGCGGTAGCGGTGATCCCTTTGATGGCCACATTTTTGGTGATGAGATATTTGCCTGTCACCACACCGGTGGTCCACGGAGAGATGCGGAAGAACAACCTGCCGTTGTTGCGTACGTTGATGTTCAGCCCGGTGAAGGTATAGGCGGTAGGGGTGGAAGAGGATACCAGTGCAAAGTCGGTAGTGACATCGGTGAAGTGTATACTGTCTGTAGACCATGACAGCTTTACCCTGCAGGCGCTGGAGCCATTGAAGCTAAGGGATGCCGCTATCTCTTTTACGGTAAGGGTGCTGCCGGCAGCGGGAGCAACAGTATACAGCATATTGCGCGTATCGTCGGCGCCTGTCTGCGCCGGCCATGTGCCGCTGGAGGGGATGGTCCGTTCCCCGCCGGAGATATAATCGTAATGCACCAGCCCATTGAGCTGCTGCGCATTGGCGGAGACGTTTCCCGTGGTTACCGCCTGCTGGTTGGCCGTAAGCGCCCAGGTAGCGGTAGCGGAAGTTTGCGAATAGGCGTTTCCGTTAGTTACGGTAGTGACAAACAGTGTTGCCGGCAATAAATGAAGTAGCCATTTTTTCATAAATATTCCCCCGGATATTTAGTTGTGTGAATATTTTTCGGTATTTGCCGGAAAGCATTGCCGGGCGGTCATATGACCGCATCAGGCGTGCTTCGCTCCACATTACATGGAAGACACTGTTGATATGAAAGACGTGGTGAACAGGCTTCTTTTGTTTCTCTTCTTCCCTGATGCTATAGAATTATTCTGGTTGATACAGTTTCTCTAACAAATTACGTCCGAAACCGGTTACTTTGCAACCATTCGGGCATATAAATCTCCGAGAACGTTACCGGAAATAAGGGAAGACCGGGGGAGGCCGGCATATTTATGGCAGGCGCGTTGTCCGTTAGGATGAAAAGACCGCGAAAATCCATAACACAAAATAGTATGGCGGATAATTGGGTGGTTGGTCGTTTTTCTTTATTTTACCGATCTTTCCTCCGCCAGCAAATGCCATCTTGCATGAAAAGAAAAACCTGTTTGCGCAGCAATATCTCTGTGAGCTGTATTGTATTTATTTTGTTATTCACCTGTGCCGGCCGTGTTCATGGCCAGGACACTTCCCGCGTCTTTACCTCCGATGTAGACCATTTCTGGGAAGCCTTCGATAGTGTGCAGACGGTGAAAGATACTACCCGGCAGATAGCCTTTATGCAGTCTTTGTATATCGACAAGGGTACCGAGGGGCTTAAACTGTTCATGAAGCTCAGGAGGTTCGATGCGCCGAGGCTGGTGACGGCGATCAACAAATACCCGAAATTCTGGGCATCTGTCCGGGAAAACACGCTGAAAGTAAAACCGAAGATACCGGCTATTGAAACACATATCCGGGAGTTCAAAGCGTTATATCCCGATCTGCGTCCGGCAAAGCTCTTTTTCACCATCACGGCTATACGCGCCGCGGGCACGGTACGGGATTCACTGGCTTTGATAGGAACAGAAATCGCCACCGGCAATAAAAACACCGATGTGTCCGAGTTTCCTGACAAACGGCTGGCGAACTTCTTCCGGACGCAAAGCACCGACAATATCATCCCGGTAGTGGTGCATGAATATGTGCATACCCAACAACGGGCAGAAGCGAAAATACTGCTTGGGCAGGCGTTGCATGAAGGCGCCTGTGATTTTATGACAGAGCTGATCCTGAAGGAACCGCTGATGAATTCCTATCTCCAGTATGGGCGGGAGAACGAAGCGGCGCTGAAAGAGGCCTTCAGAAAAGAAATGCTGGGGGAAGATTTCTCGAACTGGCTGTACAACGGCGCTACTACGAAAACGATGGGCGACCTGGGCTATTTTATGGGGTATACCATTTGTAAGTCCTACTACCGCCGCGCTAAAAATAAAAGTCAGGCTATAAAAGATATTATCACGTTGAATTACGGTGACCAGGCTGCCCTGATGGCATTTCTGAAGAAATCACGATATTACGGCCGGATTTAAAGCCCGCCTGTGGCCGTTAACAGATACGATTGTTATTTTTATATATTGTGAATCGTGTTTATATTTACCGGTATTTCAGCGGGTTATCCACATCCATTTAAACAGCAGAACCTAGATGTCATTAATAGAAAAAGTACTTAATACACCGGAGTTAATCAATCAGCCGCCCGTGTTGGTGGATATCGGCGCGTCGGGCGCTATCCACTTCAGGTGGAAGAAGATTGCGAAATATGCCGTCTGCATTGCCTTTGACCCGGATGACCGGAAATATGGTTACATCGTCCGTGAAAACGATAATTACCGGAAACTGTATGTTTTTAACTGTGTGGTGGCGGATACTTCCAGCGAGGGGCAACCGTTTTACCTTACACAGTCGCCTTACTGCTCCAGCTTTCTGGTACCCCGCACGGAGGACCTGAAGCCGTATGCTTTTGCGGACAAGTTTACCGTGGAGCGGGAAACGAAGCTGATGACGCGCACCATCCCGGAGGTATTACAGGAACTGAATATCGGGTATATCGACTGGTTCAAAACGGATTCACAGGGACTGGACCTGCGTATCTTCCAGTCGCTCGATGAAAAGATGGCCCGCGATATTAAAATAGCAGAATTTGAGCCGGGCATTATGCATGCTTACCATGGCGAAGATAAACTGCATGCTGTGCTGCGGCATATGGACAACCTGCCCTTTTTCCTCAGTGAAATCACCGTAAAGGGACCGAACCGCATTTCACAGGAACAGCTGAAGAGCGTCAGCTCCAGCCCCTTCCTGCAGAAGCTGTTGGCCGCTTCTCATAAGGAAACTGCCGGCTGGGGTGAAATGGTGTACCTGAATAATTTCGATGCCCGCGATCATCAGTCTCAGCGCGACCTGCTCCTGGGCTGGGTCATCGCCACGCTCAATGAAGAGTATGGCCTCGCCTTGCAGATAGCCGCCCAGGGCGCCGAACAATACAAAGCGCCTATTTTTGAAGAACTGCGCCGCGGCAGCATCAAAAATATACGCCGCAGCTTATGGAAGCTCCGGTTTATGAGCCATGTGTGGAGAAAACTGTTTTAATATTTGTTTATATAGCCACGCGACGGCCTGCTCCCGGGAGCAGGCCGTCGCTTTTTATAGCCGGCCGGAAGTAAAAAAAAGCGAAAAGTTCACCATAATTCAGTAAATTATATTGTCGAGCTTTGTTACCATCAAAAGTGAATGATCCCCGTTAACGCTACTAATATTGTTTGTCATGGTCTTAAAAATCATTAATGCTATACTGATCCTTGTTGCTGTATTCATGGGCTTTAAACAGGGATATGCCATGTTTTCCGGGAAACCGGAGATGCTGGAGATGTTTGGCAAATGGGGTATCGGCAAAACAGGCGTGATGATCAACGGGATTATTACCATCCTGGCGGCCGTACTGATACTGTTCCCGAAAACTTTTGTGTGGGGTAATTTCCTGATGGCATTAGGTATCCTGCTGATCATTTGTTTTCACCTGCTGGACAAGGACCTGAAAGGCGTGCTCATTGAACTGCCTTTCCTGTTGCTCAACCTGGTGATCATCTACCTGCAACATCCACTCAAAAATGGTTAATCATGTATAGGACTGTTATCGTCATGGCGCTTTGCGGGCCGCTGATGGCCGGTGCGCAAAGCCATCCCCGGAAAATAACTGAACAATCATCTCCCAAAAAACAAACGATGGACTTATCAAAAATAACCCACCCAAACGTGAGGAAAGCCATAGAGGCGCTACAGGCCGGCGACAAAAGCTGGTATTCTTTTTTTGCTGATCAACCTGTGATGACAGATGACGGGAATACGGTCGATTTTAAATCCTTTTTCGGAAAAGCGCTGGGGCACGAAAAATTCCTGTCCATCGATAAGGTGGAGAATGAAGGCAAAGAGGTGTATGGTAATTTCAAAGCCGGCAGCTGGGGCACTTTTAAAGTGTTTTTCAAATTCCATGAGGGGGCCGGCGGTAAGTTTGACCGGCTGGACATAGGACAGACGAAGTACTGATGTGAATAAACGAGGCGCCCGGTAATTGCCGGGCGCTTTTATTATGCCAGGCGTTTACTGAGTTTGAGGGTGCGGTTGGAGATATGGGGCACCGCGGGGTAGGTCCACGCGTTTTCCGGCATACCCAGCGCGGTGGGAGTTTTCCCAACGAAGCTGCTGGTCCTGCCGGTGATTTTCGTAGTACCGTCGGCGTGAATTTCCACCAGCGCCCATAGCGGATCGCGGTAGAAGGACATGTATTTCATCAGCGGGTATTGCTGGTGGATGGCGGCGTCAAACGGTTCGTCCACATAACGGGTGCCCCGCCAGAAATAGGTGGCGCTGTTGATTTGCACGTGATGCACATCATTGATGCGGTTATAATAATCCTGGTGGAAGTGGCCGGAGAAGGCCAGCTGCACTTTACGGAATCCCGCTTTTTTGTTGGCATGTTCGAAGAGCAGTCTTACCTGTGCTGCGTTTTCCACCGCGTTATCGTTATCGAATCCCTGGTGACAAAATACGATGACGGGCAGTTGTGTGTTGTCGAGGTCTTTGGCCAGCCACTGCAGTTGTTCCTCGCCGATAAACCGTTCGTATTTCCATCTGGGCTTATGGTCGGGGTTGACATCGTTACCATCGAGTACTACAAAGTGATATCCTTTCAGGTCGAAGGAGTAGTAGGTATGCGGAATTTTCCAGTACCGGGCGGCGTCAGCGGGCGTGAAGCCGCCGTCCGTTTCGTGGTTGCCTACTACGTGGTAAGCAGGGCCTTTGAAACGGTTCCAGATGTCCATGATAATGTTGTTTTCCTGTTTAGGCTGACAGAAATCGCCCAGCTGGATGATCATGTCTGGTTTAAGCTGTTGCATATCGCCGATAAAGGCCTCCAGCCGCCTGGCGGCGTCGAAGGCGAAATCCTGGTGCAGGTCGCTGATGATACCAAAGCGTATAGGCGTAAAGGTATCTTTTCCGGTTGCAGAAGGGGTGGCGGTGCTGAGCATGGGTACGCTTAAACCCGCCATCATTGATAATGAAGTATTCCTTAGAAAGTGTCTTCTTTTCATGAGGGTTTAAACTACAAATAAAAAAGGACAAACCATAACTGGTTTGCCCTTCGGAATATTATTGGACGTCGCGTTAATGAATGGCGACAGGGTTGATGTTTACCTGTGTGGAACCAACGTATAACGGTTGGCCTAACACGAAAAGAAATTCCCAGGCCTTATCCTGCACCAATGCACGGCTGTCAATCAGCTCCAGGTTATAGATCCCTCTTTTGGCCAGCATGAACTGGTTAACAGGAAATTCTGCTTTTGTGCCGGGATTGGGATATACTTCAGATGCCCAGGTGTCGCCACCGAAAGCTACGATGCCCTGGTCAGCCAGCCATTTGGCGGCTTCCATGCCGATGCCTGGTTCTACTTCGAGGAACTGTTTGTTATCTTTTCCGATCAGTTCCAGCCAGCCGGTGTTGAACAGTACCACGTCGCCCTTGCGCAGGGTGATGCCTTCTTTTTTCAGTACGGCTTGTATGTCAGCGACGGTGAACTCGGTGCCGCCGGGCACTGTTTTTTTGCCGTAATGTGCCGTCATGTCCAGTACTACGCCGCGTGTAACCATGGGCGGTACTTTTTCGATGCCCAGTTTTCTGACGCCTTCCACAGTCACGAAATCAGCCGCTTTGTTACCGTTGTAATATACGTTGTCGATGCCGATGTGGCCGATACCGTTCAACTGTGTGCCTACGCCTGTCCAAGCGGTTACCAGTTCATCGTTAAAGCTGAATTTATTGGGGCCGAGGGTGTTGCCGCCCTGTTCGCCGGGTTGGATGTTGTACAGGTGGAAGCTGCGGTGCCGGAATGCCGGCAGGTTTTTATCGATGGGCATTGCCAGTGGATAGGTTTTCCCGGTTTTGACGAGTTTAACGGCTTCCCGCACTACTTCCGGTGTGAGCAGGTTGACAGCGCCGATTTCATCGTTGGCGCCATAGGGAGATGTATACCAGCTGGTGTCGTTTTGCTGTGCAGGCGAAGGCAGTGCCGCGAAGGTCATGCCTGCCAGGATGAAGATTTTTGTTAACAGTTGCTTTCCCCACATGAAGCCTCCGGCGGTGGACAATGCCAGCGGAGACCTGCCCGATTCTCTGTATTTCATTTTTTGTTTTTTTGATTTGACAATGCAAAAGTCCGCCCTTTTCTACTATTTTTAAAATAGTATAACTGATGTATTTATATCAGAATAGTTATGATAACGATGTCGGATAAAATCGCTTTCTTTGTATTGATATTTCGAGAAATATAGATATGATAGAACTGTTTAAGATTTTATCCAATGAGCATCGCATCCAGATCCTTACCTGGCTGAAGGACCCGCATGAACACTTTGCGGCGGAGGATATCGAACCGGAGGTAAAAGACTACGGGGTATGTATGAGCGTGATCCAGAGGAAAGCGGGGATCTCCCAGTCCACCGCTTCGGCTTATCTCTCTTCTATGGTCAGCTGCGGGTTGCTGAAGTCTGTCCGGGAAGGCCAGTGGACGTATTACAAACGTAACGAAGAAAAGATCAGGGAACTGGCAGAATATATTAAAGAGACCCTTTGATGAAGTTTTTTACGAAGCAATTTTGATATAGCCATCTAAATAAAAGCGCCCGGCAATAACCGGGCGCTTTTATTATACAGCAGTATTACTGGATTTTTACGGAACTCATTTTGTCGTTCGCGCTGGGAGACAGCCCACCCAGCCAGCTGTTGCTGCTGGTCAGCGTCCAGGAGGTACCGGAGAAATTGTCATCGGCATAAATAGTAACAGACCAGCCGGAAGGGATTTTTACGGAAGATGCCCAATCATTCGCCACACCTTTTGCCTGTAACTGGGATAAGGTGTAATTGCCTTTGGCGATGGGCTGCGACGCTGCGCCACCATAGCTTGCGTCCTGGTAAAATATCACCCCGGTTGTGGTGCTGCCGCCACTGGGGTTCATAATCTGGATCAGTTGTTTGCTGACGATGTAGGTAGGTGCGTACATGGTGTTATCGGTGGAAGATGTCAGTGGTGCATCTCTGTCTATCGCATAACTGAATACGCCGCCTTTTTTACCGGAGGTAGGTTCCCACCGGGCGTAGTCATAAGCGCGGCCGGTGCCGTTCACGGGATAGGTTACATCATACCATACGTTGGAAGGATAACCTCTTTCTTCATAAAACGAGAAACCGGGTACAAACTGTGAAGATTGAATATAGGGAGCGAAGGTGGACCAGGTGGATTGCAGGGTGCTGGCGCCGCGTCCGTATGCCTGCAGCCACACATAGTCGACCATGGTATACACCTTTTGGAAAAGACTGTTGCTGCCGCTTCTGTTGGTATCGAATGTTAATAACTTCCCTGTGCCGGATTTGGGGCCCAGGTATTTGGAGAGCGCCTTATATACGCCGGCCATATCGGTCAGTTCCTGGCCGGACGGTTCACTTTCTATATCGATATCATACCCGTCGAAACCATATTTATTGACTACACTGTCCATGATATGTTTGGCTGTTTTGGCGTAACCTATAGAATCATGGGTAGCGCCGGCAACGAGGTCTAACCCTCCTGTCAGGATTACTTTGGTGCCTTTCGTATGCAGCGTGTTAATCCATCCGGGTACCTGGGATGCTATCGGAGAAGAGGGAGAGAAACAAAAGAGGATTAATATGTCCAGGCTGTCGGGTACCTGTGAGAAGTTGGTGCCAAATGGCGCCGGGCCATAGCAGGGGCCTTCCAGCCGGTAAAAGGCTGCATAGATTTCATGGGGCCTGCTTTTGTACGCCAGCAGACTGTCAAGGGATTCAGTAACAGCCCCTGATGCTTTGGCTGCTTCACTGTTGGCAGCTACATCGGCGGGACGTTGGTCTTTAGTACAGCTGATGCCGAAGAGCATCATCATAAAGGCGGTCAATAAACTGAACGATAAACATTTCGGTTTCATTTTGGATGAATTTTTATGGTGAATAATAATGCCGGTAGTATCATTTTCGGGTTGACTAATGATTTTGATTAAACGATTTACCTACACGGCCATGGCTGTGTACAGCAAATGAACTAAGGAACAAACGGGTGCTTCAGCAATAATTTTTATTACTGTTTTCCGTACGCACGAAACCTGATGATGCACTAATACCTTAAGAATGGGGGAGTATTGTTATATGCATAACAATACGGGTTTAACTACTTTTCATTATTCATGGAACCAATTTATATAACAGCGCTCTCTAAGGTAAAAATCGACAGATGACAGTAATTTACATAAAAATTGAATGTGGTATGCGTGTTATTTTCGCCAAGACGTGTAATATTTTGCAGGTCGTTGCCGGACGCAATACGTAGCCCGGCCTGCGATATCGCCGCAGACAAAATAAGAAATTATACAATTGAAAAAATATCATTATATTTATCCCGCTTTTTTAACGATCCCCATAACCCGTCACCGCTTTTAATACTTGTTTCACTTTCCTTTCAGGGCGTATGCTTTTGAACGGGACATCTTTGCCTACATACACATGACAACATCCATGCATGGTACATGCACGAGAATACTGGTATCACTGGTTCTCCTGTGCGGATTAAATTTTATGGGAAACGCGGCGTGCGCACAATCCGGAAAAGACACCACAGCCGTCACCGCATCCGGCCCGGCGAAACTGAGCGTCGACAGCCTGCTGATACGGATGGAAGATCTCCACAACACCCTGGACCGCATTAACGATATCACCTCCCGGGGATTTGATACGCGCGGCATGCAGGAAGACCTGCCTGAAATAAAATCCAACCTGCAGACGATTGAAGATAACCTGAAGCTGTATAATAAGGTTTTAAATATCCGCAATCTGCAGATGTTCCACGTATTGCTGGCCGACATGCGCGAGCACCTGGAGGACTGGCGCTCCCGGTTGTTCAATTACAACAAGGAACTCGTGAAAATGAATGCGGAGATGATGGCCTTTACCAAAGATTCTTTTGTAAAACAAATCAAAGCAGATACTACTTTCAGAAACTTTTACCTGCCTGAATTAAAAGAACTAAAAAGCAAATGGGTAGAGGCCAAGGCTGCCACCACGCAACATCTGGATAAAATCTCGCTGTTACAGGCGGGAGTTTCCGGCAGTTACTTTAAAGCGTTGGAACTGGAGAATAAAGTCGATAAACAGTTAAAGGTTTTTAGCCTTAAATCGCTTGGCAAAGAATACAACTATCTGTGGGAGGACAACGGCCACAGGGATGCTGCCGCCGATACGCTGACCCAGCAGTCTTCCCGGTCGCTTGAAGGACTGGGTAAAATACTGAATTATTACGCTGGCAATCATTCCGATATCTGGTGGTGGATGCTGTTGATAGGACTGGTATTTTTCTTCCGGGTGAACAAACAGTTCAAGAGAATAAAAAAAGCAGGCAAAAGCGAATTGCTGCAGCCGCCCTATATAAAATACCTGCGGGCGCTTCCCTTTGCAGGAACGCTGGTAATCATACTGAATATCGCATCTTTCTTTGACCTGAACGCGCCGGCAGCATATATTGATTTGTTGCAGTCCTTTTTGCTGATCATACTGACGGTCCTGTTCTGGCGCAGGTGGGAACGCCGGATGTTTATTTACTGGATCGCCATTGTGGTGTTATACATGCTGACAACCGGCACTGCTGCCGTTGTCGTGCCCGACTTACGCGTGCGGATATGGATGCTGGTGCTGAATGTATTGTCTGTAATAACCGGCCTGTTTATTTATTTCCGTATTTATAGGAATTTATCTGCCGGCAAGCTGGTCAGGATCGTGTCGGCAGTCTTTGTTGTTTTTAATGTGCTGGCGGCGCTGTTCAACCTGTACGGCCGTTTAAGCATAGCGCAGGTGTACAGCACTGCTGCCATCGCCGGTTTACTGCAGATTATCGGCCTCACGGTGTTTGTACAGATCGTGGAAGAAGCTTTTTATCTCCAGATGCAGTCCAGCCGGATAGCGGGTGGCATTACGGCCCGTTTTGACTTTGAGAAAATACGTGAAGGATTACACAAGATATTGACGGTATTGGTGGTGGTGTTGTGGCTGATGGTGTTTACCACCAATCTGAATATCTATAATGATTTATATAATGGAATCAGCAGCCTGATCTCCACGCCCAGGATTATCGGTACCACCTCTTTTACCCTGGGCAATATCCTGTTGTTCTTTGTGATCCTGTTAATTTCCAATCTCTTCCAGAAATACATCGGTTACTTTTTTGGGGAGACAGACGATGATATGGTAGGGGAGGTAAAAGAGAAAAGTTCCCGGTTGCTGCTGTTACGCCTGCTGGTGCTGGTCGCCGGATTTCTGATCGCTATTGCGGCATCCGGTTTGCCGATGGACAAGATAACCGTGGTACTCGGCGCCCTGGGCGTGGGCATTGGTCTGGGCCTGCAGAACATTGTGAACAACCTTGTGTCCGGTGTGATCCTCATCTTTGAACGGCCGCTGAAAATTGGCGACTATGTGGAAGTTGCCGGGCAGAAAGGCCGGGTAAAAGATATCGGCATCCGGTCCAGCAGAATGGTGACTACAGAAGGCGCGGAAGTCACGGTGCCGAACGGGGACCTGTTATCTTCCAAACTGATCAACTGGACACTCAGCAATAATCATATACGAACGGAATTGTTGTTTACTATCGCACCATCTTCGGCACTGCCGCTGGCGAAGGAAATCATCCTGGAAGAGGTGTCCGGATCGGATGCCATTATCGGTAAAGTAGCGCCTGAATTACTGGTGAAGAGTATTAACGACAATAACGTAGCACTGAAGCTGCAGGTATGGATCCGGAATGTACACCATGAAGAAGCTTTTAAGAGCCGTATGCTGCAGCAGGTTTATCAGCGGTTAAAAGACAATGAAATTACGATGTCCTGACATGTCATTTCTTAGAATGAAAACAGCCTTCCCATCGTTGAATGGGAAGGCTGTTTTTAATTAAGTCAGGCTTACTTCAGAAAACCGTTGATATAATTGGAAAGGATGGCTGTTTGCATCATCAGGCTGACATGGCTTTGCCCGGGGACGATGGCCAGCTGGGATTTCGGTGCTGCGCCCAGATCTGCCGTACCCCCGCCTCCTAATAATTGATAGGTTTTTATCAGCTCTGATTTGTTCATCCCGTCGTTGTCGCCGGAGATGATCAATACAGGCGCCGTAATCTTTGCAATATTGTCATCCCCGAGATCGAATGGTGCTGCAGCTGAAGCAAACATCTGTTCCAGGAACTTTGTCCATTTGGTTTTATCCGGTGCTACTGCGTCATAGGCTGTTTTCAGCGGTGTATTTTCGAAAAATTCAACCTTCATGTTTTTAAACGCGTTGGCGACTTCCGGCTGCCAGCCACTGGTTTTATACGTAGCAGAAATGATGACTAATTTTCTTAGCCGCTTAGGGTGTTGTATGGCGAACTGGTAAGCCACCTTGCCGCCAAAGCTATATCCAACTATATCTGCGCTGTCAATTTTCAGGTGGTCCAATACGCCCGCCACATCGCTGGCCAGCGTGGCAAGCGACAACGGTCTGTCTGAATATTCGGTATGCCCATGCCCCTGCAGTTCAACAGCAATTACCTTTCTGTTTTTGGACAGCTCGGGGATTAACTGGGCCCAGTTCAGGCCAATGGTCATATAAGCCCCATGCAGCAGCACTAAAGGCGTGCCCTCGCCGTATACTTCGTAATAAGTTTTGATGCCATTGGTAGCGGCGTAGCCGGTTTCGGAAGGTTTAACAGTTTGTGCGCCGGATGTAGATGCTGTAGACATAAAGATCGTGATTAAGAGTATGGATGTAAGAAGATGACGAATGCGGAAGAACGTTTTCATAAATAACTTTCATTTATTTGACAATACAAAGATGAAAATCATTTCAGAAATGGACACTGTGCGGAAACGACAATTTGGGGGGTTGATTCCGGCATAAATTTTTGTCTTTTGTCACCTGCTTATGCCGACTTATGAAATACTTTTTTAGCTTTTCCTTTTTGTTCGTGGAACGATGACACTAAATAGCCTTTTTATAGCAAAACAGGTTGTTTATTTGTTCAATTCATACCTTATTTGCAAAGGCTCATCCAGGCTGGATGCAACCTCTTTCATTGTAGCCAGCGGTAACAATAAATTTGTTGTGGTATCAGGTTCTTCGAGCTGTATCGCCTCCGGACCAATGTTAAATTCCAAATCGCTATTCCTAAGTAAAGCCACCTCTCCTCCGATTGCCGAACATAATAACAGCTGCCCATTTTGCGATCTTGTCAATGAGCTGCAGAGAGAATCGCAGCATTTGACCGAATCGAAAATTTTCCCTGTTTCCTGTTCAATTTGGCATATATGTCCATTATAATAGGGTATTATCAGTTTGGACGACGAGATCAAAAAGTCATTGTTAAAGGTGATGCCCCTGGTATTGCCCCAAGGTCCAGGCATATTTAACCCCCCATCGTCCGTAAACTCGTTGACAAACTCCAGTGAAGGAAATCTATTTACCTGGTAACTAAAGGGGGGAAAGCCACCCGTTGTAATAATCTCTTTGCCATTCTCAGAAAAGTTGCAGGCGCCTGGAGAAAATAATGTGGAAATATATCTTTTGTAAAGCCTTACTGAGTTATCTTTTATTTCAAAAAAGCGGATGCTTCCAGTATCTTCTGATTCAGTTATTTGAACTGCAATGATCTGCTGATTCGGATGAACGATAATGTTCTTTGTATACACCTCGCATAATGCATCGCTATTTTCCCACTTTGATAAGGTATCCAAATGATAAAATTCAATTTTGAATGAACCGGCGTTTGCGGCAATTAAAAGATTCTTTGAAGGAATGGCACGTATGCAGGAATAACCATTCAAATGTGGGGACAAATTATTTTGCACTACATCTCCACACGTTCGTGAAATGCTTCGTGCATCGATATTCCATTCAATATTCCCCGAACCGTTTAATGCAAACCAAATGCGGTCCCCAGCCGAAAAACAGGCATCCAGAATAACAAATTCAAACTGGTGGCAGTAGGAAAGGGTTAATTGATCTTCGATTATATCAATAACCGCAAATTCAGAGGAGTTATCAAATAATATCAGGGCTCTACTTCCACTTTCATTAATCAATGACTTTGAAATTCTATGCTTTAAATCTATTTTATTTACTATTTGCATTTCTTTCAATTTTTGGTGGTTGTATTTCCAGGGTAATTGTGGTATTGAAAGTTTCGAGTTAAACCGTTACGGTTAAAAATATCGAATAATCGCTAAATTTAATGGGTGTGAAAATCAAAATTTAATCCGGACCGCAAATGGAACCATAAACGGACCTGCAGATCGTACGGAGATGGTTGCTGAAGTACTTTCTCGGTGCGCTGATGTCCAATGTATCGAACTCAGATTTATCCAGAAAGGTAGCCTTCCGGAATGGCTATGTGGAGCGCTTCAAAAAGATGAGGGCTCTGAGGGGAAACTTTAGTCGAAAACGTTACTGTCTGAGGGGAGCTTTCACTGTGGCTTTTCAATTTTTGGGTATCGGAACTGATATTAGCGGGTTTAAAGTTAAATCTCCGTATTTAAAATAGCCACTTTGAAACCAATATGACAGTTGAAAGCATGATTAACGCAATGATTATAAAAACGTAAAAGGCGCTCATAGTTGAGCGCCTTTTTGTTTGAGTCTATTGACTTCATCTTGCGGACTGGACGGGACTCGAACCCGCGACCTCCGCCGTGACAGGGCGGCATTCTAACCGACTGAACTACCAATCCTCTTCCCCTAAGGGAGTGCGAAGGTAAAGATTTCTTTTTTTATTTTCCAACAAATCGGCGAAAAAAATTTTCTGCATGTTTTCTCCGGCCCGCTTTATAACGCGCAAAAATGCAAAGACATATTATTTTTGTGCAAAACAATGTCCACATAGAAAAAACCGTACATAGCCAGACTTACCCGGCGCATCGCAAAACCCGTATTGCGCCCACGCCCAGCGGCTTCCTGCACCTGGGCAATGTGTTTTCGTTTGTGCTGACAGCCACGCTGGCGCGCCGCACCGGCGCCGCCGTCCTGCTGCGCATCGATGACATGGACCAGCAACGGGTACGTCCCGAATACGTACAGGACATTTTCGATACGCTGCATTTCCTGGAAATACCCTGGGAGGAGGGCCCCCGTACACCGGAAGACCTGCACCGCCAATGGTCGCAGCTGCACCGGGAGGCGCTGTACCAGCAGGCGCTGGAAGCGTTGAAGGAGCAAGGCAAACTGTTTGCCTGCGATTGTACGCGGTCGCGGTTGCAGCAGACGGGCGGCGTATACGGTGGCCGCTGCCTCCGCCGCGGGTTGTCATGGGACCTGCCGGATGTCTGCTGGCGTATCAATACCGAAACACCGTTGCCGCTCCAGATGCATACGGGCAACGGCGCGCTGCCGGTAGCCCTGCCTGTGGAACAGCGGCATTTCGTGGTGCGGAAAAAAGACGGCCACGCCGCCTACCAGCTGGCTTCTGTAGTGGACGATGATTACTTCGGCGTCGACCTCGTTGTCCGGGGGGAAGACCTATGGGATTCTACGCTGGCGCAGCTATACCTTGCTGGAACGGCTGCGATGGACCGTTTCAGCCGCACCACCTTTTACCATCATTCCCTCCTGATGGAAGCGCCGGATAAAAAACTCTCCAAGTCAGAAGGCGCTACTTCGGTACGGTATCTCCGGAAAGCAGGAAAAACAAAGGCGGACATCTTCTCCGCCATCGCCGGTATGTTGGGTATCCGCGAGCAGGCCACCGGCTGGGAAGCGCTGGGAGACCTGTTGCTGGACCATTACCCCGTATTCCGGCAGCCGGCGCCGGTACAGCCCTGAGCGACTGGTAATAATTTCTTAATAGTGGTTATGTAGCTTCACCCCCGGAATCATATAAACCAGGGTGTTATGAAGTATATTATTTTACTGGGAGCCTTTCAGGCATTGGTGGTGTTCAGCATATTCGTCATCCATCATAAGAAAAGATCTTCTGATAATATATTGAGTTGGTTTTTAATATTGGTGTTTGTCCACCTGGGAGCGGGCTTCATGCTGCATACCCTGTTTCCCCATGCGGAAATCCACAAACAGTACTACACCTTTATTACGCTGATGTATGCGCCGGTATTATGGATGTATACCACTCATCTGTCCGGAAGATATCAGCAGGCCAGGTGGAGAAACTATCTCCATTTCCTGCCGGCGATGGCTGCTGCTATCGCCTACTTCACCATCGCCGGTTATATTATCGCCCATGACGGAAAAACTCCTCCCGCCATTATTTATTATAACCAGGCGGTAGGGTACACCGCGATGATCTCTTTCCCGCTGTACGCTATCTTATCGCTGCGGGAAGCCCGGCGTATACCGGCTTTCTGGCGTTCGGAGATACAGCTGGTACGGTGGATGGCAATCGTCTTTTTAGGGACTGCATTTTTTAGCGTGGTACTGACCGTCAATAATTACCTGCCGCCTGCCTCGCGGTTTATCATGGACAGCCATCTGTGGGGAAGAATATTTACCTACATCTCATTGCTGAGTATCTGTCTGGCTATCGGCAGGGTGAGGATTTTATTTTTGATGGATACCGGCACCACACTGCCGCTGCTGCAAGATACTCCGCCAGCACCTGCTGCTGAAGAAGAAGAGCCGGTAGCCGATGCGCCGCCGCTGCCCCGTAAATCGGTGTTGTCTGCCGGACAACAGGCTGCTATTGCCGCACAGGTGAAACAGTGGATGCACGAAAAAGCGGCCTATAAAGATCCCGAACTGACGCTGGATAAACTCGCCGCCACGATGGAGATATCCCGGCACCATCTGTCTGAAACGCTGAACCAATACCTCGGACAGTCGTTCTACCAGTTCATCAACGAATACCGGATCCGGGAGGTGGTGAAGCTGCTGGATAAATACCGGGCGGACAAAGAAACACCTAACATCCTCTCTCTGGCGTTCGAAGCAGGATTTCATTCGAAGTCGTCGTTCAACCAATACTTTAAAAAGGTAACCGGTACTACCCCTTCCGCCTATATGAAAAATAAAAATACGGTGGTGGTGACCGTGGAGAACGTCGTGAAAAACGCGCTGGCAGGAGGAGATAACAATTCCGTAATATTTCATAAGTAATTGATTATTATTTAGTAGTAAGGTTGTTTGTTTTCCCCGATCTACAAAGCCGTACGGATTTATCCAGAAGGACGACTACCATCAGCCCCCGGCCCACCTTTGCGGAAAAATATTTTTCGCCCATGAGCAGCCGGCTTTTATTACTGATTTTACTCCTGCCTGTTTTCTGTACAGCACAGCAGATCCGCGGGAGTATTTTATCCAAAGAGGGACCATTGCCCTCTGCGACCATCGTTATCGACGGCGCCGGAGCGCAGACCGATCTTTCCGGGGTATTCAACATCACCCTTCGGAAAACAGGTAAAGTGACGCTTAAAATCAACTACGTAGGGTTTGCCGTTAAAATAATAGCGGTAGATGTCAAACCGGGATTGAACCAACTGGGCGCCATCATGATGGAGCCCGCCAACGACGTACTGGGCGAAGTGGTAGTGAAAGGCGCCTCCGCCGGTTCACAGATACGGGCCATCAGCATCAAAAAGAATGCGCCGGGCATTATGGAAGTACTGGCCGCCGATGCCATCGGTAAGCTGCCGGACCGCAACGCGGCGGAAGCAGTACAGCGCATCCAGGGCGTATCCATTGAACGGGACCAGGGCGAAGGGCGTTACGTGTCTGTCCGTGGAACGCCCATCCAGTGGAGCGCTACCCTGCTGAACGGCAACCGCCTGCCTACCGCCAGCCTGGATTATACCGACCGCCGTATCCAGATGGATATTTTCCCTTCAGAACTGATAGAATACGTACAGCTGTCCAAAGCCATCACCCCTGATATGGAAGGGGATGCCATCGGCGGGTCCATCAACTTTATCACCAAAGCAGCGCCGCAGTCCAGGATGCTGCGGATCAACACCGCCGGCGGTTACGGCGACCAGGCCCGCAAAGGTTCCTATAACGCGTCCATCGTTTATGGCGACCGCCTGCTGAAAGGCAAACTGGGCTTTGTCGTGTCTGCCGTTATATGGGACCGTACCTCCGCGCAGGACCGCTACAATATGAACTACGATTTCGCCAATCCGAACGCCCGGCAGTCGTATTCCATCACCGACCTGCAGCTGCGCGATTACATCGCCCACCGCAAAACCACCGGGCTGAATGCCGGCCTGGAATATAAATTCAACGACCGGCATAAGATGCAGTTCAGAGGGATATACAGCTCGTTCCTGGACGGGCAGAATGTACGGGAGACCTATTTCTATTTCAACAATAAAAACGCTACCATTACAGACCGGGCTTCCAACTACTTCACGGACCTGTATTCCGGTGAACTGAGCGGTCAGTCGGTGTTTTCCGGAAAGCTCACGCTGGATTGGGCTGCCGGCCTGGATAAATCAAAGTTCCGGTTTAAAGACCCGGGATATTATCCCATGGCCACTTTCCAGCAGGCGGTCACCTACGACGGTCTCGCCGCCGACGGTAAAAAGTACCTCGCCATGGACGCCCCCGATGGAAAAGGAGATGTAATAGACGCCGTGTTGCCGCATATATCGGCCAATACGCCCATCACTGCCGATGCCATGAAACTGTCGCAGGTGATCATGCTGCGCGCCACCAATTGGGAGGAAAACAAACGATTCAGCTTTAATTTAAAGTATACTCTGTCAGAAAAACTCCTCCTGAAGTTCGGTGGTAAGTTCATTCATAAAGACAAAGTGGTACAGTCGCCTTACAATGTATACATAGCAGGCATGCAGGGGGCGGCGCCATCCATGGCGGGCCTCGGCACCGAGCCCTTCCCATACAACGGCGGCTTCCTGTCTGAAATTCATTCACCCTATAACAACGTGATCATTGATCAGATGGCGCTGGGCAACCTGCAATCGCTGGTCACGCCGGAGGGCATCAGCCGGTATAAGCTGTATCCTTTCCAGGTGGATTCCGCTACCAACGCATCCGGCGCTACCAAATACTTCAACGGTGTGGAAAACGTATATGCGCTTTATGTGATGGGAGAATACAAGGTGTCCGGCAAACTGACGCTGACCGGCGGTATCCGCAACGAGTACAATAGGGTAACTTTCAACGGCAGCAAGATAAACGGCAAACAGGTGACGGCCCTTACACAGGACAACAGCTACAACGCTTTCCTGCCGATGCTGCATGTGAAATATCAGCTAACGGAGAAGGATATACTGCGACTGGCATATACCCGCAGCTTCGCCCGCGCAGATTTTAATAACCTCAACCCCGGCACCACGCAGGACGATGCCAACAAACTCATCACCCGGGGCAATGCGGCCCTGAAACCCACGTTTGCCAATAACTTCGACCTGATGGCAGAACACTATTTCGGCGGTATCGGCATGGTCAATATAGGCGCTTTCTATAAAAAGCTGACAGACCTGGTATATACCAACCAATCTTCCGAAAACATCAACGGCATTCAATATACCGTGAGCGAACCGCAGAACCTGCAAGGCGCCTGGCTGGCGGGTATCGAAGCGGGGTTTGTGAAAAGATTCACCGGCCTGCCCGGCTTCTGGAAAGGTTTCGGCGTAGATGTCAACTACACCTACACGGATTCCCGTGTGAAAATCCCCCGGTTTGTGAACAGCGAAAAGGTGGAAGACAACAGCGTAATCCCCAAACAGGCCAAACACATCTTCAACGCCTCGCTGCTGTATGAATACGGAAAAGTAATGGCGCGGATAGCGGGTAACTATAAAGGCAAATACCTGGACGTGATCCGTCAGGCTGCCGGTCCGGACCACTACCGCTGGTATGCGGAGAACTTTACGGTCGACTTTTCCGCTTCCTGCGCCATCGCGCCGAAAATCAGGGCATTCCTCGAACTGAATAATATCACCAACGCGCCGGTACGTTACTACCACGGTACCTTCGATCGTGTGGAGCAAGCCGAATGGTATTCGCTCCGCGGACAGATAGGCGTGAGCGTTAAAATTTTCTAAAGACAAAAAACGATTAACGATGAAGACAATGATGACCCGGGCATTGGGAACAATGCTGCTGGCCTGCGCCACCACCATTTGCGGCGCACAGTCGCTGGACAGGCTCAAAATAAACCAGGTGCAGGTACTGGGCACCCATAACAGTTACGCCCGTCCGGTGGATGCTGCTGTACTGGCTTTAGTAGATCCCATCTTTGAAAAAATGGGAGAGACCTTCATGAAAAGCATGCCGGAAGACCAGCTGGCCGCTTTCCGGGAGTTTCATCCCAATACGGTGAAAATGAGCGAAGGATTACGTTATAATCATCCGCCGTTTGACGTGCAGCTGGATGCCGGTATCAGGAGCATCGAGATAGATGTGTATAACGATCCTTCCGGTAACCGTTTTAATCGTCCTGCCGCCTACCAGGTGCTGCGGCAAAAAGGCGTGACGGACCTGGCGCCCTTTGATACCACGGACCTGGACAAGCCCGGCTTCAAAGTATTGCATATGGCGGATATAGATTTCCGTACGCACTATACCACTTTCAAAGGTGCGCTGGCTGCCATGCGTTCCTGGTCCGACGCACACCCCGGCCACTTTCCTGTCTATGTGATGATCGAAGCAAAAGACAAAGGTATCCCGTTGTTCCCCGGTTCCGCAGCGGTACTGCCGTTTGACGAAAAGGCTTTTGATGCGCTGGACCAGGAGGTGATTGGGCAATTGGGCAGGGACAAACTGATCACGCCCGACGATGTGCGTGGCCAGTTTCCTACGCTGCGCGAGGCTGTGCTGGCGAAAAACTGGCCGACCGTAAAAGCCGCCCGCGGGAAATTTATTTTCCTGCTGCTGCCTTCCACCGCGGGTATGGACCTCGCTTCCGACTATGTTAAAAACAGGCCTAATCTGGAAGGCCGGGTCATGTTTATGCAGTCGAAGCCACAAGACAGCTATGCGGCGTTTTTACTGCTGGACAACGCCATCATGCGTCAGCAGGAGATACAGCAGGCAGTGAAGCAGGGTTTTTTGGTAAGGACCCGTTCCGATATTGAAACCTATGAGGCGAAAGTGAATGACCATACCCGCGCGGAGGCGGCGTTTAAAAGCGGCGCGCAGGTTATCTCCACCGATTTCTTCCGGCCGGGCAATGGCTACGGCACCCCGTATTTTGTAACCCTGCCGGGAGGCGGGGAGGCAAGGCCCAATCCGGTGAATGCCCGTAGATAATCACGGTTTGTTTCTTTGACGGCAGCATAACTTCTCCGGAAGTTATGCTGTTGTTTTTGTAATGGTGCGGAGGGCTTTTTTGACGATGTAGGCGGTCGCTTTGCTGTTGCTTTCCTGCTGCCAGCGTTGACAGAGCGCCTGTACAAAGTCGGGTCGTGTTTTACCGGCGTCATTGAGCCAGTTGCCCACACTGTCCTGCACATACCGGGCTTCGTCTGCCTTTAGCGGTTCCAGTATCGCCAATGCCTGTTCGGGTTCTTTTTTGAGGGTTTCTATATGTTCGCACCATACGCCTCTGGGCCTGGTCGCTTCTGTGGCAAATCTTCTGATGTTAGGATTGATGTGTGTGGTCCAGGCGGATAATAAAGTGACGCTTTCTTCTATATGCGCGGCAATGCCCGGCCGGACGGCCATCCAGCAGATTTCTCTTACTCCGAAATGATCATCGGCCGCAAAGGGCTGGATGTGTTGCAGCTTTTCTGTCAGCGATAGCGCCGGATGGCGGCCGATGGTATACGTGGCCCAGCACCGTACCATGTCGGCCGGATGGTGCATGATTTTTTTCAGCAGTTCCTGGTCTTTGTGAGTGGTGGCCAGTGATAGCAGGGTGGTCCCGATAACTTCGTTGAGGGTATTGACGGTCTGCTTTTTCAGCTGGTCAGCAGCAGACAGTACGGGCATCAGGTACTGCGGCCGGCCCAGCTGTTGCAGGATGTGGGCCAGCAGTGCCCGCTGGTCTACGGCCAGCCATTCGGTGAGGTTGACAGAGGATGTTTCTCCGCTGTTTAGCTGGCGTTGTATTTCCGGCGTGATGTCTTTGGCAGATCTGGCGCCTTTGCGGGTCGGTTTGTTCATGTTTGTAAAAATGAATAATATGCAGGCAGGCCTGTTGTTTCCGCAAAGGTGAGGAAACAAATGCAGGCGGACAATACCGCATATTTTTATCCCATAGGGACAAAAAAGTCAATTTTATGAAGACAAAGGACCGTGTTATTGAAGAAAAGATTTGTCCATTGGAATTTGCTGTTAATGCTATCAGCGGAAAGTGGAAGATCCCTATCGTGTGGCAGATCAATGAAGGGAAAAAGCGGCCCAGCGAGTTTTTGCGGGGTATCGGCAATGTAGACAGGCGGGTACTTAACCAGCAGTTGAAAGAGCTGGAGGCGGCAGGTATCATATCCCGCGAAAGTTTTAATGAAGTGCCGCCCAGGGTGGAGTACCGGCTTACCGCGCTGGGAGAGGAGCTGGTAAAAGTGTTATGGCAGCTGAATGATTGGGGAGACTTGCTATTACAGCAATCGGCAAAAATATAACGGTCATGCCTGTGTTCCCAAAGGAGCTGCTGACCATTGGCAGGCTCCTTTTACAGGGATAAGCACCGTAAATCGCTATGGGTAAGGGTTACGGTGGCCCTATAAGGAATGGCTATTTTGTGTTATATCTATTCAAATAATTGATAGTCAGGTGAAAAGGTGGGGTTGCCTCACAAAAAGGTTTTTGGTTATAACAACGGGAATGTCTATCTTGTATCAGAATACGCATACGACCATACCCAAAAACCATTTCCCATGAATTCCCAGCAGTATATGGAACTGTACTGGCGACAACTGAAGAATCTGGGCCTGAGCAACGAGATGATTAACCTGTACCGCCAGCAGATGGAACAGTCGATGAATACGGCTGACCAACTTCTTCCATTTGCGGAAAACATCAAACAGTTTAATCAGTTTTTTACCGGCGACGATGCCGATGAAGAAGCGCTTAGCCGGGAGCCCGAAACAGTGTTGCTGAGTAAAACCAGCTTACTAACGCAGGAACAGCAATGGGCCGTAGCCTGTGGCGCCGATCTGGCTTTCCTCAACGGCCAATACCTCAACGACATTACCACCGGTATTTCCAAACAGGAATGCCGGCAGCTGCTTTCCGAATGGTGGGACATTGACAGTCCGGAAGAACTGAACGAGATGTTCGCATGGCTCCGGGAGAGCGGCCACAGAATTGACTATGACATCATTCTACAGGCTATCAGCAGCGTGTCCATGAAAGAAAGCAAAGCCTTTCTGCGGGAATACATTGCGGCCAACGAGCTGGAAGAAGCCGTGGTGATGGAGCGCCTGCGCAATACCCGCGATGCGCTGGAACTGTTCCGCAGCAAACAGCTCATCCACGACAAGCTGCAGCCGGATATGCTGATATGGGATTTCGCCCGTATCATCAACCTGTCCAGGGCTGGCTTTGACGCAGGCTATATCGGGTATGATGAGGCGTTGGAGCAGATCATGGCCTGCGTGCCGGTGATCAGGCGTACCTACAGTTCATGGAAACACCTGTCGCTCTCGTATCAGTTTGCCCGCTGCGTATGGAACGGCGTGGAGCAGGACAGCTTCCAGGCGTTGCAAAACAATATGAATTACCTGTTGCAGGCGCCGGACAGCCCCTGGGTGAGGCTGCCCTGGAAGGCATAGCCCTATAACATATCAAACAGTTTATTACGGGCCAGCAGGGAGGCGCCAATCACGCCGGCCCTGCTGCCCAGTTTGGACAGCTTGTACTGCGTGTCATTATTGACAAGGCTCAGCGAATATTTATTGATAGCGCTCCGTAAAGGCAGGAAAATAGTCTCCCCTGTAGCAGACAACGCCCCTCCCAGGATAATCAGCTCCGGATTATACAGGTTGATCAGGATGGCAATGCCCTTGCCCAGTTTCTCACCGATGGCGGCAATCAGCTCTATGGCCAGTGTGTCGTCGTGATTGGCGGCATCCAGGATATCTTCCAGCGTAATATCTTTTACCGGTATTTTCCGGGTGATGCCTGAAGTAGCCCCTTCAGACAGCCGTTGTTTGAACTGCCGTACCAGCGCCTGCCCGGACGTTTCGGTTTCCAGGCATCCTTTCTTTCCGCAGTGGCAGAGGATCTCGTTTTCAAAAAAGGGAATATGCCCAAACTCACCGGCGAAACCGGATTTGCCGTAATACAGCTCCCCGTTGATCATAACGCCCAGGGCTATACCGTAATCGGCGTTGATGAAGATCACGTTCTTTTCATTCTTCACAACACCGTTGCAGAACTCGCCGTAGGCCATGGACCGGGAGTCGTTTTCCACATAGGTTTTAACGCCCAGTTTACTTTCTATGATGCGGGTAAGCGGTTCTTCATTGAAATAAAAGTAGCTGTAACTGTAGCCGGTGCGGTAGTTGATACGGCCGGACAGGTTGATGCAGATACTGGATATCTTTTTGGCGGCGCCTTTCAGTTCTTTGATGAACTGGCTGATCAGCCGGCAAAGCTCGTCCAGCGATGCGGCCGTGTTGCTCAGCTCGTAAGGGATTTTTTCCTGGAATTTTACCAGCTCCTTCTGGAAGTTGAGCAGGCCGATGTTGATGTGATTGTTTTTGACCTCCACGCCCAGGAAAAACAGGGAGTTGGATTCCAGCCCATACAGGTTGGGCCTGCGGCCGACGGTGGATTCTGTTTTGCCGTAGTCCTTTACCAGTCCGGCTTCCATCAGTTCGTTGATCAGTTCTGCTATCTTGGGGGAACTCACATTCAGCACCTTGCTCAGGTCGGCGATGGTGGTGCTGCCCTGGTTGGCAAACCATGACAGGATGCTTTTCTTCAGCTGGAGGTTTTTATAAGCAACGCCGGTTATCTCCTCGTTATACAGATCCGTGAGAAATGAATTATTTCTTGCCATGTATGGGTTGATAAAGGATTTGATAGATGATACCAAGATAATCAATTTCCCCCATTTGGTCCATCTGCTGACCAGACAAGAAAAACCCCCGGTGTATACCGGGGGAAACTATACGCTATAAATAATTACGTCCTTGTCTTAGACGTTAACTGACACATGAGCGGAATGTCTTACAGTACATAATACCTCCTGCCTGTTTCCAATACTTCCTCCTGTGGTTCGTACTGCTCCTGTAACAGCTGCCGCAGGTCTTTTTCAATATTGCGGGCGATGGTGGTTACCGGCGTATCTGTAGGTTTATTTTCGAACGGGTCCTGCAGGTTGATGCCCATCTTCTCTATCAGCAGGAAAGAGGAAGCGATGGCGATCACCAGCGGTATCTCCATAAAACCCAGTACATCTACCAGGGAAAAAGGCAACAGCAGGATAAAAAAGATCAGCGTAAAGTGTGTATACAGGCTGTAAGTGGCCGGGAACACGGTATTCTTGATCCTTTCGCATTTACCCATGGAATCGCACAGGCGTGACAAAGTTTCGTCCATACACACCTGCTGGTACTGGTTGATCCAGCCGTTGTTCAGCGCTTCCTTCAGGTCTTTACCATGTAAAAGCAACATGGCAGCCGGTACATTATCATACTTCATCAAATGGTTTAACTCCCTTCTGGTGATTAACCTGTCCAACCCTTTTACCGGATCTGTTTTTCTTAGCGCCTGCCCAAGGCTGTAACACCAGGCTGCCTGCCGCTTTACAAACCGTTCCTGAAAGTGCTGCATCTCTTCTGATGGGTAGGTGGAATCCATCAGGCTCAAGACCTGCCTTGTCAGGGTACGGGAATCGTTTACGATAGCGCCCCAGATGGTCCGTGCTTCCCACCAGCGGTCATACGCCTGGTTGGAACGGAAAGCCAGCAGCAGTGATAATACGGTGCCCAGCACCATGGGCACGGCTATCGGAATACTGATAAAGGTTAAATCAAACTGGAAATACAGTACGCTGATGGCCATGGTATACACCGCTACCAGCAACATCTCGTATTTGATTTTACCGAATACATATTTTAAGGGGATATTCTTCTTTAGTAACATAGCACCCTGTTTTTAAGCGTTATTCTGAAGCCATCAGCAGCGCGGAAATAGTGGATTTGGCTACTATTTTCCGGGTAGATCCGGTCAGCGTTGTTTTAATCAGTGGATATTTGGAAGAAGCGATCAGCCTGGCCGGATTGAAGCTTCTTTTCGAAGGACAAACAAAATCGTTGTCGGTCGGCTGCAGGATCACATCTATATTCTGCGCAAGGCAAAAGTTGCGGAACGCCACCCTGGTGTTGCCATGGAAAAATTCCACTTTCAGCTTGTTGACAGAAGAGGCATATTTATTACGGATGATCTCGCAACCATCTTTAAAGTCGGCGGTGATCAGTTCGATATGCCTGCTGTTACGGGTATACGTAATAAGGTCAAACAATGAATCGGGCATATGCAGGGCGTGCATAAAAATGATATTCACAGCTTCGTTGGGGTAGTGGGCTACAACGCTGTGCACATATCCCAGTGAACGTATGGAGAAATCGGTCGGAATGAGTATATTTTTCATAGCTGTTGCTTTTATGATCACAAAACTACCAGCCGCAGGTTAGTAAGCGGTAAGAAGGGGGTTAAAAGGTGGTAAGAATGTGGTAAGAAAACGGTAAGAAAAGCAGCCGCTACAGTGGAAGTTCAACCCTGATCTCGGTCCCGACGTTTACCTGGCTTTCTACGATGATATCTCCTTTGTGCATCCGGAGGATATTCATGGCCAGTGGCAGCCCGATGCCATATCCTTTAAAAAGGCCGGTATTGGAGGCACGGAAGAAGGGAGAGAAGATATAGGGCAGGTCGGCGGGAGGAATACCGATACCCTGGTCTTTGATATTAATAAGTATTTTAAGGTCGGTAGCAGCCAGCGCAATGGAAACGGGCTGGTTGTTGGAGTATTTGATGGCGTTCATCACGATGTTGCTCAGCGCCAGTTCCAGCAGTTGTTCATTGCCGTTGACAGACAGCTTTTCTTCTTCTTCCGGAAAAAGGCTGTAGTCTATTTCCACTTTATTGCCGGGGTGAATTTTATCTACCGTGCTTTTGATGGTGAACAACAGCTCATCCATTCGAACCTTCCCCCAGTCCTGCTTTTTGCCGTCGAAGCCGGTTTGTGCAAGATGCAGGAGGCTTTTGGTAATATGTTCCAGCCGGCCGGCTTCGCTAAGGATGCTGCGCAGGGCGGCGGTATAATTTTCAGGAGTCCTGTCTTTATTGAGCGCCAGTTCCGCTTCGCCGATGATGGCCGTGAGCGGGGTGCTCAGTTCATGAGAGGCGTTGCTGACAAAGTTGTTCTGTGTCTCGAAAGCGGTTTCCAGCCGGTCCAGCATATTGTTGAACGTCGTGGCCAGTTCGTTGATTTCATCCTGGCTATCTTTGGCATGCAGCCGCAGGTGGAGGTTGCGGGAACTGATGCTTTTCACCTGGTGCATGATATGCCGGATGGGGCGGAAGATATACCGGGAGAAGAAAGTTCCCACTGCGATCAGCATGGCGGATGACACCACGAAACAGATGAGCAGGATTTTGCGCAGCCATGCCAGGTAATCGGCGCTGTACTGGTTGATGGCAGATACGATCACGATATACAGCCCCTGTTTGCTTGTGTACAGCACCCCTTCATAGAAGCGGTTGCCCTGGCGGTAGGTGGCCTTACTGTTGGTCAGTACCTGCTGGTAGAAGCTGACGGGCAGTTTCAGGGAGCTGTCCTGCTGTACGTTGCCGTTGCCGGTCACCTGCAACAGGTATTCTTTTTCGGCGGGCAGTTTCTCCAGGTGCTCGTCGCGGATCTCGTTGTAGATCACCGAGTCAGCCTCGTAATAGGGGAGGGAGGCCCGGGCGGTAAGGTAGGCGCGTATTTCGAGCCGTTTATAAAAATCTTCGAAGGAATGCTGATTGGCAAAATAGTACACAAGTACGCTCATCACCATGATCGTGGAAATGGTGATACCGGCAAAGATGAGCAGTATTTTAATGCGTATTTTCATCCGCCGTTTGTTCCTTTAACATGTAACCCAGTCCTGTTACGGTTTGTATCAGTTCGGGGAGATTGTTTTTATTGATTTTTTTCCGGAGATAGTTAATATAGACGTCCACCACTTTGGTGTTCATATTAAAATCGATACCCCACACCTGTTCCAGCAGCTCCATACGGGACAATACTTTCCGCGGATTTTTCATCAGGTATTCCAGCAGGCGGTATTCCGTGGCGGTAAGCTGGATGGTTTTCCCCTGTCTGCTGGCCGCTTTGGTGTCCGTGTTCAGTTCCAGGTCGCCCAGCTGCAGCAGCCCTTGCTCCGGGGAGATAACGGGGGCGGTTATATTATTTTTACGGCGCATCAGGCTGCGGATACGGGCTTCCAGTTCCGCCAGCTTGAAAGGCTTTACGAGATAGTCGTCTGCGCCGCTGTCCAGCCCCATAACGATGTTTTCGGTCGTGCCCAGCGCGGTGAGCATGAGGATGGGCGTGGCTACCTGCGCGGCGCGCAGGGCGCGGCACACTTCTATCCCGTTCATGTTGGGGAGCATCACGTCCAGTATGATCAGTAAAAACGATGGGTTGTCCAGCGCCATACGCAGGCCGCTGGCTCCATCCGGCGCAACGCTCACTTCATAGCCGGCTTCCGCCAAACCGCGCGTGATCACAGATACTACCGCCGGTTCGTCTTCTACTAATAATAATTTCATACACGACAAATATAGGACATGTAGGTTAAAGCGTATCTCCGGGAAAATATTTTGTGGTTGATTCCGGCCAGGGTCCTGTTTCCCTGCGTTTATTTTTTGGTTATCTTGAAGCCATAAATCAAACCGCATCCCGTATGCCTGTGTTACGTCCGTTTGTATTGTCCGGGGGAGGCGCCCGTGGGTATGCCCATTTAGGTGTGCTGAAAGCGTTTTCCGAACGGCAGATTTTCCCGGAAGTTATCTCCGCTACCAGCGCCGGCTCTATTGCCGCCGCATTTATCTGCGACGGTTTTTCTACCGATGAAGTCCGGGAAATATTCCAGCAGCAAAAACTGGGGTTATCCATGGAGTGGAAAAACTGGCGCGCCGGTTTTCTGTCGCTGAAGAAAGTGGAGGAGGCTTTAAAGAAAAATCTGCGTCATACCACCTTTGAGTCGTTGCCGCTGCCGTTGTACGTGGCGGCGACTAATTTTGCTAACGGTGAACAGACGATTTTTAACAGCGGGCCGCTGATACCGGCTATCCTGGCTGCTTCTACTATTCCGATGCTGTTCCGGCCGGTGGAGATAAACGGGGTACCTTATGTAGACGGTGGACTTTCAGGTAATTTACCGGTGGAGCCCTTGTTGGGGAAATATGCTCATGTAATAGGGGTGCATGTAAATCCGCTGGTGCCTTACAATCCTGCCGGTGGTTTTCTGGCAAATATGGAACGTACGCTGCATATGGCTATCCGCGAACCGGTGCTGAAGAGCAGGCAACAATGCGAATTTTTTATTGAGCCGGAGGGATTGGGTAAGTTCGGGATGTTTGACTTCAGCAAATTCGATGCGATCTATACTACCGGTCTCGACTATACGCGGAAATTACTGGCGGCGATGACGAACGATTAAAAGTCAGGCCGGAGCGCTTGTGCCCCGGCCTGGTATATGGGTACTTAGCTATTTTCCGTGTACTTGCGGAAGTTGTCCAGGATAGCCTGCCAGCCGGCCTGTTGCATTTCCAGCGAATTGGTGCTTTCGGGGTCAAAAGTTTCGGTGACATGCGTAGTGTCGCCGTAGCTGTTGAAGATGATCTTTACGCGGCGGTTATCGCCCAGCTGGTAAGCGATCAGTTCGTGCTCTTTCACTTCAGTGTATTCGCCGCCGAAATCGAAGCTGAAGCTGCCGTCTTTTGCTGCCATGGTGGTGCTGAATTTACCACCGGTACGCAGGTCATTGGATGCTTCGGGAGCGTGCCAGTCGTCGGATGCCGCACACCATTTGGTGATGTGTTCCGGAGCGTTCCAGTATTGCCATACTTTCTCAATAGGGGCGTTGATAGTGCTTTCTACGGTAATGGTAGTCTGATTTGCGGTTGTCATGATATAGTATTTTAGATTTTTTTTGTTTGTTGTTGACGATACAAACTTACGGCGACTTCTTTGGATGGATGGTGTGTGATAACGGCAAACAGGAGGCATTTTGCGCCAACCTCATTTTTTTGTTTTATTTTGATGACATAAAGCCCTGTTTATACCTATGAAAAAGTTGTTTTTTACCGTCTTATTGCTTTTCCTGCATACTTGCATAACTTTTGGGCAGGAGGTGAAAACACCGGAAAATAAAGGTGTGCCCAATGTTGGTCCGGCGGAAGGGAGACTGTTATTTATGCAAAACTGTGCGATGTGCCACCGTGCAGATAAAGACCTCGTTGGCCCGAGGCTGGCCGGAGTTGCGAAGCGCAGAAGTGATGCCTGGTTGTATAAAGTGATTGTCAACGAACCTGCATTGCGGGCGAGTGGTGATAAAACAGCCATCGCATTGCATGAGAAATGGCATAAAATTGCACATCCTATTTATCAGTCGTTAAAGAAAAAAGAACTGGACGCACTCCTGGGGTATGTGAAATCTTTATAAAAAGGAAAGAGGCGGTGGAAAACTGCCTCTTATTTTTTATAGGACGTTACTCTCGCTGCGCGGAAGCGTCGTTCAGACAGGCATTCAGCTCTTCCACCGTTTTCCGTGCGGTCCTGCCCACTCCGATCAGGGTGGCGGAGGCAAAGCCGGTCCACTGGCCGTATCCTACCAGCCATAACCCCGGTATGTCCGTGGCCATGGTGCCACGGGTATTGATTTTGCCGTTGGGCTGTATAATACCCAATGGCCGCAGGTGTTCCAATGCGGGCCGGAAGCCGGTGCAGAAGATAACGGTGTCGACGGCTTCTTTTCGCCCGTTCTCCCACGCTATGCCGTCTTCATAAAAATAATCGAAGGCAGGCAGGTAATGTTGATAAACGCCCCTGTCCCTGGCTGCTTTTACGGCGGGCACCATCACGATCTGGCCCAGGGAGGGCCGCTGGAAGTTCCTGCCCTGCTGCATGGCCTCATATTGCATGGTGGCGGCGTCAAAAAGGTATTTACCGTCTATATCGTCCGGCAGGAAGGAGGGAGGCTGCCGGGTGATCCACAGGGTATCGGCGACGGGCGCCAGGTCGGCCAGTATCTGTGCACCGGAATTGCCTTCGCCGACGATAGCCACGCGCTGGTGACGGAAGGCGTCGGGCAACCGGTACCGGGAAGAGTGCAGCAGCGCGCCGCGGAAATCTTCTTTCCCGGGTATGTCCGGAAGGTAAGGGTTGACGAAGCTGCCGGTGGCGCTCACCACCGCGCGGGCGCGATAGTCGCCGGCAGTCGTCTGTAAGCGGAAGCCATCGGTATCCTTTTCCACTGCCAGCACTTTCACCGGTCTTTGTACGGGAAACCGGTAGCGGTCTTCATACGCCTTCAGATATTGAATCGTTTCGTCGCGGGTAGGGTAATATTGTTGCCCGCCGGGCATCAGTACGCCGGGCAGGGAGCTCCATAGCGCCGGGGAGAAAAGGGAAAGCGAATGCCAGCCATGCTGCCAGGAGCCGCCCGGATGCGCTTCCCCGTCGAGCAGGAGATAACGCAGGGAGGTGCGCCGCAGGTAATAAGCTACGGCAAGCGCGCTCTGGCCGCCACCAATAATAATTACGTCGTATTCCATCCTGTGTAGTTTACAATAATAAAGATAACCGGCTAAAAGGGTATTTCTTTTTTCAAAAAACAGGATTATATTCGATACAACGACATGTCAACCAAAAAAGCAGGTGTTATAACATATATTCGGGAAAAGCCTGTCCTGCTGAGAGAATTAATATCCACGTAATATTGAACGATTACTTTTGTAGAGACTGTTATATTCACTAGTTATGACCGTGCATAAACCAATCAATTCCTGTAAAGCCGGCGCCGTGGCCGATTTTGAGCAATCTGTGGGTGTTTACTGGAACAAGCTGCTGGCCATTGCTGTGGCCAAAACCAATGCACACGACGCGTTTGATATTGTGCAGGACATATTTCTCTCCCTGTGGGAGAAATGGGAAACCGCTCCTAAAGATGAAGGTCTTGAGTATTACCTTTTGCATGCCCTTAAGCTTCGTATATTTAAATATTACCGTACCGCAGGCCGGTACCAGGCGCATCTTAAACAGCTGGAAACATTATTGAATGATTCGCTGGAAACACCGGGCACTTTCGCCCAGGAAGAGCTGTACGGCCTGCAGCAAGCCATTCTCAACGAAGCGCTGGACACCCTGTCTCCCAGCCAGCAGCAGCTGATGACGCTACGGGTCCGTCATCATTATTCCTATCAGCAGATCGCCGGCATCCTCGATATAGACGCCGCTTCCGCCCGTGTGTTGTACTGCCGCGCCCTGAAGCAGGTAAAGACACATATCAAGGCTAATCCTTCCCTGTCCGTCAGCCTCATATCCGCCTGGATGTTGTTTACAATTTCTTAACGTTGGCTGAGTTAACATTTCTTTCGCATCGGGTATTCTTCAGTAGATGACACCGCAAAATTATCCCGGGGCACAGGCCCTGTTAGAAAAATTTCATGCAGGGAAATGCACCCCTGAAGAACTGGCGGTCCTGGACAAATGGTATAACGGTCTGGGAGCGGGAACGCCTGTGGACCTGGAAGGCCTGGAAGCAGACCTCCGGCGGCAGCAGTTCCTGGCCGGTTTCCGGAGTACGCTGCCGGCAGATCAGGCGCCCGCACAGCCACCTGCGCCGGAAGCCACCCTGCGGCTTCGGTCCCGGGGCTGGTGGCGATGGGCTGCAGCCGCCAGCATCGCATTGTTGGCCGGCGCGGGCTGGTTATGGCAGCAACAAAAGGGAGATCATCCCCTCCTGCCTGCCCTGGCAGGTATGGTGACCGTCACCAACGAAACAGCCGGCATCAGGCAGGTCACACTGCCCGACAGTTCACAGGTATGGTTAAACGCGCATGCTTCCATAGCCTGGAAGAAAAATTTTAATCATGGGGAACGCAGCGTCACCCTCACCGGAGAAGGCTTCTTTGAGGTATATGCCAGTGCAAAAGACCCTTTTGTGGTATACACCCGCGATATGGCCATCCAGGTATTGGGCACCCGGTTCAACGTAGAAGCCTATGCCAGCGAAAGAAACACCCGCGTGTCGCTGCTGCAGGGTAAAGTGCAGGTCAAAGCACATCCGCGCAATGCACGTCCGCTGATACTGCAGCCCGGCTATGCCGCCGCCTGCAACGCCAGCGATACCCTTTTGCAGGTCAGCGAAACCGACGCCGCCAAAGTGGCCGCCTGGAAAGAAGGGGCTTTCACCGCTGCCGATATTCCGCTGAAAGATGCAGTGGAAAGGCTCTGCAAGCGCTACGGCTATTCCGCCAGCTGGAAAAACAAACAAGGGATAGATAAAAATATTACTGTGATGTTCAAAACAGACAGTTTCACCGGAATGCTGGACAACATTTGTTATATCAGTCGTAAACAGTATAAAATTTCAGGTAGAGAGGTGACCATTTTTTAAAAAGCTACAACACTCCGAAAAACAATTATTATGAAAAGGAAATCTACAGTCTCGGACCATCGGGTCCGCAGCGGCGGGCTTGCCATGTCAGGGATGAAACGCTTCCTGTTGCTGGGCTGCTGCCTGCTCCCTGCCACCATCGGTTTCGGCCGGCAAAACAGTCTCAACGAAAAAGTAAAGCTGGACATGTCCAACGCTTCTTTATCGCAGGTGCTAAAAGCATTAAGTAACCAAAGCAGCTTTACCTTCAACTATGTCAAACAGGATTTTGACAACATCATGATCCGCGATTTCAAAGCCAATAACATCACCCTGAATGAAGCGCTGCACCTGCTTCAGAACCAGTCCGGCATTGAATACAGCGTAAATGACAAAGCGATCCTGCTGCGCCGCGCGCAACATCAGCAAGACGCACCACAGAGCGGTAAACAGGTGGTAGCACGCCGCATCACCGGCCGCGTAACAACGGAGAACAATGAACCTATCCCCGGTGTCACCGTGTGGGTGAAAGGCACTAAAAACAGGGCCATCACCGACGCAGACGGACGTTATGAACTCACCATCGACACCGAAAATCCTGTCATCAGCTTCAGCTACGTGGGCTACCAGACCACCGAGCTCACACCGGGCAGCGGCAATACGCTCAACCTCGTGATGAAAAACGGGAACACGGCGCTGGACGAAGTGGTGGTAATCGGTTACGGTACCGCTAAAAAAAGTGACCTTTCCGCCGCTGTGGCAACAGTGCCGGATATGAAACAAATCAAGGAACGCCCTGTAATGGACGTGGGCAACATGATCCAGGGTAAAGTGCCGGGCATCACGGTGGTGAGCAACGGCGGCCATACCAGCAACGCCAATAAAGTGGTGATCCGCGGCGTCGGTTCCCGCGGCAACGAAAGCGTGCTGTATGTAGTAGACGGCGTGCCCAACGCGCCTTACAACCCGGCTGACGTGGAGTCTATCACCGTACTGAAAGACGCCGCTTCCTCCGCTATCTACGGCGCTTTTGCCGGCGCCGCAGGCGTTATCCTCATCACTACCCGCCAGGCTGCCAAAGGGCTGCCACAGGTACAATACACCGGTTTTGTCGGCGCTAAACAGGCCTGGCGTACGCTCCAGTCGCTCAGCGCGGAAGATGAAGCCAAAGTATCCAACCTGGCCTATGCCAACGCAGGGAAACCGCCGTTACCGGGATGGGACGCTTCTCTCAACCCCTATGCACAAGTGACGCGCACCAACTGGATGAAGGAAATATTCCGCACCGGTATCATGCAACGTCACAACATCAGCGTTAACGCCGGATCGGACAAATTCTCCACCCTGTTCCAGGCACGCTACGAAAACGAAGAAGGAACATTGCTGAATACCTACAACAAAAACATTTCCCTTCGCTTCAACGCTAACTATGAACTGTCGAAACATGTAAAACTGCGCCAGGACATCTTCTGGAACAACAACGATAACCGCGATGCAGAAACCTCCAGCGGGTATACCGGCGTTATCCTCTCCGCTATCTATATGCCCCGCTCTGCCACCCCTTACTATGCGGACGGCTCCTTCGGCGGCGTAGGTCCCGTAGATTCCAAATACCTCGGTATCCATGGCGACGTGGTAAACCCTGTGGCCACCCTGTTGCGTAACCAGCCTTACAACAAGAAAAGCGATCTCCAGTCTGTGACCGAACTGACCGTCTCCGACATCATTCCCGGCCTCACTTACCTGTCCCGCTTCTCTTACCGGCAAACCAACGGCCTCTGGAAAAATTTCGAGCCCAGAAGACTGGAACCGGGTAAAGCCAATGCCCAGAACAAACTGTCTTATTCTACCGACAGAGACTACAACTGGCTGTGGGAAAATACCCTCAACTACAACAAGATCATTAAGAAACACAATATCGGCGCCATGCTGTCCATGACAGGACAGGAAGCCGGTAACCGCAACTTCGCAATCGCTGCCAGAGGTTTCGAAAACGAAGCTGACTGGGCCCGGTTTATGTCGCTGGCCTCTATATTTGACCAGGACCGCCCGACAGACGTAGAATGGAAAGACAGGAACGTTTCCTACGTGGGAAGAGTTTCCTATAGCTGGGCCGACCGCTATTTCCTGACCGGCAGTTACCGTTATGATATTGCCGGCAGGCTCCCTTCCGGTTTCCGTGATAAAGGTTTCCCCGGCGTGACCGCTGCCTGGAAAATCAGCTCAGAGCCATTCTTCAACATACCTGCTGTAGACCTGCTGAAGATCAGGGCCAGCTGGGGCCGCATCGGTAACATCGCCTCTGTGGACCGCTACTATGGCTACCCGCTGCTGAAGAACGATTATACCTACCAGGTGGGCAACGGCGCTCCGCTGTCCAACGCACTGTTCATCGACAAACAGTTTAATCCCACCCTTACCTGGGAAACATCCCAGCAGACAGACATCGGTATCGATATCGCCCTGCTGAAACAACGCCTCACCATCACTGCTGACTATTTTGATAAACAGACCTACAACCTCATTAAACAACAGGACACTTACTGGCCCAATACTTTTGGTTTGACCGCTCCCCTGATCAACCAGGGTAAAATCGGGAACAAAGGCTTTGAAGTAGCAGTGGGCTGGCAGGATAAAATCGGCCAGGTAGGCTATAACCTGAATGCCAATATCGCCACGCTGCAAAACCGCGTGCTGGAAATTGACGAAAACCCCAATGCGGTATGGACACACGGCGACAACTGGAGAACAGTGCTCTCGCCTTATCGTTCAAAAGTAGGACAGCCTTATTATTCCTACTGGCTGATCCAGTCTGCCGGTATCTTCCAGTCAGACGCAGAAGCGAATGGCTATACGAAAGGCGGACAGAAAATCCAGCCGAACGCCAAAGCCGGCGACCTGAAATTTATCGACCAGAATGGCGACGGTAAAATCGATGATGGCGACCGCGTATACATGGGCGCTGCTTTCCCGAAACTGACGTACGGTTTCACGGCTAACCTTACCTGGAAAAACTTTGACCTGAGCCTGTTCCTGCAGGGCGTGGGCGGCGTGAAACTGTTCAACGCCTTCAAACAATCCACCCTGAACGGCGCCGAGCAGGGTTATAACCGCTGGGACAAAATCCTGGATGCATGGTCACCGGAAAATACCGGTTCCAACATCCCGCGTATCACTGCGGATGATTCCAACAAAAACTTCCAGACAGCATCCGACTGGTACCTCGAAAGCGGTAACTACCTGCGCCTGAAAAACCTGCTGATCGGTTACACTTTCGGCAAGATGCGCTGGAACAACGGTCTGCGTGTATACTTCAGCGGTGACAACCTGCTCACCTTCACCAGGTATACCGGTATGGACCCCGAAGTGGGCGGCATCGGCCTCGATGGCGGACAGTTCCCTGTTTCCCGTACCTATTCCCTGGGCCTTAATGTTAAATTCTGATCAAACTGACAATCATGAAAAAGAAATACATCTATATACCCGCACTGATGGCGCTGATGGCCGGCTGGAGCTCGTGCGCAGACAAATGGGTGGACACCAAGCCTAACGGCGCGCCTTCTACCGCTTTCTTCTGGCAGAGCGATAACGACCTGCGTAAAGCTACTGCCGCCATGTACGTGGAAATGAAAAACGAAAGTACCTGGGGCCGTGACTTGTTCTGGGTACAGGATGCCAGCGACGACCTGATCGTAGGCCGTACCAAGGCAGATGGTGAAAATATCAAGAACTTCATCCCGAGCGGCCGTGAAGGTTACCTGACCTCTGGCTGGCAGGACCTCTACAAGATCATCAACAGGGCCAACCAGGCCATTGAAAATATCCCGAAGGCCATCAATGTGTCAGATGAAGTACGGAAACGTTCCCTCGGCGAAGCTTATTTTATGCGTGGTTTCGCGCATTTCTGGTTAGCCTATATGTACGGTCACAAAGACCAGGGCGTTCCGTTTGACGGACCGGAAAATGCGGAATTTGGCAAACGTATACCACCGCAGCTGCGCTCTGTAACAGACAACTATGCACAGGTGATCAGCGATCTGCAGAAAGCGGCAGACATGCTGCCGTTGTTTGAAACGTATGGAGACGCCGATAAAGGCCGCGCACACAAAGCGGCTGCATGGGGCTATATGGTGAAAGCCTATGCTTACTGGGCGCAGTTTGATAAATCGAAATGGCAGCCGGTACCGGCATTGTGCGATAAGATCCGCGATGAAGGCCACCGCGCGCTCATCACCGGAAAAGCTACCAACCGTGAAAACTACCAGGCTGTTTTCCGGGTGGCCAACAACTGGTCTTCTGAATACATCTGGTCTGTTAACTCCAGCATCCAGGGCGGCTCTGAATTCCCGGGCGTGATCCTGGAAAACAAAGGCTGGGGTAAATACAATGGCTGGGGCTATTTCCAGCCGACAGAAGAACTGTATGACGAATATGAAGCCAACGATCCGCGCCGCGAAGTGACCATCCTGAAATTCGGCGATGAATTCACCTATATCGGCCAGAAGATGAAGTATTCTTCCACCAACAGTTTGTCAGGTTTCCAGATCAATAAATACATGGAGCCTTATGGCTACGGTTCCAACGGCGATATGGCCAGCAATACATTTGCCAGCTCTAACCCGGATTATCCTACCACGGCGCTCAATCTGCCGCTGATGCGTTATGCGGAGGTGCTGCTGTTCAAAGCAGAAGCGCTTATCCAGCTGGGCCGCGGTGGTGAAGCTGCTGCGCCGCTCAACGAGGTAAGGGCCCGTGTGGGCCTGGCTGCTATCGCGAATCCTACGATGGCCGATCTGAAGCATGAACGCCGCGTGGAGCTGGCCTGTGAATGGACAGACCGTTTCCATGATCTGAAGAGATGGGGCGACTATGACAAGATCAATGCACCGCTGCACGGCCGTATCCATGCCAACCGCCAGGACCCTGCTTCTCCCTATACCATACAGGTGGTTTGGCCTGCCCGTAAATTTAATCCGGCCAACCATATGGCATGGCCTATCAGCCCGGATGAAATTGCCCGTACCAACGGTCTCTACAAACAAACACCCGGCTGGTAATCCCGCGATTACCATGTCATGACGACAGACAGCGGAATTTTTCCTTTCAGCGGAAAAATTCCGCTGTCTGTTTTTGCAGGTTGCCTATCTTTAGGCATCACCTGATCTGTTACTATGCTATTTTTTCTACTGGTCATAACCGCCGTGACGGCCGCGCTGATGGCGGGCCTGTTTTACGCCTACTCCTGTTCGGTCAATCCCGGCCTGGGCCGTTTGCCGGATGCTGCTTACCTGGCGGCGATGCAGTCTATTAACCGGGCTATTCTCAACCCGGTGTTTTTCGTGGGATTTATGGGGCCGGTATTTTTGCTGCCATTGAGCACCTGGCTGGTGTTCCGGGAGGGGACGCCGCCGGCGGGATGGTGGTTGCTGGCCGCTGCGGTGACTTACCTGCTGGGTGTTTTCGGCGTGACGATGGGAGGCAATGTGCCGTTGAACAATGCGCTGGACAAAGTGGCGCTGGAAGACAGCGCTGCGCTGGCCGCACACCGCGAGCGTTTTGAGCGTCCCTGGAACCGGCTGAATACCGTTCGTACGGTGTGTGCCATTGCTACGGTGACGCTGGTGATCGTTGCCTGTTTGAAGGCTTCACTTTAATTTTCGTGTATAGGGGCAAACCAGTTGTTATCATGGCTATCATAGTTTGGCCGGGCGCAGAAATACGCCCGGCTTTTTGCTGACGTTGCAGTTGCTCGTCGCTGTGCTGATATAAGTGGATGTTAGTTTTTCCGGAGATAACCAAACAAACCGTGTTTCTCATCATCGGGGCCGGCTGTAAAGAACAGCTGGTTGGGAGCGGAGGGCAGGTTGCTTTCCAGTGCCCACAAACCGTCTATGATAACAGGGCCGTTGCCTTTCTGCAGCTGTCCCAAATAAGTTCCTCCTGCGCTGTAGGCATTGATATGACCGTCGCCGAAATTACCGATGAGAATTACGCCGTCATTGAACGGCCATGTGCCGGAGCAGCCCTGGGTGATGCCCCATGGTGAGTTGAGGGTGCCGCCGGAGGCGAACCTTCTGACGAGGGTGCCATTAGGTCTGTAGATGTTCACATATCCGTAGCCCGGCCCTGCCTGATCCTCTTTTTTGCCGGGGCCCTGTTTTGCGTAGGTAACGAAAAGCACGCCTTCGATGTTCCGGATATTGAACGGCGCAAAACCTGCAGGGACCGTCGGATCGCGGAAGGGTTTGGTGTTGATATAATGGTAAGCGGAATCAAATACATCGATAGTGCCGTTGTGGAAATTGGTGGCATAGATGTATTGTTTGCCGCTGTCGGATGCCAGCGCGATGCCTTTGTAAACGGCATTGAAAGCCGCACGGTTGGCCTGTATCACCGCAGTGTCGCCGGATGTCCAGGATACGATGGCGCCATCCTCCGTGGCAAAAATAAAACGGGCCCCTTTGAAGCTGGTAGTGTTGTTGAACACCACGCCGGTGGGAGAGCCTGGATTTTTGCCCAGGGGCGAAGGGATAAATACCGGTGGTCTGAGAGTGGCGCCGTTTTTATCGTAGACCACGCTGGCGCCGTTGCCGGCAGCGGAAATCCGGAAAGCGCCGGTGGAACCCACAGCGATGCCCCAGGCATTGCGCAGACGCCGGTCTATACGTCCGGCATTGTAACCATTCGTGTCCGCCACGAGATTGGTTTGTTTATAGGTGTTACCCAGGCAGTCGCACTGAACGCAGGCCTGATGGGGATCTCCTTTATGACAGCTGGTGACCGTCAGCAGAAAGCTGATGACAGTGGCCGCCATGCCGGCATGAAAAAATTTTGGGGGTGTTCCGGCAGATTTTGCCGCTGCCGGCTGTTTTTTAAACAATGCACTCATGTTGATACTTTTTTAGAAGTGAAAGAATATAGCAAGGGAATGAAAGGGTGTCGCAGGACAACCTTCTGTGAATGGGGTTTTCTGCCAGTCTCAGCGATCATCAATACCAAACACGGCTTTTCGGGGGACGATTTTCTAAAAAAGGTGAGATGAATAAATAAGGATTTACCGGTAGGAAATGTTGCATAAAACATAAAAAAAATTAGCGCGAAAGGTTGGGAGCGGTTAAATAATATCCCAGTTGTGAATGTCTGCCGTCAGCAGTATATTTGGTAACGAATGTTCGGAAGACATTACAGAGGTTGTTCCCCCTGGCTTATGACGAATCAGACTGGCAGAGGTGTTTATAAGTATATTAATTTTATTTAATGCGTTTTTTTTCTGTGTCCTGTGATCAGTGTTTTAAGAACATACTGTGTTGGTTAGTCCCATTGTTGTTGACTTTGCCGCTGGCATGTAACCATACCGGCAATGGTAACGCAGATCACCCCGCTTATTTTCAACCTGTCTTTCAGCGAACGGACCTGCTGGTGCCCGGTCCTGCCGCTTTTCGTATACTGGATTCCATCTACGCAAAGTTCCCTGATCCCGGTCCTCTGGACCTGGTATGGAAGTACAGGTACAAACTGGATTACTACTGGATGAACCAGGTGGACCGCTACCGGGGAAGGATATATATAGACAGCATCCTGAAGGTGCTTTCCGGCAAAACCAACCGGCCGGGATATGCCGCTGAATATGGCAGGGCCCTGATTTTTCTGGGAGATATCAACAGGGACGAAGGTAAACTGGACAATGCGCTGTCATTGTATTACGAAGGCAGGACGTTTATTGAACGCACCAAAGATACCTGTGCATTGGGAGAATACAGCGCCAAGCTGGCGATGGTGTATTATCAGCAACGCAAGTACGACATGGCCATCCCTTATTTCAAAAACGCGTTTGCCGAACTGGGGGCCTGCCGGGAGAAAACATTTTACCGGTTTAGTTATCAGCAGGGAGAGCTGGACAATATCGCGCTGTGCTTTGACCGGCTGGACAACAAAGACAGCGCGTTGTTTTACTACGACAGCGCACTGAATTATATCAACCTGCATAAAAAACCTTTTCTGAAAGTGGATAGCTGGGCTGCTTTTTCAATGGCTGCAGAAGGGGTGGTGTTAGGTAATAAGGGCGACCTGCTGGTCAGGCACGGGGATACGCTCGCCGGTGAACAGTTATTAAGAAAGAGCGTTACCATGAACCTGGTGCCCGGTGCAGAGCCGAAGAACGCGCAGATCAACATGGCGCATCTGATCGATCTAAAACTGGCGCAGAAAGATTTTCCGGAAGCGAAGGAATGGTTGCAAAAACTGCGGGCATCGATTGAGGCAGTACCTGATAAAGGTTCTGAGTTATCCTGGATGGAATTGCAGTCCAGGTATTACGAGGCAACAGGCAACCTGACAAATGCTTTGGTGCTGCTGCGCAACCATCGGCGCATGAAAGATTCGCTGAACATTGCAAGAGACCCTTTTCATGCGGTGGATGTGAATACGCAGGTCAATTACCTGTCGGGCGAGATGGAATTGGACCTGCTGAAAAAGCAGAACGAAATAAAGAACACCTACCTGAGTATCATGTTGCTTTTTACGCTGATGGTGGTAATCATCGTGGTACTTATCTGGCAGAACTGGAAGCGGTCCAGGAAACAGACGGCTAAACTGGAAAGTCTGAACCGGCTGATCTCCCGGCAGAACGAGCATCTCGAAAAAAGCTTGCGGGCACTGGAACAGAGCCAGCAGGACAATACCCGTATGCTGAAAGTAGTAGCCCACGATCTCCGTAACCCGGTAGGGAATATGATATCCATGGCCGATTTCCTGAGAAGTTACGGCAATATCACAGATCCGCAGAATACAGAAGCATTGTATCTCATCCACCAGTCGGGCCACATGGCACTGGAGCTGATCAGTAACCTGCTGTATATGAATGTGCGGGGAGATATCAGGAAAGAGCAGGTAGAAGTGGACGTAGCCCTGCGCTATTGTATCGGCCTGGTAAAAACAAAAGCAGGGGAAAAACAACAGCAGATCGTTGTGAATCTATTCCAGGCCACAGTATGGGCCAGCCGCGAAAAAATATGGCGGGTATTTTCCAACCTTATTACCAACGCGGTGAAGTTCAGTCCTGTCGGCGGTGTGGTGGAAGTGTCCATGGAAGAGGAGGACGCCGTTGTCCGTATTACCGTCCGTGATAATGGTATCGGTATACCCGATCATCTGAAGGGAAGTATTTTTAATCTCTCTCAGGATGTAAAGCGCCGCGGTACTATGGGAGAAGAGTCCTTTGGTTTCGGGCTGGCAATTTCCAAACAGATTGTAGACGCCCACGGCGGCAGGATATGGTTTGAAAGCGAAGAGGGGAAAGGAACGGAGTTTGTTGTGGAGCTGGAGAAATATGATGAAACGAATCACCGGTAGCTGTCGTTCTCTGCCTTTTATCTATACCTGTATTGATGTTGCACGGTTTTATTTTTTATCCTGTCGAAAAATATACCTTTCGGGAACAGAGGGTTTTGCCGGTTTTCCACGTTATATATCAGGAAAACCTAAAGGCTTTACACCATGCGCACCGTATATTGTATCCTCACCTTTGTCCTGATTGGGCTGTTCAGTTTTGCATCCTGCAGCAAAAGCGAGCAGCCGGGCGGTACTAATTATGGTTGCGATACATCTGCTCCGGTAATGGGTGCAGTTAATTACAGGGATGAACTGCGCAACTTCATCCAGGAAATCAGCAGCTGGGCCCGCACACGTAAACCCGGCTTTATCGTGGTGGCGCAAAACAGTACCGAGTTGCTGACGACCACCGGCGATACCGCCGATCCGGTGATGCCGGATTACCTCAATGCCCTCGATGGCATCGGCAGGGAAGAACTGTATTATGGATATGAGAATCATGATAATGTCATGACACCCGATGATGTGACCACCGAATGGGTACGGTTTGGAAAACGTGCCGTCGCCAACCACCTTACGGTCATGGCCACCGATTACTGCAGCACTCCCGCCTATATGACCGCTTCCTATCAAAGAAATGAAGACAATGGATTTATTTCTTTTGCCACCCCCAGCCGCCAGCTGCAGACCATCCCCGCCGGTGCGCCGTACCAGGAAAATGCCAATAATATCAACACCCTGGCAGAGGCCAGGAATTTCCTTTACCTGATCTATCCGAACGACCAGTATATCAGCCAGCTGAAAGCCACCAACTACGACGTGCTGGTGATCGACGCTTTTCCGCCGGAGGGAGGCGCCCATACCTGGACTCCCAGCCAGATCAACTCCCTTAAAGTGAAGAATAATGGTGGTAAAAGGCTGGTGCTGGCCTATATGAGCATGGGACAGGCGGAAGATTACCGTTGGTACTGGAACCCGGACTGGCTGAAGAATAAACCCGCCTGGCTGGGCCCTACAGACAGTGACTGGGAAGGCAACTATTACGTCCGCTACTGGATGCCGGAATGGAAGGCCCTTATCTATGGCAATGCCAACTCCTATACACAAAAGATAATCAATGCCGGATTTGACGGTACTTATTTAGATCCGGTAGATGCGTCGGGATATTGGGAGAATCCGGAGTAGGACAGTAAAGAGATGAATGCCGGCAAAGGTGCGACAATCCGGAAGTATGACCGTTATGCTGACAGTGTTCATTCGATTATTTTTTTCAGTTCGGCTTTTGTTGGCAGGTATAATTTGTATTCTTTGGCGAAAATGGTCTTATTGTCTTTGGGTAAAGTAATTTCAATAACTGCGTCACTTTTATCTTTACAGATAATGATGCCGACTGTTGGCTTTTCATGTACAACTTTTACATATCGATCGTAGTAGTTTACATACATCTGCATCTGACCAATATCCTGATGTCGTAGCTTTCCAATCTTCAGATCAATTAATACAAAGCATTGCAGGAGACGATTATATAGAACGAGATCTACAAAAAAATTTTCTTCATCAAAAGAAAACCTGACTTGTCTGCCCTGAAAAAGAAAACCTTTTCCCATCTCAAGCAGAAAATGTTCAATTTTGTCGATGATAGCCTTTTCCAGATCAGACTCTGTATAGTTACTTTTTCCTTCCAGCCCTAAAAAATCTAATATATAATGAGTTTTTAGAATATCTTCCGGTTTTTCGACTATTTGACCCTTCCGGGCGAGTTCTTGTATTTTCTTTTTGTCTTTGCTCAGAACCAGCCTTTCAAAGAGACTACTGTTGATTTGACGTTGTAACTCCCTTACGCCCCAGTTGCTATGTGTAGCCTCAATTTCGTAGAATGAACGTTCATTTTTTTCTTTTATTCTGCATAACAGGACGTAATGGGACCAAGATAGCGGAAAAGCCGTCAGCGCAGGATTTTCCAGCTGGACTTTATATTGAATGGCAGATTCCGCAGACACTGTCTGCGGAATTGCCACTTGTTTCTGGCGATTTTTGTATATTAAAAAGAAGGCTCTGATCTGCTCCAGGTTTCTTTCAGAAAACCCATTGCCAAACCTTTTACAAAGTACCTTGCTCAGATGTTTGATTGTCGATGCCCCGTAAGTGGCTTTGGATTGCCCCTTTTGTTCGTGCTCGACAATTAGATATCCGAGATAAAAATAGGTGAGCACCATCAGGCTATTGGTTTGTTTGGCAGCCTGATGCCTGGCTGCCTCTAACAGACCTACAGCCTGCTTTATCAATGATGTGTTAGCGGTCATAAATGAGGTCCGTTTTAATTCTTTCAAAATACTGGAATTGTATGCTTACTGTCTCTTATCTCTTGTATTGGTGTCGAATGCGATTAAATTAAACATTGTTCTCATCCTGCTGGACAGTCTGTAGCCATAGGTATCTTCCAGGCTCTGACTGTTTAAGTTAGTCGTTACATGTGTAAGCGTCTTATTGCTGAGAATAAGATCATAGCGGGATAACAGGATTTCTGCTACTATATTACAGGAATTCCCACCATAGATGATGTTGGTTTCAAGTCCCAGATCGTCGAAACAGTACACCTTCGGTATTTCTGAAAAGCGGTGGAATGCATTACGGCTATACTTACCAATGATATCAAACCCTGTTTTGCTGAATTCAAAGCTGATATCCCTGCAGGAAACAATGTTATATTGACATACATCTGCACAAAATGTCTGCATGAGTGTCATTAGCGAGGTTTTTCCGCAACCGATTTTTCCCGTAAGTAAAATTCCTTTTTGAAGGTCTATTCCTTCGTTGGATGCGTTTGTTTCGTCCCGTATAAAATATAGAAGTAGTTTGTACACTACCGGTCGGTCTATCTCATCAATTTGAAAATTTGGACCGTAGATGGATTTTCCGCTTGTTTCAAGATGCCGTATGAGTTGAGGGTAATCATAAGGAGGAAAGATAGATTTGTTTTTCATTGAAATAAAACCAGACTTGTTTGGTGCTGCTGCCATTTTTTCTTTTGATAATGGATATTGTAAACTGTTATGATTGAATTGCATAACAGCAGATATTTATTGTCAGTATCAAAGGAAAAAAAATAATCAATACGAGAACAGTTACAAGGGTAGCGGTACCCATTGTAACTATTTGATAATTAAATTGTTATTATTTAAATATTTTATTTTGTAATGTATGTTCTGGCGCTTTCGCCAAAACGGTTGGTACTCATGAATTATGTGCCATGTCTATCAGAAGCCCTCTTACTATTTTAGATACTCCTGCATCATCGTTGTAGAAGTTTTTACGAAGGCTGGCTGGGGAGATGTTGTTTTGTTTGGTAGAACTAAAGAAAAACGCTAAAAAATCTAATACTTCCTTCTTGTTCTCGTTTACAAAGATGCGCTTATCTACAAATAGTTTAATTAGGTTTGCTAATTGAGCAACCGAAAGGGGCGTTTTTATCTTAAAATCTTTCCAGCGTCTTAACTCATCAGGTAAGTGATCGTAACTGATTGATGTTTCTTTTTCTGTTTGATAGTCTATCTCGATAGATAACCACGTATCGAGTTGGTTTTGTAATGGGAGGTTCTTTTTAGAAAAAGCAATGTCAGGTTTTACAGGTTTCTGGTTTAATTTCTTTTTCATGAGTAAAAGCCAGTCTCGCTTTTCCCGGGTGGTCTGTAACTCTCTAAGGTCGGCACCAATTGAATCCGCCCAATAACGAAAATAACATACATTATTGAAGTTGAGATAATGTAACATATCTTTCAGCTTTTCTGTGATATTCGCGTCCCCCTTGTAATAGGCCAGCAGCTGCACCAGATTACGTTCAAAATCCTGAAGATAAAAAAGTTGGTGATAACTGATGGGCCTATTTCGGTAATCAACTGTCATAAAATTCTCAAAAGGAAGAAGTATGATTGAAAGTAAGCCTTCATCAATACCATATTTTTTAAATTCACTGGATATAAAGTCTGCCCTGCCTGCAATTAGCGTTTGTTCAGAAAGTAGTGTGGAGTCTGGAATCTTAAAATCGGTATCCAGATAACGTTTGAAATCTCGTTCTATAAAAGTTAAGAGCTCTCTGATGTTGTTGTGGATGATCTCAATAAGATTTTCCCATGTTGCTTCCTGATGTGGAGTGTCTTTACTGGTGGCTGTATCTTGGGGAAGGTACGTGTTAATTTGATCCAGCAGCATTATCAGTTGATGTTGGTGTTGCTGGACATACCAGACTGCCTGATGTTGATTGTCAATACCATAAAAATGTTGTCTGAAAGAACTTAATATTTCTCTCTTCTGCGAAATGACATCGTTAGTAATAAAGGAAAAATAATTTTTGTCGATCTGCTTTTGTTGCAGGATGAGTTCTTTAAGGTCTACGCGTACGAGCTTTTCTAGTTGCGACAATAGGTAGTGTTGGTGCATCAGATTGGGTTTTAAATTGAATATAAGCATGCCGGTTAGGATTTTTACTCTATGGCTGCTACATAATCCATATACATAAAAGAAGCTTGCAATATAAAGCATGTGGTTCGTTATAGACTACTTTAGGAGCAATTACGTTTGTTAATCAGGCGTTAAGAAATGGAATATATCATTTGATAGAGATTTGCTAGCTGGTATCGCCAACGGCTATACCAGGGGGCATAAACGCGACAGTTTTACTTGCCACATGAAGGTAAACATGAGTGAGATATTAAGATGTTCAGTAATTTTTTCAATCGGTTGGAAGGGGAATGGTGGGTGGATCCGATAGAGGCTTCGGATATCGGGTGGGCGGGAGTAAGGCAACAACGTGACAACAGGCCATGCCGTTCAGCGGAACAGGTAAGGCCTGTTGCCTACGCGTCGTTTGTGGTGTTTACCTGGAGGTAATTTTGCCGATGGCGATTTTTGATTTGCCCATCATCCGGTCGGTTTTTCCAACGATATACATATCGTTCCCGACAATAGCGCCCAACCGTGGCATAGCGGTGGGAATATCATCGTTGGAGAAAAATACTTTCCGCGTCACTTTGCCGGACGTTTCGTCGATGCTTACCAGGTAACAGTTGGATTTAGCATAACGGGCAATGGCTTTTGCTTTCTGTCCGGCCTGGGTGACGTTATGGTTTTTGGCATGGTCATTTATCAGCAGCTGGATGGAACCGTTGGCCTGCAGTGCGCCGAAGCCAGAATAAAAGGGCCTGTTTCCTTCGTTAAAATAACTGGAATGATAGTAAATTCCACCGGTGGGTGCTGATGAACTATTCATCATGATGATTTCCCGCTGATCTTTTGGCAGGATCTGCAGCCATCCGATGTTACCGGCCGCATCTATTTTACACATCATCAGGTCGCCGGAGAGATAGTGTGCATAGGTGCTGGATCTCCACTGACTGGGCGAGCCATAGGAGCCCGGGGTGTAGCTTTGACTGGTGGTGATATAGTGGCGGTATTGTTCCGCCAGGATCACCAGTCCGTCGTCTGCCGTATAAAAAATCTTCCGGAATTGCATATGCCTGGAAAAGCCTTCTCCTTCATCTTTCATTTTCCCCAGTTCTGCTCTCATTTTCCTTTCTTCCCTGCTTTCGTCTTTATCTTCCGTATCGTCCTCGTCTTCCTTGTCCTGATCGCCTGACAGCAGGGAGTTGTTGATTTTCCTGTCGCTGGTGGAAATCACTTTTCCGTCGGTCACGTTGATGCGCTGTACCAGTAGGCCGTCGATGGTCCTGCCTTTTTTCGTATTGCTGTAGAATGCCGCCAGGACCAGGTCTTTATTCTTTTCCTGTACCAGCTTGGTACTGGAGAGCCATTTACCGTTGATACCGGTATTGATCTCCGCTTCCTGCTTCCCTTTGTTGTTGTAGATGCGGATGTTATAGTTGGTGAAGTCCAGGAATTTCTCTTTTTTCTTTTTGCCTTCTTCGTATTCGAACATACGGCCTACCAGTATTATTTTACGATCGTTTGTGTACAGCACATCTTCCAGCTGGTACTTTTTACGTTCAAACTCGTTGCTGAGGATAAGTGGTTTCGCGGTAGCTTTCAGGTTCTTATCGAGCTCCTGTATTTTGTATTCGTTTTTCTCAGAGCCTTCCACGCTGCTTACAATCAGCATGGTTGTACTGTCAGCATTATAGCCGATCTTGAAATCAATGTCATCTCTTTTCTCATCTTTCCGGAAGGTGGCCACCTCTCTCCATTCTCCCGTCAGTTCCCCGGTTTTTTTATTTACAGCAGAAGCATACAGGGCCAGTGTCCGGTCGCGTTTACTGTAGTCAGAAGAGAAGAGGAACAACTTCTCCTGGCAGGCGAAAAATTGCACGAATTCTTTACCCCTCAGTTCCTTGTTAAAATCGTTGCGGTAAACTTCGGTTAAGTTCTTATCCACTTTTACCAGAGACGCCGATTCCCTGAAGGAGGCGCCCACCACAAAGTAAGCTTTCATAGCTACGTGGCTTTCCTCAAGATAAGCGCCATCATTGTCGGCCGATATTACTCTCAGATCGGTGCTGCCTCTGCGGAGTTTAAATTCTTCCCCCCATTTAATGACTGTCTTTTGGGCATGGGTTATTGTACTGAAGAGCATCAGGTACAGGAGCGGGTAAACACGTTTCATCATCCGTTTTTTTGGTATAAGGATCTAAAAATTCCTATAAATATATGCCTTTATACGCTTCGCTTAAAAGTTTCAGTAAAAAATTACGTATACGGTTTTCCGTAAGATCCGGCTTTTTTCATTCTGTAGTTTTGATATGAAGTTATTAAAAGGTGTTTATGAATTTAGACTTAACCAAATTTCGTTTTATGAAGATGAATTATTATGTCTCCCTGGATCCGCAGGACAATGGAGATCATGAAGTGCACAGCCAGGCGTGCAGGGTGTTGCCCAAACCGGAAGAGCGGTTGTTCCTGGGAGAATTCTATACTTGTCAGGATGCCCTGAGGGCAGCGAGGAAAGTTTATTTAACATCGGATGGCTGCCGGATATGTTCTCCGGGATGCCATTCCAGGTAGCCATTGATGGCAGCCGGCATAATTCGCCGTTTCCTTTCGCCATTGTTTTACTGTGTATGTTTCGTTTTATCTGTCTTATGGAACCGTTCAATCGTTTCTCCAAAAAATCTGTTTGTTATGGGGTGGTCATTTCGTAAATCTGTAAGCTCGGGATTATTCAAAGTAAATTTTTCCAAAAGTGGTGTAAGTTATTCCATGGGTGTGAAGGGGGCACGTATCAACCTGGGGCCCAGGGGGACATATGTCAACTTAAATATCCACGGTATCAATTACCGGCAGAGAATAGCAAGGCCTGTTTATCCCCCGCCTTCTCCCGGACCGGCGCCAATGCCTGCTGAAGAAAGTAATAATATTGCTTCGGCCGATGTGGATATGTTAACAGACACCGACTCACAGACATTTATAAAAGAGCTGAACAAAAAGAGTACACAGGTTTCCTATGCCAAAGGAGCGATGTTACCGATGCTGCTGGTTGTTTTAGCGTTTTTGTCTGTTGCCTTCGACAGGCAGGAGGGGGTTATTAAGAGCGACTACCTGGTATATGAACTCGCCCTTTGTATGGTTTGTTTCATTCCGCTGGTCCGTTGGTTGAAGAAACTGGACAGAAAGCGGCTTACCATGGAACTTCATTATGACATGGATGATAAGTACCGGCAAGTGTATGACCAATTCAAAATCCATTTTGTTACATTTTCCCGGTCTTCAAAAGTCTGGCAGTATCTGAATGCGCAGCGAACGACAGATTACAAGCGAAATGCCGGCGCGGGTAAGATCATCAGAAGAGCGGGCATCCGGGGTTTGTCGGAGAACAGGATGCCCACACCGTATTTTGTTACGAATGTGGCCATTCCCTGGATCGCTTTGAACAACATGGAGCTGTATTTTTTGCCGGAGCGGTTACTGATAAAGCGTGGTAGCGCCTTTGCGGCGGTATTTTATAAGAATTTGCGGCTGAAGGGCCACCGTGTTGATTTTGTTGAATCGGAGATGCTGCCGCCCGATGCCAGGGTGGTCGATTATACCTGGCAGTATGTCAACAGGTCGGGAGGTCCGGACAGGCGTTTTAACAACAACCGGAAGCTTCCGGTATGTGCTTATTCTGAATATACATTTACATCAGATACCGGGATTTTTGAAATCATCGCTACATCGAAACAGTCGGCGATGGATGATTTTGCAGATTTTATTATAAAGATTGGCATGTTGCAGGCGGGAATGGGAGGGGTGTTACAATAACGGTTGATATGTCCTGCGGAGAAATTCCGGAGAGATAGAACCCGGAATCCGCAGATGGTTCGCGAGTGGAGAAGCCTTCAGGTCGTTTGACTTGGAGGCTTTTTTTTGTTTTTGCAGGGGGAGGGGGGCATTTGTTTGCCCTCTCTTGTCAGTTTTTCTGGAGAATGCGTGTCTTGATCATATAAATTGTAAGTGGCCGCAGCTGATAGCCAAATACGACCGGATGCTCACCGGGTAATGTGAAGAATTCTATTTCCCCTTTGATCTTGGAATACCAGACTTTTCCGATGGCCCGGTAGGTGATCGTGTCCGGCCTGGTGATCTTCCTGAAGTATTTCAGTCTCAATGTATCCCGTGGTACGATGACCGCATTCGGTATTCTTTGGTTACAGGCCACAGGTTCGTAGCGGTCCTCGTGCCAATACATGCAGTCCCCGGTGGCAGGCGGCTGCATCCACCACCACATGCCTCCTGTTCCTGCCACCAGCGATAACATGATAGCGGCCACCAGCGATTTCGTGGATTTCCTCGTTATTTTCCCGGCAGGGGCGATTGCAGTTGGTTTACCGGTATTTTCTCCCTCCTTAAAAGTATTCATCCGGACCGGAATTGAAGAACTTTCAGGACTATTCTGACTGTCCGGAATTTCCGGAATTGTCGGAATTTCCGGAATGATGGGCGTTTCCGCTGGTTGATCCATCCCTGAAATCACTTTTCCCATTACCCAGGGCCTGTCGGGAAAGTCGAGAAGCCAGGCCAGGAGTTCTATATTCTTCGCATCCGTATTTTCAGACTTTCCTTTCAGATAATTTACCAATGGCCTGAATTTATCGGTCTCGCATCGCTGCAGGATAACCTGGCAGCTTTTCGACTCATTCAGGTCTCCGCAGAAATCCCGGATGATCTTTTCATCCCGCCTGTTTACGTCCATAGTACATTTCTTCACGCATTCATCTTTAAGATTCGCGGGCGTGAGATGCATCAGGCCGTGGGGAAGCATATTGTTTCCCTTTTTTTGTTCATATGCCTGCATGACCAGCTGCTGGTAGTCGACATAAAGTGTTGCCATAAATGAAAATATAGAGCTGAATAATCGGAATCAGACCCGCATTCCCGGAATTATAATCGGAACACCAGGAAATACTGGAATTATCGGAATTGTTTGTAAATCAACCACTTACCTCAATCTATCTTTGTTTTGCAATCGGGTAACACCTCCTTAGCTAAGAGGTTTTCTGTACAGGACCGATGCACCCCTGGGCAAAGAAAGCGGAGGCCGGTTACCGGCTTGGGAAGCGATCATCAGCTTCCGTAATCCTCACCCACACTTCCCAAAAAGCAAGAAGCGCTTCTTCAAAAATCTCCAAATCCGCTGCCGGCAGCTCCGGCAACCGGCAGCCTATTCTTCAAAATTCAAAACAACAAAACCAATGCTCTACATTATATTAGGCTTCTTCCTGGCATGTCTGGGTCCCGGCCACTCCAACAACGGTCATCATAACAATAACGAACAGGTCACTACTTTGGACGATACCGGTGGCGAAACCGGAACAATTCCTCCAAGGAAACCCAATCCATAAGCACCGTGTGAGGCAAGATTCGTCTTGCCTCACTTTTTTTATAGCCAATAATTCATCAAAACTGAGAAATTCGATATTTTTAAGAAAAATAACCCTTCTTGCGTCCCTCAAACATCATCCTGCTTATCCTTTTCGGCAGTCTTTGTGCCTGCAATTCCTACCGGGAACACCCCCAGCCAATAGCTGTACCCACATTGAAGAAAGGTGAATCCTTCTTTAATAAGAATAACGACTCTGCTTTCTATTATTTTAATCTCGTGGCGACCACCGCCACAGACAGCCTGGAGGTTGCCATGGCCTATACTTATATGGGTATCATCCAGGCATACGAGGGAGATCACTATGGTGGGCAGGAAAGCCTGCTGAAATCCCTTACTTATCTCGATGAACGCAAAGAGAAAGACCAGGAATGTCTCGGTTCAAACTATTACGAATTGGGCAATGTCTGCCTTAATCTTAAAAATTATGAGGCCGCGATCGATTACTATCGCAAAGCGCTCACACTTCTAAAACCGCCGGGTGATCAGGCCATCGCCCTGAATGGTATAGCCGTTACTTACCAGAAGAAAGGCGATTACGACCAGGCGATCGACATATACAAGTCCCTGCTGGTTAAGAGTAAGGACGAGAAAATAGAATACGCCCGGATACTCTCTAACTATGCCAGGGCTAAATGGATGAAAGATTCCACTTATCCAGCCGGGCCTGAGCTGCAACAGGCGCTGAAGATCCGTAGGGATTCAAACGACATCAGGGGCCTCAATGCCAGTTATGCGCACCTGTCAGACTACTATTCGCAATCCCGGCCTGATTCCGCGCTGTATTATGCCGGTAAGAGGTATGAGAAAGCCAGGGAAATGAATAGCCCGGACGACGAAGTGGAAGCGCTTTCAAAACTTATTACACTTAGTCCCACCGATTTGTTGAAACCTTATTTTATCCGTTACCAATACCTGACGGACAGTATCCAGACGGCAAAGAACGCCGCCAAGAACCAGTTTGCATTAATCCGGTACGAAGCCGCCAAGAGCAAGGCCGACAATCTACAGCTGCAAAAGGACAATGCACAAAGGAAAACCCAGTTGGTGATACAACGGTTCATACTGGTCCTCACCGTCCTGTTTTTCTTGACCGCCGGAATTGTTTTAATCCTCCGCCACCGCAGGCGGCAGCAGGAGATGGCCATTGCTTCCCAGCGGGAAATACAGGAAAATCAGCTGAAAACCTCCCAGAAAGTGCATGACGTGGTGGCCAATGGCTTGTACCGCATTATGACAGACCTTGAGCATAAAACAGCTATGGACAAGGAGGATCTGCTGGATAAGATTGAGGTGTTGTATGAGCGGTCCCGCGATATCTCTTACGACGATCCTGTCAGCTCACAAGCCCCGTTTTATGTTAAAATAGATGATTTGCTGGCGTCCTTTGGCTCGGACCATGTCAAAGTGCTGGTCGTCAGCAATAGCCCTGTGGTCTGGGAGCTGGTCAATGCGCAAATACAACATGAAGTTGAACATATTCTGCAGGAATTGATGATTAACATGAAAAAACATAGCCAGGCCGATTCCGTGATGATAAAGTTTGAACGTCAAAATGGCCGGGTTCAAATTATATATACCGATAACGGTATCGGTATTTCTTCACAAGTTAGGTATGGGAACGGACTGCGGAATACGGAAAACCGTATCAGGAGCATTGGCGGGAAGCTTACATTTGAGCATCCTGATAAAGGAGTAAAAATTCATATTTCCTTTCCAATAGATCGTTTATCATGATTACAAAGGTCCTTATTGCTGAAGATCACGAAAGCGCCAATATCTCCGTGCAGAAAACGCTGGAAGATCTGGAGATTACCAATATAGCATACGCCTACTATTGCGATGATGCCTTGAACAGGATTATCCAGGCGGCTAAAGCTGACAGTTCTTTTGATCTTCTTATTACTGATTTGTATTTCGAACCGGACGGCCATAAGCAAGAGCTGTCCGGCGGCATGGACCTGATTGCCGCGGCAAGGAAAGCCCAGCCTGACCTGAAGATCCTTGTCTTCTCTGCAGAAAACAGGCCTGCGGCTATCGATCAGCTTTGCAACAATGATGATATCGACGGTTTTGTACGAAAGGCCCGAAACGACGCACGGGAGCTTAAAGAGGCCATACAGGAAATAGCGCGGCACCGGCGCTATTTTCCACGCCATGTAAAACAGCTGATCGAAAAAAAGAACACTTACTCATTTTCTGAGGTGGACATCACCATCATAACCCTACTGGCACAGGGAGTACTGCAGAAAGACATTCCCGCCCATCTTCAGCGGAGTGGAATAACGCCGTCCGGCTTAAGCAGTATAGAAAAAAAACTCAGCCAGATGAAATCCGTACTTGGCTTTAGTAAAAATGAGCAGCTGGTTGCTTATTGCAAAGACATAGGTGTTATATAAGCGGTCCGGGAACATTACGGTTTCCCGTAAAAAAGGCAGAATAAACGAGTATACTTTTGTTTTATGAAACTCTTATATGCCTGGCTGCTAATAAGCCATCTTCATTGCAACCAGGTAATGGTGTATGTCTGTGACAGCAAAAGCGCTGCCCGGTACCATTATAAGTCGAACTGCCGTGGATTAAGCAATTGCAAACATCAGATTATCAGTATTCCCCTTGAGAAAGCAATGGAGACCAGGACGCTTTGTAAGTGGGAGCAATGAACTGGCTTTAACCTGTTTCTATAAAATATAACCTCAATTACCATGATAACTCCAAATGATCCGCCGTACAGGTACCTGCAGTTTAAAAGTGACCAATTATACCGCAGGTATATCCAAAAGGATGGCGATGCAAAACGCTCGCTGGCTAAACCTCAGGAGCATAATTTTTTAAACGAGCAGTCGCATGGCAGTTACGGTGCGCTTTTGTTCCACCCCGACTGGAAAGCCAGACGAAAAGAAGTTCTCCAGCGTGATGGGTATCGATGTGTACACTGCCGTAGCGACAGGGATTTGCAGGTGCATCACCGCCAATACCATTTTATCGCAGAAAAGCAAAGGTTCCGCCTTCCCTGGGATTATCCCGGCCATTTGCTCATTACGCTTTGCGAATCCTGTCATAGCAAAGGGCATTATAAATTTAAAGTTCCAACAATCATCATCAAATAAAGCAGGTATGAGTTTGTTTAATATTTTCAACCGGCAACGCCTGAACGGGCATCAACATGCGATGGAAACCGGCAGCACCATACCGGATATTCCGGAAACTACTTTCATCGAAAAGGAAGCTCCCGAACAGGAGCAGCCTGAAGAAAAAGCGGTGGCGCCGCTCAACGGAGGGATACATCTGTTGTACGAATTCCTCGATAAAAACTACGAATCCAAAGGTTATAACGATGCGCTGATAAATCCTGATGCCACCCACCTGGACCAAAATGTGATTGCGTTGAAGAACGACCTGGAGCGATCTATCCGGAAGGTGAAGACCTTCTACGAAGACTTTATCCGTCAAATAAATTTCCATATTTCCAGCAGGAGCAGAAGTGGAATGATAGATACCGTGGAAGAGCTTACCATCAAGAAAGAAATTGCTGAGAGCCACATTCTCCAGGTGAAAGAAATCGAAGAGCAGGCAAAGGCCAACGAGGGCGTAGGGCATGGCATTATCATTAGCTACAGCCGTGGTTTCAGGAATGGCCTTGCAGCAATTTCCAGTCATATCATTCTGAATAAAAACTTTTAAAACCAGGCGTTATGAAACATCTATGGGTTCGTTTCGGCTGCTTCCTGACCGGGTATAACTATAATATCCTGCGAAACTGCAGCGAAGCTGCTTTTAAGTCTGTCAAGAAGTATACCGCAGCCATGCTGATTGTTTGCATCCTGTGGTTTTTTATCGGCTTTACTTTTGCGCATCGTTATCTCTCGCTTAGCCTGCCGGGCTGTATCATAGCGGGGGTGCTCTCAACAGTAATTATAGTGCAGGTGGAGAAACAGATTGTCCTGTCCATTCAGCCAAGCCGGATGTTACTGTTTTTCAGGGGGTGCCTGGCTTTTATGATGGCTATCCTTGGAGCTGTGATCATCGATCAGTTGTTGTTCGAGAAAGATATTGAAATCGAAAAGATATCCTACGTTTCGGCGAAGGTAGACAGAATATTGCCTTCAAAAACAGAAGAGCTAAGAAAGCAGATTGCCGCGCTGGACACGACAATCAGTAAGAAGGAGGCGGAGAAGGAAAAGTATGTGGAGGACATTAGTAAACGTACTACCACCACGGCTACCACCACGCAAACAGCCACCAGGCGGGTACCTGTACAAACTGTAGGCGCTTCGGGCAGGGATACGACCATCTGGAAGACGGTCACAGATGTTACGGTGGCATCCGCGCTGGTGCCTAACCCCAAAATCGCCTTGCTGCCGTCGCTGGATTCTGCTATTGGCGCTATGCGGCAACAAAAATCCCAAAAGGAAGATGAATTGCTCCATATCAGACCGGCACTTGAAAAAGAGATGAAAGCGAGTACAGGATTTTTGGACGAGTTGAAGATTATGGTCCAGCTGTTATCCACATCGTACGTTGCATTGATTTTCTGGCTCCTGTGGATTTTCTTTTTCTTTTTTATCGAGATGCTGGTCTTGGTTAGCAAGAAGGGAGATAAGTCTAATGACTATGAGAAAGTAGTGTTACATCATATGAATTTGCAGATACGAAGGTTGGATGCGTTGGGGAAGGGGTTTGAGTGAGGAAATTTCTGAGGTTACTTTAAGAGAGTAAATATGATTTCGCTTAATAAGACACGGCTATTCAGTTGTGTAATATCTAAACTATAACGCATGAAAGTAATTGGATTTAATTTTACTAAGAATGATTTCAGATTTTGTGCTCTTGACGGACGGACGAATCCACCAAGGATTATTGAAAAGAGCAAGATTGTTCATCCAAATAATATGGATGTCGAAGACTTAATGGAATGGTTTGAAACGCAGCTTTCACTAATTATCGATAAGCATCGTCCCAATCAGATTTCTCATAAGATTTCGTTGAACTTAACAACACTTGACCAGATTAGGTCCTCCTGTTACCCTCAGGCAATTTTGAATCTACTTTCTAAAAAGAAGAGTATCCCCATAAATAGCTATTCATCGCAAGCTATTAACGCTACTAAGTTTGGACAGCCCAAAAAGACGGATGTTTTTGCTTACATAGATCCGATTATTGGCAAGCACCCTCCATATTGGGACGTAGCAACAAAAGAAGCAGTTTTAGTCGCTTGGTTTAACTTATTATGATGAAAGGAACAAATATTGATAAATTTAGAATAGTAGACCATTTAGGACGTGGTTTTTTTGGTGAGGTCATCTTGTGCTATGACCCATATTTGCAAAAGGAGATAGCTGTTAAAGTTATCAAGGTGCCCAGTCCAGAGGAGTTTGTAAATGCAGTTAAAGAGGGACGTACGCTTGATTTAGTCAGACACAAGCACATTGTTGATGTAAAAGATGTACGAGTCACTGAATTTAGGGAAGAACGTGTTGTAATTATAGTAATGGAGTATCTTTCAAAGGGGGCTATACAAAAGCATATTGAGAAAAGGTTTATATCGGTTAAGGAGGCGTGTAGGATCATTCAGCAAAGTCTATTAGGGTTGGAACATGCCCATAACAACAACATTTTGCATAGAGATGTAAAACCTGGCAATATTCTATTTGGAGACAATGGGGAGGCTAAATTGTCTGACTTTGGGTTGGCTATTAACTATCATTCTGATCTGGGTGGTACTTTTGGCTATATCCCACATCAACCATTGGAAGTTATCGAAGGAAATGCGATGAATAGGCAAAGCGATATCTATGCGACTGGTATAACATTATATCGGCTCCTGAATAATACAAATAATTTGCAGTTCAATTTTACCTCAAAAGACGAATGGATAAAAGCGGTTCGTAAAGATCAGTTTCCACCGAGGCGGTATTTGGACCACATTCCGGAGAAAGTTTTGAAAGTACTCAACAGGGCTATACATAAATCAACAACTACCCGATTTCAATCCTGTAGAGATTTTCGGCAAGCACTCGAGAAACTGAATTTTAATATTGATTGGGTGTGTGTAGATGATGACAATTGGATGGGACGCAACAATGGTGACACTTTTACATTGCATAGATACAGGAAAAGGACAGGTTGGGTAATTGACTTTAAGAAGAATGGAACACGCAGAAGTGGATGCTGCTTATCCTCCCTCCCAGATAATAAAGCCGATGAAGAATTCTTTAAGATCATCAAAAGCACTAACCTGATCTGAACGGATGAGAAGGACATGTAGCCAGGCGTATTTTTACTTCCTTACTTTGTATCTGAGATAAATGATCTTAGGAAATTCGAGTGCTGCCTTTAAGAGTAACTATAGATTTGTAATCTTTCTCAGAAGCTGTTTACTAATACGATTTTGGCTGCAATAAGAATAAAGAGGGGGTCTCAAAATTTGCTATTTCGGGTAGTATTTATAGGATTGCAAATCGGATACTTTGAAACAAATAACCAATTTCATTTTGAGCTAATTGCGCGTCTTTTACGTAATACACGGGAAAACGCAAAAGGGACAAACCATCTTTCTGATGATTTGTCCCTTTTTTGCGGACTGGACGGGACTCGAACCCGCGACCTCCGCCGTGACAGGGCGGCATTCTAACCGACTGAACTACCAATCCTCGCTACTGTTGGGCTTTTACGCCAAACCGTTGGCCCCGTTTGGGGTTGCAAATATAGAGATATTTATCTGAATCAACCAAATAATCATGCAGATTATTTTGAATAAATCTTCAAATGCTTACTGGTGGCTCGTTTAATCCGGTCTTGTACTCCAGTAACGCCAGCCGCGCATAGTGATCGGCCAGCCGCGTGGTCTCCGGAAGGCGGTATTGGGTGGCCATCTTCAGAACGATGCCGGTAGCGGTAGGCAGACTGATTTTATGACCTATAGAGACAAACACCGGATTAATACCGTCGCGGGTACGCAGGGCGTTGCCGATAACAGCCTGGTCTTCTTCGGCTATCAGCGGCGCTACGCTGCCCCGGGTTTCACCCAGGTCCTGGTATTGGCCGCAAAGGCGGGTTTTACCGCAACCGATCACCGGTATGTCCAGTGTTACGCCCAGGTGGCAGGCCAGCCCGAAACGGCGATGGTGGGCTAGTCCCTGCCCGTCGCAGATGATAAGGTCAGGGGTGATTGTCAACTGACGGTAGGCTTCCAGCAAGGGTGGCATCTCCCGGAAAGAAAAAAGTCCGGGGATATAAGGAAAGCTTACCTCCATGCAATGAGAGGCAACGGCCAATACGGACAGGGTGCTGTAGTCCAGTACTACTACGCTGCCGGCAATAAGATTGGTGGATTTGTCGTACTCCACATCGGTGCCGGCAATGGTACGTATAGGATGCGGGAGCGCATCGGTGGCGATGACCTGCGTCCTCAGCTGCTCCTGCAGGGTAATGGCCTCGGTGGGTGTAATCATTTACTGCTGCTTTTTCGCTGCAATATTAACTATTTGTATATTTAATAACCATATCGCTTTATCTGCATAAATCATTGTATCATGACACTCTGTTCTCATCTAAAAGCTATCACTGAAATCAAAACAGCGAAAGACCACGTTTGTGAGGAATGCGTTAAACAAAACGGTACCTGGGTGCACCTGCGTACCTGTCAAACCTGTGGCGCTACCCTCTGCTGTGACGATTCCCCCGCCAAACATATGACGCAGCACTATCATCTGACAGAACATCCGGTCATCTCTTCGGCTGAACCGGGAGAACAATGGCTCTGGTGCTACAAAGACGGAGTTTTTGCAGAATACTGATTTTTTTTAATTAGCTGATGGACCGTACGATTTGGCCTTTGGATATCCGGGTATATTGATATTTCGTTGTGCTTGGACATCGCTGTATTATGCCTGTCTATCACAGGAACGGGCATACGAATGTTTCTTTGAAGATGCCTAATTTAGAAAATAACTGTTATCTCCGCTATGAAATATATCATCTGTTACCTGTTTATATGCCTGCTGTTTGCCTGTAAGACTGCCGGTAATCAGGATTGGAAGTCGGCCGATTTTGGCCCGTTTAAGCTGAAAGCGCCACCAGAATGGAAGAAAATGAAATTGCAGGGATTCGATAGTTATGTGGGGGGCCTCACGAACGGGATAGATACGCTTACATTTGACTATGGTTGGTATAGCCCAGAGGTGGATCTGGACTCGGCAGGCATATATCGGGAAGACACGATTAACGGGTTAGTTGCTTTGATTGGAATAACGGAAGGTATGACTACCAGAAGCGCTGAGTTGGAAATATTTTTGAAGGATGAGAAAAATAGATTCTTCATTAGTGGAAAGGATTTGCAGGATTTACCAACGGTACTGAAAATATTCAAATCAATTTACTTCCCCTATAGTGACACTACCATAAATCCGCCGCTTGTCATGGAAAAGTTTCATCGCAGCAGTAGCGTGATGCAAGGGCGCAGCCTGTATAAGTTCAATTGTGCGAGCTGTCATCATCCTCATAAACAGATGACAGGGCCTTCCTTTGCAGAAGTATTTAAGTACCGGGATAAGGAATGGATTTACCGGTTCCTTACTAACAGGGATTCCATAAAGTCAGACAGCCTGACCATCGCTTTCCAAAAGCGGGCAGGGAGTGTAACATGTATAAGATTTCCCGAACTCACTAAAATAGAACTAACCAGGATACTTGGCTATATAAGGTAAAAGAGAAAACCGGACATGTTTTTGTCCGGTTTTCTCTTTTAAATTATACTTATATTCGCTGACTGTTTTAGTTTTTGTTAAACCCGCCTGCGGGCGCCCAAACCATGTCTTTATATGCTTGTTACCAATAAGCACTTCATCCCGGTAATCGGGCTGGATATTCATTTCGTCATCCTTTTCGGATTTCCGATACCCCTGCCGCACCCATATATTGGTCTGGTGATAGATCCTATGGATTATGTGCCGTTCATCGGCGCCACTACCCGGATCAACCACGTACCCAGGGGAAAAAGCGATACGAGCGGCAAACTGATATTCCTGTTTCATATCCCCATGGGCGGTCCTTTTCTGCTGGCTCCCATGATCGGCCACGATTCGGTGAATTTCTTCGGCAGTAAAAAAGTAAAAGTGGAAGGTAACCTGATGAGCCCTTCCGGACACATGCTGATGACCTGCAACGACATCGGCATTCCGCTGTCGCTGACGCCCGGAAAGAAGTTTATCCCCATTCCCAGCCTGTATCTGCCTACCTCTTATTCCATCCCGTTGTCTTTTGGCAAACCGGTGAATGTGGGAGGACCGTTCGTGCCGGATTGGGCCGGAGTATTGCTCAACCTCGTCATGTCCTTCGGCTTCGGCGCCGCCATGAAAGGACTGGGCAAACTGGGCAAAAAAGGACTTACTAAGTTCAACCATTCACTGAAAAACAAAATTGGCAGCAATAAACTGAGTAAAGCACTGTGTAAAAAAGGATTTGAGCCGGTGGACCTGGTGCAGGGCATCGTTATCTATGACGGCATTGACTTCGAGCTGCCGGGTATCATCCCGCTGAACTGGGAACGCTCATGGAACAGCGACAGCGCCTTCGAAGGATTGTTGGGCTACGGCCAGCACTGCCGCTACGATATGCAGGTACGGGAATTTCCCGGTGAAGACGCCGCTGTGGTGCTGCTGGAAGATGGCCGCAGCGCCGTTTTCAGCGCATTGCCCTACCCGGGGGACAACGAATACAACCGGCATGAAAAACTGCTGCTGACACGGGCCAACACGGAAGAATATACGTTGTTCAGCTACGAAAGCCGCCTTACCTGCACTTTTCGCAAAATACATCCACGGCTGCCGGAGTACCGGCTGATCAGCATCTCCAATGAAGCCGGATTTACGATCAGCGTACATCACGATGGTAATGGCAGGCTGCAGCGTATCGTTGATACTGCCGGCCGTCAGCTGCTGGTCGCCACAGACCGTGCCGGCAGGATCACTGATATTACCGCAAAGCACCGGCAGTCACAGCGGTTGCTGGTAAAATATGCCTATAACGAAGCCGGCGATCTGTCTGCGATCACCGACGCACTGGGCCAAACCACCACGATGGAATACCACGACCACCTGATGGTGAAAAAAACGGACCGCAACGGCATGTCCTTTTACTGGGAATACGACCAGCAGAAACGCTGTATCCACACCCGGGGCGATGGTGGCGTCCTCGAAGGCCGTATTGCCTACTTCCCCCGGGAAGGCTATAATAAAATCACCAATGCACAGGGACATACCACCACCATGCATTATACGCCCGATTTTGTGGTCAACCGCATTACGGCGCCCATGGGCAATGCTACCCTGTTTGAATACACGGAACATATGGAACTGTACCGGGTGATTGACAGCGAGGCAAACGTTACCGGATATACGTATGATGAACTGGGCAACCGTACCGCGGTAGAACTGCCGGACGGCTCCTCCATCAGGGCACGTTATGACGAAGCCGGACGGATGCTCCAGTCGGTTAACCCCTCGGGAGACAGCCGTACCTTTATCTATCACAACGATACCGGCTTGCTGCATACGCTGACAGAGCCGGATGGCCGGATCCGCATTTTGCGTTACAACAAAAACGGGCTGGTATGCAAAGTAGAAGACGAAGCGGAGAACGAAACACTGATCTCCTACGATGAAGACCATAACGTGATTGCCATGTCGCTTCCCGGTGGCGGAAAAACCACATGGGAGTACGACCCATGGGGACAGTGTATCAGGAAAAGCAATGCAGTGGGTGAGGAACAACATTTCCTCCGGGACATACTGGGCCGCGTTACGGAAATCAGGCAGCCGGATAATGTGATCAGGCTGCAATACAACGCTTATAAAAATATCATCGCAGCAGAAGATAAACAACACCAGGTACGGTACGCCTATACGCCTATCGGTAATATCCGCATGCGGGAAGAACAGGGCAGCAAAGTCCATTTCCTGTACAACAATGACCAGGAACTCACCGGTGTGGTAAATGGAAACGGCGACACACTGCGCATACGCCGTAACGCCAATGGGGAGGTCATCAGTGAAACAGGCTTCGACGGCGTTACCCGGCACTATGAGCGGGACTCCGCCGGTAAACTGCTGAAAGTACACCGGCCCGGCAACAAATGGACAAAGTATGAGTATAATGTCAATAACATGGTGTCCCGCGTAGAATACAGCGACGGCACCTGGGAAGCTTTCAGCTATGACCGTAACGGCCGCCTGCAGGAAGTCTCTACCGCTGACAACATGCTCAGGTTTGTGCGGAATACTGCCGGTGCGGTCCTCAGCGAAATACAACAGGAGCACACCGTCTCCAGCCTGTACAACGCCGACGGTAAAAGAGTCGCTATTCAAAGCAGCCTGGGTGCGGATATCCGGCTTCAATGGAATGCCATGGACGACCTCACCGGCATCCGCGCCGGCGACTGGGAAACCGAAATACAATACAACCTGTTAGGGATAGAAACCTTGCGGCAACTGCCCGGCGCGGTCCGCAGCGAATGGACCTACCATCCCGGCGCAGCCCTGGCCCAGACACCGGATGCACATACGGTAAGCGCCGGCACAGCTATCCTCCGCAGCCGCAGGTACCACTGGGAAGCCAACGCACGGCTTAAACAAATTCTCAAAGGCCAGGGTGAAGGCACTGTGAAATTTGGCCATGATGAAACAGGCAGCCTGGCCTGGGCGCAGTATGATGACGGGCACTACGAATACCGTTCCCCGGATAAAGCCGGTAATATTTTTAAGACACCGCTCCGGAAGGACCGTAAATACGAAACCGGCGGCCGCCTGCTGGAAACGGATAAGGCCCGCCTGGTATACGATGAGGAAGGAAATCTCATCCGGAAGATCGTTGAAGGCGCTATCTGGGAGTATGCATGGTATGGCAACGGTTTGCTGAAACAAGTCACACGGCCTGACGGCAAAACAGTCACCTTCCAGTACGATGGCCTCGGCAGGAGAACAAAGAAAATCTTCAACCACCAGGTGACCCGCTTCGTATGGGATGGCCATAAACTGCTGCACGAATGGTCGTACCCCGAAAAAGAACAGCCCCGGGTGGTGATCGATGAATATGGAGAACTGAAGGCCAGTCACCCTGAACCTACGCCCGCTGATCAGCTGCACACCTGGGTGTGGGAGGAAAATACCTTCCGCCTGGCAGCAAAAATAACTGCCGGTACGGCCTGGTCTGTGATAACGGACCATCTGGGTACGCCTTGTGAGGCTTATGACAGCGCCGGCCAAAAAGTATGGAGCGCCGAGCTGGACATAGACGGTAATATCAGGAAGCACAAAGGCAGCAGGGACTTCATTCCCTTCCGCTTCCCCGGGCAGTATGAAGATGTGGAAACAGGGCTGTATTATAACCGGTTCCGCTATTACGCAGCGCAGGAGGGCGTTTATATCAGTCCGGACCCGATCGGCTTCGCCGGTGGCTGGAACAGCTACGCCTATGTAAAAGATACCAATTGTTATATCGATGTATGGGGCTGGGAAGATATCTGGTTCAGGGCCCTGCATCCCAATGATATGACTACCCTCGACGCCGGCAACGGTATCATCCCCAAAGATCCCGGCGCTTCGGAAACGCCGATGAGCCACGTGCTCAACGGCTCCACCGATGGCTATGGCGACCAGTACATTTCGCTGACAAAGGAAAGGGCCTTTGCTGAAAGGTGGGCCAGGAAAGGCGGCACGGAAGTAGCGGAAATAGACCTTGATAAGCTAAATAACACTAAATTGGACCTGAGTACAACGGAAGGCCGCCTCGAACATCTCGGCGATGTGTCACGGGCTGCTCCGGGATCAGATCTTCATAAAGCCAATAAATACGCCAAAGGCGCCAAAGAACTATTGGTCGATGGAACGATCCCCAACGATGCGGTCGTACGCCGTTATACTCCACCATGCGTATAAATATGAAAGAATCACTGAAAAAATACCTGGAATACCTGGATTCCGATGAAGAATTTTCCTTTAAAGTAAGGATGGATGCAGAATGGGATGATGACGCCTATCAGGAGTTTATCCGGCTGACGATGGCGGTCATCAATGACTACAAAGATGACTATCTGGTGCCCGTTCCTGTAGCGCTTTTTTTTGCCACCGGTCTCAAACAACTGACGGGTATGGTGACCAACCCGTTGTTCTTTAAAACGGCCTCCCCGGAGTATGAGGCGCTCGTACGGAGGCGCGTGGCGGAACTGGAGGATTTACAACAGCAATTTCTCTCCGGAGAGCTGTTTGCACGGTCATAACAGGATAGCCCCGGACAGCCCGTCCGGGGCTTCAGCCTTGTCAAACGCCGCTGTGGTCGCCCCTGATCACAGCCCGGGGCTTCGGCTGAGGCTTTGCGGATAATTATCCCCTCCTGCGCAGATCGCACAACATATCGGAGTGGATATTCAGCCCGATATTAGTCATGTTATACAGATGCTCACTGGCGATCAGCCAGACCACCTCACAGATCTGTGTTTCGTTATAAAACATGGCCATACGGGAAAAAGTGTCCGGGTGTACCTTTTTATGCAGGGTAAGCTCTGTGGTATAGTCCAGCAGGGCTTTTTCCGCCGGCGTGAACAGCGCGCTGGTGCTGTAGTCCGGCAGAGCGTCGAACTTGGCGCTGTCCATAGAGCTACGGATCACCTCATACCGGGCAATGTCCATGCAGAACAGGCATATATTCAGGCGGGCCACCTGCTGGCGCACCAGCATAGCGGTTTCGTTGCTCAGCGTCAGCTTCTTATCCAGTTTATTCACTTTGCCGTAAAACATCCCGAAGGCTGCCGGTAGCCTTACGCTGTGTACTTTCAGGGGCGCCAGTACTTTACCGAACTGTTTACGGGTGAAATAATAAGCCAGTTTCATGATCAGGCTTTTAGGATGCTCCACAGGGGCGAGAAAAGTTTCCATATACATGCGTTTTATCAGGTGATAGTATGTTTTTTGAATGTTATACCTGTATGTCAACTGAACCTGCCGGAATAGGACACGCCGTGCAAATTTTTTTTGTATCTTTCATCCGGAATTGACTGTCCGTATTTATAACATATTTGGTAACCCCCATTAGTGTGCATGCCTGATGGAATACAATCGTACCCAGCATGAATAATAACAAAACCGTAGCACCGTTTCAAATTGAAACGACACGCACCACAGCGGCCGTCGTAACCCGTTTAACAGCCATAAAAGGCGTATCCCACAAAGACAATCTCAACTGTGGTGACCAGACGCTCATGGCCAACTATGTGTATAACGACCGCTCCTACGATACGGTGTATACCCTGATGGACGCCGTAGGCGTAGTCATCGAAAGCTATGAGGAAGAAGACGGCATACTGCCGACATTGTTTAACAGCCCCACCGAAGAGCCTTTCGTCTCGGTAGTGCCCTACCATCCGGATAAAGAACTGGAAATCAGCATACCGGTTTTTAACCGGGAACAAACAGAAAGACCCAAAGGCAACCGCCCTTTTACCGGAGACTTCATCGGTGTGGTGAAGGACACGTCCCTCTTTTACGACGGGGACAAAAAGCCGGACAGGATGCTCGCCATCGTCTTTAAAGATGGTATCATCAAAAAGAAAAATAATATCAAGGTGCCGCCGCCGGCCCAAAATAAAGTGTATGTTACCGGAGAGGAGATCCACCTCCTGGCAAAAGACGGGGAGCAGTGGCTACACCGGCTGCTCAATGAAAAAGGAGAGGAATTAAGACGGCGTCATTTTTCCCTGGCAGATAAATACCCACGGGAAATTATCCATCTTTCCTTCGATGACGGCTCCTGCCTTTTGACCGAAGAAGAGGGTCAACTGGAGCTGGCTATTGTGGACGCTGCAGGGAATGTCACTCAAAAGCCCTTGTTGGATCTGGGCGATCCGCTTTTTAACACCTGGCCGCCGGTCTCCATCGGGCCGGGCGCATCTGCCCTGCGTTTTAATACCGAATTCGGCAACGGCTGGATGGTGATCCACAACCATCAGCTGGCAGAGCTGTTTTACAGTAAAGGCGTTAAGGGCTATAAAAACCTGGTGAAGGACGAGCTGATCAGCATCCCGGAAGGAAAACTGATTATCTCCGGCCTGAATAAAACCCGGGAAAACGCGCTGGCTGTTATCATCTATCCCAAATCAAACAAACCCAAAGAAGAAAAAACACTTATCATTATCAACAGAACAATCACAACAGATGGAAATGGATGAACAACGACAGGCATTTGAAGATTATTCGTTCGCTGTAACCGGAAAACTCTTTGATCAACACGGCGGTAAAATGGAACAACTGTCTGAAAAAGAGCAGGAAGTAGTGCGGATATGGAGGCTGGAGGCAGACATGTATAATGGCGGCTTTTTGCAATACTTCTGTAACTGGGGCCCTGAAAATTTTGAGAAAACACAACAGATACTCACCCGGTTAGGTGCCGGTAAAAGCCTGGCTATCATCACCGAATGTGAGAAAATGATCGCCGTGCTAAAAGACGACGACAGGATTCAGGAGCTGTGGGATATCCCCAAATACCTCGACGAATATCTCGATGAGGAACAACAGCAACGGCTCAACGAACTGGATGAAGAATACTGGGAAAACCCGGATGACTTGCAATTACTAGCTTATAACTATTATCTGAAACATGATGCGTAACAAATCAGTACTGTTAAGTTTGGTTTTCGCCCTGTGGGCGGCTGGCGCTATGGCGCAAACAAAAGCAACCGACTATCTGAATGTGCCGGGACCGCTGCATTTGAATGACGCCAGTTTTCAGCTGGCCTGGTCTGCACATCCCAACAATAACTACTACAAACAGGAATACCTGGTGGCGGGAGAGAGCCTGGAGAAATTCCACTCACTGGTGACGATCGACTTTTTACAGGGAAGCTTTGAGGTGGCGGCGCTGGTAAACCAGAAAGTGGAAGAACTGAAGAAAATGCAGGCCGCCAATCCCCTGGTGAACTACAACGTCTATGAGAAAGATCAGCAGTACATACTGGACTTTCTGATCAGCCAGAATACCGCCGACGGCAAAGCCATCGCAGTGGTGGAAAGGAATGTGTACCGCTACCAGCAAAACACCCATCCGCAACAGCCCGGCATTTTACTGCTGGCTGCCAGCGAGAGGGCCTATGGCGATGGTATTGAAGCCTTTCTGAAAAAACTGAAGACCGATAAAATGAAATTGGTCAATGCCGTAGCTGCCTATAAAGTGCCGGTGATCAGTGTCAAATAATGATGCGTTACCTGTCTTCTTAAAGGCATGTTAAAATTTGCCTTTACCTCCCGTACTGTGGCCTGGCGGTATAATAACCGGTTAGGTTATACGTTTTTCACCTAAATTTGAGACTGACAAACTTATAGCCAACAAATAATCCGGATGTTCATAAAACTTCCGGGCCTATAGAGTATGAAGAAGAATATAATTACGGCTGCAGCTTTGCTGCTGGCTTCCTGCGCTTTCGGTCAAACTAAACCGCTCATTGGTATTATCTTCAAGGGAACTGACAGTACCGGCCATCAGGCTGCCATACGGAATACGGTGGAAGATGCCTTCCTGCGTGCCAAACGTTTTGATTTCGTGGAGCGGGATGAACTCAATGAGGTAAAAGCCCAGCCCACGGAAAGCGCGCAGCTCTCGGCCATGAAAGAGCTGAAGGCCCAGTATCTGCTGGTGGGTAACGTGGTGAGCGTCATGGAAGACCAGAAACAATCCAAACTGCCGGTATTTGGTAATGCTGTCACCCAGCAAACAGAAATAATCTTCAACGTGAAAGTACTGGATGTGAATTCCGGTGAAATGGTCGCTGCCGGTAACTTCTCCAATACCGGTAAAGGCAAAAACGGCTTCAACGATGCACTGGCCGGCACCCGCGGCCGCCTCGATAAATTCGTCAGGGAGAACTTCAGTCTGACGGCCACCATCGCTTCCGTAGAAGAGAAAAACACCTACGGCGACGCCGTAAAAGTACTGCTGTCAGCCGGCAAGGCAGTCGACCTGCGGGAGGGCGACGAGTTTAAAGTATACGAGGCCGTAGATGTAAACGTCGACGGTAAAAAAATCACCCGTAAGAAAACCGTGGGAAAGATTATCGTTTCCCGGATCGAGGATGAACACTTCAGCGTTTGCACCGTGGTGGAAGGCGCCGGGGAAATCACCAGGCTGGCAGGCAATGGGGCCACGCTCCGCTGTGAGCTGACTGCCGAAGCACCCAGGAAATTGTTTTTCCAGAAATAGACAAACTGCTTTATAAAAAAGAAACCGGCCGTTTACAGCGGCCGGTTTCTTTTTATCACTTCCTTAACTCCTCCAGCGCGATCGCTGCCACCTCCTCTGTTATCTTCGTCGGGGAATTACAATCGCAGTTACTGAACCCCAGTACATAAATATCTTCGCCGGGAACATATACCCCCATCGTTTTATAGCCGAAAATACTGCCGCCGTGTTCTCTCACGGTTACCCCTTTGATGTCTTTAAACTGCCAGCCATAGCCGTAGTTGTGCGCCTCGCCGTTGTTGAGGTTATAACGGGTAAAAGCTTTCTGTGTTTCTTCGCTATTCAGCAGCAGATGCCGGTTCATGGCATTTTGCCATTTCAGCAGATCGCCGGTGGTAGACATCAGCGCACCGGCAGCATAGGCGAGGTCATAGCTGATCACCGTTTTGTTCACATAAACGGAGTCTTTTTTATGGTAGCCGTATGCCCTGTTTTTAATGACTTGCCTGTCGCTGGCGAAGCAGGTCTCGTGCATGCCTGCCTTATCGAGGATATTTTTCCGGATGAAGTCCTGGTAGGTCACCCCGGAAACCTTAGCCACTATATATCCCAGCAGGAAATAGCCGGAGTTGTTATAGGCGTATTTCTCACCGGGTGCGCTGTTTACCGGCTCATTTTTGAAAAAGTCGATGACCATTTCAGGAGTCATCTCTTTTTGCATGATGGTGGGGAGGGTTTTCATCCGGAGGTAGTCCTGCACGCCGGAAGTGTGCGTCAGCAGGTGATGAAGCGTGATATTATTGCCATTGGGAAAGTCGGGCAGGTATTTGGACAGCGGGTCTTTAACGCTTAATTTGCCCTGTTGTTCCAGCATGAGAATAGCAACGGCGGTAAACTGCTTGGTCATGGAGCCTATTTGGAACACGTTGTCGGCGGTGAGCGGTGAGTTCAGTTCCAGGTTGGCTTTTCCCCATGCTTTCCGGTAGATGGGTTTGCCTTTCTGCGCGATCATAAAGACGCCGCCAGGGCCGTTTGGATCTTTAAAAAGGGAGGAGATCAGGCTGTCGGCACGGGCTTCGAGGCGCTGGGCGGAAATAATCCGGGTCGGGCAACAGATGGTGATCAACAGTAACAGCAATAAGGGATAGTATTGTTTGAAATGCATCATGGCTGATAAATAGATTTTGATGTCTGTCAAAAGTAAAGAGCAGAGAGATGCCAGGAATGCAGTCCGGGTTAAAAAGGGGCATATTTGGTTCGAAAGCCCGGAATTTTGTGATGAAAAAGAAAAGCCCCGCCGGTGAACAGGCGGGGCGTTCGCAGGTATAGGGATTCTCTACCAGGGTCTGTCTGCATGAAAGTATAAACGGCTGACGTCCAGCTTGCCCGGGCCGGGCATCAGAAAGTACGGCAGTACGATCCCTTTTTCTCCGGCGAGCGGGAAGTTCATGCCAAAAGTGAGCACTTTGCTGAAGTCCTCGCTATCGCCAAAGGCCCATTGGTCGGTGGTACCCGCCTTTGTAAAACAAATGGCGGCGCCATCCAGGTCGCTTTTGCTGTCAAAGTCCGTAGTGGGGATATAGTCGGCATATATCCAGGTATTGGGTTTTGCATTTTTGGTGATATAAACGCGGTATTCCATACCGGTGGTGGCGTCTTTCCGGTAAAGGAAAATGTCAAAGGGCGCGTCGCTGGCGGTATAGCGGATATAAAATCCCAGTTTGTTGGTAGCGGGATCGGCTGCCGGTTGCGTGATTTCCAGTTCTTTACCGTCGAAATAGATAAAATTAAAAAGCGCTTTGGTGCCGCTCGCCGGCAGCGGTTTCCTGAAGAGGACCGTCTGGGTGGAGGTATCAGTAAGGGTAAGGGTTGCCTGCTGACTTAACGGTGAAGTATATACGGCATTGAAGTTGATGGGAGCGCCAGGGTTGATGATGAACTTTCCATGCATGGAGGACGCATCGTAAACGGTCGTGTCGATGGCTACCTGCCACGCGTGCCCGCTGCCATTGTAACCGTTAATGATTACTTGCATGGCTTTGGCCACCTCCTGGTCTTCCTTGTTGCAGGCGCTGAAAAGTATACCAAGCAGCGCCGCCATAATGGTGATATGTTGTTTAAAGAACTTCATGATTTGTTGTGTTTTATAACTCCAGATTTTTGGTAAACCTTATGCTGTTGTTGGCGTCGCTCTCACTAAAGATGTAAACAGTGGAGGATGCATTGGGCGCCGATGGGGTGGGGGCGCTGGATGAAGTGGGATGCCAGGTATATACCGTTCCCTGGGTGTAATATTCGTTGGTGCCGGCTTTGTAGATATAAGCCTTGAACAGCACGGGGGTATTCTGCCCGTTGTACTGCTGACCGGTAGTTGGAAACGTGGATATCGTCACGGTTTCACTGAACTCATAGGGTTTTACGTTTTTAATACGGGTGATTTCTTCGAACACTTTCGGGGTAAAATAATATTTCCCCAATACGATATCCACCGGTCCGCTGTAATGGGTAAGTGTAGGCATGAACATGTAGGAAAGTTTGATTTTCCCCTCTTCCTTAGCCTGTTTTTCCGGCATGTTCATCACTTGTCCGTTCATATAAAAAAAGCTGATGGTGGTAGCACCTTCTGCTCTTTTTAACTCTTTTTCCAGGATGACTTTTCCTGTTTCCCGTCCGGCGATAGTCAGCTTTACAGCAGGCTGACCGCTGGGGAAGGTGTAGGCTTCGCTTTGGTTAAAGCTGCCGCTGTTCAGAAAGTTTTTGAAGGTAAAGGTATCCACTTTTACCTCCAGGTCTTCGCCGCCGCCGTTGTATCCTTTGACGGTGATAGGCATCATGCCGCCTTCATAGAAGAATTCATCTTTTTTATTACAGGCTGTCATAGCCAGTAAAAAAGCGCCCGCTATCAGTGTTAATATTTTTGTGTGTTTCATTTTTCTTTTTTAGAGGATCAGACATTGTTTAGAAAGAATAGGAAACGGACAGGCTGAAAGAAGTACCTACTTTACGGATAAAAGTCTCTTTGTCTCCGATACGGGTTTTTGTTTTTCCGTCTGCGGATGTTTCATATTGTCCTTCTTCGTATTTCCGGGAAAAGCCTGGTTTCCATTCATAGATGTCGCTCCATTCGGTGACCGGAATTTCAGACAGGGAAAGGCCGTTCCATTTATCCTGGTATTTGTAGGTGTCGAGGCTGTTGATATAGAAGCGGTAAGGAGTATTGGTGATGTTGCTGACATTCAGCCTTACCGTTAGCTTTTTATCTTTCAGGAAAGCGTAGCTCAACTGTGCGTCCAGCTGGTCGCGGGGACGTTCATACTCAACAATATTGGGTGTCATGCCGGCAGTGAAGGTCTTGTAACCCATGTGGTTGAAGGCAACGTTGGCGCCTAAACGATTACCTGCATATTGCAGCCCGATATTGTAAAGCACGGGCACCTGTCCGTATAAAGGTCTTTTTTCTTTTTGCAGTACTTTGGTGCGGTATTCGTATTGTTTGCCGTATTTGTCTTCCGTCATGCTTTTTCCCAGGAAGGTGCTGGCCTGTACTTCCGAGCTTTGCAGGGTGAGGTTGCCGCTCAGGAAGATATTATTCAGCCATTTTATACCGGGGTTGATGAATCCGAGACGCTTGCGCACATCAAACTCCCAGCCGGTAACCTTTGCCCATTCTGAGTTTTGGGTGACCACATATACCCTTCCGCTTGCATCTGGTTGTATACGGTACAACTCTACCGGTTTGTCGAAATATTTATAGAAGAATCCTGCGGAGAGCACTTCACCTGGTTGGGGATACCATTCCAGGCGGAAATCATAGTGATCGATAAGTGTGGACAATACGCCTTCATTGCGGCGGTACGCGCCGATGGCAGGGTCGTAACGGATCATGCGGGAGTTTTCAATCAGCGCGGGCCTCACCACAGACTGTGCATAGGCGGCTCTGATGTTGAAATCTCTCAGCGGGGTAACGGTAAGGCTGGCGGAGGGCAGATAACGCCATTTTTTTTCTTCTGAGGTAGGATCTGCAAAAGGGGATACTATCTTCCCCGTTTCCGGATCAACGTATTTGATCCTTTCTCCCTGTTCCATCATGGTGGTGATAGCAAGATCGTTGGAGCCGTTTTTCAGCCTTTCATACTGATAGTATTCCGCCCTGATACCCCATACCAGGCGAAGCCAGCTGGTAAAGCGGTTGTCCAGCATGCCATAAACCGCCTGATTGGTATTTTTCCCTTCGTAGCTGTTCCGGGAGAAAGAGGCGGGATAGTACATAAGGTCTCTCAGCGGGTTGTTGAATTCCAGGTATTTGTTCCATTCCTGTACCGGCACAAAAGGATAAACGTTACCGATTGTTTCCACGGTACCAATGGGCAGCACCATCCAGTCGTATGCGCCGCGGCGTTCCATAAACTGGTAACCGCCTTTGGCTGTTTGTTTTTGTCCGAGTAATTTGAACTGATAGCTGAGTGCTGCTTCTGCTATTTTATTGGTTTCATCATACCGGTACTGTGCTCTGTTGAAGGTACCGTTGCCCGGGTTGGTAACGCCGCTGGGCACTACGTTATAGGTGGTGCTGTTGAGCGTAGTGGTTGGAGCCAGCCAGGCTTCCACGGCGTCTTTTTCCAGGTTGGTCAGTTTGTTGCGGGAGAGGCTCCAGTCGAACTTAAAAGCGCCGAAGGTGTGTTCTCCGTTGAGGCGGTTTTGCAGCAGGTCGATAAATTTGGGGCGGTCATATTCCCTGACGGCGGGATGCTGTTCAAAACCAATTTCGTTGCCCCAGCCTACGATGCGTGAAAACTGGTTGTTAAACACACGGGAATAAAAATTACGGAAGGTGAGTTTATGGTTTTGGGTGCTCCAGCCCATATTAAGCAGTGCGCCCCATGTAGTATTGAAGTTATATTGTTTGGCGGAAGTAGGGTCTATTTCTTCCCCTGTTTCTGCGTTATAGCGCGGTGTGCCTATTTTTTCCCAGTCGCCCCGTTCAAAATGAGGGATGTCGTCGATTGACTGTTCATTACGATAGCTGACAGATCCTACAAAGCCCAGGCGATGGTTCTTCAGCTGGTAATTACGTCCGAGGCTAAACTGGTAACTCTGGCCGGGGGCGGCGCGGTAAACCCTGGTGCCCATTCTCTCCAGCCCGCCTATTCTTTTATTTTGTTCGGCGATCATCGCGGGTGTTATCATGGTAACGCCCGGAGAGGGAGCGGCGTTGGGGTTTTTAGGGTTATAGTTTTGATTGTTAAACGTTATCAGCTCATCGGGAAAATGTTCGCGGATACCGTCGTCGAAGCCCAGGTAATCCTTGCTGCCGCGGCCATAGCCCAAAAATTCCTTGCCGGTGCTGCCGGAAGTATATTTGCTGCCAACGCCGATGGTGATAAAGTTCTGATGGGGAATAGCGAAGGTATTTACCTGTATCAGGCCGCCGCCAAAGCCAAAGCTCATGTCGGGGGTAGAGGTTTTGGAAACAATCACGTTGTCGATCAGGTTGCTGGGGATGATGTCGAATTCGAAGTCGCGCACCTGCACATCTGTACTGGGTAAGATGGCGCCGTCCATCATGGCGAGGTTGTAGCGCTCTGCGATACCGCGTACGACTACACGACGGTTGTCGTTGGTGCTGATACCGGAAATTCTTTTTAAGGTTTCGCCCACGTTTTTGTCAGGCAGTGCGGCAATCTGTTCCCTGCTGATGCCGTTGGAGATGCCTGCTTCATTTTTCTGACGGGTATAGAGCGCATTTACGCTTTCTCTTTTTACGGAGGATGTGACCACTACGCCTGCCAGTGTTTTTTTCTCTCTTTTCAGGGTGATGCTTACCTCGAAAGTCTGATCGTCCTTTATTTCAATGTCTGTGACCAGTTTGGCAAGATAGCCGATAGAAGATACTTCCGCCTGGTAGGTGCCTTTCGGCAGCGGAATGTTGAAAGAACCGTCTTTCGCGGTAGTAGTGCCTTTGTCGCCAATGCGGATGGTCACGTCGGGCAGCGGGTCGCCGTTGGCTTCGTCGATGACTTTCCCGGTGACACGCCCCGGGCCTTTTTTAGCTGGGTCGGACGCTGCTCTGTAAGCAGGGTCCGGGACCAGGAAAATCAGTTTGCCTTTGATGGTATAGGTAACGGGACTTTTATCGAAGATCCTGGTCAGCACGGTCGTTAATGCCGCATCTGATAAAGAGAGTGTAACATTTTTGCCATAGGCAGACAGTGCATTTTCAGAATAGGAAAAGCTAAAACCTGTTTGTCGTTCAAGATTGGTACATGCCTCCCGTAACGGGGTGTTCCTGAATTGTACGGATATCATTTTACGGGCATCCTGTCCGGAGGCCATAGCGTTGAATAGCAGCAGGCATCCAAGTAAAATGGTACGCAACGTTTTTCCGGGCAGCATTCGTCTCAAATGCCCCGTTCGGTTTTTTTTCATACTTTTAATTGTTGTTTGTGTTATGGAAATGGCCGCCATCTGGATTCCCGTCCCCGGCGGCTTCATAGCGCACATTACTCATTGCCGCTCCTCGTTGCAGGAGCGGTTTTTTATTTGATCAATACATCTTTCCCGGATCGCTTCACGCTGACGCCAGCTGTCATGGCAACGATATCCAGCGCTTCGTCTACTGTTGAATGATGAAGAATGGTGGTGATGACTCCCCGGGAGGCTTCCTGGCTGGCAAAGCGGATGCTGATGCCATAGTGCCGTTCCAGCTCTGCCGCTACGGCTTTCAGCGGTTGCTGCCGGAATATCAGTATGCCATGCCGCCATGCGCCGATGCTTTCGGCATCGGGCAGCGTTTGAACGATGGTTTTGCCGGTGGCCTTGTCAAAGTGCAGTTGTTGCTGCTGGGTCAGGCGTGCCAGCACGCCCGTTTGTGGCCGCGTAGGGTCCATGACGTTTACAATGCCTTCGGCAACGGTTACCTTAATGGAAGGTTCGGTATGGCGGTACCGGATGTTGAAAGCGGTACCGACATCAACGGTAGTGAGGCTTCCGGTTTGTACGCTGAAAGGATGGGCGCCGCCGTGTTTTACTTCAAAGTAGGCTTCTCCTTCCAGGACGATATTGCGGTTGGTAATACCGTAGTTTTTGTTGTATTGCAAGCTGCTGGCGGCATCGAGGTATACCTGCGAGCTGTCCGGCAAGGTGATCCTGGTTCTTTTGCCGGCTTCATTATGCAGCTGTACCCACTGCTGTTCCTGTAAAGCCCTTTGGCGGAGACTTTGCTGCCAGCGCCATCCGGCAAAGGCGATCATGCCGGTGAATGCCGCGGCAATGGCCACTTTCCACCAGCGAACGGTAGGTAGCTGCTTTACAGGTGTGGCAGGCGCAGGCTGTACCAGCGCCAGGAATTGCCGGTATTTGTCGCCGGCGCCGGTTTCGGGAGCATAACTTTCACGGGAGAGCTGCTGCCAGTCCTGGTGCAGCCATTCCTGCAGGCTTTCCCGGTAGGCAGGATCATGCAGGTACTGCCGTACCTCGGCCAGTTGTGCTGCCGTGCAGCGGCCGTTAATATATAGTTCGATAAGTGTTTGGTCAACGGGTAGTTGCCGCATACAGACAGGAGTTTAATGCTTTTACTGTTGTATATCCTTCTGCTGCGGTATTCCCCTATGGCGTAACAATTTGTTAATACTGACTGCGGTTACAGGACCAGGGAGGCCAGATGTTGGGCGAGCCGGGTGCGTAGCTGTTTGAGTGTGGCGGAGATCTGGTTCTCTACTGTTTTGGGGGAGATATTTAACTGCCGGGCGATTTCCTTGTAAGTGAGGTTTTGTTCCCGGTGCAGCAGGAATATCCGGCGGCGCTGTTCGGGAAGGCCGGCGAGGCTTTCCTGGTAATGACGTACCAGTTCACCATATAATACGGGATCGTTCGTTTCAGCAGGAACAGCGGGCTCGTTGCCCGGTTCAAAAGACAAGAGGCTGTCTACTTTTCTCTGCCAGGATTTAATCACCCGGTTGCGGGCGATGGTGAATAAATAGTTCTCGAAAGTGGCGGGATTGGTGACGGACTGCCTGCATTGCCAGACTTTGACCAGTATTTCCGTGGTGAGGTCTTCTGCGTCCGTCTCATTTTTGAGGTAACGGAAAGTGTAACGCAGCAGTCTTTGCCGGTAATAGTGGAATACCGCTTCGAAAGCGGTATCATCTCCCTGCAGCCAACGTTCTACCGGGCCTGAAATGTCCTCATGAGGCATGTTGTACATGATGCTGTTGGCTGCAAAGAAAAAGAATTTGTGTTAAGGGAGTATTAAGAAATAGGGGTAATGCCTTTCGTGAGAGGCATTACCCGTTTTACAAGGTAAAATCTGGTTATCTTGTTTTTTTGTCACTGAAACGTTTACGGACACTATAACTCAGGCTCATAATAACACAGGCCGGGCACACCCCAAACCTGAAAAAAGTAAGCGCCGCTTTTTTATACCAGGGCAGGTTGACAGGTACAATGGGGCAACTGGCGCCATCCCCTTCATATTCCTTAATGCCCCATACATTGATGCTTTCCTTCATGGTGACTGATTTTGACCTGGATTAACCTAGAAAATGATACAGGCAGAAGCCCATCAGCGTGACGGAAACGAGGCACAGAATAATTTTTGTTTGTTTTTTCATGGTGATAAATATTAATAGTTGACAAATGAGTGAATGCATTTGTACTATTAATACCTGTTTCCCGGAATGATCACCCGCAAAACCAGCAATATTTTAAGAAGTTCATCACCATATCAGGTCTGCCAGGCTTTCGGCGCCGCTCAGGTTCAGCGTGGTGATGTTGCAATACAGGCAGGAGAAAGATTCCAGCTTCCTGAGCCCGCGGATGTTTACGGCAGAAAGCGGGTTGTTATCCGCGGAGAAAGCAACCAGCTGCGGAAATTCCGTGAGATTTAAGCTTCCCGCTATCCTGTTTTTCCTGAGAAGCAGCGATTCCAGTTTCGGACAACCGCTGATCTTAAAATCGGTAATATTGTTGTCTGAGAGATTGAGTTCTTTTAGTTCCGGATAGTTATTGATCTCTATTTTGGTAAGCTGGTTGTAATTGAGGCTTAACATGGTCAGTTTTCTGAACTCGGAAATATCGATACCGGTAAGCCTGTTTCCCGTGAGGGACAAATGTTCAAGATTCGAACAGCCTTTAATGTTCAGGCTTTCGATATCGCTACCCACAAGATACAGGCGTTTAAGGCTCAGCATCCCCTGCAGGTCCACCTGCCTGATCCTGTTTTTATAGGTGCCGAATTCCTCCAGGTGGCTGAAGCTTTTCAAGCCTTCCATAGAAGAAAAGGCGGTTTCCTCCAGGTACAATTTGGTAACCTTCTGCGCTTCCGTTACCTGTATCTCCCCGTCGTTGTTGGTGTCTATTTTCTTTCTGAGAAGCGCTTCCTTGAAATTGGGATCGGGGAAATGTATGACCTGGGCTTCCGCGCAGGAAAGGCCGAGCAATAGCAAGACGCAGCCCAACAAGAATTTATATAACATGGGGATAGTTTAAAGCTTAACGTTTACAGTCTGACCTTCTGAAGTAATTTCCACAAAGTCTTTTACAAGGTCATTGGTTTCGTAGAACAACTTAAAATCTTCGTAGATAGGCCGGGAGTAGGAGGTAACGGCTTGCCCGTAGACGTTATAGCCAACGGAGGTGGCGGTGCCCACCTGGTTCCACATCTCTTTCATTTTTCCCTGGCGTACCATGGTCTGCAGGTAGTATTTCCCGGGTTTTAAGTTCCGGAATTCAAACGTGCCGTCCTTATCAGAGGCTTTGGTAACTATGCGATAGGAGTAGGCTTGCGGAGACATCATGGCTATAGATTTCCCTTTTTTGTTCTTTTTTTGCAGCTCATACCATTCGTTAAAATAAGGCGTACAGGGGAAAAGCGTTACCACAATACCCAGGTAGGTGTTGTCGGGGTTTCGTTGTTTCTTTTTGACAACACCACGCAACGTGGCGGTACCATTATTCAGCATCTCATCTGCCTGCTGGCTGTTAAAGGTAGCAGCAGGGAAAACGGGTACAGGTTCCTGTGCGCGGAGAAGAACGCCGGAGCAGAGCAGGCAGCAGGCCGACAGTACAAAAAATTTGTTTCTCATGACATCGGATTTCCGGTTAAAAATAGATATTATTTGGCGAGATACAGCTGGCTGAAAACAGCTATTTTAGGTAGGACCCGGATTCAATCACTTTTTGTTTCTCTTTGGATTTGCATAACGGTAAACGAAGTACCAGGTAATAAGTATCTGGAACAATATAACCGATGGCAAAAGAAACGGATAATGTACAAAAGGAGTCAGCATATCCCCGTGTGCTAACATGATCGGCAGATCAACTATATTGAATATAATGATCACCCAAAGTAATGCCTTGTTTCCCTTAAAATACCACCAGCAGCCTATACCGTAGGCAAACTCAATAACGAAATTCAGCATAGGGTAGTCAATAATACCAAATCCCCAGACAGGAGTAGGGAAGAACGGCGACAACCGGATGTCCTTTTCATGGAAGATCAGATCAATGACCACATGGGACAAAACGCCGATAGCAAAAGCGACCGCGAGTTTTCTGTTATGATAGCCCAGGTTGATCACACAAAAGGAAAGCGCGGCAGCAGCAACACCGGAAAAAATGGAATGTGAATAAGGCAGATAGTCGAGATGAATGCTGCCGTTGGAAACAGAGAAATGCTCCCAGCCCAGGTAGTTGAAAAGCACCCATAATATTTCTACAAACTGCACGGATATCAGCAGGGGAAGCAGTGGCAGCTTTGATTCCTTTTTTCTTAATAATAAGGCTGTTGCGGCGTGATTAATGGCATACATAAAATAAAGTTTGGATTATTTTATGCAAAGATCCCGCTGTTACTTTACGAAGGCTTGAATGAATTGGCTATTCTTCAATAAATAAGAAGGTGCTATCCCGAACATCCGTTTGAACGTCCGGTTAAAGTGCGGGGCGTCGGAGAAGCCCGCTTCGAGAGCGGCATCTGTGAGGTCCCTGGCATCAATGATATATTGCAGTGCTTTCAGAAGCCTGGCCCATAGGATATATTTCCTTACAGGAATACCGACCTGTGTGGTGAACAGGTGGATAAGCCGGCTGGGAGAAAGATAGGCGATAGCGGCTAAATCCTTGATCTTGAATGGTGCTTCTCCCGGCTGTTTAAGCATTTCCAGGACCCTGGCGATCCGGTCGTCCATATCTTTATGTCCTCCCGTATGCGAAAGTTCCCGGAGAAACCGGAGCATATTGTTAAAAATGCTGTCGGCGGCTGTAATGTCGGATAGCAGTGGTTTTATCTTTTCCAGCAATTCTTCCACGATGGCATCAGGCAAGGCTGCTATTTTTTTGCCGGACAGGCAGATCTTTTTAAGACCGGCTCCTATGGTACATTCCGGATCGATGTTGATCAGCAAAAAGGTATTGTTGTAAGTCCTGCATTCGTGTGGTTCGTCGGAGCCGATGATAACAGCCCTGTGTTTGATCATTGAGCCCGGTGAGACGATTTCTATTTCGTCTTCAAAACTGATGGCAATCTGAAGCGCATGGTGTTCATGAACAACGGTATCGACAGCACGGCCTATGTAAATAAAGTATCCGGTGGAAAAAAATAACAGGGGCTGGTTCATGTGGTGAAAGTTAAGCTGAATGGACAACTTGCGATAAAAGTACAGGAATCAGGCAAACAGCGGTAACATCTCTACCCAGGCCGTACCGGGGTACGCCCGGGAATTGGCTAAAAAAGAAAAGCCTGCTCATAGAGCAGGCTTTTTTGCATTTCTGCGGACTGGACGGGACTCGAACCCGCGACCTCCGCCGTGACAGGGCGGCATTCTAACCGACTGAACTACCAATCCTTTCCAAAGAAAAAACTGCTGTTGACCAGCTATCTTTTTGTGTCCCAAGACGTTGTGTTGTTCCGTTTTGGGATTGCAAAGATAGCAACAAAGTTCCCAATTAAGCAAATCTTTTTTAAAAAAAATTTTCAGCACTATCTTTACACCCGATCTTTAACCAATTAAACTAATTATGCAATTCCTGGATTTCGAAAAACCTATCGCGGATTTATATGAGCAGCTGGCGAAGCTGAAGGAGAATGGTGAAAAATCCGGGGTAGATGTTTCTGCTACTGTAAAGGAATACGAGCAGAAAATTGAAGACACCCGTCTCAACATCTACACCCATCTCACCGCCTGGCAGCGTGTGCAGCTCAGCCGCCATCCGGATAGGCCCTATACTTTGGCGTATATCGAAAAAATGTGCACCAATTTTATGGAACTGCACGGCGACCGGAATGTGAGAGACGACAAAGCCATGGTCGGTGGCTTTGCTGACCTGGATGGAGAAACCGTGATGTTTATCGGTCAGCAGAAAGGGGTGAACACTAAAATGCGCCAGCTCAGGAACTTTGGTATGGCCAACCCTGAAGGCTACCGCAAAGCGCTCCGCCTCATGAAACTGGCGGAAAGATTCAACAAGCCCATTGTAACCCTCATTGATACTCCCGGCGCTTATCCGGGGCTGGAAGCGGAAGAAAGAGGCCAGGCAGAGGCTATCGCCCGCAACCTCTTCGAAATGGTGAAACTCCGCGTGCCGGTTATCTGCATTATCATCGGTGAAGGCGCCTCTGGTGGCGCACTGGGCATCGGTATCGGCGACCGCGTGTTAATGCTGGAAAACAGCTGGTATACCGTTATTTCGCCGGAAAACTGCTCCACCATCCTCTGGCGTAGCTGGAACTTCAAAGAGAAAGCGGCAGAAGAGCTGAAACTCACTTCCGACTACATGAGCCAGTTTGGCCTGGTAGACGGCCTTGTCCGTGAACCGCTGGGCGGCGCCCACGTAAACCCGGACGAAATGGCCGCCATTCTGAAGACTAAAATCAAAGAAACACTGGCTGAACTGAAGAAAATAGATCCTGATGTACGCATAGAACAGCGTATTGACAAGTTCTCCCGCATGGGTTTTTACGAAGAACACTAAAAAAAATTTAGAGATCACAATAAAAAATTCGAATTTCGGCCTTCGGAATTCGAATTTTTATTTTTTTCCCGTAAAAACACACATGGAACAGTTAAAAGGCACCGGGGTGGCTTTGGTAACACCCTTTAAAGCAGATGAAAGCATAGATTGGAATGCTTTGGAAAACCTGATCAATTATGTAATTGATGGCGGCGTAAACTACGTGGTGACTTTAGGTACCACCGGCGAAACGCCCACGCTTTCTGCAGACGAGAAGCTGGATTTGATGAAATTCACTTTCGAAAAGGTGTCGAAGCGGGTGCCGGTAGTGGTCGGCATCGGCGATTATAATACCCGTGATGTGGTTAAAAGACTGGAAAAATGCCCGCTGGACGAAGCTGCTGCTGTCCTTAGCGTGGCGCCGTACTACAGCAAACCTACCCAGGAAGGAATCTATCAGCACTATAAAACCATCGCAGCCGCTTCTCCGAAGCCCATTATTCTCTATAATGTGCCCGGCCGTACCGGTCGTAACATGACTGCCGACACCACGCTGCGCCTCGCGCACGACGTGGAAAACATCGTGGCCATGAAAGAAGCTTCCGGCGATATGGCCCAGTGCATGCAGATCATCCAGGGCAAACCGAAAGATTTCCTCGTGATCAGCGGCGATGACGCGCTGGCCCTGCCTCAGCTGGCCTGCGGCATGGACGGTGTGATCTCCGTAGCGGCCAACTATTTCGCGAAAGACTTCTCAGCACTGGTTAAAACAGCACTGGAGAATAACTATCCGGCTGCCCGCACTCTGCACTACAAAATGATGCAGGGCTTTGAACTGATGTTCTCGGAAAATAATCCTTCCGGCATCAAAGCGTTCCTGGCGCACGCCGGCATCATCGGAAACTACTTCCGCCTGCCAGTGCTCCCCGCTACTGATGCGCTTTACCGTCAGATTGGTGAATACCTGAAACAGTATTAATACTAATTACGAATTACGGATTACGAATTGAGGGCTTTCATATGGAAAGGTTATTTAGTAACCGCTCTATAAGAAAGCCCTCAATTCGTAATTCGTAATCCGTAATTCGTAATTGCCTAAACGTAGTAGGTTACGCCCTCTTCCGCGATGTCCGTGGCCGCAAACACCGGCCTCGTCTCTTCGAGGAAAGGTTGTAAATCCGTGTATTTCGATGAAAAATGCCCGATCAGCAACCGCTTGGCGGCGGCTGCGGCAGCCAGGGACGCCGCCTGCACCGAGGTGCTGTGGTAACGCTCTGCTGCCCGGGTCTCCAGGTCATGCAGATAGGTGGTTTCATGATATACCAGGTCAGCGTCCTGTAACTCGGGAAGCAGGCCGGTGTCATAAATCGTATCGGCACAGTACACATACCGCTTGCCTTTGGCAGGAGGGAGGGTCACCCAGTCGTTTTTGACGATAGTGCCGTCTTTTCGCACGTAATCGGCGCCTTCCTGCAGTTTACCATAGTAGGAGGCGGGAATTTCGTAGGCCCGGGCCTGTTCGGGGATCAGTTTCCGCTTCTTTTTCTGCATGGTAAAGGAGAAACCGAAACAGGAAATGCGGTGCTGCGTGGGAAAACAACGTACGGTGAGGTCCTTGTCTTCCAGGATGATACCGCTGTATCCCGCTTGCAGCGGCACAAAAGACAGCTCATAATGCAGCTGGGTGCCGGAGCAGTCCAGCTGCAGCTGGATAATGGGCTCCAGTTCCGGCGGCGCATATACGCTGAGGGGCTCTGTCCGCCCCATCAGGCTGAGGGTGTTCAACAGGCCAATCAGCCCGAAATAATGGTCGCCATGCAGGTGGCTGATAAAAATATACCTGATTTTACTGCGTTTGATGCGGTATTGGGCGATGCGGAGCTGTGTGCCTTCGCCACAGTCGACCAGCAGCAGCTGCTCATCACAGGTAACGATCTGTGCGGTGGGGTGTCTGTCCAGCGTGGGGATCGCTGAGTTATTACCTAAAATTGTTACTGCAAACATAATGTGAAACGTTTCGCCGCCTGCTTCTGGCCCTAACCCTGACGGCTAAAGGCGGAAACAAGGCCGCTTTTTATCAATCCAGTCCGTTCAGGAGCTCTCTCTCCAGTTCTTCCATCATCACCAGGTCTATGGCTTCGGCCATTGTAGGGGCGATGTTGAGCATGTCGCCGCCCGCAGCCTTCAGTTCCTTTGTTAATGCGTTGTTAACGCCGGTGATCGCGCAGGAACGGCCTTTGTCATAGATATTTTGATATACTGTTAAAATGGCTTGAACGCCCTCAGGGTCGTTTTTTTCGATCAATGTCAGGTCCAGTATGAGATTGCGGGTTTCCAGCTCCGGCAGGGAGCCGATGGTGGAAATCAGATCGGCTGACAAATTAGCATCCAAAGCAGGTTCTTCAGGACAAAAAACAACAATTTTTTCTTTGGTATCAATTTTGAATTTCATGCGTTGGACGTTGTTTTATACATTTAGTAAAAAAATCAATTTAAAGAGGGAAACCCAGCCTATTAAAAACTAAAATAAAAAAGGAGATCAAAACAAAAGCCGCTTTTTCCTCGTAAGTATTTTTGAACGCTATCCCCGCTTCACCACAAAAATAAATCTTATACTATTAAAGTGTAAGTTGTTTAAGTGCAAAAAAGGAATAACTTCATCTAAAGTAAATAGCGTGATAATCTAAGTTCAGAATTATTCGTTATTATTGTATAAGCAAGCCCCGTAAGGGTTTTTGATCATTTAATATTCTCACAATGGACCAGAATTTTTCACCGCAAGTTAAGGAGATCATTTCGTTCAGCAGAGAGGAAGCTTTACGCCTGGGGAATGATTTCATCGGTACTGAACACCTGCTGTTGGGTATTATCCGCGAAGGCGAAGGCACGGCCGTAAAGATTCTGCAAGCTTTAAACGTAGACCTGTACGAATTACGTAAAGAAGTAGAATTAGCTGTTAAAGATAAGACTGGAAAGAATATTGCAAATATTAACAGTCTACCCCTGACCAGACAGGCTGAGAAAGTCATCCGGGTGACGGTACTTGAAGCGAAAGCGCTCAAAAGCGCTACTGTGGAAACCGAACACCTCATGCTTTCCATACTCAAGAACAAGGAAAACGTTTGTACTCAAATCTTACAACAATTTGACGTGGATTACGATACTTTTAAAAACGAACTGGGCTTTGTAAAATCTGCCGATCCCAAATCCGAATTCGATGATCCGGGTGAAGAGGAGTTCGAAGATGAACGCAAGAGTTTTGCATCCAAAGCCAAACAGACCAACACCAAATCCAAGACACCCGTACTGGATAACTTTGGCAGGGACATCACCAAGCTCGCTGAAAGCGGCAGCCTGGACCCGATCGTAGGCCGCGAACAGGAAATTGAACGCGTTTCGCAGATCCTGTCCCGTCGTAAAAAGAACAATCCCATCCTGATCGGTGAGCCCGGCGTGGGTAAAACAGCCATCGTGGAAGGCCTCGCACTGCGCATCGTGCAGCGTAAAGTGTCCCGCGTACTGTTCGACAAACGCGTGGTAAGCCTCGACCTCGCAGCCCTGGTAGCCGGTACCAAATACCGCGGCCAGTTCGAGGAAAGGATGAAAGCGATCATGAATGAACTCGAAAAGAACAGGGACGTGATCCTGTTCATCGATGAAATCCATACCATCGTTGGCGCCGGCGGCGCTTCCGGCTCCCTGGACGCCTCCAATATCTTCAAGCCTGCCCTCGCAAGAGGCGAGCTCCAATGCATCGGCGCCTCCACCCTGGACGAATACCGCATGTATATCGAAAAAGACGGCGCACTGGACCGCCGTTTCCAGAAAGTAATGGTAGAACCGCCCAGCGTGGATGAAACCATACAGATCCTCAACAATATCAAGCCCCGTTATGAAGAATACCATAACGTAAGCTACTCCGACGCAGCCATCGATGCCTGCGTGAAACTGAGCGACCGCTACATGACCGACCGTCTGCTGCCCGACAAGGCCATCGACGTGCTGGATGAAGTAGGCGCCCGCGTTCACCTCAAAAACATCAATGTGCCGCAGAATATCCTCGATCTGGAAAAACAGATAGAAGATATCAAACAGGAGAAAAATAAAGTCGTTAAAAGCCAACGCTTCGAAGAAGCCGCTGCCCTGCGCGATACTGAAAAGAAACTGGGGGAAGACCTGGAACGCGCTAAAGCCATGTGGGAAGAAGAAGTGAAGCATAAACGCTACCCGATCGATGAAGAAGCTATCGCGGAAGTAGTGAGCATGATGACCGGTATCCCCGTTAAAAGGATGGTACAGGCCGAAACAGAGAAGCTGCGCCGCATGGGCGAAGACCTCAAAGGCGCCGTGGTGGGACAGGACGATGCTATCAGCAAAGTCACCAAAGCCATACAGCGTAACCGCGTAGGCCTGAAAGACCCGAAAAAACCAATCGGTACCTTTATCTTCCTCGGTCCGACCGGCGTGGGTAAAACCGAACTGGCCAAATCACTGGCCCGCTACATGTTCGACTCCGATGAGGCACTCATCCGTATCGATATGAGCGAATACATGGAGAAATTCTCTGTAAGCCGCCTCATTGGCGCGCCTCCGGGCTACGTAGGCTACGAAGAAGGTGGTCAGCTGACGGAAAAAGTTCGCCGCAAACCTTACTCCGTGATCCTGCTCGATGAAATCGAGAAAGCACACCCGGATATCTATAACCTCCTGCTGCAGGTACTCGATGACGGTATCCTCACTGATGGCCTCGGCCGTAAAGTGGACTTCAAAAATACCCTCATCATCATGACCTCCAACATCGGCGCCCGCCAGTTGAAAGACTTCGGTGCCGGCGTAGGTTTCACCACCTCCGCAAAGGCCATGAGCGAGGAAGAAAATACCAAATCAGTGATCGAAAAAGCACTGAAACGGACCTTCTCACCGGAATTCCTGAACAGGATCGATGATGTGATCATCTTTAACTCCCTGAGCAAAGAACACATCTATACCATCATCGATATCACCATGAAAAGCGTCCTCAAACGCCTCAACAACCTGGGCTTCAGCCTGGAACTCACAGACGAAGCAAAAGGCTTCCTGGCAGACAAAGGCTACGACCAGCAGTTCGGCGCAAGACCGCTCCACAGGGCCATCCAGAAATACCTGGAAGACCCGCTGGCAGAAGAAATCCTCAATATGAACATCCATGATGGCGATATCCTCGTCGCTGACCTCGACAAGGAAAACCAGAAACTGGTGTTCACCCTGAAGAACAACTCTTCTAAAAGCAAATCAGAAAAATCTGAAGCGTAAGTAAATACAACGCATATAATTATCCACAAACGGCTGCCCGTAAAAAGGCAGCCGTTTTTTATTGCTTTTGCCGGCGCCTGGCTTCGAACTCCCTAAAGACACCGTCTCTAACCACCTCCCCGGGTCACCGCTCCTGGCTTTCACCCCCAACCACCGCTCCAGGCTTCCACCCCCAACCACCGCTCCAGGCTTCCACCCAAAGCCACCGCTCGGGGCCTCTACCCCCCAACCACCGCTCCGGGCTTCGACCCCAAGCCTCCGCTCCGGGCTTTCACCTGAAGCCACCACTCCGGGCCATCACTCCCAATCACCACTCCGGGCTTTCACCCCAAGCCGCCGCTCCGGCCCCACCACCCAAAGCCTCCTCCCGAACGTCCACTCGAGCCACCCACTCCCCACCCCAGGCGCTGCCGCATTTACCCCTTTCTCACATGAAAATGTTAACCAACGACTTTTCATGATAAGTTGATGGTTTGTAAGCGCTTTCCTGTGTCCTTGCTGCATTTCGAAATCGATCTCCAAACCTTTGCCCCGCCTAAAATGCAGGTATAGAAAATATTATTAAAATATAAAATATAGCATAATAATGTCATTTTTAGAATTTTTATAATGCATACTTTTGTCACATAAAATAATATCTACCTCTATTATTTTTTGTATAAGAATTAGATATACATCTAACTCTTATATATATTATAAAATTGCCTATATCTTTATCCTGACTTCCTTATAACCGAACACACAGAAATTAGACTGTCCGCCCCATGCGCGGCCTACCGGAAGATCATTTTAACTATTTATCCTTATACCAATGACTAAATCTTTACAAGTCGCATTCCGCGGTATCATACTGGGAAGCATCACCTTGTTGGCTACAGACGCCTTCGCTCAGCTTAAAGTAGGTAACCAGCCCACCAAGATCAACAGATCTTCCGTACTCGAACTGGAATCCGACAGGCAAGGTCTCCTGCTCCCACGCCTTACCTCCTTTACCGACATCGATGCCCTGACACCCCCGGATGGTATGATCGTTTATTACGCCCCCACCGACCCGGCCAAGGCTGCCGAAAAAGGACTCTACATCAGGAGAAACAACGCCTGGGAGAAAATGGCGAACGATAAAGACGCTACCGCCAACTGGAAACTTACCGGCAACGACGCCGTAGCCGGCAACTTCATCGGTACCAACGTGGGCAGCGTACCACTGGTATTGAAAGGACAGGGCGTAGAAGGCCTGATCATTGACAACGGTTACACCTTCCTGAAAAAACTGGACGCAGTGACTGCCGGCGTAGATGTATTGCTGGTAGATCCGGCCACAGGGAAAGTATCTTCCCGCAAAATCAGCGAGACAGCCTTCAACTCTGCTATCAACTCCATCAATGGACTGACCGGCCCTAACCAGACACTCACTACAGCAGGCGGCACAGACTACGCTTTCACGTCTGCCGGCAGCGACCACAAACTGACAATCGTTACACAGGACGGTACCAAAACGGTAGGTCTCCTTTCCAAAGCCGACTGGGACCGTCTCGACAAAGCTGCTAAAGCACTGGTTATCGGCGGGTTCAATGCAACCCCCACCACCAACGGTCTGAGCATCGGAACAGACGCTCTCGGCAACCCGTCGCTCTCCCTGCACGCGGCAGACGAAAACAACCCGGGTGCTCTCACTGCCGTAGCACAGACCATCGGCGGTAACAAAACCTTTAAAAACAATGTCATCGTAGACGGCAGCGGTACCATCAACAACGGCCTGACGGTTACCGGCACCACTACGCTGAACGACGACGCGATACTGAAAAAATCCCTGCAGGTAGGTACTACCTCCGAACTGAAAGGCAAAGTAACCCTCGGCAGCGTAGCCACCGGTACAGACGCGGATAAAGAAGTGCTGATGTTAGGCGCCACCGGCGAAGTGATCAAAAAGACCCTGCCCACCGCTGCCTTCAGGGATTTCAAAAACGGTTCCGACGGTCCGGATGTACACTACACTGAAGACGCAGCTACCAACTCCCTTACCCTCCACGTTCCTTCTGCTTCCCTCGTGGCCGACAGAGGCCTGGTAACCGGTATCGGCCAGACTTTCAAAGGCGCTAAAAAATTTAATGACGACCTGGCTGTACGTACAAAAGTAATCGTAGGCGATACCCTCGCTGCTGCTAACTCTACCCTCCAGGTAGCAGGTTCCCTGTCTCTCAATATCGTTAGCCAGAACGCTAACTATACCATGACAGACAATGACAATACCATCCTCATGAACTGCACCAGCGGTGATCTTACTGTAACCCTCCTCTCTGCCGCCGGCAGAAAAGGAAGAGTCATCACTGTCAAAAAAATTGGCGGTACACTGGCTAAATCTTTACAGATCGTCACAACAGGCGGTGAGAAAATCGAAGACGGTACAGACTACTTCATCTATAATGACTGGACTTTCGTAACCCTGCAATCTGACGGAGCCAACTGGTTTATCATCAGACACTAAGAAATAACGGTCAGGAGTATACGTTAAAATGCGTATAGTCCTGACCGTTATCTGCCTTCGCCGGCCCTGCCGATTTCCATGTAATTAATTTAGGAAGATGACTGTTTTAAGATACTTACCCGTATTGGGACTGGGACTCCTGTTTTCAGTCCGGGCCACTGCGCAACAAATGAAACTGGGGCTTCAGCCAACACTGCTCAAAAAAGAAGCACTGCTGGAACTGAACAGCGACAGCCAGGGGCTGCTGTTGAACAGGGTGCCTAAAAGTGCCATCAGCGCCGGCGGCCCGCTGTTCAGCGCCACTGACGGTATGTTTGTATACGTAACAGACCCGGGAGAAAAATGTCTCTACATCAAAGCCAATGGTGCATGGAAAAAAGTGGCCGACTTCTCAGGCATCACCACGGATAATATCCCTGAAGGCGCCACCAACCTGTATTTTACACAGGCAAGGGCCAGAGCGGCCTTCTCTGCCGGCAACGGTATCAACATCAGCGCCGCAGGCGTTATCAGCAACACCGGCGTACTCACCTTTGCAGGCCGTACTCCGGATGCTACCGGAAATATCGCACCAGCCGCAACAGACTATGCTTCCTTTTACCTGCCATGGGCCAGCAAACTGACGCTCACTGCCGGCACCGGCATGAAAACGACTACCACAGCTACTAAAGACCTGAACATCAATCCCGCTTTTACCATCGACGCGGATAACGGATCGGCTATCTGGAACGCCAATAAACTGGCCTCTGTACCCGTGTCCGCCATAGCACCGGCCGCCAACCAGGTGCTGACTTTCAACGGCACCCAATGGGAGCCTAAAGCACCCGCCGGAGGCGCCGGAAATTATATTCTCAACGGAACATCCACACAAGCCGGCGCCAGCTTTAATATTGCCGGCAGTGGCGACATCGGGGGCAGCCTGCAGGTAGGAGGGAACGCTACGATGTCAGGAAATGCACTGCTCATGGGCAGATTGACCTTAAACAGCCTGGCATCCGCCACCCCCGGCGCTGCAAACGGCAAAGTATTGTCACTGAACGCAACCGGTGACGTGATCGTCACCCAAACCCTGCCAGCTACCCGTAAAATAAAGCTGGTGGCAGGCAGCGGTGTCATCAACTTCGGCGCCGCCGGAGAACAGGACCTCTCTGCCGACAGAACATGGCAGATCAGCGTTGACAGCTTTAAAAACATCTGGAACGCAAACAGGATCCAGAACAATGCAGTTGCTACCACCGCACCGGCCGACGGTGATGTGCTGAAATGGAACGCCGCCACACAAATGTATACCCCCGCTGAAGATATTACCGGTGGCGCCTCTTATGGCACCTTGGGCTCGCGCGATATTCGTAACGCCGACGCGCCGGATGAACGGTACCGCATGAAAATCTGGCAAGGCCCGTCTCCCTCGGGTATAGGCGCCGGAACTGTTCAGTATGGACCGCTCGGTACCAGCGCTTTCGCCTGGAGCGTGCTGGCCTTCAGGTCCGGAGACTATACGACTCATCTGTATTTTGATAAAAACACACTGGCAATACGCGAATGGGAGGGAAGCCAAAAACCACTGGCGCCCAACACAGGCACACCCATTAATCCATGGTATAAAGTGGTGACAACCTATGGTGATAACACTTTTACGGCCGGAGGACTGCTGTTCGGCTACAAAACCAGCGACGCCTCTACCGAAACGGCACAGGACGCTGGTAATCTTTTCTGGGATAACACGAATAAAGAACTGGGCCTGGGAACCAGTAATCCACAGGCTACGCTGGATGTGAACGGTGATTTTAAAATGGGCCAGAACGGAACGGTGCTGAATGGGATGAATAAATTTCAGGTGTCTTATACAGGCGGAGGCTCCGTCAGCGGTCAACGGCAATTGATCCTCTCTATCACTGTACCCGCGGGCACACCGGCATTAAGCACAGATGCAAACCTGATCGTTAATCCAACGGGAGATCTGGGTACGGCAAATCCACCGATCTCTATTGGCTGGTCAAGAGTCAGCAGCAGTAACACCATCAGAGTGTCTATTGTAAATTCCGGCGGTACCAGCTATACCATTCCAAACCCATTGAGGCTTAACGTCACTGTCATTCAATAAAACATAAGTTGAAAAAATACCTGCTCTCCATTCTGGCCTTTATGTTGGGAATCATCCTCCCGGCAACTGCACAACAGGGCGTCTATATCCCTGATGGCGCATCCGTATGGCTGTCCGGTAACTCAGGCGTTTTTTCAGATCTCACCAACAACGGTATCCTCGGTTCCAACCCGACGGCCACCCTCTATTTCCTCAGTAAAAAATGGACTAACGGCAACGCTGCTACGTTGCCTGATGAAAGCGCCGATGGCCGCTCCGGTATCGGTGGCAGATTCCTCTTCCTGGGGCAAAACCCGCTGTACGGCAACATCGGCCGGCAGACCATATTCGGCAACTACAGCCTCGCCACCCGGCAGGGCAGCAGTTTCCCCAACCTCGAAATCAATAACAGCGCAGGACTGCTCCTGGATGATCTCAGCGATCTCAAAATCCGGAACAACCTGCATTTCGCTGACGGACATATATTCCTTAACGGCTGGAACCTCCTCGTCGGAGAAAACAACCCCGGCACCATTACCGGCTACAGCGATCAGCGCTTTGTAGTGAACGGCACCGCCGCCGCAGGCGGCGCACTCTACCGTAACGGCATCAACGATGCGGCCAATAAAGTAGTGTTCCCGGTGGGAACAACCATCAGCAGCTATTCCCCCGCAGCGCTGCTGCTCGATGGCGCCACCGACATGTTCAGCGTCCGTGCATATGACAGCGTATACAGTCTCGCTATCAGTGGCCGCGCTTATCCCGACAGCTTCGTGAATAAAACCTGGCAAATCACCCGTGCCGCTTCCGGCGGAACGGCAACCGTCATTCTCCAGCATATGGATGGGGAAGAACTGCCTGCCTACACCGCTGCCCGCGATAGCAGCTATATTACCCGTTTCACCGGCAGCATATGGGACCAGGTGCCTTCCCTGGCCACCCTGCCCAAACCCGGTACCCTTACAACCAATGGCCTCGCTACGCCGGCCACCATGCATATGCGCGTCTTCACCGGCCTGGGGACAAATGAATATTTCGCCAAAACAACCCTCGTCAGCAAAGCTAAACCTGCTGTTTTCCTCAGCTTTGAAGCCTACCGGGTAGCACCACTCATGGTGCAGCTCGACTGGACCACCAGCCGCGAAGTCAACAACCTGCTGTTTGAAGTGGAACGGCGCTATGAACGGGAAGAAGTATTTTCCCGTATAGCCATCGTGCCCACAAAAGCCATCAATGGCAATAGTAACGTGCCGCTGAGCTACACCATGCAGGACCTTAATGACTATGACGGCTGGACCTACTACCGCATCAAAGCCGTGTCCCGCAATGGTAAGGAAGTGTATTCCGAAATCCGTGCTGTACCGCCGTTTGTACAGATCGACGTATTCCCCAACCCGAATAACGGCAAGTTCAAAGTACGTATCCGTGGTATAAGAGGAGCACTGGTAATGCAGCTCCGCGATACCTGGAGCCAGGTGATGCGCGAATATGACGTGCGCCAGGACAATGATCTGAGCATAAGCGACCTGCCGGCCGGTACTTACTTCATGGTGCTCTATCATAAAGACACCCAGAAAGTAGCCTACACCTGCAAAGTAGTCGTGGTGCCATAAGGTTTGTTTTGCTTTTTTCGCATAATTCCCTCAATTTTGTGAGGTTATCTCACCAGGCGGTTAAATAAGCGAAATTGAAAAAAATCATTATCACGATAGATGGCTACTCTTCCTGTGGCAAAAGTACGTTGGCAAAACAACTGGCTAAAAAACTGGATTATGTGTATATCGACAGCGGCGCCATGTATCGTGCAATCACGCTTTATTTCCTGCAGAACCGCGTAGACTGGGCCTCCCAGCCGGCTGTTGTAGCGGCGCTGGCGGATATTCATCTCGAGTTTGAATACAACCCGGTGTCAGGCGCCAGCGAAATGCACCTCAACGGAGAAAATGTGGAACACATGATCCGTGAAATGCTCGTAGCAGAAAAAGTCAGCGAAGTGGCTGCCGTGAAAGAAGTACGCGAGTTTGCCGTTGCCCAGCAGAAAAAAATGGGCGCCCGCAAAGGCATCGTCATGGATGGCCGCGATATCGGTACGGTGGTATTTCCCCATGCCGAACTCAAAATCTTCATGACCGCTGATATCGCTATCCGGGTGGAACGCCGCTTCAGAGAACTCTACGAGAAAAATAAAAACATCACTATAGAAGAGGTAAAAGAAAATCTGGAACTCAGAGACTATATTGATGCCAACCGGGAAATAAGCCCCCTTCGCAAGGCCGAAGATGCTATTATACTGGATAACAGCCAGTTAAGCCGGGAAGATCAGATGGATCTCGTGATGCAATGGGTGGAAGATGCCACGCTGGCACACACCCCCTGAAATAATATTTTCTTTTATTGAAAGTCTTTTATACATTTGCCTTGTCCCTGCTTAACCACCAGCGGACCATCCCAATAATTTTCCACATCCTGAAGAATTTCCTGCTACATGTTTGTATGTGAAACAATGTCAATAACTGACGGGGTTTTCCATGCTTTAACCTTATCTGACCTGAAATATTGCCAAGGTTACTGAAGTGGGCAATGTTTTTTGCGCGCCCGGCTGATGCCTGACCGCATAAAACATGCAATAAGACAACCATTGAAATTGTGAGCGCAGAAGCGTATAAGATATTGCTGTCTATATGAAAGTCTTATTTGTAACTATATCCACAAAACCTTTGCTATTAACCGATTATTGAACTAACTATAAATAAATTCCGCCTGGCGCGCCTTATGGCGCTTTGTCCGGCATAAAGAGAAATGTGGGATGGCATGGCTTGCCATAGCCGTTCCATATTTTCAGTAGGTGTATTCGGTTAATAGGAAGAAGGGGCGAATTCTTTCGCCCTTTCGCTTTTTTATCCCCTTTAAAGCCCGCTTTGTAGAAATTATTCCCAAAAACAGCCCCCTGATTCGTAATTCGTCATCCATAATTCGTAATTCTTCTTAAATTGTGTGGTCACACTGTTCAGCCAATGTCTATTAAAAGTCTGTGTCTTTTAGGCTTGCTCCTGTTGGGGGCCTGTTGGGCCGCTGATGCGCAGGATTCCCTGCGGATGTATCACACCTTCGACTCCATCCGGACATTACCCAACGATACCGCCAAGGTATCTTTGCTGATCAGGGCAGGTAAACAATACAGCCGCTATTTCGATAACCACAGGTCGGAAAACCTCTTCTGGCAGGAAGCCCTCCCGCTGGCACATAAACTGCGCTCGGCCCGGAGCCTGGCCCTCGTCTATAATGAACTGGGCACCTCCAAAAGAAACAAATCCCAGTACCTGGTGGCGGAAGATTACCACGAAAAAGCCATTAAATACGCCGAAGAAGCCAACGATACCCTGCTGATGTGCCTGTCGTTCAATAACGCCGGGGTAGACTGCCGCCGCCAGGATAAACTGCAGCAGGCCTTCGACTATCACCTCCACGCCCTGCAGCTGGCGGAAAGAATCAACGACGTCCGCAACATCTGCGTGGCCACCAACAGCATCGGTAATATCCAGCTGACAGCGGAAAACTATGAAGACGCCATCCGCCATTTTGACCGGGCGCTGAAACTGGAAGAACAAAGCCATAACGACCTCGGGGTGGCCATCAACCTCGGCAACCTCGGATATGCCTACCAGGGCCAGAACAAACTGGACCTCGCTATCCACTACTATCACCGCTCCCTTGCGGTGAACCAGAAAATAGACAATCCTACGGGAATGGCTATATGCTATAACGCCCTCGGCGCCGCCTACAAGGAAAAAAAGGACTACGCCACCGCCATGGAATACCTCCAAAAGGCCCTCGCGGTAAATGATAAGGTAGATGATAAAGTCCACGTGGCGGAAAGCTACCTCAACATCGGAAAACTCCTCAGTGCGCAGAACAAACACGAAGAGGCCCGTAAATACATGCAGCAGTCCATAGAACTGAGCATGTTCTGGAACTTTAAGTCCATGCTCATGGAAGCCTATAAGGCACTCGCAGCAGACTACAAGGCCAGCGGCGATTTCCGCCGCTCGCTCGACGCGGCCGACAAATCCCTGTTGTACAAAGACAGCATCCTCAACGAGAAATCTGCCATGGCACTCCAGCAAATGCAGACCATCTACGAGGTAGACCGGAAAGACAACCAGATCAAAACACTGGAGCATGATAAAGTGATCGGTGAACTGAGAAGAAAACGTAACGTAATGTTCATCTTTGCGCTGGCAGGCTTCCTGCTGATGGCGATGATCGGAGGCTTTTTCTATATCCGTCACCGTAACCTGGAAGCCAATAAACAGACCCTCCAGCTGGAACTGAAATCGTTGCGCTCCCAGATGAACCCGCACTTTATCTTCAATTCCCTGAGCTCCATACACCGTTATATCTGGAGCAATAACCAGGAAGAGGCCTCCGATTACCTGACCAAATTCTCCCGCCTGATGCGCCTTATTTTGGACAATACGCAGCATACTTTCGTGACGCTTAACAAAGAGCTGGAATCGCTCCGCCTCTACCTCGACCTGGAATCGCTCCGCTGCAACGGTATCTTCGAATATAATATCCGCGTAGGGCCCGATATCAACGACGAGGAAGTGCTGATCCCTCCCATGATCCTGCAACCTTATGTGGAAAACGCCATCTGGCACGGACTGGTACACAAACACAATGAGAAAGGCCAGCTCGATATCGATATCGTGCTGAAAGACAGGAGCCTGGTATGTACCATTACCGACAACGGTATCGGCCGGCAAAAAGCGATGGAGATCAAGGAAAAGAAAGGGAAGGGGCATAATTCCGTCGGCATGAAAGTGACCGAGGGCAGGATCGATCTGATCCGTAAAATCAACAACAAGGAAGCCAAAGTAACGGTCAACGACCTGGCAGATACTGCCGGGCAACCGGCCGGCACGATGGTGACTATTATTTTACCGGCCGAATTCATATTTTAGCATTATCAAAAACGGACGGCGTTGCCGTACCGCTAAACCTACCACAGCATGAGCGACATAAAAGCTATCATCGTAGATGATGAGCAACATTGTATCGATGCCTTGCAAACCATGTTAGTCAGGAAGTGCCCGGGAGTAGAGGTAGTAGGATCAGCCAAAGGAGTCAAAGAAGCAAAGGAACTGGTGGATGAACTCCACCCCGATCTGGTTTTCCTGGATGTGGAAATGCCTCACCAGAACGGGTTTGAGTTACTGAAACAGTTCGAGAAGATCGGGTTTGACGTTATCTTTACCACTGCCTATGAACAGTATGCCCTTAAGGCCATCAAATTCAATGCGCTGGATTATCTCCTCAAACCTTTCAGTGTAAAGGAGTTGCAGGATGCCCTGGACAAATGCCGGGAGAAGAAGCAACAGCGGCAGCGGGATACCAACAGCCTCTCTCCGATGGATGTGTTCCTGCAAAACATGAAAACACTGCAGCAGTCACACAAAAAAATTGCCCTCCCTACCATCAACGGATTGGTGTTTATGCCTGTACAGAATATAGTACGCTGTGAATCCACCGGCAACTACACCCGCATCTTTTTTACAGACAAAAAGAACCTGATGGTGTCCAGGCCCCTGAAGGAATTCGAAGAACTGCTGGCCGATGTGGATTTCTTCCGGGTACACAATTCCCACCTGATCAACCTGCAACAGATGCAATCCTATATCCAGGGAGAAGGCGGCTTTGCGCTAATGAGCGACGGGGCGCAGGTGGAAGTGTCCAGGAGACGCAAAGCCGATTTCCTGAAACGGGCCATGCAGTTCTGACCGCCAAAAGGCGTATGCCCGGTAAGGGTGCGGCTTCTATGGAAAACGATTGCTTTTTATGACCGGCAAAAAACGCTTTCCGATTTTAGGCTTTTTTATGCCACTTATAGTCAATAAACTACCAGATAATAAATGGCTGTTGTATGCCTTTTCAGGAAGATTTACTTTTGAATTACGATTTCAATTTTAGCGCTATATATAAATTTTATTCTCTGCATTACTAGCGTGATTAGCCCCAAAGAAAAAAGACACCTTCTGGTGTCTTTTTTGTTTTGAAATATTTTAGGCTAATCTGTTTACGGATAGTATTTATTAATCAACCAAGGTCAGTTCGTCGGCTTTGTGCTCCAGTCCATAAAAAGACAGCAACCGGCGAATGACCCCTTCCACCAGGGCGTCGGGGCAGGATGCGCCACTCGTCAGCAGGATGGTGACCTGTGATTTTTCCGGTAAAAAAGTATCACTGTGAATTTCCTGTTTGTGGTGGAAATCCCAATGGTCAACCTGGCGGGCACTGCGCATCTGTTCAGGTGCGCTGATAAAATAGGTTGGCAGTTTTTCTTCACAGAGTTCTACCAGGTGAGAGGTGTTGGAGCTGTTATAGCCGCCTACCACGATCGCCAGGTCGGCAGGTTCCTCCAGCATACCGATAACGGCGCTCTGGTTATCGTTGGTCGCGTAGCAGAGGGTGTCGCGGGTATCGGCAAAACGTTCGCCTGCATTGGCCTCCGTAAGGCCGTAGTGGGCAACGATCACCTGGCGGATATAGTCGGCGATGGCCTGGGTTTCGCTGGCCAGCATGGTCGTCTGGTTCACCACCCCTACGCGCTGCAGGTCTTTGGTGACGTCGAAACCTTGTGAATACTGGCCTTTGAACGCTTCATAGAAAGTGTCGGGGGCGGCTTCACCGGTGATGTAACGGGCCAGTTTTTCCGTTTCGGCCATGTCTTTTACCACGATAGTAGGAGTGTTGGACTGGCTGTGGGAGAAAGTGGCCCTGGTCTCTTCGTGTTTGGGTTTGCCGTGCACGATCACCGTATAATCTTTTTTACCGATTTGTTCCGCCTTGTTCCATACCCTTTCCACAAAGGGACAGGTAGTATTGTATTTCAGCGGTTCGATACCGAGGGAGGCAAGTTTGTTTTCCGTTTCAATGGTGGTGCCGAAGGCTGGGATGATCACGATGTCGTCGGACTGCAGGGTTTCCCAGGGCACCAGCTGGTTGCCGGCAGTGTCCATGATAAACCGTACGCCGCGTTCCAGCAGGTCGTTGTTGACATGCGGGTTGTGGATCATTTCACTGAGCAGGAAGATCCGTTTGTCAGGATTTTCATCCACCGTTTTAAAGGCGATCTCGATCGCATTTTCCACCCCGTAGCAAAAGCCAAAGTGGCGGGCGAGCAATATTTTCAGCGGACCAAAATCAAGCGCGGTAGGCGTGAAGTCCTTTTTCATGCGGTCCTGCTGTTTGCGTTGGTTTTTGATGGTGCTGATCAGCGGACTGCGATATATGACCGGAACATTAAAAGTTTTCATCGTAAAAGGGCGAAAAATTGAAAGGCAAAGGTAATCAGTTTTCTTTGCTCACTTTGTCCAACCAGGCTTTTTCTTCCGCGCTGAGGCTGTTATAGCCTTTCTCATTGATTTTATCGAGCAGCTGGTCCAGCCGCAGCTGGTTGTTATCTTCCGGCTTCTTCACCACTTTCAGCGGTGATTTTTTGGGTTTGGTCCTCGCCTGCGCCCGTTTTTGTTCTCTCCGGGTGTCAGCATCGAAGAGCCATATCAGGGGTTTGCACAGGTCTGTGCCGCTTTGCAGGGAGCGGATATAGAAGAAGCCGAAAAGGGCGCCGCCCATGTGGGCGATGATGCCGCCGAGGTTTCCCCGCGGTATGGAGATCACCCCCAGTACGATCAGGCCCAGGGCCAGCCATTTCAGTTTAACATTGCCGATGAACAGCAGGCCGATCTCGTAGTTGGGCATAAGGGTGGCGCAGGCCACCAGCATGCACATGACAGAGGCAGACGCGCCGATCATGGTAGATTCAAAGCCGGGAAAAATGAGCGTATAGCACAACAGGTACAACAGACCGCCGGCGATGCCCCCCATCAGGTAGAGCGGCAGCACGCGTTTGTTGCCCAGGAAGTCACGAAAGAGATTACCAAACCAGTACAGGTTGATCAGGTTAAAAAGCACATGGAAAAACTCCACATGGGTAAACATGTAGGAGATCAGACCCCACGGCTTCCGGATAAAAACGGCCGGCAGGGAATGAAGGGCTATCTGGTCAAATGTCCATGCAAAGGCGGTACCGGGAGAGATAAGATACATCAGGTTGATCCCGAGAAAAATGACAATGTTCCAGAGAAGCAAATGATTGACTGTGTTGCCTTGTCTGAGCCAAAAGCGAATATCCGATTGAAATGAGGTCCCGTTCATATACACAAATTAAAATAAAAATCCGGGATTTAAAGCCCTTTACAGGGCAGATTTTCAGTTGATGAAATTTAACTTTTTTTACTGCAGAAAATTATCAATTGGACACTGAATAAATAACAAATTTTCGCTATTCTGGTTGCATATAAAGGCTAAAAAAAGAACGCTGCCTGCCGTTTATAGTTATTTTATTTTGAATATGATAAAAAAATATCCGAAAAGAACGTTAAATGAGGGCCGGAAAAGGGGATTTCTTCGCTAAAAATGAGGTTAACCGGGGATTTTTTCGTATTTTTGCCGTCCCATAAAACAGGGAGTCCGGGTATTCCGGATTTAAAATTTCAATTTTTTATGAGCGAAAACAACATTATTAACGAACAAAACGCAGAACAACAGGCACCGCAGGCAGCTGCGGCAGAAACTGCGACAACAAAGGCTCCTGTAGTAGCAACCGCCCACGACGATTTCGATTGGAGCGTGGACAAACGTAACGTTTCTTCCTACAGCAAAGAAGAGAAAGAAAAGTACGATCAGACTTACGACAGCACCTTCAAAGTGTTTGAAGAAAACACCTTGCTGAGCGGTACTGTGGTAGGTATTACCAACACAGACGTGGTGATCAACATCGGCTTCAAATCCGACGGTTTGATCTCCCTGAACGAATTCCGTGACTTACCGGGCCTGAAAATCGGTGACGAAGTGGAAGTGCTGGTGGTAGAAAAAGAAGACCGCGACGGTAACCTGCACCTGAGCCGTAAACAGGCTCGCCAGAAACGTGCATGGGAAAAAATCGTGGAAGTTTACAAAACAGGCGAAGTGGTTACTGGTACTGTTACCAGCAAAACCAAAGGCGGCCTGATCGTGGACGTATACGGTATGGAAACATTCCTGCCTGGTTCTCAGATCGACGTGAAACCGGTTACCGACTACGACCAGTTTGTAGGCAAAACCATGGAGTTCAAAGTGGTGAAAGTAAACGAAACCATCCGCAACGCCGTAGTTTCCCACAAAGCACTGATCGAAAGCGATATCGAACAACAGAGAGTGGATATCATCTCCAAACTGGAAAAAGGCCAGGTATTGGAAGGTACCATCAAGAATATCACCGACTTTGGTGCGTTCATCGACCTGGGCGGTCTGGACGGTCTGCTGTACATCACAGACATCTCCTGGGGCCGTATCTCCCATCCGAGCGAAGTGCTCCAGATGGACCAGAAAATCAACGTGGTGGTGCTGGACTTCGACGACGAAAAACGTCGCATAAGCCTCGGCTACAAACAACTCACCCCGCATCCGTGGGATACTTTACCGGCTACTATCACCGAAGGTGCTAAAGTTAAAGGTAAAGTGGTTAACATCGAAGACTACGGTGCATTCCTGGAAATCATGCCGGGCGTAGAAGGCCTGGTACACGTTTCTGAAATCTCCTGGGCTTCTACTCCTATCAACGCTAAAGAATTCTTCAAATTAGGCGAAGAATACGAAGCAGTGGTAGTTACCCTGAGCAAAGAAGAACGTAAAATGTCTCTGTCTATCAAACAACTGACAGAAGACCCATGGTCTACTATCGAAACCAAATTCCCGGTTGACAGCCGTCACAAAGGCATCGTTAAAAACATCACTCCGTACGGCGTGTTCGTTGAACTGGAAACTGGTATCGGTGGCATGATCCACATCTCCGACCTGAGCTGGATCAAACGTTTCAACCACCCATCTGAATACACTAAAGTAGGTAACGAAATAGATGTAGTGATCCTGGGTATTGACAAAGAAAACCGCAAACTCAGCCTCGGTCACAAACAGATCGAAGAAGATCCGTGGAACACTTTCGAAACTATCTTCCCGATCAACTCCGTACACGAAGGTACCGTTGTGAAGAAAGATGAGAAAGGTGCTACTGTTCAACTGCAATACGGTCTGGAAGCTTACGCTCCTGCCCGTCACCTGAGAACAGAAGACGAAAAACCAATCAACGTTGAAGACGTGAAAGAATTCATGATCATCGAATTCGATCGCAGCGAAAAACGTATCCTGGTTTCTCACACCAGAGTATGGGAAAAAGCACAGGCTGAAGAGAAAGAAGCTGTTGTGAAAGAGAAAAGAGCTGAAGCTGACAAAACCCGTAAAGCAGTGAAAAACATTCAGGGTAAAGTAGAAAAAGCTACTTTAGGTGACCTGGGTGCTTTAGCTGAACTGAGAGAAAAACTGAAACAATCTGAAGGTGGCGAAGAAAAAAGCGCACAATAAGATCCGTTTTGGAAAATAATAAAAAGCCGTTCTGAGTTATCAGAACGGCTTTTTTGTGGCGATAATTTTGATTTAAAAGGTGTTGCCACTACCTACTACTACTTTGGTATTGTAGATCTTCCCGTCTTTTGTCCTTAACCTGAACACATATACGCCAGGCAGCACTTTCTCCGGCAGCGTTACGGTATGAGTGGTCAGATAGGTACGAAACACCTCTTTCCCCGACAGGTCTGATAGTACAGCCATCCCGTTTTCCACGTCTATTTCCTTGTTGATCCGGAAGGTCCCGGCAGTGGGATTTGGAGAAATGATCAGCCTCACACCCTCGCCGGATGTTGTTCCTTCCGGTGCGGATGCCTGCACGGACAGTGTCTGATATATCGGGTATTCCGGGGAATAGGAAGCCTCCAGTTGTTCAACTTCCTCCTGGGTCAGGCTCCTGTTATAAATGATCAGCTCATCCATATTCATATTCTGAAGGTAACCACTAAAGTTGCCGGCAGGGGAACCTTGTAGCGAAAGCACTCCGTCAATGGTGCCTGCCTTAACACCGGAGATATATAAAGTTGCGCCGGTTCTTTTACACACTACTACTATATGAATAAAATAACTGGTGCTTAGCCTGCTTTTTACTCTGATAACAGGTGTTTCGAGGAATATGCTTCTATAGGTTGAATCAGCAAAGAAAAAAAGAATACTGTCTTTGGAAACGCTGATGGCATGCTGGTTGGTATGCCAACCAAAAGTTGCATCTGCATAGCCGGAGGCTTCCCAGGGAAGCTGTCTTAGCCAAAATGAATAAGTGATAGCGGTATCGGAGAGCTCCGGATAGGGGATGGCAAACAAACCTGGCCCCCGCTAACGCTGTCGGACGCCGCCAAACCACAAACGGCGTTCGCGGAATAACGGAACGCGGCAAAACCGTGAAGCTGACGGGGACCTTTGTCATAAAAATCTCCGTTCAATGGATAGTATGCATAAGCGCCCGCCGGCGAACCGGCACACCTATACCGCGGGATAACAGCGGCATAAGCCGAATAAATTCTCAATCCTGCGCCAAGGGCCAATATACCTGCATGAAGCCGGATCGTGACCCGGTCACACTCCACCAATGCCGGGAAAGTATAGGTAAGCCGGTTGGAATTGGGTTTCCGCCTGAGAGCACTACCCTGTATAATATGCTGGTCGCCATTGTCAATATTGCCCCGTGCAGTGCCGACAGATACGGCTCCCAACAGATTAACCGATAACCCGTCACTGTGGGCGATTTCAATCGTGATCTCTGTTCGGGGAAGGCCGGGATGGATCTTGGGAAAAATCAAGGTCTGGGAGACACTGGCGCCTAGTAAGCTGACTCCCAGTGAAAGCGTTGTGTAATCATCCAGGTTGTTGTTGGTAACAGCATTAAGGCTATCGCTGACCTTACAACCCAGGCAAAGCCCGTTTGTTCCCGTACGTTGAGTGGTGGCGTAGGTGGTGTCGCGGGGCGTTTGTGCTGATAAAACAAGATGTGAAAAAAACAGGATAAAGACCAGCAGCATCTTTTTCATGCATACCGGTGGAAGGAGGTAAAGGTTCTTCATAATCGTTGTATTTGGTTATCTGATGGTTGATACATTCTGGTTATTTCAATCCGATGTTGACGAGGGTGCACAATACCAGCATGTGAGGGAACATGCGGCATTCCAAATTGACCGGGGGCTTTATAAAGATAAAAGATTTTTTGCCGGAACACTAATAATGAGGCGGGACCTGCTTTTTATAGGCAGGTCCCGCTGTTCGTATAGCAATAACGAAGGGCTTATATCATCGCTACTACCCGCGCCGGCGCGGCGCTGGCGCCTTTGATCTTCAGCGGGAACACCGCCACTTTAAAACCGTGCGGTGGCAACGCGCCGAGGTTGACCAGCTGCTCCATATGGCAGTATTCTTTCTGCTGGCCCACCAGGTGCGCCTGCCAGAAATAATCGCTTTTTCCTTCTGCTTTGGCCTTTTGTACCATATATTTCAGGGGAAGATCAAATCCCCACTGATCGATGCCCATCACTTTCACGCCCTGGTCTATCAGCCAGTGGGTGGCCTCCGCGCTCATACCGGTGCCGCGCATCGGGTATTCACGCGTACCGATGTACTGGTCGCGCCCCGTATAAATTAATACGATCGTGCCCGGTTGGATAACAGCCCCGGTCTGTTGCAGGTTCTCCCGTATATCCGCCAGCGTTATCTCCTCGAAATCTGCCTTATGGGTCATGTTGATCACCACACCGTCGCCATAGCACCATTCGAGCGGTATCTGGTCGATGGTTTTGGCAGGCTGACCGTTTACTTCCGGCGCATAATGCCACGGCGCATCAATGTGCGTGGCGGCATGAACGCCCATGCTCACGATCTTATCGTCTGCCCAGCCCTGAAATCCTTTGGGGAACAGCTTCGCCGGCAGGCCCAGGAAAAAACGGATCAGCGCGCGGCTTTGCCGGTGCGGCTTGTGTTTGACACGGATACGCATAAACCAGGGGTCCTGCTTATTGTATTCGATCGTTTTGGACAGGTCAATGATTTTCATGGTAATAACAAGGGAGTTTTTAGTGTTGCAGGAGCAGTGTCAGCCGATGGTCGTTGAAGTCCAGCAGGGAATCCAGCTGCATGTTGGCAAGCGCATAACGCGGGTCGTGACGGTTATGCGGCTCCGGCACCACCACGGTAGTCATCCGCGCTGCTTTGGCGGCGGTCATGCCGGTAACGGAGTCTTCAAAAGCGATACAGTCCAGCGGATCGGCGTGCAGCGCTTTGGCGCAGGCCAGGTACACGGCCGGATGCGGTTTACCATAATCCTCGAACTCTGCAGAATATGCCGCCTGAAAGTATTCCCGGATATCAAGGTGGGCCAGCACCGCCTCAATCAGCCGCAGGGGAGAAGAGGAGGCCAGTCCGATTTTAAAATCCTTCGCTTTGAAAAACTCCAGGATGTATTGCAGCCCTTCCATCGCCTTGCCTTCCGCGATGATCTTAGTCGTTACGCTGTCAATGATTTCGTTGGTGACCTGCTCCGCACTTTTGCCTTCCCACTTAAAATAGCTGTGCCAGTAGCTGACTACCTCCCGGGTGCGAAGCCCGGTGGTTTTGTGGGTCAGTTCGGGGGACAGGGTGACGCCCACCGTCGCAAAAACTTCTCTCATCGCAATGCCCCACAGTGGCTCTGAGTCCACCAGCAGGCCATCCATATCGAATATTACCGTATTGATCATAATGCCATTTTACGCCGCAAAGATAATCATGGAAAGATGACCACCGCTGAATTCTTGCGGCGTGATGGCGGAATAGCGGTAAAAGAAGCCGGGAATAAGGGTTGGAGGGGAGGCATCCGGCGTTAATTCATTTTAAGGCGGCTGGCCCCTCCGGTGCGCGCCATGCGTTATCACCGTAATGCTTTGTCAATGTAAGGTAATAGTTCCGGCCAGCCCAACGGTCACCGCCTTCAGCACCCGGGCAATGCCGGCCGCCAAACCGGGAGAAGTAATGGCCGTCACCGGCCCTGTACACAGGACTACTATGACAAAAAGCACCAGGAGTAAAAACGCCGGCAGGTAACCGGTAACATTTCTTCGGGGAGCTGATTTTCTGATTTCTTTCATAGGTAACAATGTTGAAATGAACGATCAGGGTATGGGATTTTAAACGGATATAAAAATAATAATTTATTTTAATGTGTTGATGTCGACTATCATGAATTCGGGAGAAGTTGACACCCGGAACACGACTTTCCAAGCTGGGTTCTCTATAACAAAATGTTATCCGCAATAAGCGCAGGTTATGATGAGAGAAGGGTAGGGTAATTGTATCTAATTGATTACTAATTAGTAAGATGATATTTTAATACTTTTGGCTCATTTTTTCGCTGTCTCTTTAGCCTCATTTTCAGGCAAAAAATTTTTTGGAAAGACCAAGGGCGTTTTTATCTTTGTATTACTCTACTAAAATTATAGGGAATATGGGTAATAAGGAAGCGAGGATGATGGTCAGCCACTATAATTGTTGTTGCAGTGCAGCAGCAGCGGAACGCGTGTAGTATGCAACATGGATAAGTTTATTTAATAACACTCATCTCAGTTATACACAGCCTCCGCCTACAGCGGGGGCTTTTTTTACCACCAATTACCACGATTTTTACCACCACCTGAAAATACTTTATATGCAAAGCTTCAGAACAGAACTTGAAAATCCCATTGTACAACAGGATATCATCGACCTGGAGAAGAAGATCCGCCTGTTCCGCGAAGGGGCTATCACGGACGAAAAATTCCGTAGCCTCCGGCTGGCGAGAGGGGTGTATGGTCAGCGTCAGCCCGGTGTGCAAATGGTGCGCATCAAATTACCCTATGGTAAAATGACACTGCAACAGTGGAAACGTATTACAGAAGTATCCGACGAATATGCTACCAGCAACCTGCACCTGACTACCCGCCAGGATGTGCAGATACACTACGTGAGCCTCGACAGAACACCGGAACTGTGGCACACGCTGGAACAGGACGAAATCACCATCCGCGAAGCCTGCGGTAACACCGTCCGCAACATCACCGCTTCCGACCGCGCCGGCATCGATCCGGAGGAACCGTTTGATGTAACACCTTATGCAGACGCCACCTTCCGCTACTTCCTGCGCAACCCTGTCAGCCAGGAGATGGGCCGTAAAATAAAAATCGCTTTTTCCTCTTCTGAAAAAGATACTGCCTGGGCTTTCATGCACGACTTCGGCATGATCCCCAAAGTGAAAATCATCGACGGCAGGGAAGTAAGAGGCTTCAAAGTATTGGTAGGCGGCGGTTTGGGCGCACAGCCCTTCCTGGCTAAACCGGTATATGAGTTCCTGGAAACAGACCTCCTCATCCCTTACATCGAAAACGTATTGCGCGTGTTCGACCGCTATGGCGAAAGGACCAGCCGCAACAAAGCCCGCATGAAATTCCTTATCCAGAAAATAGGCATGGAGGAGTTTGAACGCCTCGTCAAAGAGGAATACAAAGCGGTGAAAGTGAAAAGCGTACCGGTAGACGCTGCTGCATGGCCGGCAACACAACCGCCGGTGATTGGTGAAATCCCCGCTTACACCATTAAAAATCCGGCAAAATACGAAGCCTGGAAAAAGACCAACGTATTTGAACAGAAGCAGAAAGGCTACTACGGCGCTTACGTGAAAATTACCCTTGGCAACATCGGCTCTGCTGTCAGCCGCCAGCTGATAGAAGCGCTGCGCCCGGTGATCGCGGACGATGTGCGAGTGACCGCCAACCAGGGACTGCTGCTGAAGTTCATCCTGCCGGAACACCTGCCGTACGTATACAGCGCACTGGAAGCCGCCGGCTTCGCTGAACCGGGATTCGACAGCATCGCGGACATCACCGCCTGCCCCGGCACGGATACCTGCAACCTCGGTATCTCCAACAGCACCGGTATCTCCAAAGTGCTGGAATCCGTTATCACCGACGAATTCCCCGACCTGATCTACAACAAGGACATCAAAATAAAAATCAGCGGCTGTATGAACTCCTGCGGCCAGCACGGTATCGCCAGCATCGGCTTCCATGGCTCTTCCATGAAAAGCGCCGGTAAAGTGCTGCCAGCCCTTCAGGTATTGCTGGGCGGCGGTATCGTAGGCGACGGCGTAGGCCGCGTAGCGGACAAAGTGATCAAAGTGCCCAGCCGCCGCGGCCCCGACGTACTGCGCAGCCTCCTGCATGACTACGAAATCAACGGCGCGGAAAATGAACTGTTCAACGATTACTACGACCGCCAGGGCGAAAAGTATTTCTACGAACTGCTGAAACCGCTGGCAGACCTGACCACCCTTACCCCGGCAGACTTTATCGACTGGGGCCAGGTGGAAAACTATGCCACCGCCATCGGCGTAGGCGAGTGCGCCGGCGTCATCATCGACCTGGTAGCTACCTTGCTGCTGGAAGCGGAAGAGAAAATCGAACTCGCTACCCTCGCTATCAGCAAAGGCGCTTATGCAGACGGTATCTATCACGCTTACTCCACCTTTGTACAGGGCGCTAAAGCGCTGCTGCTCGGCGAAGGCGTCAGCGGTAACACCCAGATCGGCATTATCAACGATTTCGATAAACACTTTGTAGCTACCGGTAAATTCAGCTTCGAAACAGACTTCAAGACACAGGTATTGCAGATTAACGGGAACGAGCCTACGGAAAGTTTCGCTAACGCCTACTTCCAGCAGGCACTGTCTTTTTACAATGCAGCACAGGTTTACCGGCAGAAAACGGCTGAACCGGCGCAGGCATAATCCGATCATCATTTAATACTACACATCATGCAACAGATACAACCTAAACTCACATTGGTAGGCGCCGGTCCCGGCGATCCGGAATTGATTACCGTAAAAGGCATGAAAGCCATTCAGGAAGCGAAGGTAATCCTCTACGATGCGCTGTCCAGCAACGAACTGCTGGATTATGCCCCTGCCGGTTGCCTCCGCCGTTTCGTAGGAAAACGCGCCGGCATGCATGTGTACACACAGGATGAAATCAACCGCATGATTGTAAAATATGCGCTCAGCTACGGAAGCGTGGTAAGACTTAAAGGCGGCGACTCTTTCGTGTTTGGCCGCGGTCAGGAGGAAATAGCATTTGCACAACAATTTGGCATCACGGCAGAAGTAGTACCGGGTATCTCCAGTGCTATTTCTGTCCCCGGTGTCAATAAAATCCCGGTGACGGCCCGCAACGTCAGCGAAGGCTTCTGGGTAATCACCGGCAATACCCGCAACGGCAACCTCTCCAGGGACCTCCAATATGCCATCCAGGCCAACACCACCGTGGTTATTCTGATGGGAATGAGCAAACTGGCGGAAATAGCTGGTATATTTGCTGAAAGCGGCAGAGGCGATACGCCCGCCGCTATCATCCAGAACGGCACCCTGCCCAATCAACAGATCGGCATGGGCCGCGTGGCCGACCTGCAGGAAATTGCCGCTGCGCAACAGCTCTGCAATCCGGCCATCATCGTTGTAGGGGAGGTAGTACGATTTCATGAAGATTTTACCACCCTGCAATCCAGGGTAGCCGAAGAACTTAAAATCGCTGTATAATGGAAAATCAGTTGTTCCCGGTTTTTTTTAAGCTCAACCGCCTTCACGTCCTCGTGGTAGGCGGTGGCAATATTGGACTGGAGAAAGCGAACGCTATCCTGCAAAACTGCGCGGAAAGCAATATCACCATCGTTTCGCTGGACTTCCTGCCTGAACTGGAAGACATCGCCCGGCAGTTCCCCAACGTGGAACTGGTACGCAAACCCTTTTCCTGCGGCGACCTGCTCGGAAAAGACCTGGTGATCGCCGCTACCAACGACAAAACACTCAATTATACCGTGTGGGAAAAAGCGAAAGGGGCGAAGGTGCTGATCAATGTGGCAGACACCCCCGAGCTGTGCGACTTCTACCTGGGGTCCATCGTACAGAAAGGCAACCTGAAAATTGCCATTTCCACCAACGGGAAATCACCTACCGTGGCCAAACGTCTCAAACAGGTGCTGCAGGAAGCTATCCCTGACGCCCTCGATGAGGTTTTACAAAAACTGCACATCATCCGTGACAAGCTGAAAGGAGATTTCGCCGCCAAAGTAAAACAGCTGAACAATATCACAGACGTGCTGGTAAAGCCGGAAAAAGAAAACGCCTGATTAACCCTTTAACACTTCCAGCAATACCTGCGCCTGGTTGTGGACCGTATCTTTAGCTCCATATAATAAAGTCACCCGGTGATGTTTTGCCCGCTGCCGGATACCTTCCAGTAATTCCTTTTTGTCTTTCAGCTCCGCCAGATAACGGGTACGGAACTCGTCAAATTTCCCGTCCTCATGATGGAACCATTTCCGCAACACATCGCTCGGCGCAATATCTTTCAGCCACTCATCCACATGGGCTTTGTCTTTGGACAACCCCCGCGGCCATAAACGGTCTACCAGGATGCGGTATCCGTCACTTTCGGAAAAATCTTCATATACGCGTTTGGTCTGTATCATAATCTCATAACGGCCGGAAGGGCGGGAAAGTTTTACGTATTATCTTTACCGTTATGCAAAATAATCAGGAAATCATCGATGCTACGGTAGCATATGTAAAAACCTCCCTGGAAGGAGCAGAGGGCGGCCACGACTGGTGGCATATTTACAGGGTATGGCAGCTGTCCCGGCAGATAGCCGCCCGGGAAACGGCAGACCTGCTGGTGGTGGAACTGGGCGCTTTGTTGCATGATATTGCAGATTCCAAATTCCACAATGGCGACGAAAACATCGGTCCCGCCCGTGCCCGCGCTTTTATGGAATCACAGGGCCTGCCGGAGGAAACCATCGCTCACGTGGAAAATATCATCCGGTATATTTCTTTTAAAGGCGGACATAATGACAACGCCTTCCGTTCCCCGGAACTGAGCGTGGTACAGGATGCCGACCGGCTGGATGCTATCGGCGCCATCGGGGTGGCCAGGGCCTTCAACTACGGCGGGTTTAAGAACAGGGCCATCTATGACCCGTCTATTGGACCCAATATGTCTATGACGCGGGAGGAGTATAAAAGCAACGCTTCTCCTACCATCAATCACTTCTACGAGAAACTGCTGCTGCTCAAAGACCGTATGAACACCGCAACCGGCAAGGTGATGGCGGAGGAACGGCACCGGTTTATGGAAGCGTTCCTTGACCAGTTCTATAAAGAGACGCGGCTGTAAGGCAAATATTGTAAACAAAAAAGCATCCCGTTTGATATCATTATCAAACGGGATGCTTTCTTTTATTTATATATATATTTTCACCCTCTGCCCGGATCTTTGCTGATCAGCGAAATCAGCAAAGATCCGGGCCGTCACAGTTCTATTTGTCGAAAAACAATGCTTTCAGTTCGTCAGCATCTTCCGGTTTCATTTTACCACCGAGGATAAGGCGGAGCTGCCGGCGGCGGAGGGCGCCATCATATAATTTTTTTTCCTCTTCTGTGTCGGTCACGATACCGGGCACGGGACGGGAGTTGCCGTTAGGGTCCAGGGCAACGAAGGTCATAAACGCTTCATTGGATTTGTAGCGGTATTGTTGTACCGGGTCTTCTCCCCATACGCGCATGTGTACCTCCATGGAAGTATTGAAGGCGCGGCTTACCTTGGCTTCGATATGTACCACATTCCCCAGCTTAATCGGATTCTCGAAAGAAATATTATCAACGGAGGCGGTGACCACAGGGGCGCTGCAGTGTTTCATACAGGCCAGTGCAGCAGCGATGTCCATCCAGTACATCAGACGGCCTCCCATGAGGTTGCCGAAAGTATTGGTATCGTTGGGCAGAACCAGTTCGGTCATCTGGATGAGCGAATCCTGCGCTCTCTTAGGCGTTAAAGTCATCTTTTTATTTATGTATTTCGGACGCAAATTTACAGTTTCTATTTGTTAGGAACGAAAGTCTCTGTATTAACAATACCTGCTAATGCAGGTTTTTAACAAATAATTTCCCTCACTTGAAAATTCTTTAAAACGCGCTGTGGTTCAATGATAAGAGCTGAACAGAAACCCGCAAAAATTAACAAACAAATAAAGCCACTGCGTAAAAAACTTGGGAGCGAAGCAAATTTGTGTAACTTTGCATGACCTCCGGAAGTAGTTTACTTGACAGGTATAACACCAAACGCAATCTGGCACTTCCCCCATTTAGGTCAAGTATTTTTAGCTGAATTTTAGTTTTTATGGCAAAATATATCTTCGTTACGGGAGGTGTTACTTCCTCTTTGGGTAAAGGAATTATAGCAGCTTCGCTGGCAAAACTATTGCAGGCACGCGGCTTTAGAGTGACTATTCAGAAGTTCGATCCATATATCAACGTGGATCCGGGAACGTTAAACCCTTATGAGCACGGGGAATGTTACGTAACAGAAGATGGCGCGGAAACCGATCTGGACCTCGGACACTATGAGCGTTTCCTGAACACGCCTACATCTCAGGCCAACAACGTTACCACCGGCCGTATTTATCAGACCGTTATCAACAAGGAAAGAGAAGGCGCTTACCTGGGCAAAACCGTGCAGGTGATCCCGCACATCACCGACGAAATCAAACGCCGCATCCTCCTGCTGGGAAAAGACGGTAAATATGATATCGTGATTACCGAGCTGGGTGGCACCGTGGGCGACATTGAATCGCTCCCTTATATTGAGGCGGTACGTCAGTTGCAATGGGAGCTGGGCGAAGAAGATTGCCTGGTGGTACACCTCACCCTCATCCCTTACCTGCGTGCGGCTAAGGAGCTGAAAACCAAGCCTACACAGCATTCTGTGCGCCTGCTGAGCGAATACGGCGTGCATCCGGATATCATCGTTTGCCGTACGGAAGAGCCGATGTACCGCGATCTGAAAAAGAAAATCGCCCTGTTCTGTAATGTACAGGTAGATGCGGTGATTGAAGCGAACGACGTGCCTACCATCTACGAAGTGCCGCTGGAAATGATGCGCGAAAAACTGGATGTTTCCGTGCTGAAGCGCCTGAACCTGCCGGTGGAAAAAGAACCGGAACTCACCAAATGGCGCGAGTTCCTGGATAAACTGAAATATCCGAAATCCAAGGTGACCATCGGTCTGATCGGTAAATACGTAGAGCTGCAGGACGCTTATAAGTCTATTCTCGAATCCTTTATACATGCCGGCTCTCTCAACGAGTGCAAGGTGATCGTACAGAATATTCACTCTGAACATATTACACAGGAAAATGTGTGCGAGAAACTGAAAAACCTCGACGGCCTGCTGGTAGCGCCGGGCTTCGGCCACCGCGGTATCGAAGGTAAAATCGTGGCTATCCAGTATGCCCGCGAAAACAACCTGCCTTTCTTCGGTATCTGCCTCGGTATGCAGATGAGCGTAGTGGAATTCTCCCGCAATGTGCTCGGCTGGAAAGACGCGCACTCCGTGGAAATGAACCCGGACACCTCCCACCCGGTGATCAACCTGATGGAAGAACAGAAAAAAATTACTGCCAAAGGCGGTACCATGCGTCTGGGCGCCTATGCCTGCGACCTGACACCCGGCTCCAAAGCATCTGAAATCTACGGCGGCGCCACGTCTATCAGCGAAAGACACCGTCACCGCTACGAATTCAATAATGAATACCTCGAGGCGATCGAAAAAGCCGGTATGATCCCTTCCGGTAAAAATCCTGAAAGCGGCCTCGTGGAAATGGTCGAGATCCCCGGACACCCCTTCTTCGTGGGCTCCCAGTTCCACCCCGAGTTGAAAAGCACCGTGGAAAGCCCCGCACCGCTCTTTGTATCGTTTATTAAAGCCGCTAAACAATATGCGGAGAATAAAAACGGTAAAACGAAGATGGCAGAGGAAAAGATCGCACAATAATTTAGATATTTAAATATTTTGTTATTTATGAATTTGAAATGCAGCGGATATAGTTATCTGCTGCATTTTTATTAAATCGCAAGGATTTAATAAAAGTCCAAAAGCCCTGAAATCAAAAAATCAAGGGATAACAAAATTTAAAATGTATAAATAACCAAATAATCAAATAATCAAATAAACGGGGGCGGCAAATCATAAATCATGCTTACCTTTGCTGCCTAAATTTTTAATTGCATTTCATGGATAGAAATTCGGTTATTGGGTTTTTAATGTTAGGTGTTTTACTGGTAGGATATATTTTCTATAACCAGAAACAACAGGGAAATATCGCCAGGGAGAAAGCCCGGGCAGGATTCCATTGCCAATCTGAACAAGCCTAAAGCGCCTGTTGCCGATTCACTGACAGCCATCGCCAACGGAGAACACTGGATTCAGCCACCAGGCTCAACTGGCAGGCGAATTTGGCGTTTTTGCCGCCGCTGCGGTAGCGCCGGTACAGACCACAGTGATGGAAAACGACGATGTTAAAGTTACTTTCTCAAATAAAGGTGGCCAGCCGGTCAGCGTTCAACTGAAAAAATTTAAAACTTCAGAAGGTGGTCCTTTAATGCTGGCACAGGGATCTTTTAACCGCCTCTCCCTGGAAGTGCCTGCCAGCGCCACAAAAGTGCTGAACAGCGCTGACCTGTTCTTTACTGCCGGCCCTGTACAGAAACTGGCAGACGGCGGACAGTCCATCAGCTACCGCCTCAATACTTCCAATCCTGCTACCTACCTGGAATTCGTTTACGGTATCAAACCGGGCAGCTACGTGGTAAGCTATAACGTACACGCCGTTGGCTTCCAGAATATCCTGCCGGGCAATCAGAACTACCTGAACCTGCAGTGGAACAGCCAGAACGACAAACAGGAGCATGACATGGAAAACGAGCGCCTCAACAACCAGGTGCACTACATGTATGCCAATGATAAACATGACTATTTCACGCTGCAGCGCAGCAGCCACGAGAAGCTGGACAACAAGCTGAAATGGATCAGCGTAAAACAACAGTTCTTCAATACCACCCTGATCGCTAAAAGCGGCAGCTTCGACGCGGCAGACGTGAACACCAAAGTGCCACAGAGCGGTAACATCGTGGGTCAGGCTTTCACGACCATCCAGATCCCTTACAACCGCGCCAATGATTTCTCTTTCCCGATTGATATCTACTATGGCCCTAACCACTACAAAACACTGAAGTCTTTCGATCTGGGCCTCGAGAAAATCATCCCCCTGGGCTCCGGCATCTTCGCCTTCGTAAAATATGTGAACAAATGGATCATCATCCCGGTGTTTAACTTCCTCAGCGGATTTATCAGCAACTACGGTATGATCATCATCCTGCTCACCATCTTCATCCGTTTGCTGATACTGCCTTTCACCTACCAGAGCTACGTTTCTCAGGCGAAAATGAAAGTGCTGAAACCGGAAATCGATGAGCTGCGCGCCAAACACGGCGAAGACCAGCAGGCTTTCGGTATGGAGCAGATGAAACTGTTCAAGAGTGCCGGGGTGAACCCGCTGGGCGGCTGTTTACCAGCCCTGCTGCAGCTGCCTATCCTGGTGGCCATGTACAGCTTCTTCCCGTCTTCCATCGAGCTGCGTCAGGAAAGTTTCCTGTGGGCAAAAGACCTGTCTACTTACGACTCCATCCTGAACCTGGGCTTCAACATACCTTTCTACGGTAACCACGTGAGCCTGTTCACCATCCTGATGACCATCACGAGCCTGATCCTGGCCTTCTACAACCGTGGCATGACCGATCAGAGCAACCCGGTGATGAAGTACATGCCTTACATCATGCCGATCATGCTGTTGGGTATCTTCAACCGCCTGGCTGCCGCACTTACCTTCTACTACTTCCTGTCCAACGTGATCAGCATCCTGCTGCAATGGGTGCTCCAGACGTTTGTCATCAACCATGACAAAATCCACGCGCAGATCCAGGAAAACAAGAAAAAGCCTGTCTCCAAATCCAAATGGCAGGAGAAACTGGAAGAAGTACAGCGCCGTCAGCAGGACATGCAGCAGCGCAAAAAATAAGCAGCCGACCATTATTCAAAATATATTGTAAAGCCCCCGGCAATCGCCGGGGGCTTTTTTCAACCGATAGTCATATGAAAAAAAGCTTGTTATTGATGATGATGCTGGCAGGAGGAATGTCTGCCGCCTTTGCACAAGACAGCATTCCCGACGCCCGCCGTATCGGGGAGATTGTAAATTACCTGGCTTCCGACAAACTGAAGGGGAGAGGCACCGCCGAGAAAGGCGGCCGCACCGCCAGCCGCTTTGTGGCGCGGCAGTTTAAAAAACTGGGACTGAAACCTGTTAACGGCAGCAGCTATTTCCAGGATTTTACGTTCGACCGCAACGCGCATAAAAATATCCCGAGCCGCAACGTGGCCGGTTTCCTGGATAACGGCGCCGCCCGTACGATTATCATCGGTGCACATTACGATCACCTCGGCACCGCCGGTCTTTTTGACGGCAAATATCCCATCGGGCAGATACACAACGGCGCCGACGACAACGCCTCCGGCGTGGCCGGCCTGCTGGAACTGGCCCGCCACTATGTGAAAAATGCCGGTAAAGAACCTTTCAATTTCCTGTTCATCGCTTTCGGCGGGGAAGAGCTGGGCCTGCAGGGCTCCAAATACTACACCGCGCATCCGCTGATGCCGCTGGACAAAGTGCATTTTATGCTCAATATGGACATGATCGGCCGCTACAACCCGGAAAGAGGCATCGGTATCGGCGGTTTCGGCAGCGCGCAGGAATGGCCGGAAGTGTTTAAGGACGTACAGCAACCAGGCATTAAACATTTCACGGACGCCGCCGGCAAAGGCGCCTCCGATCATCATAACTTTTATGTGAATAAAGTGCCGGTCCTGTTTTTCCATACCGGCGGGCATGACGATTACCACAAGCCTACCGACGATGCGCCCAAATTACAGGCGGCTTCCGAAGCGGCTATTCTGCAGCTGGGTATTCAATTGATCAATAAAGCGATGACCTACACTGAATTACACTATGTGGGAGAAAAATAACCCAATACCAAAATTTCGAAATCAGTTCAGCACTTCTACTTCGTAAACGGGGCTGAACAGATAAATACGTTTAGACGCTACCTCTTCACAGCGGTAGCGTTTTCTTATTCTTTCCCCTTTGCGGAAGATGCGGCCGTCTTTGGTTTTGAAGAGCTGATGGAGCGGGAGCTGTTCCACCAGGAAGTGCGTCTCTTTGCGGTCGTCGTAGTTACGGAGCACGCGCATCAGGTTTTCGTCGGCGCAGCTGCTGGCGGCCGGATTGTTCATGCTCTGGCGTACAGCCTGTTCCACGTCGTGGGGCAGGTAGCCTTTGCCTACAAAGTCACGGAGAATAATGGAAAACTCCTGTTTCCATTCCTTGCCGTGTGCCGGTACGCGGTTGGCGTATTTATTAAAAGTGGTGAGATGGGCTATTTCATGCAGCAGGGTGATGAGAAAAGAATACCTGTTCAGCGATCCGTTGATGCTGATCCGGTGTCCTTTTCCATTTCCATCGGGGTGACGGTAGTCACCCAGTATGCTTTGCCTTTCCCGGGTGATGGTGAGATGCACTTTATACTGGAGCAGAAACGCCATCACCTGGTCAAAGGTGCCGTCGGGCAAATAGGACGCTAATGCATGCAGGGGCGCCTCTTTTTTCAATGCCAATTACTTTTTAAGCCTGGTAAGCCGGAAGAGGCTCCATGTTTCAAATACGGTATACAACAGGTACAGGAACAAAAGCAAAAAGATGGTCACTTTACTGACGTTGGGCCGGTAAATGAGCACATAAACGGCAATGCCGATCACGCACAGCATGAGTTTGCTGAGCGTGGAACCGTATACGGCGCGGATAAAGGCATTGTGGTTGGCAGAAGCGAGCCCTTTGCGGCTCATCAGGTAGGAGGCCAGGGAGATCAAAGCCATAGCCAGATTGCCGGCCAGCAGCACATAAAAATGGATGCCATTGTCCAGCAATCTGGGTTTGAAAAATATGATCAGGCCGTTCAATATGCCGAAAATCGAAAATAATCTGATTAAAAATCTATCGCTCATTACCGACGGGTGTCTTTTATAATTTGCCACAAAAGTATGGCTAAAGCCAGTAAAGAAAAAATGATCAGGAACACGGGGAACCGCCAGCCCGTTTTCTGGTCCAGTTTGTACCCTGCAAATACTCCCAACCCTAATGTGGCCATCATTTGAAACGCCAGTCCGGCATAGCGCAGTACCGGATTATTACGTTTATTCGGCTTCCTGGAGGACGGATTTTCCATGTTTCTGCGTTTCTGGCTGCTGTTCATCCATGTAGCAGCGGCCATTGAATTTGGCAGTCGGCTCCATTTCAAAATGAGCAGTGTACACATCTCCCTTTACCAGGGCGTTCCCTTTCAGGAACAGCAGTTCTTCCACTTTGATGATACCGGTCACTTTACCGAGAATGTCTGCGCTCTGACATACGAGGTCGCCGGTGATGTCGCCTTCGGGCCCTACCACGATTTTGGCTTTGGTGGATACCAGCCCGTTTACCTGGCCGTCTATCCGGATATCCCCTTCACATACGATATCGCCCTGGATAGAAGTGCCGCTGCCTATAATGTTAACAGTCGATGTGGGTAACAGGTTCTTGTTGTCACCCTTAGAGTTTGATTTGTTATTAAACATAGGTTTTCAGGTTTTTCAGCCCTTAAATATATTTTGCTATTTTTTTATTTAAGTATTTGATCATTGGGTATACAGATGATATGGCCTTTACATTTCACAAAACCATTCACTTATTAAATTTAAATAAAATTTAAATATCAAATTTATAAATATTAAAATATATAAAAATTAAAATATTTATTCTTCGAACATCTGCAATATCAAAATAGCCCAATAGCTAAATTTCTAAATTAATACGTGCTGTTGTCTACTTTCGGCACTTTTAACATGGTTGTGTCCAGCTTGCCGGTAAAATCCCCATTGATCACTTGTTTGATGTTCTTCAGGTAGAGGTCCCGCTGATTAATGGCTGTCTCAAGGGAATCCGCCCTCATCTTCAGATGGATGAACTCCTTGCGCTGTTTCAGGTCTCCATAGCCCGGGATGTAATATCTTAATGGCGTAAATACTACCGTTGCCACCGTAATAGCTACCAGTAATACAAACAGGGTGCTCAAAGCGATGTACACACTCATTCTGGACAATTTGAAGGATGTCACTTCTTCATAGGTATCATCATTCATAATTACCAGACGGTACTTATGACTGAGTTTTTCAAGGTTTCGTCTGTTGTTTTTTTTCCCCTTCCTGGCCATTTTTTGGTGTGCTTATAGAGATTTATTCGTTTTCAGGCGGCTAAAGTTAATCAATCCCCCCAATCAATCCACTATTTTATCCTATCTTTAAAATATTTTTTCAAACTTACAGTTATATATATAGCCTATACACCCTGGCATCCATGAATTGCTATAAATCGCTACGTCTTTATCCGGTATTATTTTTTTTATTGTGCATGGGATCTCCGGCGGTTTTGGCTCAAATCAAGCCCCGTAGCCAGGCACAGCAGCAGCAACCACAGCAGGACCCTCAGGGCCAGTCCCCAAGGCCGCTACTCAATAAGCCGCTCTTCAAACCAAAAGAGCCGCGGATACAGGACAGGAGACCTCCTTCCGAAGTGATGCTGGAAAAGAAGCACTGGAATTTCAAACGCAGGTTCTTCCAGAACCTGGCGACCCGTTATAATTATTACTTCCATGCCCGGGTGAAACTGGACAAGGTAGTGAAGACGGTCAACCGTGACGGTCAGGACAACTACAACGTACTGTTGCCGTTTTATCCTACCAGCCTGCAAAGTCAGGGATTCAGCAAAACAGAGCTGGACTCCGTGATCGAAAAAACCAATATGGCCATCCAGCTGCATGACCCCAGGGGTAAGTGGATCGACGACTGCTTCCTCCTCATGGGCCGCGCCTACTTCTATGAAGGCGACCTGGAAAATGCCAACAAAACCTTCCAGTATATCAACCTCACTTTCGCCCCCAAGAAAAAAGACGAATACAAAACCGTGGTAGGCGCCAGTGAAAACGATCATATCTCCATCGCCACCCGCGAAAAACGCAAAGGCCTCTTTGGCCGCTTCAAACACGTAGCCGCCCGTAACGATGCCTTCCTCTGGCGCGCTAAAACCCTGCTGGAACAAAAAGACTACGATGAAGTACAGGCGCTGCTCAACATCCTGAGCACCGACCCCAACTTCCCGCACCGCCTCGACGGCGGACTGGCAGAGGTAAGGGCCTACAGCAACTACGTACAGGCCCGCTACCCCGAAACAATAGAACCGCTGAAAGTAGCCATCGATAAAAGCCGCGACCGCGTGGCCAGAGCAAGGATGTCGTTCATTCTCGGGCAGCTGTACCTGCAGCTGCACCACGCCGATTCGGCCATGGACAAGTTCCGCGATGTGATCGCCAGCAAGCCCGATCCCATGATGGACTTCCAGGCCCGCCTCCAGATAGCTAAAATCAATGCGAAAGAAGAAGGCGGACTGGCCCGCAGCCTGGAAGGCCTGCGCCATATGCTGAAAAAAGAACGTTTCAGCCACTTCCGCGATGCCATCCTCTACACCATGGGCACCCTCTCGTATCCGGGAGACACCGCCGTAGCCCTGGGGTACCTCCGCAAATCCCTCAAAGAAGGCGGCGATAATATGGTGCAGCGTACGCTGACCTATAAAGCCATCGCCGACATCTACTACGAACAACGCCAGTACCTGGACGCCAAAAAATATTACGACAGCACCGCCGGCACCATGACCGCCGAGTTCGTGGACGCCGCCACCGTCAACGTCCGGAAGACGGTACTCGCCGACGTTGCCGCCAAGCTGACCATCATCCACCGGGAGGACAGCCTGCAGCGCATCGCCGCCATGCCGGAATCTGACCGCAACATCTTCCTCGCGAAAATGGCAGCCACCCTCAAAACCGCTGCCGCCGAAAAGAAAAAGAAAGACGCCATGCAGGCCGCCAATCCGTACGACAATCCCGCTTTCGGGATGAACAACAACGGCGGCGCCTACAGCCCCAAAGAAGAAAAAGGGGACTGGTATTTCTATAACCCGGCCAGCAAATCGACCGGTTACTCCGAATTCAAGCGCCGCTGGGGCAGCCGCCAGGTGGCCGATAACTGGCGCCGCAGCCAGGCAGGTAACCTTCACACTGCCGGCAACAACAACGACGCCCCCGTACAGGTAAGTACCGACGCGGCCACCGCTGCATCCTCACCGGAGAACCTGCCGGCAGACAGCATCACCGCCGAACGCCTCGCACAGGGCCTGCCCCTGACGCCGGAAAAACTGGTCGACTCCCGCAAAATGGACCAGGATGCCCGCTTCGAACTGGGTAAACTGTACTACGATAAACTCGAAAATTATCCGCTGGCGATAGAAACCTACGACTCGCTGCTGCTCAAATATCCCGACCATCCGCGTAAACCGGAGATCCTCTACTCCCTCTACGTATGGCAGGGCAAACTGAACCATCCGGCAGAAGCCGCCCGTTATAAAAACATGATACTTACGCAGTACGGCAACACCAACTACGCAGATATCATCCGTTCCGGCGGCAACCGTGATACAGACCTGGCCCGGAAAAAAACCATCAGCGCTACTTACGACTCCGCCTATACGGCTTTCCGCGGTGGAGACGTAGCCGGTGCGCTGGCCATCAAACGCCGCGCCGACAGCACCTACGGCACCAATTTCATGCAGGGGAAATTTGACCTGCTCGAAGCCATGGCGCTGGTAAAACAGGACACCCTCATCGGCGTGGACTCCACACAGGCCTCCCGCAGGGCCGTGCTGGCCGTGATGGACAAATACCCCGGCGACGACGGTATCCAGCAACAGACCAAAGCCCTGCTGGACGCACTCGACCATCGCAACGAACTGGTGAACTACCTCGCTAAACTGGAAATCAGGAAAGACAGCGACGGTGGCCCGCTGGTAGATGAAAACATCTCCATGCGTTACCCCTGGCAAAATCCGCAGCCGGTGCTGGTAGACCGCCTCAACGGCGCCAAAACGCCCGCCGCATCGGCCGATTCCGCACACATGTCCGGCAAAATAGCCGGCAACGTGCCTACAGCGCCCATCGCCACCGTAGCGCCGCCACCTAAACCCGTAACGCCCTATAAACTTTCGGCAGATAACCCGCACTTCGTCGTACTGGCATTCCAGCGCGTTTCCAAAGAACTGATGGACGAAGGGCTCAACCAGTTCACCCGGTACAATGCCACTAAACACGCTACCGATAAAATCGAGGTGGGCAGCTTTGTATTGTCTCCTTCTGAAACGATGCTGATTTTCAGGATCTTCCCGAATGAAGACAAAGCACTGAACTACTTCGACGAAATCCGGGAAGAGGCTGCCATCAGCATCATCCCCCGGATCCGGCCGAGCGATTATTCCTTTTTTGTCATTTCACGAGATAACTTCATCCTGCTGAACAGCACCAAAGACCTGGTCGGTTACAGGAAGTTTTTTACTGACAACTATGTAACACAATGATATTTAGGGATTTCGTGATTTGGTGATTTTATGATTGAATGGTTGTTGCGCCATAATACCCGAAATCCCGAAAGCTCAAAATCAGTAAATCCCTAAATATTTAATAGATTTGTGGGTCAAACTGTTAGTAAACAGGCCTGTTTATTGCTGTTAGAGGCCGTTTATTAAATATTTAGTTTAACAGCCAACTAGCAACTGTCCAAAAAACTCGGCGTACGCCGTAAAACAAACTTATATAGCGCATGAAAAAATCGGTGAAAATATTGTGGCGTGTGGCGTTTGGTATTTTAGCACTGTTTGTTCTCTTTATCTTATTGATCAACTTCAGGGTCATTGGTAATATGCCATCTATGGAGGAACTGGAAAACCCGCGCGCTGCGCTGGCTTCCGAAGTGATCGCCGACGATGGGACCATTTTGGGCAAATACTACCAGGTAGACCGCTCCAGCAGCGATTTCAATGAAATTTCCAAAAATGTGATCAACGCCCTGATCGCTACCGAAGAAACCCGCTTCTACCAGAACTCCGGTATTGACGCCAAAGGCACGCTGGCCATCCCTTTTTACCTGCTGATTGGTAAAAAGCGTGGTTCCAGCACCATCACCCAGCAGCTGGCGCTCAACCTGCAAACAGACAACCTCGGTAAGCAACGTGCTACCAACCCTATCAGCAGGGGCTTCCAGAAACTGCAGGAATGGATTATCGCCGTGAAGCTGGAAAGAAACTTCACCAAACAGGAAATCCTCACACTTTATCTGAACACGGTTGCCTTCGGTGATAACGTATATGGTATTGAAAATGGCGCCCGCACCTTCTTCAGTAAAGATGCCGGTCACCTCTCCATCGAGGAAGCCGCTATACTGGTCGGTATGCTGAAAGGCAACACCCTGTATAACCCGCGCCGTAACCCGCAGCTGGCCCTCGCCCGCCGCAATACGGTGATCGATAATATGGTGGAAGCTAACTTCATCACCCCTGCGGAAGCCGCCGCCGCTAAAAGCAAGCCCATTGTATTACATTATAATAAGATAGACCACAATAAAGGACTGGCGCCTTATTTCAGGGAAGTGCTGCGTGATGAGGTGAAAGCCTGGTGCAAAGACCATAATAAAGCAGACGGTACTCCGTATAACCTTTACCGTGACGGCCTTAAAATATATACCACTATTAATCCGCGTATGCAATTGTATGCGGAAGAAGCGGTATCCCGCCACCTGCAGACCCTGCAGAAATACCTGTCTAACCAGAATGATGTAAAAACAGGCAGCGTATGGAAAAAATGGCCGCAGTACCTCGATAAATACACGAAAGAGTCTGACCGTTACCGCAACATGAAAGAAGCGGAAGCGTCTGATGAAGAGATCACCAAGTCGTTCAACACACCTACCAAAATGAAGGTGTTCGCCTGGAGAAGTTATACGGAACCAGATCTGAACGAGATCGACACCGTGATGACGCCGCTGGATTCCATTAAATACATGCGTGCGGTATTACAGGCCGGCTTTATGGCCATGGACCCGGAAAGCGGTGAGGTGAAAGCATGGGTAGGCGGTCCTGATTTCCGCTATTTCAAAAACGACCACGTCGCTAAAACCCGCCGTCAGGTGGGCTCTACCTTCAAACCGTTCCTGTATTGCTTTGCCATCATGAACGGCATGTCACCCAATACCATGCTGCCCAACGAACCGATCACCATCGGTAACTGGACACTGAGCCGCAACTCTGAAGGCAGCGTGGGCGGCAGCATCTCCATGGCGGGGGCGCTGGCCAGGTCGCTCAACCTGGTGTCGGCCTACCTGATCAAACAGATCGGCGCCAAAGCGTTTGCAGATTTTGCGCAGAACAAGATCGGCTTTACCAGTAAAATTGAGCCTTATCCCTCCATCGCGCTCGGGGTGTCTGAGATTTCCCTGTACGAGATGTTACAGGCTTATACGATGTTCCCGGGAAGGGGCATCAATACCAAACCGATCTATATTACCCGCATAGAAGACCGCTATGGCAATATCCTCGAAACTTTCGCCCCGGTGAAACGGGAGGTGATCAGCGAGAAAGAAGCTTACACCATGGTGAAGATGATGGAAGGCGTATTGCAGCCCGGCGGCACCGGCGCCCGTATGCGCGGCACCTATAAAATGCAGGGTGAAATGGCCGGTAAAACCGGTACCACCAACGATAACACGGATGGCTGGTTTATGGGTTACACACCTAAACTGCTGGCAGGCGCCTGGGTAGGTTGCGAAAACAACTTTATCCACTTTGCCACCACCGGTATCGGTCAGGGCGCTAACACCGGCCTGCCTATCTGGGCTTATTTCATGCAGAAAGTATTTGCCGATAATACGCTGAAAGTGAGCAGCAGCGACAAATTCCAGGTGCCGGCCAATATGACCGATGAAACCTATTCCAACTTCGACACCAACGTGAAACCCGGTGCAGAAGCGGAAGACATCGGTAACGGTTCTGAATCCGACTACCAAACCGGCGAAGAAGACATGTACTCGCCGGGGGCCGACAAGCCGGCGCAGGAAACGCCGAAGCCCAGGGAAGAAAAGCCGGCGACGCCTAAGCCTAAAGAAGATAACAAAGACAAAGGCACGCCTGCCGCCGCCCCCAAAGCGGTATATCCTCCTAAAAAAGATAATTGATGATACAAGGGCTGACCCACAAGGTCGGCCCTTCCTGTATTTAATATATTATACATTATTTGTTTGAGCATAAAAAAGCGGAGATCAGTATGTTGATCTCCGCTTTTTTTTAATATCTAAATAATCAAATAATCAAATAATCAAATAATCAAATGATCAAATAATCAAATGATCAAATGATTAGTTCAGTGCTTTGTTTACCAGGTCAGCTGCTTCGCTGAGGAGGGTAGCAGACTGTACTTTCAGGCCGCTGGCTTCGATCAGTTCTTTTGCTTCTTTGGCGTTGGTGCCTTGTAAGCGTACAATGATCGGCACGTTGATGTTGCCGATAGATTTGTAAGCGTCGATAACACCCTGAGCAACCCTGTCGCAACGAACGATACCGCCGAAGATATTGATCAGGATGGCTTTTACTTTCGGGTCTTTCAGGATGATGCGGAAGCCTGCTTCTACCGTTTGTGCGTTGGCAGTACCGCCTACGTCCAGGAAGTTGGCCGGATCGCCGCCGCTCAGTTTGATCATGTCCATGGTAGCCATGGCCAGACCGGCGCCGTTTACCATACAACCTACGTTACCGTCCAGTTTTACGAAGTTGAGGTTGTATTTACCTGCTTCTACTTCTGTCGGATCTTCTTCGGTGATGTCGCGGAGCGCTTCCAGGTCGGGATGACGCATCAGGGCGTTGTCGTCCAGGTTTACTTTGGCGTCAACGGCAATGATTTTTTCATCGCTGGTTTTGAATAACGGGTTGATTTCCAGCATGCTGCAGTCCAGTCCTACGTAAGCGTTGTACAGGTTGGTCACAAATTTCACCATGTTTTTGAACGCTTCGCCGCTCAGACCGAAGTTGAACGCGATGTTACGGGCCTGGAATGGCTGCAGGGGCATATTGGGTTTTACCCACTCTTTGTATATTTTCTCAGGAGTACTGTGTGCTACTTCTTCGATATCCATACCGCCTTCGGTAGAATACATGATCACATTCTGGCCTTTGGCGCGGTCCAGCAGGATAGACAGGTAAAATTCCTTTACCGGGTTGGGGCCCGGGTAGTATACGTCCTGTGCTACCAGCACTTTGTTCACCAGCTTGCCTGCTTCTCCGGTCTGGATAGTCACCAGTGTGCCACCCAGGATGTTACCTGCAATGGTTTTCACATCTTCCGCATTTTTCCCAACTGCCACACCTCTCTGCTCAGTTCCACGGATTTTACCTTTACCGCGTCCACCAGCGTGAATTTGCGCTTTAACCACTGCAAACTCATTACCGTATTGCACCTTCAGTTGCTTGTAAGCTTCGGCAGCTGCTTCCGGTGTTTCTACCGGAATACCTTCCTGAACCGGTACATTATATTTTTTCAACAGTTCTTTAGCCTGGTACTCGTGTAAGTTCATCGCAATAAAATTTGCCGCTAAAATAGGTCATTATGATTTAAATATAAAACTGCAGTCATTTGTGAATTAAAAAATAACTTTGCGCGGGTTTGATTTTTAAATCCGACTTTTAATTAATTACATAATCAAATGAGTGAATTAACGGACCAGATCAAAGCAGCTGGTGATTATATCCGGAAGCACTGGCAGGAAACGCCTGTAGCGGGGGTGATATTGGGAAGCGGGCTGGGTAACCTGACCAAAGAGATAGAACGGAGCATCGAAATATCTTATCGTGATATTCCACATTTCCCGGAATCCACTGTGGAAGGGCATTCAGGAAAACTGATCCTGGGATATATGCAGGGTAAGCCCATAGTGGCCATGGCCGGCAGATTCCACTATTATGAAGGTTTTTCCATGAAACAGGTCACTTTCCCGGTGAGGGTGATGAAAGAGCTGGGCATCCATACCCTGTTCATTTCCAATGCTGCCGGGGGGATGAACCAGCAGTTTAAGGTGGGCGACCTGATGGTGATCAGGGACCATATCAACCTGCAACCGGAACATCCGCTGCGTGGCCGTAACGAAAATACACTGGGCCCCCGTTTCCCGGATATGAGCGAACCCTATTCCAAAGCGCTGATCCAGGCGGCCCATGAAATTGCCGCTGCCAACAATATTTCACTGCATACAGGCGTATATGTGGGCGTACAGGGACCTTCCTTTGAGACAAGGGCGGAATACAAATACATGCACATCATCGGTGGCGACGCGGTAGGGATGAGCACTGTACCGGAGGTGATCGTAGCGGCGCACGCCGGGCTGAAAGTCTTTGCCATGAGCGTTATTACCGATATCGGCATCCGTGAAGAGGAAAATGTGATCACCCACGAGGAGGTACTGGAAGCGGCCAATGCGGCAGAACCCAAGCTTACGCTTATCTTTAGTGAATTAATCCGGCAACTATAAACGTTTTGTCATTTTCGGATGAGGCATCTTCTTATTTTCATAGCCCTGCTGTTGGCAGGTAGTCATTCCTTAATGGCACAGTTCAATACCGGACGTTTCGGGGGTATGGGCGGCGGTGGCGGCGGTTCCAGCAAAATGCAGCGCGATACCATGCACCACCACGAAGAGCCGGACACCCTTACATTGACTTACCGCTACCTCGGCGAGCCGACAGATTTTACCATCGACTCCTCTGTGGCGGATTTCAATATCGACTTCCTGAAAGTGCCGGCCAACTACATGACGCTGGGCAACAGCGGTTCGGCTGCCCGCAATATTATCTTTACGCCGCTGATGAAACCCGGCTTCGATGCCGGCTTCCATGCTTACGATATCTATGGTAACAGTCACGCTAATGCCCGGTTTTATAACACCAACCGGCCCTACTCCGAACTGAACTACCTCGTAGGCAGCAAACAGGAACAGGTGATCGGGGTAACGCACACGCAGAACCGCACGGACCGTTTCAACTTTGCCTTCGATTACAGGAAAGTGAACGCCCCCGGCTTTTACCGCTCACAAACCACCAACCACGATACCTACCGGCTGACCGCCCGCTACCAGAGTAAAAACAAAAGAGCCAATACCTATTTTAGCTTTTATTATAATAAGCTCCAGGGCGGCGAAAACGGCGGTATCAAAAGCGATACCTTCCTGTCCAACGACAAGTACAAAAACCGCCAGGCCATTGGTGTAAACCTTGGTAACCAGGAAGTGGGCCAGTATGCTTTCTTCGGCACCAAAATCCCCGTGAAATCGCAGTACCAGCAAACAGGACTGCTGATTCAGCAACAGTACGACTGGGGCCGCGGCGATACCCTGCACATCAACGACACAACGGACTATTACCGTTACCGGCCCATTTTCCGGGTACAGTATACGTTCAACTACCAGAACGACAACTATCAGTTCATCGACAATAACCAGGATACTACCTTTTATACACGGCATTACGGGTTTGACTTCATCACCCGGGACACCATCCATGCCCAGCACAAATGGAAAACAATATCCAATGACCTGTCACTGATACAGTTTCCTGTACTGGGCAACCTGGGACACTTCATCAACCTCGGCGCCCGGTTTGAAAGCATTACCGGTACTTTCCTCGATGCAGACATCAACTTCACCAACCTCGCGCTGCATGGTGAATACCGCAACAAAACCCGGAATAAGCTGTGGGATTTCTCTGCCCGTGGTGAGTTTTACGTAGTAGGGCAGAATATCGGGGATTACAGTATCTACGGTAGCCTGCGCCGGCATATCAACGACCTGCTGGGAGATGTTAAACTCTCTGTCAGCAACGTTAACCGGGAGCCTTCCTACGTCTATAAGTTTTTCAACAGCAACCGCGATACCTGGTACAACAGCACCACCGCCAAGGAAAATACCACCCAGTTGCAGTTTGCCGCTGAAAATAGCAAGCTGCAGTATAATCTGGCGGTGAACTATTTCCTGTTTACCAACTACACTTACCTGAAAGACTACTATCACAGCGCACAGGCCACCAACCTGTTTAACCTGCTGCAGGTAGTATTCAGCAAGAAATTCAACATCCGTCCGTTCTCCTGGTATGCAGAAGTAGCTTTCCAGCAACGCCACGGCGAAGGGCCGCTCAATGTGCCCACCATCTGGACACGCCACCGCTTTTCCTTCGAAAAACTGCTGTACCGGAACCTGAACCTGATGACAGGGCTGGAATTCCGCTACAATACTTCGTATTACGCTGACGACTATTCTCCGTTGCTCGGACAGTTCGTGTATCAGAACACCACCAACGTGAAATACAACGCACCGGATATTTCCGCGTTTGCCCATTTCCGCATCAAGTCTTTCTCCGCCTTCGTGCGCGCAGAAAACCTGAATGTGTTCTTTGCTGAAAATAATCACGCCGCCCCGCTGTACCCGTACAATAACTTCGCCTTCAGGCTGGGACTGCGCTGGTGGTTTATCAATTAATAAGCTGCCCCTTGTACTCCGGTGGTACAAGGGGCAGTTAACGCTATATTTACTTTTGTTCAACCCAAATCCTATATTTTATGAAACGTTTTATCCTTGCTGTATGCCTGCTGCAGGCCCTATTTACAACAGTGACACGTGCTCAGGCGCCGATTGAGCATAATATCCTTCAAATTTATGGTAACGAAGAAGGAGCCGCCTGGCTGAATGGCGGCGATTCGTGGCAGACCGTCACGAAGGGGAGTTATCTTACCATAGAACAATTGCTTAGCGGGGCATTAAATCCCGGATATGTCAGACAGTACTACATATTGATTGCGCGTTCGGATAACATGACCTGCGGAGAAATCCAGTTCAGGTTTTGGTTTTCCTGGAAGAACAAAGCCGGACATCAGTTCAAGGTTTCAAAGTGGAATGGAAAAGTGAATGAAGGCGGGTATGCGCTGGTACAAATTCCCGGAACAGCAGCGCAGGCCCTGGCGGCTGGTATCGCTAATACAGACCCGTATGGCGGATATTGGCGGATAGACGCCCGTGTGTCGGGCTGTGACGCTGTACCATCTGCAGTAGCAAAGATTTCCGGTATATACCTCAGAGCGATCGACTACTACCAGGGAAAAGATGCGGATGTTGTACTGAATACCGACGGCGATGTAACCATCCCCACTAAATATGTTGTGGGAGGTACTACGGGAGCGGTTGTTGTAAAAGATGGTAAAGTCGGCATCGGTACTTTTAACCCTAAAGCTTCTCTCTCTGTCAGCGGAGAGGTCTATGCAAAGAGGGTAAAAGTCACCCAAAACGCTGCCGACTGGCCGGACTATGTATTCCATCCGGACTACCGGCTCCCTTCACTGGACAGCACGGCTGCTTTCATCTCTGCAAACGGCCGCCTGCCAGGCATGCCTTCCGCCCAACAGATAGGGGAGAGCGGACTGGACCTTGGTGAGATGAACCGGCTCCTGTTACAAAAAGTAGAGGAGCTTACGCTGCATATGATCCGGTCGCAGGAGGAGAACAAAGCACTAAAAGCGAAAGTGGAGCAACTGGAAAAAAGGCCGGTATCTCCCGAAAAACGAAAAAACGGTAAACGCTAACCGAATGTTAAAATAACCGGCGCATCCTGAAAATGACAGCGGTCACTATAAAAGACAATTTATTGTAGTACTTTTGTACCTGACATGAAACGTTTTTTTGCCATATTTTTTGCTTTCCTCTACACGCTGTTAACCAGCGGGTTTACGGTGAACGTGCATTATTGCATGGGCAAACTGGCGTCCGTAAAGCTGCAGAACGTCTCCGATAAGGACCAATGCAAGAAGTGCGGCCGCCCGGTAAAAAGTATGGACTGCTGTAAAAACGAGGCAAAGTTCTGTAAGGTGACCACCTCTCACCAGGCGGCCAAAGCCCTTCAGCAGGATGCGCCGGTATCTGCCGACTTGCAGCTGCCGGTAAAAATCCTTCAAACGCCGTCTCTGTCTGCCTTACAGCTGCATCATAGCAGCTATCCGCATGATCCCCCCGATATGGGCGCTGCCACGCCCGTTTTCCTGCGCAACTGCGTTTTCCTGATCTGATAACAACTTCCTGTTACTGTTTTCCGCTGTGCGGAAAAATATAGGCATTGTTGTATTTTATAATTTATAATCATCAGATCATGAAAATATTATCTGTTATCTTACTCGCATTAGGACTTTCCTTTGGCGCTCAGGCGCAATATAAAAAAGCCAGTCTGCAGGCTTCCGGCCTCACCTGCGCTATGTGTTCACGGGCTACCCTGGAATCGCTCCAGACCCTGCCATTTGTGGACAAAATAGACACCGACCTTGACAACACCACTTTTATCCTGCATTTTAAACAGGGGGCGGCTGTCAATATTGACGCCATTAAGCAGAAAGTGGAAGACGCCGGTTTCTCTGTTGGCAAACTGGTAGTGACCGCCAGCTTCAGCGATGTGAAGGTGCAAAACGATGCCCATGTGCCTTTTGCGGGCAGCACCCTGCATTTTATGCAGGTAAAAGACCAGGTGCTGAACGGCGACAAAGACATTACGGTGATCGACAAGGATTTTGTTTCTGCCAAACAGTTTAAAAAATACGCAACTGAAACCACGATGCCCTGCTATAAGACAGGGGTAATGGCTGACTGCTGCACACCGCACGACGCCAAGGCTTCCAAAAGGATCTATCACGTCACTATTTAATCCTTCGGTTTCAGATGCGCAAATTTTTGATGATGGCTGCGGCGTGCTTCGCCTTCAGCCAGGTAACAACAGCACAGGAATTATACGTAAACACAGAGCCTGCCAGTAATATGGCGGCTAATTCACTCGGCATCCGGCTGACCAACAAGTTCTTTAAAATGGAACATGACGGTACCACGGGAATGCGGTTTGAACCGGAAATCATGTGGGGCATCAATAAAAAACTGATGGTACACGCCATCGGCTATGCGGCCAACATGATGCAGTCTTCCATCCGCATGGAAGGCGGCAGCATCTACGCCAAATACCGTTTCCTGTCGCTGGACCAGCAGCATGCCCATTTCCGGATGGCCGCCTATGTGAAGGGCTCGGTAATCGACAACCCTTATCTGCCGGCCACGCATGCTACCAAAAAGCCGTATGCCAATACGGACCTGGACCTGGAAGGAGCTACTTCCGGCGTAAGCGGCGGCGTTATCGCCACACAGCTGCTGCATAAACTGGCGCTGTCAACTACGTTAGGGTATTCCCGTTATATGAACAATATAAAGGATAATATCCCGGAGGGATTCCCGAAAAATTCCGTAAATTATAGCCTGTCCGCAGGATATTTGCTGCTTCCGGTAAGATATAAGAACTTTAACCAGACCAACCTGAACCTGTATGTGGAACTGTTAGGCAAAACCAATGCAGACGCAGCAGGAAAAGGGTCCTATCTGGACATTGCGCCGGCAGTACAGTTTATTTTCAACAGTACTACCCGGCTGGATCTTTCTTACCGCACACAACTCACCGGAGATATGGCGCGTAATTCGTTCAATTCGTTTTTGGTACGTATAGAACACAATATTTTTAATATTAAAAAATAACACCTGCGTGAAAACAGATCTGTTCATAAAAAATATGGTTTGTCCGCGCTGTATTAAGGTAGTCAAATCAGTGCTGGAAGCCGTACCGTTCACCGTCACAGACATTCAGCTGGGCAAAGCCACCGTGGATGGAAAGGTGACTGAACAACAATTGCAGGCAGTTTCAGTTGCTTTGCAGGCGGAAGGCTTTCTGCTGATAGACGATAAAAAGCAGCAACTGGTGGCTGCCATCAAAAATATCGTTGTAGAAACCGTCCATTATTCAGAGCTGGATGACATGAGAGAAAATTTCTCCACCCTGCTGGCCGGCAAGCTGCAAAAAGACTATCATTACCTGAGCAGCCTTTTTTCCGAAATGGAAGGAGTGACCATCGAGCAGTATATCATTCAGCAAAAAATTGAACGGGTGAAAGAGCTGCTGGACTACAACGAGTTGAGTTTAAGTGAAATCAGTTATAAGATGGGGTACAGCAGCGTGGCGCACCTGTCGGCGCAGTTCAAAAAAGTGACCGGCCTGACGCCCAGCCAGTTCAAACAACTGAAAACACCCAAGCGTATTCCCCTTGATAAACTATAGTTGTTAGAAGTTAGTTGTTTTAGTTTTAGTTGAAAAGAGAGGCTGCTGCACACCGCAGCCTCTTCTTTAAAAATCACGGGAGATGAAAAAAGTATTATTGTCTGTGTTGAAATTCATACAGTCATTGTTCACCAAAAAAGAGTGTTGCCGTTAACGGTATACCTGGTGCCGACCGTATTGTCCCGGAGCCGATGCTCCGGGATTTTTATTTTTGGCATGGAAATTATATATCTTTACCCATCGATTTTTTCAGATGAAGTACAAGATTTTTATTTTTAGTTTGTTATGCGGCTCCGGAATGTGTTTGTTATTAGCTTGTGGACATGGAAAGAAGCACGCAACCCCCAAAAAGAAACAGATTGTCGCCAACATCCGGCAGCTGGACGAAGTGGTCAAAGAAAGTATCACCGAACGCTTGTCAGCTATTCAGGACAATGATGGTTTGATGGAAGACAGTCTTCCCGCCTTCCGGCCCGAAGCCTTGCAGGAGTTTTACAAAGAAAAGGAAAATGCCAGCCGCTGGTCGAAAGACGGTGTGCCAAATGCTGCTGCCGCCACCATGATAGATGCTATCAAACAGGCGGAAGACGTAGGCCTGCTGCCGGCGCGTTACCATGAACCTGCATTGAACACCGCCTGGGAACAACTCAGCAACGATCCTGCCGCCAAAAAAGACGCTGCCTTGTGGGCACGGATGGACGTTATGCTGACCGACGCTTTTATGCGAATGGCGTCTGACCTGCGTTTCGGAGCAGCGCCACGCGACAGCGTTACGCTGAAAGCCGATTCCCTGTTCACCGACACAGAACTGACAGCCAAACTCCATCAGGTGCTGGAGCAGGGAGAGGTAACCACCCTGCTGCATGACCTCGAGCCCACACATCCCGGCTATGTGGCGCTGAAAGAAGGCATCCGCACTTTCAAGGAAAAATACGCCGGCTACCACTGGGACACCTTACCGCTGAACTATACGGATACACCCGCTTTCCGCCTGATGGTCGTTGACCGCCTGGTACAGAGCGGCCACCTGGACACTACCGGCAAAGAAATAGACAGTGCCCTGATAAAGACAGGCGTAAAAGCCTTTCAGAAAGAATTTAATATCTATCCGGACGGCGTGCCCGGTAAAAGGACCGTCATGGCCCTGAACCGCTCGGTACACGACTGGGTGATGCAGGCTGCCGTAAACCTCGACCGCTGGCGCAAACTCCCGGATACGCTGCCTAAGCAGTATATCATGGTTAACCTGCCTGGCTATACGCTGCAGGTGGTGGATAGCGGGGAAGTAAAGCTGGAATCACGGGTAATCGTGGGGACGCCGCGTACGCGTACGCCTATCCTGAACTCCTACATGACCAACTTCATGTTGTTCCCTTACTGGCGCGTGCCCTACAGCATTGTGTTTAAAGAGATGCTGCCGGCTATTAAGAAAGACGTGGGATACCTGGCCGCTAAAAACCTGGAGGTGATCGATGCGTCCGGCAACGCCGTAGATCCGCATACGATAGACTGGAGCAAGTTGTCGAAAGGGCACTTCCCGTATGTATTACGACAGATGGACGGGCTGGACAATTCACTGGGCATTATGAAGTTCAACTTCCGCAACAAATACAGCGTATACCTGCATGATACCAACAACCGCGGGCTGTTTAAAAACTCAATGCGCGCCATGAGTCATGGTTGCGTGCGGGTGCAACAGTGGGACAGCCTGGCGCAGTACCTGGTGTCTTCACCGGACACCGCAAACCACAGAGGCGACAGCATCCGCGCCTGGATTGACCGGGAGGAGAAACGGCAGGTAGACCTTACCCGTCGTGTCCCGATCTACTTCCGTTATTTCACTGCAGAAGGAAAAGACGGCACCCTTGTATTTTACGATGATATCTATGCAGAAGATAAAGTAGTACGCAGGCAGATGGGACTGTAGAGATTTTGGGATTTTTTGATTTACGAATTTTTTGATTTTGTTTGATAATATGAGCGAATAAAAAAGACCGAAGCGATTGCTTCGGTCTTTTTTATGTTGATTGATTCGCTCGTATTATCAAACAAAATCAAAAAATTCGTAAATCAAAAAATCCCAAAATATTATTTAGCCAGTTTTGTCTTCAGGGCTTTATCCAGCTCTTCCAGGAATTCTTCTGTGTAGAGGTAGTGTTTGCCGTGTTCCACTTTGTTGCCGTGGATACAAACTGCGAGATCTTTGGTCATTTTACCGCTTTCCACTGTTTCGATACAAACCTGTTCCAACGCCTGGCAGAAGTCGATCAGTTCCTGGTTGCTGTCCAGTTTGCCACGGAATTCCAGACCGCGGGTCCATGCGAAGATGGAGGCGATAGGGTTGGTGGAGGTAGGCTTACCGGCCTGGTGGTCGCGGTAGTGGCGGGTAACGGTACCATGAGCCGCTTCTGCTTCCATCGTTTTGCCATCAGGCGTAACGAGGGTGGAAGTCATGAGGCCGAGGGAGCCGAAGCCTTGTGCTACGGTGTCGGACTGAACGTCGCCGTCGTAGTTTTTGCAAGCCCATACGAAGTTACCGTTCCATTTCAGGGCAGAAGCCACCATGTCATCGATGAGGCGGTGCTCGTAAGTGAGGCCGGCGGCATCGAACGCAGTTTTAAATTCCTGCTGATAGATTTCTTCGAAGATATCTTTGAAACGACCATCGTATTTTTTCAGGATGGTGTTTTTGGTGCTCAGGTACAGCGGCCATTTTTTCATCAGGGCCTGGTTGAAACAAGCGCGTGCGAAGCCTTTGATAGACTCGTCGGTGTTGTACATCGCCAGCGCAACGCCGTCGCCTTTGAAGTTGTATACTTCGTGCTCGATTACTTCGCCGTTTTCACCTTCAAATTTGATGGTGAGTTTGCCTTTGCCTTTGGTAACAAAGTCGGTAGCGCGGTATTGGTCACCGAAAGCGTGACGGCCGATGCAGATAGGAGCGGTCCAGTTGGGAACCAGGCGCGGCACGTTTTTCATCACGATGGGCTCACGGAACACAGTACCATCCAGGATGTTACGGATAGTGCCGTTCGGTGATTTCCACATTTGTTTCAGGTTAAACTCTTTTACGCGGGCTTCATCAGGGGTGATGGTGGCGCATTTAATACCTACGCCTGTTTCGCGGATAGCGTTAGCAGCATCAATAGTAACCTGGTCGTTGGTAGCATCGCGATGTTCCATACCCAGGTCAAAGTATTTGATTTCTACGTCCAGATATGGAAGTATCAGTTTATCCTTAATGAATTTCCAGATGATCCGTGTCATCTCGTCTCCATCCAGTTCTACCACCGGATTAGCTACTTTAATTTTTGACATTACGGTTTTTTTTAAAAAATTAGATTAAAAGCAACAAAAAACGAACAACTATTCAAGCAAGTCCCTAAAAGGGATAATCACGAAAAATACAAATAGCTGGGAAAATTACAAAACATTTTCACACGTAAGGTTCTCGCAAAGACACAAAGTACCGCAAAGGCGCTAAGTTTTTTAATAAGATAAGATAAAATAAGAAAGCAAAGGCGTTTGATCTCCTTTATTGCTACCCTGTATTATATTATGCTATATTATATTAAAATATAATACAATAATAACACAGCATATTCATTAAAGGTGATCCTCGCTCCTTTGCTTTCTTATTTTATCTTATTAAAAAACTTAGCGCCTTTGCGGTACTTTGTGTCTTTGCGTGAACTAGTGTTGCATTTGTTTGATCACTTCATCTGCGAACTCGCTGGTTTTTACCAGGGTGGCGTCGTCCATCAGATTGTAGAAGTCGATGGTAACGCGTTTGCGGGCGATGGCAGTGCTCAGGCCGTGCACGATGATGTTGGCGGCTTCTTTCCAGCCCATGTATTCGAGCATCATTACCCCGCTGAGGATAACGGAAGACGGGTTCATGGTGTTGGTGTTGGCGAAGCGGGGCGCAGTACCGTGTGTGGCTTCAAACACCGCGTGACCGGTGAGGTAGTTGATATTGGCGCCCGGTGCGATACCGATGCCACCTACCGCCGCAGCCAGTGCGTCGGAGATATAGTCGCCGTTCAGGTTCAGCGTGGCTACTACGGAGTAGTCCTGCGGAGCCAGCAGTATCTGTTGCAGGAAGTTGTCGGCGATCACGTCTTTGATCAGCAGTTTACCTTCTGCGAGCGCTACTTTCAGTGCTTTATTGGCAGCTTCTTCGTTTTGTTCTTTCTTGGTTTGCTCCCACTGTTCCCAGGTGTACACCTGATCACCAAATTCTCTTACCGCCAGTGCGTAGCCCCAGTTTTTGAAGCCGCCTTCGGTGAATTTCATGATGTTGCCTTTGTGTACGAGGGTAACGGAAGGACGTTTGTGCTCCAGCGCATACAGGATGGCGGCGCGTACCAGTCTTTCAGTACCTTCGATAGACACCGGTTTGATGCCGAGGGAAGAAGTTTGCGGGAAGCGGATTTTTTTCACGCCCATTTCGTTCTGCAGGAAGTTGAGCAGTTTCTCGCATTCAGGCGTGCCCGTCATATATTCGATGCCGGCATAGATGTCTTCTGTGTTTTCACGGAAGATCACCATATCTACTTTCTCGGGATGTTTTACCGGAGAAGGTACTTTGTTGAACCAGCGTACAGGCCTTACGCAGGCGTAGAGGTCCAGTTCCTGGCGCATGGCCACGTTCAGGGAACGCATACCGCCACCCACGGGGGTAGACAGGGGGCCTTTAATAGATACCAGGTAATCTTTCAACGCATCCAGCGTTGCAGCAGGCAACCATTCGCCGGTTTCCTGGAAGGCTTTTTCGCCTGCCAATACTTCTTTCCATTCAATTTTCCGCTCACTACCATAGGCTTTTTCCACAGCTGCGTCGAATACACGGACGCTGGCTTTCCAGATATCCGGACCAATTCCGTCGCCTATAATAAATGGTATGATTGGGTGGGTAGGGACCTGTAACAGGCCATTGTTCATCGATATTTTTTCTGCCGGCATAAAACGGTTTCTTTATGCGTTACGTAATTGTTGTAATCGGGTGCAAAGGTACAGCATTCCGGGTTAAGGGCGGTCAACTTTCTGCTTAAATCTGTGTGAAAAAGAGGGTGTATATAACTTTTTGCTTATGTTAGGATTAATGCTATTTTGCTGTTCGTTTTTTTATCACGACAAAACCGCAGATACCCTTATGGTCCCATATTCTTTCCTGGCGCTGGGTGACAGCTATACTATCGGTGAAAGCGTCGCGGAGACGGAGCGTTTCCCGATGCAGACGGCCCGGTTGCTCCGGGACAAAGGCGTCGCCATGGCCGATCCCCGGATCGTGGCCGTCACCGGCTGGACGACCGACGAGCTGGAGAATGGTATCCGGGAAGCAGGCATCACCGGCACTTTCGACCTGGTGACCCTGCTGATCGGGGTGAATAACCAGTACCGTGGCCGCAGCCTGGACGAATACCGGGAACAGTTTACCCGGTTGCTGCAGCAAGCCGTCGATTTCGCCGGTCGCCGGCGGGGGCATGTGGTGGTGCTGTCTATCCCCGACTGGGGCTTAACGCCTTTTGCGGCCGACCGCGACCGGGCCGCCATCGCCCGGGAGATAGATGCTTTTAATGCGGTCAATAAAGCCGTTGCGGCGACGGAAGGCGTACACTGGCTGGATATTACGCCCTATACCCGCGAAGCGGCACAGGATACGTCGCTGGTGGCGGCTGATGGCCTGCATCCTTCCGGAAAGGACTATGCCCGCTGGGCTGCAGACCTGGCCGCACTGTCTGCGGAGATACTGCGTTGACCAAAAAAATATCCTATATTCATATCAAACCAGAAAACCTACACTATGGAAAGCCATATCGTTAAAGTACTATCCGTTACCCCCGTTACACATAATGTAAGACGTTATAAAGTGGAAAAGCCAGCGGGATATGTGTTTGTTCCCGGTCAGGCCACCGAAGTAGCAGTGAACAAGCCCGGGTGGGAAGACGAACGCCGACCCTTTACTTTCACCGGTCTCAATGAATGGGACCACCTCGAATTCACTATCAAAAGTTATCCCGATCATCACAGCGTGACTGACCTGCTGGGGCATATCCAGCCGGGCGACAGCCTGGTCCTGCACGATGTATGGGGCGCCATCCAGTACAAAGGGGAAGGCGTTTTTATTGCCGGCGGCGCCGGCGTTACCCCTTTTATCGCCATTTTCCGCGACCTGCAGCATAAAGGACAGCTGGGCAATAACAAGCTGATTTTCTCCAACCGCACCTACGCTGACATCATTCTTAAAGAAGAATTTGAAGAGATGCTGGGTAACAACTTCATTAATACCATCACAAGGGAAGAAGTGCCCGGTTATGATCATCATATTATTGATGAAGCTTATTTGAAAAGGAAAATCTCCGATTTCAACCAGCATTTCTACATCTGTGGCCCCGATCCGATGGTGCAACAGCTCAAGGCGGTGCTGGAAAAACTCTCCGGTAAAGCCGACCTGGTGACGGTCGAAATCTGATTTCCCGGCCTGGCGGGTTTCCCCGGCCCACGCGCGTGGCCTGTTGTATAAGGGCTGTAAGGTTTCTTTGGGAAGCCCGCTACCGTCCATGTTACGATATAGCCGCTTTCTGTGGCCCCTGGCGGCGCTCAAACGGCCTTTCACCGGGGAAATGCAATGATATAGCCGCCGGCCAAAGCGCCAGGGGTATTTTCACCGGTCTTTTCCTGCTTTTTACCGGTAAAACCGCATTTTTAGCCTAATGGCGCTTTTACAGCCGCTCCGGCCGTCCTACTTTTGTATTGTTAAAACATTCCAGCAATGAAAAAAGCAAAACAATGATTAAAGATGATTTTGTCGCCAGAAGAAGAAGAGGACGCGGCATCGGTGGTATTATTCTTATCCTCATCGGTACCGCACTGCTGCTGCAGCGGCTTGATTTAAACATCCCCAACTGGATGTTTTCCTGGCAAATGATTCTGATCGTAATTGGCCTGGCACTGGGCTTTAAACATAATTTCAGAGGCGGTCCCTGGTTTGCGATGATCACTGTAGGCGGCATTTTCCTGGCGGGTGAAATTCTGCACTGGCCCTACAATACCGCCAAGTTCATCTGGCCGGTCGTGTTGATCGCCATCGGTATTACCGCTCTCTTTAAAAGGCAAAATGAAAATTATTTCTCAGACGCAAGATATTTCGCAAAAGACCGTACCAGCAGCGATATTTCGGCCGACGACGATACCATCAACATATCCTCCTGCTTCAGTGGCCTGGAAAAGGTGGTGACCTCCAAAAACTTCAAAGGCGGCTATGTCTCCAACGTATTTGGCGGTACAGACCTTAACCTGATGCAGGCAGACATCAACGGTACCGTAACGCTGGAAGTGACCGCTATCTTCGGTGGCTGTGAAATCGTAGTACCGGCCAACTGGACGGTGAAAGTAGACATCTCTACCATCATGGGCGGCGTAGAGGAAAAACGCCCGGCCGCCCTGCTGGGAAGTATTGATAAAGACAAAGTATTGCTGCTGAAAGGCTCCTGTATTTTCGGTGGAGTGGAGATCAAAAGCTTCGCTTAACGAACCCCCGGAAACCATATCAGCGCACTATCTTACCAACTTTTTAAATCTTATTGTATGTATTGGTTTGTTGCTAAAGTAGTTTATCAGATCATTTGCGGTAATGGCAGTCATACGCCGCAATTCGATGAACAGTTGAGACTGATCAGCGCCATCTCCAAAAAAGAAGCCTGGCAGAAAGCAAGGGAAATCGGAATGCAGGAACAATACGCATTCAAAAACCAACAACAGGAACTGGTACAGTGGAAATTCATCAATGTGCCTGAAGTATATACCCTTGATCAACTGACAGACGGAATGGAACTGTATTCCCGTATAGAAGAGCCGGGAGATCCCAACTCCTATATTGCCTGGCTGCAGATGAAATCTGCCCAGCTGCAGGGACAACAATATATTGAGGTGAACGTTTAAAACGGACATTAAAAGCGCACATTTGGCAAAAGAATTATACAAAGGAAACTCCCGGTGGAGTTTCCTTACCTCTTTCCTGATCTGGCTGGTGCTGTATGCCGCCCTGTTGTATTACTGGTTTAACCTCACCGCATGGCAGGCCATTTCAGACAGTTCTGTACATGTGGTCCTGCTGGGCGGCGCCGGATTCCTGATCAGCCGCAACCTGTCGTACTACCGCCCCGGAGCCGGTATCAACAAGTTCCTGTATGTGACCGTAGTCAGTTCCGTGATGGCCGCCCTCTGGGTGTTCTTCACCCACTGGTTACTGGAAACCACCTTCGACAACGACCCGGTTTACCTGCATTGGCTGAACAGCGCCATCCCCATCCATTTCATCGTAGGATGCATGATCATCGCCGGCATCGGTTACCGCAGCCAGCTGTGGTACGACGAAGAAGAGGAACAGGGCGAAAGGGAAAGGAGAGAGGCCAACGAAGCCATTATCCGGGAGGCAGAACTGTACAAGCTGCGGCAACAGCTGCAACCGCACTTCCTGTTCAACAGCCTCAACTCTATCAACGCGCTCATTATGCTGCGCCCTGAACAGGCCCGTGAAATGGTGCTCAAACTGTCCGACTTCCTCCGGGGTTCCCTGAAACGGGAAGATGATCACTGGATCTCCCTGAAAGAAGAGCTCCAGTATCTCCAGTTATATCTCGATATCGAGAAAGTGAGATTCGGACATCGTTTAACCACCAGCGTTAGTTACGACGAAGCCGCAGAAGCCATGTATATGCCGCCTATGCTGCTGCAGCCGGTAGTGGAAAATGCCATTAAATTCGGGCTTTATGATACTGTAGGAGATATCACCATTACCATCAGGGCTTTTGTGGAAGAAGGAATGCTGATGCTGGAAGTGAAAAACCCTTTTGACAACGAACTGCAGCAGCCCAATAAAGGCACCGGTTTCGGGCTTACCTCCATCAGAAGAAGGCTGTATCTGCTGTTCGCAAGGCAGGACCTTATGGAGACGGGCGCTCAGGAGAATATTTATACCACGCTGATTAAAGTACCACAAACACATGATAAAAGCAGTAATAATTGATGATGAACCTCTGGCACGTGAAGTGGTAAAGGAGTTCCTGGCAGCCTATCCGCAGGTGCAACTGATGCAGGAATGCAACGATGGTTTCGAAGGACTGAAAGCCATTCAGCAACATCAGCCGGATATCATCTTCCTCGATATCCAGATGCCGAAAATCACCGGTTTTGAAATGCTGGAGCTGGTGGAAAATATGCCGGCCGTTATATTCACCACCGCTTTTGAAGAACACGCCCTCCGCGCTTTCGAAGTACATGCGGTGGATTACCTGCTGAAACCTTTCTCCCGCGATCGTTTTGACAAAGCCTTTCAGAAATGGATGGAGCAACATAATAACAATGCCGCCGCTACGGCTGCATTACTGGACACAGCCGCCGCTACGCCCCTGCAAAACAACCGGGTGGTGATCAAGATCAACGGCAAAATCAAAATCATCCCGGTACAGGACATTCACTACCTGGAAGCCGCAGATGATTATGTAAAGATTGTGACGCAGGAAGGCAGTTTCCTGAAGAACAAAACCATGTCGTTTTTTGAGCAGACGCTGGACCCGCAGCAGTTCACCCGGGTGCACCGTTCATTTATCCTGAACGTTAACCAGGTGACCCGCATCGATCCTTATGAGAAAGAGAACCACCTGGCCATTCTGCGCAGCGGAGCCAGGGTGCTGGTAAGCAAAACCGGTTATCCCCGCCTGAAAGCCGCGCTGGGGCTATAAGGCAGCAAAACGCCGCTCCAGTTTTTCTTTCGGCAGTATTTTCTGTGCTTGTGTGCCCCGGGCAATGAGCCGGCTGCCACAATACGCTTCATAACTGCAGATAATTTCATTTCCCTGCAAGGCGGTGATGGTGGCGGTAAAATGTACCTCGCTGCCTTGCAGGGCCGGTGAAAGATGTTCTACGGTCAGCATCGTGCCGATACCTTCCTCTTCCGCTGTTTTCATTTCCAGCACAAACAACCGGCAGCACCATTCGGCGTCGCGGCCCAGCGCGAAGGTGGCGTACACCGGATGCACCGTGCCGCTGTCAAAAGACGCACAATCTTCAGCCCGCACATGACGGGTAAAGTGTTTCACATCGCCGGGCTGAAAAATGGCTCGCATATTTCACTTTTTTGATCTGACCTAAGTTAAGGTATTAATCGTTCAGGAACAGGATGACGCCTGTGTCTGTTCAGATCAGGAAAAAATCATTTAGTTGAATATGCAACTAATTTTGTACCTTTGTAAAATCAATAAAACAGCTTCATGGACCAGTCACCACGGATCAGCTTATTAATCTCCCAGGCGCTGGGGCTTTACCGCCAGCGTATCAATGCCCTGCTGGCGCAGCACCACATTGACCTTACGTCTGAAATGGTAACGGTGCTGCGGATACTGTGGCACCGGGAAGGCCGTAAACAGCAGGAGATAGCCGACGTATTGCATAAAGACAAAGCCAGTATCACCAAAGTTATCCACAATATGGAAAAACGTGGACTGGTGGCACGCATGGCGGATGAAACCGATGCCCGTAACAAAAAAATTATGCTCACTGCTGAAGGCCTGTCGCTCAAAGAAAAGGTGCTGCCCGTGCTGGACCCGTTCCTGGACAGCGTTACCGCTGGTTTCGATGAAAAAGAACTGGCTGCTGCCCGGGGGGTGCTGTCTGCCATTATCCGCCAGCTGCAATAAAAAATTTTACTTAAATAGTTGCATGTTCAACTATAAATGAATTATTTCATGGCTTATGCGTTATCACCTTACCGGTCTTTTGTACCCCGGACCGTAAAAGGGCCGGTCATTATCGTGCTGATCATCCTGCAGTCTTTTGTACTGGGCATCACCAGCGCCACCGCTTCGCGGCTGGCAGCGTTTTACGGCATAGCGCCGGAAACGGTCACCTGGTTTTCGCAGGCCGGCGCCATTGGCATGGTGGCCATTATACCGGTCTACTACCGTTTGCGGATGTACTTTCAGAAATCAGACCTGCTGCAGCTGGCGTTGGGGTTACAGGTGGTGTTGTCATTGCTGTGTTTCACCGTTAACGATGCACCGCTGTTGCTGACCGGCAACTTTTTCATCGGTATGCTGAAGCTGGCCTGCCTGCTGGATTTTATCTCGCTGCTAACGAACGAATATCCTGTCATGCGCCACCGGGCGCTGTTTTACGGTATCTATTATACTATTGCGCGATTCGGGGGAGAGCTGGCCAATATCCTGGTGAACCCTGTGCTGGAGGCAGACGACTGGCGGGATATCTACCTTATTTCCGCTGCAGCGGCAGCTATCTGTATGGTGTTATGCGTGTGTTTGTTCCACCGTCAGCGGATGCAGCGGCGCGTGCCTTTGTACCAGGTGGACTGGCTCAGCATGTTATTGTTTGTGGCCGCCGCTTTCCTTTTCGCGTATATCCTTACCTATGGAAAAACGCTGGACTGGTTTGAGGAGGATACGATGGTATATGCATTGGTTGGCTGTATGATCAGTACAGCGTTGTTTATATACCGGCAGTTTCAGGTGAGGCGGCCTTTCTGGAACCTGCGGGTGTTCCGGCTGTACCGCCAGGTACCGCTGGGAATTGCCTTTATGCTGGTGTTGTATGTGTTTTATAGTACCAACCTGTTATTTAACTATTATGCCGGGTATAACTTCCGGGGAGAAGAAAATTATCTTTCACAGGTGGCTGTTGTTACGCTGTGCGCTTACCTGGTCAGTTTTCCGTTGACCGGCTGGCTGCTCTATAAAGGGGCGCAGCGCCGGGTGATGCTGAGCCTTGGTTTTCTTTTGTATGGTGGTTCGTTATATCTTTTCTGCAACAACATACAAACTGCTGCCTCCCTTGATGCGCTGGTGGTCCCGTTTCTGCTGCAGGGCATGGCTTATGGCCTGGTGCTCACCACACTCTCCACGTTTGCCGCTACCAATGTGCCGCGGCATATGAACGGGGACAGGGTGATGGGCAGCCTGTCTTTCCGCTACATCATCGGTTCCTTTGCCGGTTACTCGCTGTACAGCAACTGGTTGTTCAGGGGTACGGCCGCGCATGCAGCATCGCTGTCTGAGCGCCTTACTGCCGGCAACCCGCTGTACAGCAGGGAACTGGGCAGTTTCACTGCTTTGTACCAGTCCCGCGGCATGGACCTGCAGCATGCCACGCTCGCGGCGCAGGCTGTGATCCAAAAGAAACTGCAGTTGCAGGCCATGCTGGTGTCCCTGCGCGACATCGCGATGTATGTGGCCGTCATAGCGGTGATAGCGGCTGTACTGGTATTGCTGGTACGCCGGTTTGAAATGCACGAAATAGCGGCGAAAAACAAATACAAAATCGTGTAATCGTTCCCGTTATTGCACCACGAGTACGGGGACTTTTACAAAATGACGTACCTGGTTGGCGGTTTCCCCGTAAATCCAGTCCTTGATGCCTTTGTGGCCGTGGCCGCCGAGTACGAGGAAGTCCGCTTTCTCATGGTTAACGATGCGGGCGATCTCTTTGGCGCGGTGACGGAAGCCCAGCATACCCCTGGCTTTGATGCCGCGGCTGTTCAGCAGCGCCAGGTAGGTGTCCAGCTGTTCCTGGTCCTTCCGCGTTTCAAAGTCATCCGAATCTTTCCCGAAGTATTTGGCAGAAGCGCTTTCCACGATGTGTATCAACAGGTATTCCGTATGCTCGTTACCGTGAGCGATGGCGTTGGAGATGATCTGTTCGTCTTTTTTGCTGAATTCCAGCGCCATGGCGATGCGTTTGTATTCCGGCTTTTCCAGTTCACCGAGGGAGACCTGCGGGGTGTGGATACCGCCGGATGTTTCCTGGCGGTAGCGGCTCACGAGCGGATATACCACCGTGATGATCAGCAGCGCCACAAAGCCAAGGGAGGCCACGATGATGATGCCGTCCACGAAGACGTTACCGTTGCCGGAAATGTAGCCCATCGCTTCTGTGTACACCATACGCATATTCAAATATACCAACAAAGCGGTGATAGCCCAGCTAAGCACTTTGGTGGCGGGTTTGATGGCAAATTTGCCCATGGTGTGTTTATCGCTCACGAAATGGATCAGCGGGATGATGGCGAAGCCCAGCTGCATGCTCAGCAGTACCTGGCTGAAGACCAGCAGGGCGCCCACTTCATTTTCTCCGGCGATGAGGATCACAAGGAACGCCGGTACAATGGCGAGCAGGCGGGTCAGTAACCGCCGCAGCCATGGGTTGATACGCAGGTGCAGATACCCCTCCATGATGATCTGTCCGGCGAGGGTGCCGGTCACGGTACTGCTCTGTCCTGCCGCGATCAGCGCCACGGCAAAGAGGATGGGCGCGAGCTTGCTGCTGAGCAGCTGCTCCAGCAGCTGGTGTGCATCCTGTATTTCAGCGACGTCTGTACGGCCTGTTTTGAAGAACACGGCAGCGGCCAGGATCAGGATAGCGGCATTGACCAGGAAAGCGAGGTTGAGTGCAATGGTGCTGTCCACAAAATTGAGTTTCAGCGCCTGTTTGATACCGGCATCGTCTCTTTTGATTTTACGGGTCTGTACCAGTGCGGAGTGAAGGTAGAGGTTGTGCGGCATCACTGTCGCCCCGATAATGCCGATAGCGATGTACAGCGCGGTATTATCCGGGATGGAGGGAATGAAACCCTGTGCCACTTCCCGCATATCGGGTTTGGCCATGACGAGCTGCACGAGAAAGGAAACGCCTACCACAGCAACGAGCGCCACAATAAAAGCTTCCATTTTGCGGATACCGTACCGCTGCAATATCAGCAGCAGGAAGGTGTCCAGCACGGTGAGGCTCACGCCCCATATGAGCGGCAGGCCGGTCAGCAGTTGCAGCCCGATGGCCATGCCCAGCACTTCGGCGAGGTCGGTGGCGGCGATGGCCACCTCCGCCAGCAGGTACAGGACGAAGTTAACGCTGCGTGGATAAGTCTCCCTGTTGGCCTGCGCCAGGTCGCGGCCCCGCACAATGCCCAGCCGGGCGCTGAGGCTCTGCAGCAGCAGGGCCATCAGGTTGCTCATCAGCAGCACCCATATCAGCTTATAGCCGTACTGGCTGCCGCCGGCCAGGTCGGTGGCCCAGTTGCCGGGGTCCATATATCCTACAGAAACGAGGTAAGCCGGCCCGAAAAAGGCGAATAGTTTCCTCCACTTTGATTTGTTGCTTGTATCAATACTCTGATGTACCTCACTCAGCGACGTTGCGTGATTGTAGTCCATAATAAATTCAATTACGAATTACGAATTACGAATTACGAATTACGGCTGACGAAGGAGTCCGCATTCGTAATTCGTAATTCGTAATTCGTAATTTTTTTAAACAGGTCTTACCATGATATTTTTAGCTACCTGCTCACTGATGGTGAGGGCAGGCAGGTGTTTCATTTTGATTTCGATGGAATTGTCATACTCGTAATGGGCGACGATCTCCAGCTGGGTGCCGAGGCGGATGCCTTTGGCGTTGAGGAAAGCCAGCAGGGCGACCGACTGGTCCGTGACGGCCGTTACCACCAGCCTTTTGGCGTTGGCCTGGTCCAGCGATGTCTGCGGGCGCGGTTTGGCCATTCTGCCGTGAGCGTCGGGGATAGGGTCGCCGTGCGGGTCTACGGTCGGATTACCGAGGTAGTCGCTCAGGCGGTCAGTCAGCTTTTCGCTGCGCACATGCTCCAGCTCTTCGGCCAGCTCATGCACCTCCTCCCAGCTGAAAGCCAGCTTGTCTACCAGGAAACATTCCCACAGCCGGTGGCGGCGCACAATCTGCAGCGCCGTTTTACGGCCCTCCGCAGTGAGGGTGATGCCTTTGTATTTTTCATAATCTATCAGTTGCTTTTCTTTTAGTTTCTTGGCCATATCCGTTACAGAAGCCGGTTTGGTATCCAGTTCATACGCCAGTCCGTTGGTGGTAACCGCCGTATCCCCTTCCTGGAGCTTGTAAATGGCTTTCACGTAGTTCTCTTCTGCAATAGATAAGTTCATATCGTCTAAAATATTATTTAGACAAATCTAAATAATTTTGTTGAACTTTTCCTCATCCGGTATGTTTTTTGATTTTAGCTGCGCACATATAAAAATTATATCTAACTTTTCGCCCTGAATCAACTTTGCATGAAGCGTTACCTGTTATTATTATTGACAATTGGTGCACTGGCAGCCTGTAAATCCAACAAGAAACCTGGCAAAGGCGCTAATGAGCCGATGACATTTGAAGACTTCCAGGAACTGTTTACACCCGGAACATTACCGTATAAACTGAATGCAGACTCCCTGCAGCTGAAAATGGCCGACTCGCTTGCGGTGGGAGCTGCTGACGTGAGCCGCTTTCTCACCGACACCCTCACCCAGGGAGATTATGGCAAAACGGAAAAAGTAAAGCTGTTCCCGCTCACCCGCATCCCGGGAAACGTGACCAACTACATGGTCATGAAAGCGGTAGGCCGCACACAGACAACCGGTTATCTTTGCATACTCGACAAAAAAGGAAAATACCTGAACCGCTTGCGTATAGCCAACACCGGTAGTGCCGACGGTACAGTTATTTCCACTTCCATCGATACTAAAAATGTGATCAAAATCAGCTCGGAAAAAAAACTGAGCAGCAGCAGCACTGCCCTGAGAGAGGATTTTTATGCCGTGGGTAAAGATGGTATGGTGCAGCTGATCATGACCAACTCCAATGGTCCCACCACGCCCGGACAAATCTTCAACCCTATTGATACACTGCCGCGCAAGCATAAGTTCTCCGGCGATTACACTTCCGGCGACATGAGCCTGATCTCCATCCGTGACGGGGAAGACGCTAAAACTTTCCAGTTCTTCATCACCTTCTCTAAAAATAATGGTAGCTGTAAAGGTGAACTGAGCGGAAGAGGACATTACATTGCAGGTAACAGAGGCGAGTTTAAAGACAAGGAATCTTCCTGTGGCATCGCCTTCCAGTTTTCCGCCGGCAAGGTAACTATCCGCGAGATAGGCGGTTGTGGCGCTTACCGTGGCATCAAGTGTTTCTTCGAAGGAAACTATGTGAAAAAAGCAGAGAAGGGTTCCCGCAAAGGCGCCAAGCAGCAAAGCTCTCAAAGATTATAACAAGCGGGCAAAGAAAGCAAAGGAGCGGAGATCAATTCGATTTGATCTCCGCTCCTTTGCTTTCTTATTTAAACTTAAAAAAATCTTTGCGCTCTTTGTTGCTTTGCGCCTTTGCAGGAACCCCACGCGCCTGCGGGATACTTCACATAACCCCAAACTGCTCCAGTATTTCTTTTACCACTCCGGGGGTGGACTGTACATTCAGGAACCGGTAATAGGAGGCACGGGTAACGGGCTTAAACGCCGTGGCATATCTGGCTTCCGTCCATCCGGCTTTGATGGCATCGAAGGCGGCTGGCTGTTGCTGATGTAATTGCAGCAGCGCACGGACCACCTGCGTTTTATGTTTTTGTTTCATATCAGCACGCAGCAATACCGGGCCCAGCGGAATTTCGGCTGACGACCAGAGTACTTTGACAGCAGCTGCTGCGGCCGGATTGTCTTTGCGCAGGGTGGCATATTCTTCTTTACCCAAAGCGGCAAACTGGTATTGCCCGTTGATCACGCCTTCCAGCGCGCTTTTGTGATTGCCGGTATAAACGATGTCGGAAAAAACAGCTTCCGGGCTGGAGATACCGGCGCCGCTAAGTGCGAGGCGGGGGATGAGATTGCCGGAAGTGGAACCTTTGTTGACAAAGGCGAACGTATTTTTTCCTTTTACCGCTTGCAGCGAGCGGATATCGGTGCCGGCAAAGTCGTGCCGGGCCACGATGCAGGACTTGTAGTGGTCGCTGGCCGTGTCCGGTGGAAACTGCAGGGATACGGTGGGTGTATAGTGTTTTTGTGATTGCTGGTCATACAACAGGTAGCCCATGGTGCTGATAAAAGCGATGTCCACTTCCTGTTTGGAAAGGCCGGTTATCAGTTGTTGAACTGAAGGGTAGCTCATTACCTTGACAGGGTTGCCCAGCTGTTGCTGCAGTGTGAGGGCCAGTGGTTGCAGGTTGGCGGTCCTGGTGTTGGTGCTGTACTGGTAGGTGGCCAGTACCAGTGTATCGCGGGATGGCTGTCCTGCGGCAACGGTGGAATGGAAGCTGCCGGTGATCAGCAGTGCTGTCAGCCACATAAGCTGTTTCATATGTACTTATTTATAAGTGGGGATGTGTGTGGCGAAGGTAGGTATTAAAACAAAAAAGCCAGTCAGTAGAACTACTGAATGGCTTTGTGTGGGAGCTACTGGATTCGAACCAGTGACCCTCTGCTTGTAAGGCAGATGCTCTGAACCAGCTGAGCTAAGCTCCCGGGAAAAAGATCTTTTAAATAACGATGAAGTGTGGGAGCTACTGGATTCGAACCAGTGACCCTCTGCTTGTAAGGCAGATGCTCTGAACCAGCTGAGCTAAGCTCCCTAAAAAAGATCCTTTCAATAATTCAAAAAACGGAAGTGGGAGCTACTGGATTCGAACCAGTGACCCTCTGCTTGTAAGGCAGATGCTCTGAACCAGCTGAGCTAAGCTCCCTTCTTTTTTGTTTACCACCGAGCCTTTCGTTCGATGGGATTGCAAAGGTATAAACTATTTTTATTCTACCAAATATTTTTTCAAATATTAGGAAGGAGGATGCTTCAAACCCTTTGTATTAAAGGGTTTGAAGCGGGTGAAAAATATTTATCGTTCCTGATATGAATGATGAATTGTATACATAATGTACGATTATGACCCTTTGTTTTTGGGCCCTTTGAAGATGCGTTTGAAGGCTTTTCCGAGTTTGTTCAGATTGGCCAGTTGTTCCTGTATCGGCGCGAGGGTAAGGTCGTCTGGCTGCAGTCCGGCTTCGAGGTAATCAATTTCCGTTTGTTCCGGATACAACAGGATAACATTATTGTCTTTAAAATGACGGCTTACTTTCGCCGGTATATTCTCCAGGTACGCATGATAGGAGAGGGTGCCTTTGCGGGCCGTCACCACTACCACCAGGTCGTCGCGGGTCACTTCACGGGAGAGGATAAGGAAGTCTTCGATGGTGTCGAAGGGTTTGAAAGTGACTTCCACGCTTAGTTTGGACTGGGTGATGAAAGCTTCCGTGACCGACTTCGTCCGGGTGTTGGAAAACACCAGCAGTTTGGCGCCGGCCTGTTTGGCCAGCAGGAACATTTTCTGCAGGTAGTGCAGGAAGCCCAGTTCATATTCGGTATTAGGCGGCAGTACGAGCACCATTTTTTTGGTGGTGCTGAGCGGGTGCAGGAAGTTGCACACATATACGGTTTCCCATACGCTCTGCAATACGTTGTCCATGGTGGTACCGAAGATATTTCCGAAGAGGCGGTCGGTGGTGCTGGTTTTGTCTGTCCAGCCCAGGATCACGTCGCTGATCATCAGTTCTTTGGCGGCGCGGGCGATGCCATCGGACACGTTGAGGTCGATGCGGGTGACTACCTGCACATTGCTTTCTGTGGCGGCTGCATGGATTACGGCTTTTTCCATCATTTTGTTGGTGAGATGGATTTTGTCGCGCGCTTCTTCGTTGTCCTGCACCACGGCCAGCGGATAGATGGGCGTAGGCACCTTTGCGTCTTTGATCATGACGGCGAAGTCCAGCAGCGCTTCAATCTTTTCCGGGTTGGAGACGGGCACCAGTATACGTTCCGGCTGGTCCGGCAGTTCAGGCTTCTGTTCTGCTTCCTGGAGGGCCAGGCGGCGGCCGGCGTTTTCGGTCACGAAAGAGCCTACCAGGCAGGTAATGAGGATGAGCACTACGGTGCCGTTGAGCACGTGTTCATCTACGATGCCCATATTAAAACCGATGAGGATCACGGCGATGGTGGCGGCAGCGTGGGCGCTGCTGAGGCCGAAGATCACGTTCCGTTGGGTAGGGCTGTATTTAAAGATCAGCTGCGTAAAGAATGCGGCGAACCATTTGCTGCTGAGGGCCATGATGGTGAGGGCGCCGGCAATGATGAGCGCTTCAGGCCCTTTCAGCAATACGCGGAGGTCTACCAGCATGCCCACGCTGATGAGGAAGAACGGGATAAAGAGGGCGTTGCCCACAAATTCGATACGGTTCATCAGCGGCGAAGTATGCGGGATCAGCTGGTTGAGGGCCAGGCCGGCGAGGAATGCGCCGATAATGCCTTCCACGCCTGCCAGTTCCGCAAGGAAGGCAGCGGCGAACACGAGGGCCAGTACAAAGATGAAGTGGGAGGTTTTATCGTCCTTGATCTTCTTAAAAAACCAGCGGCCCAGCATGGGCATCAGCCAGAGGATGATGAGCGCGAATATCGTCAGTGAAATGCCCAGTTTCACCCAGAAATACGTATTGAGGTTGCCTGCCTGCGCCCCGGTAATAATGGCCAGGATCAGCAGCACGGCGGTATCGGTAATGATGGTGCCGCCCACGGCCACGGTCACGGCTTCGTTTTTGGTGATACCGAGCCTGCTGGCGAGCGGATAGGCTACCAGCGTATGTGTGGCGAACATGCTGGATACCAGCAGCGTGGCCTTGAAGTTAAAATGCAGCACATAGGTGCACACCACAAACCCCAGCGCCAGGGGAATAAAAAAGGTCAGGCCTCCAAACACCATACTGCGGTACCGGTTCTTGCGGAACTCCGTCATATCCAGCTCCAGGCCGGCGAGAAACATGATGTACAGTAAGCCCGCCTTGCCAAAAAGATCGATACTGCCTTTTTCAATCACGCCAAACCCATGCTCGCCGATAGCCATACCGGCGAGTATCAGCCCGATAATACTGGGGATACGGAACTTGCGGAGAATAATCGGGGCCAGCAGAATAATGAACAGTACCAGCGAGAAAATGGGTACCGGATCTTTCAGCGGCAGATGGGTATCCATCAATAAAACCAAGCTATGGACCATATAACACATTGTTATTTTGTTTATTATCTGGTTACCATTCCGGCGCCAAACAGCGGGGTGAAACAGCAAATATGAAAATAAACAAATCTTAAATAATCATTTCTCTGGGTCAAATATGAATAAATTAACGAATAATCCATGTAATTTTGCGTAAAGCTTTATTTAAAAATGAGCGAAAGAACTAATACACAGGTATTTACGGAAGAACTGGAGGACGTGCTCGTAGCAGAAGACGAGCAGTTTCCCTTCAGCCTGGTCGTGTGGAATGATGATGTTAATACCTTCGATTGGGTGATCGCTTCCCTGATCGAAGTATGCGGCCATACCCACCAGCAGGCGGAGCAATGCGCCCTTATTATTCATCATAACGGTAAATATGCTGTAAAGGAAGGGGAATACACCAAGCTGCGCCCAATGTGGGAAGCGCTGGTAGAAAGAGGTATCAGCGCCACTATCGAAGAGATGGCGGACAGCTAACCGATTTTATTTTCCATGCCCGTTTTCCGTCTCAATAAAAAACAACTGCTTTTCCCTCCGGTACATCTCGCTGAGCCGGATGGCCTGCTGGCCGTGGGCGGCGACCTTTCCGCGGAGAGACTGCTGCTGGCATACCGCTCCGGTATTTTCCCCTGGTTCGACGAACGTCCTATTCTCTGGTGGAGCCCCGATCCCCGTTTCGTATTGTTTCCGGCCGACCTGAAAGTGTCTTCCAGCATGAAACAGGTGCTGCGCCGCAACCAGTTCCGTATTACCTACAATGCCGATTTTCCCGCTGTCATCGCCCGATGCAGCCGTATTCCCCGCCCCGGGCAGGACAGCACCTGGATCACCGATGAGATGCAGGAAGCCTATATCCGCCTGCATCAGGCAGGATACGCCATGTCCGTGGAAAGCTGGATGGATGACGAGCTCGTAGGCGGCCTCTATGGCGTCAAAATAGGAGACTGCTTCTTCGGTGAGTCCATGTTCTCTGATGTGAGCAACGCTTCCAAAGCGGCTTTTATCACTTTTGTACAGGCATACGCACATGAATTGAAGCTGATCGACTGCCAGGTGGAAACGGAACATCTCGCCTCGCTGGGAGCAGGTTTCATCCCGCGCGATACTTTCCTGGAACTGATACAAGTGCCCTGATTTTTGTAGCTTTGTGGTGGCTTACCGACCCCATTTCTCCACCTAAACTTACTGCTATGAAAAAAGTGCTTTTATCTTTGGCCGTAGTACTGTTTTCGGGTTTTATCCTCCCGCCGCTGCATCCCGCAAAACATGAAGACAAATCCCTGTTGATCCAGCAACTCAAAGACTCTAAAGACCAGCTGCTGAAGAGCATCGCAGGGCTGACAGACGCCCAGCTGGAATTCAAACCGGCGCCCGACCGGTGGTCTGTCATCGATTGTGTGGAACATCTTACCATCATCGAAAAACTGATGATGGACGCGGAAAAAAAACTGGTGACCCAGCCTGCCAATCCCCAGCGTAAGAAAGACCTGAAATTTACCGATGAGAAATTGCTGCAGATGATTGAAGACCGCAGCCAGAAACAACAAACACCACCCATGGGCATGCCCAAACACAGTTATGCCGCGCCGGCGGACGCCATCAACGCTTTTGTGGCACAGCGTGACCAGCTGACAGACTACGTCACCAACACCAACGATCAGCTGCGGGAGCATATTACAGACGATCCCAACCTCGGTACAGTGGATGCCTACCAGCTGTTACTGTTTAATGCCGCCCATACGATGAGGCATATCAAACAGATCGACGAAGTGAAGGCTGACCCGGGTTTCCCTAAATAGGGAAGCCCCTCAGGCCGGTGTATGTGGCATTATCATTGAACCCTCTCTGTATCTTTTTTCAACAGCATTATGTGGAAACCTGTTGCAAAGCTCACTGAGCAGGATACGGAGAGGGGCATGAAACTCGTTATCGGCGACGGCCTTGCGGCCGAAGTGATGACAACGCTTACCAGCGGCGCCTTCCTGGTCGCTATGGCCCTGATGTTAGGGGCCAGTAATCTACAAATCGGGGTGTTGTCGGCGTTGCCTACTTTCACCAATATTTTTCAGCTGATATCTATCTGGCTGGTAAGGCGCTCGAATAATCGTAGGGCCGTGACCGTTATCTGTACCATCGTGGCGAGGATACCGCTGGTGGTGATCGGGGTGATACCGCTGCTTTTTCCCGGCGCTGCCAGTATACATTTCCTGATCGTTTTCCTGTCGTGCTTTTATTTTTTCGGTTCGCTGGCCGGCCCCGCCTGGAACGCGTGGATAAAAGACCTGGTGCCGGAATCCATGCTGGGCAGTTATTTTTCGAGGAGGGGCAGTTATACCCAGACACTGAACGTGGTGCTGAGCCTGGCGGCGGCCCTGGGCGTGGATTATATCCGCAGGCAGTATCCGCAGTACGAGCTGGATACATATTATTTCCTGTTTTTGCTGGCCGGCGCTGCCGGTCTGACAGGGGCGGCCATCCTTTCCCGCGCGCCGGAGCCGCAGATGTATATGGACAAGGAGAATGTGTTCCGGCTGTTGAAGCGCCCGTTGTCAGACCTGAATTTTGTACGCCTCCTGGTATTCAACTCTGCCTGGGTGTTTGCCATGAATATCGCGCAGCCGTTTTTTACGGTATATATGATGAAGGGGATGGGGCTTTCGTTGTCTTCCATTACGGTGCTGACGATCATCAGCCAGCTGTTCGGTATTTTTACGATCCGTATCTGGGGCAAGTTTGCAGACCGTTACAGCAACAAGACCATTATCGCCATCAGTGCGCCGTTGTATATCATCAGCCTGATCCTATGGTGTTTTGTGGGCATTTATACAAAGCTATATGCCAATATCATCCTGCTGGTGATCGTGCATATGCTGATGGGTATTGCCAATGCAGGCATCAACCTGTCTATTACCAATATCGGTTTAAAGCTGGCACCTTCCAAAGACGCCATCGTTTACCTGTCTGCCAAAAATATTATTACTGCCGTGTTTTCTGCCCTGGGGCCGATAGCGGGCGGGGTGCTGGCGGACTTCTTCGAACATAAGTCACTTCGTATAGATGCGCAGTGGCAGGGGGAAAAGAGCAGCCTGTTGCTGCACCTGGTGGCGTTGCATGAATGGAACTTCCTGTTCCTCATAGCGGCAGTGATAGCGCTTATCTCGCTGGAGATGCTGATGGTGGTAAACGAGACCGGCGAGGTGGAAAAGAATGTAGTGGTGCGCATTATGCGCAGCAGCATCAAAAACAACCTGAAAGATTACTACCTGATAGGCAATCTCGTTACCCTGCACGACCGTTTCTGGGGATATATATTACGCCGTAAGCCGTCCTGACAGCTGATTTACCGCAGCTCCCAGTCCACCAGCTGGTTTACCCATTCTTCGCGGAAGTGGGTAGTTACCCGGATATAGTTATCGGTATAACCTTCCATCATGCCGTCTTTGCTGTGGCTTTCGAACAGCACCTTGCGGGTTTCGCTGAGATGTTGTTCCTGGAAGAACTGTTGTTTTTTGTGGCTGAGGTTACGCAGTTGTTTGTTGCGTTCATGGCGTACATTGACCGGCACTACGGGTTTGATGTCGAGTGCGGGCGTGTTGGCGCGTTCAGAGTAAGTGAATACGTGCAGGTAAGACACGTCGAGACTGTGGAGGAAGTCGCAGGTGTCCTGGAAATGGGCGTCGCTTTCGGAGGGGAAGCCTACGATGACGTCTACGCCGATGGCGCAGTGTGGCATGAACTGTTTGATCAGCGCCACTTTTTCCGCATACAGTTCGCGGCGGTAGCGGCGGCGCATGAGGCCCAGTATCTCGTTATTGCCGCTCTGCAGCGGTATATGGAAATGAGGCATGAACCGGCGGCTGTTGGCCACAAATTCAATGATCTCATTGGTGAGCAGGTTGGGCTCGATGGAGGAGATGCGGTAACGCTCAATACCTTCCACCTTATCCAGTTCCTGTATCAGTTCGTAAAAAGTTTCTTCTCTTTTTTTGCCGCCGGTGAAGCCTTTGCCGAAGTCGCCGAGGTTCACGCCGGTAAGCACTATCTCCTTCACGCCGCTGGCCGCCAGCTGGATGGCGTTGTCCACCACGCTGGCAACACTGTCGCTGCGGCTTTTGCCTCTGGCCATGGGGATGGTGCAGAAAGTGCAGCTGTAATCGCAGCCGTCCTGTACTTTCAGGAAGGTGCGGGTACGGTCGTTGACAGAATAGGAGGAATGGAAAGTATTGACATCTTCGATGTCGCAGGAGCAGATCTTAGCGCTGTTGCCTTTGGTGAGTGATTTCAGGTGCTCGGTGATATTGAATTTCTCCGCGGCGCCCAGTACCAGGTCCACCCCTTCTATAGAAGCGATTTCCTCCGGTTTGAGCTGAGCGTAACAGCCGGTGATCACCACCATGCTCTCCGGCGCGCGGCGCTGAATACGGCGTACCAGCTGCCGGCATTCTTTATCCGCATTATCGGTCACAGAGCAGGTATTGATCACATACACGTCTGCTGTATTCTCAAAATCCGTCTTGACAAACCCATCCTGTTCCAGTAACCTGCTCAAAGTAGAGGTTTCTGAAAAATTCAGCTTACAGCCGAGTGTATGAAATGCTACTGTTTTAACCTGTTCCATAAAGGATGGCAAAGGTAGGAACTTTTTATGTCATAGTTAGGTAAGTAATTTTAAGTAATTTAGGGCCGCTTTTCTTAAAAGGTGAGTCCCGTTTATTGAATATGAGATCATTGCAAAAGTACCTGCCCGTTATATTACTGGGAATATTATTGTTTGCCGGATGGCATCAGGAATGGTGGAAAGGAAGTGATAAAAAGGCTTCCGCACCCATTACAGACAAGCCTGTGGTAACACCTTCCGGCAGAATGGCTGCCAGTGTATCGGAAGGACTGCTGAACCGCCAGGCGCGTCTGGAATATACTAAACATGCCATTTGTCGGATGGATTGCCGCCATGTGACCCGGGAGGAGGTACAGGAAATCCTGTCCACCGGCAGGATCAACCCGGAAAAATCCAATCCTAATGACCAGCCATGCCCCACCTATGCCCTGGAAGGTTATTCCCATGAAGGGCAGCATCTGCGTATTGTATTTGCTCCCTGTGATCCTCAGCACGCTAAGGTGATCACCTGTATTGACCTGGAGAAAGACTGGAGCTGCAGCTGCGATTAAGGCACGCTCAAGTCTCGCTTAAGTCTCGCAAAGGTGACATAAGACCTGTGTTCTGTTTTTAAGCTCGCAAAGAACCCACCTTATGTTTTATTATCTACTTATTTTATTATTTACTTATTTTTCTTATTTTATAATAGTCAAATAAATAAAATAATAAATAAATGAAATAATAGTCCGCTTAAAGCTCCGCTCCTTTGCGAGCTTAAAAGCAAAACACAGGTCTTATGTCACCTTTGCGAGCTTAAAAGCAAAACACAAGTCTTATGTCTCCTTTGCGAGCTTAAAAACAGAACACAGGTCTTATGTCACCTTTGCGAGACATAAAAGCAAAACGCAGGTATTAAGTCTTCTTTGCGAGCCTTATGCTCCGTTGCGGGAAAAAAGTCGTAGTTTTCCGCCATCATTCACATTTCTACAAGGCGTTTATGAATTTTCTATTGAAACCGTTGCGTGTAATTTATGTTGTGTACGCCGCTATCGTTTTCTTGTCCATCATGTTCCTGATCCTGCCGCCAATTTTCCTGGCGTCTTTGCTAGGAAAGGAAAAAGGTGGAAATATCATCTTTTATTTTCTCCGCTTCTGGGCCCATGTGTGGTTTCCGGCGGTGGGAATGCGGGTTACCCGTAAATATGACGGTGGAAAAGAAAAAGATAAAGAGCCGTGTATCTATGTGGTGAATCACCGCTCCTACCTGGATGCGGCCATCGCGGTGAAAGTGATGCGGTTGCCTTTCCGGCCGCTGGGAAAAGTGGAAATGGCCAAAATTCCGGCTTTCGGTTTTATTTACAAAAACTCTGTGGTGTCCGTGGACCGTTCCAACGCGGCAGCCCGCGCCCGCAGCGTACGCGAGATGATGAGCGCCCTCAAAGCCGGCATCTCCATCCTCGTGTTCCCGGAAGGCACCACCAACGAGTCCAATCAGCCCCTGCGCCCGTTCCACAACGGCGCTTTCCGGATGGCTATTGAAATGCAGATACCTATTAAACCTGTTTTATACGTAGACGCCGGCGACCGGCTGCCGCATACCGGCCCGATGCATCTGAACCCCGGCAAATGCCGTGTGGTATTTCTGCCCGCCATCCCGGTGGCAGGGCTCACCCTCGATGATATCAACACCCTGAAACAACAGACCTATGATATCATGGACAGGGAGCTCAGGAAATACCGCCATTACCCAACATTGCAACCCGTAGGATGAAGTACGCTGATGTAATACTGCCGCTGGCCCTTCCTAAAAATTACACTTATGCAGTCCCTGAAAGCATGGAAAATGCTTTACAGCCGGGAAGCCGCGTGGCAGTACAGCTGGGAAAACAAAAAAAATATGCAGGTATCGTAAAAGCGGTACACGAACAGGCGCCTGCCTATAAGACCAAGCCACTGCTGGATATGCTGGACAAAGATCCGGTCGTATATCCCACACAGTTAGCCTTCTGGTCATGGATAGCCAGCTACTATATGTGCAGCGAAGGAGAAGTACTCAATGCAGCCCTTCCCGCCCATCTGAAGCTGTCCAGCGAAACACTGCTGTTATATAATGACGCCTACGGCGAAGATTTTACCGCACTCGATGACGATGAATACCTCATCGCAGAAGCATTGCATATCCGCAAAGAGTTGCGCATCGAAGAAGTGCAGCTCATCCTCGATAAGTCGGAAGTATATTCCGTGATCAAAAAACTGATCGAGAAAAAAGTCTGCCTGATCTATGAAGAGCTGAAAGAAGTATACCGCGAAAAAAAGGAAAACTTCGTGCAGCTGCATGCAGACTACCATAACGAAGAACAGCTGGCGGCGCTTTTCAATGACATGGGCCGCGCCCCCAAACAAATGGAGCTGTTGCTGGCCTACCTCCACCTGCAGAAAACGGAAGGCAACGTAAAACAGAACGATCTGCTGAAAAAGTCCGGCGCTACTACTGCGCAACTGAAAGGGCTGGTAGACAAAAATATTCTCTGGATTGAGAAAAGGACGGTCGACAGGATCCGTACCAGTAAAGTAGACGCGCAGATCGACTTCAGCCTGAGTCCTTCGCAGGAAGTGGCTTTGCAGGCTATCCGCCGGCATTTTGAAGAAAAACAGGTCACCCTGTTGCATGGCGTAACCTCCAGCGGCAAAACACAGATATATGTGAAGATGATGGAAGAATGCCTGGCCTCCGGCCGGCAGGTGCTGTATCTGTTGCCTGAAATAGCGCTTACCGCGCAGATCATCACCCGGCTGCAGAAACATTTCGGCAGCAGCATCGCCATCTACCACTCCCGCTTCAGCAACAACGAACGGGTGGAGATATGGAACAAGGTAAAGAACGGTGAAGTACAGATCGTGCTGGGCGCCCGTTCCAGCCTGTTGCTGCCTTTCCGCGATCTCGGGCTGGTCATCCTCGATGAAGAACACGACGCTTCCTATAAACAACAGGACCCTGCGCCCCGCTATCACGCGCGCGATGCGGCCATCTATTACGCCAGCCTCTTTAAAGCCAAAGTGCTGCTGGGCTCCGCCACACCTGCGCTGGAATCCTATTTCAACGCCCAACAGGGCAAATACGGGCTGGTAGAGCTCAACGAACGTTTTGGCGGTATACAGATGCCTGCCATAGAAGTGGTGGACATCAAACAGGAGATGGCTGAAAAAACCATGGACGGCAATTTCACCCAGGCGCTAAAAACAGCGATCACCCGGAGCCTCGCGGAGAAAAAGCAGGTGATCCTGTTCCAGAACCGCCGCGGATATGCGCCTTTCCTGCTGTGTACCACCTGCGGCTGGATACCGCATTGCAAACAATGTGATGTATCGCTGACCTATCACCGTAACCAGGACAAGCTGCATTGCCACTATTGCGGCACCCGTTACCCTTACGTGTATACCTGCGAAGCCTGCGGTTCCCAATCGCTCATTCCGAAAAGTTTTGGTACCGAAAAAATAGAAGACGATCTGCAACAGCTGTTTCCCGAAGCGCGTATCGCCCGTATGGACGTGGATTCTATCCGCAACAAGGACAGCCATAATAAAATGATCCGGCTGCTGGAAGAGCAGGAGATCGATATCCTGGTAGGCACCCAGATGGTGGTGAAAGGACTGGATTTCGACAATGTGAACCTGGTGGGCATCCTCAGTGCCGATAGTTTATTGAGTTATCCGGATTTCCGGGTGAATGAGAGAGCTTTTCAGCTGATGGAGCAGGTGAGTGGCCGCGCCGGCCGTAAACACGGCATGGGCAAGGTATTGATACAGGCAAGCAATACAAGGCATCCTGTCCTGCATTTTGTAAAAGAGCACGACTATAAAAGCATGTACGAAGCGGAAATCGCCGAGCGGCAACAGTTTGGCTATCCGCCGTTTTTCCGGGTACTGAAACTGACGTTGCGCCACAAGAACCAGCAGGTAGTAGAGCAGGCGGCGCAGATACTGGCCGGCTGGCTGCAACCGCATCTCGGGGCGCAACTGGTAGGACCGGCCGCCCCGCTGGTGGCCAGGGTCCGGAACAATTACCTGCAGGAGATGCTCATTAAGCTGCCGCGCGACGCTAAAGTGATCGCTCACGTGAAAAATGTGCTGCGCGAGTTTTTCGTACACCTGCTGGCGGAGAAACGTTTCCGTTCGGTGGTCATTGTGCCGGACGTGGATTGCGTATAACTATTGTTTCTTCACCAGTGTCAGCTGCTGTTGCTGTAATTTTTTGAGCCGGTCCAGTATATTTCCCAGCGTTTTTTTGTCTTCCCCTTTCAACTCGCTCTGGCTGTACCATTCAATAATAAAAATGTGCAGCCGGCTATTTTCTTCCTCACATCTCATTTTGAGGCCCAGTATATTGTTATGGGAGATGTCTGCGGTAAAAGCAGACTTGTCTGCCAGGGTGTACCCTGCCGGCAGGTCAATGTGTACCCGCTTTTCCTGGTAATAGGGAAATGCCAGTTGTACGGCGAGGTCGCCTTCCGGCAGCGTGTACTGGTAGTTCTGCAGGCCGGCCAGCAGCTGCCCGATGCTGAGCATGTAGCGGTCGCCGTCCTGGACAATAAGTCCGGGTGTTTCCAGTGTACTGTTGACTATTACGGGTTTGTCGAGCGGCGCGTTGGTAAATTTCTCATTCTGTGCTTCTACAGACACGACGGTGCGGACGGCCGGCATGAAAGGCAGCAGCGCGTTGAAGATATTGTTTCGTAGTTCCGTAGTGGTGGCCTGCAGGAACGCGTTTTTGGCATTGCTGCCGCCATAGCCGCCGAAAGACTGGCTGATTTTCCACACGGGATGGGTAACGGAACTGAGGCTGGCTTCCAGGGTGCTGTTGCTGAAAGTGTAGGCTGGTTGCGGCGTTACGATAAAGTCGGTGAGTACTTTATTTTCTGCCCCTATCAGTGTGTCGCGGCAGCGGAGCGCCAGGGTATTGCCCCACAGTGGCGGATAGCATGGATAACGTGTATTCATTTCCGTAGGCGCCAGTGCCTGCTGTTGTGCAGGAAAATACAACAGGATATTATTGGCCGAGGCACGGTTGACCAGCGCTTTCTGTAAGGGAATGGTGTCCCGCGAAGCGGTCACCAGCAGCTGTACGGGAATGTTGAGCGTGTAATACGCCGCCATCATTAGTTTGATCATCCCGTTCCGGTCTGTTTGTTTGCTGCGGATGATGGTACCCAGGTCAGGCGCCTCGAAGAAGTCGCTGGACGGCCGGAGGCTGTAGTTCGATTTAATATGTTGTTCCACCAGATAAATCAGCTGCGGAACGGGCAGCCGGTATTTCAGGAAGGGCCAGCGGTCCAGCTCTTTTACCAATTGTTTCTGTTCGTTTTTATCTACGGAAACGTAAGGGATATAAATATCCTGTCCGAACTGCTGCCAGGTGAGGCGGGTGGTATCCCTTCCTTCCACGGCGGTGCTCAGCGCAAAATCGATGCGTTGCAGCTGGGGCAGGAAGTAATAGAAGTCGTTGTTTTTCAGTGCCGGCACATCCTGCACCATTACCCCGTGGTAGTGATTATTGCCCGCGATGCTGTCGGTAATGCCGGGAACACCGTTGGCCGCATGGAAGTTGAACTGCAGGTTGCGGGGCGCCACCAGCATAAACCGGATCTGGCCGCTGGCGATGCCGGACTGGAGGTAATCGGCGCCGGCATAATCGAACATCACTTTGAGGCTGAGTTCATATTCCAGTTCCCCGCCGGACTGCACCCGGATGTTATTGACTACCACGGCGGTGCGGCCGTCGCTGAGTTTGAGGGACCTTGTCTGATCGGTCAGGTTGATCATTTTGCCGTCGGGGAGGAGCGAGCGGATACGGAAGCCCCGCAGCAGTTCCCCGTTTTCCAGCGTCAGCGCCAGCTGGGTGAGGCTGTCGGCCGCCGCGGCGGAGTTAATGTGTATTCTTTTGTAAACCGTTTTATAATGGGTGACCGCTTCTGCTTTATCGCGATTGGTGATATTGAAGTCGCGCGCTATCTTATAGCTGGAGATGTAATAAGGTGCTTCCGCTGCCGCGCCGCTAAGGGCCGGTGTTTCGGGCATGGCATTTTCTTTCCAGGTATCAGGATAGTAGTTGTTGATCTGGGCGGATGCGAATACTGGAAAGCCGGCAATGTATATAACGGAGAGGAAGAATATAAGTCGTTTCATGATAGCGAAGGTATCTAAATTCCTAAATTTTGTATGGCATCTGATTCAAAGATGTGAATGCCGGGATCGAACTGTTTGGCGACCCTGACCATGGCATGGGCTACGGTAGCGGCTTTGATGCCCCTGTATTTTTTCCAGCGGCCCTGCAGCAGGAAGTAGAACAACTGGATAAGATACTTACCCAGCCACTCACCGAAGCGGAACTCGTTGCGCTGGCCGATGAGGAAGGAGGGGCGGAAAATATAGGTGCCGACAAATTCCATGGCCAGTATGGCTTCTTCCGTTTGTCCTTTGGTGCGCAGGTAGAAATTGGAAGATTTGGGATTGGCGCCGATGGAAGAGATCATGAGGAACTGCGGGATGTCTTTGCGGCGGGCGATAGCGGCGCACCGGGTGGTGATGCCGTAGTCCACAGCGCGGAAGTTTTCCTGGGTGCCGGCTTTTTTGATGGTGGTGCCGATACAGGAAAAAAACACATCTCCTTCTATGGCGGCTGACAGGCTTTGCTCGTCATCGAAGTCAACGATAATGCTTTCCAGCCCCGCGTGCTGATGGGCCCAGGGCTGCCGTACCAGCACCTTTACCTTACTGAAATAGTGGTCCTGCAACAGCGCAGCTACGAGGTGAGTACCGGTAAGTCCTGTTGCACCGATGACGATAGCAGTTTTCATAATCAATTACGAATTACGAATTACGAATTACGATTCCGGAGCGAACGATAAATTACGATTCGGGCGCTAATTACGATTATAATTCCGGCGCGAATTATGGATTACGAATGGGCGAATCACAAATTACAATAGGAGAATAAGCCCATGTTTGGGTTCCCAATTCGTAATTCGTAATTCGTAATTCGTAATTTCGTATAAAGTTAAGCTATTATGGTATCAGAAAACGTGTTACTGCAACCCTATAATACATTTGGTATTCCGGCGAGGAGCCGTTACTTCGCTTCATTTGACAGCGAGGCGGCGCTGCTGGCATTGCTGGACGAGCCGCGGGCCAAGGGGCTGCCCCGGATGATCCTCGGCGGCGGCAGTAACATCCTGTTTACAAAAGATTTCGACGGGCTTATGCTCAAAAACGACATCAGGGGGATGAAGGTGGTGAACGAAGATAAGGACCACGTATATGTGAAAGCCGGCGCCGGCGAGAACTGGCATGGACTGGTGCAGTACTGCCTCGCCGCTGATATGGCCGGGCTGGAAAACCTGTCGCTGATACCGGGCAATGTGGGCGCCAGTCCCATGCAGAACATCGGCGCCTATGGCGTGGAAATAAAAGATACGTTTCATTCACTGGAGGCCCTGCACCTGGAAGATCGCAGGGTGGTCACGTTTTCGAACAATGACTGTGCTTTCGGGTACAGGGAAAGCGTCTTCAAAAAACAATACCGTAACCAGTTTGCTATCCTGAATGTTACTTACAGGCTCAACAAAGTGCCGCGTTTTAATACCAGCTACGGCGCTATCAACGAAGAGCTGGAACGCATGGGGGTAAAAGAGCTGTCGATACAGGCGATCAGCCAGGCGGTGATCAATATCCGTACGTCTAAACTGCCGGACCCGGCTAAGATCGGGAATGCAGGCAGTTTCTTCAAAAATCCGTCGGTAGATGCGGCGCAATATGAAAAGCTGAAAGCCGCTTTCCCGCAGGTGGTAGCGTATCCGTTGGCCGACGGTCATTTTAAGCTGGCGGCGGGCTGGCTGATTGAACAATGCGGCTGGAAAGGCTACCGCGAGGGCGATGCCGGCGTACATGCCAAACAGGCGCTGGTATTGGTCAACTACGGCCATGCCAAAGGCAGCGAGATCTACGCGTTGTCCCAAAAAGTGGTAGACAGCGTGAAGGAGAAGTTCGGGGTGGAGCTGGAACGGGAAGTAAATATTTTATAATTACGAATTACGAATTACGAATTGAGGGCTGTCTTTTGGAAAGGTTACTAAATAACCGCTCTGTAAGACAGCCCTCAATTCGTAATTCGTAATTCGTAATTATTTCTGAATGGAGTGAATAATTTTTTCTGCGTGATCGCGGGAGTTTTCGATGAACCACACATGGGTGTCCATGCCGCCGCACACTACGCCGGCGAGATAGATATGTGGCATGTTGGTCTCCATGGTCAGCGGATTGTATACCGGTAGTTTTTTGGCGTCGTCGGAGAGTTGGACGCCGGCTTTCTGCAGCAGCCCGAAGTCGGGCTGGTAGCCGGTCATGGCGATCACAAAATCATTGGCGAAAGTGACTTCCCCTTCCGGTGTGGTGATGGTCACTGTAGTTTCGTCGATGCTTTTGACGGACGAATGGAAATACGCTTTGATGGAGCCTTCTTTGATCCTGTTTTCGATATCCGGTTTTACCCAGTATTTCACACGTTTGCCGATTTCACCTTCGCGGATGACCATGGTGACCTGTGCGCCTTTGCGATAGGTTTCCAGGGCCGCGTCCACGGCTGAGTTGTGGGCGCCTACCACCACCACTTTACGGGTAGCGTAGTAGTGCGGGTCTTTATAGTAGTGGGTGACTTTCGGCAGGTTTTCCCCTGGTACGTCCAGCATGTTGGGAATATCATAGAAGCCGGTGGCGATGATGACGTGCCGGGCATGATAGGCCGTTTGGGTGGTGGTGATGAAGTACTCGCTGCCATTGGGCTGTAGCTCCCTTACTTCTTCAAACAGGTTGATGTTGAGGGCTTCCGAAGTAGTCACGCGGCGGTAGTATTCCAGCGCTTCCGGCCGGGAGGGCTTGGGATTGATGGATACAAAAGGGATACCGCCTATTTCCAGTCTTTCAGAAGTAGAGAAGAAGGTCATGTACAGCGGGTAGTTATAGAGGGAGTTGACAAGGCAACCTTTTTCGATGATGACATAGCTGAGCCCTGCTCTTTTTGCGGCCAGTCCGCAGGCTATTCCGATGGGTCCTCCTCCTATTATCAATACGTCGTAAGCAGCGATCATAATGTCTTTCGTTTTATAGTCCGGCCAGGTAGTCCAGCAGCCGGAACATGGTTTGATTGTTTTCGTTGGCCAGGTGCAGGTACTGTTCTATTTTCTCCGGGCTCTGCACAAAGGGGGCGCTGTGTTCAAAGGCGGCGCCGCTGCAGCGTAGTATCTCCAGTATGGCAGCGCTGTTCATTTCCATATGAAACTGCAGTCCGATGATACGGTCGCCGTAGATAAACGCCTGGTTGCTGCAGGCGGCGGAAGCCGCGAAGCGGGTGGCGCCGGCGGGCACATCGAAGGTGTCGCCATGGAAATGGAAGGTGTTGAGGCGGTGCGGCAGCACATTTTCGAGTGGTGCGGCTTGTCCCTGGAAAGTGAAGTCTATGGGAAACCACCCTATTTCCGGTTGCGTATGCGGATATACGTTGGCGCCGAGGGCATGGGCCAGCAGCTGGGAGCCGAGGCAGATGCCCAGTATTTTCTGTCCGCGGGCGATGGCTTCCCGGATAAGGTTTATCTCGGTGAGCATCCACGGATGAATATCCTGTTCATATACGCCCATGGTGCCGCCCATGATGATGAGCAGTTCCGCATCTTTCAGGCCGGTGGTATCGGGAGCTTCATCATACCAGCGGGTATGGCTGGTGGGATGTTCTCCCTGTGCGATCCAGTCGGCTATGCTGGCAAGGCCTTCAAAAGGCACGTGTTGAAAATAGTGGATATGCATGGTCTGTCCTGGTAAATGGTTATCCGAAGATACGTTGCAATCCTGAAGATTGATAACCCGAATTTACCGGCAGGGGGTATGGTTATTTCAGTTCGCTTTTCACTACGCGGAAGTATTCATAGCCTTTCATTTTGCGGCTTTTCTCCCCGAAATATTGCTGGCGGTATTTATCGGCGCCGCCGTCATAACGGACGATCATATTACGTTCATGCATAAACGCGGTGATGTTCCTGGGATCGAGGCCGTAATCCCAGTTTTCACCGGCACGGCGCAGGGTGCTGTTGATCCGGGAGAAACCGCGGAATTGATGCGGGTTTTCCAGCACTGCTTTGTCCGGGTAGGTGACGATGACCTGTGTGCCGGGCGGGAAGCTGCGGATGAAGCCGAACATGGCTTCTGCGTGGCGGGCTTCCAGGTGTGTGGTGAGGTTTTCCCAGAGAAAGAGTGTTTTGTTGTAATGGCGTTGCTGGACGAAATAAGGGGAGATGACATCAGCGAGGTATTGTTGGTTCATGTCCAGTTTCACATAATCCAGGTGTACTGCAGGTGATTTAATCAGTTCCCAGAGACGGCTTTGTTTGAAATGCTGGGTGTCCGGATGATCCACCTCTACAAAGCTGACCGGTTTGCCCACATCGAGGCGATGGGCCCTGGTATCGAAGGTGGCGCTGAGGATGATGATCTGGTTGATGTCATCTTCGCGGACCGCCTGTACCACCATGTCATCAATCAGTTTGGTGCGGGCGATGGCGGCAGTGTGCGTGCCGGGCCATCGAAGCTGAATATAGGCTGCCAGCATTTTTCTGAAAAAAGGAACCCTGCAGCCGGAGATCAGCGTTTGATGGTAACCCGATAAAAAGGCTGCTGCGTACGGATCATGAAATAGCCGCTCTTCAGCTGGTTTGGTACTTTCAATGGCCCGGAACAAAGCCATATAGGTCCCGGACTTGGTTGATGGCGCCTTACTCATAAGGACTTTAACTTGGTGGTTGTGTGGTGAATAGTTTCTTCGGGGGAAGATTCGGTCGTCTATTGGTTATTTTTCACTTGACTTGAATATCAAATATATCGTAAAATAATCAATCTGAGTCCGGGAAAATCACCCTCCTGTTATCTTATCAGTTGTAAGATGGCCACCAGGGCGCCGATGCTGATACATACCCACAGCAGGACGCCCTGCAACAGCGGCTGCCAGCCGATGCCCCTGAAGGCCTGCCGGGTGAGGCCGGCACCGATCAGGAAGAGGGTGAGGGAGAGGGCTGTTTTAGCGCTGTGTACGAGCAGCGGCCCGACGGTGCTGACGGCAGGCACCCAGGTATTGAGCACCATGGCGAGCAGAAAGAGGCCGATGAACCAGGGGACTTTTATTTTACCGTTGCTGTTACGGAAAAGCAGGGTGGTGATAAACGCCACGGGCATAATCCAGAGTGCGCGGGACAATTTTACGGTGGTGGCCACCTGCAACGCTGTTTCGCCATATTTATTGGCGGCGCCCACTACGGAGCTGGTATCGTGGATGGCGATGGCGCTCCATAGTCCGAACTGTTGCTGGGAAAGGCCCAGCCAGTGGCCTACCGCGGGGAATATAAACAAGGCGAGGGAATTGAGCAGGAACACGATGCCCAGCGCTACGGAGATTTGTTTTTCCCCTGCTTTGATCACGGGGGAAATGGCCGCGATAGCGCTGCCGCCGCAGATGGCGGTGCCGCAGGCGATCAGGTGGGAGGTTTGTTTTTCTATTTTCAGCAGCCTGCCGGTGACGAGGCCCAGCAGGAGCGTGCCGGCAATAGAGACGATGGTGAACAGGAAGCCGGCTTTGCCGGCCTGCAGGGCGGCATGGGCGTTCATGCCGAAGCCCAGTCCTATGACGGACAGTTGCAGCAGCCAGTGCGTTATTTTGGGCGTGATGTGTGCAAAAGGATTGCCGGTTGTTTGCGCCAGCGCCAGCCCGAGCAGCAAGGCTACGGGTGGTTGCACCACCGGCAGCAGCGTGGCGGCTGCCGCGGCGATAAAAACTACTTTAGGTAAATGAAGTGCTTCCCTTCTCTGTCCGGTCTTTTGTAATTGCATAGCAGCATTGATTTTTCAGACACAAAGGTCTGTTCATTTGCTGCCGGAGTCAAATGGTCAAAAGTGATCTTCCATAACTAATGGTTATGACCTTCATTAATCCACGGACACGATAAACTTATTGAATTTACCCGCAAAGTCTTCCTGTAGGCTCTTTTCGATGCCATTAAAATAGTGGATGGTAAAGTTGCGTTGCAGTCTCCGGGTGGTGGCGCCGGGAAGTTGCAGCGGGCGGGAATGAACCACGCCGATCAGCTGTTTTCCCTGGCATACCAGCACGATGCGGTACAGCGGACTGGGATCGTCGATACCGCTTTCGTAATTGAAATAGAGGGTGTAAGGGCGCAGGGTTTTATCTTCTTCCAGTTTAAAATTGCTGATAAATGCCTGCATATCTTCCTCGCGGTGTTCCTTATGTTCCCGGAGATAGTTGACCAGCGCCGTTTCTATTACGGTGCCGCCGCGGATGTTTTTCTTTTCCGTATAGCCGCTGAGGTTAGCCCACATTTTTTCGCCGTTGGTGGCTACGGGGAGGCGTATATCTTTTTCCAGCACGCCGGCGTCCACGCCGTTGACCTTAAATTTGCGGCCTTTGCGGAACAGTGGTTTGGTATACTCTGCGGCACTGATGTCGATATCTACACTGACAGGGCACCAGCCGTCTTTCGCCGGGGCGCAGTGGACGGGAATATAATCGGCGAGGGTGGCGATGACATCGCCTTTGGGACCGGAGCGGATCACCGTACCGGGGGATACCCGTTCTCCGATAATGGCAGCTCCCACGCTGGCAGCGACTTTTTTGCCTGCAGGTTTCTTTTTGGTTTTGTTGGCAGTGCCGGTGCTGGTTTCGGTTTCTGTTTCATTGCCAAACCGGCTGTGTTTATCTGAATGGCAGGCAAACAATACCATCGCCAGGGCCAAATAACAAAAATTCTTCATAATTGATTGGTACACAGAATGTAAGATAGCTAAAATTATCCAATCGGCGGCTGGCGGCCGTGATAGATGGCATAGGATATGCCGGCGGGCATCATTGTTCCCGTTGTGCTACCCGCTTTTCCGTGTACCTGTCCATGTCAGTAGTCGGAGAAGATAACGGTATCGCCTATCTGAAGGCGGCGGATTTCTTTCATGCTGGAGAACGGGTCGAGGGGCGACCATGCGTCGGCGGTGAACAGTTGCACCGGGCGTCCCTGCAGCTGTCGGGAGAGGCTGGTAGTGGTGGCTGATGGGAAGGCGGCCGGTTTGATATAATAAATCCGGGGATCGTCTTTCAGATGGACTACGTAGCCGGGCGTGCTTTTGGTGACTTCTGCTACCTGGCCGGTGACGGGCTTGCAGCTGGTTTTACTGATCCGGCGTGTGGAGGGGATGCCTGAAATAAGCAGTATCAGCAGGAGGCTGGCTACAATCAACAGCGTAGCCGGGCCTTTGTTGTTGGCTTTGTTTTTCATGGTCAGTTGGCAGTTGTGGTAGTACAGGTAATGCCCGAATGTACGAAAATATATGAATAAAAAAAGCAGGCTGTAAGCCTGCTCAGTATCAATAGGTTGTTTTATTTTCTTTTCGTGTCGGTGTCATCTTCCCACTCTTCGCTTTCGTCCCAGTCTTCATCTTCATCCCAGTCGTCTTCCTCTTCTTCGATCAGGAGGCTTTCATCGGAGCCGGGTTCGATATTGTTAGCGCGCCAGTGGGCCACTATTTCATCGTTTTTTTTCTGTACGGCGTCGAAGCTGTCGATCTTTTTTTCATCAAAGCGGACTTCCACATCGGGGAGTGCTTTGATGGCGTTAAAGCAGGCTTCCAGCAGGCTGATGTTGGCGGGTGCATTACGCAGCGCGCTATACGAAAGCCGGATGGCATCGAAAGGGCCGCTGTTATGAAATACTTCCTCGCCGTTGAGCATCGGGAAAAGCCAGATCAGTACGTCGTCTCCGGCTTCTTCATCATTCAGGATGCCAAAAAAATCATCGAGTTGTTCAAATCCAAGCGGCGCCAGCTGCATAAAGGTCTGGCTCCGGGGCGGGAATTTAGGATGTTCTTCCCCCGTGATCAGGAACAATTCGCCGAAACGGGGTTTATCTTTGGCAACAAACCGGAAGTCAATGAGGATATCGTTTTCCATTGATGGCTTTTCGTTTATACTGTAATTTAATGGTTTAATCGGAAAGGTATTCAAATTATTTGTCCTGGATAAGTGCGGCAGCGATCTTCCGGTAAGCGTTCAGGTACTTGTTCAGACGGGTCACATCTTTCTCCTGCACGGTGGTCATACGGCGGATGTCCATGTTGTCTGTCAGATCGTTGAGCTTAACGGTAGCGGCCAAACGGTTTTGCAGGGTGCGGTTTACAAAATGTTCGTAGTCCTCTTCTTCTGATTGTTTGGTGACGCAGCGGAGGGCTTCCAGCAGGTGTGGCGCCAGCCCTTCGCGGGCGAGGTCTTCAAAGGTCCAGCGGCTGTCTTCCACTACGTCATGCAGTACGCCTACGATTTTTTCATCGGTAGTACGGCCCATCTGCATTACGCGGAGCACGTGGGTAATGTAAGGCTGGCCATATTTATCCACCTGGCCCTGGTGGGCCTCAGTGGCAATAGTGATTGCACGGGTTAGATCCATGGGGTAAATGTAGTATTTTTCACGCAAAGGGGGCAGGTTCTCGCAAAGGCGCTAAGCAGCAAAGGGCGCAAAGTTTTTATAAGGTTAATAAGAAAGCAAAGGAGCGAAGACCAATTCGATTTGATCTTCGCTCCTTTGCTTTCTTTGTTTCTTATTTATTCTCTTTGCGTTCTTTGCTGCTTAGCGCCTTTGCGTGAACTACATGAAGTGGTAACGCACAAACGCTTCCATCGCGGAGTATTTCTGCAGGCCGAGCTGGTCGTACAGGTTAGCGGTGTTGGCGTTGCGGTCTTCCGCACGTTGCCAGAATTCGCGCAGGTCGGTACCCTGGAAAGGCACCACGTCTTTCTGGCTCTGGTGGATGAAGATACCGAGGCGTTTCTGGAGCACCTGGTCGGGGCTCATGGGTACCGCCATTTCGATTTCATGGATATCCCATTCCTGCCATGCGCCTTTGTAGAGCCATACCCAGCAGTCTTTCATCCATTCTTCGTGTTTCAGTCTATCGAGGGCTGCGAAGATAATGTCCAGACATACTTTGTGGGTACCATGCGGATCGGCGAGGTCGCCGGCGCAATAGATCTGCTGTGGTTTTATTTTGCGGATCAGGTCTACTGTCAGCTGTACATCTTCTTCGCCCATTGGTTTCTTTTCCACGAGACCTGTTTCGTAGAACGGCAGGTTCTGGAAGTGAGCGTTTTCTTCGGGGATGCCTACATAGCGGCAGGTGGCTTTCGCTTCGCAGCGACGGATCAGGCCTTTGATAGCGCGGTTTTCCGGCGTATCCTTCTGGCTTGGTTTTTTACCGCGGATAAAGGCTTTGGCTTCTTCCAGGATCTGGGAGCTTTTGCTTTTATCGATATCGAACATACCTTCGAAGCCTACGGCGAAGTCGATGAAACGCAGCAGGAACTCGTCGGTAACAGCGATGTTGCCGGAAGTCTGGTAAGCAACGTGTACGTCGTGGCCTTGCTCGTGCAGACGGATAAAGGTGCCGCCCATGGAGATGATGTCGTCATCGGGGTGCGGAGAGAAGATCAGCACGGTTTTTTTGGCAGGCTCGGAACGTTCCGGATGGTTAGGCAGCTGCGGACCGGGCTTACCGCCAGGCCAGCCGGTAATGGTATCGCGGATAGCGTTGAATTCTTTGATGTTGAGCTCATAGGCAGAACCGTACTGTACGATCAGGTCGTTGAGACCGTTTTCGTTGTAGTCTTTATCTGTGAGCATCAGGATGGGCTTATTCAGCTTCAGGGCCAGGCTGGTCACGGCTTTGCGGATCAGGCCGGGAGTCCATTCGCAGTCGCCGGTAAGCCAGGGTTCTTTAAAGCGGGTGAGCTCAGCAGAAGCCTGTTCGTCGATCACAAATTTGCAGTTAGGATGCTGTTGCAGCAGGGACGCAGGCACCTGGTCAGTGCTCTGGCCTTCTACAGAACGGCAAACGATTTTCGCTTTATGGGAGCCCCATGCCATCAGGATCACCTTTTTGGCTTTGAAGATGGTGCTCAGGCCCATAGTGATGGCCAGACGAGGCACCTGGCTCATATTGGGGAACTCGTAGGCGTTAGCCAGACGGGTGCTGTTGTCCAGCGTTACCAGGCGGGTATGTGAGTTGATGTTGGAGCCTGGCTCGTTGAAGCCAATATGGCCGTTGTTGCCGATACCCAGGATCTGGATGTCGATACCGCCGGCTTCTTCAATACGTCTGTCGTAATCAGCGCAATATTGTTTGATCTGATCTTTCGGGATGGTGCCATCAGGAATATGGTACTGTCCTTCCGGGATATCGATGTGGTTGAAGAGGTGTTCTTTCATAAAGCGGTTGTAGCTCTGCAGCGCATCCGGCTCTATGGGGTAATATTCGTCGAGGTTAAAGGTGATCACATTTTTGAAGCTCAGTCCTTCCTCTTTGTGCAGACGAACCAATTCGGCGTAGAGATATTTAGGGGTAGAGCCTGTGGCCATGCCCAGCACGCATTTTTGATTGGCGGCTGCTTTTTCGCGAATCAATGCAGCTATTTCATGGGCTGCTGCTTTGGAACCCTCTTTGGCAGAGGGATGTATTTCCACAGCAATTTGCTCAAAGCTGTCAATCAGTTCGATTTCCTGATGATTAATCGTCATTTGTAAACGTTTTTGATTAGATGCGGTTTAAAAACGAGCCGGAAAATTAAAAAAAATACTGCTAATCTCTGCTAAATTTTAGCTCTTATTTAATTTAAATTTATTTTAACTTAATAAGAACGTTTTTTATATTGTAATACATTCTTATCCGGCACTGTTCCCCAGGACTGAACCCGGACTGCGATGTGATGAATATTAATTTGGTGTAGGAGTCATTCATAAATGGAACCGCCCGGCCTGTAAGCCGGGCGGTTCCATTATTTATTGTATGATCATTTCATCTACGAAGAGCCAGGCGGGATTACCGGCGCCTTCGCCTCCTGCGGGGATGGTCCCGAAATTGGTGGCGTTGAGCTTCACAAAACGTCCGCGGGCTTCCACCTTGCCCCGTACCTGGTTGATACCGGTTTGGTTGAAGGCGGCCTGTTTATAGACCTCTTTATACGTCTTACCGTCTTCTGATACGGAGAAAGTCACCTGTTTGGGAGGATATATCCAGTTGGGCCGCAGGTTCAGCGTATTCAGGCCTACCACGCGGATATCCTGTACGCTGTCCAGTTCCACTACGGCTTCCATGTTTTTGCCGTTGTAGCCGAACCACTGCCCGTCGTTATAGGAGGCGATGCCTTCGATCCCGTTTACCAGTGCGAAGCTGCTGCCGGGATCGTAGTCTTTGGAGGGAGGGGCGGCGAGGGTCACCTTTTTGCCCAGCCCTTTGTGGAACAGGAAATGCTGGCTGTACTCGTTGCCGAAAGGTTTATCGCCCTCAAATACCTGCGCCCGCAGGGTGCCGGACTGTTGTATCTGTACGGGGCCGCTATAGGCGTTGGACTGCAGGGAGGGAGCGGTGCTGTCGAGGGTGTATACGATTTTGCCGCCATCCAGTTTGCTGCCGAGTTTTACTTCCACGCCGCCTTTTTTATTGTCGGTCACGGCGCCGGTCACTTCAAACACGTGTTTGGCGTAGTTGACCTTCTTCTGGTCGAGGCGTTTTACATGTATTTTCAGCCTGTCCACGAAGTTATCGTAGTTGCGTTTGTCAGCTGGCGACCACAGTACTTCTGCCAGTGCGGAGGCGCGGGGATACACCATGTATTCGAGATAGTCGGTGTTGGCGATGTATTCGGTCCACAGGTTGGCCTGTGCGCCTTTTATATATTTGGCTTCGTCTTTGGTCAGCCCGGTGGGTATGGGTTCATAGCTGTACACTTTGCTGACAGGGGTATAGCCGCCGATGGCCAGCGGTTCGTTGTGGCCCTGTGACTGGTAGTGGTCAAAGTAGCAGAAGCTGCCCGGCGTCATGATCACATCATGATGCTGTTTTGCGGCGGCGATACCGCCTTCGATGCCGCGCCAGCTCATCACGGTGGCATTAGGGGCGAGGCCTCCTTCGAGGATTTCGTCCCAGCCGATGATCTGACGGCCTTTGCTGTTCAGGTATTTTTCCATGCGCTGTATGAAGTAGCTCTGCAGGGCATGGGCGTCTTTAAGACCTTCCTGTTTCATGCGGGCCTGGCATTTGGGGCATTTCTCCCAGCGCACTTTGGGACATTCGTCGCCTCCGATGTGGATGTATTTGCTGGGGAACAGCGGCAGTACTTCATCCAGCACGTCCTGGAGGAAGGCGAACACGCTGTCGTTGCCGGCGCAGAACACATCGTCATACACGCCCCAGCGGGTGCCTACTTCGTAGGGGCCGCCGGTGCAGCCCAGGTTGGGATAGGCAGTGAGAGCGGCCAGCCCGTGGCCTGGCATCTCTATTTCAGGGATGACGGTCACAAAATGATCGGTCGCATATTTCACCACTTCTTTTACCTGTTCCTGTGTATAGAAGCCGCCATAGGGCTTTCCGTCGAATTTATTATCGGCATAACGGCCGGCCATGGTTTCTTTGCGTTTGGAGGCCACTTCCTGCAGGCGCGGATATTTTTTGATTTCGATGCGCCAGCCCTGGTCTTCCGTGAGGTGCCAGTGGAAGGTGTTGTATTTGTGCATGGCCAGCAGATCGATGTATTTCTTGATGAATTCCACCGGGAAGAAGTGACGGCCTACGTCGAGGTGAAGGCCGCGATAGGCGAAGCGGGGAGCGTCGGTGATGCTGACGCCGGGGATGTACATGGCTTCGGCCTTTTGTACGGGCAGCAGCTGGATGAGCGACTGTATGCCGTAGAAGGTGCCGGCGCCGCTGTTTCCATTGATGACAACGCCTTTGTTGTCCACGTTCAGCGTATAGCCTTCGGCGTTGGTAGTATCGTTACCGGTGTGCAGGGTGATGGCGTTTCTGTCGCCCTGTTCTTTAATATCCAGTTCATAGCCGGTCAGTTCTTTCAGCCAGGCGTTGAAGAGGGCCGCTGTTTTGCGGTCGGCTTCGCCGGTGGCGACGATCACGGTGTGTTTGTCGAGCAGGAACGAATCCTGTTTTTCCGTGATGCTGGCCGGCATCGGGATGATGCTTACTTTCCCTTTGGGCGCGTCTGCATGGCGCGAGCCGGAGCAGCTGCCCAGGGCGGCGGCGCCACCCAGGAGGCACAGGTAGAATAATTTTTTCATTGACACTTTTAGCATTTCGATGATGAGAATTATTTCAGTTCCAGTTCACTGAGCAGCGGGCGGTGGTCGGAAGCTACGGCTTCTTCGATGATCCTTGCTCCTGTTACGTTCCAGCGGTTTTGCGGGTGGACCATGATATAGTCCAGTTTCACCTTCGGCGAGTCGGCCGGGAAGGTGGGGCCCATCTGCTGGGTAGCGTCAGCGAATAATTTTTTGAGTGTGTGTATTTCTTTGCTGGCGGGGATGGCGTTGAAATCGCCGGCGAGGATCACCGGTGTTTTGGTTTCCTTAAAGTAGGCCACCAGCTGGCTGGCCTGCGCGATACGGTTGGCCGCCGGCTTTTCCGCATCGAGGTGGGCGCTGATGAACTGCAGCAGGCTGTCGCCCGGCAGTTTCACGGTAACGATACCGGCAACGCGGGGTTCCACTTCGTTTTTAGAGACGGAGGGGAGAGACAGGGTGCTGGCTTCCGTGATGGGGAAGCGGGAAAGGATACCGGTGCCATAGCCACCGCCATCGAAGTTCATGGCTTTGGCAAAATAAGTGTACATGCCGGTGATCGCTGCCAGTTCTTTGAGCTGGTCGGTGTTTTGCGTACGCTGGGTAACGCTGTCGACTTCCTGCAGGGCTACCAGGTCCGGATTGGTAGCGAGGATCACATTGGCGATCCCCTGGATATCGAGCAGGCCTTTCATGTTTTCACCGTGATGGATGTTGTAGGTCAGCACTTTCACTTTCTGCACCTGCTGGGCAGGGAGTGCGAGGCCTGTCAGACAAACGACGGTGATGAGCAGCAATCTTTTCATAACATATATAATTTAGGGATTTTCGATTTTTTGATTTTCGATTTCGGGGATTTTTAAATAATAAAATCGTCGTAATAAATTCCAAAATCCGTAAATCAAAAAATCGAAAATCATTTAAACGCTTCTGTCACAGGTCTTCCGGTCCATACCTGCGGTGTTTTCAGGCCAAAGATCCAGGCGATGGTGGCGGCGGTGTCGTACGTAACAACACTGTTGCCAAGCTCTTTGTTTGCCTTTACGCCCGGGCCGCGGATAATCCACGGAATTTGCATTTCTTCCATGGTTTTGCCGCCGTGGCCTTTTTTGATACCGCCATGATCGGCGGTGAGGAGGATAATAGTGTTATCCCATATGCCGGCATCTTTGACGGCTTGTAATATTTTGCCCAGCAGCTCGTCATTTTTCTTCACCTGGTCGAAGTAGGGCTGGATATTATGACCAATATTGTGCCCAACACCGTCCGGCTGGTCAAAATGTATAAAAAGGAAGTCCGGCTTTTTCTCTTTGATATATGCTACAGACGCCTCGGTGGCCAGGCTGTCATTGTCTTTGGTGCCGAAATCCTTGTTGACCGCCGCTTTGGGGAAAAGGTATCCGATCCCTTCCCAGCTGTAGATCACGCCTATTTCCGCGTTGGGCTTCTGTTCGCGCAGTATCGTGTAGATAGAGGGGAACATGCCGTATTGATCGAGGGTGCGGGAAGGCAGTTCCGGTTTACGGCTGTCCCATTCGGTATAACCGTGTATCTCCGGGCCTGCGCCCATCACCATGGATGCCCAGTTGACAGCGCTGGAAGAGGGCAGAACGCTGCGTGCCTGCAGTGTCCAGGAGCCTTCTTTCATCAGCTGTTTCATGTTGGGATTGTCCACTTTCGGAAAACAATAAGCGCCGAAGCCATCCATGCCGATCAGGATGACATGTTTTACGCCTTTGACCTGTGCCTGCGCGAATAGTCCGCCCAGCAACAGTCCGGCTGCGATGATCAGTTTTTTCATTTCGTTGTTCACTTTTAAGGCTTGCACGGCTGTATAGGAGCCGTGCAGCAAAATACGATTGTTCCCTGCTAATATAGCCTACGGATTGATCTCCTGCAAGGCTTTTTCCCCTCTTTCACGAATTAATAATACTTCCTGGCGTTGGGTCAGGGAGATACCGTATTCCGGTACGCCGGGGATACCGCCCATGCTCACGTTGGGATTACGGTATACCATACCGCTTTCTTCGTAGGCTTTGGCGGAGGTGTGGAATTCGGTGACGCCGGTGGTTTTGATCAGGTCTGCGATATTATTGGCCCTTACGCCCGAACCGGCCATGATGGCGATGCGGTCGTTGGCGCGTTCCACGAGGTCTTTCAGCAGCGTGGCTCCTTCCACGGCGGTATTGCGGGCGCCGGAGGTAAGGATGCGTTCGCAGCCGATCTCAATAATGGTTTCCAGCGCTTCAAACGGGTTGTCGGTCATGTCGAAAGCGCGGTGGAAGGTAACGCCCATGGGCCATGCCAGGTCTACCAGTTCCTTACAGCGTTTTTTATCTACCCGTCCGTCGGGGGTGAGGATGCCGATGACAACGCCGTTGCAGCCCAGTTGTTTACAGAGGGCGATATCTTTTTTCATTACTTCGAATTCCAGGTCGGAATAGAGGAAGTCGCCGCCTCTTGGGCGTATGATGGGGTATAAGTCGATTTTTACTTTTTCGCGGGCTACTGCGATGGTAGCGTAACTGGGGGTGGTGCCGCCCTCCAGCAGGTTATCGCACAGTTCAATGCGATTGGCGCCGCCTTCTTCGGCTGCGATGCAGGAAGCAACAGAACCGGCGCATATTTCGAGGACAAAAGACATAAGCAGTGGATTTACGGATTTTTTGATTTGCGGATTTTTTGATTTCGGGGATGCGGGCTCCTTCAAATCAAAAAATCCGTAAATCAGAAAATCCCAAATTAGAAATAGTGTTTCCCGTCGATCAGCGTGTTGTTCACGTCTTTGCTGAGGACGGCGTAGCTGAATCCTTTCTGGAGGCAGTAAGCGCCGTATTGTCCTTTTTTGTTGAGGGCGAGGAAGCCTACCTGTATTTCTTTCGCTTTAGAGGGACTTCTTTTCACGATGCGGTCTACTGCTTCTTTGCAGGCTTTTTCGGGGGATATCCCTGGCGCATCAGTTCCACGACGAGGTGGCTGCCGACGATTTTGATGACTTCTTCGCCGACGCCGGTGCTGGTGGCCGCGCCGATTTCGTTGTCCACATAGAGGCCTGCGCCGATGATAGGGGAGTCGCCTACGCGGCCATGGAGTTTGAAGGCCATGCCGCTGGTGGTGCAGGCGCCGGAGAGGTTGCCTTCCGCGTCCATGGCCACCATGCCGATGGTGTCGTGGTTATACACATTCCCCGGCAGCATGAGCGGGTTGAAGGCTGTAGCGCCGTTGGCGGGCGTGTATGATTTGTTTTCTATGTTGATGACGGGTTTGTATTCCGATGTTTTGAGCCATTCTTTCCAGGCTTTCTCCGCTTCCGGCGTGAGCAGGTTTTCTTTTTGGAAACCGTTGGCCAGTGCGAACTGCAGGGCGCCGTCGCCTACCAGCATGACGTGCGGTGTTTTTTCCATGACGAGGCGGGCTACGGAGATAGCGTGGGTGACATGCTCGAGTGCTGCCACGGAGCCGGCGTTGCCGTGTTCGTCCATGATGCAGGCGTCGAGGGTCACGCGGCCGTCGCGGTCAGGGAAACCGGAGTAGCCTACAGTGTGGTTGTTGGGATCGGCTTCGGGCACGCGTACGCCGGCTTCTACGGCATCGAGGGCGCGGCCGCCTTTTTTCAGTATTTCCCATGCGGCTTCATTGGCGGCGCGGCCAAAGTCCCATGTGGAGATGACGATAGGCTTCCCTTTTACCGGTGCTTTGGCTTGTGCGCGTGCAGCCGTGGCTGTTACACTGTCTAAAGAGAAAACAGCGGCACCGAGGGCCGCTGTTTTCAGAAAACTTCTTCTATTCTTATTGTTATTCATATCAATACTAATATGACTTAAAAATCAGTATGGTCTTATATCTCATTCAATTCGTAATCCGTAATCCGTAATTCGTAATTGAATGGCCTAGTCTTTCATTTCCCAGGCCAGGGCGCTGGCACCGAGGATGGCGGCGTCGCTTTCCTTCAGTTCAGAGAACAGCAATTTAACTTTATTCTGGAAGATCGGGAGCAGATTTTTTTCCATGTGCTCTCTGACCGGTTTCATGATGACATCGCCTGCCTGGGTGAGGCCACCGAAGAGGATGATGGCTTCCGGGCTGGAGAACATGACGAAGTTGGCCAGGGCGGCGCCCAGTATCTGGCCGGTGAACTCGTACACTTCCATGGCCAGCGGATCGCCTTTCATGGCAGCTTCGTAGATCAGTTTGGAATTGATTTCCTCTTTGGTATGTTCCCGCATGATGCTGGGCACTTCCGGGCGGGTGGCGAGGAATTCGATGGCCGTGTTGGTTACGCCGGTAGCGGAAGCATAGGCTTCGAGGGAGCCGTAGGCGCCGGTGCCGGGGTGATAGCGGCCGCCGGGGATCACGATGATGTGTCCCAGTTCACCGGCAAAGCCGTCGTGACCGTAGATCAGCTGCCCGTTGGCGACAATACCGCTGCCGACGCCGGTGCCGAGGGTGATCACGATGAAGTCTTTCATGCCGCGGGCGGCGCCGTAGATCAGTTCGCCCAGTGCGGCAGCATTGGCATCATTGGTTAATACGGCCGGGAGCCCGAATTTTTTCTCGAGCAGGCTGGCTAAGGGAACTACGCCTTTCCAGCGCAGATTCGGAGCATATTCAATGTTACCGTTGTAATAGTTACCGTTGGGTGCGCCAACGCCGATACCTTTGATATTTTCGATGCCCCCCACCTGTGCTATCAATGTGGATAACTGTTGGTGGAGTTCGTCCAGAAAGCAGTTTACGTCTTCATGTTTATTCGTTAACATACGACCATCACACAAAATATTACCTCTGCGATCTACAATGCCGAATTTGGTATTAGTCCCTCCGATATCAATGCCCACCACTAATTGCTGACTCATAATCGATTCCTTGAGATTTTAATATGTTTTTAACTCTGAATGCAAAAAATGCAAGATAAGCAAAGCACAGCGCCGGAATAATATAAGAGGCGTGGATGCCGATGCTTGGGATGTCTGCCAGGCCGCCCTGTACCGGAGGTACGAGGGAGCCGCCGAGGATCATCATGATCAGGAAAGCGGAGCCCTGACCGGTGTATTTACCCAGACCGCCGATAGAGAGGGCGAAGATGCTGGGCCACATCACGGAGCAGAACAGGCCGCCGCTGATGAAGGCGAAGGTCGCCAGGGAGCCGGTGGTGAACAGGCCTACCAGTACGGAGCCTACGCCCAGCAGTCCGAATACCATGAGGGTTTTGGCAGGTTTGTCCTGGCCGGCGAAGAAACCGATGATCTGGATCACGATGCAGATCACATACGGATACAGTCCGCTCACTTCGTTGCCTTTGATCACGTTGGCGCCGAGGATGACGCCATAGGCCACAAACGGCACGATGACGCACAATATTTTACGGGTGGCTTTGGATACGTTGAATACGCTGATGGCGCCTGTCCAGCGGCCGATCATCATGCTGCCCCAGAAGAGCGACACGTACGGGTCCAGTTCAGATTCCGCCAGTCCTTTCGGGTGAGGAATCCCGGGTGTTTCAGCAGTGCGCCGAGGTTGCTGGCGATGGTTACTTCCACGCCCACATAGATAAAGATGGCCAGCATGCCCAGGGTGAGCTGGGGGTATTTCATGGCGCCCCATCCTTCGCTGTTGCCGGTAGAAGCGGTTTTAGCAAAGAAGAGGATACCGATGATACCAACGATACCGGCCACGAAGAAAGGCAGTTCATATTTCAGTATCAGTCCGAGCAGTATCAGGATGAACATGAGGGTGATGCCTATGATGGATTTGGTGGCTTTCGGAGATGTTTCAAATGTTTCGTTCTGGTCGGAGCTTTCCGGCATTTTCACAAAGGCGAAGATGGCTGCGGCCACGAGGAACAGTACGATGAGCAGGATATAGAGGGTGTTGATTTTGCTGATATCGGTGCTGACGTCGCCGCCTTTGATGTTACCGAACAGCAGCATGCTCACGATGATGGGACCGATAGTGGTGCCGAAGGAGTTGATACCGCCGGCGAGGTTGAGACGGTGCGCGCCTTTGGCCGGGTCGCCCAGCAGGATGGCAAACGGGTTGGCGGCCGTTTGCTGCAGCGAGAAACCGAGCGCCACAATAAAGAGGGCCATCAGGATCAGGGCAAAGTAACCGAAGGTCACTGTTTGCTGGTGGTCAGCGTCGAGGGTGTTGATCACTTTTTCGAGGCTGGATTTATTGAAGATGCCTGCGTACTGGTGATGTTCTTCGTCTTTCGTGAATCCCTGCGGTATTTCAGCAAGCAGGTGCGGGTTGTTGATATATTTATCGGCCGCTTCGTTGCCGGAGATCAGCAGTGCGTAAGTGTCTTTTTCTTTTTCGCGGCGGATTTTCACCTGGCGGTCAGATGTTTGCAGTTGTTGTTCTACCTGGAAACTGCTGATGTCACTCAGGGTTTCCTTAATGGGAACGATCTTTTCCTTGTTGACACAGGGGATCATAATCGCCGATCCCAGCACGGAAATTAATAAACCGTAAATAATACCCTTTTTATATCCTATTTTATTGAGGATATCCACTTTTCTTGCTGCAGATGCCAGATACAGGATGAGGGAGCCGATGAAGTAGGCGCTGTAAAAGGAGAAGTCAATCAGCTGAGACTCAAGTTGGGTAAGGTTAAAATGAGATTTGCAGAAAGGTATGAATATACTGTTGGATGCAGCCAGGAAACCCCAGAAAAAGAACACCAGTATAAGCACAAAGAACGACGGGTGTGTGCTTTGTGAGCCTTGCTTTGTTTGCTGAGCCATAAACGTGTTAAGTTACAGTGAAATTTTGCCGGATAAATGTATAATATTTTTTTAAGGAATTTCTAAAAAACCGAATAAACCGTTGCATTTTTTTTCGATAGTAAAACGTTTTAGCTAATATATTTATGAATTATAGCATAAAATATAACGGAGTTTCACTATGTTCGCGTTTATCTAAAAATCAAACAGACAGCTATGTCCAACCAAACAGCAACAATGAATATACCTTCCAAACAGGCGGGGTACGGCCAGGCGATGGCAATCATCTGCATTTTGTTTTTCGTGTTCGGCTTTGTTACCTGGCTTAACGGAACGCTGATCCAGTTTTTCCAGATTGTGTGTGAACTGAATGTGTCGCAGGCGCTGCTGGTAACGATGGCCTTTTTCATGGCTTATTTCTTCTTATCGATTCCTTCTTCTTTTATCCTGAACAAGACAGGTTTCAAAAACGGGATGGCGTTAGGGCTGCTGATCATCGCGATCGGTTCGCTGGTATTCATTCCTGCGGCGAATGCCCGCAGCTTTGGTATGTTCCTTACCGGTCTGTTTATCCAGGGAGCGGGACTGGCCCTGCTGCAAACGGCTTCCAACCCATACGCCAGTATCATTGGCCCTAAGGAGAGTGCGGCCAAAAGAATTTCCATCCTGGGCATCTGTAACAAAACGGCGGGCGCGCTGGCGCCGCTCATCCTCGGTTCCATTATCCTGAAAGGAGCGGAGCAGCTGGAGGCTGACATCGCTGCGGCGGTAGACCCTGTACAGAAAGCAGCGCTGCTCGACAGCCTGGCTTCCCGTGTGATCAGCCCCTATATAGCTATCGCTGTTGTGCTGACCATCCTCGCTTTCCTGCTGAAACGTTCTTCCCTGCCTGAAATCGACACCGACGCAGAAGACGCTACTACCGCTGCTTCCACCAACGGAAAAACCAGCGTGTTCCAGTTCCCTCAGCTCGTGCTGGGCGTGATCTGTATTTTCATGTACGTAGGTGTGGAAGTAATGGCCGGCGACGTGATCGGTCAGTATGGTAAAGCACTGGGCATGAGCATCGCTGATACGCGCTATTTCACCACCTTCACACTGGTGGCCATGCTGGCAGGTTATGTGATCGGTATCGCTACCATCCCGAAATACCTCACCGGCAAAAAAGGTCTGCAGATCTCTGCTGTACTGGGCGTGCTCTTCACTATCGGCGCTTACCTGAATACCGGCTTCTCTGCGGTAACCTTCATCGCGCTGCTGGGCCTGGCCAACGCACTGATGTGGCCCGCTATCTTCCCGATGGCGATCGACGGCCTGGGCCGCTTCACCAAAATCGGCTCTGCGCTCCTCGTAATGGGTATTGCCGGCGGTGGCGTTATCCCGCAGATCTACAGCGGTATGTTCGACCAGCACAGCATGTTCAACTTCCTCTACAGCAGCAGCATCGATTTCAGACATGCCTTCCTGTACTGCATGGTGCCTTGTTATCTCTACATCCTGTTCTACTCACTGGTAGGGGATAAGATCGGCAGAAAATAAGTATATATGCAGGGAAGATGTCCTGCATCTACCTGAAAATAAAAGACAGTTAACAGCAGCGGCCTGCATAAGATCTGACATTCATTGTCACGTCGGATGCAGGCCGCTGCTGTTTTTGATTGTCCGGTACAGTAGCCCGCCCGGACTATGACAATCGGTTGCGGATTGTTGGGAGGGAATGTTTAAAACAACCTGTATCCGCACGCAGGGAAAATCGCTTCCCCGAAAAAAATCTCCCCTCTGCACAAACATCCTTCGCTTTTCTTGTTTTTATTTATATTTTTAGGCGTAAAATTTACGTTTAATAATTTTCTGATGATACAGCAAACAAGGGAGAAATTCATCGCGCTATTTGGAAAAGAGCCGCTGATCGTAGTTTCCCCGGGAAGAATTAACCTCATTGGCGAACATACCGACTATAACGACGGTTTTGTATTGCCTGCCGCCATCGATAAAAAAATCGTGTATGCGGTAGCATTGAACGGCACCCGTCAATGCAATGCCCACGCGGTTTTCACCAATGAAACGGTATCCTTCGACCTCAACCATGTGGTGCCTACGTCGGGATGGATCAACTACCTGATGGGCGTGGTATATCAGCTGCAACAGGGCCACTACCCGGTAGAAGGGTTTGACTGTGTGATTGCCGGCGATATTCCGGTAGGCGCAGGCCTGTCGTCTTCCGCAGCGGTGGAAGGCGGACTTGTAGCGGCGCTGGATGAGATCTTCCGGTACGGCATGAGCCGGATGGACATGGCTTTGCTGGGCCAGCGCGCGGAGCACTCGTTTCCCGGCGTAAAGTGCGGTATCATGGACCAGTTCGCCAACCTGCATGGCAAAAAAGACCAGGTGGTACGGCTGGACTGCCGCAGCCTGGAATACGAATATTTCCCGTTCGATTTCCCTGAATACCGCATTGTATTGTGTAATTCCATGGTGCACCACTCACTCGCCTCATCAGAATATAACGTTCGCCGTCACCAGTGCGAGGAGGGCGTGAAAGCCATCCAGGCGCAACATCCGGAGGTGTCATCGCTCCGTAACGCCACCATGCCCATGCTGGAGGCGGTAAAAGCGCAACTGCCGGCCAAAGTATACGACCGCTGTAAATATGTGATCGAAGAAATTCAGCGGGTACAGGATGCTACCGAATTGCTGAAGAAAGGCGACCTGCAGGCTTTCGGTCAACTGATGTATGCCACCCATGAAGGGTTAAGTGTGCTCTATGAGGTAAGTTGTCCGGAGCTGGATTTCCTCGTGTCGCTGGCCAAAGAGCGGCCGGAGGTAGCCGGCGCCCGTGTGATGGGCGGTGGTTTCGGCGGCTGTACCATCAACCTGGTAAAACAGGATAAAGTGGATGCTTTCCGCGGGTTTGTGACAGACAGGTACCAGCAGCAGTTTGGTAAAGTGCCGGAGATATATGTGACCACGATCGAGAACGGAACAACGGTGCAGAAAGTAGCTGCAGGCGCGCCCGATGCGCGGGCATAAGTGTGGATAACCTGAGGTTATTGTTCATATTGTATTAAAAAGAAAATCGCCCATTGACTATTGTCGATGGGCGATTTTCTGTTATAGTGCAATACTAGTACTGATCATCCAGTCCGAAGATGGGTTTTCTGTTCATCCAGCGACCACGGGTGAAGTCAGGGATGTATTGTACGCTGCCGCCTTCGAGAATAGATTGTTCGCTGAGCGGAGTGATAGCGTACCAGGTAGCCATATCGTATACGTCGAGCTGGTAAGGCGTGCCGCGTTTGATGCTTTCCACGAAGGAGTTGAGCACGTACCAGTCCATACCGCCGTGACCGGCGCCTTTGGCGTCAGAGGCGTAGCGTTTCCAGAGCGGGTGGTCGTATTTACCGAAGTAGCTGTTGGCATCTTCCGGTTTACCGGTTTTTTCCCACTCGTCGAACGGGCTTTTCTTTTCGATATATATGGAGTCCTGATCATCCATCCACAGGCCGTTGGTGCCCTGAACGCGGAAGTTGAGGGAGTAGGGGCGCGGGGAGTTGGTGTCGTGGGACAGCATGATGGTTTCACCGTTGCTGGTGGTCATCAAAGAAGAAACGATATCGCCGAGTTTGAATCTTACTTTGGCATTGGGATGGCTTTCGCTGCTGTTGTCCACAATGTATTTGTGGAGGCCGCGGGATTTGGTGGCCACGGAAGTGATGGTCATGAGGCGGTTGCCGCGGTTCATGTTGATCAGGTTACCGATGGGACCGAGGCCGTGGGACGGGTACAGGTCAGCGTTGCGGTGAACGGAGTGGTTGGTTCTCCATTTCGCTTCGGACAGCGCGTTTTCGCCGAATTCCACGCCACCACCGTAATATTGTTTGCCGTTGTTGAATTTCACTGCGCGGAGGTCGTGCTGGTAGCCGCCCTGCAGGTGTGTGAGTTCGCCGAAGAGGCCCTGGCGCGCCATGTTCAGCACGGCCATTACGTCTCTGCGGTAGCATACGTTTTCCATACCGAAAACCTGTACGCCGGTAGCTTCGCTGGTGTTGACCAGTTCCCAGCATTCCTGGATGTCGGAGGCGCCGCATACTTCCACCGCAGGGGTTTTGCCTGCTTTCATGGCAGCGATGGCCATAATGGAATGCCATTCCCAGGGGGTGGCGATGATCACTGCGTCTACATCATCTCTTTTCAGCAGGTTCAGGTAATCTTCCGGGCCGTTGGTGTATTCAGCCACTTTTCGTTTGCCGCCGTATACCTTGGTGATCATATCTCTTGCTTTCGGAACGGTGTAAGCCGTGTCAGGGTCCGCAAAAGCTACCACGTCTACGTCGTCGCGGTGCAGGCAGAGGCTGAGGTGACTCAGGCCGCGGGCGCCCACGCCGATCAGACCAATTCTTACCTTGGGTTTCTTTTCATTGGCAAACAGTTTTGCAGAGGAGCCGAGCATAGAAAGACCTATACCTGCGGCCGCCGTGTTTTTGAGGAAACTTCTGCGATGCAGTGGTTGTTTGTTCATTGTTCAGTTTTTAATCGTATATGGATACGTTGTGAAGGGACTAAATTTATAAAAAATGCTGCGTGTAAACCAACCCGGATCTCCTTTTTATTACATTTTTGTGATAAACGGCAGAATATGCAAGCGATTGTTGGTTAATATTGAATTATGAATAGAGAATACCCGATCATCTCCGGTGCGGGAGGCGGATTATCTTCGCTCAGCATGAAGCAGGGAGGATTTTTTGAGATAGTCCGTAATCCGTAATTTATCCAGTGAAATGAAAAAGACAAATTTATTATTAGCCGGATTGTTTGCCTGTGGCATGGCCTCGGCACAGAAGATCCAACCGTATGGCGCGTTGCCGTCCAAAGCGCAGGTAGCCTGGAATGACATGGAATATTACATGTTCATCCACTTCGGGCCCAACACGTTCACCAACAAAGAGTGGGGGCATGGGGATGAAGATCCGAAGGTATTTAATCCTACCCGCCTCGATGCCCGTCAATGGGCCCGTACCGCCAGGCAGGCCGGTATGAAAGGCATCGTGATCACCGCCAAGCACCATGACGGTTTTTGTTTATGGCCTTCCAAATACAGCACCCATACTGTCCGGGAGAGCGCGTGGAAAAACGGCAAAGGCGATGTGCTGGCAGAACTTTCGGCCGCCTGTAAGGAATACGGCCTGAAGTTCGGCGTGTACCTGTCGCCCTGGGACCGTAACCATCCCGAGTATGGCACCGCCACGTACAACAAGGTGTTCGCCAATACGCTGGAAGAAGTGCTCACCAGCTACGGCCCTGTGTTTGAGCAGTGGTTCGATGGCGCTAATGGCGGCAATATCAAACAGCCTTATGACTGGGACCTGTTCCATAAAGTAGTATACAAACATCAGCCGAACGCCGTTATTTTCAGCGACGTAGGACCTGGCTGCCGCTGGGTGGGCAATGAAAACGGTATCGCCGGCACCACCAACTGGAGCACGCTCAACGTGAAAGGGTTTACGCCCGGCGCAGGCGGCCCCCCTACGAAGTCGCTCAACGAAGGCAACGAGGACGGTGAACAGTGGATCCCGGCCGAATGTGACGTGTCTATCCGCCCGGGATGGTTCTACAGCCCCGATACAGACGACAAGGTGAAGTCGCTCAACACGCTGCTGGACATCTACTACGGCTCCGTAGGCCGCAATGGTAACCTGATCCTGAACGTGCCTATTGACCGCGAAGGACTGATCCACCCGAACGATTCTACCCGCCTGATGGAGCTGCGCCGTACGCTGGATGCCACCTTCAAAAATAACCTCGCTAAAAATGCGGTAGTAACGGCAACGGATACACGTAAGAATAACCCGGAGGTAAAGGTGTCTCATCTAACAGATGGTACCAACGCTACCTATTGGGCAACGCCGGACAACGTGACTGCCACCACCGTGAAGCTGACTTTCAAAAAGCCGGTTACCTTCAACCGGGTGGTGCTGCAGGAATATATAGCGCTCGGGCAGCGGGTGAAAGCTTTCAGCGTGGAAATACTGGACAAAGGCGTGAAAAAGGAAATAGCGCGGGAGACCACCGTCGGCCACAAGCGTATCCTGCGCCTGCCGGACTATACCACCACGGAAGTGTATATTAATATATTGGATGCCAAAGCGGCGCCCGTGATCAGCGAGATACAGCTGTTCGAAGCGCCCGGCATGCTGGCCACGCCGGAGATCCACCGGGACAAAGAAGGGAAGGTGACCATCACCGCCGCTTCCGCCGACCCGGAAATACGTTACACCACCGACGGTACCGCGCCTGCGCTGAACTCGCCGTTGTACACACCGCAGACGGAGATCAGCCTGCCGCAGGGCGGCACGGTGAAAGCCAGGGCTTTCCTGCGCAAAACGAAGGCAGCCAGCCCGGAAGTGAAAGCCAGCTTCGACGTGGCGCCTGCCAAATGGCAGGTAGTGGCCCCGGCCACAGCGGAAGCCGCCAGGGCGATCGACGGCAATCCGGCCACCGTGTGGACATCTGACAAAAAAGAGACACAATACCCGCACCAGCTGGACGTAGACCTGGGTGAAACGCTGACGCTGAAAGGCTTTACCTACACGCCTACCACCAATGAGCATATCGGCGGCGTGATTTACGGGTATGCCTTTTATACCAGCGCCGACGGTAAAAGCTGGGGGCAACCGGCCGCCACCGGCAGTTTCGCCAACATCAAAAACAACCCGGTAGCGCAAACCATCACCTTTGCGCCGGTGAAAGCCAGGTTCATACGCCTGGTGGCCCTCACACCAGCCACCGAAAAGGATAACAGGGCGAGTATCGCCGAGCTGGGGATTATCACCAAATAGTATATAAATAATTAAAGTATAAGGCGGCTGGATCCCGAGGAGTTGGGTTCAGCCGCCTTTTTGTTAACGGTTTGAAAAAAATCGGCATTCCCCAAAAAAAATTCGATTGATTAAAAAGATATTATTATAACTTTGCGGTTAATCTAAACTAAAGACAATATTTATAACAATTTAACGCTGAACTGAAGTTGGAAAAAACCGCAACTCATACCAACATCTCTGCATATCATCCCGCTTTAAATAAAGGGGTATATTCTGTTGGGTTCAATGTCTTTAGATTCCTTTCCCGACGACCCAGGATTTGATAGCGCTTGTCATACAACCGCTATCGCACCGGATATCCCCATGTCCGGTGAATGTTCCGTAATGGAAGACTTCAATGTAGTTTATTGATTCACGATTTCAATTTTAAAAGTTGGAAAATCAGCATATCATCGTTAGGGTAGCCACACCTGACGATATACACTATTCAAAAACCATCACTGATGAGATGGAGGCGTCTGCTAAAGCGCGTGGGACTGGAATTGCCAAACGTTCACCGGCCTATGTGGAGCTTAAAATGCAGGAGGGCAAAGCTGTTATTGCAGTAACCGACAAAGGGGACTGGGTAGGCTTTTGTTATATAGAAGCATGGGGGCATGGCAAATTTGTGGCCAACTCAGGGCTGATCGTGAATCCTGCCTTCCGTGGGCATGGCGTGGCCAAGTCCATCAAAAAGAAAATCTTTGAACTGTCGAGAGAAACCTACCCCGAGTCCAAGATATTTGGTCTGACTACCGGGCTGGCAGTGATGAAGATCAACTCAGAACTGGGTTATGAGCCCGTTACCTACTCCGAGCTGACAGACGACGAAGAGTTCTGGAAAGGCTGCCGCAGCTGTGTGAACTTCGATATCCTCACCAGCAAAGAGCGGAAGAACTGCCTGTGCACTGCTATGCTGTACGATCCCGCTGAGAAGCTGAAAGAGGCGGAAGAGCGTGCCATGGCCGACGCCAAAGCCAAACAGGAAGCGGCCGCCACTGCCCTGCAGCCTGTCAACCAGCTGTCTGTGACCGCTGCCGGCCAGATCCACCACGAGAAAAGGCGCCGGAGATTTAAAGGAAACATAAAGCTGTACGAGCGCTGGTTAAGATTTAAAAGATTTGTTTTGCTCAACAGCAAAAAAGAAGGCGGCGCTACCGGCACCAGGAAAAAATTCTTCCTGTTCTGAAGCCTGCCACCCACTGTCTGACAATATAGTTTTCAATATATAAATGATGTCGTAAAAATGAAAAAAGTAGTACTGGGATTTAGCGGAGGACTTGATACTTCGTATTGCGTTAAATATCTGACTGAAGAAAAAGGATATGAGGTGCATTCCGTAATCGTTAACACCGGCGGTTTTTCCGAAGAAGAACTGGTGGAAATTGAGAAACGCGCTTATAACCTGGGCGTTAAAAGTCACAAGACTGTTGACGCGGTCCGTTCCTACTACGACGGCGTTATTAAATACCTGATTTTTGGTAACGTACTGAAAAACAATACCTACCCGCTGAGCGTGAGTGCAGAACGTATGAGCCAGGCGCTGGCCATCGCCGAATATGTGAAAGAAGTGGGCGCTGACGCGGTAGCGCACGGCAGCACCGGCGCGGGTAACGACCAGGTGCGGTTTGACATGGTGTTTCATATCATGATCCCAGGTGTGGAGATCATCACCCCGATCCGTGACATGAAACTGAGCCGTGAAGCTGAAATTGACTATCTGCGTTCCAAAGGAGTGAACATGAACTTCGAGAAAGCCATGTACTCCATCAATAAAGGCATGTGGGGCACTTCCGTAGGCGGTAAGGAAACACTGACCTCCAACGGTATGCTGCCGGAAGAAGCCTGGCCTACCCAGCTGACCAAAGAAGGAGAAGAACAGGTGAAACTGACTTTTGAGCAGGGCGAACTGGTTGGCGTGAACGACCTGAAATTCGCTCACCCGTCTGAAGCGATCCAATACCTGCAAACCATAGCAGGGCCGTTCGCTATCGGCCGTGATATTCATGTAGGTGATACCATCATCGGTATCAAAGGCCGCGTAGGCTTTGAAGCCGCCGCTCCCATGGTGATCCTCAAAGCGCACCACGCACTGGAGAAACATGTGCTCACCAAATGGCAGCTGACCTGGAAAGACCAGCTGGCGCAGTTCTACGGCAACTGGATGCACGAAGGGCAGATCATGGACCCTGTGATGCGCGACATCGAGGCGTTCCTGCAACACACACAGGAAAATGTTTCCGGTGAAGTGTTCGTTACCCTGATGCCTTACCGCTTCCAGGTGACCGGTATCCAGTCACCCTACGACCTGATGAGCAGCAAATTCGGCAAGTACGGCGAAATGAACAGCGGCTGGTCCGGCGAAGATGTAAGAGGCTTCAGCAAAATTTTCGGTAACCAGACCATGATCTGGCATCAGGTAAAAAACTCTATCTAAATCAGCATCGCAACCATGGCAAATGATAAAAGGATAAAGGCAGGCATTGTTGGTGGGGCAGGCTATACCGGCGGAGAAATGATCCGGTTATTGCTGAACCATCCGGACGTATCCATTTCGTTTGTGCATAGCCGTAGTAATGCGGGCAATCCGTTGTACGCAGTACATGCCGACTTGCTGGGCGAGACAGAAAGGTCTTTCACCGCCGAGCTGAGCAACGATATAGACGTAATGTTCCTCTGCCTCGGGCACGGGGAATCCAAAAAATTCCTGGAAGCAACAGACGTTGCTCCGCATGTGAAAATAATAGACCTCAGTCAGGATTTTCGTTTAGGCGAAAGCGTTAAAGGACGGGAATTTGTGTACGGGCTGCCGGAACTGCAGCGGGAAGAAATCAAAAAGGCGAATAATATCGCCAATCCCGGTTGTTTTGCCACGGCCATACAGCTGGGCATCCTGCCGCTGGCCAAAGCCGGTCTGCTGAAAGAAGTACATACCACCGGCATCACCGGTTCCACCGGCGCCGGCCAGAGCCTGCAGGCCACTTCCCACTTTACCTGGAGGGCTAACAATATCTCCACTTATAAAGTGCTGAACCATCAGCACCTGAAAGAAATACGACGAAGCCTGGTACAGTTGCAACCCGGCTTCGCGGAAACGGTCAACTTTGTACCGGTGCGCGGTGATTTCCCCAGAGGCATCTGGGTCACCTCTTACCTGCAGAGCGACCTGACGCTGGAAGCAGCGGTGCAGTTGTACAAAGACTACTATGCCGGTCATCCTTTTACGCATGTCAGCGAAAAGCAGATCGACCTGAAGCAGGTAGTGAATACCAACAAGGTATTGCTGCAACTCGAGAAAGTGGGCGACAAACTGGTGATCCACTCCATCGAAGATAACCTGGTGAAAGGTGCTTCCGGTCAGGCTGTACAGAACATGAACCTTATGTGCGGACTGGATGAAACGGCCGGACTCAGACTGAAGTCCATCGTGTTCTAACCGTTTTTATCATTTTCAATTTTTTCCGACATCATGAAACTTTTCGACGTTTATCCTGTAAACGATATCATTATAGACAAAGCCGCCGGTTCCAACGTATGGGACGATAAAGGCACCGAATACCTGGACCTGTACGGCGGTCATGCTGTTATCTCCATCGGTCATACCCACCCGCACTATGTAAAAAGGCTGACCGACCAGCTGCATAAGGTAGGCTTCTATTCCAACTCCGTGAAGATGCCGCTGCAGGAAGAGCTGGCTGCCTTGCTGGGCAAAGTGTCCGGCAAAGCCGACTATCAGCTGTTCCTGTGCAACTCCGGCGCCGAAGCCAACGAGAACGCGCTGAAACTGGCGTCTTTCTATAACGGTAAAAAGAAAGTGATCGCTTTCCGCAAAGCATTCCACGGACGGACTTCCCTCGCCGTGGCAGCCACCGACAACCCGAAGATCGTAGCGCCGGTGAACGAGACCGACAATGTAGTGTTCCTGCCATGGGAAGACGAAGCTGCACTGGAAGCCGCTTTTAAACAACATGAAGTATCTTCTGTTATCATTGAAGGTATCCAGGGCGTAGGCGGCATCAACGTAGCCAGCGAGTCTTTCCTGCGGAAGATCCGGAGCCTGTGCGATGCGCACAACGCCGTTTTTATCGCTGACTCCGTACAATGCGGTTATGGCAGAAGCGGTAAATTCTTCTCCCACGATTTTGCCGGTGTGGATGCTGATATCTATTCCATGGCAAAAGGCATGGGTAACGGTTTCCCGATAGGCGGCATTATCGTCTCCCCGAAATTCAAAGCAGTACATGGTATGCTGGGCACCACTTTTGGAGGTAACCACCTGGCCTGTGCAGCAGCCCTCGCGGTACTGGAAACGATCGAAAGCGAAAAGCTGATCGACAACGCCGCCAGCGTAGGCGCTTACCTGATGGAAGAGCTGCGGAAGTTCTCCCAGGTAAAAGAAGTAAGGGGCCGCGGTCTGATGATCGGTATCGAGATGCCGGAAGAACTGGCCCATGTAAGAAAGAACCTGCTGGGCGTTCATAAGATCTTTACCGGAGAAGCCAAGCCGAACGTGATTCGGTTGCTGCCTTCCCTGGCATTGACCAAAGCCCATGCAGATCAGTTTTTGGAAGCGTTTAGAAAAGAAGTCAAATAGCAATAATGAAGCAATTTATTTCAACAGCAGATGTGCCCAGTGTCCCGCGGTTGGTGGACATTGCCATGAACTACAAGAAAGATCCTTTCATCGATAAGGAATTGGGAAAAAACAAAACGTTGGGAATGATCTTCCTGAATCCCAGTTTGCGAACACGCTTAAGTACACAGGTAGCTGCTAAAAACCTGGGTATGGAAGCGGTGGTGTTCAACATCGATAAAGAAGGATGGGCGCTGGAGATGAATGACGGGGTAGTGATGAATGGTAATACCACCGAACACGTAAAAGAAGCTGCCGCCGTAATGGGACAGTACTTCGATATACTGGCTATCCGCACCTTCCCGGGGTTGAAAGATAAACAAGAAGACTATACGGAGAAATATATCAACCAGTTCATTAAATACGCAGGCGTACCGGTGGTGAGCCTGGAAAGCGCTACCCTGCATCCTTTGCAGAGCCTGACCGATGTGATCACCATCAAGGAAAACTGGCAGCAGCCCCGCAAGCCGAAAGTGGTGATGACCTGGGCACCGCACGTAAAAGCGCTGCCGCAGGCCGTTCCCAACTCTTTCGCCCAGTGGATGAACGCATGGGGCGAAGTGGATTTTGTGATCGCTCATCCCGAAGGGTATGAGCTGGACGAAAAATTCTCCGGCAACGCCCGTATCGAATACAACCAGGACAAAGCCCTGGAAGGCGCTGACTTCGTGTATGTGAAAAACTGGTCTTCCTACAGGGACTATGGTAAGATCACCTGCACTGACCCCAGCTGGATGGTGACCAACGATAAACTCAAACACACCAATACCGCCAAAGTAATGCACTGTCTGCCGGTGAGAAGAAATGTGGTGATTGCGGACGAAGTGCTGGACGGGCCTCAGTCCATCGTGATCCCTGAAGCGGGCAACCGTGTATGGGCTGCCCAGGCGGTATTAAGCGAAATATTGAAAGGATAATCATGATTGACCTGTTTATTATCAAGGTAGGCGGAAACGTTATTGATAACCCGGTATTGCTGCAGGCTTTCCTGGAGAAGTTTGCCACCATCCCCGGTAAAAAGATACTGATACACGGTGGCGGTAAAATCGCCACCCGTATCGGCGATCAGCTGGGCATCGAGTCTAAATATGTAGATGGCCGTCGTATTACCGACGCCGCTACGATCGACGTGGTGACCATGGTATATGGCGGGCTGGTGAACAAGCAGCTGGTAGCTAAACTGCAGGCTGCGCAATGCAACGCCATCGGGCTTACCGGCGCAGACGCCAACATCATCCCGGCCACCAAAAGGCCGGTGAAAGAAATCGACTACGGTTTTGTAGGCGATGTAAAGCCGGAGATGGTGCAGACAACCGCGTTGAAAGCTTTGCTGGAAGCAGGACTCACGCCGGTATTTGCCCCGCTTACCCACGATGGTAACGGCCAGATGCTGAACACCAATGCAGACACCATCGCCGCTTCGCTGGCTATAGCATTGTCTGCCAGCTACCAGGTGAGGCTGATCTACTGTTTCGAGAAAAAAGGCGTGCTGCATGATCCTAATGATGACAATGCCGTCATCAACCTGATCAACAAAGATATCTACCAGCAGCTGCTGGCAGACAAGGTGCTGTCGGCCGGTATCCTGCCTAAACTGGAAAACGCCTTCTCCGCCATCAACAACGGCGTGAAGGAAGTGCTGATAGGACACGCCGACGATGTGCTGAGCAATACCACCGATACGGTAGCAGGCACTTTAATATGCTAGTTTATGTGGAACGAAAAATTATATGACGTGGCTGTGGCGCTGTTAAAACAGCTCATAGCCACGCCTTCTTTAAGCCGGGAGGAAGACGGTACCGCCCAGGTGATCAGCGACTTCCTGACCGCCATGGACATACCGCACGAACGGCATTTGAACAACGTGTGGGCGGTGAACAAACATTTTGATCCCGCCAAACGTAATATCCTGTTGAATTCCCATCATGATACCGTGAAGCCTAATCCGCAATACACCCGCGACCCTTTTAGTCCGGATGTGGAAGACGGCAAGCTGTTCGGGCTGGGCAGTAACGACGCTGGCGGTTGCCTCGTAAGCCTGATCGCCACTTTCCTGCATTTCTATCACCGCACCGACCTGGAGTACAACTTTGTGCTGGCGGCTACTGCAGAAGAAGAGATCAGCGGCGCCAACGGTATTGAGAGTATTCTCGATAAACTGCCGGCCATCGACTTCGCCGTTGTGGGCGAGCCTACGCTGACGCAGCTGGCCATCGCCGAAAAAGGGTTGATGGTGCTGGACTGCACGGCTTACGGCAAGGCGGGCCATGCCGCACGGGAAGAAGGTGAGAATGCCTTGTATAAAGCGCTGCCGGACATTACCTGGTTCCGCGATTTCCGTTTCCCTAAAGAGTCGGAAACCTTGGGGCCGGTAAAAATGAGCGTGACGGTTATCAACACCTCCAACAAGGCGCACAACGTAGTGCCGGCGGACTGCAGCTTCGTCGTGGACGTACGCGCTACCGACCAGTACACGCTGGAAGAGCTGCTGGAGATCATCCGTGCCAATGTACAATGCGAGGTGAAGCCCCGTTCCATGCGGATGCGGCCTTCTTTTATTCCAATGGAGCACCCGTTTGTACAAGCGGGCATCACGCTGGGCAAGACGTGGTACGGTTCACCCACCACATCCGACCAGGCGCTGATACCGGCGACCTCCGTGAAGATGGGGCCCGGCGATTCCGCCCGTTCACATACGGCAGATGAATTCATCTACCTGGAAGAGATCAAAGCAGGTATCGATAGTTATATCCGGATATTGGAGATGATCCAGTAATCCCGCGCACGCAAAGTTTTTAAGAGAGCAAAGAGCGCTAAGCAGTTGGCGTTTACTATAAAAAATTTTTTATGAAACTGTGGCAAAAAGATAAGGCATCGCTGGATGCCGTAGAGAAATTCACGGTGGGCAAAGACCGCGAAATGGATGCCTTCCTGGCGCCGTTCGATGTGCTGGGCTCTATGGCGCACATCACTATGCTGCAAAGCATCGGGCTGCTGGAAGCCGGTGAGCTGACTATCCTGAAGCAGGAGCTGAAGAAGATCTACCAGGATATCCAGGATGGTAATTTTGTGCTGGAAGAAGGCGTGGAGGATATTCACTCACAGGTGGAGCTGCTGCTGACCCGTCGCCTGGGTGAAGTAGGTAAAAAGATACACAGCGGCCGTTCCCGCAACGACCAGGTGCTGGTAGACCTGAAGCTGTTCCTCCGTCACGAGTTGCAGATGATGGTGTCTTCCGTGAAAGCGCTGTTCGACCTGTTACAACAGAAAAGCGAAGCATACAAAGATCACCTGATCCCTGGGTATACGCACCTGCAGATCGCCATGCCTTCTTCTTTCGGATTGTGGTTTGGCGCTTATGCGGAGAGCCTCGTCGATGATCTCACCATGCTGCAGGGGGCTTATAAAGTGGTGAACAAAAATCCGCTCGGCTCCGCTGCCGGTTATGGTTCTTCGTTCCCCCTGGACCGTGAGATGACCACTCGTTTGCTTGGTTTCGACACGCTTAACTATAACGTGGTATATGCCCAGATGGGGCGCGGTAAAACTGAAAAGATCGTGTCTTTCGCGCTGGCCGGCATCGCTGCTACCATCGCCAAAATGGCCATGGACGCGTGCCTGTTCATGAACCAGAATTTCGGCTTTATCAGCTTCCCGGATGAACTGACCACCGGTTCCAGCATCATGCCGCACAAGAAGAACCCGGACGTATGGGAATTGATCCGCTCTCATGGCAATAAGTTGCAGGCGCTGCCCAACGAAATCGCCATGATGATCACCAACCTGCCTTCCGGTTACCACCGCGATCTGCAATTGCTGAAAGAGAACCTGTTCCCCGCTTTCCAGACGCTGCGCGACTGCATCGATATGAGTCGCCTTATGCTGGAGAATATCCGCATCAAAGAAAATATCCTCGATGATGACAAGTACCAGTACCTGTTCAGCGTGGAAGTGGTGAACAACCTGGTGCTGCAAGGCACGCCTTTCCGCGAGGCTTACAAGCAGGTAGGCATGGACATTGAGCATGGTACTTTCTCGCCGTCCAGGGAGGTGAAACACACCCATGCCGGCAGCATCGGTAACCTGTGCACCGCGCAGATAGCCGCGCAGATGGACGCGGTGATCAAAGGGTTTCCGTTTGAGGCGGTGGAGAAAGCGATAAGGGAATTGCTGGAGAAGTAAAGTTGTCTTGATGGGAAAATAGTGACCCTCTTCGTGATATGCGGAGAGGGTTTTTTATTTTCGGAGTGTGTTGGATTTTACCATGAATACCAAATTATCATTGAATATCGGCGGTTTGCTGGCTGCACTTTCAGCCTGGGTTATTTTTGCCGATTGTTGTAAGTCGCCTTGTGAGGCATTCCTGGAAAAGTATAGTAGGGAAGATTTTTCCTCATTCAGAAATAAGTACATATTGAATCGAGGCATAGATCACAGCGATCATTCGTCGATACTGTTTGTTTATGATGAAAGGGATGATGGTCCTTATCTGGTTAAGGTTAACCGTGTATCCGGAAAAATTGTGGGGACGAGCACGCATCTGATGAAGGACGCCAGTAATCCGGACAGTGTTTTTAAACAGCAATTAGCCATGAAGTTTATTCAGTACCATGTAGATGGTTTAGATGTGGACAGTACCGGTAATGTGTTTGTCTGGATAACACATGATCAGCCGGATTTGATAAGGGTGGCTGGGAAAATGGATATGCCAGTTTTTGATGAAAAGCACTATCGGGAGGCGAAAGATAACTGGTATGTCAATAAAGAATAATCAATAATCAATCTTTGAAAAGACGTTATAAATGCATACCTTAGATCTGTATTGTGTAACCCGAATCTGTGAAAAGACAAGACCAAAATTCAGCGATAACCCGTTTTCCAGACCTATGAGTTGTTCCCGGATATATCGTTTTTAAAAGTGATTTTTAGAAAGTAGTTTATGTTACCTATGAAGTGTTTGTTAAGAAAATGCCTGCTTGTACTGTTGTGTTTATATGTGGGTATAGATACAAAAGCGCAGAGTGATGTTTCCCAGATCAATTCTTATGCAACGCCGCCACCTCCGAATGCTGCGGCCCTGGCACGTTATGGAGAGATCCCGGTTAACCAGTATACAGGTATTCCTTCGATAGATATACCCTTGTTCACCGCAGGAAGCGGGCAACTAAAAATTCCTTTGTCGTTAAGTTATCATGCAGGTGGTATCCGGGTGGATGAAATAGCTTCCCGTACCGGTCTTGGCTGGACGTTGAATGCTGGCGGCTGTGTAACGAGGACTGTGCGTGGTATTGCAGATGAAAAGAGTCTCGGTTATAATAATATCCAGCAACAGGGAAAGCCATTGCCGGGTTATGGCGCAACCGAGGCTGGTGATGTTTATCTTAAAAGGATCGCCACTGGTTTGGAGGATGGAGAGGCTGATTTATATTTTTTCAATTTCAACGGCCGTGCGGGGAGATATGCCCATTTTGCCAATGGCTACCAGACCATACCCTATTCCAAATTGCAGATTAGCGATTTACCGGCTTTTTCGAAGAAGATCGTCGATGAAAACGGTTATGTCTATGAATTCACGGCAGAAGAGGTGGTGACAACTTCCTATACTTACAGTGAAGGTGAGCAGTCATGTCCGCAAGCCTGGTATATTACTAAAATGCTTTCACCTGATGGCCGGGACTCCATTGTTTTTAGCTATGAAAAACGGCTATACCAACTTCCAACGATGGAGGTATCAGAGACGAGGAAAATTTGTTATTCATTGGGCGGCGTACCTGACAGAACTGAGCATACTTCCTGCTATCAGTCTGTTCATGGCCAGTACCTGAATACTATCACCGGGAAGGATTTCCGCATCAGGTTCTATTACTCCGGCAGGGTGGATACAGATGATCGTAAAGTAGACTCTGTTGTCTATGTGGATAAATCCGAAAACAGGCTTCGTAAGTTTCAGTTCAACTATAATTATTATACCCGTGGTAACAAGCTGCGATTGGATTCCGTTATTGAGTACGATGGTAATGGTCGAAGCCATCCACCCTATAAACTTACCTACAATCGGGAAAATGAGTTACCGTTACTTAATTCTTCTTCACAGGATCATTGGGGATATTACAATGGTAAAGGAGGTTCTGAAAGCTTCCCATTAAAACGTAACGGTTAAAAATATCGAATAATCGTTAAATTTAATGGGTATGAAAAAATCAAAATTTACAGAAAGCCAGATTATTGGGATTCTAAATGGCCAGGAATCAGGCAAATCGGTAGCCGACATCTGTCGTGATCATGGAATAAGCCAGGCGACATTTTATCAGTGGAAGTCGAAATACTCCGGGCTTGAAGTCAATCAGTTAAAGAAACTGAAGGATCTGGAGTCGGAACTTGCCCAGTACAAAAAAATAGTAGCGGAACAAGCCTTTCAGATCACCGTAATGAAAGATGTCATAGAAAAAAAGCTCTAACGCCTGCAGATAAGCGTGAGTTGGTGGATTATGCCCGTGATAGCCATAAAATGAGTATCCGGCAGGCGTTAAGATTGTTTCAAATCCATCCTTCTGTTTACTATTATAAACCATTGCCAGACGGTGACGAAGATATTCGGGAGAAATTATCTGAATTGTCGCAATTGCATAATCGCTGGGGATTCTGGATGATGCACCATTATCTGCGTAATCTGAACCACAAATGGAATCACAAGCGGGTATACAGGGTCTATACAGAGATGGGACTCAATATGAGGCGTAAGCATAAAAAACGCCTACCAGCAAGAATAATGGAGCCATTGCTACAGCCTCTCAGACCTAATATAACCTGGTCCATGGATTTTATGCATGACACACTAAGCAATGGTGTTACTTTCAGATCATTTAATATCATCGATGACTATAACAGAGAGGCTCTAAACATCACTATTGATACCAGCTTAACCAGCAAGCGTATTATCAGGCAGCTGGACCAATTGATTGCCTGGCGTGGACAACCGTTAAAGATCAGAGTCGATAATGGGCCGGAGTTTGTTGCTGAAGCACTCTCTCAATGGGCTGAGATCCGATGTGTCGAACTCAAATTCATCCAGAAGGGTAAACCTTTCCAGAATGGTTATATGGAGCGCTTCAATAGAAGCTACCGCGAGGAAGTATTGGATGCATTTTGTTTTACCCGCCTGGGGGAAGCTCAAATACTTTCAAACGCCTGGATGTGGGTGTACAACAACCAAAGACCACACAAGGCACTGGGTTACAGATCGCCAATAGATTTTCTATGTCGGCATCAAAAAACCAACACATTTCCTACTCTTCAAAAAGATGAAGGATTTGAGTGGGAAACCTTAGTTGAAAACGTTACTGTCTGAGGGAAGCTTTCAGAAGAGACGCATTATTATCCTTTTGGGCTGACGATGGCGGGGATATCTTCTAATGCGCTGGCAGGAAGTAAGTATCAGGAGAATAGGCTGAAGTATAATGGAAAAGAGTTGCAGCGTAAGGAGTTTGGGGATGGAAGCGGGTTAGAGTGGTATGATTATGGAGCGAGGATGTATGATGCGCAGATAGGGAGATTTGGTAAGATTGACAGATATGCAAAGCTAGCGGAGGATTTTTCTCCTTATCATTATGCTAATAATAATCCTCTTTTGTACATTGATATTAATGGTGATTCTGTAGTACCTGTTAATCAGGTTAGCTGGCCTAATTTTGATACAAAGAATAATGAAATTGGTTTAAATCCGGTCACGATTACCCCTAATTCGGGATCAGATCAATCAAGTAGTGGTACAGCAAATACTATAGCTTCTTCTTCAAGTTGGTACACGTGGGGCGGCAGAGGAAATTATATATATGGAAATACCACTTCTGTATTGGAAACGCTACCTGGTACATTTAGAATTACTAATGGAGTTCAAAGAAAATTTAGTCCTAAATATTATAATAGTGGCTGGATAGGTGGAAGTAAAGCAGGTATTAAAACGTACAAGGTTGCTAGGTGGGCGAAAGTAGGAGGAGTGTTAAGTTTGGCGATAGGAACGGCTATGGATATTAAAGCCGTCGACAATTATTATAAGAAAGGTGCTGATGATCCTAATTCAACACATCCTGCAAAAGCGGGATTGAATTTAGGTATGGGCCTTTATGGGTTGTATTATAATCCTCTGGCAGCAGGTGTTTATTTTGGCGTGGATTCTTTTTATCCTGGTGGTTGGCCAGGTTATACGGATAATTATGAGCAGTTGCTGAATGCTAATCAGCAGATATTGGGAGATGGGTTTATAACAGCTCCGTTCGGAGCATTAAAGCAATAATGGTTAATTTGAGTTTATGATGTTAAAAAAAGGGTATAGTTATTTTTTTTATAAGATGTATAGATTTGCTGAAAATGCACCGTCTAGATGGTGGAGTGAGTGGAAGGCAATGTTATCTGTAGTTGTTCTAGAAATAATGTTTCTTATGACATTGGAAGGATACTTTTCAATTATATTCAAGCATGATATTATTCCTGGATACGATAATTTAGTAACAATTACACAAGCAGTTGTAATTACAATATTTAACTACTTTTTTTTTCTGCATAACGACAAATGGAAGTTATATATTAAAGAATTGGATAAACAATCTAAAAGACAGCAGCTTATAGGAGGTTTAGTTGTTTGGTCACTAGTATTTTTAATTTTTGCGAATTTGATTTTTATGTTTTATCTAATGAGTAAAATAGATTGGTCTTTGTATAGGTAAAGGTATTTGACCTTGTACCGAAAAATCGGGCAGTTTAAAATTAGAGAAAATGGGCAATTATTGATAACTTTAAAAAGGAGGTAATTGCCATGAAAAAATCCAAATTTACGGAGGCACAGATCGTTTTTGCGCTGAAGCAGGCAGAAACAGGGGTAGCGGTACAAGAGGTTTGTCGAAAGATGGGAGTGAGTGAAGCTACCTTCTACAACTGGAAAAAGAAGTACGGAGGGCTTGGCATCACCGAGCTTAAGAGATTGCGTCAGCTGGAGGAGGAAAACTTCAAGCTGAAACAGATTGTCGCAGATCTAAGCCTGGACAAGCAAATGTTACAGGATGTGCTAAAAAAAAGTGTTTAACGCGTATTCAGATAAAGAAACATGCGCAGTACCTGATATCCAGTTATAAGGTGGCTGTAAAGCGTGCGTGCTCGGTGGTGAAGTATGCCCGTTCGAAGTGGTATTACAAATCGAAACGGAAGAGTGATTTGCCGGTCAGACAGCGAATCAGGGAGATTGCCGCGACCCGGGTAAGATATGGTTATAACCGGATTCATATACTGTTGCGTAGAGAAGGCTGGAAAGACAATCGTAAGCGCGTACATCGTATCTACAAGGAAGAGGGGCTTAATCTCAGAAGTAAGCGTCCACGCAGAAGTAAAGCAGCAGCACATCGGTTGGAACGGCCTGGCTTAACTGGAATATACCAGTGCTGTTCGATGGATTTTGTGGCAGATCAGCTGTTTGACGGACGGAAATTCAGGACCTTAACTTTAGTGGATAATTTTAGTCGCGAATGCCTGACAATCGGGGTTGGGCAATCGATAAAAGGCATCGATGTGGTGAAAATTCTGGAAGATTTAAAACGTCAAAAAAATATCATTCCCCGGCGAATCCAGGTTGATAACGGGAGTGAATTTATCAGCAAAGATTTTGACAAATGGGCTTATGAAAATAACGTAACTTTGGATTTCTCCCGGCCCGGAAAGCCCACTGATAATGCTTTTATCGAATCGTTCAATGGTAGCTTCCGGGATGAGTGTCTGAATGTGAACTGGTTCTTATCCCTTGAGGATGCCCAGGAGAAAATCGAACATTGGCGCTGGGAGTATAACAATTTTCGCCCCCACAGTTCGCTTAATAACCTAACGCCGAACGAGGTCGTTGAAAGACATAAAAACGCCCAAAATCTCTAATTTACCGTGTCCAGAATTGGGTACAAGCTCAAAACGCCCAAAATCTCTAATTTACCGTGTCCAGAATTGGGTACAAGCTCAAAACGCCCAAAATCTCTAATTTACCGTGTCCAGGATTGGGTACAAGCTCACAATTGACCTTCTATTTTACATTTCATTTAAACTTCACCACTATTGGTCAAAAGATTCAAATACCGCCTACCGATCGGCTGCTGGTCATTTCGTGTTATCGGTATTGTTAACATTCAACTGTCTGTATAGTTTTGTCGCTTTATTGTTTTTCAACAGAAAGTGGTGGGATAATTACTATCTGGATGCTCATCTGGCCGTGAGCTTTTTGGCCCTTGTGTTTTTTGGATTTCATTTTACTGTGGCGAATAACAAAAAACTGATGAAGCGATTTGATCGGTGGTCACTTAAAAGAAAGAGGCAATATTCCGCGACAATCATAGTTTACCATTTATTGTTCCTTATCTCAGCGATTCTCCTACATAAGCATATCGAGACGCTGCCGTCTCATTAAAATCAAACAGGCCTTCTCATTTGAGAAGGCCTGTTTAATTTTAATGTTGTAACAGGAGCTTAAAACCCTACATTCACCCCTACAAAAAAGTTAAACCCTGCCATAGGGTAATAATAACTGTCATACACTACCCTGTTCTGCTTCAGGTCATAACTGCTGTAGGTACTTCCATTCGGCTCATACTTCGCGTCGAAAATATTGTTGAGCAGCAGTTGCACGCCCAGCTCACGGAATAACGGCTGCGGCACTACGTAGTTGAACCTCAGGTTGTTCACATAATATGGATCGAGGCTGCCGGCTTTACTGGAGGTGTTGTCCATATACTGGCGGCTGACGTATTTGCCGATCAGGTCTATGGTCAGGTTTTTCAGCGGACGGGCGGTCAACATGTAGCCGCCGACGAAAGCGGGGGAGAAGGAGATATCTGTTTTATTATAGGTTTGGGTATGGGTTACGTAGTTGCTGTCGTAAGAGATGGCGTTGTAGTCCAGCACTTTATTCTGGCTCAGTGCGGCGGATGCTGCTACGGAGAAGATATTGCCCAGTTTTACGTTGCCGCTTACTTCTACGCCCATACGGTAGCTTTTCGGGATGTTGGTGCGTACATAGGCGCCTACGTCGGTGAGCTGGCCGGTTTGCACCAGCTGGTTTTTGTAGTTCATATAATACAAGTTGGCCTGCAGAGACGCAATGTTGTTGCTCCAGGAGTAACCGGCTTCCACGTCGCGGAGCATTTCCGGTTTGGGTTCGGCTACGCCGTAGTTGGATTCGAAGTCTACGCGGTTAGGCTCTTTGTTCGCGATGGCGATGGAGGCGAATACGCGGCTGGCGGGACTGAGATAGTAAGTCACGCCGGCTTTGGGGTTGAAGAAATTGTACTTCACGTGCGGCATGTAGGTGGGGGCGGCTTCGAAGCCGTCCATGTTGTAGGCGATGTTGCGGTATTGCAGTTCGCCGAAGACACGCAGCGCTTCCGTGATTTTATATTCTCCTTTCCAATAGATGTTGAAGTCATTTTTGTCGGCAGGGTAGCGGTAGTATTCGTGGTCTTTATCGATGCCAGCTTTAGCCCAGATCACTTTACCGTAGTGGTCGCCGGTGTAGCGGTTCCAACCGCCGCCGAGGCTCCAGTTGAATTTTTCGCCGGTACGGTTGACGGAAAACACGCTACCATAGAAGTAGTTATCGAGCCATAGTTGCTGCACGAGGTCGGTGGTATCGATGACCGTGCCGTTGTGGTTGTATGGAGGCAGACCATAATCTTTGAGGGCCTTATTGGCTTTGTAGTTTTCGTAGTAGCCGCGGCCGCGGGTGAGGTGGAGGGCTACGTTGAAGTTCAGGCTGGAATTAATTTCCTGGTTGAGGAACAGCTGGTAATGGTCCTGCTGGTAGTTATCTGTTTCGTTATCGTAAGGGGTACCGGTTTTTTTGGTGCCGGCGGAGTTATAGGTGCGGTTGGTTTTAAGCATGGCTTCGGGCACGCCGTTCCAGGCCTGGTAGGTTTTTTCTTTACCGGAAAAAACATTGAGGCGGATGGCCGTTTTGCGCGATATGTAAGCGGCGGAAGTATAGAAGGAGCGCAGGTCGGAGGTGGCGCGGTCTATGTAGCCGTCGGAGCTGATTTTGGACAGGCGTGCGTCGATGGTGAAGTGGTCGTTGATGAGACCGGAACCGGCTTTGACGGTATTTTTCCAGCTGTTGAACGAGCCGTAGCTGCTGCTGATTTCGCCATAGGCTTTCTCGCGGTATTCGTTGGTGCTGAGGTTGAGTGTGGCGCCGAAAGCGGCGGCGCCGTTGGTGGAGGTACCCACACCGCGTTGCAGTTCGATGCTGCTGACGGAGGAGGCGAAGTCGGGCATGTTCACGAAGAAGGTGCCTTGTGATTCCGCGTCGTTGATGGGGATACCGTTGACGGTGACGTTGATGCGGGTGATATCGGAGCCACGCACGCGCATGCCGGTGTAACCGATGCCGGTGCCGGCGTCGGAGTTAGTGACTACGCCGGGCTGCTGGTCCAGCAGCTGGGGCAGGTCCTGACCGAGATTGCCTTTTTTGATGTCGGCGGCGGTGAGCGTGCTGTTGACGAACGGCGCGTTTTTACCGGCGCGGAGACTGCTGATCTCTACCGGTTTTACAAGCAGACCGGTCTCTTCGAGGGTGATGTCCGCCATCTGTGCGCCGTTGCCGGCCTGGAGGGTAACAGCGTGTGATTTGTACCCGATATAGCTGGCCTGCAGCGTATAATGTCCTTTTTTAGGGAGATGGATAGCGTAGTGCCCCTGCCTGTCTGTTAAGGCGCCGGTTTGATTCACAGAGATGGTAACGCCTTCCAGTGGCTTACCGTTGGTTTTACTGGTAACGGTACCAGTAACAAGGGATTGTGCATGTAAAGTGCCTGCCATGGACAGCAGCACCAGCAACATCAGCTGTTTCATTTTTAGTATGTCTGTTTTCTTTTTTTAAATTCCTAACCAGCATTACCTGGTCCAGGTTCTGTGGGTGTGATCTCAGCCTGAAAAGTAAGGCACCCCATATATGGCAGGGGAATAAGTAAGTCCCTGCGAAGGCACAAAGGTAGCATAAAAAAACATCTTTCGCCTTTTTGCTTTCTTAGCGGACCTGACGTTAAACAATAAACAAAAGGCCGTTTGCCGCTTTGCTCTCTTATAATTCTCTGCGTGATAATTCTTTGCGTGAAACAAAAAATTCCTTAATTTCCTTTTACGCTTCTCTCAATCATCTTGTATTCATTTTTAACCATTAAATCTTTATGAGATGATTAAACTACAGTTTATCGGCTACCTGGGCCGGGATGTTGTCAGAAAAGAAGTGAACGGCAATGTGGTGCTTAATTTTCCGGTGGCCGTTAACGAGCGTTTCCGTAACCGCGAAGGGGTGCTGGAAGAACGCACCACCTGGGTGGACTGCTCTTTATGGAACCGGGAGGTGATGGCGGCCCATTTGCATCAGGGTACACTGGTATATGTGGAAGGCGGCCCCAGGGTGGAAGGGTATATTACCCGGACGGACCAGCCCGCCGCGGCCGTCAGGCTCCGGGTGTACCACATGCAGCTGCTCAGCCGTAAGGACGAGGAAAGACGCCGCCCTGCCCCTGTAGAAGTCCCGGCTGTCCCGGAACAGGAACTGGTGGAAGAACAACCCGCCGATGATCTGCCCTTCTAAAATGTACATGCATTCCAATATGAAAGCCAACCAGTTATGGTTGGCTTTTTAAATTTCTTTTAAAAAAGTTTTGGTGCAAATGAAATTAATACTATCTTTGCACCCTCATTGCGAGGTAGAGCAGAGGTAGCTCGTCGGGCTCATAACCCGAAGGTCAGTGGTTCGAATCCGCTCCTCGCTACAAAAGAGCGCATCAGCGCTGGTAAAGAGACCAGAAAGAGCCGAAGAAATTCGGCTTTTTTTATTTCCGTAAGTTTGAGTAGAGAAAAAGCAGCACAGCCTTTATTATTAGATCGTCATGCACAAAGCAGGTTTTGTAAACATATTCGGTAAGCCCAACGCGGGGAAAAGCACCTTGCTCAACGCCATCATCGGCGAAAAGCTGGCTATTATATCCCCCAAAGTGCAAACCACCAGGCACCGCATTACCGGTGTCATCACCGAGCCAGGTTACCAGATCGTATTCTCGGACACTCCGGGTATCATCGATCCGAAATACAAACTGCACGAGAAAATGATGGGTGCGGTGAAATCCGCACTGGAAGACGCAGACGTGGCCCTGCTCATCATGGACGCGAAAGACTCGCTGGAAGAGAACCTCGAACTGTTCGACTCCCTGCGGCTCAAAGTACCGGCCATCCTCATCCTCAACAAAATGGACAACCTCTCCAAAGCAGACATGGACACGCTGCTGGAGAAAGCCAGGGCCTGGGGCAAAGCCAAAGTAGTAGTGCCAATCTCCGCCCGTCAGCAGAAAAACATCAAAGAGCTGATGCAGGAGATCGTAGCGCTGCTCCCCGAAGGCAACGCCTTCTATCCGGACGATACCCTCACGGACAAGTCTACACGCTTCCTCGTGGCGGAAATGATCCGGGAGAAAATCTTCCAGCTGTTTGAAGAAGAGATCCCCTATCATACCACCGTGATCGTGACCCAGTTCCAGGAAAAGGAAACACTGACCAAGATAACGGCGGAGATCATCGTTACCCGTGATACACAGAAAGGCATCATTCTCGGAGAGAAAGGCAAGTCCATCCGTGAGCTGGGCACACTGGCCAGACAGGACATCGAGAAATTCATTGAACGCAAAGTGTTCCTCGAACTGTTTGTGAAAGTACGCGGCAAATGGAGGGACAATGACCTGTACCTGAAAGAATACGGGTACTAAACCAATTACGAATTACAAATGACGAATTACGAATGAAGAGGTAGTTCGTCATCTGTAATTCGCAATTAAACTCGTAATTCGTAATTCGTAATTCGTAATTAATTTAAAATGGCTGGATTTACAGTAGCTATAGTGGGCCGCCCGAACGTGGGCAAATCAACGTTGTTCAACCGTTTGCTGGAACAGCGCCGCGCTATCGTGGACGATCAGAGCGGTGTTACCCGCGATCGTCAGTACGGTATCGCCGACTGGAACGGCAAATCCTTCAACGTGATCGATACCGGCGGGTTTGTGACCAACAGTGATGATGTTTTTGAGCGGGAAATCCGCAAACAGGCGAAAGTGGCCATGGATGAGGCAAACGTACTCATTTTCATGGTAGATGTGTCTACCGGTATCACCGATCTCGATACAGAAGTGGCCAACCTGCTGCGCCGTACCTCCAAACCGGTGTACCTGGTTGTCAATAAAGTGGACAACGCCCAGCGTCAGCTGGAAGCCAATGAATTCTACAGCCTCGGCTTCGAAAATACGTTCTTCCTCTCCTCCATGAGCGGCAGCGGCACCGGAGAACTCCTGGACGCCGTGGTATCCCATATCACCGACGATATGGAAGACCCCAGCCTGGAGGCCGACGTACCGAAGATCGCCATCATCGGCCAGCCGAACGTAGGTAAATCCTCCCTGCTCAACGCCCTCGTAGGCACCGACCGTAACATCGTTTCCGATATCGCCGGCACTACCCGCGATACCATCCATACCCGGTACAATATGTACCAGAAAGACTTCATCCTGATCGATACGGCCGGTATCCGCCGTAAACAGAAGGTGAACGAGGACCTGGAGTTCTACTCCGTGATCCGCGCCATCAAAGCTGTCGATGAAGCCGATGTGGTCATGCTGCTGCTGGATGCCGAAAAAGGCATCACCGCTCAGGACCTCAGCATCTTCAGCCTCGCCGCCCGCAAAGGTAAAGGCGTAGTGGTGCTGGTCAACAAATGGGACCTGGTGGAAAAAAGCACCAACACCGCCCGCGACTACGAGAAAGAACTGAAAAGCCGCCTGGCGCCTTTCTCCGACGTGCCCATCATCTTCACTTCCGTGATCGAGAAGCAACGTATCTTCAAAGCGATCGAAGCCGCGCTCGACGTGTACGAAAACCGCCTGCGCAGGGTGCAGACAGCCCGCCTCAACGAGGTGATGCTGAAAGCCATCGAAGCTTATCACCCGCCGGTAGTAAGAGGTGTGCCCATCCGTATCAAATACGTAACACAGCTGCCTACCCACACGCCGGCATTCGCGTTCTTCTGTAACCTGCCCGACGATGTGAAGGCGCCCTACCGGAACTACCTGGAAAACCAGCTCCGTAGCAACTTCAACTTCAGCGGCGTCCCCGTGAAGATCTTTTTCCGGAAAAAATAAGCCGTAAAAAAAGGGAATGAATAGATTTTGTATTCTGAAATTATTCTATACCTTTGCCGCGGTTTTAAAAAAATAAAACAAACTAAAATGAAAAAAGTATTTGTATTTGCAATCGCAGCTGGTATGTTCTTCGTAGCTTGTAACGGTGGTAGCACTCCTGCTACTGATTCTACTGCTACTACTGTAGACACAATGAACGCTGCTCCTGTTGCTCCAGTTACTGATTCTGCTGCTGTTGTAGCTCCGGTTACTGATTCTGCTGCTCAGCAAGCTCCTGCTGCTGACACTGCTGCTGCTGCAACTCCTGCTAAGTAAGCGAATATTATTTCTGAATAATATCAATTCTTGCAAGAATAAAAAAGCCGATCGCTTAGCGATCGGCTTTTTTATTTAGGAATTTATTGATTTACGGATTTATTGATTTCGCCTCAATGATCACGAAATCAATAAATCCGTAAATCAATAAATTCCTAAATGATTTAGTCTTCGAGCAGGGAAGCGAGGTTGCTGAGCTCATCCTGGCGGTAAGCGTCTTTGTCGTCCCGGAAACATTTGGCCAGCTCCTCCAGCAGGAACTGGATGATGCGTTTGTTGGACTGTGGTTTGAAGTAAGACGGCACGGAAGGAACGGAAACCCTTTTCAGGTAAGTGTCCACATCCTGCTGGGTATAGATCTGTCCCTGAATGGGATCGATGAAAAACAGGATGCGCTGGTCGTCCGGATCTATCGGTTCATCAAAATCGATGAAGGTATCAAAATAAGCGAGGATAAACTGCCGGGGGATATTCACCGCGTATACCGGCAGGTCAAGCATGGCGCACAGGCTCTGATAGATGATGCCGTTGGTAACGGGATTGCCTTTTTTGGATTCTATCACCTGGTTGATGAAGAACTGGTTTTTCCGCTGGTAGGACACTTCTTCCCCTTTGAGGCCGAAGTAGTTGTAGATCATGCTGTTGAGTACATTGATCTTTTCCAGCGGCGTCAGGTAGTTATTCAGCTCCAGCCAGATATTACGTTTAATGCGTTCTATTTCGTTCAGTATCTGGGAAGGCGCCAGGTCGGGGAATTGGTAGCGGGCCACCAGGATAGCGCCCTGCATGAGGTCCTGTAGCTCCGACTGGCTCCATGCACGCAAGGCCGCCTGCAGGTCCTGGTAATGGACCCGGTGGATCAGCAGTTCTATCCTCTCCTGTATGGATTCGTCCACGGTATTCTCCCACAAATTCTCCAGGTTGGGAATGATTTCTTTGCCGTACAGCAGTATTTTGCTGGCGACAGTGTCGAATACTTCCTGGTCCGGATCATCCAACAGGTGGAACAATGCATTTATTTCCTTGTTTTCGTGCATGTTGGGTTATTCAGCTTTCTTCTTCCGCGGCGGCGCTTTTTTCTTGGGCGGATTGGCTTTGGCTTCTTCGATGATAGCTTTGGCTTCTTCCACGGTCAGGTCCGCAGCGGTGTCAATTTTCTCTTTCGGTATCTTGAAGTTCTTCAGGCCCTGTTTGATGTACGGACCATAAGGCCCTTTCAGGATCTGTATCTTTTCCTTTTCAAATACTTTGATGGTCCGCTCGTCTTTGGCTGCTCTCTTTTCCACGATGAGCGGCGCTACTTCGTCCAGTTCCACGGTGTATGGGTCCATTTCCTTTTTCAGGGAATAGAATTTTTTGTCGTGCTGTGCGTACGGGCCAAAGCGGCCGATGTTGACGATCACCTCTGAATCTTCGAACTGGCCGAGATTGCGGGGCAGGCGGAACAGCTCCATCGCTTCTTCCAGGGAGATGGTTTCGATGCTCTGGGTCGTCTTCAGTTTGGCGAAGCGGGGTTTCTCCTCGTCTTCCACTTTACCGATCTGGATCATGGGGCCGTAGCGTCCCATGCGGGCCACGATCGGTTTGCCGGTGGATTCTTCCACGCCCAGCTGGCGTTCGCCTTTCACGCGTTCTGCGTTTTCCAGCGTGTTTTCCACATCTTTATGGAAAGGGCTGTAAAACTCTTTCAGCATTTTGTTCCACACTTTCTTGCCGTTGGCGATTTCATCGAACTCTTCTTCAATTTTGGCGGTGAAACCGTAGTCCATCACGGAATTGAAGTATTGGTTGAGGAAATCGGTCACGATCATGCCGAGATCGGTGGGGAACAGCTTGGATTTTTCGGCGCCGGTATTTTCGCTGTCTGTCTGCTGGCTGATTTTATCAGCTTTCAGTATCAGGATGCGGAATTCCCTTTTTATGCCTTCTTTGTCCCTTTTTTCCACATATCCTCTTTTCTGGATGGTGGTGATGGTAGGGGCGTAGGTAGACGGGCGGCCGATGCCCAGTTCTTCCAGTTTTTTAACGAGGCTGGCCTCTGTATAGCGGGGCGCAGGGCGGGAGAACCTTTCGGTGGCCTTCATTTCTCTGAGGTCCAGCGTTTGTTTCACGGCCAGTGGCGGCAGTGACCCTTCCTGTGCTTCGTCTTCGTTAATGTCTTCATCGTCATGGCTTTCCATGTATACTTTCAGGAAGCCGTCGAATTTCAGTACTTCACCGCTGGCGGTCAGCTCTTCGTTGTTGGTGGAGATACTGATTTTGGCGATGGTTTTTTCCAGTTCTGCGTCCGCCATCTGGCTGGCGATGGTACGTTTCCAGATCAGTTCGTACAGTTTGCGGGTGTCGCTGTCATCTACCGTGGAGTTTTCCATGTAGGTGGGGCGGATCGCTTCGTGCGCTTCCTGGGCGGATTCGTTTTTGTTTTTGAATTTGCGGAACTGGTGGTAGCGATCGCCGAAGCTGGTCTTGATCGCTTTTTCGATTTCCGCCACCGCTGTATCGGAGAGGTTGACGGAGTCGGTACGCATATAGGTGATAAAACCGCTTTCATACAGCTTCTGGGCCAGCAACATGGTTTTGGACACGCTATATCCCAGTTTGCGGCTGGCTTCCTGTTGCAGGGTAGAAGTGGTGAAAGGGGCGGCAGGTGACTTCTTGCCGGGTTTTACCTGTATATCTTTTACGGAATAGACCGCGCTGACGCAGTCTTTGAGGAATTTCTCCGCATCTTCCGCTGTTTTGAACTTGTTGGGGCCTTCGGCTTTAAAGGAGATGTTTTTACCGTTGATGTCTTTACCGGTAAACCATGCTTCTACTTTAAAGGTGCTCACGGCGGTGAAACCGTTGATCTCCCGTTCCCTTTCCACGATCAGGCGTACCGCCACCGACTGCACACGGCCGGCAGAAAGGGAGTTACGCATACTCATTTTTCTCCATAATACGGGGGAGAGCTCAAAGCCCACGATCCTGTCGAGGATACGGCGGGCCTGCTGGGCGTTTACCCGGTCCATATCGAGCTTGCGGGGGTGCTGTACCGCATTTTCGATGGCCGGTTTGGTGATCTCGTGGAATACAATGCGTTTGGTTTCTTTCGGATCGAGGCCCAATACCTCGCACAAATGCCATGAAATGGCTTCCCCTTCACGGTCCTCATCCGTTGCGAGCCAAACCTCATCGGTTTCCTTTGCCAGCTTCTTCAGGTCTTTTACCACCTTTTCTTTATCTTCCGGTATTACATATTTAGGCTTGAAGTTATTTTCGATGTCTATCCCCATGTCGTCCTTCTCCAGGTCACGGATGTGCCCGAAGCAGGATTTGACTTCAAAGTCCTTGCCCAGAATTTTTTCAATGGTCTTGGCCTTTGCCGGGGACTCCACTATAACTAAATTTTTTGCCATGTATGCTTCTTTAATGTGCTGCTAAATACGTAAAAAATCGTAAAATAAATACTAATAGGATTTTGCAATGATATAAAAGTACCTTCAAAATAAAAAATAAGGCGTCTTTTTGTAAAATTACGAATTACGGATTACGAATTACGAATTGACAGGTTTCTCTCTCCCCATTGCTTTAATATCTACCTTTCATAATTTATTATATATTAAATAATATTAAATCGAATATAATGTTAATCAATAATTATTCGATCTATAATTCGTAAATCGTAATTCGTAATCCGTAATTTTAATTCATGGATATTGTAATCATTGGCACCGGAAATGTGGCCCATTGTTTCGGACAGTTGTTAAAACTGCACGGCCACCAGATCAAACAGGTGGTAGGCCGTAACGCCGAACATACCAGGGAGCTGGCAGAGATGCTCAACGCCTCCTTCACCATTGACCTGATGGATATTAATATGGAGGCAGACGTATACCTGCTGGCCGTCAGCGATGCTGCCATCCCGGAAATGAATGACCAGCTCCGCCTCGGCAAACGGATCGTGGCCCATACGGCCGGAGCAGTACCGCTGAGCGCTATCTCCCGGATCTCGGTCAACACCGGGGTGCTGTACCCGCTGCAGTCCATCCGCAAAGAACTTAAAAACTACCCGCCCATCCCCATCATGCTGGAAGCCGGTAATGACGACGTGCTGAAACGCCTGCAGGCGGTGGCCGGCAGCCTGGCCTCCCGCATCACCATCGCCGATTCGGACCAGCGCCTGAAATATCACCTCACCGCAGTGCTGTGCAATAACTTCACCAACCATCTCTTCGCGGAAGCGAAAGCTTATTGTGATCGGGAACAGCTGGACTTCTCCCTGCTGCAGCCTATTATTAAGGAGACGTTCGACCGGCTGGAGCGTTACGCCCCCGAAACCGTGCAGACAGGCCCGGCCCTCCGTAACGATGAAACGACCATGGCCCTGCACCGTACCCTGCTGGCCGGCAACGAACAGCTGAAACGGGTGTACGAAGTGATGAGCGAAGCTATTTACCGGTTTCACAAGAAATAATTACGAATTACGAATTACGAATTAGGGCTGCAATATGGCCCTGTTTTATAGTGAAATAATGGAATGTATTTATGCCGCCTCCCAAATTCGTAATTCGTAATTCGTAATTCGTAATTACATTTGCCGGATGAACGTACTAGCTTTATTCAAGCCTATTACCACTTTCGTACTGGACGTGGACGGGGTGCTGACGGATGGAACGCTGCAGTTATTGCCCGGCGGGGAAATGTCACGCAAAATGAATATCAAGGACGGTTACGCTTTACAGCTGGCCGTTAAAAAAGGATACCGGGTGGTCATTATCTCCGGCGGAAAATCGGAGAGCGTGGTGAGCAGGCTGCAGGGCCTGGGTATCACCGATATCTATACCGGTATCCATGATAAAAAAGAAAAGCTCCAGGATTATGTGTTTGAGCATGATCTCACCTGGGACGAAATCCTGTACATGGGCGACGATATCCCTGACTACCAGGTGATGCAGCTCGTAGCGCTGCCTGCCTGCCCGGCAGATGCGGTCAGCGAGATCAAAAGCATCTCCCGGTATATATCCCCGGTAGCAGGCGGACAAGGTTGCGTGCGGGAGGTAATAGAAAAAGTTCTGAAGCTCAATAATCACTGGCTGATGGACGAAGGCATTGCATCGAAATAATAAACAGAACACTATGAAGCTCTGGGCTGCGTTTTTTAAGCTGGTGAGATATCCCAACCTCATTTATATTGCCCTTACCCAGTTCTTATTGCAGTATTGCGTGGTGGAGCCGGTGTTGCACAGCAGTGGCGAAGAACCCTCCCTCTCGGTAGTCCAGTTTGTACTGCTGAGCCTTTCCACCATACTCATTGCGGCCGCGGGTTATATTATCAACGATTATTTTGATATCAACATCGATATTGTCAATAAACCGGACAAGATGGTGCTGGATAAAATTATCAGCCGCCGCTGGGCCATGGCCTGGCATACCATATTTAATATGGCAGGCGTGTCGCTGGGTTTTATCGTGGCATGGAAAACCGGCCAGATTTACCTGGGCTTTACCCAGGTGATCTGCTCCCTGCTGCTCTGGTTTTATTCTACCTCCTTCAAACGGCAGGTGCTGATCGGTAATGTGGTCATCTCCCTGCTGACCGCTCTGTCGGTATCCGTGGTGGGCTTTTACGAGAAACAGATCTACGAGAGCTTCGAGGCCATCATGTCGCCCTCCGGCCGTAAACTGATCCAGATCATCGGCGTATATGCCTTGTTTGCCTTTATTATTTCCATGGTACGCGAAGTGGTGAAAGACCTGGAAGACATGATCGGCGACAGCAAAGACGGTTGCCGTACCATCCCCATCATCTGGGGCGTGCTGCCGGCCAAAAGGCTGTGCAATATGCTGTTGCTGGCGCTGCAGGTGACCATCATCGCCGTGGAAGTAAGGGTATGGCTGCTGGGCTGGTATATCGCTATCGCCTACCTGGTACTGCTGGTACAGGCCCCCTGCGTATATGCTTATGTGTTACTCAGGAAAGCCCATCTGCCGGAACACTATCACCGCGTCAGCTCCATCGTAAAATGGATTATGCTGACCGGGATTTTATCCATGATCTTTTTTAAATGCTATCTGTAGCACCATAAATATCAAAATATCAAAATGTATCAAGGCGCTCCCGTAGTACTGGCTTCCCAGTCGCCCCGCAGAAAACAGTTGCTGGAACAGGCAGGCATTCCTTTCGAGGTAAGAGTGGTGGAAACCGCAGAGACATATCCTCCCGGACTGGCCACCGAACAGATCCCTGTTCATATCGCGCAACAGAAAGCGGAGGCTGTGGCGTCGCTTTGTCAGCCTGAAGAGATCGTCATTGCTGCGGATACCGTAGTGGTGCTCGATGAAACCATCATCGGCAAGCCGAAAGACCGCGACGATGCCGTGCGTATCCTTACCGCGCTCAGCGGCCGGGAACACCGTGTGATCACAGGGGTCGTGATCCGTTGCAACGGTAAGGAGAAAGCGTTCTCACAGACTACCACCGTACATTTTAAGCCGCTTTCCCACGAGCAGGTAACGTATTATGTGGATAACTTCAAACCCTATGACAAAGCCGGCGCTTATGCGATCCAGGAATGGATCGGCGCAGTAGGCATTGACAGTATCCATGGCTGTTTTTACAATGTGATGGGACTGCCCATCAGCAAAGTGGCGGAAGAACTCCATCGAATTTGATCATCATCCGGCCCGGGATTCCGGGATTCTAAAAAAAATGGGCCAATCCGAAGGGATTGGCCCGTATATGTGGTTGGTTGTGCCTATGGCACCAATGTTTTATTCGAGGACCAACAGGTTAACGTCTTTCTTTTTCAGCCAGCCTGCATCTTTCAGTTTTTGCAGGTTGATGGTGCCCACTACATATCTCCACTCCGGTGATTCATATTTTTCAGAGATGTTGAAGAACTCGGCCAGGTCTACCTGGTCGGGCGTTTTATAGCGCAGGTACACTTTCAGTTTCACGTCGTTGGTGAAATTGGGCTGGTTGTTCTGTTTGATTTTCTTGTATTCATAACGGTAATTGTAAAGCAGCGCGGAGATGTCTGACAGTACGGCGCTGCCGGTAGCGGTACCGCCGGCGCCTTTGCCCACGAAGAACTGTTTGTCGGTGAATGCGCTCTCGAGGAGGATACCATTGTATTCGTTGTACACATCGTACAGCAGGTTATGCTCTTTTACGAGGTGCGGCAGCACATAGGCGAATACGCTTCCGTTCTGGCGGCGGCATTGCGCGATCAGTTTAACGGTACAGTTGCGTTGTTTGGCAAACTGGATATCGAAGTCGTTGAGGTGGTGAATACCGAAGTTGTACACTTCTTCCGGTTTCACGAAGGTGCCGAAAGCGTGGAGCAGCAGGATCACGAGTTTGAATTTCGGATCGTAGCCTTCGATGTCGAGGGTGGGGTCTGTTTCGGCGAAACCCAGTTCCTGTGCCTGTTGCAGGGCAGTTTCGAAGCTGAGGTTTTCTTCGAATATTTTGGTCAGGATATAATTCGTAGAGCCGTTACAGATACCTTCCACTGCATTGAGCAGGTCGTTATCGTAATATTCTTCGAGGTTGCGGATGATGGGAATAGAAGCGCAGCTGGAGGCTTCGTACAGGAAAGGCACTTTGTTGGCCGACTGCAGTTCGTACAGGGCCGGCAGGTTTTCCGCGATCATGCGTTTGCTGGCGCTGACAACGGCTTTACCGTTGCGAAGGGCAGTGCTGACAATGTCGAAAGCGGCTTCTGTATCGTTGATTAGCTCCACCACTACATCGATAGTAGGATCTTCAAGGATTTCATTTTTATCCGTTGTAAAATAGCTACTGTCGATAGGTCTTGATTTGTTGGGGTCTTTAATACAGATTTTTTTGATGCGTGCATTAATCCCTTTGGTTCTGTTCAATACCTCGTAGAGGCCCTGGCCTACGACGCCGAAACCGAAAATACCCAGATTGATGATCTTGTTTTCCATACTTTAGTTCATAATTGGTTGGTGCTGTCAGTGTTCCGGCGGGCGGCCGTTGGTGGCTGACAGCTATTGTAAAACAGTAATTTGTTTGCCTGCCGGATGGTTTAGTTTATCCAGCGCCTGTTTCAGATCGTTGATGAGGTCTTCTGCATCTTCGATCCCTACAGAGAGGCGGATGCAGGAGTCCTGCAGTCCGGTTTTTTTCCGGAATTCTTCCGGTATGGTGCGGTGTGTCATGGTGGCCGGGTGGGCCAGCATGCTTTTCACGCCGCCGAAGCTTTCCGCGAGTTTAAACAGCTTGGTAGCGTTGACGATGCGGATCGCGTTTTTGATATTGTCTGCTTTGAGCGAGAAGCTGACGAGCGCGCCGTAGTTCTTCTGCTGTTTGCGGGCAATGTGATGATTTTTATGCGTGGCCAGCCCGGGATAGAACACTTTGTCAACGGCCGGATGGGCGGCGAGCCAGTTGGCGATGGCGCTGGCGTTGCTGCATTGTTTCTCGAACCGGAGGTAGAGCGTTTCAATGCCGCGGATGGTGAGCCAGGCTTCGAACGGGCTCAGGATGCTGCCGGAGATGTTCTGGTTGTACCGTATCTGGTCGGCCAGCGCTTTTGAATTCACCACTACCAGTCCGGCGATCACGTCGCAGTGGCCTGCCAGGTATTTGGACGCGCTGTGGATCACGATATCGGCGCCGAGCGTCAGTGGCTGCTGCAGCAGCGGAGTACTGAAGGTGTTGTCTACCGCCAGCAGGATGTTGTGTTGTTTGGCGATCTTGCTGACAGACTTGATGTCAGAGACGCGCAAAGTCGGATTGGTAGGAGATTCCAGCCAGATGATACGGGTTTTGGGCGTGATGGCGGCCAAAACCTTGTCCAGGTTGCTGGTGTCCACGAAATTTACTTTGATGCCGAAGCGTTCGAACATGTGGTTGAAGATCTGGAAGATGCCGCCGTAGGTATCTTCCACTGCCATGATTTCATCGCCGGACTTCAGCAGTTTGAGTACAGCGTCGATGGCAGACATGCCGCTGGCGAAAGCGAAGCCGGCATGTCCTTCTTCCAGGCTACAGATGAGCTCTTCCAGCACTTTACGCGTGGGATTGTTGGCCCGCGAAAATTCAAAACCTTTATTGATGCCCGGTGATTCCTGCACAAAGGTGGACGTCTGATAGATAGGCACTGAAATGGCGCCTGTCAGTTCGTCTACCGGAATGCTGTGAATCAGTTGTGTAGCTGTTTTCATGTTAATAAAATTTTAATGATGTCACGAAGGTCACGCAGTTTCGTGCAACTTTATCATTAAAAATCTATTTTAACAACCTTTTTCCAGGAAGTGGGCGGGAGAGGGCATAAAAAAAGCTCCTCCGGGAGTTGGAAGAGCTTTGAATCAATTATATATCTGGTGAAGATTAATCTCTGCCAACTTATCTTTCCCCGGTAACACCGGGGCAGGAATTAGCACCTTTTTCCCGACCAAATGCTGGTCCGGAAAGGTTGCTAAGGCATCGCAGGGCCAAGTCCCTCCGCCTTTCTGGATAAGTGATGTTAAGAACTGGGTGCAAAGGTAACAGCAGTTTTATCAATTTTCCAAATTTGGGCGGCAAATTTATTTTCCGGCCGCCCGCGTTTTGTTATCTTTAATAGTATTGTTTGACTGACCAACCATATCTTATGTACGTTAACCCCCCGCTCTCTGAAGCGCTTTTCCAGCATATCTGGAAGTGCCGGCTGTACCGGCATGAAGGCCTGGTGACCACCACCGGTGAAACGGTGCAGGTGATCAGCCCCGGTACCCACAATCATCATAGCGGCCCGGATTTTACGGGCGCCCGGATAAAAATTGGCGCTGTTCTATGGGCAGGCCCGGTGGAGCTGCATCTGCGCTCGTCCGACTGGCACCGGCATGGCCATGCCGGCAATGCGCAGTACGGGCATATCATTTTACACATCGTGTATGTGCACGACCTGCCTGCCGGTATCGGCGGGCATATACGCTGCCTGGAGCTGCAGCCGTATATCTCCAACCTGTTGCTGCAACGGTATGAAGAGCTGCGGCAGTCGGCCGCATTTGTGCCCTGCAGCACCCATGCCGGCCGTGTGCCGCCGCTGGTATGGACTTCCTGGCAGGACCGCCTGCTGGCGCAGCGCTGGGAGCGGCGGCAGCAGGAGCTGCAGCACTGGCTGTCGGTCAACCGCCACGACTGGGAGGAGACCTGCTACTGGGCGGTGGCCCGCAGTTATGGCGCGCCGGTCAATGCCCCGGCATTCCTGGCCCTGGCACAATCGCTGCCCTACCGGCTGCTGCAGCAGTACCACGACCAGCCGCTGGCTACGGAAGCGCTGCTGTTTGGACAGGCAGGCATGCTGGAAACGGCCTTTTCCGACGTATATCCCTTGCAGTTACAACAGGTATACCGCCGGCTGCGGGAGGAGCACCGGCTGGAGCCGTTGCCCGCCCATGGCTGGCGCTGGCTGCGGATGCGCCCGTCTTCCTTTCCCACCATGCGCATAGCCGCTTTGGCGGCATTGCTGCAACGCAGCCGCCGGCTGTTTACCGCCCTGCTGGACGTGGCGGCCCGCCGGCAGCTGGAACAGCTGTTCTCCGCGCCCCCTTCTCCGTACTGGCATACCCACTACCGGTTTGATCACCCCGTCGGGAAAGCGCGCCAGCCGGGACGACAGGCGCTGCACGCCGTGCTGATCAACAGCGTACTGCCGCTGATGCACCTGTATGGCCGCCAGGTACAACGGCCCGATTACCAGGAGCTGGCGCTTGCCCTGTTGCACGAACTGCCGCCGGAAGACAACCATATCATCCGGGAATGGGAACAGCTGGGCGTGGCGCCGGGGCAGGCATTGGGCTCACAGGCCATGCTGGAACTGAAACAATATTACTGTGAACAGAAAAGATGCCTTGAATGTGCCGTAGGAACGCGGATACTCTCGCAATAGAAGTTCCCGCCAAGCCGTCACGCAAAGGCGCAAAGCAGCAAAGACGCAAAGGATTGATAAGAATTATAAGAAAGCAAAGGAGCGAAGATCAGATTTTGATCTTCGCTCCTTTGCTTTCTCTGCTCGCTTATATTTTATTCTTTGCGTCTTTGCTGCTTTGCGCCTTTGCGTGACGGCTTGGCGGGAAACTACCAGTTGAACGTAATCTCCTGTTTGATATCCGGGTGGATGCTGTAGGCTACCGGGCAGGTATGGGCGGTTCTTTCGAGGATCGTCCTTTCCTTTTCGCCGAGGTTGTGGCCGGCCGGCATGTCAAAAACCACGGTGATGCCGGTGATGCGGCGGGGGTCGGTGCCCATGATCTTGGTGATGCTCACTTTGGTGCCTTCGATGTTCCAGTTGTTATCTCTGGCTTTGATGCCCATGATGGTGAGCATACAGTTGCCCAGTGCGGTGGCTACCAGGTCGGTGGGGGAAAAGCGTTCGCCTTTGCCCTGGTTGTCGGTCGGGGCGTCGGTTTCAATCACAGTGCCGGACTTCAGGTGCGTAGCGGTGGTTCTCAGATCGCCGTTGTAAATTATTTCAGCTGTTGCCATAATTTTATTTTTAGGAGATGTTTTAGCGGTTTGATTTCAACCGTAAAATAAATGTATTTTTAGTAGATCAGGAAGACCGGAGAAGATGGCCTGGCAAACTCAAAAAAAATTAGGTACGTTTGTAATATTAATATAACAATACCTTTGTTCAAGCGTTTATTTATTACAATAATAGCCCATTCACTGTGAAGAAATTATACATCATCCTATTTTTAGCAACCATCAGCGGCGGGTTGTACGCACAGACAACAGGCCGGGAATCTGCACCCTCCTCGAAAAAAAGCGAAAAAGAACAGCGTAAACTGAAGCGGATCTCCGTTTTCCGTGAGCAGGAAGAGGGGGAGAACCTGTTCCAGCGCGACTTTTCCGTGGGCGCCCGTCTGAATACCGATGGCTGGTCCGGTTTTGTGGAAATGGGCTACCGCAAGAGCCGGAAGGTGGTGAATTATTTCCAGTTTGAATTCGCGGAGAAAAAGGACCCCAAGGAAACCAAGCGCCAGGGTACCGGCGGCAGCGGCTTTTCCTTTACGGAGAGGCCTTTTATATATGGTAAGGTGAATAATTTCTACCAGGCCAAGCTGGGCATCGGCCAGCGTTACCTGATCGGGGGCAAAGCCAATAAAAACGGGGTAGAGGTAGACGCTATCTATTATGGCGGTATCACGCTGGGGCTGCTCAAACCCTATTATGTCAACGTAAAAAGCCAGGACGGTCCTGAAAGGGAAGTGAAATATGACCCCAACAACCCGGACAATAACTTCCTCAAGGAAGATAAGATCATCGGCGCCGCCGGTTTCGGCAAAGGATGGAGCGATCTGAACTTTGTACCGGGGCTGCACGCACGGGCCGGTCTCCGTTTCGACTGGGCCCATTTCAATGAAATTGTCAGCGCCCTCGAGGTGGGGGTGAACGCCGAAATGTATTCAAAAAAGATACAGATTATGGCAGAACAGAAAGATAAACAGTTCTTTTTTAATGCATATGTTAGCTTGCAATTTGGTAAGCGCTGGAATAGGAGATAAGTGTTAACTTTGTTTTTTTAAAGAAAGGAGTTAACGATGCAAGAACTACCCGTTATAGCAGCAGAACCAGCCACCACCAGAGTGAAGAAGCCAGACTGGCTGCGCGTTAAGTTACCGATAGGCGAAAACTACAAACAGGTAAGAAACCTGGTAGATACCCATAAATTACATACCATCTGTGAAAGCGGCAACTGTCCCAATATGGGCGAGTGCTGGGGCGCCGGTACAGCCACTTTCATGATCCTGGGCAATATCTGTACCCGCAGCTGCGGCTTCTGTGCCGTGGCCACCGGCCGTCCGGAAGCCGTGGACTTCGATGAGCCGCAGCGTGTAGCCGAGGCCATCTACCTCATGAAGGTAAAACATGCGGTGATCACCTCCGTAGACAGGGACGAGCTGAAAGACGGCGGTTCCATTATCTGGGCCAATACCATCAATGCCGTAAGAGCGCTGAACCCGCAGACCACCATGGAAACCCTCATCCCTGACTTCCGCGGCCAGTGGGAAAACCTCCAGCGTATCATCGACGTAGCGCCCGAAATCGTTTCCCATAACCTGGAAACAGTGGAACGCCTCACCAAACAGGTAAGAATACAAGCCAAATACCACCGCAGCCTCGAAGTGATCCGCCGCCTGAAAGAAGGAGGCATGCGCACCAAGAGCGGTATCATGCTCGGACTGGGAGAAACCAAGGAAGAAGTGGTACAGGCCATGCAGGACCTCTACGACAACGGTTGTGACGTAGTAACACTGGGCCAGTACCTGCAGCCTACGCCCAAACATCTGCCGGTAGTCCGCTTCGTTCACCCGGATGAATTTGCCGAGTTACGCGAGATCGGTTACAACATGGGACTCGACTACGTAGAAGCCGGACCGTTAGTAAGATCTTCCTATCATGCAGAGAAACATATTTTCAGCGGTCGTAATAAAGGATGACCGGGAAAGAATTTCAGGTAATTGTTAAAATCCACCCAATGGGTGGATTTTTGTTTAGAGAAAGTTATCTTAGCGCCTCAATTTTAATTTTACCTAAGTAACAGATCTGCTGTTACCCTACCTACTTCGCTGTTATTGGATGTTGTTCAGAAGGTCAAACCCGCCTGTGGACTATGCCACGGTGTTACCTGAATAAGCGGCAATTTATCTAACCTGCCTGTTTTCCTGCGATTGCAACATGTCGTGGTCATTACTGAATACGGTTGACTATGTGCAGAGGAAAATCTTTAGCATTAATGAGCATGAACGCCTCTAACAGGTGCGCCTGCGGATGCTTCGTGTTCACGATTGGTACAATGAAGAACTGAATGACAAAAGCCTTTTATGAAAAGAGCATTTTATTTTTTGGCAGCTGCCTGTGGGATCATGTTATCGCCACCGCTGGATGCGCAGCAACCGGCAGATTCCGTTTTAACCAGCGCCACGCTGCAGGATTGTATCCGGTATGCCCTGGCCCATCAACCTGTGCTGAAACAATCACAACTGGATGAAGCTATCACCGACCGGACCGTCAAAAGCAAGCTGGCCGACTGGTACCCTCAGATCAACCTGGACTACAACATCCAGCACTACCTGGAGCTGCCCACCTCTATTTTTGGTGGTAACCCTACCAAGGTAGGCGTGGCCAACACTTCCAACGCCGCCTTTGGGCTTAACCAGAACATCTTCACCCGTGACCTGTTACTGGCCTCCAACACGGCCAAGGCTGTACGAAAACAAAGTAAGCAGAACACCGTCCGCAACCAGATTGATGTGGTGGCCGATGTCAGCAAGGCTTATTATGACATTCTGCTGACCAACCAGCAGATACAGGTATTGGATGAAGACATCATAAGGCTGGAACGCAGCCTCAAAGATGCCCGTAACCAGTATGAAAGCGGTACTGTGGACAAGATCGACTACAAGCGCGCCAGCATCTCGCTGAACAATGCACGCGCCCAGCAGAAGTCGGCCCGTGAACTGCTCACCGCCAAACAGGTGTACCTGAAACAGCTGATGGGGTATCCGGAAAGCGCCGGTAATGTACCGCTGGCCTACGATACCACACAGATGCTGCAACTGGTGACGGGAGAAGACACCACGCTTACTTCCGATTACCAGAACAGGATCGAGTATCAACAGCTGCAAACACAACAAAGCCTGCAGAAAGCCAACCTGCAATACAATAAATGGAGCTTCCTGCCTTCCGTGTCGGCTTTTGTGAATTACAACTTCGCCTGGCAGAACCAGACCTTCAGCAAATTGTACAGCACCGACTATCCTAACTCGCTGCTGGGGCTGAAACTGTCGCTCCCCATTTTCCAGGGCGGTAAGCGGATACATAATATCAAAATGGCTGAGCTGCAGCTGCAGCGCATCGACTGGGATTTCGCTACGCTGAAGAACCAGATCAATACACAGTATGCGCAGGCGATGGCCACCTATAAAAGTAACCTGAACGATTTCAATACGCTGAAAGAAAACGTGGCGATGGCGCAGGACGTCTATAACATGCTGCAACTGCAATACAAGGAAGGCATCAAGACTTACCTCGATGTGTTGATTTCAGAAACAGACCTGCGCACGGCGCAACTGAGTTATTACAACGCTATGTACCAGGTGCTGTCCAGCAAGATAGACCTGCAAAAAGCATTAGGAACCTTAACTGCTAATTATTAAATGGTAACCGGATCGGATATGAAAAAAATGAACCACTTTGTCTTAATCAGCGCTACCGGCCTGTTGGGCTTCGCCGCCTGTAAAGGGCCAGCCCAGAAAGGAGCGCCAGCCATGCCCCCTACATCGGTTAATATTACGGAGGCATCCGAAGCGCCGGCCGTTTATTATGATAAATTCCCCGCTACCGTCACCGCACTGAATAATGTAGAGCTGCGTTCCCAGGTAGCCGGTTTTATCACCGGTATCTTCTTTAAGGATGGTGAAGTTGTGCAGCAAGGAAAACCCCTGTATGAAATAGACCGCCGCAAATACCAGGCTGCCTATCTTCAGGCAGAAGCCAATATCGCCAGCGCGAGGGCTAACTACAACAGGGCCAAAAAAGATGACGAACGTTATAAGCGTCTTGCCGAGCAGGATGCGGTAGCCCGTCAGATCCTGGACAATGCAGAAGCTTCCCTGGAAACTACCCGCAGCGCCCTGGCAGCGGCAGAAGCCAACCTGGCGGCTGTTCGCACCGATCTGGACTATTCCCTCGTGAAAGCGCCGTTCACCGGCCGCATCGGTATCTCCCAGGTAAGGCTGGGCGCCCAGGTAAGCCCCGGCACTACGCTGCTGAATACCATCTCCAGCGAAAACCCTATCGCAGTGGATTTTGTGATCAACGAAACAGACCTCTCCCGCTTCGCTGCCCTGCAGGGTAAAAGCATCGGCGCCGGCGACTCCACTTTCCGCCTGCAGCTGCCCGATGGTTCCATGTACCAGCACGGCGGCCGTATACTGGCCATCGACAGGGGCGTGGACAACCAGACCGCTACCGTAAAGGTGAGGATCGAATTCTCCAATCCTGAAAATCAGCTGAAAGACGGGATGAGCTGCGTACTGCAGGTACTCAACGAGCAGTCCGGCCACCGCCTGCTGCTGCCTTATAAAGCCGTTACCGAACAAATGGGTGAATACTTCGTGTTCGTGGCAAAAGACACTATCGCCATACAGAAAAAAGTACACCTCGGGCCGAAGATCGCTGACAAGATCGTGATCATGGACGGTATCCAGGCCGGCGATAAAGTGATCACCGAAGGTTTCCAGCGTCTGCGCGACAGCGGCCGGATACAGATAGGAATGCCTCCCGCACAGGGCGCGCCGCAGAAGAAATAGTTTATTAGTAGAATCAACAGCAGAAACTCATGATTGCAGATACTTTTATAAAAAGGCCGGTGACCGCAATAGTGATCTCTATTGTACTGGTGCTGGTAGGGATACTGGCGATGATGACCCTGCCCATAGGGCAGTACCCGGAGATCTCGCCTCCTACCGTACAGGTAACCGGTAACTATACCGGCGCGGACGCGCAGACGGTAGAACAAACGGTGGCCACACCCGTGGAGGTGCAGGTAAACGGTACCCCCGGCATGACCTACATCTCCACCAACAACACCAGCAGCGGTCAGATGAGCATGACGGTCAACTTTGAAGTAGGTACCGATATCAACATCGCCGCCCTGGACGTGCAGAACCGTGTAGGTATTGCGCAGCCCACCCTGCCGCAGGAAGTACAGCGTTTAGGTCTTACCGTTAGAAAGCGTAACCCCAGCATCCTGATGCTGGTGGCCCTGTACTCACCCAAAGGCACACACGATATTACCTTCCTCGACAACTACACCAACGTGTATGTAAAAGACGCGTTGCTGCGTGCCAAAGGGGTGGGTGATATCTTCACCCGTGCGGACGACTTCAGTATGCGTGTCTGGCTGAAGCCGGACAAGCTGGCGCAGATGGGCGTTACCGCCGAAGACATCCGCGCGGCACTGGCCGAACAGAACGCGCAGATCACCGCCGGCTCGGTAGGTGCGCCGCCGCAACAGACGGGACAGACTTTCGAGTACAATATCTTTACCAAAGGCCGTCTGACCACGCCGGAAGAATTTGGCAATATCATTGTCAAAACCCGCCCGAACGACGGTTCCCTCGTATACCTGAAAGACGTGGCCCGCATTCAGCTGGGCAAGTTCAACTACGCCGGTAACAACTATGTGGACGGTAAACGCGCCGCCTACCTCCTGGTATACCAGGCGCCCGGCAGCAACGCGCTGGAAACAGCAGCCAACGTGACCGAGGCCATGGAACAGCTGAAGAAACAGTTCCCCAACGATGTGGATTACGTAGTGCCGTTCGAGTCAGTGTCTGTAGTGAAAGTATCCATCGAGGAAGTGTTGCATACCCTGGTAGAAGCGCTGATACTGGTGGTGATCGTGGTGTTCCTGTTCCTGCAGAGCTGGAGAGCGACGCTCATCCCGATCCTGGCGATCCCGGTGTCTATCATCGCCACGTTTATCTTCTTTATCCCGCTGGGCTTTACCATCAATACCCTGACGCTGTTCGGCTTCGTGCTGGCCATCGGTATCGTGGTGGACGACGCCATTGTGGTGGTGGAGGCGGTGCAGCATAATATTGACCACGAGAAGATGTCGCCGAAAGACGCTACCATACAGGCGATGAAAGAGATCTCCGGACCGGTGATCGCCATCGCGCTGATCCTGGCGGCGGTATTCGTACCGGTGGGCTTTATCCCCGGTATCGTAGGGCGGCTGTACCAGCAGTTTGCGATCACTATCGCCATATCCGTACTCATCTCCGCTTTCGTGGCGTTATCGCTCACACCGGCGCTGTGTATGCTGCTGCTGAAACCCATGCACCTGGATAAAGACTCCAAAGGGCTCAACAAGTTCTTCTATAAATTCAACCGCTGGTTTGGCCATACCACTTCCCGCTACTCCATGGGAGTGAAAAAGAGCATCCGGTATGCCCGTTTCGCGCTCATTATCCTGCTGTGCATCTTCGTAGGTACGTTGATGTTATTTAAAGCCAAACCGACCGGCTTTATCCCCACAGAAGACGAGGGCCGTCTGATCATCACCTTCGACCTGCCGGAGTCCTCTTCCACAGAGCGTACGGTAGCCGTGATGAGCCAGATGATGAAGGACCTCGACGAGATGCCGGGCATCAATCACTATGCAGCGCTGGGTGGCCTGAACGCGGTGAACTTCTCCACCAAATCCAACAGTGCCACTATCTTCTGTTCCCTGAAACCATGGAGCGAGCGTAAGCCCGATTCTCTCCAGATCTTCGGGATGGTAGCAGCGGTGCAGAAAAAACTCAGTAAATACAAAGAAGCCAATGTGGTGGTGATCCCGCCGCCGGCGATCCCCGGTCTGGGCCAGACGGCCGGTTTCTCCTTTGTATTGCAGCAGCGCGGAAGCGGCGATATCAAAGCTTTCGAAGGCGTGTTGCAGCAGTTCCTCGGAGCTATCAACAAACGGCCGGAGATAGCGCGCGCCTTCTCCTTCTTCACGGCACGTACGCCTGGTTACCAGCTGGACATCGACCGCGAAAAAGCCAAGAAGATGGGCGTAAAAATTTCCGACATCGCCACCGCTTTACAGACGTATATGGGTAGTGCTTATATCAACGACTTTACCGTATATGGCCGTAACTTCCGTGTGGTAACACAGGCGGACTCCTCGTATCGCGGAGATATTAAAAATCTCGGTCAGTTCTATGTGCGCAACAGTGCCGGTACCATGGTGCCGCTGAGTGCACTCACTTCCTACAAAGTGATAGAGAACGCGCCGGTGATCTCCCACTATAACCTGTTCCGTTCCGCGGAAATCAACGGTAACCCTGCTCCCGGCTACAGTAGCGGCGACGCTATCAATGCGCTGAAAGAGGTGGCGGCGCAGGTGCTGCCGGAAGGTTACGGGTATGAATTCTCCGGCCTGAGCCGCGAGGAGATATTGTCCGGTTCTAAAACCGTATATATCTTCGCGTTATCCATCATCTTCGTGTTCCTGTTCCTGGCAGCGCTGTACGAGAGCTGGTCTGTACCGTTCTCCGTGCTGCTGGCGGTGCCTATCGGCGCCTTCGGGGCTATCACGGTGCTCACGTTCCTGCCTAAACTGAGTAATAACGTTTACGCGCAGATTGGTTTGATCACGCTCATCGGTCTGTCGGCCAAAAACGCCATCCTGATCGTGGAGTTTGCCAAAGAACGTGTGGACAGGGGGATGGACCTGGTGACCGCCGCCGTGGAAGCTGCCAAGCTGCGTCTGCGTCCGATCATCATGACCTCGCTGGCGTTCCTGCTGGGTATCATGCCGCTGGTGGTATCGTCCGGCGCCGGCGCCGAAGCCCGTAAAACCATGGGCTGGACCGTACTGGGCGGTATGTTCACCGCCACGTTCCTTGCCATCTTCATTGTACCGGTACTGTATGTGGTCATCACCCGGCTGGCATATGGTAAAGAGAAACTGCGGAAGATGAAAGAGAATTACCAGGCAGTGCCCGAACATGATATTCAGGGCAAACTGTAAGTAGTAAGTACATCATGTGGCCCTCATTGATTTTATATCAATGGGGGCTTTTTTTATGGGGTGTTATCAGAGGTTATCGTTGTCCTCCGGAGATTCGGGTTCTATCTGCTGCAGCTGCCATTCGGTATAACCTACCATGTACATGGCGCCTGTTACTACGGCGCCTACGGTGATGTACCAGAACCAGTCGGTCTGGCTGTCGAAGAAGAGGGCGCAGGCGAGGCCGGTAGGAATCAGGATGATGCCGATGCGCCGGGAGATGTAAGCGGCGTGCTGATTGGCGGCCTGCCACATTTCCGGGCTGCGGGACGCCAGGGCACTACGATAGCCGTACCATGATTTAATGCTCTTAGGAGGGTAACGCCGGATAAAATACCCCATGAAGACGAAGATTATCCCTGCGAAAATAGCTGCATTACAATAGGTGGAATGCAAGAAATTCATGAACATGGGAGAGGGGTTTGGTTACTATAAGTTACGAAAAAATAATGGGTACATAAAAAAAGCTCCTGAGCATATCAGGAGCTTTTTTATGATAATGGGTCAGATGATTAATGTTTGGTGGAATCGGCGGCCGGTTTTTTCTTGCCGAACAGGCCGTTGAGCGTGTTCTTCACGGATTCACCGGCTTGTTTGCCTACGTTTTCCAGTGGTTTGCCACCGGTTTGCGCAGCGGAATCTTTCTTGCCGCCCAACTGGTTCTTCAGCTCGTTTTTCAGTGCGTTGACAGCATTGTTTTTGATCTGGTTCACAGAGTCGCGCACCACGTTTTTCACGGTATCTATTTTGTTTTTCACCAGTTCAGTGGCCTGGTTTTTCAGGTTGTTGGCGCTCTCTTTCAGGTCTGTTTTAAGGCTCGGTTTCATGATGTTGCCGGCCATGAGCACCTGCAGGTGTACGCTGTCGCCCAGGTTGACCGGGATGCCTTTGTTCTGCGCCTGTGATACGAGGTTGTTCACCAGGTTGTTGCCGGCGGAGCCCATCAGGCTGCGGGGCACGGCCAGTTGCAGTGTATAGTCCAGCGACTGGTCAAAGCCGTGAGAGCCGGCGATGTTCATGGAGACGCCGTTGACAGCTACTTTGAACGGGTTCACTTTTACGCGGCCGTTTTCGAAGGCGAAATAGTTTTTGATATCGCGCAGGGAGATGTCTTTCAGCTGGGAGATATTGAGCGTATTGGCCAGTTGGTCTACCGGTGCGAACTGTTTCAGGAAGCCTTGTATTAGCAGCAGGTTACCGTCGCCGGTGAGGGTATTGAGTTCCGGGCTCATGTCTTTGCCCAGTTTGCCGTGCATTTTCAGCTGCGACGTGATTTTGCCGGACAGGAACTTGCCGATGGGCATCAGTTTTTGTACGGTATTGAAGGTGTTGAAAGTCTGTTGTACGTCCAGGTTCTGCACATCGTAGGCAATGTTGATGTCCGGGTTGGTTTTGCTGTTTTTGGTGCTGTAGCTGCCGTTGATTTCCATGGTGCCTTGCAGGGCGTTGGCTTTCAGTTGCTGCATGGTCACGGTTTCATCTTTCACGAGCAGGGCGCCGGTAACGTTTTCGAGCACTGCTTTATCATACAGTACTTTGCCAACGGCGGTTTGCAGGGTGATGTTCAGGTTGCCCGGAACGGCAAACGGCGTCATGGCAGCGGTATCTGCTTTAGCGGGAGCGGCTGTTTTGCTGTCTGCCGGGGTGCTGGCGGAGCCCATGAATTTATTCACATTCACCTGGTCGGCTTTGAAGTTGAGCTTACCATCAAGGGGAGCGTTTTTAAACGTATAGGCGAGCAGGTTATTCACTTCTCCGTTGGCTTCGAAGTTGGTACCCAGGTATTGGCCGCTGAGGTCTTTTACGGTCACATTTTTGGGGTTGAACTGAAGGGAGAGATTTTTTACGTTCACGCCATCGGGATAGTCTTTGCTTTTGTACAGCATATTGCTGAGTTGCAGGGTACCGGCGGCGTAGAAGCGGTCGTACTGTTGTTTTTCGATGGCGCTCATATTGCCTTTGGCGGAGATATCTGCGTCGAGGAGGCCGTTGAGGGTGGTGCCGGCGTCCAGTTTCACGAACTGGGTGACTTTGGAGAGGTCTATTTTACCTTTTGCGGCGCCGTCCACGTACATGTCGGACACCGGTGTTTTCACCAGCAGTCGGAGGTCCAGCGGGGTGTTATCCATTTCCAGGTGCGCGGTAGGCATATTTACTACGGTATGGTCAGGCACGCCGTCGGGATTGCTCACTTTCATGGCGATCTGGATATTTTTCACCGGTTTGGGCAGGTCGGGGTACTGGAAGAAGCCATCTTTCACGTTCAGGTCCAGACCGAAGGCCGGCATTTGTACCGGGGAGTAGTTGCCTTTTACGTATCCGCCGAAAGCGGCGCTGCCGCTGGTTTTAATTTTATCGAAATCGGCTTTGTAGATGGCCGGGACGAGAGACAGTATATCCTTGAAGTTGGTGGAAGGGGCTTTGAAGCTGAGGTCCATGCCGTAGGTGGAGTCGTTTACCAGCTTAAAGAAGCCCTGCAAAGCTACCTCGAGGCTGTTGAGCGCAGCTTTGCCTTCTTTCAGTGTATACGTGCTCGTGGTATTATCTATCTGGATATCCGCGTCCAGTTTGGTCTTTACGCTGTTGAGATAGGGGATAGGGCCGTAACGGAAGGTGATGCCGTCTGCCTCGGTGCTGGTGGACAGGGTGAACTGGTCCTGTGTGAAATCGCCTTTGCCCTGGTGGGTGAGGCCATCGATGATCAGCTGCATATTGCCTTGCTGATCGTCGTAGTTGATCAGTGCATCTTCAATTTTATATTGCTGGAGGCTCAGGGCGAAGGTGGTTTTGCCGGTATCCGCCGGGCTGGCCTGTGTGGTGTCTGGTTTGGTAATGTTCCAGTTGGCGGCGCCGTTTTTATGAACAACGGCGTATATCCGTGGGTTGATGAGGGCCACGTTATAGATGTCCATTTTACCGCCTTTGATGACGCTCATCAGGTTGAGGGCTACGTCAATCTGCTTTACCGCCAAGAGGGTATCTCCTTCAAATTCGCCGGTACCGGTTACCCGGAGCTCGTCCAGTCCTACGGCCAGCCGTGGGAAATGCCGGAACAGGCTGATATCCACGTCTTTAAAGTCGACCTTGGCTGTCAGGTGTTTATTGAGTTCTGTTTTTACTTTGGCGATGATCTTATCCTTAAAGAAATAAGGAATGGCGATAGCCGCCAGAATAAGTACTACCAGTGTAACCGCTACAATCTTCAGGATTTTTTTGAGCATAGGTTATCTTTTGAATTTTATGAATGTGAAGGTAGTTTTTTCCGGGAAAGGAGCAAAGCGTTCCGGGGAGAACCTGGCAGCTTCCTGCCATTTTTACTATTTTTGCGGTATTCGTGAAAATATCAGACGTATGACACCAGAAAGGAAGGAGCGGTTACTGACCACCCTGAACAGGCGGCAGGCCAATTTAACCGTTGTATTGGAAGATGTGCAGGACCCGCATAACGTTTCTGCCGTATTACGTACCTGCGATGCCGTAGGTATCCAGGATGTGTATGTGATCAGTACCATGGCGCCGCGCCGGAAGAAATGGGGGCACAGAAGCAGCAGCAGCGCGGCTATGTGGCTGACCATCCACCAGTTTGACAATGTAGAGGAATGCATGGCCGCGCTGCGGGCAAAATACGACAAGATCTTTACCACGCATCTCTCCACAGATGCCATCAGCCTGTATGATATCGACTTCACCGGCTCGGTGGCGCTGGTATTCGGTAATGAACAGATGGGCGTCAGTGAAAAGATCAGGTCACTTTCCGACGGCAACTTCATCATCCCGCAGATGGGTATTATCAAGTCGCTGAATATATCCGTCGCCTGCGCCGTGAGCATCTATGAAGCCATGCGCCAGAAGACGCTGGCAGGGCATTATGATAAGCCCGGCTTACCCCCTGATCAATACAATACCCTGCTGGAACAGTGGGGATATCCGATACACGAGGAGGGGGAATAACCCCTCCTTTTTTATTTTGATGTATCTTTAGGTGGATGCCTGTACCGTGTGAGTGTTGTTAACTTTTATTCCCGTGAGAAAATATTTTATCCTGGCAGCCTTTGTTTTGATGCTTCAGTTGTCCTGTCAACAACGGGGAGCTGTTCGTGCGCCCGAAAAAGGAAGAAGTAGCGACGCCGGTTTATAATAGAACTGCGGTCTTTTGATCCATTGCTTTTTCAGCGTATAACATATCGATGGACGGGCGTATTCAGCGTGAAAGGTTGGATAGTGTTTTGTTGCGGCAGCTTAAATTTTAAATATGAGTACTTACTATTTGAAGTGTTTTAATGGAAATGTCTTTTTCGATGCCACTATTCGTTCAGAAAGGAATGGCAGAAAAGTAGTCTTTGTATTAGAGACTGACCGTATTTATTTTACCGCTGAAGACCACTTTCCGTTCTTAGCATTGCAAAAAATACGATTATACCTGGAAGACCATGGGGTGAAACTTCTATGCAACGGGGCAAGGATTGATGTATACCCTTCCGGATTTTTCATGGAAAGCTTTAAGGCGTACAGGCTGGTTATAGATAAGGCCGCAGCAAAGGAGGATCTCGTTAATATTTTGGATGCGACAGATGAATTGGAGAGAATAGGAACTGTATCTGATCAGGAAGCGTATTGGCAAAAGTGGTTAAACAGAAGTAAGGAGCGTTAGAGCGTTGACCATAGTTGTAAACAAGTAACAAGTATACAAATGAATGAAGAAAAGCTGGTTCAAGAGGAGATTAATCAGATAAAAGATAAAACAACAGAATTATATAGCTATTTGAAGAATCTCTACTATTCAAACCGTATAAAAAATATAGCTGTTATAGAGAAAGCCCTGGCCTCCTATTTGAATGACAAACGTTCCGATATAAAGCGCATTGCTATCTACGGTTTGCTGTTCGGATTGAAAATTCGACATGAAAAGTATAGATCGATAGCGCTTCGATTCATTAATGATCCCAATGGTGACTTAGACTTGAGACTGTTTAGTTTGTCCGGTTTGTCGCAAGCTTACATGGGTACTTCGGATGTTGAGCTTTTAAAGCTGTTTTATTCACTTTATAATCATGATGAAGATGATAGTATCAGAGCGACTTGTTTTGCAGGAATGTTAAGGATATTGGGCTTAAGTACGGTGGAGATTACGAGGATAAATGGGAGTGTGATTATTATAGAGGATGATATACAAACGGAGGTTTTTGCCCGTCAGCTTGGTGAGATTAGAGCGATCATTTCAGCATAGCAAGCGGTTGGTATCCGTCATAAAGTAGATCTTCACCACCTTATTAAAAATGAATCGTCATGGGAGCTTTTAACATGTTGTTGTTAAATAACTACTTATGCTGTCCTGCCTGTAAAACAATCCAGAACTGGACCATTCAGTTTAAATACGGCCTTTGCCGGCAGCTGGAGTATAGACTGTTTGATGCCGTGGAATGGGCAGGATACATGGATACGGGCGATGCTGCCGCGAAAATTGTGCTGGTGGAAGGTATTGCAGAAAATGATTGCAGCAGTTGTGGACAGGAAGTATATGCCAGGATATTTGTGGATGATAACAAGATAGTGGCGGCCAGCCTGGTTGTAAAGCCCATCTGTTTTACAGCTGGTGATGATGGTGATTATATCATCATCAATAAATAATTGAAAATTTTTTCATAAATATTTTGTAATCTGGAAATTATTGTATCTTTATTGCGACCTTGAATTTGTAACCTAATAAATTACCTATACCAGAATAATGTATTGTTAACTTCTTGCGATGGTTCGTTATGCAGGAAAATCCAATCAAAATGAATTGAATTGAATTGTATGTATACAGTAATCCTGTATCCATCATAGCTAGTCTGTGAAATTAAATGTTATCGTTATTTAGTCGTGTCTGGCCTGAAAGCCAGCCTGGCCGGTCGTTTCATTCCGTTAGTGACAACGGATGAATGCCTGGTGTAAATATCCATGTACCATGAAATATGTTATACTCTGTTTGTTTGCCCTACTGACGCTGTGCCAGGTAAGAGGCCAGTCGAGCCTGATGGTGAAACGTGATACTGTCGCTGTCCGCAATGCAGAATTGCTTATTCAAAATAGCACCCGGTCTGTGCCCGGTGTACTGTTTAATAACGGCAATGGTTATACGGAATTTAAAAATCAGACTTAGTAGCAACAAATCCGCTATACCCGACAACCTCGTGATTCCCGCAAACGGTAAGATCAACATTTGTATTTTATGCGAAAAATGTGTCTTCCTGCGCGGGTCTCGCATCCGCTATTATTATCGAAGAATATGTAAACTGACAATAATGCCGTGCCCGGTGAGAGCTACCGGGCATGGCATTGCAACCAAACAGAAAATTTTACTCCCGGCAGGAAGAAGAGAATGCCCCGTACCCTATGGTTTGCATTTGTCTGTTCTGTTTAACGCTATACCATCATGAAATCGCTATTTTCTGTTCTATTGTTAATGCTGATGTTACGGGCGACGCTGTTGGCCCAGTCGCCTGCTGATAAAAAAGACGTTCCGCCCAAACACCTCAAAACGGTGCTTCCGGCTGCAGCACCGCTGTTGCAGGGGCCTATGATCAATGCGATCAACAGCAGGGCGTCCGGCGCCGCTGTTAAAGACGTCGGGCCAGCACTGCTTCCTGTGGCGAAGCAGGACTTTTATGCCTATGTAAAACAACTTTACGGGGATAAACAACTGCAACAGGTGCAAAAAGGGTTCGGGCTGCTGAAAGATACCGCCCGGATCGGCCGGTACCTGGATGAAAAACTCCGCGGGTTCTATGCCTTGAAAGGTAACACCGATGTTGCAGGTTTTTTGAAAGCCGGCGCTTATAGTAATCGCTTCAAAGGCGCGGCTGCGGAAGCTTTTACGGACAACGCCGCCGGCGCGCTCATGCCGGCAGTCATCAATGCCCGCATACAGGATAATGTGACCCTGGGAAATATCCCGGTGAACCTGCAGTTCACCCACATCGCAGGTCAGTCTTTTATCGATCGGGATGCGCTTAACAATGCTCTCGGTAAAGTATCCTTTGACAAAGAAGCCTACATCGAGCGGATGAACCAATATGTGAATAAAGCTTTTGATCTTAATAAATACTTTCTGCAGGACATTGACGTGAGAGCTGCATTTAAAGATTATGCAGACAAGAAGCTGCAGAAGGTGGGAGAAGACATGTCCCGGCTGGTCGCCGACAAAGGGCAGCAGCTCACGGCGCTCAGTAACCTGATATCTCCGGAGCAGCTGATTTATCTCGATAGTAACCAGATTAAAAACCTTGTACTCGATATCCCTGGTTTCCAGGTGGAAGAAGCCCGGTTGCTGAGCGATTTGCCCGACAGTGCACTTTCCCCAAAAACAGCGATGGCACGCCGCTATCTGCATAAATTATGGGAGCTGAAGTCTACCCTGTCACAAGGGCTGACGGCACAGCAAACACTGGCGACGCAAACGGCCGTGGAAAACAGCATCCGGAAAGGGCTAAACAATAACGACAGCAAAGTAAGAAACATAAAAGAGTTGCTGCCGCTCAATTTTCTGCAACGCCTGCTGCTACAAGCCAAAAGCTTGCAGGCAGGTAAAATCGCTGCCGGCGAGAAAGGAAGCGTGGTAAAAGACCTCTTTATGAGTGGCGCCGCAGGTAGCTTTCTCAACGACGATAAGTTTATGATGCTTGGCGCCGGTGTACGCAACGACGCCGCAGATATCAAAAATATAGGCCTGAACGAAGGTGTAGACCCGTCTTCCTTCTCCATGCAGTTCCTGCAACTGGGTAAAGGCGACGTGTCGGGGCCGCACAGCCACATCGGTATCGTGAATGCCAATAGTCGTGCAGCTTCCGGGCATCAGCTCAACCCCAATACCCTCGCCCGCAACGTCTTCGTCGGAGCGGTATCAGAGCAGGTAAGCCTCGGGGAATATGGTACTATCGCTGCGGAAATTTCCAAGTCAAACAGCGAATACAGGAATGCCGCTGCCGGCAACGACTACGCGCTTACCTCCAAAGCCGCTGCTTTTACATTGTTCAACGATTTCTGGCAGACAATCTCGGTAGGGCTGGACTATACCGGCACCGTAAAGTCGCTGGACCTCTCCCAGCGTGCCTATATCAGTTATTCGGGTCTTGGCTACAGCAACCCCGCTGCGCCTGGATCTGCCAGGGGAACGGTGCGTTATGGCCTCAACCTGCGGCGCTCATGGAATAAACGCCGCGTTACGGTAGGCTTCCGCGCAGATTTACAGGATATGCGCATGTCGGCGCTGACCAACAGCCACTGGAAAAACAGCGCCTATACCATGGATGCCCGCGTGAAAGTGAAAAAGAACTTCTCCCTTTCCACACGTATAGGTCAGTCCGTTATGAAGGGTATCAGCGATAAGATGGACCAGCCGGGATATGTGAACAGGCATATCAGCCTTTCTTCCCAATACAGCGGAAAACTCTGGTCATTGCCGCAAAGCAACAACGTCACTTTCAGCCTGCAACAGATGGATATCCTGCCGGTGAAAAGCCTGTTGGTGAACCTGAATGTCAACCAGAGCTTCATCATTAATGCCAACATGCTGACAGTTAGCTTGATGTATAATAAAGATGTAAAAGGACAGGCGCTGTATGGCGACCTGCTGACGGCGGAAACAGGATGGAGTTACACGGTGTTGAAGAAACTGGCCTGCACCAGCGGTATCACCTATCTGAACAACAAAACGGTGGTGGAACAGGCCGGCGTTAAACAGAGCGTCGGCACAGAGCTGTTGCCCAGGCTGAATGTAAACCTGTACCTCGATTGCCGGAAGAACATCGTCAACACCACTCAAAACTATCTCTTTGGAAATTTCAGCACACAGCTGATGATACATTACTTATTGAACTGACAGGTTATGAGAAAATTCTGTATTGGATTGTTACTGATGATACTGCTGGGGCAGATACAGGCGAAGGCCCAGGTGTCCTTTGCCTTTATGCCGGAAGTGCAGGGAAGGACGCTGGACGGCCTTTTACAGGTACGGGTAGGCGGACAGGCTGCCGGGGGACAGGACGTAGTACTGACGATAACAGTAACGGCTAAACCAGTAGGTACCGTGGTGTCCATCAAAACACCCGCTTTCCGGCTCATGCCAGGACTGAATGCCCTGCCACCAGGGCTGCTGTCCGGCGCCGATATCCGCTTCGGCAACAACCGCATTGCCGATATGTGCCGGCAGTCGGGATATTTCACGGAAGCGGAATATGAATACTGTTTTGAAATAGCGGATGCCGGCAAAGGAAATAGCGCGCCGGTGCTGGGAGAACAGTGTTTCGACTATATGCTGCAGCCTTTCTCGCCGCTTATCCTGGCGGCTCCGGCCGATGAAGACGTTATCTGCGACAAACGTCCCACGTTTTTCTGGCAGCCGCTGCTGCCAGCCGTCCCGGGTATGCAGTACCGCCTTATCCTGAGCGAAGTGAAACCCGGTCAGGCGAAAGCAGAGGCACTGCGTTACAACATGCCACTGATCAACCAGCAGTTTATCAACATGCCTATGTTGTTTTTTCCGCCAGCTGCAAGAGAATTAAATGAAGGCAAAGAATATATCTGGCAGGTGACAGCCTACAGGGGAGATATGCTGCTGGCCACTTCTGAAATGTGGACGTTCCGGGTGAACTGCACGGACAGTTCGGAGAGCCGGTCAGCGGGGAGCTACCGTGATATCGAAGACCTGGCGCTGGGCAATTTCTATCTAGCCAAAGGAACATTGCGTTTTGCGGTGCGCAATACGTATGGGCCGGCCAACCTGTCCTATACGATCAGTGGCATTACTGATCCTTCGGCGCGCATCCGCAAGTTGCCCGCTATCCGGCTAAAGCACGGCAGTAATCATATCCTCATCGATCTATCTGATAACCGTGGCTTCAAAGATGGTCACTATTACCAGCTGGAACTGAAGCTGCCCGATGGCGGTGAACGTAAGCTGAGGTTTATCTATAAACAGGAAACGGAATAAACGGCTGCATATGAAAAAAAGAATGATCATCATCACGCTGTTGATCGCAGGCTGCGGCAACAGTAACCGGCAACAGCTGCAAACGATGATGCAGGATACCAACACCGGACTGGTGACCGAAAAAAACATAGGCGGCACTGTAGTCACCTGTACTTATCTGCCGCGTTGCTGGGACCACCCCGGTACGCCGGAAGTTGCTGAAGCGGATAGTGAGCTGTCGTTTAAGGTCCATATCCGTGCTGATAAACCGGGTATGAAAGAGAAGAGCGCACAGCAGGCAGCCAACTACGGACTGGAAGAAGTTTTTCAGCTGGTAGCCGATGAAGATACTTTGTCGCCGGTGATCGCGCAACGTATCGCCAACGGTAATATGGGCGGTGTCGAATACCTGGTTACCTGGCAGCGACCGGCGCTGGAAAAGAAGCGGACCGCCGCCCTGATATTTAAAGACCAGGTGTTCACTACCACGCGATTGGTCTTCCCCCTGAAAATAAATTCATTGTTACAATCAGACTCTCTAAGCTGCAGGCTATGATGATAAAAAATATCAAAGTAAAAAGAGCGCTGGCGTTGTTTTTCCTTTCGCTGATAGTGATGGAAACCGTACTGCCTTTAAGAGCGCTGGCATTAACATCCGGACCGGTACAGCCGGAGCATACCCAGTTTTCTCCCTATGGCGCCAACGATATGGTGGACCTGTTCACCGGAGGATTTAAATACAATATCCCGCTGCTGGATGTGGACGGATATCCTATTAACCTCAATTATGTCTCCGGCGCCGGTATGGACGATGAAGCCAGCTGGGTGGGCCTTGGCTGGAACCTCAACGTGGGCGCTATTAACCGCCAGTTGCGCGGTTTGCCGGATGATATGGGAGGAGACCAGATCATGACAGAACACTATACCAAACCCAAGATTTCCTACGGCGGCAGAGGTACCGTCAGAATGGAAGTGTTTGGCGGTAACATCATTAAACTGGGAGGCTCTGTCTCCGTAGGTGTTTTCAGTGACAACTACCTGGGCATGGGAGCGGAATTTGGCGCCAATGCCGGGCTGGGTCTGCAGCTGATGAACTCGGGAATGCTGAGTGGCGGCCTGAATATGAATGTGGGCGTAAACTCGAATACCAACAGCGGCGTATCTACTGAAACAGGGTTGTCGCTTGATGCCAATTTCCTGAAAGGTTATCGTGGTAATATCTCTGTAGGATATTCTGCCAGTTTAAGTTACAACACCCGTGAAGGTATTAAGGAGCTGACGTTGGGTACTTCCTTTACGGTTGGTAAGAATGATTTCGGGCCGAAGCGTATATACGGTTACAATACGCCGCCTTTCAATCCTAAAGTGAACATTGGATATAAGTCTACCAACGGTTCTTTCTCGCTGGATTTTGGTCCTAATGGCTGGGGTATCTTCAGTGGCTTCGGTCTTACGGGGTATAAAACCAAATCGGAAGTCCTGGATGCCGTTAAGAAAACGAAAGCCTATGGTTTTCTGTATGCCGACAAGGGTACGAATGTACAGGAGGCAGTAATGGATTTTCAGCGGGAGAAAGAAAACCCGGTGATCCCTAACCTGCCTAATCTGCCGTTGCCTATTGCTACGCCGGACGTGTTTTCCTACACCAACCAGGCCGGCAGCGGCCAGTTCAGGCTGAACAGGGGCAACGCCGGTGTGATGTTTGACAACTATGCCACAGACGTTGCCAGCAATAATTCTCTGTCCATGGAATACGGCGCCGGCGCTTATTTCCACGGCGGTATCGCATTCTATGATCAGCAGATCACCAATACTACCAGCAAATGGAAAAGAGACAACGCTTTCCTGCCGGTATCTGACTATAAGCTCACCGGCACCGATTCCACCGAAGAACAGGCCTATTTCAAAGTGATGGGTGAACAGACAGCTGAAGATGCCGGGTTTACTGCTAAAATAAAAGGCAGCGAGGTGGTTTCCGTTCCGTTGAGGAACAGGACGGCGTTAGGACAGCTGAAAGATAAACAGGGCAATGCAACGCCTGTCAGCGGAGAGCTGAAGAAGACCGGTCGTCAGATGCGTAATACCGTTGTGAGTTATATGACGGCGGGAGAGCTCAGCCGGACAAAGAACCGGCCTTCCTTACAGTCTTTCCCCTTATTAACGCCTTCATCGGGCATACCGTCTTGCGGGCCAACGAACCCTGTGAACATGTCCCGGGTGATAGGTTACCGCAAGCCCCATCATATCGGAGAGATCACGGTAACGGAGCCGGACGGGAAACGGGCTGTATATGGTGTGCCGGTATACAATATAAGACAAGACGAATATACGTTTGCCGTAAACCCGCAAAACAAACCGGATACCGGGATAAGCCTTATCCCGGTGGAAATGGACGGAGAAAATGGCTTTAAACATAATTATGGCCGGGATTACTTCTACCAGCGCGACAGCCAGCCGGCTTATGCCGCCTCTTATCTGCTGACGCAGCTGCTGAGCCCTGATTATGTGGACCTGAATAACGATGGTATTACGCCGGACGATCCGGGTACGGCCATCAAGTTCAACTATTCCAGGTTGCCAGACACCTATAAGTGGAGAACACCGGTGGAAGCTGGTAAGGCGCAATACAGCCGCGGGCAGCAGGCTGACGGCGCCGATGATAAAGGCAATGTTGTATACGGAGAGAAAGAAATATGGTACCTGCACTCCATCGAAACTAAAACCAAGATCGTTTATTTTTTTACGGAGAACAGGGACGACGCCAGGGGCGTTGCTAATCTGTATGGTACAAGGAATGATGCCAATGCCCAGCAGCGACGGCTCTCCGAGATCCGCCTGTATTCCAAAAGCGACCCGTTAACGCCGATTAAAACGGTGGTGTTGCGATATAACTACAATTTATGTCCGCAGGCGCCCAACAATGTCAACGGCGGCGGAAAGCTCACGCTGGATTCATTGTATTTCACGTACAATAACTCCACCCGCGGAAAACACCATCCGTACGTCTTCGAATATCACAATGTTTCCGGCTATAAAAACATGTCTTCCGACCGTTGGGGTAATTTCAAAGCGAAGCATGATAACGCGTCTTTTGGTTTCGAGAATATGTTCAACGATGAATTCCCGTATGCCGTGCAGAACCCCGTAATTGCTAACAGAAATGCAAACGGATGGAACCTGAAGAAGGTTAAACTGCCCACCGGCGGAGAAATAGAAGTGGACTATGAGGCAGGAGATTATGCCTATGTGCAGGACCGGCCGGCCATGGTCATGAACGGAATAAAAAACCTGATTACAGACAGCACCGGCACAACCACCAGCGATCTGGCGCTGGCTCACGGCTTCAGGGTAGATGCGCCCGGACCATTGCGGGGCGATAATGATGCCGCTATCTTGCGGAATTTCGTAGCCGACTATATGGGGGGCCGCAATGATCTTTATGCACGGCTGTATGTCAATGTCACGGACCATCCGGCTACGGGTGGAAAAGAAGACTTCGATTTCGTCTCGTGTTATGCGGAAGTGACAAAAATCAGGGACAATCATGACGGTACCTACAATATTCTCTTTAAAGACAGGACAGAGGGACGGGTGACGGTAAACCCGTTTACCATGGCTGCCTGGCAGAAGATGAAGCTGGAATATCCGATGTATGCCTATCCGGGGTATAAAAACCGTATATCCCAGGACGTAGGTATCGAGGAAGCACTGTCCGCCCTGGTGAGCGCTATCGGCAACCTGGCGGAGCTGCGTCAGAACTTCTATGAACGTGCCATGCGGAAACGATTTGCCTCCAAAGTGGATCTCAGCAAGAGTTTTGTCCGGATGGCCAAAGGCAATGGTATTAAGCTCGGCGGCGCCGCACGCGTGAAAAGGGTGCGTATCAGAGATAACTGGTCTCTCCTGACAGGGACCGCTGCTCCTTCCGCCACCTATGGACAGCAGTATGAATACCGTATCACAGAAAACGGTAAGACCATCAGCAGCGGTGTGGCGGCCTATGAGCCCTACACCGGCGCTGATGAAAATCCTATGCGCATGCCTGTGCCTTACAGCCAGGAGTCGAAAGGGGCCCTCACCAACTATTTCTATTTGGAAGAGCCCTTTGGAGAGTCGTTGTTCCCTTCGCCGCAGGTGGGCTATCGCAACGTGGTGGTGCGCCAGCTGGATGCTAACGGAGATGCTGATCCAAAGGCGCTCACCGGATGGACGCAGCACGAGTTTTACACGGCAAAAGATTTTCCTGTGATCGTGGAGGCGGATGCCAAACCCGATGCCAGACGTCATGGTCCTTCCGGATGGGCATCGTTTACCGGCGGTTCGCAGGTATATGAACTGGCGATGTCACAAGGGTATGTGGTATGGTTGAATGATATGCATGGTAAGCCCAAGGCGGAAAGAATTTTTAATCAGTCGGGTGCCGAGATATCTTCCAATGTTATCTATTATAAAACATCCCCGCTGGACGGTGGTAAGCTGCGGCTCAACAGTACCGTGGCCACCATCAACGAAAACGGGGTGATCAACCAGGAGGAAATGCTGGGCCGTGAGATAGAAATGATGACCGATATGCGGGAACAGGAGAGTATCGACCAGGGGACTTCTATCCACCTGGGGTTAGATATCATTCCCTTTATCTGGTTCCCATTGCCCATACCGCACTGGCCACGCAAGGAAAACGATAACTATAAATTGTTCCGTTCTGCGTCTACCTTAAAAACGATCCAGCAAACTGCGATCGTAGACCGTGTAGTCAAGACCGTAAATGGCTCTTCTGTGACATCTGCTAACCTGGTGTTTGACCGGAATACCGGCGAACCGGTGGTGACCAGTACCACCAATGAGTTCGGTGATCCTGTGTACAGTGTTAATATGCCTGCCTATTGGGTGTATAACAAGATGGGTGGCGCCTATCGCAACATTCAGACGTTGTTGTTCATGGGCACAGATGCCAATGGTGTGATCACTTCCAATAAGGCCTACTTTACTGCCGGTGATGAACTGTTTGCGCAGGTGAGCGGCCAGCGGTTGTGGGTGATCCATTCGCCTGTGCAGAATGGCTCAGATAAGCAGTTCCGGTTGATCAATGATGCCGGGCAGGTAGTGAAAAACTACAGTGGCAAAGTACGGATACTGCGTTCGGGTTACCGTAACCAGACAGCGGCTACCACAGCTACTTTATTATGTTTAAAAAATCCTGTGGCAGGCAATAGACTGGGTGTACTGACCAGTACCTCCAATGCGGCGAATGTGTACCAGGTGCTCGATGCCAAAACCGTATTGTTTGAAGAAGAATGGAATGCGCCTGTTTGTTGCCCGGGAGGATATGTTCCCAGTCCGGATGGGACGGCCTGTATCAAGCTGCTGGATGAAAACCCGAATGATACGCTGAAGCTGGAGTGTATGGCATCTTCTACGAGCAATGGTTCGGAAGGGGCAACCTTTAAGTTAGTTAACGGGCAGTGGACCGCCGGGAAGAAAAACCAATTTTGGGGAGGTGACTGTGGCGGATTAGGTTTGATGAAAACCGCCACCGCTCAACCCATCATTGCTCCGCTTGCCGCGAGTGGCGATTGTCAGGCAACTGTTTGCGGACGCCTGAATGCAACCAGCGTTTGGCTGAAAGGGGCGGAGTACGCCCTGCATGACACCTGGCTGGGAATCGAGACCTGCGTGACAGTCCCTGAATCCAAAACATATGCGATTGGCTATGGTGTAGACAACCTGATGCGGCTGTATGTGGATGGCGTGCTGACCATCGATAGGGGTTCCAATCCTGTAGCAGAAGACTACAGATATTGGCATGTGGTACCTGTAACCCTGTCCGCAGGTTCTCATGCTTTGAAAGTCGTTTTTAACAATACGAATAACGGGAGTTCCGACTACGGTGATGCACATTTGGGAGTGGAACTCTATAACGCTACACCCGATGAGTTGTACGGTATGGAGCGCTATCTTGCTGAAACAAAAATATTGTTTAACACCAAACAGCTGACACAAGGAAAACCTTACAATTCTTTTATCAGTAACCCCGACGGAAGTATCCGGGAGATGCGTTATTCCTGTAACGGCGCATACCTGACACTGGATTGTTCCAAACAATATCCTTTTTCCTGTGATGTGGTTACTGCCATCAACCCGTACCTGTTTGGCATATTGGGCAACTGGCGGCCTTCAGAAGAGAAGGCTTACCTGGTGAACCGGGAAGACCAGCAAATATTTGCCAACCAGGGAGGAGGCTTAAATCTCCGTACCAGCGGCTACTATAGAGATTTTATGCCTTACTGGTTTTATGGTGCAGGCAGTCCATGGAGTGCATGGACGCAGTTAACCTCCCGATGGACCAGCAGCCGTTATGTGACCGCGTACGATAAATACGGGCAGGAGCTGGAGAATAAAGACGCGCTGTTACGCTACAGCAGCGTGTTATACGGCTATGATGGCGCGGTGCCACTGGCGGTGGCCAGCAACGCCCGCAAACGCGAAATTTTCTATGATGGTTTTGAAGATCATCAGTTCTACTATCTCTGTTATGCCAGCCCCGGCTGTAATAAGGATAGCTTTAGCCTGCGGAATACCGGCGCTACTATCGTGAGCAATGAGTCGCATACCGGGTTGTTTTCCATGCAATTGGACAAGCCGTTGATACTGACCGCGAAAGTGCACCAGGTAGAAAAGAAACCGGGTTACGGTAACTACACTGCCCTGGATGGCCTGGGTCAATATATACGCAAGCCTGGCCCGGGTTTGTATGAAGATGGTTTCCAACCGGGGCCCGGCGGGAAGTATATACTTTCTGTATGGGTAAAGGACAAGGCGGCCCCTGCCAGCAATCCTAATATAACTGTCACAGTTGCCGGAATAAATTATCAAACCAATGTTCCCCTGGCGAAAAAGGCAGTGGTGGAAGGCTGGAAACTGATGGAGGGTACGATCAATGTCGAAAGCACGGCGACGCAGTTGCAACTCAATATTTCAGGCGCCACTAACCTGTTGATAGACGATATCCGCATCTTCCCGGACAACGGCAACATCAAAACTTTCGCTTATGATAACAAAGCGCTGAAGCTGGCAGCCGAAATGGATGAAAACAATTACGCCACTTTTTATGAATACGATGAAGAAGGAACGCTGGTGCGGGTGAAGAAAGAAACAGAAAGAGGCATTATGACACTGAAAGAAACCAGATCAGCTTTCAGAAAAGCGAATTAATAAAAAGGAAATTATCAGGATATGAAAAAGATCTTGTTGTTGGTTAAAACTTTTCTCCCGTTGACCCTCATGGCTGGTGTAGTCATAGCGGTGGCTTCTTCACCGGTATTTGAACAGGCGCCGAAAGCGCCGGCGGATAATACGGCCGTGTGGACAGAATATCATTTTTCGCAGGAAGAAAAAGCGATAATGACCTCCGTGTTTAACCTGTATGCCCATATAGACACCTGCCGTAGGTTGTTCATGAGCGGCAGCATCCGTGCTATGGACCCGGCAGACAGTACCGCTGACATGCACCAGTCTTTCCGCTTTTGCCGTAACGGTGATGAGTTGTACTACCAGCTGGGAGATGTGGAGATGGTGTCGCTGAAAGACCGGTTCATTACCATCAGCCATCAGGCGGAAAAGATCATTGTGTCTCCGCCGAAGAAGCTGGTAGCGCCTTTTCAGCTGCCTGTAGATACACTGATGAAAATCTGGGAAAGTGAAAACTACCGGGTAACGGGCAGTGTCAGCGGACAGGACTCCGTGGTGAGCTTGCGTTGCGCCAATCACGCTTCCTGCAAGGAGTACCGGTTTGTATTCGATCCTTCCGCTGTATCGCTCCGGGAGCTTTATATGCGAATGACTAACCTGGACGATCCGCTGAATGAGGAGATGGACCGGGAGATGCGTATCACGCTGGATACCTGGAAAGAGGGGTATGTTCCCGACGGGTTGTTGCAGGCACATACTTACCTGGGGGGGAATAAGTCTTCCCTGCAGCCGGCCGGTGATTACCGTCATTATGAATTGATCAATAAGCTTTAATTGTTAATCCGAAGATATGTCCCTATACCGCAATATGAAAACATGGGTTTCCTGCCTGGTAACAGCGTTGCTGCTGTTATGGGCAGGCGCTGCCCATGCAGCCATTGAGCCTTATCAGCAGCAGCTTTCAGGGAAACTGAAAAAAGGAGATACGCTGCTGGTAAAGGATGAGAAGTTCGAAAATCCTGCCTATGACTGGCAAATGATCCGGAACTATGGAGTGCTGGACCGTATCACCTTTACCGTTAACCCTGATACGCTGGTAACGTTCGGCAAGAACTTCTCCTGTAAGATTGATCTTAAAATAGAATACTGGAGCAGTCCTGGGCAGGATAACCCTATTACCCTGCCTCATATACCGCTGACCATCCGTTATGATACGGCGGTGGGCGCGGTGTACCAGCTGTCTGACCAATATGATTTTAAGAACGCGTACAAAATAAAGATCACCATTAATGATATCAGCAGCGCCGAGCTGGGAGAGCTGCCCCCGGTATTTTTGCTGAAAGCGCAGGTGGTCGTTAACCGGGATTACCTGCCGCAGAAAGAGCATACGCTGGAGCCGGTGGTGTCCATGGTGCCTGCGCGCGCGTCGACCGAAACCACCATGGCTGCTTTTGCGGCCGCCAATGCCAGCGCCGGCGCGGGACAGGTGCAGATTAGCTGGGATGCCAACGGCGCCCAGAAGTTTGACCTGGAATGGACGTTTGTGGATGAAGAGTCGACCATTGGCCGTTCACTGGAGCAGAATCCTAATCAGCCGGAGGCGACGCTGGCCATCATTTTCCGTAATAACTCCAGCCGGGTGACGGTGATGGAGAACAGTTACCGCATCCCGGTCACCCAGCAGTACAAATTCCTGTTGGTGCGTATCCGTACCGTCGATGAAAGCGGTCAGTTCAGAACGGAAGGCCCTTGGGTGTACACCTGTAAGCTGGATGGCGTGCAACAGCCAGGTATTATTGCGCTGGATGCCGCCTGGCACCGGCCGGGACTGAACTGGCAGTATAGTATCAGCTTCGCGGAAGATGGTAAGCGTAAGGAAGTGATGAGTTATCTCGATGGTACGCTGCGTAACCGCCAGACGGTGACGCTGAACAACAGCGACCAGGTGGCGGTAGCGGCGGAATCCGTGCTGGACCAGTTTGGCCGGCCGGTGGCCAGTATCCTGCCCGCCCCGCTGGCAGCCAATAAAATTGATTATTACCCGCTGCTCAACAAAAACACGAGCGGCGGCGCTTATACCGCCGCCAATATTTTCAAGGGGCTGACCGGTAACTGTATCGGGAAGCCGGACCCGCTGAACACTTCCAGCGGAGCCGCCTATTATTATTCACCTGCCAATCAGACGCTGGGTGGTGATTTCAGAAAATACATTCCAGATGCAGAAGGGTATCCGCTGGCCATCACTTCCTATACGCCGGACAATACCGGTCGTATCAGTCAACAGGGAGGCGTGGGCCCTGCGCTGCAACCAGATCCTATTCCAGCCAACAGTCACGCTACCCGTTACTATTACGGTAAACCGGAGCAGTGGGAGCTGGACCGCCTGTTTGGCAACGATGCCGGTTATGCGAATCACTATCTGAAAAATATGGTGGTAGACCCCAATGGAGAAGTCTCTATCAGTTATCAGAATGCTGCCGGTAAAACGGTGGCCACAGCGCTGACCGGTACCAATCCGAATACCAGCCTGCTGCCGCTGGCATCCCGTCCGGCAGCGGTGCGGTCTACTGTTACGTTGCTGCAGCCCGGCCGTTTTGTATTTGACCCGCAGCTGCTGAAGCTCACGGCATCCACAACTTACCTCGCTTCCGTACCGAATGTTACAGACAACCTGAAGTTCAGTATGCCGAGCCTTATCAAACGGTATCAGCAGAATGGCGTCAGCATCTGCAGCAATTGTTATTATGAACTGAAGGTAGTGGTAGCGGACGACTGTAACAATAAGCTGGTGGAGATGACCAATGTGAAGACCGGCAAAGAGTTGTCGGATTGCAGCGCCACTGCGGATTATGCCAGTACTATCGCCGTGCCTGTCAACAAGGTAGGTGAGTATTACATTACGTTTGAGTTGGCGCTGAACCCTAAAGTGATCGCTGCGTATACCGAAGATTTCATCACCCGTAATACCAACCTGAAAACACATTTTCAGTTTGTGATGGAGGCGCTGGCCAAAGAGGACTTTAGTGGTTGTTTCGCGGAGTGCACTACCTGTAAAACTACCCTCGGACAGAAGACTGATTTCGTGAACGCGCTACGCGACCGGCTGCAACGTAACGGCGTGGACGTAACCACCAACGCGGCAGCTGTTAACACCTGGGCGCAGGGGTTGTATGATGCGTTGTATGCCAACTGTCAGACGTTGCGGGCGAGCTGTATGGCTTCCCCGTGCGACAGGCTGGAACGTGCGCTGAAAGCAGATGTAACGCCGGGAGGGCAGTTTGCGCTGTTTAAAGAAGACGGTACGCCACAGGACTCAGCGGTCAATGTTGTATTTAATTACTGGCGGACTGTTTTTCCGGTGCAGGCGCAAGGTTCGGCTGAGTATGAAAGAGAGAAAATTGAACTGGAAGACGGTAGCTATATTAGTCCGCATGATGCCGGCTTTGGCTGGGCATTGGTAAGGCGCTATTGGAAGCCGGAATGGGCCGCGAAGTTTATCATTTATCATCCGGAATACTGTGCGTTAACCTATTGCCGGAATAACAGCTCCTATATCGGATGGGATCAACGTTTACGCGAGATACATACCAGTGCTGCAGATATACCGGTGGTAGCGCCCGGAAAGCAGTATAGTTATACAAATGGCGACTGGCTGGTAGATGCGGACCCTTTTTTCAAAGGGCCGGGAAGTTCGAAGGTGGACGCATTTAGGGCGGACCTGAATAATTACTCCAGAAATATATTGGGGGTAACTGATAACCGTTTGAACAATAAACATCTCAGTGCCTACGTAGATTATCAGTTGTATTGTGCCGACTCTCTGGGTACCACTAATGCCAATGGTACCGGTTACGGGGATCACCGCTGGAATAATTGTGCGCCTGCTGCCTCCTGCCGCGTGCCTGACAGAGAATGGCAGCAATACGTGGAATATTATCTTCAGTTAAAAGAAAAATACTACCAGCAGTTCAGGAATGAAGGGCCATGTAAAGGACAGTGTGTAGTGGGCGGGTATCCGGGAGTGTCCAAGGGTAGCACGGCCAGCGTGGCGGATCTTTGCGCACAGTTTGATGTCAGCATGTTCAGTTACTATGAGTTTACGCCACCGGACGATATTCATCCGTTATGCTACCTGGAGAAAGTAAGTGGACCACCTATTCCCAAGGGTATTACGCTTATCGTGAATCTGTTTGATCCGGGTGGAACACCGACGTTAGTGGATACAGAACTTTTTACTTATAATTCTCCTACCAGGAAGATCGTCATTTTACCATCGAATCCTTACAGGACCCTGGAGTTAAGCTGTACCGGGTATATTGTAGATCCTGATTCTGCATGTCCTGCCGCTTTTAAAGGGAAAATTTCCCATGTAAACAATCTGGCGTATAAGGCCGCTGCATCTGTGAATCTCGATTCCAGCCTGAATGCAGGGAAGGATTCCATGAGGCTCCATCTGAGCCGGTCTTGTGCTGCTAATGTACAAAGCCTGTTAACGGCGCTATCAACGCAGTTTACCAGTCTGCCTCCCGATAAACAGGTGTTACTTCGCGCCCGTTTGGAAGAAGTATGCCGCAATGGTGGCGACAGTGCGCATATAAACGGGTCCAGCTCCGTACGGCCAGGCAGGGTAAATGCAGATGGTGATGCGACCTTTGAACAGGTAATGCGCCGCTATCTGGGAACCTTTAGTCTTGACGTTAATCCATGGGTGCAGGATGCTTTATATCCGTACGAGACACCCGTTCAAAGTGTGGCAAGACTAATCAGTAACACCGACGGGGGGATCTGTACCCGCCTGAATGCTTACATTACAGAAAAGAACAGTACTCAGCCAGCTGCCACCCTATACAACTTCCTGGTAGCGAAATTCGGCGCTAATATGACGCTGACGGAGCCTGAACTCAATGCATTGGTGAAAGGCTGTAGCAACTGCCGCCACCTGTTGGACAGGGAGATGAAACTGCCTGTATTCCTGGATGGTAATGCCAGCGGCTGGATCAGCGCCGCAACTTTTAATACAGCACACGCGGCTTTTAATACTGCTTTTGGTGGGTCGCCCAATACATCGCATGTTAATTATGAGGATGTATACCGCAACTTCATGAATCAGCGGTTTGGCTTCACTCTTAGTTATTTAGAATACCAGACCTATCGGCAAAAGTTGGAAAGCGCTCCTCAGGAGATATTGTGTAACAACCCGGTATATGATGCGGTGCCTGCAACCCCTTACCAATGCATGTTGGAGCTGACAGACGGTGCAGTGGCCGGTGCTTCCCGGTTATATGCTACGTATGTGGATTCCGTGCGGCGGGCGTTCCGCAATGAATATGTATTGTTGTGCGGTGGCGTTCAGCCGAAAGTCACGCTGGAAACATCGCAGCAGCATTATCACTATACGCTGTATTATTATGATCAGGCAGGTTCGCTGGTACGTACGGTCCCGCCGGAAGGAGTGGACATCATCACCGACCAGCAGGTGCTGGACAGGATCGACCAGGCACGCCGTGTGGATTATAGCAGCTGCTCCTATAACGGTCCTGTAGTCAATACAAACCCGCAGGCGGCGCTGGACATGCTGTCTGCTTCCGTTACCAATACGGCCAACCGCTCCGTGGAATTCTGGGTACACAATGAGAATGGCAGCGCATCGCAGGTAATCACACCGGCGGGCAACAATAAGATCTATTTCTATCTCTGTCAGAGCGATAAATACCTGAATGTATCTATCTACAACCTGGCGTATCCTTCGCAGACGAACGTCGATATCCTGTCATCCAAGCATGTGACGGTAGACCTGAGCGCGATATTGCCACTGGGCCAGTTTACACATGTGGTGGTACAGGGTGCCAATTTATCGGACCCCTCTGCGGCGCTAAATATTTTCGTCAACGGCCGTGCTTTTACACCATTGGCAGATCCGCTGCCGACGGCCTGCGAATGGACCATCGGTATCGGGACTAATGGTAATGCCACTTTCACCACAGACCTTACTCATCTGAAACAGTTGCGCGTGTATACCCGTCAATTGTCAGGCGCGGAGATCGCGGCCAACGCGCAGGAAGTGTGTATGGGTATGGCGCCGGCGTACAGCACGGCGCTGCTGCGGGACACCCTGATATGGGCCAGGCTCAATACGCCGCAGCCCGGATCGCCTACCACGGTGCCTGGCCAGGGTACTACAGAAGGGCAGATATTGGCGGTTTATCCCCGTCACCGGTTGACCACCGACTATGCGTATAACTCCCTGGGCCAGGTAGTACAGCAGCGGTCCCCCGATGCGGGAATGAGCTATTTCTGGTACGATTATAAAGGCCGTCTGGTAGCTTCCCGTAATGCTGTTCAGGTAGAGAAGCCTAACCAGTACAGTTATACCGTTTATGATTTCTTAGGGCGTATTACTGAAGTAGGGGAAAGGCTAAACGCCTTTAATCTCGGTGTCCCTGATTTTATTCCGCAGTCGGTATTAAGTAATTTTGACGCATCAGGTACTAAATCGCAGATCACCAATACCTATTATGATACGCCGCTACTGCCGACCACCTATGACCAGGCTAACCTGCGCAAGCGGGTGTCCGCCAGCCTGTACCGGGATACGCCGCAGTCGGCCGCAGTGGGCAGCTATTACAGCTATGATGCCATCGGTAATGTGAAAACCCTGTGGCAGCAACTGTATGGCCTTTACGAAATGAAGCAGACCGACTATAACTACGACCTTGTTAGCGGCAAGGTGAATGCCGTGCGGTATCAGTATAATAAGCCGGACCAGTTTTTCTACAACTATGAATATGATGCGGAAAACAGATTAATCGGCGCCTACAGCAATGTGACCCACGCCGGCGATGGCTGGAAGATATTCTCCTCCAATGGCGCCAACCGAAATGCCAACTACCGGTATTACCTGCACGGCCCATTGGCCCGTACAGAAATCGGTAAAGAGGTGCAGGGCATCGACTATGCCTATACGCTGCAGGGTTGGCTGAAAGGCATCAATGGCACCGGGCTTACACCGGCGCAGGATATGGGGCAGGACGGCGCCACGGGTGGCCGTAGTACTTTCGCTCCGGATGTAATGGGTTATTCACTTGATTACTTTACCGGCGACTATAAGCCTATCGACAACTCCGTCAACGCGCTGGCGATGAAGTATGCCTCTTCCGCGAGTGATATCACCGGTCATAATTTGTTCAACGGTAATATCAGTCGCACTACGCTGGCGCTCAGTAAGTTGAACAACGGCGCCCCGGTAGGCTACAGTTACCGCTACGATCAGCTCAACAGGCTGGTGCGCATGCGGCAGCACCAGCCGCCGGCAGGTACTACCACCTGGGGCTTCGCCCAGTCCGTGGATGATTTTAAAGAGGACATCAGCTACGATGGTAATGGCAATATCCTGTCGTACCTGCGTAACGGTACCCGCGATACCAGTGTCTCTATGGACAACCTCACCTATTATTATCCCCGTAATAGCGATGGAAAGCTGGTATCCAACCAGTTGCGTCATGTTAAAGATGCAGTGGGTGATGCTGTCTACAAATCGGATATAGATAATATGAACGATGATAATTATCTTTATGATAACATCGGCAACCTGGTCAAAGACCAGGCTGCAGGTATCAAGGTCAGCTGGAACCTATACGGTAAGATCAGCAGCATCCTGTTCGATGACAACAGCTCTTTGGTTTATAAATACGATGCCAGCGGTAACCGCACCTACAAAGCGTTCCAGAAAAATGGTGCCACCACCCGTACATGGTACAGCCGTGATGCACAGGGCAACACGCTCGCCGTCTACAGCGACAATGGCGGTAGCCAGGTCTACTGGAAAGAACAGCAGTTATACGGCAGTTCCCGCCTCGGTATGTGGATGCCGGAGATGGTGGTCAGCGGCGGTACTACCGGCAACGCCGCCACGCTCTGGGGACAGACGAACCTGATGCGGTATGAACTGTCCAACCACCTGGGCAATGTGATGGCTACTATCTCCGATACGAAAACAGGTAGCGCCGCCACGGTATATTCAACAGTAGATTATGCGCCGTTCGGGATGCAGATGGTGGGAAGGAAGTGGAGTTTGAGCGGAGGGTATAGGTATGGGTTTAACGGGAAGGAGAATGATAATGAAGTGAAGGGAGAGGGGAATCAGCAGGATTATGGGTTTAGAATCTATGATCCCCGAATTGCTAAGTTCTTATCTGTAGATCCAATTACGAAACAGTATCCTGAGTTGACGCCGTATCAGTTTGCAAGTAACAGCCCCGTTTTAGGTGTGGATCAGGATGGGCTAGAGCTGATTGCTAGTCATAGTGAACCCCGCTTTCTGAAAATTAAGTCTGGAATGGCAGTCTTTGCCCCAGCTACTGCAACTGCTGTTAGGCAAGGAGCTGTCGAACTTAGTAAAAGAATGGCAGTTAGCGCTGCTGGACAGTTGGTAACGAAAGGAAGCGGCGCCGCATTAGGAGCTGCAGTAATGACGGTGGCCCTTACTATTCTTCCTCAGTCTATGGCAAACCCTGAAGGTAGTGAAGCGTGGAAGAATCGGCATGGAATAAATCTATCTGGACAAGTACGGTTTTATGAAGATGAGAGCGGAAAGTCATACCCTGTAATAAGAACAGATGAGGCATTAAAGAGGATACCAATAGGTAGTCCACTTAGAAGAGAGGTTTGGTCTATCGATAAAAGAGATGAGGAAGAAGTCACACTCTATAGAGGGGTGTATGCTGGGCATCCTGATATGCCGAATGCTCGTCGTGGAATGGCGGTTCCCTGGGGGCTTAATGGTGGGCATAATGATCCTATAAAACACAACGAAGATCAGACCAAGAGCATATTTACTTCTTGGTCTATATCTGAGGATGCAGCAATTGAGAAGGCTAACGAACGCGGATCTGGAGGAGTGTTGCTAAAGAAAAAATTTAAGATTTCACGCTTAATTCCTTCGCCAGACAGGTTTGATGAATTAGAAGTTTTAGTCCCTGGAGTTGTTACAGGGGCCGCTGTTTTACCTCCAAAAAAAAGTAGATAATGACAGATAAGGAAAGACTTAACAAAGTAAGGAAATTACTTACTTCTAAATATAAAGAAATAGAAACCAAATTCTTTGATGCCAATTCGAAGGTAGAGTATCATTATTTTGAGCTGGAGAGGGAGAACTTTTTGTCAGTTTTCAAGCGTAGGCAAAAAAGTTCAAATTTAAATGTTCAATTGGCCCAGGCATTAAATGAGGTTATTGTGTCATTTGAATCAACAAACGATGAAAGAATTCTTTCGAATACAATATTGAGGGACAAAAGAGATTTAATGATATATACCAATGTTGACATGACTGTGTTATTCGGGGTGTTGGTTTTTAATAATGAATAAGACTCTACATATCAGCAATATTTTTTTGGAAGAAATCTTTAAACTTAGATTTGGTAAGCATTGTATCGATGATACGGTACAATGCTTGCCTGTCTTCGTCTTCGAGCTGTTCAATCAGGCGTAGTTTTTCTGCTACGGTTTTATCCTCCACTTTTACTTCTTGGCATTTTACCTTCCGGGTGTACCAGTTCATCGATGGTCATGCCGAACAGGCGTGCAATCTTCTTTAAAGCCTCAATGGAAGGTTCTCTTATTCCATGTTCTATTTTGCTATAGTTAGAAGTGCGAATGCGCCTCACGAACGCGCTCACAGCGTGAGCGCCTACCCGGATTTTTTTCTTTCGTCTAAAAAAAACAAATGAAGAAAAAGGAATATATTTATGGAAGTTCTTTGAGTAAGCGCCTGGACAAGGCGGCAGTGTGCCAGGTGAAGGTAGTGGTGGTACGGAGGGTACGGCGTGAGTTATCGTTATCGGTTTAATGCGCAGGAGAGGAATGACGAAATAGCTGGAGCGGAAAATACTTATACAGCCCAGTTTTGGGAGTATGAACCAAGGAGAGGAAGGAGATGGAATTTAGACCCGAAACCGACAGCTGGTATCAGTCAGTATGCTGGGTTTGCGAATAATCCAGTATTGTTTAGTGATCCATTAGGAGATACTATTATGCCTTATGGTAATGCTGAGGTGATTGATTGCAAGCTCACTTTGACTTAAGAAAACAGGTTGATTAATGATAAATAAATTTGATGATATTTTTGATTCCATTTATGATGGAAGTCAAATCAGTTTAGACGTTTTGTTGACCGCATTAAAAAATGCGGGTGCAACTCAGATGGAATCTGTTATGCTCTTAATTAAAAATCTGAAAATGCCATTAAGAGAAGCAGATTCTTTAATTGTTAATTCTAGTGTGTGGCAAGGAAGTAAAGAGGATGTGTTCTGGCTTAGGAATAAATTTGGAGAGTACCTGGATGGACTTGATTGAGTATTTTCATTCCTGATTAAGGAGTGGTTATTTTAAATATAAGATAAAGATCAGCTATTGCTTGGCTGGGCTTTATCATTTAAGAATCGCTTGTGGTTTTGCTTTAGCGAGGAAAGCATCCAGGAGAGTATATACACACTCTTTGTCTCTGTCTGAAAGTTCATTAATCTCATTAAGCCGCTTCATCATTTTAGGGTCTTTAAGTATGTTGGTATCGTTAGCTTCTTCAAGAAAAAACCGACTGTAGTATCTAAAGCTTGAATCAGGAAAATCCTACTGGGTCAAGTTTGGAAAAGGCACCACTGTCAAGGATAAGGATGAGGATATGACGGACAAGAAAGTCATCGGTGTTGATGAAGATTTGCGTAACCGCTGGAGAAGAGGGGCTATTATCTGGAAGGAGGAAGGTTGGCAAAGAGCAGGCTTGACACGGGGAGACTTTGGTCGGACATCTATGGATAGTTACTACTTTATGGAATCTTTTTGTCAGGCAGCTAAAAATGCCGATTTTATTGATTTTGATATTACAAATTTTGTCTACAGGAAAAAACCGAATAGTGTTATTATATTAACTATAGCATTGTTAATATGTTAAAGGGAATTTTTAATGAAAAATGGTGTGATTCAAGTTATTGATAACAAAGATTATAGTGAAGCTTTGGGTGAATTTAAAGAGGCCTATGCGCAGATATGGACTTTTCATATCTCGCTCAAGAGGCTGGTGATTAGATTATCATTTACCAAGCAAAAAGAAGTGCTGTATATTTTAGCTGCTGGATGCGAACATGTACAGGGGGTATTTTCTTGGGAAAAGTCGGACCTTACTATTGAGAATGCTTCTGATAATACTGGACAGCATTACTTAACAAGAATTTTTGATAGGAATAGCTTATTTGAATTACAAGCATCGGGAGGTGTTGTATTGTTTTATGGTAGTTCTGATGATCTTTGGTGGACGCTCGATGAGTTGAAAATAGATGGTGATTAGTGCGTTAATCCAGTTCATTTGCCTATGTTCTCAGTTGATCATAGTTTACATATCAGCAGTATTTTTTGGAAAAAATCTTTAAACTTAGACTCGAACAGTTTAAAAGTAGAGAAAATGTGCAATTGAGCTGAGCTTGCTCCCAACCCCGGCAGAAATAACCTGTGTTATTTCGATCTTCCCGAAGTGGAGGAGGTTTTAGCAACGCTCAACACAATGAAATGAATATAAATACGGGGCTTCGCCATCGGCTGTTCCCCGTATCACCATTATGATAAGTATGTCTTAGATCTCAGAATGTAATTTACTGCGGATACAATATCTGCGTTGCACGCACATCCCATGAGGTAAATCCATTCCATGGCAGTACGGTTGAATTCATCACAGAATTCGGATCTGAAGTCGGTGTTCCGGGAATTAATGTACCGAAAGTCTGGTTGGTGTGGTGGAACCCGATAGTATGACCGAATTCATGGGTGATGGCAAACAACTGCTGGGTGGCAGACATGGTGTTGTACTTGGAATTGATTTCAACGGTTACACCGGGCCTGCTGTCTGACCCTGGCAGGTAGGCTCGTGCGATCCAATTGGCGTTTTCATAACCCATGAAAATCCTGGTGTTGGCACTTGCGGCAGAGGTTACGATAGACATTCCCAAACGGGTGCCGTTAACGGCGTTCCAGTTGGCGATGGCGCCTCTGATGGCTGTTTGCCATACAGCGGGAATGCCGGGCTCAAGGTAAAACTTGATGTCGCTGTTGTAGGCATTGCTGACAATATAAGTGCCACGTCGTTGTTCTGTGTTGGGCCCTGCTTTCGAGTCGGCAACACGTTGTTGAAGGTCTGCAATAGTGATAATAATATCGTCTTCGATAATAACGCGGTCTTTCTCAAAGACAATGTGCTCGCGATCAAATCCCTGGTTGGCCAGGTAGTTCTTCATTTCTTCTACGGTGGTGGGGGCGGGCGTTGGGTCGTTCAGTGCTTGGTCTTTCTTGGAACAGGAGGAGAAGAGGAGGGTTAAGGAGGCAATACAGACGATTGCGCTCATGTAGAAACCATTAGAGTGTTTCATGCTAGACAGGTTTTTAGGTTAAGTAATAAAGAATGAATAATTCACTAAAACTAACGCCTGTCACGGTAATACAATGGCAGTTTGAATTTTAGGCGGTAAATGAAAATCCCGGTCCATACGGACCGGGATTTTTTTAGTAATGACTTTATGGATTTTCCTGTATTACTACTGCATTGATATAGGAGAAATCGCCGTTGGTAGTGACTGACGGAGAGTGTACTGATAATTTGATATTACCGGATGCGTCTGGTATTACGTTGGTGACTACTTCCTCGCGGGTAGTATTGTCCGCTGCATCCTGCAATAACTCCGGACCTCCGTTTACACGCCACACGCCATACCTGGCGCCGCCGGCGCTGCTATTGCGGGAAGCGTACAGTTTGATAGTATATGTCTTACCCGGGTTCAATCCTTTGATAAGAAGATTGTCCATGCCGGTGGTATACTTCAGGGCATAGTTGAACCAGAATGCTTTGAGCACGATATCAGGCACCACGCCACTGTTGTTATTGGTGGTGCTGCCGTCCGTATCGGAGGCCTGTGCTCCGGAGAAAGACGACCAGTAAGCTTTGGCATCGCTAACGTTGTCGATGGTCCAGTTGGTGACAGGGTCCGTCATGGTTACCCGTTGGTTGATGTTAGGGTTATACACATTGAACCAACCCGGTATTGGGGTGACAGGGTTCTTACTGAAATGTACTCTCAGTGTTTTCTTCCCGTTGTTATTGGGATACACTTTCACGGTGGCCTGGGTGCTCAACGCCTCCCCGGTAGTGGTGGTGCCGGATACCTGGTAGATAAAGGTGCCGTTGGTCAGCCCGGCGATGCTGGCGGTGGCGCTGCTGCCATTGCTGATAGTAGTCGTATTCGGGCCTGAAACCTGGCTCCACTGGTAACTGCTCATCACTGCGCCGTTGATGGGCACTGCGGTCAGCTGCATCGTGCTCAGCGTAGTAGTGGTATCCCGCAGGGTCAACTGCGGAAGTACCGGCAATGTGCCCATAACGCCGATATCGATAAGGCTCACATGCGCAAAAGTGCTGCCGCTGCCTACACGCAGCACCAGGTCCACGGAGTCCATGCCGGTGATGCCATTGAACGTAACGGCCCTGTTGTAGTCTGGGGTGCCGCTGAGATTATAACGGGTATCCACTGATTGTGCAGTAGCCCAGGTCTCTTCGCCCAGTTTGGCCTGTAACGTACGGGGAGTAGCGTTGTCGTCAAGACGGGCGCCCCACAGTTTAATGTAATAGGTATTCGTTTTAACGAGCCCCTTCACACGCAGGGTGATACCATCCGGATTGATGGAGGAATGCAGGAACATGTTATCATACAGCGCCTGGTAGGGGTAGTCTCCTATCGGCACGCTGAACCCGTTGTAGTTGATGGATTTGGTGGCGGAAGAACCGAAGGTGCCCTGCGGTAAGCCCAATAACTGGACACTCATCCTGGTGGCGGAATTGGTAGTGGTCTTCAGTTGGGTGATAACGGCTTTGTCGGCGAAGCCGGCCACGCCGCCCGCACCATACCAGTTGTTCCAGTACTTGCCCCAGGTATCGGGCGCAGGGGTAGGTTTGCCGTCGGGAGTGGAGCCGTTAAGGGTATTAATACCATCGCCGCCAAGGTCAACGAGCAACCGGTAATTGTAATCATCTACGCCGGGAACAGAAGGGTTCTGTTTCTCGTCCAGCGTAGCGATATTGGAGTAAGGGGAAGATGTACCATCTTTCAGTTCTGCCTTTACCCGGAAATACTGTTTCGCATTGTTAAACCGGGGAAACGATCGCTTGACCACATTGGCTTCCTGTTCTGTGGCAAACTGGCTCCAGCTGTTTTTGTCCAGCGAAGAATCAATGACATACCGCTTCACGCCTCTGACAGCCTGAAAATAATCGAGCCACCTGTCAAAAAGGTTGTTGGCGATAAACTGGTTGCCGGCGCTGGTAAGGTGGATGCCGTCGCCGTTGTTGTAAACGGGCAGAATGGCGCCAGCAGTGGTGGGGTCAACAAGGTCTTTGAAGCCTTCCACATATCGCTGTGGCCATAGTGTCCTGATGCTGTCGGCCAGCTGTCGCAGCATGCCCTGTTGCGAAGCAGTGTAGTTGGTACGGGGTTGCGTGGTTTCAAAGAAAACCACGACGCCTTTTGCCTGCGCGAGGGAGTCGACCTTCTTCAGGTTGGCGATACTCTCGTTGATGGCTATACCGGCAGAAGGATCGTTTGAAGGCAGCGATACAAAAATGAAATCCGGGTTCAGGCTGATAGCTGTTTCTATGTTATGCCCCAGGGTGCCGCCGTTTTGAACGGGCAGTATATCCTTGCTGCTATAACCGGCAACGGCCAGGTTGTCCCAGGTAGGGTTATAGGTATTTGCCACAAGCCAGGCGTTTATTTTGTCACCAAGACGGTCCGGGTAGCTGAGGCCATACCCGGCCAGCGTAGAGGAACCGATACCCACCACCCTCGGGCTGAGGTATAACGTTTTGGCGTTGGTGCCCCACCGTAATATAAAGGCTTTACTGCCACTTTCCAGGATGCCGGCTTTGGGCAGCACCGTGCCTGGAGGCGATGGTGTTCCGATGTTCACATCGCTGCCGTCGAGGGAGAGGTCCACGCCGCCCAGCGCTTCGATGTATATCTTGTCATTGGCCTGCAGCGCCGGATAGAAGACGATCTTACCGCTCTGATCATTGACACCAACGCCGTTGGTATTGTTTCGGTATTGTAGCAAGCCGTTCCTCATGACTTTGATGAAATAGTTGGCCAGCGCGGGATGTTGATAAACGCTGTCGCCCGCGGCAGGATACCCGGGCTCTCCCACCCGGAACTGGATGGTTTGCCCCAGCTTCCTGAAAAGCGTTTTGCCGTCGCCGGTGTTAAAAAGATAACCGTTAACATCTTTGGTTTTGTTTCTCAGTACCAGTTCGGCATTGAGAATTTTAATGGAATCTTTTTCTATGCTGATAGGCGCCTGGGCGTGGGTAATCATTCCTGTTAACAGGAAAAGAACGGATAAAATAAGTTTGTTCATGGTAAAGGATTTTAATGTGCATTCACATGGACGATCGTACTGAGCGCTTCTATATAAACGGTTTCCTGTGATACGAGCGCGGGCCGGAAGGTGATCCTGCCTGCTACTGTGTCAACAATCAGGGGGTGCTGAAGTAAACCGTTGCGCCATACTTTGATGTTTTTCTGTTGAAAGTCGGGATGGGTGTACGTGCTGTCGCCTGCGACAGGAAACCCTGCATGCCCGACGGTGAACTGAATACCCTTGCCGGCTTTCCTGAAGGTGGTGGCGCCGTTGGACTGGTTGAACAGGAAGCCCTGCACTTGTCTGCTTTGGTTGCGGATAACTATTTCTCCGCCGGTTACTTTTAACGAATCTCTTACAGCGCTGAGGGCTGACTGGGCTTCTGCACGTGCGGATGACAATGCGGCACAAAGGAATAGCCCGGAAAAATAACGTAACATAATGCTTGCTTTAAATAAAAAATAAAAGGGCTGTTGGTAATAGTATAGGTGTTTTGCTAAAGCTGCATGTGTTGAACTATACCTGTAGTAATCGCAATTATATTGCTGGTATTTGGGTAACGAATCGTATAGGGACTACAGATAGGGTAACATTCTCAATACATTACCCGAATATACGTTTTTTTGGTGAATGGTATTGGCTGATTTTTAAAAGACTTACTCGACAAGTAGAAATCGGCGTAGAATAATTATTTTTAGATAAATGTGAAGGTCAGTGATGGAAGGATTGATATGATGTAATGACGCGTGCGTGGAAAGACCAATTTAACATAACCGGTATCGGCGCTTAATTATGCAAACAATGTTTAAACCAATAGTAGTGCTCTTGCTACTATTTCTAACTAGCTGCCTGTCCAATAAATTTCATTTTGATGTGCAGCACCAGGTGTTACGCTCAGATAACACAAAAGGTATCTCTGCTGTTTATCTGAAGAACAATGCTGTTCAGGAGGAATTTTCCATCAGCTAGGAGAGCCTGGAGGAACCGTCCGCCTATGTCGATTTTAAGGCGATTCAGCCTTCCTATCGGGTGGAGAAAAACGGGAAGCCCATTGCACAGCGTCTTTTTAAATTATCGCCTGGGTCAACGTATACCATTGAAAGAGCTGGTGGTGATGCGGGCGCATTTTCCCTCAGGGTATCTACCGATATGAAGGGGAATGTAATAACAGTCCGCTGACAACACCTAAAAATTATACCCCATCCGCACCTTAATAGGGTCTGTTCTCGGCACATGCTGGTTGTACAAAAAGTCGAACAGCACCATCATATTCCCTTTTAACTTACTGTTGATCTTATACTTCTTACTAAGACCGATAAGCCCGCTGGGCGTCCAGGCCTGACCGATACCTTCGTTGGCTCCGGGGTAGTCCGGCTGGAAGTTCTGTTCATAGCCGCCGTTGAGGTAGAAAGTGCCTTTCAGTTTCCAGTCGATGAAGGAGCGGATGCTGGCGCCCTGACCGCTGAAATGGATATCATTGAAGCCGGTACCCAGACCGAGCTTATAAGATGCGCCAATGCCTGCGCTGCCGTTTTTGTGGAACTTATAGGCTACCTGGCCGGCGAGGTCGCTGGTGGTGGGAAAGAATTTGGTGCTGCGCTGGAACTGTATGTTACTGCCGAATTCCAGCCTTTGCAGGAAACTTTTGGTCTTCAGTTCTTTCGGTTTGAAGTTGGGCATGTCGGCAGCGTTGTCCAGGTCGGGGAATTTGCTTTTGAGCTCGTTCATGCGGCTGCGGGCTTCGGCCATCTGTTGACCGACAGCGGCGCCTGCATTGGGGCCGCCACCCAGCCGTTGCTGGATGAGCTGTTCCACCTGTGAGCGGGTTTGCAGTCCTGCGAGGTCCTGTGGGGAAGCGCTGCCGCCTTGCAGGTTGAAGAGGCCGGCCAGCTGGGAGTGTTTCTGCATGAAATCATTAAAAGCGGGTACTTTTTTGATGATCTCCATGGCTTTCTGTTCTGCTTTCTTTTTGTCCTTGAAGACTTCTTTGTATTCTTTCAGTTGCTGGGCATAGTAATAGGCTTCCTTGTTCATTTTCTGAAGGTCTTTGGTGAAGCCGGTGTATTGGGCCAGTTGTTCTTTCAGCTGCTGTTTACGCTCGCGTATAAACGATTTGATGGCTTCGGCCTGCTGCAGCTTGTCCTTGAGGGCGTCCATGGACTTGCTGGCGTTGTTCAGTTTGTCGGTGAGACCTTTGGTTTGTTTGAGCAGGTCGCCGGAGCCTTTCAGGAAAGCGAGTGAGTTCTGCAGGCTGTCCAGGTAAGGGCCGCCGGGCTGGGAGAGGACGGCTGGTACCTTTACTTTCCCCAGTTTGCCTTTGAGGCGCGCCTGCAGGTTGCCCAGCGAGTCGATGCTGCGGGTGAATATATTTTTGGCGGCGAGGCTGTCTATTTTGGACAGTTTTTTCTGCATGGCCTGTTCTTCTTTCAGGAAGCGTTTGAGGGCTTTATCGGTGCGGGAGGTTACCTGTTTATTGAGCTTGTCGGCTTTGCTTTTGGCGGTGGAAATAAATTTTTCGGGTACCTGTTGCACTTTGGCGGCCACACTGTCTTTTTTAGCCAGGATATCCTGTGCCAGTACGGGCTGCAGGGAGCAACAACAAACCAGGAATATAATAGCGTGAAATAGTTTCATATTATAGGTACGGGTTACAAAAATAGTCTGACTGCTATAGGGCAGCAAGATAGGGATTATCCTTCAGATGCAGGCAAAAAAAATCCCCGGCCGTTGAGACCGGGGAGGTGATAATTATACTTATAAACCCTTTGCAAATCTTAGGCGCTGCAGGTAACACAACCTTCTTCCATGGTGCAGACAGCTCCCTCAGGGATGTCGTCGATGGATACGTCACCGCCTTTGGCGATAACGGGTTGGATCTGCTGGCCGCCTTGTTTTTCAACGGTGAACTGTACCGCCTGTGTAGCTGCCTGTGTACGCAGGTAGTACATACCGGTTTTGAGGCCTTTTTTCCATGCGTAGAAGTGCATGGAGGTCAGCTTCGCGGCGGTAGGTGTGTCCACGAACAGGTTCAGGGACTGTGACTGGCAGATGAACGCGCCGCGGTCGGCCGCCATGTCAATCAGGCTGCGTTGTTTGATTTCCCATACTGTTTTGTACAGTTCCTTGATGTTAGCCGGGATCTCTGCGATATTCTGGATAGAACCGTTGGCGGAAATGATTTTTGTTTTCATGTCATTATCCCACAGGCCCAGTTCCACGAGGTCTTTCAGCAGGTGTTTGTTCACCACCACAAACTCACCGCTCAGTACGCGGCGGGTGTAGATGTTGGAGGTGTACGGCTCGAAGCACTCGTTGTTGCCCAGGATCTGGGAAGTGGAGGCTGTCGGCATCGGCGCCAGCAGGAGGGAGTTTCGGATACCATCTTTGATGATGGATTTCTTCAGCGAATCCCAATCCCAGCGGGAAGACGGTGTTACGTCCCACATATCGAACTGCAGGATGCCTTTGGAGGCGGGAGAGCCCGGGAAGGTTTCGTAGTGGCCGTCTTTTTTGGCGAGGTCGTTGGAAGCGGTAAGACCGGCGAAGTAGATGGTTTCAAATATTTCGCTGTTCAGTTTACGTGCTTCTTCGCTTTCGAAAGGATAACGCATCAGGATGAACGCATCGGCGAGGCCTTGTACGCCCAGGCCGATCGGGCGGTGGCGCAGGTTGCTGCGTTCTGCCTCTTCTACCGGGTAGTAGTTGTAGTCGATGATTTTGTTCAGGTTCAAAGTAGCCTGGTAGGTTACTTCAAACAGTTTCTGATGGTCAAACTGTCCTTCGTTCACGAAGCGGGGCAGCGCCAGGGAGGCGAGGTTACATACGGCCACTTCGTTGGCGTCGGTATATTCGATGATCTCGGTGCAGAGGTTGGAGCTCTTGATGGTGCCCAGGTTCTGCTGGTTGGACTTGCGGTTGGCGGAGTCTTTATACAGCAGGTACGGGGTGCCGGTTTCAATCTGGGCGTCCAGGATGGCGAACCACAGGTCCTGTGCTTTCACGGTTCTGCGGGCGCGGTTTTCCTTTTCGTATTTTTCATACAGGGCTTCAAATTCTTCGCCCCAGCATTCGTGCAGTCCGGGTGCTTCATGCGGACAGAAGAGGGACCAGGTGCCGTTGGATTCCACGCGTTTCATGAACAGGTCAGGCATCCAGAGGGCGTAGAAGAGGTCGCGGGCGCGCATTTCTTCTTTACCGTGGTTTTTACGCAGGTCCAGGAATTCGAAGATATCGGCATGCCATGGCTCCAGGTAGATGGCGAAAGCGCCTTTGCGTTTGCCGCCGCCCTGGTCCACATAACGGGCGGTGTCGTTGAATACACGCAGCATCGGGATGATACCGTTGGAGGTACCGTTGGTGCCGCTGATATAGGAACCGGTAGCCCGGATGTTGTGAATGCTGAGACCGATACCGCCGGCGCTCTGGGAGATCTTGGCAGTCTGCTTCAGGGTGTCGTAGATACCTTCGATGCTGTCGTCCTGCATGGTGAGCAGGAAGCAGGAAGACATCTGCGGTTTCGGTGTGCCGGCGTTGAAGAGGGTAGGCGTGGCGTGTGTGAACCAGCGCTCGCTCATCAGGTTGTATGTTTTGATCGCGGACTCGATATCTTCTTTGTGGATACCTACAGACACTCGCATGAACATGTGCTGCGGACGTTCTACCACTTTACCGTCTGTTTTCAGCAGGTAAGAGCGCTCCAGGGTTTTGAAACCGAAGTAGTCGAAGGCGAAGTCGCGGTCATAAATAATGTTGGAGTCCAGGATGTCTGCATTTTTCTCAATGATCTCCCAAACCTCGTCAGACAGCAGGGCTGCGTTCTTGCCGGTTTTAGGGTCAATGTAGTTGTACAGTTTGCACATCGTTTTGGAGAACGATTTTTCTGTATTCTTATGCAGGTTGCTTACAGCTATGCGGGAAGCCAGCAGGGCGTAGTCAGGGTGTTTGGTGGTGAGGGACGCCGCCGTTTCAGCCGCGAGGTTGTCCAGCTCGGAAGTGGTCACACCGTCGTATAAACCCTGGATCACTTTCTTGGCCACGTCTATTGCGTCTACATATTCCGTATTAAAACCGTAGCACAGTTTTTCGATACGGGCGGTGATCTTGTCGAATTTCACCGCTTCTTTTCGTCCATCTCTCTTGATTACGAACATGGGTTTGTGAATTTAAGAGGTTAGATAAATGATTTTGGAATTTTGAGATTTTTTGATTTTGAAATTTTGTTAGTTCGATATTTAGAAATCTCCCTAAAATCAAAAAATCCGTAAATCAAAAAATCCCAAAATGATTAAAAGTCTTCTTCCAGGCTGAAGGTCTGCGCTTCTTTGCTGCCGCCCATTACGCCTGACTTCTGATAGTCACCCACACGTTTCTCAAAGAAATTGGTCTTGCCCTGCAATGAAATCATTTCCATGAAGTCAAAAGGATTGGACGCGTTGTATATCTTGCTGTAGCCCAGCTCAGACAACCATCTGTCGGCCACAAACTCGATGTACTGGGACATCAGGTCTGAGTTCATGCCGATAAGGGCCACTGGTAAGGCTTCAGTGATGAATTCTTTTTCATAGCTCACCGCATCACGGATGATGGTGTGTACCTGCTCTTCGCTCAGTTTGTTTTCCAGCATGCTGTACAACAGGCAGGCGAACTCGCAGTGCAGGCCTTCATCACGGCTGATCAGCTCGTTGGAGAAGGTCAGGCCTGGCATCAGTCCTCTTTTCTTCAGCCAGAAGATAGAGCAGAAGCTGCCGCTGAAGAAGATGCCTTCTACCGCCGCAAAGGCCACCAGGCGCTCTGCGAAAGTGCCGTTCTCGATCCAGCGGAGCGCCCATTCCGCTTTTTTCTTCACCGCAGGTACGGTGTCGATCGCGTGGAACAGACGGTCTTTCTCTGCCGGGTCCTTGATATAGGTATCAATCAGCAAAGCATATGTCTCGGAGTGGATATTTTCCATCATGATCTGGAAACCGTAGAAACAACGGGCTTCCGGGATCTGTACTTCGCTCATGAAGTTCACTGCCAGGTTCTCGTTCACGATACCGTCGCTGGCTGCGAAAAATGCAAGTACATGGGATATAAAGTGGCGCTCACCGTCATTCATGCTGGCCCAGTCTTTCATGTCTGCGCTCAGGTCTATCTCTTCGGCCGTCCAAAAACTCGCTTCGTGCTTCTTATAGTGCTCCCAAATCTTCGGATATTTGATCGGCAATAAGACAAAACGGTCCTTGTTCTCTTTTAAAAGAATTTCATTCTCGTTACTCATAATAATATTTTTTTATTCGGGTCGCGGTTTTTCGGTTTTTCCTATTTGGGGTTGGTATACTGAAAAATTCGCATATCTCACATTTACTACCCACCTGCTTCCAGCATCAATATCCTAAAACACATTACGTCCGGGATTACAAATGTAAGGAACGACATTAGCGAGGGCTGTTTTAGTTTTCAACAGGTGTGGAAAAACAATGTGAACATTGTTGGAATGTAGTGCCGGCGCATGTTTCACGCCTATGTGGATAACGCTGGGTATAACATTTTTTCTTCATGAAATAAGCGTGACATTTTGGATGGGAAACGGGCGAAAATCCGCTGAAACTTCCCCTGGCCGCCCGTTCGATATATACACAAAAATCTTATGAATCGGCTAAAGCAATGAACATCAGTAGAAAAAAAGCCGCTGGCAAATTTTTGTTAAATTGACTACCGGAATATATTATTATAAGGATTAATTTTTCATATTTACGGCTGATCAACTACGCATATGTCAGAACCGGTAATTGCCCTTCACGCTGTTAAAAAGAATTACCAGAACGTGCCTGTACTGGATATTCCCCGCCTCGAACTGTCTGCCGGCATCTACTGGCTGCAGGGCGAAAACGGCGCGGGTAAGACCACCTGTATGAAAGTGATGGCCGGCCTCATACCCTTCAAAGGGGAAATCCGGCTTCGCGGCGATGTCAGCAGCAAAGAACACCCCGTCGCTTTCCGCCGCCTCATCAACTACGCGGAAGCGGAACCGTTCTACCCCGCTTTCCTCACAGGCCGCGACCTGCTGGAGCTATACCTCGGCACCAAAGGGGGCGACCGCCGCCTGATCGGCGAAACAGCAGAAAGAATGGGCGTGCATGCCTTTGTGAATAACCCGGTCAGCACCTACTCCAGCGGCATGCTCAAAAAACTGTCGCTCCTCCTCGCGTTTACCGGCAACCCGGTAGTCATCCTGCTCGACGAGCCCCTTATCACCATCGACACCCGCACCCTGGCGATCATGTACGACCTCGTCCGCACCTGGCACGCCAACGGCACCACTTTCGTCATTACCTCCCACCAGCCGCTCGATCCCGACGAGGTCACCCTCACCGGCACCCTGCGGGTAGCGGAGAAAAATATTACGCTCAATTGATATGCGTTCAGTTACGGCCATCCTGCAAAAGATATTCACCGCCCAATTTTATATCCGGAACACGGGCTTCTTCCTCGTGCTGTTCTACCTGATGTTCGGCGTGGTGGACAGCGGCAGCCTGCTCCCGTATCACCGGGGACTCATGCTGGGCTTCCTCGGAAACATCGTTTTCCTGCTGCTCGTCTTCGCGCTGTGGACGCTCTATGCACTCAAATGCACAGGCTTCGTCATGAAAGTGCTGCAAAGCCAGGGCTACGAATTCCTGTACCCTACCATGGGCAGCATGGATAAAAACAAGCGGCTCCGCGCATGGCTGCTGGTCCATAACGCCATCTACCTGCCGGTATGGCTGTATGCCGGCACGGCCATGGTGGTGGGCTTCCGGCATCAGTACTACGGCGCCTCCGTCAGCATCCTGCTTTTCAACATCGCGATGGCCGTATGGCCGGTAGCGCTGTACGACAGGAAACTATTCCAGCCGGACACTTTCTTTTTTACCGGCTACCTGCAACGGTGGCTCAACCGCCACTTTACAAAACCGCCGGTGCTCTACTTCCTGTATGAGCTGTTCACCCAGTTTCCCCGCCGCATCCTCTCGGCCAAAATCATCTCCGCCGTGGTGCTGTGGCTCACCTTCTTTCTTATGCAGGAAGGCGGCTACTTCGACCTGCGCGGCCTCCAGCTGGGCGTAATGGTCAGCGTACTGCTGCATCTGCAATTGCTCACCCATCACCGCGCGTTCGACGATACCTGGCTCAACTTCATGGAAAACCTGCCCATCAGCACTTTCCGCCACTATATGCGCATAGCGGCCATCTACCTGATGATGTGGATACCGGAAATGGTGATGATCACTGTGAACGCCTATACGAAAACATCCCCGCTGTCCCTGCTCATGGTATTTGGTATTGCGCTGTCGCTGTTGATGTTCTTCCGCTCGCTCCTATATTTTCCGAAGATGAATAACGAACTGCACGTGCGTTATGTACTGCTGACATGCTTCGTCGTGCTGTTTATGGTGCTGGGGCATTATGAATGGCTGGCGATACTGCTGCTGCAGGCGCTTTCTGCGATTGTCTTCTTTGCAAAATATCGTAAATACGAACCTTACATCGAGCCGTAACATTTTCATATTGTCCGTAATTCCGATGCCGTGTGTCCGTTATATTTCATTCCCCGGGCTCACGCCCGGGGCTACGGTGTTGTTCAGACACTTTTACGGCGGTGTCATGATAATAATGGGTTGGGTGTAGCGTGGTGAAATAGCCAATATAGTAAACGGATAGGATGCCGCCGATATAGCGCTTACATAACCGGTGCTGAAATAGCCGGCATAGCAGGCTGATGGAATATAACCACCGCAAAGCTTAATAGTGCGCGTTTGTATTCATGTAACAACAGTTCAAATGAATGAGGCTAACCAATTTGGTTAGCCTCATTCATTTGAAAAGAATCAAAAATCTAAAATGTTTTTTCGTTTAACCGTTCAGGTTCGATGAGCGGGCCTTATTTCCCTATCGCCAGACGGGCTTATCCCAAGAGCGAAAGCACTATGCTGCATGAAGACCTGAACAACATCGTAGCCCGGGGCGTGAACCCTGGGAATAATGCGCGTGATTCGCGGTGCGGTAATTTATTTCCCGGCAGGCGGAAAACGATCGCTCAGTGCTGCCAGTGATTCGAGCATCAGCGGCAGTTGCTTGCGGATGAATTCATCCGTCAGGTTGCCGGTTTCGTCGAATTTGTGCTGTGCGTTGGCAATCATGATTTCAGGTTTGTTCACTACGTGGGCGTTGAGGAACACCATCACCTGCCGCAGATGGTACTGCATGCGTGCGGTGCCTACGTTACCCTGGCTGGCGCCCAGGATTGCTACTGCCTTTTCATTGAAAGGTTTGTCGGGGTGCCGGGAAAGCACGTCTATCACGTTCTTCAGGCCACCGGGGACAGAGTAGTTGTATTCCGGTGAAACAAAAATAACCCCGTCGGAGGCTGCAATTTTCTGTACAAGCGGCACTACCTGTTCCAGCAGCTCCGTATGTACGTCGGCGTTATACATCGGTACGTGGTCATAAAAGACCTGCTCAATGGTAATGTGTGACGGCGCCAGCAGTTGCATGGCTTTCAGCGCCATTTCGTTGTAGGACCCTTTTCTCAGACTGCCACAGAAGGCAATGAAATGGTACTTTTTTTCGACAGACATGGTGATACTTTAGATGATTAAATTCTTCTTTCTTTATTGATGAACTTCCGGTGAATGACTTCCTGCACCGGGATGTTCTCGATCTTGCTTTCCAGCCAGGAGATGATGTCCAGGTAGAGGAACGACCGGCGTTCGTACGGATCTTCGGAGATCTGCTCCAGTCTGTCTTTCAGGTCCACAAAGGCGCTGCGCAGCTCTTTGGGGTTAGCATAGATATAGCGGCGCAGGAACTTCATGATCGCTTCCATCACCAGCCCGAGGTCTTTGTGTTTGGAGATGAAGTGATAAACGGATTTGATCAGGTATTCCACCAGGCTGTAGTTTTCCAGCTCGTAGTGCGCAATGAGATGCAGTATGCGGGCAAAACACTGAATGTCGGCGCGCAGGTTGCCGATCTTCAGGTTGATGATTTTGTTGAGATAAAATATCGCTTTGCTGTTATCGCCGCTGCCGAAGTACAGGCAGGCGATCTTGTAGTAAAACACCAGCACCCGGTGCTGGTCTATCTTCAGCGTATGATTGCTGATCTCTGATTCCAGCTCCGGTACCATGGCCAGGCCCTGGCTGAAAGTACCTTCCAGGAAATAACGGTTGATCTTGGCGGTGTACAGGTATACGAACGCCGAGGTGCGGGTATTTTCATGAAAGCTCTCTTCGTTGGCCCGGATGAACGTCTCCAGGTCGCACAGCGCCGATTTGAATTTCTCAAAATTGGACGTATAGAAGTGGGCGGTCAGCAGGTTGTGCTGCGCTTTGATGTACAGGTCCATATCGGTCTGTTGCAGCGTGGGGTACTGTTTGAACAGGTCTACCCATTTCTGGGTATACCGGTAGTACATCACGAAGTCCTGCAGGATATAATAGTACCAGCACGATGCCTGGTAGAGGTATATCTTCTCGTAGAAGCTCATCTGGGAAGCGTCGCGCTGCGGTAGCTGGCCTTCGAAGAACGATTTCACCATGTCGGCGTCCCGCTCGTTGCGTGCATGGCCCAGCTTCAGGTAGAGACCGTACATCCGCAGGGATAGCGTGCTCAGGCGACTGATATGCGTGAGCTGGTGTTCGATCTGCCGGGACTCTGCGCTGAGCGCTTCAGCCCGGTTTTCCAGGCTGCGGGTGATATGCCTGGATTCAATCAGCTTCTCAAACTCCACAATTTCATAGCTCAGCATCACTTCTTCCTGCTCCAGCGCCATGGTCTTGGCTTTGGCCAGTATTTTCAGGCTCTGGTTGTACAGCCCCTTATTATATAATACCCTGGCGTGGTCCAGCTGCTCCCGCAGGTCTATCAGCGGGTCTTTCTGCTTGTACAGCTGCCGCAGGCTCGACAGCAGATGCTTGTACAGGTGCGCCTTCACGTTGGACAACTGCTGCTTCTTCAGGTCCGGCACTTTCTTCAGTATCTGCTCCTCGTCGTAGTCCTTCATTTTGTCCAGCGTGTTAAAAAGCTGGATGAACAATACGTCGTCTTTGGTATTATTCTTATTAAAAGCCAGCTGAAAATTCCGCTTTTCAGCTTTTGTTAGCGTTTTTATTAATATGAATAAAGCGTCAGTTTGACTGTTGGGCATCGTTAATAAAATCTTATAAATAATTGATAAACAGACAGTTGATGTATATCAATGTGTTTTAAAAGTTGTAATTATAGCAAATTTAGCGATATGGCAATTAAATATTGCCCATTAGATTTGAAGGTATAAACAATTTAAAAGGAAAGCATTAAGGATGGGAAAAACGTTATTTGATAAGATCTGGGACAGCCATATCGTGATGAGCAAGCCGGAACATCCGGACGCGGTGTATATCAACACGCACTTTATCCATGAAGTAACGAGTCCCCAGGCATTCGACGGCCTTCGTAAACGTGGCATCCCGGTATTCCGCCCGCAGAAAACCAGGGCTACCGCCGACCACAACGTACCTACGCTGGAGCAGCACCTGCCGATCAAAGAGGCCCTCAGCCGCCACCAGGTGGAGATGCTCACCAAAAACACAGCAGAATTCGGTGTGGAACTGTACGGCCTCGGCCATCCCTACCAGGGCATCGTACATGTGATCGGTCCCGAACTGGGCATCACCCTGCCGGGCATGACCATCGTGTGCGGCGACAGCCATACCAGCACCCATGGCGCTTTCGGCGCGGTAGCCTTCGGTATCGGCACCTCCGAAGTGGAACAGGTACTGGCCACCCAGTGTATCCTGCAATACAAGCCTAAACGCATGAAAATAGAGGTGAACGGCGCCCTGAAAAGCGGCGTGCTGTCTAAAGACATCATCCTCTACATCATCTCTAAAATATCCGCTTCCGGCGCTACCGGCTATTTCGTGGAATATGCCGGCGAGGCTATCCGCAACCTCAGCATGGAAGCCCGTATGACCATCTGCAACATGAGCATCGAAATGGGCGCCCGCGGCGGCCTGATCGCTCCGGATGAAACGACATTCAACTATATTAAAGGACGCCAGTTCGCCCCGCAGGGCGCCGACTGGGACAAAGCGCTCGCTTACTGGAAAACACTCTTCTCCGATGACGACGCACAGTTCGATAAAGTCCTCACCTTCGACGCCGCCGATATCGAACCGCAGATCACCTACGGCACCAACCCCGGTATGGGCATGGGCGTTACCCAGCATATCCCGGCACTGGACCAGGTGGAAGAGAAAGAAAGACCTTCTTTCAAAAAATCCCTGGAATACATGGACCTCCAGCCCGGCAGCGCGCTGCTCGGCAAAAAAATCGACTATGTGTTCATCGGCAGCTGTACCAACTCCCGTATTGAAGACCTCCGCCTGGTGGCCGACTACGTGAAAGGCAAACGCAAAGCCGACGATGTGGTGGTATGGATCGTGCCCGGCTCCAAACAGGTGGAAGCACAGGCCAAAGAAGAAGGTATCGACAAAGTATTCGCTGCAGCCGGTTTCCAGCTCCGCGAACCCGGATGCTCCGCCTGCCTCGGCATGAACGAAGACAAAGTGCCTGCCGGCATGTACTGCATCTCTACGTCCAACCGCAACTTTGAAGGCCGCCAGGGCCCCAACGCCCGTACCTTCCTCGCCAGCCCGCTCACCGCAGCTGCCGCAGCCCTCACCGGCCGGGTAACAGACGTCAGGGAAAATTTCTAAATACCAAAATATCAAAATGTCAAAATGAAGTGGGATGCCGACTTATATAAAACAAAACACGCCTTCGTGTTTCAATATGGCAACAGCCTGATCGGTGACTGGTTGCAACCGCAGGAAGGGGAAACCATCCTCGACCTGGGCTGCGGTACCGGGGAACTCACCGCTCAACTGGCAGCCACCGGCGCCCGGGTCACCGGTCTCGATGCCTCTCCCGAAATGATCGCCACCGCACGGCAGTCATTCCCGGAAGTGACCTTCGAAGTGGGCGACGCCACTAATTTTATGCTGCCGCAGCAGTTCGACGCCATTTTCTCCAACGCTACCCTGCACTGGGTGCGGGAAAAAGAAAAGGCCATCAACCGCATGTTCACGCACCTGAAAAAAGGCGGCCGCCTCGTCATCGAAATGGGCGGCAAAGGAAACGTGGACAGCATCCTGCTGACACTCGACAAAGTGATGCAGGCCAAAGGCTACCGCTATGAACCTTTCTGGTATTTTCCCTCTCCGGGCGAATACGCCACCCTGCTGGAAAATGCCGGCTTCCGCGTGGAAAGGGTACACTTTTTTGACCGTCCCACGCAACTGGCCGACGTGAACAACGGCATCATCGACTGGCTGGAGATGTTCGGTAAACATTTTTTTGCCGGCGTTCCGGAAAACGATCAACAGGCTATCCTGCAACAGGTACAGCAGGAGCTGGCCCCGCAGATCACCCGCGACGGACAGCTCTATGCAGATTATGTGAGACTGCGCATAGCTGCCATAAAAATCTAAACAGACATTATCATGAGTAAAATATTTCAACATCTTGTTTCATCTGCGGTACCTGTACCCATAGAAAATATCGATACCGACCAGATCATCCCGGCACGCTTCCTGAAAGCCACCACCCGGGACGGTTTCGGCGAAAACCTGTTCCGCGACTGGCGCTTCGACGCCAACAACCAGCCTAAAGCTGATTTCGTGCTCAACAATCCCATCTACAGCGGTAAAGTGCTGGTGGCCGGTAAAAACTTCGGCTGCGGCTCCTCCCGTGAACACGCCGCATGGGCCCTCGCCGACTATGGCTTTAAAGTAGTGGTGAGCAGCTTCTTCGCAGACATCTTTAAAAACAATGCGCTCAACAACTTCATCCTGCCGGTACAGGTCAGCGAAACCTTCCTCGATAAAGTGTTTCAGGCCATCGAAGCAGATCCCAAAGCACAGATAGAGGTAGACCTCGAAAACCAGTTTATCCGCATCGTAGCCAGCGGCGAACAGGAAAATTTCGATATCAATGCTTATAAAAAAACCTGTCTGCTTAATGGTTATGATGATATCGACTACCTCCTGAGCCTTCGCCGGGACATCGAAAAATACGAAGGCACCAGGGAATTCAATTTCTAAACAATCACTAAAACAACAACATAAAAGCAATATCCTGTATGGGCGTAGAGAAGAAAATATTGGTAATACCCGGCGACGGCATAGGCCAGGAAGTAACCACCTGGGGGCAGAAAGTACTGACTGCCATCGCTGCCAACTATCACCACAAATTCACGTTTGAAGAAGGTATCATGGGCCATGTGGCCATCGAAGCCACCGGCGACCCGCTGCCTGAAGAAACGCTGCAGAAGGCTAAAAACAGCGACGCTATCCTGTTTGGCGCCATCGGCCACGCGAAATATGACAACGATCCAACGCTGAAAGTAAGACCTGAACAAGGCCTGCTGAAGATCCGCAAGGAACTGGGCCTGTACGCTAACCTACGCCCCATCAAGCTGTTCGACGAACTGCTGGAAGCTTCCAGCATCAAACCGGAAATCCTCCGTGGCTCCGATATCCTTTTCTTCCGCGAACTCACCGGCGACGTGTATTTCGGCGAAAAGAAAAGAACAGAAGACCGCAACACCGCTTCCGACCTGATGATCTATCATCGTTATGAAGTGGAACGCATCGCCCGCAAAGCCTACGAAGCTGCCCGTAACCGCCGCAAAAAACTCTGCTCCGTAGACAAGGCTAACGTACTGGAAGCCAGCCGGCTGTGGAGAGAAGTGATGCAGGAAGTAGCCAAAGAATATCCCGATGTGGAAACAGAACATATGTTCATCGACAACGCTGCCATGCAGCTGATCAAAGACCCGAAGCGTTTTGACGTAGTGGTAACAGGTAACCTCTTCGGTGACATCCTCACCGACGAAGCGTCCCAGATCGCAGGTTCCATGGGTATGCTGGCTTCAGCGTCCGTTGGCGATAAAACAGGCTTCTACGAACCTATCCACGGTTCTGCACATGACATTGCCGGTAAAGGCATTGCCAATCCGCTGGCATCCATCCTGTCCGCCGCACTCATGCTCGACATCTCCTTCGGCCTCAAAACCGAATCACAACGCGTGATCAAAGCAGTAGAAGCTACCCTCCGCCAGGGCTACAGGACAATGGACATTGCCAATAAGCATACCGTGAATGAATTCATCATGGGCACAGACGCCATGGGCGCCAAAGTACTGGAAAACCTGAACTAATTTTTTCATTGAAAATATTACACTATCATGGATAAAAATCGTGTATACGTCTTTGATACTACCCTGCGTGACGGCGAACAGGTCCCTGGTTGCCAGTTGACTACTGTCGAAAAAATTATTGTAGCGAAAAAACTGGAAGCGCTGGGAGTGGATATCATTGAAGCCGGCTTCCCTATCTCCAGCCCCGGCGATTTCCAAAGCGTGGTGGAAATATCCAAGGCGGTGACTGAACCTGTTATCTGCGCACTCACCCGCGCCAATACCACTGATATCGATGCTGCCGCAGAAGCCCTGCGCTTCGCTAAACGCAAGCGTATCCATACCGGTATCGGTTCTTCCGATATTCATATCAAACATAAATTCAACAGCACCCGCGAACAGATCGTGGAACGCGCGGTAGCGGCCGTGAAATATGCCCGTAAATTCACCGACGACGTAGAGTTCTTTGCGGAAGATGCCGGCCGCGCAGACAACGCTTTCCTCGCACAGATGATCGAAGCGGTGATCGCCGCAGGCGCCACCACCGTGAACATCCCGGACACCAACGGCTACTGCCTGCCCAACCAGTACGGCGCTAAAATCAAATACCTGGTAGATCACGTCTCCAATATCGATAAAGCCATTATCTCCGTTCACTGCCACAACGACCTGGGCCTGGCTACTGCCAACACCATCGCCGGCGTAATGAACGGCGCCCGCCAGGTGGAATGTACGATCAACGGTATCGGCGAACGCGCCGGTAACACTTCCCTCGAAGAAGTGGCCATGATCCTGAAAACACACCACGGACTGGGATACCATACCAATATCAACTCTAAAGGCATCTACGATATCAGCACGCTGGTAGAGAAAATGATGCGTATGCCGGTACAGGCCAACAAAGCCATCGTAGGCCGCAACGCTTTCGCGCACAGCTCCGGCATCCACCAGGACGGTGTGCTGAAGCACCGCGAAAACTACGAAATCCTCAACCCGGAAGACGTAGGTATCAACTCCAATTCCATTATCCTCACCGCCCGCAGCGGCCGCCACGCGCTGAAACATCACCTTGAGCGGCTGGGCTACAAAATGGATAAAATCAACCTCGACGAAGTATACCAACGCTTCCTCGAAATGGCGGACAAGAAAAAAGAAATCAGCGACGCAGACCTGCAGCAGCTGATGGGCGACGGAGATGATAAAAACTATGGCGATAAAGCTATCAAAGTAACGCTGTTACAGGTGGTGTGCGGCGATCCGCTGCGCCCTATGGCAACCGTGAAACTGCGCATCAACGGGGAAGACCGGGAAGCCAGTGCTGCCGGCAACGGCCCTGTGAACGCTACCATCAACGCTATCCACGCTATCATCAAGGATGATATTGAACTGGATGAATTCAGCATCCAGGCCATGCACGGCGGCAGCGAAGACGTGAGCAAAGTAAATATGCGCGTAAAACACAACGGCCAGTCTTTCTACGGCTTCGGTTACTCTACCGATATCGTGAATGCCTCTGTGCACGCCTATGTAGACGCGCTCAATAAGATATACTAACTATTGCCAACAGAACGTACAAACGGAGTTGCGGCGAATAACCGCGGCTCCGTTTTTTTGTGTAGCATGGTTTTTGTTGACTGCGTTCACACAAATCAACTAGAGTCATTTTAAACTACACAGTATGAAATTTAACCATGTCTTGTTGGGCATTGTATGCCTGTTTGCTGCTGCTGCCTGTCACAAAACCACTTGCGAACAGGAAAATTATCCTCCCGTAACAGCATCACGCGTAGAGGGCAGCTCAGACAGCATCCGCTTTAACCTGAGCTACTACGGTTCCCGTTGTGAGGAGTTTACCGGATTTAAAGAATCTGATTCCTCCGGCATACATGTGGTGTACGTAAAAAGCCTTTTCAGGTCCTGTAATTGTACAGACTCGCTTCAGAGACTGGAACGGCCATACACCGTTAAAGCGCCGGGCCCCGGCACCTATTATTATAAATGGGGACCTTATACAGGTAAGATCGACACTGTTATCATTCCTTAACAAGCGATGGGTTTATCCGGGACTGCTTACATGGTAGTCCCAAATCGCCGCCCCGGGCTTCAGTCCGGGGATGTAATATCCATCAGCGGGTATTTTTTATAATCCGGGAGATAGAAATGCCACCATTCCGTGCTGGACCCTTTGAAACCGTATTGTTTCATCGTGTCGCGCAGCAGTTTACGGTTAGCCGTGACTGTTGGATCGGAGGGAACATAATTTTCATGCGCCTTTTGGGTAAAATCGTCAAAGTCCGTTGGCATCGCCACGGGCTTTCCCGTTTTAAGATCAGCCATGGACAGGTCTACCGCTACGCCGCGATTATGCCCGGAGCCTTTACGCGGGTCGGCGGCGTACAGGTCGTTGGGCACAATTTTGAACATGGCTTCGGTAACCCGGTAGGGGCGGTAGGCGTCGTATATCAGCAGCGTGTATCCTTTTTCATTGAGGGCTGCCTGCACCGCTTTCAGCTTCTCGGCGGCAGGCCGGCGCAGATAGATCTTCGTATGCCGGTAAAGCTGCTGATGGGTGAAATTGTTGGTGGTGGCGTATCGCACGTCCTTGCGGATATGCGGTATAAAGGTCTCGAGGTCTACCAGCTGCTGGTTGGAGTCCTTTTTTACCAGTTGCGCGTATTGTTCCGGGGTGTTTACCACCAGCAGGCCGTACTGATTGGGTTTAAGCTGCTGGGCGGTTGCCTGTTGCAAAAGGCCTCCCAAAAGGGCTGTCAATATCAGTTTTCTCATAGTCTCAAATGGTAAAAAGTCGTTCATTTGCTCCGGAAATTATTGAATTTTGCGAAAATTAGGCAAGAAAGTATGAAATACAGTGAAAATACAATTGTAAATCGCATAGTAAAATAGGTATTTTAGAACCCTTAAATTTTTTAATATGGAGCTGTTCAGATTAGATCACAAAGTGGCGGTTATCACCGGTGGTGGTAGCGGCATAGGACAGGCGATCGCAAAATGCTTTGGCGCCCAGGGCGCCAGCGTGCATATTATAGAGCTGAATGAAGAAGGAGGCCGGAGCACGGCAGAAGAAATTAAAGCGGCAGGCGGGCAGGCGCAGGTACATGCCTGTAACGTGGCCGACCAGGCCGCCGTGATCAACGTAATGGACAGCATTGTGCAGCAGGCCGGTAAACTGGACATCCTGGTGAATTGCGCCGGTATTGCCCATGTAGGCAATCTCGAAAACACCACCGAACAGGATTTCGACCGGGTATACCAGGTGAATGTGAAAGGTACTTATAACTGCATGTATGCAGTCATCCGGCAAATGAAAGCCCAGGGTGGCGGGGTAGTGCTGAATATCGCTTCTATCGCTTCCAGTGTGGGTATCCCGGACAGGTTCGCCTACTCCATGAGTAAAGGCGCGGTGCTCACCATGACCCTGTCTGCCGCCAAGGACTACCTGGGCAGCAACATCCGTTGCAACTGCATTTCCCCGGCGAGGGTACATACGCCGTTCGTGGACGGCTTCATCGCCAAAAACTATCCCGGCAAAGAAGCGGAAATGTTCGATAAACTGAGCAAAACCCAACCGATAGGCCGTATGGCCAAGCCGGTGGAAGTGGGGCACCTGGCCCTCTACCTCTGCTCGGATGAGGCTGGTTTCATCACGGGATGCGACTATCCGATCGACGGCGGTTTTATCAGGTTAAATAATTAATAGATTGAATGTGATGAATATTGCTGAAGGTTGTTATCTTTCAATCTATTCATTCATCAATCATTAATAACGATTATGCAACATTTTCGTGTATGGCTGGTAGCACTGGCAGCAATGGCCGCTACCGCCTGTAATTCGGGAAACGGAAACAAAAACAACGGCGCCGACACCGCTGCAGCGCTCACGCCTGCCACGCCCGCCGGCACCGTGGACGTAGCCATTACAGGCAGGGACAAAGACACCCAGACGATCACCATTAAGTTTCAGATAAAAGATCTGAAAAAAGAAAAAACATTCGAGCAGATGGTGCTGAAAGATGCGCCGGAAGCAGAGCTCTTTAAAGTGTTGTGGGATGAGCCTAACAGCGCCTACATCGGGGTGCTGAAGCCCAACCACGCCGTGCGTTACTACCACGCCAGCCAGGATGGCAACGATCTGAAAGTACTGTGGGCCACATCTCCGCCGGAACGTATCTGGAAATATATGGAGAACACCATGGGCCTGGGCAAAGTGTCCGCATCCGCGGCGCTGACCAAAAAGTACAGCAAAAACATGCAGTCCGGCCAGATCATCGCCGACTTCATCGCGGAAATCAGACCGGACAACAGTCCCGACAGCATAGAACTCTATGTGGAATTCGGCGGTGTACAAAAAAGCATGTACATCGGCATTCCGGCAGGGTATCAGCCTACCATACAGCAAACAACGGAAGCAGACCACGTGTACTTCTCACTGGTAAAAGACGGTAAGGCAGAACCTTTCATCGACCTGAAAGTGGACAACGGCCGCTTACAGGTGCAGACGCTGAAAGAAATCAGGAAAGACTAAAGGATAACAATAAAAAATACTGAAATGAAACTGATCAGGTTTGGTTTACCGGGACAAGAGAAACCGGGCATTGTTACAGAAGCAGGGATGTTTGACGTCAGCGCTTTTGGAGAAGATTTTGGAGAACAATTCCTGGCTTCCAACGGCCTGGAACGCCTGTCCCAATGGTGGGCACAGCATGGCGCTTCCTGCCCGCAGGTACCTGCCGGCACCCGGCTGGGCGCTCCGTTTCAGCGGCCGTCCAAGATCGTGTGCATCGGTCTCAACTATGCCGATCACGCCCGTGAAACCAACGCGCCGATTCCCACAGAACCCATCGTGTTCTTTAAAAGCACTACCGCGCTGGTAGGCCCCAACGATGACCTGATGATTCCGCGTAACAGCGAAAAAACAGACTGGGAAGTGGAGCTGGCCGTGGTAATCGGTAAAAAAGCCTCTTACGTGGAAGAAAAAGACGCGCTGGACTATGTCGCCGGCTACTGCCTGCACAATGATTACAGCGAGCGCGCCTTCCAGCTGGAGAGAAACGGTCAGTGGGTAAAAGGCAAAAGCTGCGATACTTTCGCGCCTATGGGCCCCTGGCTGGCGACTAAAGACGAAATCAAAGACGTGGACAACCTGCGTTTATGGCTCACCGTTAACGGCCGGAAAATGCAGGACGGCAACACTTCCAATTTCATCTTCAACGTACCGTTCGTAGTGGCTTACCTGAGCCAGTTCATGACGCTGCTCCCGGGCGACGTTATCTCCACCGGCACACCGGCAGGCGTAGGCCTCGGTATGAACCCGCAGGTATACCTGAAACCGGGCGACGTGGTGGAACTGGGCATCGATGGCCTCGGCACTTCCAAACAAACAGTAGTAGCCTTTAAATAACTGCATATGAACCGTTATTGCCTGGCACTGGACCTGGTCGACGATCCGCAGCTGATAGCCGAATATGAAGACTATCACCGCAACGTATGGCCGGAGATCAAAAAAAGCATCACCGACAGCGGTATCCAAAACATGGAAATCTACCGCGCCGGCAACCGCTTGTTTATGATCATGGAAGTGGACGATAGTTTCTCTTTTGACCGCAAAGGCGCCATGGACGCTGCCAACCCCACAGTACAGAAATGGGAGCAGCTGATGTGGAAATACCAGCAGGCTTTGCCGGTAGCCAAACCGGGAGAGAAATGGATCATCATGGATAAGATCTTCTCATTATAAATTTTTTGATTTTCGATTTTTTGATTTTCGATTTCGGGGAACAAAACCTGCTTTCTATTCCAAAAATCAAAAAATCGAAAATCAAAAAATCCCAAAATGATATTATGGTAATCGACGCACATCAGCATTTCTGGCAGTATGATCCCGTCCGCGACGCCTGGATAGACGACTCCATGCAGGTCATCCGCAGGGATTTTTTTCCGGAACACCTGGAGCCCGTGCTGGCCGCTAACGGCGTACACGGTTGTGTGGCGGTACAGGCAGACCAGTCGGAAAATGAAACCGCTTTCCTGCTGGACCTGGCGGATAAACATCCGTTCATCAAAGGCGTGGTAGGCTGGACAGACCTGCGCGATCCCCACCTGCGGGACCGCCTGGCCGCTTATGCCGCCCATCCCAAACTCAAAGGGTTCCGGCATATTGTACAGGGCGAACCCGATGTGAACTTCCTGCTCGGAGACGACTTTTGCCGCGGCATCGCCGCCCTGGCGGAATTCGGATTCAGCTACGATATCCTCGTGTATCCGAAACAGTTAGCCGCCACGGCCGCCTTTGTACAGAAATTCCCGGACCACCGCCTCGTGATAGATCATGTGGCCAAACCGGATTTTAAAACCGGGGAACTGGACGAATGGGCCGCTTATATGCGCCGGATCGCCCGGTCACCGAATGTGTACTGTAAGCTCAGCGGACTCGTGACGGAAGCGGACTGGCAGTACTGGCAGCAGGAACACTTCGAACCGTTCCTCGATGTGGTACTGGAATGTTTCGGCCCCAACCGGCTCATGTTTGGGTCCGACTGGCCCGTTTGCCTGCTGGCAGCAGACTACGCACAGGTGAAAAACATCGTCACCAGCTACATCAGTAAATTATCAACAACAGAACAAAACAACATTATGGGAGGCAATGCCATCTCATTCTATCATCTATAATATAAAGCATAACACCACGCATATGGATTTAGGATTACAGGGAAAAGTGATTATCGTTACCGGCGGTGCCAAAGGTATTGGAGAAGGTATTGCAAAACTGGTAGCAGCGGAAGGAGGCATTGTCATCATTGCCGGCAGAAATGAAGCTGACAACAGCAAAACCGTCAACGAGATTATCGGAGCGGGAGGCCAGGCCCACGGCATCAAGGCCGAGCTGTCCAATGTGGAAGACTGCCGCAAAGTGATCGCCGAAACCGTTGAAAAATACGGAAAAATAGATGGCCTGGTCAACAATGCCGGCGCTAATGACAGCGTAGGACTGGAAAGCGGCAGCCCGGAACGTTTCATGCAATCGCTGCAAAACAACCTGTCACACTACTACAACCTGGCCCATTTTGCGCTGCCCTACCTGAAAACCAGCAAAGGCAATATCGTGAATATCGGCTCCAAAGTAGCGACCACCGGCCAGGGTAACACCTCCGGCTATGCCGCTTCCAAAGGCGCTATCAACGCGCTGACCCGCGAATGGGCAGTAGAACTGCTGCCTTACTCCGTACGTGTCAACACGGTCATCCCGGCCGAGGTGTGGACACCACTGTACGAAACCTGGATCAACTCTCTCCCCAACCCCAAAGAGAAACTGGCAGCCATCACCGCCAAAATTCCTTTTGAGCAGAGAATGACCACTTCAGAAGAGATCGCCAACACGACCGTGTTCCTGCTGTCTCCCCGTTCCTCACATACAACCGGACAGATATTATTCGTTGACGGAGGTTATACACACCTCGACAGGTCCATCAGCTGAGCATTGCCGACTAAACTGATACATTACTCTTTTACCTGAAAACAATAAACTCTTCGTTATGGCCGGAGGCGCAGTAAGTAATTCCACCTATACCAGCAGTCCCCCCAGCGGGAAACAGGCTGGCAACTACCTTTTCCCGTTTATACTGGTCACCAGTTTGTTCTTTTTATGGGGCCTGGCATACGGCCTGCTGGACGTGCTGAACAAACATTTCCAGGAAGTGCTCAACATCACGCCCAAGCGCTCCACGCTGCTGCAGGGCGCATACTTCGGCGCATACTTCGTCATGGCTTTGCCTGCCGGTATGTTTATGAACAAGTTCGGTTACAAGAAAGGGATTATCATGGGACTGCTGCTGTATGCAGCCGGCGCCTTCCTTTTCTACCCGTCGGCCCGCGCGCTCAATTTCGACTTCTTCCTGCTGTCGCTCTTTGTGCTGGCCTGCGGACTGGCCTGCCTGGAAACGGCAGCCAACCCATACGTGACTGTGCTGGGGCCGAAAGAGTCCTCTGAACAGCGGCTGAACCTGTCACAATGTTTTAACGGATTGGGGTCTTTCCTCGGGCCTGTCATCGGTGGGGCCCTCTTCTTCGGCGGTGGAAAAGACGACCTGACATCCGTACAGCTCACCTACATCGTTATCGGCGTGGTGGTATTGCTCATCGCCGCTTTCTTTTACCGCACCAAACTGCCGGAAATCAAAGAGGCGGAAGCGGAAGGTGAAGCGGTCATGAAAGACGAAAGACCGCTGTTTGCCCATAAACATTTTGTTGGCGGTGTTATCGCCCAGTTCTTTTACGTGGCCGCCCAGGTAGGCGTAGGCGCGCTGTTTATCAACTATGCCACCGAATACTGGCAGGGCACTTCCAACGAAAAGGCGGCTTACCTGCTGTCTGCCGGCATGGTGCTGTTTCTCGCCGGCCGTTTCGTAGGTACCGCCCTGATGCGTAAAATCGCTCCGAATCAGCTGCTGGCGATCTACGCTTTCATCAACGTACTCTTGTGCGCTTTTGTGATGACAGGCAACGGGGCCGCTTCTGTATACGCGCTGATAGCCGTGTTTTTCTTTATGTCTATCATGTTCCCGACTATCTTCGCCCTGGGAGTGAAAGACCTGGGAAAACATACTAAAAAGGGCGCTTCCTTTATTGTGATGTCTATCGTAGGCGGGGCATCTGTTCCCTACCTGATGGGAGTGGTGACAGAAATGTATTCTACCGCCATTTCCTACGGCATCCCGCTGATCTGCTTCATCGTGGTGTTCTACTACGGCTGGAGGGGCTACAAGAGAAGCTAGGGACCTTTTTTAATCCTTTAATCCGCAAAATCATCGTATATTCCTTAATACAAAAAGGAATACCATGATCTTGCGGATTTTTACTTTCTATATCTTCCGTTGTGTCCTGATATGCCTGCCTGTCCTATGGCTCTGCGGATGCGCAAAAAAAGATAAACAAGACGATACGCCACCGGCGTTTTATACCTGGATGTACCTGGATGTCTCCCACGAGATGAATGGCAGCCAGCTCGTTAGAAACACAAAACTTTACACGAATCCTGCCGGTGAAACCTTCCGGGTTTCTCAGTTCCGTTATTATCTCAGCAATTTCGCGCTTGTGGATGATGCCGGGAAAACCATCCAGCTGGCCTCCGCCTATTTCCTGGTAGACGATGCGGTGGATTCCACCAAACACCTGCGGCTCGACAGCCTGCCTGCCGGCACCTACAAGGCGCTCCGCTTCCTGGTAGGGGTAGACAGCGCCCGTAATAACAGCGGCGTCCAGTCCGGTGCTTTAGCCCCTGAAAACGGCATGTTCTGGACCTGGAACAGCGGCTATATCATGGCGAAGCTGGAAGGCACCTCCGATGCGGTCGCATCCCCCGCACATGCGTTCCAATGGCATGTAGGCGGTTTCAAAGGTCCCTACAATGTGCTGAAAACGGTGGAATTGCCGCTGGCCTTCCATGTAGGCGCCTATACCGCAGCCATACCGCGTTTTAATGTGGTGGCCGGCCTGGATAAATGGTTCGCGCCCAATACCGCCAGCTTCGCGCAGTCGCCCGTTATCATGGCGCCGGGAGAAGCGGCGCTCAACATCGCCAAAAACTACCAGCAGATGTTCTCCATTAAAAACTAGCACCACGGATGCGCCATAAAGCGTTATATATCGCTGTTGCCTTCGGTACCCTGCTACTGCTTGCCCATGCCTGTAAAAAGGAAAACAGGGGCGGAAGCGGTGGTCCGGGGCCGGAGCCTGTAACGCTGTCGCTGCCGCCCGGATTTCCCGACCCGGTATATAACTTTTCCGGTAATCCGCTGACCAGGCAGGGGATAGCCCTGGGGCGCTTTATATTTTACGATTATCGCCTCTCCAAAGACAGCACCGTTTCCTGCGGCTTCTGCCACCAGCAGTTCGCCGCCTTCGGGCATTTCGATCATGCACTGAGCCACGGCGTAGGCGGCCGGCAGGGCAACCGCTCGGTACCAACGATCTTTAATATGATCTGGCAGAAAGAATTCATGTGGGACGGTGGGGTGAATAACCTGGAAATACAACCGCTGACACCGCTCACGGACCATCGTGAAATGGGCGTGGACCTGAAAGAGCTGCTGCAGAAAATGCAGGCCGATCCCAGGTACCGGCAGCAGTTCAAAGCGGCTTTCGGTACGGAAGAAGTCACCAGCGAACGGATGTTCAAAGCCATTACCCAGTTTGTGGGCACCATGATCTCGGGTAACTCCCGCTACGACAGCATTATCCGCAAAGTGCCGGGAGCGGCTTTCTCGCCGGATGAACAGGTGGGCTATACGCTATATCAGCAAAAGTGTGCGGCCTGTCACAAAGAACCGTTGTTTACCGACCTGAGTTATCGCAGCAACGGCCTGCCCTACCTGGCTGCGCTCAACGATGTGGGACGGATGAAGATCACCGGCAATACGGCTGATTACCTCAAATTTAAAGTGCCTTCATTGCGCAACATCATCAGGAGCTCCCCCTATATGCACGATGGCCGGTATTCCGATATCTTCCAGGTGTTCGGTTTCTACGATCATGGCGTAAAAGATACCATCACCACAGACGTGCTGGTGCGCAAGGGTGTGCCGCTCACCAGCCAACAGCAGCGGCAGCTGTACCTGTTCCTTAATACCCTTACCGATTATACGCTGATCAACAATAAAGATCTTTCCGAAGTATTGATAGAGCCCTGAAACAAAACCGCCATCGATAAAATATCAATGGCGGCTTCGCAGGAAGTATGCGCTGAAAGTATTATCCCTTCGATCTTTTATAGCAGGAGGCTATATGATCGTTCACCATACCGGTAGCCTGCATATAGGCGTAACAGATAGTAGACCCTACAAATTTGAACCCGCGTTTCAGCAGGTCCTTGCTCATAGCGTCGGAGACAGGCGTTTTCGCCGGAACTTCCTGTAATGATTTGAAATTGTTGACAATGGGTTTGTGATTGACGAATGACCAGATGTACTTATCGAAGGTGCCGAATTCCTTCTGCACAGCCAGGAAGGCTTTAGCATTGGTGACCGCGGCATTGATCTTCAGCTTGTTCCGGATGATGCCTTCGTTTTCCAGCAGCCTGGCGATTTTTTTATCATCGTATTTAGCGATCTTTTTCGCATCCCAGTTGTCAAAAGCTTTGCGGTAGTTTTCCCGTTTGGTGAGCACGGTGTGCCAGCTAAGGCCGGCCTGTGCGCCTTCGAGGCAAAGCATTTCAAAGAGATGCCGGTCGTCGTGACTGGGCGTTCCCCATTCATGGTCGTGATAGTCTTTATACAATTGATCTTTCAGGCTCCAGCCGCATCTGGTTTTTTCTACAGTTCCCATTCATTGATAATTTTTCTGACCCGGTTTTTATATTCGCCCAGTTCGTTCAATGTCTCGTTGATAAAGGCATTGTCTTCCAGGCTGCCTACCACTACGTTCATTTCGTCGGCATTTTCGTAGGCCAGTTGGCGGAAAGGATTTTTATAGTCTTTCTCCCTTGAATGGCGGATGTTGTGTGCCATCCATTCCATGGTGCGGGTAGAGTCTTCCAGCCATTCTGCGAGTAATGCAGGGGTAAAGTTTTTCAAAGATACCTCTTTTATTTCCAGCATACTGGCAACGGCGTGCTGTAGTTTGTCGGTGGCGTATTCCTTACCGATTTCGATGTACTGTTCGTGCAGTTGCGGCCAGCTGGCGATTTTATTTTTCCGGATTTTCTGCTTCAGCAGGTTGACGGTTTCTGCTTTCATCAGTTGTCCGCCGATGTTGTGCCACTCACCGCGTTTGGCTGTTTTGATGGCAGCCTGTAAAGCGAGGAATGACGGCTTTTTGGCGGCAATGATGTTTTTCATGCCGTAGAAAACAATCAGTTCGCGGAAGAGCGCGTAAGCTTTGTGCACCTTCAGCAGCTGCACTTCGCGGGAGCTGTTTTCCATGCCCCTGACCAGGACGGTCAGGCGGGCCACTTCTTCCGGCTGCTGCAACAGGAGTTCCTTTCCTTTTTTACGTATATCCTTTTCCGTTATCTCCTTTTTTGGCGTGTTTTCCGGCAGCGCGTACCATGCTTTGCCTACGGCAGCTTCCATGATAGCCAGTCCCTGGAACATTTCCTCTACGGAGTCCGGGGCCAGGAAATCATATTCTATCAGCTGGGTTTTGTCGGTGCGTTTGTCGCGGTCCACATATTTCCAGGAGTTGCGGGCAATGGCGTACATGTTGTGCATGAACCAGTAGCCGGGCATGATCTTGAGCCGGTTATCATGCTCATCGTTCAGCACGAGGCAGAAAGGGATATTGATATGCAGTTCAGACATATAATTGCCCTTGGAGATGAGCGTGAAGCTGGCGAATTTGGAATTGTGTTTCAGGCTTACGCATAGTCCCGGCCAGAAGCCCCTGCCGGCGAGGATTTCGCCGTCAGCGCCGCGGGAGTTGTGGTTGGAGCCGATAGTAGCGCCGGCGGCCATATTACTTTGCCCCATCACCAGCGCCGCACAGAGGAACGAATTGTTATGGTGCTGTTCGTGTGCCGGGAATATGAGGGAGTTGAGCACCTCGCAGCAGGAGATGGTAGCGTTGTTACCGAGGTACGAGTTGATCAGGCGGGCGCCGTATTTCAGCTGTGAATGCGAGGCCATCACAAAACGAACGGCTTTTACGCCGTAGAAAACGCGGCAGCCGTAGCCGATGATACCGTTCACCAGTTCACATCCTTCTCCTATCTGTGAGGCGGCGTCGCTGCTGCTGTTGATCGTGAGGTTTTTCAGCTTGTTGGCGCCTTTAAGGTAAGCGTCGGTGCCGATGGTCACGTCTTTGATGATCTTGCAGTTTTTGATCACGCAGCGGTCGCCGACCATGCCGTAGTAGCCGCGGCGCTTGTCGAATTGCTTTTCGGTGAAAGCTTTAAACTGCTGCTGCAGCTGCAGGTCATCGCGGTAACGTGTCCAGAGGTAGGCGTCGCCGGGCAGCATGCCATCGAAGGGCATGACGCTGCGGCCGCCGTTTTCGTTGCAAAGCTCCAGCTGGATACGGCCGCTTTCTGACTCGCCTTCTTTCAAAATCCCGTTCCCGAACTTGGCATAGTCGGTGGTGGCCATCTCGTTGACATTGGCGACGATCACTTCATTGCCCAGGATATAGTGGGAGAGGTAGTTGACATTGTGTACCACGACGTTGTCGCCGAAGTCGCAGGCGCAGATGGTGCTGTTGTACAGTCCTACCGGCAGCCGCAGGTTGTGGAACTCGAGATAATACGGTTCCAGTTTACCGATGCGCACCATGCCAAAGAAGTGGCAGTGCTGCACCAGCTGCGGGTTGAATTCGTTGGACACAAAAATATTGTTCCAGTCGTCGGAACTGTTGTCGTTGCGCACGAGGGCTTCCACCTCATGCGCCAGCAGTCTTCTGTATTCGCCCTGCCGGCTCCATTGCTCATTGCGCAGGTAGTATTCGTCTTTTCCCTTGGGTAACGGGGTTTCAATAAAGTTGTAACCCAGTTCGGATAGTGGTTTCTTTTTGATGTTGTTCATGGATAAGATCTAGGTTATTCAACAGTCACACTCTTCGCCAGGTTCCTCGGTTTGTCTACGTCAAACCCTTTCATGACGCCGATGTGATAAGCGAGCAGTTGCAAGGGGATAACGGAGATAATAGGTGCAACGAGTTCATCTGCTGAAGGTACAAAAATAACGTCATCTGCCATGGGAGGAATGGTTTGGTCTCCTTCCGTCACAACCGCTATCACTTTACCTTTGCGGGCTTTGATCTCTTGTATGTTGGATACTACTTTTTCGTAGTAGCTGTCTTTGGTGGCCACGATCACCACAGGCAGGTTTTCGTCTACCAGTGCAATGGGACCGTGTTTCATTTCCGCTGCGGGATAACCTTCTGCGTGGATGTAGGAAATTTCTTTGAGTTTGAGCGCTCCCTCCAGCGCCACCGGGAAGTTATAACCGCGGCCCAGGTAGAGGAAGTCGCGTGCGTCTTTGTATTTGGCGGCGATCTTCTGTACCTGGTCGTCCAGCTTAAGGGCTGTCGCCACTTTTTCAGGTACCTGGTCAAGTTCATCGAGCAGGTGCTGGAAACGCTGGGCGGTAACGGAGCCTTTCTCTGCGGCTATTTTCAGGCCTACGAGGCACAGCACGGCCAGCTGCGCGGTGAAGGCTTTGGTGCTGGCTACGCCGATTTCAGGGCCTGCGTGCGTATAGGCGCCGGCGTGAGAGAGGCGGGCGATGGACGAACCTACTACGTTACATACGCCAAGGATGATGGCGCCTTTTTCTTTGGCGGCTTCAATCGCCACCAGCGTGTCGGCTGTTTCGCCGGACTGGGAGATGGCGATGATCACATCACCGGGGCCTACCACCGGATTACGGTAACGGAACTCGGAGGCGTATTCCACTTCCACGGGGATACGGCATAGCTCCTCGATCATATATTCCGCTACGAGGCCCGCATGCCAGGAGGTGCCGCAGGCAACAATGATGATACGTTTGGCGTTGCTGAGCGTTTCGGCGTATTCGCGGATACCGCCCATGGTGAGGGTACCTTTTTTAGCATCGAGACGGCCGCGCAGGCTGTCGAAGATCGTTTGCGGCTGCTCAAAAATTTCTTTCAGCATGAAGTGGGCGTAGCCGCCTTTTTCGATGGCTGCCAGCTCGATGTCCAGCTTCTGTATGTACGGCGTCTGTCTTTCGTTGGAAATATTTTTCAGGATCAGTTCATCCGCTTTGATAATGGCAATTTCGTAATCGTTGACATAGACTACTTCTTTAGTGTATTCCACGATGGGAGAGGCGTCGGAAGCGAGGAAATGTTCTCCTTTGCCAACGCCGATCACGAGGGGGCTGCCTTTACGCGCCGCAATCAGCGTGTCCGGGTTGTCTTCGTCGATCAGTACGATCACATAAGCGCCCACGACCCTTTTAAGGGCGATGCGCAGGGCTTCTTCCAGCGGGCACTGGTTTTGTTTTTTGATCTCTTCAATAAAGTGCAGCAGCACTTCGGTGTCGGTATCGCTTTGAAAAACATGTCCCTGGTTGACCAGTTCCTGTTTCAGCTGTACATAGTTTTCGATGATGCCGTTATGTACCATCGACAGTTTTCCGTCACTGGAAACGTGGGGATGCGCGTTGCGGTCACACGGTTCGCCATGCGTCGCCCACCGGGTATGCCCGATGGCGATGGGGCTGCGCATGTCGTAACTGGAGGCATATTCTTCCAGTGCCGCTACTTTGTCTTTCTTTTTGTAAACCCGCAGTCCGTCGTTGATAATGGCTACGCCAGCGCTGTCGTAACCGCGGTATTCCAGTCTTTTAAGGCCTTTCAATACTACCGGGTATGCTTCTCTGTGCCCGATGTAAGCTACAATTCCACACATGTGTTTAAGCGTGTTTTTTGGTGAGGGTGTTCATTGCAATATCGCATTAATTGTTAAAATAACATCACTTGATGTTAATAAAATATAATATAAGATATGGTTTTACGCGTGCGTTTTCACATAACGTGCATTCTTCGCAACATGAAAATTAAAATGAAAAAGGGAATATCGTGCACGATTAACCGAATGTTAATATCGGACCATCGTTCACTATATTCCCTCTTGATCAATTACGAATTACGAATTTTTAATTCGTAATTAAGCATTAAAATTTAAAATCTGAATAAGTTAGTACGCTTATCCCCGAATCAGCCCTCAATTCGTAATTCGTAATTCGTAATTATTTCAACAATGTATTATCGAACAAATGTAAGATTCTTTTGTATTCATCCGTCCAACTGCTGGGTGTTGTAAACCCGTGGTCTTCCACAGGGTATACTGCCAGTTCCCAGTTATCTTTTCCCAGTTCTATCAGTCGTTGCGACAGCCGTACAATATCCTGGAAGTGTACGTTGGTATCAACCATGCCATGGCACATCAGCAGTTTGCCTTTCAGCCCTTCCGCAAAATAAATGGGCGAAGAGCGGCGGTAGGCAATACTGTCGGTAAACGGTTCATTCAGGATATTGCTGGTGTATCCGTGATTATAGTGCGCCCAGTCGGTAACGGAGCGTAAAGCGGCACCGGCTGCAAACACGCCTGGTTTGGTAAACATCGCCATCAGCGTCATAAAACCGCCGTAGCTGCCACCGTAAATTCCAATGCGGCCGGCGTCAACCTGCAATTTCTCTGCCAAGTATTTGGCGGCATCCACTTCATCGTCCAGGTCTTTGCCTCCCATGTAGCGGTAAATACCGGTGCGCCAGTTGCGGCCGTAGCCGGCGCTGCCGCGGTAGTCCACGTCCAGTACGGTGTAGCCTTTGTCGGTGAGCAGGTTGTGGAACATGTATTCCCGGAAATAGCTGCTCCACCATTTGTGGGCATTCTGCAGGTAACCGGCGCCATGTACGAAGATCACGGCAGCGCCGTTCCGCTTCGCCGGGTCCGGCGTGTATAACCGTGCATATACCGGCTGGTTGTCGCGCGCAGTGAAAGTGATCACCTGCGGATCCCGCCAGGGATAAGCTTTGAATTCGGCCGATTGCGCCATATGGGTGATCTGCACCGCTTTGCCGCCCGGCTTGTTGGGCTGCAGGTACAGTTCCCACGGTTTGGTGGAATAGGAATAACGGTAAGCGATCCACTGCTGGTCCGGCGAGATGCTTACTTCATGTGCTCCTTCCATGGTAGTGATGCGCTCAGCCTTGCCACCGGTAACGGATATACGATAAAGTTGTTTTTCACCGGGATGTACTTCATTGGTAACGATGTAAAAATGTTTTTTATCGTTGGAAAGCGTAGCTTCCTGTACTTCGTAGTTGCCCTGGGTGAGCTGTTGGGTCTGGCCGGTCACCACCTGCGTGGTATACAGATGGGAATACCCGGTGGCTTCTGACTGGTACCAGCAGGTATTTTCATCGATCCATCCCAGGCCGGAACTGATCTGCCATCCGCTGATACCGGGGCCGCCTATCCAGGCTTCGTCACGCTGCCGGTTCAGGGATTTAACCTTACCGGTACTGAGGTCCAGCAACACGATCCAGCGGTCCTTGTTATCATCGGAACGTATGTCGGCAATGGCATGGGTCCCTTTGTCGGACCAGATGATGCCGCTGACGGCCACAGGCCGCACCCGGGCGCTGTCTCTTCCGGGATAGTCTTTACTGTAGTCGGGGAGGTCTTTGATACCGGGCAGGTCTTTCAGCACTATCGGCAGCACAGTGTCCCGCTCCCGGTCGTAAATGAAAGATTCCTGTGTGCCCTGCGGTGCGCCTACTTTCTCACGGGAATGGATATCCGTAGTAAAGCCGGTCGCGGTTACAAATTCAGGCACAATGGTATTTTTACCGTCACCTTCCTTATAAAGTTTATAGGTGATATAACGGCCATCGGGACTGATCTGTACGGCACTCAGCTTCTTGTCGCTCAGGTATAGTTTACGCAATGGCTTCGCTTCGTATTGTTTGTTAAATGCAGTAAGGGCGTCTCTTTGGGCCTTCTGGTCCCGCACAACGGCCAGCAGTTCCAGCTGCTGTGCTTTCAGGTATTTCTCCTGGTCGTTGCCTTTCTGCAGTTCGTCTTTTTCTGCGGCAGGCTTGTTACCGGCAGTGAAGCTGGTGAGCTGGGTGGTAACGCCGGTGGCCCTGTCCCAGGCAAAGAGGTCGCGGTTTTGTGAATATACGATCTGCCGGCCGCCAAAGCTGAACTCCGGGTTAACTTCCGCGGCGGCGGTCTGTGTAACGCGGACCGTTTTGCCTGATTTTATCTCCATCAGGTATACATCGCCCTGGTAACTGTAGGTGAGCAGCGTCCTGTCGGTATTGTACCAGCCACGGGACCTGGCTGAGATCAGGCCGCGGTCGGCGGCGTTGGTCTTTACCGGCGTATGATTTTTGATGCCGGCGGCATAGAGAGAATCGGCCATTTGCTGGTCAGGGTTCCAGCTGAAATAGACGGTCTGGTTGTCGGTCCCCCAGAAAAGATTATCTGGAGAAGTGCCTATCCATTTAGGATCGCGCATGATTTTTTCTACCGTAAGCGGCCCTGGTTGCTGGGCATAGAGACTGTTGGCTGATAAAAAAATAATGGCGGGCAATACCCATTTTGTCATAGCGGTTCAGTATTTTGTTGGGCGATAAATGTAACAGTTTAATCATAAATTGCTACAAATTTTGGATGGACGCCGGTTGGCTGTCTTTCACCATGCAGCTTATGCGTTTACTGCCTGTCATATTTTGCCTCCTCTTGCTGGCTGCCTGCAAACCCAAGGCGCCTGTAAGGCAACCGGTGCCGGTATCGGAAGACACTACTTTCCTCACGGGCACGTTCTATCTCGTCCGGCATGCGGAGCGTTATCCCGGCGGCGCCGATACCACCCTCACCCCGGAAGGCTTCCAACGCGCCGGCCTTTTATATGAACGGCTGAAAAACGCCCATCTCGACAAGATTTACCTGACGCCTTACCTCCGCAGCGTCCAGACGGCCGACAGCCTCCGGATCAAACAAAAGCTGGATACCTGCTTCTATAAGGCGGATACCACCGGGGAATCGCTGATTTATGAGATCACAAGGCATGGCGACTGGGGCAAACGGATTTTGGTGATTGGCCATAGTAATACGCTGGTGCCCGCGCTGCGCGGCCTGCGCGCCAAACCGCATATGAACATGCTGGGAGAGGACGAATACAACTGGCTGTTCATTGTTCATAAAACATCTGCCGGAACAAGCCTTACGGAGGACTGCTACTAGCTCACGCGGAGTTCTCGCGGAGTTCTCGCAAAGCACGCAAAGGAGCAAAGAGCGCAAAGAATAAAATAAGCGAGCAGAGAAAGCAAAGGAGCGGAGATCAATTCGATTTGATCTCCGCTCCTTTGCTTTCTTATTTAAACTTAAAAAAATCTTTGCGCTCTTTGCTCCTTTGCGTGCTTTGCGAGAACTCCGCGTGAACTCCGCGTGATTTATAACAAGATGCCTCTCATAAACGTATACGCCACGGAAAAATAAATCAGCAGTCCGGTCACATCCACCAGCGTGGCCACAAACGGGGCGGAGGAAGTGGCGGGGTCGGCGCCGGCTTTTTTCAGGATAATGGGCAGCATGGAGCCGGAGAGGGTGCCCCATAACACCACGCCAACGAGGGATATGCCGACGGTAGCCCCGATCAGCACTGTATGTTCGCCGTAGGTATGAAAAAGGCTGTTCCACAGCAGGATGCGGATGAAGCCGATGCATCCCAGCACGCTGCCCAGCAGCAGGCCGGAAACGATCTCACGCCGCATTACGCGCCACCAGTCGTTGATACTGATTTCGCCCAGTGCCATGGCCTGTATGATAAGGGTGGAAGCCTGAGAGCCGCTGTTGCCCCCGCTGGAGATGATCAGCGGTACAAAAAGCGCCAGCACGACGGCTTTGGCTATTTCGTCTTCAAAAAATCCCATGGCGGTGGCGGTCAGCATCTCACCAATGAACAGTACCACGAGCCAGCCTACACGTTTTTTTACCAGCTTCAGCAGGGGCATGTCGAGGTAGGGCTCGTCCAGGGCTTCGGTACCACCGATCTTCTGGATGTTTTCAGTGTGCTCTTCGTTGGCGATCCACAGGATATCGTCGATGGTCACAATGCCGAGCAGTACGCCGTTGTCGTCCACAACGGGCAATGCCACCCGGTTTTCCATCCGGAACACCTGTACGGCTTCTTCCTGGTCGTCGTTGGCATGAAGGGATACGAAGCGGTCGTCCATCAGGGTATGCACCACCGTGTCGGGCGCTACCAGCAGGAACTCGCGTATACGGAAGTCGTCGAGCAGGTGGCCCCGCTCATCGATCACATAGATAACGTCAATGGTCTCGCTGTCTTTGCCATGCTCGCGGATATAGTCCAGTACCTGTTTTACGGTCCACTCTTCCCTTACGGCGATATAATCGGGCGTCATGATACGCCCTACGCTGTTCTCCGGGTAACCCAGCAGGGAGAGGGTGATGCGTCGTTCTTCAGGGTCCAGCAGTTTGATCAGTTCTTTTACCGCTTCGCTGGGCAGTTCTTCCAGGAAAGCGGTACGGTCATCCGCCGGCAGCTCGTTCATCAGCTCGGCTATCTTGGCCGGGGGTAATGCCCGGATCACATCTTCCTGCAGGGGGAAGTCCAGGATACGGAAAGCCGCTGCCGCCCGGGTGATCGACAGTTGATGGATGATGATGCCCGCATCTTCGGGATTATCATGGATCAGGTCCGCTATATCCGTAATTAACTGGTCATCCAGGTACACCGAGAGCTCGCGATAGTTTTTTTCTTTCTTCAGTGTGCTGAATTTTTCCAGTAATGCTTCATTTTCCATGTACTAATTTGACTCTATGCGCGAAAATAAGTTAAAATAAAACGCCTCCGGGATTAACGCTATAATAATTCTCCGACGTGTTTCCGGATATTATTGGAAATAGTGTCGGTAGGCAGGTCGTTGGCATCAAACCCAAACGGGTCCTCTATTTCTTCCGCGATCAGTTCAAGGCTGGCCAGTACAAAAAAGAGGAATACCACCATGGGGATAATGAGGTATCCCAGGCTGAAGACATACCCGAAGGGCATGGTCATGATATAGAAGAAGATGAATTTTTTGATGAATACGCTGTAACTGAAGGGGATAGGCGTACTCTGGATACGTTCGCAGGCGCCGCATACTTCGGTGAACGACTGCAGCTCATTGTTGAGCACGATCAGCTGATCGCCGGTCAGCTGCCCTTCACGCTGCAGGTCCGCGATTTTCTGCAGGATACGGGTGGCCAGCTGGTTGGGCACGTGTTTCGTCAGGTCCAGCGGGGCCTGGCCTTCCGGCAACGCCTCCATCTCTTCTGCCTTGTAGAGCTTCCGCAGATGGTTCTTCAGGCCGAAAGCATAGTTGGGGATCATGACCCGGAAGAACGCCCGGGCTTCTGTATTGTCTGCCGGCAGCATGGCCTGCAGCTTGATGGCCAGGTTACGGCAGCTGTTCACCAGCGTGCCCCACTGACGACGGCCTTCCCACCAGCGGTCATAGGCAGTGTTGGTGCGGAATACCAGCAACAGAGAAATCACAAACCCCAGCAGCCCGTGCATCAGGGATATGTTTTTGACCTCGCTGTTGGCCGACAGCTTCCAGAACGACAGCTCCAGCCAGGCTACAATGGCGGAATAAATAGACAGGGCAATAAACATGGGAAAGAGCTTCCGCACCGTGTCCGCTTTGTGAATACGGAAAATGAAGGTAAACCAGTCCTTTGGGTTGTAATTGATCATTTTACTATTTTGATATTTTGATATTTGGGTATTTTGATATTCAAAGAACCCCCTTCCAATAACCAAATAACGGAATAACTAAATAAAATCGGGCCGCAAACCTAAAATTTTTCAAGATGATTTTGATAACTTCTTCCTTTAACTTTACTTTACGCCTTTCTTTTATTCGATAAGTGCTATGATAAAGCCATACTTGTACATTGATAAGTCTAAGGGAAGAGGCCGCGGCGTATATACCAAAGAAAGGATACCCGCCGGTACCCGGATCGAAACGTCACCCGTGCTGGTCCTCTCTTATGACGATACGGAGATTGTTGACAAAACAAAGCTCCATAACTACATTTTCCTCTGGGGCGTCCGCGAAACCCGCTCCTGCATTGCTCTGGGGTTCTGCTCCATCTATAACCACGAGTATAACCCCAATTGCATATACGAAATGGATTTTGAGGCTGAAACCATGAGCATCATCACCCGTCGCGATATCAAAAAGGGAGAAGAGCTGTTTATTAACTATAACGGCGACGTGGAAGATGATTCCCCCGTTTGGTTCGATATGAAACGCAACAAGGAAAACCAGGCCAAGGCCAAATAAGGACGGACGGTGGCCATACGGCTTTCCGCCCGGTAACTTTTCCTGTATCAGCCCCGGTACCGGCACATGGCCCGGCCCGTGGCTGATACAGGAAAAAAATCCTGACCTCCCTTGGTGCCTGGTTATTTTTTCTTAATATTGTATAAGTACTTATACAATTTATGCTTTGGCAGTGTGATTTTTAGGAGAGATGTGGTTTGCCTTGTACCCCCTTGGGGCCCGACGGCTTTATAAAGCGTTAGGAAGATGTGCCTGACGCTCGGCCGGGAAGTGCCTTTTTATAAAAGATGTCGGACGACATTAGCCTTGTAGGTGGTTGCAATAAATAAAAGATACATTGTCAGATATCAGTGATCGATGATAACCGCGGATGCCCTCCATTGGCACCTTCCGTCTGTTTATCATCTTTTTAAAAGATAAATATATAAGCGCTTATATAATTTTGATTACCGGAATACCACGGTTTCCGGACCAGGAAATCCGAAATCAAAAAATCCGTAAATCAGAAAATCCATAAATCGCAATGAGTTTTTATCCTTCACTCGGGTACCTTGTCTTCGGCAGCCGCCTGCGCCGGCTCAGCGAATACTTCCTCGCGGAAGTCAACAAGGTATATGAACAGGCAGGCATCCCATTCGACGCCAGCTGGTTCCCCGTATTCTACCTCCTGGCCGGCCAGCAGCCGATGCCCATCATAGACATCGCTGAACAGCTGGAAATATCCCACTCCGCCGTGAGCCAGATGGTGACCAACCTGCGTAAAAAAGGCTTGCTCAAAACCACGCCCTGCAAAGACGACGGCCGCCGGCAACTGGTAGCCTTCACCAAAAAAGGGACAGACATGCTGCATCAGATACAGCCCATCTGGAAAGCGATTTCCACTGCCATGGAGGAACTGGTCACGGAAAACAAACAAAGCCAGCAACTGCTGGCCGCCATCGCGCAGGTGGAACAGGCGGTGCAACAGCAGCCGCTTTCATCCAGAGTGATCAAAGCCATTCAGCAAAACGACTAATCATACACCAGACAATCTTTTGTCCATAAACCAACAACCATGAGTGTTATTTTCAAATACGGTATCGACCAGCTGACGGTAGGCGTGGTGCTCGACATTGCCGCAGGCAAAACGAAAGGCGTCCTCACTCCGGAAGTCATCACCAAAGTCAATACCAGCAACGGGTACGTACAACAGATCGTATCGCAGCATACCACGGTATATGGTATCAACACCGGCTTCGGCCCCCTCTGCGATACCAAAATCTCTGAAGAAGACACCCGCGCCCTGCAGTACAATATCCTGCAAAGCCACAGCGTAGGCGTAGGCAACCCTATCCCCGAAGAGATCGCGCGGATCATGCTCATCACCAAAGTACACGCGCTGGCACAGGGTTACTCCGGCGCCGCCCTCTCCACCCTGGAGCGGATCATCTGGCATATAGAGCACCATGTCACCCCGCTGGTGCCTGAAAAAGGCTCCGTGGGCGCCTCCGGCGACCTCGCCCCGCTGTCGCACCTCTTCCTGCCCCTGATAGGCCTCGGAAAAGTGTGGTACAAAGGGCAGGCGACCTCCATGGAAGCCGTGCTGCAACAGGAAGGCATACAACCCGTGGTGCTCGGCCCCAAAGAAGGGCTGGCGCTGATCAACGGCACCCAGTTTATCCTCTCTTTCGCCGTAAAAGCAGTGCAACGCCTGTACAACGCGCTGGAAGCGGCAGACATCATCGGCGCCCTCTCGCTCGAAGGACTCATGGGCACCCATAAACCATTCGACCCGCGCCTGCACGCCATCCGCCCGTTCCCCGGCAACCAGCTGGTGGCCCACCGCCTCAAAACCATGCTGGACAACTCCGAAATCATGGCTTCGCATGTGGACTGCGGCCGCGTACAGGACCCGTACTCCCTCCGCTGTATGCCACAGGTACACGGCGCCTCCCGCACCGCATGGCTGCACCTGCTCGAACTCACTACCATTGAACTCAACGCGGTGACAGACAACCCGATCATCTTCAGCGATACAGACACCATCAGCGGCGGCAACTTCCACGGCCAGCCAATGGCGCTGCCCCTGGACTACGCCACCGTTGCGGCAGCTGAACTGGGCAACATCTCCGACAGGCGCAGTTACATGATGATCGAAGGAAGATACGGCCTGCCTAAACTCCTCATCGCTGACGCCGGCCTCAACTCCGGATTTATGATACCACAGTACACCACCGCCGCACTGGTAACGGAAAACAAAACCCTCTGTTTCCCCGCCAGCGCCGACAGCGTACCCACTTCCCTCGGACAGGAAGACCACGTGTCCATGGGCTCCATCAGCGGCCGCAAACTTAACCAGGTAATCGGCAACCTGGAATACATCCTCGCCATCGAACTGCTCTACGCCGCTCAGGCAGTGGATTTCCGCCGGCCGCTCAAATCCGGCCCCATCCTGGAAGCCGTACACCGCTACGCCCGCGAAAAAGTGTCTTTCGCTGACAAAGACCGCATCTTCGCTTACGATATCGAAGCATTACACCAAATCATCACGGACCACTCTCTTGTGCGCGTAGCCAACGAAGCCGCCGCACAACATCAATTACCTTTAAATGGCATCTACCATGACCAGTTTGGACTTTATTAAACAATACGCGGCTCACCCGCACTACAAAGCGCCCCGTGGCGCACAGCTGCATGCTAAATCCTGGCAGACGGAAGCCCCGCTGCGCATGCTGCTCAACAACCTCGACGCTGAAGTAGCCGAAAACCCCGATGAACTGGTGGTTTACGGCGGTATTGGCCAGGCTGCCCGAAACCGCGAAGCCCTGGAGAAAATTATTAAAACCTTACTGGAACTGGATGAAGACCACTCCCTGCTGGTGCAGTCAGGCAAACCCGTAGGCATCGTGCGTACCCACCCGCAAGCACCCCGCGTGATGCTGGCCAACAGTAACCTCGTGCCTAAATGGGCCACCTGGGAGCATTTCAACGAACTGCGCGCCAAAGGCCTCATGATGTACGGCCAGATGACCGCCGGCAGTTGGATATACATCGGCACTCAAGGCATCCTGCAAGGCACCTACGAAACCTTTATGGAATGCGGCCGCCAGCACTTCAACGGCAACCTGTCGGGTAAACTGATCGTCACCGCCGGTATCGGCGGTATGGGCGGCGCCCAGCCACTGGCCGCCACCATGGCCGGCGGCGTGATGCTCGCTGCCGACATCGATCCTACCCGTATCCAAAAACGTATCGATACCCGCTACCTCGACCGCATGACCAACTCCTATGACGAAGCCGTAGCCTGGGCCAAAGAAGCCATGGTGAAAGGACAACCACTGTCCATCGGCCTGGTCAGCGATGCCGGCGATATGCTGGAACGTCTGCTTAAAGACAATATCATCCCCGATATGCTCACCGACCAGACTTCCGCACACGACCCGATCAACGGCTACGTTCCCAACGGCATGACGCTGGAAGCCGCGCTGGAACTGCGTAAGAAAGATCCCGCCCGCTACCGCGAACTGTCGCTCAAAAGTATGGCCCGCCACGTTGGCTTCATGCTGGAAATGCAACAGAAAGGCGCTGTCACCTTCGACTACGGCAATAACCTCCGCGAATTCGCCAGAGAAGGAGGAGAACCCAACGCCTTCAACTTCCCCGGTTTCACGCCTGCTTATATCCGCCCACTTTTCTGCGAAGGTAAAGGCCCCTTCCGCTGGGTAGCCCTCTCCGGCGACCCGGAAGATATCTACACCACCGACCGCGCCCTCATGGAAGCTTTCCCTGAAAACACCCACCTGATCAACTGGCTCAAACAGGCACAGGAAAAAGTGGCGTTCCAGGGACTGCCCGCCCGTATCTGCTGGCTCGGCCTCGGCGAAAGAGAAAAGGCAGGACTGATCTTCAACGAGCTGGTACGCACCGGTAAAGTGAAAGCACCCATCGTGATCGGCCGCGATCATCTCGACTGCGGCTCCGTAGCTTCCCCCAACCGTGAAACAGAAGCGATGAAAGACGGCTCCGATGCTGTCAGCGACTGGACGCTGCTCAACCTCATGTCCAACACCGGCGGTGGCGCTACCTGGGTATCCTTCCACCACGGCGGCGGCGTAGGCATGGGCTACTCCCAGCACGCCGGCATGGTGGTACTGGCCGACGGTACAGACCGCGCAGCGGCCTGCCTGAGCCGCGTGCTGTTCAACGATCCGGCCATGGGCATTTTCCGCCACGCTGACGCCGGCTACGAAAAAGCACAACAATGGGCCGATAAATTCGGCATAAACATATAACATTCAGGGATTTTTTGATTTTGGGATTTTTGAACAATAACCTCCCAACGCCGAAATCGTACATCAAAAAATCCCCAAATTCCATGATTAATAAAAGCACCATGAAAATATTACTGGGGCCTTTCTCGCAAATCTTTCCCCTCAGCGGCCTGCCGCTGAAAGGTACTTTGCAGGACGAACAGCTGACCGTTATTGAAAAAGGCGGTGTGGTGGTGAGCGCGGGAAAGATCGTGGCCACAGGGCCTTATAAAACACTCTTAAAAGAACATCCCGACTGTGAAGTGGCTTTCATCGATAAGCCCATGGTGCTGTTGCCCGGCTTTATCGACTGCCACACCCATATCTGTTACGACGGCACCCGCAGCCGCGATTACGCCATGCGCATCGCCGGGAAAAGTTATCTCGAGATAGCCCGCGCCGGCGGCGGTATCTGGGATTCGGTGACCAAAACGCGTGTAGCCGACCTCGTTACCCTGGTAGAGAATACGGTGGCGCGGGCTAACCGCCATCTTCAGGAGGGCGTTACCACCATAGAGGTGAAAAGCGGCTACGGACTTAACTTTGAAAGTGAAGTGAAAATGCTGCGCGCTATCCGGCAGGCGTCGTTGCACACCGGCGCCACCCTGGTGCCTACCTGCCTGGCAGCGCATATGAAACCGCGCGATTTTTCCGGCACGGAAGACGAATACCTGCAATGGGCGCTGGAAGAGCTGTTGCCCGTACTGAAAGCGGAATCGCTGACAGACAGGGTGGACATCTTCATCGAAGAAACTGCTTTCTCTGCGAAAGCAGCCCTCACTTACCTGCAGAAAGCCCGTGAACTGGGCTTTGCGGCCACCGTGCATGCGGACCAGTTCAGCGCCGGCGGCGCAGCGGTAGCCGTGGCGGCCGGCGCCCTGTCAGCCGATCACCTGGAAGCCAGCAGCGACAAAGAAGTGGACCTGCTGGCCAAATCTGACACCGTGGCGGTGGTACTGCCCGGCGCCTCCCTCGGATTAGGCATGCATTACGCCCCGGCACGCAGATTGCTGAATGCTGGTGCATCGGTGGCCATTGCGAGCGACTGGAACCCGGGATCAGCCCCCATGGGCGATCTGCTGGTGCAGGCGGCCGTGATGAGCGCTGCGGAGAAACTGTCAACCGCTGAAGTATTGGCAGCCCTGACCTTCAGGGCCGCACCAGCGTTGCAGCTGAAAGAAGCCGGCCAGCTGCTGGCAGGCTTCGCCGCCGACATGCAGGCGTACCCCACCGCCGATTTCAGGGATATCCTGTACTACCAGGGTAAAATGAAACCGGTAATGGTGTGGAAAAATGGAGAATTAGTTCAATAGACTTATGATAACAAAGGATAGCTACCGGCCAACAGCCCCCGATGTGTGGACCGGCCGTACCGATGGTACTGAAACAGACCTGTTGCGCTGGCATCAGGTGGTCCGCCCGGTGGACCTGTTGCAACAGCCGCTTCCTCCCCTGGGAAAAGACCAGAAAGGCGTGGCATTCCTCGGGTTCGCCTGCGATGAAGGCGTACGCCGCAACAAAGGCCGCACCGGCGCTGTTGAAGGACCGGGCGCCCTGAGAAAGGCCGTCGCTAACTTCCCCGCTCACTTCGTGGAAAATACGGTCCTGCTGGATGCCGGCGATATCGTCTGTAACGGCGCCGCGCTGGAAGAAGCGCAATTAGTGCTCAGCCAGGCGGTGCACGCCCTGCTCACCGCCGGTTACCTGCCCGTATTGCTGGGCGGCGGCCATGAAATTACGTATGGCCATGCCAGTGGTATCCGCAAATTCACACAAAAGAAAGGATGCCTCGGACTGATCAACTTCGACGCACACTTCGACATCCGCATCCCCGGCACAGAAGGTCCCAGCTCCGGCACCGGCTTCTGGCAACTGGCACAGGACTGTAAACAAAGCGGAGAAGCATTTAACTACCTCGCCCTCGGTATCCAGAAAAACGGCAATACCCGTCAGCTCTTTAACATAGCCGGGGAAGAAGGCGTTACCCACGTCAGTGCCGACGCCTTCCACCTGAACGATAAAGATACCCTGCTGGCCGCGATACAACATTTCCTCAGCCAGGTGGACCATGTATACCTGACCACCTGCCTCGATGTGTTTGCAGCAGCTTTCGCGCCCGGCGTGAGCGCTGCCGCTTACAACGGTATTCTGCCGGGAGGCCTGTTCCTGCAATGTTACAGGGCTATCATGCACAGCGGAAAAGTAAGGGGAGTGGATATCGCCGAACTGAACCCTTCGCTTGATCAGGACAATCGCACTGCTAAACTGGGCGCTGCTATTGTGTTTGAAACACTCATGGCGTATTGCGGGGAAGAATAAAATCATTTGGAGATTTTTTGATGTACGATTTTTTGATGTAGCGATAAATGAAAGAGAAGACCGAAGCGGATGTAGATTGCTTCCCGGGAGTTTAGACACTTTTAGGGAACAGTCCACATCCGCTTCCGTCTTTTTTATTCGCGAAATCAAAAAATCGTACATCAAAAAATCCCTAAATCTCTTAGGTGTTTGGCACTGTCCGCCAGTTTTTCCCTGGTTTCCCGTTGCAACAACTGCGTCAGCTGTGCCGCTGCTGCCGGCAGTCTTATTTTTTCCTTTCTGACCTGTGCTGCCGTCGTTTTTATAAACAATAACAGTTCACTGGCATCATGCCACTGCCCCAGCAGCTGGCCGGCTTTTTTGGTGTGCCGCAGCTGTTCCCGGTGCCGATGGGTATGGTGAGGAAGTTGTGTGATAATGCTTAGTTGATAATAGAGCTGTTTCATACGTTTCCGGAGATCATGCCAGGCTGCTGCCGGGGCGCGGCTTTCCGGCAACACGGTGTTGTTGTAGGTTGAAGCTGCATGGCTGATGATGGCATCTGTGGCGGCGGCTTCATCGATGCCGGCTATGGCGGCTTTAAAAGCATCCGGCAGCCGGGAGAGCTTTTTGATAGAAAGCCGTTCTACTGTGGCTTCCAGCGCACTGTCAGCGGTAACCAGCCGCGTTTTCAGCAACAGGTGCGCTACGGAGAAACGCCAGCCGATAGCCTTTTCATAGCGCGTCAGCGCCTGTTCCTGCAAACGGGTGTCGCGGGAAGTGCCGCCCAGGTTTTGCAGTAACTGAAGGGTAGTGAGGTAGTTCCGTGTTTTCAGGTGATAACCGGGTATCTCTTTGGCTACCCTCAGCAGGGCACGGACCTTCTTGCTGCCCACCCGCAGCTGATGGATAGCCTGTTGCCGCCGGGAGGGATGCGGGAGCTGCTCAAATGCGGTCACAATAGCGGCGCAGGTAGTCTCCAGATACTCGTGCAGAATGGTTTTCAGCATTATCTTAAAGTTAACGAAAAAGGGGGAAGCCCCGCGAAAAAATAGGTAGAAATACGCACGGTTATACTTCTCCCTTTTCATAGTTTTGCCCAAAATCCACACGATTATGCAAATCATCCCCAAAATGGCAGCAGTGGTGCTGCTGGCAGCGATCGGGCTACCTGCCATAGCCCAGAAAATCAAGCTGGTCGATGGCGATCTGACTGCCCTGAAAAATGAAAAACAGCTGAATGTTGAATTCACCTACGACCAGCTGAAAGTAGGCAAGTTTGATAATGAGGCAGACTACATTCAGAAAAAAACAGCTGAATACAATCAGAAAGAAGCCGGTAAAGGCGACACCTGGGCCAAAGCCTGGAAAAACGATCGTAAAGACCGCTTCGAGCCCAGCTTCGAATCTCTTTTCAACGAAAACAGCGACACCAAAGTAGGCGACTATTCCGGCGCCAAATACACCCTGATCTTCCACACCACCTTCATGGAGCCGGGCTTCAACGTAGGCGTGATGCGTAAAAACGCTTACATCGATGCAGAAGTGCTCATCGTGGAAACCGCCAACAAAAGCAAAACGGTGGCTAAAATCTCCGTAGACAATGCGCCCGGCCGTATGTTCGGCGGCTTCGATTTCGATACCGGTGAACGTATTAAAGAAGCTTACGCCGTTTCCGGAAAGAAACTGGCGAAGTTCATCAACAAATAGTGATCTGACGTCTGACATAAAAGATCATACAAAAAATCCCTGCCGGTCATCGTATCAGCAGGGATTTTTTTATATACTGTCTTTTGACAGGGGGCTTTTAGAAGACGATTGTCTTATTACCATGCACGATCACCCTGTTTTCGATATGAGCTTTGACGGCACGGGTCAGTACCTGCCGCTCTATGTCCCGGCCCAGCATCACGAGGTCGTCTACGGAGTGTTTGTGGCTTACGCGGGCTACGTCCTGTTCAATGATCGGACCTTCGTCCAGTTCGTTGGTCACGTAGTGGGCGGTGGCGCCGATCAGCTTCACCCCGCGCGTGTAGGCGTTGAGGTAAGGGCGGGCGCCGGCGAAAGCGGGCAGGAAGGAGTGATGTATGTTAATGATCCGTTGGGGATACAGTCCCACGAAACGGGGCGAAAGGATCTGCATATAACGGGCCAGCACAGTGAAATCGACCTGGTGCTGCTCCAGCAGGCCGATGGCAGCCTGCTCCTGTTCGGCTTTGTTGCCGGCATTGACCGGCAGGTAATGGAACGGGATGTCCAGCAGGGTGCATTCTTTCTCCAGTTTGGTATGATTGGAGATCACCACAGGGATGTCTACGGCCAGCTCACCGTTACGCCAGCGCCACAGAAGCTCCATCAGGCAATGGTCGTAGGAAGAGACCATAATGGCCATTTTCTTGCGCTGGTCGCTGTAATGCAGCTGCCACTCCATGGACAGCGGCGTTGCCACTTTTTCCTGGAAAGACTGCTCCAGTCCCGCTCTGTCAGCAATGTCCAGCTGTATCTCCATACGCATGAAAAACAATCCTTCACGCGGATCGGTACTGTGTTGACTCGCATCGAGTATATTTGCACCGAGTTGGAAAAAAAACGTGGACACGCCGGCCACAATACCGGGCTGGTCGGGACAGCATATCAAAAGGCAGGCGATCGTTTGTACAGGGGGCTTTTGCATAGATCTAAAATAAAAAATAATCATATAAAGCTATAAAGTATTTCCGTTGAAAAAAATCGGGTTAATGTCAGATACGCACAGTTATCTGCATCCACAGGTGTTTAAATATTTTGAAGAAGTAGATGAAGTATGGCATGCAGGCGATATCGGCAACGTAGCACTGGCAGACCAGCTGGAGGCCTTTAAGCCTTTCAGGGCCGTTTACGGCAATATCGACGGAGCGGATATCCGTATCCGTTACCCGGAAACGTTGCGCTTTACTGTGGAAGGTGTAGAGGTGTTAATGACCCATATTGGCGGCTATCCGGGGAAATATGCCCCCGGTGTCCGCGAAATACTGAAAAAGAATCCTCCCAAACTCTTTATTTGCGGGCACTCCCATATTCTGAAAGTAATGCCGGACCCGGCATTGCAATTGTTACATATGAACCCGGGCGCCTGTGGCCAGCAAGGATGGCATAAAGTAAAAACCCTGCTCCGGTTCCGGCTCGATCAGGGCCGTATCGAACAACTGGAAGTGATTGAATTACCTGGTTAACCCCCTGTATGGACCTGTAACTGTAAAAAATGTTTATGATCAAACGCACTTTAGTAACATTGGTAATACTATGCGGATGCATGGCGACAGCGGCTGCCCAGGGGAAATTCTTCAGGTGGCTGCAGACAGAGAATGATACAGCCTACATCGAAGACCATACGGAAGATATCACCTTCCGCCTGTATGGCTCACGCAAATTTACCAGCTACGACATCAGGGACAGAAAGCAGAAAAAGGACATATTATATCGTCCCAATACCCCTTTTAACATAGGGGTGGGGGCCAACTACCGCTTTATAGGCATCAACCTGGGGTTTAACTTCCCTTTTATCAACAGGCAAAACGACCGGTTCGGCAAAACCCGTTATATTGACCTGCAGTCTCATATCTACCTGCGTAAACTGGTGGTGGATTTCTACGGGCAATCCTATAAAGGGTACTATGTCGCTAACCCGGAAAGCGTTTTCGGAAAAGAATATGCGCGGCAAAACCCTTATCCCCAAAGGCCGGATATCCGCAACAGGGGACTGGGCATGAATGTGCAGTATATTTTTAATGACAGGCGCTTCTCCTACCGCGCGCCTAACCTGCAAAATGAATATCAGAAGAAAAGCGCCGGATCGTTCATCCTTGGCGGGGAGTTTTTCCTGGCAAATATAAAAGGAGATTCTTCGCTGGTACCCTCCAATATCGCGGATACGGCCTTCCTGCGGGACCAGCACTATTATAAAAGCGGTATCGCCAGCCTGGCTGCCAATGTCGGGTATGCACATACGTTTGTTTACCGGCAGCATTTTTTCCTGTCGCTGTCGGTGACAACAGGCATCGGCGCGGCTAAAACAGGATTACACTACGACAACGGCGACGTGAGCCATAATGTGGGCGTTCAGTTCAGCAACACGGTAAGGGCGTCGCTGGGATATAACTCCAGCCGGTATTTTGCAGGGATCCACTATGTGGGTATGACCACCCGCAGCAAAATGCCCGTACCGAATACCTATCAGGCTTTTGGTACGGGCAATTTCAGGGTGAGCCTGGTCCGCCGTTTCGCATTAAAGAAACCCTTGTGGGGAAGCGGTGGCTATATAAAGACACAAAAGACCGCAAAAGACGAAATATAAGGGGCACAAAACCCCTTCGCTCCTTTGCTGCTTAGCGCCTTTGCGTGCCTCTCCGCGAGCCTCCGCTCCATCTTAGCACCTTTGCTTCCTTTCCTGCTTTGCGAGCCTAGCTTTGCGCCGGCGTAATCCATTTCGGTTTTTCCACCGGACGGTATTGTTCCATTTTCGTCAGCAGGTCGTCGATCCGGTCGCTGTACAGCAGCATGTCACGATTGGCGGCCGACAGGAAGCCTTTCTCCGTCATGGTTTGCGACAGCTGGTGCAGCGCGTCGTAAAAACCGTTTACATTGAGCAGGCCTATGGGTTTCTGATGCAGCCCCAGTTGCCCCCACGTCAGCATTTCAAATAATTCTTCCATGGTGCCGAAGCCGCCCGGCAGCGCAATGACGCCGTCTGACAGTTCATTCATTTTGGTTTTGCGTTCGTGCATGGTGTCTACCAGTATCAGGTCGGTGAGACCGTTATGCGCCAGTTCTTTCTGCTGAAGGAAATGAGGCAGTACGCCGGTCACTTTACCGCCTGCCTGCAGGGCGCCGTCGGCCACCGCGCCCATCAGGCCCACTTTGGCGCCGCCATATACCAGCCCGATGTTGCGCCGGGCGAGAGCTGCGCCCAGTTGAGAGGCCTGTTCCATATAAACCGGCTCCTGTCCGGCGCTGGATCCGCAAAAAACGACGATATTTTTCATATGCATTTGTTTCCGTTATAAGTTGTCGATTTCCGCCTGTATGTTTTGCCGGGCCTGTGTTTCATATTGCTGTTGAAACGCGGGGTACGGTAAATGGCAGGCATCTCCATAAAATGTTGCAATACTTTTTTTCTGCCGGGATGGTACAGTTGATCGGGATAGATGCTGTATTCCCGGCGGATCTGCTGCGTATAGGCCTGGTAGATGTCCGGAGCGGTCCCCAGTATCTGAAGGTCGAAATCCAGGAAGTAGTCCAGGTCGGAATGCTGCAGGGGGTTGACATGTGTTTGCGTGGCGAGGATAAATTCTTCCACGGCATTGATGTCTGCCGGGGGAAAGCGGGTCTGCCGGAGGTATTCCCCGGCGGCCAGGGCGCTTTGTTGTTCGTTGTCGCGTCGCTGTACATCATATACAATATCGTGAAAGAAGATGGCATATAACACGGTGTCCGGGGCTTTCAGCTGGCCGGCGTATGCGTGGTGAAGCGTCAGCAGCTGGGTGATATGCTGCAGGTTATGATAGTGCCTCTCCGGAGCCTGGTAGGCGGTGAGGATGTCTGAGAGGGCTTTTTGAACGAGAGCGTCGTCGGCGGCATATGCGTGATTGAGCCGGCTCCAGCTTTCGCTGATAACGGGGATGGACATATGGATACGATTTACCGGGGCAATTTAAAAAGAAAAACGGGCAGAATTTCTGCCCGTTCTCCCTGTATTTTATTCAACCGTAGGCTGAATTATTTTTTGTTTTTGGCTGCTTCTGCACGGATCACGTTCAGGGCGCCGCCGGCTTTGAACCACTCGATCTGTTGTTCGTTGTAAGTGTGGTTTACAGCGAATTCATCGGTGCTGCCGTCTTTGTGGTGCAGTACCACGGAGAGCGGTTTACCCGGGGCGAAGGTGGTCAGGCCAACGATATCGATGCTGTCATCTTCCTGGATTTTGTCATAATCTTCTTTGTTAGCGAAGGTCAGGCCCAGCATACCTTGTTTTTTCAGGTTGGTTTCGTGGATACGGGCGAAAGATTTCACCAGGATAGCACGAACGCCGAGGTGACGGGGTTCCATGGCAGCGTGTTCGCGGCTGGAGCCTTCACCGTAGTTTTCGTCGCCCACTACTACCGCACCGAGGCCGGCAGCTTTGTAAGCGCGCATGGTAGCCGGAACAGCACCGTATTCACCGGTCAGGGAGTTCTTAACGGTATCTGTTTTATCGTTGAACGCGTTTACCGCGCCGATCAGCATGTTGTTGGAGATGTTGTCCAGGTGACCGCGGTATTTCAGCCATGGGCCGGCCATTGAGATGTGGTCAGTGGTACATTTGCCTTTTGCTTTGATGAGGAGTTTCAGGCCTTTCAGGTCTGTGCCTTCCCATGCAGGGAATGCTTCCAGCAGCTGCAGACGGTCGGAAGTAGGGGACACGATCACCTGTACTTTGCTACCGTCTTCTGCAGGCGCCTGGTAACCGGCGTCGTCCACTGCGAAACCTTTTACCGGCAGTTCAAAACCGGTAGGTTCGTCCAGTTTCACGTCTTCACCGTTTTTGTTTTTCAGGGTGTCAGTCAGCGGGTTGAAGGTGAGGTCACCTGCAATAGCCAGTGCTGTCACGATTTCAGGAGAAGCTACGAAAGCGTGGGTAGAAGCCAGGCCGTCGTTTCTTTTCGCGAAGTTACGGTTGAAGGAAGTGATGATGGAGTTCTTACGGTTAGGATCGTCGATGTGCCGGGCCCATTGACCGATGCAGGGACCGCAGGCGTTTGCCAGCACTACACCGCCTACCTGGTCGAAGGTAGAGAGCAGGCCGTCTCTTTCGATGGTATAACGTACCAGTTCAGAACCCGGAGTGATAGTGAATTCGGATTTCATATCCAGCTGCTTGTCGATGGCTTGTTTGGCCAGGGAAGCGGAGCGGGAGATATCTTCGTAGGAAGAGTTGGTGCAGGAACCGATCAGGGCTACTTCCAGCTTTTCAGGCCAGTTGTTTTCTTTGATCGCCTGTGCGAATTTGGAGATAGGCCATGCCAGGTCCGGGGTGAACGGACCGTTTACATGAGGCTCCAGTTCGTCGAGGTTGATTTCGATCACCTGGTCGTAGTATTTCGCAGGTTCTGCGTATACTTCCACGTCCGGGCGCAGGTGTTCTTTCACACCATCGGCCAGGGCGGCTACTTCAGCTCTGCTGGTTACTTTCAGGTAGTCAGCCATTTTGCTGTCGTAAGCAAACAGGGAGCAGGTAGCGCCGATTTCAGCACCCATGTTACAGATAGTGCCTTTACCGGTAGCGCTCAGGCTGTCAGCACCTTCGCCGAAGTATTCCACGATCGCGCCGGTACCGCCTTTTACGGTCAGGATACCCGCTACTTTCAGGATCACGTCTTTGGCGGATGTCCAGCCGCTCATTTTACCTGTCAGCTTCACACCGATCAGTTTCGGCATTTTCAGCTCCCAGGGCAGGCCGGCCATTACGTCTACCGCGTCAGCACCGCCAACACCGATAGCCACCATGCCCAGACCACCGGCGTTCGGGGTGTGGGAGTCGGTACCGATCATCATACCGCCGGGGAAGGCATAGTTTTCCAGCACTACCTGGTGGATGATACCAGCGCCGGGCTTCCAGAAACCGATGCCGTATTTGTCAGAAATAGAAGAAAGGAAATCGTAAACTTCTTTATTAGTGTCCACAGCAGCCGCCAGATCTTGTGTGGCGCCTACTTTGGCTTGTATAAGGTGATCACAGTGTACTGTGGAAGGAACCGCAACTTTATCGCGACCCGCGGTCATAAACTGGAGCAACGCCATCTGGGCGGTTGCATCCTGCATGGCTACACGGTCCGGCGCAAATTCAACGTAGGATTTGCCTCTTTCAAAAGGCGTGGTAGTTGGTGCATACAGGTGTGCGTATAAAATCTTTTCGGCAAGTGTGAGCGGACGGCCTAACAGCTGACGGGTCGCTTCCACTTTACCCGGTAGTGCCGCATACACTTTTTTAATCATGTCAATATCAAACACCATGGGAAAAAAATAATTTAAGAGCGGTTAAAAATTGCACGCAAAATTAACTAAAAACAACAAGTTTTTAAATTAATTACTGAAGATCCTGCCAGAATTTTACCCGGCCCATCGCCCCAAAAAACAGGCGGGGCAAATTGGTCTCCATCTCTAAAAGAATTGTTAAAAAATATTATATTAAATTTTACCCTCCTCTTTAATGGATGCCCCCGGGTACCGCTCCCGCCGCTCTCCTGTTAAATTACGGCAGTGACAGCCGCTCTTGTTTTTCCCGCCGGAATTTGATACATTTGGAATATGAACCGGATAAAAGACTTTTTGGAATGGAAAGCCTTTGGCGTGTGCAATGCCATCGGTGAAAAACTGGGTGTCGCCAGCTCCCGGATCCGCTTCTTTTTTATCTATGCCACTTTCCTGACCATGGGATCGCCGGTGATCGTCTATATGATCCTCGCTTTCTGGATGAATATGAAAAATTATATCCTCAACGCCAGAAGGAATCCCTTGCGCTATCTCTGATCCGCATGACCCACCGCTGAATTTTTCCTCTTTCTTTAACATCACACTTCCCGTTGCCCGGCCTTCCCGGCCTCCCGCTTTTTTAGCTTTTTGCCTTCTTTTTGCCGGTTTTCGGCATTTTTGCCCTCTTTTCTGACATTTTACCGTTTCCCTGTCCGTCGTCGTCGACCGTATGCCGCATTGAGGTATTGATGATCGTCCGCCGGCAGCCTGCGTGCCGGGGGATCCCCTAAATGACAAAGAGGACATAACCGTTGTTCCGGTCACGTCCTCTTTGCCGTATATACTTCCCCCGGCGTTTATTCCAGATGGAAATTGGTCATACCGTGATAATGGTTTTGCAGCTCATTCAAGGTAATGGGTGCGTTCAGGTTCCTGGTCTCGTCGCGGTAATGCAACTGGAGCAGGGGCTGATTGCCCGGTTCATGCATGCGTATGGAGAATGGTCCACGCACATACAGTCTGCCTCTTCCATTACCGGACTGGTTAGCGTCCAGATGGAACTGCAATCTGAGTAAGGTAGCCTCGTCCAGCGGAATGGAGTACAGGTTGTCGAGATCATACCAAAACTCATTTGTGTCATTATCGGTGGCCACAAGCACTTTTTTGTCCTCATGATCCACCTGCAGAATTTTCCCCGGTTTCTCTACACCTCCGTAATTGGTAATGACCGTATCTCCGGTTTTTAAATGGTGTAAACTGATCATAGTGAGCTGTTTTTAGTGTTCTATGAATTTACATAAAACGATCCAAAACAACAAGGGAAGCCTTTGCGGGACTTATAATTTCACCGCTACCTTCCGCAGTTCCACCAGCTTCTCCAGCAGCTCTTCCAGCAGGTCGAGGCGGAGCATATTGGCGCCGTCTGACTTGGCGCGGGAAGGTTCGGGATGGGTTTCGATAAACAGCCCGTCAGCGCCGGTGGCAATAGCCGCTTTAGCGATGGTGCTGATCATCTGGGGGTTACCGCCGGTAACGCCGCTGGTCTGGTTGGGCTGCTGCAAAGAGTGGGTGCAGTCCATTACTACCGGATGCCCGAAATGTTTCATGATCGGGATGTTGCGGTAGTCTACCACCAGGTCCTGATAACCGAAGGTGGTGCCTCTTTCCGTCAGGATAATATTATCGTTGCCGGCTCCTTTTATTTTTTCCACAGCGAACTTCATGGACTCGCCGCTCAGGAACTGACCTTTCTTTACGTTTACTACTTTACCTGTTTCTGCGGCGGCCAGCAGAATGTCTGTCTGCCTGCAGAGGAAGGCGGGGATCTGTAATACATCCACGTAAGCAGCTGCCATGGCGGCTTCGGCGGCAGAATGGATATCGGAGGTAACAGGTACGTTGAATGTTTTGCCTACTTTCTGTAACAGTTCCAGCCCTTCCACATCACCGATACCGGTGAAAGAATGGGCGCTGGTACGGTTGGCCTTCCGGTACGATGCCTTGAATACATACGGGATAGCCAGCCTTTTACAGATGCCGGAAACTTTCTCCGCTACCGTCATCAGCAATTCTTCTTCTTCTATCACACATGGACCAGCAATCAGGAAAAAATTCTCCGGATTGTATTGTTCTTTGAACAATGATTTTAAATGCTTCATAATTTTATAACTATTGGGTCATTAATCGCCTTGCAAAGATAGTCTTTCCCTGCATTAACAGACCCTCGTATCCGGAGCTCAACCCTATACGAAAAGTTAAAATTGTCATACTTTTGTAATCCCGAATCGTAAAGTTCACCCATTGCAGTTTTTATTGTTATAGCATTGTCATGCGCGTGGGCAGGTGGAACGGAAATACCGACGAACCTGTTAATATTACGCTCTCAAATTATTGCTTACAATTTTCGTTTATATGAAGAAAGATAAGATCCTGGTTATTGGTGCCTGCGGACAAATAGGCGTGGAGCTGACGCTGGCGTTAAGGAAAATGTATGGAGATACCAACGTGGTGGCGTCGGACCTGCGGGAGGAGCATGAGCTGCTGAAAGGAACAGGCCCTTATGTGTCGCTGGATGTGATGAACAAAGAGATGCTGCATGTACTGATCATTCGTCATAACATTACCCAGGTCTACCTGCTGGCGGCCATCCTGTCTGCCACCGGTGAAAAAAATCCTCTGCTGGCATGGCATATCAATATGCAAAGCCTGCTCAACGTACTGGATATCGCGAAGGAGGAAAATATCGATAAAGTATACTGGCCCAGCTCCATTGCGGTATTCGGTCCCAACTCCCCTATGCAGGACACGCCGCAGCATACGATCATCGAACCAACAACAATTTACGGTATCAGCAAATTCGCCGGCGAACGCTGGTGCGAATACTACCATCACCGTTATGGCGTAGACGTAAGAAGTCTCCGTTATCCCGGCCTGATCAGCTATAAGTCTGCTCCCGGCGGCGGTACCACCGATTATGCGGTGGAAATCTTCCATGAAGCGAAAGAACATAAGCAATACACCAGCTTCCTGTCAGAGAACACCTATCTGCCCATGATGTATATGCCGGACGCTATCCGCGCCACCATCGAACTGATGGAAGCCGATGCCTCCAAAATATCCGTGCGCTCTGCCTATAATCTCTCCGCTATGAGTTTCTCTCCCAAAGAGATCGCGGCCGAGATCAAAAAACATATTCCTGAATTCACCATCAGTTACGAACCGGACTATCGCCAGCAGATCGCTGACGGCTGGCCCAACAGCATGGACGACAGCCTGGCTCGCGCCGATTGGGGATGGAAACACGAATATGATCTGGCGAAGATGACAGAGGATATGTTTAAAAACATATAGTAACTGTGATGCCGTGATTATTACTGATTTCGCTGGTTGGCGAAGAGGGAAGTGAGATTGGCGCGGTTTTCAGAGTAGTATATATTGTTTGATTTGAGTATAATAGTAAGGCCCGGTGATATCTTCACCGGGCCTTCTTTATTTTTTTATTTTGTTATTTCCTTATTCGCTTCTGTCTTCGTGAATCAGCGAAATCAGTAATAATTATATCATATCAAAGTTCCTACGCCTACCGTCGTGTTATTAAATTCATCGATCAGGATAAACGAGCCGTTGGCCGGATTTTCCGCGTAGATGTCGGCAAAGATGGGCTGGGCTGTTTTCAGGGTAATGCTTCCGATATCGTTCAGGCCCATATCATTTTTGCCTTCGATGTGCTGGTTGCTGGTAACATCGACGACGAAGTTGATCTGCTGTACTTTGGCTTTTACGCGGTTCACGCCATGTTGGAGCAGGTAGGTTTTACCGGCGACCAGTTTCTGCTGGTCCATCCAGCATACGTTGGCGGTGACTTCCTTACGTTGTTCGGGGACGCTGTCGGTCTTTACGAGCATGTTACCGCGGCTGCTGTCGATCTCATCTTCGAGGGTGATGACAACGCTTTCGCGGGCATGGGCAGACGGCAGTTGTGTTTCGAACTGTTCGATGGTTTTGATCCTGCTTTTTTGTCCGGAAGGCAGGGAGATGATTTCATCGCCTACGTTGAAATGGCCGCTGGCCACTTTCCCGGCGAATCCGCGGAAGTCGTGGTACTCGGTAGTACGGGGGCGGATCACGCTTTGTATGGGGAAGCGGGCCGGGTGGCGGCTGTCTTCATGGTCAAAGGCGATCTGTTCGAGATAATCGAGCAGGGTAGGGCCATTGTACCAGTTGATGGTGCCGTTGCGGGTAGCCACGTTTTCGCCGTACAGGGAAGAGATGGGGATAAATTTCACCTGTTGAGCCTTGAAGGAGGCGCTGGCCAGCAGTTGCTGGAAGTCTTCCACGATCTGGTTAAAACGGGCTTCGCTGTATTCCACCAGGTCCATTTTGTTGACGCATACCACCAGGTGGGGGATGCGCAGCAGGTTGGCGATGAAGAAGTGGCGGTGTGTCTGTTCCACGATGCCTTTACGGGCGTCGATGAGGATCAGGGATACCTGCGCGTTGGAAGCGCCGGTTACCATGTTGCGTGTATATTCAATATGGCCGGGTGTGTCGGCGATAATGTATTTGCGGGTAGGGGTGGAGAAGTAGATATGCGCCACGTCGATGGTGATGCCTTGTTCTCTTTCTGCCACGAGGCCGTCTGTCAGCAGTGACAGGTCGGTGAAATCGAGTCCTTTACGTTTGCTGGCGGCGTGGAGCGCCTCCATTTTATCCTGGGGAATTGAGTTGGTGTCGTATAAAAGACGGCCGATCAGGGTGCTTTTCCCATCGTCCACACTACCGGAAGTGGCTATACGTAAAACCTCCATATGCGTTCGCTTTTTTGCTGTAAGAAGTAAATGTTAAAAGTAACCTGCCTGTTTTCTCTTTTCCATGGCCGCTTCGGAGCGTTTATCGTCGATACGGGCGCCACGTTCGGAAATTTTGGCTTCCATGATTTCTGCGATGATGTCTTCCAGCTTATCGGCTTCAGACAGTACGGCAGCTGTACAGGTCATGTCACCTACGGTGCGGAAGCGTACTTTCTGGCGGAAAGGCACTTCATCGGCGGTGGTGTTGAGATAGGAGGAATAAGGCCAGTAGAGGCCATCGCGCTCTATGATCTCTCTTTCGTGGGCGAAGTAAATGGATGGTATTTCCAGTTTTTCGCGGCGGATGTAGTTCCATACGTCCAGCTCTGTCCAGTTGGAGATAGGGAATACGCGCACGTTTTCACCGATATTGATTTTTCCGTTGAGGATGTCGAACAGTTCAGGGCGTTGCATTTTAGCATTCCACTGACCGAATTCGTCGCGTACGGAGAAGATTCTTTCTTTGGCGCGGGCTTTTTCTTCATCGCGGCGGGCGCCGCCGATGCAGGCGTCAAATTTGCCTTCTTCGATGGCATCGAGGAGGGTAACGGTCTGCAGGGCGTTGCGGCTGGCATATTTGCCGGTTTCTTCCTGTACTTTGCCCTGGTTGATGCTGTCCTGTACATTGCGGACGATCAGGTCGAGACCGAGGGTGTTGACCAGCCAGTCACGGAACTCGATCGTTTCGGGAAAGTTATGGCCGGTGTCCACATGGAGCAGCGGAAACGGTACTTTGCCCGGGTAGAAGGCTTTCTGGGCCAGTCTTACGAGGGTAATGGAATCTTTACCGCCGGAGAAGAGCAGTACCGGCTTCTCAAATTGGGCGGCCGTTTCGCGTAATATGTATATGGCTTCATCTTCCAGCGCCTGTGGAAACCCCCAGTTTATCTGATGTGTCATGGGTGACAATAATTTTATGATTGCAAAGGCTGTTTTCTGTTATCCGTGCAGGCCGCATTCTTTCTGCGACTGTTCCCACCACCACCTGCCGGCGCGCGGATGTTCTCCCGGCCCGATGGCGCGTGTACAGGGTGCACAACCAATGCTAATATAGCCTTTATCGTGCAGTTTGTTATAAGGAACATTGTTTTGGGAGAGATACGCCAGTACTTCATCATATCCCCAGTGGATCAGGGGGTTGTATTTGTAGAGGTGGCGGTGTTCGTCCCATTCCAGCGTCTGCATGTCATGCCGGTTTTCGGATTGTTCGGCGCGAAGGCCGGTGATCCATACTTTTACGCCCTCCAGCGCCCTGTTGAGCGGTACTACTTTGCGGATGCCGCAACATTGCTTGCGGTTTTCCACGGAATCGTAAAAGCTGTTGGGCCCTTTTTCGGTGACCAGTTTCTCTACCGCCGCTGTTTCAGGATAAAACACTTCGATCGGTTGTTTGTAACGGGCAAGGGTAACGTCCATTACGTCATAGGTCTCCTGGAACAGGCGTCCTGTGTCCAGTGTAAATACTCTTACAGGGAGGTGGTTGCGCCAGATAATGTCTGCGATTACCTGGTCTTCCTGGCCAAAGGAAGTGGAAAAGGCCACCGCTCCCGGATATTGTTCCAGGAGATATTGTATGGCTTCTGCCACCGGCTTATTGGCCAGCGCGTTGGTAATGTCTGTCATGTAATCTTCCTTAAAGATAATTGCCTAGTGCCAGCGCGTACTTTTCAGTGACGCCGTATACAAAAATACATAAATCCTATAAAAAAGATAGACTATTATATCAAAAAATTGTCGTTTGTCAGGAAAGGGGCTGTGGGGGCGGTTTACCAGCGGGGATGGGACGCACAAAAAAACCGGCGGGGAGTTGAAATCCCGGCCGGTCCCTTAATTTTCACGCTGCGCTGGTTATGCGTTGCGGGTAAGAATATCTTTTAATGTTTTGGTCTCCAGCAGTTTCAGGGTGGCGTCCCTTACTTTGCTCATCACCTCATTCAGACCGCATACGGCTTCGTCGCGGCAGTTCTCACAGCGCTCGTAATAGTTGAGGCTTACGCAGGGCAGCAGGGCGATGGGGCCGTCCAGCAGCCGGATGATCTTAGCCAGTGCGATCTCTTTCGGGGGACGCATCAGATAATATCCGCCGCCTTTCCCTTTCTTACTGCCCAGGATACCGGCATTTTTCAGCTCCAGCAGGATGTTTTCGAGGAACTTGATAGAGATGTTCTTTTCCTGTGCGATCTCGGAGATCAGGATAGGTCCCTTATCAACATTTTCTGCCAGGTGAATGAGTGCGTGAAATGCGTATTGTGTTTTTTTAGATAACATACTGACTTATTTGCATCTCTCGGATGACGCTATCGTGGTGCAATGAACATTTTTGACCCAACAAATATAAGCCCTTCTTTCGAGTTTTATATTTCAGCAGCCGACGTGGAGCGTGACACGAATAAAAAATAATTGATATTCAATTCATTATGCCCTTAGAGGTTCAGCACGTCCTTCATGGTGAATACGCCTGCCTTTCCTTTCAGCCATTCCGCGGCCACAACGGCACCGGCAGCAAACCCTTCGCGGGAATGGGCGGTATGCGTGATCGTGATATCATCGATCGGAGAGGAGTAATGAATGGTATGCGTGCCCGGAGCGGGGTCTATTCTTTTGGAGATGATAGACAGCATGTCAGCCTGCTGTGTTTCGTCATTGACCCAACCCTTTTTGCGGTCCACGGAAGCCAGGAGCTGTTCTGCCAGCGTGATGGCGGTGCCGCTGGGGGCGTCTTTTTTCTGGGTATGGTGGATTTCTTCCATCCATACATTGTATTGGGGCTGGGCGGCCATCAGGGCTGCCAGTTTTTTATTGACTTCAAAAAAGATATTGACGCCGATACTGAAGTTGGTAGCGTGTAAAAAAGCATGGTGGCCTTTTTCGCACAGGGCGTTCACTTCAGGCAGCTGCTCGAGCCAGCCGGTGGTGCCGCTGACAACGGGTACGTTGGCCTCAAAGCACTTTTGTATGTTATGGTAAGCGGTTTCAGGAGTAGTGAATTCAATGGCCACGTCCGCCTGGCCGAGGTGCTCCTTGTCCAGCAGGTGCTGGCTGTCGTGATCTATTTTCAGGATGACCTCATGACCTTTGGCAGTGGCGATGGCATCGATCGCCTTGCCCATTTTACCATATCCGATGAGTGCTATTTTCATGACCCTTGCTGCTATTTTTTGTTGATGATGAGTTGGAGTTTGGTTACCGTCCGGCCACCCAGGCTGTTTTAGGGTGCTTACGGCCGCCGCCGATGTCGAGTTTAACGCTGATGCCTAAACTCCGGTTGTTGATAATGGCCGGGGACACGCGCATGCTCAGATCGTCGGACATGTCCCAGTTGCGCAAATGCGCAAATACGGTAGCATCGGCGATATTAAGCGTATAGGCCAGTACGAAGAAGAGTACGGAGTAATCGACATTCTGCCGGTAGTAGTCACGATACGCTTTCAGGTATTGGGAAGACTGTGCGGCGAGGAACGGGTCCGGCGCCTTGGTGTCCGGGTTGCCGTCTACCGAGAGCCGGTAGGCATCGCGATAGGTCCGGTAATTGTCCATATTCCACACGAAGAAGTAGGTACAGGTACCGATGGCGGCATATACCAGGGGCATTTTCCAGTATTCACGGTTGTAGGCCTGGCCAAGCCCCGGCAGTATGGCGGAGTACAGCGCCGCTTTACGCGGACTGTGCGGCGCACGCGACGGCAACCGGATGATGGAGGCAGTCGTATCTGTCAGCACCGCAACGGGTTTGACAGTGGTGTCGGTGACCGGGCGTACTACAGTATCTGCGGCAGCACGACGGGTAGTGTCCTGCCCTCTCAGTGTGGGCGCCAATACCAGCAATGCCAGGCATACCGGTACATGGCGACGAAATAAACGGAATAATCTTCCAGCCTTTTTAGCCACCTTATAAATCTATTTTTTCCAGGATACTATTCAGTTCATCGTCCGAATAGAATTCAATCATGATGCTTCCTTTTCCATTCTTGCCTCTCTCCAGCTTCACTTTGGTGGAGAAGTGGGAGCTGAGGTTGTCCTGTATCTTCTGGAAAGCGGGCGGCAGTTTTACCCTGACCGCTTTCTGCTGGTTGCCTTTGTCTGCCTGGTTGATCTTGCGGGCCAGGTCTTCCGTTTGTCTTACAGACAGGCCGTTTTGCAGGATCTCGTTGTAGAGGAACAGCTGGTTTTCCACGTTTTCCACGCCGGTGAGTACACGGGCATGGCCCATGCTCAGTTGTCCGTTGCGTACCGCTACCTGGATATCAGGCGGCAGTTTGAGCAGGCGGATATAGTTGGTAACGGTGCTTCTTTCCTTGCCCATGCGGTCGGCCACCTGTTCCTGTGTGAGGGAACATTCTTCCATCAGCCGCTTGTAGCTCAATCCAACCTCGATGGCATTCAGGTTTTCCCTTTGCAGGTTTTCCAGCAGGGCCAGCTCCAGCAGTTCCTGGTCGTTGGCTTGCCGCACATAGGCCGGAATGTCTTTCAGTCCGGCCATTTTGCTGGCGCGCAAACGGCGTTCACCGGCAATCAGCTGGTACTTTTTGTTACTGATCTTGGCCACTGTGATCGGCTGGATGATGTCATGCAGCTTGATAGACTGGCTAAGTTCCTGTAGTGCAACCTCATCAAAGTCACGACGCGGCTGCTTCGGATTGGTCACGATCTGTTCCAGCGCAATACGCTCAATACCTGTGGCGGTAGCTACCGTTTTGTCGCTCAGTGCGCCGGCAGTTTGCTTCAGGTCAGTGTCTATGTTCTGGAGCAGCGAGCGGATACCTTTCCCCAACGCCTCTTTCTTACTTGGATTGGTCATTTTAAGATTTTGTCTTTGGATTTAATTTTCGTGTAGTTATGCTTCTGCAGTATTTCCTTGGCCAGGTTCAGGTAGTTGATGGCACCGGTGCTGGCTGCATCGTACATAATAACAGATTTACCAAAGCTGGGCGCTTCTCCCAGTTTGGTATTACGATGGATGATGGTGTTGAATACGCTTTCCTCAAAATGCTGCTTCACTTCGTCCACCACCTGGTTGCTGAGGCGCAGACGGCCATCGTACATGGTCATCAGGATACCTTCAATTTCCAGGTCTGTATTCAGTCTGCTCTGGACGATCTTGATAGTGTTGAGCAATTTGCCCAGACCTTCCAGCGCAAAAAATTCACATTGTACCGGGATGATCACCGCGTTGGAAGCCACCAGGGCGTTCACCGTGATCAGTCCCAGAGAAGGGGAACAATCCACAATCACGAAATCGTAATCGTCCTTTACCGCATCCACTACCTGCTTCATCACCCGCTCACGGTTAGGGTGATTGATCAGTTCCAGTTCAGCACCTACCAGGTCAATATGGGAAGGCAATACTTTCAGGTTGGGCGTATCAGATTCCAGTATCACATCTCTGGCCTGCACATCGTTGACCATACAGTCGTACAGGCTCTGCTGCACATTACGCAGGTCAAAGCCCAGTCCCGTGGTGCTGTTTGCCTGGGGATCAGCATCTACCAGCAATGTTTTAAATTCCAGTACAGCCAGGCTGCTTGCCAGGTTGATTGCACTGGTTGTTTTTCCTACCCCACCTTTCTGATTAGCGATTGCGATTACTCTAGCCATTGTCTAATTTAAAAAATTCAAAGGTTCATTTATAGGATAAAGGATTAAATAGCAGGATCGCTTCTTCCTCAAACCTCTATAGTACTGCCTATTTCAGGCAGCAACAGCTCCACGCCGGCTTCGTCAAACAGTTGCATGACTTCCTTCCTGTCTATCCTGATATACCCGAAGGTGTCGTAGTGGATACCGATTATTTTTTCACAGTCAATCATTTCGGCCGCGGCAATGGCATCTTCCGGGCCCATGGTGAAATTATCACCAATCGGCAAAACGGCAAAATCCAGCTCGGTAATATCCGGGATCAGCTCCATGTCCAGCGTCAGCGCGGTATCGCCGCTGTAGTAAAAATTGCCTTCGTCGGTCATAAACACAAAGCCCATCGGATTACCGCCGTAAGATCCGTCCGGCAGACAGCTGGAATGCTGTGCCACCACACATTTCACAGTGCCGAAATCAAACTTCCATTTACCGCCGGTATTCATCGGGTGCAGTTTGGTCAATCCCTGCTTGCCCGCCCAGGTAACAATCTCAAAGTTGGAGACTACCATAGCCCCTGTCTGCTTCGCCAGCGAAATCAGGTCTGCCACGTGGTCTTCATGACCGTGGGACACAAAAATATAATCCGCCTTTATCGTCTGAACGTCTATCTTCTTAGCCAGCTCATTGTGCGTAATGAACGGGTCGAAAAGTATCCGCTTGCCTTTTATCTCTACTGCGAAGCAGGAATGACCGTAATTAGTGTATCTCATGGTCTCAATTTTAGGTAAAAAAAACGAATTCCGGGCTATGAATGATAATGTAAGCTTTCGCCCAATAAATCACTAACCCGGTCATTAATTGTTAAAAGTTACCTGAATCGGACAAAAATACAACGAATAGCAACAATTCCGGCGCTGTAGTATATTTATTTATTCACAAAGTGTCCCTGCCCAAATGTAGCTATTTAAATATTGAAATATTTAAATATCAAAATAACATAATATATTGTTTGGAAATTTAATTTAAAACCGGGCAATTTATCCGTTTGTTATTCGTCTGCATAGCTGCCGGTTCTCCGTTTTAACTTTTTGGGACGGATAACTTGTGTTAATTTGCTTTTCTGTTAAGTTTTATATTAATTATTTATAATGCGACCCGGACTGAATTCTATTATATTAGTTGTTTTTCTTTTGGTATTGGACCTCTACGTGTTCCAGGCGGTACGCGCCATGGTATACATGTCGCTGCCCCGTGTGCGGGCCATCACCTATGCTGCCTACTGGTCGGTATCTGCCATCTGCATCCTGATGGTCCTGCTGCTGCCCTATATCCACTGGCACGCCTGGCCCGCCCAGCTGAAGTCCTACCTGATGGCCATATTCCTCGGGCTGGTGGTGGCCAAACTGCTGGCGGTGGTATTCCTGCTGATAGATGATGTGCGCCGCGGCGTAGTATGGCTCATACAACGCTTTACACCGGAAAAAAACGCCGTTGCGGCCACCGGCGCCACCAATGGCATCAGCCGCTCCCAGTTTCTCAGCCGCCTCGGCCTCATCGCCGGCGGCAGCCTGTTCGGCACCCTGGTCTACGGCTTTTCCAATAAATACAACTATCGCGTCCATAAAATCAAACTGGCGTTTAAAAACCTGCCCGCTTCTTTCCGGGGAATGCGCATCGTGCAGATCTCGGACATCCACTCCGGCAGTTTCGCCAACCGTGAGGCGGTGATCAAAGGGGTGAACATGATCAACGCCCAGAAACCGGACCTGGTGCTGTTTACCGGTGACCTGGTCAACGACCGCGCTGATGAAATGACCCAGTGGATGGACGTGTTTAACCAGGTGAAAGCGCCCATGGGCGTCTATTCTACGCTGGGAAACCACGACTACGGCGATTATTACCCCTGGCCGGATAAAACACCTGCCGGTCACAGCGAATTGCAGATGAAAAACCTGGAGCGCCTGAAGGAAGTCCACGGTGAACTGGGATGGAAGCTCATGATGAATGAAAACGTAGTGCTGGAGAAAGATGGCGGCCAGATCGCCCTCCTTGGTGTGGAAAACTGGAGCGCCATCAAGCGTTTCCCCCGCCACGGCGACCTTCGCCGCGCCTATGACGGGATAGACCACATCCCCTTCAAAATCCTCATGTCGCACGACCCCACCCACTGGGACGCCCAGATCCGTCCTGAATTCCCGGATATTGACCTCACCCTCGCCGGCCATACCCACGGCATGCAGTTCGGCGTGGAAATACCCGGTCTCAAATGGAGCCCCGCCCAATACTTCTATAAAGAATGGGCAGGCCTGTACAAAGCCGGAGAGCAACGCCTGTATGTGAACAGGGGCTTTGGTTTCCTCGGTTACCCGGGCAGGGTAGGCGTATTGCCGGAAATTACGGTAATAGAACTTGTTTGATATTTTGATATTTTGGGATTTGGAAATTTAGGGATTTAGGGATTGGGTTAATGATGAAGGGCTTCCTTTGAAATCTCCAAATCTCCAAATCTCCAAATCCCAAAATCCCAAAATCCGTAAATCCCAAAATCCGTAAATCCGTAAATCCCAAAATATGCTATATTGTGGCCTGTATCTCTTGTTCAATGCGCGTATTCCTGACATGTCTGCTACTGTTTTGCAGTGTTTTCGCTGAGGGTCAGTCCCTGGCGGACCTGGAAAGACAATTGGATTCACTGCTGAATAAACAACAGAAAAGTGAAGTGGTGGCATCCCTGAGTTATGGCAATAATCCTGCTTACGGCGCCAAGACCGTTAACCTCGAACAGCCTATCGTTATGAAGGCTTACCTTTCCCCCTCACTGACCTGGTATCATAAAAGCGGCTTGACCGCCGGAGCGAGCGGCTATTACCTCTTCGATACCGACAAAAATCACTGGTTTGAATGGGACTTTACTGCCGGTTACGACTATACGAAAAAAAGAAACTTCCTCACCGGCATTTCGTATACCCGTTATCTTTTTGCCGATTCCACCGATGTTCCGGCCACGCCGATCAACAATGAAATATTTTCCTATTTCTATTACCGTAAATGGTGGCTGCACATGGGCATTAGCCTGGATTTCGGCTGGGGATCCTATACCAGCGGCACCCGGCGTTTGAAGGAACATGTGACGGGCAGCGACTTTAACGTGATCGCCACGGTACGGCACCCGTTTATTTTTGATGGCCTCTTGTTCTCCGACGACGCGTTGTTGCTGCAGCCCTCCCTGTCGCTCACCACAGGCACCGCCAATTATTACAGCCAGCTGTCGGCTTTCCGCTATATGGGCCGCTCTCCCAAATTGAAACCGAATAAAGGGCGTCCCGGGAAAGTGCTGAGTTATGAAGACCATACCGGTTTTGAGCCCCGCGCCATTGATTGTACGATCAATGCTTCCTATCTGTTCCATCAGTTTACTTTTTCTCCCTCTTTCACTGTTTTTAAGCCGCTGACAGGCCCGGAACTGCAATTGATGGGCTATTTCACCGCCCGTCTGTCCTACAGTTTCTGATTTCTTTAACAAATAGCACGGAATTTGTATCTAGGGAATCTCCCTGAGATAAGTAGGGGTATTTTACTGTTCGGGCGTCTATAATTTTAACCATTATTAACAACATAAGAATTATGAAAAAACTGTTTCTCGCCGTTGCCATGCTCGCAATGACCGCTGTTACCACCACTGTCAGCGCACAGAAATTACTGCGCTTTGGTATTAAAGGTGGCGCCAACCTTGGAAAACTGGATGGTTCCGGATTTCAGGACGGATTCAAATTAGGCTACCATCTTGGTGGTTTCGCACAGTTAAACCTGGCTAAAGGTTTTGGTGTGCAGGGTGAAGTGATCTTTTCATCAACCAAAACAGAGACCACCGATAAATTCAGCGATATCTACGAAGGAGTAAGCACCTCCGACAACCGTAAAAAAGTTAATCTGAACTACCTGAGCATTCCGTTGCTCGCAAATATTGATCTTGGTACTCCCCGTCTGAAACTGCAGGTAGGTCCTCAGTTCGGCGCCATGGTGAGCGACAGGAAAGTTTTTGGTGCTGCCAATACTGCCTTTAAAGGTGGTGAAATTTCCGGCGTGGCCGGTCTGTGGCTGCAGCTGCCTATCGTGAATGTCAGCGCCCGTTACATCATTGGCTTCAATGACGTAAAAGGCATCGAAAGCGTTACCAACACCAGCAACTGGAAAAACCAGAGCATCCAGCTGGGTGTGGGTGTAACCCTGTAGTTGCACGCTCACACGCACGCAAAGCATACAAAGAAGCCCGTATTTTTGTAAGAACACAAAGAAGCGGAGACCACACACGAGAATATTGTTGATCATTTCGATATAGTCGATATAATACAATATTCTCGTGTGTGGTCTCCGCTTCTTTTCTTTGCGCTTTTCTCTCTATCTTTCTCTCTTTGTTTAACTTTCTATTCCTTTCTTTGTGCGCTTACAAAATAAGGGCTGCTTAGCGCTCTTTGCGGGATGACAACTCGTCACTTGGCACCAAACTTGACAAGGTAGGAGAGCATAAAAAAACGGAGGCTTCTGCAGCTTTTTCTGCCAGAATGTCCTCCGGGCATTAAATATCTCAGATGAACAGATTTTATTTAGGAAATTCGGAAGATGAAATGGAGTTCATGCCTATTATCCCTTTGAATGAAGACGGGGAGGGTCAGGAGGATGATAACATTCCCGATGAACTGGCATTATTACCATTGCGCAATACCGTCCTGTTTCCCGGTGTGGTTTTACCGATCACTGTGGGAAGGGATAAATCCATAAAGGCAGTTAACGACGCATACAAAGCTGACAAATTGATCGGTGTGGTGGCACAGAAAGACAGCACCATCGAAGACCCCAACGTGGCCGATCTGAGCGATGTGGGTACTGTGGCCCGTATCGTCAAACTTATCAAAATGCCGGACGGCGGCACTACCATCATCATACAGGGCCGCAAACGCTTCAGGATAAAAGAGATTGTTTCGGAAGATCCGTATTTCAAAGCCAGAGTAACCCTGTTACAGGATGAGGCGGCGGAGGACGATTCCGAATTTGAAGCTTATATCTCCTCTATCAAAGACCTCGCTGCGCAGATCATCCAGCTGTCGCCCAATCTGCCTTCGGAAGCGAGCATTATCCTGAAGAACATCGAAAATGCCTCTTTCCTGGTGCATTTCGTATCTTCCAACCTCAACTCGGACCTGAAAGATAAACAGCAACTGCTGGAAATCAATAACCTGCGTACCCGCGCGGAACTCTTGATGAAACTGTTGCAGACAGAGTTGCAGTTGGCAGAACTGAAAAATAAAATCACCAATAAAACCAAGGCAGATCTCGACAAGCAGCAGCGCGACTACTTCCTGCAACAGCAGATGAAGTCCATCAAGGAAGAACTGGGTGGCGACGCCAACGACCGCGAGCTGAAAGAAATGAAGCGCAAAGCGGAAGAAAAGAAATGGCCGGCCGCGGCGGCCGAAGCCTTCGCCAAAGGAATCGAAAAACTGGAACGCATGCATCCCAGCACACCGGACTACAGCGTGGTGTACAACCACCTGGACCTGCTGCTGGACCTGCCCTGGGGCGAATATACCACCGACAGCTACGACCTGAAAAAGGCGAAAAAAATACTGGACCATGACCATTATGGCATGGAAAAAATCAAGGAGCGCATCCTGGAATACCTGGCGGTACTGAAACTGAAAGGGGATATGAAATCACCGATCCTGTGTTTCGTTGGCCCTCCGGGTATCGGTAAAACCTCCCTCGGCCGTTCTATTGCCAGCGCGGTAGGCCGTAAGTACGTGCGGTTGAGCCTCGGCGGACTGCATGACGAAAGCGAGATCAGAGGTCACCGTAAAACCTATATCGGCGCTATGCCAGGCCGCGTGATACAGTCTATCCGCAAAATCAAATCTGCCAATCCTGTCATGATCCTCGATGAGATCGACAAGATCGGCAACGATCTGCGCGGCGACCCGAGTTCAGCCCTGCTGGAAGTACTGGACCCCGAGCAGAACAGCACTTTTTACGATAATTACCTGGAGCTGGAGTTCGATCTGAGCAAGGTGTTGTTTATCGCGACAGCGAACAATATCAACGCTATCCACCCTGCGCTGCGCGACAGGCTGGAGATCATTGACCTCAGCGGTTATTCCATCGAAGAGAAGACCGAGATCGCCAAACGCCACCTGCTGCCCAAACAGAAGGAAGCACATGGACTGAAAGACGCGAAATTCAAGATAGCCAATAACGTTATCGAGCATGTTATTGCAGACTATACCCGCGAAAGCGGCGTCCGGGAGCTGGACAGGCTCTTTGCCGCTATCATGCGTAACCTGGCCAAAGAAGTGGCCATGGAAAACAAGCTGCCGGAGAACATCACCAACGCGGATATAGAGCGGATACTGGGCAGGCCCCGTTATTCCAACGAAATCTATAAAGTGGGCAACCCTCCGGGTGTTGCCGTCGGGCTGGCCTGGACGTACGTGGGCGGCGATATACTCTTCATCGAAAGCAGCCTGAGCGAAGGCAAAGGAGAACTGAAACTGACGGGTAACCTGGGGAACGTGATGAAAGAGTCTGCCGTTACGGCCCTGACCTATTTACAGTCCAACCCCGCTATGCTGAAGCTGGACCCGAAAATCTTCCATACAAAGAACGTACATGTGCACGTACCGGAAGGCGCGGTGCCGAAAGACGGTCCCAGTGCGGGTATTACCATGCTGACAGCGCTGGCCTCCGCATTTACCGGCCGGAGGGTAAAATCCTACCTGGCGATGAGCGGAGAGATTACGCTGAGAGGACAGGTGCTGCCGGTAGGGGGCATCAAAGAAAAAATTCTGGCCGCCAAAAGGGCAGGTATCAAGGAAATTATCTTATGCTGGCAGAATGAGAAGGATATAAAGGACATAAATCCTTCATATATCAAAGGCATGAAGTTTCATTATGTAAGAGAAATGAACCAAGTGCTGGAAATAGCGTTATTAAAGAAGTAACTGTGATGAACATGCTTTTTGTCGGTTTCGCTGAGGAGTGGAGGTGGAAGCGGAGAGAGAAATGCTGACGAAAGTTATTGACTTGCAGCTATAATGCTAATTGTATAAATAAATTAGTTTTAGTTTTAATATAAACGAATTTTGTTGCCAGTCCTGGCAGCAATTTTTTAAAGTTCATATCGGTTTTGTTGTGACCCCGGTATGAGCATCATGTTGATTGTTTTAAGGGTTCTTAAAGCCATTCCTCTCAGCGGAATGGCTTTAATATTTTGCCTCATGACGGACATGATTATTACTGATTTTTTGATTCCCGGAGATAGGGGCGAAGGATAGAAGTATTATAAAAAAGATACCCGTTTGATATATCATCAAACGGGTATCTTTTTTATGTTTTATACTATTGTTAGTGGTCGGCCAGTTGCCTTTTGTACAGCTGGATGGTGTTTTCGAGGCCATAATACAGCGCATCGACCACGAGGGCATGACCGATAGACACTTCTTTCAGTTGCGGGATATGCAGTTTAAAGAAACGGAGGTTGTCGAGGTTCAGGTCATGGCCGGCGTTGAGTTCCAGGCCGATGTTGGTGGCTTCGCGGGCGGTATTTTTATAGTCGTTGAACAGCTGCAGGTTTTGCGGCTGTGTACGAGCTTTCGTGTATTCTTCCGCGTAAGGGCCGGTATACAGCTCGATACGGTCTGCGCCGGCGGTTTTAGCGCCTTCCACCTTGTCTGGTTCTGCATTGAGGAAGATGGAAACGCGGATGCCTGCTTTTTTCAGTTCACTGATCACTTCCTTGAGCTGGGACTGGTGCTGGATGGTATCCCAGCCGGTGTTGGAGGTGATGGCGTCCGGTGGGTCCGGTACGAGCGTGCACTGATGGGGCTTTACGGACAGTACGAGGTCCATAAAGTCTTTGGAAGGGTATCCTTCAATATTAAATTCGGTAGTGACAAGGGGTTTAAGGTCTCTTACGTCCTGGTAGCGGATATGACGCTCGTCCGGGCGGGGGTGTACGGTGATACCGTCAGCGCCGAACCGTTCGCAATCCTGTGCCACTTTAAGAATGTCCGGTAGGTTGCCGCCCCGTGCATTGCGCAGGGTAGCAAACTTGTTGATATTTACGCTCAGCTTTGTCATGTCACAAAAGTACTAATCAATTACGAATTACGGATTACGAATTACGAATGGGAGCTGTTTTATTGCAGTGTGGACAAATAATCTGTGCAAATAAAAAGATCCCGATAAATAAAAAGACCTGAGCAAATTGTCTTCGCTCAGGTCTTCGCTTTCCGAATTCGTAATTCGTAATTCGTAATTAATATCTGTAGTAGTCTGGTTTGAACGGACCATCTGCCGGAATGCCGAGGTATTCGGATTGTGCAGGGGTGAGTACGTCCAGTTCCACACCGATTTTTTTCAGGTGTAAGCGGGCAACTTTTTCATCCAGGTGTTTAGGCAGTACGTATACTTTGTTTTCGTACTGGTCTGAATTCAGCCACAGTTCCAGCTGAGCCAGTGTCTGGTTGGTGAAAGAGTTACTCATTACGAAGGAAGGGTGGCCGGTAGCGCAACCCAGGTTCACCAGGCGGCCTTCTGCCAGCAGGATGATATCTTTACCGTCGATGGTATATTTATCTACCTGGGGTTTGATTTCCACTTTGGTGTTACCGTAGTTCTTGTTCAGCCATGCTACATCGATTTCGATGTCGAAGTGGCCGATATTGGAAACGATACATTTATCCTTCATCAGTTTGAAGTGTTCGCCGGTGATGATGTCGCGGCAACCGGTAGTGGTAACGATGATGTCCGCTTCTTTAACGGCATCGTTCATTTTTTTCACTTCATAACCTTCCATAGCGGCTTGTAAAGCACAGATCGGGTCGATTTCGGTAACGATGACACGGGCGCCTGCACCTCTCAGGGATTCAGCAGAACCTTTACCTACGTCGCCAAAACCGGCAACAACAGCCACTTTACCGGCGATCATCACGTCGGTAGCACGACGGATAGCGTCTACACAGGATTCGCGGCAACCGTATTTGTTATCAAATTTGGATTTGGTAACAGAGTCGTTGATATTGATGGCGGGCATCGGTAAAGTACCGTTTTTCATGCGCTCATACAGGCGGTGAACTCCGGTAGTGGTTTCTTCACTCAGACCTTTGATGTGCTGGATCAGCTCAGTGTATTTGTCCAGTACCATGTTGGTCAGGTCGCCACCATCGTCCAGGATCATGTTCAGCGGACGGTCAGCGCCGCCGAAGAACAGGGTTTGTTCAATACACCAGTCAAATTCCTGTTCGTTAAGACCTTTCCAGGCAAATACCGGAACGCCGGCAGCAGCAACGGCAGCAGCAGCGTGGTCTTGTGTAGAGAAGATATTGCAGGAGCTCCAGCGTACTTCCGCACCCAGGTGTACCAGGGTTTCGATCAGTACGGCGGTCTGAATGGTCATGTGCAGACAACCGGCGATACGTGCGCCTTTCAGGGGTTTTTTATCACCATATTCTTCTCTCAATGACATCAAACCGGGCATTTCGGCTTCTGCCAGCTCTATCTCTTTACGACCCCAGGCCGCAAGTGACATATCTTTTACCTTATACGGAAGGCTAAAGTCGATGTTGGATTTTGCAATTGTGGACATTAAATAAAGTTTTGTGCAAATCTAGGCTTATTTTAACTTTTTACATAATAGCGCCGCCCTCCTCACCGCAGTGACCCCCTAAAATTTTGTTAATCATTTTATTAGAGCCATCTCTGCCGATCGTTTTCAAATTAAATTTGATTTAATATAAATTATGTTATAAGTTTGTAAATTAAAATATATGATTTAATATTTAATTGTTTAGTGGTAAAGAACAGTAAGAAGAGTATGAGCAATTATTAAACATCATTGTAAGCGCAATTTGTGTGTCTTATTTTCTCCCCATCCCCGGGGTATTGATAACAATAATTGCCGGCAACAAAGGTTTTTCAGCTTCAACGTATGAAGTATTCAGGTTAAAGGTTTGCCGGGAGAGCCAATTACGAGGCATATAGGGTTTTATAAAGGACTGTTTTTTACATTTTTAAAATCTATATGTATAAATAGAAATTTACACACGCATATGTTAGTCCTGTCCCATCCTATGAAAAAGAAGCTGCATCTATTGCCGGAAGGCAAAACCGTGCTTCGGCGCTGCGTAACACTGCTCCTGTTCCTGCTGATCTATACCGGCATACAGGCACAGGCACCGCTACCAGCCATCCGCGTGATCAACGCCGCCGGGGGGAACTCCGCCAGCGACGGCCTCCGGCTGGAAATGGACGCCAAGGGCAGGATACAGGTGTTCCGGAATGGTAAAACGGAATCTTATGTGGCCAACGGCGAAAAAGGCTATGGCGACTATATCCGGGTGAAACACAGTACCACCCCCATGACAGCCCTGCAAAGCCTGGACACCAACGTCTGCTATATCTCCCCCGTTATCGGAAACGGCAGCGCTGCCTCTCCCTACCGGATCTTCGTCTTCAACAAAATTTATGATAAAAAGCCGGCAGGCGGGACAGACTTCGAATCACCCATCTTTATCACCCGCGCTTACTCTTATATAACACCGAATAAATACTTTACCGTCGACTACTCTTTTAACGGTATCAACATCGGGTACAATGTGATGCTCTACCAGGAAGAACACCTGGCCATGCAACAGGACCCCAACTATGTCTACAGTGCCGGCAGCGATTATCAGGCAGGCATTGCAGGTTATTGCGCCCTCGGCTTTAAACAACCGGGCGGAACAGCCTACATGGGCGCTTACCACGGAACGGCGTCCAGCATCAACTGCGGCGTGCCGCAGCCTTATACCCATGCCTTTGTCGCCTCCTCTTCATTTGCTAGTTATTTTCTGTCAGACGATATCAAGGCGCCGGGCAAATACCAGTCGTCTTCCAACCTGACGCTCTTTCCGTACCCCTCCAACACCGGTACGGGAATCAGTGTGGGGTATGACCGTATGTTATTGGTACAATCAGCCCTGAATAACAAACTGGCCGGTAAAACGCTGGGTACCCGCATTGCTGTAGGTTACGGCGATCTGGACAATACGCCGCCGGTAACCTCGTATCCGGACTACGATGCTATACACACCGCTATCGGCGGCCAAACCAGCGACGGGAGCACACCTGTGACCGTAGAATTTGCGGGTGATGCCAGCGATAATGAAGGCAACACCGGCAACGACCACGCGCCGCAAAGCCTCCTGCTGAAAGTAAGCGGCGGCATCCTCAAAACGCCGGTATACGCCGAAATGAAAGTGGTGGCTAATGCCGGAGAGCCGCATCCCGCCCTGGAAAACCAGGACTTCACCTACGAAACGGGCTTCATCATCCCGGCCGGTAACTATACCACCGCTACCACCGTACCGGTGACCAACGTGATCATCAAAGGAAACGACAGGCTGGAATACAGCCGCAAGCTTACCCTCGAACTGCAGGACATCAACTGTAATGCACTGGTACAGCTGGGTGCCGCCAAACAGGCGACCTATACCATTGTCGATGATGAAGACCGCACACTGACGATTAACTTCCCGCAGACAACTGTCAACGAAGGCAGCCAGATAACGGGTACCATCTCCCTGCCCGGCAGCACCACCGTAACGGAAGATACCTATGTGGACCTGTCCGTTCTTACCGGCAATACCGCCGTGGCAGACGTGGACTTCACCATGGATAAAAAAGTGAAGATCGCCAATGGCACCGGTAGCGCTGACATTGTGATCACCGCCAAAACGGACCTTGTCCTCGAAGCCAGCGAGACCTTCAAAATACAGGGAGACGCTAACGTACTGGGGCAGGCGAAAACAGCTGCCGGACCGGTGATCACCATTACGGACGACACCCGTAACCACGACGCCAATATTACATTAGCCGTTACCGTTACCCCTGCTGATCCGGACGCATCTTATCCCGCGCTCACCTTTAAAGAAGGTTACAACGGTACCTTCAACGTCAGCCTGCCGGCGGGCGTATCTACGGATATACCCATCACCGTTACCCTGACGAAAGGAGGCACCGCTGCAGACAATACAGACTATACGCTGACCCTGCCTGCCAACATCATCAACGGCAGCACACCCATCAGCGGTACCCTTAAACTGACCGACGACGGCCGTATCGAAGGTGATGAAACCATCACCCTCACCGCAGCCATCACCGACGGCAGCGCCACGGCCTTTAAGCTGGCGCCGGCCGCCATTACCATTAAGGATGCGCAGCTGCCCCTCACGGCGCCGGCTACACTCCATTTGTCCACCAACGATATCAACGAAGGCGGTCCCGGCGCCAACTGCTGGATAGAACTGCCTGCCGGTATCGTGGCCACCGATGTGGCGCTTACCTTCGACATCTCCGCCGCTGCCGGTACCACCGCGCAAACGGGCTCCTATAGCGGTTTACCTGCTTCAATGGTGATTCCGGCAGGAGCGAAGGCGTCTGTACCGGATGTCATTTCCGCTGCTGCCAACCTCGTACTGGAAGACGACCGCGTGCTGGTGGTCCATGCCGCCACAGCTGCCAGCGTGCCGCTGACAGGTATTACCACCGGCACAGACGTCACACTTAATATCCACGATAAGACAGATGCTTCCGCCGTATCCATCGCCATAGCGCCGGTCACCACACCGCTGACGGAAGGACAGGCGACGCCCTTTACCATCAGCCTTACCAGCGGGTACAGTTTCGCCAAAAATATCAGGATAGCCCTGGCTGCCAACCCAACGGGGACAGAAGCCGGAGCGACCGACTATACGCTTGCCAACGAAATTGAGCTGCCGGCCCATACCACCGGCACCTACACCACGCCTGCCAGCGTACTGGCAGCCGCTGCTGACATGGTGATCGAGAAAGACGAAGCCCTGGTGATCAAAGGCACCGCCGGCGCTTATACGGTGAACGGAGCAACCATCACCATCAACGACGCTACCAGGAGAAACGCAGCCAACACGAAGGTGACCTTCAGCATTCCGCAGACCACCATCGCGGAAGATAATACTACCACTATTACGGCTACACTGCCTGCCGGTGTTACCACGCAAATACCCATCAATATAGACCTCAGCGCTGTCACCGGCACCGCTGCCACCAACGATTATACGTTGACCGGCCCGCTGCAGATCACCGCCGCTACGCCGGCGCCCGCAGCCACGCTAAACATATTAAAAGACGACCTGGTGGAAAACCAGGAGAACCTGACCATCACACCGGCCATCACCGATGCCTATAGCACTACCTATAGCATGACACCAGCCACGCTGGCCCTTACCATCAACGACCGGGAGTACCCGCTGCTGGCGACCAATCCGATTGTGCTCAGCAGTACGCCTGCCACGATACAGGAGAACGACCCGGCCGGCGCTACCCTGACCGCCACGCTGCCGAACGGGTGGAAATCAGCCATTCCGCTGACGGTACAGCTGGTGAAGAACAGCAGTTCCACCGCCGGAGACGACCGCCATACTGCCATTCTCAATAAACAGCTGGTCATCCAGTCCACCGGCACCGCTTCCATGCAGGTCCTCGCCACAGACAACGATGTGCTGGACGACGACGCCGACCTGATCATTGACGGCAACCCGGCCAATACCACATTGCCGGTCACCAGCACGACCATTCACATTGCAGACAATACCATCAATAAACCGGATGCCCGTAAGATTACCCTCACGGCCGGCAAAACACTGATACCGGAAGGGGAGAAGCTGAGCGTGACGGTAACACGGTTGTATACCTCAGCCAAAAAAGTAGCGGTACAACTGGCAGTCGATGCCGCTTCGGAAGCCAGTCTCACCAAAAATGACTACGCCCTGATCAACACCCTGCTGGAACTGCAAAAAACAGATAAAACACACACGTTTGAAGTGCTTCAGACGCATACCGACCAGGTGCTGGAAAAAGACGAATCCCTTAAACTCAACGCCACACTGGCTGGTTATACCGTGAACAATCTCGACCTGAAAATTCAGGACCTGACACGCACCGTTCCTGCCAACAGGGCGCTGACGCTGACACCCTATAAAACGCTCAACGCGAAAGAAGGAGATAACGGTAACGTACATATTGCACTGCCGGCGGGCGTTACCACAGAGGTGCCCATCAGCCTTACGCTGACGCAAACCAGCGGCGAAGCAGAAGCCGGTGCGGATTACACCATGAGCAACGCTTTCTCCTTTAATAACGCCAACGATACTACGATTGCACTGAAGATAGCAGCAGATAACCTTGTGGAAGGACCGGAGAAACTGGTGATCAGCACCACCGCCACCGACGGGATCAGCAGCTATGCCACCAATGTTTTTGAAGTAAACATCGACGATGCGCAGTATCCGCTGACAGCGCCTGTGAAGATCACCCGTTCGCTGGCCGCCATCAATGAAGGCGGCGCCGGTGCCGCTATCGGTGTGCAGCTGCCTAATGGCTGGCAGGCCGGTAAGCCCATCGTTGTCACAATCAATAAAGACGCAGCGTCTACTGCCGATAATATCGACTATAAACCGCTGCCTTTCCCCCTTACCATCACCATCCCTAAACTGGCTACCGGCGCCACACATCCAGTGTTGCTGGAAGCAGTGAAAGACCTGGTCCTGGAAGATGATGAAACGGTCGTGCTTACCGGTACTACCGGTGATGTGAATATGCCCGTGAAAGGAGATACCATAGTGATCCTCGACAGAACACACGACGACCCGGCGACCGGCTATATCCATATCATCCCGGTAACGGCTGGTACTGCTGTAAAAGAGGGCGACACCTATGCCGCTAAAGTATCCCTGGCGCCAGGCGTTACTTCCAGCAAAGCTATCACGGTGACCCTGTCTGCCGGCAGCGCTACCAAAGCCAAACCTTCCGACTATAGCGGGTTGCCGCCGCAGGTGATTATCCCGGCGCTGCAACCGGATGTCAGCTTCTCCGTACATGCGGAAAACGATAACATCCTTGAAAAAGACGAGCTGTTACAGCTGGTAGCCGCACCTAAAAATATGGCCGGTATGAAGGGCGACACCCTCGACCTGATCATCAAAGACGCTACCCGCCTCGACCCCAATAACCTGAAGGTGCAGGTGAAGATAGATTCTACCATTCTGCATGAGGGTAGCAGTTCCGCCCTGAAGGTTGGATTTGTGAACAGCCTGATCTCTTCCGATGAAGACATTACCATCAATATCGGCAGGGATGCCGCTTCCACTGCGGATGCCGCAGACTATAGCGGCGTGCCGTCTTCCGTGACGCTGCCGGCGCTGACTAACAATAAAGTATACACGTTGCAGATGATCAACGATAATGTGCTGGAAGGCGATGAGATGCTGCAACTGACTGCTCAGCTGGTAACAACGGGATATACCCTCCTTCAGCCGTCGTCTTTACTGATACCGGAAACCGGCGATATGAGCGTGCAGCTGCAGAAGAAAAATGATGCGGCCGAACCAGCCACCCACGGCGCTTACCTGATTAAACTGCCCGGTACCAGCACCGCTGCCGCCGAAGTGAAGGTGGTGTTCTATGTCAGCAGCATCGCCGGTACTACCAATATAGCGCCGATACAGACATCCGCCACTATCGTACCCGGACAGAACAGTGTATCCGTTCCCGTGAACGTGATCGATAACCTGGTGATTGAAGGCGATGAAGAAGTGAAAGTATCGCTGCTGCTGGCGCAGATGAAGCGGTTTAATAAAAATATCGGCTTCGATGTAAACGATAAAGATACCGTGCGGATGACGGTGTTTGACGATGAAAGTTACGCTACCGGCGCTAAAGCTACTGCCCGCCAGATGATGGTGGAGAAAACTGCCGATGCGTCCGAACCCAATACACCCGGCGCTTTCAGGGTACACTTCACAGACACTCAACTGTCGGCCGTGAAAGATGTGACCGTGACTTACCAGGTAAGCGGCAATGCGGTGGCGGACAGCCGTTACCGTAAACTCAGCGGCTCCACTGTGATACCGGCCGGTAAAAACTACGCCGATATTAAAGTCGATCCGATTGACAATACCATTGTGGAAGGAGACGAAAATGTACAGGTACAACTGAAGACTGTTACCGGCAACATCGCGGGCGTTACCTGGCCGTTATCTGCCAAAGCGCAGGCAGACGTGCTGATCCACGATAACGATACCCTGCTGGTGGATATCATCAACGACGGTCTGCCGGCAGACGAAGGCAAGCCGGTGAAGTTCAGCATTCGCGCGGTGAACACCGCTGCGCGTGATCTGCCGATCCGCTTCCGGGTAGACCAGGATGCTGCGCGCAGCTTCACTGCCGCCGGCGCCACGGTGAACGGCAATACCATCACAGTAGTGTTACCGGCACTCCGTACGGCGCAGGACTTTACCCTGACCGCAACAGACAACGATACCAACGATGACGACGGTTTCCTGAAAGCGACCATCCTGCCGCATGTGAGTGGCAGCGGTACCCCGATCTACAAAGCAGGGACTAATGTTTCCGCACAAACGGCCATCCATGACAACGACCCGCTGACGCTGGCTTTTGCCGCGGAGAAATTCAGCGTGAAAGAAGGAAATAAAGGAGAAAATACGCCGCTGAAATTTGTGGTGAAAATGAACCGCAAGAGCTCAAGGGATATTACCCTTAACTATGACTTTGAAGAATCCACAGACGGTGTCAGTTTCCCTTACCTGGGCTTCAAAGCTACGCCGAGAACAGACTTTGACAATACGGTGAAACAGGCGAAAATACCTGCCTTCCAGCCGGGCGGCGAAGTAGTGGTGAATATTATTGGCGATGAGGTTTTCGAACAGAACGAGACCTTTATCGTGAAGCTACAGACCGTGACCGTGCCTTCCGGCCAGAATACGCCGGTACTCGGTGATCCGGCCAAAGCTACCGGTGTGATCCTCAACGACGATCCGATGTGTAAAACCTGTGATACCGATGGTGACGGCCTGACCGACGAACAGGAGGACATCAACGGCAACAGTGATCCGTTTGACGACGATACGGACGGAGACGGTATCCCGAACTTCCTCGACCTGGACTCCGATGGCGACGGTGTGCCGGATTCCGTGAGCCGCTTCCATCTCGACAACAACCGCAAGATCGATTACCTCGACGGCAGGGACGGCAAGATCAAGGTACATCCGGCGATTTCCCCCAACAACGACGGACAGGGTAATGACCTGATGTACATCCAGAACATCGAGAAGTTCCCGAAAAACGAGGTCGTGGTGTTTAACCGTTGGGGTGGTACCGTGTATAAGACAAGTAATTACGATAATAAATCCAACAGTTTCAAAGGCAAGGCCAATGCCGGCGGCCAGTCAGGCGCCGATGTGCCGGACGGCTCCTACTTCTACCAGGTACAGATCTGGGTGGATGGCAGGGTAGAACGGTATACCGGATTTATTGTCATCAAACGTTGAGATCATTATTGGTAAAATATTCAAGCTGATACCTATGAACAAGCGATTTATGAAAGCTTTAGGGATTGCTGTACTATGCTGTTGCTGCTGCCTGAAAGGGTGGGCGCAGCAACAGCCGATCTACTCCCAGTATATGTTTAACGGGATGATCATCAACCCGGCATACCCTTCCATGGACGAGTCTTCCAGCCTTACCGCCGTAGGCCGTAACCAGTGGGTGGGTGTAGACGGTGCGCCTAAAACAGCCACAGCTTCTTTTTATACGCCGCTGAAAGCGACCAATACGAGCCTTGGCGTGTCGCTGATGAATGAAAAAATTACCGTTAACTCGCAGACAGGTGTGCATTTCAACGTATCCCAACGGGTAAAGCTCAACGAAAAGTTATACCTCGCCATGGGGCTGAAAGCGGGTATGTCGCAATTCCGGGAAGACAACAGCTCCCTGTCAACCTCCGACCCGGTGTTCGCGCAAAACCAGAGCTATTGGAAAACAGATGTAGGCTTCGGTTTCATGCTCTTCACCGATCACTTCTTTGTAGGCATCTCTTCCCCTACTTTCAAAAGTTTTGACCTGGGCAACAGTGTCAACAAAGTGGTGGTGCAATCACATTACTTTATTCAATCCGGATACCTTCTGACCATTAATGACAACGTAAAACTCAAACCCAATGTGCTGCTGCGGATCGTCAAAGGCACAGGGGTGCAGTATGATCTCAATGCGAATATTCTCTTAAAAAATCTGGTATGGCTGGGCGCATCCTGGCGTTCCGAAAAAACGATGACCGGTCTTGTACAAGTGCAGCTGAACAAAAACCTGCAACTGGGCTATTCTTACGATACCCCGATGCAGTCTAACCTGAAAGGCGCACAAACAGTTTCCCACGAAGTAATGATCAATTATCGTTTTTCCTGGTCCAAATGGAAAGTGGTGGCCCCGCGGTACTTTTAAAAAAAATGCTATGAAAACCCGATTCACGGAACGAATGCGAAATTACCATGTTGGCCGCCTGGTGTTTTTCCTGGGTGTGCTGATCATGACTGGTTCCTGCTCTTTTGTGAAAGACCATACTGCCGGTAGTATGGGCATGTCTAAAGCAAGGAGGGCGGAGCGGTTGTTTAAAAGACAGGAATATGAGCGGGCGATATCGCTTTGCAATGACGTAATTAATAACACCAGCAATGAAAATGCGCGGCGACAGGCGAAGTTCCAGCTGGCCCGCATTTACTTCGAGACACGGCAGTTCGAAAAGACAGTCAGCCTGTATGATGAACTGTTGTATAAGCCCGGTGATGATGTACTGGTGACGGACGTAACCACTTATATTGATCTGTTGAAACGTACGGGCAGAGTGGAAAAAGCCCGGCAGATCAGTGAAGTGTATGCCAACAACTATAAAAACAACGCCCGCTTTACCAATCTCCAGGAATCGCTGGTGAACTATTATACTTTCTTTAACCGGGATTCTCTCCGGAACGTAAAGGCCGACAGTCTCCGGCTCAGCTTGCCCGGGTACCAATACGGACTGGCCCTGTATAAAGACAACATCGTTTTTCTTTCCAATGATTTTAAGAAGAACGAAGCGCAGTCTTTCTACACAAATTCTAAGCTGTATATGATTTCAGAAGACGGTATTGAACCGTTTAACAACAGTCTGAGAGGCATTTTACAGGTAGGGCCGGCCTCTTTCTATGATAAGGGCCAGAAGGTGATCTATACCTCCAACCGGTTTACCGACGTTAAAAACGATAAAAATTCCTATATCAATTATAACAACGGCACACAGTTGTTAGCCTCCACCTACCAGGAAAACCACGATGCCTGGAGCAAACCGGTGCCGGTAAAACTGGGAAAATCTTCAGATTCCTGGTCTTTCCTGCATCCGTCAGTTGCTTCGAATGGTAAACGTTTGTACTTTGCGTCCGATATGTCTGGCGGTCAGGGTGGTACAGATATCTACTATGCTGACTGGGACAAAGCGGAAAAACGCTGGAAGGCGCCGGTGAATATGGGACCGAAGGTGAACACCAACGGTAACGAACTGTATCCGTTTATTGCGGGAGACAAGCTGTTTTTCGCATCCAACGGTTTACGGGGCTTCGGCGGGCTGGACATATTCATGATCGATCTGAAGAAACCCGATGAAGGCCCTGTGCATCTGCCTTATCCGGTCAACTCGCAGTTTGACGATCTGAATGCCGTGCTGGACGAATCCAGGTCATTATTATATTTTACATCAGACCGTTCCGGTGTACATGATAATGATCATATCTATGTGCTGAACCTGAAGAAGAATCCTTTGAAACAACTGGGACTGCCTTATCCCGGCAAGCCGGTAAACGACGAAGATAAAGTGCCTTATACCATGACGCAGACGGACAACCGTCAACAGCTGACTTTAACAGGGGATAAAACCTATGATAACCTGGCTCCCGTTGTGAAAGCGGAAGACAAGCCTGCTGCGCCCGCAGTGGCACATACAGCCGTTCCCGTTACTACGCCTGTCCGTGAGGTAAAAGATTATACAGATGAAGTGGTGGACAGTTCTCCGGAGATGATACCCTGGCAGAACCTGGCCCATCCTGCGCCCGCCGTTGCGCCTGCCGCTGCAGCAGCTACAGCGGCCGCCGCCCCTGGTTACGGGCAGCGCACCGTTGCCGGTCAGCCGCAGCAGCTCAACCGTCAGGCAGCAGCCACTGCACCGGCGGCTCCTGCATCTCCCGTAAAAAAGAACATACCGGCAGACAGTACGGTCATTCACGTGAGCGCCTATACGTTGCCTGCCGACAGCACGCTTCGTGTACCCGTCACCGCGTGGAAAATACCGGGCGCCGTTTATTTCGATCTCAACTCCTATATCCCGCAGGATAAGGAATGGCGTAAGCTGGATTCCATCTTCTATATCTGGAAAGCCCAGCCGCAGCGGATGATCATTGTGAACGGCCATACAGACATTATCGGTACCGAGAAATACAACCTCGCCCTTTCCAAAAACCGGGCGGTGTATATCCAGGAATGCCTGCTCAGCAGGGGAGTGGAAGCGGGCCGTATCCGGATCAACTACTTCGGGTCTACCCGGCCGGTGCTGGTAGCGAGCCAGTATACGATGGATGCGGACCGGGAGAAGTTTATCCTGCAACAGGGCGTGAACAGGCGGTGTGAGATCACGATACAGTAAACTGATTTTTTTTATTGCGTATATCAAACTAACAAAATGAACAAAGTTGCATCACTAATGCTGTTGCTGGGAATAGGCTCACAGGCCTTTGCCCAGGAAATGCCAGTTGTGTTCAACAAAAGCATGGGCGCTCCCAAAAACCAGTACCGTAAACTGGCCATTGCGGAGAACAATGCTATTGTTGCTATCGGCGGTGGATTGGATAACGGATGTATCACCAAATTATCCTCCACAGGAAATCCTATTTACAATACCCGTTTAAACAAAGGCGGGCTGGTAGCGTACCAGGACCTGTTACTGTTGCCTAAAAATGAACTGGTGGCAGTAGGCGGCGGCACCATCGCCTATGGTAACGCCCGTATCACCAAACTGAGCGCCACCGGGGAAGTGGTGTTTGACAAGAGCATCGGCAACGGTCAGGGTGGTTATTTCACGAAGATTATAGCCGACCGTCATGGTAACTACATTACCGTAGGCGTAGATGGCAGCAAGCCGGCACAGGCCCGCATCACCAAAATGACACCCGATGGTAAGATCGAGTTTGACAAAGGTTTTGGAGCACACAACGTATTTACAAACGTATTGATCGACGAAGACGAAAATATCGTGGCTGTTGGCGGAGACGTAGGAGATGGTCAGGGTAAAGCCTTTATGGTAAAAGTAGACGGTAAGGGCGAAAAACAGTTTGACCTTACTTTCGGTAAGCCCGGCGCCGTGTTTGAAAAAATGTTGCTGCTGGAAGACGGCTCCATCCTGGCAATGGGCGGTGGCGCTTACGGCACCGGCAACGCCAGCCGTATCGCTAAAGTGAACGCCGAAGGCCAGGTGGTATTCGACAAGGAATACAGCACGGTAGACGGTAAGTTCAACGCCATGAAAGTGAATGATCTGGGCCAGATCTTCGCCTGTGCGGAAGAGAAAGACAAGGGCCGCATCGTGAAGCTGCGCCCTGATGGTACAGAGCTGTTCAACAAAGAGGTAGACGCCGCCCTGTATGCGCTGGAAGTAGGTAAGAACGGTAAAGTGGTAGCCGCTGGGGGCAACATCGGCATGAATACCGGCAAAATCGTGAAATTATTGCCCGACGGCACACAGGTAGTCAACAAAAACATGGGTACGGTGTTTCAGCACCTGCTGCTCACGGAGGACGATGAAATGTGTGTGGTGACCAGAGAAGGCTACCGCCTTATTAAACTGACGCCTGACGGTGAGCTGATGTTTGACAAACAACTGGGTAAATATGATACCAAAACCACCCTCGCCTCCCTGCTGATGAGCCCTTCCGGCGAAATACTTGCAGCTGGCGGTGGTGACGAAGACGGCAACCGTATCATCAAAATCAGCCATGGCGTGTCTGTGAATGATATTGCCGTATCCGAGCCGCTCAACGGCTTGTCTAACGCTTCCCTTACCATTACGTTGTCCGGCTTCCTCAGGAGCAACGGCGTACGTACACCGGTGAATGTGCATTACAAAACCATCCCGCATAAAGATGGCGCAGGCCAGGGCGACTTCGACATCACCGAAGGCACCATCTCCTTTGTGCCTTCCGAATTCGCTGCGGGCGCTATTATCTCCAAAACTATCCAGATCCCCGTTAAAAGCGATAACCTGCTGGAGGGCAAGGAGTCTTTCCATGTAGAAATCATGGATGCGTCGGAATTGCACCTCACCAAGGCAAAAGGCGAAGTGACCATCCTGGACCAGCCGGCAATGGTAAAATTCATTGGCGGTACCAACGGGGCGGAACCAGCTACCGATGTGGTATTCTCCGCCGGCCTGTTCAAACGGGACAATACGCCGCTGATCAATGCTACCGGCAAACCTGTACGGCTGACGTACAAATTCGGTAACGGCACAGCGTTGCCCGGCGCTGACTTTGTGAGCAGCATCAAAGCGCCGTTTGTGATTGACAATGGCGCCAGCACCGCGAGCCTGTCTGTAAAGGTGAAAGACGACAACCGTTTTGAGCTGGCAGAGACAGTGGTATTGGTACTCAGTGAAATCAAAGCGGAAAACGAAGCCATCGTGGGGTATAACGGCGACGTGACTTCCATCTCCGCGTCCCAGTATATCCAGGACCAGGCGGCGCATATCACGCTGGTTAAGCTGACAGACGCCAACGAATCGGCTACCGCGCCGGTGAGCATGTTCAAATGTATCCTCGTGAAAGCCGTGGACGGCTCTGTACAGACCAACTGCACCGGCAGTGATATCAACATCTATTTTGGCGTGGATTCCGTGAGTGCCGCCGCTTACGGCCGTAAATTCGTGATCATGAACGGCGACATGGTGAAAATCACCGGTGACTGTGCCTTTAGCGAAACAGACATCCAGGTGGCCGTGGTAAACGACCGTATCAGGGAATCAGATGCCGTGGTAGCCGTGAAACTGCGCGACGTTACTGCCGCCAACAATGCCGGTGTGCTGAAAATCTCCCCTGAGCTGAAGCTGAATAAAGCGCTGGCTGTTATCCATGACGACGATAGCGACGAAGGATCTGTGCTGACAGCCACCAAGTAATCCCGGCTTGAATCAATAACCGATATACGCTGCTTCAGGCAACACCTACATTCCCGCATAGTTATTATGCGGGAATTTTTTCTTTAATAAACTTAAAAGCAGCATCCTTTATATTAAAATATAAAAGATGCTGCTTTTTTTATTATTTGTAAATCCACGATAAACCGTTTATCGTAGGTAATGATAGAAGGAATTAATAAAATAACTCAAAAATAAAAGAGTTGTGTCTTTTAATGGTTAACTTGGGAATAGCCTGGTATGTCCTTACCGGGCTCTTTTTTTATAAAGATTTCCTCATTACAAAGTCTTCCATTATGTAACCATTACCGATATCGGTGTCTTTCTCTTTATAAGTAGAGAATCCCATTTTCTCGTAGAAATAGCGGGCTTTATTATAGCGGTTTACATCCAGTTCGAGGATGGTGGCGCCGAGCTTTTTCACCTGGCGGATAACGGTTTCCAGCAGGAAACGGCCAACGCCCTTGCCCTGGTAGGAGGTGTCGAGATAGATTTTATGCAGTTTATAGACGCCTTCCGTATCGGTTGGACTATAGGAAGCGTAGCCGATGGGTCTTTTATCGTCCTGCAGGATGATGAACTTGTGGTTTAACTCCGCGATCTGTTTAGTGAGGGAGGCGGTGCTGTACATCATATCGATCATATACTCGATCTGTTCGGGTTCGAGTATGCGTTGGTAAGTTGGTCTCCAGATTTTTTCAGTCAACTCCTGTATAACGGGAATGTCGGCTACTGATGTTGATTTTACGCGATACATGGTTTGTGTATTATAAACGGTTACTTTCCTCAATAATATTATCGACGGTTTGTTGAAGCCGATCGAGTGGTGTGTATCCTCTTGCGCAGAGGTATAATTGTTTGCCTGTGTCGAGAATGGCGGCGGGGAAGCCGGTGATGCCCCAGTTGTGCACGAGCTGGAATTCCTGGTTGGTTTCATACCGCAGGTGTTCATCATGCAGGCGGTCAATAAATTCGTCTTCCGGCAGGCCATATTTCCTTACCAGTTTCCGGTAGGTATGGTCGAGGTTAAGGCTTAATCCATCGTAGTTGAGTGCATGTTGCATATCATGTGCGAAGGAGATGGCATTTTCCGGCTCGTAAGTTTTAAAAACGGTGAGGGCCACTGATGGTTTTTCAGAGTCCATGATTTCTTCCGAAGGGAGCAGTTTTTCGAGAAAGGCGTTACCGAATTTCACGCCGGTCATCTCTTCCACATTGGTATGTTCCCGTTGGATATAGGCCGTCATCGTAGAGAACGGATGACGGTTGTCTCCCACGATCATGCCGCCGGAGAGGATATCAAATTCCATGGTCCCGCTATGCAGCTGCTGAAACTGCATGACTACAGGTGTAAACCCATAGCACCATCCACAAAGCGGATCATAGACATATATAAAACGCATAAACAGGCATTTAGCTTTTCGCGGTTAGCTGTGCAGTTAGCCGTTGGAAAAAAGTGCAAGCGGCTACAAAGATACTAATCTCCCGATTGAATTGTGCTCATCTTTAATGCGGTCAGCCGTAATTATAGTAAGTCGTCTTCTTCTCCGTCCATGGGAGAGGGGCCTGTGGCCTCTTTGTCAAAATGCCGGTGAAACAGTTTTTTCGACAGCATCATATCTTTCCGGGTGGCTCTGTAAGACAGCCTGGCGGCGATGATGAGTGTAAAAACGGCGGCTCCCAGCGCCAGGATGTTATTTCCGGAGAACAGGAAAAAGTCGAATGAGCCGTGGAAAAACACCGCTATCAGCAGGCCTTTGAGCAGCAGCATGTCTCGTTCTGCCGGGACAAATTTGGCCAGTCCCACATAGTACCCCATTAGTATGGCGAAGGTAGCGTGGGCGGGCACGGAGAGGAACATGCGGGCCACGCCGGTACCGAAGCCGTACTGGCCCACATAGGCGATATTTTCCAGTGTGGCGAAGCCCATTCCTATCATGACGGCGTAGACGATACCATCCAGTGGCTCGTTGAAAGCGCTTTTAGGGTAGGCATAGAAGCGCAGCACCAGGAATTTGGCGAGTTCTTCGGAGAGGCCTACGATGCCATAGGCAAAGAGGGCGGTATCAAAAAGGCTGTCGTTGGTTTCCCGGAAGCCGTACATAGAGGCGAGCAGCTGAAATACCAGCGGCAGGGCTACGCAGAGCATACCGAGGAGGAAACTTTTCAACAGGAGGCCAACCGGTTCCGGGTCGTATTTGTCTATTACAAACATCAGGAGGCAGATAGCCAGTCCCGGGGCTACGGCCAGGGCCAGTAACATCATGAGAGGATATTTTTTTGTTTTTTACGTTCCTGCAGGAAGTCAGTGAGCCTGTCAACACCGAAGCTGCTCAGATTGTTGGCTTTGGTAACTCCGCCTTTTTGGGCGGCCAGTGTGCCGTAGTGGACATCATGGAAGCCCCGGATGCTGTGGGCGTCCGGATCGATGGATATGAGCACGTTTTTCTCCAGGGCATAGGACAGCCAGGTCCAGTCGATATCCAGGCGGCGGGGGTGTGCGTTCAGCTCAATCACCACGTTGTTGGCCGCGCAGGCGTCGATCACGGCTTTATGGTTGACCGGGTAGCCGTTGCGGCTCAGGAGCAGGCGGCCGGTCATATGGCCGAGGATGGTAGTGTATGGATTTTCGATGGCTTTCAGTATTCTGGCCATAGCTTTTTCTTCCGTCATTTTCAGGTTGGAGTGTACCGAAGCGATGACGAGGTCGAACCGGGCGAGTACCTCATCGGGGTAGTCCAGTGTACCGTCGTTGAGGATATCAGCTTCAATGCTTTTGAAGATGCGGAAGGGGGCCAGTTTTTTATTCAGTTCATCGATTTGTTCGTGTTGTGTCATCACTCTTTCGATGCTCAGGCCGTTGGCATAGAAAGCAGAGCGGGAGTGGTCGCTGATGGCGAGGTATTCGAAGCCCTGGCTGGCGGCGGCGGTGGCCATTTCCTCCAGGGAATCGAGGCCGTCGCTCCATTGGCTATGGGAGTGGATAATGCCTTTGATGTCTGTTGGGGTGATGAGGGTGGGCAGTTGTTGCCGGCGTGCCAGGTCGATTTCATTTTGTCCTTCGCGGAGGCAGGGCGGTATGTAGGCCATGCCGGCGTTGCTGAAGATGGCTTCTTCAGAGGGTGCTTTGTCAACATGGGAAGCGCCGCCGGCCGCATTGAATTTATCGATGAAAGCGGGGGCGCCGGTGGTGTTGAAGAGGGTGCTGTGGAAATCGTCCGGTGCGCAGGCGTGGGTGACCACGTTGAGTTTATCGTTGTATTTCCATACCAGGTTGGGTCCGTTGGCGTCGCCGGGGGTGAAGCCGGGCAGGGAGGCTATGCGTTCGCGCAGGGTGTCCGGTGTGGCGGCGATGACGAATTCCAGTTCATCGATGATCGTTTCCTGGCGGCGGAAGGCGCCGCTGAGGGCTACCGGTGCGGGCGCCAGCAGCTCCTGCAGTTGTTTTTGCAGGTCAGCCGCAACGGTTTCCACTTCCGCGAAGAGGTATCGGTTGCGGTTGGACAAGTAGAATTCAATATTCTGGCGGACGTTTTCCTGTGTTTTTTCACCGAAGCCTTTGAGGAGCAGGAGGCGGTTTTCGTTACAGGCGTACAGTAGTTCGCCCATGGATTCGATCTCCAGTTCTTTCCAGATGGTGGCTATTTTTTTGGGTCCCAGTCCTTTGATCTTCATGATTTCGAGGATGCCGGGAGGGGTGATGGTGAGGTAGTTGTTGAGCAGGGAAAAGCTTTGGTTATCCAGCATTTCGAGGATGCTTTTCCCTGTAGATTCCCCGATGCCTTTGATGCGGAATATCTCATCGCGGGGGGTATCTTTCAGTTGAGCCGGCAGTTTCTCTATGGTAAAGGCTGCGGAGGCGAAGGATTTGGCTTTAAAGCTGTTTTCCCCGTGGATGTCCATCAGTTTGGACAGCAGGGAGAAGTTATCGGCGATTGAATTATTGTCCATGTGGTAAAAGTACAAATTCCCGGGTTTGAAGCCGGGGGTAAGTTATTGTCGGGTAAAGCTGATTAAGGGAAGTGTAAAAATAGTGGTTTATAGCGATTCCATCAGCATGAAACCGGGAAGGGGGGAGGAGTTTGTGTGTTGGGGGCATAAAAAAGATCCCGGCTGATAAGCCGGGACCTTTATAACTACATTTTGTAAATCCGATCTTAGTTTGCCGGAGCAGCTGGTGCCTGAGGAGCAGCTGGTGCTTTTTTAGCAGGAGCTTTCTTCTTAGCAGCAGGTTTTTTAGGAGCAGCTTTCTTTTTAGGAGCAGCTTTTTTAGCAGCGGCTTTCTTTTTAGGAGCGGCTTTCTTAGCAGCGGCTTTCTTTTTAGGAGCAGCTTTCTTAGCAGCAGCTTTTTTAGGAGCGGCTTTTTTAGCAGCAGCTTTCTTTTTAGGAGCAGCTTTTTTAGCAGCAGCTTTCTTTTTAGGAGCGGCTTTCTTAGCAGCAGCTTTTTTAGGAGCGGCTTTCTTAGCAGCAGCTTTCTTTTTAGGCGCAGCTTTCTTAGCAGCAGCTTTTTTAGGCGCAGCTTTCTTAGCAGCTGCTTTTTTAATTGTTGCCATTGTTTTTTGAATTTGGGTTAGTAAAAAAATATTGGGTATAAAAAAACTTTATGGCTAACACTGATTAGGCTTCTGCCTGAGCAGTGGTGTCAAATGCTTTAACAGAAACGTAAGTCTTGTTTTCGCGACCTTTTCTGAATTCAACCACACCATCTGCCAGCGCGAAAATGGTAAAATCTTTACCAACGCCTACGTTTTGACCGGGATGATAAACAGTGCCTCTCTGACGAACGATGATGTTACCAGAAATAGCAGGCTGACCACCGAAGATTTTTACTCCGAGCCTTTTGCTCTGGGAGTCACGGCCGTTCTTTACACTACCTTCACCTTTTTTATGTGCCATTGTATAATTACTTTAAAATAAGTGTCTAAATAAAAATAATCAGCTTAAAATGAATTAAGCTATTTCATTGATCCGGATCTTAGTGAAATGGGTACGGTGTCCGACTTTCTTTCTGAAGCCTTTTCTTCTCTTCATTTTGAAAGCGATCACTTTGTCACCCTGTACATGGCTCAGGATCTCTGCCTTTACTACTGATTTTACATCAGTGCCTACGGTCAGTGCACCAGCATTGTCTGTCAACAGTACTTCGGAAAACTCCACTTTGTCTCCAACTTTTCCTTGTAACTGCTGTACAAAAATTTCCTGGTCTTTTTCTACTTTAAATTGCTGACCTGCGATTTTTACAACTGCAAACATAATTATCCAAAATATAATTTCCGCAAAAGTATCAATTGTTTTCCAATTGAACAAAGATTTCCGGCTTTTTTTAATTCATATATGTAAATACGTATTAAAAGCCGGATAAAAACTTAATCTTTTCAAAGATACATACTTTCTTGAATTTTAAATTTTTTTAACAAATTCCGGGCCATGCCGGCCGGCTTTCCGACAGGAGGTGACAAAGCAGTAAAAACAGTTATTTTACCGTACAAACCACCACAATTTTATATACTTTTGAATTTTGGGATTTTGAGATTGGGGGATTTTGGGGAAGCGATGATGTTTTAAAATGTAAAATTTTCTGATTTCCCGGGGGGATGGACAGACGGTGATCATCTCCCGAAATTGAAATCAAAAAATCCCGACATCAAGAAATTGAAAATATACTCTCAATTATAAAATAAAGGGCATGAAGTTTAAATCACTGCTAGCCAAACCATTTGCTTCTATTGTGCACAACAAGATCAGGAAGGAGATGCTCAGGGCGGTGGAAGACCAGGAGGCTATCCTGGAGGAACTGATAAAGACAGGCAAAAAGACGGAGTTCGGAAATGACCATAAGCTGGATGCAGTACGTACCTACGAAGAGTTCAAACAAGCTGTGCCAATAAGGGATTACGAACAGTTTAAACCTTACATAGAGCGGATCAAGGAGGGGAGGCAGAATGTGTTGTGGAAGGGGCAGCCTATTTACCTGGCTAAAACTTCCGGTACCACCAGCGGTATTAAATACATCCCTATTTCCAGAGATTCTATTTCCAATCATATAGATACCGCCCGTAATGCCCTCCTTAATTATATGGGGGAAACCGGCAATACGGCTTTTGCTGACGGGAAAATGATCTTCCTGTCCGGCTCCCCTGAGCTGGAAAGGGTGGGCGGCATCCCTACCGGCAGGCTCAGCGGTATCGTGAATCACCATATCCCCCGTTATCTGCGTACCAATCAATTGCCTTCATATGAGACAAATTGCATAGATGATTGGGAAACCAAGCTGGACAGGATCGTGGAGGAAACGATCAACCAGGACATGACGCTGATCAGCGGCATACCGCCGTGGGTACAGATGTATTTTGACCGGTTGATGGAACGTACCGATGGTAAAAAGATCAAAGAGATATTTAAAAATTTTGATGTGATGGTATATGGCGGGGTGAATTTTGAGCCTTACCGCGCCAAACTGATGGCCTCTATCGGTCATCCTATCCATACGGTAGAGACGTTTCCGGCATCTGAAGGCTTTTTTGCCTTCCAGGATTCGCAGGAGCAGGAAGGGCTGTTGCTGAACACCAACTCCGGCATTTTCTACGAGTTTATCCCGGCACAGGAAATTTTTAATGAAAATCCGACCCGACTGTCGCTCAAAGATGTGCAAACCGGTGTAAATTACGCTATGATCATCAACAACAACGCCGGATTATGGGGATACAACCTCGGTGACACCGTGAAGTTTATTTCCACCAATCCGTACCGTTTGCTGGTGACCGGCAGGATCAAACATTTTATATCCGCCTTCGGAGAGCACGTGATCGGCGAGGAAGTGGAATACAGCCTGATGAAAGCCGCCGCCGAGGAAAATGTGCAGATCACGGAATTTACCGTGGCCCCGATGGTGCAGACCAACGGCGAACTGCCTTACCACGAGTGGTTTGTGGAGTTTGAAAATGCCCCGAAAGACCTGCAGGCTTTTGCCATGAAAGTAGACCATAACCTGCGTCAGAAGAACATTTATTACAATGACCTTTTGACCGGCAATATTTTACAACCCCTGAAAATAAGGACCGTACGTAAACAGGGCTTCATCGATTACATGAAGGCTATTGGAAAACTGGGGGGCCAGAACAAAGTGCCCCGTCTGAGCAATGACAGAAAGCTGGCCGATGAGCTGACAAAATATGTGCAGCCATCCTGAAAGGTGTGACCACTGTAGCAGCGTTCACATCACTGTGAAAGATTAACAAAGTAAATCACCGTAATGAATAAACGAAAAATTGCCATCTTCGGGTCCACCGGATCCATTGGTATACAGGCACTGGAGGTGATAGCAGCGCACCCCGACCGGTTTAGTGTAGAAGTGCTGACTGCACAACAGAATGCCGACCTCCTGATAGAGCAGGCGTTGAAATTCAAGCCCAACGCGGTTGTTATCGGCAGCGAGGAAAAATACAAACAGGTAAAAGACGTATTGTTTGACAAAGGCATTAAGGTATTTGCCGGCGCCAAAGCCATGGTGGAAGTAGCTTCCTGGAGCTCTATAGACATGGTGCTGGCCGCTATCATGGGTTTTGCCGGACTGGCGCCCACCTTGTCCGCCATTGAGCAGGGTACGCCGGTAGCACTGGCCAACAAGGAAACCCTTGTGGTGGCCGGTGATATCGTGATGGCCACCGCCCGCAGGAAGAACGTACCGGTGATACCGGTAGATTCGGAGCATTCCGCTATTTTCCAGTGCCTGGTAGGCGAGCCCTTCAGTAAAGTGGAAAAGGTGATCCTGACCGCGTCCGGTGGTCCGTTCCTCGGCAAAAAGCCCAATTTCCTGATCAATGTAAAGAAAGATCACGCCCTGCAGCACCCCAACTGGCGGATGGGCGCAAAAATAACCATTGACTGCGCCACCCTGATGAACAAAGGGCTGGAAATGATCGAAGCCCGCTGGATGTTTGGCCTGCACCCGGAAAATATCGAAGTGGTGATTCATCCGCAGTCTATCATCCATTCCATGGTACAGTTCGTAGACGGTTCCCTCAAAGCACAGATGGGCCTGCCCGACATGAAACTGCCCATTCAGTATGCCCTGGGTTATCCCGACCGCCTGGCCAACGATTTTCCGCGGTTCTCCTTCCGGAACTATTCATCGCTCACATTTGAGCAGCCGGACACCAAGACTTTCCGCAACCTCGCCATTGCTATCGACGCCATGCATAAGGGTGGAAACACCGCCTGTGTGATGAACGCCGCCAACGAGGAAGTGGTGCATGCCTTCCTGCGCAACCGGATCGGGTTCCTGCAGATGACCGAGGTGATTGAGGAGACCATCGCCAAAATCCCGTTTATCGAAGCGCCGACGCTGCATGATTACTACGAATGCGACCAGGCTGCACGTGAACACGCTGCAACCCTTATCAATGCTATCGTTATTTAAAATAACCGTTGAAAATTAACAAATAGTTTTGCCGGAATATCTGTTAAATCCGATATCTTGGGCAGATTAAAGCAGAAACAAGTAAATGACAACAGAGGTAATATTGGTGAAAGCCGGACAGTTGTTACTGTCACTCTCTATACTGGTCGTATTGCACGAGTTAGGCCACTTTATCCCCGCCAAATTGTTTAAAACAAGGGTAGAAAAGTTCTACCTTTTCTTCGACCCCTGGTTTTCACTCTTTAAAATCAAAAAGGGAGAAACAGAATATGGTATCGGCTGGTTGCCGCTTGGAGGATATGTGAAGATATCCGGGATGATAGACGAGAGCATGGACAAAGATGCCATGGCCCTTCCCCCGCAGCCATATGAGTTCAGGTCCAAACCGGCCTGGCAGCGGCTGATCATTATGATCGGCGGCGTTACGGTGAACGTGTTGCTGGCCTTCTTTATCTATGCGATGATCCTGTGGCACTGGGGTGAAAAATACCTGCCTACCGACGCCGTGAAATACGGCATCGCCGTGGATTCCCTCGGACAGAGCATCGGTCTGCGTGACGGCGACAAGATCATCGGCGTAAACCATCAGAAAATAGAGCAGTTCAACGCTATCACCGCCCAGGTGATCCTGCAGGAAGCCAAAAGCATTGAAGTGGTGCGTGACGGCCAGGAGCAGAGCATCGCTATCCCTGATGGATTTATCCGTGCGCTGCTGAAGCAGAAAGAACCTTTCGCCTACATCCGCGTGCCCTATTACGTTGACCGTTTTGAAAAAGGCTCTATCGCTGAAAAAAGCGGCCTCTTTAAGCCCGGAGACCAGATGTTGTCTATCAACGGACTGTCCGTGCCTTATTTCTCTGACTTCGCCAAAGAGCTGCGCAAGCATAAAAACGAAAAGGTGAATATCGGTGTGCTGAGAGGCCAGGACTCCGTGGTGATACCCATCCAGCTGGATGACAAGGCTAAGCTGGGCATCTACCCGCAGGACCCGGAGAAATTCTTTTCGTTTAAAACCAAAACATATACCCTGCTGGAGGCTATCCCCGCCGGTTTTAAAATGAGCGTGGACAAGCTGGTGAAATACGTACAGCAGCTGCGGCTGATCTTCGTTTCCAAAGAGGTGAAGGTGAGCGAGTCGCTGGGCGGGTTTATGAGCATCGGCAACCTGTTCCCCGAAGCATGGGACTGGCTGACCTTCTGGGAGATGACCGCTTTCCTTTCCATCATCCTGGCGTTTATGAACATCCTGCCTATCCCGGCGCTGGACGGCGGGCATGTGCTGTTCCTCCTGTACGAGATCATCACCGGCCGCAAGCCCAGCGAGAAATTCCTGGAATACGCGCAGATTGCCGGTATGATCATCCTGTTCGGCCTGCTGCTGCTGGCCAACGGTCTGGATTTCTGGCGGCATATTATCAGTAAGTGGTTCTAAATCACTTGATTTTTATAAAGGATATGGATTACGGGATTTCCGTAATCCATATTTTTTTCGTATATTTGTCGTCTGAAATCGGGGATGCCTGGTTTTGACAGCATAGGTCTTTGAAAGTGTAAGCATGTCGTGCGTTGGATAATTAGCACGTTAATCTGAATATTCAAACTTTAATTGGCGAATCTAACTACGCCATGGCTGCCTAATCAGCGATTAGACACCCATTATAGCCGCCCGGAGTTGTCGCCTTATGCGACTCCCGCCGCTGAATCATCAAACCCATAGGGATAGGTGCTCATGGTTTCTGTGAGTGAGCACTGAAGCTAAACGGATAAGGACAAGGTTGGTTCGTTGCGCCCCTGCCAAGTCCCGACAAACCAATGCGTAAATAAGCATGTAGAAAGCTTTTGAGGAATATGTTTGGACGCGGGTTCGATTCCCGCCATCTCCACAAAGGGGAGCAGTCGGAAGATTGCTCCCCTTTTTTATGTCTTTTAGCGTTTGTATCTGAGCAAAGTATATTGCAGTTTGATATCCACGATTTAATCATGAGAAAGAGCGTTTAATCTTTATCGTGTTAGTTTCTTAAATTAGGGTATCAATTGTACTGTATGAGCGATTTACAAATGCTAATTAACAAGATCCGGCAGTTCAATCAGGAACGTGACTGGAGCCAGTTCCACAACGCGAAGGACCTGGCACTGGCAATAAGTATTGAGGCTGCTGAACTGAATGAACTGTTTCTCTGGAAAAAAGCTGAAGAAGCGGATGCTGAAAAAGTAAAGGAGGAATTGGCAGACATCTTTACCTATGCGCTGCAGTTAGCAGATAAGTACGGGTTTGATGTCGGTCAGATCGTAGCTGATAAAATTGAAAAGAACGCCTTGAAATACCCTGTGGATAAGGCAAAAGGTAGTGCTAAGAAATACAACGAGTTATGAAAACCCCTCAAGAGTACGCCATTAAGAAGCTTGGCTTTAGCCAGAGCGCAATCAATCAACTTTCTGACGATCCCTTTACCGATGAGTTTTGGCCGGTTGTTTATCTATTGAAAGAAAAAGATAAAAAGAACGCTCTTGCCTATGTTGGCGAAACGTATGATGTAGTGACAAGGTTAACCACTCACTTAGGCCATCCCGAAAAAAGCAAATTACAGGAAGCATATTTAATTTCCGGCGAAAAATTTAATAAATCAGCTACGCTTGATATCGAAGCATACTGCATTAAGTATTTAGCCGGAGATGGAAAGTACAAGTTACTTAATGGCAATCTGGGTATTTCTGATCATAACTATTATCAGAAGGAGGAATTGTACTACAAAATTTTTGAGTCCATATGGCAGAAATTTCGCTCATTAGGCATAGCCAGTCAGGAACTAAGTGAAATTAGTAACTCTGCTCTTTTTAAGTACTCGCCTTATAAGACATTAGATCCTGAGCAAGCGAAAAGTCTGATAACTATTCTGGAGTCATTATTGGAAGACAAGCATGAAAGGATTGTAATCGAGGGTGGTGCGGGTTCAGGGAAGACCATACTGGCCGTTTTTCTGTTTAAGCTGTTACATACCGAGAAAGAAGAATTTAATTTTAGTCTTTTTGGTGAGGATGATATGAAAATAGCAGAACTGGTAAAACTTCTAAAACAGAAATGGCCCAACCCCCGAATGGCATTGGTTATTCCTGTGGATTCCTTCAGGTCAACGGTTGAGAAGATATTCAGGCATGTAGACGGACTAAATGCTGCTATGGTAGTAGGACCTGCGGATCTCGCAAGAAATCGTTATGATATTGTTTTAGTGGATGAGGCACATCGGCTACGGAGACGAGAGAATTTAGGCAGCTATTTTGGCGGGTTTGACAGAGTTTGCAGTGAGCTGGGCTTCGATAAAATGAAAAATGATGAGTTGGACTGGGTAATAAAACAATCCAATAGAAGCGTATTCTTTTACGACGAATTTCAATCAATCCGGCCCTCCGATGTACTCCAGGAAAGGTTTGACATGCTGAAGAATAATGAAAATGTAAAAACTGCCTATCTGAATTCACAGTTTCGCGTAAAGGGTGGATTAAAGTATGTAAAGTTTATCGACGCTTTACTGACGGTAAAGCCTATTGTTAGTAAAAAGGTGAAATGGTTTAAAAAATATGATTTCTGGATTTTTCATGACTTGGAACAGATGATAACTCATGTCAAAGAACATGATAATAAAGGGAAATTGGCAAGAGTGGTGGCAGGATACGCCTGGCCATGGGCCTCGAAAAAAAACAAAAAAGCCGTTGATATCAAAATTGATAGGTTGGAGTTGAAATGGAATAGCATCACAAAAGACTGGATTAATTCACCTAATGCGATCAACGAGGTAGGCTGCATTCATACTGTACAGGGATACGATTTAAACTATACTGGTGTGATTTTCGGAAATGAGATTGGCTTTGATAAGGAAAGGGGAGAGATAATCATTCGGAAAGATAACTATCATGACAGGAACGGAAAGAATGGAGTTAAGGACCCGGAACAGTTAAAGAGCTTCATTATTAATATCTACAAAACGCTAATGCTGCGTGGTATTAAAGGCACTTACCTTTATGTCTGTGATGAGGCGCTTCGGGAATATTTTACCCGCTATATTCCTTCTTACGAGGAGGTCCTGGCCAATAGCAATTCAGTAGAGAAGGAGCCTGTTCCATTTAAGAACAGCGTCCCACTGATTAATTTGAAAGCTGCAGCGGGTGATTTTAGTGAACAGCAGCAATTTGATAATGAGATGGAAAGATACCCGATACCAGATGATGTGAAAATTTCAGATGACCATTTTGCTTGCGAAGTGGTGGGAAGATCCATGAATAGACTAATTCCCAATGGTGCCATATGTTTATTTCGCAGATATACGGGAGGTACCAGAAATGGGGAAGTTGTATTGGTATCTCACACCAGTATACAGGATGCTGATTTCGGCTCAGGTTATACGGTAAAAAAGTACTTCAGTGAGAAAGCACATTATCCTGATGGGACCTGGAAGCATAACCGCATTATACTTAAACCTTCTTCCACCATCAAGTCCTACAAGGATATCGTACTTGAAGGAGATGGATTGTCCAGCCTTCAGGTTATTGGAATTTTTGAACGGGTTTTAGATTAAACATTGTTTCCTCAGCAAATAGGGGAGTGTAAAACAAGCTGTATCAAATAGTATTTTATAATCGTAATTTCAGTCGATCGCCAAATATAATTGACAACTGTGACACAGTCAGGCTCCAGTTTTGGAGGGACTATGACTATTTCCTCTGAATGTTCCGGGCGGCGAGGTAAATTAATTTTAACAGGGCCATACAGAGGTAAAAGTACCTTTGGTTTTGGTTACTTTTTACGCACTTGGCGATGGAAGCCTTTGATAGTAGTGTAGGGTTCGTGTCTACAACTTTGCATTTCACTTTCTCTGGGAGATATTTATCGTTTTCGTTATGCCTGATCGTATTTCATTACCTGGTATATCAGACAACCTTTACGGGTTCCCGTATTTTGATGTCTTACGCTTCCAGTACCTTCGAAAGGTACCTGGTTAAAAGCCATGTCCGGCAGTGTCATTTGTGCTGAGACCAGGTGAAAGCTTCCCTCAGACAGTAACGTTTTCAACTAAGGTTTCCCACTCAAATCCTTCATCTTTTTGAAGAGTAGGAAATGTGTTGGTTTTTTGATGCCGACATAGAAAATCTATTGGCGATCTGTAACCCAGTGCCTTGTGTGGTCTTTGGTTGTTGTACACCCACATCCAGGCGTTTGAAAGTATTTGAGCTTCCCCCAGGCGGGTAAAACAAAATGCATCCAATACTTCCTCGCGGTAGCTTCTATTGAAGCGCTCCATATAACCATTCTGGAAAGGTTTACCCTTCTGGATGAATTTGAGTTCGACACATCGGATCTCAGCCCATTGAGAGAGTGCTTCAGCAACAAACTCCGGCCCATTATCGACTCTGATCTTTAACGGTTGTCCACGCCAGGCAATCAATTGGTCCAGCTGCCTGATAATACGCTTGCTGGTTAAGCTGGTATCAATAGTGATGTTTAGAGCCTCTCTGTTATAGTCATCGATGATATTAAATGATCTGAAAGTAACACCATTGCTTAGTGTGTCATGCATAAAATCCATGGACCAGGTTATATTAGGTCTGAGAGGCTGTAGCAATGGCTCCATTATTCTTGCTGGTAGGCGTTTTTTATGCTTACGCCTCATATTGAGTCCCATCTCTGTATAGACCCTGTATACCCGCTTGTGATTCCATTTGTGGTTCAGATTACGCAGATAATGGTGCATCATCCAGAATCCCCAGCGATTATGCAATTGCGACAATTCAGATAATTTCTCCCGAATATCTTCGTCACCGTCTGGCAATGGTTTATAATAGTAAACAGAAGGATGGATTTGAAACAATCTTAACGCCTGCCGGATACTCATTTTATGGCTATCACGGGCATAATCCACCAACTCACGCTTATCTGCAGGCGTTAGAGCTTTTTTTCTATGACATCTTTCATTACGGTGATCTGAAAGGCTTGTTCCGCTACTATTTTTTTGTACTGGGCAAGTTCCGACTCCAGATCCTTCAGTTTCTTTAACTGATTGACTTCAAGCCCGGAGTATTTCGACTTCCACTGATAAAATGTCGCCTGGCTTATTCCATGATCACGACAGATGTCGGCTACCGATTTGCCTGATTCCTGGCCATTTAGAATCCCAATAATCTGGCTTTCTGTAAATTTTGATTTTTTCATACCCATTAAATTTAACGATTATTCGATATTTTTAACCGTTACGTTTTAATGGGAAGCTTTCACAGGAGCTATATTCATTTAAATTTAATGTTTATGTCTGATGATTTAAGTAAAAGAAGGCCGCAGGACGCCAGTAAGATCAATCTTAGCGAGCAATGGGAAATTGATTACTGGTGTAGGAAATTTGGTTGCACTGAAGCTCGGTTAAGAGCAGCAGTAAAAGCAGTTGGCAACTCCTCTGCTGCCGTAGAAAAGTATCTTAACAAATGAGAGAGGTGGCCTTTATGGCCACCTCTTTAGATCTTCTAATTACAATTAGTTAGAACAGGAATATCCGTTTCTCAATTTATAACCCGCTCACACATTCGCCTCTGCCGATATCGTTTGCATTGAAAGCCGTTGTCCGGATACCTCCACCTTCCTTTCCTCCCCCTCTTTCCACTTCGTTTTCAGCAAAAATAGAAAGGTAACCACCGCTATCATCCCATACGCCGCACCCAGCGTAACCTGGTTGGTAATAGCAATCGTGTTCACCATCAATGAGCTGAGAAGAGACGTGACTACGGCAAACCCGCCGCCCGTTAGCCCGCTGGCTTTGCCGGCATATTGCGGAAAGCGGATCAGGCAATACGACATCAGGTTGTTGAAGATAAAGCCGGCGGTGCTATGCAGCAGGAATACATACAATAACAGCGTCGCTAAATTGTGGTAGTAGCGCGTCAGCGGTATCATGATGGCGACTGCGATCAATTGTATTACGCTGGACAGGACCAGCTTTTGGCGTAATGGTTTGGTTACGAGCATCCTTGATACCGATCCGCCGATCATGACCGATACGCCGGAGAATAAGGCGCAGTAACCTGTTGTAGCCGCTGAGAACTGCAACTGGCGCTCGATAAGGAACGGGCTGCACATGCCATACAGTAGTATCATGCCGTAGGCTAATCCGAGTATGACCAGGCCGGAAGTGAAGTCTGGTGTTCTGAGCATCCTGCCATATGTCTGCACCATAGAAGAAACGCTGAACGGCTGCGCTGCTTTCATGGATTCGCCGCCGATGAGCAGTTCAACAACAAAAAACGCCAGGCCGAAGTAACCGAGGAACATGAAGTTGGAGGACCAGCCCCAGGTGGTCTGGAAAAAGCCGCCGAGGAAAGGCGCTACGATCGGCGCAATGGCCCATATCACCGAGAACATGCTCGTGTACTTCTTTAATGCTTCTCCTTTATAGAGGTCTATAAAAAAGGCGCGCTTGCTGATGGCGATTACCGCTACGGTAAACCCCTGTAGTATGCGCAAGGCATAGATCACCTGCAGATTAGTGGAACAGGCGATGACAAAGCTGCTGGCGCTGAAGGCCAGAATGGCGATCATATTGGGCAGGTAGCGGCCGTAAGTGTCGATCAGTCCGCCTACGATCAGTTGCGAAATACCATAACTGATAATAAAGAGCGAAAGTGTAAGTTGGATAGCGGCCGGAGAGGCGTGCAGCTGCACCGCCATGTCGGGTAAGGAGGGGATGAATATATCCATGGCAAAGCCCGATAATGGTATCAGGCACAACGACATGACCGTGTTCCATCCTATTTTTGATTCCTGGATTCTTCTCATACTTGTTGCTTTAATTTAGCGACATAAAGGTAGGAAGGCAGGTAGCTGTGGTAATTACACGTTTCAAAGGGATGGTTATACAAATCAAAGGTGATTCTAAGCCGTTGTTTTCCTTCCCATGCGAAACTCCAGGGGCGTACGGGAGGTAAACTGCTTGAAGTATTTATTGAAGTGGGAAGGGTACTCGAACCCCAGCGCATAGGCGATCTCCGAGATATTCCAGTTGGTATTGCGCAGCAGTGTTTTCGCTTCGATGATCACCCGTTCATGGATGATGTCGCGGGTGGTTTTATGCGTATGCTTTTTTACGACGCTGTTCAGATGGTTGACATGCACATGCAGCTGGCTGGCGAAATGGGCTGGTGTTAATAACTTCAAAGGAGATTCAGGCGAGTCTACCGGGAACTGCTGGTTCAATAAAGCGAGGAAATCGTTTACCAGCCGGTCGCGGACGACAGTGGCCGGTATCTCCTGGTTTTTCTGAAGACGGATGCCTTCGTGGATGACCAGCTGTAGCAGGTGGCGTATCATGTCCCATTTAAAGGGATAGTCGCTGTCCTGCAGCGTTTGCATTTGCGTGAAGTAGGTGCTCAACCGTTGCCTGTCTTCTTTGGTAATGGGTATGACCGGCATGAGAGACGGGTTGAACAACGGGCAGGCGTATTGTATATCAGCAGGAATGGAACCCTCTATAAAGGGAGTATTGAATAAACAATAGAAGCGGTTGAACGGGATATTTACTTCTATGGAAGTGGGCACCGCCGGATTGTTAAAAATAATGCAGCATTGATTGATCGGTATTTCCTGGTCATTGTACTGTAGTATGCCACTGCCTTTTGCCGGCGTTTGGCTCAGGCATATTTTGAAGTAATCGCGCCGGTTAAAAGGTGTCTTGCGGGTGGTGGTGAGCGTTTCCCGGACATTAAAATGCGCTTTCCCGGATTCAAGTCCCAATGGAATGTCCTGGCCGGTACGCTTGTAAAACTGCGCCAGTGATTCGGTGGGAATGAAGTTATCTGTCATTGCTTTGAACCTTATATAATTCAAAGGTACTGAATTTGGCAATGATAAAAAGACAGCCCGTGCGGGCTGTCTTTTTATACGGTCTTTATTTTACGCTCTTAAAAAACGCATCCACTTCTCCTACCCACAATTCCGGTGCTTCCAGCGCGGCAAAATGTCCGCCTTTTTCCATCACGGTAAACCGTTTCACATTTGCTTTTCTTTCCGCCCATTCCTTCGGCGTAGGCGCATCGCCGGCAAATACAGCCACGCCGGTAGGTGTATTCACTTTCTGCCCGGAGGCCAGCTGCTGAAAGGCGCCTACGGCGTAGGTACGCATGGAGGAGTTGATCGTCTGGCTTACCCAGTAGATCATGATGTTGGTCAGCAGCTCATCTTTGGTGAAATGTTCTTCCAGTGTGCCACCGGGAGTACGCCACGCGTTGAATTTTTCCACGATCCAGGAGGCGAGGCCGGTAGGAGAGTCGTTCAGGCCATAAGCCTGTGTTTGTGGTTTGGTGGCATGCAGCATGGCGTAGGCGCCTTCCCGGAACCACCATTGCTGGATAAACTGCCCAAAGGCCTGTTCGGCGGGAGTCATGGTGCTCCAGTCTTCTGAACCGTTCGGGTAACCTACATCTGTTAAGTGGATGGCAGCTACATTTTCGGGGTACAGGTTAGCGAGTGATTTGACGATGCCGCTGCCTACGTCGCCACCAGCCGCGTAGTAGGACTGGTAACCAAGCACATCCTTCATCAGCGTCGCAAAGACTTTAGCGGAGCCATCATCGGTCATGGCTACATGACCGGAGAAACCGAAGCCGGGAATGGAAGGGATTACCAGGTCGTAGTCGTTGGTCAGCAGGGGAATGACTTTATGAAAACGATAGAAACAGTCAGGCCAGCCGTGTACCAGCAGCAAAGGTTTGGCATTGGCTTTCGGGCTTTTGATGTGCAGGAAATGGATGGTGGTGCCATCTATTTCCACGGTGAACTGCGGAAACTTGTTGAGCGCAGCTTCCTGCTTGCGCCAGTCATAGCTGCTTTGCCAGTAGGCGACAAGGTCCCGGAGAAATACAGGGTCGGTGCCATAGTTCCAGCCGGCATTGTCGGGGGCATCGGGCCAGCGGGTCTGGCGGAGGCGGTTGTTAAGATCGTCCAGTACAGACTGTTGTACTTCGATTTTAAACGGTTTTACGGTAAACATACGGTCTTGTTTTGTAGGTTGTGAAAGTGCGGTAATCGCTATAACAGTGACAGAAAATAAAAGAACAAGCTGTTTCATGGGATTTTGTATTTATTAAAACAAAATTCCAACCTCAGCATGACAACCTTATGTCAGCAGTAAAAACAGAATTTAAAAAAAGTTTGGCGGTTGAGATAGATCTGTTTTACCGGGGTAAGGTAAATAGTAGCTACACAACACAATATAACTATTTTGGCTATTTTTATTTTAAAAAAACGGGGCGGTATATCCCGCCGAAAGTTTCCCATCCATGAATACATCAACCGGTCATTGTTTATATCAGATAACCCGGACAGCCCGCACGAGCCTGCTGTTTACCTTCTTTCTCTACGCCTGTAACCAGGGCATACCCGGCAAAACGACCGCCGACAGCACCATAGCGGCCAGCAGGAGCGACACCGTTGCAACGACTGCACCGGCGCGAGGGCAATTATCCGTTGAGCTGACCGGCATTACGGAAGCGGAATTCGGCCGTCACCAACCGCCCGCCCTTAACCAGGTTGAATATGATACCGCCAGGTTCCGGGTTGCCAGTGGTGAGTTGGCCCTCCCTACCGACCAGGCGGGAGCGGTAGTGCTGAAGAACAATGCCGGCGTCCCCCACGATGAAGACAGGTTGTCTTACCACTACCTGGGTTATTTAAAACCCCTGCACAAATACCTGGTGGAAGTAAATAGGTATGAACAGGATTACGTCCTGTTGATTGATAAAGTCACCGGCAAAAAAGATACGGTCAGCAACTTCCCGGTCCTGTCGCCGGACGGAAGACTGATCGTGAGCAAACGGTACAATCCTTATGAAGAGTACGAACATATTCCGCCTCCCACTGAGGATATCAGCATTTATACGGTAGATAATCCTGTTATTAAAAGGATCTTCCTCCAGCCTTCCCGCTGGATGGCCAGGGAGCTGTACTGGAAAGACAATCATACGATATATATCAAAACCTGGCAGAAAGAAGGCGATGATGCCGCCACCTCAGATTACCTGCGGATGACGGTTACCTCAGAAAAAGACACGCTGCAGGCGGCTCCTGTCAATGCTTCCTGGAAAGGAACGTATGTTACGGTTCTCCATGCATCCGGTGACGATGCCGGGGCCCATATCGAAGTGGCGCTGAAGGTGGAAGGGAACACTGTAACCTTCACCGAATCCGGCTTTCAGGTGAATAACAAGTACCTGTTGGCTGCCACTGAGATGGACGGCCAGCTGTTTTTTACGTTCAAAAAAGTACTGGAGGGAGGGGATGTACTGGTGAAAAGCGAAAAGCGGTTCGGCCGGATCGAAAAAGAAGAAGGAAAATATATCCTGTACTGTCCCTATCTGGATGAAAAGGAGAACGGCGGTCACCGGATGTCTTACCCATTGAAGAAGAAATAATCATTATATTTACTTTATCCTTTTCAACCAAAATGATAACCGCTTATGTTACCCGCTAATGCCATCTTCAGGATGTTACTGCTGGTTGGTTTCAGTACACCTGTTTGTACTTTTGCCCAACAGCACGATACGATCAGGTACTCACTTATTTTAACAGGAAATATCAAAGGCGAAAAGAAGGTGATAGAAACATCTCCCGGCACCTTCGAATCCTGGTACCAGTATAACGACCGTGGCAGGGGCGACAGCCTGCATACCATCTACCGCCAGGACAGCGACGGGTATCCTACTTATGTCCACGCCATAGGGAAAGACTATTTCAAAAAACCAATATCGGAAGATTTCTCCCTGACAGATGGTGTGGCCACCTGGAAGAATACCGCTGAAAATGAATCCAGGCCTGTTTCAGAAAAGGCTTTTTATACCTGCCTGAACGGAGAGAGCGGAAACATCATCAAAGCGCTGAAAGCCGGCCGGAATAAAATAAAGCTGCTACCATTCGGAGAAGCCACGCTGGAAGTGGTGCTGCAACACAAAGCCGGCGGCCAATCGCTCCAGCTGTGCCGTATTTCCGGGATGTACTATACACCGGAGTATATCTGGGCAGATGAAAAGAATGTGACCTTTGGATATCTCGGCGACTGGTTTTCGATGATCCGTAAGGGTTATGAACCCTATGTAAAAGAGCTGCTGGCGGTACAGAAAAAGATAGAGCGGCAGCATGACAGCCAGCTGGCCAAAGACATACCTGAAAAGGTAAACGGAGACATTCTGATCCGCGATGTGACCCTTTTCGATGCAGAGAAAGCTACCTTACAGCCGCATACCGACGTGCTGATCGGCGCCGGAAAGATCAAAGCGGTATCTGTCGGAAAACCGCTGACAGAGAAGGCTGCGAAGACCGTGGACGGCCGCGGACAAACACTGTTGCCCGGTTTCTGGGATATGCATGTGCACATGGGCGACGGTCCGGAAGGTATCATGCACATCGCCGCCGGCGTCACGCATGCGCGGGACATGGGAAACGATACCACCCTGCTTACTATCCGGAAAGAAATCGATAACGGTGAACTGATAGGCCCGCATCTGGAAGTCATCAGCGGACTGATTGACGGGGCCGGCCCCATGGCGGCGCCCACCGGCATATTGATCCACAACGAAGAAGAAGGTAAGAAGTTTGTCCGCATGTTTGCTGACAAAGGATATGATCAGATCAAACTATACAGCTCCATCAAACCGGAGTGGGTGAAGCCGCTGATCGCGGAAGCGAAGAAATACCATATGCGCGTATGCGGCCATATTCCCGCTTTTATGACCGCCGCGCAGGCCATAGAAGCCGGGTACAACGAAGTGACGCATATGAACATGCTGCTGCTGAACTTCTTCGGTGATACCATCGATACCCGTACGCCCCAGCGTTTTGCGATCCCGGCACAGCGGGCCGCTTCGCTGGACCTTAACAGCGAACCGGTGAAACAGTTTATCGCGCTGATGAAATCCCGGAATATCGCATCCGACCCTACGCTGGTAGCGTTTGAACCGATGCTGACCGGCCGCGATGGCGTCATAGAAGAAAAAAACAAAGACATCATCACCCATTTCCCGTTACAGATACAACGCAGCATGCGCGCCGGCGGCAGGGGCATACCTGTACCGCCGGGAATGGACTCCACCTATATACAGTCGTTCGCCGCCTTTTTAAAACTGACCAAACTGTTATACGACAATGGCATCCGCATCGTTGCCGGTACCGATGGTACAGCGGGGTTTGACTATCAACGGGAGCTGGAGCTGTATGTTAAGGCAGGTATTCCGGCAGAGAAAGTGTTGCAGCTGGCTACGTTTGGTACGGCAGAATATACCGGCAAAAGCAAGGAGCTGGGCAGTATCAAAGTTGGGAAAACAGCAGATATGGTGATGGTGGCAGGCGACCCGGTAGAAAATATCAGCAATGTCCGGAAAACGAAAATGGTGATTAAAAACGGTGTGATCTATGACCCTGCGAAGCTGTACAAGGCTATTTCAGTAGTGCCGTTTTAAATATTTTTTAACTGATAAAAAAGCTGGTCTGTACCAACAGACCAGCTTTTTTATTTTAAGGCTTCAGCATCCACATCACATCATTTCGGGTATCAGACCCGCCAAACTGCCGCTTCAGCGCTTCCTGCAGATTCGCTTTGTTGTTCTGGTATTCCGACTGCGGATAGATGAACCGCGCAGGTATTTTTCCACCGTTCTGGTTAGAAGGACCGATGGAGAATACGGGTACGCCTGTACGACGATAATTGTAATATGCCTGCCATCCCGCATTGTTGAAGAAGGCCACATATTTCTGCGTGAGCACCTGCTTCAGCCCTGTGTCGTTATTGCCGGCATATTGCATCGCCGGCTGTGCGAGGAAGGTGGCGATGTCTGCATCGCTGACACCATAGAACTTCATGGAGGCGGTGATACCGTCTTGGTAATGCTGCGCAGCGTCGCCGCCGGTCCAGCCACGGTTGATCGCTTCTGCGATCAGGAAGTGCGTCTCCGAAGCGCCCAGCTGGATATTGGGCACACCGGCGGGACTGCTCAACCAGTAGTTGATATTAAAAGTACTGTATTGGCCTTTGTTGATATCGATATAGATCTGGTCCTGGCGGTCGCCGGTATTGGCGCCTTTGTAGCGGGCAAAAGGATTGCCGGGAACATCAGGCAACGAATCGGCAGGAGCCGCCACGATAAACACACGGGGATCGCGCAGGGAATCCAGGATGTTGATGTAAGTGGCGCCCAGTGCATTTCTTTTGGCTGACAGGATACCTACTTCCATCGGGTACAACGGATAGTTGTTGCTCTTCTGGCTGGCGTTGTAGTTCATTTGCAGGTTGTCCGTATTATCGAGTATCAGCGGGTATTTCGCCGGATTGCTGATGATGCGGTTAAACCGTCCTTTCAGGTCGAGGGAAGCATCGTTGACTTTAATGCTCAGGTTCATCAGCTCACGGAGGTAGCAGGTATTGATGGCCTTTCTCCATTTGAGCAGGTTGCCGGCATAGAAGATGTCGCCGTCTACGGTGGCTTTGGCGTTACGCTGACTGATGGCCGCGAGGGAGTCGTTGGCTTCTTCCAGCCATTTAAAGCACTGCAGGAACACGTCTTTCTGTGCATCGTAGCGGGGGGCGTAGATGCCGTCTGTAGCGCCCTTGATGGCTTCAGACATAGGAATGTCGCCCATCTGTGACGTCATCGACAGATAATAGAACGTGCGGATAAACTTGTTGACAGCGTAATAAGGAGCCGCCAGTTCCGCACCCTGCTTGGCCGCTTCGAGGTCGAGCTGTGCGGAGTTACGGAGACTGCCATAGTAGCTGGAGCCGTTATCCCACGCATAGTCCTGGCTACCGTAATAATCGTGGCCGAGCACGAGGAACTGGTTGCTCATATGGGTATAGCTCCAGGGGCTGTTGCTCATGTCGCCGCTGAGGTCACTGCCGGAAGAGAAACCACTTCGCGCAGAGCCCTGTCCGCCGATCATATCCATCTCCAGCCCTGTCAGCAGTAGTTTTGGCGTGCCTACCACAGACACGTTGGGGTTTACCCGCAGGTCGTCAAAGTTTTTACAGCCTGTCATCGCCAATGGCAGCAGGCAGGCGGCTAGTATATTTCTGGTTGTACGGTTCATGTCTGATTTTTTAGAAAACAAGGTTAAGGTTAAAACCTACGCTGCGGGTGGAAGGCATCTCCAGTCCGGCGTTCTGGTCTATCCATTGGTCTACGTCGATATTTCTTACGCCTTTATGCGCCAGATAGTACAGGTTACGGCCTACCACGGAAATGCTGGCCCTGTTAATGACTTTCGCTTGTTTCAGCAGGGAAGAGGGCAGGTTGTAGGTCAGCACCACTTCGCGTATTTTCAGATAAGAACGATCGTACAGGTTGGTGATGGCGTTGCCGTAATAGTTTTTAGACCATGTCTGCCACAGCACCGGGGTTGTGTTGGGAGCGAACTTTCGGGTGTCGGAGATCACGTTGCCGTCGCCGTCTACCTGCAGGGAGCCGCCGGTCACCTGCATGCCTTCCGGTACGTAGGTGCCTTTGTAGCCGGCAGTGTTGCGGTTTTCCCAGTCGGCCTGACGGTACTGGCTGGCGGAAAGCGGATGGTTGCCGCCCTGCCACATTTTCTGATCGAGGTAGTTGATGATCTTACCACCGTAACGACCATCGACCTGTATTCTCAGGGAGACGTTTTTGTAGGAGAAGGTGTTGATCACACTGGCTACCCATTTATCGTTGGCATGTCCTACCATGGAAACGTAGGAGTTGGAGCGTGGCTGGCCGTTGGAGCCCAGTACCAGCTTTCCGTCGGGCGTACGCTGGAAGTCGGTCATGAAGATCTGGTCCATACGTTCGCCGATTTTCACGCGGTTGTACACGTTGAGCGTGTCGTATACTTTGTTGAGATATTTCTGGAAGGTAGACCAGTTCACCAGCACATCCCAGTTAAAGCCACCGGCAGAACGAACAGGCGATGCGTTCAGCGATATTTCGATGCCTTTACGCATGGTCACGAGGCCGTTCATCTGGCGGGTTTTGAAGCCGGAGCCTTCGGAGATGGCCGGGTAGAATATCTGGGGGCCGTCCAGCGTCTTATAAACAGATACGTCGAGACCGAGGCGGTTATCAAGCAGGCGGATATCGGTGCCCACTTCATACGACTTACTGAAGGCTGGCTTAATGTTCGGATTGTAGAGAATATCGCCAAACACTTCAGCAGGATTGCCATCCCAGCGGCTGCCTACGGTGTAGCTGGGGTACAGGTTGTATTTGGCGGTGCCGTCGTCGTTCACCATGTCGCCGCCTACATTGGCATAGGAAGCGCGCACTTTCCAGAAGGAAATTGCTTTGGGCAAACGGATGATGTCTGACATCACTGCACTCAGTGAAACGGACGGGTAGAAGTAGGCGTTCTTATTGGCCGGCAGGGTGCTGGACTGGTCCATACGACCGGTCATTCCCAGGAAGAGATAATCGCGGAAGGAAAAGTCAACGGATGCATAGGCGCTTTTCACCTGGCGTTTGTTTTTCACGGAAGTGGCGCCCGGCGGGTCTACGCTGTTGTCTACGGTCCACAGCTGCGGCAGCAGCAGGCCGTTGTTGGTGTGCGCATACAGCCTGTTGTATTTCACCGTACGGAGGTTACCACCGGCAGATGCTTTTACGTCGAAGGACTTACCGATTTTATTGTTGTAGCTCAGCAACACATCGGTGTTGTTGTCCCAGTAGTTTTCACCGGATTCATTATAACCACCTTTGATGAAGTAACCGCCATCGCCGGAACGGTAAGAGCCGGAGATAGGATAGCGTTTGCTTTCAGAGAGATCGTAGGTACTGACGTTGGTGCGGAAATAGGCGCTCCAGTGGTCGTTGAAAGTATAGTTCAGTTTGATGTGCCCGTACAGGTCATTTTTGTAGTAGCCGTGCAGCGCCTCATAAGCGGTGAGGTACGGGTTGGTATATTGGTAGGATTCAAAGTTGCGTTGCTGTATCCCTTCTTTGCCGGGTATCCAGTAGTTTTTGAGATCGCGGATATCGTAGTCGGCGCCGCTCCAGAGCATCAGGGTATAAATAGGGCTGGAGGGCTGATAGGTGGCATCGGGATAATTAGGCGTATACTGTTTGTCGTAGTTGATGGCAGTAGACAGTGTCATTTTTTTGCTGACGTTCAGCGTACCGGAAAAATTGACGTTGGTGCCGCCCAGTTTGGTGTTGGGCACTACGCCTTTCTGGTACAGCTGTGTTACCGACATGCGCATATTGCCTTTGTCGTTGTTGGCAGAGATAGCGATGTTGTTGGAAGACAGCAGGCCTTTACGCAGGAAGTTACGTAGGTTGTCGTGACCGCGGCGCTCCCAGGGAATAGGTATCAGTTTACCTGTCTGCGGGTCTACCGGGCTGTTATACTGCGGGATGAGCTGTCCTTCGAATTTAGGTCCCCAGATGTCGTAGTCGGCGTCGTTGGTACCACCGCCCATACCGTCTACATATTCGTACTGGAAGTTGGAGCCGGGGCCGTATTCTTCCTGTTTGGCGGGGATGGCGAGGAAGCCCATCTGGAACTGGGTGCTGGAGTTCAGTTCCACAGAGATGCCTCTTTTATCGGTAGTGCCTTTTTTGGTAGAGATGAGGATGGCGCCGTTTTGTCCCTGTGAGCCGTAGAGGGCCGCGGCGTTAGGGCCTTTAAGCACGCTGTAGGATTCGATATCGTCGGCGCTGAGATTCCAGGAATCGGAGTTGATGGGCACACCGTCTACTACGATCAGCGGCTTTACGCCTCTCAGGTAGATGCCGGGGTTTTGGAATAAACGGGTGGGCGTGGTGATCACCAGGCCGGACACTTTACCGGCGAGGGAGTTGACCGCATTGGGTTCACGGGCTTTCACCGCCGTTTCGCCTTTTACTTCCTGTACAGCATAACCAAGGGCTTTTTTCTCCTTTTTGATACCAAGGGCGGTCACCACCACTTCATCCAGTTTTTTCTGGTCTGTCTGCAGCTGCACGTGAATGGTGGCGCTGCCTTTGATGCCCACTTCCCGGGGCTCATAGCCGATGAAGCTGATGAGCAGCACGGCGTTTTTATCGCTCACGGCGAGGCGGAAACGGCCGTTTTCATCGGTGCTGGTACCGTTGTGGGTGCCTTTTTCCAGTATGGTCACGCCGGGGAGGCCGTTGGCGCCGTCGGTGACATTACCGGTGACGATGAATTTTTCCTGTGCGGTGCTGCTGCTGCCATTGCCGTTTCCTGTGCCTGCATTGGTTTTGGGAGGACGCACCGAGATGATCACCTGGTCGCCTTTGATGGTATAGTCAAACTTGTCGGCAGGGAAAAGTTTGGTCAGTACCTCTTTCAGGGGTTGTGCATCGATGTTCAGGTTGATTTCCCGCGGCGGGAGCATGCTGACATCGTAGGCAAAGGACAGGCGGGTCTGTTTTTCGATCTGTGAGATCACTTCCGCCATGCTGGCTCTGGTCATATGCAGGGATACCCTTGGATTTTCGGGGTCCTGTTGCTGGCTGTTGGCGCCGGCATACACCAGGTTATGCCAGGTCAACAGGGAGCCTGTCAGTAACAGGCAAAGGAGTTTCCTGCCTCCGCGGCGGCGCGGTGGCATGCTTAATAGCACTCTTTTCATTAGAGCTGGTTTTTTTAGGTGAATGAGGTCCCGTCGGATGCATGGCAATGCATCACGGATGGCCTGGAATTACGATTGAAATGGTTGTTTACATTGATGCCGGATAGCAGGGTGTTAGTTCACTGTTCGTTGCTTCGGCGGTTACTTTTGGTTGAATGTTACTGATGGAATTCAAGTGTTTTTTGCTTTTTGGTAATATTGACATTTAATGCTTTCCCGATGACATCCAATACTTCGTCGAGTGGTTTATTGTTAAAAGTAGCTTGTAATACTTTGTGTGACACTACGCTGTCTGTCACCACCACATCGAGCTGATAATAATTGGCCAGTACTACGGCGACCTCGCTGAGCGGCATGCGGTTGAACACGAGGCGGTTTGTTTTCCAGGCCAGTACGTTTTCGGTGGAAGTGGATACCGGTCTGATGTCCGGTGTTTTATCCGACGAGGTGACCTGTGCGCCGGCGATCAGCACCATGCTTTTACCGCTTTTGTTCTCCGCTTTAACGCTGCCGCTGGTCACGAAAATATCTACCTGGCCGTTAGCAGAGCGATGCACGTTAAAGGCGGTTCCCAGCACTTTAATATCTACGGCGGCGGCATGTACGGTAAAAGGACTGTTCTGTTGCGGGGCTACCTCAAAATAGGCTTCGCCGCTGTCCAGTATCAGTTCCCGGCTGCCGTTTCCATAGTTGCGGGCATAACGCAGCGTGGTATTGGCATTCAGGAATACCCGCGAGCCATCCGGCAGTAGCAGGCTGTCTTTGCTGCCGGTGGTGGCCAGCGTTTGCCAGGTATGGCCCAGCCACCAGTTATAGGATAATATTCCCATCACCAGGATGGCGGCAGCCCATCCGGTACGGATTAACAAACGACGGATGTTGGAGCGGGCAGGGGCGGGCGCTTCGCCGATCTCCTGTTGCAGCTGTTGCCAGCCATCCAAACCCATGGCTGCTGCTGCATGTTCCACCTGTGGGGTGAGCTGCAGCGCTTCGGCAGCCAGTATGGTTTCCCGCAGCGCGGGGTGCTGGTCCATAAGGTCCTGCAACTCCTGTTCTTCCGCTTCGGAGGCTTCTCCGGACAGTTTCCGGGCTACTATTTCCCAAATATTCTCAGGCAACATATCCTTGGTTCTGATAGCTCTGTCAAAAGATGCCTCTGTTTATAAGGCAACCTGTTTATTCAAAAACCCCTAAAGGGGACAAAAAAATTTTTTCAGTTGTTCTTATCCTGCAGTTGCTCATGCAGTTTTTTGATGGCGATGGCCATCTGGGCCTCCACCGTTTTTACGGAAATATCCAGTACGTCCGCCACCTCCCTGTATTTCAGGCCATCTTCCCGGATAAGCTTGAACACGAGACGGCAACGGCCGGGAAGGGCGCTCACGGCCTGTTCTATCTTCCTGATGGCTTCAGAAGAAAGGTGCAACTGCTCCGGGGAGGGGGAAAACTGCAACAGCTCCGGCTGAATATCGTCCAGCGGATCGGTGGCGTTGCGTGCATTTTTTTTCAGATAGTTATAGGCGGCATTCCGGGTAGCGGTATAGAGATATACGCTTACTTTTTCCACTGCCGGCAAGGTGTGCCTGTTTTTCCAGGTCCAGAGCATCACATCGTTTACCACTTCTTCCGCCGGTTCCCTTGCGCCCAGCAAGGTGCAGGCGAAGTGAAAAAGCCGGCTGGCATAGTGATGATAGAAATTTGCAAAGACAGACTGATCGCCTCCGGCCCGCATCTCTTCCCATAACTCTTTCCCATAGTCATCCGGGAAATCACGATTTGATTTTGGCATCTGGAACTCCATTTCACAAAGCCAAAATAGGGATTTTAGTTAACAGACCCGGTTTTTTTGGGCAGAACGAAGGAAAAAGGGCAGGACTAAAACAGCAGCGGCGCCGTTTGAAGGCGCCGCTGTTGCTAATATCCCTCGTTGTTGGGAGCGAGGTTCGGGTTTTTCTGTATTTCAATGGCGGGTATCGGGTACCGTATGTGGAAATCCTGGATGTTGTTGGCGATATAGGCGTCTTCTGTGGCGGCAGCTGTTTTCACGGCTGCTACCAGTTTACCCCAGCGGATCAGGTCCAGCCGGCGTTGTCCTTCTCCATACAGTTCTACCGCACGTTCCCTGAACAGGTAATCCCGCATGGCCTGCTGTCCCAGGGGAGCGGTAAATACGCCGGCGGCGCCGAATGCCCGCTTGCGTACTTCATTCACAGCCCACAGCGCTTTGTCTGCATCGCCGTTTTCATTGGCGGCTTCGGCCAGCATCAACAGCACGTCAGCATAGCGGAACACGTACATGTCCAGGCCGCCGTCGTTGTCCTGCTGGGTGTTGAGCCGCCAGAATTTAGGACCGCTCCATACCTTGATCTGCTCCACGGGATCTACCTGGAAAGGCTGGTTGTTGTAACTGGTCGCGATGATGGAGGCGCGGCGTTTGTCGTCTTCCTCAATGGTGTTCACAAAAGTGGTGTACGGAATATAGGTGCCATACCAGGAGCGGCTGGCAAAAGGGCTTACGCCTACCTGTTTCTGCGGCTGGTACCAGGCGGAGTGGTCATGACCGTTCAGCACCGGCTCAAAGTCTACCTCAAAAATAATTTCGGGGCCAAACTCGCTGGTCTCGAGAAAGATATCGGCGTAGCTGGCCTGCAGCACATAAGTCTTGCTGTCCACGATGGCCTGCGCTTTTTTCTGTGCGAGGTCCCATTTCTGCTGCCAGAGATAAATTTTGGTGAGCAGCGTCTGTGCGGCGCCTTTGGTGGCGCGGCCTGCATCGGCGCCGGAATATTTGGCGGGCAGTTTACTCTCGGCGTCTGTCAGCGCGTCTACCAGCTTCTCCCGGATATCGGCAGCGGATACACGCGGCAGGCTTTGCGTGTATTCGATGGTGTAATTGGTTTCGTCATAATACACTACATCGCCAAAGAGACCGGTGAGATAATAGTAATACAGGGAACGCAGGAATTTGGTTTCTCCGATCACCCGGTCTTTGATGTTTTTGCTGACACCGGCGGACTTGCTCACTTTGTCGATCACCAGGTTGGCATTGCTGATGCCGCGGTACATAGTGGTCCAGATGGCGGAAGTATACCCGGGATTAAAAGATGTCAGCTGGTAGGTAGGCACAGGGTCGTTGGCCCAGATACGGCCCCGGATAACGTCGGTACCTTCATCCAGCGCGCGCCATAAGCTGCTCTTGAAGCCACCGGAAGTGCCCAGCCAGGAATAAACGCCATTGACGCCGAGCACGGCTTCTGCATCGTTGGAATAAAAGGTGTTGGTACCAATCGCGCTCTTCGGATTTTCTATCAGCTGCTTCCCACAGGAAGAAGCCAGCAATACACAGGCGCTAAAGAGGATATATATCTTTTTCATGTTTTTGTGCTGATTTCGGAGAGATTAAAGATCTATTTTGATGCCTGCCACATAGGTCCTGCTCTGTGGGTAGTTGGTCGCGTCAAACCCGCGTACGGTGGAACTTCTGCCATAAGCATTGGTTTCCGGGTCGAAGTACGGATAGGAAGTGATCAGGAACAGGTTGGAACCGGAAAGGTATACGTTGATGTTCTGGAACCAGCTGGCATGCAGCGCTTTGGCAGGAATGTTATATCCCAGCGTGAGCGATTTCAGACGGAGGAAAGAGCCGTCATATACCCAGCGGGTATTGGGAATATAATCTCTTGAAAAGGCCGGTATATCTGACGTCGGGTTCTGCGGGGACCAGCGGTTGACCAGCGTTTTGTACTGGTTGGACAGCAGATCGCCGGAGTTATAAAATGCGTCGGCGATGTTCATGATCTGGTTGCCTTCTGAATAGGAGATGTAGAAATTGAGTGTAAACCGTTTATAGGTAAGGTTGTTGGCCATACCGCCAAAGAAGCGGGGATTGGCGTCGCCGATCACATGATAGTCGTCAACACTCAGTTTACCATCGCCGTTGCGGTCTGCGTACAGCGCTTCTCCCAGCCTCGGGGTGGCATTGGGAGAAACGGCGCCGGGTATTTTATCCAGCGTTTTACGGGTGCCGTAATAGTCCGCTCCCCAGAAGGTGCCCACAGGATCGTTGAGGGTAAGGCGGCTTACGTTGCCGGCATAAGAAACGTTCTGTGTGAGAATATAATCCACGCCGCCCAGGTCTACCACTTTGTTTTTGTTGTGGGCGATGTTAAAAGAAGTATTCCATTTAAAATTTTTCCGGTCGATGTTAACGGTGTTGACCATCAGTTCCACGCCGCTGTTGCGGATAGCGCCGATATTGGTGCGGATGCTGGAGTAGCCGGTTTGTTCGGGCAGCTGTTTGTTATTCAGCAGGTCGTTGGTACGTTTGGTATAGAAGTCGGCTTCGATGGTGAGGCGGTTGTTGAAGAAACCGGCTTCAATGCCGAGATCGTACTGACCGGTCGTTTCCCAGCGGAGATCGGCGTTGCCGTAGTTGCCCTGTACATAGCCGAGGGTATTGATATTGTTGCCGAGTATGTACCGGGAGCCGCTGAGGGTGGGAAGGGAGCCATAGGGCGCAATCGCCTGGCTGCCTACTTTACCATAGGAGGCACGCAGTTTCAGGTTGGAGAAGACATGCAGGTTTTTGATGAATGGTTCTTCTATAGCGCGCCATGCCACTGCCACAGCGGGGAAGAAAGCGTATTTGTTGTTCGTGGCAAAGCGGGAAGAGCCATCCACCCTGCCGGTGAGTGTAAGCAGGTAGCGGTCTTTGTAGCCATAGTTGACACGGCCGAGATAGGAAACAATGGCAAACTGGGAATAAGAGGAATTGATAATAAAGGTACTCTGATCGGTACCATTGAGGTTGTTGTATTCCATGCCGTCTGTCGGGTATTTGGAGCCCTGTGCCCGTACGTATTCTGTGTTGGCGCTCTGGAAAGTCATACCGGCCACGGCGTCCACGCGGTGGTGTTTGCGGAACGTCTGGTTATAGGACACCGTGTTTTCCAGCAGGTACATCATGTCCTGTGTAGTGGCTACGCTGGCTACGCCGCCGCCGTTCCCGTTTTTGGCCACAGGCAGCTGACCGGAGGAGTAGGAGTTGTTTTTGGTAAAGTTCAGTTCTGTGCCGAAAGAAGTTTTAAAGGTCAGGCTTTTGATGGGTTTATAGTTGATGGTCACATTGCCCAGCAGGTTGTTCCTGCGGACAGGGTTGCTGATATAGGTGGCCTGTGCGAGCGGATGGTTGAGGTTACCGGAGCTGTATTCCCTTTTCAGCGCGAAGGTGCCGTCTTCTTTATACACCGGCATGGTAGGCGCCACGCCCAGTGCGGAAGAATAGTAATCGAGGCCGCCGAGGGAAACAGGGTTGTTTTTGGTGAGGCCGCTGCCGGCGTTCAGGGTGGTGCTTACCTGTACTTTGGAAGATATGTTACGGGAATAATTCAGGCGGAACTGGTAACGTTTGAAACCGGAGTTGAGGATGATACCTTCCTGGTCGGCATAGTTGCCGGAGATCATGTAGCTGGATTTAGCGTCGCCGCCGGAGGCCTGTGCGGTGATGCTGTTCTGCCTTGCCGCACGGGTAATTTCTTTCTGCCAGTTGGTATTGGGTACGTTGTTCACATCGGGATAAAAGGGCGCTTTGCCTTGCGATGCCAGCTGATCGTTGACCATCTGCGCATATTCCGGCCCGCTCATCATGTCGATGAACTTCGGCAGCTCCTGGTAACCGGAGTTAACGTTAACGGATACACGGTCTTTCCCTGTCTTCCCTTTTTTGGTGGTGATGAGGATAACGCCGTTAGAGCCACGGGCGCCGTAGATGGCGGTGGAGGAGGCGTCTTTCAGGACGTCGATGGAGGCGATATCTTCGGGGTTGAGCAGGTTCAGGTTAAATTCGTCGCCGGCGGCAATGATGCCGTCTACCACGTACAGCGGCTCATTGGAGGCGCTGAGGGAGTTACCCCCACGGATGCGGATACTGGTACCGTCGCCGGGCTGCCCGCTGATGGAAGTGACCTGCATGCCAGGCGCTTTGCCTTGCAGCATCTGGTCCAGCGTGAGGATGGGCACATTTTCAAAGGTCTCGCCTTTGATAGTGGCTACGGAGCCGGTAAGATCTTTTTTGGCTACCTGGCCATAACCTACCACGATCACTTCATCCAGCCCGGTAGGTTTTTCTTTCAGTACGATGATGAAGCCATCCTGGCCGCTGTAGGGGACCTCCTGGGTGACATAACCTACGTAGGACACCACCAGTACGGCGCGATTGTCCGCTTCCTTAAATACAAATTCGCCGTTGCTGTTGGTAGTGGTGACGGCAGTGCTGCCTTTGATGCGGACGATGGCGCCGGGAAGGCCATTCCCTTTTTCGTCGGTGACCTTCCCTTTTACCTGCAGGAGTGTCAGCGGATTAAAGGGGGCGGGTTGTTTGGCGGTCACCACGATCACATTGTCTACGATGCTGTAGGTGAGGGGCTGGTCTCTGAAACAGGCGTCGAGCACCTGTTGCAGCGAGGCCTCTTTCACCTGTATGCTGACAGGCTTCGTGTGATGGAGGCTGGTATTTTCGAACCAGAAGAGATAGCGGCTCTGTTGCTCGATTTTTTTGAAGACACGCTCCAGTGGCACATGCTGCTCAGACAACGTGAGTTGCTGTGCATAGCCGGCAGCGCTTAACTGCAGGCAGGCGACAAGGAGTAAAAATACCGTCAGTTTCATGATCATCAGGATTTTGAAATGCTTCTTCCATTGTCCTTTTGGAGGAACATAAAGCGTAGAAAATTTCATACTTTTGAAAAGTTTGAGTGAAGTGTTTAATCGTCTGTTGCAGATGGATAACATGCGCTCAAAAGGGCAGTTTTGAGAAAACAGCTCCCACCGGTAGTGTTCCCAGCACTACCGGATTTTTTTTGAACAGCATGTGTTATTGGTATGGTAATCTTATTTCATATCAGGCTGGTTAAGGTGTTACAATGATCTTTCGTCCGTCTATGGTAAAATGAATGTTGCTTAGTTCCAATATCTTCAGCACTTTGGACACATTGGCGTTGCGGGGTATTTTGCCGGTGAACCGCCGTTGTGGTATCTCTCCCTGGTATATGATGTCCACATCATACCAGCGGGATATCTGCCTCATGATGCTGTGGATATCGGCATCGGTGAAAACGGTCATCCCGTTTTTCCATGCTACTGCTGCTTCGGTGTCCGCTGCCCGCACCTGTATATTGCTACCGGCAACCGCCTGCTGTCCGGGTTGCAGCACTTTGCTGACGTTGCCTTTGGTGACGCGTACGGCGCCTGCCAGCAGGGTGGTGTGACTGTTTTGTTCGTCGGCGTAGGCCATCACGTTGAATTGGGTGCCCAGCACGTCGATGGACAGGTCGTTGACTTTGACGGTAAATGGTTGCGCGCTGGTAGTGGCGGCGACTTCAAAACAGGCTTCCCCGATGAGTGCTACTGTACGGTCGCTGGCGCCGAAAGCGGCAGGGAATGTCAGCGAAGTTGCTGCGTTCAGCCATACTTTGCTGCCATCGGGCAGGTTCACCTGGTACTGGCCGCCTTTGGGCGTCCGGATGGTGTTATAGCCGGTGTCTGCAGGCCGGTTGTTACCGGTAACAGTATAGATAAGTTGACCGTTGGCGGTTTTCCGGATGCTGACGCCTCCCTGGCTGGCGACGGTGCCGTTGGCAGCGTCATCGAGCACAATGCGGGCACCATTGGCCAGCGTCAGGGTGGCTTTGTTGCCACCGGCGGGAATGTCCTGTACTTTGTTGCGATGCGCGGTGGGAACGGGCAACGCTGCTGGTTTTGTCAGCGTGTAAGCGCCCCATAACAGCAACGCCAATACGGCGGCCGCGGCCGGTATCCGGTACCAGGAGCGGTTACTTTGGCGTGGCAGCAGTGCGGGGGTATTGCCCATTTGCTGTTGCAGCAGCTGCCATTGCTGTTGCGCCTCCTGTTGCTGCGAGGCGGTGGCGAGGGCTACGACCAGCGGCTTGAGCGCTACGGCTTCTCTGGCCAGCACCGGGTCCTGACGAAGACGCTCTTCCCAATACCGCACGTCAGCGGCATTGCGCTGCAGGCAGTAGTTGATGAATCGCTCGTCGTGAACGAGGTAGGAGAAGTCATTTTCAGACATATGTCATCCGCTGTTTAATCAATAGAGCAGGAAAAAATTCATTTTCACTACTCAGTGGGAAAATAAAATGTGAAAGAAGAAAAGCAGGTAGATCAGCACCGTGATCAGCTCCTTGTTGATACTGGCTTTTAGCTTGTCCAGCGTTTTGTAGATGGTATTATAAACAGTGTTGACAGACACGTCGTTGGCCGTGGCTATTTCGGCATAGGAGAGGTTCAGGAAAAATTTCTGGTAGATCATCTGCCGCTGCCGGGAGGGAAGGCTTTCCAGTTGGCGGCTGACCGTCTGCTGTAGCTGCGCGCTTTGTTCCCGGGCTATCAGCTGCTCTTCCGCCGAGTCGGACAGCAGCCAGTCCGGTACTTCGGCCGTCATTACGGTGACGTCCATTGCGGCGCTTTCCTGCCGGAACAGGGCCCGCAGGAAGATGGTCACGATATAATTGTGGAAATGCGTTACCTGCTGCAGTTTGTGGCGTCCCTCCCAGAGCTTCAGGAAAACATCGTTGACGATGTCTTTAACCTGCTCGCTGTCAAATCCTTTTTTCAGGCCCACATAAGCCAGGTAGTGGTAATAGTGCATGTAGATGCTGTAGAAAGCTTCCGGGCTTTCCTGTGTTGCAAATTCCCCCCATTCTTTCTTTAAATCTTTTCCTGAGATCATGAACTGCGATGCGCCTTTAAAGAAAAAACAAAAAATAAAAGTAGTATCTCCACGGGCATATTCCCCTACCGTGCGTTAGTCTTAACAGAAACTTTACATGACCGGGTTGATGGCGGTCTGTGGCTTCATTGTTCGCTTTCCATTCCTTTAAAACGTGGTTACAGGATGCCATAATACGACAAAAAATCCGGTATTTTACCAGGGAACCTGCCGGCGTACCGGAACATCCTCTATTTGTACCTGGTACCCGCTGACCTCCTGTTTTATATTTGATCTTTAAAACGATGATTATTTGAAAGTAAAAGAACTACGGCTGGTACTGACAGTCGAGAACCTGGAAGAGGTCATCCGGTTTTACCGGGATACGGTGGGCCTGCCTGTCTCCAAGTCATGGAATGAAGAAACCGGCAACGGTATTATCCTGGAAGCCGGTTTGGCGTCGCTGGAACTGATCGATGCCAAACATGCCACCACCATCGATGCGCTTGAAGTGGGACACAGGGTGGCAGGCCCGGTACGGCTGGCGCTGAATGTAGGCAACGGGATAACGGCTGCCGCAGATGCGCTGACAGCAGCAGGAGCTGAGGCACTGAGCCCGGTCACTACCGCTCCGTGGAGCAGGGTGGTACGGCTGAAAGACCCTGCGGGCATGCAACTCACATTATTTGAAAAATCAACGCTGTTCGGTGAATAAATGTATCTTGCGCCGTATATCCCTGACAGTATGCCATCCCCGTCCTTTATCGGAAATATCCATGAATATCCGCCGGAAGACAACGGTAGGGTAGCTCCTGTTGAGTTTTTCTTTTTCTTTTTCGTTTAATATAGCAGGATGAAATATATCGGCGCAGTAATGTTGTTGTCCATAGGAATGCAGGCGCAGGCGCAATTTGGCGTGATACAGGACAAAGATGGTTATACCAATGTAAGGGAGGGCGCAGGCATCTCCCGGAAGATAGCAGACAAGGTACAGGATGGTGAAGTCGTGTATACGTGGGAGCAGGAGGGGGAATGGTGTAATATCAATTATCACCGGAAAAACGAAATTGAAAGTGGTTTTGTGCACCGGTCCCGTATAAAAATGATCAGTACTTTTGAAAAGATCAAAGTCAGGCAGCAGACGGAAACCAACGTGGTGTTCCAGGAGGACTCGGTGACGGTGATGTTCACAACGCGGCCTTTTGTGGAAAAAGACCACCAGGTGCACCATGGTAAGTCGGAGGAGGGATTCTCTTTTGTCGAAAAAATAGACGGCAACGATTTTTATGGTTGTGACGGCGGCTTGCCCACACGGGAATACAACACTTTTACGATACAAATCGGTAATCGCGCCGTGGTGGTACCGGAGAAGGCTATACGCGATCTGTACCAGCCGAACCCTGAACTGACGGAGGTGTTTTATGACCGTAAAAACGACCGGCTTTATATCACCGCCAGCAACAGCGATGGCGCCGGCGGCTACGAGGTATTATTCCGGTTTGATCATGGCGTATATACAAAAAGAGCGATTTACTACGGATTTTAGGACCTTTATCATTGAATAAACCAACCGCCATGGAAAAGAGAACGATTACCGTAGTGCCTTATACCCCCGAATGGGCCGATACCTTCCGGCAGCTGGCAGCACTTTACCGGGCACAGCTGGGTAATCTTATCACAGGTATTGAACATGTTGGCAGTACTTCCGTACCCGGCCTGGCAGCGAAGCCTGTCATCGATATCGATATCCTGATAAAGGAGGCTGCCGGCCTGCCTCCGGTGGTGGTGGGACTGGAGCGGTTGGGATACACATGGAGAGGGGATCTGGGCATCCCGGGCAGGGAGGCTTTCGGCAGAAATGCAGGCACTTCGCCGCTCGACGGAGAGGGCACCGTATGGCCGGCGCATAATTTGTATGTTTGCGTGGAAGGCTGCGTAAGCCTGAAAAACCACCTGGAGCTCCGCAATTACCTGCGACAGCATCCGGAAGCAGCGCTGCAGTATGGCACACTCAAACAGGAGCTGGCCGCCAGATATCCTCATGATATTGACAGCTACGTGGAAGGAAAAACAGCGTTTATTACGGGGATACTGGCGCACACAGGCATGGGAGCGGATGTCCTGAAAGACATTACGGCGCAGAACAAGGCAACGAAGTAAGGAGAAGGGCGCCTCATAAGATGCTTATATTTTTCACTATAAAACAGCTTATATGAGAACATTATGCCTTCTTTTGTCTTTCCTGTGCGCCTTCGCGACCATCGGGAAAGCACAGGAAAACTTCCGGGGCGCCTGGAAGTCCTCCCATGGCGGGGTGAACAGCATCCTGCTGATCACGCCGGGGTATTTCTCCATCACCACCTACCAGGACACCAGTTTTATTGACACCATGGGCGGTACCTGGAAAGCCGATGGCAGTGATAACGTAGCCATCAAAATAGAATTTAATACCGAAGAAGGTAGTCAGGTAGGCTGGGAGGGTTCCGTGCCCCTCTCTTATGCGGATGGAAAACTCACCACCACCCAGAGCGGCGGTCAGCGGGTGGAATGGACCCGCGTGGATAACGGCGACGGTCCGCTGGCCGGCAGCTGGCAGATCACCGGGAGGGAACAGAACGGCAAAATGAATACCATCACACCCGGTGCGCGCAAAACCATTAAAATCCTGACCGGCACCCGCTTCCAATGGGTGGCCATCAACACGGCTACCGGTGAATTCTTCGGCACCGGCGGCGGTACGTACACCTTCGAAAACGGCGTGTACACAGAAAAGATTGATTTCTTCTCCCGCGATAACTCCCGCGTAGGCGCCTCTCTCACCTTCAAAGGAAAAGTGGACGGCAATTCCTGGGACCACAGCGGCCTCAGTTCCAAAGGTGATCCCATTCATGAAATCTGGACCAAATAATTACGAATTACGAATTACGAATTGAGGGCTCCCTTTATAGAGCGGGTATTTAATAACCGTTCCAAAAGGGAGCCCTCAATTCGTAATTCGTAATTCGTAATTCGTAATTGACTTACCAGGCTATTCCATAATCTTCGCCATGGTTACTGCTGCCACCCCACAGCGTACCATGTTTGCTGTCAAGATAAATGGCATTGACAGGGCCGCTGGTGCGCTGTTCAAAGCTGAGGTGATAGCCCATGCTTTCCAGTATGCTGCGTGTTTTTTCAGGCGTATTATTGTTCAGTAACAGACTTCCCGGCCGTGGCATGCGGTCGCTGACCTTGCTGCCGCCGAGTGACAGCCACAGCTGGTTGGTATTGATATTGGCCGCTTCGGTGGCCTGTTGTACGGTCATCCCGAAATCCACTACGTTCACAAAAAATTGTAACAGGTTCTGGTCCTGCGTATCGCCGCCCTGAACGGCGAACGAAAGGAATGGTTTGCCGTCTTTCAGCGCCATGGAAGGGGTGAGGGTTACACGTGGCCTTTTACCGGGTGCGATTACATTGAACGGGCAGATGGCGGAATCCAATACAAAGCTCTGGAGGCGCTGGCTCATACCGATGCCGGTACGGCCGGCGATACAGGCGGGCAGCCAGCCGCCGCTGGGGGTGATAGACACTACCCATCCGTCTTTATCCGCTGCCTCCACGCTGGTAGTGCCCCTCCACAGCCGGTCATGGTAGGCGCTGTCGGCTGACTGCTGCGCGTACAACTGTTCTGTGTCTTTTCCTGTATTGAAAGTAGTGGCGTCGTGTTTGGGCACAAAGCCACCGGGCTTGCGGCCGTTGGTGGTATCCATATAACCTTTGCGCTCTTCCAGGAAATGCAGGTAAGGATTGCTTTTACCGATATAGGGATACGGGTCTCCCGGACCGGCCGCGACATCGTTGCGGTCAGGCAGGATCTGTTTGGCCCGCGCCTTTGCGTAGTCTTTGTTCAGCAGTCCCATGATAGCCCTGTTCTTATTGAAATAAGGATCGCCATAATAAAAATCGCGATCGGCGAAAGTAAGGTTCATGGTCTGGTACAGCGTATGGATGTACTGCGGTGAATTATAACCCATGGCCTTCAGGTCGAAGTTCTCGAGGATATTAAGGCTTTGCAGCAACATCGGTCCTTGTGTCCATTCCTGCAGTTTGTATACTTCAATACCGCGATAGTTGACATGCAGCGGTTCTTCTTCGATGGGTTTCCAGCGGGCCAGGTCTTCGAGGGTAATGAGACCGCCCTGTTCCTGGCAGCCGCGTACAAATTCTTTTGCGATGTCTCCTTTGTAGAAACGGTCATAGGCCGCCATGATAGCCTCTTTGCGGCTTTTGTGTTTTTTTAGTGCTTCCTGTTCGGCTTCCACCATTTTAGTGAGGGTGGCCAGCAGGTCTTTTTGTATAAACATTTCCCCTGCTTCGGGCGCTTCCCTTTTCTCACCGGGATGGGTAAGGAAAACAGCTTTGCTGTAAGGCCATTGCTGAATGTATTTTTTACCACGCTCTATGCTGTTGGCCGTCTGCGCTTCTATGGGGTAGCCGGCGGCCATATCCATAGCCGGCGCCAGCACTTCTTTGAGGCTCATGGTGCCGTACTGTGCCAGCATATAACAGAGCCCTCCGGCGGTACCGGGAGTGACGGCCGCCAGCGGACCGTATTCCGGTGGGAAATCGTATCCTTTGGATTTGAAGAACGCGGGCGTGGCGCCGGTGGGCGCTACGCCCAGTGCATTGATAGCGATCACTTTCCCTGTTTTCGGGTTGTAGATCAGCGCCTGTGTTTCACCGCCCCAGCTCAATACGTCCCACATGGTGCAGGTCGCTGCCAGCATGGCGCAGGCGGCATCTACGGCGTTGCCGCCCCGCTGGAAAATCATGGCGCCGGCGGTAGCCGCCAGCGGTTTGCCGGTAACGGCCATCCATTTTTTACCGTGCAACGGTGGCTTCTGCGTCTGTTGCGCCTGTACGCCTGTCCATAAAAGAATGGCGGCCAGCCATAAAAGAAGATGTCTCATAAAGCAAATTTGCGATTTTGGATACTGGTTTTGATTGCAGGCAGCACATGACTGCGCCGCCGGGAGACTAAAAATAATAAAGTATCCCTGATTGTGGGAGTACAGGTTGCACCGGAAAATTCTTTTTATTACTTTTTACCTTTCAAAAGCACGCAAATTTATCAACCATGATCAAAAACACCTGGCTGCTGACAGCCTGTTTGTTAATAACGGCGAGTGTATCCGCCAACGTTACCCTGCCCGCATTCTTTGGCAGCGGTATGGTACTGCAACGTGACCAGCCTGTCTGCATCTGGGGCTGGGCCGATAAAGGGGAGAAAGTGACGGTACAGTTTAAATCGCAAAAGCAGTCCGTGAAGACCGGCAGCGACGGCAAATGGATGGTGAAGCTGAAGCCTGAACAGGCCGGCGGCCCTTTTGTGCTGACCGTTACCGGTAAAAACAATATCACTTACGACAACGTCATGATGGGGGATGTATGGATCTGTTCCGGGCAGTCCAATATGGAATGGCATGTAAAAGACGCCACCAAAGGCGCAGAAGAGATAAAAGCGGCCGATTATCCGCAGATCCGGGAGTTTACCGTGAAGAGAACCGTGGCAAAAGAACCGCAGGACAACGTGGCCGAAGCTGCCTGGGTGCCGGCCACGCCGGAACATGTGGGCAACTTCAGTGCAGTAAGCTACTTCTTTGGGCGCGAACTGTATAAAGAACTGCAGGTGCCAATAGGCCTGATACACACCTCCTGGGGCGGTACCCAGGTGGAAGCCTGGATCAGCAGGAAAGGGTTCCTGGGCAGCGAAACCTTCCGGGCCATGATGTCGGAGCCACTGGGCATCGATTCCATCACCGGGCCTAACGGTTATCCCGCCTGCCTGTTCAACGCCATGATACATCCGCTGCTGTCTTACGGCATCAAAGGGGCTATCTGGTACCAGGGAGAAAGCAATGCCGGCCGTGCTTACCAATACCGTCAGTCATTTCCGCTGATGATCACCGACTGGCGCAATCAGTGGAAACAGGGCGATTTTCCGTTCTATTTTGTACAGCTGGCCAGCTACGATCCTACCCGCGGCAAAGGAGAAGGTAACAGCAACAACGGCAGCAACTGGGCGGAACTGCGGGAAGCACAGGCCATGACACTGTCACTGCCGCATACAGGCATGGCCGTTACCACCGATATCGGTGAACGAAATGATATCCATCCCAGGAACAAACAGGACGTTGGCAAACGCCTGGCACTGAATGTACTGAAAAACGTATATGCCAAACCGGTAGTTCCCGCCGGACCAGCCTACAAATCCATGGACATCAGCGGTAACAAAGCGCTGATATCTTTTACCGATCCGGGATCAGGGCTGGTGGTCAAAGACCGCTACGGCTACCTGAAAGGCTTCGAAGTAGCCGGCGCCGACCAGCGTTTCTACTATGCCAAAGCTGCGATCGTAAATGGAAAAGTGGAAGTATACAGCGAGCAGGTAACAACCCCTGTGGCGGTGCGCTACAACTGGGCCGATGATGCGGCCGACGGTAATCTCTTTAACAAAGAGGGACTTCCGGCAGCACCCTTCCGCACCGACCAGTGGAAAGGAGTGACCGAGAACGTGGTGTATCAGTTGCCGAAGGCAGGAAACAGATAATGATAATATTATTTTGCAAAGGCGCCCTTAATGGGCGCCTGGCTTTTTCCTTTCTCCCCCAAAACGCTTTCTAAACAATTAACTGAGAAGGGCCGCATTGTGCCAGCACTTCAGCATCTATTGCATCCTCATTACTTCAAACACTTTTTTCATATTCCACTATTAAGCTGAAGCAAGCACCTTTACCGTCACCAGCAGCTGCCCGGTATGCCGCATGGTATGCTCGGCGGCATGGAACAGCAGCCCCTGTACGGTGGAGGGGAGCTGTTTGCGGCCTACGCCCCGGAAATCCGTCAGGGTGGCGGGATCTGTCTGCGACAGCTGTGCCAGCGCTTTATCCACCTGCTGGTCAAATGCTGCCAGCAAGGTGGCGGTGTCGGCAACAGGTTGGCCTTCTGCTTTCAGTTCTTCCAGTTGCTGCAGTGACAGCAACTGCCCGCGCGCGTAGGTGAAAAGCCGGTCCAGCACGCCGCGCAGGTGTTGCAGGTGAAAGCCGGCAGAAGCTACGCCGGCCGGTTGTTCCCACAGCCGGTCTTCCGGGAAGCCGGCCATCAGGGCGTTGATTTCCGCCCGGGCTTGCAGCAACGTATGGGCTACGGGCTGCAATAAAGCAGGGATGCCTTCTACAGGCCCCTGCATCCAGTATTCTGTTGCCATAATAGTAGGACGGTTTATACTTCCTGTATGTCGTACACCACGACTTTTTCCCACAGGTGGCTGTAGTTTTTGATAAAATCGAGATGGATAGGATGCGTCTGGTAAGCAGCCTGCGATGCCAGGTCTTTAAAGAACATCAGTTCAGACACGGCCCAGCTGGCGTCTACCACGTCTCTTTTTTCGGTGTCGGCCACTATGCCTACGTGCAGTTGACCTATCGCCGGGATGGCGGACAGCTTTTTGATGCCTTCCACCAGCTTATCGCGGTCGGCGGTGGAACCAGTGTTTTTAAGCCAGAAAAACACATGGTGTGCGATCGGAAATTTGTGGTTGCCGGCGGACAGTGGCATAGCGGTAGCGGCGCTGGCGGCGCAAAGCGTGGCGGCGGTACCGATGAATTTTCTTCTGCTGGATGTTTTCATAAGGTGTAAATTGTGGACCTGAAAATAATAAAGATTCGGGATTCGTCCCATAATCCGGTGTTTTCATCCCATTTTGACCGGCTGCACCTTTTCAATAGCTAATATTGCCGTAAATATTCCCGCTTATGGACCAGTTCAGGAAATTAGAGTTCGGCGTAGCATCAGGGATTGCCCTGTTGCTGATGTTCGGCCTGCTTTATCCCAGTATTATCTACAATGTGTTTGAGTTACAACAGATCTATGGGCATAAGTTTGCCCGGTATGATCAGGTATTCGATTATTATATCCACTACCTGCTGCCGTCCATGGCGCGTATCGTCTTCGTTTACACCGGTTTCCTGATGTTGAACTTTGTCATCGTTCCCCGCTTCCTGGAACAGCGGAAATGGTGGATGGGCATTTTTCTGTTACTGCTCACCGGGCTGATATTTTTCCTGGGGATGATGATAGCCGGCTCTTATTACAACGGTTACCTGTTCGGTGTTTATGACACCGTCCGGGGCGCACATACGCACTTCGCCAAATCGGCGTTTATCACCACCGTTTTCTGCGGCGTATTGTATGTGGTGTATTATTACGTTCGTAATGCCTATTTCGATTACCTGCATCAACGGATGCTGGTCAATGCACAGTACCGCAAGATCGCCCGGGAAGTGCTCATCTTTTCCGGCATACTGCTGGCGATGATGGCGCTGGTGTTCAGCGATTCGCGGGACGCTTTCTGGCTGATGTTTTTCTTCGGTCCCGTTATTATCAGTGTAGCTTTCATCCTTTTCTATAAAATCATTCCGGACTTTAAACTGGTACATCACAACAAAAGGATCTTTATCCGCGATGTGGTGCTGCTGATACTGGGCGCTAATTTCCTGATGGCGATGATCGTCAGGGCGGTCCATCATGGTGGAGCGGGATTGTTAGGCCCTATCCTCAGCTTCGGTGTGTTGATATGTGCCGGTGTCGTGTTGCCGGTGACCTGGTTCTTTTACCTGTCCCGCCAGAAGCAGGTCACCACGGTGAAGAACCTGCAAACGGCCCTTGGTCATTCCACCGCCAACCTGGACTTTTTACGTGCGCAGATCAATCCCCATTTTTTATTTAATGCTCTCAATACCCTGTACGGCACGGCTTTACAGGAAGAGGCGCCCCGTACCAGCGAAGGTATTCAGAAGCTGGGAGACATGATGCGGTTTATGCTGCACGATAACCATCTGACCAAGATAGCGCTGGACAAAGAAGTGGCCTATCTGCAAAACTACATTGATCTGCAGCGCCTGCGGGTCCTGTCTTCCCCCGATATCCTGATCGAAGTGAATATTGACGAGAGCCAGTGCCAGCACGAAATAGCGCCCATGTTGCTCATCCCGTTTGTGGAGAATGCTTTCAAACATGGTATCAGCCTGCGCCACCGGTCACGCATCGTGATCTCGCTCAGCTGTAACAGCGAACAACTCTTTTTTGATGTGTACAACAGCGTGCACCAGCGTCCGGAGAACGATCCGGAGCGTGACAGCATGGGCATCGGGCTCAATAATGTAAAAGAAAGGCTGGCGCTGTTGTACCCCAACCGCCATGAGCTGAGCATACGGCATACTACCAGCGAATTTTTTGTACACCTGACAATAGACGTTAAAGACTGATCTGATGTTGAAGAAAGATGTTCATACGAAAGAAGATGTTAAACCGCTGCCGGCGCCGGACGGGATCACCCGCTTCCTGTGGTGGCTGGCAGCTGCCGATGCCGATATCCTGGCAGAATGCAGGACGGAGCGGGAGCGGTACCGGATCATCGGGCTCTCCGTTTTTGTTACCTGGATGTTTGCCACCCTTGCCTGGGGATACTTTTTCTCCACCATTGTGAAAGATGATATGATCGTGCTGGCGTTAGCGTTATTCTTCGGTTTCGCCATCCTGTCGATCGACAGGACATTGATTGCAGCCATGTCCCGTGGTAACGGTAATATGCGTTTTATGCCGGTGGCATTTCGTTTATTGCTGGCCGTTACCATCGGGCTTTTTATATCCCAGCCCGTCGTGCTGATGTTGTTTAAGAAAGACATAACGGCTCAACTGGAGCTGAGCAAACAAAGCAAGCTCGATGCTTACCGTAAACAGCTGACCGCCATGAATGCCGGTCAGCGGGCGGAACTGCAGCAGGCGCTGGACCGCGGCCGGCAGCAGATACAGCAAAAGGAGCGGGAACTGAAATTTGATAAAGACGCCTATATCAAAGAAACAGACGGTACGGGCGGCTCCGGCCGGATCGGGGAGTCTTCCATTGCGCGGGTAAAAAAATCGGCGTATATGAAGTCGGAAGAGGAACTCGCCCTGATGCGGCACGACTGGGAGCCCAAAGAACAGCAGCTGCAGGCGCAGGTAGCGGCCATGCACAGCGCCGACAGCCTGAAGGAAACGATCTACCAGGGAACGCTGACAGACGGCTTCCTGGCGCAGGTGGAAGCCCTGCATGAACTGACCGATCAGCATCCGGCCCTGCAACAACGGTACCGGCTCATCGTATTTATCATTACGCTGATAGAGATCATGCCGCTGCTCAGCAAAGTGCTGATGCCTAAAGGGGAGTACGAAGAGCGGCTGGCCAGCGCCACGGCGCAGGGTACCACCGCCGCGAGACTGGAAACCGAAGCCGGAAAGGAACTGCTGCATCATTACCAGGAAGCGGCGCTGACGGCCGATAAGGAAATAGTGGATGAAGTGTTTGAAAGCACCCGGGAGTTGCGCCGGGAAGAAGCTGCGGCCATCGTCAGAGACTGGCAGCGCCGGGAAAACCGGCAGTACCGCCAGCTGTGGCAACAGGTGAAAAACCTGTTGCTCGGCAAAATATCGTAAATCCCTATCTTGTTACAGGAAAATGTAGTGTTATGAAGCTCGCTGCCATTGCCATTGATGATGAACCAGTCGCCCTGGCCGTGATAAAAAATCACGCCGCCATGGTGCCTTTCCTGGAAATGAAAGGCTATTTTACCAACGCCTACGAAGCCATGGAGTTTCTGAGCAGGGAGAAAGTGGACCTCCTTTTTCTCGATATCAAAATGCCGGACATATCCGGCCTGGACTTTATCGCCAGCCTGCCGCAGCCGCCCATGACCATCTTCACTACCGCCTATTCCGAGCATGCGGTAAAAAGTTTTGAGCTGGATGCGGTCGATTATCTCCTGAAGCCGTTTTCCCTGATCCGTTTCATCAAAGCATGCAACAAGGCCCATAGCCTGTGGCAACTGAAACAACAGAGCCCCCAGCCCAAAGATGCGCCGGCCTACATTTTCCTGAAAAGCGGTTACGAACAGTTCAAGATCATGCTGGAGGATATCCTATACCTCGAAAGCGCCGGCAACTACGTAAATTTTATCCTGAAAGACCGGCGGCTGATTTCCCGCCTGTCTATGCAAGAGGCTATGGACCTCCTGCCGGCGGCACTTTTTACGCGTGTGCACCGTTCCTATATCGTGGCCAACGATAAGGTAGAGCGGGCAGACCGTGCTTCGCTGTATATCCGCAATATAGCTATCCCCATCGGCGCTGCCTACGGAGCCGCTGTTGATAATATACTGGGCTCTTCCGGCCGCTGACACAACAGCTTCGGAAAAATCAATGCCACCCTTAAACATCACCCTTAAAATGAATCATAAACGGATTCACGTTTCCCGTTGTCATAAGACTTATAAAACAGGAACAGATCCGTCTGTTTCCCTTAATAACTAACGATTCATAACAATAATTCATAATCATAATTCATAATCATAATTCATAATCATAATTCATAATCATAATTCATAATCATGATTAATGATTAGGTCTCCCTCCCTTCCCAATCTGCATCAAAAGAATTTGAACAAACATTGTAGCCCCGGGCGTGAGCCCGGGGACCCCATAATAATTGAATTGTTTCAAATTTTTATTTGTTAAATAAGACCGAAAGGTCTAATTTTAATATTATGAGCAAAGCAGCGAGAACGAGGCAGTTTATTATCGAAACCGCCGCGCCCATTTTTAATCAGAAAGGGGTGGCTGGTACGGCTATCAGCGATATTATGGAGGCTACGCGGTTGGCCAAGGGAGGGTTGTACGGCAACTTCTCTTCCAAGGAGGAAATGGTGGCAGAGGTATTCGACTACATCGCGGAGCAGGAAAAACAGCGGCTTAAAGCGGTGACGGGGCCTGAGCCAACGGCCATCGGGAAATTTGAGGCTTTGTTTTCGTATTATGCCCGTTATCCGCTCAACCGTGATATTGCCGGCGGATGCCCGATGCTCAATTTCGGTATAGAAGCCGATGACACCAACCCTGTGTTGAAAAAGAAAGTGCAGGAGCTGGTGCAGTATTTCCAGCAGCGCATCCGGCTGTTGGTACAACTGGGCAAAGACAACGGAGAGTTCAGGAAAGACTGGGATGAAGACAGGTTTGCTGTCCTGATGTTCACCATGCTGGAAGGCGCTATTTTCGTCACCGGCCTGATGAACAGCAACCGGCAAATGCTGGTGGTACTGGATTTTTTGAGAAAGGAAATCAAACGTCACTGTCAATGATGCAGGGCATCTTCCACAGTGATTTTTTTAGTCCAAATAATAAACCAATCGGTCTGAAAAATGCAACACCAGGTTTTACCGCTGTCATTGCGGATGACAGCCTTCCTGCTATCCGGTATGAGTAAACCCTTTCCGGGGCTTACCGCCCGGTTGTTTTACCGCTTGTATTGCACGCCGCCCGGAACTAAAATCCGCTCGTCTCATCTGGAGCTGCGTGATACGGCCAAGCGCCATCAGCTGACCGTTACCCGTTACCCTTTCGATGAACGGCCATTGGCCATTACAACGTATCGCTGGGGCAGTTCGGACAAGAAAATATTGTTGTTACATGGCTGGGGCGGCAGCCCGTTCCATTTCAAACAACTTATCCACACGCTGTTGCAGCAGGGATATGAAGTGATATCCTACGATGCGCCGGCACACGGCGGCTCCGCCGGTAAACGGACCAATCTTGTGCAATGGGGACATGTGCTGGAACAGGTGATCGCACAGGTAGGGCCGCTGTATGCCATTATCGGGCACTCACTGGGAGGCCTGAACGCTGCGCTGACTCTCTCCCGTAAAACGGTAGCGGTACCGCGGCTGGTGATGCTGAGCTGTGCGCTCAGCGCTCCTGTTTTTTTTAATGAGGCGCTGCAGCTGTTCCGGATACATCCTGTGGTAATGCCGCCATTACGCCGGCTGATACACAAACGGCTGCGCGACGATCTCGAAACCATGGACCTTCACCGCTATATCAACCAGATCAAGGCGGACAAAATATTTTTCGCGTACGATACTACAGACACGCTGGTGAATGAAAAAGAAGTCACCGCTTTTGTGGAACAATACCCGGCTATCCGCACGCTGCGGATCACCGGGGAAGGGCATTTCCGTATCATGCGACAGGAACCGGTGATCCGTGGCGTGATACAGTTTCTCGATAATAATAACTGAAAATTTGTTTGTCATAAAAACACAGCCCGGGGCATATGCTCCGGGCTTTTTTATCATTTCTGGCAACAAACTTGCTTTACCCCGCTGAAATCAATATTTTTAGACACTCTTAATTTTAAAAACCCACGTTATATGAGTAACATCAACAACCGCCGTCAGTTTTTGCGCCAAATGGGGCTGTACACGATGGGCATCGGTTTCCTGCCATCCGTATTGGCAGCCTGCAATGAAGGGCAGTCCACTAAAAAGGATAAGGACAGCACCGCGCAACCAGGCGCCGGTACAGAAACAGCGAAGGAACTGTTCTTCAAAATTTCACTGGCCGAATGGTCTTTCCATCAGGCCCTCTTTGCCGGAAAAATGAACCACCTCGACTTTGCAGCCCGCGCTAAAAATGAATTCGGTATCACCGGCGTGGAATACGTAAACCAGTTCTTTAAAGACAAAGCGAAAGATCAGGCTTACCTGGCCGACATGAAAAAACGCGCCGACGACAACGGCGTAAGCAGCGTCCTGATCATGTGCGACGGTGAAGGTGAAATGGGCGACCTCGATGCTAAAAAAAGAATGCAGGCGGTAGAAAACCACTACAAATGGGTGGAAGCGGCGAAATTCCTCGGTTGCCACGCTATCCGCGTAAACGCTGCCGGTGAAGGTAAAGCGGAAGAAGTAGCTAAAGCGGCGATCGAATCACTGACCAAACTGTCCGCTTTCGGAAAAGACCACGGCATCAACGTGATCGTGGAAAACCACGGTGGCTTTTCTTCCAACGGCAAGTGGCTGAGCAATATCATGAAAACCGTGAACATGCCTAACTGCGGCACTTTGCCGGACCTGGGCAACTTCTGCATCAAGAGAAGCAAACCGGAAAACAACACACCGGAAGCCTGGGCTAAAACTACCTGCCTCGAAGAATATGACCGCTATGAAGGGGTTACGGAACTGATGCCCTTTGCAAAAGGCGTCAGCGCTAAGACCTACGATTTCGATGATGCCGGCAATGAAACCACCATCGACTATAAACGCATGCTGCAGATCGTAAAAGATGCCGGCTATAAAGGCGGCTTTATCGGTATCGAGTATGAAGGTACCCGCCTGTCTGAAGAAGAAGGGGTGAGAAAGTCGAAAGAGCTGTTGCTGCGCCTCGGGGCGATTTAGAGATTTTTTGATTTACGATTTTTTGATTTCGTGACGATAGAAACGTGTAAAAAGACCGTAGCGGTTATATGGTGCCTTCTTACTGTTTAAACACTTTCAAGGGTGCTCCATAATCTACCGTGCCGGTCTTCTTTATATTCAATCCACAAAATCAAAAAATCGTAAATCAAAACATCCCTAAATTCTAAACTGTTTCTTCAGAAAAGCCAACGTATGCGTATACGCATCTTTCGTGGCTTCACTGTTATAGATCGGATTGCTGGGGTTGGCAAACGCATGCTCTGCATCGTAACGTTTAACCGTCAGCGTTTTACCCGCCTTTTGCATGTTTTGTTCAAACTCATCTACCACCTGTGGGGTGATGCCTTTGTCCTTATTGGCAAACAGCCCTAATACCGGCCCATGCAGCTGTTTCAGCGCATTCACGTCTTTTTCCGGCATGCCGTAATACATTACACAGCCAAGGTTCCTGTCTCCGTTGAGCAACGCTGACTGCAGCGCTATCGCCCCGCCAAAGCACCAGCCCAGTGTGACGATATGCGCGGTTTTACCGGCATAATCGCGGGCTCCTTCCATGATCGCTTTCAGGCGTTCCCGGGGGACTGACTGCATTGTTTTGGCCGCTTCTTCGCGGTTGGTGGCCACTACCTTGTCGTACATGTCCACTGCCAGCACATTCACGGCCCCGCCCAGATCGTTGTAAAGTTTTTCGGATTCTTTTTTTACATAGTCGTTCAGGCCGTACCATTCCTGGTATACGAACAGGTACTTATCGGTAGGCTTCTTCGCCTTAAACAGGAAGCCGTAGGCTGTTTTGCCGTCGGGCGCCTGAAAGCTGACTTCGGTACCGGCTGTTCCCTGGTAAGTGTAGGGGAGCGGGTCTTTGTGGGCCATCCGGAAGTCTTCCCGGTTGGCAAGCCCGGTAAATTCTGTTACGGCGTCTGTATGGCAACACGGCGCTGTCTGTGCCGACAGTCCGAGGGCGCTGCCCAGCATCAGCAGCAGTAAGGATAGCTTTTTCATAAACGGAGCGCTTTGGTTGTACTAAAAATACAAAAATGTCACGTGAATCGCGCACGGACTGTCGGCGGTGCAGGCCGTTATATCACAGCAATAAAAAGCCCGGTGTGGGTACACCGGGCCTGTATAACGTTGAGGGATATACTAAAAATTGAGTATCACCTTGTTCTGATCAATCTTATACTTAAAGCCCTGCTGGTTGCCTAGATCATTGAGCACATCCTCGAGGGTGGCGTTGAAATAGAGGGCTTCCGTGATAACGCGGGCTTTGGAGGCATCGCCGCGCATCTCTACTTCCACACCGAACCAGTCCTCCAGCGTGCGGGACACGGCCATAGGATTGGCATTTTTGATACTGAGGATGTCGGAAAGCCAGGTTTCCAGTTCATCCGGCTGATAGGTTTCTTTCTCCATCAGGTCTATCTCGCGGTTGGCCAGCACCATTTGCCCGCGTTCCAGCACCTCCGGCTGGTTGTCGGTAGCGGAGTGATAGGATTTGCCCACCCGGCTGGAACCTGTCAACTGGTAATAGGTGGCTCCCTGCTGGCTGGCGAAGGAACGCATACGGAAAGAGGTGCCCAGCACGGTGGCTTTGAGAATGGAACTGGTGACGGTAAAGCTGTCTTTGCCGGGCTTCACCTCAAAAAAAGCATCCCCGTCCAGCACTACCGAGCGGTGGCCTGACGCATAATCGGCCGGAACATACAGGGTAGACGTGGAGTTCAGGATCACCGCCGTGCTGTCCGGCAAAGTGATCTCCGTACGGACGCCGGTCTTGCCCTTGTGTTGCTGGTACTGAACGCCCGGTACCTGCAATGCGGCAACAATTTCTGCCGGCGTTTTCGGCGCTGCCGGCTCCCGTAGTTTCCAGGTCAGTAGAACAACGACGCCTAAGGCCACTAAAATCAATGCATAAAGCCAAGTACGGGATTTCTTCATATTTCCGGGTGTTTGTCTGCAGAAAAGCCTAAAAATAAGTAAAATTAACCGGTCGCTGCAAGATTTCAACAGTCAATTCCCGGGCCCGCCGGTGCCCTCGCGGTATTTTTTTCGGTATTATGTTTAGATTTTATATGCTGATAAAAACATATTTGATAGAATGGCAGCGATTAAATTCCACTGCGGAACAGCCCACTTTTCCGGGGGTAACAATTTTTGAGAAGCAATAGACAATTTCCGTTTATGCTATTAAAAATATCTGCTGATATTATAATGATTTTTGTTTAGAACGCAGGTGCACCCTAACTTTGCGCCCCATGGAAAAGCAGCTAACTTTATCATTCGATAATACGGCTATTGCATTCGAGGCAAAGACCGACAAGGCGTTAAAAAAAGCCAACTTTCTGTTCAGCAACATCGGAAAGCCATGGCTGGTCAAAATGGGCGCAGTATTCACTCCGCTGGCGTTCAAACTCAGATTACCGATCAAAGGCATTATCAAAAGCACCATATTCTCCCAGTTCTGCGGAGGGGAGACCCTGGACGAGGCGGCACACACGGCGCTGCAACTGGGAAATTACCATGTGGGCGTAGTGCTCGACTATGGCGTGGAAGCCATGGAAGGGGAGGAAAGCTATGATCATGCGGTACCGGAATTCATCCGCGCTATCCAGTATGCGGCCAGCAAACCGGACATCCCGTTCATCGCCATCAAAATCACCGGCTTCGCACGCTTTGAACTGCTGGAAAAAGTGCACCGCGGCGATACCCTTACCCCGCAGGAGCAGCAGGAATACATCCGCGTGCGGTCCCGTGTGCATTCCGTAGCAGAAGCAGCCGCCCAGTATAAAGTCGGCCTGCTGATCGATGCGGAAGAATCCTGGATCCAGAAACCGGTCGACGACCTGACGGATGAAATGATGTCGCTCTTCAACCGCAATGAGGTGATCGTTTACAATACCTTCCAGATGTACTGCCACGATCGTTTCCCTTTCCTGCAGCAGTCACTGGAAAAGGCGGTAAAAGAAGGTTACCTCCTCGGCGCTAAGCTGGTACGCGGCGCCTACATGGAAAAGGAAAACAAACGCGCCGCGGAAAATAACTACCCGACGCCTATCCAGCCCAGCAAGGAAGCAACCGACAAAGATTACAACGCTGCTGTACAGTTTTGTCTCAATCATCTCGATAAACTGGGTGTATTTATCGGTACCCATAACGAGAACAGCTGTATGCTCGCTGCCCGTACCATGGACGAGAAAAATATTCCGCATAACCACCCGCATGTGAGTTTCTCACAGCTGCTGGGCATGAGCGATAACATCACCTTCAACCTGGCGCACGCCGGCTATACCGTCACCAAATACCTGCCTTACGGCCCCGTGAAAGACGTAATGCCCTACCTCATCCGCAGAGCACAGGAAAACACCTCCATCGCCGGCCAGATGGGCCGCGAACTGTCGCTCATAAGAAAAGAAATGAAGAGAAGAGGAATATAATCATACGCCAAACAAAAAGATAAAAAGCGAAAACCGCCTGATAATTGTATCAGGCGGTTTTCGCTTTTTATCTTTTTCCTGATGGTAATTACTGGTTTGTTTCGCTCATCGGCAACGGATACCTTGACCATACGTCATCGCCGGTGCGGTCTATGGGGAGCTGGTTAAGCCGTTTGTACCGGCGCATATCTATCCAGCGGTGGCCTTCCATAAACAGGGAGTAGCGGCGGTTATAGAGCAGCTCGTTGATGAGCGCGTCCTGTGTAGCGGCGCCTGCATAAGGCGGCAGGTTATGGCCGGTCCTGATCCTGTTGAGCGCCACGATAGCATCCGGGAGCTGGTTGAGCTGTATTTTGGCTTCGGCGTAAATCAGGATCAGCTCTTCATTCCGGATGATGGAGATAGGGCTGCTGAGCGTAGGCCATAACGTCAGATCGCGGTTGCCGGTAAGTCCCACGCTGCTCACAGGGGCGTTACGGAGCGCCGTTTTGGTGCTCAGGCGGTTATCCCCGGGGACGATGTCGGTAGCAAATGAAGGATGCGCCACCCTTACTTCACCGGTAGCATTGGGCTGCAGGTACATAGGGTTGATCTGATCGCCGCCATTGGTAGAGTAGGTGCTGTACACCCCCATGGTGAAAGATCCGTTCAGGTCGAAGAAAGATTCATTCAGGGCGGTCAGCGCGGCAGCCCAGTTTTTACGGTAAATATGCACCCTCGCTGCAATGGCACGGTTGAATTTCAGCAGGCCGGCAGCCGTTTTGAAATCCTTGAACCCGTCGGAGAGCGGGAAAAGCACGTCAGACCCGGTGAGGCTTGTTTTGCCGGCATCCAGGAATTTTATCACGGAATCCAGCACGGTGCCCGGATTGGTAATGATAGGGCCCAGGTTGGCGTTGTCGGCCACCGGGATCCTGGCGCCGTTGGAATCGGTCATATTGATGTTCATCAGCAACTGGTAACCGATCAACGTTTCTGCGAAGCCCTGAAAGGCTTTTTTCTGCGCATCGCTGGCCACTTCCGCACGGGTGGTTTTCAGCGCCTGCATGAGGATAAAACACTGGCGGGCCACCTGGTAACGGGCGGCAAATGGGTTAGTAATATAGAAAGTGTTGTTGTCCAGTTGTTTGGAGCCGCCACCCAGCATGTCGGTGGTCCACCGGGGCTCGGAGCCGGAGAATCGGTATTCCTCGCGGCCCATCACGCCTACGCCGTCGAGATATGTGCCGGCGTTGTTACGGAGCCCGGATTCTGCGCCGGTAACCAGGTTAAAGAGGTCGCTGCGGCTGGGGTTGACCACGATGCCGCCCACCACCGGCGTATTCAGACTGTTGATTTCTCCTTTCTGGCAGGCGCTTAGTGCGAGCAGGGCGCCGGACAGGCATATAATAAGCTTTTTCATTTGTTTCAGTTTTGATAGTCAGATAATGATCAGAAGTCGACGCCGATGTGGAAGCTGGCCCTTTTGTTGGACGGGAAAGGCATTACGTCCACACCGGTAGACAAACCGTTACTGCCGCGGCTCTGCGCAGTGGTAATGGTGTTGCTGCCGAAGTTGGACACTTCCGGATCATACCCCACATAATTAGTCCAGGTGAAAAAGTTATTGGCGGAAACACCCAGCCGGATACCTTTAACGGTTTTGGTGTTCTTCAGCGGAACATTGTAATAAAGGCCGATCTCACGGATACGCACATAGGAAGCGTCCTGCAGGTATACGCCCGCTCCTGCGCCCGGCCTGTATACGCCAAGTTTCATACCGTTGATCATCTCATCATAGTCAGGTGAGGTAGCGCCGCCGTCGTTCAGCAACTGGCTCAGGTTGATGTTGTCGCCCCCTTTTTTCCAGTGAATAAGGAAACGCAGCGACAGGTTTTTGAGGAAGGTCAGATCATTATAAAAGCTCATCTGGAACTTCGGCTCTGAATTACCGATCAGTTTCAGCTGGTTGTCTACAATACCTTTGATCTGGGTGACCGGTTGGCCTTCTTCCAGGTAGAAAGTGCCCAGTGACGCGCCAAACGCGCCAATGGCGTAAGGCGGAATAAGCAGCTTGGTCATTTTGGAGCGGTTCCGCCACCAGTTGATATTGGAGGTCCATTTAAAGTTGCTGGTATTAACAGGGATAACGGTCAGACCCAGTTCTATGCCGCTGTTGGTAAGGTCGCCGCTGTTCTTCCATTCTGTGGCGTAGCCGGTGGAAGAAGGAATAGCGTGTCTTAACAATACGTCGTAGATGCGTTTGTTATAGTAAGTAGCTTCCAGCGATACACGGCCGTTGAGGATGCTGACATCGAGACCGGTTTCCAGTTCTGACTGTCTTTCCGGTTTGATGTCCGGATTGCCCAGCAGGTTGTCTACCAGTACGCCGGGGAACCCGCCGATGTTGCTGCCCAGCATGCCCGTGAATTTACTGCCGTAAGGCGGTACGTTGCCGGACTGGCCATAGGCGATGCGAACTTTCAGGTTGTCCACTTTGTCCACATGCCAGAAAGGCATTTTGCTGATGTTCCAGGAGAAAGCGCCTTTAGGGAACACGTAGTATTTGAGATAGTCGCCGTTGTTGGTGGAACGGTCAAAACGTACGCCGGCACTGATAGTGAAGGCGTCCATCAAAGAGAGGTCTTCCTGCACAAAAATACCATTGTCCCGGTATTTCTGCCGGAACTGACGGGTGTTGGTGTTGCCGCTGGCATCGAGGTTGGTCTGACCGGACACCAGGTTGGTGGCTACGGTCACGATGTTGTCCATATAACCTGTTTCCAGTGTGGCGCCCGCAGTGCTGGTAAGACTGAGTTTTTCGCCCGGAGTCCAGGTATTGGCCACAAAACCCAGGATGTTGGTATTGATGTTATTGGTGTTGCCCTGGATGGAGTGACCTTGCTGGGCTTTTTCCTCGAACTGCAGGTCGCGCGGGAATACGGCGATGGTTTTCAGGTTGAAGTAGTCCACACCGGCCCTGACTGCTACTTTGGTGGTGGAACGTTCGCTTTGCTGGATGCGGTATTCGATGTTGCCGCCACCTACAAAGCGGTTCACGCCTTCGTTGTTGATCATTTTGTCGCGTGTTTCTATCGGGTTGGAAGCGGCAAATGCGTTGCGCGGGTATTCGCCGAGGGCATTGGGATGCAGTTCCACAAAGCCCGGTGTGGTGGAAAGGGCTACGCCGAGAGACACGCCGTTGTTATCGTTGTTGCCAAGACCTCTGTCTGCGCTGGAGTTGATATAATTGGTAGTAACGCCAACGGACAAACGATCATTTATCTGGTGGTTGATGTTCAGGCGGAATGAGTTGTTGAAATAACCGGTGTTCTTAACGATACCCTGTTCCTGCCTGCGGTTGCCGGCCAGGTAGAACGTGGTTTTTTCGGAGCCGCCGCTGAGGGATACGCCGGTATTGAGAATGAGGCCGGTCTCGCCGAAGATTTCTTTCTCATAGTCATAAATTTTTCCGGCAGCCTGGGCGGCTTCGAACTGGGCTTTCATGGCGGCGCGGGCTGCGATCACATCCGGATCGGCGCTGGTAGCGCTGCCTCCCAGGTCGGCGGCTGTTTCGGCGGTAAATTTACGTACACCGACCAGGTGGCGTACTTTGGCGAAGCCTACTTCCTGGTTGAAGGTGACTTTTGTTTTACCGGTTTTACCTTTCTTGGTGGTGATCACGATTACGCCTGCTGCTGCTTTGGCACCATACAGGGCGGCAGCAGAAGCGCCTTTGAGCACTTCTATGTTTTCAATGTCTTCCGGGTTCAGGTCCGCGATACGGCTGGACGGGTTGTCCTGGTTATTGGGGTTGCCGGAAGTAGCGGCGCCGGTGACGTCATTGAGGCCGGCGGGGATACTGCTGTTGTTGAAGAAGATACCGTCCACCACATACAGCGGTTGAGAGTTGCCGAACACAGAGGTAATACCGCGCAGCTTTACAGAGATACCGCCGCCGGGAGCGCCCGAGTTGGCGGTGATCAGCGCGCCGGGCACTTTACCACTGAGGGCGGCGTCAAAAGTTTGGGCCGGCGCCACGCCATTCAGTTCCTTACCTGAAATGGTAGCCACGGCGTTGGCCAGATTACTGCGTTTGATATTGGTCGCCAAACCGGTCACCACGATCTCGTCCAGCCGGGCGAAATCCTCTTCCAGTGATACGTTCAGGGTAGTGGCGCCGGGAGGGATAGACACGGTCTGCGTTTTGTAGCCGGTGTAGCTCACGACCAGCCGGGAAACGGAGGCCGGCACACTGATCATGTATTTACCGTCTGCGTCCGTAATGGTACCCTTATTGCTGTTGGGTACGCGCACGGTAGCGCCGGGAATGGCATTGCCATTGGTGGCATCTTTGATCCTGCCCGAGATGTTCTGTTGCGCAAATAAGGCAAGAGTACTGCATAAGCAAAGCAGCACCAGCATGCTGGATTTTGGTAGAAGCATAGCACGAATTGGTTTAGATTAAAATGATGGCGTAATCACGTTAGCGTAATTAAGATTTTGGTGAATGGGGAAATATGGCGTTCGAGTTTGATTTTGGTTGAATCTTATCATCTGTCTGCTGCCGGGAGGCTTATATCAGGCTTTTCAATATCGTGGCGCACCGTCCGGCAGTGATCTTTGTGGTCTTCGTAGTCTTCGTAGTTTCCTGTAAAATGCTGTTGTAACTTCTGGCTATTTTGGACGCCAGTTTACGAAAATTCAGACTGACTTTGACTTTTTTATTTGACTTATTTAGGTTATATTTTTCTCGTAACTTGCCGCCTGATTATGGAACAATATCTCACTTTACTGCAACATATTATTAAGGAAGGCGCTGTTAAAACCGACCGCACCGGCACCGGTACCACCAGCTGCTTCGGATACCAGATGAGGTTCAACCTCAGCGAAGGATTTCCGTTGGTGACTACCAAAAAGTTACATCTGAAATCCATTATATATGAGCTGTTATGGTTCCTGAAAGGCGATACCAATATCGCCTGGCTGAAAGAACATAACGTCAGCATATGGGACGAATGGGCGGATGAAAACGGCGATCTGGGACCGGTATACGGTAAACAGTGGCGCAGCTGGGAAACGACTTCCGGAGAGGTGATCGATCAGATCAGCATTGCGATAGACACCATCAAAAAGAACCCGGACTCCCGTCGTATCATTGTCAACGCATGGAATGTGGGCGACCTGCCTAAAATGGCGCTCAGCCCCTGCCACTGCCTCTTCCAGTTTTATGTAACGCCTCCCGACGCTTCCAAAGGGGAAACCAGGGGCAAACTCAGCTGCCAGCTGTATCAGCGCAGCGCCGACGTTTTCCTCGGCGTACCTTTCAATATCGCTTCCTACGCGCTGCTGACCATGATGATGGCGCAGGTATGCGACCTCGATGCGGGCGATTTTATCCATACTTTCGGCGATGTGCACCTGTACAGCAACCATATGGAGCAAGCGCAACTGCAGCTGGGCAGAACGCCTTTCCCCCTGCCGGTCATGAAAATAAACCCGGAAGTGAAAGACCTGTTCGCCTTTAAATTTGAGGATTTCGAACTGCAAAACTACCAGTTTCATCCTGCTATCAAAGCACCCGTAGCGATCTGATATGAGGGTATCCATTATAGTGGCCGCATCCGAAAACAACGTGATCGGCATCAACAACCAGTTGCCCTGGCGCCTGTCGACAGACCTGAAGTACTTTAAAAGCACTACGCTGGGCAAACCCATTGTCATGGGAAGAAAAACGTTCGAATCACTGCGTAAGCCGCTGCCCGGAAGACCGAACATCGTCATCACCCGGCAAACGGATTTCCAGCCCGACGGCGTGTATGTGGTGTCTTCTGTTGACGAAGCCATCGCCAAAGCAAAAACCTTCGAAGGCGATGAGCTCTTTGTCACCGGTGGTTCCCAGATATTTGAACAGGCCTGGCACCTGGTTGACCGCATCTACCTCACACGGGTATACGCTGTTGTGCCGGGAGACGCTTTTTTCCCTGCCATACACGGCAGCGAATGGACGCTCGTCAGCGATGAACGCCATGAGGCGGACGAAAAGGACGAATATCCTTTCTCCTTCCAGGTATGGGAACGCAACCAATAAAGTTTATTTGAAAATAACAGTACCGAGGCCCTGGGTGAGCTCTTTCTCCAGGGCTTTCAGGTGCACCTGCATCTCCAGGCAGCGCATCACCTGCTCCATGTCGGTGGCTCTCTCTGCTTCTTCCTGGTTTTCCGTGATCAGCTTCTTGATCTTCCGGAGGATCAGATAGTTGGTAGTGGATATGGTGTCTTTCAGGTAGGCATTGTCTCCGTAAACGGTATCAATCTCGAACCGCTCCTTCCAGTTAGTGCTCAGCTCCGCTTCTTTATCTTCCAGTATCAGCGCGGTATACTTGCTCATCTCCGGGTCCTGGTGGTACAGGAACCATTTTTTATCCGGCAGGCTGCCTTCATCATACAGCTGTTTGTATTCCCGCAGGATACGTTTCACCATCTCACTGTCGGCCAGCGATTCAAAGTCATAGGGCAGATGGAAGACATAATCGGCCACCGTGCTGTTCTCTTCTTCGCTGAAAGGCTTGTCGCCAAAACGCAGCAGTATTTTCACCAGCTCTTTCTCCTGTTTTTCATCCCTGTTGAGCAGCGAGGAAATGGAAACGCCGGTTTCGGCGGCCTCCATGGCGGCGATGGCCTCTTCGCTGAGCACATCGTCCTGTTCGGACGGCGCCGGCGTATTGCGGGCATGGGCCTGCTCCCGCTTTACCAGTCTTTCGCGGATGAACTTGTTGACCAGCGCCACCAGGCCCTGTTCATCGATCCTGAGCAACTGGCTGCACTGCCGGATATAATCCTGCTGACGGGTGAAATCTTCGGCCTTGTCGATTTTGGAGATAGTTTCCGCGATCTCGTTGACCAGCTGTGATTTTTTATTACTGTCATTACCGGCTTCCTGCATGCTCAGCTGCAGCTTGAACAGCACGAAGTCCTGCTTGTTCTCCTCGATGAACGTACGGAAGGCGGCCGCGCCGATGCGTTGCACATAACTGTCCGGGTCTTCTTTATCGGGCAGCAGTACCAGCTTTACGTTGAGGCTTTCCTCTACGGCCATATCGAGGCCGCGCAGCGCTGCTTTGATACCGGCGCTGTCGCCATCGTAGATGATGGTGAGGTTGTTGGTGTATTTTTTAATGAGCCGCAGCTGGTCCTGCGTGAGGGAGGTGCCGCTGGAGGCGACCACGTTTTCCACCCCTGCCTGATGCAGGGAAATCACGTCGGTATACCCTTCCACGAGCAGGCATTCATTGAGTTTGTCAATGGCATGCCGCGCGAAATAGGTGCCGTACAGCACCCGGCTCTTGACGTATATCTCGTTTTCGGGGGAGTTGATGTATTTGGGCGCGCGGTCCGATTTGACGAGGATACGGGCGCCGAAGCCGAGGATCTTGCCCGACTGGTTATGGATCGGGAAGATAACCCTGCCGCGGTAGTTGTCGGCCGGTTGCTCGTTGCGGATGGTCACCAGGCCCGTTTTCTGGAGATACTCCAGGTTGTAGCCTTTGGCGAGGGCTGTCTGGGCGAAGGCGTCGCGCGTATTGAGACAATACCCCAGCTGGAACTTGCGGATCGTCTCTTCCGTGAAACCGCGTTCTTCAAAATAGCTGACCCCCACGTTTTGTCCCTCTTCCGAGTTGAACAGGGTATCGGTGAAATACTCCCGGGCGAAGCTGTTGATAATGAACAGGCTGTCGGACATCAGCTGATGCTGCCGCAGCTCGGGACTTACCTCTGTCTCTTCGATCTCTACCTGGTACTTCTGCGCCAGCCATTTGATGGCTTCCACATAGGAGTACTTCTCGTGCTCCATGACAAAGCTGATGGCGTTGCCGCTTTTACCACAACCAAAACATTTGTAGATCTCCTTGCTGGGAGATACGGTGAAGGACGGGGATTTCTCGTTGTGAAACGGACAAAGCCCCATGTAGTTGGCGCCCCGTTTTTTCAGTTTCACAAAAGAACCCACGATCTCCACAATGTCAATGCGGCTGAGGATCTGTTGTATGGATTGTTGAGATATCACGGTCTGATCAATGCAACTGCAAACATACGGTAATTTCTCCGGAGCTGGGAAACCGGGGCAAAAACAATTGGTAAGTATTCAATAAAAGGCGGCATTTCACGCCGGCGGACCACCTATACCCGGCGATACATTAAACAGCTTTCAGTTTTTGCTGTTTTTCGCTCAAAAATCGTTATTCGCCTGCGGTTTTTTCCAAATCTGGTTTTCTTATATTTGGTAGATTATCCAAACAAGCCAAATCAATCTTAATTAAACAGATGAAAGAAGTTTTTATAGTAGCCGCAGTCCGTACGCCTATCGGAGGCCTGAATGGTACGCTGTCCGGCGTTTCGGCTGTAAAGCTGGGTTCTGCCGTTATCAAAGCTGCACTGGCGCAGTCAGGGATCGATGCTGCTAAAGTGAATGAAGTATATATGGGTAATGTGCTCAGTGCCAACCTGGGCCAGGCGCCAGCCACGCAGGCCGGTCTGGGTGCGGGCCTGCCGGATACGGTGCCTTGCACGGGCGTCAACAAGGTATGTGCCTCCGGCATGAAAGCCATTATGCTGGGCGCCCAGAGCATCCAGCTGGGAGAAAATGATATCGTGGTGGCCGGTGGTATGGAGAGCATGAGCAATGCCCCTTATTACCTGGATAAGGCCCGCACCGGTTACAAACTCGGTCATGGCACTATTACGGACGCGATCATCCGCGACGGCCTCTGGGACCCTTACAAGGATTTCCATATGGGCAATGCCGCTGAACTTTGCGCCGCAAAATATAAGATCACCCGGGAAGACCAGGACGCTTACGCTATTGAAAGCTATCGCCGTGCGGCAGTAGCCTGGGAGAAAGGATATTACAAAAAGGAAGTGGTGCCGGTAGAAGTGCCCGGTAAAACGGTGGTGACCGTATCAGAAGACGAAGATTACAAAAAGGTGATCCTTGAAAAAGTGCCCACGCTGAAACCTACCTTCCAGAAAGACGGTACCATCACGGCGGCCAATGCTTCCAACATCAACGACGGCGCTGCTGCCGTGGTGCTGGTGAGCGGAGAGAAGCTGAAAGAGCTGGGCCTGAAGCCGCTGGCTAAAATTATCAGCTTTGCCGATGCCAACCAGGCGCCGGAATGGTTTACCACCACGCCGGTAAAAGCCGCAGAGAAAGCGTTGGCCAAGGCCAACCTGAAAATTTCCGATATGGATTTCGCAGAGGTGAACGAAGCCTTTTCCTGTGTGCCTATTGCCAATGCGAAAGACCTGAACATGCCGCTGGAGAAAGTGAACGTATGGGGCGGCGCGGTGTCTATGGGACACCCGATCGGTTGCAGTGGCGCGAGGATCGTGGTAACGCTCAATTCCATCCTGCATGAAAATAATGCCCGCTATGGCCTGGCTGCTATCTGTAACGGCGGCGGCGGCGCCAGCGCGATGATTATTGAAAAAATTTAGTCATTTAGCCATTTAACTATTTTGATATTTAGTCATTTGAGAATTCCTGCTGATAAAGGGTTCTTAAATGATTAAATATCAAAATAACAAAATATCAAAATAACAAAATGACGGTGTCTTTCCGCATTTTGCCGTAGCCCCATTGGATCTGTACGCTGTCAGTCCCTTTTTTCTTCATACGCAGGTTGCTCACCGCACGCTGGGGTTTTATCACATCAGGCGTAATTTCTTCAAACAGCCAGTATTTGTCTGTCACCATGCTGTAGGTTGGCGTCACCGAGAGGATGCCGCTGGTTTTGCTTTGCAGTGCGTGGTCGTCGTCGATGGCGTACCGGTGAAAGTCACTGTCGGACAGCAGGGTAAGCGTGGCCACCAGCGTAAGGATGCGCAGGGGAGGGATGATCAGCCCCAGCAACAGTACAAACGGAAACCCGAAAAGTACCGTCAGGTAGGCGTAGCGGGCGTCTGTCCCGGGTTTGCTCAGGCCATACAGCACCATGCCGCTGCCGGCATAGAGTGTGAAGAAGACCCTTTCCGTCTGCGCACCTTTAAACCCGTACCCGTTGATCATCAGCAACAGGCAGATGACGGAAAAGAACAGGAAAATAAGGTGAATGTACCAGGTAAGGGCCAGCGCCACCGGTGATTTTATTTTTTTGATCTTACAGGAGATGGCTGTCAGAAAGCAGATGGTAAGGATGGTAAGGGTAACCATTTTATTTTGTTATTTTGGAATTTTGATATTTTGGAATTTGGGGGATGCCGGAATCGAGTGATCCTGTTTTTATTCCCGTTATACCTCTAATTAATATTGTTATTTTTTTAAATATAAAAATAATAAAATAAGTAAATATTATAGGCGGGCTGTCATATTAATTATTAATCCTTTGCTTTTTCGTCAACAAACAATATTTTTGCCCTGCCTTACGACAATCAGGCACTTAAACTTTCAAACTTTATTAAGAATAGCATGCGTCAGATAGCTTTCAGACAAGCCTTAAGAGAAGCCCTGCAGGAGGAATTTCGCCGTGATGAACGGGTATTACTGATGGGGGAGGAAGTAGCCGAATACAATGGTGCTTATAAAGTGAGCCAGGGAATGCTCGATGAGTTTGGTCCAAAACGTGTGATCGACACGCCGATCGCTGAACTTGGATTTGCTGCCATTGGCGTTGGTGCTGCGCAGAACGGCCTTCGCCCGGTAGTGGAATTTATGACCTGGAACTTCGCAACACTGGCTTTAGACCAGATCCTGAATACGGCTTCCAAAATGCTCGCCATGAGTGGCGGCCAGGTTGGCTGTCCGATTGTTTTCCGCGGACCTAACGGTTCTGCCGGTCAGCTGGGCGCTCAGCACTCCACTGCTTTCGAAAGCTACTATGCTAACATCCCCGGCCTGAAAGTGATCTCCGTTTCCAATCCATACGATGCTAAAGGTTTGCTCAAAGCGGCTATCCGCGACGACGATCCGGTTGTTTTCATGGAAAGCGAAGTGATGTACGGTGACATGGGCGAAGTACCTGAAGAGGAATACATCATCCCGATCGGAAAAGCTGATATCAAACGTGCCGGTAAAGACGTGACCATCGTTTCTTTCAATAAAATGATGAAAGTAGCCCTGGGTGCTGCGGAAGAACTGGCTAAAGAAGGCATCGAAGCGGAAGTGATCGACCTGCGTACCATCCGTCCGCTGGACTGGTTCACCATCCTCGAGTCTGTTAAGAAAACCAACCGCCTCGTGATCGTGGAAGAACAATGGCCGTTCGCCAGCGTTTCTTCTGAAATCGCTTACCGCATCCAGAAAGAAGGTTTCGATTACCTCGATGCACCTATCCGCCGTATCACTGCTCCTGATGCTCCCATGCACTACGCACCGAACCTGGTGAAACTGTACATGCCGGACGTGGAGCGTACTGTGAAACTGGTGAAAGAAGTAATGTACATGAAGAAATAACCGGGATTTATGGATTTCGAAATTTACGGATTTTGAAATGTAAAAATTTTTGGATATAAAAAGCGAAGACCTGAGCGAATTATGTTTGCTCAGGTCTTCGCTTTTATAAACCCCAAAATCGTAAATCCCAAAATCCGTAAATCCCAAAATCACGCAAAAAGGTCACTGGAAAGGTAGCGGTCGCCGCGGTCGCAGATAATGCCCACGATCACGCCGCTGGTCAGTTCCCTTGAAAGCCGCAGGGCTGCCGCCATGGCGCCGCCACTGCTCATACCGCAGAAAATGGCCTCTTCTTTCGCCAGCCTTTTCGTCATCTCCCTTGCTTCCTGCTCGGAGATGTCCATCGTTACATCTACCCGTGATTTATCAAATATTTTAGGGAGATAAGCCTCCGGCCATTTGCGGATACCCGGTATTTTGGAGCCTTCGGTAGGCTGACAGCCCACAATCTGCACTGCCGGGTCCTGCTCCTTCAGGTACTTTGATACGCCCATAATAGTGCCCGTGGTGCCCATAGCGCTCACGAAGTGGGTGATCCTGCCGCCCGTGTCCCGCCAGATTTCCGGTCCGGTAGTTTTATAATGCATCCCGTAGTTATCAGGGTTGGCAAACTGGTTCAGCATCACGTAGCCGCCTTTGGCCACCTGCGCGTTGGCATAGTCGATGGAGGTCTCCATGGATTCTTCCAGTATCACCCTGGCGCCGTAGGCCTGCATCGTCTGCACCCGTTCCAGGGTGGAGTCTGCCGGCATGACAAGGTCTATCTCGATGCCAAATAAATTGGCGATCATGGCCAGGGCAATGCCGGTATTGCCGCTGGTGGCTTCTATCAGCCGGGTGCCGCTGCGGATCTCGCCCCTGTCCAGCGCCCCTTTGATCATGCCATAGGCCGCACGGTCCTTTACACTGCCACCGGGATTGGTACCCTCCAGTTTTGCATAGATTTTAACGGCCGGGCTCTCCGGGATCCGTTGTAATTCCACCATTGGCGTGTTGCCAACGAGGTCCAGTATTGTCGCCATAATCGGTAGTTATTCGTGATTGCTCTCCAGGTATTTATGCTCCGCTTTGTAATAGATACGGGAAAAAGGCTCTACGCTCCGTATCAGCCATACGTTACCGCCGATAACGCTATGGTGGCCGATGACGGTATCGCCGCCCAGGATAGTGGCGCCGGCATAAATGACTACATGTTCTTCGATGGTAGGGTGCCGCTTGCTGCGCGCCATGGTTTTTTCAATGCTCAGCGCGCCGAGGGTTACGCCCTGGTACAGCTTTACATGCTGACCGATAACGGTCGTTTCCCCGATGACGATGCCCGTACCGTGATCTATACAGAAGAACGGCGCTATCACCGCGCCCGGATGGATGTCAATACCGGTACGGGCATGCGCCAGCTCCGTGATCATCCTGGGCAACAGCGGGATCTTCAGTTCATACAGGGCATGCGCCATCCGGTAAAACGCGATGGCGTAGAACCCGGGGTAGGCACGTATCACCTCATACAGACAGGTAGCCGCCGGATCGCCCTGGAAAATAGCGTTCGCATCTTTGGTCAGCTCATCGTATATCATTGGCACCCTGCTCATAAAAGCCCGGCTGATATGGCCCGCTTCTTCGGGCAACTGATGCTGCATCGGCAGCAGTAATGTCTCCAGCTGTTTCTCCAGCTTGCGGCCGTACTCTTTCAAAAGTACGGGGTCGGCCATTACGTGGCCGGTATGTTCGGGGAATAACCAATTAATCAGACTATTGGCAAAATCACTTACAACACTGGTGGCGGGATAAGCATTTGCAGCAGCCAATTGGTGTCTTCGCGCCAGTTCTTCCAAAAAATCGCTCATATGCGGAAGGAATTACAGATCTGTATTCGTTTGTATGCTAAAATTACTCATATTCCCTGTAAAGGTAGTAGACTTTTCATTCAGGAATTTTCAAATTTTGTTATTTAGATATTTAATAAAATGCAGCGGAGATTATAAGTATTTGAAATTACGTAGATTTAATGCGGCTATTCTTCCGGACAATAATCAAATAACTAAATAACAAAATCAAAAAATACCTAAATCTCCGTTATTTTTGGCGCTGATTACTACCGGGCTACACCGGTATCATAAATCTCAACAATCGCTATGGCTAACATTTTAATTATTGACGACGAAAAAAGCATCCGTAAAACACTCACTGAAATTCTGAGCTATGAAGGTTATAAGGTAGAAGAGGCTGCGGACGGCTTGGAAGGATTTAAAATGTTCCAGGCAAAACAATACGATGCCGTATTGTGTGATATCAAAATGCCTAAAATGGATGGCCTGGAATTCCTGGAGAAAGCCAGGGAAATCAACCAGGACGTACCTATTATCATGGTGTCCGGCCACGGTAACATCGATACCGCCGTCGACGCTGTGAAAAAAGGCGCGTATGATTATATCTCCAAACCGCCGGACCTGAACCGCCTGCTGATCACCCTGCGCAACGCTATGGATAAAACCAAGCTGGTGACAGAAACCAAAACCCTGCGCCGCAAGGTGAACAAGGTGCCGGAAATGATCGGCGATTCCGCTCCCATCCTTAAAATCCGGGAAACGATCGAAAAAGTGGCGCCTACCGACGCCCGCGTACTGATCACCGGTGAAAACGGAGTAGGGAAGGAACTGGTGGCCCGCTGGCTCCACGAACGCAGCAACCGCGCCTCCGGACCAATGGTGGAAGTGAACTGCGCCGCTATTCCCAGTGAATTGATAGAAAGCGAACTTTTCGGCCATGAAAAAGGCTCTTTTACCTCCGCAGTAAAACAACGCATCGGCAAATTTGAACAGGCCAGCGGTGGCACCCTTTTCCTGGACGAAATCGGCGATATGAGCCTCAGCGCACAGGCCAAAGTGCTCCGTGCCCTGCAGGAAGGAAAGATCACCCGCGTGGGTGGCGACAAGGAAATCAGTGTCGACGTGCGCGTGGTGGCCGCTACCAACAAAGACCTCCTGAAAGAAGTGGAAGATAAAAACTTCCGCCTCGACCTTTACCACCGCCTGAGCGTGATCCTCATCCATGTGGCGTCCCTCAACGACCGCCGCGAAGATGTGCCGCTGCTGGTGGACAACTTCCTCGACGCCGTGTGCAGCGAGTACGGCATCGCCCGCAAAGGAATTGACAAAGACGCCATGAAAGCGCTGCAAAACCACAACTGGTCCGGTAATATCCGCGAACTGCGCAACGTGGTGGAGAGACTGGTGATCCTCTCCGGTAAGACCATCACGACAGAAGATGTAGAAGACTTTGTAGTGCCTGTCCGCGAAAGAAAAAAAGCAGGTTCCTGAATCTGAAACCATATGCCCAGACATCTGTATCTCATCAGCGGCCTCGGGGCCGACGAACGCATCTTCGACAACCTGCGTTTCCCGGCCGGCTATGACATACACCACCTGAAGTGGATAGCACCGCTTCCCGATGAGCCCATCAGCAGTTATGCCACCCGCATGGCGGAAGGCATCACGGCCGATGGGCCCATTTCTTTACTGGGCGTGTCTTTTGGCGGTATCATGAGCCTGGAGATCGCCCGCGTGCGGCCCATCGCACAAAATATCCTCGTTTCCAGCATTAAGCACACGGCCGAAAAGCCGCCGTATTACAACTGGGTACGCCGGCTCCGGCTCCATCAGTTGCCCGACGCCATCATCTACCGGCAACGGGGCATGGTCGTGAAAAAGTTCCTCAACATCGAATCGAAAGCAGAAGGACAGCTGGTAAAGGAATATCTCTCCAAAAAAGACTTCACCTATACCCGGTGGGCGGTAAACACGATCCTGCACTGGAAAAACGACGTCATACCTCCCAACCTGGTGCATATCCACGGAGGCAAAGACATGCCCTTTCCCATCCGTTTCGTAAAGCCTACCCATGTTATCCCCGATGGCGGCCACTTTATGGTGCTCAACCGCGCCACGGAGATGAACCGGATACTGACAGAAACCCTGCTCCGCTAGCCGCCGCCGGCAGTACCGCTTATCAGCCCCCCGCGCCCTCCAGGGAATTTGCCCTGCCGTTTCATAACATTATTTTTAATTTTAATAGCTATAGCAGTATTATTTAAGCTATTTTTAAGAAAACTTTTCCCCGCGAAAAGCTACTCACTAACAACAGAATATTATATTTGCCTTTTTAAGCATCTAATAAGCGTATTTGAATGAATCTGGCATTTTGGAAAAAAAATAAAGAAGGTCAGCCAAAGAAAAAGAAATCTACGGCGAGAGAATGGTTGGACGCTGGTATCTTTGCTATCATAGCAGCCACGCTTATCCGCACTTTTATTTTTGAGGCCTATACCATTCCTACACCTTCCATGGAAAAGACCTTGCTGGTAAACGACTTCCTCTTTGTCAGCAAAATCAGCTACGGGCCCCGTATTCCAATGACGCCGCTGGCCATGCCATTTGTGCATCACACCATGCCGTTCACCAAATCCACCAAAGCTTACTCCGAAGCCGTTAAATGGAAATACAAACGCCTCCCCGGCTTCTCCGATATCAAACGTTATGACGTAGTGGTATTTAACTTCCCGGAGGGGGACACGGTAGCCATCGATGCGCCGGACCCAAGTTATTACAACATGGTAAGACAGGCCGGCTGGCAGGCAGTCAACAATTCCTATCAGATCATTCATCGCCCGGTAGATAAAAGGGAAAACTATATCAAACGCTGTATGGCGGAAGCCGGCGATACCATTAAAATCGTACACGGTGTTGTGTATGTGAATGGTCAGCCAGCCCCGGTGCCTCCCGGCAGCCAGCACAAATACGTGGTGGAAACCACCGGCGACCAGCTGAATTCCAGCCGCCTGGAAGAACTGGGCATCGTTGGCCCTGAATATACTTTCGATAACAACAAGTATGTGTATAACCTTACACCGGAGAACGTAACGGCACTCAAACAATTCCCGATCGTAAAAAACATTACGGTCTACGAAGAGTCCAACTATGTTGATTTTAACTACAACATGGTGTTCCCGCACGATACCACGCATGTCAAATGGACAGAGGAAAACTTCGGACCGCTGTATATCCCGAAGAAAGGGGCTACCATCAAACTGGATGACAGCAACTTCGCCATTTATGACCGCGCCATCCGTGTGTATGAAGGCAATACGCTGGAACGGAAAGATGGTAAAATCTTCATCAACGGTCAGCCTGCAGACTCCTATACTTTTAAAATGAACTACTACTGGATGATGGGGGACAACCGCAACAATTCCCTCGACTCCCGTTTCTGGGGATTTGTACCGGAAGACCACGTGGTGGGTAAGGCATGGTTGATCTGGATGAGTTACGGAGAACACGGCATCCGCTGGAGCCGTCTTTTCAGAGGTATCAAATAAGCACTGGCTGAAAATATTTTTTAAAGTAAATTACGGACTGGCATATTGCCTGTCCGTAGTTGTCTTTACCCCTTTACAGCCCCATAGCAGGCGTATCGCGGTAAAGGCCATACGTAACAGCTTCACACTTTTTTATGGAGAAACAACTGCAGCAATTCGAATACTTTGTATATAATGATATTACCGGCCTGGATGACAGGGACGCCTGGCTGCTGAAGGAAGCCCGCGATGTAACCCGCCACGCCTATGCGCCGTATTCCCACTTCCAGGTGGGCGCAGTGATCCGGCTGGTCAACGGGGAAATTGTAGCCGGTTCCAACCAGGAAAACGCCGCTTTCCCTGCCGGTTTATGCGCGGAAAGAGTGGCATTGTCAGCCGCTTCCTCGGCTTATCCCGATGTGCCGGTAGACACCATCGCCATCAGTTACAACAATATGCATGGCGAGAGTAACCATCCTATCTCTCCCTGCGGTGTATGCCGCCAGACGCTGGCAGAATATGAACTGCGGCAGGAAAGCCCTATCCGCCTGATACTGGGCGGCCTTAGCGGAAAGGTATATGTTATCCATAAAGCCAATCACCTGCTGCCACTGGGCTTCTCCGCTTCCGATATGTCGGAGAAATAATCGCATAAGGCTGATAACCAAGTATTTACTATCTAAATAATAAAATATACAAATATTTAAATAATGTTATCTTTGTAGGGAAGCCTACACATGATGACCTGTCGCCTTATCCTATGTTTGCCCATGGTGTTGCTCACCATGGTGCTGCACACTGTCAGCGCAATGCCGCTGAACACCCCGTACGATAAAGCCCGTGATCTTTACCGGGAAGGCATGGCCTTCAGAAAATCCGGTCAGCACGAAGCTGCCCGTCAGCGCTTTGCTGCGGCCATCAAGGCTGACAGTGCGTTTACTGCTGCCTATAGTGCGCTGGGAGAGCTTTACTTTGAGAAGAAATCATATGCGGAAGCGCTGGTCTGTTGCCGCAAAGCGCAGCAACTGGGTGCAGCTAACCTGAGCCGGCAGATAGGATTGAGTTACTACTATCTGCACCAGTATGATAATGCGCTGGAAGCGCTGCAGCAGGCTTTGCAGGAAGAACCGGAAAATAAAATGGTGCCGTATCAGCTGGCGCAACTCTATGCACAGCTGGGCAACTACCGGGAAAGCATACACTATTATCAGCAGGACCTGTCGATAGACAGTACGCACATCGCTGCGTGGTACGAACTGGGTATGATGTGGTTTAATGTGGCCGAACCGGCCAAAGCGGTACAGGCCTTCGAAAAAGCTGCCGTGCTGGGATGCCGGCAGGATGCGGTCTTCCTGTTCAATAGCGGCGTGGCATGGCTGCAGCTGCAACACACAGAGAAAGGCATCGCCTGCCTGCTGAAAGCACAGGAACAGCAGCCGGACGATGAACAGATTGGGTTCAACCTCGCCCAGGCTTTTTATGGCAAAGGAGACTATGAAGCAGCGGTTTCTCAGTGGGAAAAGGTTTTACGCTTGCAACCTACAAATGCTTTTGCTATGTTTATGCTCGGAAAGTCGTATATGGGTAAGGGTGAGATGGAAAAAGGCATGGCCCTTTGTGACAAAGCCACGGCTACCGGCACTATCAGATAATATTCGGCAAACCTGTTTGCCACAGTGAAGGAAGGATTAGAAAACAACGTATCAGGGAATGGCAAGCTCCTTTTTCGTTGCTGCCAGCTGTGGTATTTTCTTCGGCAGTTTCGGCCACGGCGGCCGTAAGCTGCTAACGCTGCGGCCCGCGAGGACCGCAGCGTTTATTTTCACGCGAAGTTCACACAAAGCACGCAAAGGAGCAAAGAACGCAAAGATTTTTTTAAGTTTAAATAAGAAAGCAAAGGAGCGGAGATCAAATTTGATCTCCGCTCCTTTGCTTTCTCTGCTCGCTTATATGATCTTTGCGCTCTTTGCTCCTTTGCGTGCTTTGCGTGAACTCCGCGTGATCACATACGCTCAGGCACGTTGATACCCAGCAGCTTCATTCCCTGGCGGATTGTGCGTGCGGTAAGGGTGATCAGTTGCAGCCTTAATTTTTTCTTGTCCTGGTTTTCTTCCCGCAGTACAGAATAAGTGTATACGCCTTCTACTTTTTCTGCATAGAAAGAGTTGAACACCTGCGCCAGCTGGAACACATAGTTGGCGATAACAGACGGGCTCATTTCGCGGTGCGCTTCTGCCACCACGCCGGAGAACTGCTCATTGAGCACGATCAGTTCTTTTTCCAGCGGCAGCAGTTCGCCGTTGTACCGGAAATTTTCGAGGCCTTCCACCGGACCCACCTCTCTTAAAATAGATTTGATACGGGCATGTGCATATTGGATGAACGGACCGGTGAATCCCTGCAGTTCGATGGATTCTTCCGGGTTGAAGATCATTTTTTTCTTAGGGTCTACCCGCAGCAGGAAGAACTTCATGGCGCCCAGGCCGATGGTTTCGTACAGCCCTTGCAGTTCTGCTTCGGTAATATCGTTGTACCGCTGGAAAGCTTTTTCTGTCGCTTCTTTAGCGGTATTCACCATTTCTTCCGCCATGTCATCTGCATCCACTACGGTGCCTTCGCGGCTTTTCATCCGGCCATGGGGCAGTTCCACCATGCCGTAGCTGAGGTGGAAGATACCGGGGGCGGAAGGTTCGCCCAGTTTTTCCAGGATCAGCTGCAGCACTTTGAAGTGATAGTTTTGTTCATCGGCTACTACATAGATGCTCTGTTCCATGTGATAGTCGTTGTATTTCAGCCGGGCGGTGCCCAGGTCCTGTGTCATGTATACGGAAGTACCGTCGCCACGCAGCAGCAGTTTCTCATCCAGTCCGTCGGCGGTGAGGTCTATCCATACGGAGTTGTCCTCTTTTTTGAACAGCACGCCTTTGGCGAGGCCGTCTGCCACGAGGTCTTTACCCAGCAGGTAGGTATCGCTTTCGTAGTACATTTTGTCGAAGTCGATGCCCAGGCGTTTGTATGTTTTCTCGAAGCCTTCATATACCCAGCTGTTCATGGTTTCCCACAGGTGGCGCACTTCCGGGTTACCGGCTTCCCACTGCTGGAGCATGATTTTAGCCTGTTGCATGATCTCCGTTTTATTACGGGCCATCTCTTTGATGTCGCCCATAATTTTGGCGGTCTTGTCTGCATCGGCTTTTACTTCCGGTTTATGCAGGGCGGTTACCAGTTTGGTGAGTTTTTCCACGTCAGCGCCTTCAAAGTCCTGGAAGTCGTTTTCCAGTACTCTGTCGATGATGGGTTCTGCCTGTTCTTTCACTACGCTTTCAAATTTCACGTAGTAGTCGCCCACCAGGTGGTCGCCTTTGATACCGGTGGATGCGGGGGTATCGCCATGTGCAAACAGTTGCCATGCGAGCATGGACTTACAGATGTGGATGCCGCGGTCGTTGACGAGGTTGGTTTTAATCACCTCGTAGCCGTTGGCTTTCAGGATCTCGGCGATGGAATAACCGAGGAAGTTGTTACGCAGGTGCCCGAGGTGCAGCGGTTTGTTGGTATTGGGGGAGGAGTACTCCACCATGATCCTTTTACCGTTGGAGGGCTGTATGCCGATGTTGTCGTTATTATAGTTGTCTTGCAGGAAAGCGGTCCAGTAGTCCTGGTTGATGTCCAGGTTCAGGAAGCCTTTTACCACGTTAAAACCGGCGATCAGTTCGGGCTGGTGGGCAGCGAGCCATGTGCCGATGTTTTGTGCGGTTTCGTCAGGTTTTTGCCGGCTGAATTTCGTGAACGGGAAAACAACAATGGTATACTCACCCTGGAACTCAGGCTTGGTCACATTGATCGAAACGTCGGCCAGTGCGATATCCTGGTTATAAAGTGATTTTATAGCGGCTACGGCAGCCGTTCTGATAGATTGTACAACACTCATGCTGAAAATGATTAATACGAACAGCAAAGATAGTTCAATTAAACAATTACGAATTACGAATTACGAATTGAGGGCTCCTTTATAGAGCGGGTTTTTAGTAACCGTTCCAAAAGGGAGCCCTCAATTCGTAATTCGTAATTCGTAATTCGTAATTAAAACATATAGAACAGGCCTATCTGCGCTACGGAGTTTTTGTTGGTTTGTTTATCGGATTCATTGAGGTTTGTCAGTCCGAAATTGTAGCGGCCGGAAACGCCGAGGCCCATATCAAACTTATAACCAAAGCCTACGCCGATACCGAAGTCGATGCTTTTCATCTGGTCTTTCACGTCTACTGACACGCTGCCGCCTTTCAGTTTGGCGCCGGCGAGGATGCCCAGCTGCGGACCGGCTTCGAGGTAAAATGCCGGAACGATGGAGTATTGCACCATCACAGGGATATTGATATAATCTGTTTTGAGGGAGCTTTCAGCAGAGATCAGGCCGCCGAGGTAGCTGGATTTCATTTTGGTGCCTTGCCCGGAGTACAGCAGTTCCGGCTGGATGGCCCAGTGCTGGTCCAGTGCGATGTTTACCAAACCGCCGGCATAGAAAGACGCACGGGTTTTAGACGAGCTTTCGTTGGTGATTTTAGCCAGGTTAAGACCGCCCTTAACACCGAATTTTACGGTTTGTGCTTTTACTGCCAGTACAGTACCAATGGCGAGTATACCAGACAGAATAAGTTTTTTCATGATATGAGTTTTTTGCTTCGCCCTCATACCAAGAAATATGCCGGTTTTCCTCAGTGCATAAAAAACTACGGAACGGGGAATCCTATAAATCTTTCAGCATCCAGCTGTCACAGCCAAAATGACCGGTGTTTCCCATGGGGCCTGTCAGGTACCGGAAGCCGAATTGTTCGTATACCTGTCTCGCCCGGGCCAGTTGAGGATCTGTTTCCAGATAACAGTGGGTGTAGCCGTTGGCCTTCGCATATTCGAGGCACATGGTGATCAGTTTACCGGCGAGGCCTTTGCCTCTTGCGGCGGGGACGAGGTACATCTTCTGCAATTCACAGACGTGGGCTTCTCCGCCATCCAGCGGATGGATGCCGGCGCCGCCGAGGACCACGCCGTTCTCTTCTGCTACGAAATAGGTGGCCCGTGGTTTACTGTAGATGTCCGACAGGTGGTCGGTCGTAGGATCGGTATAAACGGTGCCGGGCCTGTCCATACCAAATTCTGCCAGAGAGGTCCTGATAATGTTGGCCAGTGTCGGGTTGTCCGCAGGTGTAATTGTTCTGATAATCATTTGGTAAAATTACGAATTACGGATTACGAATTACGAATTGAGGGCTCCCTTTTGGAACGGTTACTAAAAACCCGCTCTATAAAGGAGCCCTCAATTCGTAATTCGTAATTCGTAATTCGTAATTAGAATATGGTGAATTCCACTCTTCTGTTTTTCTGTCTGCCGGCAGCTGTTTTATTGCTGGCGATGGGTTGTGTCATACCATAACCTACGGCTTCTATTTTGGAGGCGTTAACGCCCTGGCCTACGAGGTAAGCTTTTACCGCTTCGGCTCTTTCCCTGGAGAGGGCCAGGTTGCGTGTTTTGCTGCCTACGTTGTCGGTATGGCCGCTGAGTTTGAGGTTCAGGTTTTTGCGTTTAAGCAGTTCTGCCACCCTGTCGAGCGCCGGATAGGAGTGTGGTTTGATGGTTGCTTTCGCGAAATCAAATTCCAGGTTCTGGATAGCTTCTTTTACGATGCGGTTATCCTCTTCTGTGATGACCACCTTTTCTTCTTTTTTCTCGATAACAGGAGCGGGCAGGGGGCATCCGGCGCCGTCTACTGCAGTATTGGCCGGTGTGCCCGGGCATTTATCGAAGAAGTCGGAAACGCCGTCGCCGTCACTGTCTTTGGTCAGTTTATCCACATCGGCTGTCAGCCTTGCATTGCTCTGGGTGACAGCATCGAGGTTGGCACGCAGTGCGGCTTTCTGGGCTTCCAGCTCATCGTAGGTGGCGGCGGCAGGATTATGCCATTGCAGCTGTGGTTTGCCTTTTTTGCCAAGAGCAAACTCCAGTCCGGCGTAGCCATAGGAGAATTTGTCCTTGTTAGGACCATACACACGGCCGTCGAGGTTATCGCCGTCAACATAATACATGGTGTAACCCAAGTCCAGGTTGATGAATTCAGACAGTCTGAACTTCAGACCGGCGCCTACCGGGATGATCAGTTCCTTGATGGTGCCGTCAGGCTTATAATCAAAAGATGTATTGCTGCCGGTCCGGGTAAGAGTCGGACTGTAACCGGCGATGCCGCCGCCTACGGACCCGTAGAGCATTACGAAGTTCTTGCGGAACAGCCAGTTGACCGTCGTAATATTAAATACCGCGTTCAGGGAGGCCGACCATTTTAATTTTGTTTCAAAGGAGCTGTAGGGGCTTATAGGGGCCTGGCCGTTGCCCCAGTTTTTGCTGTTATCAGCCTGTAGTTTGCCACCCACATAATCGGCCCGGAGGGCCATAAAATGAAGCAGCTGGTATTTTACATAGGCGCCATAACCGCCGGATGCTTTCCATTTGGTAAAGTCGTTACTGCCACCGGTGGCAGCCACAGGGGCCAGGATACCACCGTTTACGCCAATAGACCAAGTTTTGTATTCCTGGGGGCCTTTAAATAACTGTACGGTGGGAACAGCTGAAGTGGATGTTTGGTCCTGGGCGTTGCTAAAGAGGGGCAAAAGGGCCATCAGGGCACAGGATGCCCGCCAGATAATGGATTTGTTCATAAAGAAAACACTTAGGTTATACAATTTGCTTTTTGTCTGATAAAATGATCAAAATACAGGCTTAGAGATGAATAGCAGCTAAAGAAAGGCGAGGTTAAGAACGGTTAACATTACTGCACAGATGGCCTTCTGTCTGGCCATTTTGTCGGGTTCCGCAAATGACTAAATAACCAAATAATCAATCAACTTGTTCAAATATAGGACACCTGACTGACATAATTTCATATTTTTTTGCTTGGCATAATCATTGACAAACCTAAGACAAATACGACTTTTAACTTACAACTAAAGGAGAATCTTAATACTATGGGAAAAATAATAGGCATTGACTTAGGAACTACCAATTCATGCGTTGCCGTTATGGAAGGTAACGAACCGGTAGTGATTGCCAATGATGAGGGAAGGAGAACGACCCCGTCTGTAGTGGCATTTTTGAAAAACGGAGAAAGGAAAGTAGGTGACCCTGCAAAGCGTCAGGCTATTACCAATCCCGTTAATACCATTATGTCAGTGAAACGTTTCATGGGCCGTCATTTTGACGAGGTGTCCAACGAATTGACGCACGTTAGCTACAAAGTGGTAAGAGGTGATAACAACACCACCCGCGTTGATATTGATGGCAGATTATATACGCCGCAGGAAATTTCCGCAATGATCCTGCAGAAAATGAAAAAAACGGCTGAAGACTATCTCGGCCAGGAAGTGACTGAAGCGGTCATCACCGTTCCTGCTTACTTTAACGACGCACAGCGTCAGGCGACCAAAGAAGCCGGTGAAATTGCCGGTCTGACTGTTCGCCGTATCATCAACGAGCCTACCGCAGCCGCCCTGGCATACGGTCTGGATAAAAAACACACCGATACTAAAATCGCTGTGTTCGACCTCGGTGGCGGTACCTTCGATATCTCCATCCTCGAACTGGGCGACGGTGTATTTGAAGTAAAATCCACTAACGGTGACACGCACCTCGGTGGTGACGACTTTGACAAGGTGATCATGGACTGGCTGGCCGACGAATTCAAAAAAGATGAAGCGGTAGACCTGCACAAAGACCCGATGTCCTGGCAACGTCTGAAAGAAGCTGCCGAAAAAGCAAAAATCGAGCTGTCTTCTTCTGCTGAAACGGAAATCAATCTTCCTTATATCACCGCTGTTGACGGCGTGCCTAAACACCTGGTGAAAAAACTGACCCGCGCTAAATTTGAGCAGCTGAGCGACAGCCTGGTGGAAAGAACACTGGAGCCTTGCCGTAAAGCCCTGAAAGATGCAGGCATGAACACCTCCGAAATCGACGAGATCATCCTCGTAGGCGGTTCTACCCGTATCCCTAAAATTCAGGAAGTGGTAGAGAAATTCTTCGGCAAAAAACCAAATAAAGGGGTAAACCCTGACGAAGTGGTAGCCGTAGGTGCTGCTATCCAGGGTGGTGTACTGACAGGTGAAGTAAAGGATGTACTGCTGCTGGACGTAACCCCGCTGTCTCTCGGTATCGAAACCATGGGCGGTGTGATGACCAGACTGATCGAGTCCAATACTACCATCCCGACCAAAAAATCCGAAACCTTCTCTACAGCCGCCGACAGCCAGCCAAGCGTGGAAATCCACGTATTGCAGGGTGAAAGGCCTATGGCTAACCAGAACAGGACCCTCGGACGCTTTATCCTCGGTGACATTCCTCCGGCTCCGCGCGGCGTTCCGCAGATCGAAGTAACTTTCGATATCGACGCCAACGGTATCCTGCACGTTACTGCCAAAGATAAAGGCACCGGTAAAACGCAGAATATCAAAATCGAAGCTGGTAGCGGCCTGAGTAAAGATGAGATCGAAAAAATGAAAGCGGAAGCGAAAGCCAACGAATCATCCGATAAAGAACAACGCGAAAAAATCGAAAAACTCAATAAAGCAGACAGCCTGATCTTCCAGACAGAAAAACAACTGAAGGAATACGGCGATAAAGTGCCTGCTGATAAAAAAGCTACTATCGAAACAGCGCTTAATAAACTGAGAGAAGCCCACAAATCCCAGGACAGTGCACAGCTCGACGCTGCAACCGCTGAACTGGAAGCTGCATGGACCGCTGCTTCTGAAGAAATCTACAAAGCCACCCAGGGTCAGCCGGAAGGCGCTACTGCCGGTGCGGGCCAGCAACAAGGCCAGCCTAACGCAGGCGGAGACGGTGTAACCGATGCGGAGTTTGAAGAAGTAAAATAAATCCATTGACGGATTTTTTGATTTACGATTTTTGATGTCGTAGATTAATAAACAAAAAGACCGGAGCAGGTGAAATATCCTGCTTCGGTCTTTTTTATGTTTATCCCCAATAGCAAAAAATCATAAATCAATAAATCCCTAAATATCTTTATTTTGTTCCCGCTTAGCCTGGGAACAGATGCATCAGACCATACGTTTTTACCTTCGTTACCATACCCACTACGGGCAGGACGTTTACCTGCTGGGAAATATTCCCGCACTGGGCAGCGACGTGCCACACCAGGCCCTCCGCCTGCAATGGGAAAACGACGAATGGTGGAGCGCTACTATCCGGATCACCACCACGGAACCCTTTGTTCTCCAATACCAATACCTGCTCCGGGAACTGGAAGAAGTGACCTATGAAGGCGGCGTCCGGGAAATATTGCTCGACCCGGCCCGGGAAGCCTACCGGTTCACCGATACCTGGAACTACGCCGGTCAACCGCAGAACGCCTGGCAGACAGCCCCTTTTACCCGCGTATTTTTCCGGCATCCGGTTCAACAGCCGGACAGCCGCGCCGCCACCCACCAGTTCCGCGTACAGGCGCCGTTGCTGCCCGCCGGTAAAACCATCTGCCTCCTGGGGAATGTTCCCTCATTGGGCAGCTGGAATATTAAAACCCCCCTTTTGCTGCAATACGATGCGCAGGGCTGGTTTACCGCAGCGCCGCAGCTGCCCGCCGGTGCCACACCGGTACGGTACAAATACGGGGTTTACGATCTTGACAATCATACTTTCGAATATTACGAAAACGGCCCTGACCGGGAACTGCCGGTTTTCGCTACCGGTGAGCATACTGTTCTGCATGATGGCTTCGTGCGGCTGGACTATCCCCATTGGAAGGGCGCCGGCGTGTCCGTGCCCGTATTCAGCCTGCGCAGTCACGAAGGCTTTGGCACCGGTGAGTTCGCAGACCTCGTACCGCTGGCGCAATGGGCCCGGCAGGGCGGTCTGCAGCTGATACAGGTGCTGCCGGTCAACGATACCGTCAGCACCTGGACCTGGCGCGATTCCTATCCCTACAACGCCATCTCCTCCTTTGCCCTGCATCCGCTTTACATCCGCCTGCAGGACGTAGGCCTGCTGCCGGCTACGCACCCGTTGCAACGGCAGTTTCATTCCTTACGGCAGTGGCTCAACGAAAAAGAGGAGGTCGACTATGAAACCGTCCTGTCTTATAAACTAGCTTATCTCAAAGCGCTTTATGAAGAGGAAGGCGAGAAGCTGCAGACACGCGCTTACTGGCAGTGGTTTGCCGCCAACGAACACTGGCTGCTGCCTTACGCCGTTTTCTGTTACCTGCGGGATAAATACCATACCAGCGATTTTTCCCGCTGGCCGGAATATAACCAATACGACTATACGGCTATCAACCAGCTGGTGATAGCTGACGGCGCCGCCGCAGCCGCCGCGCACTTCTGGTTTTTTGTACAGTACCACCTGCATCTGCAGCTGCAGCAGGCCGTAACGGCGGTGCGCAACGAAGGGGTAGCGCTGAAGGGAGACATCCCTATCGGCATCTCCCGTTACAGTGCAGACGCCTGGATGAACCCCGGCCTCTACCACTCCGATATGCAGGCCGGCGCGCCACCCGACAGCTTTACCGCGGAAGGGCAGAATTGGGGCTTCCCCACGTACAACTGGAAGAAGATGATGGCCGACGGCTGCGAATGGTGGCAGCAAAGGCTCCGGCATATGTCCGTTTATTTCGATGCTTTCCGGATCGATCATATCCTTGGTTTCTTCCGCATCTGGCAGATACCGCAACAGGCCGTACAGGGGCTGCTGGGGTATTTTCACCCTGCCATTCCCCTCAGCCGGGAAGAGCTGCTGCAGAAAGGTATTCCTTTTGACGAAGCGCGCTTCTGCCAGCCGTGGATCACGGACGCGGTACTGGACCAGACCTTCGGCAGCTATGCCGGCATCATTAAAGACCGTTACCTCTATGCACTGCCCCACGGGCGGTATGCCCTCCAGCCGCATTGCGATACCCAGCGTAAGGTCAGGGAGCTGCAACTGCCGGAAGCGGTGGAATCGGCCCTGTTCCACCTGATAGCAGATGTGTTGCTGATAAAGGTCACACAGGGAGAACGGGTGATGTATCATCCCCGCTACGACCTCGCGTCCACCACCTCCTTTGCCGCACTCGACCCTGTTACCCAACAACGGTTACTGGACCTGTACCACCATTTCTTTTATGTCCGCCAGGAGAGTTGCTGGCGCAAGGAAGCCATGCATAAGCTGCCGCTGATCAGAAGAGCCACCCGCATGCTGATCTGTGGGGAGGACCTGGGCATGGTACCGCATTGTGTGCCCGGCGTGATGCAGGCGCAAGGCATCCTCGGACTGGAAGTGCAGCGTATGCCCAAACAGGCGGGGTATGATTTCGCCGCTATCTTTGAGGCGCCCTACCTGTCCGTGCTGACCCCGGCCACCCACGATATGAGCACCCTCAGAGGATGGTGGGAAGAAAACGCAGGCATCTCCCGGAAATACTATCAACAGGTATTGAAACACAACACCCCGGCGCCTTTGCATGCCAATGTCGCCCTGGTAAAGGAAATTATCAACCAGCACTTGCAGGCTAACGCCATGTGGCGTATCTTTCAAATACAGGACCTGCTGGCGGCAGCCGGTTATATTTCCGACCAGCATCCTGATAAGGAAAGGATCAATATTCCCGCAGTGACACAACATTACTGGAGATACCGAATCCCTGATTCAATTACGAATTACGAATTACGAATTACGAATGCGGGCGCATTTGTAAGACATAATCCGTAATGGACCTTGGGATAGGAAGTCCTTCATTCGTAATTCGTAATTCGTAATTCGTAATTTTTTTAAAATGAAACTCACACTTTATCCTTTTGAACTGAAATTCCGCCACACGTTTACCATTTCACGCAAATCAAAAGACGTACAACCCCTGCTGGTAGTGGAATTACAACAGGACGGCCTGTCCGGCCTCGGAGAAACGGCCGACAACTCCTATTACAACATGACGGTTCCCCGGCTGATGGAGGCGATCAACGCGCACCGCCCGTTCATTGAAAACTATACGCTGGACAAGCCGGAGGCTTTCTGGCAGGAGATGTTCCCCTTACTGAAGGATAATATGTTTGCACTTTGCGCGCTGGACCTGGCAGCATGGGACCTGTACGCCAAACGCCAGCATAAAAAGCTGTATGAAGTGTGGGGCCTGAACATCTCCCATAACCCGCTGACAGACTACACCATCGGCATTGACACCATCGACAATATGGTGAAGAAATTAAAAGAATTCCCCTGGCCGATCTATAAAATAAAACTCGGCACCAAAGAAGATATTGAAATTATCACGGAGCTGAGAAAGCATACCAGCGCGGTATTCCGGGTAGATGCCAACTGTGCCTGGGGCGTGGAAGAGACCCTGCAGAATGCTGCCGCCATGAAACCACTGGGCGTGGAGTTCATCGAGCAACCTATGCCGGCAGCAGACCGCGAAGGGATGAAAAATGTTTTTGAACAATCCGTGCTGCCCATCATTGCAGATGAAAGCTGCATCGTAGAGCAGGATGTGGCCCGTTGCCATGGCTATTTCCATGGTATCAATATCAAGCTCACCAAATGCGGTGGTATCACACCGGCGCTGCGTATGATCAAAGAAGCGAGGCAATGCGGCATGAAGGTAATGACCGGCAGTATGAACGAAAGCACCGTTGGCACTTCTGCGGTGGCGCACCTGCTGCCCCTGCTGGATTATGTCGACATGGACGGGCCGTTATTACTGGCTGAAGACACCGCGGACGGTATCCGTATTGACAACGGCCGTATCATTTACGCCGACAGGCCGGGTGTGGGTGCGGTGCTCCGGCAAACGTCCGCTGTCTGATTAAATGGCGTATATCCTATTCCGTTAGTATACTGCGGTAGTTAGTCCCGGAAGCTGTCATGAAACCCGGGCCACAACAGATCGGCATAGCTGCCGAGGGAGGCCTTGACGGCGGTCATCACTACCGGATCGTTGCATCTGCCGGTGTCCTTGCTGGCGATGATGCGGTCGGTGTAGGCCTGCAGCAGCGACGGGTGTTCGGTGATCGCTGTCACCGGCGCAGCGGGGTAAATGTTCATGCCTGTGGAGGAGAACGGCCATTGGGCGGCCGTTTCCGTGAGGCGTTGTACCAGCGGGTCTGCAGGCGCCAGTTTTTTGGCGATGCTCAGCAGATCGGGCAGATAGCGCAGGCAGAGATCGGCAGAGTATATGGCTTCCGGGCCTGTTGCCCCGGCGTGTTTGGGCAGCCATTGTTCAATGCCGTTATTGCCGGATGGCCGGGACCTGATGAGTTGCGCCGCCCTATAAATAAAGCTGGCGGCCCAGAGGGCGGTGTCGTTGTCGAAGGCCGGCGCTTCACCGGGCATATCGATAAGGTCGTGCTGATAATAATTCAGTAGTATGCTCCTGGTGGCAGCCAGGTCATCCGGGGAAAAAGCATGGACCGCTGTGTCTACAGTCACTTGTCCGTCGCGGACCAGGGTCGTTATAAATGAGGATAGATTCATAGGTTGCTGTTGTCATCTATGCGTGCGGGATGCATAAATGCCAAAGTAATAAAAAACCACTAAATAGCAGCATCCGGTCGGGGATCTTCTTCACCTTCTTTCCAGGAGCGGGCCAGGAACACATAATCTACGATATATCCCTCGGCGGTGATGGTTTTGCCCGCCAGTTTCATCAGCGGGTTGTTCATGAAAGGGTTGGCGCCGGCGGGGCGTATCAGATAGTCGCCCTGATCGGTCACCAGGTATACGCCAAGGTGCTCGCTTTTGGAGCGCTGGCCAAAAGTCCGCAGTACCAGTCGACCGGTAAGGCGGATGCTGTTTTCTTCGGAATAATTATCTGCTGACATATTCACGGTAGCCCAGTATTTGATTGTTTTTTTCTTTTACGACCAGCACTTTGGTGCTGGTACGCTCTCCGCTGACTGCTGATTCCGAAAATACATGAAATTTTACAGATGGCATGGAAGTACCTGATGCAGCGCTTACCAGCGGGCTTTTCCGCTGGCTGATAAATGTTTTGGCAGGAGGGGGCGTGGTAAACAGTCTCTCTCCCAGCAGGGAATGCATGGCTGCCTCCAGCGCGGGATCGGTGGCATGGGTTTCTGTCGTGTGCGCCGGGGTGGACAGAAAATCGTCCAGCATTTTGCCCCGGGCTTCCAGGTTGTCACGGCGGTTCTGCAGGCTGTTCACAAATGCCTGGGTGATGCCGTCCGTGCTGGGGTCTCTGTCGTTGATCACCGGCTGCAGCGACGGGTCTCCCAGCAGGTAAAACTGGGCGGCCGTTTTCAGCTCGAACGGGTCGAGGGTAGGTCCCATTTCGTGCAGAAAACGTTGACGGGCTTCCAGTAGCGCCCGGCCTGTAGAGGCGCCATTGAGCACGTTGATCAGGAAGAACTGGGTAAGCAGGTCTGCCAGCCCCTGCCCGGTAGGCGGCCCGTAGGCGATGTTGGAGGCGCCCACAAAAGCGATGGCATGATTCAGCAGGTAGCTGTTGGCCATGCTCATGAGTTTCGCTGCATTTTTCTGCGGGTCGTACAGCTGGCCGCCATAGCAGCATTCAGCCGCTACTACCGTGCCGGTGCTCAGTTTGGCAGTGATGGTGTCTGAGCGCATGGCCAGCGGAAAGTTGGTTAATTTCTGGCCGTAGTAGCCGGGATTATAAATGGCGCCGTGGCAGTTGATGAAATGTGTTTTGGGCATCATCTGGGTGGACCAGTTGGTGCCGTCCAGCGTATCGGTGCCCGGAAAGATCAACAGGTTGCTTTTATCGCCGAATATGTTCTGCAGGCTGTTTTGCGTAGAATCCTGCCAGTCGAACGTGCTGGCGGAGAAATAAGGTTTGTATACCTGTACCGGCTGCGGCGTGGTGTCCAGGATGTCTTTAATGAGCGAACGCAGGTAAGCGGGATCTGCTACTCCCGGTATGTCCGGCAGGCGGCCTACTACCCGCACCGGGGCAATGAACCTGCCCGGGTCTGTATCGTACGGCGTATCGCACGCATAGGGCAGATCGCTGGGAATAAGGCTGTCCGGATCATTGTCTTTCAGGAGGTTTTTCAACCGCTGAAAAGGGATGATGTCCTGGGCGCCTACCAGCATGATATAGCCAGGAGAATAAAAACGGTACAGGTCATCTATTGCCTTTTTATGCTGGGCTTCATCTTTGGCGTCTGTGACGGGGGCCGACTGGCAGGCCTGCATCTGGGCGGTATCATCCAGGAAAATCAGTTGGGTGGACAACTGCCTGCCCGCATCAAATGCCTGCAGTGCTTTCAGGTCGTCCAATATGGCCTGATGCCGGTCTCCATACTTCTGCTGTAAGGCCGTTTTATTGGTTATAATGAGTTTCGTCGTCAACATATGAATCGCAGGGCTTGCCATATATCTTTCATTAAGCGCTAAAAATATTAAAATAAACGGATAACCGGCAAGCTTCCACAGACAATATTAAGCCGCCGCTACGCAAAGTACTTGCATAGTGAAAAAGGAAACAGTATTTTGTTGCAAACGATTGCACATGAGAACACCTATCCGGACCATTTTCCTTCTTGGCGGCCTGCTGGCCGGCCTTCCTGCTTCTGCCCAGGTGATTGCCCGCTATACCGTACAGGCAGGTGACATCGACCGCCATAACAGTATCGTGCATATACGGCTCGATCAGCCGGCAGATACAGAAGACCTGCTGCTGGAAGAGGTGACAGGGAAAAAACGTGTGCCCGTCCCCGTTACCGCGGCGAACGGGGCCCTCTGGTGGATACTGGAAGGGCATACCCCCGCAGGCGCCCAGAGGTCTTACGAACTGAAAAAAGCCCCTAAAAAATTATCCGCACCGCCGGTGATGGTAGTCACAGACAATAATACTGCACTGACGCTGCAGCAGGGCACGCAGAAAATCCTGCAGTACAACTATGCTATGGTAGAACCGCCGGCCGGCAGCGATACGGTATACCGTCGCAACGCCTTTATCCACCCCCTGTGGGCGCCCAACGGCGCCGTTCTTACCAACGCCTTTCCCAGCGGCGGCCACCGTCATCATATGGGCATCTGGAACCCGTGGACGCATACTTCTTTCGAGGGAAGGGTGACGGACTTCTGGAACGTGCAGAAAAAAGAAGGAAAAGTACGTTTCGTTAAAATGGAAGCGGTGACTTCCGGCAACGCCTTCTGCGGTTTCAGCGCCCGCCAGGAACATGTGGCCTTCCTGAAAGACGGGACGGAAAAAACAGCGATCCATGAAACCTGGACGGTACAGGCCTACCCGGCCACGGACAACGGTAAACGCCGCCTGTGGGATATTACCTCCCGTTTTACACCGGCAACCGCCGAGGGGATCACCCTCCTGCAATACCGCTATGGCGGTGGTTTCGGCCTGCGTACCACACCGTCTTTCACCGCCGGCACCAGCCAGGTGCTCACCTCCGAAGGTAAAACCCGCAAAGACGCAGACAGCACCCGCGCCCGCTGGGTGAAAATCACCGGCACCACTCCGCAGGGGCAGGCAGGCCTCCTCATCATGAATGCGCCGGCCAACTACGACTCGCCGGAACCACTCCGCGTATGGCCCGAAAATATGGAAGGCGGCGAACTGATGCTCAACTATTCACCTACTAAAATGAAATCCTGGACGCTTACTAACGAAAACGAATACACGTTGACCTACCGGGTCATGGTATACGACGGCGACCTCACGCCGGCAGCGGCGGAAGCTGCCTGGAAGGATTTTGCATTCCCGCCGGTAGTTCGCAAAGAATAGATCTATTTTGAGATGTCAGGCTTTTTACTTTACTTCGTCACGGAATAAGGTTGACCCATCCCCGGATTTCCTGATATTGAAAAACTAACTACCATATGAATAGTCTACAGGACCTCAAGGCAACGTTGACGGCCATTCATGAAAAAGATAAAAAGCAGATATTCCAGGCGCTGATCACCGCGGAAATACTGGCGTTACTGTTACTGGCAGTGGTGCTTACCTCCGTGATGAAAAGCAGCGCTGCCATCCCCCCGCTGCTGATCGTGATGCTTGGCCTCATCGGCATCGGCCCGGTGATACCCTATGCTATTATGCTTTTTCAGGCCAACAAACGGCAGCAGAAAATTGACGAGTTCGTGGAATGCCTGCGGAAAGGAGAGGCTGTCAATAATTTGAACACCTACACTGATTATAAACTGATCCTGCCGCTGCGCATCATCCGTATACGGTTGTTCCCCATGGAATATGCGCACATGGTGGTGGGACCCGGCCGGAAGTCCTACAAGCTGCCGCTTTCCGAAGAAAATGTTCAACCCTTCCGGGCTTTTGTGAGCAGGACCGGCGCCGGCGCCATCGCAGGAAGCAACCCTTCCGCCAACTGGTCCGCCAATTAAACAACGATGCCGCGAGGCTGTTATACCAGTATGAAAACATTAGCCGAATTCAACACGTTTGTAGACCAGCAACTGGAAGCACAGCTGCAACAGCTGGAGAGCCAGCGCAAGGCCGGCCAGGCCTGGGTACGCCGGATGCGTATCCTCGGTGTGGTGCCGGTCATCGTTTTTTTTGCATTCCTGATGTGGGTCGTCATCCCCCGGCAGGAAAACAGCACAGGTAACAGCATGTCCGTCATCTGGATGCTGGTTGCCGGGATGCTGGGCACGCTGGGACTGAGCTTTGCGTTGCGCCGTTACATGGCCAGGCAGAAAGGCCTGCAGGAAATGGTGGATTACAAACAGGATTTTAAAAACAAGGTCATACAACCCATCATCCGCTTCATAGATCCGGCCTATACCTATCAGCCGCTGAACCATGCCAGCTATGAAGAGTTCACCGAAAGCGGACTGTTCTCACGCCAGGAATATAACATCACTGGTAATGACCAGGTATTCGGTAAAACAGGAGACCTTAATTTTCAATGGTGCGACCTGAAAGTAACGCATATGCCTACTGTTACCCTGCGTGGATTGGGCGCTGACGTGATCTTTGAAGGCACTTATTTCATGGCGCAGTTTCCCCGCTATTTCAATACGCCGGTGTACATCATACCGCGCAGCACGATGATGGAAAAGCTCACGTCGGCCACGCAGACGGACATGGATTACATTGAAACCTGGAACCTCGGAAAAAAGGTAACCACCTCCGATACGGCGTTCAACAAGCTTTTCATGGCTTATGCCAAAGATACAGACGAGGCGCAGCAGTTGCTGACAGCGCCGTTGCTGGAAAAAATTATCCGCCTGCAGGAGCGTTCGCAGGCGCCGGTGTTTATTTCGTTTTATAACAACCGTATCTGTATCGGCATCAGTCACGGAGAAGACTACTTCGAAGCAGGGTTGCAGGATTCGCTGACAGACCGCCGGATGCTGACCAATTTTTACATGGACTTCACCGGCCTGCTGGAGATCGTGGACGATCTGCGGCAGAACGGCAATATATGGACCTCCATAGCCTTTTCGCGTTCCTGACCGATTATCGTTTTTGCGCAGGGGTGTCAGCGGTTTCTTCGGCGTCTTCTTCTTCCTCTTCACTCAGTTGCGGCTGCATCAGAGATTTCACTTTGGATTTTTTCAGTTTATCCACTTCTTCCTTCCAGTTTTTACCGAAGATGCGGCTCATACGTTCGTCAATTTCACTGACAAGCGCCGGTTGTTTATTCGTATAGGCGTAATCGTAATAATCCGCTGCAAGAAAGCTGTATACAGAAGAGCTGATTTCATCGTCCGTCATCGGGATACCGCATTTATAGGCTTTTTCCAGCAGGGTATGATAACGGCTGCTGTCTTTGCGGCGGCTCAGTTCCACTGCCTGGTACCAGGAAGTTACCGCCTGTGCCAGGAATTGATGTTGTTCGGCCAGCGCTGCCTGTTGCAGGAACCATTCGATGGCAGGTCCGTAATTACGCCGTATCTGTGCGTAAGCGCCCTGGTAGCCGTAGGCCTGTATCAGCAGTGAGAGGCAGGCCTGGTCGCCTGTTTGCAGTCCCTGTTTGGCGATGCGTGTTGCTTTTTCCAATAGCTGAGGCAGTTTGGGGTCCCGTTTGAAATTAAACAACATGCCGGCATAGGAAAGGTGCGCCGTAGCGAAGAGGCCTTTGTAGCCGCTGCGTTGCGTGGCTTCCAGCATCCGTTCTCCCCAGTAATGCAGCCGTTTGATGTCTTTGTCTTTAGCGGCATTGCCCATTTCGAACAGGCATTTGCGATACGCTATTTCCGGGTCGTTGGGATTGCCGGCGGTGGCGAGGCGCTGGATCGCGTCTGCCAGTTGCAGCGGCACATGAAACGAAATGACTTGCCCGGGGAAAGGGCGGTCGTTGATCAACAGGTAGTCTTTGCCGACATGGTCTACCACGGCGATGCGCACACCTGCCGGGATGCCCAGTTTGAGCAGGCGGGTCAGCCAGCTGGTAAAACTGCGGGTATCGCTTACCTGCCATGGCAGCAGCGCCAGGACCAGGGTACGGGGTTGTTCGGGTAATGCTGCGCGGAAAGACTGCAGGAGTTGCAGCAGTTGTTTATCCTGCGGGAGGGAAGCGTTCAGCTGGCGGTAGGGCGCCGGGTCCCATGTCAATGCGCTGTCTTTGGCTTCCAGTTCCTGTAGCAGCGCTGTGCTGTTATCATAAGTTGTCAGCCAGTCTTTGATGATAGCGGCGCTGAAAGTGTCTTCGTCTTCAAATGGGGTGAGGTGTGTAACAAATACTTCTTCCAGTTGACCGTGAGGGGACGACTCCAGTTTTAAAAAACCTTCGTAGAGCCTGGCCTCTTCGGGCAATATCATGAGGCGGACCATGCGCAGCGCGTCATTTCCGGTGACAGCCTTGCGCCAGTATGCCTGAATTTTATTGATCTCCAGTGCTATTGGATTGTGTTCGTTCATCAGCAGTTTAAGTTTACCATACCTCCTTTAATATCTGTTGTGGTGCCTCCGTCTACTTTAATGGAGGTACCTTTGATCATCACTTCCGTGCTGCCGTCTGTCTGGTGATGGAGGGCGCTCATTTTCATGTTGGCGAGGCTCTTCAGTTCATGCAGGGTAACGGCGGTAGTGGTTATTTTATCCGCGTCGCTGGTGATTTTGTTGGCTTCGTTGTCTATCGTGACTTTCGCCGGTCCTTCACCGATGACCACTTTCTGTGTGCCTTTCAGGTGAATTTCTTTTGACATGAATTCTATTTTGTTTGGAGCGTCTACCACGATTTTATCTTCCGTTTTCACGGTCACGAGCGTCTGTGATTTCACGGTGATGTTACCGGATCCGTCCATGATCATGGTGCTGCCGTTTTTGTCGGTCACGGTAACGCTGCCGGACTGGTCGTCCAGCTGTATGAGGCTGCCGCTGCGTGTTTTGATGGCCTTCATGTTGTTCTGGGCGTCGCCATAACCGCTTTTGGATTTACCATTGAATTTGCTGCCGAGGACGAAAGGCATTTCAGCGTTGCCGCCTTCGAAGCCGATCACTACTTCTTCACCTATTTCCGGCACGAAGTGGAAACCGGTGCCACCGCCGGCGGCGGGTGCTGCCTGCCGTATCCACGGGCTCATATCGTTTTGTTGCTGCCAGAAGAACTGCACTCTCACGCGGCCCAGTTTTTCGGGGTCGTTATTGTCTTTCACGATGGCGCTTTGCATATCTGCTTTGGGCACCAGGTGGGGATTGCTGTAGGGGGGGACTTTTACATCAGCCGGTATGGCGGTAAAAGTACAGTGGTAGTTACCGGGCGTGTCGGCATAGTGAGTAGCCGATATTACGGTGTAGGCGCTTTGGCCGCTGTCGCTGGCGATGCTGATCTGCTGGCCGGGCATCACCGGCAGTTCGCTGATACCGCTCACGCGTACAAAGGCAGCGGCGTTGACTTTGTTCTGTACTTCCTTTACCTGTTTCAGTTCATCCTGTGTATAACCGTGATGTACAAACGTTTGTTTTTGGGAAGAGGAGCTGTACAGATCGTCTGATGCTGCAGAAGAGAGGTGCATCAGGGGATGGGAGCCGGTGTCGGCTTTTTGCGATTTTTCGCTGAGGGGGGCGGCTTTCATCACATCGTACGACACGTAGTTGAATCGTTGCGGTGTAACGGCGGCTACTGTTTTCAGCTGATGGAGCGTTACATTTTTGGTGAGTTTCACTTCGTTTTTCTGGGTGTCGCCGATCACGAGGGCGCTGCCGTCGTAATACATCCATTCGCCGTAACGGGCGGCGATGCGGGCGAGGAAGTTGAAGTCTGTCTCGTTATACTGTACGCAATAGGGGAGGGTGCCTTTATGTGCCGGTACCACCTGTGTTTTCAGGAGGCCGGAGCCGGCGTCCTGCAGGGCGCCCTGTATTACCTGTTGCAATGATTTCTGGTAGAAAGAAGTGCTCTGGGGGACATCGTCCAGCAGGATGGTGGGGCTGACGCCTGATACCTGGAAGCCGATGGCGGCGCCATCTTCTTCAATCACAGCCATACTGGTGATCAGGCCTTTGAAGCGGAAACTATCGAAGCTGATGGAGATCCCTTTGCCGATATATTTTTCGATGATGCCCTGCTGATAGGAAAGGTTGCTGCTGAGGCTGCCGGGGCGCCACAGGAAACTGAAATAGTGATGGCTGCCGACAGCCTGTTCCAGTGTCACATTTTTAAACTCTACCGGTCCGGCATAGCCTTCAATGCCTATTGTTGACTTATTCAGAAATTTATCGTCGCCCATAGTATTCAGGTTTAAAAATTTTTATCAATAAAATGTGTGTGCGGGGTCAGTCCTTCGGGTTGATCCTGATCACGCCGGTCTGATGGAGGTCGATATCATTGGTATTGATATCATCTGTATGCAGGTGGATAAAATATTGATGAGGCTGCCCGGTGGCTGCTCTGGGTTTGGGGTCAAATCGCCGGGGCAGATGGGCCACCGCGGGAGCGTAACGGAATGCCTTTAGCGGGTCTGTTGCGACGCCGGTTTTCTCTACCGCTCGTGCGGCGTAGCTGCCTGCCGGATAACCTGTTCCGGCAAGGGTGCCGGACGGGTAACGGGGACGGCTGTCCGCGGCTGCATATTTCTTTTCTTCCGCCGGCCGTGTAAAGGTGATCATACAGGCATGCTGTATATCGAGCAGGAACGTGCCTACTTCCTGCACATCTACGCCCAGCAGGTTGTTCTGCAGCTGGCAGTGGATATGTGAAGCCGGTATCAGCGTTTTGGTGAGCCCCGCGTTGTGCAGTACCGCCGGCAGGTGATACGTGAGGATGGTCAGTCCCTGATGCAGCTGCTGTTGCTCCGCATGGTCCGCCAGGCTACGCTGCAGGGCCAGCAAAATAAAGCGGGCCGCTACTTTAATATTTTCGGGGATATGCTGCATGGTTTAATCCTCCCATTTTCTTTTAAAGGCGACGTTGCCGATTTTCAGTTCCCTTGCCGAAATCACGATATGGGTGATCATGGGGCTGGCGCCGGAATGGTGATAACTTTCGTGGAACTGTACGCAGATGCCTTCGGTGAACTCCACTGTGCGAAGGCTGGAGTCGTGATCGCGGCGTTTGAAAATGATGGTGCCGTCGCGTTTTTCTTCCGGGGAGATCATCCACTGCACCAGGTCCGTATCCCGGGCCGATTCCAACACGAGGGAGATGGTGCCGCCACGGGGCATGGTGCTTGGTTTGCCGATGGCGTCAGTGCCCTGGGAAAAGCCGTAGTTACATTCCAGCACGTTGGCTGACTTTCCGCCTATGATCAGTTCTGCCTTAAAAGACATAAAAAAATAATTTTTTAGTGTTAACAATCCGTTTGTCCTGTTGCTACGCGGTAGACACAGGCATAACAGGTGATATCTGAAATTTATATGGTCGTTGTGACTTAGTGTTGTAACAGTAAATTGTGTGATGCCTATGAAAGATAATGGTGACGCAAGTTTCCGGGCAAAAGGTCTTTCCTGTGGGTCATTTGTTCAAGGGTGTTTAAAGGTTTGTTCTTTCAATAAAGGTTGGCACGAAAATAACTATTATTTCGAGATTTTGTGATTTTGGCATTCAGATATTTGTTAAGCTGTTTGGTATGGAATGCTGCCTATATCCCGCATATATTGATTATGTGTCATCCGGTTTTTTTTGTCAAATAAAAAATTTATGTATTAATTTTATGTTTAAAATAATTGCTGGTTTTAATGAGATAAGATAGCAGTAGATCTTCCGGGATATATACTGGTATTGTGTTTTGAAGTCCTTTAAGATCGTATGCGGTTATAGGTTACCCCCATAATAGATATTTATGAAAATGATAATGTTAGCCTCCGGTAAGAATTTCTTGCAGATTCAATTTTATGTAAATGTTTTCGCAGTATCTTTACCCAACTGCTTTTGTTAAGCAGCGGCGTTGTTGTAACTGTTAACTTGATCAGAAAAACCTTGAATCATCCAAATGACCCTTTCAACATTGACCATATTCAGCGTTGAACTGCAATCCGCCATCAGGATTGCGAAAGCAATTGCAAAAGACCATCATCATGTGCAGTATAGCCCTGCGCACCTGCTCCGTGCAGCCATGCATAAGGAGGTAGGGCTCGCGCCTGTATTGCACCAGATGAACATCGACGTATATTACCTGGAAGAGTGGGCCGACGTAAGACTGGATGAGTTACCCCGTACCTCCCGCACCGTAGACGAGGCGGAACCTGACGATGCTGCTGCGGTAGTGTTGCAGGAAGCGCTGAGTGTTGCCCAGGAAGCAGATAAGCCGGAAACAGACGCCTGGAGCCTGCTGATAGCCTTGTGTACCCCCGGCGTGGGCTTTTCCTACGAGCAGCTGAAATCGTTCCCCTTTACGCGTGACCAGCTCATAGCCGCCAGCGAACAGGGCCGCAGCAAGCCGGAAAATAACGTCAACGGCAGTACTGCGGCAGCGGGCATCAAGCCGGCATCGCTGAAGTATGTGTACCGGATGACAGACCCGCAGCTGTTGCAGACCTATCACCCGGTAATCGGCAGAGACGGCGATATACGCGCTCTTTCGGAGGTCCTTACCCGTAAAGACCGTGCCAGCGTGCTGGTGATCGGCGACGGCGGCGTAGGCAAGACCTCCCTGATAGAGGGACTGGCACGCGCTATCGCGCAGAAGCAGGTGCCCCTGCAGTTACAGCAGTCCGATGTGTATGCCCTCGATTACGGCGCCTTTATCGCCGGGGCCGCTTATAAAAATGAACTGGAAGACAGGCTTCTCCAGATCATCCAGCAGCTCAAACAAACAGGCAGGCATATCCTTTTCATCGACAATCTTCACACCCTTCTCGATAAACAGTCCGGCGGCGGCATGGCCAACGTCATCAAAGCGGCGCTGGGCAAAGGAGAGATCATCCTGATCGGCACTACCACACCGGAAGGCTTCCGCAAACTCATAGAGCCGGACGCCATCCTGCGGCACCGTTTTGAAACGATCAACCTCGCAGAGCCTGATGAAACACAGGCCGTGCGTATGATGACCGCCGTAGTTCCGGTATATGAAAGCTTCTATCAGTTGCAGGTACCCCAGGAAGCTACCCGCGAGGCGATCCGCCTCTCCCGGCGATACCTGAAGGAACGTTGCCTGCCCGACAGCGCCATCAACCTGCTGGACCGTACCATGGCCGCTATCCGCGCCATGCAGGATACCGGCGCGCCGCTGCTGGCCTCCCTTCGGGATGAACTGGAAACGCTGCGTGGTAAGGAAGACTTACAAAGCGAAGACCTGCACTGGTTTTACCGGCAACTGACTGACAGGCTGGGCGCACTGATGGCTGGTAAATTGCAGGTAGATACTGAGCTGACAAAACTGACGGACAACACCGCGCTGCTGGAGGCCCTGCAACAACTGCTGGACCAGCTGGCCGGCGTAGTGTCTGTACAACATAAAGCCGTTACCCCTGTTGACCTGGCTACCATGATCGCAGGAATGACCGGCATCCCGCTGGGCAAGATCCAGTCACAGGAAAGAGAACGCCTCGTAGCGATGGACCTGCACCTGCGTAAAAGAGTAGTAGGACAGGACCATGCGCTGAAAGCCGTTGCGGACGCCATCCTGGAGTCCCGTTCAGGCCTCAGCAGGCCCGGGCAGCCTATCGGCTCTTTCTTCTTCCTGGGACCTACCGGCACCGGTAAAACGGAGCTGGCCAAATCTCTGGCAGACTTCTTGTTCCAGGACGAACGTTGCATGATCCGCTTCGACATGTCAGAGTTCAAGGAGGAACATGCCGCCGCCCTGTTATACGGCGCGCCTCCGGGCTATGTGGGATACGAAGAAGGCGGCCTGCTGGTCAACAAAATACGGCAACAACCCTACGCAGTAGTATTATTCGATGAAATAGAAAAAGCGCATCCGTCTGTATTTGATATCTTTTTACAGATCATGGATGAAGGAAAATTACACGACAGACTGGGAAAAACCGGAGACTTCTCCAACGCACTGGTGCTCTTTACCTCCAACATCGGTAGCGACGCCATCGCCGCTTCATTTGAGCAGGGCGTGATCCCGCCGTCGCAGCAACTGATGGAACTGATGACCCGCCACTTCAGGCCGGAGTTCCTCGGAAGGCTCACGGAGATCATTCCCTTCGGCCCTATCCGCCAGGAAAACGTAGAGAAGATATTCGATATCCATCTGCAACATCTCCTGCACCTGCTGCAACAACAGCAGATAACGCTGACGGTTACACCGGCCGCCCGGCAACACCTCGCCATGATGGGCTATTCGCCCCGCTACGGCGCCCGCCCGCTGCGGGAGGTGATCCGGGGCCAGCTCCGTAAGCCACTGTCACGCATGATCATAGACGGAAGCCTCAGCAAGGATATGACTGTCACGCTCGACCTGAAAGACGATAAACCGGATTGGTCTATCAACAAGTAAAAAACCTCAAACAATAAAAGGGACAGGGGAACATATCGCCCGGACCTTTGCTAATTTGGAAAATCTCAAAATGTTTTGTTATGAATGACAACTACGGAATTGGTGGCACAGAAGTCAAACTGGACGCCAATGAAGCCATTGCGGAAATATCGCATAACCGTACGCTGTTTGCTGAAAAGCTTACCCAGCAAGCACCTGTAAAGCCTGAAATCGTGGAAGGGCTTACTTCCGTGGAAGCCGTTTTTGAACACTTCAAGCCCAGCTTAAATGTAAGTTTTCATGACGCTGAAGGCCGCCCGGTGCCGGAAAAACTGCAGTTCCACCACCTCGGCGATTTTGGTGTGAAAGGTATCACTGAACAAAGCGCTTTCCTCAATGATCTCGCCACTGAGAAAGAGCAGTACCTGAAAATCATGAAAAACCTGAAGACCAACAAGATCCTGAAACAGGCCCTGGCAGATCCGGACGCAAGACAGGCCATGCTGGGAGCTATCCGCAGCATGCTGAAAGACCTGAACACAAAATAATTAAACAGTTCCCCTATCCCGGAACATAATATCATTTCTTATGGCAGAATTACAGAAAAACCAGGAAGAGCTGCAGGACCTGCAAAATGCGGGGCAACAGCCTTCAGCCAAACCGGAAGTTAACCTCACCAAAAATATTGAGGAACTGGCCAAATACGGCGGCTTCGATCTTATTGAAGCGGCGGTGGAAGGCGCCCAGAACCTCAACCCCGACCGTAAGGCACGCCGTAACATCTTCCTCACGGAAGCCGGCAAAAAATCGGAAAGGGATAAACTAAGGAAAACACTCTCCCTCTGGGAAAAAGTACTCTCCGAAGCCACAGAGCTCCCCGATATGGTGGAGTTCTGTAATAACCACGCCGCCGAAGCGGAACAGGTGCTGAACAAAAACCTCGGCGAAGCAGTGGAAGGAACCCGCGAACTGGAACAGGCTTACCGCAACGTTGCCCTGTTCTTCAAAAATACCGAGTCCGACAAGGTGAAAAATATCTCTTTCATCAACGTGGAGCTCGAACAACTGAAAGACCTCGATAATACCCGCTTTATCGATGCCATCCGCGAGGAACTGGTGGCCAACTACGACCGCCTCGATCTGCGCGATAACTACAGCCTGCTGGTCATCCCGGGATACCTCGGCTCCAACAAGGTGCTGGAAAAATGGGCCAAGATCGCCCATGAAAATAAAGCCATGCTGGTGACAGACTTCGCCCACCTCGACGCTCCGGACGACGTAATGGAGATGTTTGAACTGGCCAACCTCACCGGTGGCGAAATACACCGCTCCAATGTGATCATGTCCTGCAACTGGCTCGTAGGCCGTGGTAAATTCGATGAAGTGGGAGAAGAAGATAACCTCTACGTTCCCCCCTCCGGCGCACTGGCGGGTAAAATCTACAAAACACTGATGTCGCAGGTAACCGCCGGTAAAAAATTCGGTGGCATGAACGAAGTGGACGGCGTGCGTTTCGAACTGAAGAAAAGCGAAATCGCCAGCCTCGAAAAAATGGGCCTCGTACCCATGGTGAAAGAATACGGCAAAGTAATGGCCTTCAGCGCCAAAACCCTGTTCAATGGCGATAACCTCGGCTTACAGACCTACTCCGTAGTACGTGTGTTCGACTTTGTGACCAAAGTGCTGATGGACTTCCTGAACCGCCGCGCTTTCGAAAACTTCAACGCCAATACACGGAAAGACCTCATGAAGCAGATCATCCGCTTCCTCGACGGCATTACCGGCCCTGACAAACTGATCGAAGATTTCAATATCCGCCGCTTCGAACAGGACCCGATACAGAAAGACCGTATTCACCTGGATATTCACCTGAAGCCTTATTTCCCGGCCAAGAACTTCCTGATCAAAATGGAAGGCCAGAAAGGAGATGATGCGGCTGAATGGGACACCACCTATGAACAGGATAAATAAACAGGTCATCCATCTGATATATGCTGGCAGTGGTCATCGTTGAACAACCGGCAGCAAGCCTTGTGCAACGATGATCACAGCGGCACAACATAAATTTTATTACGGTTGTTTTTCAGGTAGATAAACAACCTGGAAGCCAACTCAACTGTTAAGTGTAAATACTATGAAATCGGTGCGCAGTATTTTATTTTGTTTGTTAATTGGAACGGCCCCCGCAGTAATGGCACAGCAAGTCGGAAGAACCGATACCGTGCTTACAAAAAGAGGCGCTTCGACCCTGATCACGAGCGGGTCCGCCATCACTACGTTCCAGATCGGTGACGGAAAAAACACAGATTATGATTACCGGATCGTGGACGGTAATATGGCGGTAGTAAGACCCGTAACAGCATCTCCCAGACCTACCAACCTGATTGTCCGTGAAGGAGACAATATTCACTACATGATCCTCGCGTACCGCGAGAATGCGGACTTGTCCAAACTGAAGTACGTGCTGTCAAAGAAACCGGCAGGCGGCAAGGAACCGGTGATTGCCGGTACGCCTGAACCGCGGCATGGCGACAAAGACTCCGGCAGTAAAACCACTGCCACTACGTTCAAACTACCGGAGGAAGATGAAAGCGCGCCGCTGATCAGCGTGGACACGGTGACTGTCAGCGACCTTGCGGAAGACTTCAAAAAAGACAGTAAAGTCAATCACAACCATGAAGTGAAAGTAGACGGTGTCAGCCTCGGTTACGCCAAAGCGATGACCCTCAGTTCACTGAACTATTTCTGTTTTCACATCCGCAACAAAAGCAAGGAACCTTACGAGTTTGTAAAGGCCACGCTGATACACAAAGAAAAGAAAGACACTGCGGAGCTGCATACCATGCCACTGTTATACAAGAAAGGCCCCACTACCATTGAGGCCCGCGGTGAAGCGGAAGAAGTGTTTGTTGTGCCTTCCAGAACGTTCAAAAAAGATGATGAGATCATCATTGTACTGGAACCGGCGGAAAACAGGCCGCAGTTGGTATTGTATGTACCTGCCAGCACATTGCCGAAGTATATGTTGACAAAATAGGAAAACGTGTCATGAGACGCTGGTATCTTACAGGTTTGTTTGTCTGCCTCTTTACTATCCCGGTAATGGCGCAGCAGATAGACTTTTGCGGCGAGATGGTGCCGATGGAACGGGATTTTGTATCGTCCCGCCTCATGGACGTTATAAAAAGGAATCTCCGTTACCAGGGATACCTGCCGGTGTTGCGTTCCAAAGCGGAAATGTACTTCCCTGTGATAGAACCGATCCTTCAGCAATACCAGGTGCCGCTGGATTTTAAGTACCTGCCTATTGTGGAGAGCGGGCTTACCAATGCCACTTCTCCGGTAGGCGCACAAGGGGTATGGCAAATCATGCCGGGTACTGCCGCAGAACTGGGGCTGACCGTCGCGGGCGACTACGATGAGCGCAACCACCTGATCAAGGCTACCCACGCCGCCTGCCGGCTCATACGCATGTTGCACGACCAGCTGCAGTCCTGGACGCTTGCCGCCGCCGCTTACAACTGCGGAGCGGGCAACATCTCCAAAAACATCCGCCGGCAGGGGAGCCGTGATTATTACCAGCTGATGCTGAATAATGAAACGGCGCAGTATATCTACAAAATCATCGCTATCAAACAATTGTTCGAAAGCCCGGAACTATACCTTCCCGGCTTCGGTTATAACGTGTTTGCCAAAAGGGACAGCAAAGGTTCTGTGTTTGCCAACCCGCAGATACCACCTCCGGGCAATATCCGCGATTTTAACACTATCCGCATCACCATCGGGAAGAAGGCTTTGCCCAAACAGTCCAGCAGCGTGTATGCTGCCCGCTTGCAGATCAATGCCGCTTTCCGTGACGGAGAGCTGATCAGTATTCACATGCTGGAGAATATGCAGGCGAACGGCGTGTACGTGGGCCGTAACGCCAGTTTATCCGGCAAGGGATGGATTGTCAGCAACCGGGTGTATGTGGACCTTGGCTTTGGCAATACCGTGGTGCTCTGTGCCACCGATGGCAAAAAGGGAGTGCCGCTCGATCTGCTGAAGACCGGCGGCGAAGTAAAATTACTGAGTACCGAGTCTCACATCAGTACATCGTTGATGAATACACGGAATGGGAATGTATTGGCAGATTTTTCTTCCAGCTGGAGCAGTAATTCCTCTTTCAGATAATTCAGATTGGCAGACGGGTATCTGGCAATAGGCTGCACCAGTTGCAGTTTGATGTCCATCGTCCTTACATAGCCCGCATTGCCGCCAGGTTGCAGGCTTACGCCTTTGGTGACCCCGCTTGATTTCAACTCTTTACCAAAAATGGTACGGCATAATGCTTTGATGTCTTCCGGCGTCACGATCCTGTTGTGCGACAACAGGTGTGAGCGGTAGAGATTAATTTTCTCATCGATGTTCAGCCGGTCTTTGCCGCCCTGTGTATTGGTCAGCAGCGTGATGCTGCCCGGTTTGGTCTGTATGCTGCCATATTCCAGCAGTTTGCTGCCCATGCGGATGTTATTGGCGGCTGTACCGTTGGTGGAGTAAAATTCAATGAAGATGTAAGCGGCATTTTCTTTCGGCTTCACCATCACATAGGGGATATTGCCTTTATTGGAGCCGGGTTGCAGCTGTTCTTCGAGGGAGGCGATCAGCTGGTGCAATTCCCGCATGCGGTTGGTGACATAGTCGTTTTTCACTTCTTCGAACAGCGAGCTTTCATCACGTATCACTTCCATGAGATAGGCTATTACTTCTTTGGCTTCGCGGGTATCGAAGCGGCCGATGCCGCTGCTGCGCACCACCAGTTCCCCTTCCTGCATCTGGCCGGCGGTGGCGAAGTTGCGGACGTAGTAGTCCGTTCCCTCCAGGTCGTACACTCTTTTGATATCAAAGAAGATATCCGGTGTTTGCAGGGGTATGATATTGAGGTAACGGTTCAGTTTCAGGGACTGTTCGTTATTTTTTTTGTTGATGACGGGAAAGCAGTTGATGCTGCAATACAGGTCTTCCAGCAGGGTATGGTGAAGCGCTTCCGGGAATTCGATGCGTATCCATTGCACTTCTTTCTGCAGTTTCTCCGCATCCTGTCCGAAGAGGCTGGCCAGTGCGGCTGGGAGGGAGGCGTTTCCTGTTTTATGAACGCGGTTGTCCGTAATGGTGAGGAAGTGTCTGCGGAAGCGCTGCAGTACATGCTGGCTGTAGCGGGCGTTGGTATCTACGGCTACTTCCACCATGCGTTCTATTTCTTCTTCGTCTGCCGGGCGGCTGTGGTGGTAGCCGGCCTTTACGGTTACCTCTGCGTCGTTGATAAAAAAGCGGGCCAGTGGCAGGTAGTGGTAGAACATTTCCTGCTGGTGGATATTGCGCAGGTCAAAGAAGAAGGACATGCCTTCATAACTGAGGCTGGCATCTTCCATGGCCAGTCCGAGCCAGAGGTGGTTGGATGGTACGTCCGGCAGGGCTTGTCCCTGGAGGATTTGTTCTTTGAACCAGTTGTCCCTTGTTTCGTATAGTTTGGCGCCGATGCCGAGGTATTGCACATGGCCTTTAAAGAGGCGGTGCGTGGTGACCGGCGAGAAGAAGAGGTCCTGACTGTTGTGCCCGGCTTTGGTATGATGATAGAACTGATGATCTGCCTGAATGTCGGCGCTGGTTTCGGTAGACGTAGCATGGAGTATACCGAAGGCAGGCTGGCTGCTGGTGATAGGCTCCGGCATCATGATCTGCGCCAGCCTTTCCACGAGGCGTGCGTGAGACACGTCCACTTCGCCGGATATTTTTTCCAGTTCGCTGGCACAGGCTTCCAGCAGTAATTGTACGATGGGGTCAAAAGAAGTTTCCACTTCCGCGTCCGGGTATCCCCACAGGCGGGCAGCGGTTTTCAGCATACGGTCTTTTATCCTTTCTTTTTTTTCTTTCATGTGTCGGATGGTTTCGCGCAAAGGCGCAGTAAATTTCTAAATCCCAAATTAATCGTAGGACAACGGGCTGATATAGAAATAACTGGTGTACTGGAAGGGGTTATTGTTTTTGGCCAGTGTGCCGCTAACGGTGACCCTTATCTTTTTTTTCATTTTGCGGGCCGGCGCCAGCATCAGCTCTTCCTGATTGACGGCCGCTACCACGCGGATCTGTGCCAGTCTTTTTTCATAGCGTGTGACGGCCGTTTTAACGGCGGATTCCACTTGTTCCTTTACCTCGTTGTTGGAGGCTTTGATATCAAAATCACTGTCCCACCACTGACAGCCATACTGGGGGTCGTCTTTATTTTCCCCCAGTACGGTAGTGATCAGCAGGTGAATATGTTGCGCCACGGATTCTTCCAGGTTGACAGCCGGTATGTCTTTTTTTTGCAGCAGCTGGGAGAAGTCCATGGGCAGCTTATAATATTTTCCTTTCATGGGAATCGTTTAAAAAATACCCAGTACTTTTTTCCGGTCGTACATGATCCTGATTTCTTTCACGCAGCCGTTGGCGTCTTTGATCAGGTTTACTTTTTCTATTTTGAATTTCTTTTTGCCGTATATGCGTGAGCAGAAGTGGGCAAAGTTGTCTGTTTCCTTATCGTTGAGCAGTACGCGTGCCGACAGGTTGTCGCACAGGTACCTGGAGAAATCGGCGGCGCTTTTTTGTTTGGTGGTCACCTGCGACAGCATGAACAGGAATTCGTCATCGGCCACGGCGGGAGCGGTGGGGCCTTTGGGTTTTTCCGGTTCCGGGGCTGGCGGCGGCGGTGGCGGCGGGGCGAATCCCGGGTCTGGCGCCGGGTCTGCAGCCTGTGGTCTTGCCGGGAATACCGTGATGCGTTTCATCACCATGTGGGCGGTGTCGCCATTGACGATCAGGGACAGGGTCCTTTCGCCCGGTGAGGAGAAGGTGTAGGTAACGGCAGCGCCTGAATGCGGTTCCGCGTTATCCTGTAAGAGCCGCCATGTCCAGGTGTGGGCGCCGGGTGTTTTGTTGGTGAAGGTAACGGGTCTGCCGGCAAATACTTCACCGGGGCCGTCGATGACGGGGAAGATGTCGGGGCGGGCTTCGGCAGGCGCAGCGGGTGCGGCGATGATGATGATCTCCTTGTTCCAGGCGCATTTGCCGGATACGAGGGTGACCATATAGCTGCCGGGTTTGTTGAAGGAATGGTAAACCTGTGCGCCGGTCTGGCGGGCAGAGGAGTCACCGAATTCCCAGGCGTAGTCCGTCCTTTTTTTATCGCTGCTTTCGGCGTTGAAGGTGATGACCTGGCCCACCGTGTAGGCCTTGCCGGAAGTATGTTGTTTGTTACTGAGAACGATATCGGTGGTAGTGCAGTCTTCCCGGGTGTCCAGCTGGAATGCAAGCAGTACGGCGCTGATCAGGAATAAGCCAAAGAAGGTCCACAGTACCATGGGGTCAACATGACTGGCAATTTTACCAAAGGGTCTGAACGAATTTACCTTGTGTTCATTTTCGGGTTTACGGGGGGCCATTGATTTTTCAGGTTTTTACAATTTCAGATTTTACAATTTTACTGTTTTTTTGGATAACTTGCCTATGTGTCAGGGGCGTTTTTTCTTTTTTCAGAATTTGAGTCACATATAAACGCAATATATTATTTTTGGGGCAGATCGTTAGCCCGGAAAAAACCATAGAACAGTTGAGATTAGATAGTTATGCTAACAACGAAAGACCCGAAAAACCTAAAAATCATCACCTCATGGTAAACAACGCCCAGAAGGCTGCCGTCCTGGAAGATGTTATAACACACGTTGCGGAATTCCCTTATGATGTAAGGGCGGAAGTGGTGGTGGGCGAGTTGCTGGACAACCAGGTACGCAGGGAAGAAGTGGTGGTGCAGTTGCAGAATGTGTTTACCCGGTCATTTAATAAGGATATTCTACATGTAAAACTGGATGACAGCCAGCCATATCAGCCCTATGTATTGTTATCACTGTCACGGGACGGCATATATGACCGGTTGCCGGAGGGGTTGTTCCACGAGTTTTCGGAGCAGCGGAAAGTGCGGGGCACTGCGGATATGGTTGCCCGTTACAAGCGGCAGCAGCAGGAGGAATTGCAGGCCCGGCGTTTTTTTCAGCCATTGGAGAATGAGTTTTTTCTGCAGCGGGTATTTTTAGAGCAGCGGGAGAAACATTTATTGTTTGATGTGTTTGGTAAAGATGCCGATCAGTTGTTCAGCCAGTTCTGGGACCTGCCCGCGGGGCTGCCGGGAGCGGCGGCCAACAGGCTGGTGAAACTGCTGCCATATATGCATCGTATTGCCGGCAATTACCGCATGATCCGGCTTTGTCTGCAGCTGGTGCTGGAGCAGGAGGTGGAAATTGAAGTGGACCATACGCCGCAGGCTGTACGAACAGAGGCCAGTGTGCCGTTGGGCGAATGGCGGCTGGGGGTAGACAGCATGGTGGGGCAGGTATTTTATACAGACATGCCCCGCGCCACGGTGACGATCGGGCCGCTGCAACGCCAGCGCATATATGACTACTTGCCATGGCAGGCATACGGGAAGCTGCTGGAAACCTGTTACGGTTATCTTTTCCCGGCTGACATGGATATTAATACGGTACTGGTGCCTGATCCGGCCGACAAGAAGAAGACACTGTCCGACCAGCAGGTGGAAGACGGGCTTATGGGATATAATTTTTTCCTGTAGCCACTTTTTTATGCTGATGTGGAATTATTTTTGTTAACATTGTTAACGCGTAAAAACGCTGTTATGTTAAAAACCCAAAAAAAGAAAAACCTGACATACCGGAAGAGCTATGAGATACACCGCTAAATTCTATTTGATGTTGGCCGGCGTTATGGCCGTAGGATCAATCATAGTGGCTTTGCTCAGCAGATACATTAAAAATTTCAGTCTTTTTAAAAAGAAGGCACTGTGGTATTTAGCATGTATGACGCTGGTATTTGCCGTGATTAGTTCCATCCCTTTCCTGTTTACCCACAAAAACCTGATGGACCAGTATCTTTTTTACCAGGTATGGTTTTTAGGCCTGGGGATACTACACTGTCACTTTATGTATACCCGCTTCTGGGCCAATGAAACCACGCTGGGGTCCGAGCTGGCCTTTATCGTCGCGATCTGGTTGTTTGGCGGTGTCGGATTTGTACTGGTAAACCGTTTTCTCGACAAGGACGCCTTCCTTTATTACCCGATGCTCACAAGTATGTTTTCATTTGTATTGCCCACTTTTGTATACAAGACATTTGAGCGGATGATGGCTATCCCGGTGAAGGTGCACAAATGGTGGCAGTATCCTATGTACAAGGAAGTGCCGGATGTGAGTGACGAGGATATGCGCGACCTGATCGTTATAGGGCTGGAAATGGAGAAGGGCAGGGGTGACCGTAACCGCACCTATTTCAGGGCCCGTACGCCTATTAAAATGGACCTGGGCGACCTTTTTTATCACTTTATCAATGACTACAACGACCGCTATCCAAATACGCCGATTGATTTTGTGGACGATAACGGTCAGGCCTATGGTTGGGTGTTCCACCTGAAGCCGAGGTGGTTTGGCGCTGCCAAGACACTGGACCCTGCAAAGGCAGTGTTTATGAATGGGATCAAAGAGAACAGCGTGATCATTTGTAACAGAATTATGTTATCCTAAACGTATTATTATGGCAGAGCCATTAAAACACTTTCCCGTCAACTGGGTCGACGGGATGAAGATAAAGAAGCAGCATTTTATCGATACGGAAAATGCCATGCTGGACCAGATCAGAGATGCCCTTGCCTGTAGTGTGAACGCGCTGAACTATGGTTTGTTGCCTCCCAAAGCGGAACATAAGGAATCGCTGCGTTGCTGGTTTGTGACCGACAATCAGCACCTGTGGCGTATCAAACTGACGGAATGCAGGGCAGTGACGCCCGGCGGCGCCCGCATAGAGATACCGGAACATACGGTGCATTCACTGCGTTATGCCACCACCTTCCCGGAAGCGACCTACACCTGGGACCCGGAACATACAGAAAGCACTTATTATGTATTGATACAGGTAAACCCGTTTAACCGTCAGCCGAGCGGAGAGCCGTTGCTGGAAGAAGATCCGCCGCGGTTGCCTTACGCCACGCCTGAATACAGCCTGTACGTATTGCCGGCTTCCCAGCTGCCACAGGGACAGTTGGGCAGTTATCAGGCCGTACTGGCCAAGATAACGGTAGCGGACGGACGGCCGCAGATGGATGATGATTATATCCCGCCCTGCAGCATCGCGAGTGCGCATCCGGCCCTGGTGGACCTGTATCACGAACTGGACCAGTTCCTCGGGCAGATGGAATTGTATGGCGTACACATTGTGCAGAAGATCTATGGCCGTAACCAGAATAATGATCTGGCGCTGGTCGTATTATACATCACGGAGAAAATGGTGCAGTTCCTCGGTACGCGCATCACACAGTTCCGCTGGCTGGCGCTTAACCAGCCGCCGGCACAGATGCTGGAAGTGATCGCAGGACTGGCCCGCACCATGAAAAACGCCATTGACCAGCGCGCCGGCGCCGGTAAAGAAGAATTGCTCAACTATCTTTCCGAATGGTGTGAACTGCGGCAGGGCGAACTGGAAAACCTGATGGTGAATTGCGCCAACATCCGTTACAAACATCTGGACGTGCGGGAATGCCTGCAACCCATGATCCCGTTTGTACGTGCGGTAAATAAGCTCTTCGAAAGCCTCAGCAGGCTGGATTACATCGGCCGCAAACAGGACAGCAATATTTTTGTGAAGGAAGAATCTGCGGAAGATTCAGAATACCTGCGTAAACATAAAACCAAACGTTGGTTCTTTACAGATTGATCATATTAGTTGCAGGCTTTTGGCAGACAGCTTTAGGCGTTTTTCCCATAACAGGGTAGTGATGGGGTTTCGCCCGAAGCTGCGCCCATGGCCAAAGCCGGCAACTATCTGCGGTATTGAATTTATCTAAAAATCAGTAACAGCTTAAAGCTCAGATTCGTATGCAAGTATTAAACAAGCAGGAGAGAACAGCTTCCTTCCTATGGTTCCTGTTATTTTTTGTGGTCACCGTGGCATTGTTCGTATTGGCCATTTTCTTTAATTACCAGGTGCCTTCAAGGGAGAATGCGTCTCTGCGCAAGGAGTTGACCGCTTTCCGCCAGGAACAGGCGTTTCAGGCGGAGTTCCTGCAAAAGCTGGACAAGGTGAAACACAACCTCGACTCCATTAATCTCCCTAACCAGAACGCCAATTACATGGACCAGGTCATCGCCGGTTCACTGGCGGAAATGCGGAATTCCATTCCAAAAGATGTGGTAACACATTATGCATTGTATGATAACATCGTGCAGGCCTGCCTTTCATTGCAGCAAACCAAACAACAGCTGCGTGAATTACAGAATGCACAGCAGAATATCGCAGGGCTGAAAGAACAGGTGCTGGACCTCACCAGCAAACTTGAAAGCAAAAGCAGGGACCTTGATAACTGCCGCCAGATGATGTTGCTTAATAGCCGTACGCACTAACGATTCCGGTATATTGTTGTGGTCATAAAATTTTTTTGTTAACGTGGAAAAAAAGTAGTTAGGATTATTGACTGAAACAAAAAAAGGGGTTATATTTGAAGCTCATACTTTTTCCTTTTTAATAGGTATTTTTCTTTATTGTAACCTTAAAAATTAACCCAACATGTCCTTCAAATCAGTCTTTACAGTAAATGGAGAGAACTACAATGTTCAACATGTCTCCTACGACCTCAGCCAGGAAACAGATGCTACAGGCCGCCCTTCAGCGATCACTCGCGGTGGACGCATCAGAATGACCGTAGAGTCTACTGGTAAAACAGAGCTCTTTGAATGGATGGTAAACAATTTCGAAAGAAAAGACGGCACCATCACTTTCTACAAAAGAGACACCGATTCCAAACTGAAAACGTTGGAATTTAAAGAAGGCTATCTGGTGAAGTTTGAAGAGTCTTTCGACTACGAAAACAAAAACCCGATGGTCATCACTTTCACCATCTCTGCCCGTGAAATTAGCATGGGTAACGCAAAACATGTTAATGAATGGGTGTGATAAACTCCAGACATTATTGATTTAGCAGGAGGGGCTTTCGCAAGAGAGCCCCTTTATATTTCTCAGCGGGTCCCGTTCCGGGGATATCCCGCCATCTTATCCTGATGGCCCGCCGCGTGGCGTTAGTAAACGGTTACTGCGTTATTGTTGCAGTTTGTTTACGGTTAATATTCGAAAACCGATGGTGCTGTATGTATGCGCAACGTACCCGATAACATGGCACACCTGATAACATGGCACATTGTATTGCTGCATTTTCAATTGTGGTTTCATTCCCATCAGAATCGGTAAATTACCGGCCCGTAAGGCACCTAAGGATATTGTTCAATGACTGTTGCATTGGTAATGTAGTTATTTACCCTCCGGGAGCACAGTCCGTAAATCACAACTGTATTGCCTCCGGGAATGAATCCATAGCCATGGATGTTATGTTGTCCGGATATTACTTCGCCGGATCAACGGTAACGGATTTTTTATTTACCTGAGGTTGGTTAGGTCTGGGCGGCCGCGGTTTTACGTATGAAATCGTAGCGGAAAATTCGCTGAAAACAGAGACTGTTGTAAATAGTTTTCGTATATCCGTTGCAGATATACAGGGAGATGGCGATAATTATTTGTTACCGTGATCGATAGCTTAGAAAAGAATTCAGAAGTAAAAATATAATAATGTATATTTCTGCATGACTTACACTTCACTAACAGCAGAAGAAATTTCCGGATTACTGTATCAGTTTGAATCCTGTACGCTGCCCAGGGCTGCGTGGACACACGAAGCGCATCTTATCGTAGCGGTTGCCTATAATCTGCTTTACAGTAAAACAACAGCCCTCGAAAAGGCACGGCTGCATATACGCCGCTACAACGAAGCCGTAGGAACACCTAATACCGACCAGGGCGGATACCACGAAACCATTACCTGCTTCTGGATATGGCTGGCGGACTGTTTTTTACAAATACAGGAAGACAAATCCATGGAAGCTGCCTGTAATTCGTTTATACGTTCGCGTTATACAGACCAAAAACTGCCACTACGGTTTTACAGTCATGCATTGCTTTTCTCTGTTAAGGCCAGAAAGGCATTTGTGGCGCCGGACCTTGCTCCGCTTGAGATGACGGGCATAGCCACAACAACATAAAAACAAATATTGGTCAACGTTATAATGTTTAATGGATTGTGTTTTCCTGTAATTGGCCGCTGCGGAGCATTTGCGGGAACGATTGTAGGATTTGTCTACCCACTTTGGGGATCAGATAACCCGGTGCCTGCGGGCAGGAAAGAGCCACTTTTTAAAGTGCAACTACCTTAAAAACAATTAGTTGTGTTCTGGTTGGATGACTTGGTATGTCAATTGCAAAATACCGGTTAACCAAAACAGATGTTATGAAGTCAATGCTGAAAATTGTTGGCGCACTAATGATGGTCGCGTTCCTGTTTGCCGCCTGTAGCAAAGATACTGACCCCGCTGATGTAGACGTGTTTGCCGGAACCTTTAAAGGAAAGATCAGTTATAAGGACGGCACCACCAATACATCCAAGGATGATGGGAGTGTATTTGTTACCAAGGTTGGTACCCGTTATGATTTCAGGTTTTCTGATGGCATCCCGGATCTTACCGGTGTTGAATTTGAGAAAAAGGATGATAACACGATGGTGAATATAGGCTCCTCCGGAACAGGTGTTATTACTATCACCAAAGATAAACTGGTGATCGGGTTTACCAGGGATAACAGGATATGGGGAGCTGATTGTACGAGATAGGTTTCCGCATAATAGTCAGCAAAAAGCAGCCGGTGTGGTATATCACCGGCTGCTTTTTTTTCAGGCAGTACACCTGTTATTTCTCTGCATTTTTTTGAAGCCAGTTAATTCTCCGCTGGTCCGGCAGATGGGTGACGGTGAAGTTTTCGAACTTGGCCTGGAACCCCTTCCCGTCAGGCGATGCGGCCATCAGGCCGATCATAACGAGGTGGTTGTCTTTCAGCGGAGCGTTGCGCGTCATGACGTAGGTCTTATCGTCATAGGAGTAATAGATCTCCACCGCGTCCAGCCTTCTTACGGCTTTGATCCAGATAAACGGCGGCGTTTTATCCAGTGGCAGCACGCTCCAGTCACTGGTTTGGTTGGTGACCACGGTGCTGACGTTAAACTTCCCGTCGTAAAACTCCACACCGGTTTTAATATAATGTTCCTGGTCAATCCTGATCATCAGTCCCATCTGGTCAAACCGCGCCTTGTAATCGCCGGTGAGCTTAACTTTCGCTTCAAACTCCCCGCCATAGGTAGCGTAGTAAAAAGGGGCGTCATCTACCGTAAAACCATAGTGCGATATACGCCAGTAATCGGTTTGGGGGGTAACAAACATGGACAGGGCGTTTTGTTTTATTTCCCATTTGGCCGGCTCGTTAAACCACTGCATTTTCTCCAGTGACTGTGCAAAAAGCGTATGCAACACTGACATCATTCCTACGCTCAGTATAAGTTTCTTCATATAATTAACCATATAAAATAAATACCTTCGCAAAGGTAAATCCCTGCAGATGAAGGGACAATGGTTAAAAATAACCATATTTGCTTATCATGAACCTCCTCGACACACTGAATGACTACCTGTTACAGCAGCCATTCGGCGACAGCCGGGCCTCGGTGACGCTTTCCCGGTCGCAGATGATTGCACAGGTGTATGCACAGATGGAAAATTCCATCAGCGTTTTAAGCGATCTGAAAGCCAATAAAAGTTATATCTATACCGGCGGCGCCGCTACCACGCTCGGTATTGAAGGGCCGGCGGGCATGAGGGAAATCGGGTCTATCTGGGAAGAGGACATCCTCCGGAAAATAAAGGAGGAAGACCTGATCAATAAATATGCGCTGGAGCTGCGTTTTTTCCACCTGCTAAAAAGCTTGCCGGTATCGGAAAGGACCGACTATCAGCTGGTGAGTTATCTCCGTATGCAGAACAACCAGGGTGTTTATATCCCGGTACAGCATCGGATGTTTTATGTGCAGAGTACAGAAGACGGCAGTATCTGGCTGGCGCTGTGCCTCTATAACCTGTCGTTTGAAGCAGGCAAGGCAGCGGCTTACCATGGTTCGATCGTCAATACCCGCACAGGCGATGTGATCGGGGACGATGAATACCAGGTGGACGATATCCTGACCGCCAGGGAGAAAGACGTGCTGATGCTGATCAAAAAAGGAAAAAAGAGCAAAGACATTGCGGTGCAGCTCTCGATCAGCGTTAACACCGTACACCGCCACCGGCAGAATATTCTGGAGAAACTGCATGTAGCCAATTCCATGGAAGCCTGCAGGATGGCGGAGTCGCTGAAACTGATCCCCTAGTCTGCCTGTTCTTTGGCAAGCAGGGCAATGTCTTGTACTTCGATGGTAGGCCTGGCGTAGCCGTTGATCGTAACGTTGATCATAGCTTTGCCTACTTCTGTCAGCGTAAGGAAATAGTTGGGAAAAATACTCCTGAGGAAATACAGTACACTGAATACCTTATAGAGCGACGGGGTGTTCTTCGCCCCTTTGGTAGCTTTCATGAACGCCGGCCGGAAATTGTAGACCGCTTTAAACGGGAGTTTTGTCAGGTCATTTTCGGTTTTGCCTTTCACCCGCGCCCACATCAGTTTACCTTTTTCGGTACTGTCAGTACCCGCTCCCGAAACATACACGAACGTCATGCCCGGGTTCACGGCGGCGAGGGCGCCGGCGAAGTTCAGCGTCAGCGTATAGGTGACCGCGTAGTAGGCGGGTTCTTTCATCCCTACAGAAGAAACGCCCAGGCAGAAGTAGCAGGCGTCGTACCCTTTCAGCTGGTCCAACACAGGGGAGATATCGCTGAAATTGCTGTGGAGGACCTCTGTGACCTTAGGATGTGTCACGCCTGTGGGTTTGCGGTTGATCAGCAGGATTTTTTCCACTTTGGGATTGGCGATGCATTCCTGCATGACGCCTTCTCCCACCATCCCGGTAGCGCCGGTGATAATTACTTTCAGTTTCATTGCAGACGGCTGTTATTTTTGTGATAAAGGCTCCCACCATTTTTCCCAGGTTTTCCCGAGATCGTCGAGTGCTACTTTTTCCCCGATTTTCGGGGTGGTGACGGGTATATGTGCAGCTTCCGCCAGCAGGGTCACCTGGTGCAACGGCTCGTACCAGGGATGCTGCGCCAGTTTAAATTTGGAATGATGTACCGGCATAAAATTCGCGGCTTTCAGTTCCCCGGCTTCTTTCACTACTTCATCCGGAAGGGAGTGGATGTAAGGCCACCGCTCGTTGTATTGTCCGCATTCCAGGACCGCCAGATCGAAAGGGCCGAAGCGTTCGCCGATTTCTTTGAATTGGGGACCGTAACCGCTGTCGCCACCAAGGAAAAGTTTTTTGGTGGGCGTTTGCAGCACGTAAGATGTCCACAGGGAGATGTTGCGGCTAAAAAGCCTGCCAGAAAAATGCCTGGCCGGTGTGAGCGTAATGTGGAAGCCTTCCATTGGGTTGACGCTTTCATACCAGTTTTTTTCTGTCAGCTTATTTTTATCCCAGCCCCAGTATTCAAAATGCTGCGCTACTCCCAGGCCGCATATCACTTTGCTTACTTTGGGCTGCAGCTGTTGTATGGTTTCATAATCCAGGTGGTCCCAGTGGTCATGTGAAATCAGCAACAGATCGATGTCCGGCAAATCAGCTACCTGGTAGTGGTTGGAGCCGGGGAAGGCTTTTACCGAGCCTCTTACCGGCGAGGCGTTACCACTGAAAATCGGATCTATCAATAGCTTCCGGCCATCTACCTGGATAAAGTAGGAGCTGTGCCCAAACCAGATTAACACGTTTTCTTCCGGAGGAAGGCCCCTGATGTCTGTGTTGACAAACGGGATTGGAGCGGTGGGTGTGGTATCGGTATGTTTACCGAAAAAGTGCCAGAGCACTTTCAGCATATTTTGTCCTTCTACCAATGCCGGTGTAAGGATTTGGTTTTGGAACTGTCCGTTTTTATAGTTGGATAGTGTATTGAAAAACGTTGTCCGTACTGCATTGGGCGACAGCCCATATTTTTTCTTCATTATCCCATGTTTAATTTTTCTTCCTCCAGATCGATGTGATGGAGGAATTTTCTGATGATTTCTTCGTCTATTCGTTGTTCTGCTTTATTCCTGGCCAACAGGAAGGTGCGTTGTTGTTCCAGGATATTTTTATAGATCGATTTGACATTTTCCGGGACGACAGCGTTGTCGTCGGACTCGAGTTGTTTTTGCCATACGGTGACCAGCTTGCGGAGGTGGAAGTTCTGTTCCATATCTGCCGGATGGTGTTGTTCCAGGTAGGTCAGGGATGTTTTAGCCAGTTCTTCCCGGATCATGGCTTCTGTTTCTTCTTCCGGCAGGTGGTCGTTAAAATCCGGCAGGTTTACTTTCCTGATCAGGGCAGGCAGGGTCAGGCCCTGCAGTACCAGTGTTACCAGGATAACGATAAAGGTGATATACAGTATGAGATTGCGTTGCGGGAAGAGAACACCGTTGTCGAATGCTACCGGGATAGACAGTGCTGCCGCGAGGGACACCACACCGCGCATGCCGGTCCACCCCATGATCAACGGAGCTTTGGCGCCGGGGTTTTTATCGGCCACGGTGATAAAATGGCTGGCTATCTTGGTGAAGATGAGGGCGCCGTAACCGGCCAGCATCCTGCCTACGATTAGTGTGGCGGTGATCAGCAGTCCGTATCCTGTAGCCTGGTAGAAGCTGATGCCTTCCGCTTTTAAGGCGCTGGTGATCTCCGGGAGGTCCAGGCCGATAAGGATAAACACCAGTCCGTTCAGCACGAACACCAGACTTTGCCATACATTTTCTCCTCTCAGGCGGGAGGAGCCGCTTAAAAAGCGGTGACGGTGGTAGGAGAGGAAGAGCCCGCCGCTTACTACGGCGAGGACGCCGGAGGCGTGGGCTTCTTCTGCGCCGATGTACATCGCGTACGGTGTGACAAGGGTGAGGATGATATCCATGTTGACGTCGGTAGGAAGCCATTTATGTGCTTTGAGGAAGACCAGCCCGATGAGCAGCCCGATGGCTACGCCGCCGGCCACCATCCATACGAAAGTGAGGGCGGCCTCGTGCAGTACAAACTGACCGGTCCCCACCGCCACCATGGCGAACCGCATGATGATCAGGGAAGAGGCGTCGTTGAGCAGGCTTTCCCCTTCCAGGATGGAAGACATTCTCTTGGGCACTTTCACGAACTTCAGGATGGCACTGGCGCTCACCGCGTCCGGCGGTGAAACGATACCGCCCAGCAGAAAGCCGAGCGCGATCGAAAAGCCGGGGATGAAGGCGTTGGACACCAGCGCTACCGAGATAGCCGTAAGGAAAACCACCACGAAGGCGAAGCTGCCGATGATCCTGCGCCAGTGCCAGAGCTCCTTCCAGGAGTTGGCCCAGGCAGCTTCATACAGCAGGGGAGGAAGGAATATAATGAAAATGAGTTCCGGATCTATTTTGAGAACAGGGATGCCGGGAATGAAGCTGATGGCCAGTCCGGCCAGTACCAGCAGTACCGGGTAGGCGACCTTGATCCGGTTGCCCAGCATAATTAGTAGCACTATCAAGACAATGATGGCCAGATAAAATGGAAAGTGTTCGAGCATATTTACTTTTATGATGACGATTGTTAGAGCACAATATTGTTTCGGGGGGCGATAGGTTCCGGGAGATGGGTTTCATCCAGCATGTCCCGCATGTCAATTTCTATGGTCCGGCTGATCTGGGTGATGGGAATATCGTTGGCGCTTCCTTCAAAAGGATTAACGGCACTTTCTCCGACGGAGTCCAGTACATGGAACGCCCAGGTTACCACGGCCGAGAAAACGATATTCAGCCAGATCGTATAACCTTCCAGGAAGGTGCCATCCCCCATTTTGCTGTATTCTCTTAACAGGCCGAAAGGTAATAAAACGATAAAAATAAAAAGGATGTAACTGGTGACAGAGGCGAAGTTCCTCGGATAGGGGAAGTTTTTGATGCGTTCCGCTTTTCCCTGATCGTCGGTGAAGCGGATGATGCTGTTTTGCAGTTCCATCCACTGAAAGTCGTTGATACGTCCTTCGTTTCTGAGCGCCGCCAGGGTTTCAGATTGCATGGCCATCAGCTGGGTGGCTTTATTCTTTTTCGCCAGGATATACTGCAGTTCGTCGGCCGTCAGGTATTTCGCCAGTTCGTCGGCTACTTTGCCTTCCCATTCGGGGATGGCATACCTGCCGGAAAGGAACTCCCTGTTGCTGCGTTTCTGCATGTTTTCCCAGCTGCGGGGTTCCCTCAGCTGGAACCGCAGGGTTGTCAGCCAGGCGAAGTGGCGGTTAAACAGGTGCTTTACCGTTGCCGACTGTTTACCGCCCAGCGCGTCGCGGAGCGTATAGGCGAAGGTGCGGCTGTCGTTGATGATGGCGCCGTATATCTGTCGCGCTTCCCATATCCGGCCGTAGCTGGCATTGTTTTTAAACCCGACGACAAACGCCAGCGCGGTGCCCAGGATGGCAATGGGCTGCCATGGCAGTGCGATGAAATGAAGACCTGCAGCGTACAGGGCAGTGGGTACAGCGGCGATTAAAAGCAGCCAGAGGGTGTCTCGTGAGGACCATTTGAAAAACTCCAGCGGAGTATAGCGTCTTCCGGTGTGCATTACTCGAACAAATTTTTAATTACGTAGTGGTTGGGTTAAGTTTACATATTTTAAATTTAATACTTTTAATCGTTTTTGCCGGTGTTTATTTTAGTAGACGAACAGCGGCGGGTTTTATTTTCTCATCTGCACGTTAAAACGCTAAGGGCCGGCAATACGCCGGCCCTTAGATTTCGCGGAGAAACCTTTATATATATTGTAACTGATGAAAATGCCGTGTATACATGACAGTTACCCTATCATGCCTGCTGGTGTTGTGGTTATTGATACAGGTATCTCAATGCAATGATGTCATTAGCATTGAAAGGACGGTTTACACCGTTGGGGATGCAAGCCAGCATCCAGCTGTTGGGATCTCCACCGGTGGGAGTACCCGGGATGTGAACGGCACCTACGCCGGCAGAACCTTCGTTACCGCCGGAACCGCAGCTGTAAGCGCGGTTGAAGTAGTCGGTGTGCCTGAAACCGATAGCATGACCGATTTCATGGGCAATAACAGTAGCCAGGTAATTTTGGTTAGGATTGCTACCCAGTGCGTTTGCATCGGAGTTCAGTTTAATCGGGCTTGCCGGATTACCGGTAGAGCAATTAGGGAAACCAGCGGATTGACCCAGAACGCCGGCGCCAAGGCTGGCATATTGGATCTGGATCTGGCCGCCACTGGATACGCGGGTAAATTTAAGCCGCAGGCCCAGTGCGTTGTAACGGCCGATAGCGACATCAGTCGCTGTAACGTAGCCGGACGGCAGACCGCTGATAGAAACAGTGATGGTCTTAGGCAGCGGCGTGATCAGGCAGTTGGTACGATATTGCTCATCGTTGGCAATGCGTAATACAGGAGAATTGGGTTTGTAATTCAGCGATTCGTGCGTCAGGTAGATATCACCTTCCACTACATAACCACCTTCGACATTCCGAATATTATCGGTGTTGTAACCGAGACTGGCAATCTGTTTCTTTGTTTCATCAGAAACAGTTTTTTGTTCCTGCTGAACCAGATCCTGGTTGTTATCTCTTTTACAGGAGTATACCACTCCGGAGAGAATGGCAACCATCAAAGTAAGGCCGGCGGCCTGCTTAATAGTAATTTTCATTTGTCAGGTTTTGAGGGTTTGGGTTTTACATCAAGTCTGAAGCAGGTTGACAGATTTTGGTTGCTATCATTGATTTAGGCTATCGATTTTGCTCGCTACAGATATGTATAAGGGCTCTCGTTAAAATGAAGTTAAAAAGTGTCACTGCATTAAATTTGCAACCTCCTGTTTTTTTATTTCAGACAGGCATTCCCGTCACCCGGCCGGAAAGATCGCCGGCTGCCGTTAACAATTCGTTTGGTTATTATTTTGTTAATGCAGGTATTGCGTGATTATCAATGCTGTGGCGTGTTTGAGGCGTTAATGCCGGACCGGAAGAACGCCGTTTTCCGGATGTTGGCGGAGGGTTGTATACGTTAAACCGGCAAATTGGTACTTTCCCTATTTACTTTTTATTATTGGCAAAAAGTTTTCGCAGGCAGTGAAAACCTGTCTTAACTTTAACTCAGTATCACATACATCCAAACATCTCCATGTAGTAAATGCCGGCAGCATTAATTATAAAAGCTAAAATTTAAAAATAACCGGATACTCAGACCTCTTTGAAAACAACACGATAGTTGGACGGAATGCGCCAATTCATCGTATCATTTTCTCCACCTGTTTCAGGTTTTCTTTTCGCTTATGATGGCATACGGGCGCGTATTGCTACCGGTAGTGTACTGCCCTCCCTGCGTCATAACATTATCCTCTTTATTCTTTCTTGCGGCTCCCTGGGCTGTTCTCTTTATCCTTTTACGATTCATCTTTAAAATGTGAGTTATGAAGTGTTGGATTTTTACAGTGATGTTGTTCTTTTTTGGATTGTCGGCTTCGTTCGCACAGCTGAAAGTTGGCGCCAATCCCAGCCAGATCAACAAGTCCTCCATTCTTGAGTTGGAGAGTACCCGGCAGGGGCTTTTGCTGCCGCGGATACCCGGTGCCAATCTTACCGCTGCACCGCTTAATACCGCTCCGGACGGTATGATTATCTATGTGACGGATTCTGCCAGCCTCTTCATCCGGAAATACGGCCAGTGGCAACGGATGTCGGCGGACAGTGTCAACAGCTGGAACATCACCGGCAATGCGGGGATGGATTCCGCGAAGAATTTTTTAGGTACCACCGATCAGCAGCCGTTGATTTTCAAAACCGGAAATACCGAACGGATGCGTTTTACAGCAGGTGGCAGTATCACTATGGGAGCGGGGACCGTTCCGGCAGGTACTAACCAGCTGCAGGTGCTGGTCATAGAGCCTTCTACCGGCCAGGTATTGCAGCGCACGATGGCAGCTGCGGCTTTCAACAATGCGATCGCCTCCCTGAACGGATTAAGAGACACCGCACAGACGTTTGCCGTTGACAGTGCTGCAGGTAAAGATTTTACGATTAATTCGGCCGGTGGGGTACATACTTTTAACATCCCCACACAAGCAGGCAACGGGGCTACCTCACGGGGGCTGTTGTCTTATGCTGACTGGCTGCGGTTTGATTCCTCCGCACGCTTCCAGATATTACACACGCTGTTTGCCGTTACGCCGGATGCTAACGGTATCAGCGTCAGCAACGGGACGCTTACGCTCCATGCCGCCGATGCCACCAACCCCGGCGGCGTCTCCACAGCAGATCAGACGTTCGGTGGAAACAAGACCTTCCAGAACAACCTGCGTGTGGCACAGCAGGCCACTATTGACGGTAATCTGCTGCTGACCAATATTGGCAATGCGTCGCCAACAGACAGCAACAATGTGCTGATCCGGCGTACAGACGGCACCGTAGTGGAAAAACTGCTGAACAGTAATGCCTTCAAAGCACTGGTGACAGGTAAAAGTCCCGGCGCGGTCAACGATGTCAACATCGACAGCAGTTCGGCCACGCAGATCGTAATTAATATTCCGGATGCCGCCACCACCGTCAGAGGTGTAGTGAACACGCTCAGCGGGCAGACCTTCGCCGGTTACAAGAGCTTCAGGGATTCGCTGGCAGTGGGCGTAGCTGAAGGCACAAAAGCGAATTCGAGTTTCCAGGTAAACGGCTCTATGGCTACCAATCTCACCAAAGTAACCAGCAGCTATACCGTCACAGCCGGTGACAATACGATACTGGCTGACGCCACCGGCGGCGCGCTGACCATCACGCTTCCCAGCCCCGGCGCTATTGCCGGCCGTATTTATACCATCAAGAAAATCGGCAACGGCGGAATTGATAAAGAGGTTACTATCTCCACCAGCGGAGGAACGATAGATGGTTCCGGTAACTACATTATCTACAACGACTGGACGTTTGTGACGCTGCAGACAGATGGCACAGACTGGTATGTGATTAAGAAGTAGTGATTTTTTTCCTGCTCCTTTCATCATTCAACTAGCTGTTATGGGAAGTACAAGTCATTTGTGCCGTTGGATCATATTCCTGTTGCTGCTTCCGCTGTCTTCCGTTGCGCAGCAGCTAAAGCTGGGCAAGAATCCTGCGGTGATCAATAAATCATCTGTGCTTGAACTGGAAAGCCAGTCACAGGGTTTGTTGCTGACCAGGATACCTGATACGGCGGTGGCGCCGCTGACCACCGCGCCGGATGGTTCCATCCTTTTTTACCAGGGAGATAAGAGTCTCCGCGTACGCAGCAGCGGCGCCTGGAGAAAAGCGCTTTTCGCTGTTGACACTACAGATATAACAGGCTTTTTTCTCAAGGTCCGGTCCCTTTTTAGTGCCGGTAATGGGATTGTCTATGACAACGTCACCGGCACCATTTCAGTCTCAGGGGCAGCGGGAGGATCCTGGCTGCTGGGAGGCAACGTGGTGACCGCCGCGCAAAACCTTGGTACCACCACCGCTTTTGACCTGCCGTTTATCACCAATAATACCGAGAGAATGCGCATCAATACCACCGGAAGCGTAGGCATTGGTTCTTCCGCCTTCAACGCCACCAATCCGGAACGGCTGCTGGTAGACGGAGGAACATCCACCTCCAATAACCTGATACGCGGGCAGGGCAACATCAATAACAACCTGCAGTTCAGTATCACGAATATCCATGGCGGCCAAAACGCCAGAACGGATATTGTGGCCTATGCCAACAACGGCAACAGCGCCAATAATTTCATCGACATGGGCATTAACTCCGGCGGGTACAGCAATGCTACCATCATTGGTACCACCAATACAGCCTACCTGTATTCCACTGGCAACAACTTTGTGATCGGTAATGCCAGCAGCAACAAGAACGTGATATTTATCAACGGGGGAATTGCCACTACCAATGAAGTGATGCGGATAGATGCCAGCGGCGAAGTGGGGATTGCCACTTCCACTCCGTCAGCCAAGCTGGATGTGAGTGGTAATTTCAAGCTGGGCGCCAGCGGTACCGTCATGAGCAGCATGATCAAATCCAGTTTTTCGCTGTCGGACAACACCACCAATATTACCAATACCAGTAGTTTGACGAAAACAGCCAGTGTTACCGGCGCCAGCCTCAACGCTTCTGTTATTGTAAACCCGAGGAGCGCGCTCCCGCAGGGACTGGCCATTGCTTACGCTTTTATAAGTGCGGCCAACACTATCACTGTCAATATTATCAACAGTGGCGCGGGTACCGCCGGTGCTCAGAAACTGGGCAATATCACCTTTGATGTAACCATTATCAATCCCTGATGCATAAACATATCATCCATATGGCTGCCTGGCTCATCATCGGGGCGAATGTATGCTTTGCGCAGACAGGCGTATATGTGCCGCAGGGCGGCGATGTCAGCGTGCATGGAAAAGATACTGTCGCTATCTTTAGCGATGTGCGGAATGAAGGACGGTTTGGATCTTTGAAGGGAAGCGTGGTAAATTTCTATGGTAGCAGGTGGGAGAACGCCAATGGTGCAGCTTTGCCGGATGAAAATGAATATGACAGTATTCACCTGCAACAGGCGGGCGGTGTTTTTCGCTTTTTGCAGGTAAAAGGTATTAATAGCGGAGCACAGCATATATATGGGGGATACAGCGCCAGTGCAGGCACCGGCGCCAGCTTCCCCAACCTTAGCATCGGTAATGCGGGCGATGTGTACCTGGATGATCTCAGCGATCTGAAAGTGCGTAGCCGGCTGCATTTCGAAACAGGACATCTGCAGCTGAACGGCTGGAACCTGGTGGTGGGAGACGGCAGTCCCGGCGACATTACCGGTTATTCAGACAAGTCTTTCATTGTAACAGGTTCAGCGCCGGGCGGAGGCTTCCTGTTCCGGGAGATGATCAGCACAGCAGATGATATGGTGGTGTTCCCCATTGGTACCGCTGCCGGAGGTTACGCTCCCATGGCGTTGAAAAACGATGGCAGCAGCGCAAAGACCATACAGGCCAGGGTGTTTGACAGCGTATACCGGTACGCGCTTTCCGGCAATATGGACGCCTCCGGCTTTGTGTTGAAAACCTGGCACCTGAAAGAAGGCCAGACGGCATTGAAAGATGTTACCGTCGTGCTCCAGCACCAGGAGGCAGATGAAGGCCGTGATTTCTCTTTTAACCGCGACAGCAGTTATGTCACCCGCTACCGCAGTGGCGGCGGATGGGACACCGTAAAGCCTTCAGGAACGGAACGCCCCGGAAGGATCACCAGCGGGACGCAACGGCGTAACTCCTACATGAACAGCCGTACGATCGCTGATGGCGGTGAAACCAACACCTTCCTGTCGGTAGCCGCCTTTAAAAATATGACTTCCGAAGTGGCGCTGTTCTTTGAGGCCTACCGGGAAACGGTACAATGGGTAGGGACCCATTGGCGTTCCACCAAAGAACGGAACCTGGACCATTACGAATTACAGCGGCGGCGGGAGAGGGAAGACAGTTTTTATACCGTGGCACGAATGGCGCCGCACAGCCTGAATGGCAACAGTACAGGGCCGCTGGATTACCATTACCGGGATGATAATCCGTATGACAACTGGACTTATTACCGGGTTAAAATATTCGGCCGCGACGGAAAGATATCTTACAGCGCCGTTAAGCCTGTGCCGTGGCTGATCCAGGTCAATATATCCCCCAATCCCAATAGCGGCAATTTCCGGATTGACCTGGTAGGCATCCATCATCAGCTGCGCATGGTGATGCACGATGCAGCCGGCAGGGAACGGGACAGCCGCATCATCAGCAGCAACAGTACTTTAATATCGAGAGCAGACCTGCCTGCAGGATTATATATCCTGACATTTTATGACATTGAAGATGATAACCGTGAAGTGGTGACCGCCAAAGTGGAAATTGTACATTAGTCAGACAAGCGCGTGACCAGCGTAGCGCGGAGCCATCGCCTGGCGTGCCTTTGGAGAAACGATAAACCCGGTTTTCCGTAAACAACAAATCCCAAAAGCCTGTGCAGCGCCACAGGCTTTGTGTTTTTTAATATTGTTCTGCATCCTGACAATTTATAAATGTATCAATTTCTTTGTTTTGAAAAATTATTCTATATTTAGCACCGACTACTATTCCGGATACATCACCATTAACCAGGACTCAATAGCCACAAGTATAGCCGTAACAGTTATCAAATAAAGCCCTCAGATAATTCCAGGTAAATCCCTCAAATGCTCGACTATAAAATGTCTACAAAGATCTTTAAGGAAGGAAGCCCTTTTTTCTGTTGCCATGGTAAACACATGGACCATACATGTTTTCACAGGATTGTCCCTTATGAATGGACGGATGCATAATGATGCATTACTGTTGTTGTAACGTCATGTGCTGATGACAGGCAGCCATTGGGATAGTCATGCCCGGTAGCCTGCGAAATACCTGCTCCCTGAAAATTTCAACCCTCTAAATAGCACTCTATGGAGAAAACAACTGCCGGGCTGGATGCATTCCTTGCCATCTCAGTACCGCTTACCGGCTATACCAGGGTCGCCCTGTTAGCCACCGGGATGGCGCAGCTATACCTGGACGCCCTTCACCGCATCATCGGCTCCGCGATGACGGACGAATACCTGGCCCTGACGGACCGCATACTAAAGGACACCGGCGGCAAAGAACCGGCGCTGGACCGCGCCATCAGGCAACAGCTGCTGGCAAGCCTGCAATACGGGCCCATCACCCGTAACATTATCCAGCTGTGGTACTGGGGCTCCTGGCTTCAGCTGCCGCCTGACTGGGTAGCGAAATACGGCAAAGGCATCAAAGGAAATGATAACCACTTTATAACGCCGGAAGCTTATCAGCAGGGACTGATATGGAATGCCATGGGCAGCCATCCGCAGGGCTCCAAACAGCCGGGCTTCGGCTCCTGGAGCATTGCGCCAATGGTATCATAACGATCAGGTATAAACGGATACATCTCATTAAACCCCCACAACTATGGAAAACAAAGAATATGATGTAGTCATCGTAGGTTCCGGCATCGCCGGTTCTATTGTGGCCAAAATGCTGACACAGGCCGGTAAACAGGTACTGTTGCTGGATGCCGGGCTGGAAGCGGGCATGGCTTTCGATGAAGAAGGCGCCTATAAAAATTACCAGGATTATATGAAATCCTATTTTATGGCGCAGGCCAAAGTACCCAATGCGCCCTACCCCAATGTGAAAGACGCGCAATCGCCCAACGTGCTGGACATGACACAGATCAACGGCAAGCCTGATACAAAAGGGTATTTTGTACAGGAAGGCAAATTACCCTTTGCCAGCGACTATGCCCGCGCCGCTGGCGGTACAACCCTGCACTGGCTGGGCACCTGCCTGCGTATGCTGCCCAACGACTTTAAAATGCACAGTAAATACGGACAGGCTGTAGACTGGCCTATCGACTATGAATACCTGAAACCCTACTACGAAATGGCGGAACGGGAAATAGGCGTGTCCTGCGATGTAAGCGAACAAAAGTATCCGAATATGGGAAATAACTTCTTCGGTAAAGACTACGTGTTTCCCATGCTCAAAATTCCCCAGAGCTACATCGATAAATCTTTTATAGAAGGCATGGAAGGCCTGAAAGTATCGCTCAACGGCGACGTATATACGCCCTGGTGCACCAGCACGCCGCAAGGCAGAAACTCCACGCCCAACAAAAAATACCGTTATGCGAATACTGCATGGAATGCTGCCAAACAAAAGCTCGAATTGCAGCCTTTCGCCAAAGAGAGCGATGAATACGTGCCGGTAGGCGCCATCTGGGACCCTTACTCCGGTCAGCGCTGTGAAGGCAACGCCAGCTGCGTGCCTATCTGCCCCGTGCAGGCGAAATACAACGCGCTGAAAACGCTGAAAAGCGCCAAAAAGGAACACCTGACGCTGCTCAGCCAGGCGGTAGCCACTGAGATACACATTGACACGGGCAACGGTAATATCACCGGCGTGTCCTATAAGCAGTATCCGCATGCTGACAGTAAGGATTATAAGAGCGGTACAGCCAAAGGGAAAATATACGTGCTGGCAGCCAACGCCATTGAAAATGCTAAAATACTGCTGGCGTCAGGAGCCTGTAAAACCAGCGGCCAGGTAGGATGCAACCTCATGGACCATACCGTGCTGCTCACCTGGGGACTCATGAAAGATAAAGTGTTCCCTTTCAGAGGGCCGGGCTCCACGACCAATATTCCCACTTTCCGCGACGGCGATTTCAGAAAAAAACACGCCGCCTGGATATCGCCGATTGACAACTGGGGCTGGGGCTGGCCCACCGGTTCGCCGGATACGGACCTGGACCACGCCGTGTCTACGCTCAACCTGTTTGGCAAAGAGCTGCGCACCTACATCGGCGATACGCTCTCCAGGCAGCTGTTGCTGCATTTCGAATGTGAGCAGTTGCCCCTGAAGACTAACCGCGTCACCATCGATGACAAATACCGGGATAATATCGGTAACTACCGCCCGGTCATCAAATATGACGTGGACGACTACTCGTTAAAAGCCTTTAAAGCCGCCAAAAGCGTGTCTGACCAGATATTTGCCGGTATGGGCGTACAGGATTTCACCAACTACCCGTCTGACGAGCCCGACTATGTTGATGGGTTTGTGTTCCGCGGCGCCGGCCATGTGGTAGGCACGCATTGTATGGGCACCACCAAACAGAATTCTGTGGTCAACAGCCAGCAGCAAGCCTGGGACCACCAGAACCTGTACCTGGTAGGCGCCGGCAATATGGCCACGCTGGGTACTTCCAACCCCACGCTTACGCTGGCGGCGTTGTCATTTGCCGCAGCGGAAAACATTTTAAAGGCACTCAAATAATCACTCATCTTAATTCATCATCCTTATGGAAGCCAATACACTTATTTCCGGCGTACGTCACCGGTTGATACGAAGCGGGGAACCCTCCCTCAAAGAGTTTAACAGCATCACTACAATAGAAGGACTGCGAGAGCACCTTCAGGTGGCGATAGAACTGGAACACTCCACCATACCGCCTTACCTGTATGCTCTATACTCCATACGCGACCGCACCAACGACGCCTCTTCCCGGGTCATCAAAGGCGTGGTCATGGAAGAGATGCTGCACATGATACTGGCCTGCAACATCCTCAACGCCATCGGCGGAAAACCGGATATATCGTCTCCGAAATTTATCCCGGAATATCCTACCTACCTGCCGCACAGCAACGAGGCGTTTAAGGTGAACCTGGAGAAGTTCTCCCGGCCGGCCATAGAAACATTCCTGAAAATAGAAAAGCCCGGCGGGAGAGATGCGCCACCGCAGTCGGACCGCTACGCTTCCATCGGCCAGTTTTATGAAGCAATTGTCGATGGCTTAAAAAGACTGAGCGCCAAAGGGAACATTTTTACCGGAGACCGTTCCCTGCAAATCAGGCCCGAGCAGTTTTACGGCGGCGGAGGCGGACTGATAGAAGTGTACGACCTCGCTACCGCTGAAGAAGCCATCTCCGAAATCGTAGGACAGGGAGAAGGGATAGACGATACCATTGAAGACAGCAATCATAAGCTTTTCGGCGAAGAAGTGGAATACGCTCACTACTTCCGTTTCAATGAGATCTACAAAGAGCAGTATTATAAACCTACGGATACACCCAAAAGCGGTCCTACAGGAGAGAAGTTCCCGGTAGACTGGACACAGGTGCATAATATTAAAGAGAACATCAAAATGAAAGATTTTAAAAAAGGTACCGAGGAGTGGGACATGATGTACCAGTTCAACAAGCGTTATTGCGATATGTTGCAGATGCTGCACCTTACCACCAACGGCAAGCGGGAAAAACTGAAGGATGCGGTACTGATGATGTATGAGCTTAAATACCTCGCACAGGGACTGATGAACGTGCCCATGGGCAATGGTTTATACGCAGCGCCCAGTTTTGAGTATGTAGAATAATGGTTCAGTAAGCGTAACATCCATAACCACGACCGGGTTTACCGGTTGCAGGGAACCGTAAGAGGTTCCCTTTTTTTATCTTGTAGGCACCCGGGCCGTTTGCCAGTCCGAGGATATTTCAATTTATAGTATTACTTTGCCGGCTGGAATTTTTTACGGACCTATATGGAATACCAACCAGGATTACACCTGTTAGCGACATTGTATACCCAAAGAACTGATTTGTTATTGGAGAGCAGCCATTGGCGCACGTTTATCGATGCCCAGATCAAACGCCACGAACTTACGGAGGTAGGTAATACGGTACATGACTTCCCCACCGGCGGCTATACGGCGGTCCACTGCCTGACAGAATCCCACATCTCCGTGCATACATGGCCGGAGTACGGTTTGTGTACCTGCGATGTGTTCCTGTCCAATTTCAGAAGAAACAATGATACCATCACCGCGGCTATCATGGAAGCATTGCAACGCTTTTTTATGGCCGACCGTCAGGAATCCCATTGTATCAGAAGATAGAATCCCTATACATTCATGAGCGACCACTTTCCTTCTTCCTTTAATTGTCCTGCCTGCCAGCGGCACCATCACCTGTTTGACGCGGAAAAGACACAAATGTACGTGTGCGGCAAGTGCCATACCGTGATTGAAGCCGGTCCGCGGGGCCTTTTTGCGGCGTATAAGTTACACCGGCCCAAGGGGAAGCCTAAGTTGCAGACATGGCAGCGTGGCACGCTAAACGGTCATGCCTATACGGTGATCGCCGTAGCGGAGCGGTATGAAGTGAATACACCCTATAGCTGGTTTGAATATACCCTGCTGCGGGACAATGACCACCAGCTCGCTTACTTGTCCAGCTACGACGGCCACTGGAATTTCCTGGAGCCTTTACCGGACCATCAGCTGCCGCAGCCGGCCAGTAAAGGCGGGGCGACCGGTCTTACGGTGAATGATCGCTTCTTTGAGCGTTTCAGCGCTTATAAGGCCAACTACCGCTATGCCGAGGGGGAGTTCCACTGGCTGGACAACCTGCAGAAGTCGAAGCACTGTGAAGAGTTTATCCGTCCGCCGCAACTGCTGGCGGAAGAGAGGGAGGCCGACTATCAGCAGCAAAAGGATTATTACCTCGGCACCTATATACAACGGGAAGAAATCAGCCAATCATTCCTTAAAGGAGGATACCTGCCTGCGCCTGTAGGCGTGGCGCCGGCCCAGCCTGCACGCTTTAACGTGGATGCGCAGCGTTTCCTGAAAGGTACGCTGGTATTCTGTATCCTCGCCCTTATCATTCAGACGGTCTATTCCTTTAACAGCAAAAAGGTACCGGTATTCAGCGACCGTATCTATCTGGATACCGCCAATGTCAGTAAACCGGTGGTGTCTCCTTCTTTTAAGCTGGAAGGGAAAACGTCCAACCTGGAGGTGCAGCTGGAAACGGATGTGGATAACAGCTGGTGCGAAGTGGAAGTGAACCTGGTCAACGAACAAACCGGAAAAGAAACGGCCTTTGTGGTGGGCGCTGAATTTTACAGCGGCGTATCCGAGGGAGAGTCCTGGAGCGAGGGTTCCCGTATGCAGAAAGAGTTTGTATGCAGCGTTCCGGAGGGCAGCTACCATTTTGTGACCACCTTCAGCAAGGGCGACGACCGGCGGCCGGTGAACATCGGGCTGACGGCCTGGTGGGATGTGCCTTCCTGGTGGAATGCCGTACTGCTGTCTGTGCTGATGACGATCGTCGCCGTTATTATATGGGCCATCCGCCGGTCATTCGAAGCCCGCCGATGGGCGGGAAGTAATCTTTAACATTGCTACCAATGAACACCATCATCCATACAATGAAGGGATTTTGGCAGAGAGATAAATTGCTTATCTGCCTGTTTACTTTATTCCTGGCGGCACTGCTGCTGAGTAACCACTATGGTTACCGGATCTGCAACTGTACCAGCACCGACAAATGGCAGCCCGGCGAAAGCCGTAACAGCCGGTCACATGGCGGTATTAATCGTTTTCATCATAAATAACATCCTTTTATGGAAGTATTGCAGTTTAAGTACATCCTCGCCTCTATTGTGTATTCGTTGCTGGGCGTGATTATCCTGGTCGTGGCTTTCTGGCTGGTGGACCGGATCACCCCGGAGAATGCCTGGAAAGAAATTGTGCATAACAAAAATGTAGCGCTGGCGATCGTGGTAGGGGCCTTTATCATTGCGATGGGGCTTATTATCAGTTCAGCGATTCACGGTTAAACATCGGGAGCGAGTGGAGGTATTATTACTTTTTTCGGTATTTGTCATCGCTACCTGCGGGCTTATCTACGAGCTGGTGGCCGGCACGCTGGCGAGTTACCTGCTGGGTGATTCCGTGACGCAGTTTTCCACCATTATCGGTGTATACCTGTTTGCGATGGGGATAGGCGCTTGGTTATCGCGCTTTTTTAAGAAGGAATTATTAAGCTGGTTTATTCAGCTGGAGATACTGGTAGGCTTTGTGGGCGGCATCAGTTCCGCGGCGCTGTTCCTGTTGTTTGAACATGCGTTGTCTTTCCGGCTGGTGCTGTACCTGCTGGTAGGGCTTACCGGTACGCTGGTAGGGCTGGAGCTGCCGTTGCTGATGAATATCCTGAAGAACCGGTACGAGTTCCGCGACCTGGTGTCGAGGGTGTTTACCTTCGATTATATCGGGGCGCTGCTGGCGTCGATCGTATTTCCCTTGCTCCTGGTGCCTCACCTGGGCCTCATCCGCACATCCTGCTTCTTTGGTATCCTCAATGTACTGGTGGCGCTGATCGTGCTGGTAAAATTCCGGCAGGAAATCAAATGGGCGGCATATTTAAAGATAAAGGCGGTAGCGGTGATCGTTTGCCTGGCAGGTATTTTCTTTCAGGCAGACGCTATTATGAGTTTCGCGGAGGGGATGGCTTTCCGCGACCCTGTTATCTTTGCGCATACTTCTCCCTATCAGCGGATTGTACTGACCAGCGGTAAATCGGACCTGCGGTTGTATCTGAATGGCAACCTGCAGTTCAGTTCATCAGACGAGTACCGTTACCACGAAGCGCTGGTACACCCGGTGATGATGTACAGCGGGCGCCGTCAGCGGGCGCTGGTCCTCGGCGGTGGCGATGGCATGGCCGCCCGGGAGTTGCTGAAGTACCCCGATGTGGAGCATATTACGCTGGTAGACCTGGACCCGGCCATGACGCGGCTTTTCAAAGGCAATACCTTGCTGACAAAACTCAACGCGCACTCCCTGCAGTCGCCCAAACTGTCAATCGTCAACGCAGACGCTTTCCAGTGGATCAAAGAGAACAAAGACCCTTACGATGTGGTGATCATCGATTTCCCCGATCCGGGCAACTATGCCGTAGGGAAGTTATACACCACTGCTTTCTACCGCCACCTGCGGCGTTCTCTCAATAATAACAGCGTAGTGGTAGTACAGTCAACGTCTCCTTATGTGGCTCCCCGCGCTTTCTGGTGTGTAGACACCACCCTGCGGGCCTGCGGCTATCAGACGATCCCTTATCACACCTATGTGCCTTCCTTCGGGGAGTGGGGATATGTGATGGCTTCTCCCGGCGCACTGCATCAGCAACAGGATAGCGTACCGGAAGGGTTGCGTTATTTTGCAGCGGGCGTATTCCCGCAGATGCGGTTGTTTACAGCAGATATGGATAAAAGGGAGGTACGTCCCAATCAATTGAATAACCAGGTATTGGTACAATATTTTGAAGATGAATGGGGGAGATACCAGGAGTAAACCACTGAGCAGGAAAGACTTCCTGCGGTACATGGCGCTGGTGGCCGGAGGAACGGTGACCCTCGGGCAGTACCTGGCCTGTACCAATAAGACTGATAAATACGCTCATATCACAGGCAAGATAAACGGTGCGTCTGCCGCCGTGGGCCATCGTTTGCGTGAGGGCGGTTTTCCTGAACCTGCCGTTGTTGGTCATACGAATACGGTGATTGCCGGCAGCGGCGTAGCCGGGCTCACCGCCGCACGGAAGCTGCGGCAGCACAATATCCCATTCAAAGTGCTGGAGCTGGAACCCGGGGTGGGCGGAAACGCCGGCTGGGGAGAGAGTACCTATTCCGCTTATCCGCTGGGGGCGCATTACCTGCCGTTGCCTAACCTGGAAAACAAGCCACTGCTGGCGTTACTGGAGGAAGCAGGTATCCTTACCGGTTACGATGCTGCCGGGGTACCGGTGTATAATGAAACGGACCTCTGTTTTGATCCGGAGGAGCGGCTGTTTATTCATCACCGGTGGCAGGAAGGACTGATACCTCAACTGGGTATTTCCAGCGACACGGCCGCTGAAATACAGCGTTTTCTGGCGGAGATGGAGCGTTTGCGCGGTGTGAAGGGCGCCGATCAGCGGTTTGCCTTTGATATTCCCGTCGCCTGCAGCTCCACGGACCCGCAATTCACCGCGCTCGACCGGCTCACCATGAAAGCCTGGATGCAGCAGCAGGGTTATGTTTCCGAAGAGCTGCACTGGTATATCGACTATTGCTGCCGCGATGACTATGGCGCTGCGTCGGACGTTGTCAGCGCCTGGGCCGGCATTCACTATTTTGCCGGCCGTAAAGGCAGGGCGGCAAATGCGGAGCCATCGCAGGTGCTGACATGGCCGCAGGGCAATGGGCGGCTGATTCAACATCTGCTGCAATTCAGCAAAGACGCGTTGTTACCCAACAGCCTGGTGTACCGTGTAACGCCTGCGGGCGACAAGGTATACGTGGATTATTATGACGTGAAGGAACACCGGGCTAAACGCATAATAGCAGACCATTGCATCCTGGCCATTCCGCAGTTTGTGGCGCATCGTTTGTTGCCGGACATGGCGCCTGCCTCCGGTTTCGTATATTCTCCGTGGTTAGTGGCCAACGTGACGCTGGACGAAGTGCCCTCGTCCAGCGGCTATCCGCTGAGCTGGGATAATGTGGTGTATAAAGGGCGGTCGCTGGGGTATGTCAATGCGCAACAACAGACGTTGTCTACAGCGGCTCCCAAAAAGCAGGTCATCACCTGGTACCTGCCGCTCGATCACCTGGAGCCGGTCGCTTCCCGGCAATACGCACTGGCGCTGGACCATGCTCATTGGGTGAAACTGATCACAGATGAACTGGAAGTGGCGCACAAGGGCATCCACCGGTTGATCCGGCAGATAGACATACAGGTGTGGGGCCACGGCATGATAAGGCCTTACCCGGGCTTTATCAGCGGCGCTGTATTAAAAGCGGCGCGTCAATATCCCTATCCGAATGTATTTACCGCACATGCTGACCTCAGCGGTATTTCTATTTTCGAAGAAGCTTTTTATCATGGCAACAGGGCTGCGGAAGCTGTGCTGGCGCGTTGCTGAACAATAAAGCGCCCCGGGAGCAGTATGCTTCCCGGGGCGTCATGGATATGCAGATAAATACTCAGTTCCAGCCGCCGCCGAGCGCCTGATAAATATTTACCATCGCATTCAGCTGCTGTTTTTTGGTTTCGATGAGTTCAAATTTTGACTCCAGTGCATCGCGTTGTGTCATCAGCACCTCCATATAGTCGGCCCTTGCAGATTTAAACAGGTCGTTGGAGATAGTAATGGACTGCGTGAGTGCTGCTACCTGCCTGGATTTCAGGTCGTAGCTTTTCTCCAGGTTGTTGATTTTGGCCAGCTGGTTGGCTACCTCTACATACGCGTTTAAGATGGTGCGTTCGTAGTTGTAGACCGCCTGTAACTGTTTGGCGTTGGCGCTATAGTAGGTGGCTTTTATCGCGTTCCTGTTGACCAGCGGCGCTACCAGTTCCCCTGCCACGGAGTACAGCATGGATTCCGGTGTTCTCAGCAGGTATCCCGGGCTGAAAGCGTTGTAGCCAAAAGCGGCGGAGATGCCCAGCGATGGGTAGAACTGCGCTTTGGCGACTTTGATATCCAGCTGCGCTGCTGCCAGGGCCAGTTCCGCCTGTTTGATGTCCGGGCGGTTGGCCAGCAGTTGAGAGGGCAGGCCGGCATGGATAGAGGCGGGCACCAGCTCATCGAAATGTTGACCGTCTCTTGGGACGGGCTGCGGATACCTTGCCAGCAGGAAGTTGATCCTGTTCTCCGTTTCGGTGATTTTCTGCTGAATATCGTATTGCAGGCTTTGTGTTTTCAGCACTTCCGCTTCAAATTTACGTACGGCCAGTTCCGTTACACGGGTGGCTTCTTTCTCCAGCTTCACGATATCGAGGGCGTTCTGCTGTATCTCCATGTTCTTTTTCACGATCTCCAGCTGGTTGTCCAGCGCCAGCAGCTCGTAGTAGGAGTTGGCGACTTCGGCCACCAGGTTGGTGATGACGAAGTTGCGGCCTTCGACGGTAGAGAGGTAGCGGGCCACGGCTGCTTTTTTGGCGTTGTGCAGTTTGTGCCAGATGTCTACTTCCCAATTGGCGTATACCCCTAACAGGTAGTCGGGCAGCGGGTCGGGCATTTCTTTTCCCGGCTTGATTTCTGTCGTTTCTTCCAGTGCGCCGATATTGGTATAACGGCCTACCTTGTCCAGCCCTGCGCCGGCCCTTAGTCCTACAGAAGGCAGGTATTCGCCTTTTTTCGCCCTTACTTCATTGCGGGCGATCTCTATCTCCTGTAGGGTGATATTCAGTTCCTGGTTATTCTTCAGCGCAGTGTCTATCAGCGCTGCCAGGTGAGGGTCGGTAAAATATTCCTTCCACCTTATCTGTGCGGTGTTGGTGCTGTCCTGCGTGTTGTTGTAACTGGCAGGCACTTCTTTGCTGGCTGTCTTTCCCGTCAGCTCCGGCACTTTACAGGCCGCATAGGTGAGGGAAAGGCAGATAATACCTATATATGATTTTTTTCCTGGCATGATGATCAGTTTCTTGGGTTTAAGCTGTCTTCTTCCATGATGATGATCTTGCGTTCTGTCAGCGGTTTCTCATCTTCATCTTTGATCAGCTTGCGTTTGGCGGCGATGGTGCCGAATATGTAATATAGTCCCGGGATGAGGATAACGCCGAAGATGGTGCCTATCAGCATACCGCCGAGCGAGGAGGCACCGATGGTGCGGTTGCCGATAGCGCCCGGACCGGTGGCGAAGATCAGCGGTATCAGCCCTGCGATAAACGCGAGGGAGGTCATCAGGATCGGGCGGAAACGGGTTTTGGCGCCTTCGATGGCTGCGTCAAATACGGGTACGCCGGAACGGTGTTTCTGTGCCGCGAATTCCACGATCAGCACGGCGTTTTTACCGAGCAGGCCTACGAGCATGATCAGGCCTACCTGTGCGTAGATATCGTTGGACAGTCCCATCAGTTTGATCAGGAAGAAGGAACCGAATACGCCGGCGGGCAGGGAGAGCACTACCGCCAGCGGCAGTACGAAGCTTTCATACTGAGCGGCGAGGATCAGGTATACGAAGAACAGTACGATCAGGAAGATGTACAGGGCTTCGTTGCCGCGGCCTGCTTCATCTTTGGAGAGGCCTTCCCAGTCGATGCCGTAGCCATGCGGTAGTGTTTTGGCGGCCACTTCCTGGATGATTTTGATGGCTTCGCCGCTGCTGTAGCCTGCTGCGGGCTCTCCGCGGATAGCGGAGGAGTTGTACATATTGTACCGGGTGATTTCATTGAGGCCGTGTGTTTTTTTGATGCTCATGAAAGCGGAGTAGGGCACCATTTCATCCCGGTTGTTTTTTACGTAGAGGTTCATCAGGTCGTCCGGCAGCCTGCGGTATTCCGGTGCGGCCTGCACATATACTTTCAGGAAGTTGCCGAAGCGGATGAAGCCCAGTTCGTAGGTACTGCCGATGAGGATGGAGAGGTTGTCCATGGCTTTGCCGATAGAGACGCCTTTCTGCATGGCTGCCTGGTTGTCTATCTGCAGTTCATATTGCGGATAGTTGGCGCTGTAGAAGGTGAACAGGCCGGTCAGCTCTTTGCGTTGTTTCAGCGCGGCCATAAATTCATCGTTCACTTTTTCCATCTCCTTGTAATCATCGCTGTTGGTTTTATCCAGCAGGCGGAGGGAGAAGCCACCGGCAGCGCCATAGCCAGGTACGGCGGGGGGACCGAAGAACTCGATGGTGGCGCCGGGTATCTCTTTACATTTTTCTTCCAGTTCAGCGATGATCTGGTTGACAGAATGTTTCCTTTCAGACCAGCCTTTGAGGTTGATCAGGCAGGTGCCGGCATTAGAGCCGCGGCCTTCTGTGAGCACTTCGTAGCCTGCCAGCGCGGAAACGGACTGTATGCCTTCCACGTGTTCGGCGATTTCCTGTACTTTTTTGGCGAGATCGTTGGTGCGTTCCAGTGTGGAGCCGGGGGGCGTCTGGATGATAGCGTAGATCATGCCCTGGTCTTCGCTGGGGATAAAGCCGGATGGCAGCACCTGGCTTACGCCGAAGATGCCGGCGCCGAATGCCAGCAGGACGCCGAAGGTGATCACCCTGCGGCTGACGATTTTTTCCATCAGGCGGGTGTAGCGGCCGGTAAGTTTTTCGAAGCCGTTGTTGAACGCGTCGAGGAAAAACTGTATGGGCGTTTTTTTCTTCGGCTGGCCGTGGTTGTTTTTCAGCAGGATGGCGCAGAGCACGGGGGTGAGCGTGAGGGCTACCACGCCGGATAGCACGATGGAAGTAGCCATGGTGATGGCGAACTGCCGGTAGAAGATGCCTACGGGGCCTGGCATGAACGACACCGGGATAAACACCGCCGCCATTACAAAGGTGATGGCCACGATGGCGCCGCTGATCTCATGCAGTACTTTTTTGGTGGCTGCATAAGGGGAGAGGTGTTCTTCTTCCATTTTGGCGTGCACCGCTTCTATCACCACGATGGCGTTGTCCACCACGATACCGATGGCCAGTACCAGGGCGAACAGGGTGATGAGGTTGATGGTGAGGCCGAAGACCTGCATGAAGAAGAAGGCGCCCACCAGCGATACGGGTACCGCGAGGGTGGGGATGAGCGTAGAGCGCCAGTCGCCGAGGAAGAGGAATACCACTACTGCCACCAGCACAAAGGCTTCGCCGAGGGTGTGGATCACTTTTTCGATGGACGCGTCGAGGAAGGTGGACACGTCGTAGCTGATTTCGTAGTCCATGCCCGGCGGGAAATCGGCTTTCATTTCCTGCAGTTTGGCTTTTACTTCCCTGATAACGTCGCTGGCGTTGCTGCCGTAGGTTTGTTTCAGTACAATGGCCGAAGACGGGTGGTTGTTCAGATTGGAATAGATGTCATAGAATTCGCTGCCCAGTTCCACGTCTGCTATGTCTTTCAGGCGGAGGATCTCGCCGTTGGCGTTGGCGCGGATGATGACATCTTTATATTGTTCGGGCTGATTATATCGTCCCTGGTAGGTGAGCACGTATTCGAGGGCTTCCGAACGTTTACCGTCGCTGCGGCCGAGGCGGCCGGGGGAGCCGATGATGCTCTGGCTGCCGAGGGCTTCCATCACTTCGTCGGTGGATACGTTGTAGGCCCGCATCCTGTCGGGCTTCAGCCAGATACGCATAGCGTACTGGCGGCTACCGAGGATCTGGGCGCTGCCGATGCCTTTCACCCTGCTCAGTTCACGGAGGATGTTTACGTTGGAGTAGTTATACAGGAAATTTTCGTCCGCTTTGGGATCTTTACTGTATACGTTCACATACATCAGCATGTTGGGCTGGAGGATGTTTACTACGATACCTTCGCGTTGTACCAGCTCGGGGAGACGGTTGGTCACCTGTTCGATACGGTTCTTTACGTTCACCACGGCCTGATTGGGATCGGTACCGAGGTCAAAGACCACTTGTATGTTGGCCTCACCGGCGCTGGTGGCGTCGGAGGTCATGTACTTCATGCCCGGAACGCCGTTGACCGACTTCTCCAGCGGGATGAGCACGGATTTTACCAGCACGTCTGCGCTGGCCCCCGGGTAGGCTACGCTCACGATCACCCTTGGCGGCGCAATGGAGGGGAACTGTGAGGTAGGGAGGGTATTGATGGCCAGTACGCCCATGAAGATAATGACAAGGGATATCACTATCGCAAAGACGGGCCGTTTCATGAATATATTAAACATGTCTCTTTTTCTTTAGGTGGATGCTTACGTTATTCCGTTGGTAACTTCAGGTGAGAGATCACCTTTGCCGGTTCTTCATAGTCGAAGGTGATTTTGTCTTTGTCTTTCACCTTCCGTAAACCTTCCAGCAGTATTTTATCGTTTTCGGCCAGTCCTTCCTGTACTACATACAGGTCGGGCATTTCAGCGCCGATGGTGATGGCTTTCAGCGTAACCACATTGTCTTTGCCCACTACGAAGACATATTTCTTATCCATGATCTCCATGGTTGCTTTCTGGGGGATGATGAGAGCGTTTTTGAGGGGCACGTCCATGAGGATGCTGCCCGTTTCCCCGTGTCTCAGCAGTTTGTCGGGGTTTGGAAAATTGGCCCTGAAGGCGATGTTACCGGTTTCGTTGTTGAACTCTCCTTCGATGGTTTCCACCACGCCGGGGTATTTGAATACCTGTTTGTTGGCCATCAGCAGTTTTACTTTTACTTCGCCTTTTGACTTTAAGCTGGCCTGATAGTCGAGGTATTCCGGTTCGGACACGTTAAAATACACCCACATATGGCTGTTGTCCGAGAGGGTGGTGAGCAGGTCGCCTTCGCCCACGAGGCTGCCCAGTTTCAGGTGCAGGCGGTCAACGATGCCGTCGAAAGGCGCTCTGATATCGGTGAAGCCGAGGTGTACTTTGGCGAGGGCCAGTTCTGCATTTGCTTTTTGCAGTTTGGCATTGGCGAGGGCCAGTTCATTTTTGGATACGACATTTTTGTCGGCGAGGCTTTGGGTGTTTTGTACTTCGATGGCTGCGGCTTTTGCTTCGGCCTCAGATTTTGCCAGTTCCGCCTCGTAGAGTTTGGGCATGATCTTAAACAGCAGCTGGCCGGACTTTACGGCCTGGCCTTCATCTACGTTGATGCCCTGCAGGTAGCCTTTTTCCTGGGCCCTTAATTCAATATTGCGGATGGAGCGTATCTGGCAGACATATTCCCGGGTGATGGTGGTGTCCATTTTCAGCGGACTGGTCACCAGGAATTTGGTAGCTTCTTCTTTTTCTTCTCCTTTGGACGATTTACAGCTTGTATGGCACAACAAGGCATACAAGCCCATGAGCATGAGGATTCTTTTCATATAATTATGATGCTTGGATTCAGGTCGGTTTAAACACATGACAGTCCCGATCCCATAGCGGGTGTGCTATGCAGACAACAGGTCAGCTGTTTGGATCAGTATAAATAACAGGGAGGGCAGGCGATCATCGTTCGCCTGTAAATGCAGGAAATCAAATCCTGATGACGCGGTTTACGATAAACTTATCAGCGGCCGTGCGGGAAAAGTGAGGGAAATTGGGTCGGCGGTTGCTGAAGAGAATGGGAAAAATACATCCGGGCCGGAGGGCATAAAAAGAGGTAATACGGCAGATGCCGGTCTCCAGCAGTTTCCTGAAGGATTCCGAATCGCAGTCCTCTTCGATTTCCGTTGCTTTCATCCTGTCACCTATGCTGTCTTTTCCGGGCGGAAGGGAGCAAACGAGGGCGTCGTAGTTTTGCATGTCGGCCAATGTGGTGAGCACCGGGGTTTCGGTAGTCAGTTGGCCTGGCTGGTCCAAACGTAGTTCGTCCGCATATGCATAGCTTCCCAGTAAAAGAAGGCATAATGAGAGGAGATATCCTATAAATAGTCTCGTCATCAGAAGCCAAAATTAATATCAAAACAATTAAGTAGGTATAGTTTAAAATTAAATTTGCTTTAAAATCCGTGGAACGAGGATAGATGACCGGTAGCAGGAATTGCAAAAAAATGTATAACTTGGGGCTGTAGCCCATCTTCCCCATATATAAAGTTAACGACCATATGAAAAAACCGTTCATAGCCATCTTCTTATTAATAGGTCTTGCAGGCTGTAAGCCCAAAAAAGCTATCCAACTGAGAGAAGCCATCGATCAAAAAGAAAAAACAGCATTCAACATCGTGGTAGGTAAGGGCGGCGCCGAAGAACAGAAGCTGCAATGCCTCATCAAAGGCGACTTCCAGGGTGCGCTTGCAGCGCTGGACAGGGAGGAAAAAGACTTTGACCGGCTGATAGACAGCATCCGGGTACTGCCGGCAGCGGGTATTAAGCAGGGTGAGCCGCTGAAGGCGGCCGCTGTGGAATATTACACGGCGCTCAAGACGTTGCAGCTGTTTGACCGGAACGAGGTAGCCCAACAGGAAGCCGCCCGGCGGATGAAAGGCGATTCCGCCATGAACGCCTATAAAAAGATTTATGAGCTGAATGTGCAAAAGCAGGGGATGTATAAAAACGTGTATGAAAAGGATTCGGTGTTCCACGAGGCTAAGAAAAGGTTTAATGCGGAGCACGGGATCTGACCGGCTATAGTCCTTCTATATAACATTCGAAAAAAGGCCGCTCCTGGAAAAGCTGTGTGTAATTAAAGATAGCAGGTACTCCGGAGAATGATGTTTTTATATTGTTTTTTTCTTATATGATTTCTCCGGTTTTGTTGTGAGTGTCCTACGGAGAGAGAGCAATCGTAGGTACTTACTTTTGCAATAATATCATCTCGGAGCTGTTGTCTTCAGTGTTAATGGATCAATGGAGTTGATGCGGCGCTTCATAAAAGGAATAAGTCCCCGGTATATATTGATGTTGTGAGCCACGGTCAAGGAAATGGCAAAAAATGGAGAAGAGTTGGACCGCTGCAATTTGAAATTTCGTTTTTCTGTAATAGTACCTTTTTTCTCCGGTTGCGTTTTATTATTGAGAGACTTATGTACTGTTGAGATAAACAAATTTAATTGAAGCTTTCAAAAAACTTTAATGAAAAAGGAATTTGCTTTAGCAATTGATTATGGTGGCAACCATGATGACATATTCGATCGTTATACCAGTGAAATTGAACAATCGAGACAGCTGGGAAAGCCGGTTTTCGGGTTACGGGAGATCATGAATAAGGTGGATCTTATTAAGATGTTATTACGGCGTTTATCCGAAACGAAAGGCACTGAGAATGAAAATGAATTGATAGCTGGTGGTGTTGTTATAAAAAAGACCCTGGGATTACTCAAAAAGTGGATTATTTTATTTCTGAACAGGAGTAAAAATAGCAGTATAGTTTATCTTTTCAACTATGAACTCGATGATATAATCGGATATATAGCCGCAGAGAATATCCATAGCCGATCAATCGCGGTTATTGAAAGGGATTTTTCTTCTTTTTTTCTGATACAGAAAATTGATTTTGAAACTATTGTGAACGAGTGGGGAGATGATAGGTTCTCCCTGATGTCTAATGGCATAGTTGATCTGAGCAGTCAGGTGGTTGATAAACTTGTTGCTGAACTTCAGCCTACATTATTTTCTCCGTCGCCGATGGCTGTGAGGACTTTACGGCAGTCCCACCCATCAATGTCCGCTCAGATAGCCAACATCGCGCTGAAGTATGAAAGTACGAACGAGGGATTTATGCCAGACGGAGAGAATGTTGAGTACGTCTGGTCTGTTGATATTTGGATTGATACGAGGGATGCTGGCATCGCCAATAAATTTATGAATTTAATTTCTTCCACACTTTGTTATATTCCAAATGTTAAAATGGATATCCTAAGTGCTGGAGTTGGAAGCTTTTTTCAAAATTGTATTTTAAAAATGAAAGGATTTTTTGCGAAAGAGAAAACGAAAGAAATTTTTACCAAGGCGCAGAAAGCGGCGGAAGGATATGCCCTTGACAGGCATTTTGAGCCTTATGAAAAGATGAAAGCGGAACGAGAAAAAACACAGGAAGAGACAAAACGTATGATGTCGGAAGAGCAGACGAGGGAATACAATGAGCTGCTGCTCGAGGCAAAAAGAGAAGAAGTTAAAGCCATGAAGCTGGCTAATAAAAAGCAGGAAATGGAGATGGATGATATGTTGGTTGAGCGACTGGCAAGAGGGTTAGTTCAAATAGGTACTGATTTCCGAGTAGGCGCAAACGATCGATTGGCGATACAGCGGGAGAATGGTCGGCTTACAACGGGAGATATGCATGAAATTGATATAAGAGCGGAACGGCGCCAGATTGACGGAGGGCAGGATATTTCCCGTGATGCCTGAGTGAATTAATGAAAATTATATAATATGATAGTGGACAAAGGTAAAATGCGTTAATGGAGATGTCATTTCCATTAATGTTCCTTATCCTTAATATATTCTTCATACTTTAGCAAAATACTAACGTGGAATTATTGCAATATGAATTTATTACAGCACCTAAAGGATCGTATTTAAACCGCCTTGGAGAACTGGTAAAGAAAATTCGGTATTACCGCATGAATGTACCAATAGAAGGATTTAGAGCGGCGTTACCTGGTCTTAAACTGGTGGAGCAAGAGTTGCAAGAATTTGATGATTCCATTGGACTTGGGAAGAGAAACTATATAGATGAAATAATGGAAGAGTTGCAGCAGGAAGCCGAGGTTGAGGAAAAGTTAATGGCGGATATTGTGAGGTTTTCTAAAACAATTGTCAATACTATCTTTCACGAGGAATTTGTCGCAGATGAGTTTGCTTTCGATTTTCGAATTAAAGAAGCTGTTAAATGGTTGGAGTTTTATGGGTATAAAAACGAGCAGGTAATTGACGAAAAATTAAATGTCGTAAAAGATATTTTTCGATCTGTATGTTCAATGCATAATATAATTTTTATTGACAGTACCCTAACTTAGTATAGAATGTATTCACAAATATACTTCTTCCTCTACAACTGGATGAGATTGCATGTTAGGTTCAGAAAATAACTTACCATCGCTTTAAAGCCCCATCTCCAAACACCCATTCGGGTGTATACAACTTTCGGCCAAAATCCGCATCATACCACGGCGTGGCAGCAGCCGGGTTTTTCAGAATATGTATATTCTGTGCCGGCATATAGCTCTGAGCGAGCAGGAATATCTTTTTACCGGAACGGTTTTCCGCTACGTCCATCACAATGACAGCGTGACCGGGAGATCCTCCCTGGATAAAGACATCCCCGGCTTGTATGTTTTTCGTTGATGGTACCTGTTTCAGTTCACGGCTAAGAGAAAGCGTGCCGGCGTAGGAGAATACGGTTTCCAGGTATTTTTCAAACTGCGCTCTGCCTTGGGCTGGTGCTGCTATCCGTTTCCGTAACAGTTTTCCCTGTTGCAGTACAAAGCGGTCTCCCTTCAGCCAGCCGCTGTAGCCTATTTGTGTACCGTCTGTTGCCTTGAAAGTAATGGCTTCGGTGCGACCGCCCTTATACAGGTATTCAGCGCGCAGGCGAATGACGGCGTCGGCGCATTGTTGCAGGTCTTTTTCACCTACAGGCATGTCAAGTACTGCGTATTGTGCCTGCTGGTTTCTTTTGGGTGTGCCGTTATACAGATATACCGTTTTGTCTGATTTCAGGGAACAGTTCCGCAGCCATTCTCCGAAAGAGTGCCGCTCCTGGGTGATTCGTGTATACCCTGCAGGTAGTGGTATGTCACTCACTTTCTGCTGCCCGTAGGTGGTGGTCACTGCTATCGCCAGCAGCATAAAAAGAAATGGTTTCATGTAACCGTTTTCCGGAAGATGCAGTTCCCGCAAAATTCCATAAACTATATGCTCAGTATAAATCCGGTTTCATCACCCCCTTCTCCTGGTAACTTTTCTTATTCATCTCGTAGTGCATCTCCGTCATCTGGTTCAGATAATCTTTCAATGGGGATAACGTATATTCCTTCCTGATCTTGTCCACATTAACAGAGTCGATCAACCCAATCTTTGGGAAAGCCCTGCCGGTGGTGTTGACCTGGTAGGTGACCTGTGTGCCGAATAGTTGTTTTTTACCGGCATTGACCTGCACCCGGTCGTACAGGTAAGCGTAGTTATTGGGATTGGCATTCTGTTTTTTTACTTCTTTCTCCATCGCCTTCAGCACTTTGGTCTGGAATCCGGGGAACTTATCGCTGTGCTGTACCAGCAGCCAGAAGTGGTTGGAGCCTTCTTTACCCACCATATCGATGCCCGGGAACCCGTACTGCCGGAAGATAACGGCGATTCTTTTCTGATGTGTCGTATACACGCTGTCTTTAAAGCGGTCCCATTGCTCCTGCGTATATTCCTTGTACTTCCCCTGTCGAACGAAAGCTGCGATCTGGTCGGTTTTTACCATTTCCGCCAGTTCGTTTTTCAGCGCGGTTTTTTTGCTGTCGGTGAGCCTGGTGGCGCAGCCGGTCAACAGCGAAATGAGTAGTGCCAGGAAGATTATTTTTATCATGTCAGACGGATGTTAAGAGGAAGATACAAGAATTTATACTTGTTTTCCCCGGTTCCGTCTCCGCGCAGGATAATGCTCACCTGCTGCCAGCACCATCCGCCATGTCGGGCGCCAGGCATCCGTGCATACATCAATGGTTAATTTTCAAATGATTGTGCGTAAATATCGTTAAACGATAGCAGGGATAATAGCGCCCATACAAAATCCAGTCTGATTTTTTTGTAATCCATTTTAAAATTATTTTTGCAAACTTATCTACGCCCTGAAAGGTGGCCAATCTCTTACCCTAAAGTGAGTCGTTAAATCACAGGTATGTCAAGCAAGATCAAAGCGAGTTCATCAAATGCCCATAACCTTCAGTTGTTGGCCGCAGCCCATGATGTAAATGATATTCTGAGGATGATCAGCGCCCGCTGGAAAATGGAACTACTCTGCAATATATCCATAGGGGTGAACCAGTTCAGCCGCTTAAAGGAGAAGTTTCCCTCCCTGTCGGACCAGATATTAGGTAAACGATTGTCGGAGATGGTGAATGAAGGATTGATAGTGAAGGAATATATTGCTGACACGGTACCGCCGCAAACCCTTTACCGGCATACCGACAAAGCGAAAGCGCTGATGGAAATATTACAGCAGCTGCATGTATGGGGAAACAAAAGCTGGGAGTAATTCAGATAGATGTTAAGGGAAGTTGATGACTTTCCCTTAACATCAGCGTATTATTGTATTACCTGTATCTCATAATCTTCCGTCAGGCCATAATCATAAAGATCATATGCATCCCCGGAAGGTTGTGTTTTGACATTATACCACTTGCCGGGATCTACCAATCCGGGAACGGGCTTGTTGTAAAACGGTCCCAGCAGGTTCTTCAGGCTGCCGATCACCGTCACTTCCACTGTATTCTTCCCTTTTTTTACGAACTGCCCGATGTCCAGCCTGTCGGGTGCTGCGGTGATAATACCGGCAAATTCACCATTTACTTTCACCGCGGCCACTGTGCCCTGCCATTTGCCCAGGACTACGGCGTACGAAGCAGCCGGCCCGTTCGCCGTAAAAGTTTTCGTATAGGCGATGCCCTGGCTGTATAACGGTAATCCCTGCTGCCGCCAGTGGCCTATCTGCACCGGTTTGGGTGCTGCAATGTTCCAGCCCTGTGCGGCTGCTTCAAGGTTAAAATCACCGAGAATATACACCGGTTCAATTTCAGCGTACACACTCATGGGCGCTACGGTCACCACCAGTTCATTATCGCCGGCTTTTAAGTGCTGACCGATCTGGTACACGCCGAAAGACCGGTCCAGCCACCATTTGCCGGGTTCGTTCTTAACAGTTGCCCCGTTGATTTTCACACTGTGCCAGAGGCCCGGCTGCTCTATCACCGCTTTAAAGTGGCGGCCGTCGACGCCGTCTTTCAGGTTAAAATGATACACCACCGTATAGCCGGTGCCGGTAGAGAAGGTATCCCTTCTCACGATGGCGTCTTTAAACTGGGTACGGTTGTTCCACGGGTTACCCACACCGTCGGTAAATCCATGATGTTTGAACGCGGTATTGGAAGCCTGGCCAACATGCAGCTGTTGATAGCTGGTGTCTGGATGATGCAGATAAAGGTCACAGAAATCTATTGTCAGCGTGTTGTCTGACGGGCGCGATACCACCGTCGCGGAAGCGTCGACGGCAGCCCATTCGCCGGCCTGTGGCTTCGGCTGGTACCCGGCCTGTTGCTTATCCGCGATGAACAACATCAGGCTGCCGGCGGGCGGTACATTAACATCAAACTGCACTTCCCCGTTTTGTTGCGTGCACCGGTAACGGACAATCTTCCCGGAATGCATCTCCATTTCCAGTACGTCGCTGCCCTTCATACAGACCTTGCCGGAAGAAGCATTCGTCATGCTGGCGTTGGTCAGCAGCAGTAGCTCGCCGTTGGCCAGCTTCCGCCGCTGGTGATATAGATTGCCACCGGTACTATCCCTGCCGGTTACACGAAAACCAGTGTTCCGGAAAAGTGTTGTGTTTACGGCCTGTACTTTAGCTGGCAGAAACAGGGCGGCCAGCGATGGGTTCTCCGCACCGTCAACCAACCGTAACTGCTCAAAACAAATAACCTTTCCACCGGCGGCCATGTAGTCTTTCAACAGCCGGAAAGTGGCGCCGTTAATGTTTTCCATGCCAGGTGGTATCACCACCGTCCTGTAAGCCCGTCTTCCGATGATGAATCGGTCACCCTCTACCCGCCCATTGTCTTTAATGATATTCTCGGACCCCAAGTCATACTCCAGCTGTGCTCTTTGCATCGTGGTCACGAAATCATTAAAGCTTTTGGTGATGTCGAAGAAACGTTTATGCTCTCCGTCCCGGGCGTAGTACATCCAGGCGGAGGTGGTGGGCTCGATGATGAGGATATCATTATACTGCTGTCCCTGGGTCAACAGGTAAGACAGCCGCGTAAAGTAATGGTTCATTTGACGGTAGTAGGGCCACCACGGCTCATGGTAGGAGAAGCTGGGCGGATAGTCGTATTTACGTGCACCCGTCAGCGTCATAAACGACAAATGCTGGTTCATGAAGTTGACGCCCAGTACAAACTGCCAGTCGGCCAGCCGTTTCATGTCCTTAAAGGTCAGCTCCCAGCCGCCACCGCCGTAGGTTTCAGACAGTGCACGGGTTTTGCCCAGCTGGTTGGCCACGCTGCTCAGCTCCTTTACCGCGCGGATATTGCCGAATTGTACCGGCTTATCTTCGCTGAACTGGTTGAACAACATATCGATGCCCGGCATCTGATGCCAGGCGTACATCGCCATGTTGTCGGGGCCATGATAGGGACTGGGCCATCCATGCTCCCAGTAGTGGCCGGTCCACACCAGCTGGTGTTTTTGCATGTAGTCCGCCACCGGCTTGGACCATCGGTCAACGAACAGCTGCAACAGCATCTCGTAATAGTTGTGGCGGACCCGCTTCCAGTCACCGGTTTCCTTGAAGAGAGAAGGCAGGTGCAGCCGGAGATCATATCCCCAGTTTTTATAAAAGCGGTCGAACAGGTCGGGCGTCCAGCGGACGCAGTTGCGCCCTTCATTGATAATGGTCGGCTCATCGGAGAACACGCCCTTGATGGCTTTACCAAATTCTTTACCAATCACTTTTTCATAACCTTTGTAGGTCACGTCGATGAACTTTTCGGTAACGCCTTTAGCCATCAGGTCTACGTAGGATACGCCGATAGGACCGGCCACAGAGCCGCGGTTGGAACGTTGATAGTTTACCTTTTTGAAGAGTTGGTACTGCCCGGGTTTACCGGCTTCCTGCTGCAGCTGCCCGGTGATATCTTTGTGATCACCATTTTCCTTTTTCAGCACAAGGAAATAGGGAGACAGATCTGCGGGTAACAGGGTCGCTTCTTCCATATACAACATCTGCCCCTGGTTATACGCTTCGGGCATTTGTTCTCCCACCAGGCCACCGCCAAAGCCGGTAGGGTAGGAGTTTTCGTCGTATATCCAGATGTTTAGCCCCAGTTTCTTTCCTTGTTGCACAGCATATGTAAATAGATCAAACCACTCTTTCGACAGGTATTCCGTAATTAATCCCGGCCGCGGATGAATAATAACACCGCCGAAATCATTCCTGCGGTAGTCGTTCAGCATGGAGTCGATATTAGGTTTGGTGACTTTGGTGTTCCATACCCAGAAAGGTACTGTCCCATAATCCACGCCGGGGTTTTTAAATCCGGCGGCCACGTCTTCAAACCGCTGCAGCTTTTGTTGCGCCTGTATATGGGAAGACGCCATTACAGCGGCGATGGTCAGCGTACGGCATAAGAATTGGCGAATGCTTTTTTGCATGGCTAATGTTCGTTTTTAGGTTTGTTGCTATTATCCAGTACGGTGCGGGTGATAATACTTCTGCGGCCCGCTGGTGTTATCACAATGGTTTTTAAGGTGATGGTTTTGCCTTTTGGTACAACAATAGCCACCGGGCCGGTGTACAGGTGGTCATAATCCCCCGGCGGCCGGTTGTTCAGCGTGTAGTAAATACGCGCGCCGGGTACGGGCGGCTGTGATACTTCAAACCGGAAAGTATCGGTGATAATGGTGCTGTCGGTATAGGGAAAAACAGTTGGCACGCGGTAGTTCATACCTGCCTTGTCAAAACGTGCCAGGTGTGCCGGCAGCGCGGCGGTAGCGAAACGGTGATGGTCTTTGTTTTCCACGGCAGACCATCCGGTTTCTGCCAGCGCCAGCATACGGGGCAGCAGCATGTATTGCAGCTTGGAAACACCGGGGATGTTTTCTGTCCACACGCAGGCTTCCACGCCCATGATGTGTTTTTTTTCGTCGTTGGAAAGCGCTGCATAGTCGGGATTGTATTGATACGCTTTCCATGCGGGAGCATTACCGCCATGACTGGAAGGCTCCTGTTCTGAAGGGCTCTGGGCATAGTCGAAATAAAGCCCGTTGCCGCCCGGCGCCAGTATAATGTTCAACCCTTTTTTTATTTGTTGCACCGCGCCTTTCTCTCCGAACCGGTTCATCACCACAATATCTTCTTTCAGGTCGCCTTCGGCAATTTCATCCCACGCGATCATCTTTTTGTTTTTGGATAGAATGATCTTGTTTAACCGGGAGATAAAATAGCCCTGCAATGCATGGCTGTCGCGGATATGGTGCTGTTTCATAAACCGCTGCACGCTGCTGTCTTTCTCCCAGAAAGCTTTGTAACATTCATCTCCGCCGATGTGGATATAGGGGTAGGGAAACAATGCCGCTACTTCGCTGAAGACTTTGTCCAAAAATTCATACACCCTTTCATCAACGGGGTTCAGGGAGTTGTCTGTATACATTTCAAAGCCACCGGCAGGGAACCATTTGGCGAAGCTGCTTCCCGGGTTCACTTTAATGCTGCTGTCACGCGTTACGCACAGCCAGGGATATGATGCGATGGCCGCCATGGAGTGGCCCGGGACGTCTATCTCCGGCAGTATTTCAATATGCCTTTCGGCAGCGTAGCGAATGATGTCCTTTACTTCTTCCTGTGTGTAAAAGCCGCCGTCAGTGGATTTTTCGCCGGGTTGCGGCGGCAGGGTGTTACCGCTGAACTCAATGCGGGGCACGCGCCACGCGCCGGTGCGTGTCAGTTCAGGAAGACTTTTTATCTCCAGCCGCCAGCCCTGGTCATCGGTCAGGTGCCAGTGGAAGCGGTTGAGTTTATAGTAAGCCATCAGGTCGAGCAGGTCTTTGATCTGCGCAATGGTGAAGAAATGGCGGGATACGTCCAGCATCAGGCCCCGGTAGCCGTAACGGGGCGCATCCGTGATGCTGACACAGGGGATGGTGGCCTGATCGGAAAAGAGCTGTAATAAAGTTTGCATACCGTAGAACAAACCTGCGTCGCGGCCGGTCAGCAGGATGCTGTCCGGTGTTACTTCCAGCCGGTATCCTTCGGCGGGGAGTTGCGCTGCATTGCGATCCGTGATCACCAGCGCAGACGCTTTCGCTGCGCCGGCGGCTGCCTTGGCGCCGGAGGAGATCATGCCGGACAGCCGGTCGGTAAACCAGGCCGCGGCGCGCTTGTCCTGCAGGTCCGTCCGGATGATGGTATGAGCGTTGACGGTAAAACTGCCGGCACGGTTCGCCACTGAACGCGGCGCGGGGATCAGCGTCTGCGCATTGGCGCACAGCAGGCTGCTACAGAGAAAAACGAGACAATACGCATAGGTTTTGAACTGCATTACTGATAGTTGTCGTAAACGATTTTGATTTTATAAAAACAGGCGCCGTTGACGGTCCTGGAACCCTGCCGCTGTCCGCCGGCGGTGTAGAAGTCGATGGTGCTGGTGGACCAGTTGTTGAGCGAACAACTCACGGGCGGCCGCGGATTTTTGTTGGCGTCGGGACGTACCAGCACAATCTGCCCGCCGGGCTGATTGCCTATGCCCTTTACGAAGGTGAGGTTGTTGGTAGGCGACATAGACAACGTCTTTGTACTTTTGTTAAACACATATTCGCCACCGTTAGTCGTCACCCACAACAGGTTTTTGTTGCCGTAATAGGCGCTCACTTCATGCCCCCAGGGCGTAGGCAGGGCAACGCGGTATTGTTTTAATTCAGTGAGTTCAGGCATGGCATCACTACCGCCTACCGCAAGGGCGGTGAGGATATGCGTGTTGTTGGACTGGTCCTGGCCGGTCACCCACAATACGTTGAGTTCGGGGTCCCACAGTACGGCGTGGGCGGCGCCCAGCGCAAACTCTCCATAGTTACTGTTATTGGGTCCCTGAGAGGAGGCATATACCCTGATCCAGTTGCCATCGGATGCTGCCAGCGCGATATTACCATTGGGCAGTAGTTCCGCGGAGTGTACGTTGCCGCTGATGATTTTGGCCCATACCCGTTGCCCGGCCGGGTAGGTCATCACGGCTGCCATACTGTTATCGCTCATCACGGCATAGCCCTTTCTTACTTTAAAATCGGTGCCGCCGCCGAAGCGGTTGATTTCGTCGGCGCTAAAGCCCAGGGCGGTAGTGGGCGACCAGCTCCATTTTTTAGCCGCAGCGGTATTCCAGTCGGTGACCATAGGATCATAGATTTCTATCTTCTTCACCGCCTCGTTGGTGAGTGCCAGCGGAAGCCCGGGGTAGGGCTCGGGTTGCTGTACAGGCGGCGGATTATCAGGGGGCGCAGTGGCCCCCTGTTTTTTGCTACAGGCTAACTGGAAAACAAGCAATGCAAATGCTGCTCCTGTCAGTATAATTCTCTTCATCATCTCAATAGTAATTTGGATCAAATGTTTTCCCTTTATAAATGGCCGCGCCGCTGACAGTACGGGAACCGGCGGCGTTGCCGTTGGCAGCATTGTAAAAATGGACGACGGAGGTACACCAGTTGTTAAGCGTGCAACCGCTGGAGGGTTTGGTTTCTACCAGCATGTTCTGTCCGGGCTGGCTGCTGATGGCTTTTACGAAGGTGTCGTATGCGGCCCCTGGTATGTCGCTGAAAGTACCGGTGGAGATATGAAAAGTATATGCGCCACCGTTAGTGGTGAGCAGCAGCTGATCGGGGTTGTTGACATCGGCGGAGAGATCGTGTCCCCACGGACTGGGCAGCACGTTATAGGTCATCAGCAGGTCCAGTTTGGGATTGGTGATGGTGCCGCCGGAGCGGGTTGTGTTGTAACCGTATTTCCTCAGTTGGTTCCCCAGCGCCCAGAGCACCTTATGGGTTTCGTCCCATAGCACCGCGTGGGCTGACGGAAAGTAATACTGTGTATTCACCCCGTGGTTCGGTGCGGGCTGAGAGGAGGAATAAATACGTATCCAGCCCTGAGGCCAGTCTACGCCGGCGCTGGCCACCACGCTGTTGCCGTCGGGAAGTATCTCCATCGCATGCAGGCTGGTGGTGTCGTTAAAACCCATTACCCACAGTTTCTGTCCACGTGTACCCGTGCCCGTATACCGCGCAATGGTGGCCAGCCGGTAGGAGGTGGCGGTGATCACCTGCGCCGTATTGGCGAACACGGTATTGTTGCGGACTTTGATGTCCGTAGGCGCCTCCCATAGCGCGATCTCACTGGCGGTGTTGTACGAAAGCGCGGTGGTGGGCATCCACGACCATTTGGGGGTAGACCAGGTGGCGTCTGCCGGGTCGTACACTTCAATTTTTTTGGTAGCCTGATTGGTGATGGCTACCCAGCAACAGGTGGCTTCTGTTTGCGCCTGCCGGTTTTCCGGAGCAGCAGCAGGGCTCTCCGGTTGCAGTTGTTGATCGGGTTGCCGTGAACAGGAAACTGTCAATAAAACCATCACCACTATCATCCAATGAACACAGGCGGACCGAAGGCAGGATTTTCCTGCCTTCATCATCATGTTTTTCATGAGCTTAAAGTTTTAGTTTAATTAATAACCCGGATTTTGTGTGAGTTTATCGTTCAGCAGTATCTCCGCATTGGGAATGGGAAACAGCAGCCGGTTCTGGGTGACGTTGTAACTTCCTGCCTGCAGGTAACTGTACCGTGCTTTCTGTTGTACACCGAAATCGGTCATAACGCTGATGGCTTTGCCGGACCGCACCAGGTCCAGCCAGCGTTTGTTTTCAAAAGCCAGTTCCACTCTTCTTTCCTGCAGGATGGCCGTCTGCAGGGCTGCCTGGTCAGTAGTGCTGATATCGTGGAGGGCGTCGCCGAAAGCGCGCTGTCTGACCGTGTTCAGGTACACCAGCGCTTCGCCTGATTTGCCCTGTTGGTTGAGGCTTTCGGCCAACAGCAGCAGCACTTCCGCATAACGGTACACCGGCCAGTTGTCGTTGGTTTGATTGCCGATGGTATGCGTATGCAGGAACTTTTTAGGAAACGGACGGCCCACTTTGCCGGCGGGCGGGGTGTAGTTGATCACTGATTTTACCGCTGTGGCGGTGAAATCGTCGGAGGCATTGAAGCTGCCTTCCGCCACGGCGATGGAGGCATCGAGGCGTTGGTCCCCTGTTTCATAAGCGTTGATCAGGTCTTGCGTAGGCGTGTTAAAACCCCCGGTATTGGTAATACTGTTGAAGTTGACGCCTGTCACCACGGAAGTGTTGGCCATGCGTGGCAGGAAGTTGTAGACAGAAGCGTCGGTATTGGCCTGTGGTACCGCCAGCCCGGTGTTGAACTGGATTTCGAAGACAGACTCTTTCCCGTTTTTATTGCTCAGCTGGAACGCGTCGCCATAATTTTGAAACAGCGTATAACCCATAGCGGTTACCTGTTTCAGCACACTTTCCGCCTGGTCGTACTTTTTAAGGGTCAGGTACACGTCGCCCAGCAGGGTAAGTGCGGCGCCTTTGGTGGCGCGGCCGGTCTGCGGAAAGGCCGGCGCTTCCAGCCTGGCGGCAGCATCAGTAGCGTCGGAGAGGATGAGGTCATATACTTCCTGCACGGAGGCGCGCGGAATGTAGGTTTCCTCGCGGCTGAGCGGTGCACGTTTGTAAATGGGAACGCCACCGTAGAAACGCACCAGGTCAAAATAGGCGAGGGCGCGGATGAACTTCGCCTGCCCTACGATGGCATTGCGCGCGGAGGCGGACAACTGGATATCGTCGATATGATCGAGGATCACATTAACCGCCGAGATCGTGTTGTAACCACTGTTCCATTTGGGAGGCGTCTGGTTGTTGTATTTATCATCCAGGAAATCCGCGACAGCATACCGGTTGACCGTAGCAACCGCCTGATCGGAGGATTTGTAGTCGTAGTGGGTATTGTCAGAACGCATTTCGCCCATGATCCAGGCGCTTTTATTGTTGTAAAGGCCCCGCAGCTGGCTGTAGGCGCCGTTAACAGCGAGATCGAAATCGTTCTGGTTTTTAAAATAGCTGTCCGGTGTGGTAAAGTTGGGATTGACTTCGTTCAGAAACTTTTTGCAGGACGTTGTCGCCAGGCTGATTACCACCAGTATATAACAGGAAATCTTTTTCATTTTACTCATTTTTAAAGGCCAAGGTTCAAACCAAACGTAAAGGTCCGTTGCAGCGGGTAAGCACCCAGATCCTGCCCCTGTTGCGTTACAAACGCCAGTCCGCCGGCGCTTACTTCCGGGTTGCCGGGATAGCTGGTGAAGATGTAGACGTTTTGCGCCGATGCGTATAGCCTCAGGCTTTTGATGCAGCGTGTCCTGAATTTCCGCAGCGTATAGCCCAGCGCGATATTGTTAATGGTGAGGTGAGACGCATCGTGGATAAACAGGGTATGGTCGGTACGGTAGGCGGCGGTAGTATTCGCCAGCGTACGTGCCACGCGGCCATTGCCGGGGTTGTCTTCAGAACGCCAGCGGTCGAGCAGCTCCGGGGGACCGTTGAACACGCCATCGAGGTTGTACGTACTTTCCTGCATACCGTTTTTCAGCTTGTTGCCGTAAGTACCGGACATGGCGATGTTCAGGTCGAAGTTGTGGTACTGGAAAGTGTTGGTAAAGCCGAAAATAAATTTCGGGTTCGGATCACCGATCACGGTCTGGTCGTCCGGGAAGGTGATTTTACCGTCTCCGTTCAGGTCTTTGAACCTTACGGTGCCTGCCTGGGACAGCGTAGTGCTGCCGGTGCCGTAGTATTTGGGACCGGCGTTGGCTTCCGCCTGGTTTTTGAAGATACCGTCAAAGATGTAACCGTAGAACTGTCCTACCGGTTTGCCAACGAGCGTGCGGTAGTCGGTAAACTCTGACAGGGTGATGTTGGGATTATCGGCGAAAGGAATATTATTTAAACCGATCCTTTTCACGATGTTCCTGTTGAAGGCGATGTTGAAGCTGGTGTTCCATTTGAGTTTACCGGTGAGGTTTTGGGTGCTGAGGATGATCTCGTGTCCCCACTGGTTGATATCGCCGAGGTTGTCCTGCACATTGGCAAAGCCGGAGGATTGCGGAACGGGCAGTATGAATAACAGGCCGGTCGTTAGCTTGTTGTAATAGTCATAAGACAGGTTGATCCTGCCGTCGAACAGGCCGATGTCGATACCGGCATCAAACTGGCGGTTGCGTTCCCAGGCGAGGCTTTGGTTGCCCAGTGTGGTTTGCACTTTGCCGGGCGCCAGTCCGCCGGAGAAGCTGTAATTGGAATTCCCGATACGGGCGGCGGTGGCGTAGTTATCGATTTCGTTCATGCCGGTGAGGCCGAAGGTGGCCCTTACTTTCAGCAGGCTGATAGCGGGCACGTTTTTGAGAAACGCTTCGTCGCTGACGATCCAGCCGGCGCCTACAGAAGGGAAGGTGCCCCATTTGTTGCGGTCGCCGAAACGGGAGGAGCCGTCTCTTCTGATGGTGGCCTGCAGCATGTAGCGGTCTTTAAAGGTGTAGTTCACCCTGCCGAGGAACGACATCATCGTCCAGGCGCCTGCGCTGGAAGTATTGGTGGTGAAGCGGGTGGCGGCGCTCAGATAGGAGATGCTGTTGTCGGGAAAATCACGGCCCACCATATCGCTGAAGAAACCGGTGGAACGCTGGATGGTAAAACCGCCCATGAGTCCCAGTGAATGGTCTTTTCCAAATTGCTGCTGATAGTTGAGCGTGTTTTCATTCAGCCAGGAGTAGTCGTTGTTCACGGTGGTCTGACCAATGGCGGTGTTGTTGCCGGGGGGCGGGTTTTCCATCGGCAGGGCGTTGAAGCCGCCGACGGAAGTAGAAGGAATGAACTTGTTGCGTGTCATGCTGGCGATATCTGTGCTGCCGGAAGTACGGAAGGTCAGGTGATCGGTCAGTTTTACTTCGGTGAATACGTTCGCCAGTAATCGTATACGGTTGGCATCATCTTTCACTTCCATCAGTTGACGCAGCGGGTTGGCCCATACGAACTGGTTGGTGAAGCCGGAGATGCCCAGAGCGAGGGTGCCGTCGGGGTTATAGGGGGAGCCCATGGTCGGCATCATGGAGGCGGAGGCGAAGATGGCACGCTGTCCGTCGATGTTGAAGCCGGGGCCCTGACGGTTGTTATGTTCCAGTTGCAGGGAGGGCGCTACGCCGACGCCGATCTTTACCCGTTTGCCCGGGTTGAAGTCGGCGTTTACCCGCAGGGAAAAACGTTTGTAGCCGGTATTGAGCAGGATGCCCTGCTGGTCGAAATAGCCGCCTACTACGCTGACAGCTGCTTTCTCGTTACCGGCGTTGATGGACAGGCTGTAGTTCTGTACCGGTGCGTTTCGGGTGAGCACGCTGAACCAGTCGGTGCCTTCGCCGTACTGCTCCGGGTTTTGATACACCGCAGGGATGCCGCCGGTATATCCTTCGTACTTGATTTTATCTTCATAAAATCCTTTCATGTAAGTGGCCAGCTGGGTGGCGTTCATCACCGGGGGGATCAGTTCGCGCATGAGTGAGGCGCTGCCGTAGTAGGAGTTGAAGTCAATCCTGGTGGCGCCGGCTTTTCCTCTTTTGGTGGTGATCATGATCACACCATTGGCGGCGCGGGAGCCGTATAATGCGGTGGAGGAAGCGTCTTTCAGTACGGTGAAAGACTCAATTTCGTCCGGGTTGATGTTGTTGATATTATCGGGGTTGCCCAGCATAGGCTGGCCGTCTACCACTACCAGCGGGCGTACGTTGGAGGTAAGGGAGGCGGCGCCGCGTACGCGCAGGTCCATGCCCTGTCCCGGCCGGCCGGTGGTCTGTGGTACCTGTACGCCGGGCAGTTTGCCCTGTAATCTTTCTGCAAAGGTGCCTGTAGGCTGATCTTTGATGTCTACGGCAGACAGTTTGGCGACGGAGCCAACGATTTCGCGGGTGTTTTGTTTGCCGTAGGCCACCACTACCTCATTCAGTTGCGACGAGGCCTGTTCCAGCTGCACATGGATGACCGTCTGTCCGTTGATGGGAACTTCTTTCGGTGTATAGCCCATGTAGTTGAATAATAGCACCCCGCCTGCATCAGACACAGTAAGGGTAAAAGTGCCGTCAGCCAGCGTGGCGGTGCCTGTTTGCGTGCCTTTGAGCCTGACGGCCACACCGGGAAGGGGACGGTTGGTGACGTCTGTCACGCTGCCTTTGATGGTAATGGCAACGACGGTGGCGCCGGACTTACGCGTGATGACGATGGTATTCTGATGAATGGAATAGGTAAAGGGCTGTTGTGCGAAACACTGTTTCAGCACATCTTCCACACTGGCATTGGTGGCTTGTATGGCAACCGGCTGTGCATCTTTCAGGATGTCGACATTCCAGAGTACGTTGTAGGCGGTTTGTTTGCGGATCTGACGGAATACATCGCTGAGCGCGATCTTTTTGGCTGATAACGTTACCTTCTGGGCGTAGCTGGTGGCGCTGACTTCCATTAACGCTGCGATCATTAAAACCAAGGTCAGTTTCATTATCAACAGAATTTTTTTACACGTGGCGCCGGCTTCGTCAGGGCACACGTCAGGTATGTAAAATTTCATTACATTTGGATGTTTGGGTTTAATAAAAACTGTGACGACAATAGCGATTGAAATTCGTTTTTACAGGTAAGCTCAAACCGGCCGGGGGTGCGGGAACACTCCCGGTTATTTTTATAGCGCCTGTTTTACAGCTGTGTTCTATGGCATAACGGTGATCCTCCTTCCATTGATTTTAAAGTGAACAGTACCGGTTAATTCCAGCATATTTAATACTTCAGAAACATTCTTCGAGCGGGACAGGCTACCGCCAATGGCTTTCCCGGAAACATCTCCCTGGTAGCTTATTTCTACATCGTACCAGCGGCTGATCTGCCGCATGATGCTTTCCACTTTTTCATTCTCGAAAATGAAATAGCCATTTTTCCAGGCGATGGCGGACTCTGTGTCGGCAGCAGCTGTCTGCAGCCTGCCCGATGTTTTGTCCAGGATGGCTTCTTTACCTGGCGAGAGCAGCGCGTTGGCGGCGCCATAGTCTACTTTTACGGCGCCTTCGACAAGGGTTACAGTATGATGCTGTTCCTCGGGATAGGCGTTGATATTGAAATGGGTGCCGAGCACCTTTACTGCCAGCGGTGTGGCGGCGGTAGCGCCCACGGTCACCAAAAAGGGCCTTGCTTTGTCTTTCGCTACCTCGAAGTAGGCTTCGCCGGTAAGCGCTACATTTCGCTCATCACCGGAGAACGCTGCCGGGAAACGCAGGGAGGAGCCGGCATTGAGCCATACTTTGGTGCCGTCCTGCAGGGTAACCTGGTACTGGCCGCCGTAGGGCGTGGTGATGGTATTGTAAACGGTGGCGGTGGCGGCGTTGCCGGTCGACTGATAGGACAACTGACCGCTGTCGGTTTTGTTGACGGCGGTATTGCCTTGCTGTGATATGATGCCGTTTTTCGCATCTTCCAGTATTACTTTCTCGCCGTTGTCCAATGTCAGGATGGCTTTATTACTACCAGGACTGATGTCATTGTTCGCCAGCGCCGGCGGGGCAGGTAGCACCTGCTGGCGTGCCGGCGCCAGGTAAAAATACCCCGCAAGGCCGAGGATAATGAGCACCGATGCGGCGGCGGACAGGTAGTACCACAGCCGCCTGCTGCGGGCCGGCGCAGCTTCGGGGATATTGATCTGCTGGTGCAGCTTCGTCAGCATACGCTGACGTACCTGTTCTTCTTCCGCTTCGTGCTCCGACAGCCATTGCACCTCCGCCTGGTTTTGTTCCTGATACCAGGCCATCAGGGTAGCCTCTTCTGCCGGCGTAATGCTGCCGTCCAGGTATTTTTCAATGAGATGATGTATGTTGTCCTTCAACGTGTAAGGTTTATTGTTATTGAGATATGTACCATGAATGTTGTTTTACCCTTAGCAGAAGAGGATATTACGGTTACAACAATATGTACCGTAAGGCGGGGGCTTACCCTTAGTGCAGGCAAAATTTTTTTTTACACTTAGTGCATCAGGATTTTGAGGAGAAGGAGTATCCAGGTATAAGGGCGGTTCAGCCTGAGTTTCAATACTTTCAGCGCTTTGGTGAGGTGAGCTTCCGCTGTTTTTTCGGCGATGCCCATGCTGCGGGCCACTTCCGGGATGGTAAGGCCTTCATCCCTGCTGAGTTTGAAAACGAGCCGGCATTTCTCCGGCAGTACTTCCACTACGCCGTTGATCTGCTGTTGCAGGAACCGGGTGTAGATCTGTTCTTCGTCGAAGGTGGTGATGTCTGGCCCGGCTATCTGTTCTTTTATTTCGTCCCTGCGTTTCTGCCGTGCGTACTGTTTGAAGACGGACAGTTTCACGGCGGTGGCCAGGTAAGCGTTTACATTGTCGATGTACAGCTCGTTACGCCTGTTCCAGAGGCTGATAAACACTTCCTGTACAATTTCTTCCGCCATGGTTTTATCCTTACAGTGCAGGTAGGCGACGGCCAGCAGCTGTTTCCAGTAGCGGTGATAAATTTCGGTAAAAGCGCCGCTGTCGCCCTCGCGGAGGGACAGCATCAGGTCAGCATCAGATGGTGATTGGTACCGATTCATGTGACAGGAGTGGTACGCAACATTATAAAAATAAATTCAGATTTTATATCAGGAAATGAAAAGATAATACAAAAGCTATACAAGGGGTTATTGCTTTCTTAACTATTTTTTTGTATTTTAGATAGATGAAACATTGATCAGATTAACCCGTTTTATGATGTTTGTTTTGAAAAGTTATACCCGAACGTTGCTATCGCCTGCTAAAGCCATGCTGCTCTCCTGAGTTGTAACCCAGTTTTCCACAGGCATATTCAAAAAATATTACAAGGAATGACTGCTGTTAAAGGCATCGTTTTCCTGATGTGTTTATGCGCTGAACAATCTGCCCATGGCCGTGTCGCTTGACTGAAGACAGGGTGGACGTACTATTAAATGTTATGAAAATGAAAAAGAAAAAGCCCTCATTGACCAAAAAACTGATGTTCAACAAATCCACTATCAGTGCGCTGAGTGATCAAAAAGAGCTGTTAAACGGCCGTATTTCCTATCATACCTTCATTCATTGTGATGATGAAGTGCGGAGGAAAGGCCAGTTCTGTTAAAAGCAGGTGATAGTAACCCAGCGCCCCGGCCCTGGGTTACTATCCCTGTTGTTATAATATTTCTACATAGCCATCGGTGCCGTTTACTCTTATGCGCTGCCCGTCTTTAATCAGTTGGGTCGCGCGTTCCACGCCTACTACCGCCGGTAGTCCGTATTCACGGGCAATCACGGCGCCATGTGTCATCAGGCCGCCTACTTCGGTAACGAGGCCTTTGATGGAGACAAACAGCGGCGTCCAGCTGGGATCGGTGAAAGCGGTGACCAGTATATCTCCTTCTTCGAGGGTTGCGTCGGCGATGCTGAGGATCACCCGTGCCCGTCCTTCGATAATGCCGGCAGATACAGGCAGCCCGGCGATGGCGGCTGCGGGAAGGTGTTCCCGTTTGTAGCTGCCCGTGATGATTTCCCCGTCGGACGTCATGACTCTCGGAGGCGTCAGTTTTTCGTATTGCCGGTAGGTTTCTTTCCGCTGATCGATAAGGGATGTGTCCAGCTGCCGGGTACGTACCACTTCACGTAGTTCTTCGAAAGTAAGGTACCAGATATCTTCTTTTTCGCGGACCACCTGCTCCTGCACGAGCTGTTCCGCCTCCCGCAACAGTGCTTGTTTATAGATAAAGAAACGGTTCACAATAGCGTATTTGGGGTATTCCCGGTAGCCCAGGAAATTGCGCATCAGGCTGATCTTTTCTTTTGTCTCTGCTGCTTTTTGAGCGCCGTCGGGAAGGGCTTGTAACCGTTGCAATATCTCCTGTTCTTTTTGCAGCGCTTCCTGTTTGCCCTGTTCAAATTTCCGTTTACCGGCGCCCGGCTCAAAGTTCCGGATGTTACTGAGGATAAGGGGAACGAGGCTGAGCGGTTTTTCACGCCAGCGGGTTTTGGTGATATCGATTTCGCCGACGCAGCGCATACCGTATTTACGGAGATAGTCTTCTATGGCATCTCTGGCTTCCTGCCCGCCTTCCAGGCGTGGCAGTTCTTCGAGGAAATGATCATCGGTGGTCTGTTGCAGCCAGGCGATAACTTCCGGGTAGGGGCGGATAGCATCAGCCACGTCCAGCAGGGCGAGGCCCATTTCCGATGTGATGTTATCAGGAACGGACTGGGAAAGCGTATCCGCGACTCCTTTTTCACCCAACCATTTTTCCACGTTTTCATTGAGCCATGCTGCTGCATCAAAGCCGGCCATGATCACCCGCAGGCTCCGCGGATCTGTCATAGTGGACTTGGATTGCTGTATATGTTCCGCGATAAAATCCAGTGATGCCAGTCCTGACTTGGTTTGAATATCCTGTTGCAGCTGTGCGATGAAAGCCTGACTATTTCGGATCAGTTCTGCCGGAATGGACGGGTCGTTCTCCAGCGGCGGCTCGCCTTCGAAGGTCGGAATGGCGCGTTCTGTTTTATCTTCGGGCAACAGCTGCAGGAAACCTTCGCGCCCGATAATGGTGGTAAGGGCATCTTTGATCAGCGGGTCCGACTTGCCCAGCGAATCCATGATGGCCTGTTGCCCGGCGCGGGTGGCCATCATGCGGGTAATGTCGACAAATAGCCTGCCGCCGGCCTGATACATCTGCGCCCGTGTCATCATCAGGAAAAAAGATAAACCGAGTGGTTTAATCGCGTCGGTCATCATCTGGTTATGTCCTACCGACACAAAAACGTGGTTCTCCTGATCAGGGACCTGAGGGACAGGATATAAGGTAGTGACAGGTCTGCTCTGCACTATATAGAACGTGTCACCGGACAAGCACCATTCAATATCCTGCGGGGTGCCGAAGTGCGCTTCGATATTTCTTCCGAGGCGGTTTAAGGCCAGCACCTGCTGGTCTGTCAGTGCCGGCATGTTTTGCTGCGCGGCCGCTATGGGCGCTTCTGTCGTGCCACCGTTTTCGGTTGGCCATACTGCCAGTTTTTTGGTCGCAATTTTCCGGTCGATGATCTCCTGCCCCCTGACTTTGTAGTTGTCGGCGTTGACCAGCCCGGACACCAACGCTTCGCCCAGTCCAAAACTGGCGTCGATGGACAATACTTTCCTGTTAGATGTTACCGGGTCGGCCGTGAACATAATGCCTGCCACTTCCGGAAAAACCATTTGCTGTACTACTACCGCGAGGCTCACCTTATGATGATCGAAGCCGTGCTGCAACCGGTAGGTCACGGCCCTGTCGGTGTACAACGACGCCCAGCAGCGGCTGATATGTTTCAGTATGGAGGCAGTCCCCATGATGTTCAGAAAAGTATCCTGCTGGCCTGCAAAGGAGGCCGTGGGCAGGTCTTCCGCGGTGGCGCTGGACCGCACGGCGAAGGCCGTGTTTTCGCCGAAAGGGCGGAGGCGGTCTGTAACGGCCATAGCGATATCGCCGGGGATGGACGTGCTTTCGATGATGGCGCGGACCTGTGCGCTGATATCGCTGATGTTTTTCCGGTCGTCCGCTTTCAGTAAGGCTAGCTGGTCCAAAAGAGCCTGAAGGCTGGCATTGTTGGTGGTGACTGCCTTAAAGGCTTCCGTGGTCAGGCAAAAGCCCGGAGGTACCTGAATACCTGCTATATGGCACAGTTCTCCGAGGTTGGCCCCTTTGCCGCCGGTCATCGCGATCGTTGTCTTGTCGGTTTCCTGAAAATCAAGTAGGTAAGCACGCATAGTTTTCTATTTATCGTTGAGGGTGGTGGTAGTTTCCTGCATGATGGCTATAGCCTGTGTGAGGTATCGTTCGATGACTTTGACCTCCTTTTCCGAAAAAGTCGCTGTCAGTTGTTCCGATTTCCGCCGGAAGTCCCTGTACAGCGGCTCAAACAGCGACATAATGAGTTTAGTATTGGGTTCGATGAGCACTTTTCTGCGGTCACCTTCTGCGAACTTTCTTTTCACCAGGTTTTTCTTTTCAAACCGGTCTATTAAACCGGTGACGGCGCCGGTGGTAAGCCCGGTGAGGCTGGCCAGTTCGCCTGCTGTCATTTCGCCCCGTTCCAGCAGGAAGCCCAGGTATTTATGGTCTGTGCCGGAAAGCCCTGCCTTCCGGGCCACGGCTTCGTGCATCTGAAGCGAAGTGTAGGCGTATGACTGGGTCAATTTTCTGATCTGTTTGATGAGTTCAGGTTCCATTTTTATCTTATTGTCTAAATATCTTAGTTGCTAAGATAAATTGAATTAAAAAAGTAGCCAAATAATTTCTGAGAAAATACAGCCAATGGTGGAGCACGGTCTCTGATCGGACTGTTCCTGCGTCCAATGCAACTATTTTAAAGAAGGAGGAAAAGGCGACCTATAGCGGGCCGGGGCCAGGCTATCTCTGGGTGGCCTCCTGAAAGAATTTCTCTGTAGTGCCCGGCCTGCTGAAAGAAGGACATTGGGGAACAGTACGCCCAGCGGAAATATAGCCCCGCATACTTTTGTCGTATATCCGCGAATGATGGTTCATATCCCGCGAATATTAAACAGGATGGATAACGTGGCTTTTTTTTCTCATTTTTGACTGTACAGGAGCTAACAGGACAAGATAAGGGACGGATTTTTAACGACTTCCTGTTTTAAGAAGGCGTTACCCCTGGAAATGTCAATACAAAAACTATGGCAGTAGGACTATTTACCGCACCCATTTTTCATGCCATCGGCACTGGTGATTTTCTGCATTCTTTTTTCTCCACTATCGCTTACCGGCTGGAGGGAAGCAAATGGGGAAGCCGGTTTCCCGTGCTGATGAACGAACTGTTTATTGACGGCATTGCGCCCGCGCAATGTGAGGCCGTGTTACAGGAACTGGCAGTCATTAAAAAGGAACTCTCTGCCATGCCGCCGGACCAAGTGGTATGGGACATCGATGATCTTTCCAAACAACCACCGTGGGGAACGAACATCGCATCGACCATTAACAACCTCGCGGATTATTTTGTGACCAGTGATGGCAAAAAGCTGATAGCCGTCTTTGAAACGGCTTTAGATACCAGCATCAGGATACAAAAACCGCTGATCATCCGGTCTATATAAGATTATTCAAAAAGATATCATGATTAAAAAACTGTATTCAATCATCTCAATATTTACCACAAGCTGTATGGGACAGACGCCTCCGCCGGCAGCAGCAGCAGATAGCAGCTGGCTGCAAAAATCGTATGATCATGTAGTGGAAATTGAACGAAAACATGTGGCGGAAGCCGGTGGTAACTGGCTGGTGGATCTTCCGCTGGTGGAAAGCCCGGACTCGCACTACGTGTTCTTCATGGAAGCAAGAATACCTGCAGCGTTGTTTACACGTTCCAGTGCTTTTTATCCGGCTATCAAAGAATTTACGCTGATCGTGCCGGACTGGCAGTTTTATGATGAGATAACGGAGCAGGCTACCCGTAAAGGTATGTGCATAGAACCTGCTACGACCAACATCTATTATCATATCCGGAGAGTAGATACTATGGTGAAAGTGGACAGTATCCACATTTCGGGAGAACAGCCGGTGGTGACTTTCCAACAACCGAAGGTACCGGCAGGCAATATGGTGGTGTACCGGAGTGAAAGCTACGGGTCTGCCTGTTGTCCCAAAGACCCCATGTGGGAGCTGGCGAAAGAAGATGCTGCGGTGATCAGAAGCTTTGAGCAACAACATAAGGTGTCTGTCAAGGGTACCTATCGTCAGCAACAGGGAAAAGAGGGAGAACATACGGATTATTACACCTTGCCCGACCTCACTCCAAATCAGCGGCTGGATTTTATCCTGATGAAGCGTTCGCAGTGGATCGTTAACAAGGAAAAAAAGAAGATCACTTTCAGTCCGCAGGTGTTTACCCCATGGCTGGAGCCTTTTATCAAAGAAGGCTTCAGGGAGATGCGGGAAGTGAAATATGACCAATAGTGTTATTGACTGAATGCCATTCTGCAATCTGATTTTGTATTGAGCCATCCCGGTCGGGATGGCTCGTTTTTTATTTTTAACTTTAGCAGGGACGATTTTTTATGTCCCGCTTGACATGCAGCTTTTACCATCGGCCATACTGGCGCCTTACATAAAGAATTATACCGTGGTCACTATTGGGGAAGACCTTGACAACGAGGTGTTTTATCCCAGCGGGTATATGGATTTTGTGATCAACCTGTCGGGTGCTGCGGCCACTATCATCAATGGCAGAAGGAAAGACCTGCCGGAGATAGAGCTATTGGGGCATCTGACGCTGCCGACGCGGCTGACGGTGGCGAAAGGCACGGTGGTTTTGATCGCCCGGATTTACCCCCATGCAGGTGCTTTATTTTTTCCCAACCCGCTTTCGGAATTTACCAACTATGCCACCGATCTGTATGATATCCGTTTGCCGGAGATCCGGGAGCTGTACGGCAGGATCATGGAAGCGGGCGCTATCAGGCAGAAGATCAGGGTGTTGGAGCAGTTCTTCCTTGCGCAGTTGGCAAAGCAGGAAAAGCATTTGCAGAAGGTGGCCATGGTGCAGCAGTTTTCCGGGCTGCTGTTGTCGGGCGATGATAAGCTGGACTTGCCTGCTATTGCCCGGAAGTCAGGAATGTCTGAAAGGTATATCCAGAAGCTTTGCCTGCTGCATATCGGTATCAGTCCCGCTGCACTGGCAGCGGTGGTACGGTTTAACAGGGCCCTGCGGCTGGTGCTGGACACGCCGGCATCGCTGACTGCCATCGCCTACGAGGGCGGCTACTATGATCAGGCACATTTTATCAAAGAATTCCGGAAGTTTACCGGTATAACTCCTTCAGCCGCGAGGCAGCGGCTGGCAAAGGACGATGTGGCGCTTCAGCAGGCAGTGAACATCGGTTTTTAGTTATTTCGCGGATGGTTGCTGCTGAACATGTCCCTGTACATTTTCCATCCGTCGGCAGTCTTTTTCCAGATGACGATGACTTTGCCGTCGTCTATTTTATGGCCTTGCTGGTCAGTCATTTCATAAAAACTCTCTTCCGTGACATAGGTTTGCCCGTCGCCGTACAGGTGCCGGATGGTGAACCTGGTGTTTACTTTAGGGCCGTCTTTGAAAAATTTGGCCATGTTGTCCATGCCGCATACCGGCGCCGCATTGGGAGGATACAGGCAGGCATCGGCGGTATAACGTGTCAGGATGCTGCCGTCGTTTTTATTGGCTAAATCGGAGTATACGGCATTACTGGCTTCAATCGCTTTCCTGGCTGCTTTTAACGATGGACTTTCAGACTGCCCCTGCGCGCCATAGCAGGCGGATGTTAGCAGGATTAAAAGAAGGAGTGGTTTCATCTGTCTTTTTTCTGCAAAACAAGTGCTTTTGAGCAGCCTGAAATTGTAAAATTGCGAACAACTTCATTTAGAAGCGATAAACGTATAGTCGTGTTCCATAAGCTTCTGCAGGTATTCATCGAAACTGCCGGCGATGACCCGGTAGTTGTCTGGGTCGTGCAGGAAACGGACCACTTGCCCGGAGATGCCGCCGGGAGCCGGGTTAAAGTCGAGGTAGAGTTTGGAAGTACCGCCATTGTTCATACAATCGGAAAAACACAACCAGCGGTCCATATTGACGGCCGAATCGATACCGGTATCTACCAGGTCCGGCGCCTCGTCAGCGTCTTCTCCGTATATGTCCCGTATGCTCACGCTGTATTTGTTTTTTTTCAGTATCTGGTCAACGGACTTCAGGTAATACGGGTACCGGTGTACGTCGGACCCTAATATTAACACGGAAACGGTATGTTCACCATATTCCCGCCAGTAGGTGCCGTCGATTTTTGAGAGCAGTTGCAGCAGCGACGCAGGACAGTCGGGGTAGGTTTGCTGCAGTCTTGCCAGTTGCGCAGGGGTGGCTCCCGAAGCATAGGCCAGCAGGGCTTTGTCTTTTTCAGGCAGCCGCTCCTGCAGGCCGGCCAGGTATTGCTCAACGATGTTTTTCATCTGTGTAATTTACAGCAAAAACATATTCCATCCCGTCTGTTTCATCCATGACTTCATCCACTTTGATGAAGCCGAGGGAGGTCACCAGGTTCAGCGACGGCAGGTTATCCGGTGCGATGGAAGCCACAAACCGGTGGACCTGAAAATGCTCCCGCGCCCAGTTGAACATTGCAGTCGCGGCTTCCCTGGCGTATCCTTTTCTGCGGTACGGTTCAAAGACCTGGTAGCCGATTTCCACGGCGTTTTCCAGGTAGTCTTTGGAGGCGTGGGGATCAGGACTGGTGTGAAAGCGGATAAGGCCGATGGTTTTATTTTCCCCGCTGAGGATGATGGCGCGTGAAGCCCAGGGTGGGTAGCTGGCATCGGTGACTAGCTGCTTTTTGTCGTGATGCAGGCTGCTGGGGTGGTCCAGCATGGCGGCGGGTATCCCGGCTCCGAGGAGGACAGATGCTTTCTCCAGATTGCCGGCAAGGCAGGCGTCTCTTACCTCGTCGCCTAGTAAGCGGAGGGTGAGCCGTGGAGTGATGATGTCTGTGGAGGGCATGTGGTTGGGTTTTAGGTGGATGAAGATGGACCTGCAATTTAGGCATTGGGAGTTAAATGAGTGCAGGAGTGAAAGTGAATCAGATTAAAACAATAGATAGAAAGTGTAAAACAAACTGCAAGTAAATACCAGTTTGTTTTACACTTTTGCGTCTTTACTTTATTGAGTTATTTTTTTTAAGGAAGTAATATACTATACAGCCAATTCCAGATATTAAGCCAACAGAAAGTAAATAAAATGCTGGAATAACAGACTCTGACGGAAACATTATGAAGGACACTCCAGCTAGATATTTCATATCGATGTATTCACCCACATAATGTTGATCGCAGAAGGTCATTCCTACTTGTTTGAAATATTCGTTGTCTCTATACTTAAAAACAGCGATGTGTTTTACTTTAGTCCCAATACAACTGTTGGGGAGTTTTGAGATTTGCATCTTCACAATAATACCATCTCTTTCAACCTGAAATTGCCTGTAATTCAATAGAATTGAAACTATGCACCCCAAAGCTATAATAATCCCACCCCAAAAATATATTTTCATATTACCTAAATGGTTTTAAAAAATTGATTCTTCTAATTTCTGCATCATTTATGTTTGCTTGTAACGGAGAGTTCTCCTTTACAGGCTTTCTTAAATAGTTCGAGGTTTCCTGTAATGCATTTCCTGCTGACCCTCCCGCTGTATTTTTAATAACTTCATTAGTTACTTGTTTTGTATTCAATGTCTGCACCTGAGTATTTAGTTGGGAACGTAGAGATCGCACGGTTGCAGCCCTTCCTGAACTGGTTGGATCGCCTATCGTTATTCTAATTGCTCTATCAAGCTGTCTTTCTGTCGCTGAAATTGCATTAGCAGTAGCTCGGGTGGAAATTGGACTTATTTTCGCTGTTAATAAGTCTCCCACTCTTGAAGCACCAACATCACTTAGGGTTTGTGCTACACTTACGGATCCGTCTCCAGCATATTGTTTGGCGGCTGACTCTGCTGTTAATCTGGTTAAATTAAGTGCTTCCACACCTACTTTGCCTGCAATAGAAGCAGGGGTAAGCGCAGACAGGCCTCCGGATAGCGCGCCTGATACCGCTGAAATACCAATTGACCAGAAATCAACCTCTGTAAACGAAGCTCTAAGTGGTTTTCCGCTTGCTAAGTTCTTAGTTACTTGTGTTCCATAGTCAACAGCTGCTCCAACAATGGCTCCTACAATACAATTGGGACATTTCCCATCAGGGTCATTATATTTAATAGGATCATTTTTAGCAAAGTGATAAGGGCTGATTCTTTCTTGTTCACCACTTTCTATGAGTGGATCAATTTGTAAAAATCTTCCTATCTGCTGATCATATGTCCGCGCATTAAAATCATACAACTCTAATCCCGATCCATCGCTAAACTCTTTATGCTGTAGTTCATTCCCATTATACTTCAGCCTGTTCTCCGCATAATTACTTCCTTTGAGTGCATTGGAACTAATCCCCGCAATCGTCAACCCAAACGGATAATAATGCGTTTCTTCCAGCATTGGTCCGGACGCCTGCGTCACCACTAAATTATCAAAGAACACATCCTGCTGTGATTCATTACTGGTGTATACATACAGGAACCCGTTTTGGGTGATTGGCATTCTGTCTGTGCCAAGGGTTTGCAGCTGATCGGCTTCTCCGCTCACCTGTTTAACGCCACTGTTTTGATCGACTAATTTAAACTGATCGTCGAACAATACAAAATTAAGGTATGCTTTGGGCTTGCCTTCCGGCTGGTCGGGACTTTTTTCTTTAAGCCGCTGGTATTGATTATTGTAGAAGTTGGTGTTAAACGGTGTACTGTTGTTTCCTGTCTCAAATCCATGCTGACTGCCAGCCTCTGCCTGTCCGCCGAACGCCTGTACCAGTCCCGCTACCATGTCTTCCGGCAGGGGCGCTGTATTTTTGGCTGCGGGCCCCTGGGATTTATAGAAGGCGCGGGCATTTATCTGGACGGTATCGCCAGCCATGACGCGCAGCACCAGCGACGGCCCGATTTTGTTTCCGCCGGTATTGGCGTTCAACTTCGCAACAGCTGCATTCTTGCTATCCGTGTCATCATCAGGATAGCCTGCCGGTTTGGGCACCCGGGTTTCGTTCACATTGCTGAAAAGCGCTGTTTCAACACTGGCGCGGGCATTTTCCATGGTAGCGGCATACATGGTGAAATCTGTCTGCTCAGTGAGTACCATGCGGATGTTACCCAGGTGGTCCTTGACGAAGTAGTCGTATTTGTAGTCCAGGGGCGTTCCGGCCTTAGCAATAGTGCGGATACGTCCTTCCTCGTGGCTGATAATACGTAACGTATCATTGGTATACTGGAACATGCCGGTATAGTCGGTGACGGTTGTTTTACCTGTGCCGGTTTGGTCCACTACTATTTTCCTTAATTTATTCCCGCCAGCGTCATAGGTATAGGTGATATAACCTTTGCCGGTAACGACAATATTTTCAGGGAGATTCAGATGATTGTAGCGGATCGTCAGCTGTTTGTTTTGATCAAGTACCAGGTTGCCGTTAAGATCGTACTGATAGTCCGGGGATTCGTCATTTTGTTTTTCCCGGAAATCACCCAGCAGCGTATTGGGATTATTTTGTTTATCAGTAACGAAAGATAATTTGTTGCTGTTAGGGAGATAACCATATTTCAGGCTGTCTATCTGTTTAATAACACTGCCCTCCATTCCTTTCTGGCTCATGGACAGTATGTTGCCGTTGGCATCATAGTTCAGATTGCTGACAGAGAAGTCCATTTTTGATTTTGTCCAGGAGGCGGTTCCTTCCAGTTGGCTGAAATCTGCGGCAGCCAAACGATTAGCCTGGTCATACTGATAGCCGAAGGCCCTTGCCGTTCCATCGGAGCGGCTTTTCCATTTCGCACCGGCGATGTTGCCGTTGAACTGTTTCCCGGAGAACCCATAATCATAGCTGAGCTCCTGGCCAAACCAGTTGCCGCTGGTTTTGCCGGTAGCAAACTTTCTGTTGATACCTTTCAGCCATCCGCGGATATTGTATTCATATTCGAGCGTCTCCAGCTGACCGGTACCGGTTACCCCCAACCGCTTGGTTTTCATCTGTCCCAGCTCGTCGTAACTGTTGTTAACAATGGTCCGTTGCAAAGCAGGATTGTCATTAATGCGTTTGCTGATTTCATCTACCCGCCCTGCATGGTCGTAATGCATCATTGTCAGCACTTTGGTTTCCGGTGTAGCGGCGCTCTGCTTGTTGCGATGATGGACATAAGTACTCAGTACTTTACCACTGAAATCGTACAGCGTGGTGGCCACGTCCTGTGCTCCGTTCAGGTTATCACTGATCGTCTGTACCAGCCGGTTGTCATCATCATAGTAATTGGTGGTGGTCAGCCAGGTATCTGTTCCTAAAACCCGTATGCGCGTTCCTGTGACCATTCCTTCAGGGGTTGTATTGGTTTTAACCGGTTGCGCGTATAGGTTGCTTCCTGCCTGCGGTTTGCTGAAGTCCGTGGCCACTGCGGCCTTCAGGCCATCATAGGAGTAATGGTCGTAATAGGTGAAAGTAAGTGGCGTTAGCGCCGCTGCGGGTACGTTGGGCAGCGGGTTGGTAACAGGCAGGTAGATGCTGCCGTTTGTTAAGGACGGATCCACACGGAAATCCAGGTTATCGCCATTGGCGGATTCAAACCCGGGTTCTATGGTGATACTCTCCCGGGCTTCATAAAGCTGCCGGTCATTTGTTTTAACAACCAGGTGCGTGACACCCGGGAAATCATATTGTACGCTGCCTGTACCGGTAGCGGTATTTAACTGCTGCTGCAATACTGCCCGTGTGTAAGTATTGGTGTCAGCTGTGTATAAGGCCGTTTCCACCACGCGATTAAGGCCATCATAAAAAGACATGAGCCATTGGCGCTTGCTTTTCAGGTTTCCGTCACGGGTTAGTACCAGGCGGTCGCGGATGTCATATACCATCTCTACAGGAGCGGCCCCTGGTACTTTTTTTATAATCATCCGGTTACGTTCGTCGTACTGGTACTGAAAGCATAGCTCTGCCGCCACAGGAGCGAGGTTCCAGTTGCCGTTGATGATCTGTGCAGCCCGTGGAGGTATCACAAATCGCAGATTGCCGGAGTCATCATAAACATAATAAGTGGAGAGCCAGTCATTGTTTAACTGGATTTTTTTCAGTATCAGCCGGCCGTCTTTGTCGGTAAAGGCGATGGTGGTCTGGCCCTGTTCGTCGGACGAGACAACCTTATAGAGCTGTTTGGCGGCATAAATGCCCGGGCTAACCGGTAAACTCTGGTCGTCCGTTATCTTCCAGATGCGAACAGCGTCCTCCGCGGTATTAGCATCGTAACCCTGGTTTACAGGATGACTACCACCTGTTTTCGCCCAGCTGTTGCCGGGATGATAGGTCTTTAGTACCCGGTTTAACGGCGACGCTTCAAATTCAACCTCACTGTAATAAACAGTTTCATTGACAGCTCCCGGGTTTAATGTCTCACTTTGATAAAAATCTTTCTGGTCGGCGAAGGGGTTTAGTTTGAATTTACCATCGTTGGTATTGCCGGTTTGCGATGCGTAAGGCAGATACTTCAGTTTTTCCCGCCCAACCGCGTCATAGAGGAACATCGACACAATGTCTTTCCCGCTGCCGCTCATCTGTTTGCTGACTGTCTGCAGCGGTCGGCCGATGGCATCAAAATATGCTGTGGTCAATTTTACTTCAGCCGCGGGACGTCCTGCATTGGCCACATCTGCCGGATTGGTCAGAGGCATGGAGGGTTCCCAGGTACAGATATAGTTCCGGAGAACGCTGTCATATCCGGCTGCCGGCGACAATGGGGCCGCTATCGGTGGTTTGTCGGTTTCCGCCGGTACATTCTGGGCGGAAGCGGCTTCACAAAAGCTGAGTATAGGGATGACCAGTTTTACGATCAGGTTAACTGACTTTCTGAATTTCATATTGTATAGTATGCTACAATGTTAGTAGAATAAGCGTTACGATGGCACCTGGCTATTTTGGCAAACAATCGGTGGCCTGTCCATAATAGTTGTAACAGAGCATTTTCAGTATTCTGTTATCTGCATCGCGCACGATCTGTAATCTGCCCAGTTTATCATAGGAGTATTTTCTGAGAATATTAACCGGTGAATTCTCAGATGTCATCCCTACCAGCGGTAGGTAGCTGTAAGTGCTTACTGCCGCTCCTTTAGGATATATCGTAACATCATCGACAGGCTCTACGGCGTTTACTGTCGGATTGTTGCCGGTTAACGGCTGAATCACTTTTTGCCAGCTTCCGCCAGTGTATTTCCAGTAGGCGAGCAGGTATTCTTTGTTGTCGGGTCTTACAAAGCTGACAGACAACGTGCCTCTGAAGGATTTATTTCCCTGATGGGCTACATCAGCAGTCACGCCGGTCAGCGTGCTGTTTTCGAATCCTTCGTAATATATTTCATTCGCTTCTGCATTATCCGCTTTCATGACAGGGTAAGCATCGTTGTAACTCCATATAATGGAGGACGTGAAGTTACTGCCGGCGCTCATGGACTTAATATTACCCAATGCGTCGTAGGATTTATAAATTACTGCGGGATACATTGTTTTGCCCAGATTAGAAGTGAATACGGTATCGGGTCTGATAATCCTTCCGTTATTGTACCAGTCTTTATAGCTGACTGTCGTTTTGTTGCGTTGAACCCCGTTGACGATATTTTCTTCTTCTACAACAGGCAGGATCATATTCCGGTCAATCATCTTCTGAAAAATCCCTTTCGGGTCCTGCCCGGCCGATACCTTATCAGAAGGGTATTTCAGGCTGATAATAGCTGCCTCGTTTCTGCTATTGGTCCGCTCTTCCCGCGAAATCATCTGGTTGCCGGCGTTATAAAAATAGTTGGTCGTGGTAGTGACGCTGTCTTTCATCAATGTTTTGCTGGCCAGTGTTACCCAGGGAGACTTAACATCGTAGTAGCTATACCCAAATTCGTACACCCTGTTTTCTATTCTTTCCGCGTCGGTATAAGTTCTTGCACAACAGGTTTTCAGGGAATCGGCCAACCGAACTACCCGGAGATAACGTGAAGTGACCAGATTAGGATCATTCTCTTTGTCATTGAGGTTATATTTGTTCACTTCCTGCTCTACCAGTTTTTCAGCACCCGACGGTGTGACAGCAATGACATCTTTCTGCAGGAGCAGGCCTCTGGCGTAGCTGCGGTCGATTAAAGGGAACTGAAGCCCCCATCCATCTGCCTCAAAACCGGTATAAATGCCGTTCATGTTGACAGGGCTATAACCATTGTAAGCATTACTGTAGTAATAGTCGGTTCTGCCGGTGTTTCCGCTATAGTCAATGACTTTCTCTGTTACTTTGTCGTAACCCACATAGCCTCCGCCTGTCATACCCAGTACTGTCACCGGTGTAGAGCTGAAAGTCCCCACCATAATCTGTGAGAAACTGCAGGACTGTTGTCCATTTGCGTCGTACATTGGCCCACATGAAAATGCCCTTCTGCTGATGGAGTAATTAACGGGTGTACTGATCAATATACCGGAGGATATTTCCTGGGGTTTGTTATCCACTACACCCATTTTCGTATAAGTATACTGTTTTTGGGTCAATGGCTTATTATCGTGACTATAAGTCGTCATTTCTTTTATCCGGATACCCCCGGCGGTGTTATATTGTGCCTGAGACTCGGTAGTGGGAGGATACCACTTCATGTATTCGAAGAAAACCGAAATGTCAGGCATTCTCTGAAATACCGGACATTCCCCCCGCGGCTTAATACAGACGATTTCCAATACAAATCTTATTTTTCCTTCCGGGAAGCTTGGAAAAAATCCTTCTGATTGATAGTGGAGGTTTTCCGTACCATCACTGTTGTATGTGGGGTTACTGATTAGTTTGTCATCGTGAGCGTTCCATTGATAGAATATACTTTCTTTTCCGTCTTTGTCAATTGAGTAGATGATAAACCGGGGAAGCCAGGCATCCTGCGGCTCTACGCCTCTCATGTAGTTGTGTACATCTATAAAAAGTCTGCATGATCCGTCTACCCGCTCTTTGGAGTCAATAGTGCTTTCGGTGTGGCGGGAACCTATAAATGAGGCGGCAGTGCCAAAGCCTCCCGGAGCATAGTAACCAGGGATCTCCTTCGGCGGTTCAGCTGTACGGTCATACCGGTTCACTTCATAGGTAAAAGAGGTAGATCCGCCGGTGGGGTATTTTATCCTGATCAGGCTGCCGGCGGAAGCCTGGTTTGAAGCTACCCTGTTGGCTTGCGCCACAGGAAATGGATTTTTGTATTTTGTCATCGCCGGGTGGCTCTCGATCATATTGGTATTACTATTTGCGCCATTATAGTAACCCCATCGGTCCTGCGCATCAGAAAAGCGGTTGGGCATTGAATATTTATCATATTCGAAGGAGTAGTAATCCTGTGTTATTTCCGGCGCCGGATGTTGCACAATACTCAGCAGATAGGGCCTGTTAGCGTTATTGTCATATTTAAATTCATACTTGTTGATGATGTCTTGTTGAGCATTCCGTACCACGATGCTATCCAGCAATACGCCTGAGATATCCGCACGCCGTGTCTTTGCATGCAAGTCGATCCTGCCGTCTTTCCAGGTGATGGCCCTGAGTTGGGTCTTGCCGCTGACTGCATTGGTGGCGGCACCCGGATTAGTGGTACCGTAATATCCGTATCCGGCGTTTTCCAGCATGGTGGTAGTCAGAAAATCATTCGGTACTGCCTGTGGCAATACCAGTGCCTGTGATCCTTTTACGTTGTAGAATTCGCTTTTGTCTTCGTAGGTGAAGACAATGCTATCCTGTTTGTTAGGAGATACGATTTTATTCAGGTACCATCCGTTGATATTACTCCTGCGCACCATTTTATCATCATCCTGGTAGGTGGTTTTCTCCTGTGCTCCGTCCTGGCCAAGGAAGTAAGTGACACCATTGTCGTCCAGTATCTCCCAGTAACGCTCGCTGAGGTTCCCGGAGAAGAAAGCAGGATAGTGAATTACTTTCAGGTTACTGACGGGCATGGATTTCATGGAGCCGTCCTTATCGATGAAGAATTTTCCGCTCTTTCCGGCGAAGTTGAAGAAGTACCAGTCTGGTTCGGTGTCATAAGGTGTTACGCCAGTCTGACTGGCCTCGCTTAAAATCTTGTAATCCCCTGGCTGCCTGGCATCAAATACTTTCGGAAAGTTATCCAGCTCGGTCCGCGTTCTCATATAGCCGTTCATCTCATCGTCGGGAATGCCCTGTACCGTGCGGGTGATCATCCCGCCGGCTTCCAGCGCCCAGCCGGTCCCCACCCAGGAAGCCACATCTTCCACTTTGATACCGGAGGCATGGTAAGATAATTGTACCGGCAATGACAGATCGCGTAATGAAATAGCGTAGAACGGAACGTTGATATTGGTGGTACCTGTGTGTAAACTTACCGGCCATTCCCCGTATCGCCCCAGGGCAGAGGCTTCCGGCGATGAGGGTATCACTTTTACAGGTTCCTTCAGGGGAGGACGTTGGCCCTGGGCCCGGACAGATAAGGTTCCAAACAATGTACTGCAGCATAGCAGTACTCCTAATATATTTTTCATGGTACAAGAACTAGCCCTGCTGCACATAGGTTTGCAGCGGCTCATATAGCATGGTTATCAAAAAATGTTTCAGCAAAAGAATAGCATATACTATTTTTTTGGTGGTGCAAAGTACCTCCTTTTTTAAACCCGGCCAAAAATAGTACAGATGTTTACCGATTGATAGTATGCAAGGGGGCAGGGAGTTATATGGTGGAAATAAGCTTCCTTGCCACGTCGCAATCAGCCCTTCAAATTGTCTTATCCGGCCCCCTTCATATTCCGATCTTATCCCCATCTTTGTTGTGTTGAAACAAAATACAAACAAGTGGAGCAGCGACCACTCTTAAAAAACGGGCGGAACCGAAAAGCCAGACGAGTAGGAAACAAAAAAGTCTATTTTATGTCAAACAATACTGTCTCCCTGCACAGAATGCTGAAAACATCACCGGACAAAGTTTTTCGTGCCTTTACAGAGCCGTTGGCGCTGGCTGCGTGGTTACCTCCTTACGGATTCCTCTGCACTGTTCATGAACTGAACCCGGTAGCTGGTGGTTCACATAAAGCGTCTTTTCATAATTTCTCCACAGGTAATGGTCATTCTTTTGGTGGTACCTACCTGGAAGTAAAGCCCAATGAGTTCCTGAAATATACCGATCGATTCGACGATCCTAATATGCCCGGGGAAATGATCACTTCCGTCTGGCTCCGTCAAACAGTGGCCGGTACGGAGATTAAGATTACACAGGAAGGTATTCCGGCAATGATCCCGGTTGAAATGTGTTACCTGGGCTGGCAGGAGTCGCTGGAGAAACTGGCTAAACTGGTAGAGCCGCAGATACCTGATGCCTGATTGCACGGCTATACGTTTTTTAAAAAAAAGAGAACGAATATGAACGCTATTAACGATACCATCGCCGGACTGGAGCTGGCACAAATAGGCTGGGTGGTGCCTGATATACACGCCGCGGTGAAATTCCTCTCCGGGGCGTTGGGAATCGCGGGTTTCCCTGAACCGGAACATGTCCGTGCGCAGGACCTGGCTATGACCTACTATGGAAAGGTGGTAGCTGCCGAATGGCTCACCACGCAGACATATAACGGTGGCACTTTCATCGAGCTGGTACAGCCACTTTCCGGCCAGAGCATGTTCCATGACTATCTCGCGCAGTATCCCGCCGGCGGAACGCAGCATCTGGCGTTCCGGCTACCGGTAAGCGACTTCGGACGGGTGACTGACGAGCTGCGGGAGCAAGGCTATGCCATTATCAGTGAAGTGGACCATCCCATTGCCCGGATGGCGTTTTTCGATACTTATAAAACGCTGGGCATGGTGACGGAGATTATGGGTATTACACCGGAAGGATGGACGGCAGTGGAACAAATGAAGAAGTAGTATTACCCATGCTACAACATAGATCGCAGATAGGAAATATTGCTTACGATTTGGGTATGCTCCATGGGATTCCAAATCCCTGCCACGTCTCCCTGCCCGGATATTGATAATAGGTAAGCGGTTCTTTCCAGTAAGGAATATCCGCTTCATCCAGCCTGATGGCCTGGAGTGCATCCAGTTCGGGATTACCCTTCACCAGATCTTTGTAGCCTTCGGGGTAGTCTTCGTCATAATAAATAGCTGTAAGGCCGAGTTCCTCCCCCAATTCTCTGATTAGAAAGTGGCGGAGACTCCAGGCAGAGATAATAGTGTCGAAACCATAAACAGACATGACAGGTCTCAGTCCACGCCCTCCGTCAGCCATCAGAAATGTATGTGCTTTTATAGGGAGTAAACGAGGTGCCTGGTGATACCACTCCCGGAATATCCGGATTTTCTCGTCATCAGATTCCGGGCGCGGCCCCCAGGACCTGAGCCAGGACCTGTTGACACTCAGTATATCATCGATGAAGTGGTCCCCCACCCAGGTTAGCCTGCTTTCGATCCATTCTTTGTCCGTCAGCCAGTTATAGAAAAAAGAAGGCCGGTAAGGCGGTGTCCGGAATTTCCCTGCTTTCTTCATTTCTTCTGTAGCTACATTATCTGCAGGCGGTGGGTCCTGCTCTTCCTGCTGCCCGCTTTCATCCTGGTCATAGTATTTATCTATGGTATGCAGTATCCTCAGGAACGTTCTGTGTTCGACGTCAAATTTGATGGAATATTTTGATTCCAGTCCGTCGATTTGCGCCTCTGAGAGTGGCAACCACTTTGCACCATAGATGGACTTTTGAGGATCCACTTTATGCCAATATGATTCTGTTGTTTCTTTTACCCAATAAAGAAAGTCGGCCAGACCTTCAGGGAAAATGACCTTGTTATTCATAGCTACTCCTGTGTACGCTTTGTCGAACTAACCCACAATATCATTCAGTGCCCGAAATACATTCATCGGGTATTCCGCCAGCCGGTTGCACAAATAGAGGTACCATTCTTTCCCGTAAACGAAATACAATTTTGTGGGATAGCCCTCTGCCTTTAGTTGTTCCAGCTGCTCCGTCTGGATGCCATACAGGCTCTCAAACTCGTATTTTTCCTTGTCCGGTTTATATTGATGGATCAGCGCTTTGGCTTGTTGCTGTATTTTATCATGATGCGTGGCAATGGAGCACAGGTGCCCGTTAGACAACAGTTGCCCTATATAGCCCAGGTACGCTTCATCCAGTGCTTCTCCCCTTGGCATGGACAGGTGAGGGGCGGTTTCAAAGGCGCCTTTTACGATCCTGATACGACCGGGTGTTTTCAGCAGTTCGGCAAAATCATCTTTGGAGCGGTACAGATAAGCCTGCAGGGTAATACCCAGACCGCTGTATTCTTTTATTGCACGTTTATAGGTGTCGAGGATGGCATCTGTACGTTCGGTACCTTCCGCGCTGATGATGACTTCTGTATTTCCTTTTGCTGCCGCTGTGCAGATGGTCATCAGGTTGTTGTAACAGAGGTCTTCTGAAACAGCCAGCCCGATATGGGAGAGGTCCAGCGAAACGGTTGAATAGAGGTTTTGCCGGTGGATATCCTGGCAGATCTTCACAAATTCACTGGTAGCTTCAGCCGCCTCCTGCTCATTCCGGGTACTTTCGCCCATAAACTCTACAGAGCATTTAAACCCGTTTCTGTTTTGCTGTACTACTTTGCCGACCGTTTCTTCCAGCGTTTCTCCGCCGATGTACCTGTCGGCAGCTTTTTTCAATACGCTGAACAGGACCTCGTTCTCCAGCAGAAATTCCTTTGCCTGTTCGTTTAACGCCGCTTTCCTGAGTGCCGTTGAACCGATACTTAATAACTTATCCATTAGTGTCGCATTTTAGCAGCTAAAGATAAGCATAATCCGCCCGGGTAGCATTGTCAGAAAGGACTGAAATTATTTATAGGAATGCAATCCCAACTTGTTGCCCTCGGTGTCAGTAAAGATGGCAAAGAAGCCGTTCTCCGCATCTATGAGGGTCTTGGGCAGGAGTACTTTGCCACCGGCGGGTTCAATTTTATGGAGTAGGTTTTGCAGATCGTCGCCGCCGTTGAAGTAAACCAGCGTGCCGGTCGCGGAGGGCTTATAATCATCTCCCTTTACCAGGGCTACATTTACCGGGCCTTCGCCACCGGGGAACAGTCCCATCTGTGTTCCCTGCATGTCTATCTCGCGGATACCGATGTTGAAAACAGACTGGTAAAATTTTACTGCCCGGGCAAACGAGTTGGTGGGAATTTCCACGATTGAAATGAAGTTTTCCATGTTTCCTGAAGTTTTTGACAAAACTACAGGTGCCGGCTGGCCTGGAATTGTAAAATTGCGACACTAGTCCCGGGAGTATAACAGCGCTGAAAGCGCCATGGAATCGTCGTTCAGAAAATACCGGGGACTTACGCCCGTAAATTCCCGGAAATCTTTGATAAAATGGGCCTGGTCATGATAGTCGCGCTCATAGGCGATGTTGGTTAAATGCCCCGGCTGTTCATGCAGCAACATTTTCAATACGGCCTGGAGCCGTATTACCTTGCCCAGCTGCTTGGGGCTCATGCCGATTTGCCGGATAAATTTCCGTTCCAGCTGCCGCCGTTTGGATAGGTCCACCTCCAGGATGGAATGGATGGAGGTGCTGCCTTTTTTCTGTAGCAGGGCGTCTACCGTCGATTTCACGATCTGGTCGATCGTTGCCTGGCGATTCAGCCTGTTCAGCAGGAAGGCTTCCATGATCTGTATCCTTTGCGCGGTATCGCGGGCGTCGATGATGTCCCGCGTCAGCTTTGCGGATGTTTCCGGGCCGAACAGTTGTTCGAGCGGTGTTTCTTTATTGGCCAGCTGCTGAATAGGAAGCGTAGTGAAATTGGCGAAGCCATATGGGTAAAAACGGACTGCGAAGGAGTGGACATGCCCGGCGGGCTGTATAAAATAAGGTTCGGTGATTTGCCCCAGTACCATTTCACGGGGTTGGATAATGAACGTATCCTCCGATACAAACCGCCGGATGTCATCTCCCAGAATAAAAAATAATTCGATGCACCCGTCGGGTAGCACCCGCTGCCGGGGTGCTTCTTTTTCGGCCGGGACCGTTAATGTCCAGTAACATTTGACGAACGCGCTCAAATCCGGGTGCGGCGGAAAAGTTTCGTAGGTCATCGATTTTTTTAATTCCAGTTATCGACTTTGACGTCATCGGGAAAAGGACGTCCCTTGCCCGTTTCTACCAGTGATTTCAGGCTCATCAGGAAGACGGCCCATTTGGTACTGCAATGATGCATGAACTCAACAGGTTCCTTCCAGTCAAGGTGCTTAAATAGCAAAATGACATAGTCGCCTTCCTGCTTCAGCCCGAAACGGATGGTAGTGCCGATCCATTCCTGTGGCCCGTCGACCACTTCCCATTCAACCAGTCCGGGCGATTGGAGGTTTGTTACTTTCATATCAAACCCATCTGTGCCAAACCGGAATATAACGGTGTTTCCGGCCTGGTCGCCTTCGCCCCGCGTGTCGGTGGTCCACCAGCCTGCGAGGCCGTCCCTTGTGGTCAACGCACGGTACACCTCATCCATGGATGAAGTTTTGATCCCTATACGATGTAAGATGTTTGCCATAACGGATTGTTTTCTCAAATGTACCCTTTTATGCCAATGCCCGCAGCGGGTGATACAGACAAAATCGGGGGGTGATTTGGACACGGGATGTCCTGATATCAATCTACTTTCTCTATAAAATAAAAATAATTATCAATGTGAATTATCACCGCAGTTATACATGGTAATTTCATAGCTCAACCAATAATCACTTTTGCCAATAACTGATCACTTGAAACCCAATTCCTAAATTCCCTCAAGTCAAAACTATGAGCATTAAATCCTTCTACGTTGCAGGCGGCGTTGCCGTGCTCCTGCTGCTTGGCGCATGTACCAAGCAATTGAAAAACGATCTTTCCGATCCTTCCAATGCATCAAAAGAAAAACTCGCTGCCAGCGCTGCGCCGGCCCCGGATCCGGACGGGTTAAAGCTGCACACGTTCCTGAGAGCCAACGGGCCTGCTTATGAAAGCTATACGGTAAGCCTCCAGGAGAGCGCTTCCTTTACCACCAAAAACGGCAGGAAGTATACTATTTACCGCAACGCACTGGTAAAGCCCGACGGCAGCCCTGCTTCCGGCACCATCACGTTCACCGTGAAGGAAATCAGTAACGCCGCAGGCATGATCTTCGCCGACAGGCCTACTGCTACCAACACCGGTGCGCCGCTGGAATCCTTTGGTGAATTTTTTGTGGCCGCCTCACAAGGGACCACACCACTTAGATTGCGTAAAGACAGCGCCATCAGCGTGCAGGTGCCAGCCAAAGCCGATGCGCAGCGCATCCCGATGTGGAACGGAGATACCTCCATCACCGTTAATACCAGTGGTTATACTTATTTAAACCAGTTTATTACATTGTCCAGCACCGTGAGCGCCAATAAAGGGGTGGACTGGCAGCAGATAACCAATCCGTCTTCTGCCTATGCGCTGTTTGACGGTACCAACGGTACGCTCAACTTCAGACTGGACAGCCTGCTCAAATGGACCAACTGCGACCGGTTAATGAGCCTTCCCAATCCCAAAACCACTGTACTGGCCTACTTTAATTCCAACTATAATCCGGCCACAGGCAGCAGCTTCGGTGGCGAAGAGCCTACTATGCTGTACTTTAAACCTGCTGGTATTAATAGTATCATTAAATTCTATAATACTATCTTCACGCCGCCGCCAGGCTTTGAAGGCTTCCTGAGCTATCAGAACGCCATCCCGGTTGGACAAAGCGGCACTTTCCTGGCCATCTCTTCTATCGGCGGTCAATTCTATGCCGAACAGAAAACAGTAACGATCGCTGCTCCCCCTGCAGGCAAGAACTACACCTCCATCACTTTTAACCCTGTTCCGGTGAGCGCAACCACACTCATTGCGCTGATCAACAGCATGAACACCAAGTAATCAGCTATAATAAAATAGCCGTTAACGGGTTGATTAACGGCTATTCTTTTTATCTTCTTTTATTGCGATCGCTTAATTTTTCTGCTTCTCCATCTCTGCCACCCTTTTTTCCAGCGCTTCATTCTTTTTGTTCAGCTGGATGATGTATAAGGTCAGCTCCTCCACTTTCTGCAGCAGGGTGGCGTTCATATTGCCAATGTCGATACCGTTTTCCTGTACTTCTTTTGCTGTCGGCACATCGGGAAGATGTTTGTGCTGCTGGATATAGGCTTCCAGTTCCTGCAAAGAAGGCAGCTGGTAGTTTTCATGAAACACAAAATCAGCCCAGGAAGTCTGTTGCGTTACTTTTATTCTCCTGGCGCCTACCGTACCTTCCACAGCAAGTTTGTATGTACCGGGGTTGAGGGTGCCAATGCCTACATTACCATCTGCCCGTACGCACAGCAGGCTTTTGGCTCCTTCGTTAGTGACGCCCGAACCAAGAGGGCTGACACTACTGGCAACATTCAAAGCATAGTAGTTGGAAGAAGTACTTTCAACGCCTATCATTACGCCATATTGTTGGCCCCATAATAAGGCTGCGGCAGCCCCGGAGTTGTTGTAAGCCACTGTATGCAATACATATCGGGGCTGTGGAAGCCCGATGCCTACTTTCCCGCTGCCGTCCCGTTGTAATACCAGGTTCCCGCCGGCCGTTGTGCCATTGGTAAAGGTCTGTATGAGCCCGTAACCTTCGGCGCCATCGGCAGTACCGGCTATCCGGATATTGGATTTGGCGGCGTCCCCGATCTTCAGCCCGAAAGTATTGGTGCTGGTGGCTATGTCCAACGGGGCAATCGGCGAGGCGGTGCCAATACCAACGTTGCCATCAGACTTGACTACCAGTCTCTCCTTCGGTGTACTGCCTGTGACAAAAAGAATATCCTTGCCTTGTACGCCTGCCTGTAAAATAAGATTATCATAAACATTAAAGGGGTAGGCCATCGTAGGAACACCGCTACGGTAAATAGTAGGCTGATTCCCATCGGCGCCCGTCGTGTAGGCATCTGCGGCCCCAGCAATTTTATCTTTCCGCCGATATTTAGAGTATTTTCTCCTACGCCGCCCGCCGGGGCCATGCCTATCCAGACATTTTTAGTGGTGTAATTTCCGTTGTCGGTAACAGACTGGAGGGTCTGGGAAAACGCGCATAGGGAGCTGCAGAGCGCTGCTACAGTAAGGGATGTAATTTTCATTATGGATTAACTTTTGGGGTAAAAATAGTTGTTTTCAGGCATTACCGAAAGAAAACGAAAATAAATAAAACGGGATGTCCCACCTCCGGAAGTTTTAAAATTTTTCTTCACCCTGCTGACATAAGGTTGTCAAAACCCGGATCTACTTTTGTTAAACAATCACTCAAAAAACTATCCAAATGGCACAATCATCAGTATTACGCGGCATGGCTACACTTACCTTTTACGCCGCAGACCACGCAGCAGCAAAGAAATGGTATACCGAATTCCTCGGCATAGCCCCCTATTTCGACATGCCCGGCTATTTCGAATTCCGCCTGGGCGACTATCAGCACGAGCTGGGAGTGATAGACAGCCAATACGCCCCTCCGGCCAGATCAGCAGACACCGGCGGCGCCGTTACCTACTGGCACGTGGATGATATTAAAGCCACTCTCGACCGGCTGCTGGCGCTAGGTGCCACGGAGTTTGAACCCATTACCCAACGCGGGCAGGAGGGGAGCGGTTTTGCCACAGCAGCGGTAACAGACCCTTTTGGAAATATCATCGGTATCATGACCAACCCGCATTACCTGGAAATTTTGCAGAAAAAAAATAATATATAGTGATGGAAACACTGGACGGAAGACAAGCCGTATACGCCCCCACCAGGGCCGAATGGCGGAAATGGCTGACGGAGCACAGCCAGACGGAAACAGGTGTATGGCTCATACAATATCATAAAAAAAGCAAGGTACCCTGCCTCTCTCTTAATGATGCCACGGAAGAAGCTCTGTGCTTCGGGTGGATAGACAGTAAAGCCAAAAAACGGGATGAGGAAAGTTTCTACCTGACATTTACACCCCGCAAAGCAAAAAGCAAATGGAGCAAGCCCAATAAAGAACGGGTGGACCGGATGATCGCAGCGGGGCTGATGACATCACATGGCCAGGAAAAGATCGACCTGGCGAAGCGTACCGGGATGTGGGGGAGGACTAAGTAAGACTAGCCGGAATCAATCTTTAGTGCCCTAATTCCAGCTGGTTTCGTATGAGCTCGAAATATTTTTTCCTGCTGCTGACTAACTCGGTATGGGTGCCCTGTTCAAGTATCCGTCCCCCTCCAATACGATAATCTGATCAGCATTTTTAACGGTGCTTAGCCGGTGGGCGACCACAATGACCGTTTTACCTTTTAAAAAGGCATTGAGGTTGGTCATGATGTCCTTTTCGTTCCTGGCATCGAGTGAACTGGTTGCTTCATCAAAGAAGAGTATGTCAGGATTGTGATATACCGCTCTGGCAATGAGTATCCGCTGTTTCTGCCCCCCGCTGAGATCAGCGCCGGCGTTGCCTATTTTCGTATTGAACTGCATGGGCAGCTGTTTGATAAATTCGGCCAGGCATGCTGTACGCGCGGCAAACCATAGCTGGTCAATGTCCGGGTTGTCGTCGGACAGCGCAATATTCTCTGCAATAGTGCCACTGAATATATACCCGTCCTGCATAACGATACCGCACCGTCCTCTCCATATATCTGAGTTGATATCACGCATGTTTACATTATCAATATAAATACCTCCTTTTTGCGGGTGATAAAAGCTCAGCAGTAATTTCAGCAGCGTGGTCTTGCCGCTGCCGCTGCTGCCCACGATGGCTGTTACCCTGCCCGCTGGGATAAACAGGGAGAGGTCCCTTAAAACATAAGGATGATGACTGCCATCGTATTTAAAACTGACGGATTGAAGGTGGATACCCTGCACAGGTAATGGAGGCGTTTTTTTGGATGCATCATTCTCGTCCAGTTTGCTGTTGATCTCGTCAATACGGTCAAAGGATATTTTAGCATCCTGCGCCGTCTGGAAGAACTCTACCAAAGATTCCAGCGGAGAGGATAACATGCCGGTGATATACCCGATACTCAACATTTCACCCATGGTGAGATCTCCCCTGATAACCCACAATGCACAAAAGGCATTGATGGAAATATTCTTTAGCTGGGTGATGGTGTTTACGCCCAGCACCTGGTAGAGGTTCAGCCGCAAAGAGCGGATTTTCAGCTTATATACTTCTAATTGTATCTTTTTCCAGAGGTTAATCTTGCTGTGCTGTGCGTTATTGATTTTTACTTCTCTCATCCCGGTGATCAGCTCAATTTGCGCATTACGATTCTCGGCAGCTAATCTGAAGTTGTAGTAATCAATGTTTTTCCGGTGGTTTTGAAACAGGAATATCCATCCCACAGAAAAAGCGCTAAGCAAAACAAACAGCGGGAAAATCGCAGCATTATAGTGCAGCAGACGGATGGATAATACTACTATCAGTATGATGGAAAATAACGTCTGGACAATACGTTGGGTAAGGAAAAGTTCAATTCTTTGCTGATCTTCGATGCGTTGCAGGATATCTGCGCTCATCCTGTTGTCAAAGAAGCGAACGGGTAGTCTGATCAGTTTGAAAAGAAACTGGGAAACCACCTGCATACTGACCTGCGTGCTGAAATGGACGCCAACGAGACCCCTTAGCCATTCAAATACAATTTGTCCCAATAAGATACAACCCTGAAAAAGCAGTACTCCCCAAACGACAGCCGGACGGTGTGCCATCACGCCTTTGTCTACAAGTCGCTGCATGGTAGAAGGGAAAATATAGGCCAGGGCGGTACTGGCTCCCAGGAAGAGCGCCAATAGCAATAACTTCCAGCGATGTGTTTTTAAATGGCTTAATAGAAAAATAATACTTTTCTTCCATTCCGTCCATCGGCTGGTGGCTGGCAGCGTGGATAGCGCGAAATTTTCATTTGGCGCCAGGAAAAGCGCCACGCCTTTTTCGTGGCCGCCTTTCCAAAGACTTTCGAACTCATTGGCAGGAAGTTTTATCCGTCCAAAACCAGGGTCGGAGAGATAGAACATTCCTTTTTCAGAGATATGATAGAGGACGACGAAATGATCCTGCCGCCAATGCAGAATACAGGGCAACGCTGCATTATGCTGCAATCCGTTGACGGTGGTTTGAAAGGCGACCGGGTTGAAATGCAATGCACGGGCCGCGATGACGATGTCTCCCATGGTGATACCGGTACGGGTTACGCTGCAGAGCTCCCGCAGGTAGGAAAGCCGGCATTCTTTCCCGTAGTATTTCAGGATGATCTTTAAGCAGGTAGGACCACAATCTGAGTATTCCAGCTGCGAAAAATGAGGAAATCTCCTTTTCATATTGTACAGTTTCTATGCAATTGAACTTGTTGCAGTAACGGGCTGGTGTTCCTGTTTCTGTAAAACTATTTCCAGGAAGTCGGGATAGTTGGCGTAGGTCGTGACGTCAAGCCCGTTAGCCGTCAATAGCGTTGTGAAGTGCCTTGTGGTCAACTGCTGGAAACGTCTGGGCGAAGCCTTGAAAGTACTGAAGTGCTCATTGAGCAGGTGTGCAAAGGCGGAGATGTCGCCATTGTAATACGCCTGTTGCAGGCGGATCATTTGAAAAATGTCTGCGTTACACACCGGGTTGCCAGTCGCAGCATGTACCCGGGTAAAAAGCTGCTTTAGGAAACCGGCCTGGGATAGTGCATCAAATGCGCCGGGGCGTTGCAGTTCGAACATCAGGTTGTTCAGGATGTGAATGGTCATCGAGCGTTGTTCTTCGGCGGGTACTGCCCTGAAAGCTTCCGTGATATGGGGTTTATCCGGTTGATATACACCGGTAAAGGAAAAGTGAAAGAGCGAAACGGCTTCCTCCAATGTATTGTCCAGGTCTTTCATCCTGAAGTATACCCGTAGCCTGTTAAGCCATTGCTCTTGTATGGACGATACAATAAAAGGCGATAGCAACACCTGCTGCTCACAACTTTTAATAGCGTAGCCAAGTTCTGTCAGCGCTTCGTCCATGTTTTTACGCACATGCCACCGATATGCGGACATGGCCCGGTACAACAGGTCCATGCCGGCTTTTACACGACTGTCGAAGTTACGGTCGGTTTGCTGGATTCTTTGATATAACAATTCACCGGTGTGCAGCTCTTTCTCTTTAAAATATCTTAAACACTCCTCATACCGGCAAAAGTGATAGTACATCTTCGTGAGTTCTTTAGCGTCGAGCGTGTCGGTATAGTTGTTTTCAAGCCGGTGGTAAACATGATACGATACACTTCCGGAGCGGGTGGCTTCCGGGGTGTAAAGATTTTTATACTGTGCCAGGATGCTGTTAATTACTGCTGTTAAGTTAGCGTTCTTCATGGTCAATGACTTTTGAGGTGAGACTGATAATTGCGGTGTGCCGGTATTATTCTGTGCCGGCTTTATCGGCAGCGAGCATTTTCCTCATAAACAGCCTTTCATCCATATTGAACTTAAATGAAGGGCAGGCGGGTGTGCCGAAGTGCCATTCTTTAGGGCAGCCTCCGCCGCACACCGGCAGAAAAGTACATTTCTTGCACCAGGTGTCATTATGGGGGATTTCATCATACCATTGGCGCATCAGCGCGTTGCTGGTATCAACTTTTTCCGGCTGGCGAAGGTTGCCTGAAACAAACGGCGTATTGAAATACGATGTGGTGTATGGCACATCCCAACAGGTAGATATATTGCCATAGGCGTCAAATACTTCTGCGGATTCATCTACCACCATACAGGTATAAGTACTTCTTTTGGGCAACAACACTTTATGGTCCAGGGCGCCGTATTCCTGCAGGGCAAGAAATACTTCAATTTCAAACTGTGCGAAATCTTCCTTGCTGATGCCATGTACGGTGCTGGCGCCATTGTCTCCCCAGTCATGTATAGGGGAAATATAGAAACCTACTTTGTTTAGAATATCGGCCTCTTTCATCATTTTTAGGAGGTCCATCACATTGTCCTTATTTTCGGCATCGACATTGCATCGGATGTTTATGCGGGCTTGTGACTGCTGGTAGAACGCGGAGTGGGCAATACTTACCACATTGTTGAAAATAATATCAAAAGAAGCCGTGCCGTTTTTGAGCATACGGCGCTTGTCGTGATATGCTGCGGTGCCGTCAATCGTTATCTGATAATCCATGATTTTATACTCGGTGACCAGTTTTTGGAACAGGTCCTCCCTGAGTGCGAGGGCATTTGTAATGATGTCTGCCGTATATTCCAGGTTGTGAGCGGCAGCGATCTCCATCAGCTTACGTGAGTTGTATTCGATACTGCTTAGTCCTGTAATGGGTTCGCCTCCGTACCATGTAACAGACAGGGTTTTGATCTGTCCCGATTTGGCTTCCACGGCTTCGCGGATGCGGTTGACCATCAGGTCCGCAGTGTTTTCGTTCATCACGTGTTTGGAATGCGACTGGCCACAGTAGTTACAGCCTAGCTGGCAGTTGGCGGATGGTTGTATCGTGAAACTGAGTGTTCGCCTGTCTTTCACCCTCACTTTATTAAATGATAATATGGTTGCCAGCTCGTCTTCTTCCTCCGGTACAAGTATTTCATGGCGAATAAAATTTTTCAGATGGGTGAGGGGCAACTGCTCATAGTTCCCCGCCAGCAGCAGCTCCAGATGTGTATTCAGTACTTCTATGGCGATGCCGGTACGTGTCACATAAAGGATAGCATGAAGGGGTAACAGGTCGGGGTCTTTACTTATATATACGTATTTGGATAGCTTGAATTTCATGATGGCTGATATTAAGATCAAAGAATAACATGTCTGCCATAAGATGACAGCCACTGCATACTGCCTTACGGGACAGTCGTGCAGTGTAGGCTGGGAATGACTAGTATATCTTGCAGCTGTTCTGATCGCAACTGCTGCAGGAAGTGTATTGGCCGCAGCTATTGGTGGTGCAAACGCCGCCGTCGTCGGAAACATCGTCGCAGGGCCCGCCGCTGCCACCTTGCAGATGAAAGAGATTTTCCTCGTTGATAACCACAAATTCTTCCTGGTTTTCAACTTGCTTTGCGAGTGATTGTTGCTGTTGCAACATCAGCGCTTTTAACTTTGAATTTTTCATGATGAAGAATGTTTTAAATGAGAAAAGGGCATAGCTTATCGCATCTGTATGCCATTCAGATGTGACCGATGTTGCAATCATCGGTCGTATATATATCCGGAATATATATTCAGCGTAGGGTTAAAGGCTACTACCGTATTATGTCCGCTGATATGCGGGGTTACCTAAGGGATTCAAAGTGTGTTAAATGGTTAGGGAAATATGATACTGCCTGGTTATCTTGTTCTGTTGGCCTCTTCGCTATTGCCCGGGTCTTTTTTTCTAACAGTCTTAACTTTATTGCTTCCTATTTTTTTAACTATGGAAAGTCTGATGTAACGGGTATCACTGAATCCGGTCATGTCAGACACGGAAAGTTCGTTGATGCTGTAAAAGTGTTTTAGCCGCTGGGTATTAAATATGTCTCCTGCGTAGAAGGATACCGAGAGGTTATGTGCCGGTATGTTTCGTGTAAAACCTATTCCTGCTTCCCCGAAGCCGCTGATTTCGCTGTTGGCAGTTACCATCTTGCTAAAGTAACTTCCGTTAATGGAGGCGTCTATTTTACTGCCGAAAAGGTTGGTGAACTGCTGGGAAAGGTTACACATGTATAAATAGTCGCTGGTACGGATGTGTGTTTGCGGTGCGTCCACCTGTTGCCGTTGCAGCGTAAGGGTGTTGGTGAGACTAACCTTCCACCGGTCTTTTATGATCGACTTATTGATCACGCTTGCTACGCTCCAGTTATCCGCATTGCCATAATTGAACCTGTCGAGCAGCGTTGTATCCGGAGGGATGACGATCGCTATTTGTTCAAAAAGACGGGTGTTTTTCGTGTAGCGGGCCATGAAAATATAATCGCGGTACATCGTGTAGGCCAGCTCCATCATAATGCTATTGGAGGGCCTTAATTCGGGGTTGCCTTTCACCAGATATTTATCGCTGATCACGAAAATGAAAGGGTTTAATTGTACATATGCCGGCCGCCGGATATCACTTTTCACAGAAAAGGACAATGTATTATTGTCATTAATGGTATAGTTGATGTAAGCGGTGGGAAAAACATTCAGATAGTGCTGGTCGTAGGATTCCTTTGCTGTGGCAAGTCCGTTCTTTAAGTTGGTTTGTTCCAGTCTGGCACCTGCTTTTACTTCCAGCTGTGTATTGATTTTTTTGGATAATGAAATATAAGCTGCGCTGATCCATTCCTGGTATGTGAAATCATTTGACCGGAGGCTGTTGGGGATCCAGTTGCCGTTGGTGAAATTATCAAAAGCCAGGAGGTTATTGGTGCGGGTATGGGAATACCGGACGCCGGCCTCCATTTTTACTTTTTTAAGAATCAGTTGACTGTAGTCTGCCTTAATAGCGTAATTATTGATCAACTGCCGGGTATCGGTACGATTTCCATTATGCACAACTCCGGGTGTCTGTTTATTATAGGAGAAAAATTCGGCCTGCTGATTATTTTGGTAGTTGAAATAGTCAGCGCTGATGGCTAATTCTCTTTTGTGTTTCTTATCGAGGTACTGGTAGTTAAGGTTTAAAGAAAGAAAGTTGGTATTGCGTGTTTCCGGGTTGGTGTTGGTGTATTGTTGCTTTTGGTTAGCAGTGTTGATTTCATTGAACCCGCTGTTGTGGTCATTGGAGTGAGTGGTCCGGAAGTCGATGGTGCCTCCCAGGGTGGAGGAGGGGCTGATGGTATAATCCGCCGAGGTAGAGATGCCGACGCTGTTTTCCGGTTTTTTTATGGTTTGGTTATGGACCAGTTCCTGTTGTCGGGTATTTCCCAGGTAGTTGATAATATTGTCACTGTAAAAGAAGGCGCTTCTTGAGCTGCCGTTTACCAGCAGTTGCTGCCCGAACCTCCGGTTCCGGTAGTTGAGCTGTAAACCGCCGCTGGGTGTGTTATAGGTAGCTTGCCTGTCAGCCAGGTTGATACTTCCGTTCAAGCCGGTTGATTCGTCTTTCCGGAGTAATATATTAATGATGCCTCCGGGGTTGCCGGCTTCATATTTGCTGGAGGGGACGGTGATTACCTCGATGCTGGTGATATTGTCCGCGGGCAGACTGCTTAAATATTGCTGCAGGTCCCGGCCGCTCAAAATGCTTCGGCGATTGTTGATGTATACGGAAACGCCCTGCAGTCCGAGTATTGATAAGGTGCCTGGTTCCCGGGCGTTGACAAGCGGCGTTTGTTTTAGTACGTCCCATACATTGTTGCCGGCCACTAAACTGGTATTCTGCACATTAAATACAAACCGGTCTATTTTCTTCTCAAATACAGGCTTGGCAGCGGTGATGGTGGCGCCTTTCAGTTCTGTGGGGGCAGGCTTTAGCGTTATTGTAACGAAGGTATCTTTGAGCAGGTGTATCTGCAAACTATCGGCACTATATCCCATGCCGTTCACTTTCAAGGCATAAGCGCCCTGGGGTAGGTTATCAAAGGAAAACCGCCCTGTTTTTCCCGTCACCGAATTATAAACCTGTCCGCCTGTTCCGGACAATGCCACGTGCATATTGGGTAATAGTTGATGATTGTTGTCTGCCACAATTCCCTGTAAACCGTATTGTGCCCACATTGGGAGCCAGGCTAAGAAGAGGAGGGAAGTTAAACTAAGGGCCTTTAAAGACATAGGAAGATTGAATTATCTTCTGGTAATTAACAAATTAAGGTTATTCTGCCGGGCATCTTCTCATGATCGGGTTTCCAGGCAAAAAGATAGGGTATTATTGGGAAACAAAAAAATTGCCGGCAATGGAGAGGGGGCCTGTAAACGAAAAGCCTGTGCCAGGGCACAGGCTTTTCGTTTACAGGATGAACATGTTTATCGGCCGTTATCCTGTTTTTTTTCTACTGCCTCCATCCGTTTTCTTAAGTCTTCATTTTCCTTTTTCATCTCAATCAGATACAGCGTTAACTCCTCTACCTTCTGCAGTAATTTCTTATTCATCTCGCCAACATCCTGCCCATTTTGTTCTACTTCCTGTTGGGAAGGGATTTCGGGTAAATGCCGGTGTTGTTTGACAAAACGCTCTACTTCGAGCAATCCAGGCAGTTTATATTCCGGGTGAAATACAAAGTCGGCCCACCCGGTTTGGGTTACTTTGACCCTTTGGGCGAAAATGTCGCCTTTTACGGCCAGTTTGGCCTGAGGTACCGAAGTGCCTATGCCTACATTGCCATCGCCTCTTACATACAGCAGTGGTTTGCCTCCTCCTTCTGCGCTGGAGCCGTCGGTTTTGGCATTATTCAGTACCGCGAAGGCATAGTGGGCGGCGGTAGCGTTGAGCGTGCCTATGGCCGTTCCGTAGTTTTCTCCCCACAGATACGCGGCGGCTTTGTTGGTATTACCTGGAGAGATTACATGTAACGTATAACCAGGAACTGTCCCAGCCCCTATGTTTCCGGGAACGGAGAGATTGCCCTGCGTGTCCTGGAAAGGAAGCTGATAGAATTTGTTATTGTCGAAATCGCACTTCAACCCATAGCTGCCGGTGGTAGCTAAAAATCCCGCCGGCATAGTCGTCGTCTGTGCGAAAGGCGCTGCCACGAGGGGGGAAGCATGGAACTGGGCGATGGTACGGTAGGCGATCAGTCCCCATTTATAGTTGGATTTAAGCCACAACGCATCATTATATACATAGAAGGTAGCTGCAGCCGGGTTTCCGGAAACACATCGGATTTCAAGGCCGTCAAACCTGCCTGGTGTTCCATCGTACTTATCTACCCTGATCTGGTAGGTGCCCTGCTGGTCGTAAAAGTTGGCGTCTCCGCTGATAGCCAGTTCAATCACGGTTGCATAACGTGAGGCGCTGCCATTTACCTGTACCAGTTTATAGTAGTATGGGTCGTTAGGACTGGCGGCTGCCTGCGTGGGGCCTATTCCCACCCAGCCGGTGTCAACAGGTGCTGCCGCTATAGCATGGGCATAAGGAATTGTGGTCAATAAACAAAAGACGAGTACATGACACAAACGAAAAATTGATTTCATAGATAAAATTGTTAAAAAAAGGTCAATGGAGAACGATGCATTGTTTCCGTACAGCGGTATCCTGTTCGCCTCAGGGCAATCAGTTGTCTCTATTTGCCTGATTCCAGCCTGGTGTTACAGGACGCGGTATAGGAGTTACGTCGATGACATGATAAAATAATTATAGGTACAAACAATTTGCTACAAACATAAAGGTACGCTAAAAATAATATTTCCTTATATACAGTTACAGCAATTTTTAACTATTGATACGGGATGTTTAACGCGGTTACATTTTTTATCTCACCTAATACAAATGAGCTCTGCATCTTGACAATCCCCTGGACTTTTGTCAATTTTTCAAACGCAAACTGATTATAGTGGTCAAGGTCTTTAAGAACAACTTTTATCAGGAAGTCATACATCCCGCCGGTAGAGTAGCACTCCACGATTTCTTCGATATTCCTGATTTCTTCCTGGAAGCGTTTGATATGCTCATCATCATGTACCGCCAGGGATATATTGCAAAAGACGACTAATGGTAATCCCACTTTCTTGTTGTCTACCAAAGCCACATATCTTTTAATGATCCCTTCGTTTTCGAGACGTTTTATACGCTCATAAAGCGGCGTTTTGGATATATGTAGCAAGTCTGAGAGTTCTTTCACGTTCAGCTTGGCATTATCCTGTAATGCACTTAATATACCAACATCTGTTTTGTCCAGTTTCGCCATAGTCTTTTTTCCTGTTCCTGATGTCTTAATGCAGTTTCGATAGGAATTTTGGTTTGAAAACAGGGGCAATTTAGGAATAATTCCTAATATTCAAATATCAGGCAGTGCTGAAGAGTCGTTATTTATAAATTTGCCGGAATGTAAATTAAATATAATGGACAGCACCAACACAACTATCGAATCGAAAAAATGTGTATTGATAATAGACAGTACACAACCGACAGGCATCATTGCCAATACATCCAGCGTCTTGTCAATCACATTAGGCCAACAGCTGGGAAATATTATAGGCCAGGACGTGTATGACAAGCAGGGAGAAAAACACCTGGGCATCACACAAATGCCCATTCCCATACTGGGCGCCTCGCCGGAAAAAATAAAAGAGATCCGCAGGCACTTCCTCTCTCTCCTTATCGAGGACATCGTCATCGTAGACTTTTCCGATATTGCCCAAAAATCCAGGACGTACGATCACTATGAAAACATCATGCGCACAACAACCGAAAACGACATCCGCTACATCGGCATCGCTGTGTATGGCGACAAAAAGGTGATAAATAAAGCTACCGGGAACCTGAGTTTGATCAGGTAGACAAACAACAAAGCATGAGCTTAAGCCACCAGGGGTTATTACTGGGATGATGATGCCTTTTGTTATCTGGATATACGACAAGGGGCATTCAGTGTAAGAATATTCAAAAGGAACTTGGCTAAGCGTTTAACTAGAGAATCAAACCCTCACGCGGTGTGTGAGGGTTGATGGTCCCGCTGGGACTATATCAAAGGCTTAATTGTCGCTATCTTCCAAGGATTTTTAAGCTAGTGTATCCGATTTTGTATCCTTCTGGATTAGCTTATTTTGTAGAGGTTTGAAAGAACTTGTAAACAGTACAAATATACGAAAGCCCTTGCTAAATAAGCATAAACGGGCATAAAATATATTATCTGTTTATACGGTAAGGTATACACGCTTTTGACTTGACTTTGAATTACAGCAGACACCTGGTAACCGGCTCCGGGTGTTCTATAACCGGAAGTATACCTTCCAACGATTACCGCTTAACAAAATCCGCTATGCGTTCATTTTCCTTTAAGTCTTCTCGTAAATAATAAAATACCGTATCAGTATTGAAAGAAATCTTTTCTGCTACAACTATTACGTCGTTTTTATAATCCTCCGCTTTGAACATAAACAGGGTATACCCCTGTTCTATCTCAAATTGAAAGTTTAGTTCCGCATCATTATCCGGCAATACAAAAACCGGCTGACTCGTATCTGAATGCCATTCGAAAAAAAATCCGTGGAAAAAGAAAACATTCTCAAATATGATTTCCAACTTATGATAATAACACAAATCGATGCTTCCGGCTATCGTCAAATTACGTCCATCATATTTGTAGACATGAAAATCAAACCATAACCCATTTCGTATAATGGCATCAATTTCTTTAACTTTTTCCCTAATGTCAGTGGTTGTCATTATTTCGTTTTTCTCTCTGAATAACATCTATTCGGCTTCCCGTCAAGATACTAGAAATTTAGTAACAACAGCCTCCTCCAGACCAGTAAACCGGCAAAACTCAAATATAGTTATCATGTCTCCTCTTTTCTTCCCACGGGCCAGCCTTATCTGTTGCAGGATCTTCCGGGCAGTACGTTCACTTCTACCGGTAATATTCATCACATCTTTTGCATAAATCACTATGCGGGTAGGTACTATTTTCTGCGAAAATGGCATAATCGGAATGGAAATTTTTCTGGGTTAAAATGCCGGCTTAGGTTTGGGGTGGTTACCGCAAAAGTACTGCATCCTGCGCAGATGTGAGCCTAACGGGCTTGGCTATGTAAACAGCCCTTTCTATCATTCAATTGTTTCTATATGGCAAGACAAAGTGGAATTATTCCCCTGAAAGGAACAATCGGCAATATCACCTTTTACAAAACGAAAGCCGGACACTTGGCACGTGAGAAAGGCGGCGTGGATGCCAGCCGGATCGCTACAGATCCTGCGTTTGTCCGTACCCGTGAGAATGGTGCGGAGTTCGGCCGTGCCGGCAAAGCCGGTAAGCTGTTACGTACAGCCTTCCGGGCGCTGCTCCTGAACATCGGGGATAGTTATATGTCATCCCGCCTGACCCGCGAAATGGTGAAGGTGATCCAGGCAGATGAAACCAATGTACGCGGCCAGCGCAACGTCATCGACGGGGAGGCGGAGCTGCTCAAAGGTTTTGAGTTCAACAGTAATGCCCGGTTGGGCGGTACGTTGTACGCCCCGTTCACCACGGCCATTGATCGCGCTGCCGGTACCCTGATTGTCGATATCCCGTCGTTCGTCCCCATCAACATGGTAGCTGCTCCTACAGGTGCTACCCATTTCAAAGTTTTGGCAGCTGGTGCAGAAATCGACTTCGAGGCGGAAACGTTCATCAACGGCGGTGCTGCCAGTGCTGAATTGCCCATCGATGCAACCGCGACTGCTGTCATGGCTTTGACCGTAAATGTGACGGACAACACCACTAAGCCGCTGTTCCTGGCGTTGGGTGTGGAGTTCTACCAGCAAGTTAACGGGGCCTTGTATAGCCTTAAAAATGGCGCTTTTAATGCGCTGGCACTGGTGGACATCTCCGGTATCCCGGCAGCACCAAATCCATAATAACCGGCCTGTAAGGGCCGGCATTTCATCAACTCTAAATTGTGTATATGAAACTTGCACAACGACTCACTGCATCAACACCGCCTTTTTTCAGTAAGGTGCGCAATATAGGTTTGATCCTGACAGCGATTAGTGGCGCCCTGATGGGTATTCCCGCTATCCCTGCTATCATCGTGAAAATTGCCGGTTACATCGCTGTTGCCGGTACTGTCATGAGTGGGGTCAGCCAAGCAGCAGTGGCAAAGGAAGGCGGTTAGACCGCTGATAAATAGTTTCCCGGCTATAAGGTGTGGTTACCTTTGGGATTTGTTTGGTGTAAAGGCTTTCGCGCGAGCGGGAGCCTTTATCTTTTGCCCTGTAATTTCTCTTTAGCTTCAAACGCTTCAATTACAGCCATAACGTATTCTCGATTGATAGGGGAAAGTTGTTTGATCTTCTCTGCTAGCGCGTCTTCGCGGTTAATATCTCTTATCAAAAAATCCAACGAACTGTCTAGAACTTCCGCAATTCTCGCGGCTATTTCAATTGATGGTTTCGATTCATCACGTTCATACTTTCCGATAATATCTCTCGATGTGCCAGTCGCGTCCGCCAGCTCGGTCTGTGTTAACTTCTTTTGCTTTCTTGCTATGGTAACTTTTTCACCAAAAGTCATAATGGATGATTTTCGCGCTAAACTACTGATTTAAAATTTAATATGAAGTAGGAGCCGTAGCAGAAACACAAAGAGATGGGAAAGTAGATTATTATCTACTTTTTATGACAATAAAATGACCTAAAAAGTTATAAAACACTACATTGTAAGTCTATAATTATCTACATTTTAATTATATTTGTAGAAAATAATCAACATCATGAAAAACCAGCTAAAAGAACGAAAAGCCAAACTTCATTATAAAAGTTCGGAACGGCTCTGCCACTGGATAAAAGTACCATGGTTAAACGTATCCGGCTTATGGCTGCAAAGAGCCGGCTTTGACATCGGAGATAGTATCTCTATCGCAATTGAAAACCGAAAACTGATAATTACGATAACCCATAAAGCGCCTCCTGAAAAACCTTTTTGGCAAAAATAGGCCAACTCCACCTGAGCACCAGGTGACTGAGGGCGGACCGTATCATGAACCGCCGCCCGCAGAACACCCGGCAATTAACCGTTAACCCAAAACCATATTTAATGAAACACCGCAAAGCGCCGGCATAGTCTGGCATTGAAAACTGTATTCTTACAATAGTTATCCTCAATAGAATACAGACCGGGAATGCAACATTGTTTTTAACCTCTCCAACCATATTTATGATTCACGTTTATACTGACACCTCAGTAATAGGAGGCTGTTTCGATAAGGAATTCAAAGAACATAGTAACGCGCTGCTTAATGAGTTCAAACTGGGTATAAAAAAGCTGGTTTTATCTGACATAGTAATGATAGAGTTAGCCCCTGCTAAGGATGAGGTAAAGGCCAAAATAGCGGAAATCCCGAACCGTTATAAGGTTGAGATTAAAGGCCATCCCAAAGCGATTAAACTGGCGGAAACCTATATTGCAGAAGGCGCTTTAAGTAATAAATGTTACAATGATGCGCTGCATATCGCACTGGCTACACTGCACGGGGCTGATATATTAGCCAGCTGGAACTTTAAACATATTGTAAACCTTGATCGGATTAAACTGTATAATTCCATAAATTTGCGCATGGGGTACCGTTTAATAGAAATCAGGACCCCGCGTGAAATCTTAAAGCCAAATGACCATGAAAAAAAGTAAAAAGTATGACGCAGTGGCTGAAGTAAGAAAAATCAGGGAGGAGTTAAGCCTGAAATACTGGGGCCATCCTGATTTATTGTTGAAAGACCTGAAAGAAGCCAGGGAAAAATTTCACCTGGAACAAAAAGCCCTAAAAAGGCGCTAACCCTCTCCTCCTTCCTTTTCCCAAATTCACAACAGCAATAGTAAAGGCTTGCCGGTACGGCATATCAACAATATCTTGTTGTGCCGGTAGGCTTCTGTTTTCATCATGACTCACCTGTTTAACCAGGTGGCCGAGATGTTGTGTGCCACGGAGGCCGGGGCCGATTCGCCAGAGGGACCGCTGCAGTTCGGAGGTTGCCAGGCAATGAAAGGACCATTATTTCAAAGGAAGTAAACAGATAGGCCCGGGGTGATCCCGGGCCTATCTGTTTACGGCATTAGTTTTATGCTGTTTACGGTTGCAAAGTACACCGTGACGACCTGCCTGCAGGTTAACTCCGGAAATTCCTGGGCAACTGCTTCCTGCTCTCGTGTGGTAAGCAAGCGGCTGGAGCCATTGGCGCAGTTGTAAATAGCCCAGTAGGTAACAAACTTTTTGATGTAATACATAAAACGTAGGTTTTAACGGGTTGGTTAAAAGGTTGGTGTTCAAACGCCCCCGGGGGCAGCTTTTAAAAGAAAAAAGGAAAAAAAAGAAAGCAGTCTTCGCACCCAGCGCAGGTGGATCTAACAAAAGGAAACGGAATAAATGCGTGGGTGATGTCGTCCGATGGCTTGATGTCGCTGGTGCAGGATAAGAGGTTGAGAATATATTCTAGAGCTTTATGCCGTAGTCTTTTGTTAGATCCACCTGGTGCTGGGTATTTTTGCTTTCTTCTTTTTCTCTTTTTTCATTTAAATGCTGTCCCATTATGATCTCCGCTTTATTCTATCCGTTTATATCTCCCAACTGCTGATCAGGGTACAAATGTTGGGTAGCTATAATCTCCGGCTAAATAGTATTACTGTCGCCCCGCCCCCGCCGCCCTTCCACCCCCGGCCGCTGCGGTGGTAGCCAGAGCGCAGGCCCCGAAGCGCAGCGGAGGGGCCAAGCGAGGGCGAGCCGCAGCAGGCCGCGCCTTCGACCTATGTCTGGCCGGGAGCGCCAGCGGACGGCAAAATCAAAAATGAAAGGCCGGGGGTGGCGGGCGGGGGGCGGACAAAATGGGCAGCGAAGGGATGGCGGGCATAAAGACCACCTATTGTAAAAACAGCCCTTAGCCAGACCGGGAGCTGCCCGAACGAAGGCGGAGGGAGCGCGAAAAGGGTGACAGGACGGAGCGCAGTCCCTGCCTTACTCAGCATGGATTTCGGCAAAGTGTAGTTAACTGGTTCTAAAAAAACATCGTTTTACCGACCTTTGTTGGCAACTATACAATTCTTGTACAATACCTCGTGACATAAATTTCCTCCAGCAATGAAAGTAATCGCCTTGCGGTAATTTGGATGCCTGTTAGCCTGTTGGGATAAAAGTTCAGCTACAAATTTTAAAAATCATTTAATTGGGTATCTCTTAATCTTAATTGTTTCTAACCGTGGGAAATCACGAAATACCCGTATTGTTAACGGGAAAGAGTTCCAGAAACTCTTTCCCGTTAACAGCAATATATACCTTTAGTTCATACTCATCAGCATTCCCTCCAACGATTAGTAAAATTGGTTCAGGGCAATGATATTTCACATTCTTTGAAATAGCAAACATTTGAGAGATGTCCGTGCCACTAGCTATGGCACTAGCAAAAGGGTGCAAATGCCACTCACCTAAATAGTAATGCTGTTTGTTCCAATGGATATTTAGCAGACGCTGTAAACCCTGTACTCCACGATTAAACCAAGTATAACCCCGTTTTGAATCTCGTGGTGCTTTTGTTGCCGATTCTATTAGGGCATACTCATAACGGCCACTATAGCGACCAATCAGTATACCACCGGTTTCATATCTACCGGAAATCGCAACCTGGGTGAGTATTTGAGAAAGGACCTTACTCCCTAACTCAACCTGGAAGCGATCGTCAGCAGTTTTAAATCTCTTATATTCCATCCGAATCGGTTCTATTAATATTAATGCCAACCATATTCCCCATTTCATCAAACAAGCGTTCGGCTACAATCAGACGCATACCTGTATCTTCTGAGGTGAATATCTCTATATCTTTTACGATTGAGGTTAGCAGTGTCAAAATTTCATCATATCTGGCAGGGAAAACAGGATGCCAACAACCTATTCCTTCACGAGGCAATGTTAAGGAGGCAGCCTGCTCTTTATCTTTGGTAAGCCACGATCTATGCTTAGCGAAAAAGCTGGTAGCGAAATCGTCAAGAGTATTCACTTTTCCACCAAAGCAGTAAAGACGTTTAGCTTCTAGTCCTACAGACAATGATATGAAGCGCTTATTAATCAAATCAACAGTATTTGATAATAAATGTATTACCTGATCATCTCCGGTTGTATCAATTATCACATCTGCACCAGACAATAAGGAAGATTCATACTGCAAAACATCCTGTAACGTCTTTCCGCGATACTCCGCGGTTACATGAGGAGAAATATTATTAAGTCGCTCAGCTAGTCGGCATGCCTTACCGTGCCTTACATCTGCCATCGACAGAACATGCCGGCATAAGTTACCAATGTCTAAAATATCTCGGTCAACTATTGTAATTTTATCAGCGCCCAACCTTATTAGCAGTTCCGATAATGTAGACCCAATTGCACCAGCACCAATCATAACTATATTGGATTCTGCGAGCGATTTTGACAACTTCCCTCTAGTTGAAATTTGATCCTTATGCCAATTTTGAGTAAGGCACCATTTTAGTGGGCTGCCCACATGGAAAAGACTTTTCAGTTGATGATCATTGATGTAATTTCGATTCCGATATCCTTTTGCAGATGGCAACTCAGGCATTTTCAATGCCATCCAGTACAGGGAGTGATCTTCTCCGCCATAATTGGCGGCAACAGGAAATCCTAATAGAATAAATGTAGGATAATTAGACTTACATTTCTGTAGTTGTTCTGTCAACAACTGGATTAATGGTATCCTCTGCTGTGAGGCAATTTCGATAAGTTCTCCCCATGTTCGTGGCAGCTGATATGGATAGGTAATTGGGAGATCTTGTAATCGCACCCATATTGCAGTCACAGGCAAACTTCTTTTATCGGTAATACCTTTCCCCCATTGATAGTTCAACTCGGCTTGTTCTTTTCCAAAACGTTCAATGACATAATACTCGTTTTCTATAGGTTTCAACTCTGCCATGCCAGATATTTGAGTTATTTGCTTCCACTTTGACAGAGTGTCAGTCCCTTCATTAAAAACAATAACTTCGTTCCGCCGCGTAGGAGGTAAACAAGGTAACTCGAATGGGTCTCCCGTCTGTACTAATTTGTCCGCGGCGGCTGCTTTTAACCAATCAACAGTGCGTTGAATATGCCAGGCCAGTTTATCCTCATCATCGGTCGGTTCATCTGTCAACTCTTTACGTCCCCATTTATTCATGCTTGTATTAACGCACACTACACCTTGACGCCAAGGAACGTCCTTATTTTCGGCATTAAAGGTTTGATGCGGGAATGTTACACTAATGCCATTATTCATGGCAGGACAAATGATAATATCGCCACTTGGATAGCTGGCACTCACGAGTGCATACCAATCCTGTGTGGAAGCAATATGCGGATGATCAATATCGGAAATATTCAGTCTAAAATGCAGCGACCAACGCTGCATTTTAGACTGCCACTCAAAGTCTGTAAGCATTTCATATTCTGCTATATCAAGCAATCTCCTGCGAGCCACTCGTAATACAGATGGTATATCTTTACTCATCCGAAACGGCCACCTCCTATGGCAGTAGGTGCTGTCCGGGGAGTAAATCCACCACTAGATGAACCACTGGCACCACTTTTACTATCACTGCCTTGAGGAGGATCTGGAAATTTATCTCCAAAAATAGATTTCCAAAGTTTTACTTTCTCCTCAATAGTATCTGCATCATATGCCTGACGAGCAATAGCTGCATAGTCTTTAATATGATCGTAGAATTTAATAAAATCATCCTTACTAATACGTTTCCATACATTGTGGTTTGGGACACCCCTGTCCGGCAATACTGGTACACTCGAAAGAGCTCTATCGAAGCGGTAATTGTTGACGATATTCTCAAATACCCTAACCACACCTTCGGCAACTGAAGCAATGTTACTTGGGCAGCAATCTCCGACCATATGTTCCAGTGGGTAACCCTTTGGATGTTTAATATCAGTTAATTTCTCCAGCCGAAACCATTTTATTGCTTTAACAACATTAACATAATGCCCACCTGTCGCCGCATTTTTTTCATTGGTCCAGCGAATTTGCTCCAGAGGATGGGTTTCAACCCATTGAGCTGCATCCCGATCGGGAATCCAAAGCGGAGCAGTTTTCCACTCAGGTGTATCTTTTGCAGTTTTATTCAGCTCTCCAATAGCACGTCCAAACTGATCTACTGCAGGATCAAAATAATTTTTGACTAAGCGCCAAGGATAACGGGTAGTATAATCCTCGAGCATCAGTTCAGACTGAACGCTTCTCGACTGATACACTTCTTTTGCCTCTACCTCGGAGGGGGCAGATGTAATTACAATGTCCAGATCTACATACGAAAGCTCTATACCAATCGATCTACCCTGTATGCGATATTTGCCTTTATAGTACTTTTCCATGAAAGGTATAAACAAGTCAATAACCTCTTCTGGCGTAACATTATCCTTATCTATGTTTGTAACAACAATTACATCCACGTCCGCCCGCTTTTCTCCTAATGGCCTTATCGCTGTAGCTCTGCGATAGCTTCCCTGTAAAAAAGTAGCAATGATGTATTTGGATAATTCGGGGTCACCTTGTAATCGGTCACGTAAGGTCTTATGGCCCTTTTTCAGATCATTTTTCTGGGTTTGTGTTAATCTGATTTCCGCCAGGAAATCATCGAAGTAAGAATTTATATTCATGATTAGTGTTTTAAAATTGGTAAAGAGATTGTTTGATGATAACTACCGTCACGTGTCTGTTCAAAATCATATTCGAATAGTACAATTTTCCCCAAAGGACCAGCCAGTTGACCAAAGAAGAATGCAAATGCTACGGGAGCACTCATGTATAATCGAACAGTAGCACCAGATCCCAATGATTGCTTTTCTCTCCTTATTCTTGCAATTAATTCCTGTACGGCAGTATAAATATGGTTACCACTTTTGAATACCGTTCCTGACGGAGCAGGGTTAATTAACGCCGATAATATGGTACCAGGTCGTGACTGTTGCATTTGTTCAAATTGCAGTACATCATGGAGAATATCGTGTGTAACACTAACGCATACCGTCAAATCATTTCCACCGCTTTCAGGAAAATGTGTACTAAAGTCCCAATTATTACTAGGCTGCTGAGGGAGGGTATCCAAATCCACAGACCATAGCAATTTCTTATTAGCTGTTTTTTGTACAACCGATGCTACAACTCCGGATTTCGAGTTTAAAACATACCCCATACCGAAAGCCAGTGAAAGGTGGGTATCCAGATGCAATTTGACCGGCTTCCGTGCATCGATAGCTTTCTGTGCTAACATCTGTATTTCATCATATATTTCTGGCCAGGATACTTTCTCGCCAGGAAACCTTCCAACAAACTTGTCTAACAGACATAGCATATCGTGTACTTCAAGATGTAGCTCCTGCGCTCCTTTGTAAAAACTACGAACACCAATTACATGTACATCTTCAGTAATAACTTCACTTAATACAATACCCTCTTCCTCACAAATCCTTTGAAGCTCATCTCTGGTAAACTCTTTCCGACCTCCAGCATGCAATCGTTGAATCAGTTCTACAAGTCCACCTAAACTCCTTTGATCAGGTGTTAAGGGCTGCAGTTTAGCTAATTCGAGCCTCTCTGAAAGCATATCTAAAAACAGATCTATGTCGGGGTAGGAATGGCGTATGCGTAGTGGAGTAAGTACTTTCCTCAGCTCGTCATCTGTTTCAATTTGTAAATGTTCTCTCCATGCCCGCCTTATCTTACCAAACTTCGATGAATCACTTTTCCCATCAAAGAGGATTTCCATTCTTAAGGCACCACCACTGCCAATCAGCACCCCCAGCGGATCTTTGGTATCCACTCCCCAGGTATTGATGATAATAAATCGCGAGTTTGTGACGATTTGATCGTCCTGCTTATAAATATCATAAAGACGACTTAGAATAGTTGCCTTCGTGGTACCGATAAAATCAGGGTCAATGAGAGCAGCACATGTAAACGCTTTTGCCTGACTGACATGATGTTTAATTTGAAAATGATCTTTTGTGATAAGAAGATCATCGCACCTTCTTCCCGGCGCCACATATTGCGTTACCACATCATCATAGCCAGCCGTAGTATTTGATTCCCAGGTGACTTTTTCGACATACTGATTGGGGCGAAGTAACTTTGTTGCCTCACTCCAGAAGAACAGGGCCTGATAGTGATCACCCTGCAATCTTGCAATTACATTTTCAGCCATAATGTTTGTAAAAAATAAGTGTTAATCGCATCCTCCTGTAAACAGGTCTGATGCACTACGTTAATAAATGCCTCTAAATAAGAGTGTGTGAGATTCAAACAAATAAATCTGGCATTTTCAGGGAATCATTTTTTTGGGGTTTCTAATCATTGCTATGAAGTAGAAAGTAAAATTGTGTTTTTGAAAGAACGTAACAAAAACAACAATAACAATCTTAACCATTCAATGATGGCAAGCCGTTGGGGTCTTTAAATAAGCTGGGGCTGTATCTTGTTTTTAAGATAATTTATTATTACCTTTGCAAAAGAATACAGAACCCCCTCTTAAGAAGTGCCTTAATAGGAAGCTAAAAAGCCCAGTGTTTTTAAAATTAAATGTTCTGCTATTTAAAACTCTTAAAACCGCTTACATCCGTCGACCAAAACTGATTGTAAGTGGTTTTTTTATTTAAAAAGGCAGATCATCATCCCCATCTCCAAATATAATTGTTCCATAATCTTCTTGTTTTTTGTCTTCAAATCCCTTTTTATTCTCGAAACCATCATTCAGGATGTAGTATGCGTTCTCACCGCTATCATTCTGGACTCTACCAAACTCTTCATCAGTCTTAACGCTTAGAGTTGATGATACACTGGCTACGACCCTTTTCCTATCACTGATAAACTCTGGTTCATATTCTGATAATGAATCAACTATTTGCTTAGTCGAAAGCGGAGCGTCTGCCTGCCTAAGCGCAAACATAATTTTACGCACCCATGGCCATTTCTCCGAATATACCTCATCTCCTTTTATCAAAGGTATTTCAGCATTGGTACTACGACTCGATTGTCTCAACTGCATAATAATAGCACTGATCTCCTTCAGCTGCTCCTCCAGATTATTGACTTCTATACGAATCTGCCTTTGCTTTTCAACATAGAAATCAATCAGATCCTTCACATATGCTTCCTTTATTTCTATATTAACTGCCATCGATATTACTTTAATACTGCAAATATACATCCGCTCGCTTCACCAACCAAATTTATTCTTTCGTTTCTCTTTATTCTATCGATTCTTTCTTGATCGTCTAGACGACACCTAAATTGTCAAAAAAGCATAAAATTTTGTTAAATTAGTATTTTTAAACAGGTAAAATTTGGAATTCTAAAAAAATATAAACGAAATACTCTAAATACACCGTTTTATAATACCGATTCGCTGAATTTCATATTTTAAATAATAATTATTGATATAGCACTAAAAAACAGCGATATACTATTGAGCATTTAAATAGCCTTTTAAGAAATTATTGATTAGCTATATATCAAAGCAGACGTGCCTTTCAGCCTGTCTGCCTTGATAAAGTTAGACTCAAGCCACAGCCTTGCTCAGCATAGATTCCGGCAATTTGAGGTTAAACCGGTTCTTCAATACCAGCATGTCTTCACTCACTTTGCTGGCTACAATCTTCGCATATATCTGCGTGGTGCGTATGGATTTATGCCCTAACATGGCGCTCACGGTTTCCAGAGGTACACCGTTGGCCAGCGTTACCGTGGTGGCAAAGGTATGCCGCGCAGTATGGGTGGTAAGATTCTTTTCTATGCCGCAGAGGTCCGCAATTTCTTTGAGGTATCCGTTAAAACGCTGATTACTTTTGATGGGTAACAGTACATTGTTAGCAACACAATGCGGATGTTCGCGGTACTTCCGCAGGATCTCTTTAGCCAACGGCAACAGAGGAACGTTTTCACGGCACCAGGTCTTTTCCCTGTTTTTCACAATCCAATCTTCGCCATCGAAGTATTTAGTGATACTGTCAGGAGTAAGCAGCTGCGCATCTTTATAGGCGTAGCCGGTAAGTGTCATAAATACGTAGGCGTCTTTGGCTTCCTGTAGGCGGGGAATGGAGAATTCTTTATGATATAGTTTGCTGAGTTCTGCCACGGTAAGTATATCCCGCTCCGGGTTGATATAGGAACATACATAATCCTGCAAGGGGTTACACTGCAACCATTTCCGCTGGACCGCCAGTTTTAACAGCTGCTTGGTGTTCTTCAGGTATTTCATAGCGGTGTTATCCTGGATACCTTCTGTAAGGGTGAGATAATCGAAGAAATCTTCCGCGAAAGAAAACTCAATGCTATCGAGCGGAATATCTTTCATTTTCAGGACACCGGAAAGAAAGGCTGTGATCTTATCCTTTGTAGTGAGCCATTTTTTATAGGTGCTGTTTTCGCGCTTTCCCTTATCCACCTTCTCTTTGAACTTCCCGTTATGAAAATCTACGACCTGCAGCAGTGTTTGTTTTTCCTGATGAACACCCAGGTAAGCGTTTTTTATCATAGTAGGAGTAACAGTTGATCCCTGCTTCTTCAGCAGGTTGTAGTGCCGGAGTAGCTCACCTCTGACGTGTTGCAGCTGGTTGTTTATCTCAATGGCCTCTGCTGACTTTCCCATAAAGATGCCGGCTTCTTTGTTGAATTTCGCGGGGTCAACTTTATAGCCCAGTGAAAAACCATCCCGGGGAAAGCCCGTAACTGTTATACGGACGCAGATGGTTGCTTTGCCATCAGGGTTCATGTTACTGTACCGGAGATGAAAGAGGATTGATAAATCTTGACTTACTTTCATAGTCAAATAAGTTTTAGGTTACCGATTTTTGGTTTTGTTTGGTTTGTTTTGTTTCGGTTTGCAAGTCCTAAAACCTTTTACTGGTAAGCATCTCCCAGAAAAAAGGATACAGTAAACTTAGTTTTTTTACTGTATCCTTTTTTGTATCCTCTCAGATTCGTTTGATATGATTTATCTTTTCATCTCAAAAACAGAAAAGCCGCTTAAATCCTACGATTCAAGCGGCTTTAATTTCCTTTGATATTCTTGTAGTGATCCCGCTGGGACTCGAACCCAGGGCCCATACATTAAAAGTGTATTGCTCTACCAACTGAGCTACGGAATCGTTTTCAATTGATTGGAGCGCGAAGGTATGTAATTATTTCATACTTCCAAAAAAATATTTTTACGGAACGATCAATCTATCCCCGAAGCTATCGCCGATAGTGGCTTTCAGCTTTTCTTTGGTCAGGTAGCAGTGGTTGATAGCTTCCATGTGTACTGCTGTCACGCGGGTATTGGCGGGATGTTGCAGTACCTGCAGCACGTCTTCTGCTGTCATGGTGATGGGATCGCCGGTGAGGAATTGGGCGGCGCCGGCGTTGACGATGGTGTCGGTGGGTTGGTACTGGTCCATTGCGGCTTTGACTTCATCGCACCAGATGGTGTCGCCGGCGATGTAGAGGCGGTCGGCACCTTCTTCCAGCACGAAGCCGGATACGGGCGCCATCAGTTTCCCGATGTCGCCGGTGCCGTGTTGTCCACCGGTGCGGGATATACGAATACCTTCCCAGGTGGTGGAGGTGTCTACAGGGACCAGGTTATGGAAGCCTTGTGCGGTGAGCTTTTCCGTGTCTTCCGGCTGACAGAACAGCGGCAGGTGTTTGGGTACCAGTTGTTGCGCGGCTACATCCCAGTGATCGCGGTGCAGGTGGGTTACGATGACCGCATCGATGGTGTCCAGCAGTGCTGCCAGTTCGGTATGACTGAGCGGCAGGTCGATGAGCGGATTGCGGCGGGTATTGGCAGCGTTGGGTACTGTATCGAGCGCGTCTTTGTGGCTGAGCATCGGGTCAACCAGTATTTTATGGGTACCCCATGCTACCACTACGGTAGCGTGGCGGAGAAAATGAATATGCATGACAGCGAAAGATTTGTAACAAATATAGCGCAAAAAATAGTCCGTGCCTGCTAAGCACGGACCGGTTGTCATATAACGCTAATGAATAAACGTTTACGTCTTCCGCAGTTTTACCGACTGCACAAAGTGGTGATGTCCTTTTTCGAGGATCAGGCTGGCGCGGTAGCGGGTAGGAGCGATGTTCTGCTCCAGGTTGGGTTTGTTGATGTCGTCCCATATCTGCGTGGCCAGCTCCACGGTGGCGGTATCCGACAGGTGGGCGTAGCGGTGGAAGAAAGACTCGGGGTTCTGAAAGGCGGTGGCCCGTAAAGACTCAAACCGGGAGATGTACCACTTACGGATATCTTTTTCTGCGGCATCTACATAAATGGAGAAATCGAAGAAATCAGATACGAAGATGGCCGGGTCTTTCTGTTGCTGGCGTGGTCTTACCTGCAGCACGTTCACGCCTTCCACGATTACGATGTCGGGTTGTTCTATCCACTGTAGCTGACCGGGGAGCACATCGTATTCCAGGTGGGAGTAGAGGGGTGCTGCCACACGTTCTTTACCGGATTTCACATCGGCCAGGAAATGGATCAGCCTTTTGATATCATAACTTTCAGGGAAACCTTTGCGGTTCATGATATTATTGGCTTCCAGCGTTTTGTTGGGGTACAGGAACCCGTCGGTAGTGACGAGGTCCACCCGCGGATGATCGGGCCATGCCTGCAACAGCCGTTGCAATACGCGGGCGGTGGTGCTTTTGCCCACGGCCACGCTGCCGGCGATGCCGATGATATAAGGCACTTTCAGCACCTGGCTGCCAAGGAAGCTGCTGGTGGCTTTATGCAGCGCCTGTGATGATTTTACGTATAAGTTGAGCAGATGGGCCAGCGGCAGGTATATCTGGGTGATTTCTTCCTGCGTAAGCGGTTCGTTCATACCGTGGAGCTGTTCCAGGTCATAGTAGTCCTGCAGCTGGAGCAGCGCGTCACCGCTTGTCTCTGCCCATTCCTCACGGGAGAAAGTGATATAGGGAGTATATCGTTCTCGTTTAAGGGACGTGGTCATTTTACAGATTTATTTATTTGCATATTTCGGTATTTAGCCATTTGATTAAGGACAAAGGGTTGTTTAGGTAAGGAAAGACTCCCTGATCACGTCATAAATAACCCGATAACCAAATATTTAAATGATCCAATGTTATTGTTGTATATAAACAGTCTTGATATTCAAAAATTCGTGTGTGCCTTCCAGTGACAGCTCCCGGCCATAGCCCGATTGTTTTACGCCGCCGAAAGGCAGGCGTGCGTCTGAGCGTACCATGGCATTGATAAACACGTTACCGCTTTCTATCCGTGAAGACAGGCGGGCGGCTTTGTCCAGGTCGCTGGTCCAGAGCGCGGCGCCAAGGCCGAAATCGGTCTTGTTGGCCAGCGCGATGGCTTCATCTTCGTCGGCAGCTTCAATAATCACCGCCAGCGGCCCGAAGGTCTCTTCCCGGAAAGCGGTCATATTGCTGGTGACACCTGTCAGCAGCGTGGGGGCAAAGTTACATCCTTCATAGGTGCCGCCCAATTCCAGTTTGGCGCCCTGGCGGATGGTGTCCTGCAGCTGCTTGCCCAGTTCCTCCGCCAGGTCCGGACGGGCCATCGGCCCCATAGTGGTGCTCTCCAGCATAGGGTCGCCCTGCTGGAGGTGCTCCAGCAGACGGCGTACTTCCGCGGTAAACGCCGGCACGATCTCTTTTTCCACGATCCAGCGTTTGGCAGCGATGCAGGACTGGCCGGCATTCTGCATCCGTCCCTGTACGGCGGTCCGCGCAGCAGCTTCCAGGTCGGCATCTTTCAGCACGATGAACGGATCGCTGCCCCCCAGCTCCAGCACCGTTTTCTTCAGGTATTTACCTGCCAGCGCGGCCACGCTTTTGCCGGCAGGCGTGCTGCCGGTCAGCGTAACGCCCTGTACCCGCGGATCGGCCACTATAGGCTCCAGGTCTTTGGAAGACACGAGCAGCGACTGGAACGTGCCCCCGGGAAACCCGGATTCCATAAACACTTTTTCGATGGCCAGCGCACAGCCGCTCACGTTGCTGGCATGTTTCAGTAACCCGGTGTTGCCGGCCAGTATATTGGGAATGGCAAAACGGAAAACCTGCCAGTAGGGGAAGTTCCAGGGCATGATCGCCAGGATGATGCCCTTCGGCTCATAACTGACGTAACTTTTATAGGCGTCTGACTGTATAGGCCGCGGCTGTAATATAGCAGCAATGTTTTCGGCGAAGTACGCTGCGGTGGAGGCACATTTCAGCACTTCTGCACGGGCTTCCCTCAGCGTTTTACCCATCTCCTGCGTAATCAGCGTAGCATGGGTTTCCACGTTCTCTTTCAGTGAACGGGCCACCTGCATCATCCATTCCCGGCGCTGTTCCAGCGGTACCTGCAACAACGTACGGTAGGCCTTTTCTCCTGTCTGTAGCTTCTGTTCAATTTCCGCTTTGGTATGCGGTGTGTATTCAGCAATGGTCTTCTGTGTAAACGGATTGATACTTGTAAACATAGCTGTAACCTTTTTGCCCGTAAGCAGTGAAATAATCACAAATTTAGCCATTTCATATTAAACAGACTTTCAGGCAGGGATGAACGGAGAACTGTATCTTTGCAACTTCAAAAGACAGGTTTTATGGCATTAAGCAAATGGAATATCATGATTATGGCCCTGTGTACAGGCCTGATCGTCGCTAATATTTATTACAGTCAGCCCCTGCTGGTACTGATGAGCCAGGAGTTCGGCGTATCTGAAGCCAATGCAGGGCAGGTCACTTTCCTTACACAGGTAGGCTATGCGCTGGGGCTCCTCTTCTGCGTACCACTGGGTGACAAGCTCGAGCGTAAAGGACAGATCATCGCCATGACTGCCACTGCGGTGGCAGCCCTCGCAGCGGCAGGCTTCTCCCAAAACATCCTGATGTTGAAAATCACCGGCCTGCTGATCGGTTTCACATCGGTGGTACCACAACTCATCCTCCCGCTGGCGGCGCACCTGACAGATGCGTCCAACCGCGGAAAAGTGATCGGTACCATTATGAGCGGACTGCTGGTGGGTATCCTTCTGTCCCGCACACTGAGCGGGGTGGTAGGGCACCACTGGGGCTGGCGCGCTATGTTCTTCATCGCAGCAGGTATCAGCGCAATGCTGGTGGTCATCATGATCTTCTCTTTTCCGCAAAGCAAACCGCAGTTCGCCGGTAGTTACGGCGATCTGATGAAATCCCTGTTCACACTGGCAAAAGAGCAGCCGATGCTGCGCGAAGCATCCGCTATCAACGCCTGCTGTTTTGCGATGTTCGGCATGTTCTGGACCACCGTCGTGTTCCTGTTGTCTGAACAACCCTTCGGGTATACGAGCGAACAGATAGGCCTCATGGGCCTCGCTGCCGCTGCCGGCGCACTGGGCGCACCGCTGATCGGACGTATTGCGGATAAAAAGAACCCCCGCATCGCCATCGGATATGGTATCATCTTCCTGCTGGCGGGCTATGCAATGTTTTATGTCTTCCAGGCAAACATCATCGGGATCATCATTGGTATCATCGCGATAGACCTGGGCTTACAGGGTATCCACGTATCCAATCAGACACGCATATACGCACTGGTGCCGGAAGCGCGGAACCGGTTGAACACGGTGTTTATGACGACCAGCTTCATCGGTACTTCCCTCGGCTCGGGGATAGGGCTGTGGGTATGGTCTATCGGTAAATGGAACGGCGTATGTATTGCAGGCACGCTGTTAATACTCGCAGCGCTGGCGATCTACCTGGCTACCTATAAAAAGAAATAAACTCCCTGTAACAGGAAGTAATACAACTAAAAAGCCCGAAGCAGTTCGCTCCGGGCTTTTTAGTTGTATTATATCGCTGTGGATAATCTTGTTAACTATTCAACGCGCGTGATTTTCAGCATGTTGGTCGGCAGGTGCAGTTTCACCGGTGTGCTGCCGGTGTTCACGGCCACGTCGCCCACTTTGATGAAACCTCTTTCTTTCAGGATGTTGATCTGATCGAATACGATATCATCGAGGCTTTCCTCTTCTTCATAGTAGAAGGCGCGTACTCCCCAGCTGAGGCTTAGCTGGTTCACCAGCGTTCTTTCTTTGGTGAATACATACAGCGGAGAGCGCGGACGGTAGCTGCTCAGCATAAAGCCGGTATAACCGCTTTGGGTCATGCCGATGAGGGCGTCTGCATCCAGGTCTTCCGCTATTTTACAAGCGTTGTAGCAGAGGGCGTCGCTGAGGAAAGTAGGAGAGTGGCGGTGAGGGATCAGGTTACGGTTGTAAATGATCGCTTCTTTTTCCACTTCCATGATGATTTTGTTCATGGTCTGGATCACCAGTTCCGGGAACTGACCGGTAGCGGTTTCACCGCTGAGCATCACGGCGTCGGAGCCTTCCAGAACGGCGTTGGCCACGTCGGTGATTTCGGAACGGTTCGGGCGGGTGCGGTCTATCATGCTTTCCATCATCTGCGTAGCCACGATCACAGGCTTCGCACGGTGGATACATTTACGGATAATATCTTTCTGGATCATCGGGATCTGCTCTACCGGCAGTTCCACGCCGAGGTCGCCACGGGCAATCATCACGCCGTCACTTTCCCAGATGATTTCTTTCAGGTTCTGGATCGCTTCCGGTTTTTCGATCTTGGAGATCACTTTGATCTTGGAGTTCCTTGCTTCCAGGCGCTTGCGCAGGTCAGCCAGGTCTTTTACGCTGCGTACGAATGACAGGGCCACCCAGTCCAGTTCCTGGTCAATAATGAATTCCAGGTCCACGATGTCCTTTTCTGTCAGCGCAGGCAGTGACACCTTGGTGTCAGGCAGGTTAAAACCTTTTTTGGAAGACAGTACACCGGGCAGGCTTACTTCTGCTTTGATTTCTCCGGTAGCAGGCAGCAGCTCTTTTACGATGGTTTCAATTTTACCGTCGTCCAGCAGGATTTTCTGGCCAATGCGAAGATCTTTATACAGGTCGGGATAAGAAACATAGATTTTCTCCATGTTGCCCACCACTTTTTCGTTCACAAAGGTGAGGATATCGCCTTTCTTCAGCGGCAGGGCGTTATTTTCAATTTCACCTACGCGGAGTTTCGGTCCCTGGAGGTCTCCGAGCATGGCTACGTTGTAAGGTTCGGTTTTGTTGATCTGGCGGATGTATTCGATGATCCGCAGTTTATCTTCATGCGAGCCGTGGGAGAAATTGAGGCGGAATACGTTCACGCCCGCTTTCACCAGTGCCAGCAGCTGTTCATAGGTATCACAGGCCGGGCCAACAGTGGCCACGATTTTCGTTTTGCGGGAAGAGTGTGCTCTGCCGGCAGCGTTGTCCATCTGCTTGTGATAGTATTTCGATAGATCCTTTGTACTCATAAGTCTTATTTTTTAACTCGCAAGAATTTTAACAATCTTAAACCATTCGGGGTCAATTTCCTGTTTTGCTTTAACGGCTTTATCCAGGGGGGTATAATGGATCTTGTCGTTTACGATCCCGATCATCACATTGTGAATACCTTCGAGGAGGGCGTCTACAGCGGCGTAGCCCATACGGCTGGCCAGGATACGGTCGGTACAGGTGGGAGAACCTCCCCTTTGGATATGTCCGAGGATACATACTCTGGTATCCAGTTGCGGACAACTTTCTTTAATACGGCGTGCTACTTCATTGGCGCCTCCGGTTTCATCCCCTTCGGCTACCACGATCAGATTAACCAGTTTTTTGCGGCGCTCGTTGGCCTGCAATTCTTCGATAATGTCGTGTAATTCGGTTTTGCGTTCCGGCATCATAATATGCTCGGCACCAGTGGCGATACCGCTGTGCAATGCGATGTAACCGGCGTCACGGCCCATTACCTCGATCACAAACAGCCGGTCATGCGCGTCTGCAGTGTCCCTGATTTTGTCGATGGCCTCGATCGCAGTGTTAACCGCTGTGTCAAAGCCAATGGTGAAGTCAGTTCCCGCAATGTCCTTGTCAATAGTACCAGGCAAGCCTATACACGGAATGTCAAATTCCTGGCTGAATTTCTGCGCCCCATTGAACGATCCGTCTCCTCCGATCACTACCAGCCCGTCAATGTTGTGCTTCTTCAGATTCTCGTAAGCTTTTTTTCGCCCTTCATATTCATAGAACTCTTTGCACCGGGCGGTCTTTAAGATGGTGCCTCCGCGTTGAATGATGTTGGCAACTGATTTGGACTCCATCGGGAAAATCTCATTCTTCAAAATTCCCCTATATCCATACATAACGCCGAACACATTCAGCTGATGATAAATGCCCGTTCTTACCACCGCACGAACGGCTGCGTTCATGCCCGGGGCGTCTCCGCCGGAGGTAAGGACTGCAATGTTGTTCAATTTTTTCATATAAATTGCTAAAAAAATATCTTAAAGGCGCACAAAAATAACATTTTGCAATTGTTTTCTAACAGTTATCTTATGAATTAACCTAAATATTTAATTTTAATCAAACAAAGTAGCTAATTTTTTTAAAAAATATAGGCATGTTGAAAAAGACTAATAAGAGTTGGTTGATATTAGGCATGAGCTTAATGACTTTGGAAGGTATGGCACAACAAAAAAGCTGGCAATATCCGGTTGCCAAAAAAACAGACACTGTAGATAATTACCACGGAACTCCTGTCCCTGATCCCTATCGCTGGCTCGAAGACGACCACAGCGCCGAAACAAAAGCCTGGGTAGACGCCGAAAACAAGGTCACCCGGGACTACCTCGCTACCATCCCTTTCCGGTCTTCCGTTAAAAAAAGACTGGAAGAGCTCTGGAACTACCCTAAAACAGGCGCCCCTGTCAAACACGGCAACTATTATTACTTCTTTAAAAACGACGGCCTCCAGAACCAATCCGTACTGTACCGCAGCGCCACGCCCGACGGTACCCCGGAAGTATTTATAGATCCTAACAAACTGTCAGCCGCCGGCACCACCGCCCTGGGCACCCTCTCTTTCTCCAAAGACGGCAAATACGCGGCCTACCTCATCGCTAAAGCAGGGTCCGACTGGCAGGAAGGTTATGTGATGGACGTAGCTACCCGCCAGCTGCTCTCCGATAAACTGGAGTGGATCAAATTCAGCGGTATCAGCTGGAGAGGCGACGGTTTCTACTATAGCCGGTACGACAAACCGGACGAACAAAGCAAACTGTCCAAAAAGAACGAATTCCAGAAAGTATATTTTCATAAAATCGGTCAGCCCCAGGAACAGGATGAACTGATCTATGTGGATAAGGACCATCCGCTCCGCAACGCTACCGTGAGCGTAACGGAAGATGAACGTTTCCTCATCCTCTCCACCACGGAAGGTACCTCCGGCAGAGAAGTGTGGTTCCGCGATATGCAAAACCCGGAACAGAAGGATTTCTCCCTGCTGGTGAAAGGTTTCTCTCACGAACCGTCTGTTATTGACAACGACGGCGGGAAGCTGCTGGTGCTCACCAATCATCAGGCGCCTAATTATAAGATAGTCCTGGTAGATCCGGCCAACCCCGCGGAAGCCAACTGGAAAGTGGTCGTGCCGGAGAAAAAAGAGGTGCTGCAGAACGTAGGCAATGCCGGCGGTAAACTGTTCCTCTCTTACCTGAAAGACGCTTCTACCCGTGTATACCAATATGATTATACCGGCCGCCTGGAACACGAGGTTAAACTGCCCGGCATCGGTACCGCCGGTGGCTTCGACGGTAAAAAGGAAGACCAGGAGCTGTTCTACACCTACACCTCTTTTGTAGCGCCGCCCACCATCTACCGCTATGATATCAAATCCGGTAAAACTTCCCTGTTCAACAAAGCGGCGGTGAAATTCAATCCCGACGAATATGAAACCAGACAGGTTTTCTTCACCAGTAAAGACGGCACCAAAGTGCCGATGTTCCTGTCTTCCAAAAAAGGCATGAAGAACAACGGCAACAACCCCGTGCTGATCTACGGCTACGGTGGTTTCAACATCGCACAGACACCCGGTTTCAGCGTGTCTAACCTGTACTTCATGGAACAGGGCGGCACCTATGCAGTGGTAGCACTGCGCGGTGGCAGCGAATACGGCGAAGCATGGCACAAAGCCGGTATGAAGGAAAAGAAACAAAATGTGTTCGACGACTTCATCGGCGCCGCTGAATACCTGGTGAAAACAAAGTATACCAATCCTTCCAAAATAGCGATCCGCGGCGGTTCCAACGGCGGCCTGCTGGTAGGCGCCTGCATGACGCAACGCCCCGACCTCTTCAAAGTAGCGCTGCCGGCGGTAGGCGTAATGGACATGCTGCGCTTCCAGAAATTCACCATCGGCTGGGCCTGGGCGGTGGAATATGGCAGCAGCGACAACGCGGAGGATTTTAAATACCTGCTGAAATACTCTCCGCTGCACAACCTGAAACCGGGCGTCTCTTACCCGGCCACCATGGTAACTACAGCTGATCATGACGACCGTGTAGTGCCGGCCCACTCCTTTAAGTTTGCCGCCACCCTGCAGGCCTGCAACGCCGGTCCCAACCCGGTGCTGATCCGCATCGAAACGCAGGCGGGACATGGCGCAGGAAAACCCACGTCCAAACTGATCGACGAGGCGACGGACATATGGTCTTTCACCATGTATAACCTGGGGATGTAAAACAATTACGAATTACGAATTACGAATTGAAGACCCGCTCACGGAAAGGTTAATAAGTGACCGCTTAATAAACAGCCCTCAATTCGTAATTCGTAATTCGTAATTCGTAATTGTTTTCTTATCTTTAAAGACAGCGTACTAATATGGCATTATGAAGGTATTAATTACAGGTAGCAATGGACTGCTGGGTCAACACCTGATTCCGGTATTCGTTCAAAACAAGACATACGATGTAATAGCCACCGGCAGAGGTGCTAACCGTTCTCCTCAACGTGACCATTACATTTATGAAGCGGTAAACCTGCGGGATGCCGGCAGCGTACAGCAGCTGGTACAAAAACATCAACCCGACCTGATCATCCACAGCGGGGCCATGTCCCAGGTGGACGATTGCGAGAAAAACAAAGACGCCTGCTGGGATACGAACGTCGGCGCCACGCGCTACCTCGTGAACGCGGCTGAAAAAATAAACGCCTCCTTTATTTTCCTCTCGACCGACTTTGTATTTGATGGCCTTAACGGCCCTTATGACGAAGAAGCGCCGGTCAATCCCATCAATTATTATGGTACCAGCAAAGTGGCGGCAGAACGGCTGGTGCGTAACAGCAAGCTGTCATGGGCCATCGTGCGTACCGTGCTGGTATACGGCGTTTCCAACGATCCGCATCGCAGCAATATGATCACATGGGTGAAAAATAATCTCCAGCAGGGTAAAAAGATAAAAGTGGTAGACGACCAGTGGCGTACGCCTACCCTGTGCCAGGACCTGGCGACAGGATGCCTGTTACTGGCGGAAAAGAAAGCTACCGGCATGTTCAATATCTCCGGCAGTGAAGTGCTGACACCCTATGATATGGCCCTTAAAACAGCGGAATACTTCCAGCTGGATACCAGCCTGATCGAAAAGATCAGCTCCAGAAGCCTTTCCCAGCCTGCCGCCCGTCCGGCCAAAACCGGCCTGGTCATAGACAAGGCAGTCCGCGAACTGGGGTATCAGCCGCATTCTTTCGCGGAAGGACTGGATATCGTGGCCGCTGAAATCAGATAAGCATCAATACTCCAGGTAAGCTTTATTGATACCGTATTTACTTCTTTTAGCCTGTAATTCACTCGTGGTATCTATTGGTAACGAGGTTACCGGTACGGCTACCTTATAGCGATTGCCCCGGTGAATCATCACCACAGGCTGTTCCCAGGCCTGGCGTTTTGCCGTCTTCTTCGCGGCCGTAAGGCTGTCCGGGAATTCTTCCAGCACAATAAAATAAGAAATGGAATCCGGCGCAGCGGGCGTTGCGGCCAGGCTGCTGTCGGGCATGGCCTGCTGCGTTGTGTCTGCTGCTACGGGCGCGGCAGGGGCGCTGTCGGGCGTGTTATTACCCCCCTGGCGACCAACATACCACCAGACGGCCAGGCCGCCCAGCAGGATTAATGCACCAGCCACGGCCCACCACCATTTGAAAATACTGCCTTCCGTTACTGCTTCCAGCGTATTTTCTTCCTCTTCTGTCATAACCGGCTCTACGGGGACCGAAACCGGCGGTACAGGCGGCTCTTCCCTCGTAGCGGCCATAGGCGCTGTGGCCGGCGGCGGGGTAGAGGGGGTGGCAGGCTCCTGCCGCTGTATGGGGGTAATCGGCAGGTCGGCAGGGTCTACCGGCAGCTCTTCTGCGTGGAAATGCAGGTTGCCGGCAAAATCGCCCTGTAATTTGCCAATACCTGGCAGCTCCAGCGCCTGCCCCGGTTGCAGGGCCTCCTTAAACTCTTCAATGTATTTCTCCAGCTTCCGCTGGGCCACAGCAGGCACCAGGTTTTCCTTCAGGGCTATCCATTCCACGCAGGAGCCGTCATCCTGCCACGATTGGGTGAAAACCACCTGGTCGCGCGGAGGCAGCAACGTTTGTGCGCCGGCGTTATACCGCGCCGGGAAATGCTGGATGGAGAACGTACCGATCTGGGGTACAACGCAAATCCGCTGCCTGAACAATACTTCCTGGATATATTGCTGTAGTATTAACATGGAGAGGTGTTTGTGGTTAATGTTCCTATGAAATCACAAAGCAGCAAAGCAGCAAATATCATTCTTTGCTCTTTGCTGCTTCGTGTCTTTGCGAGCAACTAAATTAACTCAAAATCAGAACTTCACCATAATTCCGCCTACGATGTTGAAACCATAGGTAGGATACAGGTACCAGCGCTGATAGTGGGAGTTGAAAATATTATTGGTGTTCAGCCACACATTGAAGTTTTTGCCGATATCATAAGAAGCGCCGGCGTTCATGTCCCATGCACTGCTTGTTTTACCGAAGTCCTTGTTGGGCAGCTGATAATAACTGCCGCTGAGGGCGAACAGGTTGGCGTTCAGGTGCAGCTTCTTCGCCAGCGTATACTGTACGAACAGGTCGCCCTGGAAAGGAGGCAGGTGCCACGGTTTCACTTCCGTTTCCTGTTTGTTGTAATTGTACCAGTCGAAAGTCACCCTTGCCTGGAATTTCTCTTCTTCAATATATCCTACTTCGGCATGCAGCTGGAATGCGCGTAACTGCTCTTCGTTGCGGGTAGTGAAGTATTTCATGTCCGTGGCCTGGTTAACGAACAGGGGCATGTTGTACCAGGTAACAGACGCAAACTTGGTGTTATAGTTGAAGTGGCCGCCCAGCGTGCCTTTGATGCCGGTATATTTTTCCTCTACGCGGGTGTTGAGGATACCTTCCACCAGGCCGTTGAGGAACGGGTTTTTGTTGGCGAGGTTGCGGTAGGAGTTTTTATCGAAATAGGAAATCCAGCCGCTGCTCAGGATCAGTTTTTTGCGTACCAGGTGCGACTCGTTCACGATGTCGGGCAGCAGGTAAAACTTATCGTTGGTCCAGGTGGGGTTTACGCCGGCATGCAGCACAAAGCCCGGTTTGATGATGTCTACTGCCGGATGGATGGCCACCACGTTGTTGTTGATGTTGCGGCCGTTGTCCTGTTTGTAGGTAGACAGATCAAAAACGCCTTCGGCTTTGATGTAGATGTCTTCAAACACCTGCTTGCGCACGGGTACCCTGGCGATGAACGTATTTTCCGTGCGTTTATACGAGTCGTTGAAGGCAATGAACTTCACGGTTGGCTGGAATTGAAACGCCCAGTCGTTTTGCGGGCGGTTTTTAAGTCCCACCTGCGCGGTCACGGTGTTGAAAGTCTGTGCAATATCTTTCTTGTCGTATTTGATGCTGTCGTGGTTGTAACCGTAGTAGTGAATGGTGTTGCGGTCATAACCCAGGCTTGCGTCCAGCTGGAGGCCGGGCAGCAGGTACGAGCCGGAAGCCAGCGCATTGAGGTTGCTGTAGTTCTGGTCGGATATCTCTTTGCCCTGCGAGCTGGTGTAGTTGACAAACAGGCCGTAGTTGTAGAGGTCTTTGCGGCCGCTGCCGAAGCCGGCCTGCACATACGGTGTTTTATAGTTACCGTAACCGAGCTTAATAAAATTGTTCTGCAACAGCGAGAGGGAGTCTTTGCCCAATGCCAGCGGTTTCAGCGGGGCGGCCTGGTACATGAAGTTCAGGTTCAGGGCCGGCACCTGGTATTTTAACTGGGGCCTGCTGGTATCCACTCCCGGCAGGGAGGCGGTCAGGTTCAGTTTATAGGCGTCGCGGAGCTTAGGCTGATTGGTGGAAATGATATCGATCGTTTCCTGTTTCAGCGGCTCCTGTGCCCATGCCTGCTGCTGATGAAGGATGCCTGCGAGGCACATGCCTGCTATGGTAAAAGCGCGTTTGCGATGTATGTTGAGAATATTCATGCTGTCGTAATCTTAAAATTTGAAAATTTGAAAATTTGAAAATTTCCAAATGGCTACGGTTTCTTAGGTTTTTTTCCGGCTGCTTTTTCTGCTGCTTCCGCTTTGGCGAATTTCTCCTTTGCTTCGGCTTTCAGCTCCGGAATGGGGCAGTTCTCAGCGATGCTCTGGAAAGTGGCTTTGGCGTTGAAGTAGTCCTGCTGACGGAAATACACGTCACCCAGCAGGATATATGATTTGGCCACCCACACATCGTAGGAAGGCGTGTTTTTGATCACGTCGAAGCCGGCTTTTTCGGCGGCAGCCAGATCGTTCTGTTGCAGATAACAATCAGCCATATCGTAGCGGGCTTCCGCACCGGTTTCGGATTTGGTGAGGCTGGCCACGGTTTTAAATTCAGCCAGTGCGTTGGCGTATTGTTTTGCTTCTTTCTGCGCTTTGCCCAGGTAGAAGTGGGCGATGATCTGGTCATCGGTGCTGATATTGGCGGTAGATAGCAGCATTTCAGCGTAGTTGCCTACTTCGTCCCAGTGTTTCAGCTGGTAGTTGCTGCGCAGCAGGCCGCGGGTGGCTGCCAGGCTGTTTTCCTTGCTGGTGGCCAGGTCCTGCAGCTGCAGGTAGTAGGTGCGCGCCTTATCATAACTCTTGTTCTGAAAGAAGTTGATGTTGGCCGCCTGCAGGGCTGAACGCTCGGCGTACAGGCTGTTGTTGCGGGACAACACAAATTCATAAGCCGGCAGTGCGCCTGCGTAATCTTTGTTGTTGTACGAGCACTCTGCTTTATAGAAATGAGCGGGCAGAATAAACTGGCCGTTGGGATATTTCTGGATATAACTGTTGAAAGCGGTGATGGCGCCGGAGCAGTCGTTGTTCGTGAAACGGGCTTCTGCGGCGGCATAGGCGAGTGAATCTTCGGCGGTGGCAGTCACGGTACGGCCGCTGGCTTTCAGGAAAGCAAGGTAGTCGTCTGTTTTACCCTGGCTAACATAGATAGATTTAATGCTTTGCAGCGCTTCATTGCTTTCAGGCGAACCGGGGAACTTTTCCACCACCTGGCGATAGTAAGCGAGGGCTTTGCTTTCGTTGTCTTTGTTGTAGTAGCAGAGGCCCAGTTTCAGCAGCGCGCGCGGAGCGTTGACGCCATTGGGTTGTTTCTGCAGTACGTTTTCCAGGTAGGGGATCGCTTCGTTGTATTTCTCCTGGGAGAGGTACGTGTTGGCGATTTCCATGTCAGTCTGGTTGCTGAAATCGGAAGACGGGAACTTGTTGCCCAGTTGTTTCAGCAGGGCCAGTTTATCTGCCTGTTTGCCCTGAAGGCCGAGGATAATGGCTTTCTGGTAAATGGCATAATCGGCGCCCGGCTCGTTGTTGCTGATGATGCGGTCGTACAGCGAGAGCGCTTTCGGGAACTGGCGCAGCATATAGTAACAGTCGGCGGCGCGCAGGGCGGCGTCGGTGGCAATCCTGGTGGCATTGGGACCGCTGGCTCGTTGCGCTGTTTCGAAGTGCGGCAGCGCTTCGGCGTATTTGTCCTGTTTGAGCAGGCTGTAGCCGAGGTTGTAGCTGGCGGTCTGCGGGTTGGCCTCGCCGGATACCGGCGGCGTGCCGCCCAGATAGGCGTTCAGGTTAGTGATCGCTTTGTCTGTTTTATTCTGGCGCAGGGCTATTTCCGCTTTCCAGAACTGGGCCAGCTGTTTGGTTTGGGCGTCGTAAGGGTTGTTGATGGCGATATCGAGCAGGCGGTCGGCTTCTGCCAGTTGCTGGTCGTTGATCAGCTCGGTGGCCCTGCCATAGGCGATCTTCTGATAGGCTTTGAGTACGGTCGGGTTTTTATCGGGGATCTGTTCGATGGTAGCCAGACCGTCGCGGTAGTTGTTGGTGTTCATAAAGAGGCTCACGAGCACTTCGCGGGCTTCTTTGTTGTAGGGCGACTGCGGGTAATTTTTAACGAACTGTGTCAGCTCGTTGAGTGCAGCGTCCTGGTAGCCCAGTTCATAGGAGAGTTTGCCGTAGTTGAAACGGGAAATTTCCTGTTGCTGTGGGTTGGAGCTGTTGTTGGCGCAGAAGGCAAAGGCGTTGCGGGCGTTGGCTTTCTGGCCGGTGCGCAGATAGCAGTCTCCCAGCAGGTACATGGAATTCTGTCCCAGGGAGTCTTTAGCGCTGCTGAGTTGTTTGAAGCCGGTGATGGCTTTGTTGAGATTGCCGGTCTGATAGTAGGAGTAGGACAGCTGGTAGATGTCTTCATTGCGTACTTCGTCGGCGTTATCCTGGAATTCCTGCAACAGGGGCAGGGCTTTTTTATAGTCTTTACGTTCAAAGTAGGCTTTACCGAGCAGTTGTTTCATTTCTGCTTCATAGTACTGCCCGCCTTGCCGGAGCAGGGGCTCCGTGTAGGAGATGAGCTGGTCGTGTTTGCCCTGGAAGTAATAGATTTCCGCGATGTAGTAAGGTACGATGTTTTTGTACTTGGGATCTTCCACTACTTTCTGGAAGCTGCTGAGCGCATCGCCGTACTGGTGGTTGTAGTAGGAGATGAAGCCGTGGTAATAGTTGGCCGGCACGTAGTATTTGCCCTGTACTTCCCGGATGCTGGCAAACAGGGGCTGTGCTTTCTGGAAGTCCTTGACATTGAAGTAACAGTAGGCCAGTTCAAATTTCGCTTCCGCTATTTCCTCGTTGGAGAGGTTGTCGATGCTGGCTTTTTCATACAGCGGGATCGCATCTTTGAACCTGTTCTGGTGGAAATAATATTTGCCCAGCTGATAGCTGACCAGTTGTTCGCGGGCGTTGTTATTGAATATTTTAAGGTATTCCAGCGCTGTTTTCTCTGCGTTCTCCTGTCCCAGTTTAAGCGCGCATACGGTGTAATAATAGTAGGCGTCGGACTTTACCAGGTCGCGGTTGGTTTCATGGAAATAATCGATGTTGTCGATTGTTTGCTTGAAAAGCTGCATGGATACGCTGTACTTTTCCTGCTGGAAGTACTGTTGTGCATCTTTGAACACTTTTTCCGGCTCGGTGTAGATACGCGTTTGCTGCGCGTGGGCAGCGGGCATCCCTGCGATACCTGCGCCGGCGAAAGTCAGCATGGATAAGTACAGATGTCCTGGAATATAAACTTTTCTTATGAACTGCATGCTTTTGCTGTTATATCTTGAATTATGCGTTTAAAACGAATCCCTGCCGGAAATATTTTCCCGCCAGGTATTATACGGAACAGTATCAGGGACACAAACCAGGCAAATATAAAAGTAATATCCTTTCTTTTCTGATCGGTTTTCCAACAATGTGGATAACTCCGGCGGTCCGGAAAAGGCTATTGCGCTATATTGCGGCAAATATTTTTATAGCGCAAAAACCTTACCTGTTATGAGAAAACTATTCTCAACCGGCTATACCGGCGGTGCCGTGAGCTTCTCTATGCTGATATTGCGACTGATGTTCGGCGGCCTGTTGTTATTGCACGGATGGCCCAAACTGATCAATTTTGCTGCCAAAATGAATACTTTCCCCGATCCTTTGGGGGTAGGGCACAAATTTTCATTGGGGATGACCGTTTTTGCAGAAGTTTTCTGTTCCGTTTTTCTCATGCTCGGCCTGCTGACCAGGCTGGCCGCCGTGCCGCTCGTGATCTGCATGTCCGTGATCCTTGGAATGGTGCACAAGGCGGACCTGCTGGCTTTTAATTTTGATAAGATCGAGCTGCCGCTGATGTACCTGACGGCTTTCCTGGTAGTGCTGTTTACCGGCCCGGGCAAGTTCTCTGTCGACGGCGCACTGGGCAAATAATCAAACATTTACGATTTTTTGATTTACAATTTTTTGATTTGAAGGGAGGCTGGCGGGGGTGCTTAGTCTCCAAAATCCCTAAATCGAAAATCAAAAAATCCCTAAATTAATATATCATGTTTAGCAGCATAACAACAATCCGGGTAAGATACGGGGAAACGGACCAGATGGGATACCTGTATTACGGCAATTACGGCCTGTATTATGAAGTGGGCAGGGCGGAAGCCATCCGGGAACTGGGGTTCAGCTACCGCGAGCTCGAAGAACAGGGGGTGATCATGCCGGTAGCGGAACTGAATGTAAAATACCTGCGTCCGGCCTATTACGACGACCTGATAACGGTAAAGACTATATTAAAAGAGCTGCCCAAAAGTTCACGGATACAGTTTCATAGTGAATTATATAACGAAAAAGGAGAGTTGCTGAACGTAGGCGTGACCACACTGGTGTTCATCGACGTGAAAACCAAACAGAAAGCAGGCCTGCCGGAAGCGCTGAAAGAACGGCTGGAACCATTTTTTCATTAGAAATTACGAATTACGAATTACGAATTGAGGGTTCTTCCTTGATCTTTAATTCGGAATTATAGCCATAAACGGCCTCCAATTCGTAATTCGTAATTCGTCATTCGTAATTTTTTATGGGTAAAATAACCGCCAGCATCATTACCATCGGTGATGAGCTGCTGATAGGACAAACGATTGATACCAATTCCGCCTGGATGGCGCAGGAACTCAATGCGTTAGGTATCTGGGTGCATCGGCGTGTAGCCATTGGCGATGTAAAGGAAGATATTCTGGCCACCCTCGCCGAAGAAGCCGGAATGGCGGATATTGTGCTGATTACCGGTGGACTGGGGCCTACGGCCGATGATATCACCAAGCCCACCCTCTGTGAATATTTCCAGACAACGCTGGTGCAGGATGAAGCCACCCTGCAGCGGGTGCTGCATATCTTCGAAAGCCGCGGCCTGCCGATACTGGAGCGCAACGTGGCGCAGGCCATGGTGCCGGCGTCCTGTACGGTGATCGCCAACGAAAGAGGCACCGCGCCGGGCATGTGGTTCGAAAAAGACGGCAAGATCTACGTGTCTATGCCGGGCGTGCCGCATGAAATGAAAGGCATTATGGAAAGTTATGTGCTGCCGCAGCTGGCGGCGCATTTTAATACGCCCGCCGTCGTGCACCGCACGCTGATCACCTCCGGTATGGGCGAGTCTTTTGTAGCGGAACGGATCGCCGCTTTTGAAGCCAAACTGCCCCCGCATATCAAACTGGCCTACCTGCCCAGCTACAGCCTGCTGAAGCTGCGGCTCACCGCCTTCGGGATAGACAAGGTCACCACTGCGGCCGAACTGACGGTGTATTTCCATGAACTGGCGGCCCTATTGCCGGATATCACCGTCACCGACCAGGATATTTCAATCGGGGAGGTGCTGGGGCAACTGCTGAAAGAAAGAGGAAAGACGGTCGGCACCGCGGAAAGCTGTACCGGCGGACAGATAGCCACCTGGATCACGGCGGTGCCGGGTAGCTCCGCTTATTATAAAGGCAGCGCCATTACCTATGCCAATGAGATGAAAATGAAGCTGTTGGGCGTAAAGGCGGAGACGCTGCAGGCCCATGGCGCGGTGAGTGAGGAAACAGTAAAGGAAATGCTGGCCGGCGCGTTGCAGCTGCTGGAAACGGATTATGCCATCGCCGTATCCGGTATTATGGGCCCCGATGGCGGCACACCGGAAAAGCCGGTCGGCACCGTATGGGTGGCCGTAGGCAACCGGGAGAAAATGACGACCATCAAATATCACCTGCGGTACGACCGGGAACGGAATACCCAGATGACCGCGGTTTACGCCATGAATGAGCTGCGCAAGCTCATTTTGGAATAAGCCGCAGCGCCGGCTGACTGAATTGACACAATTCCCTTATTTTTGTCCACACTTAAAGCTAAAAACAATCTTATGGCCATTGTAGAATTGGTAATGCCAAAAATGGGAGAAAGCATCATGGAAGCCACCATTTTGCGCTGGCATAAAAAGGCGGGCGATCACGTAAAAGTGGATGAAACCGTGTTGGAAATTGCTACGGACAAAGTGGACAGTGAAGTCCCCTCTATCGCAGAAGGGATCATCTCCGAAGTACTCTTCAAGGAAAACGATGTAGTACCGGTAGGCACTGTGATTGCCCGTATCAATACCAATGCCGATGCAGCGGCCGCTCCTGCACCTGTACCAGAAACGCCGGTAGTGGCTTCAGAGCCCAGATTTACCGCTGCCCCCGTACCTTCCGCTGCCCCTGCTGCAGCCGCCCCCGCCGCTCCTGCTGCCGGTGGCGCCAGATTCTATTCCCCGCTCGTGCTCACCATCGCTCAACAGGAAGGCATCAGCTTCGCCGACCTGGAAAGAATTCCCGGTTCCGGCAGCGACGGCCGCGTTACCAAGAAAGACATCCTCCAGTATGTAGCCGATCGTAAAGAAGGAAAGGTAGTGCCCGACGTAACACCCGTTGCGGAAACCACCGCTCCCGCCGCAGCCGCTGCTGCCGTACGCAGCACGCCGGCAGTCACCACCGTTGCTTCCCCTACCTATAACGGCAACGTGGAAATTGTGGAAATGGACCGCATGCGCAAACTGATCGCCAACCACATGGTGATGAGCAAACAGACCAGCCCGCACGTGACCAGCTTCGCAGAAGCCGATGTGACCAACATGGTCAAATGGCGCGACCGCATGAAAGGCGAATTCGAAAAAAGAGAAGGCGAAAAACTCACCTTTACGCCGCTGTTCATCGAAGCTATTGTGAAATGTATCAAACGTTTCCCGCTGATCAACTGCTCGCTCGACGGAGATAAAATTATTATCAAAAAAGATATCAATATCGGCATGGCCACCGCCCTGCCTTCCGGCAACCTGATCGTGCCCGTGATCAAAAATGCGGATATGCTCAACCTGACCGGCCTCAGCAAACAGGTAAACGGCCTGGCAAACGCTGCCCGTCAGAATAAACTGAAACCGGAAGACACACAGGCAGGTACCTTTACCCTCACCAACGTCGGCACTTTCGGCAGCCTGATGGGAACGCCCATCATCAACCAGCCGCAGGTAGCCATCCTCGCGGTAGGCGCCATCAAAAAACGCCCCGTGGTGATAGAAACCGAACTGGGTGATTCCATCGCCATCCGCCACATGATGTACCTCTCCATGTCCTACGATCACCGCATCGTGGACGGCTCCCTCGGCGCTACTTTCCTGACTGCCGTAGCACAGGAGCTGGAAAATTTCGACCCGAAAAGGACGGTATAATCATTTTGAAATTTTTTGATTTACGGATTTTTTGATTTCGGGGACCATAGTTATTTAGGGATTTTGTGATTTACGGATTTTTTGATTTCGAGGATCACAGATCGGATATAAACGGGAAGGCCGGTGCGACACTATCGCACCGGCCTTCCCGTTTGCGGCAATTATCTCCTGGTCAATCATCTCCCGAAATCAGGAAATCCCGAAATCAAAAAATCCGTAAATCAAAAAATCCCTAAATAAAAAAGAGGCGCTGTTAAAGCGCCTCTTCAATTCCTTTGTGCCCGAATAAGGGTTTAGTAACGACGGTCACGGGAGCCATATCCTCCTCCGCCACCACGATTACCACCTCCTTTGAAATTATTATTCGGCTGTTTAGGTCTTGCTTCGTTTACCATTAATTGCTTGCCTTCTATCTCGCTGCCGTTTAAACTATCCATAGCCTTGGCTCCTTCTTCCTGATTAGGCATTTCCACAAAACCGAAACCACGGGAGCGGCCTGTTTCATGGTCTTTGATAACCTTAGCGGAGGTAACCTCTCCATAATCGCTGAAGATCTGATGCAGATCCTCATCGGTCAACCTATAATGCAGGTTGGCTACGTAAATGTTCATGATAACTGAAATTAAAAAAATGAAAAATAATATACTGAAGTTATGAAATAAACATTAATAAAGTAGTGATGGTTAAAAAATATTTCCGGCAAGCGTCGCCGGGTACACGGGCAATCATAGGAAGATCCTTTACAGTCAACGTTCTGCCGCGTTTTTTATTCCGTTGAAATAGTTTCTGTTTTACGGCTTTATTATGTTAGTTATTGTTTTTATTTTTCATATGATAAGGGCCGTAAACGGCGCTTCCATGCTGTCATTTACAGGTCCATCCGGCTGACGGGCGTACGATATGTTCCGGTATCGTCCGTTTTATACGCTTCTCATTCCGGCAAACAGGAGCATTTCCGCAGCCCGTTACCCTCAAAACAAGGCCTAACCGGAGACTTCAAACGCGTGGTTCCGGCCCGCCTTTTGTCCTCTTTTTTTCGTAAATTAAGGTAGACCATTAAATTCATTTTTTGTATGGGAAAGCTGAGCGAAACCTGGTTTGCAGACGGGTATATAGATTTTGAACTGAAAAAATACACCTTGTTGTCCTACCTGCAGGAGATTCACCGCGCCTTTAATCAAAACAAGCTGTATCCCCAGCTGGCCGACATCATCTTTCATTTTAACAACCTCCGGGCTTTCCGGGAAAACAAGCAGCTGATGGAGCAGCAGTTTCCCAAACGCCTGACCGGCATCGACCTGGAGAAACTGTTGCTGCTTTACGAAAAAGTAAGCGCAGACGATGAAATGATGCAGGAACTGGAGGAGATTATCGCTTACGCCCTTTCGGCGATGAACGATACGATCCGCGATGGTACGGAGATCTATGAGTTTGTACAGGATAAACTGCGGATTTCGCCGGTGGGACTGGTGCCGCTGGAAAACACTTCCGGATACCTGCTGTTATGCGACGGACGGTACAGTGATACGCTGGTGTACAGCTATCACCTGACTATTTTTGAACGGCATGACGAGCAATACCGCGGTATCCGCACCGAGTACCTGGAGGCTTACAGGAAAGACCTGGTACATACCTGCGAACATATCAAAACCATCCTGATCCGGAAAAACGATCAGTTACCGAATCCGGCCGTATACTGTGTGGAAACTTCCCTGGTACTGCCGGTCAACGAGACGCTGCTGCCGGTGGCTAAACGCAGCCTGGTAAGGTATATCGCCCTCAATGCCGCCTGATCAGTCCAACGGCGGGGTGGCGGTGCCTGCGCTGCCGAACTGTACTTCAAGGGTATGGTCCTTCAGAAAAGGGGCGTAATACTGTTCCATCACCTTCCGGATCTTGTCTTTGGATTGCTGGATGTATATCTGGTTGTTTTGCAGCTGATCACGGGAGGTCTGGTATAGTTTCTTCTGTACAGCGGTATAGGTTTCATCGTCCTGGAACAGGAACCATCCCTTGCGGTTGGCGGTTTCCATTTTATCCACTTTCAGTTCGTAGCTCAGCAGTTTGGGTTCCGGCAGGCGGATAATGATCTTTTTGCTGCTCACTTCCACTTTAAACCGGGTGCTGTCGATATCCACCCCGTATTTGGCCTGATAGGGGATAGAGACCCAGACGGTGTTTTCCAGGAAGGCTTTCTTCAGATTATCACTCCATCCGCCGTTATCTTCGATATTGCTCCGCTTAATGCTGGAGATGCCCTGTACGTCCAGGCTGGCCAGTTCAGCGATCTCTTTTACGATCGTGCTGTTGGAGATCACCTGCTCGCTGACATTCGTGGAACCAAAACGTTTGCCCAGCCAGAAAAGCAGAACGGCCAGTAACAGAAAGACGGCAATATAGAGGATCTTTTTCATGAGGATGATTTGAAAAACAGGACATACAACGCCTGTCCGGCCGTAAATTAATAAAAAGCCGGGAGTATCATATGCGTTTAAGCGTTAACGTTAGTTTACCGGGTAAGGCTGTCAATCAGCGCAGCGTGTTGCGGGTAAGCAGCCTGTAAAGTGGCTTTGTCTGCCAGCTCAAAATCGGCAAAATCGAAGCCGGGCGCCACGGTGCAACCGGTAAGGGCATAACCGCCGGGCACTTCCACGCGGGAGGCAAACCAGTTGCCGGCACGGATGATGACCTGCAGGCTTTCCCCGTTGGGTATGTCACGCCCCAGTTTATGCGCCTGAAGTTGTCCGCCGGGTTCAATCTCATAAATGGTGAGCGTATGGCCGTCATAGAAATGCCAGATTTCATCGGCGGCGATACGGTGAAATGCGGAAAACTGCCCTTCTTCCAGCAGGAAATAGATACAGGTAGACGCGTTGCGGTTGCCCCCCATGCCTGCCGGCAGGGTGCTCATGTCCAGCATCCAGTCAGAACGGTAGGTTTCCAGGAAGGCGCCGCCTTCCACGTGTGGTTGCAGTTTTAGTTGGTCGCGCCAGTGGGCCGCAGAATATTGCATATAGCACCAGTTGATGGGAGAACAGAATGATGGAATAGTTACTTCGTATAGATGTTCGGGTTATGAAGCTGCATAAATTTCTCCGGATTGGGTACTTCGGTGAAGCCGAACTGCCGGTATAATTCGTGTGCATCCTGTGTTACCAGCAGCCATCTCCGCAGGGTTTGCAGCTCCGGGTGGTCCAGGATAGCGTGCATCAGCATTTTGGAAAGGCCCTTGCCGCGATGTTCTTTTACCACAAAAACATCCGCCAGGTATGCAAAGGAAGCCTGGTCGGTGATCAGCCGCGCAAAGCCTATCTGCCGGTCGCGGTGATACAGCCCGAAACATAAAGAACCTGCCAGTGCTTTTTCCACAACACTGACAGGAATATTTTGCGCCCAGTAGGACTCTTTGGCCAGGAAATCGTGTATAACACTGATGTCCAGCCTGTTTTTATCAGTTGAAACTGTATAATCTCCGTCTTTTACAAGGTAAACTGCAGTTGTCATAGTTAGTAACGTTGAGCGTCACTAAATGTAGACATTTTTTTCTAACTCGCCACCGCTACCTGTTGCAGGGGCCGTGCCGGCATATGCGCGATCGTACCCGGAGCATTGTACCAGGAAGGCATTTCGCCGTTGAACTGCAGATGGTCCCGGATAAACATCGCCAGGTTGTAATGGGCCGTAGCCGGCAATTGCCATTGTACCCTTTCTGCCAGCTGCAGCGCGTTGCGGAAACGCACCATGCGGGCAAACAACTGCGGCGGCATACCGATAACGCGGTTAAACAACCGCTCCAGCGTTGGACGGGACAGCTGGAAGGCCTGTGCAAGTTCTTCCACGCTCACATTGCCCTGCCGCGCCAACATATAATCCGCCATCTCGTCTGCCTGTTTCAGGCACGGCGCATCGGCCTGTAATGCCTGTTGCAGGGTTCCGTTCAGCAACGCCGTTATCTCCTGCGGCGCACGCACCTGCTGCAGCTGCCTCCCCAGTTGCGCCCAGGCTGCATTTTCATGCAGGTCCAGGTTACGGTAGTAGTTGGTGAAAGACTGGCCGTCGATGCCCAGCAAACGATAACATCCATAAGCGTTCAACTGTACGATCACCATTCTCACCGGACCGGTTACATGCAACCTGCAGGCGCAGGTAAAATGCCCGGTCACGGCATGACGTGGAACCGTAAACGCAGCATGGGCCGCCGGCGTTATCATGGCCGTTCCTTCCAGCATGAATACCATGTACTGGTCACCCAGCGCAAATAAATGCTGCGGTAACTGAATAGGACCGCGGGAATCATCTTCCCAGTAATAAAACTGCTTGACAAACGGACGCAATGCATCTTCAGGATGACAGATATGGAAGTTCATAGGTACTAAAAATGTGGTGTTAGTGGATATCGCTATCGCTGCAAGTCACACCATACGCTAAAGTGGCGATTATTTATTGTAAATATATGATTTTTGTTAAATATTTTAAAATTTTTTCACGGGTCACGCAAAGAGAATAAGTGAGCAAAGAGCGCCAAGTTTTTATAAGATTATTAAAGAAGCAAAGGGCGGAGATCAAATTTGATCTCCGCCCTTTGCTTTCTAAGCTCGCTTCGGTAATTCTTTATCGACTAAGCTCGTTTCTGTGACTCTTTGTTTCTAAGCTCGCTCATTATAATTCTTTGCGCTCTTTGCTCACTTATTCTCTTTGCGTGCCAAACCCCCAGTTAATGCCTTTCTCCGTAGCAGGCACGCCGGATTCCAGCCATTGCGGCGCGGGAGCGCCTTTCAGGAAGTGGTCGAAGAACTGTTGTTCGCGACGCTGGATATCCTTGCGGTTCTGGCGTTGTACCAGGTTATGGGCTTCGTTGTTATAGTTCAGCAGCCATACGGGTTTGCCCAGCCGGCGTAAGCCGGTGAACATTTCAATGCCCTGGTACCAGGGAACGGCGCCGTCGGCATCGTTGGCCATAATGGCAACGGGCGTGTTCACCTTCGGCAGGTTGAACAGCGGGGAGTTTTGGATATACAGCTCCGGTTTGTCCCACAGGGTGGCGCCGATGCGGCTCTGGGAGTGTTCATACTGGAACTGGCGGTTCATACCGCTTTCCCAGCGGATACCGCCGTAGGCGCTGGTCATATTGGCCACCGGGGCTCCTGCCCAGGCGGCTTTGAAAATATTGGTCTGTGTGATCAGGAAGGCTACCTGGTAACCGCCCCAGCTCTGGCCCTGGATACCCATGTTCTTGCCGTCTACCCACGGTTGTTGGGCGAGGTTTTCCGCTGCGCTCACAATATAGTCGTACGCGCTCTTGCCAGGATAACCGTGCTCATAGGTGATATCCGGTGCAAACACGAGGTAACCGCGGCTAACGAAGAACGGGATGTTCAGCCGCGAAGGCGTAGGGGCCGGCGGTTGGTAGTTATACAGCCCGTCGGTCAGTTTCTCGTAGAAGTAGAAGATAACTGGATATTTTTTGTTCGGGTCGAAGTCTTCCGGCTTGTAGAGGATACCTTCTGACGGTTTACCGGTAAAGGTGTTCCATTTATACAGCGATGCCGTGCCCCAGTTGTATTCCTGTTGCTGCGGATTGGTGTTGCTGATTTTTACCGCTTTGTTCAATTCGCCGGTGTACACGTTGGGCGACTCGATATAGTTGGCGCGCGTGTACGTATAGGCGTTGGCGTCTTTTGCCTTCAGCAGGTCCAGGTAGCTGTTGGGCCCCAGCACCAGCTGTTGCGGCCTGCGTTGTTTATCATTTTTGGCCAGCAGCTGCAGGCTGTAATACCCGTTATATTTAGTGCTGTCCTGGAATGCGGACATGACAACAACATCGCCGGGGGTGTAGTATTTCTGTTCTTCGTCCAGTTTCAGCGCGCGGAGGCGGGTTTTGGTCTGACGGCCCACGCCATAGGTGATCATGGAAGGCGCTGTTTTACCGGTAGGGTCTACCTGCCAGATATCGTAGCGGTCATAGATATATATGTAGCGGTCGTTATTGAGCCATCCTGCAAAACCGTATGGTTCCGGCACGTCCGGATGATCATCTTCTTCGTCAAACAGTTTGGCCGGAATGTCTTTGCTGATGTTCACGACTGTGCCGGTGGCATTGTGATAGCTGAAGTATTGTTTGTCCACCAGGTCGTACCACACGATATACTGACCGTTGGGGGAGATGGAATAGAAGCCGTCCAGTTTTTCTTTGATTTTCTTACGGGTACCGTCTTCCAGGTTAACGAGGTAGCCTGTTTTGAGGGTACGTCCTACCCACTGCAGCTGTATTCTGTGGCCTTTGTCGGTGTATCCGAGGGCGTAGCGGCCGTTGCCTTCTGCCGGGACCACCACGTTCTCGAGGTCCTGGTCGCCCAGTTGGAGGATACGTTTGGTGCCGGGATAATAGACGGCGGCATAGCTTCTTTTCAGTTCCTTGTCGGCGTTTTTGAGCTGCATGGGCTGCAGGTAATCGTCTTTGTAGTTCCAGATGTCCACCTTGGCCACTTCAAAATCCACGATGGTGGTGTCTTTTGCCGGCAGGATGGGGGCGGTGCCGAAGAACAGGCGTTGTCCGTCTTTGCTGAACCAGATCAGGCTGTTGGGGCTGATGGTCCAGCGGGAGGGGATGCCGCTGCTGTTTTTATCGGCCGCGGTGATGGCGCTGTCTTGTCCTGGTTTATAATAAAACAGCTGGTAGAACTGTTGCAGTGATCTGGCGCTGTCGCGGGTGCCGAAATAGGCTGCCTGTTCTCCTTTGTCGTCGAAGGCGAACTGTTTATAGTCGCCGTAGCCGCGGCTCAGGGTATCGGCCTTGCGGGTGGCGGTATGCCACAGCAGTACGCCGGAGCGGGACAGGGAGTCTTTTTTATCGGAGGTGATTTCTATGAGGAGGTTGTTACCGGGTTTGCTGAATGCGTATTCAGCCACGTTTTTCACGGAATCCTGGCTGCCGTCTTTCAGTTGGCGGATCACGAGGGTGCCGTTTTCGTTTTTATCGCTGCCGCTTTTGTCGTCGTCAGCGCGGTCGGTATCTGCTGCTTTCGGGACGGCTTTTCCTTTTGTTTTAGCGCTGTCGGCTGGCTTTTCGGCCAGGTAAGCCAGCCATCCGCTGCCTTTGGCGGGTGTTTTAAAGGATTTGATACCGGGGAATTTCTGCAGGTCGCCGGAAGCGAGGGTCACGATGCCCATGGAATCTTTCGGCATGTCGGCCGGTTTTTTCTTTTTGATGCGGGCCTCGCGGGTGTCTTTGTACAGCGGTTTGATGCTGAATATCACGTACCGGGAATCATTGGTGATCAAGGGGCTGGCGCCGCGTGCGATGGTGCGGGACTGGCCTGTTTTGCGGTCATAGATTACCAGGGACGCGTCGCCTTCCTGTGGTGTGACGGTGTATACCACCCATTGTCCATCGTTGCTGATGAGTTTAGTGCCGATACTCTGCCAGCTGTCGTACACGGTATGGTCCAGCGGTTTTTTGGCAGGTTGTTGTGCATAAGCAAAAGAGGCCCCCAGCAGGGAGAGGGCCAGTAACATATTTCTCATGCGCGCAAAGTATACATTTTTCGGGCAAAAGTGTAAAGACTTTTACCAGCGGCCGGGAGGGCGTATAGAAAGCGAAAGGCCCCCTGACCAATGGTGGGCAGGGGGCCTTCGCTTTTTGTTGTTTCGATTTATCTCATATGCAGATCACACGATAGAGAGGCTTACCAGCCCGGGTTCTGTGTCAGCCTGCCGTCCGGGTAAAGGGCGATCTGGCCGCTCGGGATAGGTTCGAGGTAGTTTTTGTCTTTGAACTCCCGTTCAATCACCGGTTTAACGATGATATAACCATTGGCGTCCCTTTCCGCTTTTTCCGTAGTACCCGCGGGGAACTCCGGAATTTTGGCGCCTCTGATAATATCAGGGTTGGTGGCGGTATTCATGGCAGTGCCAAGTTTCCAGCGGAACAGGTCATATTTGCGGAAGCCGTCGAGCATCAGTTCAGACCTTCTTTCGCGCCTGATTTCCCAGATCAGGGAGCTTACACCGGTTTTGTTTTTGGCGTCGATGATTTCTTTACCGCTTACGCCGGCGCTCTTGCCACCGAGGTATTCCAGCTTGGCCACGCCTGCGCGGGCACGGAGCAGGTTCACCGTTTTGTCCAGGTCGCCCTGGGAAAAGGCGTACTGGCCCAGGTCATTCAGTTCTGCAGCGGCTTCTGCGTAGTTGAGCAGCACTTCCGCCAGCCAGAACAGCGGCGCGTCGGTATCGCCTTTGCTGCCGTCGGTGCTGGCCACCTGCGGGTTCAGGAATTTGGCCGGACGGTAGCCGGTAGAAGTGGTAAGCCCTTTATTGGCTTTTCCTTTATATGCCAGCACGGTGTCCACAGACTGGATCAGACGGCCGTCGCGGTTGGTGAGCGTATGTTTCAGGTCCTCGTCGCCGGCATACTGGGGTGACTGGGCAATGGGCAAACCATCTGTGCATACAAATGATTCCACGGCATCTTTGGAGATTCCATCCATTTGGGTACTGGTGCTCAGGTAGTTGATCAGGCTGTGACCGAGGTAGCCTACTACATATTTTTTGTAGAGGATGGCTTCCTTGTTGCCCGCCAGGTCCATGGAGTTGTAGATGGTCTTATACTGCGGGTTGAGGGTGAAAGGCCCTTTCATCAGCTGGTCGCCGGCATCTTTGGCAGCGAGCAGGAACTTCGCGCCGCCCTGTATATTGTGATACTTGCGCCAGGTCCCTTCAAACAGGCCTATACGGGATTTCAGGGCGAGCGCCACATATTTGTTGACAGTATTCTCCTGGTCTTTCGTGCGCAGGTTGGCAATAGCAAAATCCAGGTCCGCCAGTACGTTGTCCATCACCACGGTACGGGAATCTCTTCCCTTGTACAGGTAGTTTTCGTCTGTAACATCCGGCACTTTGTCCATCCAGGGCACGTCGCCATATTCCCTTACCAGGATATAGTAGCAATAGGCGCGGAAGAAACGGGCGAAGCCTTTCCAGTGGTTTTTGGTCTCATCGGAGGTAGGCACCCTGTCGATGCGTTCCAGCAGCAGGTTGGCCCTGCGGACCATTTCAAAGTTCCATTTGGTGCCGCCGATATCGGAAGGAACGGTCAGCGTAAAGTTTTTTAAGCTGGCGCCTACCTGGTCGTCACTCAAAGAGGTAAAGTAAAAATCCCCAAAGGTGGCGTTGTTGCCATAACCTGAAAAGACGCTGTAGAAGTTCCAGGAGTAGATACGAACGTTGTCTTCTGACTTCCAGAAGTTGTTGTCGTCAAATTTATCAATCTGACCTTTGTCTACGTATTTTTTGCATCCGGTGCCGGTAAGCATGGCTGCAGCAAGTATAACGGGTAGATATATACGTTTTTTCATGTCTGTTTTTTTTAGAAGTTCACCTGTAAACCAAAGGACCATGTTTTCTGGAAAGGCCAGGTTCTGCCGTAGATAGAGCCTTCGCCGGTAGTAACTTCCGGATCGATGGGCACGCCAACATTGGAGAAAGTGGCAATGTTCTGGGCGCTGCCGTATATACGTAACCGTTGTAAGTGGATACGTTTGGCCAGTTCATCAGGCAGGGTGTATCCCAGGGTGATGTTTTTCAGGCGCAGGTAAGACAGGTTGAGCAGGTATTTGGACTGCGGATAGAAGTTGTTGCTGCCGTCCAGTTTGGCCAGGCCGGTCACGTTACCGCCGTTGTTGCCCGGAAAAGGATTAGGATATTTTGCATTCGGGTTGTCCGGTGTCCAGAAATCCAGCTGGTGATCGTACATGATGTCGTTGCCGCGGTACAGCGGGATGGCGATGTCGCCGAGGCCCCAGAAGTCCTGCTGGCCTACGCCCTGTAACAGCACATCGATATCGAACTGTTTAAAGTTGCTGCCCAGTCTCAGGCTGTACTGATAGCGGGGACGGGAGTTACCGATTCTTTTCAGGTCGCCGTGATCGTTCAGGGTGCCTTTACCGCCATTGATGACTTTATCGTCGTTCAGGTCTTTGTATTTAATATCACCGGGACCGTATTTGAAGTTGCCGCTGGCTAGTTTGGACTGGTCGGGGGAACTGCTGACGTCATCTGCGGAAGTGAAGTAACGGTCTGTTTCGAAGCCCCAGATTTCGCCTACCACTTTGCCTTTATAGGCCTGGTTGATCAGCATGGAAGGGTTGTTCCATTCGGTAACAACGGTTTTATTGTCCCAGAAAGCGAGGGTACCGTAAACGGTCCAGTCTTTATTGATCTGGTAGTTACTACCGATGGAAATCTCGTAACCGGTAGTACGCAGGGACCCGTCGTTTATTTTGGGTGCGCTGGCGCCGAGGAATGCGGGTACAGTACGGCTGGTGATCATGCCATTGGTATTACGCTGATACCAGTCAAAAGTGATGTTGATGTTGTTGTTGAACAGGCTGATGTCTGTACCGAAGTCCAGTGTGTTTACTTTCTCCCAGCTGAGGGCGTCGCTTACAATAGCGGGGGCGTCTACGCCCAGCGCCAGGATGTTGCCGTTCATCCAGCCGGTTACGTTGCCGGTTTCCATGGAAGGAATGTAATATTTGCCACCCACGTCGAGGTTGCCGAGTGTTCCGTAGGAAGCACGGATTTTCATGTCAGACAGTACTTTTCTGTAGGGCTGCATGAAATTCTCTTCTGTGATACGGTAACCGGCAGAAGCAGAGGGGAAGAACGCCCAGCGGTTGTTGACAGGGTAGGCGGAGGCACCGTCGTATCTGCCGTTCAGTTCGAGCAACCATTTGTCTTTGTAGGCATAGTTCACCCTGCCGAAGAAGCCGGCATATGCGTTGATATAGTGGAAGCCATTTACGGACTGGTCGCCGATGGCCAGTGTCAGTTCCGGCATGGAAGGATCGAGGACGTTGCGTTTGGTAGCGCCGAAGCCGAGGGTGTCGGTGTCTTCAGCGTTCATACCGGCCATCAGTTTCAGCTGATGGTCTTTACCCAGTTTTTTGTCGTAGGTAGCGTAGATATTGAAGGTGTTTACCTTAAAGCGTCTGCCGCCGTAGCTGGCAAAGTCCTGGCTGGTGGTGGCAACGTTTTCCAATGGCATGGTAGCTGACCAGTAGTTCCACAGGTTGATCTTGTTGGCGGTTTCATGCCTTACAATATTGTCGCGGCCAATGGTGTAGTCCGCACGGATATTCAGGTCTTTGGTCAGTTTCAGGGTAGCGCCCAGGTTCACGCGGGTGTAGTTGTCTACCACGCTGTTGGTGGGAGCGCCTCCCATCAGGCCGGCAGGCGTACGGAAGCCAACACCTTTGTAGGTGCCGTAAGGGAAATAGGCTCCCCAGCGCCACATGTACTGGAAGTAAGGCCAGTATTCAAACGGAAAATCATATTCATAGTTGCGGTACATCATCTTCAGGTCCACGTCCAGCCATTTGGTGGCTTGTGCGCTGATGGCGCCGGTGATGTTGTATTTCTTCAGGCCGTCCGGATTGGGTTTCATTACACCGCTGTTTTGGTTGTAACCGGCAGACAGGTAATAGGATACTCTTTCGCTACCACCCTGTACGTTCAGGTTGTGTATCTGCTGAGGCGTCCATTTTTTGAACATGATATCTTTCACGTCCCATACACGATAGAACAGTGCGGGGTCGTTGGCAGTAGGCAGGTCGAAGTCTTCACCCGGTATCATCTCGTTGCTGGTGCGGTTATGCGCGTATTTAGCTTTCCAGTTTTTGATGCCGGCCAGCGTTTTGGCGTAAGACATGCCAAACGCTTCGGGGGCGAGGCCCGCGCGGGCGGCAGAGTTGATCAGGCCGGGCAGTTCTCTTTCGGGATCTGCGAAGTCGGGCTGGTTCAGGGGGGAGTTCCAGGCGAAGTTATTGGAATAGGTGATGCGGGTAGGCGTGTTGCGGGTACCGGATTTAGTTTTGATGAGTACTACGCCAAACGCCGCACGTGCGCCATAGATAGAAGTGGAAGCCGCATCTTTCAGTACAGATACGCTTTCGATGTCTTCCGGGTTGATCAGGGTGAGGTCCGGTGTTTCCACGTTGTCTACCAGGATCAGCGGACGGCTGGTACCGTTCAGGGAGCCCACGCCGCGGATGTTGATGGAAGGAGTGCCGGAAGCGAGGCCACCGTTGGAGAACTGGATGTTCAGGCCCGGGGAGATGCCCTGTAACGCCTTGGAAGGATCGGTGATCGGACGGCTCTGCATGGTTTTGCCGATATCCACCGTGTTCACTGCACCGGTGAGATTGGCTTTCTTCTGCGTACCGTAACCTACGACCACTACCTGTTCCAGTGAGCGTTCATCAGGGGAGAGCAGGACCTGCAGGTTTCCTTTACCTACCGGAACATCCTGCGGCTGATACCCGATAAAGGTGATGTGCAGCACCAGCGTGCCTGCGGGCGCATCCAGGGAGAATTTGCCGTTGGGGTCCGTTACAGTGCCTTTTTTACCGGCTACCACGGTAGCGCCGATAATAGGTTGCTGGTTATTCTTGTCCAGTACGGTGCCCGTAATGATATTTTGGGCCCATGAACTCGCATAAACCAGCAAAAAAATGAAAGTGAAAAGTAGCCTTTTCTTCATGTTTTTTAGATTTAGATGTTGGCTGTTTTAAAAGTTTTTAATTATAACGTGCTAGAAATTAGATAATTAAACTTTGTATGTTGATCGGTTACTGTTACAGGCAGAACGCAGCTTTTCACTCAGGTACACGGGAATCTTGCATTACTTTGCGTTTTTGTGCATGAAAGTAGGAAAAAAATGAATCAAAAAAAGGCAAATTACAGGAAAATGCGTTTATTTAATGTGAAAAGCGACTAAAACACGCACAATCAATTTGGATTAGATTTTTCTACATTTGTGAACAAGCAAAAAATTCCCCACAGCATGTTGAAAGAAGAGCGCCAGGCGTTTATCATGAAGCAGATCAACCTGCACAATAAAGTGTTGTCAACCGATATCAGCGCCATGCTCAGTATTTCTGAAGATACCGTACGGCGCGACCTCAAAGAGATGGCGGAAGAAGGGAAAGTATTAAAAGTACATGGCGGCGCCATCGGCCGCTCCTTCCATTATCCGTTTGATGAAGGAAACTCTGTATATGCGCAGGCTGCCAAAAAACAAATAGCGGAAAAGACACTGAAACTACTGAAAAACGATATGGTGATCCTCACCGGCGGCGGCACTACCATGATAGAACTGGCCAAAGCCATCCCGGTCAACCTGCGGGCCACCTTTTTTACCATCAGCCCCCTTGTGGCGCTGCAACTGGTGGAACACCCCAACCTGACCGTTATCACCATCGGCGGCCAGCTGTCCCGCAGCTCCCATATTCATATAGGCGCCAGCGTTATTAACCAGCTGTCGGAGATAAAAGTAGACCTCTGCCTGATGGGCGCCAACGGCTTCTCCATACAGGACGGCATGACGGAATCGGACTGGGAAGTGGTACAGGTGAAACGGGCCATGCTGCGGGCCACCAACAAAATGGCCGTCCTCAGCATCGCGGAAAAACTAAATTCTTCCCAACGCATGAAAGTGTGTGACCTGAACCAGATCAACTACCTGATCACTGAACTGGAACCGGATAATCATTTCCTGGGCGCCTACCAGCACCTGGACCTGCAACTGTTTTAACCCGCCACCATCCTGCCGGTCCGGTGCTGCCAGCTAACGCGCGCCATCTGCAGGCCTACGGACAAAATAATACAGGCCAGGCCCGCATAAAAGGCGTTGTTGAGATGTTTGTTCTCATGAAAGAGGATAAACGCCAGCACAATGCTGTATACCGGCTCCAGGTTAAAACACAGGTTGACGGTAAAAGGAGAGATCTTTTTCAGTGCATTCATGCTCAGCGTATACATACAGATCGTACACAGCCAGGCCAGCACCAACAGGTACATCAGGTCGGAAAAGCCCGGTATCACCGTGCTCACCGGGAAATAGCGAAGATAAAAAGGTAAGATCAGCGAGAGTACCACAAAACCGGTGGACAACTCATAGAAAGTAATGGTATTGGTATCGAACCGCTTCACCAGCCGCTTGTTGTACACGGTGAACAGGGCGGCAAACATAGCGGAAATAACGCCGAGCAGGATACCGGTACGGTACTGCGTATCAAAATGAAAGATCAGTAAGATGCCGAAAAGCGTCAGCATAGACAGCAGCATCTCCACCATATCCGGCCTGCGCCGGTTGATCAGCGGATCAAAAACAGCGGTAAACAGGCTGGTGAGCGAAAAACAAATCACCCCGATAGAAACATTGGAGTATTTAATACTGCCGTAGAAGAAAAGCCAGTGAAGGGCTACCACTACGCCGGTAGCGCCGATAGGTACGATCTCTTTAAAGGGAAGTTTGCGGAAAGTGCCCTGCAGGCGGAACAGGATATACATGGTCACAGCGGTAATGAGTAACCGGTACCATACCAGCAGTCCTTCATTGAGGGATATCAGTTTGCCTAAGATGCCGGTAAATCCTGCAAGAAATACAGAAAGATGCAGCTGTAAAAACGCTTTTTTCATAATTACGAATTACGAATTACGGATGACGAATTAAGAATTCAGGAGAGGCAATAACGCCATCTAACCTCCTCAATTCTTAATTCGTCATCCGTAATCCGTAATTTCAATTGGTAACTCTTTTTTTGTAGTTGCGGAAGAGGCTCTGCCACTGAATTTTCAGTACGCCCAGCACCCCTTCTTTGATAATGCCTTTGCTCATCTTGGAATACCCTTCGCGGCGGTCCTTGAAGGTGATGGGCACTTCGGCGATGGTAAAGCCCAGTTTCCAGGCGGTAAATTTCATTTCTATCTGGAAAGCGTAGCCTACGAACTGGATCTGGTCAAGATTGATGGCTTCCAGCACGGTATTGCGGTAACATACAAAGCCCGCAGTGGGGTCTTTTACCGGCATCCAGGTGATCATGCCCACATAGATGGAGGCGCCGTAGGAGAGCACCGCCCTGTCCCAGGGCCAGTTTTCGGTTTTCCCGCCTTTTACGTACCGGGAGCCTACCGCCACGTCTGCACCGCCTTTGGCGCAGGCGTCGTAGAGGCGTACCAGGTCTTTAGGGTTATGGGAAAAGTCGGCATCCATCTCAAAGATATACTCGTAGTTTCTGGCCAGCGCCCATTTGAAACCGTGGATGTAGGCAGTTCCCAGCCCTTGTTTGCCGGAACGTTCTTCCAGGAACAATTGTCCCGGATGTTCGCTTTGCAGTGATTTTACAATATTGCCTGTACCGTCAGGAGAACCATCGTCCACAATCAGGATATGGAAATTCTGCTGTAAGGAAAATACAGCGTCAATGATGTTACGGATATTATCCTTCTCATTGTACGTAGGAATAATGACAAGCTTTTCCAATTCAGCCGATGAAGTTTTGTGTACTGCGAAAATAGTTCAATTACAACGCAAGATACCGCGTTCCTGAAAAATATTACAGTTTTTTTAACATCATATTGTGATAGATTTCTGACAGTTTCTGCTTGGTATTCAGCGGAAAGTCAGCCTTCATCATCCAGTCATAGTATTGAGGCTCAGCCTTCAGCACTTCTTTCACCGGCCGGCCTTTGTACTTCCCGAAGTTGAATACTTCCTGGCCGCCCTGCATCACGATACGGCGGGCAAAGTCGATATACTCTTCTTCTTTGGTAAAGTCTGCCAGTCCTTCGATGTCCTGTTGCAGGTTCTCGTAACGGCCCAGCTGGGCTTCCAGGATCTCGTAGGTGGCCAGCGCATCGGCTTCGGCACTGTGTGCATTTTCCAGCTGTTTGTCGCAGTAAAATTTATAAGCGGCGGCCAGCGTCCTTTTCTCCATCAGGTGGAAAATCCGCTGTACGTCTACAAAACGGCGTTTGGACACATCGAATTCCATGCCGGTACGCAGGAACTCTTCCACCAGCAGCGGAATATCGAAGCGGTTGCTGTTATAGCCTGCCAGGTCACAGTTTTCCAGGAACATTTTCAGTTCGTTGGCAGCCTGTTTAAAGGTAGGCGCATCTTTTACGTCTTCGTCCTTAATGCCATGGATGGCGGTGGACCCGGCGGGGATAGGCATTCCGGGGTTGATGCGTTTAACTTTCGACTGTGTGGTTTTATCAGGAAATACTTTTATGATAGCGATTTCAATGATACGGTCTGTGGCCACGTTCGTACCCGTCGTTTCCAGATCAATTACGGCCAATGGCCTTTTGAGGAGCAAAGAAGGCATGCTATTTAGAAATTTAGAAATTTAGGAATTTTGAAATTTGCGCAAAGGTAGCGTATTATTTGGCTAGCAGCTTCTTCAACGACGGGAAATCCAGTCCGTCATATGTTCCGGAGCTCATCAGCAGGAGGTTGGCCTGGTGATAGTCCTGTGCCTCCAGGAAGGCTTCCAGTTGTGCACGGTCGCTGAACACCTGCAGGTCGCTGCGGCCGAATTTCTCCCGGATCAGCGCCGGCTCGAGGTCGGGCATCCGTTTAATTTCCAGTGCATGTTTGCTGTAGTATACAACGGCCACATCGGCGGGGTCCATGGCGCCTGCGTACTGCGAAAGGAAGCCGGCATTGAGGCTGCTGTAGGTATGCAGCTCCAGCACGGCGATGAGCCGGCGTTGGGGGAACTGCTGTCGGGTGGCTTCCATGGTGGCTTTCACTTTGGAGGGGGCATGGGCGAAGTCGCGGTAAATCACGCTGTCATCGCTTTTGGCCACCAGCTCCAGCCTTTTGGCGGCTCCTTTAAAAGAGGCGATGGCGGCCAGGAACTCCTCGTCAGAAAGGCCCAGCTCGTTACATACCAGCTTTGCTGCGTGCATATTGAGCAGGTTATGCTCCCCGAATACGGCCAGGTCGGCGAACCCTTCGTCGAAGAACACGCGGGTAACGCCCTCCCGGATCATATGGATGGGAGTGGTATACGGCACCAGTTTCAGGTGACGCCCTTCGGCGGCCACCAGGCTGTTGAGTGCTGTATCGGAGCTGTTATAGATCAGTGCGCTGCCGGCTTCCATCTGCCTGATGAAGAGGGCGAACTGTTCTTTATAAATATCGTAAGTGGGAAATACGTTGATGTGGTCCCAGGCGATACCGGTCAGCACGGCTATCTGCGGATGCAGGAAAAGGAATTTGGGCCTTTTCTCGATCACGGAGGCCGGGTATTCGTCGGCTTCGCAGACGATCAGGGGGGCGTCGGTGATGTTTACCGACTGGGAGAACCCTTCCAGTTTGGCGCCCACAAGGTAATCAAACTGCCGCCGGGTATATTGCAGCACATGCATGATCATGGCGGTGGTGGTGGTTTTACCATGACTACCGCCAACGGCTACCCTTGTCTTATTTTTGCTTTCCTGGTAGATGTATTCCGGGAAAGAGTAGATATTCAGTTGCAGTTCACGGGCCCTGATCAGTTCGGGGTTGTCTTCCCGCGCATGCATGCCCAGGATAACGGCATCGATGCCAGGGGTGATACGGGCAGGGTCCCAGCCGATGTTGTCCGGTAAAATACCCGCCTGCCGCAGGTTGGATAATGCCGGTTCAAATATCTCGTCATCGCTGCCGGTTACTTCATAACCTTTCTGTTTGAGCGCAATGGCCAGCTGGTGCATCACACTGCCGCCTATTGCAATAAAATGTACCTTCATACTATTGGGTCATTTAGTTATTTAGGTTATTTAGTTATTGGATTTACGGATTTGGGGATTTTTTGATTTTGGAATTTGAATTAAAGGAGCTAAAACTACCTACACCAGCACAATTTTGGTTGGCCGGATGGTCATCTTCCCGAAATCCCAAAATCAAAAAATCCCCAAATCCGTAAATCCAATAACTAAATGATCAAATATCCAAATATCTAAATGCATCGTTGTTTTTTTTAATGTATTAATTATATTTGCAAAATAACGTTACAAAAGACGATTAAAAAAGTTGTCATTATCATAAATTCCTATGAAATTTCGTTTACCAATTAAATTTTCTCCCATGAAATCGTATGTAAGAATTTTGGGCTGCGCCGGTATGGTTTGTATCTTTGCAGCTTTCTTAACGTCCTGCGCGAGCCACCAGAAACTGGGATGTCCGATGAAGGGGATGGCGAAGGCCCCGGCAGCGACGCATAATAAAATGAGCTAATCATCATGAATTGGAAAACGTTAACCAGTGAGGAACAACTGCAGGAAATCAACGAGGCGTCTGCCCTGCAGCCGGTAGTTATCTTTAAGCACAGCACGCGATGCTCCATCAGCTCCATGGCAAAGTCCCGTTTGGAACGTGCAGTGGCTCCGGAAGGGTTAACGTTTTATTACCTCGACCTCCTGGCTTACCGTGACCTTTCCGGTAAAATAGCGCACCAGTACCAAATACCCCACGAATCTCCCCAGGTGCTACTGATCCGTAACGGCGCCTGTATCTATGATGAAAGCCATACCGGTATCACCATGGATGAGATTGCCTATCACCTGAACGGATAATAGACTAGCTTTGTGCTATATATCGTATAGCACCATGAAACATCGTATAGTAGTAGCAGTTACCGGCGCCAGCGGGTCTATCTACGCCAGGCAGTTGCTCCATAAGCTCCACGCCGCGGCCGGCCAGCTGGATGAGGTAGCCGTTGTCATGACCGAGAACGCCAAGACCGTCTGGCAAACAGAACTGAAGAATGAAGATTATCGCCAGCTGCCCTTTCGTTTTTACACGCAGCAGGACTTCAACGCTCCTTTTGCTTCCGGCTCCGGAAGATTTAATACCATGATCATCTGCCCCTGTTCGATGGGCACCCTGGGACGCATTGCCACCGGCATCTCCAACGACCTGATCACCCGGGCCGCCGATGTGGTGCTGAAGGAAAGACGCAAGCTGATCTGCGTGGTGAGGGAAACACCGTATAACCTGATGCATATCCGCAATATGGAAACCGTGGTACTGGCCGGCGGTATTATCTGTCCCGCCACACCGTCGTATTACAGCCTGCCTGCCACCATCGAAGACGTGGCCGCCACCGTGGTGGACCGCATCATCGACCTGGCCGGGGTGGAACAGCAGACCTTCCGCTGGGGCAGCGACAATAAATAATACAACGGATATAATTATCTTCGTCGTTCATCATTTACTTTCAGCATTATCATGAAGATAGCCATCATCAACGGGCCTAATCTCAACCTGCTGGGCAAGCGGGAGCCAGGTATCTACGGCAGCGAGTCTTTTGAAGATTATTTCCGGCAGCTGCAAAAAGCTTTCCCCGCAGTGGAATTCAGCTATTTCCAGCACAACGTGGAAGGAGAGATCATCAACTATCTCCATCAGACAGGCTTTTCCCACGATGGCATCCTGCTTAACGCCGGCGGCTATACGCATACTTCCGTAGCCATCCGCGACGCCATCGCCGCTATCAAAACACCGGTGATAGAGATCCACATCAGCAACGTATACGCCCGGGAAGAGTTCCGGCATACCTCCCTCATCGCGCCTAAGTGCGTGGGCTCTATCTGCGGCCTCGGCATGAAAGGATACCGCCTCGGAGTGGAATATTTTGTTCAGCCATCATAAGCATAGTGGTTGCCTAATGACCGCGGCCCGGGAAATTCCTCCCGGGCCGCGGTGTTTTCAGGCATACCGGGGATTGTCCCGGTACCACTCCAGGTGCCCGCTGATCAACCAGTCCAGCCGCAGCGCATAATCCTTCACCGCGGTATTCCATGGGCCAAAGTCCGGCCAGCCGGCACACAGCTGCAGGTAGGCCGCTACCTGCTCCCGGCGCATATGCAGGGCAATGCGATAAGCCTCTTCCAAAGGGCAGCGGTGTTCATGCTGTAAAACCGCCACCAGGTTCATCGCCTCCAGGCTGCGCTTTTCCTTGTCAAAAGACAGCAGATCATTGTCCCACGTAGTCAGCCGGCTGACGAAAAACCTGCGCTGCTGAATGGCCGGATGCTGAAACACCTCCGCAGGAAGGATACAGCCGGATACCACCTCCACCAGGTCAATGTAGGGATAGGCGGCGCCTAATTTCTCCCGCAGCCCGATGTATTCCGCCAGCCGGGGATAGGTCAGCTCCTGCTTGTAGCTGTACTGTTTTTCGAGCAGCTGGCCTTCAAAGAAATATTGCCAGCTTTCGAGGTAGCGTGCCTTCCAGGCTGCTGCCTGGTTGTGAAAGGCCAACTCATGGTGCGCTATGGCAAACTGGTGCAAAATGCTCTCTTCTTCCTGAGCAGGGAGATCGCCCCGGAGAATGCCGGTCAACCGGTCCTGCACCGCTTTCAGCTGTGACAGCGGCAGCCGGGCATAAACATCGTCAAAGACAAAGACCCACACGAGGAGGCGGGCAAGAGGAATCAGCAGCCGAAAAGGACAATCCGGATACCAAAGGGCCGTCAGCCGGCCTAATTGAGCGGCTTTAAACTGGCTGCGCGCATCCTGCGGCAGGAAGGTGTAGGCGTCTGCAAATGCAGGTATCTCTTTTTCAATCAGGACATGGTCAGGATGGATCCTTGAGGGAAAAGGATACTGCAGTTCAGTAAATAATGACTGCATCATAAAAAGGGTTTTCGTTACGGTAAATATACAGCCGCCCATAGCAAAGGCGCAACCCCGTAACCCAGCAGCCGGAAAAAGTTGTATATGTCCCTGGAAATTAGTTTCTTGCGGTCACTCAAAAAAAATAACCCAATATCCAAATAACCAAATATCAATAATCTCTACAGCAAAACCATTACTATGAAAAACACCTTGTTAAGCGGTAAACTGCTCGTTTGCCTTTGCTTCGCCGCCCTCTTTTTTACGGCCTGTAGCAAGAACGATGACCCTGCGCCTCCCATCCCGGTGTACAACATGGACACCCTGTATGCGCGTGCAGTGGCTGACGCCATGGTGGCCGACAGCAGCGAAATCTCCAATGCCCTGTGGCCGATCACTGCAGATAACCCCAACCTGCAATGGAAAACCATCAACGGCCAGAGCTATGTGCTGATGGCCACTTTCATGCGTTTCCCTTCCAGTTACCCCGAAGGAGATTCTATCACCAATACCTGGGGCGAAGCCTGGCTGTTTATCCCCAAACAGATGAAGAGCCGCATCGGGCAGGATTTTAAGCCCGGTTCCGATACCGTACAGCGTATCTGTCAGCTGCTTGGCCTGCCGCCGGTAAATGCTAAAACCAATACGCATATCGCTGAAGTATGGGTGAAAGCGGCCCGTTTGTACCGCCCTGCGGGCAATCCGGCTATTAACACCACCACTACCGGGTATGCGCTGGTCAACGGCGTATCGGCTGATTACACCACCTGGTTTAACAACTACATCATTTTTGCATATTACCGCCCGCTGGTCACCAACACGGACTATCATTATCCATGGACCCGTATGGGATATACCTATGACTGGGCGCCGGGCGCAAGTGAAGTGGGGCTGAGCGAGTATGTGGAACTGCCTTCGTCCGGCATGTGGGTGGAGAAAGTACGCAGGGCTGCCGACTACTTCCGTTAGTCAATTACGAATTACGAATTGAGGGCTTCCTTACAGAGCGGTTATTTAATAACCTTTCCAAAAGGGAGCCCTCAATTCGTAATTCGTAATTCGTAATTGATTTAGAGGTATTTAAAGTTTGTTTTTGGCGTGATCTGCAGTAATGTCTGGTAGATCAGCTGAATTGTGTTTTCGATGTCGTCGCGTTTTACCATTTCCACGGTAGTGTGCATGTAACGCAGCGGTAAGCTGATCAGCGCAGACGGCGTACCATCGTTGGAGTAAGCGAAAGCGTCGGTATCAGTACCGGTGCTGCGGCTTACGGCATGCAGCTGGTAGGGGATGTCGTTTTTCTTCGCGGTCTTGATGATCAGGTCGCGCAGGATATTGTGTACAGCCGGGCCATAGGTAATGCTGGGACCACCGCCGCACTTGATTTCTCCTTCGATGTTCTTATTGATCATCGGCGTGGTGGTGTCATGGGTTACGTCGGTGATGATGGCCACATCAGGCTTGATGCGTTTGGCCATCATTTCGGCGCCCCGCAGCCCTACTTCTTCCTGTACGGCATTAACGACATACAGGCCGAAAGGCAGTTCTTGTTTTTTCTCTTTCAGCAGGCGGGCTACTTCTGCGATCATGAAACCGCCGATACGGTTGTCGATAGCGCGGCAGATAAAGTAGTCGTAGTTCAGTTCCTCAAAACCATCTTCAAAGGTACATACGCAGCCTACATGGATGCCCAGGTCTTCCACCTCTTTACGGGAGCGGGCGCCGCAGTCCAGGAAGATGTTCTCTACTTTGGGTTGTGGTTCTTTGCCGTCGCCGCTGCGCAGGCGGGTGTGGATGGCGGGCCAGCCGAAGACCGCTTTGACGGTACCTTTTTCGGTGTGGATATTTACCCGCATGGAAGGTGCGATTGCCTGGTCGGAGCCGCCATTACGGATCACATAGATCAACCCTTCCGGAGAGATATAGTTGACGAACCAGGAAATTTCATCCGCATGGGCTTCAATCACCACCTTGAAAGGGGCTTTGGGATTGATAATGCCTACCACGGAGCCGTAGGCGTCTACCTGGTGTTCATCGATATACGGTGTCAGATATTTGAGCCACAGCTTTTGTCCTTCTTTCTCAAAACCGGTGGGAGAGGGATTATTCAGGTAGTCTTTGAGGAATGCCAGCGATTCCTTCGTGAGTATGGATTTCTGTTTTTTGGACATAGTAATATCGCTTTTTGAGACCGGACAAATGTAGCAAATTACCCATTATGACAAAGGCTTCTTTACGGGAAGAGGCTGACCAGCACCAGGTGGAGCAGGGCCGACAGTGCCATCAGGCCGTCCAGCCCGAAATAGAACAGGTAATCGGACGGGTCGTGGTGGGCTTTCTTTGTCAGCAGGGCGGTCACCAGCACGGGCGCCAGCAACGTGCCTATTATCGGAACGGAGGTGTAAGGGCCCAGCATTACGCCGCTCAGGGCGGAGAGCAGGAGGGTGATATAATAAAGCCGGTTGAGGCTTGGGTAGTCGAGATAGGTGATCAGGCTGCGGATACCTTCTTTTTTGTCGGACTCCAGGTCGCGGAAATCGAAGAGGATGCAGATGGCATATATCAGCAGGAAACGATGCAGCGTAAAGAGCACCAGCGGCCAGGAGAGGCCCTGGTTGGCCACAAAGGCGGGCAGCAGCGTGGTCACATAGGTCCATACCGCTGTAAGGAACAGTGTCTTGCCCACGGCTATCCGGCGCAGCCAGGTGAAGGGCTTATAAGGCACTTTAGGGGCGGAATAGAGGAAGGTGAGCACAGCGCCGCCGCTGAGTACCAGCCAGTGGCTGCGTAGCGGCCAGAAATAAAACAAGGCGCCCGCCAGCCCGACGCCACAGAGCATCAGCATAAGATCGCGGTACCGGTCCACCCACTGAAGCCGTTCTGACGATGAATAGGAGCCGGGTGTCAGGTACCAGTGAAAATTATAACTGCAGATAGTGGAGAAGAAAACGAAAAGATAAAAGGTCTGTCGCGGATACTGCAGTTCCAGCAACTGATTGGTCTGCCATATCATCAGCAGCGCGCATAAGGCAATGAATACCGATGTAAAGAGGATGAAATTAAAAATAGACTTCATCAATTACGAATTACGAATTACGAATTACGAATTGAGGATCACTATTACGCTCCAATTCGTAATTCGTAATTCGTAATTCGTAATTGATTATAAAGGTATGTTACCGTGTTTTTTTCTTGGCATGTTCACCACTTTATTTTCCAGCATTTTGAAACCCTTGATGAGTTTGGCGCGGGCCTGTTCCGGCAGGATCACCTCGTCGATATATCCTTTTTCGGCCGCCAGGTAAGGGTTGGCGAATCTCTCCGTATAGTCGGCCACCAGCTCGTTGGTACGGGTTTCCGGGTCCGGAGCGGTGTCTATTTCTTTTTTATAGATGATTTCCACGGCCCCTTTAGCGCCCATAACGGCTATCTCTGCCTGCGGGAAAGCGTAGTTGAGGTCGGCTCCGATATGTTTGGAGTTCATTACGCAGTAGGCGCCGCCGTAGGCTTTGCGGGTGGTGACGGTGATTTTGGGCACGGTGGCTTCGCAGAGGGCATACAGCAGTTTGGCGCCGTTGGTGATAATACCGTTCCATTCCTGGTCAGTGCCGGGCAGGAAGCCGGGCACGTCTACCAGTACCAGCAGGGGCACGTTGAACGCATCGCAGAAGCGGGTAAAACGGGCGCCTTTCACGGAAGCGTGGATGTCGAGTACGCCGGCCAGCACAGCGGGCTGATTGGCCACAATACCGATACTTCTGCCGCCGATGCGCGCGAAGCCCACGATGATATTGTCGGCAAAGTCTTTATGTACTTCAAAGAAGCTGTCGGCATCGGTCAGGTGGGCGATCACTTCTTTCATATCATAAGGCTGGTTGGGGCTGGCGGGTATCAGCGTGTTCAGGGCTTCCCGCAGCTCGTTGCCGCCTTCGTAAGGATATACGGGCGCTGTCTCCTCGCAGTTTTGCGGGATGTAGCTCAGCAGTGTTTTGATGTTCTGGATACATTCCACCTCGTTGGCGCAGGCGAAATGGGTCACGCCGCTTTTGGTGGCGTGGGTCTGGGCGCCGCCCAGTTCTTCGGAGGTCACTTCTTCATGGGTGACGGTTTTCACCACGTTAGGGCCGGTCACGAACATGTAGGAAGTATTTTCCACCATCATGATGAAATCGGTGATGGCAGGAGAGTATACGGCACCGCCGGCGCAGGGGCCCATGATGGCCGATATCTGGGGAATAACGCCGGAAGCGCGGGTGTTGCGGTAGAAGATATCGGCATAACCGCCCAGGCTGACCACCCCTTCCTGTATGCGGGCGCCGCCACTGTCGTTCAGGCCCACCAACGGCGCGCCGTTCTGCATGGCGAGGTCCATGATCTTGCATATTTTGCGGGCATGCGGTTCGGAGAGGCTGCCGCCATATACCGTGAAATCCTGAGAAAAGACATAAGTAAGCCTGCCATTGATAGTACCGTAGCCGGTCACCACGCCATCGCCGGGAAACTGCTCCTGGTCGGTGGTAAGACCGCGGTTACGGTTATGCACCAACATGTCCAGCTCTTCAAAAGAACCTTCGTCCATCAGCAGTTGAAGCCGCTCGCGGGCGGTCAGCTTGCCTTTCTTATGCTGGGAAGCGATCCTTACTTCTCCACCGCCTAACATGGCTTCTTTAATCTTCGACTGTAATTCCTCGATCTTATTCATATGCGGAAAATGAGTGATAAATCTGAACCAAAAAATAAAGGATTCCTTTTAAGGAATCCCTGCGGTTGTAAATGTAATGTTTTTGAAAGATTATCTGTTCCGGCGGAACGGAAATTTTGGCGTAGACACGGTATCGCTGATATTACCTGAATTGTCGCGCAGGTAAACGACATAATGCGCGCTGTCGCCGGGAGCAGGGTTATAGGCCGTTGCAAAATCAATCTCTCCGAAAGGCATGATCACATCGGCTTTTATGCTGTTACCCCTGTTTTGCCCGATTTTAGGCATTTTAAAGAAGGTCCAGAGCGTATCCTTGTTGATGGCTTGTTCACTGTCTTTGAGCATCGCTACCCCGATGCTGTCCTCAATATCTCCATCTCCGTCTTCCACCCGCATGGTGAGAATGAACTGTTGGGTCTCCGGGGTGATGCTGTCTGGTTGATAGCTTTTAAAGTATAGCAACGGTTTGGCGCCGACATTATCTTTTTTACAAGCATAGAGCAAACCCACGGCCAGGAGCAAATAGAGAATTTTCTTCATAAAACAAACCTACATTAATTTAGGAAATATACAAATAATCGGCTATCCCTGTCTCTCCAACGAAAAACGTTTTTTTTGGGACATTTGTTACTTGCTTCGGCTAAAATTATTCTTCTCCCTACCTTTGTGATCTTTAAAGACCGATATACATGCGCGTAGTTTCGCCCGATCATATATTTTCCCTGAAGCCGGAAGAGCTGGAGACCGCCGCCCTGGAACTGTTTCGTTACCAGTACCAGGAGAACACGCTTTACAGGGCTTATACCGACGCCCTGCGGATACAGCCGGGCAGGGTGACCAGCATCCTGGAGATACCCTACCTGCCCATCCAGTTTTTTAAGTCCCATTCCGTGGTGTGCGGACAGTTTGAGCCGCAGCTGATCTTTGAAAGCAGCGGTACCACCCAGACGGTCAACAGCCGGCACCTGGTGAAAGACGCCGCCATCTATACCCGCAGCTTTATGACGGCTTTTGAGCAGTTCTACGGGCCGGTAACGGATTATGTGGTGGTGGGCTTACTGCCTTCCTACCTGGAGCGGCAGCATTCCTCGCTGGTATGTATGGTGCAGGAGATGATCGTCCGCAGCGGCCATGAAGAAAGCGGCTTTTACCTGTACGAGCATGATAAACTGTACCAGCAGCTGCAATGGCTGGAGGCGCGGCAGCAGAAAGTGCTGCTGATCGGCGTTACTTTCGGCCTGCTCGATTTTGCCGAAAAATATACGTTATCCTTACAGCATACCATTGTTATGGAAACGGGCGGCATGAAAGGCCGCCGGGAAGAATGGACCCGTGACGAGGTGCATGCTTTCCTCAAAGAAAGGTTAGGCGTTACCGTTGTACATGCCGAATATGGAATGACTGAACTGTTGTCGCAGGCGTATTCCCGGGGACAGGGCTATTTCGAGGCCCCTTCCTGGATGAAAGTGCTGCTGCGGGATGAAAATGATCCTTTCCAGCTGACGGCCGGCAAAGGGTCGGGGGTGATGAACGTCATCGACCTGGCCAATATTTACTCGTGTGCTTTTATTGCTACTGAAGATATCGGGAAAATTCATGCCGACGGCCGTTTTGAGGTGCTGGGGCGCCTCGATAATTCAGCCCTGCGCGGCTGCAGCCTGATGGCCGTTTAATTTGGTTATTGGGTTATTTTGATATTTAGTAGATTGATTATTGAGCGGTAACCCAATATCAAAATTTCAAAATTTCAAAATGATTCCGGGCTGTTGGCGGCCATTTTCAGCAGCGCCGGCAGTTTGGACGGGTCGTACATGATGCTGGCCAGGGAGGTCATATAGGGAAAAGAATAATGGTCCATGCCGAATTTATTGAGCAGGTAAACGTCCAGTTGTTCGGGTGCGGTATGGCCCTGTATGTAATCGCCCACATAGAAGAGAAAACGTTGTCTTTCCTTTTCAAACAGCAGTACCAGCGCTACTTTGTCTTTCAGCTGATCGCGGAGCGGGTTTTTGAATATTTTCAGCGCCTGCGCGTAGTGTGCGTGGGTGAGCGGTTCCGGCGGGGCAGGCAACAGCTGGGTGCAGAAATAGTCCACCGCCAGGTCGTCGAAGTAGCTGACGCCGTTGTCTTCTCCCGGATCGTTATGCCAGGTGGCCCATTGCAGGAGCGCTTCGGGTGTACTGTTACCTGCCAGCAGCGCCTCCAGCTGGTGAATCACGCCTTCGCGGGTAGGCGTGGAATCGGTCGCTTGTGTGAGGGCGCCTACTATTTCCTGATAGTAGTCTTCATGCACGGCGGTAGCTGTCCTCAGCAAAAGGCGGGTAACGTCTTCTCCGGAATCTTCTAGGTCAGTGGGTTGCAGGTTTATTTCTCCGTACAGGTCCTGCAGGACTTCCTGTTTAGTTTTAGTTCCGCGTAAGTAAGCCTTCAGCAAACCAATAAAATAAACAGAGGTTACAGGGGGCGTCTTATCTTTCATGGGCCTTTTTTGTTCGCGCATTCGCTTTCAGGCCAAAAATAGGATAAATTAGACAACAAAATATTTGCCAGCTGTGGAAAACTAAAACATTTAATTTTCCGTAAGCTTTCTACGGGTAGCGGGAAAAGTGGCGGCTCCCCGTTAAAACTGGTGCAGTAATTGATGGGTTCTTTCCGCGTTTCCGATGACCTCACCTACACAGCAAGGCTATACGAACCGGCCACGGTACAGGCCGGCATAGGCATTTTTCGAATGAAGACTCTCCTCAGCACATGACAGCGCCTCCCGCTGTTGTTTTCATACGCTCCGACTTTTTTCACTCAGTTTAAAAATTCACGAAAAATGGGAAACAAATCAATCAGCAAAAAAGTGCTGTTCTCCGGCTCACTGGTGGCCAGCGCCATCCTGGGCCTGACTGGCCTGCAAACCAATGCCAACCCGGTTAGCTACACCCACCTGGGGTCCGGCGCCGCTGTCAGAAGCGTGCTGACCGGCACTGCGTCTGCAGTTAATACCGTAGAGCTGGCCTGCTCCAAAGACTCTTCCACCACCAAATCCAAAGAACACAAATGCGCACAGGGCAAATGCGCTGAAGGCAAATGTGTAGGCGGTCCCAAAAAGGCCAAAGGCAAAAAAGGCGACAAGCACAAGTCCGATACGACCAAATCCGGCTCGTAATCTTTCCACAGGAAAGGCCGGAACATTACCCGGACCGGCCTTTCTCTTTTTCCTGTCATCACAAACAATTCATTATGGTAGGATTAGGCTTTCGCCGCGAGTTTGCGGAAGAGATGATCAGCGGAACGCAGATCACCCCCGACTTTATAGAGTTTGCGCCGGAAAACTGGATGAACATCGGCGGTTACTGGAAGAAAATGCTGCACCGGGTGGTGGAGAAATACCCGGTACTGTGCCACGGCCTTTCCCTGTCGCTCGGCAGCCCGGAGGAGCCGGACATGACCTTCCTCCGGTATGTGAAATCCTTCCTGGAAGAGTATAAAGTGCGTATTTATTCCGAACACCTGAGCTATTCCAAATGTGACAACGCCCACCTGTATGACCTGCTGCCCATGCCTTTCCGGATGGACGCCGCCAGGCATATGGCAGACCGCATCCGGCAGGTGCAGGACTACCTGCAACGGCCGCTGGCCATGGAGATTATCTCCTATTACACGCCGGTGGCGCCGGAAATGAGCGAGGCCGACTTTATCAACGAAGTGGTACAGCGTTCCGGCTGCCAGCTGCTGCTGGATGTGAATAATATATACGTCAACGCCTTCAATCATCACTACGATGCCAAAGCCTTTATCGCACAGCTGCCGCTGGACAGGGTGGCTTATATCCATATGGCGGGGCATGAGCAGGTGGCGCCCGATATGATCCTCGATACCCACGGGCATCCTGTCGCCGACCCGGTATATGCGCTGTTTGAATGGACGATCGGGCAAATAGCGCCTGTGCCGGTGCTGCTGGAGCGCGATTTTAATATCCCGCAGATGCAGGAGCTGCAGGCGGAGCTGACCCGGCTTAAAGGGATCTGCCACCAACAATGGAAACATCATGAACTCGTTGCCTGACAGCCGCCAGCTACAGCAGCGGTTTACAACACATCTCCGTACCGGGGTACGGACCACTATTCCCGGTGTGGCCCCGGACCGGCTGGCGCACTACCGCCATGCCATTTTCCATATGGTGAAAGACACCATGGAGAGCGCCTATCCGGTTACCCGCGCTAATATCCCCCGGCGGAAATGGGACCATATGGTCAAAACATTTTTTGCGCGCCATGCATGTACCTCCAACCAGGTGTGGAAACTCCCGCTGGAGTTTTATACCTATGCCGTGGAAAACAGCTGGGACGAAATGTATGATATCCCTTACCTGAACGACTTGCTGGCTTTTGAATGGGCGGAGATAGAGGTGTTCAATATGGAAGACGCGGAGCCGGCTGCTTTCGTTGCTACGGGCGACTGGCGTGAAACGCCGCTGGTACTGAACCCCGAATACCGGCTGCTCTCTTTCAGGTACCCTGTTCACCAGGAGGCCAGGCGTCGCCGGCTACTGAAGCAGCAGGGCGCCTGGTTTGTGCTGCTGCACCGTGAACCGGTCACCGGCCATGTGCAGTTTACCGGTCTTTCTCCCTGGCTGGCCTTCGTTACAGAGCAGCTGGCGGCGGGTATAACGGTAAAGGATATACTGGAATATGCGCCACAGCTGGGTATAACGGTAACGGCTGAACTGGAAACGGATACCGTAGCATTTTTAAGAGACATGCACCAGCGACAGTTTATATTGGGTTTTCAGCCCTGATAATATGCCATCAGGCGCCGGCATTAGCCCCGAATGCAGTAAAGATTTTTAACCTTCCCGGGCGGCCGTGTTAAGTGCGCTATTCATCTGCCAGATGCAGTGCAAAGCCGCTCTTGCCTGTTGCAAAGTGCGGTTGCAATACTTCCTTTTCATCATAGTCCTGTTTGCCGACCCGGTAACGGATGGGAGCGGTGTCCGGGATGCTGAGCAGGCGTTGCTCCAGGTCCTGCAGGATGGTAGCATACCGTTCAGGAGACACCTGGTTGGCGCTGTTGACCACAAACGGCGGCAAGGAAGCGGCGCCGGCATACCAGAACACGCCGTGGTGCACCGGGAACATGAGGTCTTCAATAGCGCCGTGGATGCCGTGAGGCCCCAGTTGCTCTGCAGTGGCGCCTGTGGTGATCATCAGCATCACTTTTTTGCCTTTAAGGGTACCATTGCCGTAGCGGCCGCCGGTGCCGTAGCCGAAGCCATTAGTAAAAGTACGGTCTATCCACCCTTTAAGGATCGCCGGCATGCCAAACCACCATAACGGGAATTGCAACAAGATCACATCTGCCCATTTTATTTTCTCCTGTTCGGCGCTGATATCGGGCGACTGCTCGTTGTCCAGGTAGGCTTTTTTGGAAACGGCGCTATAGATCAGCCGTTCATCGGCAGGCAGCGCCGGAAAGTCCTGCCGGCCTGCGGAGGCTTCCCATTGCTGATGGTAAAGGTCGGTGATGGCCACTTCATGGCCGTGGCGTTGCAGTATCTCAGCAGCGGCGTTTTTCAGGGACGCATTGAGGGAGCGGGGTTCGGGATGCGCTAATACGATTAATACTTTCATTTTTTTATGTTTTGTTGTTACAGTAATTTTGACGACGTAAAATTGTACAATTTGTATGGTAGTTTATTTGTATAATTTTTCCATTTTTCTGTAACAAACTGTTGATAGTATGCCGAAGGAGAATATTCACCAGCCTTTTGAGATCGTGGAGATGATCACAGACCGTTGTCCGCTGGACGAGCACGGGCACAATTTCTTTGAACTGATCTATATCGTAAGGGGCAGCGGGCGGCAATTTATCAACAATAATGAGTTTACTTACAATAAGGGACATTTGTTCCTTGTGACGCCGGAAGACAAACACCTGTTGGAGGTAGTGGAAGAGACGCACTTTTTTTTCCTCCGGTTTAATAAGATATACCTGCAAAACCAGGAGACGGCCTTGTTATATTCGAAGGAATGGACGCGCCGGATGGAGTTTATTCTCGAGCATGCCAGCCACCGGCCGGGCTGCATTGTGTATCATGAGCCCGACAAGCAGCTGGTGCCGGCCATTGTAGCCGGGCTGATACAGGAGCAGGCCGGCAAGCCGCTGTATCACAACGAAGTAGTAAGGCAGCTGGTGAATACCCTCATTACCGTGGTGGCCAGGAATATTGCCATGAAGCTGCCGGCACAGGTGGGCGACCACACGGCCACGCCTGTACTGGATATCATCGGTTATATACAGGAGCATATTTATTCACCGCAGGCATTACGGGCGGCGGTCATCGCCAGACATTTCCATATTTCTCTCAGTTACCTGGGGCGTTACTTTAAAAAACATACGGGGGAAAACCTGCAGGACTATATTACGCATTACAAGCTGAAGCTGGTGGAGACCCGTTTAAAACACAGCGATCTTCGTATCAACGAAATTGCCGCGGAATTGAGCTTCACAGATGAAAGCCATCTTACCAGATTGTTCAGGAAACACCGGGGTATGAATCCGTCTGCTTTTCGCAGGCAGTTTGTGCTTAACTGATCAGCTGGCTATAGGGAAAGAATAGTTGCCGAGGCTGCAATCGTGGAACTGTTGCATGATCTCTAATCCTTCTTCGTAGGTGTCCGGTTTGATGACGAACGCTTCTGCGCCGAGGTTAATGCATTGTTGTTTTTGAATTTCATTCAGGAAAGTTGAGTAGATGATGACCCGGATGGAGTGGTAGCGTGTATGTTTTTTAAGCAGCTCGAGCGTCTGTGTGCCCGTCAGGCGGGGCATGTTAAGATCGAGAATGATCAGGGCGGGGAGCGGCTTTTCAAGGAGTGCGTCCAGGTATTCCAGGGCAGTGACGCCGTCCTGGACAAAATGGATATGTTCGGAAAAGGAAAGCTCTTTACACATCATTTCCATGATAAATACATCTTCGGGGTCGTCGTCGGCTATCAGAATCTGTGGGTGCGTCTGCATGTCAGGATAAAAGTTTGTTCTTTTTCCTCTACAAAGCGAATGCCTTTCCTGCAAGACGGCTTTTTAGCGGGTATCCGTCAGTTACTTTGTCCTTGTGCCGCAACAAATTGAGGAAGAATATCAGCGTCCTCTTTCCGAGCCTAGCCACTGCAGCGCCTGTAAGATCATCCGGTTTTGTGCCGGGCTGCTGAAGGTATGTGACAGTGTTTGCCGGGTACCGTGTTCATAATCCATATCGTTGTGTCCCATATTGAAATAGACCATTCTGTACCTGCGGTTTGTCCACACCACGGGATAATCGCCGTTATGCCATATTTCGCTTGGTTTGGGGCCGGTGCCCAGCGGGAAGCTGCTGCTGTCTATCGAGGCCAGCACTGTAATATCGGGGTTTTGCCGGAGAGGGCCGCTCCAGCGGTACCATTCGTTGGGGGCGGAGCGGAAGCGTTCCGGCAGGCCGCGGGTGACGGGGTGCCGGTTATCCACATGCAGTACTGCGGCGGTAGGCCGCCAGGTGTTACTGACATAGGAACCGGCGCCAAGGAAAGTGTTGTGGTACCAGTCCCAGTTTTGCGGTACGGCAGAGGGCGTAAGCGCGAATGCAGCGAAATGGAAGCCGATCCAGGCGCCTCCTTTTTCGGCGTACTGTTGAAACGCTGCCCGCTGCGCAGGGGTTTCCGGCCTGGTATCCAGGAACAGCACTACCTGGTAATGGGAGAGAAATTTTTCGTTCAGGTGCTCCCAGTTGCTGGTGGTGTCATAGGAGAAATGATAACGGGCTGCCATTTTTGGAAACCACTGGTTTGCTTCGCGGACAAAGCTGATATGGGCGGCGTCTTCCGCCGCGGTGAAAAAGGCGATGACCCGGAAGGCCGGTGACTGGGCGGTACTGCCCGGGCTGCAAAACAATAGTGCCAGCAGCAGGCGGCTGGTTGCGCGGAATTTCATAGATACAAAATACAACGCTGCAGCGGATATTTATTAGAGGATTTGTGGTAGTTGGTTTTCAGCGGCGCTATCACCTGGTCACAGATGGTCCGGCGGCAATGCACCACTGTTTTACCATCCACATCCCTGCGGGTAGCCGGCAGTTTTTTTGCCGATTCCGGCAGCAGAGCGTGGCCCGGACCTTCCTGCGGAGACTGGCACTACCTTTGTCTTATCATGATAAAAACACACGATCATGAAAAAGCTATCATTTCTTGCTTTATTGATTATCAGTGCGTTAGCGTTTTTGAGGCCGTTGCAGGCACAGGTGAGACTCAACGTGAATGTGAATATTGGCAACCAGCCGGTATGGGGTCCGGTAGGGTATGATTATGCGCAATATTATTACTTCCCGGATATTGACGTGTATTACGACATTCCGCGGAGACAGTATGTGTATTTAAATGGCAACAGCTGGCTGTTTGCCCCGGCTTTGCCAGCCAGATATCATTTCGATGTGTACCGGGGCTACAAGGTGGTGGTCAACGAACCTAAGCCTTGGCTGCATCCCGACGTATACAGAGGCCGTTATGCCCGCTATAAGGGACCGGGCTGGTATGGCAAACAGGACATCATCCGAGACAGCAGGGACAGTAAATACTATGTGGTGAAGGGGCATCCGATGTATGGGAAAGGAAATAACGGCAATGGTCCCGGAAAAGGCAATGACAAGGGAAAGCACAACGACAAGGGGAAATTTAAAGATAAGGGTAACAAGGGCCATGGCAAAGGACATGGACATGGCCATGATAAATAAACCCAATAAATAAATAATCCAATAATTCAATAAATAAATAATACGGATCCATCGTGAGAATTGGATAAATGGCCGGTCAAAAGCTACCCCCCGGAAGCTTTGCCGGCCATTCCTGTTTTACAGCCGGCAGCTGCCGGTCAGTGCTTTCTCCGTGCTCATGGCACGCGGGAACAGTATATTGTTTTCCAGGTGAATGTGTTGATGCAGGTCGTCCTGGAACTCTTTCAGCAGAGCATAGGTAACGCGGTACGTATTGCAGGCTTCTGCCGGCGGCGTATAGTTATTGCTAAGGTCAGCGATTCTGCGGAATCGGTCGCCCTCGTGGTCATGTTCCTCCATCATGGCGCTGATAGGTCTTTCCACGGCGCTGATGCTGTCGTCCATATACTCGCCGGCAGCCTGTTTACGGGCGATTTCCCGGATGCGGGGAAAGAGGACCAGTTCTTCTTTGTTGAGGTGGTTGGACAGTTCAGCAGAAGATGCCGTAAAGAGCGCTGCTATCTGCCATAATTCCTGGTGCTGCTCGCCGTGCACCTGGCAGACCTTGCGCAGGTACTGCTGCAGTACCGGTATTTTTTCCCGTACGTAGTTGTGGTGTTTGCGGACGATGTGGTCTGCCAGCTGGTCCAGCGGCATGGTGCTGAAGTTCTGCAGGGTGCAGGCAGGTACCGCCGAGATTTCCTCCAGTTCGTGGAGTATGGGCGCGATGTCCAGTTTTTTCTCACGGCATACGTCGCCAATGGGTTTGTTGCCTTTGCAGCAGAAGTCGATGCCATGCTGGCGGAACACGTCGGCAGTGCGGTAGTCTGCGGCTACCAGTTGTCCAACGATGGTGTTTTCAGTGATTTCCATCTTTAAAGCTGTTTTTATAGGTATACAGGCCGGTGGCCGCTAACGCAGCGGTGACTGGCCCTGATAATATTCAATTTTGGAGAGGAACATCTGCGCCATTTTTTCACCGCGCCAGCAGGCTTCTTCCGCTTTAGGGCCTGTGAAAAGCCCGTTGACCGTGGTGCGGAACAATTGCATCCAGCGGTCAAAATGAAGCCCGTTGACCGGCAGGGTAGCGTGCGGATGAAAGGGGGCGCCGTGATAGGTGTGACTGTCCAGCAGGATGGTGTCCCAGAAGCGGTACATTTTTTCCAGGTGCTCCGGCCAGCGGTCCTGTATGAGATTGTTGAAGATAGGCCCCAGTAGCTCATCTTCCCGTACCTTCCCGTAGAAAGTGTCTACCATGCTTTGTATATCGGTGAGATCAGTGATATCCTTTCTGTTTTCCATATAATTAAATACATTTTTGTCCTTAATTAAGTGCCGCGTTGACGACCGGCATAAGGATGCGGGACAAAAGTAGGCATTATTACTATAATAAAGGACTAAAATATCTTTTATTTTGATGAAAATTACGGCGCCCGCCATGGACGCCGTTTTAATCTTATTGCTGTTTTTTCAGTGCATAATTGCCGGCGTCATTTTTTTCCAGGCGGTATCCTTTGTTGAGTTCCAGCTTCCAGCCTTTGCCGGTGATCAACTGGTCGGCGAAAGTGTCTGGCAGGCCTACGATGACCTTGTCCCAGTTTTTACTCATCAGGGCGCCTTCTGTAACGGTGAGGATGCCCCATGCATCGGAGATACGCATGGTAGGGTATACCGTACCATAGCCGTCTATCGGAACAATATTGGAAGGATTGAAGGAAATATTCATCTTTTCAAACCGCAGTTCGGTATGGGGCTGGTGGATAAACAGCCGGGTATAAGCGGCGATCTGTTCCTGTATTTTCTTTTCGCGTGCTGTTTCTTCCTGTGCAACAGCTTCTCCGTTGTACCCTTGTGCATAACTGGTGGCGGCGGTTTTCACATCGGCCGGAACGGCTAAGCCGAACGTTTTTATGATCAGCGGGGTCAACTGTGACTGGCTGTTCAGTTGCCGGTTCCAGCCCGGTTTCACCTGCGACAGCAGGTAGCCGTACATGGGAATGGTCTGATACGCAAACGACCGTACGAAAGTGGGATAATAATGAAGGAAGTCGTACAGAGATTTGTCGAAGTGCTTTACAGCCGCGGCTTTATCACGGTTGCAAATCATCATGCCGGTGAATTCGGCGATGCCTTCATTCAGCTCAAGTGCGTTTTCAGTAGTATCGGCGCCGGGATACAGCTCATAACGGTAACGGCGGAACGTCATTGCATGCAACAGGTGCTGCTGCCGCGTTGCCGCAGAAGTGGCGGCGATGGCCTGTTGCAGTGCTGCCAGTTCCAGGCGCAGGTAGATGCGGCCGTCTTTTTTATCGAGGTGGTTATTGGTGGGATCGGTTGGCTGGAAGTGCAGCGCGGGTTGTGACCGGTGAAATAATTCATGCGCGATCAGGTTGATGCGGTCGTCCTGTGCTGCGGGCAGCGGCAGTTGTACCATGGCCCAGTGACGGCCTTCCCAGTGCAGCGATGTATTGGCGATATTAATTCTCGACGGCAGTTTACCGGTGTAAATATCTCCCTGCTTTTGCAGCAGCCCGGAGCTGTCGGGCATATTGGCGTACAGTTCCCGGGTGGCGGTATTGACCAGCAGCATGGGGCCGTAGAGGTCAGTGCCCCAAAGGCGTTGTTGCTTTTTGGTAGCGGCGGCGGCGTCCCGGAAGGTACGCTGTGCCAGGGCAATAACGGTATCGGACTGTTGGCATAAGGCGTTGCCGGCGGTGCAGCCCAACAACAGGCCGGCCATGAGGAAAGTTTTCATATTGCGTTTGTTCGTTAATGCGGACAGGTACCAGCAATTGAAAGAAAAGGAGGTAAGTTCCGGGGTGTAATTTACAGTAAAACAATGATACGGAGCGGGTAGCAGGGGAGGGAATTCCCGGGCGGGCATCGCCCGGGAACAGAGAGATCAGCTAGCGGAGGTATCCACCTTTTTGCAGGATATCTGCCCACACGGCATAGCCTTCCGGTTTAAGGTGAAGCCCGTCCATGGTGAGTTCAGCCCGCAGATGTTTGTCTGCGTCCAGGAAATGCGGATACAGGTCGATGATGGTCACATGGCTGCCTTTCAGCTGCCTGATCTGTTCATTCAGCCAGAGGATGTGCTCATCTTTACCGTAGTGATTTTTGAATTTATTGAAAGACGCATTTACCGGCAGCAGCGTATTAAAATAGATCTGTGTTTTTTTGGATCCTTTGCGGATACGGCTGATGATCGTTTTGTAATTCCGCAGGATCACGCTGTCGGGTATATTCCTGGAGATATCATTGATGCCGATGAGTACGAATATTTTGGCGGGTTTGCCGGCGATGACTTCGTTGAGCCGTTCCAGTACCCCGAAGGTAATATCGCCGGAAATGCCCCTGTTGACCGCATTGGGCAGCGACAGGAGGTTAGCCCAGTTGGTGCCGGCAGTGATACTGTTGCCGAGGAAGACAAAATTTTTCCGGGTGATTTTTTCAGCGTTGAATTTCGCCACGAGTTCCTTGTATTTACCGGGGCGGTGGGTGCTGTCCCAGGCGGGCGCCTGCGCCTGTGCGTTGCCGGCATAAAGGGCGAGGCCCAGAACGGCCCCGGTGAGCCACTTGCAAAATGTGTTGTTCATAATTATAGTCCTCATTCAGTTTTTCAGTGTGTTATCTGCGTACCCGTTGTATTTCTTCCGCTTCTATGGCGACATCGTTTAGCCGGCAGCGTCTGGCCTCGAAGCTGCCGACATCGTCCAGCAGGAAAGGCTTTCTGGCGTCTGGTTCCAGGGTGTGCACCTGTACGTCTTCCAGGGAGATATTTTTCGCATGGCGTATATAAAAAGCGGAAGCGGGCAGGATGGAGTTGAACATCCTGTTTTCGGGGTAGCCCTGTATATTTTCCGGGATGTTTGTCTCATCGGTGGCGGTGGCGCCGCCGGGGGCGAAGATACGTACGTGGCTGATGCTGATGTTTTCTACCGGGTGGCCGGGGATACCGGAGATACAGGAGCTGAGCCGGCTGACACTGCGTGCGATGATGTTGCTGATGACCACGTTTTTAAGGGAGCTGACGGTGTTGCCCGGTCCTTTTTTTCGGTCGCCGAGGCGGATGAAAATGGGTGTTTGCACATCCTGCATGGTAACCCCGGAGATAATGACCTGGTCCATGCTGCCGCCGTCTACCACTTCCAGTGCGATGCCGGCGATCACGCTGGTATCGGCGGTGGTGCCCATCCAGGGAAAGCTTTGTTTCCAGTGGCGGCGGTTTTCTTCCGACGCTTTATGGATGGCGATATTGCTGACGGTAATATTTTTGAAACCGCTATAGGAGCCGGTCCCGAATTTAAGCGCGTTGCAGTTACTGCGCAGGAGGCAGTTGCTGATAACGATGTTTTCGCAGGAGGCGCTGATTTCACTTTTGAGGCAGAGTGCATCGTCATCAGTGTCGATGTTGCAGTCGGAGATAATGACGTTGGCGCTGCCGCTGATATCGATGCCGTCGTTGTTGAAATTACCATGGCTGTAGACTTTTAGGCCGCGGAGGCTTACATCGTCACAACCTTCATATTTCTGTACCCAGTAGGCGGCGTTGCGGATGTGGAGGTCTTTGACTTCAATATGCCGGCAGTTTTCAAAATGCAGCAGCATGGGGCGGATGGCGCCTGTTTTACTGTCGTCGCCCAGCTGGAAATTGGCATGATGTCCTTGGCCGTCGATGGTGCCTTCGCCGCAGAGGGTGATATTGGAGGCGCCGGCGGCGGAGATCAGCGCCGGAGCGCCATGGGCCGGCCTGGGATAACGGCTCATGTCGGCGATGCCGGTGAGGGTAGCGCCAAACTCAAGGTAGATGCGGATGTCGGAAGGCAAGGTGAGCGGCCCGGTGAGGAAATTACCGGCGGGGATGATAAGGGTGCCCTGCCGGCAATCGCGGAGGGCCTGTTGAATAATGGCGGTATTATCCGTGCGGCCATCCCCTTTTGCGCCGCGGTCTGCAATGTTAATAGAGCCGGCCATGGCGGCGGTGCTAAGCCACGCTACGGCCAGTAGTGTTAATAAAACTGTTTTCATAACGGCATCTTAATTTTATCGGATGGTCATAGCCATCCGGTAAAAATAGACACTGCGTTATAAAATTCCAATTGTTCCGGCGGAACCGTTCCGGCGCGGAAGCCAGGCCGGTAGCACGATGGTCAGGGCAATGATAGTTGTTTCATAACATCAGTTTCGCAGATTTTTAATTACTGCCAGCTGTTCTTCGAGCGGATGGAGGGACAGCCCGAGCGAATGCAGCCACTGCTGGCGGAGTTTTTCCCAGTTGGGGAAATGCTGGCTGGTATGATTGGTGCCGTTGATGGCGTCCAGGTAGAGGGAGGCTTCCATGGCGGCCTGCTGGTCGAAATGCAGGTCGGGCCTTTTCAGGTAGTAATGCAGGTATTTGTCCAGGTACGCCACGCTTTTCTCGTTGTTAAAGCTGGCCAGCACCAGTGTGTACGTATTGCCTACGCAGGGCAGTTCACTTTTCAGGAAATGAGTGCCGATGATATCTACCAGGTCGGTGTACTGGTTGATAGCGGCGAAATAGGCGCCCACTTTTCTGGCCGGCCAGTGGGCATCGCCCAGTAATAAAGTTGTCAAGTCGTGTGTGATCAGCGATTTAACCCGGTAAAAAGGTTCTATCCATTCATCATTCCCGGAACAGACATTCATGTAGTAGGGCTTCACCCATTGTTGGTAAATAGCAGCGGGCAGCTCAAAGCCATTTTCGTGTGAAGTCAGGCTGGCAAAAGGGGACAGGTGTCTGATAATAGCTCCGGCCGCGTGCAGGTCGGTCACTTGCTGCAAGTCATTCATGGTATAGGATAGCTTAATTGGGGGTAATTTACAGGGATTGCATTAAAATAACAAGTGACAAGATGACGGTATGCGCCGTAACTCCACGGAAACCCCTATACGTAGTAGATAAAGAGATGTGCCGGAGGAGACATGGCCTGGTTGATAAAGATTTTTGAGCCACACTGTCTGTTGACCCCCCAAAACTGTCCATACGTCAAATATCTTTTACCACGGCCCTGACAGCGGCTAGGTTTGTGTAAAATTGATATTCATGCAAACCTCTTCCCGACAAACTTATCTGGACTGGCTGCGGATCATAGCCATCGCCGGCGTGCTGATTTTCCATTCCGCCATGCCCTATGTGGCTTACTGGGAATGGCATATTAAAAACAATGCTACCAGCCACGTATTACTGGAAATGAATGATTTTCTGCACCGGTTCCGGATGCCGCTGTTGTTTTTTATCTCCGGCACCGTGAGCTATTACATGCTGCAGAGCCGTAGCGGGAGCGGTTTCCTGGGCCTCCGGTTCCGGCGCTTGTTTGTGCCGCTGCTGCTGGGCATACTGGTGATTGTGCCGCCACAGGTGTACCTCGAGCGGGTGACACAGGGCTATAAAGGTAATTTCTGGCAGTTTTATGCCGGAATGTTTCGTACCGGCGCTTATCCCAAGGGCAATATGAGCTGGCATCATCTCTGGTTTATCTGTTACCTGCTGGTGTATGATATCCTGTGTGCTCCATTGTTTGTCTGGTGGTCATCTCCTGCAGGGAAAAAATGGCTGCAAAAGCTCAACGGGCTGGCCTCCGGCAAATGGATCTACCTGTTGATGGCGCCCAGCGTGATCTCGCACGCTTTTCTGTCCCGTATGTTCGGTGCCACCAACGACCTGGTCCACGATTATGCTTATTTCCCTTACTGGATGCTATACCTGGTGGCCGGTTTTGTCTGTATCGCCCATCCGCAGCTGATGGACAGCCTGGAGCGCAACCGGCGCAGCTCTTTTGCCCTGGCGTTCGTGAGCATCATCACGATCAACTATTTCCGGTGGAACGGGCTGGAGCCGGCACACGGCTGGCCGGGGTGGGCGGGCTGGTGTTATACCGCGCTGGCGGTGGTCAGCGCCTGGATGTGGGTGTTTACCGCTGTAGGGTACGGCAAAAGGTACCTTAACCGCAAAAGCCGGATGCTGGCTTATGCCAACGAGGCGGTGTATCCGTTTTATATCCTGCACCAGACGGTGATCGTCATATTGACCTACTACCTGTCCACCCTGCAGGAGGATATCGGGCTGAAATATATTTTTACCGTTGTGATGACTTTCATGATAAGTATGAGTATCTTCCATTTGTTTATCCGGCCTTACGCGCCGATGCGCTTTCTGTTCGGCATGAAGCCGGCCACCCGCCGGGAGGCTAAAACAGGAACAGCGACAGGAACGCCGGATAGTCCTGCCTTACAACCACACACAGTACCGCTGACATGAGGTTCTTTACGAAATATATATTCCCTCCGCTATATGGACTGCTGGCGTATTTTACCATCCGCCTGCTGGCAGACTCCGTGTCGGGGATGCTGTTCTGGCGGCGCTCCTGGATGCTGAACGGCATAGAGATGACGTTCAGTGCGATCATGGGCTATGTGTTCATCTGGGCGTATAACCGCCTGTTTGCCTACTATGACCGGCGGTGGCAGCACGATTTTTCTTCCAAACGGATCGGACAGGAAGTGCTGGGCGTTTTTCTGATCAACCTGCTGGTGCAAAATACTTTCCTGACCCCCATGGTGGCATTGACAGACGACGGGCTGCAATGGTATGACCTGGTAGATGTGAATCTCATTCCCCTGTTTTATGCGTTGATTTATTATGGCGTAAGAAGGAGCCATCTTTATTTTCAGGCCTATGTGCAGAACCGGTTGCAGCTGGAAAAGATCACCAACGATAAACTGGAAACAGAACTAAAATTCCTGCGGGCGCAATACCATCCGCATTTCCTGTTCAATGCGCTGAACACCATTTATTTTCAGATGGACGATGATGTGGTGGCCGCCAAAAAAACGGTGGAGCAGTTTGCAGACCTGCTGCGGTACCAGTTGTACGACCAGCAGGAGATGGTGGGTATTCACCAGGAGATACAATACATGCAGCGGTTTATCGATCTGCAGAAGATACGTTCTTCTCCCCGGTTACGGCTGCAGTTGCAGTTTGACGAACAGTTGCAGGACGAAAAAGTGTATCCGTTACTGTTCCTTCCGCTGGTGGAAAATGCTTTTAAATACATCGGCGGCGACTACCTGTTGCAGCTGGAACTGCGCAAGCAAGGTAAGGAGATTAGTTTCCTGGTACAGAATTCCATCCCTGTTGTGGCGCCGGAGATAGACGGTTTGCCGGTAGTGCGGGAAAAAGGTATCGGGCTGGAGAACCTGCAGCGGCGCCTGGAACTGTTGTATCCGGACAGGCATTATTTTTCTGCGGGCGTAAAAGAACATCAATTTGTAGCTGAATTAAAACTTACATTACAAGCATGAACCCTGTAACCATACGTTGCGTGATCACCGACGATGAGCCGCTTGCTGCCAAAGGTATCATGGGATATGCAGCACGGACCGGCTTTCTGGAGGTGGTGGCTGTTTGTGAAGATGCGGTGCAGCTGAACGCCGTGTTAAAACAACAGCCGGCAGACCTGTTGTTCCTGGATATTGAAATGCCTTATATCTCCGGTATTGAATTTTTGAAAAATTATCCGCAGCCGCCGAAGGTGATTTTCACTACCGCCTATGAGCGCTATGCCATGCAGGGTTTTGAACTGGACGTACTGGACTACCTGCTGAAGCCGATCTCTTTTGAGCGTTTTCTGAAGGCGGCCAACAAAGCGTACGATTACTTTGCAGCGCAGCGCACGCAGCAGTCTCCCTATTTCTTTATAAAGTCGGACAAAAAGCTGGAGAAGGTATTATACCAGGATATTCTTTTTGCAGAAGCATTGGAAAACTACGTGGCCGTATATACGACGGACCGGAAAATACTCACGCATGCCAGGCTGAAGTCCGTGATAGAGATGCTGCCGGCCCAGCAGTTTATTCAGCCGCATAAATCCTATGTGGTCAATATGCAACATATTGGCGCTATTGAAGGGAACATCCTGCATGTGGGCGCTTTTCAGGTACCTATCAGTAAATACCAGAAAGAAGAGGTGCTGGAGAAGATTGTCAACAACCGGCTGCTGCGGAAATAGGCCGCCGGATGACAGACCTTGTTACAACTGGCACCGCAATTGAGGCTTTTTCCTAAAAGAATGATTATGAAAAAGCTTTGTATCCCTGTGTTGGCTATTGTGCTGATGGCTTGCGGACAACAGTCGAAACCGGCACAGGAAGAAAGACAGGACAGTACCGCCGCTGCGCCGGAAACGGTGGAGCCGGTGGATGAACGGACTTTTGTGGGGCACATGGCGGCGTCTGATCTGAAAGAGATCAGGCTGGGAGAGCTGGCTTCACAGAAAGCTAAAAGCGCAAGGGTGAAAACTTTCGGGGCTGAGATCGTTAAAGAACGCACCGCGTCCACTTTGCAGCTGCAGGAGATAGCCCGCCAGGAAGGAACTACGCTGGCGCCAGAACTAAGCCGGAATGACCAGGATGAAATAGCGTCTATGCGTGACCGTGATAATATGGACCGGGCTTATATCAAGCGGATGGTACAGGAACAGAAGCGTACGGTCCAGCGATTGCAACGATATACTGATTCGAAAGATACCGCCATCAGTTCTTATGTCAAAAGAACGTTACCGGTGGCCAGCGCACGTTATGACGAGGCGGTTCAAATCCTGGAAGATATGCGTAAACAGATGAACAACAGGGATATCTCCCACGATTAAACGAAAAACTTATTTCATTTTTGTACCCAGGTAACTTCTGCCTTCGGCCAGGTGATTGATGGCATCTGCCATCCGTTGGATCCGGGCATCGGGCACACTGACTTCCATCAGCCACTGCAGGCATTTTTCCTGTTCAGCAGCCGGCATCGCCTGAAAGTTACGCAGCGCGGCCGGTTCGTCGTGAAGGCATTCCAGGAAATCATTGGGGATGATTTCCTTTGTTTGCTGACCCGCGGGATATAGTACTAACCTGACCTTTTCACCGGCTTCCTTTTTAATCTGTTTACGGATAGCGGCTTTTACCGGCAGCATCATCACGCCTTTTTTGAGGGGCATGAGGTTGCAGGGCGGCAGTTCGTATTGATCAATGAAGCCACGTACCTTGCGCATGCCAAAATAGCCTTTGTCGCCCTGGGGCAAATCCGGCAGGCGGATGAAAGTCCATCCGCCTTTGCCGTCGAAACGTTCGAGTAAGAGGTCCTGGTCGACCAGTGGTGTTTCCATATCAGGCCGGCAAGATAGCTAAATTTCGCTACTGCAGGAACTCCAGCACTGTCTGGTTAAATGTTTCCTTCAGCTCCACATTGGACAGGTGTACTGCCGGCAGCATGACCAGCCGGGCATCGGGGATAGCTACAGCGAGGAATGCGCTGTGCTCCGGTAAAGTTACGGTATCATCGTCGCCACCGATAACCAGCGTTTGGTGCGGTATCAGCGGCGCTGTTTTGCGCAGGTCGCCATCGCGTACAGCCGCAAAGGAGCCTGCCAGCCCGGTGGGAGACATGGCCAGGATTACTTTCCGGAACGGTGCAATGCGGGGATCTTCAGCGTCGATCATGGCGGCGGGGAACCAGTTGCGGATAAACATGTTTTCAAATGCGGCCATATCTGGATGCTGGCGCAGGGAGCGGATGTTATTGTTAAAACCTTCCTCCGGACCGAGATGGGCGGCAGTATGCGCCAGTATGAGTTTGTTTATCCGCTCCGGCGCATGCGTGGCGATGTACTGAGCAATGAAGCCGCCGAGGGAAAGCCCGAGGAAATGCACCCGTTCAATGCCGAGGTGGTCCAGCAGCGCTATAACGTCGAGGGACATACGGCTGAGGGAGTAATCGCCGGCCGGAGCGCCGGAAGCGCCGTTGCCCCTGGTGTCGAAACGCAGTATGCGGAAATAGGGACTGAAGGCCGCTATCTGCGCGTCCCACATGTGATAGTTGGTGGCAATGGAATTGGAAAATACCAGTACCGGGTTGCCGGCGTTGCCGTCCAGCTGGTAGGCAATGCGTACACCGTCGCCGGTGGTGAAATATTGTTGTTGGCCTGAAATGACGCCGGCTGCTGTGCTAAGTGTATTGTTCATCGTTGTATGTTTTGTGTTATTGACAAGTCAAAATTAGGACGGCCGGAACTGGTGACGGAGGTATATCCCCGGGTTTATTCAGTATATTTACAGGTATGGAAAAATTACTTTACCGGCCGTTTGATTTACAGGTGTCAGCAGAAGAGCAGTGGGAGAAACGCCCGCTGGTATATCACTTTTTTGAGATTGTGCATATACTGGAAGGCAGCGGCTCAAGGGAGGTAAACCTGAATAAACTGTCTTACGCCAAGGGAGATACTTTTCTTTTTACACCGTTGGACTGCAGGGGATTTCTCAGCGAAACACCTACCCGTTTCTGTTCCATCCGCTTCTCAGAAATATTTATCTCCCAATATAAACAGGCACAGGACCAGGAGCGCGCGCTCCGGTGGCTGAAGCAGCTGGAGCATATTTTCTTTCAGCATAACCGCTTTCAGTGTATACAGATCACTGATCCGGCAGATCATCGTATTATCGGGCAGCTGGTCCACAGTATGATAGAAGAGCATCATCAGCAGAAAGACCACTACCAGGAGAATATGCAACATTTTATCTCCCTGTTGCTCAACATACTGGCCCGCAATGTGGCCGACAGCACCCGGGAAAGCGCCCGTGATGGGGAAGAGCCGCTGATCAATAAAATGCTGGTGCATATCCACACGCATATCGGTGAGCCGGACCGGCTAAAGATGGAGTTTCTGGCCGCCAGTTTCCACTTGTCAGCCAACTACGTCAGCGAATACTTCAAGAAGTTTACCGGCGTGGGGCTGCAGCAATATATCAGCCAATACAGGATGAAACTGGTAGAACAGCGGTTGCTCAACAGTGCGCTGACGATCGGGCAGATCGCCGACGAGTTTGGGTTTACCGATGAAAGTCATCTCAACAGGGTATTCAGAAAACAACATGGCGTGAGCCCTACCGTTTTCCGTAAACCAGCGGTGAAAGGAGTTGTGGCCTGATCATGGCTGATGTATTTTAGTCCCGTTCAGCGGGACAGTTATTTTGTTTTTTATGTAAAAATTAAGAAGATGTCTGTTGACCGTAACCTGTATTATATTCCAGCCTCCCTTTCTGTAGATGATATCATTCATCAGGCGGAATCAGACCCGGATGAAGTGCCCTGGGTAAGAGGCGTTCCTGTACGGGAACAGATTCACATTGAAGATTATAACCCGCAGTGGCCCGTATGGTTTGAGCAGCTGAAAGCCAGGGTGCAGCAGGCGCTCGGTGCTGCGGCTCTGCACATAGAGCATGTCGGTTCAACGGCAGTGGAGCAGTTGCCCGCCAAACCGGTGATAGACATGGATGTGATAGTAGCAGATCCGGTTGACGAAGCTGCTTATGTCCCCGCCCTGGAAGCGCTTGGCTACCGGCTGGAGGTGCGGGAGCCTTCATGGTACCAGCATCGTATGTTCCGGCTGGAGCAACCGCGGGTGAACCTGCATATTTTCGGTCCTGAATGCCCCGAGGCGGTACGGCATATCCTGTTCCGCAACTGGCTCCGCCAGCATCCCGAAGACAGGGAGCGTTATGCTGCCATCAAGTATGAAGCAGCCAGAGGCGTGGATAACGCCGGTGATTACAACGCCAAAAAGAACGCCGTGGTAAAAGCTATTTATGACCGGATGTACCGGGCGCTGGGACTGGTGAGCTAGATAAGAATGGGCGATATAACCCTCTGCCATATATGAAATTCCCTTAAATTGGAGCATAACTTAAACCAACACATTATGAAAAAATTACTGTTGTTAGCCGCTTTCCTACCGCTGATGGCTGTAGCACAGGACAAAGGCATGCATTTCGAGCATGGCTCCTGGGCAGAGATCAAAGCCAAGGCCAAAGCAGAAAACAAGTACATTTTTGTAGACTGCTACACTACCTGGTGCGGCCCCTGCAAATACATGTCCGCCAACATTTTCCCGCAGGAAAAAGTGGGAGACTTCATGAATGAGAAATATCTCAACGTAAAGGTGCAGATGGACAAGACGCCCAAGGATGGGGAAGACGTTAAAAAATGGTATGCTGACGCAGAGCAGATTGACAAGGATTATACTATCCGCGCATATCCTACTTTCCTGGTTTTCGCGCCTGACGGCCAGATCGTTGACCGGCAGGTAGGCGGCGCCGATGCGGACATGTTCATCGAAAGATGCGCCGCTTCCCTCGATCCTGCCAAACAATATTATCCGCAGCTGGCGAAATATAAAAACGGTCAGAAAGACACTGCTTTCCTGCGTAAGCTGGCCCTGCTCGCCCTGGACAAATACGATCAGGCAAACGCTGAAGCTGTAGCCAAAGAATACATCAGTCAACAGAAAGACCTTTATACACCTGTCAACATCAACTTTGTAGCGAAATTCACCCAGAGCTCAAAAGATCCCGGCTTTGATATGTTCCTGCATCATGCCGACAAAGTGAATAAAGTACTGGGCGCCGGCAAAGCAGAAGCGAAAGTAATGGAGATCGCCGCCAGAGAAGAGGTATATTCTAAATTGCGGCCTCAGGAGAGTGCGCCGGACTGGGCTTCCATCGAAAAAACTGTGAAAGCCAAGTACCCTGCTATCGCGGAAGAGCTGATGCTGAAAACCAAGATTCAATATTTCAGCTACATGAAAGACGCCGATAACGCGGTGGCTAACATCGTTGCCTATATGAAAAAATACGGTCATAAAGCAGATCCGCAGGCACTGAATGAGTATGCATGGACCATCTTCGAAAAATGCAACGATCAGAAATGCATAGAGGAGGCGCTGGAGTGGAGCAAACGTTCTTTCAAAGACAACGAGTATCCCGCTTTCATGGACACGTATGCTAACCTGCTGTACAAAGCCGGTAAAAAGGCTGAGGCGCTGGTATGGGAAGAGAAAGCCATGAACAAGGCAGAAGGAGACGAGAAAAAGAACTATGAGGCTACCCTGGAGAAAATGAAAAAAGGCGAGAAATACTGGAACTAGCCTGAGCATTTAATATGTAATTATAAAGCCGTGCCTGTTACAGGCGCGGTTTTTTGTTGGTTATACCCGTCCGGAAATGCTGTTGCAGTAACAGGTTGTAGCTTCAGTATAACGCAACACGAATATTCCACAGATTCCACGATACTTAAACCCAAACCGATATCCTGAAAAACCTTCAACCCAAAATCCACATACATGAGAAAACAATTCCTGATGATCACCCTTGCCGGGTGCGCCGTTATCAGCTCCTGTGAAAAGCGGGACACCGCTGATCATCCGGCCGGTCCTGCCGCCACACCGGCCACGCGTTTTGAATTCACCGTTACAGACGGCATTACCGGTTTCGCCGTTCCTGGCGCCACCATTACCGTCACCTCTCCTGATGGAAAAGAAAGCCGGCTGACAGCCGGAAAAAACGGTGTCGCTTCTTTTCCTGCCGCCAATGGAAAATTCTCCTTCGTGATAAACGGGGAGGGATACCGGCCGCTGGAGACTTATTTTTCCGGCGGCGAAGACTCACTGGTCCGCGCGGAAGTTCATCTGGACCCACAGGTCAACCCTGCAGTGGCCGTTGCCGGGAAAAAAGGCGATGCTTCCGCGGTCACGATCAGCGGATATATCAGCGATGCGGATGAACATACGCCGCTCGCCGGCGTGGAGGTTCAACTGGGCGCCTATACCGCCCGGACTGACAGCAGAGGATATTTTACCGCCAGTTTTCCCGTTGGCCAGCTCCCCGCAGATCCTTTGGCGAAGCCAGCGCAGATGGACATCAGCGCTGTTAAACCGGGGTACATAACACATGTGCTGAAAAATTTTTACCTCCTGCCGGACGCTTATACGTTTAAAATAGCGCTTCGCACAACAGCTTCACCGTCGGCGCAGCAAAACGGCAGAACGGGCACTGAGGAAGTGGAATACCTGCGTCAGGGATTGTTGGACAGGACTGCTGACGAAATGCAGCAACGTGAGGCCGCTGCCGTGGCAGCGGAAAACAATACCGCTGCTTATGGAAAAGCAACCGCATTGGCGTTACCGTCCAGTATCCGTGTAGGGCGCAATTGTTCCTGCCTTACCTGTAGCACCGTGCAGGTGATGAGCCTTGAATCCTATACCGCTTCGGGACTTGACAACGAATGGATTTCCAGCTGGAGGGCCGCTTCCCTGCAGGCCGGCGCTGTCGCCTACCGTTCTTATGGTGCATGGCATGTATTGCATCCGATACGTTCCAATTATGATATTTCCAGTACGCCCTGCTCGCAGGCGTGGGGCAGCGAAACCGCTTCCTCTACCATCAACGCGGCGAATGCCACTGCCGGTATTTACCTCTCCCAAAACGGGGCTGTTTTCCGCTCGGAGTATTCTGCCGAAAATAACAACGCAGGTTGCGGCAATGGCTATAGCGGCACCGGCAGCTCATGGCCCTGTATCTCGGACGCACGATGTGCCGGACGGGCCACCAACGGCCACGGAAGGGGCATGTGCCAGTGGGGCTCCAGCTTCTGGGCCAGCGATAAAGACTACCGGTGGATACTGAATCATTATTACAACCCGGGAGGCGTTGTTATTCAGTAGCGTTATCCGGTTCTGATACGGAACACCACCGAAAGTAAAAGAGCAGGAAACGCCCTCCGCGCCATGCAGGGGGCGTTTCCTGCCATATGTGTGCAAACAGCTATATCTTTGGGATATGGATGCGCTGTTAATAAAAACCTCTTATCTGCCACCATTTCCGTTACGTCCTTACATAGACCGCTTCTGGACCTGCGAAGGCACTGCTGCTGCTTATGCACAGCCAACCATGGCCATGGGCACCGGGGCGGAAATGATCTTTCAGCTTAAAGCACCCATGACGATCGTTTCGAATGGCAACATGCTTTTAACACCACCCCCGCAGGCCATCTACTGTGTCCGTCATCAGCATTACAGGGCGATGATCAATAACACCCACCGCTTTGTGGCCGTCCGTTTTAAAGCCGGTGCTATCAGGCATTTCTGCCCGCTGCCTGTAACCGGAATTATTGAATGTTTCCCCGATGTCCATCTCCTTTATGGCGACGAAGGTCAAAGGTTGACAGAAGGCTTACAGCGCAGTAAAGGTACCGCGCAGCAACTGGAGCTGATCAGCGTATTCCTGTCGGGATTATTGCGTAAATACCATCGTCCGCACGTATTAACAGACGAAGCCGTCCGGCGATTGTATCATCATCGTGAGCTCCCCGACATGATTGCTTTCAGCGCCGCTCTGGGCAGCAGCTACCGTCAGTTTGAGCGGCTTTTTATACAACATGTGGGTGTTACGCCCAAGGCGTTTCAACAGGCAGCGCGGCTGAACAATACGTTGAAATACCTCCTGTTCCGCGGCATCCATAACTATCTGCCGGTAGCATTTGATTTCGGGTACTATGACCAGTCACATTTTATCAGGGCATGCAGGAAGTACTTCGGTGATAAGCCGCGCGCTATCCTGTCGCCCACAGGCTGCGATCATCACTTTTACTTATCTTCTTGCAGCGCATCAGGACTGGCAGAAAGAAAATAAACCTTCAGGTCCTTTGTTTTCCACCCTTCCATCTTTTTAACAAAATCAACCAGGTAAGGCTGTGCAAAATGATATTTAAGCCCTGCCTGGTCCCTGTAGTGTTCTATCAGTGTGAAAGCACCCGCTTCTCCCGGCTCGGGATACCAGGTGTAAGCGATGCAGCCAGGCTCTTTTCTTGTCAGAGCAGCCAGGGTATCCAGTGCGCTGCGAAATTCGGTGGTGGCTTCCGGTCGGATGTATAGTTTGGCGATGACGAATTTTTCGACATTCATTGTTTGGGATGATTGGACAGATGATATTTTTTTGATGCGGTTATCATCAAAGCGGTGTGCCGGCGGGTGGCTGAAGCCAGGGATAGCTAATGTCATACAGGTAAACTGCCATAAAAGTGTTTTCGTGCGATTCATAATTAATGGAGTGATTTGATGGTCCCGCAAAGCTAGTTTTCATCGCATCGGGAAAATTGTATAATTCTGCCAACGATGCGCTGGACTCTGTTATGCAAAAGGAGGGATTAACCTGCACCTGGTTATATCTGGTTCAGGAACTGGCTCAGCGATTGCTCCGTCGGCAACCCGATCTTCTTCCTGATCCGGTACCGGCTCACTTCCACGCCCCGCACGGTGATATTAAGCAGCTGTGACACTTCTTTGGTCGTTAGATTCAGTTTGATATAGGTGCACATTTTTAAATCCGTTTTCGTCAGCTGCGGATATTGTTTTTTAAGCTTATTGAGAAAACCATCGTTCAGCTCATCGAAATGCGCGGCAAACACGTCCCAGTTGGCATTGATTTTTTCGGTATCCCTGATCAGGTCTGTAATGCTTTTAATATCTTCTTCGCTGTTGAGCCGTGATACTTTTTCTTTGATCTTCGTGAGCGTGTCCGCTTTTTCCATCAGGTGCATGCTGGTATTGGCCAGTTCTTTTTTCTGCAACAGTACCTCCTGAGCTAACTTTTCATTTTGAAGCTTGATGATTTCTTTTTCGTTCTTCTCCAGCTCGAGGTGATGGATGTAATTGAGCCTTTTCTGCTCTTCCTCAAATTTTCGCCGTTGCACGAGCAGTTTATGCTTCTGGCGTTTTTGTATCAGGTATACCAGGCCGGCAAAAAGGGCCAGGTAGCCAAGGATGGCCCAGACGGTCTTATACCATGGGGCTCTTATGACAAAGGTGTAAGACACCACTGCTGACTCCTGCTGTTGCTGGTCGCGGGCTTTTACTTTGAAGGTATAGGTACCGTTGGAGAGGTTGGTATAGTCCTTTTCCGTTTTACGGTCCCAGGAAGACCATTCGCGGTCGTATCCTTCCAGCTGGTAGCTGTACTCCATGTGTTTGTGGGATTCATACGCCGGTGCGCTGTATTCGAAATGAAAAGCGTTGTAGGCGGCGGACAAGGATGGTATATTACCGGTAAGCGGACCATGATAGCCGCCAAAGATAGTGCTGTCTGCCTTGCCGGCGGTTTTGACCATTCCCAGGAGGACGGTCACACGGGGCTTGACTGCGGTATATTTTTTATAATCAAGATGTATCAACCCGTTTTCTGAGCCGATAAAGATATTTTCCCGGTTATAGGGGTAGATGTTCTCAAACCTTGAAAGGAGCTGGCCAGCCAGTTCAGGAAAGTAGGTGACGGTGGGCGCGCTGACGCCATCTGCCGGCGAAAAATGCACTACGCCTGTTCCTTTTTCGTTGCAGAACCATACGTTCCCTTCATCGTCTTCAGTGAGGTACCGCATTTTCATCTTCCCGAAAACGGCAGACAGGAAGCCGGAAGGAACGAACCGGTTGCTTTGGGCGCTAAACTCGTAAAGTCCGTTGGTGGTCGCAAAAAGGACCTGGTTTTTTATTTTGAAAACAAAGTTGTTTAACGCCGATGGCAGGCCGTCATTCGTAGTGTAAAGGCGGGCGGTGTATTTTTTTTTGTCCTCCGATAAGGTGAAACGATAAATACCCCGGTAGGGATGGGAGGCCCAGATATCCCCGTTGTTGTCGAGGGCCAGAAAGCGGTAAGAGTCGGGAACGCCCGCTATTTTACCGGCGTCCTGGAAGCGGCTGTTTTCATAGCGGAGCCTTTTGAGGCCGTTGTAAGTGCCTACCACGACGTCCTGTACCGGAAACACGGATGACAAGGGCAGGAAATACCAGCAACCTTCGCCGCCGGAAATCAGCTGCGCATCGTTACCCTGCACGTCATAAATACCGATGTCATTGCCGAGCACCAGGCGTCCGTTGACTTCACGAAGGTTCCATGCTTCACGGTTTTCTGTGTTGGCGACACGCGCAAAGTCGTTTTTCGTGACATGAAGGTTATTATTATCAGCCAGTGCGGCGCTGTATAACCCGTTGGAAGTGCCCACATACAGCCTGTTGTGGAAAATACGTGTGGAATACGCGGACAGGTTATTGGCTTTGCCAATCTGCAGGTACCGGATGGCTGAATTATAATTGATATAACTGATACCGCTGTTAAGGCCTGTCCACAGGTTTTTGTCGGCGTCCATAAAAACGCTCAGCGTATTATTATTTTGCAGGCCCTGTTCATCAGAGAAACGTTGTAGCCCGTTGTGCCTGATATTGGCCACAAGGCAACCGCCAGCAGCGGTGGCCATGACAAATTCATCGTCATTTATTTTAGTGGCGGAGTTGATATAGAGATCGTGTTGTGGATTGTTGTGTTGGAGGGAGATGGTGCCATTTTGTAATAAAAATGTTCCATTTGTCCTGGTGACGATGAAAATACTATCTTTTCTCATTTGGAACATGCCGGCGATAAGCACACCTGCCAGCTTTTTACCATCATTCACAGGCTCCCACCGGGTATCATTCAGTTGAAGCATGCCAGTGGCACGGTCGGCGGCATAGATCCGGTCACCGGCACGCGCCATAAAAGTCCATTGAGAGTTAGGCTGGTGCACATGGACGGACTGACCGTTATACTCAAAGATCCTGTCGTGGGCCTGGAAGAAGATCCGCTTGCCCAGGACGGCGATATGCCACACGTCTGCAAACCGTTGATGCGGCGGTGGAATTTTGTCTTTGATGGAGGTGTAGGTCAAAATGCCATTCTGTCCGGAAGAGAAATACCCTATTTCATCCTGGCCGCCCACGTATATTTTCCCGTCGTCGCTGATGGCGAGGCACCATATCACCGTATTATTAGGCAGCGGATACAATTTCCAGTGACTGCCATCGAAACGTAACAAACCCTCATTATTGGCAAAATACATGACTTTCTGCTTGTCCTGACCGATGTCCCAGTTCTGGCTGCCGCTGTGATAATCAAATTTGGTGTAGTTGATAACGGCAGGAATGCCGGTCCCGTTTTGTGCATAAACAGCGTGACCGACAGTTGACAACAGCACCGGAAACAACAGGATGTTAAGCAGAATCTTATTCATATATGAGTCCCCACACGCGGATGTAGTAGTATTGTAGTAGTACGTTCGTCCATAAAAATAGACAATTACGGGATAAGACGTAGTAATGAAGTAGTGTTTTCTTCCTGTTTTCTGACAGGGTGCTCTACTTTTGTTTTTCCACGATCCACATTTAAGGAATGAAGCCAAAAACTAAATTTTACGTATGAAAAAAAAGTTCTCCAGAATTTTTCTCCTCCTTGTGCTGTCTGTTATCGTTCATTTAACCACCGATGCCCAAAACAAAATTGTAAAAGGCACCGTGACGGATGACAAAAATGCAGCGGTCATTGGCGCCTCTGTTGGTGTAAAAGGAACGGTAATCGGTACCTCCACGAATGAAGCAGGGGGATTTACCTTGTCCGTGCCTCCGGGCGCAGACTCTATTGTTGTGTCGGCAATAGGGTTTAACAGGCAGGTGGTCGCCATTACCGGCGCCGTCGTTAACGTTCAGTTGGAGTCTTCCAGGACCAAACTGGATGAGGTGATAGTAGTCGGTTATGGTACGCAGAAAAAAGCCGACCTCACTGCCCCGATCACTACGGTTAACACAGAAAATATGTTGAAGCGGACCACGGCCACGCCCATGGAAGCGCTGCAGGGAAGTGTTCCCGGCGTACAGGTGGTGACCAGCGGCGCCCCCGGCAGCTCCCCGAATGTCCGTATCAGAGGGGTAGGATCGTTTAATAATGAAAATCCGCTATACGTGGTGGATGGAATGTTTGTTAATGACATCAGCTTTCTGAACCCTAACGATATTGCCGATATGTCCATCCTGAAGGATGCGTCGGGCGCCGCCATCTATGGCGTACGTGCCGCGAACGGCGTGGTGCTGATCACCACCAAAAAAGGGAAAACGAATATGAAGACCCGCGTCACCTACACCGGGTATGTGGGCGTACAGAAGCCGACAAATGTATTGAAAATGGCCAACGGGCAACAGTACACCTCCTTTTCGCTGCAGAGAGGATCGGTGGCCGACAGCGGTACCGTATTGTTATCTTCCCAAAAATATGGCGGCAGTGGTCTGAATCCTACCACCAGCACGGACTGGTACGATGTTATATTAAGGAAAAGCGCCATGCTGACCAACCACGGCATAGATGTGCAGGGTGGCAGCGACAAGATCACATACTCAATGGGGCTGAATTACACCTACCAGAACGGTATTTTAAATGCCCTGAACAATTTCAAAAGGTACAACGGACGGCTGCAGCTCGAAGCCCGGGCTTTCCCCTGGCTGAAAGTAGGCTTCTCCGCCATCTTTAACAACTCCGTTACTTTCAATCCCAATAACGCTGCTTTCCTGGATGCTTACACCGCCTCGCCGTTGTTCCCGGTGTATGACAGCACCAACGTCAACGCTTTCCCGGTGAAGTTTACCGCTGCGTCGGTAATAGGCAGGTCTGACGACAAAAACCCGATGGCCTCCGCCTATTATAATTACGACCGGTCGAGGGCATTTCAGATATTACCTACTTTATATGCGGAAGCAGGCTTCTGGGAAAATAAAATCACCTTCCGGTCACAGTTGAGCCAGGTATATGGTTCCCTGCTGGGCACAAAATACCGGCCGGAGATGAACCTGGGCCCCGGCGCCGGTTCTACCGTATCTCACCTGACCTCCATCCAGGAGCGCACTACCAATTATATACTCGATAACCTTCTCACCTATAAAGACGGCAAAGGCGCGCATCACTGGAGCATACTGCTGGGGCAGTCCACAAGGGAAGAACGCTGGCGCCAGACACGGACCGAAGCCGATGATGTTCCCAACGTGGAAGAATCGTGGTATACCGGCCAGTATACGTCCAGTGCCGCTTACTACGGAGAGAACGGTACCCGCAACGCAGGTCTTTCCTATTTCACCCGTGCTACCTACGACTTCGATAATAAATACCTCCTCACGGCCACCTTCCGCGCTGATGGCAGCTCCAAATATCAGACAAAATGGGGCTATTTCCCTTCTGTAGGTCTTGGATGGGTACTGAGCAGGGAAGCCTTTATGAAAAACCAGAAAATATTTGATTTCTTAAAACTCAGGGGTAGCTGGGGACAGCTGGGCAATGACGGGGTGAACAGCAACGCCGGTTATGCCATCGTGAAGACCGGTAACAGCAATTCCGCCGTTTTTGGCAGCACTGCCGGTGCTAACGGGCTGTATGTGCCGGGGTACACTGTAGACCGGTTTTTTACAGATGTTACCTGGGAAGTGGTGACAGAGTGGGATGCCGGTATCGATTTCGAAATGTTTAAAGGCAAATTAAAAGGCTCTGTCGACTACTACAACAGGAAAACCACCAAGGCCGCTTTCTATCGGCCGTTCTCCTTCACTTACCGCACCGTTTACGGCAACTGGGCCGATATGGTGAACAGCGGATGGGACATCGCCCTGAACTGGAGCGATAAAATCGGCCAGGTAGGATACCAGATCGGCGGCAATGTGTCCACGTTGAAAAATAAGGTCACCAGTTTAGGTACATTGCCCAGTTCTACCGGCGGCTTCCCTGAATGGACCGCGGAATTCCCCAACCGGATCCTGGTAGGCGAGCCTATTAATTATTTCTACGGCTATGAGTTCACCGGTGTTTACCAGACACAACAGGAGATCGATGGCGACCCGATAGCGAAACACTACAACCAGGGCGCCTCATCGCCGATTGTGCCCGGCTTCCCGAAATATAAAGACCAGAACGGCGACGGTGTCCTCGATGATAAAGACCGTATCAATATGGGCAGCTATCTCCCTAAATTTACCTACGGCTTTAACATTGCGCTGAACTATAAACAATTTGATTTCAGCGTGGCTTTCCAGGGCGTGTCCGGCAATAAAATATTCAACCTGAACAGGGGCCGGCTGTACAAAGCATCCACCTCTTTAAATATCGATGAAAAATTTGCCAGCAACCTCTGGACCGGTCCCGGCTCCACGAATGCCTACCCTTCTGCCTATGCACTGGGACAGGGATGGTTTAAAGTAAGCAACTCTTTCTTTGTAGAGAGCGGTGCTTATCTGCGGGTACAGAATATACAGCTGGGTTATAACTTTAAGGTAGGTAAACAATCCCCCATCGGTATGCGGGTATTCGCTACTGCCGACAGGCCGTTTATGTTTACCCGGTACAACGGCTTTACACCGGAAGTAGGCACCTATACCGGCAACGGCGCTTCTGTTTCCGGCTACGATGCCAATGTGTACCCGGTTTCATCCACTTACAGCTTAGGCGTTACCGCTACTTTTTAAGGAAATGTTTCCTGTCAACAAAAAATGAAATCATGAGAAGTTATATATCCATCTCTTTCCTGATCATACTGGTAGCTACGGGCTGCTCCAAATTTTTAGACCGCCCGCAGGAAAATCAGGCACAATCTTCCAGTATCAATTATGCTGATTTATCACTGATGTACCAGCCGGTGTCGGGGGTGTACAGAACAGCGGCCAGCGGCACTTTTGCAAAATGGATCAGCGTCGCCATCCGGTCTTCGCACAGCGACGATGTGGCGCCGGGCAACGACGACGCCGGGCAGGTGTCTATCCATAACTTCAAAAGTGATGTGACCGTAAAAAGTTACTGGGGCATCAACGATATGTGGATCAGCATGTACGCCGTAGTGCTGGCATCGAACAGCGCGCTGGCCGAACTGGACAAATTCGGTAAAAATATTCCCGCCAACGACGCGGAAAAAATGAAGCTGCTGGCCAGGTACCAGGCGGAAGTCCGCTTCTATAGGGCGCTGGCGCACTTCTGGCTTTGCAGGACCTACGGTGCGGTACCTATCCTGGGCATAGAAAGCAATGACCCCGCCAGCTTCGGCGAGGCCAGCAAAAGCAGCGTGGAAGATGTAAAAAAACATGTCATCTCTGAAATGGACTTCTGTATTGCCAACCTGGAAGATGCCCGGCCCAATGCCGCCAGCCGTATCGGCGCGGTGACAAAATACACGGCCCTGATGTTAAAGGCGAAAGCTGCCATGGACCTGGCAGGTAACAACAACGGCAGCACCTATTGGGACGTAGTGCTGGATTGTACCAACCAGATCGTCAACAGCGGTAAATTCTCGCTGTTCAGCGATTACTACCAGCTCTTTAAAATGCCCGGTAAATTATGCGACGAATCCATCCTTGAATTGCAGTATTCCGATTTCGGAAAGTCTACCGGCGACATCGTTATCTCCGGCGGTCCCGGCGAAGAATGGGGCAACTTCTTTTTCTTCCAGGGCCCTGAAAATACGTACAGCCCTGTGATCACCGGCCCGGGATGGATGGTGCCTACCCAGAAAGCGGTCGATTTCCTGACCTCACGTAACGACAGCATCCGGCTGAAAACCACCATCCGGTACTGCGGGGTGAACGGCGCCCCCGGAACCTATTCCGTAACGCCTGACGGAGACACCATTTCCGGCAATGCGTCCAGGAAGAAGTATTTTAACGGGAAAGCCTATACTCCCCGTTCGCAGATGACACCCGGCAGGATCGATTACTATGGCGCGAACAACAACGTGCGTATCATGCGCTACGCAGAAGTGCTGCTCATGAATGCGGAAGCAAAAATCCGTAAAGGACAGAACGGGGACGCGCCTGTCAACCTGGTCAGAAACAGGGTGAAGCTGGCGTCTATCGCCAATGTTACGCTGCAGCAGGTGCTGGACGAGCGCCATGCGGAACTGATCTGCGAATGGTGGGGCGAGCGCTTCAACGACCTGGTGAGGACCGATCAGGCAGCCACCGTACTGCCGGGTTTTGTAAAGGGGCAGAGCGAATACATTCCTATCCCCCAGGCTCAGGAAGACGTCAACCCAAAACTTAAATAGTGCGTAGTAACCCGAATCCATAAACGATATTTCAGGTAGATGAAAAAAAGTATTTATTGTCTTTTGCTGATAGCGGCCGGCTGCTGCTATATGGCCAGCGTACAGGCCCAATCCATCAAACGCCACAAGAAATGGCAACTGGCCTGGAGCGATGAATTTAATGGCAGCGGGCTGCCGGACAGCACTAAGTGGGGATACCAGACCGGCCGTTCCGGCTGGGGCAACAACGAGCTGCAGTTTTATACCGCAGCAGATACCAGCAATGCCCAAGTGGAAAACGGTAAGCTGTACATTACGGCGAGAAACAACGGCAGCGGAGACCGTCAATACACGTCGGCCCGGATGATCACCAGAAACAAAGGCGACTGGCGGTACGGAAAACTGGAAGTGAGAGCGAAACTGCCCGGCGGCAGGGGACTCTGGCCCGCCATCTGGATGCTGTCCACAGACAATAAGTATGGCGGCTGGCCCGAAAGCGGCGAGATCGATGTGATGGAACATGTGGGATATATGAAGGACAGCATCTTCGGTAGCCTGCACAGCAAGACCTACAACCATATTATCGGTACCCAGAAAACAAAAGGCGTTTTTATTAAGCGCCCATATGATAAGTTTCATGTGTATGCCGTTGAATGGACGCCTGATCATATCACCTTCCTGTTGGACAGGAAGGTGTATTACCAGGTGGCCAATGAGCACAAAGGACATGAGGGATGGCCGTTTGACCAGCCGTTTTACCTGTTGCTCAACGTGGCCGTAGGAGGTAACTGGGGCGGGAAGGAAGGCGTGGACGAAACGGTGTTCCCGGCAGCCATGCAGGTGGACTATGTACGGATGTACGATTACGTGGAATAGCGGCGCCGCCATGCAGTAGTGGCATATATACAATTACATAGTGGAGAAAACTATGTAATTGTATATATTACTAACATTCTTTAATAAACATCCAATAACATGAGACAGGTAAAAGTAGCCCTCCTGGGCGCCGGATTTATTGCAGATATCCACATGGAAAGTTACAGCCGGTTTGTGCCGGAAGCGGAAATTGTGGCAGTGTATGCGCGTAACGCGGAAAAAGCACAGGCTTTTGCTGCGAGACATCATATCGCCCGGTCCTTTTCTTCTATTGATGAGCTGATCAAAAATGTTGATTTTGATGTGGTGGACATCTGTCTCCCTAACTTCCTGCACAAAGAGGCGACCTTAAAAGCCGCTGCTGCCGGTAAACACATTATCATCGAAAAGCCGCTGGCGGTGACGCTGGAAGAAGCGGACGAGATGATTGCTGCCTGTGAAAAAGCCAACGTGAAACTGATGTATGCAGAGGAACTTTGTTTTGCGCCGAAGTACGAGCGGGCCCGGGCACTGGTGGAAGAAGGCGGCGTAGGCGACATCTACATGTTAAAGCAGTCAGAGAAACATTCCGGCCCGCATTCCGACTGGTTTTACGACGTCAACCAGTCCGGCGGCGGCGTGCTGATGGATATGGGCTGCCATGGCATCGAATGGTTCAGGTGGATGCTGAAAAACAGGAAAGCCCTGAGTGTGACAGCGTCGATGAGTACCGTGTTTCACAAGGAAAGAACAAAAGGGGAAGACAATTCTATCATCATCATCGAATTTGAGGGCGGTGTCACCGGCGTGGTGGAAAACTCATGGGCCAAACACGGCGGTATGGACGACCGCAGCGAGATTTACGGTACCGGCGGCGTGGCCTATGCGGATCTGTTCATCGGTAACTCCGTACTGGCGTATAGCCGCAACGGTTATGGTTATGCCATGGAGAAGACCGACACCACAGTGGGCTGGAGCTTCTGCATATTCGAAGAAGCTTTCAACCAGGGGTATCCGCAGGAACTGAAACACTTTATCGATTGCGTGATACATGACCGTGAACCGCTGGTGACGGGCAAAGACGGCCGCGCCGTGCTGGAAATTATTTATGCCGCTTATGCATCCGCCGGGCAGGGTAAAAAAATCATGCTCCCGTTTGCCCCGAAGGTGGAAAAACCAATCGATTTATGGTTGAACCCATAAGTCATCATTAAAAAGTGGAAACCTTGAAAGTAGAGATTTATAGCACCTATGAGGCGCTTTCTGAAAAAGTGGCCGAACAGGTGATACAGCTGATGGCTGCCTGTGATGAACCCTTGCTTTGTCCCGCCTCCGGCGATACGCCGGCCGGTTTATACCAGGTGCTGGCGGAAAGATACCGGCAACAGCCCGGCAATATTGCCCGCTGGCGTTATGTGGGACTGGACGAATGGGTGGGACTCAACGGAACAGACCAGGGGAGCTGCCGGTATTCCATTGACAAAGCACTATTTCAGCCTTTGCAGGTAAGCGAAGAAAATATCTGTTTTTTTGATGGCCGTTCTGCCGACCTCCCGCAGGAATGCGAGGCGGCGGAGCGGTTCATCAAGGCGCGGGGCGGTATCGATGTGGCTATCCTGGGCCTGGGTATGAACGGGCATATCGCCATGAACGAACCCGGTTGCGCGGCGGATGGCAGGGCACAGGTAGCAGCGCTGCATCCGGTGACCAAACAGGTAGGCCAGAAGTACTTTCAGCAGCACCTTGAACTGGAAAAAGGGATTACCCTGGGCATGGGCACCTTGCTCGAAAGCAGGCATATTATTTTGATGGTAAGCGGTAAACACAAAGCGGGGATCGTCAGAAAACTGCTGGAGGGTCCCGCTACCAATGACCTGCCGGCCAGCCTGCTGCAGCGCCATCCGGCCGTGACGATCTTTCTGGATGAAGATGCCGCTTCCGGCCTGACCAACAGAGATGCATATGCAGATAATAGGCATTGATCTCGGCGGCACTAATCTACGGGCCGGTGTGGTGCAGGACGGCGTACTGCAGCCGGTAGTGTCACAGCCACTGAAGATGCGTGGCACCAGCACGGAAGTCCTTGAGCAGATTTTCGGCGTTATCGATCAGCTCCTGCATCCGGAAGTGACGGCCATCGGCATCGGCGTGCCGGGCCTGGTAGACCCGCTCACCCGGAAGGTACAGGGCGTAGTGAATATCCCCGCCCTCAATGATACAGATGTCCGGGCCATATTGGAACAGCGGTACCGGCTGCCGGTGAAGATAGAGAACGATGCCAACTGTTTTGCATGGGGAGAGTTTCACTACGGTGCGGGGCGTTCGTTTCAATCGATGGTCGGACTGACGATAGGGACCGGCCTCGGAACGGGGATAGTAGCCGAAGGTCGGCTGTTTACCGGCCGCCATGGCGGAGCCGGCGAGTTTGGGATGGTCCGCTACCTCGATAAAAACATAGAGTATTATGTCAGCGGCCGTTTTTTCGGACAGGTATATAAAACGGCGGGAGAAGTGGTGTACCGGCGGGCGCTGGAAGGAGATAAGGAGGCATTGGACATATATGAAGATTTCGGGCGCCACCTGGGAGAAGCGATCAAAATGATTCTTTATGCATTGGACACGGAATGCATTGTCATTGGCGGCGCCGTTAAAGCAGCTTTTCCTTTTTATGCTGCCGGTATGTGGGAAACGGTCCGTGATTTTGGGTTTCAGCATTCGGTTTCTTCCCTGAAAATCGAAGCGTCTTCTTTGATCAACAGTAATATTTTAGGTGCGGCAGCGCTGCATCTTCAGCAACGATAAGATTGATAACAATGAAATAAACTTTTGTGTATGGCCGAAAACAAGGATGCCGTTACGCACTTTGATGCTATTGTCGTAGGCAGTGGTATCAGTGGCGGATGGGCAGCAAAGGAACTGTGCGAAAAAGGACTGAAAACGCTGGTGTTGGAACGGGGCAGGAATGTAGAACACATCAGGGACTATCCTACCGCCAGCACGCCGGTATGGGATTTTAAGTACCGCGGCGCGCTGCCGAAATCTGTGCTGGATGCCAACCCTTATATCAGCAGGGCCGCCGGTTATGATGCCAGCACCGCCCACTTTTTCGTAAAAGACGCAGATCATCCCTACATACAGGAGAAACCTTTCGAATGGATACGGGGATACCAGGTAGGCGGAAAGTCACTCATATGGGGACGGGCGTGTGCCCGTTGGAGTGCGATGGATTTCACCGCGCCGCACCGTTATGGTTATGGTATCGAATGGCCTGTCGGCTACGATGACATCGCGCCATGGTACAGCCATGTGGAGAAATTCATCGGAGTGTGCGGTAACAAAGACGGCATAGACACCATGCCGGACGGCGAGTTCCAGCCGGCATTCGAACTGAACTGCGTGGAACAGCATCTGAAAGAGGTGGTAGCAGAAAAGTTCAACCGCCACTATGTGTCCGGCAGATGGGCGCAGGTGACGCAGCCGCAGGAAATTCATAAGGAACAGCACCGCCAGTGCCTGAGCCGGAACCTCTGTATGCGTGGTTGTCCGCTGGGTGGCTATTTCAGCTCCAACGCGTCTACGCTGCCGTGGGCGGAGAAAACCGGCAACCTGACCATCCGGCCCTTTTCGGTGGTACATTCTGTCATCTACGATGAACAGTCCGGCAAGGCTGCCGGCGTAAAGGTGATCGATGCGCAAACAAAAGAAGAGATCATCTATCACGCGAAAATCATTTTCCTCAACGCATCTGCTTTAAACACCAATCTCATATTGCTCAACTCTGTGTCTGAACGTTTTCCGAACGGACTGGGCAACGATAATGGCTTATTGGGTAAGTATATCTGTTTTCATAACTACCGGGCGTCTGTCAGCGGTGAATTCGACGGCTTTGAGGATAAATACTATAAGGTGTCGAAACCTTCGGAATGTATTATCCCCAATTTCAGGAACGTCTATCAGCAGGATACGGATTTTGTGGGCGGCTACGTTATTTTCAGCGCCGGCTACCGGGAGAAGCTGAATGACGAAAACGTACCGGCCGTGCTGGGCGCCGCTTTCAAGGAGGCTATCAGCAAACCCGGTAAATGGGGCGCTTACATGTATATGCAGGGCGAAACCATTCCTAAGGCGAGCAACCATGTAAGACTGAGCAAAGATAAAAAAGACGAATGGGGCATTCCGTTGCTGATCACCTCCGTGGATTATGATGATAACGACGACAGGATGGTAAAGGATTTTATAGAACAGGGAACGGCCATGATGGCGGCGGCGGGCGCGAAGAACATCGTCGTGAACGACAATCGTCAGCCGCCCGGGCTGGACATCCACGAAATGGGAGGCGTGCGCATGGGCAAAGACCCGGCCACTTCATTACTCAACGAATGGAACCAGTTGCACCACTGTAAGAACGTATTCGTTACCGATGGCGCCTGTATGACCAGTACCGGCAATCAGAGCCCTTCCATTCTTTATATGTCATTAACCGCCCGCGCGGCTAACTATGCCGTGGAGCAACTAAAAAAAGGAGCGTTGTAAATGGACCGCAGGGAACTGATAAAAACAATCGCCGTGCTGACAGGAGCTGCCTTTGTGGGCGGTGACCTTTTTCTCTCCGGATGCAGGGAACAAAACAAAGCGCTGTTTAGTCAGGAGGATATTGCGTTCTTCGACGAGGTGGCGGAAACCATTATACCCCGTACCGACACGCCGGGCGCAAAGGATGCGGAAGTGGGGAAATTCATGGTATTATATGCGTCCGATTGTTATGACATCGCACAGCAGCAAACGCTGCAACAGGGAATTACGCAGATAAATAACACGGCAAAGAAAAAATTCAGGCGCGCCTTTGTTCAGCTGACTACAGCGCAAAAACTGTCCCTGCTGACAGATATCCAGGAAGAAGCACGCCGGCAGAAAGCGCGGAAAGATGCGCCGGTGCATTACTTTACGCTCATGAAGCAATTGACGCTGCTGGGATTCTTTACCTCGGAAGCCGGTGCTACGCAGGTATTGCGGCATCTCCCGGTGCCCGGCACTTATCACGGATGCGTGGATTATAACGGGGAGACGGCCTGGGGATAATGCGAAAGCCGGCGGAAACTCCGCCGGCTTTCCTGATGAAGTACCGGGTTTATTTCAGGTCTACCGGTACCAATACCAGCGGTGTAGGTAAACAGGATGCTCCCGGCGGGGAGTAGGTGAAGTGTGCTTTCTGTACGCCGCCTCCGGCAGCGGGCGTAAATATCTGCACGAGGATGGCTTCCGGTGCTTTGGTGGTGACCAGTTGATTGCCGGGCAACTGGATAATGCCTTCTTTGAATTTACCGCCGCTGACGATCATGGTGTTGGCCATGCCGCCACACCATTGGCTGTTGTCGCCATGCGGGTTCCATGTTATCAGCGCGAGCGCTTTCCCATCTGTACTTTTCCACGACACTTCAATGTTATAGATAACGCCGTAGTTGCCGGCCAGGCTTTTCAGTTCGCCGGTAGAGGCTTCTTTTCCGATCACCCAGGGATCTTTTTTTCCATCGGCTACCAGCAGCTGTGTCATACCGTTTTGAGTGTCGAGGGTATCGTCCACAATAATGCGATAATTGCTCACGCCATAGGTGCCACGGCCCGCGCCTGCATATTGTTTGGAGTCGAGCGGAGCTTTTATGCGGGCTGCTGCTGCAGTAGCGGGCGTTTTCAGGTCGGTTTGCACAATGCTGATTTCACCGGGTTGATCGATGACAAATTCATAGAACCCATGTACCAGCTCATCATATTTCACTACGGCTTTGTCCTGTTTGGGGTCCAGGCAGACGGAGGCGCCGGGCTTCACTTCACGGGCCACTGTTTCCGGTTGTGAGCTGAAGAAGTCGGCCAGCCCCTGTTTGCCGGCAAAAAAATAGTTGGTGGTCGGTTTTTGGGAGGAGTATTTCAGCATACGGATATGCATGGACTGATTTCCCGTGTTTTTGATCACCGCCGCTATTTTACGGTCCATTTTTTCCGGCTGCTGCACGCCGTTCACATTATAGAGGTATAGTCTTACCGATCCTGGTTGCACCGGTTCTCTCAGGGCAACGCCTTCGGGCACACGAATATATTCCGGGTCGTCTGAAATCAGGTACTGTGGACCGGGCAGGATGATTTTCTGATAGGAGAGCGAGGGTATCTGTCCGCTGAGGAGGCCGGGCACCTGCATGGTATGCCCCTGTGGCGTATGCGTGATCACATCGTTCAGGGTGGTCGTCGGCTGCTGTGCGTGCGACAGGAAGCCCGTTAGCAGAGCATAGCTGACTAATAAAGTCTTTCTGTGGGCAGGGAATATATTCATGATATATAATTAATATTATTTTTAATTAAAACAAACTTAATAAAATAATTTATAAAATAAAATGAGCTGTTGATAGACGGAGGCAATCATGCGCAAGCGTATGACCAGTAGCGTATTACCGGGCCGTTTGGGCTGATAGCTTTCCTGCGCCTGCGGCAATATCGATTTTGCTTGGAATGCCTGCTGAAGCAGGATTTGTATACTGTCAACCCGGTTGTCTTAAAAGAGAAAAGAATTAATAAAATTATTTAGTATTTGTTTCTTTGTAATTAAATTTATTATAAATTGTCGCTGGTAAATAAAATAATTTAAAAAGAAAGTCAACCAAAAGTAGCGGATAGGGCCGGCCATAGAGGAACGAACATCGGTAGCATTGAACAAAGTCGGCAATATCAGCCCTGTACACAGCACGCTACTCGATAATATTGCCACGGACAGGTTGAGAGGATAAGTATGGCAACACAAAGGCGGCAAAACAGAAAAGGAGACTTCCCTGTACGGATATATGCCGTCTGACATCAGCGAAACACTAACAGATAAATAATGCTTGCATCCTTCCTGTAAATTAAAAGTTATGAGTAAACCAAATCTAAATGTGCTGATGTGGCGCACACTGATGCTGATGATAGCCTTTGTCATGCAGCATACGCTGTCGATAGCGCAACAGAAAAATGTGACAGGCACCATCAGGGATGAAAAAGGGAACGCTCTTCCCGGCGCCACCATCCTGGTAAAAGATACAAAGAAAGGTATGGTGTCTGATACAGATGGTACCTTCAGTCTCTATGCCGGCGACGCCCCCGTCACCCTGGTGATTTCTATGACCGGCTTTGCGCCCCTAACGGTGACGGCTACACCGGGAGTGCCTTTTAATGCTGTATTGAAAGAGAATGCAAAAGAGCTGAATGAAGTCATGGTCGTTGGTTATGGCACGCAGAAAAAATCTTCCCTTACCGGCAGCGTGGCACAGATTTCTTCAGCTGAGCTGAAGAAAACACCCGCCATGAACCTGACCAATATGCTGGCGGGCCGTCTGCCGGGGCTTGTAGCCACCCAAACTTCCGGCCGGCCGGGATTTGATGACGCTTCCCTGCTCATCCGCGGACAAGGTACCTATAACAATAACAGCCCTGTCGTGATTGTAGACGGGGTGCAACGATCGTTCGCCAACCTCGATCCTTCTGAAGTGGAGAGCATTTCCATCCTTAAAGATGCTGCGGCTGCCGCTACCTACGGCGTGCAGGGAGCCAACGGCGTTATACTCGTCACCACCAAAAGAGGCGCCTCCGGCAAACCTGTAGTGTCTTACGACGGGGAAGTGACCCGCACCGCCTTCACCCGCTTTCCCAAATTTCTGAACGGGCCGGACTACATGTACTGGCTGAAGAAAGGAGAGCAAATGGATAACGACTACCTCACCGCTACCGGGGGAGATCCTGTTCCCTATACCTATTCCGATGCACAGATCGCCGCACTGCGCAACGGCACCAATAAAGATCCTTTTCTCGGTAACACTGACTGGACCGGTATGCTCACCGGCCGCAAAACAATGGCGCAGCACCACAGCGTCAGCGTGAGAGGCGGTTCGGATAAAGTGCGCTACTTCTCCAATGCCAGCTACCTCGACCAGGAAGGCGTGGTGAAAGGCTCCGATTACAAGCGGTACAATGTGCGCACCAACCTCGATGCTAACATCAGCAAGGTCTTCGCGGTTGCGCTGGACCTCGGCGCCCGCCAGGAAACCCGCAACAGTACCGGTATCCCCGCTGATGACGGTGAATATATGAACCCCTTCTACCAGGCTGTGAGAACATTGCCGAATATCCCGGCCACCTACAACGATGTGCCAACCGCCACACGCTCCAACTCGGGCATCGTGAACCCCATCGCGGCCATCGACAACTCTGGCTGGCAGCGGTATATTACCAGCACCTTCCAGGGCGCCATTACCTTTACCGCCCATGTTCCCTATGTAAAAGGGCTGGACCTGAAACTGATGGCGGCCTACGACAAGTCTTTCCAGGAATTCAGAGGATGGACGGCGCCCTACACCCTCATGGTAAGGGAACAAGGCAGCACCGGCTGGTACTGGAACCCTTCCACCCCGCCGGGCATCACCATCAACACCATCCGTCAGTCACAGGCCAATAACTCACGGCAAACGTTTCAGCCCAGCATTAACTATAGCACGGAAGTTGGCCACCATAGCATTAAAGCGCTGGCCTTGTACGAATACTCCCGTCGCGACAACAACGGCTTCTCCGCCGGCGGCGCCAACCTGCCGCTTACAGAACTGAAGGAAATTGATTTCCGCGATCAGGATAATAAATACATCGTACAGCCTACCGGCAACAGCGGCACCAACGCCCGCGCCGGCCTCGTGACAAGGATCAACTACGCCTATAAAAACAAATACCTGCTGGAACTGGTGTCCCGCTATGACGGGTCTGTATACTTCCCTACGTATAACCGTTGGGGTTTCTTCCCGGCCGCCTCTGCCGCCTGGGTGATCAGTGAAGAAGGGTTCTTCAGCCAGCTGAAGGAAAAAGTTGATTTCCTGAAACTGCGGGCTTCCTACGGTAAACTGGGCAACGACCAGGGATACAGCGATTATCAATACCTGCAGACGTTCTCCCTGTCTTCCAAACCAGTGATGGTCGTAGGCGATAAAGCCGTTTCCGGTATCTATTCCGGCGCTATTCCCAACGCCCTCCTGACATGGGAAAAAGCCTACAATACCAACGTAGGAGTAGATGCAACCTTCTTCCATGGCGGATTAAGCGTATCAGCAGAATATTTCTATAAGCTCACCAAAGATATCCTCGATCTGCAGGGCAACCTGTTTCCCCCTTCCATGGGCGGCTATTATCCGCAGGTGGTGAACCGCGGCATGGCCGACGTAAGAGGTTTCGATCTGCAACTGACCCACCGGCATAAGGTAAATGCCAAATTCGATTATGCCGTTACCGGTAACCTCAACTGGTCGCGCAACAAGATACTCGTGAAGAACGATCCCGACGGACTGCCGGCATGGCAAAGAAGTCCGGGCAGAAGCATCGGTGAAAAGAAAGGCTTTATTTCAGAAGGGCTCTTCCAGAACTGGGACGAAGTAAATAACTGGGCTTCTTCTCCCAGCGGCGGCGCCGCGCCCGGGTTCATCAAATATAAGGACATCAACGGCGACGGTAAAATTACCACCGACGATATTACGTATATGGGCCGCAGTAACATACCACAGCTCATGTACGGGCTGAACCTGGAAGTACGGTATGGCATCTTCGATTTTTCCGCCCTCATCCAGGGCGCCGGTTTGAGAGACGTATCGCTGGGCGGTGAATACGAAGGTTCCTCCGGCACCTGGGGCGTAAATGACAACACCCCGTTTACCCGCCCGTTTTACGGCGGCGGCAACAGCCCCTACTACCTGGTGGAGCAAGCCTGGACGCCGGACAATCCCAATGCGCGTTATCCCCGTTTAACCGCCGACAGGGCCGGATTCCCGAACCACAACGGCTGGGCCAACTCGCAATGGGTAAGAAACGGCGCCTATGTGCGCCTTAAATCCGCGCAGCTGGGCGTTACCCTGCCGGCGTCGGTACTGAGGGCCCTGAACGTGGAAAGGTGCCGTTTTTACCTGGCTGGCTTCAACCTCCTCACCTTCGATCACCTGAAGTACATGGACCCTGAGATGCCCAATGCCAATAACGGCTTCTATCCGCAGCAACAGATGATGTCTTTCGGTGCTAACCTTACTTTCTAAACGGAAAAGCTATTACTCATGACTACATTACGCGCTAATATAAAAACCGCTTTACTACTGTTGCTGCTGGCAGGCGGTATACAGTCCTGCAAACTGGACGGCATGCCCGGCGACCGCTATACCGATGCGGCCATCTGGAAAGACGCCGCCAATGTCGATCTGTACGTTTACGGTTTATACGATCAGTTTAAACCCTACACCTTCGGGCAGTTTCCCATCGGCTACAGCAATGCGACAGATGCGTTTACCGATATCGAAAAATATACGTCCAACTCCATGGGCAACGGGACAGTGAACAGGTTGGCCTATAATCCCGGACAGGTGAATGCCGCTTCACCGGGCATCTCTGTCTGGGACGACGCCTATGGAAACATCCGCCGTATCAACGAATTTCTGAACGGTATGCAGCTGTATGCCAAACTCACCGATCAGCAAAAAACACAATTCGAAGCGGAAGTGCGCTACCTGCGCGCCTACAACTATTTCTGGCTGGCGCGTGTCAACGGCAGCGTGATCATTATGGATAAACTTCCTGTCGATAAAAGCCAGGCGCGCTCCAGCGAAGATGACGTGTGGAATTTCATTGCAGCCGATCTCAACTTCGCCGCGCAGCATTTACCCAAGCAATGGCCCGCTGCGCAGAAGGGAAGGGTAACCCAGGGCGCCGCCTACGGGTTGTTGTCACGGGCATGGCTATATGCAGCTTCGGTGGCGGACTACGATAATAAACAATTCAATAAAGATCCGCTTACCGGCGTGCCTTCCTCCAAAAAAACGGAATACTACCAGCACGCCGCCGATGCCGCTGCTGCCGTTATCGGGCTGGGGATCTACGACCTGGAAACGGATTATGCCAAAGCCTTCTCCAACAACAACAGCAAAGAAGCCATCTTCGCCTTGTATTACCAGCGCCCGGGCGTTACCCATCAGCTGGACTTTTACTTCGCGCCACCGGCAGACGTGGCCGGCGGCGGCGCTACCGGCGTACCTACGGCTGAACTGGTAAACGAATATGAAATGGCGGACGGCCGGAAATTCTCCTGGTCGGAAGCAGACATGAAAGCCGATCCCTATGCGGGCAGAGAGCCTCGTTTCTACGCTTCCGTGATCTATAACGGCGCATCCTGGAAAGGCCGCACCATCAATACCACCCCGGACGACGACAAAGAAGGATACATCGACTTTAAAGTCACCGCCGATCCGCGCAAAACAGTCACCGGCTACTACCGGCGCAAAATGCTGGATGAAACCAATACCGACATCCTTGTGCTCAACAGTAACCAGCCGTGGGTAGAAATGCGCTACGCTGAAATATTACTGATACATGCGGAAGCACTGACGAAACTGGGCAAAATAGGGGACGCTAAAATCTCCCTCAATAAAGTAAGGGCGCGGGTAAACCTGCCCGGTACGCCCGCCGCTACGCCGGAAGCCATGATGGCGGCCATCGAGCACGAACGGAAAGTGGAGCTGGCATTTGAAGGCCACCGTTACTGGGACCTGCGCCGCTGGCGCAAAGCGCATATTGTATTAAACAATGTACGTTTTCACGGACACAAAGTGACGTCCAGCGGTAACGGGTTCGACTATACGGAAGTAGACTGCGACAAAGAAAACCGCTATTTCCCTGCTTCCTTCTACTACCTGCCGATCACACAAAACGAAATTGTGACCAACCCGGCCATGAAACAAATTCAGGGCTGGTAATCAGCTATGCGTAACAATAAATGATTTGTACATGCGAAACATATATATCATTCCAGCCGTCATCATGGGGCTGTCCATGGCCATAGCGGCCTGTCACAAGCCGGAAGCCATCTTTCCGAAGGAAGACAGCAAGCCTCAGTCAATCTGGCTGGAGCTGCCCGGCGTAAAAGACGCTGTTTTCGAGCCGGTATACAATGCCGCCAGGGACAGCGCTTTCATTGAAGTGCCTTATTTCTACCCGGTGGAATCAGATAATGAGACAGATATCAGCAAGCTGATATTACGGGCCAATCTGCCGCTGGATGCCGTTATGCGCCCTGCGGTAGGTACGCTGATGGATCTATCGAAGCCGGTGGACCTGGAAATTACGGGAGGCACCGGCCAGAAAAGCAAACTGGTGGTCGTGGCCAAAAAAGTGGGCGACGTGAGCGTGAAGAACGCCACGATGGATTACCTGCTGGATGGCGTGAATACAACCGTGGATGCCGTTGTAAAAGATAATGAAGTCATCTTTTATGTACTGCCGGGGGTAGATGTGTCTAAGGCGAAGGTCAGCGTGACCGTTAACAGTCACTCTACTGCTTCAATAGCCGGTGGCTCGACCGTCAACCTCTCCAACCCCGTGCCTTTTACCGTAAAAAGCATAGACGGCATCATCAAACAATACACGCTGAAAGTGATGCCGCCGGTGAAAAAACCTTACGGCATCGGCATCACCCGTAAGCTGTTTGTGAAGCTGGGCGCCGCTTCCGGCGGTGGCGGCATCAGTACCAACTATACAGAAACCAGTATGGCGGTGAGCGGCGATTACCTGGTGGTTGTCAGCAATACGAACCCCTCCAGGCTTCGCCTGTTTAACCGGACTACGGGCAATTATGTACAGGATATGCCATTGCCTGCTGGTAATTTCTATTCTTTCCAGATGCAGAACGACACGGCCGGAGCGCTGGTAGGCGCCAGCTTTGCGGCGTTGAACGACAAGTTCACCCTGTACCGCTGGAAGAGCGCCACCGATCCGGCGCCGGAAAAAATCCTCGAATGGAACAACACCACCGCATGGGCCGGTATAGGCAGACGGGTACGCATATACGGCGATCTCAACAAGGACGCGGTGATTTATGCTACGGCGTCTCAAACAGCCGATATCTACAAGTGGCGCATTCATAATGGTAAAATCGTCAACGCCGCCAATACGCCGGACATCAATGCCGCACCCGTGGTGGCTACCTATAAAGGTACGGACAACATTGGCTACCTGGCAGACGCTTTGCCGACCGCGGCGTCTTTCTCCGGCACTTATTTCATGAACTACGGAAGCGAAGTGGCGATGGTCAACGGCGGCAGCAACGCGCGTATCGCGGCTTTCCATGCAGATGCCGCCGGTTACATTTTTCATGCGCCGTCTGTGTACTTCAACTTTAACGGGGCCAGCTACCTGGCCTTTGTGAAATACAATTCCTGGAGCCTCAATAACGGTAACATAGCCCTCTTCGACGTGACTGATCCGTCTGCGGTGAGCATGTCGCCCGCCAACCCGGCGTACGGTGCGTTTAACGTCTTTAATTCGGAAGCGATTGCCGGCGCTGCCGACAATGGTAACGGTACCGGCGACGTATGTGTGTCTTTTGCACCGGACCGGTCCAGCGCATACATCTACATGCTGCTGACCAACGTAGGGATCATCGGATACGAGCTTACCACCTATTAATCATCTGCCGGGGCACAGCGCATCCTGTGCTCCGGCTTTTTAAAGTATTGCCTTATGAAAAGAATACCGCTTTTTCCTGCATTGTTGCTGTTGTTGCTGGCAGCGGCCGCGTGCAAAAAGAATAATGATACACCCACCGCTCCCGGCCCCGGAGAAGGTACCGATACCCTGGTGACGCCCGGCGGCAAAAAGGAAGCAATTGTATGGATAGACCTCAACGCCAACGTATTTGGCACTTATGGCCGCTTCAATGATACGCCGTCGATCCGTAAAACGCTGGACACGCTGCAGCAAACCGGCATCACCGCTTTGGTGGTGGATGTGAAAGAGTCTTCCGGGCATACCGTTTACCCCAGCGCCTTTACCGGCAAGGTGACCAGCCGTAACGGCAAGTCACTGCCTTCCAATGCTGACTATCTCGACTTCATCGTGAAGACTGCCAAAGCGAGAAATATGAAAGTATACGCTTCTGTGATGACTTTCGTGGAGGGAGACAACGACAGGAAATCCGGCGCTGTTTTCGAAGACCCTGCTTTTAGGGATAAATACCAGTCTGTTGTATGCGATGTCAATGGCAAACGGGTGCCCATCACGGAAACCGGCCGGCCGGGTTTTGTGAACCCTGCTTACCCCGAAGTACAGGACCGTATCATCAACATCCTGAAAGAGATAGTGACGAAATACGCTGTCGATGGCGTGATCCTTGACTACGCCCGTTATGCCAATATCGACGCGGATTTCTCCGACTACAGCAAAACACAGTTCGTGCAATACCTGAAAACGGTATTCAACGACCAGAACGCCAATTTTATCAATTTCCCGACAGATATTGTCTCTTCCTGGAAACAGGAGAACGGGCAGGTAACGCCCGCTGCCACCGGTAAATACTACAAACGCTGGCTGGCATGGCGTATGAGCGTCATCTACAACTTTGTGAAGAAAGCGCATGCCGCCGTGAGGGCTGCCCGCGCGGACGCCTTGTTCGGCGCCTATGTTGGCGGTTGGTATGGCGATTATTATCCGGTAGGGGTCAACTGGGCCAGTCAGCAATATGATCCGTTCAATGACCCGGTGATCCGCATGGACTGGGCTTATCCGCAAACGAAAGACTATGGTTATGCCGAAGAACTGGGGCTGCTGATGACAGGCAACTACTTTGCACAGATCATGCTGGCCGATAATCCGGCTACAGCAGGACTGACCTACAACTGGTGGAGCCTGGAGGGATCGCTGAATGGCGGACGGTATGTTACCAAAAACAGGGTGCCGCTGGTTGGCAGCATTGATGCCGGTAACACGCCATGGAATAATAAATCGGATATCCGTAAAGCCATTAAACTGATTTTGTCCAAAACATCCGGGGTGATGATTTTTGACCTCGTACACCTGTACGCCCCGCAATACAACCGCCTGGGCGTACCACTGTGGGATGAAGTAAAGGCAGGGTTGCAACCATAGATCTGTAAAACATCGTACGATGACGTTGAAAAATATTCCTTTGCTGCTGCTGGGATGCATTGGTGGCGTTGGTTCGCTGCAGGCGCAGGATTCCAGTTATCATAATTATTTGTATGACAGCCGTACCGCTTATTTCCGGCAGCTGCCGGCAGCCAGGAAGCCGGTCGTCTTTTTCGGTGATAGTATTACGCAATGGGGCGACTGGTGCGAGTTTATTGGAAAAGCGAATATATTGAACAGGGGCATTGCCGGCGATAACACCAACGGTTTGCTGGCGCGGGTGGAGGAGGTGGTCCGGCATCGCCCGGAGAGGTTATTTATCCTCGTGGGTACCAATGATCTCAACAAACATATGCCGGCAGCTTCCATCGTGGCCAACTACCGGCGCATCATCAACGCAGTACAGGAGGCGTCTCCCCATACCCGTATTTATGTACAGAGTGTGTTGCCGATCAACAATCAGCTCATCGGGCGGCAGTATTACAGCGGCACGAATGAACAGATCACGGCGCTGAATACAATGCTCAAAGCCATGGCGGCAGATGCGCACGTCACTTTTGTGGACGTTTATACTTCGCTGCTCGATGACGCCGGGCAGATGGATGCCCGTTACACCTACGACGGGCTGCATCTCTCCGGGGAAGGTTATCTGAAATGGGTGCAGTTGCTGAAGCAACGGCGGCTCATCTGATGCAGCGGCACGGCAGGGATGATGACAATCATTCCTGCCCCCTGACAGCCGTCATTCTTTCTTACTGGCCCGTTAAACTATATTTATTAAATTTAATATAGAAACGCAGTCAGATCAATATGCGGAAACGGAAGGATAGTAAAATAATTTCGGTGATTAAAGCCAATGGTGATACCGAACCATTCGATGAAGATAAAATCCGTCGCTCTTTAATAAGGTCCGGGACGGCTCCGGACATGGTGGACACTATCATCGGAAAGGTGGGCGAGAGGGTATACGATAACATCACCACCAGGAAACTATATAAAATAGTTTTTAATGAGCTGCAAAAACGCAGACGCCCTGCGGCGGGCAAGTACCATCTGAAGAACGCCATTATGGAGCTTGGTCCTACCGGCTTTCCTTTTGAAAGTTTTGTCGCTTCGTTGTTCAGGGCAGACGGCTATCAGGTCATCACCGGGGAGATGGTGGAGGGGCATTGCGTTAAACATGAGGTAGACGTGATTGCAGACAACGGAAAGGACCAGTTTATGATGGAATGCAAATTTCACAGCCGTACGGGTACGGTTTGTGATGTTAAGACTGCTTTGTATGTGCGTGCCCGTTTTTGGGATATTGAGAAGAAATTAGCGGCGCAGCAGGGGAAGGATAGCAAACTGTTTAAAGGTTGGCTGGTAACCAATACCCGCCTTACTGCTGATGCCGAACAATACGGTATCTGTTCAGGACTGGCGCTGATGAGCTGGAACTTCCCGGCCGGCCAGAGCTTGCGGGAACGGATTGATGCCAGTGGTCTTTATCCGGTAACGTGTATCACCTCCCTCAGCCGGGAGGAAAAAGAAAAATTGCTGGCCGCGAATATTGTATTGTGCAAAGACCTCGCTAAGACCCCGGAAGTACTTGGCAAAATTGGCATTTCGGAATCCCGGGCGCAGAGAATAACAGAAGAGGCGTTGAATATCAGCAGGGGAAACATGACCGTGCATGATGAAAGAATGATTCCAAAAGATCACATCCATGAGTAGTCAACAGTCATCAACCAATTGGTACGTCATTACCGGGGGCCGGGTTCAGGTAAAACTACCACCATCAATATCCTGGCGAAGAGAAACTACCATGTTACGATTGAGCATGCCCGTCACTATATAGATACACAACGCATTGGCGGAAAGTCGGTCATGGAAATCAGGAGCAACCAGCGGGAATTTCAACAAAAAGTCCTTGCCATGCAACTTGAGCAGGAAAGGTCGATGTCTCCGGAAGATACTGTTTTCCTGGACAGGGCTATTCCTGATTCGCTCGCTTATTATCGTTTCATGGGGCTGGAGCCCGATGAAAAACTAAATGATGCCTTAAAGACTGTTTCCTATAAGAAAGTGTTTATACTGGATGTTCTGCCCCTGGTGAACGATTATGCCCGCAGTGAGGACGCAGCGGCGCAAAAAAGAATACATCAGCTGTTAATTGACGTTTATTCGTCGCTGCCTTTTCCCGTAGTGCGGGTGCCGGTTATGCCGCCGGAAGAACGGGTGGATTTTATCCTGGAAAATATCGAATCCCTTGAGAAGCACCCTCAGATAAAAAGTAACGGGAATATTCCACAGTGAATATACCGGGTATGTACAGTTTAGCGTTATCAGGGAATGATACCGCCGCAGGAGATTTTGTTTCAGATTTAAAAAATCGGTATTATCTTAAAGTCCTGTCAGATGGCAGGCCCATGCGGCTTTTGCCGGTACCTGCCGATCAATCACGATAATTTTAAACTGATAATGGATTTTTTAAACGGCGCCAATGCGCTTACCCTCGTCTTTGCGGCGTTGCTCATCTTTGCGATTGCTTACCGGTTCTACGGCATCTTCATGGCCAATAAAGTGCTGCAGCTCAATAATGCGCACCTGACGCCGGCAGTGGAGTTTGCAGACGGAAAAGACTATGTGGCGACGAATAAAAACGTACTGTTTGGGCATCATTTTGCGGCGATAGCAGCGGCCGGGCCGCTGGTAGGACCGGTACTGGCAGCCCAGTTCGGGTACTTGCCGGGCACTTTATGGATTTTGATCGGCTGTGTGCTCGCAGGCGGCGTACATGATATGGTGGTGTTGTTCGCCTCTGTGCGGCATAAAGGGCAAAGCCTGGCCACCATCGCCGGTAAGGAAATCGGCAAAGGCACGGGGCTGATAGCGGGCGTGGCGGTGCTTTTTATCCTGATCCTTACGCTGGCCGGGCTCTCGCTGGCCTGTATCAGCGCCATGCATGAAGCATCCTGGTCTTTATTCACCGTTATCGCCACCATGCCTATCGCTATTATCATGGGCCTGATCATGCGTTACCGGAAAAACAGCGTGACCTTCGCCAGTATCCTGGGAGGAGTCCTGCTTATCGCTGCTATCGTGGGCGGGCATGAACTGATGAAGTTTGAGGCGTTGAACAGCCTGTTTCACTGGAAAACAGGGACCATCTCCATCGCTATTACGGTATACGGATTTCTGGCGTCTATCCTGCCGGTGTGGCTGCTGCTGGTGCCAAGGGATTATTTATCTACCTACCTTAAAATAGGAACGATCATTATGCTGGCGATAGGGGTGATATTAGTACATCCTACCATCGAGATGCCTGCCATCACCAGCTTTGTGAACGGCGGCGGCCCGGTGATCGGCGGACCCGTACTGCCTTTTATCTTCATCGTGATCGCCTGTGGCGCTATCTCCGGTTTCCATGCGGTAATTGCTACCGGTACCACCCCGAAAATGCTGAACAACGAAAGAGAAATACTTTTTGTGGGTTATGGCGCCATGCTGGTAGAAGGTTTTGTAGCGCTGATGGCTCTGATAGCCGCCTGCACACTGGCGCCGGGCGATTATTTCGCGATCAATACGCCTACGGACGCCTATGCCGGTTTCCTGGCTAACAATCCTTCCTTACACGCGGTGGAGCTGGACTACTTCAGCCAGAAAATAGGCGTGGAACTGCAAGGCCGGACCGGCGGGGCAGTGTCGCTGGCGGTGGGAATGGCCCATATTTTTAACAAGATCCCTTTTATGGAGAACGTGATGGCGTACTGGTACAATTTCGCCATCATGTTTGAAGCGGTATTTATCCTCACCGCCATAGACGCCGGCACGAGGGTCGGCAGATTCTTCCTGCAGGAAATGCTGGGCAGCGTGATACCGAAGTTCAACGATAAAAACTGGATGCCGGGTATTATCATCAGCAGCCTGTTGTTTACTTTTTCCTGGGGATACCTGGTGTATACCGGCAACGTAAGCAGTATCTGGCCCTTGTTCGGTATCAGCAACCAGCTGCTGGCTGCCTGCGGCCTGATCGTATGCACTACGATGCTGATCCGCATGAACAGGAAGAAGTATGCCCTGTGCGCCGCCATTCCAGGCGTATTTATGGCCATCATCACCTTCTGGGCCGGATATGAGCAGGTAAAACACGTATATCTTCCCAAAGGGCAGTATTTGCTGGCCGTGCTGGCCATCCTGGCCATGCTGCTGATGCTGCTGGTTTTCATCAATACTTTTAAACGCTGGTTTAAGCTTCTGAAAATAGATACGGTGCAGACAGATTTCTACGGAGATCAGGTAAAGGAACTGGTAGAACGGTAATTTTAAAATTGCAACTATGTTGCGATTTAAAATTTATTGCATAATTTGCAGGCTGTTTACACAGAATGCGCCGGAACCGGGACATATCGCTGATGAGAATAAAAGCGCTCCTGCTGCTGCTATGGTTTATAGCGCCACAGGTAGTGGGGTTGCTGCATCATCACCATTACCGGCAGGTGAATGACAGCGGCATTACGAACGCAACGGGAAAAGTGTATGCCACGGTAAAAGCATGTCACATCTGCGAACTTGTCAACCACCACGGCCATGAGCCGTTTCTCCTGCCCGGGCAGCTGCCGGTCCTGCTCAATACCATTCACTTTGTTCATTTTGAGTGTCTCAGCACTCCGCTATATACTACCTACGCTTTAGCCTATACGAACAAAGGTCCGCCCAGCCTTGCAGCCACCTTTGTGTAATTCTCCATATTTCATTGACAACACGGGCCCTGTACCGCCATGGGGCGCGTACGCACCTGTGTCATAACAAAACTTATGCTGCAAGCAATTTCATTATCGAAAGAATACAACTCCTTTAAGGCGCTGCAAAAGCTGGACCTCGAAGTAAAGCCGGGAGAGGTTTTTTGTTTACTAGGACAGAACGGCGCCGGCAAAACCACCACTATCAACCTGTTCCTGGGATTCACCGCCCCCACCTCCGGCCGCGCGCTGGTCAACGGAAAGGACGTCGTTCCCGGCGCAGTGGCTACCCGCAGGGATATTGCCTATATCCCGGAAGTGGTGATGCTGTACGGCCAGATGACGGCCATGGAAAACCTGGATTATTTCAGCCGGCTGGCCGGGGTTACCTGTCATAAAGACGAGCTCGCCGCGTTCCTTTCCCAATGCGGCTTACAGACTGATGCCCATCACCGGGCGCTGGGCGGCTTCAGTAAAGGCATGCGCCAGAAAGTAGGCATCGCCATAGCACTGGCCAAAAATGCAAAAGCTATTTTGATGGACGAGCCCACCAGCGGCCTCGATCCGAGGGCGACGGACGAGTTTACCTCGTTGGTGCTGCAGCTGGGAAAGCAGGGGAAATCGGTGCTCATGGCCACGCACGATATCTTTAATGCCGTCAACTTAGGAACGCACATCGGCATCATGCGCCAGGGGCAGCTGGTACACACGGTAAAAGCCGCCGACATCAACGCCAACGACCTGCAACAACTGTATCTGCAAACTATTTAAACATTTTTTCCGTGAAGATTTTCACACTGCCATACCAGTATAAACTGACCGGTTTATGCTGCGCGGGATTTTTGTCCGTAGTGTCTGCCTACGCGCAGCAACCGGCAGACACTACTATTGTCCCTGCTTCAAAAGAAGAACTGCAGACAGTAGAAGTAATGGGCACCCGCACCCGTAAATATTTCAGCGATTATTCTTTCTCCGCTACCAAAATCGCCACATTAAATAAAAACATCCCGCAGGCTATCTCCACCGTATCGAAGGAGTTAATAGCCGACCGACAGGCCTTTACGCTGACGGATGCGGTTAAAACGGTGACAGGCGTTTCACAAAGCAGCTTCTATAACCAGTTTGCCATCCGCGGCATCAGTCAGAATGAAGAAGGCACCATCATCAACGGGATGCGTACCCGCCAGTACTTTTTTACCCAGCCGCTGACCAATCACCTGGAACGCGTGGAGGTCATTAAAGGCCCCGCCAGTGCTATGTTTTCCAGCGTCGACCCCGGCGGCAGCATCAACCTGGTGACAAAAAAGCCACTGAAAGAAAGCCGCAGAGAAGTCAGCATTTCGGCGGGCAGCTTCAGCACCATTCGCGGCGCACTGGACTTCACCGGCCCGCTGAACAAAGAAAAGACCTTACTGTACCGGCTCAACGTAGGTTATGAAGACAGCAAGAGCTTCCGTGACATGCAGTACCGCAAAGCGCTGCTGGTAGCACCTTCCTTTTCTTATGTGCCTGCCGCAGGCACCAGCCTGAACGTGGAGATGGTGATGACGAATAACAATACCCGTCTCGACAGGGGGCAGGCCATCTTCGGCGCTATCGCCGGTAAAACGGACCTGAACAGCACCGGCATCAATTTTAACATGGGCAGCAGCAACGATCACTTCAATACCCGCGACCTGATGCTGATGGCCAATTTCGCCCATTCCTTCTCAGAGAAGGTTGGTTTCAACGTCGCCTATATGAAACAAACCTGGGATGAAGACTTACAGGAACACCGTACCACCAATGCATTTGCCGTGGATGAAAACGGCGCCGCCATTCCAACGCTCGCAGGTATGCGCGCTGTCATCCGGCAGCAACGCTGGAATACGGACAATCTCAGTATATACTTCACCGTTAAACAAAATACAGGTCCGCTGGAGCATAAGCTGGTACTGGGCTATGACAGGATCAATACCCGTAAATTCAGGGGCGGCGGCGAAAACAGCGCTGCCGGCTACCGCCTGAAAGACGGTACCATCGCTTCCAGGTACGATCCCGCCAAAAAGGACCTGTACCTTCTCAGAACCGTCAACGGCGTGACCATGCCGGTGCCCAACGTACCGCATTTTGACCTCGCCCGACCGGGTTATTTCGTGGCTAATCTGAATGAATACATCTTTGCCAAAAATGAGATCCCGCCGGCTTACTACCTTGTCAACGGCGTGTGGTTACAGGACCAGGTCCGGTACGGCAAACTGTTGCTGACCCTCGGGCTGCGGCAGGAATGGTATGAAGACTTCAACCAGTACAAACAGGTTAACCAGACGAAGATATCCCATCAGCAGTTGATCCCCCGTGTAGGCCTTACCTGGGAAGCCACTTCCCATATCAATGTTTATGGCACTTATCTGCGCGGCTATCAGCCGCAGGGGAACACTGCTACGCTGGTAGTAGTGCCGCCGCCTGCCGGCGCCAACTTCAAACCGCTGGAAAGCGATCTGAAGGAGATCGGTGTTAAATCCGGCTGGCTGAATGATAAACTGCAAATAAACATGGCCGCCTTTGAAATCAATCAGAAAAATCTGCTGATGAATGCCAACGACCCGGTGGATGTGAATAAGCTGATAGAACGCGGAGCGCAACGCAGCCGCGGTATTGAAGTGGAGGCATCCGGTTATGTGATGGACAACTGGCAGTTCAACGCCGGCTACAGTTACATCGATGCCGTGATCACCGACGACAACGACCCCAAACTGAAAGGCACCCGCGTGCAGAATACGCCGCAACATGCCGCCGCCCTCTGGACCCGTTACAACATGCGGGGCGTCAAAATACTGCAGGGCATAGGAATCGGGGCCGGCGTGCAATACAGCGGGTCCAAACTACCCTGGTATACGCGCGATTTCATAATTCCCGGCTACACCGTGGCAGACGTGGCCCTTTATTACACCCCGCCGCAGTCTAAAGTACAGCTGGCGGTCAACGTGAATAATATTTTCGATCAGACGTATTGGGTGGGCGCACAGAATTACCTGCGCCTGTTTCCCGGTACGCCCAGAAATGTGATGTTTAACGTAACCTATAAATTCTGATATGCAGACCATCTTACTGATCGCCGGTCAAACCTGGAAAACCATTCTCCGGAACAAGGCATCGTTCTGGCTGACGGTTTTACTGGGTATTACCTTGTGCGTAGCCACCTGGATAGGCTGGCAGCACTATCAAACGCAGCAACAGCAACGGTTGCAGTACAGCAAAGCGGTACGGGAGAAATGGGTGTCCAAGCCGGATAAACATCCGCATCGCATGGCGCACTACGGCTACCTTGTTTTCCGCGATAAACATCCGCTCAGCTTTTTTGACTTCGGAATAGAAAGTTTTTCCGGCGTCTCCATATTCCTGGAGGCGCATAAGCAGAACACCGTCAATTTCAGCGAAGCTGGTTTCTCCAATGGCACCCTGCGTTTCGGGGAAATGAGCGTAGCGATGGTGCTGCAGTTGCTGGTGCCGCTGCTGATTTTTTTCCTGGGATACAATGCTATCGCCGGTGAGCGGGAGTCCGGCACGCTGAAAATACTTTTATGCCAGGGTGTTAGCTGGCGTCAGCTGATGGTCGGTAAAGCCCTGGGTATTATCGCCGTTAGCTTCACCCTCTTCCTGCCGGTGATCGTACTGACCATCGTGTTATGGGCCATGCTGAGCCAGGGGCAAATTACTGCTGACGCAGCCCTGCGGCTGCTGCTTTTACTGATCGCCTACGCCGCGTACTTCGCCATCTGCGCGGGCATCACGGTATTGGTGTCTGCGGTGAGCCGCAGCTCCAAAGGGGCGTTGACTATTTTACTGGGCAGCTGGATTTTCTTTCTCGTCATCTTGCCGCGGTTGACGCAGGCGGCCGGCGCCAACATCTACCCGGCCCCTTCGAAAATTGAATTTGCGGCGGCCATCGAAGAAGACCTGCACAAACAGGGTGACAGCCACAACCCGGACGATCCGCATTATGCCGGTATGAAAGCGGCGGTGCTGAAAAAGTATAACGTAAAGGACGTGAAAGAGCTTCCGTTTAACTACGGCGGCTATGTGATGGCGGAAGGAGAGAAAATATCTGCGGGCATTTATGCAGATCATTTGCGCCGGCTGACAAGAATTTACCAGCAGCAAAACAGCTTCACCGTAGCGGCCAGTTATATCAATCCTTACCTGTCCATCCGGAACCTGTCGATGGCCTTAACGGCGGCGGATTTTGCCACCTATGCCAGTTTCCAGGAACAGGCCGAACAATACAGGTACCAGCTGGCGCAACGGATGAACAGGTTACAGATGGAATACATCGGCAACAATAAACCGGCGGTCATTAGTCATGACCACTGGGCGGAAATGCCGGACTTCAGATACCGGTTCAAAACGGCGGGGTCAGTATTGCAGGAGCAGGGGGCCACCATCATGGCGCTGGTTTGCTGGCTGGGATTGATGACCGTTGGATTGTTGACTGCCTCCAAATGGGCAAGGACGCTTTAAATGTGGAAAAATGAAAAGACTATATCAGTTTGAATGTATACTTTTTTTCAGGACCCAGGCGGCATGGTGGGGAGTGCTGATCCTATTGCTGAGTGGCGCGGCGGGATTGTATCTCGGTAAATCCTTTATCGACAAACAACGATCGGTGATACAAAAAGCGGCAGTGCTGCAACCGGAGAATACCCAACGCAATCTCCGTTATTTCGGGAACGAACTGGGGCTGATGTTATACCATAACAAGTATACGCTGGTGAACCAGCCAGACCCCTGGGCGGCTTTTGCCACGGGGCAGCGGGATATTAACCCGGTGATGCTTACCGTGAGTATGCTGGGTTTGCAGGGGCAGATGTATGATACGGACCTGAACAATCCTGTCAGCCTGCTGTATGGAAATATAGACCTGGCGTTCGTATTCGTTTTCCTGTTTCCCCTGGTGATCATCGCTTTTACCTACAACGTATTATCGGCAGAGCAGGAATCGGGCGTGTGGCGCATCATCCATGCGCAGGCGGACAATCCGCAGCGGCTGATACGACGTAAGCTGCTGGTAAGGGCAGTGGTGGTGCTGGGCGTGGCCCTGGTGCTGCTGTTGTCGGCAGTAGTGTATTTACGCCTGCCGCTGGACGGCCGTTTGTTGTGGGTATCTGTTTTGTTGGTTAGTTACCTGTTGTTCTGGTTTGCCTTATCCTGCTGGGTTATCTCCTGGGGGAGATCATCGGGCTTTAACCTGGCAGCACTGGTCGCCTGCTGGGTGTTGCTGAATATGCTGGCGCCCGCGCTTGTCAATATCTGGACCAGCTGGCGTTATCCCGTGCCCGAAGCCATGGAAACGGCGATGCGGCAGCGGGAAGGCTATCATGAAAAGTGGGACATGGATAAGTCGGTAACGATGGATAAGTTTTTCGCACATTATCCTCAGTTCAGGAAGTACCCGTTTGATTCCTCTCAGGACTTCAGCTGGTATTGGTATTACGGGATGCAGCAGATGGGTGATGACGAAGCTGCGGCAAGTACAAAAGCCATGCGCGAAAAGCTGCAGCAACGGCAACGCTTCAGCAACGCCGCAGCCCTAATGCTGCCCGGTATCCAGACAACGCTGCGGCTGAACCAGGTGGCAGGTACCGATCTGCAGCAGTATCTTCAATTCCAGTCGGCATTGCAGCAGTTGCATGAAGAGGTAAGGATGTATTTCTATCCGATGGTATTCAGCGATGGTAAAGCCGCACAGGCGGACTGGAACAAATTTGCCCTCCGTTATTTTGAAGCACATGACCAGCGCCCCGACTGGCGACAGGCTTCCATCCTGTTGCTGGCGATAGTCCTGTGGGCCATGGCTGCCAGGAATTTCAGGCAAACATTAAAACAACCTTTATGAGAAAAAATATTTTCGTTGCCGCGTTACTGTTGTTAGCAGGTATAACAATGTCATACGCACAGCCTAAACCATTTATGTTCAAAGGACAGGTGATACCTGCCGGTACGCGGGCTTCGTTTACAGTGCCGTTGGCCACCGGCGCCGGTGACAGTGTACGGCTGCCGTTCACCGTTCTCCACGGCACGGAGCCGGGGCCGGTATTAGGATTGATTGCCGGTGTGCACGGGTATGAATACACGCCGATACTGGCCTTACAACAGTTGCCGGACCTGGTGGACGTGCAGGCGTTGCGGGGAACGGTGATCGTGCTGCATATTGCCAATGTGCAGGCGTTCAGCGGCAGAAGTATTTACTATAATCCGGCAGACGGGAAAAACCTGAACAGGTCTTTCCCCGGCAAACAGGACGGGACTGTCACCGAACGCATCGCCTGGTTTATTGCGCATGACCTGTTCAGCAGGTGTAATTATGTGGTCGACAATCATTCCGGCGATGGCAATGAAGACCTGCATCCGTATGCCGGTTATTATGAATATGGGAAACAGGCCGCTGCTTCCCGTGAGATGGCGTATGCCACGGGATTTGACTGGATCATGCCGGCGCCGGCGAACCTGGCCAAAGGGGAACAGGCGCTGTATTGCAACCGGGAGGCTGCGCTGCAGGAGATCCCGTCACTGACGCTGGAATGTGGCCGGCTGGGAAAAACGGACGCCGGAAGCGTGGACAGGATAACAGGCGCTTTGCTGAGTATTATGCGGCATTTGAAAATGCAGTCCGGCGAACCGCTGAAAGCGAACCAGCCATTTGCCATTACCGAACGGGCCAGCGTGAAGAGTGAACATACCGGTATGCTTAAAACGGCTGCCTATGCCGGCATGCTGGTGCGCAAAGGCATGAAGCTGGCCACGGTGACGGACTTTACAGGGAGCGTATTGCAGGAGATAACAGCGCCGGTAGATGGTGTGATCGTGTACATGCTGAAAACGCCGCCGGTGAATAAAGGGGAGGGGGTATTCAGTTTTGGGGTGCTGCCAAAATGATCAAATAAAGCCGGCTTTTTTCATCATAAAATAATACTGTATCCGGGGAAAAAAAATTACCTTAAAGAGGTATTTGAAAACCTGAACTTCAAAATTTTAATCCATGAGAAAAGCCCTTATCTTAAGTTGCCTGTCAGCTTTATTTTTTGTACAAAGCCATGCCGCTACTGTGAGCGAAAACGCTGCAGCTCCTGCTGTTACCACAGCTCAACCTGCCAACAAGATCTCCACGACATTTAATGTCCGGATAACGCTGGTGGATATTTATGGAGCGCCGGTTACCGGTGGCAGCGGCCTGCGCGGCTACTGGGCGCAGAACGTAGCGACCGGTGAGTATTATTACCCCGGCGGACAGGAAGATGAAGACAAATTTGAAAACCTTCCTGCCGGTACTTACACTTTTGGTGCATATCCCGGTAACTGGGACGGCGCTGTTTCCAAAACTGTGACGCTCAGCAGCGGAAATGTAGGTCCCGATGGCTACATCGTGGTAGCATTAACGTATTGGGTGGAATAGATTACCTGCGAGAGTAAAAAGACCGGTGCAATGTTTCGTTGTACCGGTCTTTTTTAAAATCCCTCCGCGTTTCTCCTGCGAATCGCTTCTTCTGTCCGTAGAATAAAATGCTCCCTTACGTTCAGCTCCGCATCGGCCTGCACTGCTTCAATAAACGGGCGGAGGTTCTTATTGTATTCCGCAAACGCCGCCTCAAAATTTTCACCATGTTTTACTAAGGCTTCTGCCAGTGCGGCAGGGCCCTGCACTGCCAGCGAACCGCCGGTCCCGGCAGCAGGAGAGGCACAGTAGGCGGCGTCGCCGGTTAACGCCACCCTGCCTTTGGTCCACGAGGGCATTTTTATCTGGCAGAACTTATCGAAGTAAAAGTTGTCGGAATGTGCAATTTCCTGCAGCAGTGCTGCCGTTCTCCATCCATGCCCGGCAAACTGGTCCAGTGTGATCTGCTTTTGCTGAACGGTGTTGCGATAATCGTATGGAATATCGTTGTCTGCATGAAAGCAGAAAACGATATCTGTTTTGTCTTTATAGGCATTTAGCATATACGCTTTCCCCGGAACATTGTAAAACTGCATGGTATTCGGTGGTATCAGGGATTTGTTGATAATTGAGATAGAAAAATAGGCATCCAGGAAGTGAGTGTAAGCCGCTTCTTCGCCAAACCATATTTTTCTTACGTTGGAATGGGTGCCATCGCAGCCAATCACAAGGTCGAATGGTGCTGCGGGGCTGTTGTTGAAAGCAGCGGTGATGTGGTCCGGTGTTTCGGTTAATGTGGCGATGCTGTCGTTGAATATGAACGTAACGTCATCTTTAATTTGATTAAACAGGATGTTTATTACGGCGGTCCGTTCAATTTCTATTTCATCACCGGTTTGTTCTTCTTTGTTATTTGCCGGCAGCATTGAGTTTTCCGTTACGTCGTCGCTGTTTTTAAATTCAATCCTTTCCAGCTGCAGCGCGTTTGATTTCAGCTGCTCAAAGATCCCCATGTGTTTCACAATGCCCACTGCGGGCCCGCGGAAGTCGACCGCTGTGCCTCCCGTCCGCGGGGCTTCCGCCAGTTCCACGATCGTTACCTGGTAGCCGGCTTTATTCATCTGGAAAGCCATGGAAAGCCCGGCTATGCTTGCCCCGGAAATGAGTACTTTTTTCCTTTTTGTTGATGCCATTTTATACAAGATTATTTACCCTGCAAAGGAACAGGGGACCGTGTGCGTAAAAAATGGTCATACTGATTAAGTATTGGACTAACCGGAGTTTTTGTTACGGAAAGCCAGGGCGGACATGCCGGTGATTTTGGTAAACAACCGCGAAAAATAAGGGTAATCATCGTACCCTAATTCGGCGGCAATTTCTTTTACCGATTTCGTGGAATGGCGCAGCAGGCGTTTGGCTTCCAATATGACGCGCTGCTGTATATGCCAGGAAACGGACTGGCCTGTTGTGGCTTTAACGCAGAAAGAAAGAATAACCATCTTCGCGGTGTGGCTGAAGCGCGTCTTCAAAACCGGCCGATCGCAGATTTTTCACCTGGTTCCTTTCAATGACGATGCCCAGGCCAAACTCGTTTGCCATGATGTTTACCGGGATGGATGTTTTTCTTTTGGGCATGTTTTCCTGATTCGATTGATAAAGATAGGCGTTTAGCGTTGTATCTCAGATGCTGTGGCAGGGTAGTCTTTCTATCTCTGTTTAAAAAGTTAAATAATATTAATATTTATAATTACTTATCTATTAATAGACAACCGATGATTTCTTTATTTTAACAATTTTGTCTAACAAAAATGAATATAAAAAACCATCTTTGTCTTTCGGGTAAAAAGTGTTTACAATTAAAATCAGATCATCCGTGGGCTTAATGATAAAATCATTGAATTATGTTCATCCGGATAATGCGGAGTTGTTCAATGACCTGAACTTTATTTTAAATGACGGGGAGAAGGCTGCATTGGTGGGCATCAACGGGGCAGGTAAATCAACACTGCTGCGTATCCTTTCAGGGCAGCTGGAGGTAACATCAGGCGAGGTCGCCTGCTCGGAGACACCCTGGTATGTTCCCCAACATTTGGGAGAATTCGATGCGTGGTCTGTCGCCAGGGCGCTGGGCGCCGATAAAAAGCTGGATGCCCTCCGGGCTATCCTGGCGGGAGACACGGATGCGCAGCATTTCGAACAACTGGACGACGACTGGGACATCGAAAACAAAGTGAGAATGGTGCTTGAGAAATGGGGGCTTGGTCATATCGGTGAAAGCCGTTTGATGGGAAGCCTGAGCGGTGGACAGAAGACGAAGGTTTTTTTGGCGGCAATGGACCTGAACAGCCCGAAGCTGATTTTGTTTGATGAACCTTCCAATCACCTGGACCTCAAAACCAGGAAGAAACTGTATGAGATGATCCTCCAAAGCAAATCCACCATGCTGATCGTGAGTCATGACAGGACCTTATTGAATCTTATGAACAAAACGCTGGAGCTGAGTGAGAAGGGAATCGAAACGTTTGGCGGCAATTTTGAGTTTTACCAGCAAAAGAAGATAGAGAAAGTCAATGCGCTGCGCGCCCGGTTGAACGAGCAGTCCAAAGCATTGAAAGCGTCCGAAACAAAAGCCTCCGATATGGCCGGCCAAAGGGCGCAGCAGGAATTAAAAGGCCGGTCGGCAGGGTTGAGCAACTCCATCCCGCGTATTATTGCCGGGGGCTTAAAAAGCAAGGCAGAACGCAGTACGGCGAGGATGCTCCATGCACACGAAGAGAAGATAGCCACGCTGCTGAATAATATAGCAGAGATCAGGGCGCAGATCGAGGAGTATGAAACGCTTAAAATCGATCTTCAGTCGCCCGAGCTGCCTCCCGGGCAGTTGCTCATCGATATGGCCGCTGTCAACTTTAAGTACGGTGACAAATTATTATGGAATAATCTTAGCTTTCAGGTTAAATCCGGCGAACGGGTACGGATAGACGGTGCGAACGGAAGCGGGAAGACCACCCTGCTGAAAATTATCACACGGGAGCTGTCACCTTCGGAAGGCAGCTATAACAGCGCCGCGTTCTCTTATTGTTACCTGGACCAGGACTATTCGATGATAGATCCGGAATGGAGTGTTTATGAACAAATACAGGCGTACAATAAGAGCGGCCTGGAAGAGCATGAATTAGCGGAACTGTTGGCGTATTCCCAGTTTAAACCGGAAGATTTTGATAAAAAATGCGCGTGGCTGAGTGGGGGAGAGCGAATGAAATTATCGCTGAGTTGTTTGTCGGCCGGTCAGCAGGCGCCGGAGGTGCTGATACTGGACGAACCGACCAATAATCTCGATGTTAAAAGCCTGGAAATATTGACGTTGACAGTAAAAAATTTCCGGGGTACGTTATTGGTAATTTCGCATGATGATTATTTTATCAACGAAATTGGAATTGACTATAGCATAAGTTTAACTTAAAAAAGATGCCGCTTAAAAATACGGGAACGGAACAGCATATAAAAGATACCGCGAAACGCCTGCTTTTTGCAGAAGGGAAACTCCATGCCACCACGCAGGAAATAGCAGATGCGGCCGGCGTCAACAGGACGGCGCTGCACTATTACTTCCGGTCCCGGGACCAGCTGATCGCTGCCATCTTCCAGGATGCCATGCATGATCTGAGCCAGCGCCTCAATGAATGTATGACTGCCGATCAGCCTTTTAGAGCTAAAACAGAAAATATCATCGCCGTTTTCCTCCGGCATATGATTGCCTTCCCTTACCAGGAAACATTCCTGGTGACCGAGATCAACACATTAGGGCAGCAGCTGATGGCAGATATTCATTCCGGGCCCGTCATGTCCTATTTAGAGGAGGCGGCGGCCGAAATGAAGAAAGGAACGATAGCGAAGATGAATCCCATTCATTTCCTGATGAACTTATTTTCTTTATTGTCTTACCCGCTGATCATGGCGCCGCTTTATGAGAAATTGTTCGGGTTGTCAGGAGAGGAGTTTAAAGCGTTGATAGATGAGCGGGGGAAGATGATTACGGGGTTGTTGTTTAAAAAATAATGATTTTAAAAGGTAGGCGCAACTACAAAGCGTCTACGGGATGAACATATTTTGTACAGGATACAATAGGGCCGCTTTCCCGGGCAACATCCCCGATAGCCTTTCTGCGTAAGGGAAGCGATAAAACGCATGGCCACAGCATCCACTATTTGGTAGACACCTTATCCTATCCTGTAGACGCACAAAGCTGTAGACGCGTCTACAGATAACCTCATTTTCCTTTTGCAAAGCGTTAATTTTGAGATAACATGACAGACTTTGTTTCTGAACAACAGGTTGACCCGGCATAAACTCCAAGGCAAGACTGACCGTCGCGCCGTTCGGATTAAAAAAAGCACACCATGCAGCCATGCTACCACGCGAATACTTTTTTATATATATGAAAGGATTTTTTACCATCGTGGTTTTATTGCATTGTTTACTGGCCCCGGGGGCTGTACGTTATGTAGACATAGCGGCAACCGGGGCTAATAATGGTTCCAGCTGGCTGAACGCTTCCCGGGACCTGCAGGCCATGATCAATTTGTCGGTTGCTGGTGATGAGATCTATGTGGCCGCCGGAACATACCAACCGGCTGTGGGCGCCTCCTTCAGGTTAAAAGAAGGCGTAAAACTATATGGCGGCTTCCCGCATGGCGGTGACCCTGTATTTGCAGACAGGAACTGGATGTCGTTCCAGACTATCCTGAGGGGCGATGGGGTTCGCCGGCTGTTCGGGAACCCGATGTTCATGACCGCGCAAACTGTACTGGATGGTTTTCATATGACCGGGGGCAGCTCAGAGCAGGGAGGTATTGCCTACTTATATGACGCAGACATACGCATTGCAAACTGCCGGTTCTTTGATAATACTAATACCATCAACCAGGGCGGAATCCTTTTCCTGAATGAAAGCGCTCCGGTGATCCAAGACTGCATTTTCGAGAATAATAACAGCGTTGCACAGGGGGGCGTTATCGTCAGTTTTTTCAGTTCTCCCCAGATAAGCAGCTGTGTGTTCTCGAACAACAGAAGCACCTCCAACGCCGGCATTATCAATTTTCTCAACGAAGGTGCGCCGGTTATAGATCGTTGCCTGTTTCTTAATAACACTTCCCGGGCGGGGCTGCTTGGTCATTCAGGCGGAACTCCGTTTTTCTCTAATTGCGTATTCGCCAATAACACCGGTGGGCCCTATTGCATATTAAGCGCTTCGTCCGGCGAAAGTGGCACTGCTATTACGCTTGCGGGATGCCTTATTTATAACAATACGGCAAACAATACGTCGGGAGGTGGGTTGATCTACAATGCCGGGGGGACAGTAGCCATTGTCAATAGCACTATCTGCAATAACAATGTTTCAACATCGCCTACGGGGAGCTTGTTTGCAAACGTAACAACTGCTTCAGTTTTTAGTTTCGTCAATACCATTATATACAATAATGTGGCTACCAACCTGATCAGGGCTGTCAATAGCGGGCCGCCGGTATTCAGGTTCTCCATTGTGCAGGGTATGGACGATCCGGCTAACCAGGTCGTCAGTGCGGACCCGCTCTTTGTGGACCCTGCAAACGCCATCGGTCCCGATAACGTATGGGCCACTGCGGACGACGGGCTTGAACTGCAACCCGGTAGTCCGGCTATTGATCAGGGCCAGAATACAGCTGTACCATCCAGCCTTACGATGGACATCAAGACCGGGGCAAGAATTTTGAACAGTACGGTAGACCAGGGAGCGTATGAATATGTGGCAGTGGAAAGACCGGTAGTGACCACTACGCCGGCCACCACCCCTTATACAGTGCAGCAACCTCCGGTAACGGTGGATGCAGGCGTAACCGTTACGAATACCGGAAGCGCCACGCTGGCAACAGGTACGGTTGCTATCGGCGCCGGCTTTGCCGCGGGGGACGTGCTCTCGTTTACCAACGCCGCAGGAATGGGTAACATTACCGGCAGCTATCATGCAGCCACCGGTCAGCTGACGTTGGTTTCCGCCGGCGGCACCGCTACCGTCGCACAGTGGCAGGCCGCGCTGCGCGCAGTTGCATACAGCAACACGAATGCATCTGCCAGCCTCGCTAACCGGACGGTTACTTTTTCCGTTAATGACGGCCGGTTTTCAAGCAACACCGCCACTAAAACAGTGGTCCTTCAAGCCGCTTGCGCGCCAACCACCAGTACCACCGACATCGCCGTATGCCGGGCAGTGCTCCCTTATGTGTGGAACGGCCAGACGTTCACTGCTGCCGGCAGTTACGTGGTGCATTTAACCAACGCGGCCGGCTGTGATAGTGCGGTAACGCTGGTGCTGAAGGTATACGAAGCCACCGCAAGCCTTACCCGTTTGACCGTTTGTCCTACCGAGTTTCCTTTTCAATGGAATGGCAGGGATTTCGCGACGGCGGGCACCTATACGGTCCACTTAACGAATAGGGCCGGCTGCGATAGTGCCGCTACACTGGAATTGACCGCAGCCGGCGACAGGTGCCTTGCTTTAAAGGTGGCTACCACACCATCAGGTTGTAAGGAGGCCAGCGGCACCATCACGGCTACCGCATCCGGTGGTACCGCACCCTATCAGTATTCCATCGACGGCGTCAATTATCAGGCCGGTAACGTATTCAGCGGTCTTGCGTCCCGGTCTTACCGGGTTTCATTAAAAGATGCGGATGGTACGGTTGTGACGGTTCCTGTCACTGTCACTGCCGATCTTTGCCTGGATCTTGTAGCTACGCCGGCAGGCTGCGGCAGAACCGACGGGGTAATAAGGGCTACCGGCACGGGCGGCGCGGCACCATATCAGTATTCCATCGACGGCGTTAATTATCAGGCCGGTAGCGTATTCAGCGGCCTTGCCGCACAGCTGTATAATGTCACCATGAAAGATGCCACCGGATTGGCAGTCACTGTCAGCGTCGTTGTAAGTGCAGGCGCGTGTTTAAATCTGCAGGTGATGCCCGCTGCAACTACCTGCGGACAAAATAACGGAACAATTACCGCCAACGCAGCAAACGGCGTCCCTCCGTACCTGTATGCGCTGAACGGAGGAACGTATCAGTCAGACAACATTTTCAGCGGACTTGCGCCGGGTGATTACAAGGTACGCGTAAAGGACGTTGGTGGATTAATAGCTGAGGTAAGCGCAAACATTGCCGCCTCCACCGCAGCAGGAAGGGTTTCTGGCGGCAATAATACCAGTGTCCTGAAGAACCGGCCGTTACAACTCAATGCAGTGGACGTGGACAATACCGGGTTTACCCGTTTCGACTGGTCGCCGGATTATGGCCTGAACAGGACCGACATTGCAAACCCTGTTGCCACCATCGACAAAGACGTTATCTATACGGTAACCGCCACAGACCCCAATGGCTGCAAAAGCACGGGCCAAGTGACCATTAAGGTTATTCACAACGTGGATATCTATGTCCCCAATGCATTTACGCCCAATGATGATGGGAGGAACGACGTGTTGAGGGCATTACCTTTTGGCATCAGTGAATTTAAATTCTTTGCGGTTTATAACCGCTGGGGGCACCGTGTGTTTTATACCACAGATCCGCGTTACGGGTGGGACGGCAGCATTAACGGTACCCGGCAAGGCTCCGGGGCTTTTGTATGGATAACAGAAGGCATCGGCATGGATGGCAGCATCATTTCCAGAAAGGGATCTGTTGTATTGATAAGATAGGTACTGCTCCTGGAAAATGTTTAAAAATTCAGGGGGATGGATTTTCCTGCCGCTTAGAACCTGTATGTGTAACTAAAGTTGACCCTGACGCCGTTTCCTTTTACATAAGTCAGGTTATCCGCCTGCCACTGAGAGGGTATGGTGAAATAGTCTCTGTTGAACAAGTTTTCCACGCCAAGATTCAGACTGCTATGATTGTCAAAATCGTAGCCGGTGTACAGGTTAAAGAGGGTGAAGCCGCTTATGGGCCCTGTACCGTAGCTGTAACGACCATTAACAGGGTCGAACCGTTTGCGGTTGCCGGCATGGAGCATCTGCAGGCGTATGAGCAAGCCTGGTATACACGTATAGTTTATATATGCCGTTGCTTTAGGAGGTGCAATACGATCGCCGCCCAGGTAAACCGTCTGATCGCCGACTTCTCTTTTGCCTTCGGCATACGACCAGGAAGCGCCGAACTAAAGCTTATCCAGTAGCGCATAATCTGCGGACAACTCAAAGCCATATACTCTTTCGGGGGAGCGGGCAACCTCAAATTTACCATTCACCATTACATAGGAAGCGCCAAGGCCAGAGGTGCTGATATAGGCTGCGCCTTCGATGTTCAGCTTTCCGATTGTACTGTTGAACCCCGCTTCGTAATTGTTTGTCGTTACCGCCCTGGCTGTTATATCAGCGAGGGTGTTCTCTTTGGCCCCTCTCAGTATGAGGCCCAGCTCGGGTACGCTAAAGCCCTGGGAAAAGCTGACAAACGGCTTGAAGTATGGCAGTTTATTATACCGTAAACCCGCATTGAAAACAAAAGCGTTGTAATTGAGGGATCCTCCGTTAACGGTGACGCCGCCGGAGTAGCCGCCGGTGTTATAGTTAATTATCTTAATGGTAGTGTATGCTGGCACCCTGATATTGATGTTTTCGAAACGCGCTCCCACCTTCAATACTAAATGTTGCAGGAAGACAGATTTCACCTGCAGATAGGGAGCCAGGTTGCGCATATTCATTTCAGGAACGGATACGCGGCCATCTGTCAGCACCTGCGAGGTTTTGTCTGCCAGCACATCGGCGCCATACACCAGGTTGCCGTTCCAGGTACTGCTGATAACAAAGGGACTGTTCAGGTTCAGGCGCAGGCCCTTCTTTTGGGCGATGATACCGGATTGACCATTATTCTCAAAAAAGTTAGTGTAAGGAGTGAGCGTACTGAAATCCTGCATATAGAGATTAATGTCCAGATCTGTACCACCGATCAGTTCCTGGCTGGTAAAGTGAAGGCTTGCGTTGTGATTATGGGGAGTACCCTCCGGTTCACCGGGGCGAACGCCCAGCGTACCGGTGGTTGCTGAGTCGCGGTTGCCAAATCTTCCCGCTTTTACAATATAATCTGTACGTTGTTTGCTGCTGAAATAGTTATACATCAGCTCAAGGCGGTTGCGGTTGTCGACATTGTAGCCAACCTTTGCAAATACATTCCACATTTGCAGTTCGTTAAGTCCATAGTCAGGTGAAAGTACCTGGCCTTTCGCATCTTTCATCACGCCGGTTTGTTCATAGCGACCAGATATCACATAGTCAAAACGCTTTACCGTACCTGTCAGCATCTGACCAACATGCCAACCACCCGTATGCCGGGCATCTTTGAGGGCGGTATTTGCGCCCATAGATGTTTGTCCGCTAAAGGCCTTGCCGGTGGCGGGCCTTTTAGTAATGTAGTTGATCAACCCACCGGTAGCCCCGTTGCCATAAATGGCGGTGGCGCCTTTGATGACCTCCACCTGTTCTATTACGCCCGGATCGATAGAGCGGATATCACGTAAGCTGTTGCGCAAGGGGGTCGACTGCGGGATGCCGTCGATCATAACCAGCACCGTACGTCCCCGCAAGGTTTGACCGAGGTTATAACTATTGTTGCTGTTAAATCCGAGACCGGGTACGGTATTGGCCAATATATCACTCAGGTTGTTGTTAATGTTCTTCTGTATGGCGAGGTCCTTCGCTTTTAAGATGGTAACAGAAGATGGCACTTCGTCCAGTGTTTCCTTTCTGCGGCTGGCAGAAACGATCACTTCTTTCAGTTGTGCATCCTTTTGTAAAGCACTGTCCTGCCGGCTGGCGTCTTGTTGAGAAAACGCTGGTAATCCTGCTATTATCATCACCGGCAAAAGACCTAATTGAATCCGCATGTTTTTCGTTGATCAGATGTTTCGTTGATCAGGGCGCAAAGCTATCCAGTGGAGGAGGAACTGGTTTACGCAATCGGGAAAAAGAATGTTCAAAAAGGGAAAACACCAGAGCCGGATTCACATCTGGTTACAGCGTAACACACCCCTGTCCACCGATCTGTACTATATTGTTTCAGATTAATGTACAGCGCGTCAGGGATTTCATGAGGAACCTCAATGTGCAGTCGCATGTCCGGTAGATTGTTGTGTACCAAATGAAATGTGCCAGGAGTCTGAAGAAAAACTGTTGGCAAAGAAAGATATATTATTTAGGGAATTCGTCGCTCGATATACATTCAACAAAAAAATTACGTTGACTGTCAGCTTAGGAAAAAGGTAAAATTTCGTGTGTCATGTCGTTTGTCAATTATGTGTCGTAAATAGTTGGCAAAAGCGTACAAAACCGACATTGACACAAAAAAAATAGGTTGTAAGTCAATACTTACAACCTATTACGTGCCCAGAACTGGATTCGAACCAGCACACCCTTGCAGGCGCTGCGACCTGAACACAGTGCGTCTACCAATTTCGCCATCTGGGCAACTGATATTGTGATCAGGGGATGCAAAAGTACACATTCATTTTAATTCACCAAATTTTTTTTAAAATATTTGCTTACTTACTGGTAAGTAAGTAATTTGCAGCCGGTTTTAACGCAGCCTGAAATGACGCTCATGAAAGATAAAATAGTGACGCTGGCGGACAAGCTGATCCGGGTAAAAGGATTTAACGCTTTCAGTTATAAAGACATTGCCGACCCGCTGTCGGTGAAAAACGCAGCGGTGCATTATCATTTTCCGTCCAAGGCAGACCTGGGAATGGCGGTGATAACAGAAGAGATGCAACGCTTCCAACACAGCGTACAGCAGTGGCGGCAGCTGCCGGAAGACGAGCAGTTGGACCGGCTGGTAGACGTATTCCGCAAACATTGTTATGCGGGCAACGTATGCCTGATGGGCTCCCTGGCGCCCGACTACGAAACGCTGACACCACCGATGCAGGAAAAAATAAATGAAATGGCGGAAGCCATCGTGGAATGGGTGACAGCCTGCCTGGAGCAGGGCCGTAAACACAAACGCTTTCACTTCAAAGGTGCCGCGGGCGACAGGGCCCTGCTGGTCATCTCCAATCTTCAATCTTCACTGCTGCTGGCAAGGGTCATGGGCCCTGAAGCATTCGACAGGATCGGCCGGCAGCTGCTGGAAGACTTACGTTCATAAAATCAGCTACTATGAAAAGAGTTGTTATCACCGGTATGGGTGCAGTAACGCCTTTAGGCAACAATGTGACTGCCTTCTGGGACAACCTCGTGGCCGGCGCCAGCGGCGCCGCTACTATCACCCGTTTCGATGCCACCCGCTTCCGGACGAAATTCGCCTGCGAACTGAAAGGCTACGACCCGGCCACAGCGCTCGATAAAGCGGAAATCCGCAAGACCGACCCCTTCACACAATATGCCCTCTCCGCCGCCGCGGAAGCTATCGGTGACGCAGGTCTCAACTTCTCCGCCATGGACCCCTTCGATACCGGCGTGATCTGGGGCTCCGGCCAGGGCGGGATGCAGACGTTCGAGGAACAGGTAACGGAATATGTAACGGGCGGCTATAACCCGCGGTTCAGCCCTTACTTCGTGCCCCGCCTTATCACCAATATGGCGTCGGGCATGATCTCCATCAAATACGGCCTCATGGGCATCAATTACACCACCGTTTCTGCCTGTGCCACTTCCAATACGGCGATCATGGACGCGCTCAACTACATCCGCCTCGGCAAAGCAAAAGTGATGATCACCGGTGGCTCTGAAGCGCCCATCACACCGGCGTCTGTTGGTGGCTTCTGCGCCATGAAAGCGATGTCTGTCAGAAACGACGACCCTGCCCATGCCTCCCGTCCTTTTGATACGGACCGCGACGGCTTCGTCATGGGGGAAGGCGCTGCCGCCCTGGTGCTCGAAGAATACGAACATGCCAAAGCCCGCGGCGCCCATATCTACGCTGAAGTGGCCGGCGCCGCCATGACGGCAGACGCCTATCACATGACGGCCACCCACCCGGAAGGACTGGGCGCCTTCCAGGCCATGAAAAGTGCGCTGCAGGAAGCGGAAATCAACCTGCAGGAAGTGGATTATCTGAACGCGCACGCTACCTCCACACCAGTGGGCGACCTCAGCGAAATAGCGGCCATCACGCGGCTGTTCGGACCCGCCCCGGATCATCTGCACATCAGCGCCACCAAGTCCATGACGGGCCACCTGCTGGGAGCCGCCGGCGCCATCGAAGCGATCGCCTGCATCAAAAGCATCACCAACGGCATTATACCACCTACCATCAATACCACCACGCTGGACCCGCAGATACCATCCAGCCTGCAGATAGTGTTGCAGTCTGCGATAGAGAAAGAGGTGAAAGTGGCGGTCAGCAATACTTTTGGCTTCGGTGGCCACAACGGCATCGTAGTATTCAGAAAAATATAGGCAAAACTGTATATTGTGCGTTGATCATTTCCGAAACTATCAACCTGAAATCATCAACCGAACAATGAAGCCAATATTTTTAAGTATCCTGATGTGGGCCTGTTGCCTGCAGTTGCATGCGCAACAGGCCTGCCCCGTTATTCCGCTGCCGGCGCAGTCTTCCCGTGCCAACGGTGAAATGGTCCTCAACGAGGAAGTGGTCATCCTGACCAAAGACAACAGCCTGCAGGTGCTGGCCACCTATCTCAGCCATGAACTGCAGCGCCGGTTTAATATCACCAACGCGGAAAAAAGCCGGGCATCCGGTAAAGTGACCGTCATCGCCCTTGAACGCGGTAAAGCGGGCGCTAACCCGGACGCATATACGCTCCGGATGACCAAAGCCGGCGCCACCATCACCGCGGGCAGCCCCCAGGGCGTTTTCAACGGCATCACCACCCTGCTGCAACTGGCGGAAACAACCATGCCCACCGGCACGTCCCGCCACATACCCTGCTGGAACATCACCGACGCGCCCCGCTACGCCTGGCGCGGCTTTATGCTCGATGAGTCCCGCTTCTTCTTCGGTAAAGAGAAAGTGAAGTCTATCCTCGACTGGATGGCTTTCTACAAACTAAACCGCTTTCACTGGCACCTGACAGACGCCCCCGGCTGGCGCCTGGAAATCAAAAAATATCCCCTGCTCACCACCGTTGGCGGCATCGGTAACCACACCGATCCCAAAGCGCCGGCTGCCTTCTACACCCAGGACGATATCCGCGAAATCGTAGCCTATGCAAAAGAACGTTTCATAGAGGTAATCCCTGAAATAGACATGCCCGGCCACGCCAGCGCTGCCAACAGGGCCTATCCTGCCTTCGACGGCGGCGGCACGGAGAAATACCCCTCGTTCACCTTTAATCCCGGCAAAGAAGGCACCTACCAGTACCTGGCGGATATCCTGAAGGAAACAGCGTCGCTCTTTCCGTCCGGCATGATCCACCTCGGCGGCGATGAAGTGTCTTTCGGCAACAAAGCCTGGGATACTGATACGGCGGTCATCAGCCTCATCAAAGCCAAAGGTTTTGTGAACCGTAAACAGGTGGAGGATTATTTCTTTCAGCGTATGGCCGATACCGTATTCAGCCTGCGTAACAAAGTGATGGCCTGGGATGAAATCGCTACGGCCACACTGCCGGCTAATAAAACCATCGTTTGCTGGTGGAGACAGGAAAAACCGGAGAACCTGAAAATGGCGCTGGGCAAAGGCTATAGCGTGATCATCTGTCCGCGCCTGCCTTTCTATTTCGACTTTGTACAGGACAGCACCCACAAAACAGGCCGCAAATGGAAAGCAGGGGAGTACAACAACCTGAAATCAGTATACGAATTTTCAGTGGCCGGTCTGCCTGCAGTGAAAGGATACGAACGGCAGGTACTGGGCGTACAGGCGTGCCTGTGGTCCGAGACCATCTCCAACGCAAAAAGACTGGACTTCCTGTTGTTCCCCCGCATCACGGCATTCGCCGAAGCGGCATGGACGCAACCGGCCTCCCGGAACTTCCCGAAGTTCATAGAACGCCTGAAACCACAGATGGAACTGTTTGAACAGGCACGCCTTTACTATTACGATTATTTTGCCCCCTCCCGCCATGTGGAGTCCGGCAATCCTACCGATCAGAAGAGTTTTATCGATTAGGGTTATTTGCCCTTGTCCAGCGCCATTTTCAGTGCCAGTCCCGCAAAAACGCTTCCCATCAGCCATTTCTGGGTCCGTACCCAGCCGGGATTGGCGCTGAACCAGCGTGTTACTTTTGCGGCGGAAAAGATGATCAGGCTGTTGACCGTGAAACTGATCGTCAGCTGGATAAAGCCAAGCGTAAGGCTCTGTAATAACACCGGTCCGTATTCCGGTTTGATGAACTGGGGAAAAAGAGACATGTAAAAAACGGCGATCTTGGGGTTCAGGATACTGGTAAACAGTCCCATACTGAACAGCCGGAGCGGCGTATCGTGTTTCAGTTGGCCGGCACGCTCAAATACCGCCCTTCCTCCGGGCTTCACCGCCTGCCACGCCATATACAGCAGGTACATCACTCCGATCGTCTTCAGGGTCGTATATGCGTAGGGGATGGCCATCAGGATGCTGGTGAGGCCGAAAGATACCAGCGTGATATGAAAAAGGAGACCGCAGGCAACGCCCAGCAACGAGATCATGGCGGCTTTCCTGCCTTGTGTCACCGACCGGGTGACGAGATAAATCATGTTGGGGCCCGGTGTGAGGACCATTATCAGTGCGGCAAAGGCAAAAAGTAGCAGCATGGCAACGAAGGTTTACTGACGCTCCTGGTAAGCGAAGAGACCCATAAAAATAATTAAAATCGGTGTCATCTTCGCCTATCAGGAGAATCAGTCTAAAATCCTGGTCATCACAGTTTTCAGCCAGCCGGGCTTTTTGACACGGCAGTTATGGAAAGCGGCCATCTGCCATTGGTCTTCATTGTTTTTGATCCACAGGGTGGTATTGATAGACTGGCGGCTTTGAGGGGCTTTTTTTTGCCAGCGGAAGCGGATAGCGCCACGGGCAATCACCACAGCGGTACGGTCGTTCAGAAACCGCATCTGGTCTATCTCTCCTTCCAGCCTGGCGCCACGGAACATAAAATTGTTCATCAACTGTTCGTGGGAAGCGATGTACGCTTCCCGTCCCTTCAGGTGCATGCCGTTGAAAGTAATGTAGTCGCAGTCTTCCGTAAGGTGGGTAGCCGCGCCTCTGAAATCCAGCGTTTCAAACGACCGGTAAATTTCATCATTGACCTGCCGGATAGCTTTCATTTCGATTACTTTGTTCATAATACCTGTTTTTGATGATACAAAACTACTGGAGACGATCACCACAGAACAGGCTTTTTCAGTTGAAGGCATCACCCTTTCGGCGAAAACGGGTTTTTTATCGGTAAACGGGAATTCAGGATTTTTTTGCCGTCACCTGGCGGACTACCTCCGGCAAGTTGGGCGTGAGGCCCGGTAATTTTATCTTGTAACGGAACATGCCACTGAAACTGTCCGCTTCTTTCAGCAGCTCATGCCCGGCTTTGCTGATCCAGAAGGACTGCTCATAGGTGCCGCCCTGGGGCATCGTGCCGCCGGTGTGGAGTATCCAGCAGTCCACCTGCCTGTTGTCCAGCGTAGTCAGCATTTCACTGCCGGTAACGGTGTATTTTACGTACGCCGGCGGATCAAGGCCTGCATCATAAAACAGGATGTAAAAGGTTTTGCCGGCGGCCAGGGGAAGCATTTCGAACGTTTCGATATCGAGATGCCAGTTGTAATTGGGACTGTCAAAGTTGAGCGAGTAACCGGCGGCTTTATTGCCAGCCACGCTATCGGTGCCTTTTACGCCGGCGGCCGACCAGTTATAGGCCCTGATACCGGTGCCACCGCCATCGGAGTGGTACAGCGGGGAGAAGTCCTGTGCGCTGTTGATGGAATGAAAACTTCTGAAATAGTTGCTGTCAGCATTGTACCAACTTTGTTTAACTTCAAAGACGGGTTGCCCGTTGTGCTGACTTTTGCTGATCTCCCGCATCCAGAGGGAGAAGTTGAGCATTTTAGGTTTGTCGGGAAACTGGAAATAAACGAGATACTGGCGTAGCCCCGGTCGCAGCAGGGCGGTATTCAGGGCACGGTGCCGGGGGCTGATCGTATCAGCCTGGGCAGATACCTGTTGCAGGGCAAACAACAGGATCAACAAAACCGGTAAAAGTCGGAGAAAAGGGCGCGTTGTCATAAGCGGATGTACATTTTTTGGACAGCACAAATGTTGGTCATCCGCGTAAGCGCATCAAGTTTATTCAATCCTTACCGGCATAAATTCAATCGCTGGCAGTCATCTCCCATATGACCGGGGGATTGAAGAAAACGGGGTGATGGTTGAATCCAAACAGGGCAACCATTGAAAAAAGCGGTCTTCAGAAAAGGCGATCCGGTACATTTGACGAATAGTATCTAAACCCAGTATTTTCAGCCATGGGAATTTTTAAAGCAATGCCGGCTACCAGCCGGCTTCAGTGGGGGCTGTGGTGCCTGCTGATGCTGCTGTTGTTTTTTACGCTGCTGCCGGAAGACGGCTTTTGGCAGTCAGGCGCCTATGCCCTGACGAATACGGCCTTTTATGCGCTGGTAGTGTATGGCAATATTAGTTTTTTATATCCCCGCCTGTTTCTGAAAAACAGGAAGGTATTGTATTTCATCGCAGTAGTAGCGGGACTGCTGCTTGCCAGCCTGCTCCGGAGCTACGGGATGGTCTGGATATACAATACGTTTTTCAATGAAAAACCGGACCCGGCGCCGATGACTACCATGATCTTTGTACGTAATGTATCCGGTTTGCTGACGATTTTTCTGCTGAGTTTCATTCTGCGGATTTTTATTGCTTATTTTGTATTGAAACGTAAGACAGAGGAAATGCAGCAGCAACATGCCCAAACGGAGCTGGAGCTGCTGAAGTCACAGGTGCAGCCGCATTTCCTGTTTAACACACTGAATAATATCTATTACGAAGCCTTCCGGGAGGCGCCTCATACCGCACTGCTCATCGAAAAACTGTCAGACATTATGCGGTACTTTGTGGATGAAAGCCCGAAAGACAAAGTCAATTTATCTACTGAAATTAATTTCATCGAAAACTATATCGCGCTGGAAAAAATACGCATCCGGCATGAAATTGGCTTAACGTTTACCAGGAATATTGATAATGATTATCGCATACCTCCTATGCTGCTGATGACGTTTGTGGAGAATATTTTCAAGCATGGTATCGATAAAAGCAGTACACAAAATCAGATAGCGATCACTTTGTTATGCCGGGACAACCACCTCATTTTCAACACCCGTAATGAACTGCCACGGCATCCCGTAGTCTCCGGCCAGCGCGGATCGGGGATAGATAACCTGCGCAAGCGCCTGGTACTATTATATGGAGACAAATTTGAACTGAAGACTGAAAGATCAGATAACCATTTTAATGCCTCTTTAACCGTTCCCTTATGAGTCTAAATTGCCTGATCGTGGATGACGAGCCCAATGCCGTGAAGCTGCTGGAACTGCATATCCAGCAGACCACCAACTGGCGTATTGTGGGCAAATGTTATGATGCGCTGGAGGCGCTGGAATGCCTTAAACAACAAAAGACAGATGTGGTATTTCTCGATATCAATATGCCCCGCCTCAACGGGATGGAGCTGGCCGGCCTGTTGCCCAGTCATGTCAGAATTGTTTTTACCACTGCCTATTCTGAATTTGCTGCCGCCAGTTATAATTACCAGACGCTCGACTATCTGCTGAAGCCCATTACACTGACGCGTTTCCTGGCTGCCCGCCAGAAGATTGAAGCCGCCTTCCGTTCGCCTGCGCAGGCAGACAGAAAGGAAGACGACCACCAGGATTACTTTTTTGTGAAGTCGGGTAAAACGCTGCAACGTATCCGCCTGCAGGACCTGCTGTACTTTGAAGGCGAGAAGGAATACGTGCGGGTGGTGACCGTGAAAGAAGCGGTGCTGGTATACAAGCGGCTGAAAGAAATTGCAGAACAGCTGGGACCGCCCTTTATCCGCGTACATAATTCCTATATCGTTAACACCAGCCAGATAGAGCGGGTACTCGACAATCATATTCACATTGCGGACAAACGTATCCCGCTGAGCGAAAAGTTCCGCCCCGATTTTATGGCGCTGATACAACAACGTTTCTTATAACACCAGCTCCATCTGGATGTTGGCGCGTTCGTACGGCGATTTCCTGGCCGCCACTTTCTGAAAGCCCATCTTGTGATACAGGCTGATAGCCGGTTTCAGGATAGTGTTGCTTTCGAGATATAGTTTGGATGCGCCCAGTTCGCGCGCTTTCTCCATACAGGCTTTGCCCAGCAGCCAGCCAATGCTTTTACCCTGTGCCCGCGGAGATACCGCCATCTTGGCCAGCTCAAAGTCGTAGTCCGGATCATTCATGCGGATCAGCGCGCACACACCTACCGGTTCATCGTTATAAAGCGCCACGAAAATATGACCACCCTTCTTCAAAATATGCCCTTCCGGATCTTCCAGCGCTTTGTAGTCAGACGGTTCCATTTTAAAATAGGTGGAGATCCATTCTTCATTGAGATCATAGAACGCCTGCCGGTATTTTGGCTGATAAGCCACCACTTTCACCTGGCTGCTCTCCCGTAATTTCTGTTGCTCCTGTACGCGGCGGAGCAAAGATTTCTGCTCCAGCAGGAACTCCCATTCTTCCATGGCTTTCCAGAGATCGTGTTTGGTTTGTGATGTCAGTTCCTCAATGGCATTGTTCACATCAATATACTGCGCCGCAATTTTTTCATTGATCTCCAGACCTTTGGCGGTAAGCCCTACGAGGTTCTTACGTCCGTCTGTTTTGTCTTTCTTTTCCCTGATGAATCCCTTTTGCACCATCTCGCGGACGATCTTGCTCACCGATACGTGGGAATGCCCTATCTCCCGGGCTATCTCGGTGATGGTTTTGCTCTCCCCGCGTGACAGTACATAAAATACCGGGAACCATTTAGGCTGCATGGGCACGCCGTACAAACTGTACACCTGGGCCGCGTCTTCGGTGATTTTGTCGGTCAGCAGCCGCAGCCTGCTGCCGATGGCCATTTTGCCGGTAGTGTCGAAAAAGCCCGTCATCATTTACGAATTTGGAAATTTAGAAATTTTGATATTTTTGTTATTGGTTTCGTAACTGGTTACGTAAATATAGAAACGAGTTCTGAATTGGCCAAAAAAATAGTGTGGTTATTGGAGCACGGCCGGCAGCAGGTACTGCTGCAACATGGTATTTACCTGCGGGTGCGCATAAGGAAGGTTATAGGCTTCTGCTGTAATAACGATGACCAGCGGCGTATTCCGGAAAACGAGGATGTAATTGCCGCCGTTGCCGGAGCAGTAGAAGGCTTCGTAAGCTTTGTTGTTTATATGGAAAGTTTTGTTCCAGAACAGGTAACCATAGTATTCTTCCTGCCGGCCGGGAATACTTTTGTGCCGGGTAAAAGTTTGTTGCACCCAGCTGGCGGGCAGTACCTGTTTGCCTTGCCAGCGGCCCCGCTGCTGGTACAGCCATCCGAATTTGGCAAAATCAAGGGTGTTCATACGGATACCGCCGGCAGTATTGGCCACGCCCTGCGGGGTATACTGCCACTGGTAACGGCTGATGCCTAACGGCCGGAACAGCTGTTGGTCAGCATATTTTTCCAGTCCGCCCGGCAAGCGCCGGTGCAGCACGTCGCCCAGCACCACGACCCCTGCGGTGAAATAGTGCCATTCTCCCTTTGGGCGTACGGTATTGACCGGCAGGTCCAGTGCAAACTTCACCCAGTTGTCTGCCGGGTACATGTTTTCTTCATTGCCTGGCGACTGATCATCATTGTCATCACCGTCGAAGGGGCTGCTCATGGTCAGCAGCGATTGAAGGGAGGTCTGTGCTTTATCTGCGGAATAGTTAGCAAATGCATGAAGGTCGTAGAAGTCTGACAGTGGCTGGTCCACACTTCTCAGGTGGCCGTCCCGGATGGCCATACCGGTGATGGCGCCCGCAAAGGATTTGCCGACAGACCGCACATCATGCATGGAATCACGGCCGGAGCCGTTGAAATATTCTTCAATGATCAGTTGTCCGTTGCGGATCACGGCAATGCTGGTGACCTTCGGGAAAACGCCTGCTTCAATGTTGCCCTTCAGCAGCTTGACGGTATTGCGGTCAAAGTTGCCATGTGACACCACCAGGCCATTATAGGGCGTCGGTGTGTTTAAAACGATTTTCGCGGTATCGATGAAGGGCTTGCGGTTCACGATCAGCGGCAGTTCGCCGCTGGCTATCAGTCCGCCGGTTTTTATGCCTTTAACAGGATCGCTGACGTACGGTCTTATCTCCATGCGCAGCAAATGCGGACCTTCCGTAAGGGCGCTGTCGCCGCCGTTGCGCAGAAACCGCATCCAGTAATATTCGCTCCACGAAGCGGAAGCCGCTTTATAATTGATCAGCGGCCGGCTTAAAACAGTATCCCTGGTCTTTGCTGCGGCGGACGGTGCGCCGGGATGCAGGTTGCTCTGGTAACACAGGCGGCCGTCTACGTATAGGCTGAACTGATAGTTGCCCTGCTTTAGTACCGTTTCCTGGTCGGCGTCAGGCGCTAATGCCTGCAGATAGCGGATCAGCGGACTGTCCAGGTGAACGGTGAAAAACAGGTCGCTTTTAGGCGTAAGCGTGTAAGGAGTGCTGATAGTGACGTTGGCAGCCGGTTGACTGGTGAAGACAATCTTTCCGGGAGTTTGGGATAGGGTGGGGAGGGGGAGGCACAGACACAGGGCAAATAACAAATACCGCATAAGTGTAGTTTGAAACAAAGCTACAGGGAAATCATAATTATCGTTCCGGTTTTTGAGACTTGATAAATATCCACGCCATGAGACTCCCCAGCCATCCTAACAATCCGCACATGGCCATGATTTTACCGTAACTCCGGATAAAATGCTGATGATACAGCTGGATGACCTGCTGTTGCTGCTGATGTGGTAACCCTTGGGGTACCGCCGCGTCGCCGAGGTTGGCCGTCTGCGCCATGATAGCGGTTTTCTGTGTAGCAGTCAGCGACAGCTCCTGCAGCGAAGGCTGCATAGATCCGGCAAAAAACACTACCGCCAGCGCGCCAAAAACGGCTACGGCAAATACGCCGGCAATCCTGGTAATGGCGTTGTTGACACCGGAAGCGGTGCCGGATAACTGGCTGCCTACGCAGCCCATCACGGTAGCGGTCAGTGGCGCCACCGTAATCGTCATGCCCATGCCCAGTACCATAATGCCGGGGAAAAAAGTGGTCCAGTAAGAAGACGGCCCGGTGGTCTGTCCTACCAGCGACATCAGCAACATACCCGTGCCTGCCAGGAAAGGTCCGATGATGAGGAACCACCGCGGCCCATATTTGTCAGCCAGACTGCCTGCCAGCCGTGCGAGAAAGACCATCAGCAAGGTGAAGGGAAGAAAAGACAGCCCTGATTCCAGCTGGCTGTAACCCTGCATCTGCACCATATTGAGCGACAGGAACAGCATGCTGCCGCTAAGGCCGGCATACAAAAAGAAGGTCAGCAGGTTGGCGCCGGTGAAGGTCCGGTTCTTAAAGAGATGCAGCGGCAGCATCGGGTGACGGCTGCGCCGTTCCGTCATAATAAAAGCTACCAGCAACAGCACCCCTAAGGAGATGCTACCATAAGCCGTGGGGCTGCCGAAGCCGGCGACCGGCACCCGCAGGAAGCCGAAGTTCAGCAGTGCCAGTCCGCCTACGATGAGGACAGCGCCGGGATAGTCCTGTGCAGGTGCATCGGCGGGTATTTCCTGTTCCGCTACTTTCCACCACAGGCATAACAGCGTAATAACGCCAATGGGTATATTAATAAAGAAGATATAGCGCCACAGGCCGGCGTCGGCCAGCGCGCCGCCCAGTATCGGACCGCCGATAGTTACCAGCGTAGTGACAGACGACCAGGTGCCGATCGCTTTACCTCTTTCAGCTTCATCAATAGCGGAAGAGATAAGGGAGAGGCTGCCGGGAATCATGAGCGCGCCGCCGATACCCTGTACTATCCGGAAGATGATCAGCATGGTGACGGTGCCCGCAAGTCCGCATGCGGCGGAGCCGGCGATGAAAATCATGATGCCGGTCATAAAAATGTGTCTCCGCCCCAGCCGGTCGCCCAGGGTACCACCCAGCAGGATCAGGGCCGCCAGCATCAGCATATAAGCGTTCAGTACCCAGAACAGTTCAGCGCCCGAAGCATGCAGGCTGCGCTGAAGGGAGGGCAATGCCACGTTCAGCGCGGTGCCGTCTATGAAAGCCATGGCGGAAGCCAGGATAGAGGAGGTGACTACCCATCTGCCGGCGGAGCTGCGAAGTGATACGGTCGACATAACTTGCATAACGCCCGTACATCGTAAAATGTTCCGCTTTCCACCTTAACGGTTTTTTAACAGCCTGCCCCGTAGGGGGAGATCTTTTGGGCTGCGTCACTATAGTGAATACAACGAATGTTATGAGGTACTGTATCAGTAAACACCGCTTCAGGACCGGTTTTATCGCCTGCCTGCTTGTTATGGCCATGCCCGCAATGGCGCAGCAGAAACTGCTGCCCGACCAGAACCCCCGTTATATGGAGAGCATGCAGCTGTACCTGATCAACGAAGACTCCCTGACGGCGCGTGAAGGCACTACCGTGCAGCAGACCTATAAAGCATACCAGTTCATGGAAGCCAAGATGGAGCGGAAGGAACAGCGGCGGCAGGACCGCCGTGAACGCCGGCGCGCCTACGCCTATGGATACGGATGGGGATCGTCATGGGACACCTGGGGATATCCGGCGTATACTTATGGATACGGCTATCCGTCCTACAGCTTCGGCCACTATGGACATCATCGCAGCTATTCACCGGGCTTCCAGTGGTATGACCTGGCGACCGTGACCGCGCTGGCTATGGGCGCCTACCTGCTCTTCCGCTAATAAAATCATCGTATAAAAAATTTCAACCTGATGTTTAAAATGAATGCTCCCGCATTGATCGGGATACTTATGTCCGCTGCTGTCATACAAGGATGTGCTCCCCGCCAGGTGACACGGGTAGACGAGAAACAACAGATCGATATCAGCGGCCGCTGGAACAATACCGATTCACGGCTCACAGCGGAAGAAATGATCGCCAGCGCCCTCGGGGAGAACTGGTTGTCAGAATTTACCCAACAACACGGAGGCAAGCAGCCGGTCGTGATCGTAGGCATGGTCGCCAACAAAAGCCATGAACACATCGATGCGGAAACCTTCATCAAAGATATGGAACGCACGTTTGTCACCACCCGGAAAGTAAGACTGGTACAGGGCGGCGCCAAAAGAGAGGAACTGCGCGGCGAACGGGCAGATCAGCAGAAAAACGCTTCCGTGTCTACCATGAAAAAATGGGGACTCGAAGTGGGAGCGGACTATATGCTGCAAGGTAGCATCAACGCTATCGTAGATTCACATAAAAGGCAAATGGTGGTGTATTATCAGGTAGACCTGGAACTGACCGACCTGCAAAGCAACGAAGTAAAATGGATAGGCAATAAGAAGATTGCCAAATATGTGAAGAATTAGGACCTACATACTCGTTACCACTGTGGTGACCGTGCGCCGGTTGTCTGTGTTGCCGGCGCACATTTTTATCTCAAGCGCATATTATGTTTATTTCCGTTCGTCAGTGGAAGTGGTGGCTGCCACTGGCATTGGCCATACCTTTCTTTTGCTCATGCCGTACCTATAACAGCGCCGTGGCGCCGTATTACCAGGCTGTGTCACAGGGCCGCTTCGATGAAGCTTCCACACAGCTGGACAAAGCCCGCTTTTTCCGTTATGGCCGCAACAAACTGCTGTTTAACATGGAAAAAGGCAAGACCGCTTTCCTGCAGGGACGCTATCACGAAAGCAACCTGTATTTTAACGCCGCCGATTCCATTTTGTCAGGTTACCGGGGCAGCAGGATACTGGACCAGACGCTGGGACTGGTAGTCAACCCCGCTATGCAGATCTACCAGGGGGAAGATTTTGAACGATTACTGATTCATTACTATAAGTCTGTCAACTATCTGCAACTACATCAGCTGGAAGATGCGGAAGTGGAAGCCCGGCGCATTTCTCTGGGTAACTACGCTCTCAACGACCGGAAGAAAAACAATGATAAAAAATACAGCAACGACGCTTTTTCGCTGATCGTACAGGGCATCGTGTACGAAAGCGCAGGAGATGTGAACAACGCTTTTATTTCCTACCGCAATGCCGCTGATATCTTCCTTAAATCGCCCGACCGGCGTTATTACGGTGTGGACATGCCCGCACAGTTACAGGCAGATCTCCTGCGTACCGCTGATCAGCTGGGCTTTCAGCAGGAAGTACAATATTATGAACAGCAGTTTGGCCGTGTGTACCACCGCCCCGCCGACAACGACGGCGGTTCTGTGCTCGTGTTCTGGGAAAACGGACTGGCGCCGGTAAAAGCGGAAAGCAATTTTTTCTTTACGCTCACCGAAAGAGGGCCTGGAAATTTTGTGTTTACAGATCCCAACTCCCGGATCTTTATTCCTTTCGATTTTAATCTTTTCCCGCGGGATTCCTGTGACCGTTTGCGTCGTCACCTGGAAGCCTTCCGCGTGGCTTTCCCCAGCTATGTGGAGCAACCGCTCTACTATACCGCCGCCGACATACAGCGGGACAGCACTTTCTCCACCACCCTCGAAAAGGTGGAAGACGTGAACCAGCTGGCATTCCGCACGCTGCAGGAACGTTTTCTGAAAGAAATGGGACTGGCGCTGACGCGGCTGGCCATCAAAAAACTGGCGGAATACGAGATCCGGAAAAATGATGAAGTGGCGGGAGAACTGTTCAACCTCATCTCGCTGCTGGCAGAAAAAGCGGATACCCGTAACTGGCAAAGCCTGCCGCACTCGATCTATTATTCCCGCATTCCCCTGAAAAAAGGAGATAATAAAATCACGCTCACGCTCAAAGGAAAGGACAATACCCAGAAAGTAGAGTTTAATGTGGTAGGCAATGGCCGCCTGCAGACGTTGCATTACGCCTCATTGCAGAAATCGTGAAAGTTTAGCTACATTAGCCGGCAGAAATCATCTTTTATTGTTATGAGCGTAACCCAACTATATGACCGACAGGCGTGGAATGCACTACCAAAGCGGGAAGCGGAAGTTATCTTGCATCAATTAGTCAATACACAATTTCCCGGATTCACCATCAAACGCTTTGAGACATTCGAGAAATTCGGACAGCGTACTTATACCTCTGTTCTGGAGTATGATGGCGCGGAATTCGTTTTTGTGCCCGGTGATACTGTCGTGCTGGGACTCGATTCCTGGAACATGGCGACCGAAAACAGGAATAATATGGCGGCCATGTTTGAGGATAATGCCGGGGAGATGGATAACTATATCCGCGAGCGGCTGTCGCCGGTACGCACCGTGACCATCGGCCCGATGATCGTGGAACGGGAGTATCGTCCAACGGGTTATTTCCCCGTGGAGCTGACAGATGAACGCCTCACGTCCGATGACTATTTTGAGAAAGCGTTCGCCGAAGTAAAAGCTTCTACACGTGAACACTGGAGTTATACCGTCAACGATTCTTTCCGGCTGGTAAAAAACGGAGACAAGATAACGGCATGGTTATACCAGGGCGCTTCCCGGGAAGAACTGTTGCGGGAGATACAAGCCACCGGTTTCCGGCTCCCTACAGAAGACGAATGGGAATACCTTTGTGGCGGCGGTTCCCGCACGCTCTACCCATGGGGCGACGCCATCGACTATGATAAGGATTACCTGTATTTCAAGAAGAATGATCAACCGGAAATTTACCTCGACACCCCTAATCATTTCGGGCTGGTGATCGCCAATAACCCTTACCGCTACGAGATAATGATGGACAGCGAATGGTTCCTGAAAGGCGGTGACGGCGGCTGTAACCTCTGTGGCGGCGGTGGGCTCGATCTGGGATACCTGAGTGTCAGCACCTATTTCCGCGATAGCAGCATCTTCGATGAAGACCTGAATTATGAGGAAGAGATCACCGGTGACTATACTTTCATACGACGGATAAAACGCGTATAGGAGTTATATGGCGAGGCAATTAATACTGGAAAATAAAGGTATCAGCGCGGCGGAATGGTTTATCCCGCCATTTCGAATACATGAAGGAGAACTGGTGGTACTAAACCTGAAGAACCCCATTTATGGTCCCGCCGTACAGGATTTTTTTGTCGACATCATTACCGGTAAAGCTACCCATCCTGCGGTAGCGGTACATCATCCGCTGACATACGTATCCCCTTTCCGGCAATCATGGTTCCGCAGGCGTTTTAACCCCATGTCTGTAGCCACTTACCTGGAAAAGAATGTAGATCCCGCCAGCGAATACGCGGGCAAAATCTATGAGCACCGCGATATGTGCGGCGCTAATTATCGCATTAGACCACATACGAAAGTACATACGCTGTTGGGCGGTCCACGGAAGTTATTAGCATTGTGTGCTACGTTAGGACGTCATCGTTATATTGCCTATGACATACGCGCCGTAGGGCCGGAATCAGTGTATATTATACATGACATGGTGAAAAAGCATGTCAGCGGTGGAGGTACCGCATTGCTGATAGAGTACTATGATGAGCTCAGGAATGATTGTAGCCGGTATGTGGAGGCGGAGTGGGATTTAGAAGGGATAACGCCAGCTTCACCGCAATAAACGCAACATCCTGCTGTTGCTGCACCTCTTCCTTCATACTTTCCCATGTAATCCCCTGCCGGTGTGCGACGGTCAGCAACGTCACGCAGGTGGCGATCGTTTCCGGTTCTATGGGGTTGATGGTCCCTTCGAGACTGCGCCACCGTTTGACATCTTTACTGAGTAATCTCGGGCGTGTATGCATGCGCGTGAGAAGCGGCTTCCAGGCGGCGGGCAGCTCGGTGGCCGCAGTGCATTCTTCCGTGGCGTCGAATGCTTCGAGATACAGCCGCATAGGGATCTGCAGGCGTCCTACGGGCTCCTGCCAGGCGGTGATGTCCACGGGCGTATCTTTAAAATACCCGCTTAATAACTGGTAAAATTGCAGGTCTGGCGTAGGGGTGGGGCCGACTTCCATCTCCGGGGACTGGTTGCAGCAGATCGCAGCGATGATGCCGTAGGTGTCTGCTGCGCGGATGAAATAGTCCGTCGCCCGGAAATACCATTTCTTAGCGGTGGCCTGGTCGAACAGCATTTCATAGCCGGCGGCCTTCATATAGCTGCCGGCGATCGTCGGCAGATCGTCAGACTGTCCCGCGTCGAGGTAGGTGGCATAGCTGCTGTAAGCGTTGGCCAATGTGGCGAGCGCTTCTTTGTCGAGCTGGAGTAAGGAAGAAAAATCGGTCATCACACTGCAACTTACAATTTTATCCCATGGTAGGTACAATCAGGCCGATATGAGTGAAAAAGTTCAGCGCGCCAAAAAGCAGCCAGGTATACCCGGTGATCACCAGGAAGCAGTAAACGGTTTTATGTATGCCGGTCAATGATATTTCCTGCGTCCGGTGTTGCAGGGCGATTTTAGAAACGAAATAGCCCTCCCATCAGGAGGGCTATTCTTCATTATACCTGAATAATAATTAACGTGTTGTGCTGGCTGGTTCGGGCGTCAGCTGTTTAAACCGCGCCTGAAAAAAACGAAGGTATTTGGGTTCCATGGTAAACTCCAGTCCGGGTATGTTGTATCTGTTTTCATATGTTTCAATGATGGCATCTGCTACCACGTCCATATGAGAGAGGGTGTATACTCTTCTGGGGATGGCAAGCCGCACCAGCTCCAGCGATGGGTAGTGGTGATCTCCGGTTTCTTTATCACGGCCGGCAGACACGATGCCTCTTTCCACCGTACGTACGCCGCCGGCTTCGTATAGCGCTACGGTCAATGCCTGGGCAGGGAAGGAGGTTTGCGGGATATGTGGCAGAAAAGTGCGGGCGTTGAGAAATACGCCGTGGGTACCGATAGGGTTCAATACAGGAATACCGGCTTCTTTCAGCAGGTTGCCCAGGTAATGCACCTGGTAAACACGGGCGGCGATATGAGCTTCTTCCACCGACTCGGTAATACCGATGGCCATGGCTTCCATGTCACGTCCGGCAAGGCCGCCATAGGTATGCATGCCTTCGTATACGATCACCAGGTTTTTGGCTTCTTCGTACAGGCCTTCGTCATTGAGCGCGAGGAACCCGCCAATATTGACCAGCGCGTCTTTTTTACCGCTCATGACAGCGCCGTCTGTTAGCGAACAGATTTCCTTTACGATGGAAGCGACGGTCCTGTCGGCATAACCGGCTTCATGTTGCTGGATCATAAAGGCGTTTTCTGCCACCCTGGCCATATCATGGATGATGCGGATACCGTGCTGTTGTGTGAGCTTTCGTACCTGTTTCATGTTTCCCAGTGATATGGGCTGTCCTCCGGCCATGTTCACGGTGGTGGCTAAACTGAGATAGGCGATATTGGCTGCGCCTGCCTTCCGGATGATGTCTTCGAGCTTCTGCAGGTCTATATTGCCTTTGAAGGGAAAATCGGAATCGGGATCATGGGCTTCGTCAGTAATGACATCGGTAAAATTGCCGCCGGCCAGTTCCTGGTGCAGCCGTGTGGTGGTGAAGTACATGTTACCCGGAACATACATGCCGGGCCGTATTAGCAGGCGGGCGATCAGGTGTTCCGCCCCTCTGCCCTGGTGCGTGGGAACGACATACTTGTATCCGTAATACTCCTGTACTACCGCCTCCAGGTGATAGAAATTGCGGCTGCCGGAATAAGCTTCGTCGCCCATCATCAGGCCAGCCCACTGGCGGTCGCTCATGGCGCTGGTGCCGCTGTCGGTCAGCAGATCGATGTACACATCTGCAGATTTTAACTGAAATGTGTTAAATCCGGCGTCTTCAATCAGTTTTTTGCGTTCTTCGCGGGAGGTCTTTCGGAGCGGCTCTACCATCTTGATTTTGTAGGGCTCTGCCCAGTGAGATTTTTTCATAAGATAGTTAAGATTGTTTTGGGTGAAGGCGATATTCCTGAAAATAAGTACCGTCACTGCAGCGAGAACAACAGGCAGTATGATTAAATTTAAGATAACCATATTTTTCTAAAAAACTATCCTATGCGAACTGATCTATCCGGCTTACGTGCCACCGCTGAACATACGGGAAACATCCTCCGCCATATTACCAATCATTGGGTTTCCTGTAGTGTATATACCGCCGCCAGGCTGAATATTGCTGAAATACTCTCTTCCGGGCCGATGGAGATAAACGCGCTGGCGACCGAAACAGGCACCCATGCGCCATCGCTCCACCGCCTGCTGAAACTCCTGGCAGCCAATGGTGTTTTTGAAGAACAAACGCCCGGTGTGTTTGTCAATACGCCTGATTCCATCGCGCTGATCGGCGATATCGAAGGCAGCATGAAAGCCTTCCTGCTGGCAGAGATGGGCGAATTTTACGTGCCCTGGGGGAATTTGGTCGACAGCGTCAGAACGGGAAAAACCGCCTTTGATGAGCATTATGGAGAAAATCTCTGGGAGCATTATAAAAAACATGCTGACAGAGGACTGAACTTTATGAAAGCCATGACGGCGGTGACCAGTTTTCTGAGTCCGGCTATCCTGGACAAGTATGACTTCTCGGTTTTCAAAACGATCATCGATGTCGGCGGTAGCAACGGGTCCCTGTTATCCGCGATTTTGAAACGTACGCCGGGGCCGTCTGGCATTGTCTTCGATGTCCCTTATGTGGTGGAGCAAACTGCTGCGCTGCTGGCTGCCGACCCGCTGTTGCGCCACCGTTGTTCTGCCGTCAGCGGCAACTTCTTCGAACAGGTACCGGCAGGGGGCGATGCCTATCTGCTGAAAATGATCATCCATGACTGGGATGATGAAGATTCTGTACGCATCCTGAGCGTTGTCAGCAAAGCAATGAAGCCGGAAAGCAAAATCCTGATTGTCGACGGCGTTGTTCCCGAAGGCAACACATTGCACGGCGCCAAATTCATGGATGTGAACATGTTGGTAGTAACAGGCGGCAAAGAAAGGACCGCCGCGGAATTTGGGGAATTGTTCCGTCGTTCCGGGCTGCGGCTCACACGGGTCATCGACCTCGATATTACCGAGGTAAGCATCGTAGAAGGGGAGAAGATATAGACCGGCTTATGGTTTAAGTATCACTTTTACACAGTCGTCTTCCTTGTGTTTAAAAATGTGATAGGCATGGGCAGCCTCCTGAAGTGGCAGCCGGTGCGTCACAATATCGTCGAGCCGTACCTGGCCTTCCTGTACCAGTTTAAACAGCTGGTCAATATATTCGTGCACGTTAGCCTGGCCGAAGCGTACGGTCAGACCTTTATCGAAGATGCGATGGATGGGAAAGTTGTCGTAGGGGCTGCCGTATACGCCTACCACCGTCACCGTTCCGCCGCGGCGTACTGCTTTGAAGCAGGTCTCCATTACCTTGTCTGTTCCTTTTTCCACATTGATAACGGCCTTCAGCTTATCGCCGAAGGAACGCTCTGCTTCCATGCCTACAGCGTCTACACAAACATCGGCGCCCCTGCCGTTGGTGGCCTCGCGGATAGCCTCCACCACGTCCACCTGGTGCGGGTCGATGATCTCTGCCCGGTTTTGCAGGGCAGCCATCTCCAGGCGGTAGGGTAACGGATCGATGGCGATCACCCGTCCTGCGCCCATCAGCCAGGCGGCTTTCTGCGCCATCAGGCCTACCGGGCCCGAACCGAAGATGGCAACGGTTTCGCCGCCTTTCAAATTTCCCCAGTCGATGGCAGACCATCCGGTGGGAAAAATATCTGTTAGAAACAGTACCTGGTCGTCGGTCAGTGATTCAGGAACTTTGCGCGGACCATAATTGGCATAGGGTACCCTTACGTATTCCGCCTGGCCGCCGGCATAACCGCCATAGAGATCGGTATAGCCGAACAGGCCGCCGCCTTTGCTGTCCATCAGGTCGCCGGCAGGACCATAGTGTTCCGGATTGGAATGTTCACAGGCGGTAGGCAGGCCATGGTTACAGAAGAAACAGTGGCCGCAGGCGATCGGAAAAGGTACAACCACGCGGTCACCCCTTCGTAAACCGCTGACATTGGCGCCGGTTTCTTCCACGATGCCCATGAATTCGTGACCCATGATGAGGTCTTTTACCTGTGGAAAAAAACCATCGTAAATATGCAGGTCCGAACCGCATATAGCGGTTGACGTGACTTTCAGGATAATATCATCGGGTTGCTCAATGGCAGGATCAGGTATCTGGTCCACGCGGATATCACCGGGTTTGTGAAAAACGGCTGCTTTCATCACATTGTTTTTAAAAGTTTGTCAATACCGCATAAACGCTGCCATGGCGCTGTCTGCGGGCATTTTTTCCTTATCCAGTATATATACTTTACCGCTGTTCAGAATAGTCTCCACCGCTGCCTGTGTACAAAGGCAATCGTTATCATGCTTCGGCGGATCGTATATCTCCAGCTGATTGTTCTGTGCATCAAAACGGCCGCTCAGGTGTTCCCCTTTGCAGATAAACAGATAGGATACCCTGCCATAATAAGCGGCCGGAATAATATCTGCTGCTATGGAAGAAGTAAGGCCGGTGGCGCTATGGTCCATATAGTTGGCCAGCGCCTGCTGTACCGGTGCGTCAAAATAAGGTTGCAGTTTTGGCCGCGCCTGCCCGAACAGTTCGTCAGTACGCGCGTTCTCGAAGTTGCCATACAACGCAGTCTCCTGGATGTACGGGTACCGGCTGATCTGTTTGTATTGGGCCACCATCTCATCTACCGCCGCCAGCATGAGCGGCGCATGTTCGTTGGCCAGTCTGTTTTTCCACAATACTTCGTCAATATCCCGAAGGTAGCCCGGCATGAAAGTGCCCTGGAAAGGTTCCCGCGAGGCTTCATGATGCACCTCGTTACGTGCGCCGGCGGTAGTGCGGTATAACTGTGTAGCGTCGCCGTCCGGCAGTTGCGGAAGCGGAACCGCTTCCATGCCATACGCATCGCCTTTATAAAGCCTGGCACGTTCCTTTCCCAGCGCTAACAGATAAAAATGCCGGCGGTCATTCATTAACGACAACAGCGGGCTCATATTGAACGAGTGATTAATGTATATGCCCGGTTCGGGTGTTTCCGGCAGCAGATAGTAACGGCAGAAACCATTTGCCAGGTATACCACCAGTCCGTTATCGAGCCGGTGCCAGAAATTTTCTTCCAACAGCAGGGACTGCAATGGCGCCAGCAGGCGCTCCGTTGCCTCCGGTTCCCATTGCTGCTGCGTCAGCCGGTGCCGTATCTGTTGCAGATAGTTTTTGAATTTTACAACGTCTTTCTGCTCGTTTACATCCATGCCGTACCGGTGCGTAGGCATCACGATGGTGATACAGGGAAACGAGCGGAAACGGGCGAGCAGGGTGAACGTTGCCCGGTCCATGCCGGTAATGTTGTTACCTTCCGGCGGGGCACTTGCTTCATACACCTTTTCCCGGTTACCCGGGTTTTCGGGTTGATTTTGTTTGTCTTTTGCCGGTTGATCGTTATGCGTGTGCCGGTTGTGATGCCGGAAAGGCAGGTTCGCCGCGGGCGTATCTTCTCCGGCAGTATATTTCTCAGTCATGGCCTGGTTCTGCGCCAGCGCTTCCGGCGGCATATTTTCCCGCAGGCCCAGTTCACTTTCACGGTGATTACCGGAAGGTTTTCCTTTAGGAGGAATAAATCTTCCATGTTTGTCCTTTCCCATAAGATGATAGCTTGGTCCGGTATAGCGGGCCAAATAACATACCATCGCCTGACGGAGCAGGCCGTAAGACGCGGTGCAGCCTCATGTGTAAAGCAAAAACAGGCGGCCTGTCAGGCGTTGCAGGGATGTTTCCGTTAATGCCTTGCAGACCTGCAAAAGAATTGTGGAGTGTGGAGTGTGGAGCATTTTCCTGCTGATGATGGAAATAGGTTCAAAAGCTGTATTTTTCCTGAATGGAAATCAAGCCCCTATGTCTGGAGACAAAAAAGAGAAAATTAACCGGAGAGCAATTCTGAAAGGAACCTGGTTCTTGATAGCAGCATTTTTCTTTATGATGCTTCATGTTCTGCAATGGTTGTTTTGCTATTCCACCTTTATACCAGTAACATTACCATTGTCATTGTTTTTGTTCGGTGGATTGCCACTTGCCTGGTGGACAGCCCGGAAATGCCGTGGCTGGCTTACCCGTGTATTTGACGGTATTGATAATAATATTATGCATATCGGTGTTATGCTCTTAATGGTATCGTGGATTCCTCCTGCACTGGTACTAAGCACCAATTTCCTGCTGGCTGATAAAGCTGTTTCGAAAGAAACGTTGCCGGTAGCAAGCCGGGGAGATCGTTATAAAAAGGGTAGGACCTACTACTGGGTTAAAATAGAAAAGCACAACGTATCCAGGAAGTTTACACTGCCCGACAGTATGGCTTTGAATACTGTGGATAGCGTGGAGATAGCCGTTAGAAAAGGATACCTGGGATTTGAATGTTTTGAATATCCACGTTTTATACAGCGATACGGACACTAAACAACTTGCTATAAACAAAAGGTTGTAAGCGTTACCTTACAACCTTTTGTATTCTTACTCATATCTCAATCATCTTCGGTACATGCCCGGCATACGCCAGGAAATCTCCCATAATCCAGTCCCGGCTGACTTTCATATAACTCGTGGTAGTACCGTCGCTGCAGCCATAGTCTTCTTCTGACAGCACATCCTTGTCAATCACTACCTGCACCTGGTTGTCCTTGTCCAGTAACACGCCGAAGATAGTAGTGGCGCCGATGGTGGTGCCCAACATTTTATCCAGCAGTTCCGCCGGGGCGAAAGATACCCGGGGGATATCCATCACCCTGCTGAAATCTTTGGTGATAAAAGGTTTGTCAGCGGTGGTGACGAACAGGTAAAAAGCGGTCTGCTGGCGATTGCACAGAAACAGTGTTTTCACCGTTTTCATGTTCAGCTGGCGATTGATGATAATGCAATCTTCCATGGTAATGGCTTCGTCGTTGTCTACCCGCTCAAACGGCACGTTTTGCTCCTGTAGCAGGCGGTAGACCATCTCCTGTAAGGTTGTTTTAAAGGTCGCCGGCGGCGTATTTTTTACTTCACTGATATAAAACATGCTCAGCTTTCTTTTTTTGTTTTTGATGATTTGTAATAGTTCATAGCCGCGATAGAGGCCAGCATCACGATGATGCCAGCTATCTGCACGGGGCTGACAGCTTCATGCAGAACAATATAGGCACATAAAACGGCAACCGGAAATTCTACGGTCATCAGGATGGCGCTGGTACCGGCGCCGATTTTCGGAATGCCGGCGGCAAAAAGCGCGGTGGGAATAGTGGTGCCCACTGCTGCGAGGAACACGGCCCATAGGAGGAAGGTATGGTCCAGGTGGCTGTCGGTGACAATCGTGCGGGCGTTGACAATAAAGATAATCAACGCAGAACCGATCATAATGAGCGTGCTTTTGGACTGCCACTTTATTTCCGTGCCCACCCTGCTATTGGCCACAATATACACTGCATAGGTGAAAGATGAGGCCAGGGCAAAAAACATTCCCCGCCAGGAGAACGACAAGGCCTCCGCCCGGAGCAGGTTGCCCGCCATAACAGTGCCCGCCAGGATAAAGAGTACGGTCACCAGCTCCAGCCTGCCCGGCCGCTGCCTGAAAATAAGCCATTCCAGCAATAAGCTGAACCAGGTGAACTGCATCAGGATCACGATCGCCAGCGACGCGGAGATGTAGCTTACCGACAGGTAATACAGGAAGTTCGTCAGCCCGATGAGACTTCCCACTAACAGCAATGAGATCGCCGATCTGCCTGACAGCCTCACCCGGGTGGCCTTACCCCCGGAAAACAACAGTACCACCCCCAGCAGCAGCGCAGATATCAGGGACATCGAAAAAGCAATCTCGGCGGCATGATAGCCCGATGCATAGGATAGCTTTACGAACGAGGACATCGTTCCGTACATGGTCCCTCCCAACAGGACCATGAGCGAATATTTAAAATTTTTCATTTCAGGATTTGTCTGATAAAAACTAAAAGATAACCACATGCTAAGCAGAGGCTAAACAACCCTGAAATACAGAAAGGAAAACATACGAGGATCTATTCCCGTTACACAAACGGGAATGTCATGCGTCATCCGGTTATTCAGCCCTCAGGCTACCGGCGGAGGTGTATTGGAAGAGAATAAACGTTGCATAGTACATTGATCTATCCGTTAAAGATAATAAAAAATCAGTTATTGCTTACCCGTGAGGCAGTAGTTCCATAAAGTTAAAAAATGACTTAATAATCCCTTAATATTCCAACGTTACTTTTGCTTCCATCAAAAATGAGCTGTCTGATGGAAGACTCCACGCTGATTCCAATACTGTTGCACGACTGGCTGGCCGGAAATGACCAGCACTTCAAACCACTCTTCGAATATTATTTCCCCCGGCTGAAACGCTATACCATGTGGTATACCGATGATCCGGCCATCAGCGAGGAACTGGCCATGAATGTTATGCTGAAGGTATGGCAGCAGAAATCGAGGATCGCCACGCTCAATGATTTCAACAGCTACCTTTTTACCATGATGCGCCACGAGACGGTGAGCATGTTGCGGCGCAAAAAAACGCTGGTGACGCTCAGCGCACGCGAAGAAGAGACACCCGCCACCGAGAATATCAGCGAAACAGTCAGCTACCGGGAATTGCTCACCCGCTACCGCGCCTGCCTCGACAAGCTGCCTCCCCGCCGCCGCGAAGCGTTTATCCTTAACCGTGAACGCGGCATGAGTTATGCAGAGATCGCGGCGCGGCTGAATGTATCCATCTTCACTGTGCAGAACCATATCGCCGCCTCGCTGAAGTTCATCAGGAGAGAGCTGCATGACTACGCCGATTTCCTCATGCTGGCCGCCGTTGTGCTGGTGCCAATGTTAACTGAATATTAATTCCGGCTGCCCCGATAGTTTGACCAGCCATCGACCGGCGTCCTTAAGGATGAATCGATCACTATGGCAGATTTTCAACCGGACAGCCGCCTGCTGACCAGCTATTTCGAAGGTAAAATTTCCGATCCCGCCACCCGCGCGGCCATTGAGGCTTATATCGCCAGCGGTGAAGACGCGGCGTTTGTCCAGTCCTGCATGGAGGCGGCATGGGCCGGCACCGGCAATGCAGCTGCCCCTGAAAAGGCATCAGACAACGACTGGCAACAGTTCCGCCGCCTGGCAGGCATCACTGCCCAACGCCGGATGTTATACCCACAGATGGCCGCAGCCGCCACCCTGTTGTTGCTCGTAACGGTGGCCGCCTGGCTGTTTTTTAAGCCGAAGCCCCAGCCGCCCGCGCTGGCCTGGCAAACCATCACCGCCGCACCGGGTACACCCCGCCAGCTGCAGCTGCCGGACGGCTCGCAGGTGACCATCTACCCGGGTTCCTCTGTGAGTTATATCCCGGAATTTAACACGGCCATCCGCGAAATCCGCCTCTCCGGCCGCGCCTTTTTTAATATCTCCACCGCCGCTGAAAGGCCATTCCTCGTTACCTCAGGGAAATATACCACCCAGGTGCTGGGTACCGCTTTTGAGGTAGACGACCGGACCCGGCTCACTGTAACGCTCCTCTCCGGGAAAGTAAGACTGTTAGGCTACCACGGTCAGCGCCTCACCGATCTCCAACCACACCAACAGGTCATCGTCGATAAACAGGCCGGAAGCTTCCGCCTGTCCGCCGTAGCTGCCGATGCGGCCACCAGCTGGACCACCGGCCAGCTCACCTTTGACCAGGAGAAATTAAATACGGTGTGCGAAGACTTACAGCAATGGTACAACGTAAAGATCCGCATCGCCGGGAAAGCACTGCTGCAAAAGCGGATTACCGCGGAGTTCAAACAGCTGCCGCTGCCCGCAGTGATGGACATTCTCTCACAAACAGCAGGGTTCCGCTACCGGCAGGAAAAAGATACGATCGTGATCTACTAAAAAAATTAAACGCCCCGGTGCAACGGGGCGCTTAAAATAGCAACTGACGGGTTTGTCAGCCAAGTAACCTGAAATGCAGGCGTAAACCACCTGCACCTAAAATCAATTGTAAAATAATGAAAACATTTTTATTGCATCGGATACTGATGCTGTTTTTTCTCCTGTCGGTCAGCATCCGGCTGCTGGCGCAGCACGACCGTACGCTGAATTTCAGCGGCGCCACGCTGACGGTCAGGCAGTTTATCCAGCAGATGAAAAGCCAGCAGCAACTGCAGGTAACGTTCGATGAGGAAGTTAACGCCCTGTTGTCCCGTACCGTCAGCATCCGCAAACATACGGCCACACTGAAAGAAGCGCTCGGCTGGCTGGCATCGGACGTATCCATACAATGCCGCATCGTCAATAACTATGCTATCCTCAGTGTAGCCCCCACCGTTAAAAAGCAGGAGGCGCCCCCGGCTGCACCGGCAGCTGAATTGCCGCCACCTTCCACAAAGGCGCTGGGTGAAGTGGTGGTAACAGCGCTGGGCATCAAAAAAGCGGAACGTAACCTCGGTTATTCCATCTCCCAGCTCTCTTCAAAAGATGTGAGCGACGTACCCCAACCCAATGTGATGAACAGCCTGGCGGCACGCGTGCCGGGCGTCAGCATCCGCAGCACCGGCTCCGACCCCGGTTCCAGCGTAATGGTCACCATCCGCGGACAATCGTCCATCAGCAAAGACAACCAGCCATTATACGTGATCGACGGAGTGCCCGTAGCTCCCGCCATCCAGAACCCCGCACAGGCGGTAGACGGTAAACAGACCGTCGACTACGGCAGCCCTATCAGCGATATCAGCGCCGACGATATCGCCAGCATCACCGTACTGAAAGGCGCCAGCGCTGCCGCGCTTTACGGCAGCCGCGCCGGTTCCGGCGTAATCCTCATCACCACCAAATCCGGCGCCGCCAAAAAAGGCCTGGGCGTAAGCTTCAACTCCACCGCGATGTTCGATAAAGCATGGATGTTCCCCCACTTCCAGAACGAATTCGGCAGCGGCGACTGGGCCGGGACAGACAACACCCTCAGCACCGCCGCATGGGGCCCGAAACTGAATACCGGCCGTAAACTGGTACAGTGGAACAGTCCCCTCGATGAAAACGGTAAACCGGTCCCCCTGGAATGGAAAGCCTACCCCAACCGCGTCAAAGACTTCTTCCGCACCGGCCGTACCATCACCAATAACATTGCGGTGTCCAAAAGCGGCGACGCCGGCAACTTCAGGATCTCCTACGCCAATATGCAGAACCAGGGCATCGTCCCCAACACGGACCTGAAACGCAATAACCTGACTTTCTCCGGCACCTACCATCTGAATAAATCCATTCATGTCAGCAGCAATATCGCCTATACGAACAGTACCAGCGATAACCGCCCCTCGGCTTACACGGAGAGCGTAACCATGCAGACATATAAGCTCGCGCCCAACGTGGACATCCACGCGCTGCGTAACTACTGGGTACCGGGAAAAGAAAGCCTGCAGCAGTACAATCCCTATAGCAGCGACGATAACCCTTACCTGATCGCTTACGAAGAAACAAACAGCTATAACCGTAACCGCATCACAGGAAACGTACAGGTGCAACTGGACCTCCGGAAAGACCTGAGCCTGATGCTCCGCACAGGGCTGGATTATTATTCCCTGTCGGAAGACCAGAAGCGGCCGTTCAGCGCCAAAAGGACCCCTAAAGGCGCCTTTGTGCTGGGTAACAGCCAGTTCAGGGAACAGAACAGCGACTTCCTGCTCACCTACAAACCGGAACTGAAAAATAATTTTAAACTGTCTGTCGCTGTAGGTGGCAACCGCATGGACCAGCAGCTGCAATCCAACCAGCAGTCGGCCGGAAGCCTTACCCTGCCAGGGATCTACAATCTTTCAAATGCTGCGGCCGGATCAGTGATCAATACACAGTCAAGATCTCATAAACGGATCAACAGTATCTACGGTATGAGCGAGATCAGCTACAACGATTATATCTTCCTCAACCTTACTGCGAGAAACGACTGGAGCAGCACGCTGCCCAAATCCAATAACGCCTATTTTTATCCCTCCGTATCTGTCAGCGCTATCCTCTCCGAGATGCTGAACATTCAATGGCGGCAGTTGTCTTACCTGAAGCTGAGGGCCAACTGGTCACAGGTAGGCGCTGATACAGACCCCTACCAGCTCTTCAATACCGTACCGTTCGATACCGACTGGGGCACTGTAAAACGCGCCACCATCAGCTTCAGTCAGCGTAACAGCCTGCTGAAGCCGGAAATTGCCACTTCCTACGAAGGAGGGCTGGACGTTAGTTTCTTCAAAGATCGTTTAGGCCTGAACGTTACCTGGTATAAAACCAATAACCGGAACCAGATCATCCAGGTGCCCACCACCATTGCTTCCGGCGCCAGCAGTATGCTCATCAATGCCGGTAATATCCAGAACAGCGGCTGGGAGATAGCGCTGAACACAGTGCCGGTAAAAGGAAAACTTACCTGGAAGTCTGATGTCAATTTTACCCGTAACCAGAATAAAGTCATCTCGCTCACGCCTGCAGTGACCAGCTACATGCTGGGCAGCACCGACGGCAGCAATATCGTCTACCTGATAAAAGAAGGTACTAAAATGGGGGATTTTTACAGCAGAAGCTGGGTGAAAGTGAAAGAAGGCCCTTATGCCGGACAAGCCCTGCTGAACAGCAACGGCCTGCAGCAACAGGACCCGGAACTGGTGAAGATCGGTAACTACAACCCCGATTTTATGGTAGGGTTCAACAACAACTTCCACTATAAAAACCTGACGGTGAATTTCCTGATCGACTGGCGCCAGGGCGGCTCCTATTACTCTTATGTGGCCAAAAGCCTTATCCAGGACGGGCGTACCACCAATACGCTGTACGGAAGGGATGCAGCACACGGTGGTCTTACCTGGACAGACGCCAACGGCGTAAAGCGGGATGACGGCATGCTCATGGAAGGGGTGATCGACAAAGGCAACGGTACCTATAAACCCAACGACGTCATCATCGCGGCAGCCGATTATTATGATAATAAATACTGGAAATATTATGAGAACGAAACCTACAGCGCTACTTATGTGAAGCTGAAAGAAGTGTCCGTTACCTATGCCTTCGGCCGTAATGTGATGCGCCGCATCCATTTCCTGAGCAACCTGTCGCTCTCACTGATCGGCAATAACCTGTACACCTGGACCGCAGCCAATAACGGGTATGATCCGGAAATTACGATGAGCCTGTCGAGCCAGCGTTACCAGGGCGTAGGGCACTGGACGCTGCCGGGAACAAGATCTTATGGCGCTAAACTGAGTTGCAATTTTTAATTCATTCATATCATGAAACCGTATAAAATAATTATAGGTCTGCTGACAGCACTAACATTTACCGGCTGTACGAAAGACTTTGAAGATATCAATACCAATCCTAATAATCCGTCTGTTACCCGGCCGGAGTACCACCTGACAGAAGCGATCACACAAACGGCTTATGCCTATGCGGAGAACGGGTTTGCCAGAAGACCGGCAGCACTGGGCAGGTACATCACCCTGATCAGGAATAACGATTATGAACTGTTCCGCTGGACGGCCGTGGACTGGTCGGATATTTACCAGCGCGCGATGATCGTGAAAACCATGCAGCAGGAAGCCACCGATATGAAACAACCGGCTTACGTAGCGGCGGGCAAAGTGCTGATGGCGTTTAATATAGCCTACCTGACAGATCTCTATGGCGATGTTCCTTATTCCAAAGCATTGCAGTCAGTAGAGAATGGTAACATCAAACCCACCTACGACAAACAGGAAGATATCTACGGCAGCCTGTTGGACCTGCTGAAAGAAGCCAATACAGCATTAAAAAATAATGGCGCCGGTATCGACGCAAAGGCCGATGCCATGTTCGCCGGCGATGCCCTGAAGTGGCGTAAGCTGGCTAACTCCCTGCGTTTGCGGATGCTGCTCCGTTGCTCCAAAAACTACCCCAACGCCTGGACGGAGATACAGGCCATCCTGAACAATAAAGCGGAGTATCCGGTCATGGAAAGTAACGCCGATAATGCCGAAGTAGGTTACCTGGGCGTGAAAAAAGATGACAGCTGGGCCGGCGGACCGCTGAATATGATCGATAATGATTTTCAGAAAACGAAAGCCAGCAAGGAGCTGGTAGATGCATTGTTGTCGCGCAATGATCCCAGGCTGGAACTATGGATCGCTCCGGTGAGCAGCACAGAGGGCGCTACCGTCGACAAAAATAAATACGTTGGTATCCCGCACGCCTATACGAATCCGGGAGATTACAACGGCGGTGAAGCGCACCAGTCTACGTTGTCTTCTTTCTTCAGACAGAATAAACCTGCCACCTACAAAGCCAGCCTGATGTTGTATACGGAAGTGTGTTTCATCATTGCGGAGGCGATGCAGTCAGGCAAAGTAACCATGGCGGGGGCTACGGCAGAGAGCATGTATAACAACGGCATCAGGTCCTCTATGGAATATTATGGACTGCAGCCGGAAGCGCAGCAACGCAAGTACTATGATCAGACCATCGTAAAATACAATGGCACGCTGGAACAGCTGATCACCCAGAAGTGGATCGCGATGACTTTCCGGGGCGCAGAAGGATGGTTTGATTTTCGCCGTACCGGCCACCCTGCGTTTGTAGCCGGTCCGATGGCTTTTCAGAAGACTTTCCCGGTAAGGTACGCCTGGCCTATGACGGAGCAGGATGTGAACCTGGACAACTATCACGCAGCGATCAAGGTGTTTGGCGCGGATGATATCAACACAAAAATGTGGTACCTGAGATAAGAACGATCAACATATGGAAAAGAGAATATTAGGGAGAAGGAATTTCCTGGGAGGTATCCTGAAAGCCGGCGCACTGCTGCCGCTGGCAGGAACGCCGGTGTTAGCTGCTGTGGCGGCGCCGCTGGAAGGAGGGGCTTATAAAGCGTCGGCGGTCCCTGACCGGATTATTCTGAATATTACAAAAGATCCGTCTACCATGGCGGCCATCACCTGGCGTTCAAACAGCGCCGCTACGGCCTATGTGGAATATGCAATAGCGGACGCCCGTCCGGCGTTTGCGGCGAAGGCTGCGCGGGTGACGGCGAAAGCAGCACCGCTGCTGGATGTATGTCATCATAGCTTTACGCTGACAGGCCTGCAGCCGGATACGCTGTACACCTACCGCGTAGGTAACGATAACGGCTGGAGCGAATGGCTCCAGTTCCGCACGGCAGCGGCAACCGGAAAGCTGTCCTTTATTTACCTGGGAGATGCGCAGGTAGGCATCAGGCCGTTCTGGAGCCGCGTGCTCCGCAAAGCCTATGCGCAATTGCCGGACGCGCAGCTGGTCATTCATGCCGGCGATCTTGTCAACCGTGCCAACAACGACGATGAATGGGGCCAATGGTTCGAAGCCGGCGGATATATCCACGGAAGTGTGCCATCGCTGGTAACGCCGGGCAATCATGAATACACGCATGAAGATGGTTTTCCGCACCTGTCCGTTCACTGGAAAAAGCACTTCACCCTCCCGGAAAACGGTACCGGTCTCGATGAGCTGGAAGGCTCCGTGTTCTATACGGACATACAAGGTGTGCGGTTTATCAGCCTCAACACCATGATGATGGAGGAAGCCACCGCGGAATCGCTGCTCCATGCGCAGCAGCAGTGGCTGGAGCGTACGCTGTCTTCCAACCCGCACGCATGGACCGTGGTAACGATGCATCACCCGGTATTCTCTACCAAAAAAGGCAGGAGCAATGAGAAAGTAAGGACATGGTTTAAACCACTGTTTGATAAGTATAAAGTAGATATCGTACTGCAGGGGCACGATCATGCCTATGGCAGGGGGATGCGGCAGATAGCGCCTTACGGTACCGCCTATGTCGTGTCTGTGAGCGGCTCCAAAATGTATGACTATGAGAAAATGGAATGGGCCGATATTGTTACCGGGCATCTGCAGATGTACCATCTGATCACCATCGATCGCAACCGCCTTGATTTCAGGGCGTACCTCGCCACCGGTGAACTGTTCGACGCCTTTGTGCTGGAGAAACGCGCCGGTAAGCTTAACAAATTCAAAGACAACAGACCTTCATGAAAACCCGTTCTATACTGTTGCTGGCAATACTTCTTGCCGGCAACAGTCTTTTCGCGCAACAACTAAAGCGGCCTAAGCTGGTCGTGGGCATTATGGTAGACCAGATGCGGTGGGACTACCTGTACCGGTATTATAACCGTTACGGCAATACGGGGTTTAAGCGGTTACTCCGGGAAGGTTTCAGCTGTGAGCAAACCATGATCAACTATGTACCGTCCGTTACGGCCAGCGGACATGCCGCCGTATATACCGGCGCAGGCCCTGCGGTGAACGGTATTGTCGGTAACGACTGGTATGACCGTCGGGCCGGTAAGTCTGTGTACTGTGTATACGATAGCGCGGTCAGCACGATCGGCGGTGCTGCAACAGCCGCAGGAGGCATGTCGCCCCGCCACCTGATGAGCACCACCATCGGCGATGAACTGCGTATCGGCACCGGCTTTCAGAGCAGGGTAGTAGGCATCGCACTGAAAGACAGGGCCGCGATATTGCCCGCGGGCCACGGCGCCAATGCTGCCTTCTGGTACGACGATGCCACGGGCAATTTCATCACCAGCACCTGGTATATGAACAGCCTGCCTGTATGGGCAACAGCCTTCAACAAAGCACAACGCGCTGCAAAATATATACAGCAGCCATGGAAAACATTATATCCTCTTGCTTCCTATACCGCCAGCACGGCAGATGATAAACACTATGAAGTGCCCCTGCCGGGAGAAGACAAGCCGGTGTTCATCCATCAGTTCAGCAAAGGGCAAGACTATGGACTGCTGAAATACTCGCCGCTGGGCAACACGCTGACATTGGATTTTGCGAAAGCTGCCATTCTGGGGTACGCCTTAGGCAGTACTGCCACCGATATGCTTTGCCTCAGCTTCTCCACGCCGGACATTGCCGGTCATAGCTTCGGCCCAGATGCTATCGAAATGGAAGACATGTACCTGCGGCTGGATAAAGAACTCGGCGAATTCCTTACCTGGCTGGACCAGCGCTACGGTAATGACTACCTGGTGTTTCTCACCGCGGACCACGGCGCTATCAACTCACCGGGCTTTTTTCAGGACCACCACCTGCCGGGCAGTGCGGAAAAAATTGGCAGGGCCGCTGCGCTCAATGAAGCCGTCAGCAGGCTGCTGGGCGTGCCTAAAGCCATCCTCTCCGATGCCGGTTTACAGCTGTACCTGGATACCGCCGCCATCAGTAAGGCCGGCGTCCCCCTGGTAACGGTGCAGCAGTTGATCAAAGCGCAGCTGAAAGCGCTTCCCGGCATCAGCGATGTGATGATCGCCGAAGAAATGCACAACGGCTATCTTCCTGCGCCCTTTAATGACATGTACCTCAACGGCTGGCACGCCAAACGCAGTGGCGACATGATGGTAATACCCGCACCGGGCGTAAAGAACGGCAGCATCATGGGAACGACCCACGGCACCATGTATCCTTATGATACGCACATTCCTTTGATATGGTTCGGGTGGGGGATAAAGCACGGTGTTAGTTACAGGCATATCGGGATGACAGATATTGCAGCTACTGTATGTGCTTTGCTGCGGATACAGATGCCAGGCGGAAGTACAGGGAAGGTAATTGAAGAAGTGATGGGGAGATAAAAGAGGGGCGGACAAAATGGTACTTGGTGAATTCTGCTTAAATGACTAATTTATAGTCTATTGTAATGTAAGCCATTTGTCCACCCTCAATATTAACCCATTATGCAGTTAACTCAGGAGCAGCTTGACATTATTCAGTCTGCCGGTAATATTAAAATAAATGCAGTAGCCGGTTCTGGTAAGACAACAACAATCATTGAATACGCCAAAAGCAGGCCTCGCCACGCCAAAATACTGTATCTGGCGTTTAATAAGTCAGTCAGGAATGACGCTATAGCTAAATTTGAAAACTGCGGATTGACAAACGTAAAAGTGGAGACAGCTCATTCACTGGCTTACAAACGGATTGTTTTCAGAGATGGTTATAATGTGCGTAATCAGGGATATCGTACACATGAAATTGCGGAATTATTGCAAATAGCAGGAAGTGGAGAGAAACATGGAAAGTATATCGTAGCCAATCACATAAATAAATTTTTTAGCTATTTCTGCAATAGTGATAAAATGACCATGGAGGAACTGGACTATCTGGACGTTGTTACGGATAAAAAAGTCCGGTCATTCGTTAAAACCTATTACAACGATATTCAGAAACTGGCTGCAAGTTTATACCAGAAAATGGATGCCGGGGAAATTGACATCACGCATGATTTTTACCTGAAAAAATTCCAGCTGGAACATCCGGATTTAAAGTTTGATTATATTTTATTTGATGAAGGTCAGGACGCCTCCGCTGCCATGCTGGATATCTTTCTCCGGCAAAAGGCAGTAAAAGTGATAGTAGGAGATACGCATCAGCAAATTTACAGCTGGCGGTATGCAGTTAATTCTCTGGAGAAAGTGGATTTCAAGACCTTTCACCTGTCGACAAGCTTTCGTTTTGGACCGGACATAGCACATCTTGCATCTGAAGTCTTAAAATGGAAAGAATACCTTGGTTTATATAAGCCTTTTTCTATTACAGGTAATGGCGGGCAGGATAAAGGAAGTAGCGTGGCAGTCATTGCGAGAACGAACCTTGGGTTATTGTTAAATGCTATAGCGTACATTGAAAAGAATGTGGACGTCAGGCATATATATTTTGAAGGAAATATTAATTCCTATGCCTATGCGGATGATGGAACCTCTCTTTACGACCTGCTGAACTTCATTAATAATAAGCGGTACCTTGTAAAGGACCATCTCATCCGGGAGATGAAAAACATGGCGGAACTGGAGGAGTATATTGAACATACGGAGGATATTCAACTGGCTACTATGCTGGAGATCGTAAGGGAATACGGCGATGATATTCCATCGATAATCAGAACGCTTAAAGACAAACATGTAGACGATACGGATAAAAAGAAAGCGGCAGTTATTTTTTCGACTGTTCACCGGAGCAAAGGAATGGAGTATGACAAGGTTATCCTGGCAGATGATTTTGTGACGGAGGAGAAGCTCACGAAAATGAAAAAGGAGGAAATGAACGTCTCGAAACTGAATGAGGAAATCAACCTGCTGTATGTTGCTATTACCCGGACCCGCGATATTATTCAAATTCCGGAGTCCATGATTCCATCCGGTTTCCCTTCTTCACAGATTACTGTTCTTAAAGAGGAAAAACCCGAAATAACAAATAAGGCATCTTTTGTAAATCCGGCGATGACGGAAGGTTATAAAACAGCTACTGAAAAGACATATACCTTTGAAGAAGTCAGATTAAAACACAAAGGCGCTTATATGCCCTGGACAGAGGAACAGGATAATGAACTGACCCAGCTTTATTGCAAAGGCAGAAAGATAAAGGAGATGGCAATACACTTTGGGCGAACGGAAGGAGCCATCAGATCGAGGATAAAAAAGCTGGACCTGGAGTCTATCTACGGGCCAGGGAAATAACAAATGACCGGTGTATGTAGTATACATCGGTCATTTGTTTTATAACGTTTTAAAGGGCTGACTTAATTCGAACGAATACCATCTATCAGCCAGTCATTATTCACTTTCACCAGCTTGTAAATCAGCTTATAGGTGGGATAATTTTTAAACCGCAGGGTGATCGTTGCTGTATTGCCTGTAATTACAGGTGTTGTCTTCTGCAAAGCCGCCAGCACTTCTTTATGCTCGGGCGGGTCCTGGCTCAGGGTGTATTCGTCGCTGTCCCTGCCGCTGGCATAACCATCTTTTTTGATGTATTGCTCCATCTCCTGGTAGTATTTTTCTTTTTCTGCTAAATAAGCGGGGGAGAAGATGCCTGTGTTTTTGAGATTGTTTAAATACGTTTTAATACTGGGTTTGTTCAGCTTCAGGATGTCCATGCCATCTACTTCTTTGAAGCATTGGTCTTCCTGATTGACGGGACTGTTAGGGTTTTCCAGTAACGTAAATAATTTTTTTACAGGTAGCGCAGGGCCGTTTTGCTGGGCAGATGACGGGTGAAAAGCAAACAAGGCTAAAAAGAGAGCGGTACAGAGAAGAGATAACTTCATGTTTTATTTTAGTTTAAAATTCGAATGCCAAATATAAGATCATAGCGGATATAGAACGCAAAAAGCTATGGTGCCTTCTCCATTATTTTTTTTCGGTGTTTTTTACCCCAGTCTTCCATCTCGAGGATTATTTTTTTGAGCGACCTTCCCTGGTACAGCAGAGTATATGATAACCTATGTTAAATATATCGGAAACTTTTACTTGTGAGAGCTTTACAAGTCCTATTCCTTGTATATTTATCCTTGTGCGGCAGGCTGTTTATGCAAGGGCAAATTCCGGGCAAAGCAGTACTGAAAAATACTGTGCCCAAAAACCTGAAGCAACAATTACGCCGGTGAATAATGCCACGGGTATTCCAAATGGGATGGTGCCAGATGGATAAAAGCGGGAAATTAAATAAAAACACATGATCAGGCATAAGTTAATTATATTCTTTGCATTCGGTTTATTAGCCCTTTCCTGCACTGAAAAGAGGATACGCACACCTAAAGCGTTTCTGAATACTGTAAAGAGAGATGCAGATAGCTACGTGAAGGATAAAGACGTATTAGCGCATCAGATGAGGGAATTGATGATTAAACATGAACAATCCTTTCATAGTGCTGAATATTATGATTCGACAGTGCTACAAATTGATTCTATATTGTATAGTAGAGACTATCAAAAGGTGATAGTATTTGTTCTTACAAAGAATCCAATCCGCAGACAGCTTTGGCCTGCTAAGAATTATTATTGGTATTATAATGCCTTTTGTTATCTGGGTATACGACAAAAAGACGGATTCAAATTAGAGTGGATGGACTCATTCAATATAATAAATTTCTACGACAGGGAAAAGGCTTCTGAAGCTATTAAAGACATGTATTTTACCCAGTTCGCTACAATTAGAGAAGTGAATGGTGAATATATATACAAATATAACTTTGATGACATGCGGTTTTGGAATGATCCGATTTGGGAAAAATATTTTGAGAATAATGAATGATATTGTTTATACCTTACAACGACACTATCTCATAAACTGTGTAAATATTAAAAATCGGAGTGATCAAAATCCACTCCGAACAGCTGAAGAAGGCGACACAAGGATGTTTAAATAAATATAGTCAGTTCCCCCCGAGAAGCGATTTAATTGGCGAACCAATATTTTAAAACCAGTCCCTGACATGCAGGCTATCAAACCAGCTGAGGGATAAACGTGCTGGTCGTGTTCTGCTGCCAACACAGGGATTAGGTGTGTCAACGATAGTGGGAGAAAGCGCGAGAGTCTAAAAAAAATTGACACCGATGCAAAACAAAAGAGCTTGTAAGCCAAAACTTACAAGCTCTTTGTGCCCAGAACTGGATTCGAACCAGCACACCCTTGCGGGCGCTGCGACCTGAACACAGTGCGTCTACCAATTTCGCCATCTGGGCAGGGCTGTGTCCCTCGTTAAAGGGATTGCAAAGGTAGGCTTTTTATATTACCAACCAAATTTATTTTAAAAAGAAGCAATAAGTCGGTTTAACTTATTGCTTCTCAACGATATTAAACGGCCACGTTGAACTCACGCAGGGTGTCGTTCAGGCTGGTCTTCAGGTCGGTGGAGGCTTTACGCTGACCAATGATCAGCGCGCAGGACACCTGGTATTCGCCGGCAGGGAACTTCTTGGTGTAAGTTCCGGGGATCACCACGCTGCGGGCTGGTACACGGCCTTTGTATTCGATAGGCTCAGGACCGCTCACGTCAATGATCTTGGTGGACTGGGTCAGTACCACGTTGGCGCCGAGCACGGCTTCTTTCTCTACGTGCACACCTTCTACCACGATGCAACGGGAGCCCACAAAGCAACCGTCTTCGATGATCACAGGGCTGGCCTGCAGCGGTTCCAGTACGCCGCCGATACCTACGCCACCGCTCAGGTGCACGTGTTTGCCGATCTGCGCACAGGAGCCTACGGTAGCCCAGGTGTCTACCATCGTTCCTTCGTCTACATAAGCGCCGATGTTCACGTAGGAAGGCATCAGGATACAACCTTTGGAGATATACGCACCGTAACGGGCAATAGCATGCGGCACTACGCGCACGCCCAGGTCTTTATAGTTGGTCTTCAGCTTCATCTTGTCGTAGAACTCGAACGGAGGAACAGACATGGTCTCCATCGGCTGAATGGTGAAATACATCAGGATAGCCTGCTTTACCCACTCATTAACTACCCAGCCGCTTTCTGCAGGCTGCGCTACTCTCAGCGTGCCTTTGTCTACTGCTTCTATCACCGCTTTTACAGCATCGGTATACTGCGTTTCCTGCAACAGGCTCCTGTCAGCCCAGGCAGCCTGTATTTGTTGTTGTAAATCCATTTGTGCTTTTTTCGCAAAAGTAATATCTAATAAATGAAATAACGAATAACGAATTTCTTTCCCGGACTTCGTATTTTCGCAACATATGAAGATTGGTTTTGATGCCAAGCGTGCTTTCCAGAATGATACAGGACTGGGCAACTACAGCCGGACCCTCATTTCTTCCCTGGCAGCTGGCTTCCCGGAGCACCAGTATTTCCTGTTCGCTCCTAAACAAACAGATATGTACAACGCACCGGGCATCCCGGTGATATTACCCGGAAAAGCCTGGCACCGCTGGTTTAAATCGGCCTGGCGGAGCCGCTATGTGGTAAAAGACCTGCAACGGTATGGGATCGACCTGTACCACGGCCTCAGTCATGAAATACCCTTCGGCATCCCCGGCAGCGGCGTGAAATCGGTGGTGACCATGCATGACCTGATCTTTGAAAGGTACCCGCAACAATACAACCCTATCGACGTGCTTACCTATCGCCGTAAAGCCCGCTATGCCTGCGAAAAAGCAGACAAAGTGGTCGCCATCAGCGAACAGACGCGGCAGGACCTCATCACCTACTATCATACCGATCCGGATAAAATAGAAGTGGTATACCAAAGCTGCGACCCCGCTTTCGCCGTGCCGCACACCACCGCCGAAATACAGGACTTCCGCAGCCGCTACCAGCTGCCCGACCAGTATTTTTTATATGTTGGCTCGGTCATTGAAAGGAAAAACCTGTTGGGCATCGTAACGGCGATGAATACACTGAAAGGCGCCGTAAATGTTCCACTGGTGGTACTGGGCAACGGGAGCGGTTATAAGAAGAAAGTAAAGGAATACCTCGCGGCCAACGGCCTCTCACAGCAGGTGATATGGCTCAATGAACAGGAAAGGCTGCCCAACAGCGCCTTACCCCTGCTCTACCAGGGCGCCGCGGCCTTATTGTACCCTTCCCTGTTTGAAGGTTTTGGCATACCCATTCTGGAAGCGCTCTGGAGCGGTACGCCGGTGATCACCTCCCATGGCTCCTGTTTTGGGGAGACAGGGGGAGACGCTGCGCTGTATGTCGACCCGTTAAGCGCCACCGACATCGCCGGCGCCATGCGCCGCATACTGGCGGAATCTTCGCTGTCAGAAGACATGCGCCGCAAAGGATGGATACACGCCCGGCGCTTCACACCGGAACAATGCGCGGCGGATATGATGAAAGTGTATGTGGACCTGGAAAAATAAATGAACAGCCATGGATTTTGAACAAGATATTAATGCCGCCCTGCCGGTACTGCGCAATGGCGGACTCATTCTCTACCCCACAGATACCATCTGGGGCATCGGCTGCGACGCCACCAACGAAGCTGCCGTAAAAAAAGTTTATGAACTGAAACAACGCAGCGAAAGCAAAAGCCTCGTGATCCTGCTGCCCGATGTGCGCGACCTGCTGTATTATGTGTCTAACCCGCGGCCGGACATGGCGGAGGTGCTGGCCGGCTTCGACCGGCCGACGACAGTCATCTACGAAGGCGCCCTCGGCCTCGCGGCCAACGCCGTCAGCGACGACCAGACAGTAGCCATCCGCATCGTGCAGGATACCTTCTGCCGCCACCTGCTCAAACGCCTCCGGAAACCCCTGGTGTCCACCTCTGCCAATATCAGCGGTCAACCCAGCCCAGCCAGTTTCCGCGACGTGTCCCCCGCGATCGTGAACGGCGTGGACTATGTGGTAAAATACCGCCAGGAAGAAGCCGCTGCCGGCGTGGCTTCCAGGATTATCAGGATAGGAAAAGACGGATCGATAGCCATAATCCGGGATTAAACGGCATTATTTATTACATTTGCGCCCTGATTTCAGCGAAAGGAACAAAATTTTAATATGATCAGCAGCAAGCCATTAGACATTCCCTGCTCCCTGCAGGAACGGAAAGTGTTGGAGAAGATTGCGCTGGCAGCCCATGAACTACGGGTGCCGGCCTTTCTGATCGGAGGCTTCGTACGCGATAAAATACTGGGAAGAAGAACAAAAGACATGGATATCGTGTGCGTGGGAGACGGCATCACCCTGGCACACCAGGTGGCTGCTGCCCTGGGCGACAATATCCCCGTCAGCTTCTTTAAAACCTACGGCACCGCCCAGGTGAAATGGCATGAATTCGAAATCGAATTCGTAGGCGCCCGCAAAGAAAGCTACCGCCGGGAATCCAGAAACCCCGAAGTAGTGGCCGGCACCCTCGAAGATGACCAGAACCGCCGCGATTTTACCATCAACGCACTGGCGGTCAGCCTCCGGGAGGCCGACTACGGCACCCTTATCGACCCCTTCGGCGGAATGGCAGATCTGGATAAACAACTGATCCGCACCCCGCTGGAGCCGGCACAAACCTTCAGCGACGACCCCCTGCGCATGATGCGGGCCATCCGCTTTGCATCCCAGCTGCAGTTCACCATCGCCGATGACGCCTTTAAAGCCATCCAGGAAAATGCGGAACGTATCCGCATCATCACCCAGGAAAGGATCTCCGACGAATTCAATAAAATCATGCTCTCTCCCAAACCCTCCGTGGGGCTCGACCTGCTCTATAAAGCCGGTCTGCTTAAAATCATCTTCCCCCAGATGACAGACATGGTAGGCGTGGAGATGTATGAAGGGAAAGGACATAAAGATAATTTCTATCATACCCTGCAGGTAGTCGATAATATCTCCGTGCATACCCGCGACCTCTGGCTCCGCTGGGCTGCACTGCTGCATGATATCGGTAAGCCCGCCACCAAAAAATTTGAACCGGGCCACGGCTGGACCTTCCACGGTCACGATGCGGTGGGAGGGAAGATGGTGACCCGTATCTTCACCAAATTTAAATTACCCCTGCACGATAAAATGAAGCTGGTCAAAAAACTGGTGGAACTCCACCTGCGCCCGATCAGCCTCACGAAAGAGAATATAACGGACTCGGCTATCCGCAGGCTCCTGTTCGACGCCGGCGACGACATCGAATCACTCATGATGCTGTGCGAAGCCGATATCACCTCCAAAAACAAATCCAAGGTGAAACGTTATCTGGAGAATTTTGAACTGGTGCGCAAAAGGCTGAAGGAAGTGGAAGAAAGCGATCGTATCCGCAACTGGCAACCCCCCGTTACCGGCGAAATGATCATGGAGACCTTTGACCTGAAGCCCGGCCGCATAGTAGGTGACCTCAAAAACGCTATCCGGGAAGCTATCCTCGACGGCGAAATCGCAAACACCTACGAAGCCGCCTACGCTTTTATGCTGGAAAAAGCAAAAGCCCTGGACCTTACCCCAGTTAAATAAAATTGGTAATTTTACATAACCAGAATTAAGAAACGATTAATTGTTATCAGCGCCCTTGACCATGCGTTGGGAATTAATATATTTATCTAACTTATAACCAAATTGTCATGCCGGTTTTGAAATTCAGAGTATACTGGGAAGAAGATGAAAGTGTTTACAGAGACATTTCCATTAAGCCGAATCAGACTTTTTTAGCATTACATACGGCCATTTTGCAGGCTTTTGAATTTGATACCAAACATGGAGCCACCTTCTTCCGTAGCAATGATAACTGGCAACGCGGCCGGGAAATCATCCTGCAGGAAGATAAGCAACCCCGTAAAGTAGAGCCGCTGCTGATGGCGGAAACCACCATCGCCGCCGCGGTGAAAGCACCCAACCAAAAATTCATCTACCTCTACGACTTCGCCAAAAACTGGTCATTCCTCGTTGAACTGATCGGCGTCTCCAAAGATGAGAACGCCAAACTGACCTACCCGGTATGTGTACGCAAGGAAGGCCTGGCCCCCAGCCAGTACGGTACCAAAGGCCTGGTGGGCGATAAACTCGTGGAAATGGAAGAAAAATATGACCTTAACAAGGAAGGCATGGACGAAGAAGGCTTCGGTGAAGAAGGAGAAGAGGAAACCAACAACGACGGCGCTGATGATTTCGGCGGCGGCGGTGAAGATGAAAATAACTACTAGTAACTGATCTAACCTGAAAACAGTCATTATCATAGCAGGCCCCACGGCCTCCGGTAAAACGGCGCTGGCTATACGGTTGGCGCAGTTATACCGCACTTCGGTGATCTCTGCCGACTCCCGGCAGTGTTACCGGGAAATCAGCATCGGTACGGCTAAACCCACACCAGCGGAACTGGCAGCCGCCCCGCACTATTTCATCAACTCCCACTCCATCCGGGAAGAAGTGAATGCCGGTATCTACGAACAACTGGCCCTGCAATATGCCCGCGATATCTTCCGCGACAACGATGTGGCCATCATGTGCGGTGGTACCGGCCTGTATATCCGCGCTTTCTGCGAAGGAATAGACGATATGCCGGCCATCCCGCCGGGCATCCGGGAACAGCTCAACGTGCAATATGCGGAAAACGGCCTCGCCTGGCTCCAGGAACAACTGCAGCTGCGCGATCCGGCGTTTTATGCCACCGCGGAAACACAAAATCCGCAACGCCTCATCCGCGCACTGGAAGTCCTTGAGGCTACCGGAAGATCTATCACCACCTTCCGTACCGCTACCAAAGCGCAGCGGGACTTCCGTATTATCAAAACAGGCATTAATCTGCCGAAGGAACTGCTGCATGAAAACATCCACAAACGGGTAGACCTCATGATGGACGCCGGCCTGCTCGCAGAAGTGGAAAGTGTAAAAGCTTTCCGGCAACATAATGCCCTGCGTACTGTAGGCTACCAGGAGATATTTGACTACTTCGACGGCACGCTGTCCCTCGAAAAGGCAGTGGAAGACATTAAAACACATACCCGGCAATACGCCAAAAGACAACTGACCTGGTTCCGCAAAGACCCGGATTACCACTGGTTCGATCCCCGCTATCCGGAAGTGATCATCAGCTGGCTGCAACAACAATTGCAACAGCCCTCCTGATCACAAACATCAGGCTCATAAGCCTAAGCATAGGCATAAGCATAAGCATAAGTAAAAGTATAGGTATAGGTATAGGTATAGGTATAAGCATAAGCGCCTCCCCATCAAACACAATTCATTCGTAATCTTCGCATAAAAAAAAGCTGGCCGCATGGCCAGCTTTTTTTTATTAGATCATGCCCGGACATTACATCCCTCCGGGCGTTGTTTCGTTCGATTTAGCTTCACCGCTTCACTATTCACCACTTCATTCACTTCCCAAGTTCAAATCCTGTTGCCGAAACTTCAACATCCTCGCCTACTTTGGGCTTTGAACAACATTGTTGCCCAGGGTGTGAGCCCTGGGGGGAGGGGGAGGGGAAGGGGAAGGGGGGAATCAAATCCCTGAGATCAAATCCCCGAAAATCAAAATTTCAGCCCCAGTGTCAATACCACATTGCTTCTGTTGTAATCCAGGGTTGCGGCCGCAGGTGTTAATCCCTGGGTGGTGCTGGTATACAACCGGTAGCGGTCATTGCCTTGTGTGTAGCTGTAGGCCAGATCGGCATACAGGCCTTTGTTGCGGTAGCCGAAGCCGGCGCTGTACACTTTGCGGGAGGCGTCGGTGTTGGCGTTGTATTCGTCGTTGCTGTACGGGTTGCCATACCAGGCGAAGCCGGCTCTTACGGCGTAGAGGGTGGCGAATTTCAGTTCGGCGCCCACACGTACGTTGGAAACGGCTTTATAGATGGCGCTGATGTTTTGGTTCAGTGCTTTTTCGTCATCGCGGTAGTCGCTCATTTTGAATTTACCGGAGGACTGGTTCACGTACTCGTAATCGGCGGTGATGAAGCCCTGTGTATTGCTCACGTGGGTGATATCGCCGAAGAAGTAGGTGGCGCCGGCCATGGCGCGGAGCGGTGCTACGTAGTTATAGTCAAATTCCACGGGGTAACCGCCGGTCACATTGTCGGAATGGGCATATTGTTTCCCGAGGTAATTTTCCGTGTTAACGTCGATGTCGGCGGTATAGCTGTCGTGCATGCTGTAGTAGGTAGGCGTGTGGAAGGCGCCGCCCAGGCGGAAGCGGGGAGAGGCCTTGTACAATACGCCTATTTTAGCGCCGATACCGAGCCCAGTTCTTCTGAGGTACTGGCGGTAGTCGAAGTAACCGAAATCGTTGTTAGGCTGGTTGGCGCCGTTGTTGGTGGCGTCGTCTTCCATTACGGTGAAGTCTTCGCGGTAGTTTACATTAGGCACATTGATGCTACCGCCGATGTATAAACGGTTACCGTAGTTACCGGCTACGGCGAACGCAAATTCGTTGAGTCCTCCCCGTGTTTCGAGGATGCCGCGTTGCTGTATGGCGGTGAGGCCGCCGGTAGGGCGGGTAGGGGATGCGTTGCTCATCGGGTCTACCACGCCGTCGGGGTGACGGAAGCGGTCTATCAGGCCGGCGCGGTAGCCGATGCTGCCGCCCAGCGGGTAGTCGTTGACGATACCGGCAGAGTCGGCGTACCACATCTGGTCTACCCAGGTATCTGAGAAAGATGATTTGTCGTTGTAGCCGGCCACCACTATTTTATTGTTATAGTTGGCCAGGCGGGTGTAGCCCAGCGAGAAGCTTACGTTGTTCCAGGCTTTGTCGCCGGTGCCTTTGTTGGAGGCGAAGATCACGCCGATGCTGGGTATCTGGAAATTGGTCTTGTTGCCTTTGTTGTCCAGCTGCCCGTTGCCCAGGTAGGTGGAATTGTTGTTGGTAAGGCCTAATCCTGCTGAGATGAACACTTCGCCGGTCTTGAACATGCCGATGCCGGCAGGGTTAGTGTGTGCTGAGGAGTAGTCGCCGCCCAGGCCGATGCCTGCTCCACCCAGTGATTGTGCTCTTGCTGTCCCGAATGGTTGATTGGGGGAGTAAAGCAAAGCGTCATTCGAGCTCTGCGCCATTGCGGTAACGGATAAAAAGAGTCCTCCTAAAAGAGGGTAAATTCTTTTAATCATAATTCTATATACTTAAAAATTGAGATGTATTGGCAGAATGTCTGGTGAATAACGTGCTGCGACAGATATAACGTTCACAAACAGGAAAACTTATGTCCTATAAAAAGATAAGCGTAGTTTTTTTGCTACGCTTATCCTGAATTCGTTTGTTAGTGATTAACGTCCGCCTCTTGCAGGACGGCTGTAGCCTCCGCCACCGCCGCTGCTTCCGCCGCTACGTACGCCACCGCCGCCGCTGGGAGGGGAGTAGCTCGGTGCAGGTGTGGAAGGACGGGAATATTCCACTCTGGAAGGACGGGAATAGCCGCCGTTGTTATTATTGTAGTTGCCGCCGTTGTTATAGGAAGGACGGGAAATAACGGGTCTTTCTGAGCTGGACTGCTGGAACACACGACGGGGACGGTCAGTGTTGGACGGTATATAGTTACCGTTGCCGCCACCATTTGCCGGTGCTACCGCGCCTCTCGCCGGACGGTAGTAACCACCGCCGCCGGTGTTGCCGCCGCTGTTATTGGTATAATTGGCTGTACGAACACGTTCGTTGCCGTTTCTAACCGGTCCGTAGGAGTTGGCCGGACGACGGGTGAAATAACCACCACCGTAGTGGCCGCCGCCATAATAACCGCCACCATAGTAACCACCTGCGTAGTACGGATAGTAGTGGCCATAGTAACCGCCATAATAAGGCCAGTAAGAACCATAGTAAGGATAACCACCCCAGCCAAAGCCTAAGCCATAGCTCCAGGGACGGTAAAATCCGCCGCCCCATCCAAAGCCCAGGGTCATGGACGGACCCCAGAGGCTGCTGTAACCGAAGCTGCTGTATGGGCCGTAGCCGTAACCAGCGCCCCAGCCGCCCATGTACAGGTTGCTCGCTGCATTGTAACCATCCCAGTAACCGCCGTTGTAAGTGTTGGCGTTGCTGCCGAAACGGTTGATACGGCGCTGATAATCACCCTGATCATCATCGTAGGTCACGTAAGTGCCACCGTCATCGGGCGCATCCGTATACCTGCCATTCTCATCCTGTACAGAATTTCCGTCAGAACCGTTGTTGGAAGCATAGGTGCGCTGTTGCTGGCGCGGAGAATAATATACATCGTCCGGTGTCTGGGCCGTCTTATATGTACTGGAGCAGGCGCCCAGAGCGAACGTACCAGCAGCCAGTGCAATGTATAGTATAGGTTTCATTTGAAATATATTTTTAGCGTGATTTATATAGTAAATTTACACTTTTATAACGGATTTTAAGGGAACAAAGTTACAATAACAGAACGGGTTATTTTATTTTGGCCGGACTATTTGCACCTTTATGATTTTCATGTAGGTTTGTAACATTTTCTTTTTAAATATTTGTGACAAAAACTAAGCCAGTTTGAGGCTGTTTTCCGGCTGACGGGAAGATAATTTTTGCTAGACAAATTCAATAATTTTTAACTAAAAGACAAAGGTATATAAATTAGTATTTTTATTTATGAGTAAAGAGATCACAGCCCGTTCGGAAGATTATTCGAAATGGTACAATGACCTGGTGGTGAAAGGCGGTCTGGCAGACTACTCTGCCGTTAGAGGCTGTATGGTGATCAAACCATATGGTTATGCGCTCTGGGAAGCCATGCGCGACGTCCTGGACAGTAAATTTAAGGAAACCGGTCACCAGAACGCTTATTTTCCGCTGTTTATCCCCAAAAGCTTCCTCAGCAAAGAAGCCGCCCACGTGGAAGGCTTCGCTAAAGAATGCGCCGTTGTAACCCACTACCGCCTGAAAAACGACCCCAACGGCGGCGGGGTAGTGGTAGACCCGGAAGCCAAACTGGAAGAAGAGCTGATCGTTCGACCCACTTCGGAAACCATCATCTGGAACACCTATAAGGACTGGATCCAATCTTACCGCGACCTGCCCCTGCTGATCAACCAGTGGGCCAACGTGGTACGCTGGGAGATGCGCACCCGCCTTTTCCTCCGCACGGCCGAATTCCTCTGGCAGGAAGGCCATACCGCCCACGCCACAGCAGAAGAAGCCATCGCGGAAACAGAACAGATGCTGCACATATACGCTGAATTCGCCGAACAATATATGGCGGTACCGGTGATCCGCGGCGTTAAAACCGCCAGCGAAAGATTCGCCGGAGCAGTAAACACCTACTGCGTGGAAGCCCTCATGCAGGACGGTAAAGCCCTGCAGGCCGGTACCTCCCACTTCCTCGGCCAGAACTTCGCGAAAGCATTCGATGTACAGTTCTCCAACAAAGAAAATAAACTGGACTACGTATGGGCCACCTCCTGGGGCGTATCTACCCGCCTGATCGGAGGCCTCATCATGGTGCACAGCGATGACCAGGGCCTCGTACTGCCCCCCCGCATCGCTCCGCTGCAGGTGGTGATCGTACCTATCTATAAAGGCGCCGACCAGAAAACTGCCCTCGATGAAAAAGTAAACGGCATCGTGGCTGAACTGAAAAAAGCCGGCATCCGCGTGAAATACGACGACTCCGACAACAACCGCCCGGGCTGGAAATTCGCCGAATATGAAATGAAAGGCGTTCCCGTTCGTATAGCCATCGGCGCAAGAGACCTCGAAAACAACGTGGCCGAGGTCGCCCGCCGCGATACAAAAGAGAAAATGAGCCTCTCCCTCGACGGACTGGCAGGCCGCATCGGCGAACTGCTGGAAGAAATTCAGCAGCACCTCTTCACCAAAGCCAAAACCTACCGCGATGAACATATCACCCGTGTAGATAACTTCGAGGAATTCCAGAAAGTACTGGACGAAAAAACTGGCTTCGTGTCCGCCCACTGGGACGGTACCGCCGAAACGGAAGAGAAAATCAAAGAACTGACAAAAGCAACCATCCGTTGTATACCACTGGACAACCCCCAGGAAGCAGGTACCTGCGTCCTCACAGGTAAACCGTCCAAAGAACGGGTGTTGTTTGCCAGAGCATACTAAAATCAATTGCGAATTACGGATTACGGATTACGAATGAAAAAGCCATTTGTAATTCGTAGTTCGTAATTTGTAGTTAAAGGAATTACCAATGACCATCCGCTAACGCCCCCCTCGGCATAGCAGTCTTCATTCGTAATTCGTAATTCGTAATTCGTAATTCATCATTGATGTCCATTACCCGTTTCATACTGTTATGGTGGCTGGTCATCTTTTGCACAGGTTACAACGCATGGGCCCAGGGCCTGATGATCCGCAACTACAATGTAAAAGATGGGTTGGCTAATGCTACTGTATACGCCGCCGTACAGGATAAAGACGGATTCATCTGGTTTGCTACACCCACCGGTGTCAGTAAGTTCGACGGTAAACGTTTTCGTAACTACGCCAAAAAAGACGGCCTCACCGACAACGACGTTGTCAAGCTCGCCGCTGACAGTAAAGGAAGACTATGGTTCTTTACGCTCAACGGTAAACTCTCTTTTTACGATCATACCTATATCCACAACGAAGACAACGACTCCTCCCTGAAATTCAACAGCCGCAGCCACTATATGCAATATGCCTTCGAGGCAGACGCCGGCTTCGTGTATTTCTTCAATTCCAATAACCGCATCGTTACCTATAACGGTAAAAAAACAGAATACGACAAACGGGACATAGAAACCAATTTCCTGTACCTGCTGCGCAACGGCCGCGTATACCGCCCGCTGCAAAAAGCCTTTCATGTAAATTCCCTCCACGATCCCACCAATCCCCAACAGGAGATATCCTCCGTATGCCCGTACCCTTTTGACAGCGAAAATGCTGACACGGTAAAAAACGGACCGATCCTGATGGTCCGCAATATCCTGTACGCCTATACGCCCCAGAAAATCAGCTGCTTTTTTAACGGGGCCGACTGGGGCATCAAAGACGAAATCAGTAACCTGTGTATCGATAACGATAACCTCTGGATCGGTACCCAGCGCGCATTGTATTATATCAAAGGTTTTTTTAAGGGAGATAAAAAGATCACCAAACTGCTGGATAACCATAACATTACCTCCCTGCTGAAGGACCGCGACGGTAACATCTGGATCACCACCTTCGGCGACGGCGTATATAATATCCCCTATAAAAATTTCTACTTCAGCTACCTGGATAATACCAACGGACTGTATTCCCACTCCATCTTCAGCATCAGCAAAGACAAAAAAAATGACCTGCTCCTGATCGGACAAAATGCAGGCATCCTCAATACCATGAGCGTTAACGGCGTCATCCGGCAGTTCACCCTGGACACCGCCAGCGGCCGCAACAGCCTCCTCGCCATCCTGCCCTACAGGGAAAATGAAGCCCTGATCGGAACAGACAACGGACTGCTCTTGTTTAATACCGCTACACAGAAGTATTCACAGCTCAAAGCAGTGAAAATGCTGAAAGACGTGGATATCTCCCCCGCAGGAAAAATCAGGATAGCAGCCAAAAACCAGGTCATCGCACTGGATGACTATGAAATCACGGAACTCGACATGATCGTGACGTCCATCGCCAGTGTCAACGATTCCCTGTATTTCGTCGGCGCCAACAACGGACTCTACACCTGCACGGACGGCACCCGCAGGCTGAAACCGTCTACTAACGACTCACTGCGCACGCTCAGCATCAAAGACCTCAAATGGATCAACGGCTACCTGTGGATCGGCACCAGCGATCAGGGCATCTACGTTGTACATGGCGATACGGTGGTCAAACACCTGTCATCCGCCAATAACCTGGCCAGCGACATCTGCCAGCAACTGTATTACGACGGGTATCAGAACCTGTACGTGGCCACCAACAAAGGCGTTTCGGTGATTAATGTAAAAGAACAGCACATCACCCGCAATATCACCTCCAACGATGGCCTCATGTCCGACGACATCCGCGGGGTATATGCCGACGACGGCATCCTGTACATCGCGACCTCCAACGGCCTCTGCTACTTTAAAGGCGATCACCTGCCGGTGGATACCGTACCCCCCGTGATCTACCTCAGCAATATCCGGTATGGCGACAGTACTTACCTGCCAGGAGACAACTTCGTACATCTGTATAAAAGGAAAGCCTCCTTCGAAGCAGAGTTCGGCACCATCGTGTTCGACCTGCCCGAACTGGTGGAATACCAATATAATTTTTCAGGAGACACCACCAGCGGATGGGTCACCACCATGTCCAACATTATCCCGTTCCCCGACCTGCAGCCTGGCAACTATAAACTGATGGTCAGGGCCCGCAAATACAAAAGCGACTGGTCCAAACCCCTCAACCTGAACGTAAACATACTGCCGCAATGGTACCAGCAATGGTGGGCCCGCGGCATCCTCCTGCTGGCCGGACTGCTGGTGATCCTGGTTGTGCTGCGTTTTATTGTGAAAAGGATCAAACAGGCGGAAAAAAGAAAAACGGAGTACAACCGCCGTATCGCGGAACTGGAGGCCAAAGCGCTCACCAATCAGATGAATCCCCATTTCATCTTCAATTCGCTGAACTCGGTGCAGCACCTCATCCTGGAGAAAGAGGAAAAGCAGGCGCTCAACTTCCTGGCGGATTTCGCCACGCTGATGCGCCAGATGCTCAATAACTCCCGGAAATCCTATATTTCGCTGGAAGAGGAGATCGCTTTCCTGACCCGCTACCTGGAGCTGGAAAAAATCCGGTTTGCGCACTCCTTTACCTACCACTTCATCATGGAAAACACGTTAAAAGACTATACCATATATATTCCGCCCATGATTATTCAGCCAATCGTGGAAAACGCCATCAAACACGGGCTGGCGCCCAAAAACAGCGCCGGGTACCTGGAGATCCGGATAGAAATGGTGGATGATCTGCTCTATTGCTCCGTTGATGACGACGGCATCGGTTGGGACAAGTCCAATAGTATCAAAAGCTCCCGGTTGATCAAACACGAATCTACCGCACTGAGCGTGATAAAGGAAAGGTTGCAGATTATAAAATCTTTTAATGGAAGTGTTGGAAAGTTAGAAATTATTGATAAATTTAAATCTGGTTTCGGCAATAAGGAAGGTACCTTAGTTGAAATTCTGATTCCCATTGTTAAGATGTTATGAGTAATATAAAAGCTGCCATTGTAGACGATGAAGTCCGCAACATTCATATTTTGCGCAATATTCTGGAGAACTATTGTAAGGACGTTACCGTAGTTGGAGAGGCGCAGAATATCAATGAGGCGGCAGAAATGATTAAAAACAACCCCATTGACGTACTGTTCCTGGACATTGAGATGCCTCCGCATAATGGTTTCCAGCTGCTGGAGATGTTCCCGGTGCTGAACTTTGAGGTTATTTTTATCACTGCCTTCCAGGAATATGCTTTACAGGCCATCAAGTTTGCGGCGTTGGACTACCTGCTCAAACCCATCAAGGTAAGCGAGGTGGAAGATGCATTGGAAAAAGTGAAGAAAAGCAAAAAAGGACGGCTCAACGAACTGGCTTCCATTCTGAAAGACTACGTAAAAAACAACGATAACGCCTTCTCCAAGATAGTAATCCCCGTGAATGACGGCTATAACGTGATTGACCTCAAGGATATTATCTACTGTGAAGCTTTCGACAGCTATACCAAAATCCAGCTGATCAACAACGTGTCCCATCTGATCTCCAAATCCCTGAAAGAATACGAAGAGATGTTGTCCGACAAGGGATTTTATCGCGTACATAAATCCTTCCTCATCAATATTCACCATATTGTGAAGATTATCAAGGGGTTAGGTACCGCTGTGGTGATGAGCGACCAGAAAAATATTCCGATTTCTTCCCGCAAAAAAGACGAGTTTTTCACCCAGCTGAAAGGAGTGATCAACCTGTAAGTTTGTCTGATACTGAAGTTTTTTAGCCGGTGGCCTTGCGCTTAACCGGCTTTTTTATGCGTTCCCTGTATGGAATATGCTGTTCACGAGGTCATGTAACCGAACCTCATATACTTATCTTATTTTCATTATGGGTTTTCATAGATCTAGCTATTACTTGTTAGTTTGTCCAGACTTTACTTGTACTTTTTTAAAAGGGACTGACCAAATGGTCGGTCTCTTTATTTTTAGGCGCTTTTACCCCTGAAAAATTAAGCCCGGCGCTTCAGTGCCGGGATGGAGTAAAAAGCCATCACCGGTACTGAAACACCGGGCTAAAGGTATCAGCAGCGGAGTATTACAGGTTTTCTGCGCCTGCGCCGCCGGTATTGATATTGTAATAGTAGATATTTCCTCCCCTTTGCGGGTAGAAACCTACCAGCTGGATGTTTTTCTCTTTGTCCAGGATGGCGCTGAGCGAGTTGACGGAAGTCACGGGCGTATTGCCTGCTTTCAGGATCACAAAGCCCGGGATCATGCTGGTTTGTTTTTTAATGATACCGGTGCTGATATCATTGACCCTTACACCCCCTTTTACTCCAATACTTGTAGCCTCTTCTTTGGTCAGGTCGGAAAGGTCTGCCCCCAGTCTGTCGAGGTTGGTGATGCGCACCACGTCGGTGTTGCCCTGCAGGTTGCGGAGCGTAACGTTGTTGCTGGTGTATTCCTTATCGCCGCGGGTGTAGGTGATGCTGATCTTGTCACCGGGTTTATAACGGGCCACCTGTTCGCTCATCTGGGAAGATCCGGCTACGCTCACCCCGTTGATTTTGGTGATGATGTCGCCCTGGCGAAGGCCTGCGGCTGCGGCGGAGCTATTGTCCATTACTTCGGTGATCTGCACGCCGTTGACGTCGCGTCTTACGCCGATTTCACGCAGCTGGTCGTCTGTCATGGATGCGATAGCAGCCGGAGAGGCGTATTTAACGCCGAGGTATGCCCGCTGTACGCTGCCATACTTCAGTATATCGTTGACTACTTTCCGGACAAGGTTTACCGGGATAGCGTAGGAGTACCCTGCGTAGGAGCCGGTAGGGGAGGCGATGGCGGAGTTGATGCCCACCAGTTCACCGGCGGTATTCACCAGTGCGCCGCCACTGTTGCCCTGGTTCACAGCGGCATCGGTCTGAATGAAAGACTCGATGGAGTTGTTGATCCTGCCGCCGCTTTTATTGATACCGATAGAGCGGGATTTGGCGCTGACGATACCGGCGGTAACGGTCGCGTCGAGGTTAAGCGGGTAACCGACAGCCAGTACCCACTGACCGATGTCCACGTTGTCGGAGTTGCCATACAGCAGGTAGGGCAGGCTCTTGCCGGGGATCTTGATCACGGCCAGGTCGGTGCTGGGGTCTGTGCCTACCAGCTTGGCCTTGAACGTCTTGTTTTCATTGGCGAGGGAAACGGTGATTTCGTCGGCGTCGGCGATCACGTGGTTGTTGGTCACGATGTAGCCGTCGTCAGAAATGAGTACGCCTGAACCGGAAGCCATCTGGCCGGGGATATAATAGCGGCGGCCATCTCCGCCTCCGTTGAACTCATCACCAAAAAATTCGTCGCCGAAGAGGTCCTGCAGGATGCTGCGTCTTTTCTGTAGTCCATTGGTTACCTGCCGCGGATTGATCTTTGTTTTGATGTGGACTACGCCGGGAACAGCTGTTCTGGCAGCGGTCACAAAATCGGAAGGGGGAACGGCATTGGCTTTGCTTTCGGCGCCCGGCATAGTATACCTTGCATAGTTTACGGGGATGTCATTGGAACCGTTTTGAAAAGTGCCCGGGCGTCTGCCTTCGAAGTATTTGCCATACACAAATATGGCAGCAACGGCAGTAACAGCACTGATCAACACTGTCGTAACAATTTGCTTTAATTTCATATTATAGTGTGTTTAGCGTTGTGATACCAAATAAAGTATTTTTTTAATAATCTAAGTAAGATCAATTTATATGCCCCTGATACAAATTTAGTAGCGGTAGCGGTTGAAACGTATCGTGACATATTTACTTTAACAGATTTTTATATCAATCGTTAAATACTGCTAAAAACAGGCTGACAGGATAACACAGGGCAATGACAATATAACAAAAAAGAGAGACAAAAAGTTAGTCACGCAAAGGCGCTAAGCAGCAAAGGCGTAAAGATTTTGAAGATCAATAAGAAAAATAAGAGAACAGAAAACACCGAAAAGCAACAAAAAGCAAAGGAGCGGAGATGACATTTGATCTCCGCTCCTTTGCTTTCTTAAAATACTTTATTTAATCCTTTGCGCTCTTTGCTGCTTAGCGCCTTTGCGTGACTACAGTTCCAGCAGGAACGCCAGGGTATCTACACCGTCTGCATAATCCGCCAGGGCGGGCTGCTGGGCTTTGCCGAAGGGGGTGAACTGCTGCCCTACGAGGCACTGCAGGTCTGACTGGGCGGCCATGTCTTCCCGGAGCTGTTGTATGTCTTTATAATAGCCGTAGTGCAGTACACTGAGGGGAGAGAACAGGGAAGCCGCCTCATGAAGCAGGATGCTGCCGTTGGTCAGGTAAGCGCTGTTATTGAGCAGGAACAGCGCCAGGTTATAGTCGTAGTTGTTTTTGTATTTGTGATGGTCTGCCAGGTAGTCGTATTTGCCGAGGGCTTTGAGCAGCGGCTCGAAGTCATAGCCTTCCGGTACCATTACTTTCGTCACGTTACGGCATCCGAGGCCGAAATAAAGCATGACGTCATCCGCCAGCGCTTCCAGTTCGGCTGCGTTCTCCCCGCCGGTAAGGATAGCCGCGGAGGTACGGTTATGCCGGATGATATGGGGGTATTTGGAGAAGTAATAGTTAAAATAGCGGGCGGAATTGTTGCTGCCGGTCGCAATATAGGCATCGCAGTTTTTCAGGATCTCCAGCACTTCCGTCTGTTCGGCCAGTTCCGGGTACCATTCGGTCATTTTGTCCAGCACATGACGCATCAGCACCTCGTCTTTGGAGGAGAGTTTCAGTTTGATATGGTGGCCGCTGATAAATCCGCAGAGCCAGTCGTGAAACCCTACCAGCGGGATATTACCGGCCACTACGATACCCACCTTATTAGGGTTGCGTTCCTGTGCGGTGGCGGGGTACTGCTGCAGCCAGGTCTGCAGGGCGGCCGGGTCCAGGTAGTACCGGCAGATGCTGTTGAGCGACTGATCAATAAATGCAGGCGTGAACCAGCCATTGGCTAAATAAGCACGTTCCTTTACTGCTGTCAATTCCGGACTATTGCCGGCCAGATACTGGCCCAGGCGTACCAACGCTGCTTCTTTTTCTGCTATGTTCATGAAACTGTTATAAATATTTGACTTAATTAAACCGGGAATTTTTATTTTTGTCCACAAAATTAATGGCTTACTACTAAAAAAGTTTACTCTATGGCAATTAAGATAACAGATGAATGTATAAATTGCGGCGCTTGTGAACCGGAATGCCCTAATAACGCCATTTATGAAGGCGGTGTGGAATGGGCGCTGGCCGATGGTACGACCGTAAAAGGTGCCTATACCCTGATGGATGGTAGCCAGATGGACGCCGATCAGCGTAATGCCCCGATCAGCGTTGATACTTATTATATTGTGCCGAACAAGTGTACAGAATGCCAGGGTTTTCACGAAGAACCGCAATGTGCGGCTGTTTGCCCGGTAGATTGCTGCGTTCCGGACGAAATGTACCAGGAAACGGTAGATGAGCTGATGGCTAAGAAAGACAGACTGCACCTCTAATATATGCGAGCCACCTAATTGGAAGCCGTCCGGTAGCCTCCGGACGGCTTTTTTATGCCTGCCGGCCTCCCCCGGGCCTCCGGCCGCCTGAAATTAACGAAATCGCCGGCTGACCCGCTGTTGACAATTAACAAATAACATTTAACTTTACCCGCTTATTGTAATTTATCTTATGAAGAAGAACATCGCCTTGGTAGCCGGTGGATATTCCGGAGAATATGTAATATCCGTACAGAGCGCTGAAACCATACAGAAGAACCTGGACAGCAGTAAATATGAGGTGTATAAGATCATTGTCACCCGTGAAGGCTGGCGCCATACGGCTGCTGACGGAACTGTCTGTGAGATCGACAAAAATGATTTCTCCCTGACCATCGGCGGTAATAAAATAAAATTTGATGCGGTGTTCATCGGTATTCACGGTACCCCCGGCGAAGACGGCCGTCTGCAGGGCTACTTCGAAATGCTGGATATCCCGTACACCAGCTGTGGTATGGTGACTTCGGCGTTGACCTTCAATAAGAGCTATTGCAATAAAGTGGTGGCCGCCCTCGATGTGGTAAACGTGTCTAAATCCGTCCACATCTTCCGCGACCAGCCGCATGATCCGGCTGCTATCCTGCAGGAACTGCGTTTACCCGTTTTCGTGAAACCGGCCGAAGGGGGCAGCAGCATCGGCATGTCTAAAGTAAAAACGGCTGAAGAACTGCCCGCCGCCATCGAAAAAGCCTTTAAGGAAGACAGCCAGGTGCTGATCGAAGAGTTCATCAAGGGACGCGAACTGACCATCGGTCTTTACCGCGCCAATGGCGTTCTCAACGTATTGCCTATCACAGAAGTAGTGAGCAGCAAGGAGTTCTTCGATTATGAAGCCAAATATACCCCGGGGGTATCCAACGAGATCACACCGGCGCCGGTACCGGACGATATTACCGCACTGGTGCAGCAAACAGCGTCCACCCTGTATAACAAGCTGAATTGTAAGGGTATTACCCGGATCGACTTTATCTATGAAGAAGCTACCGGTAAACTGTACTTCCTCGAAGCCAACACCATGCCCGGCCAGTCAGAAAACAGCCTGGTGCCGCAGCAGGTAAGGGCTGCCGGCAAAACCCTGCAGGCGTTCTATGGCGAAGTGCTGGAAGAATGCATGAAGAAATAAATTACGAATTACGAATTACGAATTACGGATATAAGCGGATGCTTAATTCGTAATTCGTAATTCCTAACTCGTAATTCGTAATTCGTAATTCGTAATTTTAAAATATGTTCGACTTTATTACCAAACGCTCTTTCGGAATTAACCTGTTGGTCGTGATAGCGTTATTTTTTGGACTGGCACTGTTGTTTTTCTCACTGTTAGGGGTAATTACCCGGCATAATGAAGAGCTGACAGTCCCGGACGTGCGCGGGAAAAGTGTAAAAGAAGCCATCGCCCTCCTGGAAAAGGAAGGATTCGAAGCCGATGTAAGAGACTCCATCTACATAGACAGTATCCCTCCCTTGTCTGTATGGGTACAGACTCCCGATAAAGGCGCCCGCGTTAAAGTCGGCAGAACGATCTACCTGACGGTGAACAAGGTAGTGGCTCCCATGGTGAAAATGCCCGACCTGGAAGGGCTTACTTTCCGCAGCGCGGAGATGATGCTCAAAAGCATGCGTCTCAATGTAGGAGATACTATCTACAGGCCGGACTTCGCTACCAATACGGTGTTGCAGCAGTTGCTCAACGGCAAACGCATCAAACCGGGCACCCCTGTTGCAGAAGGCAGCAATATCACCCTGATTATCAGCAGCGGCACCGGCAGCATCGAAAATCCCGTACCTGATTTCGTAGGTCTTACCTTCACGGAAGCCCGCGAAATGCTCAATGCGAACAACCTGAGCGCAGGTACCATTATAATCGATCCCGGGGTAACTGACACTGCCAATGCATTTATTATCAAGCAGGTGCCAGCCCGCAGAAACGAAATCGGCGATTTCAACATGGTAAGGGCCGGTGAAAGCATCGATCTGTGGCTGTCTGCTACCAAACCGGTGAAAGATTCAACACAGGTGCCTGTACAGGAATAACCACCATCAAAACCACCATTTTTAAACTGAACTTAAACTTTATATCATGCAGAATATCACAAAAGAAGAACTGAAACAACGCATCGACGCCGGTGAACAACTGAACATCCTCGATGTTCGTGAGCCACATGAACGCGCTGAATTCAATATCGGTGGCTTTCATATTCCGCTGGGCCTCGTGCAGACAATGCAGGTAGATGAAATAGAACACCTGAAAGACGAGGAAGTTATCGTATACTGCCGCAGCGGCAACCGCAGCGGACAGGCCTGCATGCTCCTGGAAACCATGGGTTTCACCAATGTGAAGAACCTGGTGGGCGGTATGCTCAACTGGCAGGCGTAATTATCATGGCCGGGAACATCATGGCATCACCACGGCGGTCGCCTCTATTTCCACCAGGTATCGCGGGTCTATCAACCTGCTCACTTCTACCATGGTAGTGGCGGGTTTGATGGCTTTAAAAAATTCGCCGTGCGCCCGGCCATACTCTTCCCAGCGGGAAATATCGGTCACAAACATACGGGTCCTGACGACATCATGCAGGGTAGCGCCTGCGGAGATGAGGACCGATTCTATTTTAGCCAGTACAAAGCGGGTCTGTTCATAGGCATCGCCTTCCGCTACTACTTTATCATTGTCTACTGCAACTGTTCCTGAAACCTCGATAGTATTGCCTACCCGTACTGCACGGGAATAACCGACTTTGTTTTCCCATTGTGCGCCGGAAGAATAAAGGGTGCGTTTCATACAATTATGTTTTTGAAGAAGGGTAAGAAGACGCTTCAAAAGTACGCTTTAAAGGACATTGGAACACGCATTTTTGACCTGCGGGGTGTGGGAAAGGCTGGTCAGCGCGGAACGTTGGCAGCCCCGTTATTCTCCTTTAGTATTCCCTTGTTGCGGCGGCAGGTTACGGAACTTCACCACTCTGCCCAGCAGATCGAACCAGAAAGGCGCGCCCAGCGAGATGGCCAGGGCCGTGATGCCCCATCCGCCCAGTACCAGCCAGCCATTCTGTTGATAGGGATGGGTAAATCCACAATGCAGTTCCTTTTTGCCGCCGGTAGTGTCGGTCACGCATGCGCGGCTGATGCCCAGTACATTTTTCGCGTCGCCGGCATCCTGCCGGAGCACTGCATATACCCCTATCAGAGCGGTATCCTTTAACAGCATGGAAGTTGCTGTGTCCTGCCGGAAGTAACTGCTGTCGCGGTGCAGCAGGTGTTTTCGTGTAAGCGTATCAGTTATCACCGTATAGGAAGGCCCGCGGCTGGCTACCAGTCGCACCATCTGCTCCCGCACATTTTTATCTTTCATCAGGATACGGGCAATGGCAATAGTGTCTACGTTAAAAACGGCGGCAATGCCCAGGCCAAGGACCAGCAGCCATACCTGTGTCTGCCGCTTATACCAGCCGCTGGCGCGGCTCATGGTCTCGTTGAACCAGGTTTCCATGTTGATACGGAACTGTGGTACCTGATGATGGGCATCTTCAAAAAGATTGCGCAGGTGAGTGAGCGTGTCCGGCGCCAGGTGCAGCGTATTATGCGCCAGGCTGGCGCGGATGGCGGCGGTCTCCGGCTGCTGTCCTTCCGGCTGGCCGCGTAACAGGTGGACCATCGCCTGCGAAAATATCTGCGGACTGATATACGCCGGCCGGGCAGAAGCACTGTTTTCCCCCAAATAACGAATGGAGGGCGACTGGTAAAACTTCTTCAAAAACGGGCCGTTCTGAAAAGGAGCAAAGAAATGGACCACACTCCAGCCCAGTTCGTAAAACCAGTTGAAAAAAGTAAAGCGGCCGAAAACACCCAGGTCGCCACTCCGGTCATCATCTTCCAGCAAACGCCGCAAAGCCTTTGTTAATACCCGCGCCCGGGCATTGAACAGCCGCGCGATCATCTCCTGCACAATGGAGGCTAACAAACTGTACAGCAAATAAATAAATATCAGCCCCAGTGCCACATCTATGGCAAGATTACTAAACATAGGATAGTTATTGAGTTGACATATTGATATAAAGTTAAATATTTATTGTAAAGGTAAGAAGCCGCCACGCAGTGTATTTGTGCGCAGGGATATTTGATAAATACAACGTTTGTGTGATGGCGGGGTTTTGATTTTTTATGCTACTTCGTGGCCTGAATGCATGTGTATGTTAACCTTTCCCACTCTTGATGAAATATCCCGTTAAATCATATACTTATGAAAATTTACCGATTACTAAGCGGCTGGCTTATTATAGCCCTGGGTATTTGTCCTGCTATTGTGCACGCCCAGGAAGAAATTCCCTGGAAGCTCATTGGAGCAACGCAGGACTGGACAAATAATTACAATCTCTTTTACTATAAAATCGCGCAGATAAATGACAGCACGCACAGATATGCTTCCCTGGTAGAAGTCTCCGTCCAGGGTGACGCTAATTTTTTTGACCGGCAGGGCACTTATCTCATTCGCATCGATAAATGGGAAAGCTCAAGGAGGTTTGATGGTATGGAAATCCAGTGTACATCGGGCAATCCCAAAGCGGCTGTTTTTTTGTGTTTAACAACGCGCTGTGGATGAGATCAAACTATCAGTGGGGAGGCATTTACGTAAAGGCCACTAACCTGTTGACGAACCAAAGCCCCCTTACCGGCGGCACCTATGGCCAGACACTGGTGCCACCAAACGGCTTCCTGGCCAGGACCGATTACTACGGGCTAAAATGTGATTTTGACAACAACAGGTTCGAGAAGCTGCCCTACACGGATGTCACTGGTTTTGTTTACGACTCTACAGGGCTTTCACTTGGAAAACCCGTAAGAAACGGAATCCTGAACATCAATAGCATCGGCCGGACAGACGGTGATTTGGTTTTTATGACGAAAGATTCAACATCCGCCCAGTGTGATTTTTTTTCCAATTACAAAGGCGGGACAGATTTGCAGAATGGCGTGTTGGGATACGGCGTACGCCCTATGAGCAAAGCCTGGCAGATTTGGGAAAAAGGCTATAATTCAATCTGGACCAATCTCTTTCATGTCGGCGTAAATGGCAATGTAGGTATTGGCACCCTGAACCCGCAGGCAAAACTGGCCGTGAAAGGCACTGTCCTCGCCCAGCGGGTAAAAGTAACAGTTGCCGCAGCCGATTGGCCGGACTATGTCTTCAGCAAAAATTATGTACTGCCTTCTTTACAGGAAGTAGAAAACTATATCCGCCAACATCAACATCTGCCGGACATGCCGGCTGCTGCTGAAGTGGCCAGGGACGGGCATGACCTCGGTGAAGTGAATCGGAAGCTGGTGCAGAAGGTGGAAGAACTGACGCTGTATATCATCGACCTGCAAAAGAGAATCGCTGCACTGGAACAACGACCTTAATCATCAATCAAAAACAATAAAAAACCAATTATTAAACAAAAAAGTATGGGTGTTAATTACTTAGTATTACTGTTTACCAGCTTGTACCTGGGCGGAACTTTCCTTTATTACAAATACGCACAGAAAAAAGGCATGGAGTTCCGGTATAAACCATTTTACCTGCTGGCCGTGGCCATTCTGTTTGTACTCTCCCTGTACGGTATTATTACAGGAAAACAATTTTTTTAAGACAGGCTGTTTTATCAATGAACACACAACTACCTGCGTAATGCAGGTAGTTGTACACAAGTTTGCGTATAGCCATGGAAGAAAAATCTGTTTACCCGTTGCTCTGGACAGCGTTAATAGTGATAACGCTTTTCTGGTGCCTGTTCGCCAGGAAAAAAAAGAGAAACGAAACACATCAGAAACAGCCGGAGAAAAACGGTACTAACCCTAAAAATAAATATAAACAGCCAGAACAATGACGGTGGACATTGAAGTAAACAGTGCAAAAGACATAGATGCGCTGAAGACTCACAATACAGATGATATCGACACATTGAACCTCTATATCTACACCAGTGTTTCTTTAAAATTCATATCAAAACTCAAAAACCTGAAAAGCCTGCTTATAGCAGGCAGTGTTAAAGATTACTCACCGTTGTCCCAGTGTAAATCAATGACGGCACTGACGATCAGCACTAAAGGAACCGTAAATACGCTGGATTTTTTACGGGAGCTTTCGCTGGAAACGCTAAAACTGGAGGGCTTTACGTCGAAGACCGAAAATCTGACTTTTCCTGTTTTGCCATCATTAAGAAACGTAGAGATTTCAGGCGTGGCCAAGATCAATGACCTGGCTTTTTTAGAAGATTTTTCAGCCATGGAAAAGTTATCCTTATTTGAGCTGAGCACCCGTCGGTTATTGAATTTTTCACCATTGAAGCAGATGAGAGAATTAAGGCTGACCAATATGTTTCATTTACAGGGGCTTTCGGAACTGGCGACAATCAATCCTTCCGCGAAGATCTACATCCGGGAGTTTTTCATCAACCGGAAGATAAAAAACGACAAAAAAGAAGCCCTGCTTAAAGTTCTCCCGGAGCTCAAACACCTGAATACCATTGAGCTGAGTATCAATCAGGAAAAATTTTCCAAAGAAGACCTGCTGCGCTTATCGCCCGCCACCTAAGCAAATTCAAAGAAACAGCAGCTGCCGCCTACCCAGGTGTCGGTACTGTTGAAACCTACGCCGATCATTTTGCCCTTACTGATGCGGGACAGGTTGTGTACCAGGATCGGCCGCGGAGAGCTGTCCGGCCAGATGTACATCATCCGGATTTCACAGATAGCGGGTCCGGTGGGGGTTTGTATGGCGGGGGCATATTTTACTTTGCGTTGTAAGATCCAGTTTTCCGGATCTTTAACATTGTCGATGTCCTGTTTGGTAACATCGATCACTACGCCCTGTCCGGCAAAGGAAAACAGGGGTTTCAGCACATAGTTTTCCAGGTCGGCGGGTACTACCGGCAGTTCATGCAGGAACCAGCTTTTGGGTACAAATTCACTGTGAATAAAAGGCATCGTGTATTTGCTGATCCGGTAAAACCAGTTGGGGTGCGTGATCCATTCCACATCAAGGTCCTGGAACAGGTTCACATGCGGCTCCAGGTGGCCGGACTGTTTTTGGAGATCATCGAAGATGATGCGGTTAAAGATGCGTTGGACAGGTGTTTTAACACCATCACGCATATAAAACAGTTTTTTCCCTTCCTGGATCAGTTTAGTGAGACATACCGTACGGATGCCGATATACTTCTCTGTGCTGGCAAAGTCGATACGCGTTTTTTGTTCTTCCGGTTTTATTTCCAGTAATACTACTTCTTCTGCGGGGAGATTGCCTACGATCATTTCCCGGAGCAGCTGGTAATAGGTTTTTTCGTTGATGCCGTTGAAAAAGTTGCTCAGTTGTTCGGGGATAGGGAAGTGGTTTTTGAATTGCCGCGCCATCACGTCCTGGAAGGCGTACATGGTGGGGAAGCCCTGCAGCTCGATGAGCCGGGGGGAGTAGGCGCCGGCTTCGTCCTGACATACGGCAAAATCGATCACGATAAAGTGCGGATGTTCATTTTCATGCGGCACTTTCAGATCGGGGGGAATGGCGTCTTTGGTGATCGATTTAAAGTCCGGTCGCAGGACCACATTCACAATTTCTTCGCAGGCCTGTATGAGTTTGCTGGTCAGGTCGGCGGGTACAAATACCGGTGTTTCGGCCACCCGGAAATCGGGCGCTATGCCGGCATCCTGTGCAATGCCTTCCAGGAAGGCCTGGTAGCGGTCGTCGGTGAACTGTTGGTTGTATGCCTGTCTGACCTTGGGTATCATAATATTGAAATAAACGGATTAGAAAAACGTGTTTTCATCGTCGTTGTGGGCGGGGACGCCTTCCAGGTGCTCAATGGCAGCCAGCCGGTCGCTCATTTGCCCGTAAACGGCGTAGTCGAGGAAAGCGGTGATCAGCCGGTCGTGCGTCAGCATGATTTTGTCCGGATCGGTGAGCTGTTCCAGCATGCTGTTGTATTTTTCGATGCCGTGATGGTCGACCACCTGTTTTTTCTTTTCTTCCTGGCGGAGATACATATGCATACCATCGGCGTCTGCTTCCGGATGGAACTGGGTACCTATAAAGTGGTCATTGAAGCGGATGGCCATAGTAGCGCGTTCCAGCGGTACATGCGGCCGTTCTTTTTCCAGCGCCAGTACCTGTCCGCCCATAGCGTAGAGGCGTTCGTGGTTCAGTTCTATTACCTGCCAGTTGCGGCTGTCTACAATATAAAACGGATCGGGCAGGGCGGTAAATACTTTTTCGGAGAGGCCGGCGGCGGTTTTGTGCACCGGGAAAACCCCGAAGGCGGGCGACCTGCGTTTACAGACGTTGCCGATACCATAGTAGCGGCACATGATCTGGTAAGAGTGACAGATGAAAAAAGCGGGTTTTTTCTGTTCCTGTGTACGGTTCCAGGCGAGGAGATCTTCTATCAGCGAGAAATATTTCTGTTCCCACACGCTGCCTTCGCTGTCTACCGGGCTGCCGGGGCCGCCGGTAGAGATATAAATGTCATAGGAGGTGTCGGGCACCTGTTGTTGCAGTCTGACTTCAAACTCATCGAATTGCAGGTCCAGTGCGTGCATCGCTGCATATTGCACCAGTATTTCCCGGATGCAGCGCATACCTTCATTGGCCACGCCCTCATACATATCCAGCACTGCTACTTTCCAGTTGTTTTTAATTGGATGCATACTGCAAAATTACAAATTACGGCCGGGTAATCCGTCATTCCGGCTCAGCAGTTCTTCAGAAACTGGCTGTGAATGTAGTCTGTTACGGCAACGAGGTCCTGGGTTTCTTCAAATACTTTCAGCTGCCTGTCCGCCCCGGTGCCGTTGGCCAGGATGTCTGTAGTGGCTTTGATCACATCGCGGCTGCCGAGATCGTCTACTACGTCGTCGATAAAATCGAGCAGTTCGTATATGAGCGATCGTGTGTTGACTTCCATCTCTTTGCCGAAATCGATGAGGTTACCATCGATGCCGTAGCGGGAGGCGCGCCATTTGTTTTCGTTGACAAGGGCCCGGTTGTAAATGATGAAGTTCAGGTTCTGCATGCGCAGCTTGTATATTTTGGCGCATACGGCCTGGAAGAGCGCTGCCAGGGTGATGGTGTCGTCTATGGTCAGTGGTACGTCGCAGATGCGGAATTCCACTGTGTTGAAGAACGGGTGTACCCGCAGGTCCCACCATACCTTTTTGGCGTTATCGATACAGTTGGTTTTGACCAGCAGTTTGATATAGTTGTCGTATTCTTCGATACTGGCGAAATAATCGGGGATGCCGGTACGGGGAAACTTATCAAAAACCTTGGTACGGAAGGATTTGAAGCCGGTATTGCGGCCTTCCCAGAACGGAGAGTTGGTACTGAGGGCAAAAATATGCGGCAGAAAATAGCGGACGGAGTTGGCGATATGCAGGGCCATTTCCCTGTTTTCCATGCCTACGTGCACATGCAGGCCAAAGATCAGGTTGGACCTGGCGGCGTCCTGCATTTCATTGACGATCTCAAAATAGCGGGGATGGTCGGTGATCATTTGTTTTTCCCACTTACTGAAAGGGTGGGTGCCGGAGGCGCCGATGCTGAAGCCGAGGTCGCCGGCTATCTGGGTGATGGTACGGCGCAGCAGCGCCACATCTTCACGTGCTTCCTGTATGTTGGCGCATATCTGGGTGCCCACTTCCACCACTGCCTGGTGAAATTCAGCTTTTACCTGGTCGCGGATCACTTTATGGGCCTGTTCCACAATCTTTTGCTCATGGGACCGGAGCTCCCGGGTGGTGGGGTCCATGACCATGTATTCTTCTTCTATACCCAGCGTAAACGCTCTGAACATGATTAAAATTTTTCCCGAAATTACGAATTAGACATTATGAAATGTATCCCGATCATTTATCGGGAGATGAGTGTGGTGGGTTTATTGTTTTTCTTTCGGTTTGGCTTTTTTAGGCGATGCGGATGTTTTGCCCGTTTTTTTAGCGGAGGCGGCTTTCTCTTTCACGGGTGGGGCTTTGGCCGTTTTAGCGGCTTTAATGGTTTTGACTGTTGGGACGGCAGCTTTTTTGCTGGTGTGTTGCCTTACAAAACGTCCCCAGGTGAGGTTGTCTTTCCCGGGTTTTTGTGCAACGGCCCTTTCGATGGCATAGCGGGCGCTGGTTTCCACCACCCATTCAAAATGTTCTTCTCCGATGGCGTTGATGTCGGCATCCGGTGCGGGATTGCAGAAATCGATCGCATAGGGGACTTCCCCTCTGACGGCGATTTCCACGGTATTAAAGTCGTAGCCGAGGTATTGATTGAGCGCTATCACCTGTTCGGTGATCTGTTGCATCAGCGTATCGCTGCCTTTAAAATCGGACTGGTAGCGCTGATGGGGCGCGTTTTTAGGGTTGTAGGCCATGATCCGCACCTGGTTGCCGCCGATGCAGAAGCAGCGGTAATATTGGGTGAAGTCTATTTCTTCCTGCAGCATCATTACCAGTTGACCGGTTTCTGCGTGCTGACGGAAAAAATCGTCCTTGTCTTCCACGTGGTACACATGTTTCCAGCCGCCGCCGGCGAAGGGCTTCATAAAGGCGGGAAACCCGATATAATCGAAGATGGTGTTCCAGTCGAACGGGTAAACGAGGTTGCGGAACGATTTATCCGTGGTATTGTCCGGCAGGGCATAGGAGGGCAGGAGTACTGTGCGGGGCACGTTTACGCCTATCTTTTGCGCCAGTGCGTTGTTAAAGAATTTATCGTCGGCGCTCCACCAGAACGGGTTGTTGATGACCGCACAGCCGGCGATGGCGGCATTTTTCAGGAAAGCGCGGTAAAAAGGCACGTCCTGTGAGATGCGGTCTACGATAACGGCATAACCGCTGTCGGCGCCCTGCAGCACTTTGTCGATGGTGACTAACTCCGCGAAGATGCCAGGGGGATTAATGCGGTTAACGCGGTCTACAAACGCCTGCGGGAAAGAATTTTCCTGTCCGAATAGAATGCCGATTTTTTTCATACGCTTACTTGATGAGTGACAGATAGTGTGGCAGCATTTCGCGCCATACTGGCCAGTCATGGTGGGCGTGCGGCCTGATGTCCAGCCAGTGGGTAATATTTTTGGCCGCCAGCAGTTGTGAAAACTGTTCGTTCTGCGGGCGGGTAACGTCTGTTTCTGCGGCGCCAAGTACGATCCCCATACGCCAGAGGTCCGGGTCGTTGTTGCCCGGCATGAAGTCGGCCGGGTTGTTGAAATACACGTGATCGTCGTAATAGTCATCCACCCGGGCTTTGATATCGAAGATACCGCTGAGGCTGAAGAGATAAGACACGCGGCCGGGATAACGGAAGGCGAAATTGGCGGCATGATATCCGCCGAAGCTGCATCCGGCGGCCACAATGCGCTGCCGGCCTGTTTCCGCTTCTATGCGCGGCATCACTTCCTCTATCAGCATTTTGTCATAACAGGTATGATTATACGCCCGGTACTGGGGAGTGATGCTCCTGTTGTACCAGCTGGCGGCGTCGATACTGTCGGGGCAGTACACTTTTACGCGTCCTTCGTCGATAAACCATCGGATAGCGTCGATGAGGCCGCGGTCTTTGCTTTCGTAGTAGCGGCCCATGGAGGTGGGAAAAAGTAGCAGCGGATATCCGCTGTCACCGAATACCAGCATCTCAAATTCCTTTCCCAGGTTGGGTGAATGCCATTTATAGTAGTTTTCAGTCATGGGAAAGTGTTTAGTTAAATTTAAAGAAGATTATTGGTTTATTGGTAAATTGTTGGGATGCAAATAGATCGACGGAGGGTCCCTGCAAGGGGACTGCAGCGGGAAGTCGCGCTGGACGTATATCAACCCGAAGGGGGGCCGCATGTTTTATTGCTGATGAATGACGGGCAGGACCTGCCGGTGCCGCCTGCAGCGATACCGCCGGGGGTATGGGTGGCAGCCGTTCATGCCGGGCCGCAGCGCCGCCAGGAGTATGGAGTGGCCGGTGTGGCCGATTACAAGGGGGATGGAGCGCTGGCAGCGGTGTACAGCCAGTTTGTGATAAAAGAATTACTACCCTTTCTGGAGCGGGAGTATCCTTCGTTGGCCGGTGTAAAACGGGCGTTCGCGGGGTTTTCGCTGGGAGGGTTGTCGGCGCTGGACATCGTGTGGCAGCATCCGCAGCATTTCAGTATGGCCGGTGTGTTCTCCGGCGCCCTCTGGTGGCGGAGCCGCCCGCTGGATGCCGCTTACAGCGATGAGCGTGATCGTATTATACACCGCCGTATCCGGGAAAGCACTTACCGGCCGGGGCTTCAGTTCTTTTTTGAATGCGGGAGCGCGGATGAAACAGCGGACCGTAACGGCAACGGTATCATTGACAGTATCGATGATACGCGCGATCTGATAACGGAGCTGGTGAAGAAAGGGTACCGGGAGCCGGAGGATATTACTTACCTGGAGGTGCCCGGCGGACGGCATGATAAGGAAACGTGGGGGAGGGCGATGGAGGTGTTTTTGGGGTTGATCCATAAAAAAAGCTGACCATCACTGGTCAGCTTTTTTTATGTGGATGAGATCCTGCTTATTTGAAAGTATATCTTATACCCACCTGGCTCTGCCAGCGGGCAGTCTGTAAGCCAATGTCATCGATCTGGGCAACGGTTTTGTTTTTCGCAGCCGGACCGGTGTAGTTGAATTTCGGTGTGGTACCATCAGCTTCAAATCCAACGAAGTCGATCAGACCATAGTTGTTGTAGCTCATGCCGGTACGTGCAGTGTAAAGTCTGCCCCAATCTTTGTTGATCAGGTTACCGAGGTTGAAGATATCGAAAGTCAACTGCAGGGTATGTCTTACACCATTTTTCTGTTTGATGTAGAAATCCTGTGCCAGGTGAAGATCGAAGATGTTGGAGAACGGAGCTCTCACGCCGTTTCTTTCAACGTATTGACCTCTGCGGGAAGCCAGGTATTTATCGTTTTCGATAAAGCTGTTCAGTCTGTTCCACTGATCAGCAGCAGATACTGTGTTGCCGCCAGCGTCTTTGTAGTCCACGAGGTGGATTTCGCTCGCATCTCTGGGAACATACATGATGCTCAGACCAGCGTCGCCGGAGCCAGGCAGATCTTTGGTGATGTTCAGGTTGCCGGCATTGTCTCTGTAACCATAAGAGAAGCGGTCGCCATTCTGGCCGGTATAAAACAGGCTGACAGTGGTCGCCATAAAGCCAGCGTATTCTTTTTTATAGGATACGGAAGCTACGATACGGGAACCGCCATCATAGATAGAGTAAGCCATATCGAGGTCGTTTTTACCTCTTACGTTGGGCATACGCCACTGGGAAGAGTTCTGGGAAGACTGACCGTCGTTCAGGCCTTTTGCACGGCTGAAAGTATAGGCAACATTGGCGCTCAGACCATTGCGGAAAGCTTTCTGCAACTGGGCGGTAAAGCTATAGGTGTAACCTTTGCTGGTATTTTCAGCGTAGTAGATGTTAGGATAAGCACCGAGGGTGTCAGTACCGATCTTTCTGTAAATAGGACGGTTGTCGCCACCATTGCCGGTAACAGTCTGGTTACCGTTCTTTACGTATGCCAGGTTGTAGTAGTTAACGTTGTTGAGGGTTTTGGTAAAGATACCTTCGAGGGTACCAACCATGCCCCAGGGCAGTTTTCTGTCAACAGCGAGGCTGGTTCTGAATACCTGCGGGAATTTGAAGTTTTTGGCAAACAGGTCGATCTGGCCGGAAGGAACAGCAGTGATAGAAGGCTGTTTGTCATAAGCCGGATTGAACACGATCGGCTGGTTACCCGGAGCGGTTGGTTTGGTAGGATCGTATTTTACGTCCATTTCACCGAGGGTCACACCATTATTGTTGTAAATGCCACCAACCCATACAAACGGAATGCGGCTGGTAAAGATACCGGCGCCACCGCGGATCTGGGTCCTCTGGTCACCGGTAACGTCCCAGTTAAAGGCGATACGGGGAGAGAGGAGGATTTTGCTGTCAGGTTTTACACCGGTTCTGGCACCGTTCAGATCCCAGCCGGCAGCTTCCAGTTTAGGCAGTACGTTTTCGTTGAAACCGGCATTTTCACGAGGTTTATCGAGGAAGATAGGCAGGTCGGCACGCAGACCATAAGACAGTTTGAAGTTGTCGCTGATCTGGTAATCGTCCTGAACATATAAGCCGAGCTGCATGGCTTTTAATTTAGCAGCAGCTTTGGTGTCGTCGCCGATACCGTTGTCAACAGCAGAGAAAGTACGCTGGAAACGGATAGGGGATTTATCGTTCAGAAAATCGTTCACGTTGGCGTAAGTATAGGCGCCGAAGTTATTTCTGATGAATACGTTGTTCAGATTGTAGTATTCGTTGCTGGTACCAATAGTGATGGTGTGTTTGCCTTTGTACAACTCAAAGTTGTCAGTCAGGGTGATCACATCCTGTTGCAGCAGGTTAGCTGCGGAGAATGCTTCAGAACCAAAACCGATAGATTCTTTGGTGATGAAGACGTTAGGGAAAGGGTTACCCATCACGCCACGATCGTCACGTACACGGTTTACACCGATCAGCAATGAGTTGGAGGCTCTGTTACCGAACATGCTTTTCAGCTCGGCGGTAGTAGCATTGGTCGTAGAAGGGAAGTAAACGCCTCTGTTGGCGTAAAAGATATTACGCTGGTTAGATACAGCAGGGCTGGTGCTTACACCTCTGTTGTACTGATGGCGGATGGTGAATTTGTGAACACTGTTGATGTTCCAGTCCAGGCGAACGAACAGTTTAGTACCGTCCAGTTTCCGGATGTTGCTTTCATATCCTCCGGGATCATAACCCATTTTCATCAGTTTGCCGCTGATAGCGTCCAGCTGGTCACGGCTGGCGGCATTAGCTTTCAGGCTGGCAGCATAAGTATCGTAACCGAAGTTCTGCGGTGTTTCGTCTTTCTGGAATTCTGCGTTTACGAAGTAGAACAGTTTATTTTTAATGATCGGGCCACCGATACGCAGACCGTAAGTCTGGGAGGTGAAGTCCGGCAGCTTTGGACGGTCAGCACCTTTGGTGTCTGTAGGTCTTTTACCAGCGAGGTCCTGGTTACGGAAGAAGTAGTAAGCAGAACCTTCTATGTTATTGGTACCGCTGCGGGTCACAGCATTGATGGAACCGCCGGCAAAACCACCTTGCTTTACGTCGAACGGAGAAACGTTGATGTTGATCTGATCGATAATGTCCACACTGAAAGGGGAAATACCAATCTGGCCACCGTTAGCACCATTGTCGGACAGACCAAACACGTCGTTTTGTACGGCGCCGTCTACGAAGATAGCATTGTAACGGCTGTTGGTACCGGCAATAGAGATACCGTTGTTTCCGTTACCGTCTTTGGTCAGCCTTGCCTGAGGTGTTAAACGGGCAAAGTCCGTATAGTTACGGCCAACGGTAGGCAGGGCTTCAATCTGGGAGCGGCTGATCACTGTCTGGGCACCTTTACGGTTTGGATCAAAGGCGTTGTTACGCTGTGCAACCACTTCTACTTGTTTGATTTCCCGGCTTTTGTCAGCCAGTTTAGCGTTCAGTTTAAACGTCTGGCCCAGCGCGAGCGAGATGTTGTCCTGGGAAAATTCGTTGAAGCCAATGTAGGAAATGGTTACCTTGTACGGGCCTCCTACGTTCATGTTTGGCAAACGGTAGAAACCTTCGGCATCGGTTGTTGTACCATACTTGGTACCGGAAGGAAGGTGAATGGCAACTACTGTTGCACCGGGTAAACCAACATTGTCTGTACCGGTCACCTTACCGTTCATACCAGAGGTCGTAACCTGTGCATAGGTAAAGATCGTTGTAAGTAATAAGGATAAGGTAAAGAGTAATTTTTTAAATCCCATGATCAGAGAAGTTTGTTTCATGGCGCAAAGGTGCCAAAAAAGTTTGGGAAAATTTTAACGCGGAATTAACAAATTGTTAAGTCGTGAAAGATCCTGTAAACCTCGATAAAATTTTTTGATATCTTAACAGGTTAATTCGCATTTGCAGGATGTTTGTTCAGGAATTTCTAAAAAAATTATGAATCCTCAAATCGACCTATTTACTAATGCATAAAATCGTTGTCCAGACTGAACTTTATTGGATATTAAGTTGTTACGCGCCAAACTTATTTCACTAATTTCTTATTTGTTAAAAGTTGATTGTATAATTATCAAATCGCCAGTCAATTTTGCGGTTTCCGGACAGAATGTTTCCTTGCCCATTTCCCGTGTTTAAGTCGTAACTTTGCGGTCATTCAACATTGACCCGGAGGGATAATATATGTTAGATACAATAGCAGCAGCAATAGAAGATATCAAGAACGGCAAACTGGTAATCGTAGTAGATGATGAGGACCGCGAGAATGAAGGTGACTTTATCACCGCAGCGCGTAATGTTACGCCGGAGATCATCAACTTTATGAGCACACACGGCCGTGGCCTGATCTGCGCTCCCCTGGCAGAAGAACGCTGCGAAGAACTGGGACTGGAACTGATGGTGAGAGACAATACCGCCCTGCATCAGACACCTTTCACCGTATCGGTAGACCTGCGCGGCCACGGCTGCACTACCGGCATCTCCGCACACGACAGAGCCAAAACAGTACAAGCGCTGATCGATCCTAATATCAGACCGGAAGAACTCGGCAAGCCCGGGCACATCTTCCCCTTAAAAGCCAAAACCGGCGGAGTCCTGCGCCGGGCTGGCCACACAGAAGCAACGATAGACCTGGCACGACTGGCAGGCTTTGAGCCCGCAGGCGTATTGGTAGAAATCATGAACGAAGACGGCTCCATGGCCCGCCTCCCACAACTGCGGGAAATAGCCGACAAATTCGACCTCAAACTGATCTCCATCCAGGACCTCATCTCCTACATGCTCAGCACCGAAACACTGATCGAAGAAGGTGTAAGGGTGCAAATGCCTACCAAATACGGCAACTTCGAACTGATCGCCTTCAAACAGCTGAATTCCGGCGAAATACACATGGCGCTCAAAAAAGGCGACTGGACCAAAGATGAACCGGTACTCGTACGCGTACACTCATCCTGCGTCACCGGAGATATCCTCCATTCCCTGCGCTGCGACTGTGGCGAACAGCTGCACGCTGCCATGCAAATGGTGGAAAAAGAAGGCAAAGGCCTCATTCTCTATATGAACCAGGAAGGCCGCGGTATCGGTCTCATGAACAAACTCAAAGCCTATAAACTGCAGGAAGAAGGCCTCGACACCGTCGAAGCCAACCTGGAACTTGGCTTTAAAATGGATGAACGCGACTACGGCGTCGGCGCCCAGATCCTGCGGCACCTGAACATCACCAAACTCCGCCTCATCACCAACAACCCGCGCAAACGCGCCGGCCTCAGCGGTTACGGCCTCGAGGTGATCGAAAACGTACCCATCGAAATACATCCCAACCCGTACAATGAAAATTACCTGCGGACTAAAAGGGACAAACTGGGCCACGAAATCCTGAAAGGCTGATATAATATTATATAGATAAACACTGATCCCGGAGCAGGCCGCTCCGGGATTTTTTTTGCCCCGGAACTTCAGCCCGGATTATTTCTTTTCGGTGGAATCTTCCTTCGGCTTCAGCGCAGCGGCCTTGCGGAGTGAATCCATGAGCGGGGTACGGCTGCGGCGCTGATTATTGAACAGCTCCCCGAGACGGTTGAACTCACGGATGTAGGAAATGCCCACCCCGGATTTCGTACGGTTGTTGAGGTTATATACGTCGTAATCCGATTTACTGAAGGCGTTGATACGGAAACGGCCGTCCGGCGTCAGCAGATACTCGATCCGGAAGTCGCCGGCAAAACGGTTGGCGTTGGCGGAGGTGGATGACTTGCCCCAGTCGTAGTCGCCACCGGCATACAACCGGAAACGGTTGTTGAACAGGGTACTGGTAATACCGGCGCTCACCTGGTTACGGTCTACGGAACTGTTATCGGCAGTGCCGCCAGGCCCGCCTACGTTATATGCGCGGTAGTTCACATTGACACCGATACCGCTGCCTTTGAGCAGTGCGCCGGTAATATTGTTGAGGATAGCGGAAGCCTGGGCGGACAAGGCCTGTCCCACGCTGTTTTTACCGGTAATACCCACGTTGGCGGCGGCATTGGTGGTGGCATCGTCCGGCAGGAACTGGTTGAACAGCAACAGCCCGTACATCTGCAGCAACGCTTTGTTCTGGTCGTTGTTGATCTCCTTCAGCTTGGCAGCTACACCACTCTCGTAGGAAAGGCTGCCCACGTCCGGCAGCTCAATGGTATAAGAGATGTCCGGTTTCATCAGCGCCCCGCGCAGGTTGATCAGCACGTCCACCCGCTCGGTACGGGTAGCCAGCTTGTCGTTGGAGCTGACGGTGGCAGCCTGCCCCAGCAGGTTATACAGGCTCACTTTGGGCAACGAATACTTGGCGGTGATATTCACCTTGGCCTCCTGTGGATCGCCATTCCAGGTGATGGTACTGTTCTTTTCTATGTCAAACTTCCAGCTGGTCAGGCGCTGGAACGTGAAATTGTAAGACCCGTTGTTGATCTCGTAGTTGCCGAACATACTGAAATCCCCTTCTGTATTGGCAATGATCTGCAGGTTACCGCTGCCGTTGGCGGAGATGATATCCCCGGTGGTAGCGTCAAGGATCACATCTATCTGGGCATCCGGATTGGCGGCGATGTCCAGCTTCACCGTCAGTTTGGTATTGTCTTTCTTCCGCTTGTTCTCCTTGATCTCTGTACCATAGCTTTTGAAGATGATATAATCGTATTTGCCAATGTCTTTACTGTCAGACATCGGCAGATAAAAATGTGTGCCCTTCAGCGGCCGCGCCAGGATATGCATCTGCATATCGTTGAGGGGGCCGGAGAAATAAACCTTGCCATCTGCCAGTACATCCCCGTAAAACAGGTCGCTGCTGGCGGACGTGGTGTTAAGGAACAGGAAATTGCGGCCGGTGACATCAAAGTCGAAATTCAGTTTGTTGAAGTGATCATGGCTGATATACCCGCTGGCGTTGCCTTTGGTGCCATATTTATCAATAACGGCGAAATTGCCGAATTCTATCAGGTTATCATCAATATTGACATTGAGCTGCGGTATTTTATAACGCGTGCCAAGGTAGTCCACCGTCACGCCAACGGTGTCCAGCCGGAGGCTGCCGCGCATGGAAGGCAGGTCCGTAGTACCGGTTATATTCACCTTGCCTGTCACGGCGCCGGTTAAATCGGAAACATACCCTGCGAGGTATTTGCTCAGCAGGTTGATGGACATGGTATTGAAATCCACGGCAGCGTCGATATCCTTGTTGGTGGCGGAAAGACCGATTTTACCCTGCGCCTGGAAGTTCTTGCCCTCGTTGTCGGATTTCACCAGGAAAGTGGCGGTGCCGGTGCGATGCAGATAAGTACCGTCTATATTCAGCATGCCGATGGAATCGTTGTCTATCCGCAGCTCCCGGGTACGCAGCGCAGCGGTTACATCCAGGTCCTGCGTTGGATCGGTGATATGAATAGTCCCGTCGGTAATACCTTCAATACGGGTGGTGATCAGCTGGGAAGGAATCACATCCGGCAGGTTCAGGTTTTTCAGCGTCACGATAAACCGCGATTCGTCCGGGTTGAATTCATTGGTCTCCACCGTGATGCTCTGATCGTTGCGGGTAACCCGCAGATTATGCACGGTAAGAAAATCCTTGCTCCAGAATATTTCATTGCCCGGTGTTACATTCCATTGCCGCTCGTTGACGGTAAAGGCGCTGTTGAGGAAATTGACTTTCACGCCCTGGTGAACGGTCACCACGCGCGCATAGAAACCATCCAGCGAAGAGGTGTCCTGCGCCTGCAGGTCTACTTTGAGATAAGAGGTGTCGTTGCCGGAGCTGGCCAGTATCAGCGGGTTTTGCAGGACAGTGTTGTTGCCGGACAATACCCTGGCGATGCTGGTGCTGATATTGACTTTGTTGAAATTACCTTCTCCTTTTACCTGCAGCTCCTGTACCCGGTACCCGAGATAACCGGCTTCCGGGACGTTGATGTTGAGCGACAGGTTGCCGCCATTCATGGTATTAAGACCGCCCTGCACAGACGAGTTGTCGAAGCCGGTAAATTTATTGGTAAAGCCTTTCAGCAGCTTCTCCACTTCACCGAACTGGAAAGCGAAGGTGAAATTTTCCTGTATGTCTGCCCGCGTTGGCGCAAGGAAGTAGCTGGGATAGTATTTGTACAACAACAGTTGGAAAGCGTCCGGCAGCTCCATCAGCTTGTAAGAGCCCTTGACATAACCGCTTACCTCGCTGCCGTTCAGGCTCAGCACCTTCTGGTTGTCCTGCATATGGGTGGCTACGCGGAGGGAATCGAACTCCAGCCGCTTACCGTCTTTATATACAGACACTTCATGCATACGGGCGGTACCATCGAAGTTGTCGATGTTATTACCGGCAAAGTTCAGGTCCAGCTTGGCCTGCAGGGTAACGGAATCTTCCACGATATGCAACGCTTTCAGGTCCGCCCTGCGGAGGTCTGAATGGAAATTGAATACCGGCAGCGCCTCGTTGAAATCAATGGTGCCGGCAAAATCCATATCCAGGTTGGGATCTTTGGACGCCAGGGAGCCATTGAAGAACTTGCGGCTCATGGTGCCATTGGTTTTGATATTACGGTACGTGTAACCGAACAGGCTGATTTCCTGCACGTCGGCGTCTACGCTGGCTTTCAGTGTCTTGAAGTTAAAACCGGCGCCGTCTACTTTGGCGTTGAGCGTGAGGGTAGACAGGTTACTGTTGTCGAAGAGCGTGCCTACATCAAAGCCGGTGGTGGTGAGGCTTCCGGAGTAAACGGGTACGTCGCGGCTGGTTTTGAAGTTAAGGTCGGAGCTGAGTTTGCCCAGGTTGGTCTGAAACTGGCCATAGGCCACAAAGTCATTGATAAAGCCGGTATAACTTCCCTGAAAACGGATGGAGGTCAGCTTGTCCATGCGGATGGCTTTCACGTCTTTGACGATTGGCATGATCTGCATAACATCCGCACCGGTGGTGACCAGTTCTTCTGTATGAAAATCGATAAAGGTCTCGTAAATATCCGGCAGGCCGCGCATCTCGATACTGCCTTTGAGACGGGTGGTGGATCCGGCTTCCAGTTCTATCTCGGATGCTTTCAGGTTGCTCACGGGGCCACGGGCTTTACCGGTGAGGGTTATTTCTTTTTTCCAGGTGGAAAGGGGTGGCGCAAAAAAGGCGATATCGTCGGATGATAGCCTGCAATCCTTAAACCGCGCCTGCATGAACACATTGTTCACATAGTCGTTCATGTCGCTGATATCGGAGTACTGCATGGTAAAGTAGTCACCGATATGACTGCGGTTCGTTTGCAGGTCCAGCCGGGAGAACTCCATTTCCACGGGAGACATTTTAAAACGGCTGGTGAGTTTTTTCACTTCAAAGCCTGAACGTTCTTTGGTGCTGAGCGTCAGGTCGCCGATGATACTGTCCTTTACCAGGCTGGTATTGGTGAGGGACAGGTTGATCTCCCCGAAGCGGATATGGTTGGGGGCAAAGTAGCCCGGCTCCACTTTGGTGCTGTCATCGGGCATGTCCACGCCCAGCATACCATTGCGGATATGCAGTTCTTTCAGCAGCAATTTCCAGTTGCCATAATTCCAGCGAAGTTCGCCGGAGGCAGTGCTGTCCGGGACCGGGTTGCCTGTGAGCTGCGGCCGCTTATGCCGCAGCGGCGAGGAAGAGTAGCTGCTGATAATAAAGTAAGGGTTGTCGAGAAACAGCTCCTGGATATCGATGTTATGCCTCTGCAGATCGAGGTTTTTAGCATCGAGAAAAATGCGTTTGGCGTAGCCGCGCATGTCTTCGCCTACCCAGGCGTCAATCTGATTGATACGGATATTGCGGAGATCTATTTTTTTGAGGTCGAGGGAGATGCCTTTGGAAGGGGTTTGAGGTTTGGAACGGGGCGGGCCGGAAAAAGCTTCTTCGAGGAAGTGGTAATTCCAGACAGAATCATTGCGTGGCCGCAGCAGGTTTACCTGCGCATCTTCCAGTCCAACGAATTTGATAACGGGTTTATCCTGAAAAAAGAACCAGTCAGTAATGCGCACCTGCAACTTGCCCGCGTACAGGAGGGTGTCTTTGCGCTGATCCTCGATGAGTGCTCCCTCCAGCTGCATACTGTTGAACAGCCGTAACGTGACGCGGTTTATTTCGACCCGTGTGTGGAGCTGATCGGACAAACGCGATGTCACCTCCCTCACCAACAGGTTCTGGACAGCGGGTATATTGACTAATACTCCCACCAGAATGATCAGGCCTAACAAACACAGTAAAATGATAGTTAGTATTTTCCGAACTTTTTTCAGGCAGCAAAAGTTTATCCGGCAAAAATAGGGGTTATTTAGGGATTTTTTGATTTGCGATTTAGGGATTTAAAGGAGAGCTTGGGCGGACCATTCAATCAAAAAATCGTAAATCAAAAAATCGTAAATCACAAAATCCCTAAATGTTATCGGACTGCCTCCACTTTGTAACCTTCTTTCCTTAACAGGGCGATCAATCCTTTGTCGCCTGCCAGATGTGCGGCACCTACGGCAACAAACACCGGTCCCCGGGACATCAGCTGTTTGAGTTGCGGTACCCATGCGGCATTACGGCGAAAGAGCATCAGGTCCTGGTAATTTTTGAGATCAGGAGCCTGTATCACCATCTTATACAGTTTGTCGAGGTCCTGTTGTTTCCAGAAGTCCATCATTACACGGGTTTCGTTATCGTTGCGTTGTATATCCTTTACCATCCGCACGATCATCTCCGCTTCCGCTTTATCGGGGATACTGTCAAAGAGGGCCATCTGGGACTCCACGGTTTCCAGCGTGGCAATAGGGATCTTCCTGTTGGTGGCCATAGCTGCCAGTTCCCTGTCGGGAGCAGCGATATCCTGGCTGGGGCAGGGCACCTGCTTCATCATCAGCAGGGTCGTGAGCATAAAAGGCTTGGCTTTATCCAGGGGGGCCAGGCCAAAGTGCATCGTGTCCTGAAAGAATCGGTCTACCATCCGGTACTGGCCTGAATCGAACAATTGCCGCAGGGAATAGCTGTCATCCTGGTTGTATATCAGTGACTGCATTTTCTCTTTGTTTTCGTTCATAAGGTCTATTTCCATACACATGGTTTGGGCGCCCTGCAGCGCGCTGGTGACGGCAGGGGAAAATGACAGCTCGTTTTTACAGACGAGGTGCATGGTGCCAAAAAGGTAGGAGGGGGCGTTGAGATCTTTACCGGTTACCTTCCATAACAGGGATTTGCCCTGCGCATGGCCGGAAAGCTGCAGGAGCAGCACGGTTAACAGGAGGGCGGAGCTTTTCATAAGGCGTAACATCAGCTGGTAGTTTTTATTGTTAATAACCATATTCTTTCAGGAACTGGTAAAGGGTCAGTATATCCTGCTGGGTATGCAATGCAGATATGATGGCCCTGTTTACCGGTTGGCTGTGGGGAAACGGGTAAGGGAAACTGGAAATAATAACATCCCGCTCAGCGAGATAGTTTACCAACGGTTGTTTTTCTGCCGGCTGCGGCAGGATAAACACCGGCAGCGCATGTGGGTTATGAATGGCGGAGTGGGCCGACAGGTGCAGAAAGTAGGCGACATTCTGCTGCAGTAACATCCGTTGCTGCCGGACGAGGTCGGCAGATTGCAGCCAGGCATGTGCGCCGGCCGGCATCATGGGAGTGCTGCCGGTAAAGAACCCGTTCTTTTTCAATGCGGCGATATCCGCTGCATGACCGGCTACCATGCCGCCTTCTACGCTATAAGCCTTGGCCAGTGATGCGGTGAGGAGATAACGTACCTGGTCGGTGCCTGGCAACAGGTGAATGCTGCCCTGGCCGCGCGGGCCGAGTATGCCAATGCCGTGCGAATCGTCTGCCAGCACCAGCACTTTGCGCTGCAGCAGGCGGAGCCAGTCAAAGGAATATACTTCCCCGGTGATAGGATTCAACGTGTCTGTCACAATCACATAATGATGGTCCGGCTGGCTGTTCACCCGGGCCACGGTATCCTGTTCCCACTGTGCCCTGCTGCCTGCCGGCAGCAGCGGATTGCCCAGCCATAATGCCGGGTGGGCGCCCGGGGCATAACAGAGCTGGCCGCGGGTGGCGGCATAATGCGCGGCTGCCTGTGCCGCCATGTAGCCGGAGGAGAGCACTACGGCCGCCTGTTGTTCCAGGTGGGCGCACAGGGCATGCTCCATTTCTTCGAAGAGCGGCAACCGGACGTTGCCGGCCCGGGAAGAGGGGAAGAGTGTCCCATAGCGCTGGACGCCTTCACAGAAAGCTGTCTTAAAAGCAGGCTGCTGATGTAAACCGAGATAGGAAAAGCCGGAGAAGAACAGGCAGCTGCGACCATCGACAGTAGCGGTCCTTCCCGGTGTAATATCGGTGTGTAGAAGCATAGGTGGCTATTCTTTTCGGGTACGCAGAATAAAATGGTAGTCGCCGGAGGTTACTTTCATATCAAAGTGGTCCTCGTCCAGCAGTTCCACGGTGACCAGGTTTTCCGTGGTGCGGGAACCGTTGGAAGCGGTGACGGAGATTACCTTGCCGTTGCTGAGCAGGAAGTATTTGCCTGAATCAGGCTTGCCGGCAATGGTGGCCACAAATACGTCGTTGTCGAGGAACTGGTAGTACACGTCGCTGTAGTAGCCGTCTTTCAGGTCTTTGGCCTGGATGATCTGGGTATTGTTGTACGGATCACCTTTGGGCACTTTCACATCGTATACCCGCCATTTCTTGTGCTTCAGCAGCTTGTCCGTTTTGCTGGTATTGCAGGCCAGCAAAGCGGCTGCGGGCAGGATAACGGTAAAGATAGTACGTAGTTTCATAACTTATTTGTTCCCGAATTTTTCCCTGTTGAAAGCTGCAGACTGGCCTTTGGGAATAGAAAGGCTCTGCCAGTGGTCGCCAAGGATCATTTTACCGATATATACCATTTGTCCGACGTGGTAGGGCACATGAGTCATTTGCCGGTTGATGGCATCGAGCACGGAATGAGCTTCTGCGCGGATGTACACGGTTTTCTCCAGGTCTTCCGGCGTCAGGCTGCCGACGGCTTTCAGCAGGCAGTCCCACCCTTCATGCCAGCGTTGCAGCACGGTATCTTTGGTGGCCTGGTCTTCTTCAAATTCTTCATCCCGCTGCCGGTCGGGTTTTTCGCCGTCGGTGGTGAGAAAGTCGGTCCAGCGGGACAGCATATTGCCGCGGAGATGTTTAACGATCATGGCGATGCTGTTGGGCTCTCCCTGTGGTTGCCAGTGCAGCTGCGCCGTATCCAGCCGCTCGATGGTTTTGGTGCCCATATCATAATAGCTGCGGAATCTTTGCAGGGCGCTGTCTAAATAGAGTTGCATATTTAAATTTTTTGATTTTCGATTTTTTGATTTTTTGATTTTGGGGATGAGGTGTGATGGCGCCGGTTTTTCATACTCGAAAAAATCCCTAAATCCCTGCATCAAAAAATCCGTAAATCAGTAACCCGCCGCGCTGTCGTCGCCACGTTTATCGCCAGCGGCGTCGAGAACGAAGGTACCGGGCGTCCGTTTAATAATTTCAGAGCGGCCTATGGGGCCGCGTTTCACTACTTTATACCCCATTTCCTGCAGCGCGGTGATGACTGTTTCCGGGAAGTCTTTTTCCACGGCTATCTCGTCGGGCAGCCACTGATGGTGGAATTTCGGTTTGTTGATGGCATCGGCCGGAGAGAGGCCAAATTCCAGTGTGTTCATCAGCATCTGGAAGACAGAAGTGATGATGGTAGAGCCACCGGGAGTACCAAGACTGTAAAGCGGTTGTTTTCCCTGTAATACGATGGTCGGCGTCATGGAGCTGAGCATGCGTTTGCCGGGAGCGATGGCGTTGGCTTCGGTGCCTACGAGGCCGTACATATTGGGTACGCCGGGCTTTACGCTGAAGTCGTCCATCTCGTTGTTGAGCAGGAAACCGGCTTTACCTACCACGGTGCGGCTGCCGTAGTGGCCGTTGAGCGTGGTCGTTACGGCGACTGCGTTGCCTTTATCGTCGATGATGCTCAGGTGCGTGGTTTCTTCGCTTTCGGGGAAGGTGCCGGCTTTGGTGGCTTCGCTGCTGCCCGCTTTACCGGGTACAAAATCTGCCATGCGGGCGGCAAGGTATTTTTTACCGGTGAGCCGGGCTACCGGTACTTTCACAAAATCGGGGTCGCCGAGGAACTCTGCACGGTCGGCATAGGCCCTTCTTTCCACTTCTACCATCAGCTGTACGGCCCGGGGAGAATGGAAACCCCATTCCGCCACCGGGTAGTTTTCCATCATACCCATCATCTGTTGCAGGCATATGCCGCCGCTGGAGGGCAGCGGCATGGTCACAATCGTATAGCCTTTATAGTTAAAAGCCAGGGCTTTTCTTTCGCGTACTTTGTAATTTTTCAGGTCGGCGAGGGTCATGATGCCTTTGCCGCGTTTCATTTCCGCTACAATATTGGCGGCTGTTTCTCCCTGGTAGAAGCCGGCGGCGCCTTTTTTTCGTATAAGCCTGAGCGTATGAGCGAGGTCTTTCTGTACCAGGGTATCGCCTGCTTTCCAGGGCTGGTCTTTTACAAATGCGGTGGGCGCAGTGTTAAGCCGCTGGAAGTCGGCCTTGTAAGCGTTGAGGTTGGCCGCTTCGGAGGCGGTGATCACGAATCCTTTTTCAGCCAGCAGGATAGCCGGACCTATGAGCCGGGAGAAAGGCAGCTTCGCATATTTCATGGAGGCGAAGAGGCCTGCTACAGTGCCGGGGACACCGGCCGCCAGGTGGCCGTCGAGGCTCCGTGTGGTGACGGGATTGCCGGCGCTGTCGAGGTACATATCCCGATGGGCTTTGGCGGGCGCCGTCTCCCGGTAGTCCAGCGCTATCTGTTGACCGTTGGCCAGCCGGGCCACCATAAAACCGCCGCCGCCCAGGTTGCCGGCGCCGGGATATACTACGGCCAGCGCCAGCTGCGTGGCGATGGCTGCGTCTACGGCGTTGCCGCCTTCCTGTAATATAAGCCTGCCTGCGATGCTGGCCAGCGGATGGGCCGAAACCACAGCGCTGTGAGAGACGGTGATGTTCTTTTCAACCTGGTAGTCGTAAGGCCATTGCTGTTGGGGCTGTGTCTGGGCGCCGGCAGTACAGATACTGCCCAGTGCCAGGCCCCATATGATCAGGAGACGCATGATACTTCTGTTTGCGTGTAAATTAACAAAACAATCCCTATCTTACGGTATCAAACTATTTGTTGCTATGCGCCAACACTTACTTCTGGCACTGCTGCTGCTTGGCTTTACGACCGCCATGGCCCAGATCCCTACTCCTGACCAGTTTTTGGGCTACCCGCTGGGAAGCCAGTTTACCCCGCATTACCGCGTACTTGACTATTTCAGACAGGTGGCCGCTACCGCTAAAAACGTGAAAGTGGAACAGTACGGCACCACGTATGAAGGCCGTCCGCTCATTACCGCGACCATCGCTTCTCCCGCCAATTTCAGCCGGCTGGACGACATCCGGCAGAAAAGCCTCGATATGTCCATGGCTAAAGGCGGACAGTCTGCCGACCAGCCGGTGATCGTATGGCTTAGCTATAACGTGCATGGCAACGAGGCCGTTTCCACTGAAGCTGCCATGAAAACACTCTATGAACTGGTGAATAACGGTAATGCACAAACGCAGCAGTGGCTGCAGAATACTGTTGTCGTAATAGACCCCTGCCTCAACCCTGACGGGCGTGAGCGGTATGTCAATTTCTATAACTCCGTGCGCAGCCTGCAACCGGACGTACACCGTTACTCCCGCGAGCACAACGAACCATGGCCCGGCGGAAGGCCCAACCACTACTACTTTGACCTGAACCGCGACTGGGCCTGGCAAACGCAGAAGGAATCACAACAGCGGGTAACCCGCTATAACCAATGGATGCCGCAGCTGCATGTGGATTTCCATGAGCAGGAAATCGAGGCGCCCTACTATTTTGCGCCGGCGGCGGAACCCTTCCACGACGCCATCACCCCCTGGCAGCGCGAAGTCCAGGTGATGATCGGTAAAAACAACGCTAAATATTTCGACCAGGAAGGATGGCTCTATTTTACCAAAGAACGCTTCGACCTGTTCTATCCCAGCTACGGTGATACCTATCCCATGTATAACGGCGCTATCGGTATGACCTACGAGCAGGGCGGCAGTGGCCGTGCCGGCGTAGCGGTACTGAAAAGGGACGGCGATACCCTCACCTTAACAGACCGTATCGCACATCACTTTACAACCGGCTTGTCCACCATAGAAGTAGCCTCCCAACAGGCGGACCGCATCCTGAAAGAGTATGTGCAGTATTTTGAAACCGCGAAGAAAGACCCGCAGGGCGGATTTAAATCCTATGTGATCAAATCCGGCGGCAATCCTGAGAAACTGAATGCGCTGGCTGACCTGCTGCGCAGAAACAACATCGCTTTCGGCTACGGCGCCAATGCCGGCAACGCCAGCGGGTTTAACTACTTTACGGGCAAAACCGAAGCTTTCTCTGTCACCAGGGAAGACATCGTGATCAACGCCTACCAGCCCCGCTCCAATATGTTGCGTGTGCTGTTTGAACCTACTTCACGTCTCACCGATTCGGTGACATATGATATTACCGCATGGGCATTGCCTTATGTGTACGGCCTTACCTCTTATGCCGTGAAACAACCGCTGACACCGTCCGCTGATGCACCGGCCGCGCCGGCCAATACGGCCCTGGCGGCACAACATCCCTACGCTTACCTGGCGCAGTGGAACAGCCTCCGGGATGTGAAGTTCCTTGCTGCGCTGCTCAAACGCGGTATGAAAGTACGCTTCACGGAAGCGGCCTTCACGTCAGCAGGTAAAACATTTCCCGCAGGCACGCTGGTGATTACCCGTACCGGCAATAACAGCAACGGCGCCTCCTTCGATACATATGTTACGTCGCAGGCAGATAAATACAAGATCACGCTGGACGCAGTAGCAACCGGTTTTGTAGAGAAAGGCACTGATTTCGGCTCTGATAAAATACGTTATATAAAAGCGCCGAAAGTGGTACTGCTGACGGGCGACGGCGTTTCTTCCCTCGGCGTGGGCGAAGTATGGCATTTCTTCGAACAGCAGCTGGGCTACCCGGTAACGGTCGTGAATGAACGAAATATGGGCGGCGTGAACTGGGACCAGACGGATGTGCTGATCCTGCCGGATGGCGACTATAAAGCATTTACAGAGAAAGCGGCGACCGAACGGCTGAAAGAGTGGGTGAGCAAGGGCGGTAAACTGATTGCGCTGGAAAGCGCCGCCGCACAGATCGCAGGGGCCGATTGGGGTATCAGGGAGAAAAAGGAAAAAGAAGAAGTGGCGACAGACAAGGATAAACTGTCAGACGAATCTCCCTATGATGTGCTGAAACCTTATGCCAACCGGGAAAGAGAAAGCGTACGGCAGTTCATCCCGGGCGCTATCTTTAAAGTACAGCTGGACACTACGCACCCGCTGGCCTTTGGTTATCCCGGCACTTACTACACGCTTAAACAGGATAGCCGGTTGTACGAGTTTATTGATAACAACGGCTGGAACGTTGGCGTGTTAAAGAAAGATAATTACCTCAGCGGCTTCGTGGGCGCCGATACCCGTAACCGACTGAAAGACGGTCTGCTGTTCGGTGTAAAGGAAATAGGCAACGGATCTGTGGTGATCCTCGCCGATAATCCGCTGTTCAGAAGCTTCTGGGAAAATGGTAAACTGATGTTCAGCAACGCTGTGTTCCTCGTTGGACAATAATCAGCGGTTTCTTTTAATATTACAGCCCAGCGTGCTGGAAGTACTGGTGGTAACGGGTTTCCCGGCCACCAGTTCTGTTATGGCGTTTTGCAGATGGCGCGTTTTTACGGCCTCGGCATTCCCCGGGCTGTCATCGATAGCGCCTTTATACACAAGGCGGCTCTTTTTGTCAAACAGGTAACATTCCGGCGTATGGTTGGCGTCAAAGGCGTCGGCCAGTTCCGCATTTTTATCGAGAATATAATAATACTGGAAACTATGCTGCGCGGCATAGGCTTTCATGGCCGAAAACGAATCCCCGTCCGCACGATTGGCCTCATTGGAATTGACCATCACCACACCGATATTGTTTTTATGCGCTAACGCGCAGATGCTGCGCAGCCGGTCCTGGTTACGGACCATATAAGGGCATTGATTGCTGCCAAAAACAACCAGCAGCCCGTTGCTGCCTTTTGCACCGTTCAGGGAAATTTCTTTTCCTGAAACATCCATCCATTTCATGTCTGGTTTGGGAAGGGGAGCGCCGGGATCAAGTGGAATTTCGCCAGCCGGACAGGCTGAAGTCAAAGCGAAGGCACAGGCAAGGTAGAGAGCGGACTTCATCATATCATGAGAATTTCGTGTCCAGTATAAATATAATCAACGCGACAGTTATTTCCCTGGCAGTTGACAGGAAATTATAAGAAAGATATGGTAAAAAAAGTTAAAATAAAAATTTCCGGAAGATGTCTGGGCGATAGGGAACGACTGTCGGAGGAGCTATGGTGCGGAAGCCGAAAGAGGGTGTGATTTAGCTGCCACCAGGCGGCAGTTCGTGCGCCGGTTTAGCGGAGCAGCGGGCTGTTGGCCGCTTTTTCCTGTTCGTGCGTATGCTCCTGCCGCGCATCGCTCAGCGCGCGGATACTGGCATTAAGCTCAAAGCCCACCAGCAGGATGAATGAATTGAAGAACACCCACAGCATGAGGATCAGGATGGTGCCGATGGAGCCGTAGATTTTGTTGTAATTGCCGAAGTTGTTTACAAACCAGGAAAAACCGATAGTGACCAGTATCATAAAGACGGTGCTCACGGTGGCGCCGGCGGTAATGAATTTCCACTTTTTTGTGGTGGCGGCGCCGATACGGTACAACACAGAGTTGACCGAGTAGAACAGCATCACGATAAACACCCAGCGGGCCACATCGATGAGACTGAGCAGCCGTGCGTTCTGCACGCCGGTGAGATTGAACAGCCAGCGGAGGGTGGCGCCCTGCAGGATGATCAGCGCTACCGTCACCAGCAGCAGTACCACCAGTATCAGTGTCAACTGCAGCGCGATCAGGCGGTTTTGCCACCATTTGCGTTTGCGGAAGCCGGCGCCTTCTATCTTGCTAAAGGAGCGGAGGATACCCATTACGCCATTGGAAGAGTAAAAGAAACCCATCAGGAAAGCGACGGACAACAGGCCGTTGCGATGGGTGTACAGGAAGTCATGGATCATTTCCCGCACGATCATATAAGTGTTATAGTTCGGTGTCAGGTCCTGTGCAAGGTCATAGAGCGTAGGTTCTATATTTTTTACCGGCACATAGGGAACGAGGGTAAACAGGAAGATAAAAAAGGGCGGAATGGCCAGCAGGAAGTTAAAGGAAATGGCCCGGGCCCTGTCTCCCAGTCCTCTTGCTTTGGTTTCCTGCCCGAAATATTTCAGTACATCATACAGCGGTAGTCCTTCAAAACCAGGGAGGATAAGGGTCTTGCTCCTCTCAACCAGCCAGCGGTAAGGACGGGAACGGAAGATGATGTTTTCGGGTTTAAAAACCAAAGCGATTTTGCTATTTAGTTATTTTATTATTTAATTATTTGGATATTTAGTTATTGGGTCATTGCTTATTGAAACGGGTCATGCAACCGCAATATCTAAATATCCAAATAACCAAATATCAATATCCTCTTTTGTTAAGTTCAGCCTGATATTTTCTGGCGTTTACCAGGTGTTCCGCGTAGGTGGCTGCAAAAGCATGGTAGCCTGAGAAGTCAGATCTTGCGCAAAAGTACAAATAATCTGTTTCCGGTGTGTTCAGCACGGCGTCTAATGTTTTTTCTGACGGCGTACAGATGGGGCCCGGCGGGAAACCTTCATAACGGTAAGTGTTATACGGAGAGTCGAATTGCGTATGTCCTTCGCGTATTCTCTTCAGGCCGAAGTCCTGCAGCGCGAATTTAACCGTAGGGTCGGCCTGCAGGCGCATGCCTTTACGGAAGCGGTTCAGGTATACGCTGGAAATAATGGGTTTTTCATCCAGCTTGTTGCTTTCTTCCTCTACGATGGACGCCAGTATGGTCACCTGTATGGGGGTGAGGTTCAGGGCTTTGGCTTTCTCCCGGCGCTCGCTGGTCCAGAATTCTTCCCTTTCTTTTTCCAGTTTTTTGAAGACGGTCTCTGCATTTGTGTTCCAGTAGAACTCGTACGTATTGGGCACAATAGCGCACATGGCGGTATTGGTATCGAGACTGAACTGGCGGAGGTATACCTGGTCAGACAGCAGGGCGCGGAGCGCGTTGGAATCGGCTTCGAGGTTATTGCTGACTTTTTTGATCAGGTCCTGTTTGGTACGCAGCTTATTGATCACCAGCACTACCGGTGATTGTTTGCCGGAGCGGAGCAATTTCGCGATATCGAAGTTACTCATGCCATGGGCTATTTTGTACCGGCCGGCTTTTACGCGGGACGGATAGCCCAGCTCTTTGGCCACCCAGTTAAAACTGTTGCGGTTGCGGATGATGCCCTGGTCTTCCAGCCCGTCGAGCACATCGTTATAGGTGCTGCCGGTGCGGACATAGAAGTATTTGGAGTCACCGAAAGCTTTGGTATTGGGGCCGAACACCCGGTAGGAGAAATATACGAGGGCACCTGCGGCGAGGCAGCCGGCGATGACGAGGCTGCGTTTAAGCCATACGTTGGTAGGTTTTCGTTTCTTAGCCATTCGTAGCGGGTAGTGATTAAAAAAACCTCGCTTTTAACGGCGAGGTTTTATGAAATATTATTCGGAATAAATGATTATTTGCCCGGAGTAGACGGTGCCGGTTGCTGCGGCGCCGGTTGTTGCGGCTGTGTACCAGGCAGTTGGGCCGGTGCAGGAGCCGGAGCTGGTGTACCACCGCCAGCTCTTTCGATGGCAGTAGGTGCGGTATTGGATACTTTACCGGCTTTGCCGATAAAGAACGGCGCTGTCAGGCAGAGTACAGCAATGATAGTCGCCAGGATCCAGGTACCTTTTTCCAAAACGTCAGTAGTCTGACGCACCCCGATCACCTGATTGCCAATACCGCCAAAAGAACCGGACAGGCCGCCTCCTTTAGGGTTCTGGATCAGCACGAAAAAGCCCAACAACACACAGGCTAATATGATCAGGATACCAAAAATGATTAACATAAATATTAATGTTTGCTTTTATCTATTAAAGATTTTAGTTCTTGTATCTTCTGCGCAAAATAAGCGTTTTTGTCGGGATTAAGCAAACTTAATTTTTGATATATCCTGATCGCTTGTTGGTACTGGTGTTGGCGTACCCAGATTTCTGCCAGTGTTTCAGACACGATATCGTTATTGAATGTGATGGATTCCATCGCCATTTTCTCGACGGTTTCAGATACTTCCGGTTCCTCGTCTTCTTCGTAAATGCGGTGCAGTTGCTGGTGGTACCAGTCTTTGCTGGTCCTGCCGGAGAAATTGTCCTTTATCTGCCGCAGCCAGGAGGTAAAGCTTTTCATTTCTGCTTCGCCCTGGACGCTGAGCTCGTCTGCGTCTTCCGGATTTTTCAGCCGTTTGTAGGCGAAGTAGTCATCGGTGTATAGTGGCTGGAAGGTGAGGACGGTTTCTTCTGTTATTTCTTCTCCTGATCTGATTTCCAATGGGAATATTTTAATCGGCCGTTCGTCTTCGGTGTCTGTGGTCTGTTCTGTAGCTTCCGCTGTGGCTGCGGGATGAGGCATGTGGTTGACTTCCGGTGCTGCCAGCATGTCAGCCGGTTCGGGAATATCGGATAATGCCGCTTCCGGCTCCGGGGAAGTTGTTCCGTTTTCAGTCCCGGGCACCGGTGCTTCGGGCCATTCTTCGGCTGCTGGTGCTGCCACCGGTATTTCAGTCAATCCTTCCGGTGTGGAGGCCATCTCCGGGGCCACTACGGGTATTTCCGTAAGTCCTTCGGGCGCGCTTTCCGCTGCTGCGGTTACATCCGCAGGTGCTTCTGCCGGCGCGGGCTCCGGTGTTTCCGTTACAGCTGCTTCGGGGGCCACAGGCAGGTCGCCGGGAAGGGCGTCGACCGGTATGGCCGGCGGTATGCGATCTTCCACGGTTTCCAGTACCGGTTCATGGGTCACGATATGATAAAAATGGTGTGGTTGACCGCTATACAGCATCGCCTTTTTGATGGCGGGATCATGAAGGTCGCCATGCTGGTGATATACTTTTCTGGCCAGCAGGAGCCGGGCAGCAGAAAAATAGGGATATTCCGCTACCAGCTGTTCCATGGCGGCCACATCTACCTGGTGCAGGCTTGCCTGCAAAAAGACGTGTGCGATGATAGTGTTTGCGATCATGGTCCTAATGTAGTAAATTTTATTATTTGGTTATTTGACCATTTTGTTATTTGATTTATGGATTTTGGGATTTACGGATTTTGGGATTTGGGGGTTGGAAATCATATTTATCAAATCTTGCATAAAATCCCAAAATCCGTAAATCCCAAAATCAATAAATCCCAAAATCCGTAAATCAATAATCAAATTAATAAAATAGAAAAATAACCCAATAGTATTACCAGTTAGCGAATGCCCTGTTGAAAATATCGTCTACGATACCGGGGATGATATTTTCATCCAGCAGGCGACCTTCTACGGTAGAGGGCAGCTGGTTGGCATTAAAGTCGGCTGAACGGGTAAAGGACTGGGTAAAGCCTTTTTTGTCGCCTACCCGTTTGATGAAGGTGATATTGATGGTCACGTTCAGACGGGAGGTGGCGGCCTGGTCTACGTTGGTAACGGCGGCGTTGGAGAAGGAATAACCGGTGATGGCGCCACGGAATTCGTAGTCGGCGCGGGGCTCGTTATCGCCTACCTGAATCAGCCTGGTCTGTGAAGTGACCTTATCACGCAGCTTCTGGGTGATTTTCTGGCTGAGGGTAGGGTTGGTGATCGGCGCCCTGTTCTCAATAAAACGGATGTTCACCGTTTTGGCGTCATTGTCGATACTGGCGCCGGTGGTGGAATAATGTACACTGCAACCGCCAAGAAGCGCTATCATGGCAAGAGCGATGAATGTTCGGATGGTAGTGGTCATGCTGCTGAAAATTCGTTTATTCGGCAATGTTATATTCTTTCAGTTTGCGGTAAAGTGTTCTTTCTGAAATACCCAGGTCCAGGGCGGCGTCTTTACGTTTGCCTTTGTGTTTCTTCAGCGCTTTTACGATCAGTTCTTTCTCTTTGTCGGCAATGGAAAGGGTTTCTTCCACTTCTTCGTGATGATCGATTTTATTGTCGGCGATGATGATGGGCTGGGCGTTGCTGATGCCGGAAGAGGGTACCACGGGCATGTCGTTGCCGGCCGGGTAGCTGTGCAATACATGGTTCTCCGGATGATGGTATTCTGCGGCGTGGGCCATATTGGGATTCTGCAGGATATCGAAGAACATTTTTTTAACCTCTGTCACATCTTTTTTCATGTCGAAGAAGAGTTTGTAGAGGATGTCCCTTTCGCTGGCAAAGTCGCCGCCACTGCCAGGCTGCTGCTGCGGCGCGGCCAGCATCGGAAGGCGGTTGACTTCCGGTATTTCCGGGAGGAACCTTTTCAGGTCGTTGGCGGTGACCTGCTTATCGGACGACAGCACGGAGATCTGTTCGGCGATATTTTTCAGTTCACGCACGTTACCGCGCCAGGGATAGTTGACCAGCACCTGACGGGCTTCTTCATCCAGCTGGATGGAGGGGGTTTTATATTTTTCGGAGAAATCGACAGAGAATTTACGGAACAGCAGCGGAATGTCCTCTTTGCGGTCGCGCAGGGCGGGCACGCGGATCGGCACCGTGTTGAGCCGGTAGTAGAGGTCTTCCCGGAACTTACCGTGCTGCGTGCGTTCCAGCAGATCGCGGTTGGTGGCGGCGATCACGCGCACATCTGTCTTCTGTACTTTGGAAGAGCCTACGCGGATATACTCGCCGGTTTCCAGTACGCGGAGCAGGCGTGCCTGTGTGCCCAGTGGCATTTCCCCGATTTCATCGAGGAAGATGGTGCCGCCGTTCACGGTTTCAAAATAACCTTTGCGGCTGTCTACCGCCCCGGTAAAGGAGCCTTTTTCGTGGCCGAACAATTCGGAGTCGATAGTGCCTTCAGGGATGGCGCCGCAGTTGACAGCGATGAATGGATTATGTTTACGGGCGCTGAGCGCGTGGATGATCTGGGAAAATACTTCTTTACCCACGCCGCTCTCTCCGTTGATCAGTACGGTGAGGTCTGTATTGGCCACCTGTGCGGCCACCTGCAGGGCGTAGTTCAATGCGGGACTGTTTCCGATAATGCCAAACCTGTTTTTGATAGCCTGTATGTCCATAAGTGGTAACCCGATTGTTTAATGGTCCAAAAATGAGCAGGCAGCAGCGGGTAGGCTACTGTACTGCCGTTCCTATAAGTGTACCGGATGTGCAACTGTCCACCTTCACCATAACGTATTCCCCTTTTTTAAAGTTTTCGCGGGGGAAAACGATCACCTTGTTCTGGTCATTACGGCCGAACAGATGTTCTTCGGAACGTTTGGAAGTGCCTTCTATCAGCACTTTGAAGGTTTTGCCGACATCGTTTTTCATGTTTTGTTCTGACTGCCTGCGGTGCAGTTCCACCACTTCAGCAAGCCTTCTTTTTTTGACCTCTTCCGGGATATCGTCCTGGTAACGGCGTTGCGCCAGTGTGCCGGGGCGTTCGGAGTAGAAGTACATGTAGGCCAGGTCATAAGCGGCAAACCGCATGATGTCCATGGTTTCCTGGTGTTCTTCTTCTGTCTCGCTGCAGAAGCCGCAGATGACGTCTGTGGAAAGCCCGCAGTCGGGAAGGATTTCGCGGATGCGCTCCACCTTCTTCATATACCATTCGCGGGTATACGTACGGTTCATCAGCTGCAGTATCCGGTTGCTGCCACTCTGTACCGGCAGGTGGATATAGTTGCAGATGTTCTCGTATTTCGCCATGGTAAAGAGCACTTCGTCAGTGATGTCTTTGGGATGGGAGGTGCTGAAACGCACCCGCAGCAGCGGGTTGATCAGCGCCACTTTCTCCAGCAGCTGCGCAAAAGTGACGGTCTCGCTGTCGTCATCGCTGGTCCAGTAGTAGGAGTCTACGTTCTGGCCCAGCAGCGTTACTTCGCGGTAACCGTTTTCAAACAGTTCTGTGGCTTCCCTGACGATAGAGTGCGCATCGCGGCTGCGTTCGCGGCCACGGGTGAAAGGCACCACACAGAAGGTGCACATATTGTTACAGCCCCGCATGATAGATACAAAGGAGGTGACCCCGTTGTTGTCCAGTCTGACAGGACTGATATCGCCATAGGTTTCTTCGCGGCTCAGTAATACGTTCACCGATTTCTGGCCGGTCTCCGCTTCAGCAATCAGGGAAGGGAGAGAGCGGTAGGCGTCAGGTCCCACGACCATGTCCACCAGCTTCTCTTCTTCCAGCAACTTGGTTTTAAGCCGCTCTGCCATACAGCCCAGCACCCCGATGAGTAGTCCGGGGGTGGATTTTTTGATCCGGCGGAATTCCGTCAGGCGCTTACGTACCGTCTGTTCCGCTTTTTCCCGGATAGAGCAGGTGTTGAGCAGGATCAGACTGGCCTCTTCCACATTACGGGTAGCGCCAAATCCTTCTTTATTCAGAATGGAGGCAACGATCTCACTGTCGTTGAAATTCATTGCACAACCATAGCTTTCTATATAAAATTTCTTACTATATGTTTGGCTGTCAGTCGTCCCGGGAGCAAAAGCTTCTCCCTGACGGCTCTCATCATGCACTTTAGTAACCTGGTCCAGCATTCCTAACAAAAATTTTGGAGAGCAAAAATAAGGATTAAAAACGGAAAAAATGACAATATGTCATCACGCAAAGATCGCAAAGGAACTTATCGGTTTTTAAAAGAACGCAAAGCGGACCACTGGTGGTTCCGGGAGAATTTGATTTTTTAAATTTATTTAAAATTATAATATATAAAAAGAGCGAAGATAATAGATTATAAGATCTATTGTCTTCGCTCTTATCAGGTTCGTCCTTTTCGCGCTTATCGGTTCTTATTAGCGCCTTAGCTGACTTTCAATACCTTGCCGGCCAGCCAGCTGTCCTTCAACGGTATCAGCCATTTGGTGTCCAGGTCGGCTTTCGTCAGTACAGTATTATTGAGATAGAGGGTGTTTTCATCGATAAACCCCTGTTCCATGGCGTAACCCAGCTGAGCCATGGGCAACAGCTGCACCTTGTCCTTCACAATAAAACCCAGCAGCAGGCGGTCAAACATATTCACATTGTATTGTTTCTCAATGCTTTTGATGACCCGCACAGAGCTATCGGTGCTGCAGCCGCTGACGGTAGTGTCTGTTTCGTCTGCTATTAAAATCACCACCTGGCCCAGCACTACACGGCCCCAGCCTTTTACAGGCGCGCCGTGGGCGTTCCACTGTTCGGTGAATTGTAACAGCTGTTCGTCGATTTCTTTGATCTCCTGTTCATTGAATGGTCTGTTGCTCTGATATATCCAAACCCTCGATGCCGGAGAAAACCCGGTAGGGAAATTGATTGCCTGTGTATCCATGATGCAAATTTAAACAATTACGAATTACGAATTGAGAGCTTCCTTGCAGAGCGGTTACTAACTAACCTTTCCATAAAACAGCCCTTAATTCGTAATTCGTAATTCGTAATTTTATTCGAGGTGGAGTGCAATCAGTTCTGCGATATCCAGCACTTTCACTTCGTCTTCTTTGCCGGTCTCTTTCACGCCGTCTGTCAGCATCGTCATACAGAAAGGACAGTTGGAGGCGATAACGGAAGCGCCGGTATCAACGGCTTCCCGGCCCCTTTCGATGTTGATACGGGTGGTGCCTTTTTCTTCCTCCTTGAACATCTGGGCGCCACCGGCGCCACAGCAGAGGCCTTTGCTGCGGCAGCGCTTCATTTCCACCAGTTCTGCATCAAGGGTTTCAAGGACTTTGCGGGGGGCTTCGTAAATATTATTGCCTCTGCCGAGGTAACAGGAATCGTGATAGGTGATTTTTTTGCCTTTGAAAGCGCCGCCTTCCTTCATCCTGATTTTTCCTTCGTCGATCAGCGACTGCAGGAAGGTGGTATGATGTATCACTTCATAATTACCGCCAAGGGCGGGGTATTCATTTTTCAGGATATTAAAGCAGTGAGGGCAGGCGGTGACAATTTTTTTCACGCCGTACATATTAAGCAACTGTATATTATTCTGCGCCATCATCTGGAAAATAAATTCATTGCCCGCTCTTCTGGCCGGATCGCCGGTACAGCTTTCTTCTTTGCCCAGGATGGCAAACTGAACGCCTGTTTTTTCAAGGATGGTGGCAAAAGCTTTGGTGATCTTCTGTGCCCGCTGGTCGAAGCTGCCGGCGCAACCTACCCAAAACAGTATTTCCGGTGTTTCACCATTGGCGGCATATGTAGCCATTGTCTTTATCTGCATAGCTCTTCGCTTTTAGCTTTTCGTTATTGATTCATTTCTTCAGCCCATTTGTCGCGGTCGTCCATACTGAACTTCCAGGGGGCCATGTTGTTTTCGATATTGCTGAACATGCCGGTCCATTCGGCTGGTGCGCTGGATTCTTCCATCACGAGGTGGCGGCGTAGCTGCACGATGATATCGAGCGGACTGATACTTACCGGGCACTCCTGCACGCAGGCGTTGCAGGTGGTGCAGGCGCGCAGTTCTTCTTCTGTGATATGGTCCCGCAGCAGGGTTTTGCCGTCGTCTTTGAAAGCGCCGTTTTCATTGATGTTACGGCCTACTGCTTCGGCGCGGTCGCGGGTATCCATCATAATTTTACGGGGAGAGAGCGCTTTGCCGGTAATGTTGGCCGGGCAGGCAGCGCTGCAGCGGCCGCATTCGGTGCAGCTGTAGGCGTCCAGCAGGTTTTTCCAGCTGAGGTCAAATACGTCTTTGGCGCCGAACTTGGGCATACCTTCCGGCGCAGGTTCATTGGCCGCCAGCTCCGGTTGCAGCATCAGCTGTACCTCCCGCTGTACGGCAGGCATGTTTTCCATTTCGCCCATAGGCTCCAGGCGGGCGTAGTAAGCGTTTGGAAAGGCCAGTATAATATGAAGATGTTTGGAATAAGGCAGATAGTTAAGGAATGCGAGGATGCCCAGTATGTGCAGCCACCAGCAGGTACGCTCAATAGCGATCAGCGTGCCGTCCGGCATGCTGTTGAAGATGGATGCCAGGCTGCCGCTGACCAGGAAATTACCCGTGGCGATATAATGTTCGCTGCCACGCAGCTGCATCTGCTGATCGGCGGCGTTCATCGTCAGGAACAGCAGCATCAGCACGATCTCGGTAATAAGGATGTAATTGGCGTCAGAGCGCGGCCATCCGTTGAGGTCCCTGCTCATAAACCGGCGGAGCTTCAGGATATTCCTGCGTACCAGGAAGATAGCGCAGCCCAGGACCACGAGCACGGCCAGCACTTCAAAAGCGCTGATCAGTATGGGATACAGTCCGCCTAATACGGGCACGAATAAACGATGTTTGCCCAGTATCCCGTCCAGGATAATCTCGAGGATCTCCAGGTTGATGATAATAAAGCCTGCATACACGAAAAAGTGTAATACAGCCACCAGTGGATTGCGGAACATTTTTTTCTGGCCGAAAGCCAGCAACAGAACGTTTTTCCAGCGTAGGTCAGGGTGGTCATTGAGGTCTTCATCGCGCCCCAGCAGGATATTCCTCCTGATCTGGCGCACTTTCGTGGAAAATAGGTATACTGCCGTCCCGAAGGCAATAATAAACAGTAACTCTTGTAGAATTCGCATTATCTTGGATTTGACTCCCTAATTTATGTCTTTTTTGGTTCCCGGCTTTTGAAGGAGCGATTATTTTGATCTAAATGAACGTTATATTTGCGCCTATGGAAAGCAGGAACATTATTCTTACACAGGATATCATCCAGAAAAAAATCGAACGGATCGCTTATGAGATCTATGAACTGAACAGCGACGGCACAGAGATCATCCTTGCCGGTATCTGGGACAGGGGCATGGTCGTGGCCCGTAAAATAGCCGCCGTACTGGAACAGATCTCTCCGTTGAAAACAAGGATCATTTCCCTGCACCTGGATAAACAACATCCGGGGGAAGTAAAAGTTTCTGAAGATATTGATTTTAATGATAAGGTAGTCGTGGTGGTAGATGACGTGGCCAACTCCGGCCGTACCATGCTCTATGCGCTGAAGCCGCTGCTGGCTTATCTTCCGAAGAAAATACAGACCGCTGTGCTGGTAGACCGCCGGCACAAATCTTTCCCGCTGTCGGTTGACTTTGTAGGTTATTCCCTTGCCACTACCTTACAGGACATGGTATTGGTGGACATGCAGGGAGAAGACATTATCGCTGCTTATTTTGAATAAGCTTTTCCGTTAAAAATAGATGGGGTGCAGTTTTACGCCGCCTTGTGAATTGATTTCAAGGGCTGGCGCCGGGAACTTCATCATATTCAGCACCTGGAACAATACCCTGACGCCTTTTTTTCGGGTGCGGATCCTGGTGAAGTCAACGTCCGGCGACAGGTAGAACTGCCGGATACGGCGCACCTGGTTGTAGTCGTAGTATTGGCCATGCGGGTCTGTCCAGGTATTATCGCGCCCTCCGTACATTCCTTCGGCGCCGTATCCCACGGCGATATTCAGCCAGCGCGGCAGCCAGGTGGAATTTTTATGAAAGGAGTACAGGTTGACAGACACCCAGTACGTCTGTGCATTATAATCTTTCAGCGTTCTTTCCCAGAAAGTGTGGCCGAAGAGCTGTTTCGCTTTCTCCCGCACCGGGCCTTCGGGATAACTTTTAGGATGGGAAGAGAATTTAAGCTGTATCCGCTGCTCGTCCCACGCCAGCTCCTGGCTGATCAGCAGGGCGGAACCCACGGCATTGGCGCCCATATCGCTCCATGAGAAGCCCCATTTATCAGAGAAACCGTCCAGTACTTCTATTACCGACTGGTAGGCAAAGCCGCTGAGGCCACCGATCCAGATCTGCTGCTTGCGCGGCAGGCCCGACCATCGCCACATTTCACGGCTGTATTTCCCTTCAAAGTAAGCGGCAAAAATATGTCCGGCTTTGTCCATCTGGTTCCATTCCCCTGCATCATTGAAAAAATGGAAAGAGGAACGGGAATAACCTTTGTACCAGGCGCTGCTGAGCACTGCCAGGCTGCTGCCGTAAACGACGGCGGTGGCGCCGGAAAGGGTCCATACTCTTTCTTTGACGGTGGTATCAGGTAAGGAGAAAAAGGGTGTCTTCTGTTGGGCGGGTGCAGCCAGGGAATTCAGAAGGACCAGGAAGATTCCCGCCAGGAGGCCTCCCCCGTAAGGGAGGGAGGCTAACCGGGCAGTATTCTCTTTTAATGTTGTGATAAGAAGATGTTTTATTATTTCAGTTGCATGTCGCTGATGATGCCTTCGATCTTTTTGTCAAGATCGGCGGTAACGGCATCATAGCTGTCTACGCTGTCCAGCGGCGCGTTCACGCTGAAATAGAACTTGATTTTGGGTTCGGTGCCGGACGGACGGGCAGAGATCTTGCTGCCATCGGCCAGCACGAACTGCAGCACGTTGGACTTCGGCAGGTCCAGCGGTTTGATTTCGCCGGATTTGATGTCTTTCACCTGTTGCAGCTGGTAATCGTACAGCGTCACCACCGGAGAGCCGTTGATCGTGGCCGGCGGATTCTCACGATAGCCCCGCATCATCTCAGCAATTTCATCGGCGCCTTTCATACCTTTTTTGGTGATGGAGATCAGGTGCTCTTTATAATAACCGTACTGCAGGTAAACGTTCACCAGCAGTTCAAACAGGGACTTGCCCTGGCTGCGGGCGTAAGCTGCCATTTCGCAGATCATGGCCACAGAGGAGATAGCGTCCTTGTCACGGATATTGTTGCCGATCATATAACCATATGATTCTTCCCCGCCGCAGATGAAAGTTTCCTGCGGCTCTTTCCGGCGGATCAGGTCAGCGATCCATTTGAAGCCGGTGAGGGTGTTGTAGCAGTTGATATTGTTTTTAGCGGCGAATACGTCGATCAGGTCGGAGGTCACTATGGTTTTGGCGATATAATCGTTCGACTGCTGCAGTCCTTTTCTGCGGCGGCCTTCCACGATATAGTTGAACAGCAGTACGCCGGTCTGGTTACCGTTCAGTAATATCCACCGGCCTTTCAGGTCTTTCACGGCGATGCCTACACGGTCTGCGTCGGGGTCGGTGCCCAGCAGGATATCCGCATCCAGTTCCTGGGCTTTCTTCAGGCCCAGGTTCATGGCTTCCGACTCTTCAGGGTTAGGATACACCACCGTCGGGAAATTGCCGTTCGGCGTGGCTTGTTCTTCCACCACGTTGACGTTGGTGAAACCGAAGCGCTGCAGTATTTCCGGCACCATGGTGATGCCGGTGCCATGGATAGGCGTATACACGATTTTCAGGTCGTGCTGTTGTTTGTTGATTTCCGGGTTGATAGACAGGCCCTGTAACTCTTTCAGGTAGGCTTCGTCCACTTCCTTGCCGATAAGGGTGATATTGGCTTCGCCGCCGCTCCATTTCACGTCGTCGGGGGAGAGGATGCTTTCCACTTCCCGGATCACGTTCTTGTCGTGCGGAGGCACCAGCTGGGCGCCGTCGTTCCAGTAAGCTTTATAGCCGTTGTATTCTTTCGGGTTGTGAGAAGCGGTGAGCACCACGCCGCCCTGGCATTGCAGATGGCGGATGGTAAAAGAAAGCTCCGGCGTAGGGCGGAGGCTTTCGAACAGAAATACTTTAATGCCGTTGGCCGCGAACACGTTGGCAACGGTTTCTGCGAAAAAGCGGGAATTGTTGCGGCTGTCGTGGGCGATGGCCACTTTTACCTCGCCTTCAAACGTCTTTTTGAGATAGTTGGCAAAGCCTTGCGTGGCCATGCCGACGGTATATTTGTTCATGCGGTTGGTACCTACGCCCATAATTCCTCTCAATCCACCGGTACCAAACTCAAGATTACGATAAAAAGCATCATTAAGGTCATCAGGGTTGCCTTCCTGCATCTTTTTCAGCGTGGCAATGGTTTCGGCGTCATAGTTACCGTTGAGCCACTGCGATACTTTGTTTTGAATATTTATATCCATAATCGTATTGTTTTTCGGGCCTTTATAGCCCGGCCAGGTTGTAAAGTAAAAATAAAAAAATGAATGTGGGAAATTCCGGCCGGGCAAATTCATTGAAAATCGTAGGTAATGGTTAATTTTGCACCATGAGGCGGTATGAAGATACTTATAAACAAAAAGGATTACGCAAACAGCTGGTTGATAGTATCCGTCAGAAAGGTATTACCGATGAAAACGTACTGGCGGCCATCGGCAATATTCCCAGGCATTTTTTTCTTGATACGGCTTTCGAGAGCATTGCATACGATGACAGGGCCTTTCCTATCGGGGAGGGACAAACGATTTCCCAACCTTATACGGTAGCCTATCAGACACAGTTGCTGGAACCCCGGCCGTTTGAGAAAATACTGGAAATCGGTACCGGCAGCGGCTACCAGGCCTGCGTGCTGGCGGAGCTGAAACTGAACGTTTTTACCATTGAACGCCAGAAACGCCTGTTCGACCAGGTGAAAGCCTTTCCTTTTAAAAGCAAATACCCCAACCTGCGCCTGTTTTATGGCGACGGCTACGAAGGATTACCTTCCTATGCGCCGTTTGACAAGGTCCTGGTGACCGCGGCAGCGCCACATATCCCCGAAAAACTGGTCCAGCAGTTAAAAATCGGCGGTAAAATGGTCATCCCCGTGGGCGGCCAGGAAGTACAGCGGATGCTGCGTATTACTAAAATAAGTGATACGGAGACGGAACAGGAACTGTTCGACAACTTCTCCTTTGTGCCCATGCTGGCCGGAAAAAAATAATTACGAATTACGAATTACGAATTGAGGGCTCCTTTATAAAAAGGTTACTAAATAACCGTTCTATAAGGGAGCCCTCAATTCGTAATTCGTAATTCGTAATTTTTTATAACCTTCCCCGCTCTTTAGGCTTCTCTTCTTCTTCCTGCGGCTTTTCTTCCTCTTCCTGCTGTTGCTGTTTTTTCTTTTTAAAGAGATTAGGGTCCATCTTACCGAAACGATAGCGTATGTTGATACGGATAAAGCGGGTGGCGCGTTTGCGCTCGTAGTCCTGGATAAACACCGGTGTTTCGTAATGGGAACTGAACTGTTGTGTGTTGAGCAGATCGGAAATATTAAGCGCTACCACCAGCGCCCGGTTCTTCAGCACTTCCTTGCGGATGCCGAAATCGATGCCGTTCATGGCCCGGAAAGTGCCTTGCGGCTGTATCCGGGGGGAGCGGTAATGGCCGCTCAGCTCTATGCTGATACGGGACGGCAGCCTGAACTGGGTATTGGCATTCAACCCGTAGCTGAAGTTTTCATTGTTCAGCGTTACGCTGGAGAGCCGGTTGTACTCCAGGTTCAGGTTGGCATTGATTTTCCACCATTTGTAAATATTGAGGCTGTAAGACACGTTGCCGCCGATGTTCTGCTGGGTGGCCAGGTTCATGGGCCTGGTGGTGGTCACGCCGGTGACGGTGTCCAGCGTACTGATACGGTCTATGTTGTCATTGGTTTGCGCAAAGTAGGTGCTGGTGCTGAAATAGTTGTTGGACCTGGGGTAATAAACGGAATAACTGGCTTCGAACTTATGCGACAGCGCCGGTTGCAGCTCGGGGTTGCCCGTGCGGATGTTCTGCGGGTCGGAGTTATTGATATATGGCAGCAACTGGTCGAAGTTGGGCCGGTCAATACGCGTGGAATAGTTGAACACCAGGCTCTGGTTCTGGTTTTTAGGCAGATTGTATTTCAGGAACACGCTGGGGAACAGGTTGAAGAACCGGTTGTCCACTGTGGTGTCGCGGGTAAAGGAGTAGCCTTTCAGGTAGGACTGTTCGGCCCTTACCCCGATCTGGTAGCCCAGGTTGCCGATAGCATTGGCGAAGTTGAGATAACCGGCATGGATATCTTCTTCATAGTCGTACTGGTTGGACAGCTGGTTGCTTTTGCGGAAATCCTGCAGTTCCCAGTCATACAACATCGCCGTATAGTCGTTACTGATATGCCGCAGCGTACTTTTCACGCCTGCCTCCAGCTTTCCTTTTTTGCCAAGGGGCATGGTATAGTCTGACTGGAGGTTCCAGAAGCGGTTCCCGTTTTTGCCGGTGTTGTCCTGCAAATTGGGATTGGGGAGGGCGCTCTGACCGGGCTTCTGGTATTGTGTACGGTAGTCGCTGTTGCTCGCGGCGCGGTTACCGCTGTAGCTTACATAGGCGGTCAGCTCCTGGTTCTGTTTTTTGAACGTACGCTTGTAATTCAGGCTGGTATTGTTGTTATAGCCGTCATTGCGGCCGGTGTTATGCCGTTCGCCGTTGCGCAGCGTTTGTTTTTGTTCATCGAGGTAGTTAAGGAAGATGTCATCCTCGTTCCTGCTGAAGTTATGATTGATGCCTTGTGCGATGGTGAAGGTGTTATGGTCGTCGAGGAAATAGTCGAAGCCGAAGCGGCCGCCGTTGTTACCATTGCGGTTGGTGTTGCGGCTGTCCTGTGAGAAGAAGGTGGTGTGGCTGCTGTCGGGCACGAGGTTCTGCCGGTAGCTGTAGCCGCTGCCGCCGATGGATTCGTAGCGTGCGTTGTAGTTGCCGAAGAAGTTGAAGCGGCGCATACGCAGACTGGCGTTGGCGCTGCCGTTGACCTGCCCGCGGGTGGCCACGCCGGCGTTGAACATCACATTGTACCCGATGGCTTTATCTTTTTTCAGGACGATGTTGATGATACCACCGCCGCCCTGTGCCTCGAATTTGGCGGAAGGGTTATTGATCACTTCTATGCGGTCGATACTTTCGGCGGGAATCATCTGCAGGGCTGTCTTCGCATCCCCGAAGGGCGACGGTTTGCCGTCTACGTAGATGGTCACGCTTTTGCCGCGCAGGGTCACGTTATCATCGATGTCTACGTCTACGCTGGGAATATTTTTTAGGATGTCTGTGCCGGTGCCGCCTTCGGCGTTGATCATGCTGCCGGCGTCGAACACCTGCCGGTCTATTTGCATGGAAAAGGCTGGTTTTTCCGCTTTGATCTCTACAGCGTTCAGCACCTTGCCGGCAGTCTGCAGACGTAAGGTGCCGGCGAACGCTGGTTTGCCGGGCGCCACTTTCACCGCTTTCTCCAGCTTCTCGTAACCCATGAAGGTAACACGGAGCACGTAAATGCCGGGAACAACGCTGTTGAAAGTGAAGGTGCCGGCGGGAGTGGTGTACATGCCGGTCACCATGGAGGAGTCGGCCTGGCGGAGTAATACCACGGAGGCATATTCCACCGGTTTGCCGGTCACTGCATCCGCCACTTTACCGTTCATTTTCACCGGTGAAGCTCCCGGCGTTTGTGCGTGGAGGTTAGGCACAGCAGCAACAAGCAGCAGGGTTGCCCCTGCAATTAATCTTAGCATCCGTAATGTTCGCATCCTTTATTCTGGCTGATCTATGACCATAAAAATAACTGCCGGTGTTTAAAATGTTGACTAATTGGGATGAATGGTATATTCAAAAAGATAGCCGGCAGAGGCACTATTCGCTGTCTACCGGCTGTGGTCTTGCATTCACCCTCTTTATTAACTCAAAAACTTTGCATCGGGTCACCCATCTGCATGTCGTTGTTATTATTCTGCTTTTTCTTTTTGAACAGGGAAGTGTCGAACTTACCGAAACGGTAGCTGAAGTTAAGCTTCAGGATACGGGATTCGCGTTTGCGGATATAATCCTGTGCGAAAGCAGGCGTAGCCTGGTTCAGCTCATACTGGCGTGTGTTGAAAACGTCTGACAGGCTCAGTGTGAGCGAAGCTGCTTTGTTTTTCAGGAAGTCCTTGCGCACTGCTACGTCCACAGTGCTGAAGCCTTTGATGGTACCCTGTGAAGAAGTGGGGATCATCATAAAACCACCACCTCCTCCGCCGCGGCCGCCGCCACCGCCGGAAGCAGGCAGCGCAATCGTTGGCGCCTGGTAGGTGCCGGTCACCTGTACGGTGAAATTAGCCGGCAGCTTCGTTTCGGAATTGATCTTCGCCAGCCAGCTGAAACCGCTGTTGTTGAAGTTCTGCCCGTTGCTGTTGACCTTCATATCTGTCTGGTACAGGTTTACGTTGGAGGTAAGGTCCCAGCCTTTGAGGACCTGGTTCTTCAGTGTGATCTCCGCGCCGTAGGAATTGCTTCTGTTGGCGTTGATAAACTGGGTGAGCAGCGTATCGGCGCCAATCGGCGTGCTGATGGTAGAGATCATGTTGTTGACATTACGGAAGTACACGCTTCCCAGCAGGTTGGCGTTCTGCCAGTTTTTAGCGTAGGAAAACTCCAGGCTGTTGATGTACTCCGGTTTCAGGTTCGGATTACCTTCCCGCTGGTTCTGCGGATCGCTGTAATCGCGGTAGGGTATCAGCTGGAAGAAATTCGGCCTGTTCACGCGGCGGGAATAATTCAACTGCAGTTCCTGGTCATGCTTCAGTTTCTGCGAGAGGTATACGCTCGGGAAGAAGCCGGGGACTGCTTTTGTTGGTTTGTAATGTACGCCCTGGTTTTCGCCGGCATACACATATTGTTCCACACGCAGACCGGCCTGGTAGCCGAAATTGCCCATGGTATTGGAGAAATTCGCATAACCGGCATAGATCTCTTCGTTGTATTTGTAGGCGGTAGACAGCATGGCATTCGGAATAAAATGTCCGCTGAGGGTGTCTTTATCGAATACCTGGTAATCGCTGGAGTAATCGCGCAGCGTGACTTTCGCGCCGGCTTCCAGTTTACCGTTTTTGCCTATTGGGTTGGTATAATCTGTCTGGACCGTAATGAACGTTGTTTTGCCGGCAGCGTTGTTGGTCTGGTACAGCGGCTGTCCGAGCGGCGTGCCCTGGGCGTTCATGGCCTGGGTGAGGTAGTCGCCGTTACGGTCATTGGAACTGCTGTTGTAGTTGAAGTCAGCTGTCCATTCTTTGTTGGGTTTGGCGTATGTATGCTTGAAGCCCAATGCTGTGGTGTAATTGCGGAAGCCGAACTTGTTGTTGTTTTGGCGGTCGCTCAGGCCGGTGATGTTATGCTGGCTGTTGGAGAAAGTGCTGAGGAGATCTTCATTGTTTTTGAAGTCGCCTGCAACGATGTTCTGTGACAGCGAGATGGTATTGCGGTTATCGATCTGGTAATCGAGGCCGAAGCGGCCGAACTGGAACAGCGGTTTGCTGGTGCTGTTGCTGTTCTGCAGCAGGAAGCTGGTATCTGCCGCATTGCCGCTTTTATAGTTGCTGCGGGAGGTGGTGCCTTCGCCCCAGCTTCTGTTGGCGTTGATGTTGTAGTTGGCAAATACATTGAATTTACCCTGGCGGATGCTGATGTTGCCGCCGGCATTGTATTTATTGCCGGTGCCGATACCGGCTTGTACGGAGCCGTTGAAGCCGGCTTTCCGGTTTTTCTTCAGGATGATGTTGAGGATACCGGACATGCCTTCTGCGTCGTACCGCGCAGAGGGGTTGGTGATCAGTTCCACGCTTTCGATGGCGTCGGCGGGTATCTGATCGAGGGTGAGGGTGGAGGGCTTGCCGTCCACAAAGATATTGGGGGCCGCGTTGCGTACGCTGACGTTGCCGTCGAGGTCCACATTGACGGAAGGGATATTTTTTAATACATCGGTAGCGGTACCGCCTACGCTGGTCAGGTTACGTTCCACATTGAACACCTTTTTGTCGATGCCCATGGTGAAGGCGCTTTTCTGGCCGGTCACTTCCACGCTTTGCAGGGTTTTTACGTTGGGTTGCATTTTAATATTGCCCAGGTCCTGTTCGGTGGTTTGCGGGGTGATGCTTACTTTTTTCTGCAGGCTGGTGTAGCCCATGAAGTTGATGCGTACGAGGAAAGGGCCGAAGGGGAGACTTTCCAGGTTAAATTCCCCATTGGGTTTGGTCAGCATGCCGGTCACCACCGAGGAGTCCCGCTGCCGCAACAGGGCTACGGATGCGTAGGGGATAGGTTTACCATTGGAGGCGTCTATCAGTTTCCCGTAAAGCCTGCCTATCTGCGGCATGTCGGGCCGTGTTCCGGCGCCCCGGCCGTTGGCCGCTGCTGCCGGTTTCCCGGCCGCTGGCGCCTGCGCGAAGGATTGTACCTGCCACATTAAAATGCCGGCGAGGAGTAGATACCGTTTTTTCATCCTGCTGTTTTTTATCCGCACTGTTTGTCAGATTTCAGCAAATGTATCGGTGGGTAGTGGTGAATGGTCGGATATTGTGATGAATGGAATTTTTCCCGCAGGAAATCAAAAAAAAGACCCGTAGAAGGTCTTAACAGTAGTTAACAAAGCTTTCCGGTTAACAGTAGTTAACAGTGCGCGGTGCTTCCTTCAGGAAGCACCGCTAAACGGGACGATTAAAAAATAATCAGGAATAGTAACGCCACAAGGCCACAGCAGAAGCCTGTGAGGGCGCCCAGCAGTTTAAATCCGGCAATTCCGTCTCCCAGCATTTGCCGGCTGATTTGTTGCAGTTGTTCTGCGGAGATGCCGGCTATTTTATCGGTGATCATCTTTTCGATGTTCAGGTCTTTCTCTACGTTGTCGAGATACTGATTGATCATTACGGGGAACAGGGTGTCCAGTTCTGCCACGAGGTGTGATTTGATCTGGTTCACGATACTGTCGCCGATGAACATGGAGAGTACCGGCATGGCTTTGGGCAGTTTCTCACGCAGGAAGGTGTCGAGATGTGCTTCAACCAGCGGGATGATATTTTTTATTTTGTCCGGATCTGTCAGTTTGGATTTGATGGTGCTGAAAGAGAGCTGTTGCCCCGCGAAAGCGCCTATTTGTTGTGCCAGGGCTTGTTGCCGTGCCGGAAGAATACGGTTGAAGAACGTACTGGCGGCGAGGTGATGGATAAACCAGCCCAGCAGGGCAGTGGCAACGGGTACCAGGCAGGCGGCTATTATGGGAAACAGATAATTCATTGAATCGGAATATTATTTACAATGTTGCGAAGATACTTTCCCTCTATCGAATTTCTGAATCATGCAACAAAAATAAAACGTCATAAAACGAAAAAAGGCTTCTGTGTAAGAAGCCTTTTTCATTTTCGGGTGGATGAGGGGTCTCGAACCCCCGACCCTCAGAACCACAATCTGATGCTCTAACCAACTGAGCTACAACCACCGTTTTGTCCCGTCCAGCGTGTGTTATTTCGTTGTTGGGAGTGCAAAGATAACACAAAGCTTTTTTAAATTCCAAATACTTTTCGAAAATTTTTTTCAGAAAGTTATATATCACGAAAAAACAGGGAGTGATATGATAATCATAGCGGTACATTTTATCTCGCCGACGCTTGTTATTATATGCTAATGTAATCCACGCCAGATGCCGTTTTGAGGCTTTGCGCACTGCATTAAAAGGCGTATCTTTGCGCACTTCCCATTATAATTCCCATTTTATTAAGTTGTTGAAAGTCAACAGAATGTTTGGTTGATGGCCACTCAGAGCAGGCTTATTTCAGGCCGTTCGCTGACCACAGGGGAAAGATATGTTAGCCCGGATGACAAAACGATGGAAAAATGACAAATCCCCCCGGACCGGCCATAGGAAAGTGAACTAGTTTAATAATTAATTGTATATATATTATGGATCAGCTTAAATTGAAGTTACAGGAGTATTATCAGCGTTACCAGCAGATGGAGCAGAAGGTAAAACCTGGCAAAGAGGAGCCTGCCAAAGAGGAGGTGCTGGACCTGGAAAATGATATTCTCACACAGTTTGGATTACCTACCTCGCGCCGCTTTGTACAGATTCTGCATGACTTTGTACATCACAGCCAGGTGAGTGACCAGCTGTTGGATTATGTGAGCAAGAAACTGCGGTCGGCAGCCCGCAAGTACCTGCTGGCACCAGTGATGTCGGACGTGGACCTGCTGGAGCAGGCGCGTGACCAGAAGCGCAGCCCTTACGACGTATTGCCCGAACTGGGCTATCCGGCGCAGGAATACGCCCTCTTTCTGATAGGAGAATTATATTACCGCCGTAACATGGCGGCAGCAGATATCCTGGAAGAGCTGAAGAAAATGCAGCACTTCCACAGCTGGAATGATCTGGCCCTGTTGAGCAAAATGAACAACTATTCTCATCATGAGTTATACACCAAGCTCAAAAAGCACGAGCTGCGTTTCATCGATGATTATATCCAGCACAGCCGCCGCCAGGAGACAGCACGGCTGGTGAACAAACGCCCTACGCCGGCGGAAGAAGGGTACAAGCCCGACTATAAAACCATTACCAAGGTGCAGGTGGAAGACATCATCTTTGATGAACATACCACACCCAGCCTTTTCGGTAAAATCAAAAGCGGCAGGGGATACACCCGCATCACCATCGGGCTGGAGTTTTCCGAACTCAACCAGATTCTCATGAGCAGCGACGAGCTGGGCGTAGAGATCAGCAACCATATTAAAAAGCGGCTGGCCAACCCTGCAGCGGAAAAACCAACGGTTATAGATATACGCGCAGAATTTGGTGATGTTTTAAAGCTGGATAATTGTTATCTTGAAGTGTATAAGCCACAGCATCGCGAAGGCAATAAATGGGTGGAAGACAAAGACAACTTCTACTTTGTGGATAAAATACTGACTAAAAAAGAATATGAAAAGCGCACCAAAGAAGCAGAGGTGCAACGCAAGATACAGGAATGCCTGGAGCTCATCGGCGGTTCTTACGTCTATTATCAGCGGCTGCGCCGCCTGGGTATCACCGACGATGAGGCTAAACTGAGAGCAGGCCTTCAGGATGAACTATTGTTCAAGCTATCATTTTTCCTGAATAAGGTAAAGGAATAGTTTTTTTGTTGTGATGTTTTTATGCAGCGAAGACACCTGTCTTCGCTGCTTTTTTTTATACCACCTGCGTAAAATGATGGGCGGAGATATAGAAGCCCTGTTCATGATATAGCCGGTGCGCCGGCCACAGGCCGTGCCCGGAGTCCAGCTGTACAATAGAGAGCCCTTCTTCTTTCGCTATTTCCCGGATATGATGCAGCAACAGCGTGGCATAACCCTGCGCGCGGAAGGAGGGGTGGGTGGCCAGATCGTCGATATAGATAAACCGGCCGCTGTGGAGATTGTGTTTGTGCCGGTAACCTGCAATGGCCGCTACTTTTGAAGGATCGTCATCTGTTGGCAAATACAGGAGATGATAGCCTTCCTGCTGCATTTCCCGTATCTGTGGCAGCACGCTTTCGGGTGCTATATGCGGGCGCAGGGTGAGGATGACCTCGCGGCAGGCCAGTATTTCGGCGTCGGTGGCGGCTGTTCTTACTGTTCTCATTGGGCGGCAATTGGATAGTGTTGGCCCGGTACCCGGTGGGTGGCTATCCCGATGCGGTTCCAGGCGTTAATACAGATAATATGCATCAGCAGTTGAGCGGTGGTTTCCATGCCGAAGCAGGCCAGCGCTTTGTTGTAAGTCTCTTCCGTGAGTCCGCGTTGACTGATAAGCGTCACTTCATCTGTCATGGCCAGTATAATTCTCTCTTCTTCGGTAAACTGTGGCGACTCGCGCCATGCGCTGAGTAACAACTGGCGTTCTACCGTTTCGCCCAGCTTACGGGCGTCGGCGGAGTGTTTGTCGAGGCAATAGGCGCAGCCGTTCAACTGGGACGCCCTTACTTTGATCATCTCGCGGTGCAGGGGAGATACGTTGGTGGTGGTAGTATATTTGTCCATCGCCACCATGGTTTTGAAGGCTTCCGGCAGCACCTCCTGCATAAAAAATCTTTCTTTCATCACGATTGTTTTTGCATTATTGATACTGTAAAATTAGTTTTGCCTGGACTATCCATGTAGTCCAGATTTAAATCGGCCAATAGTCCAGATGCTACCATATAAAACACTGATCACCATCAACCGGGAAGCGCGGCAGCCGGTATATCAGCAGATCGCGAACCGCTTTGCCAGCCTGATCCGCGAAGGGGTGCTGAAACCGGGATTGCTGCTGCCCGGCAGCCGTGTACTGGCATTACAGTTAGGGCTGCACCGCAAAACCGTTGTTGCGGCATACGACGAGCTGGTGAGCCAGGACTGGGCCACCGCCCTTCCAAGGAAAGGTGTGATGGTAGCGACCAATCTGCCGGATATCAGGCCTCGCTCTTTTCAGGCGCCGGCATCCCCGTATGCGGCGGGGCCGGGATTTTCATTCAACAGTATTCCGTCTGTGGCCACTTCCCGCTACGATCGGTTACAGTCCGGCCAGCTGATCATCAACGACGGCTTTGCCGATATGCGGGAAGCGCCGCTGGAAGCGTGGATGAAAGAGAGCCGCGCGCTGGTGCGCCGGCCGCGCTACCACCAGCGGCTTACATACGGTTCGGCGATGGGCAGCCTGCACCTGCGGCAGCAGCTGGTGCATTACCTGACGCATACACGGGGCCTTTCATTGTCGGCCGACAATGTAATGACCACCCGGGGGGCGCAGATGGCCATCTACCTGACAGCCGCCATGCTGCTGGAAAAAGGGGACTATGTGATCGTGGGCAGCCCCGGATATTTTTATGCCGACCTATGCTTTGAACAGCTGGGCGCCCGCCTGCTGCGCGTTCCCACAGATGCAGAAGGCATCGATGCAGAGGAAGTAGGGCGGTTGTGCCGTACCCATAAAGTAAGGATGTTGTATGTGATACCGCATCACCATCACCCGACAACGGTCACGCTCAGCGCTGAACGCAGAATGCGGCTGCTGGACATCATCCGCACCCACCGGCTGGCAGTGCTGGAAGATGATTACGATTACGATTACCATTACAGCTCTGCGCCGATATTACCGCTGGCCAGCGGAGACCACGGCGGCAACGTGATCTACGTCGGCTCCTTTACCAAGCTGCTCGGACTCTCCATCCGCAGCGGCTTCCTCGTGGCCCCGGCGCCGTTCCTCGAAGAAATGGCCAGACTGCGCAAACTAATGGACCTCCATGGCGATAACCTGCCGGAAGAAACACTGGCGGCCCTCCTGGCCGACGGGACCATCGACCGACACCTGAAAAAGTCGAACAAGCTTTATCATGAGCGGCGCGACCAGCTCACGCAACTGCTGCAAAACCGCCTGGGCGACAAAGTAAGGTTTACCGAGCCCGCCGGCGGCATGGCTACCTGGCTCACCTTCCACAAACGTTACCCGCTGACACAGGTAGCTGTGAAGGCCGCCGCCATGGGGCTACTGATGAGCAACGGGGAGCAGTATGGCCACGGCACCAGGCCGTTGAACGCTATCCGCTTCGGATTCGCATCGCTGAACAACAGGGAGCTGGCAAAGGCGGTGGGGATCCTGGAAAAAGTGCTCACGCAAAGCGCGCAAAGATTTGGTAAATAGAGTAAGAACGCAAAGGACCGAAGACCATATTTTATTGTTCACCTATACCATAAATATTGATAATAAGGCAGGTGATAAAATATGGTCTTCGGTCCTTTGCGTTCTTAATTTATCTCAAAACATCATCTGCTTTATCAAATCTTTGCGCCTTTGCGTGAAAAGAGTAAGTTTGATACCAAAAAATATCAGCACATGGAAGAACTGACACTGGGCGTGGGTTCAAGGGTACAACACGCACATTTTGGGCCGGGCGTTATTGTAGGCGTTAAATATGCACAGTACCGGGTCACTTTTATGGACCATGGTATCAAAATGATCGACAAAACCGATCCGCTGTTTGAAGTACTGGTTGCGGAAAACCAGACGGCTGAAGTGGAAACGGCGTCGGATATGGAGACCTCTTTGCTGAAGATACTGCGTTTATGGGGCGGTATTACGGAGGTGGTACCGCTGGGCGATCGCTGGCGGAACGGCACTATGGTGCTGCAGCCGGGCGATTCCTCCCTGAAAGCGAAAGAGGTGCCTATCGAAACGTTTTTCCATAAGATCGTGATGCTGCGCGACCGGTTGCGGGTGCTGGAGCAGAATATCAACAGCCATAAGGTGCTGACAGACGAAGAGAAGATCAACCTGCAGCAGTACATCACCCGGATTTACGGATCGCTCACTACTTTCAATGTGTTGTTCCGGGATAAGGAACATTGGTTTACCGGCGAAAAGAGCGGTAACGACTAATGTCCGCCGGCAGGGTAAATGTGATCGAGCGCCCATCGGTACGCGTCGATGGAGTGGTGCACGAAAATATTCTTACCGTCGAACGGAAATTTCTCATCATATCCTTTTACCGGGTATAGGATCACCGGCGTACCTGCCGGGGTATAATTGTGGCTGTCGACAAAAACGGGCCGGTTATACTCCGGCAGTACTTTTTTTACGCGGCCGTATATCATTTTACCCAATACCCGCTGAAAGCGGCGGCTGGCTTTCCTGGCGGGGCGGTTGAGCCGCCCGTACATATAGGACAGCGCTACCCTCGCCGGGAACTTCTGTTTGCGGAAAGCTTTTCTGATGTTGGCAAAAGGGTTGATGGTATTAAAGTCGGTGGGCGTTTGTATAGAGAAAGGCACTTCCGGCACCCAGTCCCGCCCGTTGACTACCCTGAGGCCCCAGCCGTCGCGGGTGATGTGATCATAGTCATAGGCATAGAACAGGTTGCCCGGTTTAGGCGCTGCGCTGCAATAGGTTTTGAAGACGATGTCTTTCGGGAGGCCGTCGAGGTACTGCAGGTAGGAGCGCACCAGGAAAGCGATGGCGCCGCCCTGGCTATGGCCTGTTATGATGAATTCGTGTATGCCTTCCTGATAGGCATGTTTGATTTGTTGCACGATGTCCGGCGCCATGGCGGCGAGGCCCAGCAGCCAGCCGGCGTGTACGAAAGCTTTGTCGTCTTCCGCCAGTTTATACGTGAAGGTAGTACTGTCATTCAGTTGGAGTGTTCCTTTGGCGCTGATCATACCGGCGTAGAAGTTTTCCATCCACGAGGTGGCGGTGCCATTAGTACCTCTGATGGAGACGACGCCGAGGGCACGGCTGCGGTCGATCCAGAAGTCCCAGCGGTTTTTGAGGCCTACCTCCGGGGAGCGGTAAACGACGCGGAAGTTTTCCGGTGCTTTGGCATTGCTTTGTTCCAGAGACGTGTCCCGTTGCAGAGAGCTGAGATCGAGCAGTTCGTGGTATTCCCGGGGATCAAAATGTGGCGCCAGGTGTTGTGCGGAGAGGATCTTTCCTGAAAAAACTAAAAATAGATAACAAACCAGTGAAATGCGAAACATCATGAGAAATTACAAATTGCCAATTATGATTTACGAATAGAACAACAGCGTAATGAAAAATCTTTAGATGAAACTACAACAATTATGAGTATTATGTTGTTCTAAAAGCGTTTAACTTCCGGCCCTAAATCAAAAATTATGTCCAAGAGAATAGAACACGATTTTTTGGGGGAGAAAGAGATACCGCAGGATGTCTATTATGGTATTCAGACACTTCGTGCGCTGGAGAATTTTCACATTACCGGTATTCCGCTGAAGGTGGAGCCGCTCTTTGTAAAGAGCCTGGGGTATGTGAAGAAAGCGGCGGCTATGGCCAACCGGGACCTGGGAGTGCTGGACAAAAATATTGCGGAATACATTATCAGGGCCAGTGACCGGGTAATCAACGGAGAGTTTGACAATCAGTTCCTGAGTGACCTGATACAGGGCGGCGCCGGTACTTCCGTGAATATGAATGCCAATGAAGTGATTGCCAATGTGGCCCTGGAGATGATGGGCAAACAGAAAGGGGAGTACGAATTCTGCCACCCCAACAACCATGTGAACTGCTCACAGTCCACCAACGATGCATATCCTACTGCTTTTCGTATAGCCCTGATCCTGAAGCTGACCGCCTACAAAGAAGAGCTGGGCAAGCTGGCAGATGCGTTTGATACCAAGGGGAAAGAGTTCCAGAACGTGCTGAAGATGGGGCGTACACAGCTGCAGGACGCGGTGCCCATGAGCCTTGGCGATGAGTTCCATGCCTTTGCCATCAACCTGAGAGAAGAGCTTTCCCGGGTAGACAGCAGCAGGCGGCTGATCGCGGAGATCAATATGGGAGCTACGGCTATCGGCACCCGTGTGAACGCGCCGGAGGGGTATGCAGAACTGGTGACCCAGTACCTGTGCGAGGTAACCGGGCTGGACCTGAAGCTGGCAGAGAACCTGATAGAAGCGACCAACGACACCGGCGCTTATGTACAGCTTTCCGGGGTGCTCAAGCGTACAGCCGTGAAGGTGTCCAAAATATGCAACGACCTGCGTTTGTTGTCTTCCGGACCACGGGCAGGCCTCAACGAAATTAACCTGCCGCCGATGCAGCCGGGATCTTCCATCATGCCGGGCAAAGTTAATCCGGTGATACCGGAGGTGGTGAACCAGACGGCGTACTATGTGATCGGCGCCGATCTGACCGTGACCATGGCGGCGGAAGCCGGACAGCTGCAGCTGAATGTCATGGAGCCGGTGATCTCTTTCGCGCTGTTTACCGCCATTACCTATATGGGCAATGCCTGCCGTACGCTGCGCGAGAAGTGTATCCTGGGTATTACCGCCAATGCCGAACATACCAAACAGATGGTGATGAACAGCATCGGTATTGTGACCCAGCTGAATCCGATCCTTGGATATGAGCAGTCCGCCGGCATCGCCCGCGAAGCGCTGGAAACCGGTAAGTCCGTGCACGATATCGCCGTGAAAGAGAAAAAACTGATTACGCAGGAAAAATGGGACGAGATCTTTACGTTTGACAATATGATCAGACCGCAGTTCATCAATCGCTAGTAGTTTTTTAAAAATAACAGCTCCGCGAAAAGCCGGCGCCGCATGCAGGTGTGGCGCCGGCGATGTAACCACGATAATCTTATAATCACAATAACCTTTATCATCTTGTAGCCGTTTGCTGTTAGCACGCCGGAACAAAACAGGGACGGTTATAGGTTATAAATTAATATCGGTTTTGATTATCTTCAGCAGCAGATATTCTTTTATATGATCTGGTTAGAGTTCGCAATATTACTCGCCGCTATCCTGGTGGGAGCCCGTATGAAAGGCATTGGCCTTGGGGTAATGGGCATGGTGGCGCTGGCGGTTTATATCTTTATTTTCCGCATGCGGCCGGCCGACCCGCCGATAGACGTGATGCTGATCATCCTGGCGGTAGTGACTACCGCCGCCACTTTGCAGGCTGCCGGTGGGATGGATTACCTGGTGCGGCTGGCAGAAAAGATATTGCGGAGCAAACCTTCCCTGATCGTTTTACTGGGGCCCCTGGTCACTTATTTTTTTACCCTCTTTGCCGGGACCGCCCACATTACCTACTCGCTGCTGCCGATTATTGCGGAAGTATCTACCAAGAAAAAAATAAGACCGGAGCGTGCGCTGAGTATTTCCGTTATCTCTTCGCACCTGGCGATTACTGCCAGTCCTATCTCTGCGGCCACCGCCGCGCTGCTGACCATTCTCAGCGGGAAAATTGAACTGCTCGATATCCTGCGGGTATGTATTCCGGCCACCATCATCGGCACGCTGGCAGGTGTAGTGGTATGCTGGAAAAAAGGGAAGGACCTGGCAAAAGATCCGGTGTTCCTGGAAAAAATGAAAGACCCCGACTTCGCCGCCAGCATGGAGGCGGACGTCCAGGAAAGCAAAGCCCCGCTGCCGCCGGGCGCCAAAGCTTCGGTACTGATATTTGGCCTGGCCGTACTGCTGATCGTGCTGGTAGGCGCCTTCCCCAATCTGCTGCCTTCCTTCGGTGAGGGGAAAAGCAATATGGCGGTAGACGCCACCGGGCATATCAAAATGGCTGCGGTCATTGAACTGGTGATGCTGGCCGCTGCTGCCGCCATTATGCTGTTTTGCCGTACTACGGCTGCCGCGGTGGCTAAAGCGAGCCTTTTTAACTCCGGTGCCCAGGCGGTCGTATCTATCTTCGGGGTGGTGTGGATGAGCGCCACCTTCATGCAAACCAATACGGGAATTATTGAAAGCACTTTGGGCAACATGGTCAGAGCGGCCCCCTGGACGTTCGCCATCGCCCTGTTCATACTGAGCGCTTTACTTTTCAGCCAGGCTGCCACTACCAAAGCCCTCATGCCGCTGGGCCTGTCCCTCGGCATCCTGCCGGCTCACCTGGTGGCCATGTTCCCTGCCGTAAACGGGGATTTTTTCCTGCCAGGTTATCCGACGCTGCTGGCGGCCATTAACTTTGACCGCACCGGCAGCACCCAAATCGGGAAATACCTGGTCAACCATAGCTTTATGATTCCGGGGATTGTCAGTGTAGCCGTATCCGTTGCCGCCGGGTTCTTTCTGGCAGGCATCCTTCTATAGACGGACCTTATTTTTTTCTTTAACTCCCAAATTTAACCTTTATGCATATCCGCAATTGGCTGGTAGCCTGCATGATGTTGTTTCCGCTTGCTGCAACAGCACAGCACCAGGAATCGAAGAAAGATACGCTCTATAAGCCCCTCATTCCCATTAACAAGGTAGCGTTGCTCAATAACATAGACTTCATCGCCAATATGCGCTATGCCTTCCGGAATGAGTTTGATAAAGGTACCTACACCGGCTCGCGCTTTGTCAATGAACAGTTCCGGCTGGAGATAAAAGGGAAAGTGCTCGATAAACTCTATTTCCGCTTCCGCGACCGCTACACCCGCGACCCCCAAACCCAGTCGGTAGATAATCTCAGCCGCTCCACCGATCTGGCCTATCTGCGTTTCGACCCCAACGAACACTGGAAAATATATGCAGGTAAACTCTGTGCCGATTGGGGCGGCGTGGAATTTGACGATAACCCCATACAGATCTACGAATACTCTGATATCATCGAAAACTCGGACAACTTCCTGTCCGGCGCCGGTGTGGGATATCTGCCCAATAACAACCACGAATTCACTTTTCAGTTACTCAACAGCCGCACCAAAACCTTCAAAGAACTGTACGACTCCATCCCGGGCATCCACGAAAGCAAATTCCCTTTTGCCGCGGTGGTCAACTGGCGCGGGCATTTGTTCAACGGAAAAGTGGCTACCATCTGGTCCTACAGCATTTTCAAAGAAGCCACCCACCAGTACATGAATTACATCGCACTGGGTAACTCACTGATACTGCGCAATTTCAAACTGGACTATGATTTTAAGCTCAGTATGGAAAACCTGGACCGCAAGTTCATCGTCTCCAACTGGATACCTGATATGAAAGCCGTTCAGGGCGTAACCTACATGAGCCATTGGGTAAGGGCCGACGTACGGCTCAACAGGATCGTGCATCTCACCGCTACAGGGTTCGTGGATTTCGCCTATTGGAACGGCAACCCCGATCCCAACAGGGAAAAGAAACTCCGCACGGCATGGGGATATGTGCCGGCCATTGAAGTATATCCATTTGATAAATACGACCTGAAAATTTTCCTGAACATGGTCGGCCGGGTGTACCGGTATACCGACTACGCACAAACGAAATTCGGACTGGTGAACGATGATACTTACCGCGTGTCGATAGGGTTTATTACGCCGCTGCTGATTTTGTAAGCATTTTCTCGCAAAGAACGCAGAGATATTTATATAGATTAAGAACGCAAAGGAGCGAAGACCGTATTTTACTGCCCACTTTTTCTCAAAGGTGGATGGTAAAATATGGTCTTCGCTCCTTTGCGTTCTTAATCAGACAATAAAAAACTTTGCGTGCTTTGCGTGATTAAAACTCCTGTTCAAACTTACCCACCGTGCCTTCGTCAGTGATACCCTGTACCACTACGCGGAAGCGTTTGGAGAAATCGTTGTTATAAAATTCCACTTTGGCGGTATGTGTCAGTGTATCTACCGGCACATTGGGGTTCCAGTACAGTGTCAGGCGTTTGTCGGGCAGGGCGTGCACTTCTTTTTTCACCGAGTAGTCCGGAGAATAGAAAGTTTTCACTATGGCATAACCTGCTTTTTTATACAGCTGGAAGCCTTTGATAGACGGGTCGTTGGCAGGCGGGTTGTCGCCTCCTTTTTTGGTGTATACCGCGATAGCGCCGTTAGCGCCGCCGAAGCCACCCATAAATGGAGGGCGGAACACCTTGATCAGGGCCACATCATTGATGCTGAGGGTGCTCAGCATGCTCACGTCGGTCTGCATTTCGTTGAGATACAGGCCGGGTTTGCCGCCGCGCCAGGAGAGCGCCGGGTTGCTGAGGTCACCGGTGATCTGCAGGCCCGCAACTTTAGACTGGAGATACTGGAAAATATTGTAGGCAGTAGGGTTCTCCTTGGTAAGATCGAAGGTATAACCATCGCCGCCGGAGAACATACCGGAAGTATATCTTTTTTCGGTGGTTTCCTCCGGTTTGATTTTTTTAGCGTTGACATTTACTTCCTGCAGGTATACCGTTTTGTTGTTGATAGCGCGGTTAACCTTGTTGCTTTCCGCGGCGGTGGCGAGGAACAGCTTCAGGGAGTTGTTGTCTATGGCCGGAGGAACGCGCAGGGGGTAAGGTATTTTCACCTGGGTGGCGCGATCAAAGAAGTGGATGTCGAACTTCACGTTGACATCTTTGCTCTTTTTGGCGTCGCTGCCCTGGTAGTAGATATAAGCCGTATCAGGGAACACCATGTTGGCGATGTTGAACTCCCCTTTCTCGTCGATAGGGGCGGAAGCGAACATGGAGGAGCTGTCAACCGGCAGTTTGATGATCATGTCCAGTTTGCCGCCTACGATAGGTCTGCCGTTAACGCCGGTGGTGACACCTTTGACGGTAACGCCCTGTTCGTAAGGGTGGCGTATTTCCGGGAATTCATTTTTAGCGATCTTCTCCCAGCTGAACCTGCGCCATCCGTTGGTCATCATCACGAGGTCGAGCGCCTGCAGGGTGGCGGGATTGGTATCCTTGAAATACCAGTTGGGATTATATACGAATCCTTTGATATCAGAAGTGAGGAGCAGCGTGGACACGATGTCGGCGGCGTTTTTATCTACAGGCACGGCGTCGGCATCGGTGACGGCTACGGAGATATTGGACTGCAGCGTATCGGGGAGGCGCAGTACGAAAGTGCTTTTCTTGCGCGGGTCACGGGCTACGTCAGACTCCAGCACGTCCATTTCCATGCGGTCGTTGCTGCGCACAAAAGAGAGCCTTTCTGCGAGAGGAACGCCGTTGCTGCCAAACAGGGTGATCTGGAGGATGCCGCTGGGCAGTTTGTCGGCCGGAATAAAGCCGCTGATACGGCCTTCGGATATATCGAGGAGCGCCTTGTAGACGAGCTGCTGGCCCATCTGTGCGATAACCACCAGCTTATTCAGTGCGGTATCACCCATATTGGCGGGAACCGCCTGGTAGAAAATACGGGCGCCTTTGTTGAACACTTTCAGGGAAGCGCCGGTAGCCTGGGCAGCAGGCAGGGTGAAGGTTTTGCTTTGCCCTTTGGCGCTTTTCACCACGGCCTGGTAGGCGTCTGAGCCGGCGGCCGGGGTTACTTCGAAGGATCCCATACCGTCATGTATGGATTTGATGGCGGTATTTTTAGGATCTTTTATGGTGCCGGTCACCTCGATGGGGTAACCGTTGTTGTCGATCGCTTTGAATGCCACGGTGTTAGGCTGGCCTGCAATGAGGTTGCCCCCTTCCGGGAAAAACTGTACGGAGAAATCGGCCGCGGTAGTATCGGCCGTTGGGCCGCCTTTCTTCGCGGGATCGAAGATCTCGATGGTACGGGTATAGGTGAAGGCCGGGTCAAAATTGAGCATCCAGGCGGTGTAGGCCCTCAGCTGGTACACGCCGGGCTTCTGTGCTTCGGGAAGTTCGAAGTTACCCGGGGCGCCGGCGTTGAAAACGGCAAACAGTTTCTTTTGTACGATGTTGTTATTCTTGTCGAGCAGTTCTACGTACAGGTTGGTCGCCTGTGTGGAGGGGAGGCCCTGGAGGGTTACATAGCCTTTGAACCAGATGGTTTCGCCGGCAGCGTAGTAGTCTTTGTCCAGATGAAGAAATACTTTTTCCTGCGGGAAGCGGTTGTTGTATTGTTGTAAAGCCTGAACCAGGTGATCCGACCAGTCGGCAGGTGGCGGCATAATAGCCACGGCGCCCATAACTCCGGCCAGCAGGGTAGCGGGTATCATCCACTTCAGGTGGCGTCTCTTTTTGGTATTGTGCACTTGCATGAACTGTATTTTGAGCCGAAATAATGGATATAATAATAGGACAAATATAAACTTACGAAAGAATAAACGGTAAGATTACGGCAGGTTTGTTATTATTGCGTCTTCAAGCGTTGGTTTTAACAAGATTTTAATGAGTGCAATCCGGAAAAGATTAGTGGTGGCCGGCGGCGGTGCGGCCGGTTTTTTTTGTGCGGTCAACGCAGCGCGTTTATGCCCGTCGCTGGAGGTGGTGTTGCTGGAGAAAACCGGCAAGCTGCTGTCCAAAGTAAAGGTGAGTGGCGGCGGGCGGTGTAATGTGACGCACAATGCGCCCGATATCACGTACATGACTAAACGTTATCCCCGCGGGCAACATTTTGTGCGGAAGGCTTTTTCCCGCTTTTTCGTGACGGATACTATTGAATGGTACGCCGAAAGGGGCGTGCAACTGAAGGCGGAAGCAGACGGGCGGATGTTCCCGGTGACGGACGATTCACAAACGATCATCGATTGTTTGCTGCGGGAGGCGGACAAATACCACGTAAAGGTAGAAACCAATAAAGAAGTGACTACGATGGAAAAGAGCGCCGACGGGCGTTGGCAGCTGCAGTTGCAGGATGGCCGCACGCTGACGGCGGATTTTGTCTGCGTGGCTGCCGGCGGATACGCGCAGGCCGGCAAGTTCGGCTGGCTGGCGCAGACAGGGCATACGTTCGTGCCACCGGCGCCTTCGCTGTTCACTTTCAATATGCCGAACAACCCCATTACCTCCCTGATGGGCGTGGCCTCTACGGCACAGGTGAAGGTTGCGGGTACCAGGCTACAGGAGACAGGCCCGGTGCTGATCACCCACTGGGGCATGAGCGGCCCGGCGATATTGCGCCTGTCGGCCTGGGGGGCCAGAGAGCTGCAAGCCATGCAATACACTTTTACGGCGGTGGTGAACTGGCTGCCCGATCACCATGAAAATTCGCTGAGGGAAGAATGGCCTTCCCTGCGCCAGGAACTGGGCAAACAGAAAATACATCATAAAAACCCGTTCGGGCTGCCGCAGCGGCTGTGGCAGTTCCTGCTGCTGCAGGCGGGCATCTCCGAAGATATGCGCTGGGCGGACGTTCCGGCGAAAGACCAGAACAGGTTCATGAAAATGCTGGTCAGCATGGAGTTTCCTGTAAAAGGCAAAACCACTTTTAAAGAAGAGTTTGTTACCTGCGGCGGTATCACCCTCAGCGAAATAGATCCCTCCACTATGGAGAGCCGGCTGGCGCCCAACCTGTTTTTTGCCGGCGAAGTGATGGACGTAGACGGCATCACCGGCGGATTTAATTTCCAGCATGCCTGGACCAGCGGCTTTGTCGCCGCCACAGCAATCGCTGCAAAACTGTGATCGTCATCACAGTTTCAGATAGTGCATCCCCGGCTCATATTCTTTCTCCAGCGCGGCCAGCAGGCTTTTAAAGTCCTCCGGCTGCCGCAGGAAATCCACTTTGGTCGTATCGATAACGAGGGTACGGACGGGATGCTGCCTGATATATTGCATGTACATATCATGCACATTGAGCAGGTAGTCGTCTGGTATATGCTGTTCGTAGGAACGGTTCCGGTGTTTGATATTCTCCTGCAGCCTGGCGACAGGCGCATTGAGGAATATCAGCAGCTCGGGCTGTACCAGCTGAGGGTTGATGATGTCAAAGAGTTTTTGATAGAGGGAATATTCTTCTTCCGGCAGGTTGATTTTGGCAAACAGGAGGCTTTTGATAAACAGGTAGTCGGAGATCACCACGTCTGAAAAGAGGTCTTTTGTTTGCAGCATCTCTTTCAGCTGTTTATATCTTTCCGCCATGAAAAACAGTTCCAGCGGAAAGGCGTATTGCTGCGGGCGTTCGTAGAAAAGCGGGAGGAAGGGATTATCGGCAAACTCTTCGAGGATCAGTTTTGCAGAAAAATGTTTGGCCAGCATATTGGCCAGCGTGGTTTTTCCGGCGCCGATATTTCCTTCTATAGTAATGAATTTATAGTGCATGGATTAGAGTTTTTGCACGCAAAGCCGCTAAGCAGCAAAGCAGCAAAGATAAAGATTAGTTTGCGTCACAAGTAGGATGGTAAGATGATAGAAACTATCATTCTTTGCGTCTTGGCTGCTTAGCTGCTTTGCGTGCTCAGTTTAACAGCGCTCAGATCATCGGGACAGTCCTGCTGCAGCTGCCGCACGGTTTTGTGCAGCACAGGGTGCAGGTAGTCGGGCACGATTTCGGTCAGCGGTACCAGCACAAACTGGCGCAGATGCATCCGGGGATGTGGCAGTTTCAGTTCAGGAAGGGACAGGACCTCGTCATTGAAGAAGATCAGGTCGATGTCTATGACCCGTGCCCCCCATTTCTCCTGGCGGATACGGCCGATCCGGCGCTCGATGTCCAGCAGTGTATGCAACAGCGTTAGTGCATCCATACTGGTCTGTATTTCAACGGCCTGATTGAGATAGTCAGGCTGGTCTACGGAGCCCCACGGGGCGGTCTGGTATAAGGCGGAGGTCTTCAGCACCTCTCCGGCGGATGCGCCGATGAGCGCTACTGCCTGTTGCAGGTTGGCGACACGGTCGCCCAGGTTGCCACCTATAAGTAATATTGCTGTATTCATGTATATTCTGAAGCCCAAAAGTAGCCATATTCCGTATTTTTGAAAAAATGTATCTTTCCATTTCCCTTTCATTTTAACTAAAACGTATGCGTTTCTTTAAAACTTTCCTTGCAGCGCTCCTGGCCTTCATCGTTTTTACGGGCCTCTGCTTCCTGGTGCTGCTGATGATCATCGGGAGAGCCATTTCCCGCGAGCCTGTGACGATTTCCCCCAATGCCGTGCTGGTGATGAAAACCAGCCAGGCCTTTAACGAACAGAAAGTGGTGAACCCCGTGGCTTCTTTTATGGGAGATGAGTCTTCCGAAATCCCCGGCCTGTTTCAGGCGGTAAGGCTTATCCAGCATGCTGCCACCGACGACAATATTAAAGGTATTTACCTGAAGGTAGATGGTAGCGGCAACGGCTTCGCCGGCACGGAAGAGCTGCGCAACGCCATCCTGCGTTTCCGTAAGTCCGGTAAATTTGTATATGCCTATGGCGAAGTGATGTCCCAGCAAGGCTACTACCTCGCCAGCGCAGCCGACAAGGTGTTCCTTAACCCCAAGGGAGGCATTGATTTCAGCGGCTTTTCCACACAGGTGACATTTTTGAAGGGGACACTGGAGAAACTGGAGATACAACCTGAAATTTTCTACTGCGGCAAATTCAAAAGCGCTACCGAACCCCTCCGCGAAACACAGATGACGGAGGCCAACCGCGTACAAACCCATCAGTTCCTTGGACAGCTGTATGGCAATTACCTCCATGGCATCGCCCAGGCCCGCAGGCTGGATACCGCCACCCTGCATGGTTATGCCAACGAAAACCTGGTCCGCGAATCGTCAGACGCGCTGAAATACAAACTGGTAGACGCGCTTAAATATGATGATGAGGTAGTGAGTGAACTGAAAAATAAAACCGGTGTCAAAAGCGATGAAGACCTCAACCTGGTTTCCTTCCTGAAATACAACAGCGCGGTAACCCTCAGCAACGGCACCAGCGAAAATAAAATCGCCGTGATTTATGCTCAGGGAGACATCATCAGCGGTGAATCCGAAAAACAGACCACCATCGCCAGTGAAGACTATATCTACAGCATCCGCAAGGCAAGGGAAGACAAGAAAGTAAAAGCCATCCTTTTCCGGGTAAACTCCGGCGGCGGTAGCGCGCTGGCTTCTGAGGTGATCTGGCGCGAGTTGTCCCTGGCAAAGAAGGTAAAACCTGTAGTCGTGTCTATGGGCGATTTTGCCGCCTCCGGCGGATATTATATCTCCTGCATGGCAGACAGCATCTTTGCGCAGCCCAACACGTTGACCGGCTCCATCGGGGTATTCGGTATCATGTTTAACATGGAGAACTTCTTCAAAAATAAACTGGGCGTAACGTTCGACGGTGTTAAAACAGCGCCTTATGCCGACCTGGGCACGATGTCCCGGCCGCTGAACGATGTGGAGAAACGTTTTATCCAGGATGGCGTGGACAGCATCTACGCTTCCTTTAAATCAAGGGTGGTAGCCGGCCGCAAGCTGGACGCCGCCGTGGTGGACAGCATAGCGCAAGGCCGTGTATGGAGCGGTACTGATGCGCTGAAGCTCGGACTGGTGGACCGTATCGGGGGGCTGAACGAGGCGCTGAATTGCGCCGCCCGCCTGGCTAAAGTGTCCGATTACAGGATGGTGGAGTATCCGGAAGTCAAAGACAAACTGTTCCGCTTGCTGAAGAATGTAGGCGGAGAAGTACAGGAGAGCATGGTGAAAAGAGAAATGGGCGTGAACTACGACCTGTACCAGCAACTGAAAGCCATCCAGCATATCCCCGGGGATATACAGGCCAAACTGCCTTTTATTTATAAATTTTAAGATTTATAAATTTTGTTATTGGGGGATGAACAACCGTTGTTCATCCCCCTTTTTTTAGTCTGCCCTGACATTAAAATCCACTTAAAAATTACCCGGTCATCTCCCCCGATATCATCTCCGGGAGGTAAAAACACTAAAAAACATCAAAAAAGCAGTCAAAAAGCGATAAAAACGGGCGAAAACAACCCAAAACTACCTTTAGCCGGGAAAAGCGCCCGAAAGCAACGGGAAAAATCGGGCAGAGCGTCAATTTTTTGAGTAGTTTTACGGGATTTTTAACAAACGAGACTCAGATGAATGGAGTGAAGTACAGCCAATGGAGGGCCATGCTGGCTATAACAAAAGGAAGTTTAAGAGGTATTTTCAGAAGCCCTTCAGCGGTGGTTTTTAGCCTGGGATTCCCGCTTGTGTTCATTCTCGTATTCGGATTTATTGGTGGCGGCAGTGTATCCGTGAAAGTGGGGGTTGACAGGCGTACCGACATCAACAGCCGGTTTTTTGAAGGATTGTCAAAGGTGAAAACGCTGAAACTGGTGACCGACCAGCCGGCGGCAGAGATGGAGGACGACCTGAAGAAGGGCCGTATCACCGCCATCCTGAATATTGTACCGCAGCAGGGAGCCGACAGCCGGCCTCATTTCCAGGTAAATATCAAAACATCCACGGCTTCCGATGCCAGCAAAAAAGCTATTTTGTTGTCGGTATTGAAAGAAGTGACCGCCCGTATCGATGACCAGGTGTACCCACGTGCTTCCGTGGCGACTTTCACTACAGAAGAGATACCCGGGCGTGTTTTCAAAACCATTGACTTTATACTGCCCGGCCAGCTGGGTTTTGCGCTGATGAGCGCTGCCGTTTTCGGCACTGCCTTCCTGTTCTACAGTTTAAGGCAGACATTAGTCTTAAAACGTTTCTTCGCCACGCCGATCAAGCGTACCTATATAGTACTGGCAGAGGCTTTCAGCCGAATGATTTTCCAGTTGATCAGTTCCGTGGTGATTATCGGCCTGGGACATTTTGCTTTCGGTTTTACGCTGGTGCACGGCTGGGTTACTTTCATGGAAATGCTGGTGTTGTCTGTTTTCGGGCTGCTGGTATTCATGGGCTTCGGCTTTGTGGTGAGCAGCATCGCCAAAAATGAAAGCACCATACCTCCCCTGGCCAATATCGTGACGCTGCCACAGTTCCTGCTGGCAGGCACCTTTTTCCCGATAGACTCTTTCCCTGCCTGGCTGCAGCCTATCTGTAAGGTGATGCCGCTGACCTACCTGATTGATGCCCTGCGTAAAGTGGCGTTTGAAGGGCAGCACCTGTGGCATGTAGGCTGGGACATCGCTATTTTAACGCTCTGGGGAGTAGTGGTATATGCCGTGGCGATCAAAGTATTCCGTTGGGAGTAGCTGTGTTTTTTTATTAGCTTTGGCTTACCTAAAATCAGCTACATGCAGGCCTTTTTTATTCTTCTGGGGGCGTTGATCGTCCTGGTATTGGGGCTTTTCATATTCAGCTTGTTTCTTCCCCCTATGGTCAAAGTGGAGCGTTCGCTCATGATTCCTGCGCCGGCAGCAAGGATCTTCCCGCTCATCAACGTAGTCCGCAACTGGGAGTTGTGGTCGCCCTGGAAAGAGCTCGACCCCGATATGGCTATTACCTACGGCGAGAAAGACAGCGGTACCGGCGCCAGCTACAGCTGGAAGAGCCATCACCGCAATATCGGCAACGGTCATATGACCATCACGGAATCCCGGCCCGGGCAATATATCGCCACAGATACCGACTTTATGCGGATGGGCATCGCCAAAGGCACTTTCCGGCTGGACCCCGTTGGGGAAGGCACGCTGGTCAGCTGGAGCATGACCTGCAATATGGGCCAGCATCCGCTGAGGAAAGTAATGGGACTGATGATGGACAAATGGGTGGGGCAGGACTTTGAAAAAGGACTGGAAGGAATCAAAAGATTAGTAGTTCGTAATTAAACAGCATTATGCGTCTTTTTAAATTGTTAGGCATCAGCATCGTTGTACTGGGCATTTTTGTATTGCTGTTGTCGCTGATGTTTCCCTCTACCGCCGTGGTAGAACGTACCGGGGTGATCCAGGCGCCCATCGACTCTGTCTATGCACAGATCAACAACCTTAAAGCCTGGGAAAACTGGAACCCATGGAGCCGCCCGGATACGACCGCTCAACTCGTGTACTCCGCACAAACCGCCGGCGCCGGCGCTTCCTACAGCTGGGCGGGACAGTTCAACAGTGGTAAAGTCACCATCGTTGACAGTGAGGCCGACAAAGGCGTACATTATACCCTGGACATCAAAAATATGCGCCCGGTAAAAGGGGGTATTGAACTGAAACCCAGCGTCGACGGCAAAGGCACTGCTATCTTCTGGCATATGGAGATAAAACTGGGCCTGGCGCCCTGGTGGAAGCTCCGGGGCTTCCTGGCCGACCGTATTTACGGCCCTGCCATGGCCGACGGGCTCACCCGCCTCAGCCGGCTTTGCGAACAGTAGCCGTTTAATCATTTGGGTATTTGGTTATTTAGGTTTTTGGTTTATTTTAATTAATGGCCAAATACCCAAATACCCAAATACCCAAATACCCAAATACCCAAATAACTAAATAATTAAATTTTGCCATTTATCCAATAATTAAAGGTGGAGCAGTTTAATAGTTCTAAATTGTTGTCATTACCTCATTCCTCAACAAAAAAACTACATCTGCAATGAAACACCTTTTATTGGCTGCTTTCTTCTGTATGGCCACCACACTCGGTTTTGCCCAGGAAAAAGCCAGAAAAAGCCCACATGTAAACGTAGAAAATAAAGACATTAAAGTGGTGTATGGTCAGCCATCCAAAAAAGGACGGGTGATCTTCGGCACCCTCGAGCCTTTTGGCAAAGTATGGCGTACCGGCGCTGACGAAGCGACCGAAATCACTTTCAAAAAAGACGTGGTATTCGGTGGTAAACCGGTGAAAGCAGGTACCTACACGCTCTTTTCTATTCCTGATCCCAAAACATGGACCGTTATCCTGAACAGTAAACTGGGACAATGGGGCGCCTACGACTATGATAAAGTAAAAGGCCAGGACGTGGTATCGGTGAAAGTACCCCGCGAAACACTGAAAACACCGGTGGAAAAACTGACTTTCACGTTGCCGGCCAATGCGGTGGTGTTTGAGTGGGATGATACGAAAGTATCTGTACCTGTTAAGTAATTGACGCTCGCCGGCTCGCTTGGTTCACGCAAAGGCGCTAAGCAGCAAAGAGCGCAAAGATTTTTTAAGAAAGCAAAGGGGCGAAGATCAAATTTGATCTTCGCCCCTTTGCTTTCTTTGTTTTCTTATTTTTCTCTTTGCGCTCTTTGCTGCTTAGCGCCTTTGCGAGACAAGTTCGCGGATGCTTTCATAAACAGCCGCCAGCTGATCGTCCGTAATACAATAAGGAGGCAGGATGTACAGCGTATTGCCCAACGGGCGGAGCATGATCCGTTTGGCCCGGAAAAAGCGGTGGAGATGGTCCGCCAGCTGGTTCGTATATCCGTCGGCGTTATCGGTCACCAGTTCAAACGCCAGGATGGTTCCCAGGAGGCGTGCATTTTTAACGACGCTTACCTGTTGCAGTTCTTCCAGGAACTGCCGGTGATTTTCGTGTATCCGCTGCCGGTTGAGCGCGCAGGCCGGGTCGGTAAAGAGGTCGAGGCTGGCGAGGGCTACGGTGCATGCCAGCGGATTGGCTGTAAAGGAATGCCCGTGGAACAGCGTTTTCAGTTTATCGTTGGAAAGGAACGCTTCATAGATATCGCTGGTGCAGGTGGTGATGCCCAGTGCCATGCTGCCGCCGGTAAGCCCTTTGGAGAGGCATATCATATCGGGGGCGGTCTGCATGTATTCCATGGCGAAGTTCCTGCCTGTTCTGCCAAAGCCGGTCATCACCTCGTCGGCTATCAGCAGGATCTGCTGTTGCCGGCAGTATTGCAGGAGTTGTTCAAAGCCGTCCCTGTCATACATCACCATACCACCGGAGCCCTGTAGCAGCGGCTCGAAGATAAACGCTGCTATCTGGTCGGGCTGTTGCGCCGCTATGGAGGCGACGATCGCCGAGGCATTACCGGAGGTGGGCACATCCAGGAAGTGTACTTCAAAAAGAAAATTATCGAATACGCGGGTGAACACGCTGCGTCCGCTGACGCTCATGGCGCCGAAGGTATCGCCATGGTAGGCGTTCTTAAAAGCGATGATTTTGTTGCGCTGTTGTCCTTTGTTATGCCAGTATTGCAGTGCCATTTTAATGGCTACCTCCACGGCGGTGGAGCCGTTGTCGGAATAGAACACACGGCGCTGGTTGGCAGGTAAGACCTGTAGCAGCCTTTCCGCGAGGTTTACCGCCGGCGGATGTGTATAACCGGCGAAGATGCAGTGTTGCAGCTGCAGCGCCTGTGCTGCCAGCTGCTGTGCTATATGCGGATGGGCATGACCGTGAATGTTGACCCACCAGCTGGAGGTGGCGTCTATATAGGCGTTGTTATCTTCATCATACAAACAGGCGCCTTCGCCGCGAACAATGCCGATAGGAGCAGGAGCAGTCTGCATCTGGGTATATGGGTGCCAGATCACTTCGAGGTCTCTGGCAGACAGGTTTCCTTTAATTGTTGACATGGGGCAAATGTAGGGAATTCATTTTTTATACCTGTTAAGCACCCGGTACAGCTCTTCGGCCTTGTACGGTTTGGGCAGCATATCCCTGATTCCCAGCTGGCGCAGCTTTTCGGTGGCTTCGGGCATAATATCGGCGGTGAGCACCAGGATAAAAGCGTTGGGCTGCAGCTGGCGTATCCATGGAATGGTTTCGTAGCCGTTCATTTCAGGCATATGCAGGTCGAGCATGATGCCATCGAAAGCCTGTTCCTGCATTTTGGCGATAGCTTCTTTCCCGTTGACCGCGAGGGTAACAGTGGCCCCGGTTTTATTGAGTTGCAGCTGCATCACCTGCCGGTTGATTTTATTGTCTTCCACTACCAGCATCTGCATACCGGTCAGCATATTCGCCGGATCGATGCAGGCTTCCCGTGCGGGTATGTCCTGGGCGGCGGGTACCTGGAAGGTAACGGAGAACCGGAAGGAGGTGCCCTCTTGCAGCTGGCTTTCTACCGTGATCCTGCTGTTCATCAGCTCTACCAGTTTACGGGTGATGGCCAGACCGAGGCCGGTACCGCCGTATTCCCTGGTGGTAGCAGAATCGCCCTGTACAAAAGTATCGAAGATACTATCCTGTAAATGGGGCGGGATACCGATGCCGGTATCCGTTATTTTGAAGCCGATCGTGACATGGTTACTGCTGCTGCTTTCGATGTGCAGCTCAAGGTCTACATATCCTTCGTTGGTGAATTTCACCGCATTGTTGACGAGGTTGTTGAGGATCTGTCCGAGCCGTACCGGGTCTCCCTGTACCAGTTGGGGGATGCCTGCATCTGTATGGGTATGCATTTGTAAACCCTTGGCAACGGCCAACGGCTGGTAGTTGCCGCTGATGCCCTGTATCAGCTCCCGCAGGTCGAAAGGGATATGTTCCAGCTCTACTTTCCCTGCTTCGATTTTACTCAGGTCGAGGATATCATTGACGAGACCCAGTAAGTGGTTGGCGGAGAAGTGCAGGTTCTGCAGCAGTTCGCGGTGCAGGGTTGACGGCTGGTCCTGCAGCGTGCCGGCAATGCCGATGATGGCATTGAGCGGCGTTCTGATTTCATGGCTCATGACAGACAGGAATTCGCTCCGGCTTCTGGCGGCGTTTTCCAGTTCTATGTCGGCTCTTTTCTGTTTGTCGATATCCATGATAATACCCCGGAAAGCGGTGACCTTGTCGTGGTTGAATACGGGGATCCCTGTGGTGCGCACCCATTTGACGGTGCCTTTGGCCGAGACATGCCGAAGATCGATGCAATACGGCTGATGGTGGCGCAGCAGCTGTATCTGTGCTTCTTCCAGCAGGTGTTTGTCTTCCGGGTGATAGAACGCCAGGTCGTTAAAAATGGCGGCATAGTTTTCCGGCAGTTCGCGCAGCGTGTATACCTGCCTGGTCCAGAATACCTGTCCGGTGATGAGGTTAAACTCCCATCCGCCGATGAGCGCCATCTGTTGGGTGATATCGAGTATCTGGATGTTCCGGGCATAGTCTGCGTTGACCTGTCGCAGTTCCAGTTCGTTGCGTTTGCGCTGGGTGATGTTCTGCACAAACATGAGGAGGCGCAGCGGAGAGCTGTCGCTGGCGGGCATCATACGCATTTTCACGGCATACCAGTACGGCATTTCCTGCCGGATGTCAGCATATTCATAATATTGCGGATCGCCGGTGCGCAGCAGGGTGTCGGCCAGCTGCCGGAACGCGTTGGCATGTTCTCCCACGAAGTCCACCATGGGTTTACCTAATATTTCATGTTCCGGGAAAAACAGCAGGTGTTGCTGATTGCACCAGATGCGGGTGAACACCAGTTTTTCATCCAGTTCAAATACAATATCATCGAGGGAAGAGGTGAGCGCATGCAGTTCGGTGACCAGCTGTTGGTTCGTCATTTCGAGGCTCTCCCGGCTGGAGCGGCTGCGGTAGGTGTGTAACAACGTGCCATATGTCAGCGCTATTGGTTGCAACAGGGAGATGAGGGAAGGGTGGTATCCGCCGGGTTTGTTGACCAGCCCGATCATGCCGATGGTTTCCCCATGGTGACGGACGGGTATACCGAGAAATGTCCGGAAGACAGCCGGGTAGCGGGGTTCATCCTTATCGGGATGGTTGCTGAGTACGGGTTCCCCTTCAAGCAGCACTTTACCGAAAAGGGTATCCATATTGGTAAAATGCTGTCCGCGTTCGAGGCGGGACCCGAAGTATTGCTGTACGTTGGTATGCCAGTGGATATTGATGATGGCCTGTACTTCGAGGTAGGGCTGATGATAATAATCTTTTTCCATGGCGCCCATAAAACCACCTTCGCTGCCGGTAAGGGTGATCAGTTCGAGCAGCAGTTCCTGGCATACCTGCGCCGGTTTGTTGTCTGCAAAGCTGGTATGCAGGGCGGTGATGATATCGAGTGCTTTTTGTTGGGGAAAACCGGTATGGTCATCTATACCATCTGCTAAGGGAAGGCTCCTGGAACTGTTGCCAGAAAAGGGATTCACCAGCATGCGTAATCAGGTTTAGAGGGTTTGGGCACATTCACGGCATACGCCTGGCAAAGGCTGCATGCGATTAAATAATATTGTTACAAAAAGGTTTTCTCAGGCTGGCGAACGGTTATGGAACAGGAGAGGGGATTGCCCACGGCAATCCCCTCCTTAAATATACAAAAAAACATCAGATAAGTATCTTATTATTTCCGCATACCGTTGTTTTTAAACAGGGAATAGGCGGTCTGGTAGTGAGCAACGCTGTGCGACAGCAGCGTGCTGTCCATGGGAGCCGGCTGCTCTTCGTTCCTGGCAGGGTTCCAGGAGAAGCACTGTGCTTTTTGCTGGGGACTGAGAATCACCATTTTACCTGTTTCGAGGTAAGCCAGCTTCTGGTAAGTGCTCACCATGGCGCGGGGCTGGTAGCTGCTGTCGAGCACATTTTTACCATAGAAGTTGGAGTTATAGGACCAGTGCAACATTTTCAGCAGGGTAGGATAGATATCGATCTGTGAACACATGACCGGTATCTCCTGTGGCGCGGCGCCGGGCACATTGAAGAAGATGCAGGGGATGTGGTATTTGCTGACTTCTATCTCGTTCTTACCGGCGCTGCTGGCGCAGTGGTCGGCCACAAAAATGATGACCGTGTTTTTATACCAGGGTTTATCCTGGATAGCTTTCAGGAACCGGCCGATGGCATAGTCGGTGTATTTAACGGCGCCTTCGCGGCTGGTGCCGGAGGGAATGTCGATTTTACCACCGGGATAGGTGAAGGGCCGGTGGTTGGAGGTGGTCATGATAAAGTCGTAGAAAGGTTTGCCGGCAGCATATTTTTCATCGGCGCTTTTGATGGCGGCCTTGTAGATGTCTTCATCGCAAATACCCCAGGCATTTTCAAACTGAACGGCGCTGTCGGGAATGTTGGTCCGTTTGCCCGCCAGCTGGTCGTCTACCAGGCGATGCCGCAGGCGGTCGGTGATATCATAACCGTTGTTGCCGAAAAATTTATTCATGTTATCGAAGTAGCCGTCGCCTCCGTAAAAGAAGGTTGCCTCGTAGCCGCTTTTGCGGAAGATCGTGGCGGCAGAGAAAAGGTTTTCGTTGTTGCGGCGGCGTACAATGCTTTGGCCGGGGGTAGGCGGTACGGCGAGCGTCAGCGCTTCCATGCCTCTCACGGTGCGGGTGCCGGTAGCGTACATGTTGGTAAAGAGGATGCTGTTTTGCGCGATGCTGTCGAGCACGGGAGTGATATTTCCCTTGTTACCGAAGCGGGTCATGAAATCGGCGCTGAAGCTTTCGATGGTGACCATGATGATGTTGGGCTTTACCGGCGCCAGGGTGTCGGTAATGCTGCGGTAGATACTGTGGCCGTTGCCGAGGTACCGGGCATCGGGTGACTGCAGCTGTTGGCGCATGGTGGCAAAAGCTTTGTTGTCATCTTCCAGCAGGTAGTATTTATCGTACGCCAGTTCATTGTTGAGATAGGCAGAAACAAAAGAGTAGATGCCTGCTTTGGACAGTTCCTGCTGATAACGGTTTTTGCTTTTCTCCGCCCAGGTGTTGCTGATCAGGAAAACATGCATCAGCAGGCCGCCCAGCAGGAGCGCAAAGATGGCCATCCTTTTAGGGAAGGGGGTGCGTGACCGGAAGCTGTTGCGGAACATGCCCCGGCGGCTGCACCACCAGGTGAGCAGCGCGGTGGCCAGCAATACGCCGCCAATCAATAAAGGCAGCGGGTATGACTGGTTGATGTTGCTGATGACCTCATAGGTGTAGATGAGATAGTCTACCGCGATAAAGTCGAACCGGCCGGCGTACTCGCCCCAGAAGGTGAACTCCGCGAAGAACGAAAAGATCACGATCATCAGGGCCAGGAAAAAACCGGTGTAGGTGAATACGCGGTTAAAGAGGCTGTTGTTGAGCTTTTGCGGCAGCAGCAACAGGTATAGGGCATAGGCGATGGTGAAGAAGAGGGCGATGCCTGCATCGAACACGAAGCCTTTTGCATAGGTGGAAAGGATACCGGTGATGGAAAGCCCCGCTTGCGGGAAAGCCCAGATTAACAACGCGGTACGTACTAAAAAGGATAGTACGAGGAACAGGCCGGCAAAACCGAAGAGGACGGCATACCGATTTTGGACAGATTTCATGGCTGTATAAATGTGGCGGCAAAGGTACACTGTTCCCCGAAAGAAAAAGCAGAAATTGTTACCGTCAAAATCAAAATACATATGAATGGATTATGATATTTATATTTGATGGTATTTTTTACAGGATGATGATAAGTTTGTTGTGTGTCAGAAGCATCATGTTCATCAAAGTAAATCCGGATGGTATTATTTATCGTTTATACTAACACAGCTATATCACAGACCTTTGGAAGAAGTTTAAACGACAACGTACTGGCGCATGGACAAGGCTGGCGGAAATGGAGGATAATGAAAGGAGGGAAGGCCGGCGATCATCAGATACCTGAAATAAATCACAACGATCATGTAGCATATAAGTTTCCGGCAGGATTATCCGGAAACACAGGATGAGTAATTTGACAAATGGAATCCCTTACTACCATGACAACCCTTATCATGAACTATCCGTATGATGTTTATGGGGTATAATGCCGTGTATTCCGGCAGGCCCATATTGTCTGCATTTTATACTATACCTGATGATAACCGGTACGCCTGTACGGGTACCACTGATGTTTTGATACTCAAAAACACTTGACCTTGAGCGACAAAGAAACCAAAGAGCTGTTTGACCTGATGGACCAGGTACCCAATGCACGGAGGGTGGCCCGGGAATACCGGCGTTTGATGAAGGAAGGTAAGCTGGATCCGAAAAAAGATGTAACGGATGCCGGCGCCGGGTGGCTGGCGATAGAGGATGAGTTAAATCAGGGCGATGAGGCTAAATCGTATAACTACACCGTACCCGGCATATGTATCAGCATCATCCTGGCGGGGTTGTGCCTGAGCGGTTGGTGGCAAAACAGGCATGAAAAGGAGGTGGTCCGTCAGCTGGCCTTTAACGAAAGGGCGGGGGCGGCGTTACGTGGCCCGCATGAGCTGCAGATGGCAGGTGCAACCAGAAGGAAGGACGGCGTGTATACTTTTCACGATGCTTCTCTGAATGAGATCCGGGGAATGATTGACAAACGTTTTGCGATCAAGGTAATTTTTGATGAGCCGGAGATGTCTTTGCGCCGGTTTACGGGTTGCATGGACCCATGCCAGTCGCTGGACGCGTTTATGAACGTGGTAAAATACAGCAGTGCCGTGGATTACTATTTCCAGGGTTCTACGCTCCATATCCGCGCTTCGCAGTAACCGGTTATCAGGGGAGGCCTGCAGGCGCTCCGATGGCGGAGCGTATAAATTTTTTTAATCCTTTTTCCTTTTGCCATAACTCTCTGGAGGACAGCCAGCAAACGAAGGCTTCCTGTCTGCTGCCGGAAGGTATCTCCTGCTGGTATTCGGTAAACTCATCTGCCGGAAACTGATGGCTGGATTTGAGCAGTTCGTCTGCCATATGAGGCCATGCCTGGCGGGCTTCGAGGAAACGTGCTTTAGCCTGCGGGGCCAGTCCCAGTTTATAGAGGGCGAGGAACGAGAAAAAGGTATTTTCCAGGGTATGACCGCCGGCGGACTGTTGCTGATACCATTGCAGGTAAGCTTCATAACGGCCGAGGTGCATGTAACAGGCTGGCAGGAGGGCGGCGGCCCGGGTGTCGTCCTGCGGGTTGATCTTCAGCAGGAAACTGATTTTATGCAGCGCCCGTTCATATTGTTTTTCTTTGATGTGCTCGGGTATGACCGCCTGGATGGCGCGCAAAAAAGGCCGGTTTTCGAGCAGGTGCCAGTAGATATGGTCCCTGCCCGGCTGGAAATCCGCCGGCAGCGCCTCCATGCAAATCAGGTGCGCCCTGTGTATGAGCGCGTTCCCTTCTATATGGCGGCCGCTCCTGTTGAGGACTACGGCCAGTGACAGCAGCGCGTCGATATGGCTGTGGCCGCAGGCGTGGATGATTTTACGGAATATTCTTTCTGCGGCCAGCGGTCTTGCCTGCATCATGTCCATGGCGTACAGCAGCTCGCCGTGATAGGCGGCCAGTACTGCCGGCTGATGAAACATCCATGTGTCGCCGTCTTTCGTGAAATAAGGTAGCCCTGGCATATCCTCCGTTTTTTAGCGATGAACCATGCTGCAAGATTACAGATAATCAAATTGGCATTTGTTAACCACTTCTAAACACGGACAATTATTTTCAGATTTTTTTTCTGCCCGTTATTTTTCCATGATGATAGAGGGAACTTTGCCGGTGTATTTGCGGATGTCGTTGGTCAGATGGGAATGATCATAGTAGCCGTGGTCGAAAGCGATCTGCAGGAGGCTGCTGCCGGGATTATTCCGGATATGCCGGTGTACGGCCTGATAACGGATGATATTGGCGAAGGCCTTTGGGGTAACGCCGGTATGTTTGAGGAACTGCCGTTCCAGTTGACGGGGCGTCAGGAAATGGGTGCGGGCCAGGTCGCTGATCCGGATCACGCCCTGATGCCGGCGGATGGTGTCTATCAGCGGCAGCATGTCGCGGGAGGCGTGGGTAACGCGCGCCAGCAAGTATTGGTCCAGCGCCGGAACAAAATGATCGCCGGCCGTTTGCAGCAGGGGAATGAGTTCCTGGCCGAATTCGATGCATTCGTCGGCCGTGTCCTGCAGCGGCAGGCGGTAAAAGGAATTAAATGCGGCAGGCCTGAAACGAATGCCGATCATGCGCGTCATGCCGGGCTGACAGGAGTCGGCGTAGCGCGTCATCGTGCCCACCAGGTACGCTTTTTCCGACGCCAGCAGTTGCTCTTGCGGTGTATTGACATCGCTTATGGCAGCATCGCCGAGATTGCAGATAATATCCACGCAGCCATCGGGCAGTATACGGCCCACAGCCGCCGACCCTGTTGCGGAAGTAACGCTCCAGTAAGCGTCGATATAGGGCTCCAGCAGCGGATGTGGTTTGTATTGACGGTACATGTCATAAAGGTAAAAAGAAACGTCCATTATCGGACGGAAGGTGTGCGATAATGAAACATTTCCGATTGGCGTACCCACTGTAACGCCGCGCCGGATAAGGATTTCCGGTGGTGGCAGATTTATTGCAGCCCACCGGGCGAATTTCTTTGTTATGCTGAAAAATTATATCAAGATAGCCTGGCGGAATATCAGCCGCAACAAGGTGTTTTCTGTCATCAATATCATGGGGCTGGCCATCGGCATTGCCGCTTCCCTGCTGATCCTGCAATACGTGGCGTTTGAACTGAGCTATGAACGGTCGCAGGAAAAAGGAGACCGTATCTACCGGGTACGGCAGGAGCGGTATGAAAAAGGACAACTCACCACCAGCTGGGCCGCCGGCGCATTTGCAATAGGCAACTATTTTAAGGACGCTTTTCCTGAAATAGAAGACTATGTAAAGCTGGTCAAACAGCGGGAGGTATTGCTGGACGACGGGCAACGGAGCGTAAAAGTGTCGTCGGTATACTGGGCGAGCAGCGCTTATTTTAAGGTGTTTTCCACGCCGCTTGTCAGCGGCGACCCTGCCACGGCGCTGGCGGCGCCCAATACTATCGTGCTTTCGGAGAGCATCGCCCGTAAATTGTTCGGAAACGAAGACCCTATCGGTAAAATCGTTCGCGAAAATCACCGTCGTGTTTTCAAGGTGACGGGCGTATACAAAGACATGCCATCCAACACCCATCTGAAGCCGGAAGCGATGTACTCCTATGCCAGTTACCTGGATATGGTAAAGCCGGATAATCCCGAAACGGCCTGGCAGTGGGATGGTTGCCTGACTTACCTGATGCTCCGTGCGGACGCCGATCCCCGGAAGCTGGAGGCAAAATTCCCTGCGCTGGTGAACAGGTATTACAAGGACGTACCTAAAGAGTTTACTACAAAATATTTTCTCCAGCCGTTGAAGGATATTCACCTGTATTCCCACCTGATGATGGAAGCGGAGACTAACGGTCAGGGCAACACGGTTTATTTGCTGATGGGGATCGCCTTGTTTATTGTCGGCATTGCGTGGATCAACTATATCAATCTCGCTACGGCCCGCGCTATCAACAGGGCGGTGGAAGTAGGCGTGCGTAAAGCCGTTGGCTCCCGCCGGTCTCAGCTGGTGGCGCAGTTTATGATCGAATCGGTGATGCTGAACGGGATGGCAGTCGTGACGGCGCTGTTCCTCGTGGTATTTTCTATCCCGCTTTTTAATAGTGTGACAGGTCAGCAGCTCTCTTTTTCATTACTGTATGACCGGCTTTTCTGGACCGTATTGATGGCTTTGTTCGTTACCGGTTCTTTTCTGTCTGGTTTATATCCTGCGTTTGTGCTTTCCCGTTTTAAACCGGTGGTAGTGCTGAAAGGCAAGGCGATCTCGTCCCGTCAGGGCAGCACGCTGCGCAAATCTCTGGTAGTGGTGCAGTTCGCCGCTTCCCTGTTTTTGCTGGTAGGCATGCTCACTGTTTTTAAACAAATACAGTTTATGCGTTCACAGCAGCTGGGCATTAACATTGCACAGACGCTGGTGATAAAACCTCCGATCATTTACACGGATTCTACCCGGATGCAGCAGCAACAGGCTTTCAAAGAACAACTGATGCGGGAAAGCAATATCCGTAGCGTAACGGTGTCTTCCATTGTTCCGGGTGAAGCTTCCTCCATGAACGTCGGGGGGATACGCCTGATAGAGCAGAACGAAAATGAGGGCAAACAGTTCCGGGCCATCCACGTGGACTATGATTTTGTACCTTCCTATCACCTGAAGCTGGTGGCTGGCCGTAATTTTGACCGTGACTTCGGTATGGACGGAGCGGAAGGCGCCGTAGTATTCAACAGGACCGGTATCCGCAGGCTGGGCTTTGATAACCCGGAATCAGCCGTCGGTAAACTTATTTTTTTCTGGGGAGACACGTTGAGAATTGCCGGCGTGGTGGAAGATTTTCATCAGCAGTCCCTGCATGACGCCTATGAATCCCTCATTCTCCGCCTGCGGCCGGATGTAAAGGGATATATTTCCGTTGGCGTTTCCGCGGACAACCTCAACGCTACCCTGGCTACGGTGCAGCGGAACTGGAATACTTTTTTCCCGGCCAGTCCTTTTGAATATTTTTTCCTGGATGAGCATTTCGATGAACAATACAAGGCCGACCAGCGGTTTGGAAAAGTGTTCGGCATCTTCACCGCGCTGGCCATCCTGGTGGCCTGTCTCGGTTTGTTCGGGCTGGCATCTTTCACGATTGTGCAGCGTACCAAGGAAATCAGTATCCGTAAGATACTGGGTGCTTCCGTTCCTGAAATTGTACAGTTGCTGTACCGTGAATTTGCCGTGCTGATCGTGATCGCTTTCGGCATTGCCACGCCGGTGGCCTGGTTCAGTGTTACGCAATGGCTGAAAGGATATGCTTTCCGGACAGAGCTGTACTGGTGGCTGTTCGCCATCCCGTTCGTCCTGGTGCTGGCGATCGCTTTTCTGACGGTAAGTTTCCAGAGTATCCGCGCCGCGCTGGTGAACCCGGCGCATAGTTTGCGGTCTGAATAGTTGGGTCACAACAGATAAAATCCGACATTTACGATGATGTAAGTGAATGTTTATCTGTATAAAAATCCAATCAGCGTATATGGAAATTACCGTAAGAAAGGCAGTAAAGGAAGACCTGCCCTTGCTGCTTACTTTCGAGCAGGGCATTATCTCGGAGGAAAGGCCTTATGATCCCACTTTGCAGGACGGGACCATTCATTATTACGACATCGCACAGATTATAGCGGCCGATCATATCGAGGTAGCCGTGGCCGTGGCGGGCACACAGATCGTCGGTTCCGGCTATTGCCGCATAGAGCCGGCATCCAGGCCATATCTCAAACATGATAAACAGGGCCGCCTTGGCTTCATGTATGTAGATCCGGCTTTTCGCGGCCGGGGCATTAACGCCAGGATCGTGGCTTTTCTGAAAGAATGGGCTTATCTGCAGGACATACTGGAACTGCGCCTCGATGTGTATGCCGACAACGAAGCGGCAGTAAAAGCATACGAGAAAGCAGGATTCAAAAAACACCTGGTTGAAATGCGGATGGACCTGAGAGATAATCCCACCTATCTTGCACAATAATGACAACTACATAGCACCGGCCAGCCTGAGCGCCAGCTCCATAGGCTGGTCGATGCCGTTTATAACAGCGTTGGCCGTCAACGGCACGGCATAGTCCGGCGGCGTGCCATGGCCCCGGTGAAGCGTCGTATCTACTGCATTATAATATTGCTGAAGCGGTACGGTCAGCAACAGCGAAACGGGCGGTAGTTCAACGACCGGCATCATGCCGCTGGTATTACCCTGGTAACCGCCCCCGGTTTCCTCCCCGATAAAAACCGCTTTTCGGTGAAATGACAGAATAGCCGCTACATCCGCGCAGGAAGACATACAAAATCCATCTGTCAGGATGTAGGTCTTGCCGTTATAAACAGACCGCGCCGGTTGCTGCAGCGTATAATAATCAAACTCCCGGGTGACAGGGGACTTTTTCCAACGATAGGTCCCTTCCCGGAGAGCAGGCTTCCGGTAAAAAAGACGGGTAAAGCCTTTGATCTGCCCCGCTATCGTTGGGGTGACTTCTATCCTGTCCCAATAACGGAATGGCTGCCCGAAAAAATGCCGGGTGAAATAAACGGCATTACCATCGGTGCCGCCGGTGTTGCCGCGGAGGTCTACGATCAGCTGCCGGATACCTTGCTGCTGCAGCTGAAGAAATACCCGATCGATATACTTCCTGAAATGTTGTCCTGTTCTTTTAACGTCCGATGCGGCGAAAGAACGGATGGTGAGAATGGCAGTCTTTCCCTTCAGGGTAAAACTGAGCGTTTCCCTGGGGCTGGGTTCTTCCAGGAAGCCGGGGCGCGCCAGCTCCTCAAACCGGGCAGCCGGTATGATGACGGTACGGCCATCGGACAGCGTCAGTGTAAAGGTGCCGGCGGGCCCGATCATACTGCGGTACCAGGAAGGAAACTGGTGATACAATGTTTTGTACTTCATGGTCAGGTTATAGCCGTCAGCCGGAATGGCGGGTAACAGTACCGCCAGCAAATCCCGGATGCTTTTACCGTTGATGGCCGTGATCACGGCACCGGGAAGCAGGCTGCTGTCTGCCGAATAATTTGTGGTGACCGTTGCCTGCCTGTCGTCGAATAATAACTGTAAGGGCAGTAAATTCGGCTGGCTGTTCAGTTGCGATACATATGCCGGTGGCAGTTGCAGCCCCGTGTGCAGGCAACCGATCGCGGAAACAAAAGGTTTTACCTTGCGGTAAATTTCCAGCGTGGTGAGCGAATCTGCCGTGATCGTGGCTTTCAGGGAATCGGTATACTGCTGTACCCTGCTTTTGGAGCGGTACCGGTAATATCCGGGGTGACTTTCATCGAGCTTTCCGGAAAGCGTATCTATCAACCGGATAACAGCGGCAGCGGGATAACGCAACGGCGTGTCGGCGGCTACAGGCTGGAGCGTAAAAAGGGTCAGGGGCAGCAGGGGGATAGCAGGGACCATTTTTTGACTTCAATATAAAAACAGTGATTGTTAAAAGGGTGTGAATTAGGGAAACTTTAAAGGATCGTGTAGCCGGCGCCGTTACCGGCTTTCTATCCGCAATTGAACAAAATTTGTCTCAAAAGCGGACATTTTTTACATTGTGTAATATGTATGTTGTTGGATACTAATATATTTATTGTTGGCATCCGATTGGAAAACCGGTTAGCATGATTACCAACTATATCCGGACCGCTGTCCGCAGCTTGTGGAAAAATAAAGTATACAGCTTCCTGAATATTTTCGGGCTGATGACAGGCATTGCCTGTGCTGGTATTATCTTCCTCTGGGTGGAAGACGAAGTGCAATACGACAGTATGCACGAAAAGAAAGACCGGTTATATGCCGTTTTACAGCACTGGCAGTATGATGGTTATAAACGTACTTTCTGGTCTACCCCGGCATTGATGGGCCCGGCCATCCAGGCGGAGTTCCCCGGCGTAGCCCGCACCTGCCGCACTACGGAGGGGGAAGTATCCGCCATGTTCAGCAACGGTCAGACGGCTTATTATAGTTCCGGGATGTATGCAGACAGCACGCTTTTCAGCATGTTCACCTTTCCTTTTGTGGAAGGGGATGCGCAATCCGCTTTTACTCAACCCAATTCGCTGGTGATAACGGAAACGGCTGCACGTAAATTTTTCGGGCAAACGGCCAACGTGCGGGGGAAGCTGCTGAAGATGGACAACCAGCAGGAATATATGGTGACGGGCGTATTGAAAGACCTGCCGCAGAATTCCACCCTCCGGTTTGAATGGCTGGCGCCTTTCCAGACTTATCTTAACGCGCACAAAGCGCTGGCATCGTGGGATGCCAACGCGATCAATAGTTTCGTGGAGCTGGTGCCGGGCGCCGATGTAGCGGCGCTCAACCGGCAGCTGGCGGGTTATGTGAAAGAGAAATTTCCGAAAGCTATTTGTTCGCCTTTCCTGTTTTCGATGAATGACTGGCGCCTGCGGAATGAATTTACGGATGGCAGGCAAACAGGCGGCCGGATTGGCTATGTGCGCCTGTTTACCGTGATAGGATGGATCATCATTTTTATTGCCTGTATCAATTTTATGAACCTGGCGACGGCACGCAGTGAGAAACGTTCCAAAGAAGTGGGGGTGCGCAAAGTGTTAGGGGCCGGGAAAGGCCGGCTGGTGATACAGTTCATCGGGGAGGCAATGCTCATGTCTTTGCTGGCGGCTGTATTGGCGGTGGCGGTCATCAGCCTCCTGCTGCCGGCATTTAATGCCATGGTAGGCAAACAGATCGGGCTGGGGCTGCAGCATCCGGCGCACTGGGTGGCATTGCTGGCCATTGCGCTGGTGACCGGATTGGTGGCCGGCAGTTATCCTTCCCTGTATCTCTCTTCGTTTAACCCGGTGAAGGTGCTGAAAGGCATCAAAACACCCGGCGGCAGTGCGGCGTTTATCCGCAAAGGACTGGTGACAGTGCAGTTTACGGTGTCTATTGTACTGATTGTTTCCACCATCATCATCTATCAGCAGATAGAACATGTGAAGCAACGAAAGCTGGGCTACAACAAGGACAACCTGCTGGAAATGGACGTTACCGGAAGGATGGGGCAGGACTTTGCCGCTATTCGCCAGGACCTGCTGAATACAGGATTGATAGAAAATGTAGCGCTCTCTGACCATGCCACCATATACGGAGGCAACAATACCAACGCTTTCCGCTGGCCCGGTTCACCGGAAAACGGTTTCCTGATCTCCCACAGGAGCGTAACGCCCGGATTCTTTTTCACCTCCGGCATGGAACTGACACAGGGGCGCGACTTCCTGTCCGGCGCTGCGGTAGACAGCTTCAGCGTTGTGATCACCGAATCGCTGTCCCGCCTGATGGGAGCAGAAGGAAGTATCGGCCGGAACCTGCTGATACCGGATGATGAAGAAAATAACTACCGCCCCTACCGGATCGTAGGCATCGTGAAAGATTATGTATACGGAAACATGTACGGCAAGCCGGACCCGGTGGCGTTTTTCAAGCGCGACAATGATCCCCGCATGATGTATGTCCGGATAGCAGCCAAAGCCGACCCGGAGCAGGCGGTGAAAGGAATAGAACAGGTGATGGCAAAGGACAATCCTGGTTACCCGTTTGCCTTCCGCTTCGTAGATGAACAGTTCAATGCCATGTTCAGCAGTGAACAGATGATAGGCCGCTTGTCGAGAGTATTTGCATCGCTGGCCATCGTTATTTCCTGCCTGGGATTATTCGGGCTGGCGGCTTACACCGCCGAACGAAGGACTAAGGAAATCGGTATCCGCAAGGTGCTGGGCGCCAGTGTGGCAGGCATCGCCAGGCTGCTGTCCGTGGAGTTCCTGAAGCTGGTGATGTTATCGGCAGTGATCGCATTTCCGCTGGCATGGGGCATTATGGCTTACTGGCTCGATCAGTTCAGCTACCGCACGGCTATTCACTGGTGGGTGTTTGTACTGGCAGGAGGTATGGCCGTTGTGATTGCGCTGGCCACCGTCAGCTACCAGGCTGTACGCACAGCGATGAGGAATCCGGTAAAGAGCTTACAGACAATGTAGCCGACATAATACGGCGGCGGTGCCCAAGGCCCCAGTCCATCAGCTGCAGGACAATTTTCTCCAGCGTTTTGCCGTAAGGAGTGATCTCATATTGTACCGTCACCGGTTTGGTGGAACAAACTGTTCGTTGCACCAACTGATTCAGCTCCAGGACCTGTAGTTCGCGCGTCAGCATTTTGGCGCTGATGCCTTCCACTTCCTGCTGCAGTTCGGTGAAACGTTTCCGTCCGCGGCAACAGAGGACCGTAATAATCAATACTTTCCATTTGCCCTGAAGGAGCTCCATGGCGTCGTTCAGGGCTCTTGTCTTGCCTTTGTAGTCGCACTCAGGATAGCGGTTGACAGTTGTTTTCATGATAATAAAATGAATGTCCGTAAAAATAAACATAAGCTTTCTGCCCGCGGTAAGATTTCTGTTTCTGAAATAATATGCGTTATAAGTAATATGTGTTAGATTTGTCGTATTATCTGTTTAAACCAATACCCGATGACCCGTACCTATCTGTTCCTTGCGGTATCTGCCGCTTTGTTGTTTGCCTCCTGTACCAAAGGTCCGATGGCTGGCCCTGATCCGGACCCTACTGTAAATCCGCCGGGCACTAATCCTAATCCGTCCGGTAATAAACTGGTGGGCACCTGGAAGTTCGCCGGTGTGGAGCTGAAAGGACAGTCGGTCACCGCTGCCACCGATCTGGAGGGTAATACGCTAAAAGGAATCACCAACACCGATTATATCAGCATCGAAAATAAAGGTACCGTAACGTTCGACGAACGTATGATGGTGTCCAAAGACGTCAGTTATACGATAGATTCAAAAGTGAAAAATGCCACTTACATCAACGGTGAGCTGGTGGCATCACAGGACATGCCATGGCGCATTACCATGCCTCCTTCTGAAAGTAAGGCAGCCTACGAACTGAGGGCCAACGACTCCCTGTATTCGCAGGGCGCCACGGCTTCTTTTCCCGGCATGGAGGGTTCCATGACCGGACAGCCGATCGCTTCCAAATTGAGCTGGAAGGGAGATACGCTGTTATTGAAATCACACATTTCCTTTTCAAAAACGAGTTCAGTGGAAGGACTTCCGTCTGTGATCAACTATAATCACGAAGTGATCACCAAGCTGGTCAGAAAATAGCATCCGGCTGTGTGGGTCCAATGGATAAAAAGCTGGTTTATCCGGCGTTTTCACAGCTGGCTTTAGGACAATTACGAATTACGAATTGAGAGCCCCTGTCAGCGCGGTTACTCATGAATCGCTCTATAAGCGGAACTTTAATTCGTAATTCGTAATCCGTAATTCGTAATTATTTTACACCGTTGTCAGGGTTCCACGATCCCTGTTCTTTGCGGACAAAGATGATCTGTCCGGTATGATAGGCGTTGTGGGCGGAGATATTGGCGATGTTGCCTGCTGCGGCGGTGAGTGTTTTTTCATCCGCTTTTTCCACGAATTGTTCCAGCCCGGTAAGTATTTCGTCCAGTTTTTTTACCGCTGTTTCCCAGCTGGCTTTGTCTACGTTGGCAAACGTTTCGTTATTGTCGCCTTTAAAGTCTTTTACTTCTTTTCCGAGGAATTTGTTGAGCTGCCGTTCGTTCCAGAAAACGAGGTGTTGTACCAGTTGACCTACCGAGTGGTTGCCACTGTTGTCTTTCCAGTTGGCCTGTTCGGCGGAGAGGCCGGCCACGGCAGTGTTGGCCGGAACGAACCATTCCGCCCTGTTGTGGGTACTGCGGAGCTGTGCCAGTAAAACAGATTTCAGATCAGGCGCGGCTGTTTGTCCGAATACCTGTACGGACGCCAGCATCAGCCATGCGGAGAGTAGCTTTCTCATAACGCTGTTGTAATTGTTTTTTGGGGATGAATAATGGACCGAAGGTAACAGCTTCGGGTGGTATGGGCAAACAGAAATTTATGAACGGAGAGGGGGCAACAATTCCGTTGGTGAGGCGTTACCAATACGGGAGGCTTTAATTTATGACAGCATTATTAAAATGGACGGACCGCCGTTTCCAGTGGGGGCATACGGCAGACTATGTTCCTTTTTTCATGGAGCGTTTGCGGGCCACGGCGCCGCGGCTGGATGAGATGACGGTGCTGGTGCCGGAAGACATCATGGAGATCCGGGATGAGGGCAAATGGTCGGTGAAAGAGCATATTGGTCATCTTGCAGATATCGAGCTGCTGCATGACAAGCGGCTGGAGGATTTGCTGGCGGGCAGGACGCTGACCGCGGCAGACCCGGAAAACAGGGCGACAGTGGAGGCGCATCACAATCAGTACCCGATCAGTGAGCTGGTGTATCATTTCCGGCAGGTGCGGGACAATTTCCTCAAACAGGTGGAGCATTTTTCCGCGGCTGATATGGAGAAGCGGGCGATGCATCCGCGTTTGGGCCAGCAGATGTCGCTGGCCGACATATTGTATTTCATAGCAGAACACGATAATCATCACCTGACGGTGATCGCTGCTTTTTTGCGAAAGCATTATGCCTGATGGTGATAAAGGAAAAATCCCGGGGTTTATTTTCCCGGGATTTTTTTATTGTAGGCGAGGAGCCGTAGTCCGTTGAATACCACTACCAGCGTAGAGCCTTCGTGGGCCATTACTGCCGGGCCGATGGAGGCGATGCCGGTAATGGTGAGGGGGATGAGGATGGCTACCATGCCGAGGCTCATCCAGAGGTTTTGTTTGATGATCCTGCTGGCTGTTCTGCTCAGGCCGATGGCGAAGGGCAGGAGCGTTAGTTTGTCGCCCATGAGGGCGATGTCTGCCGTTTCCAGCGCTACATCTGAACCGGCGGCGCCCATGGCTATGCCAACGGTGCTGTTGGCCATGGCGGGGGCGTCGTTGACGCCGTCGCCTACCATGGCGACTTTATGTTCATCGCGGGCCAGTTTTTGGATGGCTTCCACTTTTTGTTCCGGCAGCAGATTGCCCCATGCGTCGGTCAGGCCTGTTTGTTTGGCCACAGCGTCGGCCACCTGCTGGTTGTCGCCGGTAAGCATGATCATACGCCGTATTCCTGCGTTTTTAAGCGTTTTAAGCACTTCTGCCGCTTCGGGGCGGGGAGTATCCATTACAGAGATGATGCCGGCGTAAACGGTCCCTTTTCGCACCACCATGGTGGTATGACCGCCGCGTTCCAGTTCCTGCACATCAGCGATCAGTTCGGGAGAGGGGTGGTATTGATCGAGTGATTGAAAGAGGGCGAGGTTGCCGATATATACCGGTGCGCCCTGCCAGGTGGCTTTGATGCCTTTTCCCAGTACTGCTTCCAGTTGTTGCGCTTCCGGAAAGGCGGTATTGCCGAGTTTGGCTTTACCATCCCGAACGATGGCTTTGGCCAGCGGGTGATCGCTGAGGGCTTCCACCGCTACGGCTGCCTGCAGCAAATCGGTTTCACTGTGGCCATTCATGGGGAGGACGTTCGTCAGTTTCGGTTTGCCTTCCGTGAGGGTGCCGGTTTTATCGAAAGCTACGGCTGTCAGGTTGCCCAGGTCTTCCAGCGGGCGGCCGCCTTTGATGAGCACGCCCATGCGGGCCGCTCTGGCCACGCCGCTTAATACGGCGCTGGGGGTGGAGATAGCCAGTGCGCAGGGGCTGGCGGCCACCAGTACTGACATGGCGCGGTAGAAGCTGGCGCTGAAAGGTTCGTCGAGCACCAGGAACGCGAAGCATAAAAGCAATACCAGTATCAGTACCGCCGGGACGAAGATGCGCTGGAAGCGGTCGGTGAACTGCTGTGTGGGCGATTTCTGGGACTGGGCTTCGTTGACCATCTTTACGAGGCGGGAGATGGTGGAATCGCTGGCGGGCTGGCTCACCATGATTTCGAGGGAGCCATTGCCGTTGATGGAACCGGAGAATACTTTATTGCGGGCGTTTAATTGTTTTACCTGTTGTAAGGCGGAAGAAGGATCGTCGACCGGTGTTTTGTCGACCGGTACGCTTTCCCCGGTGATCGGCGCCTGGTCCACGCTGCTGGTGCCGGCGACAACGATACCGTCGGCGGATATTTTGGTATTGGGTTTTACCACGATGATATCGCCGGCTTTCAGTGCAGCGGTATCTACTTCTTTAGTACCGCTGCCGGTTTTGAGCAGGGCGGTTTTAGGCGCCAGGTCGGCCAGCGCGGTGATGGATTTACGGGCTTTTTCCATGGCATAATGTTCCAGGGAGTGGCCGAGGCTGAAGAGGAACAGGAGCAGGGCGCCTTCTTCCCATTTGCCGAGCATGGCTGCTCCGGCAGCTGCTACCAGCATGAGGAAGTCTATTTCAAAACCACCTTTGGAGATGGTTTCGATGGCTTCTTTGGCGGTGTAGAAGCCGCCGAAAACGTAAGAGGCGATGAGGATGGGCAACAATGCGCCTTCGGACATGGTGCCTGCGGGTACGAGCGTACGTCCGAGTATCCAGGCGATGGCCAGGGTGGCGCCGCACAGGAGGCTGAAATACAGTTCGGTGTTTTTACCGAATATCATCATCGTATGGGCGTGACCGTGGTCATGGTCGTGGTTATGGTCATGTTTCTCTCCGGGCTTGTGTTGATGGCCGCCGTCGCAGGCATGGGCCGGTTTGGGAGCAGTGGGCGTTGCGGTCATATTTTCTTTCATGATAACGCTTTTATGGGCACAAAAATGCTGTTGCACGTCAGGAACGCACAGGCAGTCTCAATAATGCTTGTTTTACGGAAATAATCAGGGTATGCGGGATGATTACAGGAACGATCCGCATGGCACAAAATTAAGTATTTCCGCCGATGCCCGCCCATTCTATTTTTACACCGTCGTTGCAAAAAACGGTCGTTAATATGCGTAGCTTTGGGTTATGAAAGCGTTAACGATTACCGGCTATTCCACGGCTTTGTTTTCCACCTGGTATTTTGTAGAAGAGCTGGGCCTCCTGCTGGACGCGGGAGACGGCGTAAGTGCCACTTTGTTGCAGAAAAGCAGAAAAATCAGCCATGTATTTATTTCCCATGCCGACAGGGACCATCTGACTGGTTTGTTACAACTCAACCAGCTGAATGCACGGGATGGTTTTCCGGTGATCTGTTACCCCAGGGACGGAGGTTCCTACCCGGCGCTGGAAGCTTTCAGCAAACGGTTTGACCCGCATGTATCAGGCACGGTATGGATGCCGGTAGCGCCCGGCGATGAAATCCGCATCAAGGAGGACATACTGGTGGTGCCGCTGCGGAACGAACATGTACGCGCCGCCCCTGATGTTGTGCGCAGCCTGGGGTATAAGGTGATGCAAACGAGGCGCAAGTTACGGCCCGAACTGGCGGGGCTAACGCAGGAGGATATACGAAGGATCGGCAAGGAGCAGGGTAAGGAAAAGACCACGATGGAAGTGCGCCGTAATATTCTCTGCTATTCCGGGGATACGCCGGTCGCCAGCCCGGAGACCTGGCAGGACGCAGAAATTTTGATTCACGAAGCTACTTTCCTGGGCGGGGACGAAGTCATCGAACATCCTTCCTATAAGAACCTGCACAGCCGGCTGGAGGAGGTGATAGAGATGGTAAGCGCCACTAATGTGCAGCAGCTGGTACTGGGGCATTTCTCTTCGCGGTATGCGCCGGAGCAGATAGATCAAAGCATCCGGCAGCTGTGTGAAAGGCATGCGTTGAATATCCCCGTGTTCCGGGTGCTGCCCGGACAAACCGTGAGGGACATACTGAATAACACTCCTGTAAACAAATAATTCGTTTTAGCCGCCTTTTCCCAACCGCTCATCCTTTTTTATTTAGAAAAATAATTTAAAAACTACTCTGGTTTAATAAATTATTTTTATATTGTGCTTACGCACGATGAAATATGAAGGAGCTGCTACACCGCATACAATTTCACGATGATCAACAGGCATTTAAAGCTTTTTATCAGCAGCAGATGTTCCCGCTTTACCGGTTTGCCCTGGCATTCCTCAAGCAGCATCAGCCGGCGGAGGAAGCTGTCAATGACGTGTTCGTGAAGCTGTGGCAGCGGCGCCATACGCTGCATGAAATAGACAACATCAGGGTATATCTCTATGTGGCGGTGAAACATACGGCGTTAAACCAGCTGCGGGCGGCCAACCCTTTTGAGGAGGCCGACCTGGACAATGTGCAGGTGCCCCTGGTGCGTTTCTGCGCCGGCGCAGAGCAGCGCCTGCTCACCCACGAACTGCAGAACGCCATCGCAGCCGCCGTCCGGCTGCTGCCTCCCAAATGCCGGATGATCTTCAAACTGGTGAAGGAAGACGGGCTGTCTTATAAAGAAGTGGCCGGTATCCTGAATATTTCACCGAAAACAGTAGACGCGCAACTGATGATCGCGCTGAGAAAACTGTCGGCCTCGCTACAACCCTTCCTGCATCACACAACCGTCTGACTGCGGTATTTTTGCATGGTATATTTTGTAAATTGACGGATAAATCGATTTTACACTGCCACTGAAACCTGCATTGTAGATTGGGACAAGGGAAAGCTGAAAACCTTCAGAAAAGAGTAGGCGCCATGTTTTTCGCGTTAAACCGTCTGTTATGAAAAAGAAAACAAAGAAAAAGCTCGACATTACCAAAATGAAACTGGTAAAACTGAATGAAGCCGGCCAGAAGAAAGCCGAAAAAGCCACTATTCCTCCAAATACATTCTGGTGTACAACCACCGGTCTCGTATAAACCGAAACAAACAAAACGAACAACATGGGCCGATCCGACAGGATCGGCCTTTTTGCTTTTTAGCCGCCGCAAATTTTTTTCCTCCTTTTTAGGGAAACCGGTTTTTATCTGTGTCCTTTTCGCAGGTACACTATCTAACCATTCAATGAAAGCAGAAAGAATACTGGAGCTGATGGCGCGGAAAGCCGGAAGAGCGGCAGGCAAGGCGGAACTGGAAGAACTGGAACAGCTGCTGGCAGAAAACCCGGACTACCGTTTCCTGGAAAACGTGCTGGACACGGTGGAGGCGCCGGTGCAGGACACAGCCGTCGTAAGAGACGGTTGGGAGAAAATCGAAGCGGTCCTGCAAACATCAGCACAAACGCCCGAAAAGCCTGAAACGCCGGTCATGTCTGCCAGGCGTCCTTTCCGGTGGGCCGCTGCAGCGGTGCTATTGGTGGTTGCAGGTACAGGCATGTGGCGGATGGCCCGGAAAAAACCGGCAGCGCCGGCGCTGCAACAGATCAGTGCACCGATGGGCAGTACTATCAAAGCATTGCTGCCGGATGGCACGCAGGTATGGATCAACGCGGGCAGCCAAATCAGCTATGATGCGCGCTTCGCGGGCAAGAGCAGGGATGTGAATGTGACTGGTGAAGTGTTTTTTGATGTGGCCGCAGATGATAACAAACCATTCATTGTGCATTCCGATAATCTCGCTATCCAGGTGCTGGGCACCTCCTTCAATGTGAAGGCTTATGGCGACGATCAGAAAGCGGAGGTAGCCGTCATCACCGGGAAAGTACAGGTGATGATGCGTAACAGCCCCGAGAAAAAAGTAGTACTGCTGCCCCGCGAAAAACTGGTGCTGTCGCTCGACCAACAGACCATTATCCACGAAGACGACAGCATACAACATGTCAGCTTCCGCGTGCAGGAACTGGCCAGCAGCAAGGATCCCGGTCTTGTCATGGAGACAGCCTGGCGCCACCAGAAGCTGGCGTTCATGAATGAAACCTTCGCGGAAGTGGCCCGTAAAATGGAAAGACAGTTCAACGTCAATATCGTTTTTGAAGACGAAACACTGAAGAAAGAAATACTCAGCGGCGTGTTTGAAAAAGAGGATGTCAACAAGGCGCTGCGGCTGTTGCAGATGACCACCGGATTCCATTATAGGATAGTACAGCAACAGGTTTACCTGTCCAGATAATACATCAGCGCAACATTTTATCAACTCAAAAATCACCTGTAATGAACACACTGTTATACGCACGCGTCACCTGAAAGCATGTATGAGGGATGAGATAAGCTTCATCCGGAATAAAAAAGGGAAGAGGTACGCTCTTCCCCAAAAGGCTTATGTGTATCTACAGGGGTAAGTCAGCCTGAGAAACTTCACTTACACCCTTCTTTACAAACCTTTCTAAAACAAATCTATGAAAAAAAGCAGATTTGGAGGGGCTTCCTATGCGCTCAGCCAGACAGTCAAACTACTCCTCATTATGAAGTTATGTTTTGTTGTGGTGTTATTGTCCTGTTTACATGCTTCAGCCACCGTTTTTTCGCAGGCGAAATTCACGCTCTCTTTTGTGAAGGCGGACGCTGATAAGATCTTTGCGAAGATCCAGCGGGAAAGCGACTACCGTTTTTTCTATAACTATACCGCCATCCGGCAGCTGGGCAAAGTAGACCTGCAGGTGAAGGACGCATCGCTGGCTGAAGTCATGCGGCGGATGCTTGACAGTTCCGCGCTGGCTTTCCGCATTGTAGACAGGAACCTGGTGGTCATCTCCCCCAAATCAGAACAGGCTGGCAGGGTCGCCGGTAAAGTGGCCGATGAGAAAGGGGTGCCACTGGTAGGCGTGTCCGTAAAAGTAAAAGGCGGCAGCCAGGGCGCCGTCACCGATGTTAACGGTAACTTCTCCCTGCAGGCCGGCCCGGGCGCTATACTGGTCATCAGCTACATGGGATTCATCACACAGGAAGTGCCGGTATCCGCCGGCGAACAGCTGATGAACATCACCCTGAAAGAATCTACCAGCGGCCTGAACGAAGTGGTGGTGATCGGTTACGGCACCCAGCGCAAAAAAGATGTGACGGGCGCCATCAGCTCCGTCAGCAGTAAAGACCTGCGCAACGTGCCGGTGCGCAATGCGGCGGAAGCCTTACAGGGCAAGGTGAGCGGCGTAACCGTTTCACAGAGCAGCGGCAGCCCCGGATCTGCCCCCGTGGTACGTATCCGCGGTATCGGCTCCATCAGTGGCAGCAATACCCCGTTGTATATCGTTGACGGTCTCCCGCAAACAGACATCGGATGGCTCAATCCCAACGACATCGAAGCGATGGACATCCTCAAAGACGCCTCCACTGCCGCTATCTACGGTTCCAGGGGCTCCAACGGCGTGGTGATCATCACTACCCGCAAAGGCAGCCGTAACGATACCAAAATGCACGTAACGCTGGATACCTACACCGGCTGGCAATCCGCCTGGAAACGGCCACATATGCTTAACGCAGCAGACTTCATTAAATATAAAACACAGGCTTATAAAGCTGACGGCGCTCCGCTGCCGACAGATATCGACACACCGGAAAAAGTAGCCCAGGTGCTGAAGTTCGTCAACGATAACTCCGGTCCTGACGGCACCGACTGGTGGAAAGAAATTATTCAGCAGAACGCTCCCGTCCAGAGCTACAACGTAGGCGTGAGCGGCGCGGGCAAAAACCTGGTGTACGCTTCCAGCGCCGGCTATATGAAACAGCAGGGCATCGTGAAAGGATCTGACTACGAACGCCTCTCCTGGCGCACCAACGTTACCGCCGATATCAGCTCCCGGGTAAAACTCACCACCAATTTCGGCCTGATCTATGAAAACCGTCGCAATGTGGATGAGAACAACCCTTTCACCGGTACCATTTTCAGCGCCATGGCGGCAGACCCGATCACACCGGTATACCGCAATAACCTGAAAAGCGTCCCCGCTTTTTATCAGCGTATCATGACCGGCTACGAAGCCAATAACCCCTATTCCCAATACGCCGGTATCCTCTTTACCAACAAACCCAATCCGGTGGCCCAGGTGGAGCGTATGCAGCAGAGCGTGTGGGAAGGCATCGCCATCAAAGGCGGCGCAGCGCTGGATGTGAAAATCATCGATCCGCTGACTTTCCGCAGCAATTTCGGGATGGACCTCGGACGCGGCCTCTCCAAAGGATTCACTCCGGCCTACTTCCTGAACTCATTTGATTACGCCACATATAACACCGTCAGCAACAGCTCCAGCTGGAGCAACTATTTCGTATGGGAGAATACACTGAACTTCGACAAGACCTTCGGTAAACACCACATCACAGCACTGGCAGGTATTTCCGCGGAACTGACAAAAGGATTGTCTTACGCCGCTTCCAAACAGAACATCGTGAACAACGAGCCTGACATGCGTATCATCGATGCGGCCACGATGAATCCCGGCGCTTCCGGTTCTACGTACTCCAGCGCCCTGCAGTCGTTTTTCGGCCGTATCAACTACGTATATGCGGACCGTTATATTCTGGCCGCTAATGTGCGCCGGGACGGCAGTTCCAACTTCGGCGACGGTTACCGCTGGGGCACCTTCCCCTCCGCTTCCGCCGCCTGGCGCTTCTCCGAAGAAAACTTCATGAAAAACGCTAACCTGAAATGGCTGACCAGCGGCAAGCTGAGAGCCAGCTACGGCGCCATCGGCAACCAGTATGTGAATACCAGCGGACTGTATCTGTCAACCTACGGTAACACTTATTTCCGTTACCTTTTTGGCAACACCAGCACAGGTTACCTGGGAGCAGAACGGCAAACCATGGCCAATCCCAGCCTGCAATGGGAAACCTCCAAACAGACTGACCTCGCGCTGGACCTGACCCTCTGGGATGGCCTGCTCGATCTGACGGTGGATTACTATAACAAGAAAGTAAGCAATATGCTGGTGGTGGTACCCATACCTACCACTATGGGATACCCAAGGGTGGATTTCTGGACCAACGCCGGCAGCATGGTCAACAAGGGCTGGGAAGTATCACTGGGGCACAGCCATCATATCGGGGACTTCTCGTATAATGTACGCCTCAACGTATCCACTTTCCGCAACGAAGTGCTGAGCATGGGCGGCGGAGAACCTATCTATACCACCGCACACCTCGGCGAAACGATCAGCAAAACAGAAGTAGGCAAACCCGTAGGTTACTATTTCGGATGGCTGACAGACGGTATTTTCCAGACACAGGCAGAAGTGGACAAAAGCCCGCAGCGCCTCAGCTCCCGCCCGGGCGATATCCGTTTTAAAGATATCAACGGGGTAGATGCCAACGGTAACATCGTGCCCGGCCCCGACGGAAAACTGGACGCTGCCGACCGCACCATGATCGGTAACCCGTGGCCCGATTTCGTCTATGGCCTGAACATCAACCTGAACTACAAACGTTTCGACCTCGGCATGTTCTGGCAGGGATCACAGGGCAATGATGTGATGAACATCCTGCGGTATGATACCGAGTCCGGCACCGGCTGGTACAATGCCCCCCAGGGCTTCCTGGAAAAATCCTGGAACGGCCCCGGCTCTACCAACAAGTATTTCCGCATCTCTTCCAATTCAGCGCTCAACAGCAGCGTGTCGGACTACTTCGTGGAAGACGGTTCCTACCTGCGGTTGAAAAACATTCAGCTGGGTTACAACTTCCCGGAAAAATGGCTGGAACGCGCCCGTATACCACAGTTACGGTTATACGTAGGTGCACAGAACCTGTTCACCTTCACCAATTACAGCGGCCTCGATCCGGAAATGGGTAACTCCGATCCGCGCCTGATCGGTATCGATCAGGGCTACTTCCCGCAGGCCCGCACTTTTATGGTAGGCGTGAACGCTAAATTTTAATCCTTAACACTGTCTGTAATGAAAAAGATCGTATATACTTTACCGTTGTTGATGGTTTTGCTGACTGTTTCCTGTTCAAAGGATTACCTGAACAGGCCGCCGCTGGGAAAACAAACAGATGAAAACTTTTACAATTCGCCGGGCGCCGGCTTCAAGACAGTCGTTAACTGTTACCTCGGATTTTATGAATTCTGGGGATACCAGGCCGCAATTGCCGAATTGGGCAACATGGCCACGGACGAAAGTGATAAAGGCGGTTCAGACGCCAACGACCGTCCTTTTGTGGTAGACCTGGGCTGGGGCCGTTCGCTCGCAACCAACGAAACGCTCAACGGCCTATGGGGCGCCTGCTACAAAGGCATCGGCAATTGCAACGTAGCACTGGAACGCCTGCCGGCAGCCCAACTGCTGGATGATAAAGGCAACCCGCTCGACGATAAAACCAAAGCCCGTTACCTCGCAGAAATACGTTTCCTGCGGGCTTACTATTACCTCGACCTGGTTCGTATATTCGGCGGCGTTCCCCTGCTGACGAAAACACTGCAGCTGGAAGACCGAAACAAAATTGTACGCGCAGCATCCAATGAAGTGTTTCAGTTTATCGTCAATGAACTGGAAGCGGTGGGTAATGAGGCCGCACTGCCTTCCCGCAAGGACCTTCCTGCCGGTGAACTGGGCCGCGTAACCAAAGAAGCAGCGTGGGCGGTACAGGCCCGTGCTTATCTCTTCTTTGCCGAAGACGATAAGACGCTCTACGCCAAAGCCCGCGATGCAGCAAAAAAAGTGATCGACGCCAGCGCTTTCACGCTCGATCCCCAATACCAGGCGTTGTTCCTGAAAGACGGCTATAAAAGCCCTGAAGCGGTATTCCCGGTTATCTTCGGTGACGATCCGGCCGCCTTTATCTACGGTACCACGCTGCCTATCTACTGCTCTCCACGCAGTGTGGGCGGATGGGGCTTCGATTGTCCTACACAGTCACTGGTGGATGAATACGAACCCGGTGATCCGCGTATCCTCTTCACCGTCCTCGATCAGGGCGATGTGTTCCCCGGCGGCGAAACGCTGGACTTCTCTTCCTATCCCAATACCGGTCACCATAACCGTAAAGTATTCCTGCCGGCCAACCGCCGCGGGCAGGGATGGGGCAACGATGCCTGGACCATGCACCTGGTGCGTTATGCCGACGTATTGCTGATGTACGCTGAAGCACTGATCGAAAGCGGTGGCAGCAAACAGGAAGCGGCCAACTACATCAATATGGTACGTAACCGCGCCAGCAATTCGTCCCACACTGATGTGGAAGCAGTGTCCCGTAAAAGGGTGATCGCCGGCACACCACTGCCGCCGGTAACGGCTGCAGACGACCTGCGTAAAGCCCTGCGCCATGAGCGCCGCGTGGAAATGGGTTGCGAATACGGCCGCGTGTTCGACCTTCTGCGCTGGAACATCTATGTGTCCACCATGAAAGACTATGCTACCAGACCTTATTCCAACGGTAAAGGCAGCGCCTTCAGAGCACCTGCCTCCGGAAATAAATACCTGTTTCCCATACCGCAACAGGAAATAGACCGCACCGGCGGCGGCATTAAACAAAACCCCGGTTATTAATTACGAATTACGAATTACGAATTGGGGTGGACTATGAATCAAGGGCTTGAAATGAACCTGGAAAAACAGTTAAGAAAATATCTGTAAAGGCAAATACCAGGTTATTATCTGTAAAGGAGAAACCAGGTTATTATCTGTAAAGGCAAATACCAGGTTATTACGGTAAAACACGCCCCCAATTCGTAATTCGTAATTCGTAATTGTCATAAGTGAACTCTATAATCGAAAGAAATGAAAAAACTATGGTTGCCTGTGTTGCTCGCATTGCTTACAGCATGTGGGGCCAAGCGTTCTGTTACCCGGATTTTATGTTACACTAAAAACACAGAAAGCGCCTGGGTAAAACAACTACAGGAGGCAGGGCAAAAAGAAGGATGGCAGATCGTGTTTACGGGAGACAGACAGTATTTCCAGGACGATTCCCTGAAGAATTTCAGTGCAGTATGCGTACCGTTTTCGCTGACGGACAGCCTGGGCTACCGTGACATACCGGCGTTGAAACGGTATGCGGAAGCTGGCGGCGGCGGTATCCTCGCGGTGAAAGACAGCGGTACCGTGAAACAGGGATGGCCCTGGCTGCGTGAATGGAACACGTTGCCGGAGAGCAGAGCGCTGGAGCAGGATAAAGGCCGCCTGTATATTGTACCTGCCACAGCTACGGCTGCAACCATACAACCGGCAGTCCGATACCTCGTAGGCAACAATGCATGGCCGGACTATAACAAAACCCTCACTATTGCCCCGCCGGATACTAGCCGTTACACCTATACGGTATTGGACCACGGACTGGATGAGCCGATGGAGCTGGCCATCCTGCCCGGCGGCAACGTGCTGTTCGTGGAGCGCAAAGGCGCGGTAAAACTGTATGACGCACGCCTGCGGCAAACAAAGACCATCGGCCGCTTCGATGTGTTCAGCGGTATTGAGGACGGCTTGCTGGGCGTTGCGCTGGACCCGCACTACGAAAAAAATCACTGGGTGTATTTTTATTATGCACCTGCCGGCGAAAAATGGTATAATAAGCTGGTGCGGCTGGAACTGCATGGCGATACGCTGGACATGTCTTCCGAAAAAGTATTGATGGAAGTGCCTACCCAGCGCCGCTATTGCTGCCATTCTGCGGGTTACCTGTTCTTCGGGCCGCAGGATTTATTGTACCTGTCTATCGGTGATAATACCAATGCAGAAGAGACACACGGCTATACGCCGGTAGATGAAAGAGCGGGCCGCGAGCTGTCAGACGACCAGGCCAGTGCGGCCAACAGCATGGACCTGCGCGGAAAGATCCTGCGTATCAAACCGGAACCGGATGGCACCTATTCCATCCCTGACGGTAACCTCTTCCCGAAAGACGGTTCCAAAGGCCGCCCGGAAATTTATGTGATGGGATGCCGCAATCCTTACCGCTTCTCAGTAGACATGAAAAATGCTTTCGTGTACTGGGGCGATGTAGGACCGGACACCAAAGTCCCTTCCGCGGAAGGTAGTACGCTCAGCTTCGATGAAATCAACCAGGCGAAAAAACCGGGCTTCTTCGGATGGCCTTATTTCAATGGTAACAACGAAGCATATCCCTTGCTGGATTATGCTACCATGAAGGAGCGGCCGGGAAAAGATCCCATGCGGCCTGTCAATAATTCACCGCACAATACCGGCACTAAGGAACTGCCTCCCGCGCAACCGGCGATGATCTGGTATGGCGATGCCGCTTCACCGGTGTTCCCGATGGTGGGCAAAGGAGGGGAGAGCGCCATGGCAGGTCCCGTGTTTTATGCGGACCAGTTTAAGGATGCACCCTATAAACTGTCCAACTATTACGACGGTAAACTCTTCATCTACGAATGGATGCGGCACTGGATCATGGCGGTAACACTGGATTCCGCGGGTAATTACCTGCGTATGGAGCCATTCCTCGAAAATATCGACTTTGCGGCGCCTACCGATATGAAGTTCGCTCCCGACGGCAGCATCTACATGCTGGAATATGGTACTAACTGGTTTTCCAAAAACTCCAACGCGAAGCTGGTACGCATCACTTATTCGGAAGGCAACCGTCAACCGGTGGCGAACATACGCAGCAGCCAGTTGTACGGCGGCGCTCCGCTGACAGTAAAACTCTCTGCCAACGGCTCTATGGATTACGATAAAGGCGACAAGCTTACGTATACCTGGAAGATCGGCGATAAACAGCTGACCGGTGAACAGGTGGATTACACCTTCGCGCAGCCGGGCGTGTATAAGGTAGACCTGACCGTATCCGATGATCATGGGGGCAAGGGAACTTCTTCTGTGGATATTAAAGTAGGCAACACGCCACCCGATGTAAGAATACTCACTTCCGCCAATAAGAGCTTCTACTGGGACAATGCGGCACTGGATTACAAGGTGATGGTCACAGATCCCGAAGATGGCAGCCCGGACAGCAGCAAGATTAAAGTCACCTTTGATTATCTCCCGATGGGAAAAGATTTCGCACTGGTACTCGCTAATAACGGTGGTGGCAACACGAAGTTTGCGAAAGGACATCAGCTGTTCTGGTCACTGGATTGTAAGTCCTGCCATACGGAGAATACCGCGTCCATCGGTCCGAGCCTGCTGGAAGTGGCCAAACGTTATCCTGATAACGAGGCCAATGTGAACAAACTGGCGGAGAAGATCATCGCCGGCGGCAGCGGCAGCTGGGGCAACCGCACCATGTCCGCCCATCCGGACATGTCTGCGGCGGATGCCAAAGAAATTGTGCATTATATCCTCTCCCTCAGCAGCGAGCAGGGCACCCTGCCAATGCAGGGCGTGCAGTCCTTTAAAGCGCACGTGGGTAAAGGCACCGATGGTGGTTACCTGCTGATGGCCACTTACACCGATAAAGGCGCTAATAACATAGAACCTATTACCGGCAGGGAGTATATCATGCTGAAAAATCCGCGTGTGCAGGCCGAGGATTTTGACGAAGGCAATGTAAACGTGATCACGATCACTACTGCCGGCCTGGCTTATACTGCGGCGCGCAATAACAGTTACATGCGGTTTAACCGTCTGTACCTGGACGGTGTGAAGAGCCTGCAGTTCAACGTGCAGGAGCAGGGCCTGGGCGGCGTGGTGGAAATACGGCTGGACAGGCAGGATGGCCCGCTGGCAGGCCAGGTGGCTGTAAAGGGCGGTAATGCAGCCGCTGCCGGCCGTACCGCAGGCTGGAAAACCGTTTCGGCCGCGATACAACCGGTTACCGGTCAGCATGACCTGTACTTCGTGTTTAAGAGCGCGGACGGTAAAGACGGTTATCTTTTTAACATAGACTGGATATATTTCTCCAACAACAACTAAACCTATGTCCTTTTCCGTACGGCTACGGCTGTCTGTCCTGATGTTATTGGAGTACTTCACCTGGGGCGCCTGGTATGTCACCATGGGCACTTACCTGATCACTGCGTTGAAGGCCGATGCGGTGCAGGTAGGGGCGGCGTATGCCAACCTCTCCATTGCGGCCATTATCTCCCCGTTTTTTGTGGGGTTGATCGCCGACCGTTTTTTTGCGGCGCAGAAGGTGCTGGGCGTGCTGCATCTGGCAGGCGCGGTAACGCTTTACCTGACCGGCAGTGTACAGGACTTTGGCAGTTTCTGGTGGCTGATATTGCTGTATACGTTGTTGTATATGCCTACGATGTCGCTGGCCAATGCTATCTCTTTCCGGCAGATGACCGATAGCGGGAGGGAGTTTCCTTCGGTACGTGTATTCGGCACCGTAGGATGGATCGCTGCCGGACTGCTGATAGGGTTTGCAAAAGTGGAAGCTTCTGCGCTGACTTTTCATATCGCAGCGGCCAGTTCTTTGCTGCTGGGGGTATACAGCTTTTTCCTGCCCGACACGCCGCCGGTGAAGAAGAAGGTGCAGCTGTCCGACGTGCTGGGACTGGATGCGCTGGTATTGTTTAAGAGCCGGTCTTACTGGTTGTTTTTTATCACCGCTATCGCGGTATGTGTGCCACTGGCTTTCTACTACAGTTTTACCAATGCCTTCCTCAACGGCAGCGGCATGAGCAATGCTGCCGGGAAGATGACGCTGGGACAGGTGTCGGAGTTTCTGTTCCTGTTGCTGATGCCGTTACTGTTTGTGCGCATGGGCGTAAAGCGGATGCTGGTATTGGGGATGGCCTGTTGGATCCTGCGCTATGTGCTGTTTGCCTATGGCGACAGCGGCGCCGGCGCCTGGATGCTGTATGGCGGTATTGTGCTGCATGGCATGTGTTATGATTTCTTTTTTGTGACCGGGCAGATCTATACTGACAGGAAAGCGGGAGAGGCGGTAAGGAGCGCCGCACAGGGGCTGATCACGCTGGCCACCTATGGCATTGGTATGCTGGTGGGGTCTTATGTGTCGGGATTTGTGGCGCGGCGCTTCAGTCATGTTACCCCCGCCGGCGCTACTTACGACTGGCAGACGATCTGGCTGGTGCCTGCAGGTATTACCGGGGTATTCCTGCTGTTGTTTGTTTTTTTATTCCGGGACGATGATCAACAAAAACTATAAAACATTTTTATATGGGAAGAAAAATTGCCATGCTGGGCAGTGGTTTTATCGGCCGGTTTTATGCCGATTCTATCCATAGCCAGCGCAGTAAAGACAGGATCGTCAGCATTTATTCGCGCCGGGAAGAGAGTGCGCAGAAATTTGCTGCAGACTACGACACGCCCCACTGGACCACGGTGATGGAAGATGCAATCAACCACCCGGAGGTGGACGTGGTGTGTATCGCTTTGCCTAACAACCTGCATGAAGCGGCTGTGATGGCCTGCTGCAAGGCAAAGAAGGCGGTGATATGCACCAAGCCGCTGGGACGTAACGCGGAAGAAGCCAAAAGGATGTTGCTGGCGGTAGAAGCGGCGGGCATCTTCCACGGTTATATGGAAGACCTGGTATACACGCCTAAATTTTCCAAGGCGTTGCAGAGCGTACAGGCCGGTGCGCTGGGCCGTATCCTCTGGGCTAAGTCCAGGGAAACGCATCCCGGTCCGCATAGCGAATGGTTCTGGGACAAAGAGCAGGCCGGCGGCGGTTGCATCCTCGACCTGGGTTGTCACTGTGTGGAGATCTCCCGCAGCTTTATCGGTAAAGACATCAGGCCGGTGGAGGTGATGTGCTGGGCAGATACGCAGGTGAAACCCATCGATGCGGAAGATCATGCCATTGCGCTGGTACGGTATGAAAACGGCGCCATTGGCCAGTTTGAGGTGAGCTGGACTTTCCGCGGCGGCCTGGACCTCCGCGATGAAGTGATGGGCACCGAAGGGACCATCTGGCTCAACAATTTCCTGCGTACCGGTTTTGATATGTTCACCACCGGCAAGGGAGCGGATTATGTGGCAGAGAAAGCAGAAAGCAACACCGGCTGGTTGTTTCCCGTAGGAGATGAACTGAATGACCTGGGGTATAATCATATGTTCGCCGATATGTTCAACGCTATCGAACAAAACAAGGCGCCGCGGGAATCTTTTTACGACGGTTATGTGGTGAACGCTATCCTGGACGCTGCTTACAGGAGCGCGGCGAGCAAGCTGTGGGAGCCGGTGAAACTGGACATATGGCGTGGCCTGGAAGGCGTTGCCAAAGGCGCTTCGCTGGTGGATTATGATGAGCATCATTACCTGATCAAGGAAGAAAAGACGCACTTCGGCAGTACCAAGTTGATATTAAAAGAAAAACAAAGCGGGAAGATCATTGAAGTGACCCGTTAATCCTCAAACAGAAAAAATTATGACCGCATACGATCGCAGGAAATTTCTCAGAACAGCGGCAATAACGGGTGTGGGGCTCGGCCTGGTTGGCCGGGCCGGCTCCCTGTTTGCCGGCACGCGCGCAGCAGGCAAACGGATAGGCATTATCGGGCTGGACACTTCGCACAGTGTGGAGTTCACCAAAATGTTCAACGCACCGGATGCAGACCCGGCGTACCACGGTTTTAAAGTGGTGGCGGCTTATCCGCAGGGAAGCAAAGACATTGCCTCCAGCCTGGAGATGGTGCCGGGCAATCTCGCCAAAGTAAAGGAGCTGGGCGTGGAGATCGTGGACTCTATCGCAGCGTTGCTGGAGAAAGTGGATGTGGTGCTGCTGGAGTCCAATGACGGGCGCGTACACCTGGAGCAGGCGCTCCCGGTGTTCAAAGCAGGCAAAAGGGTGTTTATCGATAAGCCGATAGCCGCTTCCCTGGCAGATACCAAAGCTATTTTTAAGGCAGCCGAAAAATACAAGGTGCCAGTGTTCTCTTCTTCCGCCTTACGTTTTATTGACAGCATTCAGCAGGTGAAACAGGGCAAGATCGGCAAGGTGGCCGGCGCGGATGTGTATACGCCGTCGCCCACGGAAAAAACGCATCCCGACTTGTTCTGGTATGGTATCCACGGCGTGGAGATGCTGTTTGCCCTGATGGGCCCCGGTTGCCGTAAGGTAACCCGTACCACTTCCGCGGATATGGACCAGGTGACCGGCGTTTGGGCCGATGGCCGTATCGGTACGCTGCGTGGCGTGATCAAAGGGCCATACGGTTTCGGCGGTCATGCTTTTGGCGAGAAAGGTATTATGCCCATCGGTGATTTCAGCTCATACCAGCCGTTGGTCTTGCAGATCGCTTCCTTCTTCGAAACCGGCGTAGCGCCGGTGGACCCGCAGGAGACGATTGAAATGATGGCCTTTATGGAGGCTGCCGATGCCAGCAAAAAGAAAAAAGGCGCTCCTGTAATGATGAATGTGTAGCGCCCTGCCCCGGGGCAGGTATCGTGCCTGCTTCGGGGTTTTATTTACTCGTAGCCGAATTCCATGTAGGTAATGTACATGGCGGTGCCATTGTGCCACTTCACCCAGCCATAAGGTTTCTTTTTGAGTTGATAGTCATTCCTGTCCAGCAACTGCGCCCATGCTCCCCGTACTTCCCCCACACGGAAACACTCTTCACAGCTATCTTCCCGTTTAGGATAAGGTATCCGGTGGCCGTCCGGTGATTCAAAGAGGGGTATTCCCTTTTTTATTTCGATAAGATATACCCGCTGCAGCAGGTGTTCCCATGTCTCGTACAGGTACCAGCGGGGTTTATGTCCGCCTTTGGAGGACTCTTTTTCCCGGAGGGTGTTATACAGCGTATATCCGGGTTGGCGATGTATATAACAGGTGAGTTTTTCTTTTTCGTTGATGACTACCCGGAAGTGTGTTGAAGTAGCTTCCACTACGCGGAGCTGCATTTTCGCCGGAAAGTGGACCAGTCCCCTTTGGATATTGGCGCGGCCTGTTTCGTAGGTATCGCCTTCGCTCAGGCGATAGGGCTCGAAGCGGTTTTTAAGCACTTTTGTCAGAAAGGCATAGCTGCCGTCTTTCTTTTGCCGGATGACGAGGGTATCGAAAGGCGTTTTATCTGTAGCGTTGGCATACAGGGGGATTTTTTCTCCGAAACTGATTTGCAGGATGCCCTTGCCGATGGAATCATGGCGGGTGAGGGCGGGAAAGGAGGAACCGGGCTGCTGGCCGGAGGTGAAGAGGCTGAACATCGTGGAAAGTATTAAAAAACAAAACTTCATGCGCGCTTTTTAAAGTATGATGTCATCAGCAGCCCGGATTCCATAAACTATCAGGAAATTTTTCCCATATAGGGGTCAGTAATGCTTTCTGCGCCTGTTTCCACGCGTCCGGCGTACCTCCGTGCGTATTGGGCGTGACCTTCGGCCAGCACAGTGAAATCGTACCATCCGTGGCTGGACTGCAACGGCAGGGTGATCTGTGCGGACTGTTCATTTGCCACGGTACGGGTGATGGCCTTGTTGCCGTAAGCATTGTCCCGGATGGTGATGTGCAGCGGTTTGCGGCCGCTGTTGGCCACGGAGAGCAATACGTTGCCTGTCAGCTTTTGGGAAGACTTGTTTCGTTCATAGGTACACGTAGTAGTGATGCCCGGGTCTTCCGTATTGCCGGTGGCTTCGCGGAAGAAGCCATTGGGGCCGTGCAGCTGCAGGTGGTAGCGGTTGTTTTCAAACGCTTCCAGTGGCCATTCGTAGTGAAGCTGGTCGCCCGCTTTCACGGCGAAGGACCAGTTGCGGCACTTGTCGGTGTTGCCTTTATCGTCTTTATAGGTTACCGGGGCGATGACGGTGAAGGGTGAGCCTGCGGCCGCCGCACCGAATACTTTGTTGCCCGCCGCGAAGCTGGCTTTCACCTGCCCGCTTCCGGGCAGACAGTCGATATCGGCGTACAGTTCATAAGGCAGGCCGGGAGAGGGGCGTACGCCTTTTTCCTGCGGCGCCAGCAGCCGTGCCGGCGTGGTTTTGCCGGTGACCTGCGTGAGGTCATCTGCCGAAAGCTTTTTAAAGCCGCCGGGGATGGTTTTGAACTGCGCGTTATAGATTTCCTGCACGAATTTTTCTTTTTCCAGGAATGGCAGTTTTTCTTTCTTAGGCGTAAAAGTGCTGAAGGCAGCGGTGAGATCGCCGCAGATAGTGCGTCTCCACTGGCTGATATTATCCAGGTGTACCTGTTTTTTGTATTTGCGGTTCACAAATGTTTCCAAAAACTGCAGGGTAGACGTGTGATCGAACACCTGTGAGCACACTTTGCCACCGCGGCTCCACGGGGAGGCGATGAGCATCGGAACGCGGAAGCCGAGGCCGACAGGGGCTTCCCTGGCCTGCTTTTTATGGATGCCCTGCGCCAGTTCATTTTCCAGCCGCACATGTTCCACTTCCGTATCAATGCCGGCAGATACTTTGCCGGTACCGGGCTTGTTTTCATCGGGGATGGAGAAGGGAGGCACGTGGTCGTAGTAGCCGTCATTTTCATCGTAGGTAACGATGAAGATGGTTTTTTTCCATACCTCCGGGTTGCCGGTGAGGATGTCCATGATTTCAGACACGTACCAGGCGCCGTACCAGGGGGCGCTGGGGTGGTCGGAGAAATTCTGCGGACCGCTGAGCCAGGACACCGTGGGTAGTTTGCCATTGCGCACGTCCTGGCGGAACTGGTGCAGGATATCGCCTGCGGGGACGGTGACCTTGCGGTCCTGCCCATCATCGGTGTACCGGAAGGTAGTGACGCTGCGGAAGTTGGGATCGCCGCTGTTGATCACAAATGCGTTGTTGTAAAGTTCTTTCTGTTGCGCTGTCAGTTGTTCGAAACTTTCTTTGTTCCATTTGGCCAGCTCTTTGGTGGCGTTGTCCAGCACTTCCTGTTTTTTCGCCACTTCGGTGCGTATTTTCTCTGCTGCTGCATCGGAAGAAGGCGAAGCTACCTGCAGTTTATTGATTTCTTCCGGCAGGGTTTCCACCTGTTTGAGCAGGGTCTGGATATAGCGGGAAGAGAATTTTACGTGATAGGCTTCGAAGAATTCGAGGAGGTTGCAGCCGAAATTTGCCAGCCATGCTCTTTCTTCGCCTTTGAAGCCGCCGCCGCAGCTAAGATCGTTCTGGTAGAATTTCCAGGGGATATTGTTTTCTGTCAGCAGTTCAGGGAATGTTTTCCAGGTCTGCTTGCCGTAGGCGAAGTCGTCGTTGCGGATATTTTGTTTGGTGCGACCGTTTTCCTGGCTATCGATTTTGCCTGTCCAGAAGAAGGAGCGGTTGGGCGTGGTGCTGGTCATGCCGGAGCAAAAGTGTTGGTCGCATATGGTGAAAGCGTCTGCCATGGCGTAGTTGAAGGGAAGGTCTTCCCGGGTGAAATACCCCATGGTGAGCGGCATGTGTGCATATTGTTTGTTGCCCGGTTTTTTGGCGAGCAGCCATTGATCGTGTTTGCCTGCGTTGTATGCATCTACCTGGCTGGCGCGGGAATGCGGCAGGGAACCCATCCACGTGATCTTCGTGTCTTTGATATCGAGCCGGAAAGGCGCATAGGTGTCGCCTTTTTCGTCGGTCTGGAACCATACCGGTTTCAGATCGGGCAGTGGGATGGCGCGTGGATCGCGGAAACCTCTGACGCCTTGCAGCGTGCCGAAGCAGTGGTCAAAAGAGCGGTTTTCCTGCATGAGGATGACGATATGTTCCGCATCGAGCCAGGTGCTGCCTGGTGTCGGGTCTATCGCGAGTGCCCGTTGAATAGATGCCGGCATGATAGTGGAGAAGCCGGCCGCTCCGGATAACAATAACGATTTTTTCAGGAATTCCCTCCGAGTGTCCATGAGTGGAAATTGTTTAAATGTGTCGCTGGTTAGTTTGTGTCAGGGCGAAAAATACTCATCATTTTTATCAGATTATAACCATTCATCCATCTTTTACGATATCATAATATGAGCCGTGACAGCAGGTACACGCATAACATGGCAACAATACCCATTACCAGCGTGGCTATCGTATACACGCGCAGCATGTCTTTTACTTCCAGGCCGGAGAAGCGGGAGATCACCCAGAAGTAGGCGTCGTTGGTGTGGGATACCATCATGGAACCGGCGCCCATAGCCAGTACACAGAGTATGGAGCCGTCGGGCGTATGCAGTCCGAGGGCAGGCAATAACGGATGAATGATAGAGGCGGCGGTGATGATCGCCACGGTAGAAGAGCCCTGGGCGGTCTTGAGGATGGCGGTGACGATGAAAGGTAACAGTATGCCCGTGCCCGTTATGGCCGGGTTGCCGGCAATGTGCGCACCGATGCCTGCTTTCGCGAGAATGGCGCCAAATGCGCCGCCACCGCCGATGATCACGAGGATACCGGCGGCTTTCTCTGCGCCCTCCTGTAGTATTTTGCGGAAACCGTCACCCTGACTTTTACGCATGCCCAACAGCGCCAGTGCGATACCAATGGTAATGGCGATCTCTGGCGTGCCTGCAAGGTTCAGCAGTTGCAGCGGAAGAGAAAGGGTTGTTTGTCCGAGCGTAAAAAATGAACGCAGGGCGATCAGCAGAATGGGCACGGCAATAGGCAGAACAGACATCCGGACGGAGGGGAGCGTGTCCGGCGTGGTGTCGGTCTCCATAGCAGCGGGTGCAACGGCGGGCAGCCGCCGGCCGGCATATAACGACCACGCATATCCGCAGAAAGAAGCCGGGAGGGCAATGAGCAGGCCGTATAACATCACGCGCCCCATATCGGCCTGGATAACGCCGGTGGCGGCCGTAATGCCCGGATGCGGCGGCATCATACAATGTACGGCATACAGGCCGGTGGCCAGCGAAGAGGCCATGATGACCATGGATACGCCGGAACGCCATGCCAGCGCTTTGTTCAGGCCACTGAGCACAATAAACCCGGAGTCGCAGAAAATAGGCATGCCTACCACGTAGCCGATGATATTGAGCGCCAGCGGGGAACGGCCCGTGCCGGTTTGCCGCAGCACATAGGCGGCCAGCACCGTAGTGCTGCCGGTGTGTTCGAGAATGAGTCCCAGCGTAGTACCGAGAATAATCAGCAGGCCGAGAGAACCGATGATTTGTCCGAACCCGGTTTTGATAGTAGTGAGTATATCCGTCAGCGGTAGCTGGAAAATAAGTCCGGCCAGGAGTCCGGCCAGCAATAGGGCGAAGAAAGCGTGTATCCGGAAGCGTGCGGTCAATATCACAATCAGTGCGATACCAGCCAGCAGCCCGCTGATACTCTGCAACAGCGAGATATTGTTCATGGGCGGCAGTGATAGTTCTGATATCCTACAAGATATCTATTATATCCGCATCCCGCAAATTATAATTAGCCCCGGGCTGAAGCCCGGAGCTGTGGTTGATTCCCCTGATAGCGAAGATCAGCGCAGGACTATCATTGATCGGTTGTTTCATTCGGCTGTTGAGTCATCGTATTCATCTTCGCTTTGATCTTCGTTAGCAGGGGAATCAGGGGTATGTGCTATTACAACAAATGCGGAGGCAACGGTATTCCTTCGCTGAGCGCTTCTGTCACCGGTGTCAGGCGCCGTGTTTCCAGCGGGATGATACCGGACCAGACGGGCAGGTCTTTGTATTCATCTTCGCCGGGCATGCCGGTGCGTATCTTAGCGGAGGCTTCTTCGAGAGAAAAGGCCAGGATGGTCGTTTTCCGGACTTCGCTCTCTTTGACCGGCTGGAGGTAATCCCAGCTGTTGGGGACAAACTTCTCCGTAAGCCAGCGGAAGGCCTCGGTTTTCTGCTGCGGGTCTTCTATTTTTTCAGGGGTGGCAAACAGGATGACGGAGCGGTAGTTCATCGAATGGTTGAAAGCGGACTTGGAGACTACGATAGCATCCAGCAGGGTAACGGTGATGCATACCGGTAGTCCCTTTTCTATTTCGCGGATGAAATGGCTGCCCACGGAACCGTGGATATATATTTTGTCCTCATGGCGTACAAAGCCGGTCGGAATAGCAAATGGTTTATTGTCAAGCGTAAAACTGACCGTACACACAAGAGCCTCGTCCAGGATGGCATAGATAGCGTCCCGGTCGTAGGAGGCCCTTTTGGGATAGCGGCTGGGGGTGAGATGTGGGGGAATAGGTTGCATGTCGTTGTAATTTTTTACAAAGTTGTACCTTTATTGGCTCGGTGTTATCATCCGATTCAGATAAAATGAGTAGTCCAATTTTCTCCCTGTTGCAATTAGACAGGGATGACAAGCAACCAGTATACCTGCAACTGGCGAATCAATTGATGGGATTCATCCGGACCGGCCCCCTCCATGCTGGCCAGCGGTTGCCCAGCAGCCGTGAGATGGCTGAAAAACTGCAGCTGCACCGCAAGACGGTCGTACGCGCCTATGACGAACTGCTGGCGCAGGGCTGGCTGGAAAGCCATACCGGCAGCGGCACTTTCGTAGCCCGTCATCTCCCTAAAACAGAACTACAGACGCTGACGGCCAACGAGGAGGCCACTTTCAATCCGCTACGGACGGCAGGTTTCTCTTTCACGGTGCCCGAGCACCTTAACCGCCCCGTGATGAAGGCCTACAGCCAGCTGCACCTGGACGACGGTTTTCCTGACGCCCGCCTCGCCCCGCTGGATGAGCTGACGCGTAATTACCGCAGCCAGCTGCTGAATGGTAATCCCTATGTGCGCCTGGGCTACGGTGACACTACCGGCGCTTCCCGCCTGCGGCAGGAGCTGTCCGAATATCTCAATGAAACCCGCGGGCTCAATACCACCGCTGAAAATATCCTGATCGTCAGAGGCACCATTATGGGATTCTTCCTGGTAGCGACCGGGCTGGTAGGCAAAGGCGACCATGTGGTGAGCGCCAGCATGTCATGGGCCGGCGCAGCGGCTAACTTCAGGCAGGCCGGCGCCCAGCTGCATACCGTGCCGGTAGACGAACACGGGATGGACACCGATGCGCTGGAACGTATCTGCCAGCAGAAAAAAGTACGCATGGTGTATGTGACACCGCATCACCACTATCCCACGACGGTCGTATTACGGACTGACAGGCGTTTACAACTGTTACGCCTATCCGAAAAATACGGCTTCATTATTTTTGAAGATGATTATGACTACGATTTTCATTATCTGAGCAAACCGCTGGCGCCGCTGGCCAGCGCAGACAAGGCCGGTATGGTGATGTACGGAGGGTCGTTCACCAAAGCCATTTCCCCGGCTTTTCGTGTAGGCTATCTTGTTGGGTCGGAGAACGTGATCAACTACCTGGCGAAGCTGCGGCGTATTGTAGACCGCCAGGGAGACCTGATGCTGGAGAATGCATTTGCGGCGTTGTTGCAGAGCGGCGTTATCCACCGGCACCTGCGCAAATCGCTGCGCCTGTACCGGGAGCGCAGAGACATCTTTTGCGAACTGCTGCGCTCCGAACTGGGCGACGATGTGCATTTCCAGGTGCCGGTAGGCGGCCTTGCGGTATGGACCGGCTTCGATCCCCGTATTAACCTGAAAACGCTGGCGGAGAAAGCCCTGCAGCAGGGGCTGTACTTTTACGACGGGCATACCTTCGACGGCCCCGGCGTCAAACTGAATCATACCCGGCTGGGGTTCGCGTCGTCCAATCCATCGGAACTGGAACAGGCGGTGGGCATCCTTCGTAAAATTATCTCGCAAAGCAAGCTAAGATCTTAGCGAGTGGTAAGAGCGCTAAGATCTTAGCTGCTTTGCGAGACGATGGCTCTTGTTTTCGGTAAACATTCAGGATGATTTTCCCGGATATATTTCACCAGTTCTTCGCGGATGTAGCAGCGCAGGTCAAAGGCATTGCCGGAAGTGGCGGCGCTCATGAGCGTTCTTACTTCGATGGTCCGTTCAGTCGTGTTCGTTATCTGCAATGCGCTGGCGCGTCTGTCCCACAAAGGAGATGCTTGCAACAGCCGGTTAAAAGCATCCCTTATTTTATCGACAGGCGCGGTGTAGTCGAGATAAAAGAAAGCGGTGCCCAGTATTTCGGAGCCGGTGCGTGTCCAGTTCTGGAAAGGTTTCTCTATAAAATAATTAATCGGCAGGATGAGCTTGCGCTGATCCCAGATGTTGAGCACCACATAGGTAAGGGTAATTTCTTCCACACGTCCCCATTCTCCTTCCACCACCAATACGTCGTCGATACGGATAGGTTGTGTAAAGGCTATCTGGAAACCGGCGAGCAGGTTACCGAGCGATTTCTGTGCGGCAAAACCGATGATGATACCGCCAACGCCTACACCGGTCAGGAGTCCTGCTCCTAACTTCCGCAGGCTGTCAAAGCTCAGCAGGATAGCACAGGCGGTGAGCACCAGTATTACCGAAATAGCCAGTTTGCGTACAAACTGCAGCTGGGTGCGGATTTTCCGCTCTTTCAGGTTGTTGGCTTTTTTGAGGTCATACGTATGGTATACATAATCCTCCAGTACTTTGACAGCGCCGATCATCAACGCGGCGAAAGAGAGCGTTAAAGCGATTTCCACGATGCGGTTCAGCAGCACTTCGTCTTTTGCGGGCACCCGCATGAGCGGCATCAGCATGTTGAGGATGAGCAGGGGCAGAAAATAATTGAAAGCTTTCCCCAGATGAAAGAGCACGCTGTGTATCAGTGAAAAGTCTCCTTCTTTTACCGTTGTCCTGCGCAGGAAGAGCGATAGCAGAAACTTGATCAGCCATCCCGCAATTACTGAAATGCCCACCAACATCAGGTCCCACAGGATGTTGGGCAAATGGTCCGTTTTTTCTAATATATCATTCCACATAGGCGCGCAGGCCACAAAAACGGTGCCGCAGGGGTAGCTAAACATTAAAATAACATTAGAATCAAATTGTCCTGTCGGTTAAAAAAAGACAATTGAATATTTTTTGTGATGGCTGACGGTTAAATTAGTGGTACCAAGAGCTGTTATTCCGCTATGAAGAAAATCTTGCTTTTACTGTTGATATTAACCCCTTCTCTGTTGCGCGCGCAGCAACGTTACAACCTCGGCATGGAAACAACCGATGTGCGCACGGCGTTGCCCGCCGGCTGGACAGCATTTACCACACCGGAAAGTGACAGCCGCGTATCGACGGACAGTACCATGGTGTATTCCGGGCGGTATGCCATCCGGTTAACGAAAGACAGCAGTCGCGCGCAAACGCCTGGCATAGCTGCTTACACGGTGCCGGTGGATTTTTACGGCAAAACGATAAAGCTGCGCGGGTATGTCCGTACAGAAGCTGTAGAAGGCGGCTGGGCAGGATTGTGGATGCGGGTGGACGGCACCGCTGCTTTCGATAATATGCAGCAGCGCGGTATTAAAGGTACTACGCCATGGACACCCTACGAAATCGTATTAAAGCTCGACGGGAACGCCACACAGATTTCTTTAGGCGGATTGCTGACGGGAAAAGGCAGGGTATGGATCGACAGCCTGACCTTGTTTGTGGATGGTAAAAATGCGCAGTTGATCCCGGCGGAAGATATAGCGGCCAAAACAGCAGAAATGAATTGGCTGAAGACCCATGCCATGCCGTTAAAGGCAGTGGATGCCGGTCATGGCGGTGATGATTTGCAGGGGCTGAAACCATTGATCGGCAATGCGCGCATAGTGGCATTGGGAGAATGTACACATGGTTCGGGCGAAGTATTCCGGGTGAAACACCGGCTGCTGGAGTTCCTGGTAACGGAAATGGGATTCCGGATTTTTGCGATAGAAGCTAACCTGCCGGAAGCCAGCATCATGAATGAGTATGTGTTGTATGGTAAAGGTACCGCGGAGAAAGGGCTGGATGCGCTGTATTTCTGGACCTGGCATACCAGGGAAGTGCTGGAGATGGCGAAATGGATGCGTGCCTATAATATCGCGCATCCGGATAAGATGGTGCAGTTTACCGGTTTTGATATGCAGTACAGCAAAGGCGCCTGTGATAACCTTTTACAGTTTGCCGCACAGTATGCCGCTGAACTTAAACCGCTCATGGATTCGGTGGTGCGGTATTGTGACAGGTTAAAAACGGCCGGCGCTGATCAGGCCTTTAGCCGCGAAGATAAAGTGCGCTTAAAGGAGTGGCTGGAGCAGGCAGGTGATCTGCTGAAGAAGAACCAGCGTCGTTACACGCAACAGGCCGGTGACAGCATCGTGGAGTGGCAGGCGCGTAACCTGGTGGTATTGCAACAGTATTTTTTGCTCGCTACCCAGTATGGTAGCAGTTTTAATATCCGCGACAAGGCCATGGCGGAAAATATTGAATGGCTGGCCAAACGCTATCCCGGTCAGAAAATAGTACTGTGGGCGCATAATGGTCATGTCAGCAGGCATCCCGCCCTGATGGGCGGCCATCTCGATAAAACATTCAAAAAACAGATGGTGGTGATCGGTTTTGGTACGGCCAAAGGATCTTATACCGCCATTAAAAAAGGTGAGATAAAGCGGGATAATGTGCTGGCGCCGCCGGTACCCCGTTCTTTTGAAGGGTATGCGCAGGCCAGCGGCATAGGTAATTTTATCCTTGACATCCGTAAGCGGCAGTTGCAGGAGGAGCCTGTATCGTGGTTGTTACGCTATGCCCGTTTACGAAGTATCGGATCGATGGCGATGGATGGCGGCAACGCACAATTTGAATACAACATATTACCGGATGCCTATGACGCCCTTATTTATTTGGATAACACCAGCGCCAGCGAAGTGTTGTAAGAGCGTACCATCATTAGCACATTTGGAATTAGCCCGCGTGCTTTATATATTTAGTGCCGGTAAGCTACGGATTTCACGTTACTGCTAAAATTCCATTATTCATGAAGAAAATGCTATCAGGCATGGCCTTGATGCTATGCTGTTTTTCCACACTCTTTGCGCAAAAATATACGGCTGACTGGAACTCCCTCAACAAGCGGGGCATCCCTGCCTGGTTTAACGAGGCCAAGTTCGGTATCTTTATCCATTGGGGCGTTTACGCCGTACCTTCTTTTGCCGTGGTAGGGCCGGGCGGTTATTCCGAATGGTACTGGTACAATCTCGACGGCACGAAAGAAGGGAGCCATGCGAAAGTACGGGCTTTCCACGACCAGCAATACGGGCGTGATGTGCCTTACCAGCAGCTGGAAAAACAATTTACCGCTTCGTTATTTGATCCGGCGCAGTGGGCCGATGTATTCAAACGTTCCGGCGCGCGTTATGTGGTGCTGACTTCCAAACATCACGAAGGATATTGTTTGTGGGATAATAAACAGGCCGACGCCTCCTGGGGCCGGCCGTGGAATGCTGTAACGGGGACGCCTAAACGCGATTTGCTGGGCGACCTGACGGCGGCGGTGCGCAAGGCGGGCTTACGCATGGGATATTATTATTCTTTGTATGAATGGTTCAACCCGTTGTATAAATCAGATAAACAACGATATGTGAAAGAAGTGATGATGCCGCAGTTCAAAGACCTGGTGACCCGCTACAAGCCTTCCGTTATTTTTTCTGACGGGGAATGGGAGATGTCGGACACTGCCTGGCACAGTACGGAATTGCTGGCGTGGTTGTACAACGAATCGCCGGTGAAGGACGAAGTAGCAGTGGATGACCGCTGGGGCAGCAATACGCGGGGCAAAAACAACGGCGCCACCTACCTGACATCGGAGTACGGCAGCGGCATGCAACCGGGCGTGGTATGGGAGGAGAGCCAGGGCATCGGGCAGTCGTATGGTTACAACAGGATGGAGACGGCCGACGATTACAAAAAGAGCAACGACCTGTTGTTATTGCTGACAGACATCGTGTCCCGCGGCGGTAATTTATTGCTGGATATTGGTCCCACGGCAGACGGCCGTATTCCCGTGATCATGCAGCAACGTTTGCTGGACATGGGCGCCTGGCTGAAAGTAAACGGGGAGGCCATCTACGAAACCAAAGCATGGAAAGAAACCCGTCAATGGAGCAGCGGCAAGCGGCCGGAGGTGAAGGAAGCCAGCTACATGTCCGGTTATAATATCGCTGAGATGGTTCAGCCTTCTGCCGCGCACGCACATATAGAAATGTTTTTCACTACAACAAAAGATGCGTTATATTGCATAGTGCCACGTTTTGAACAACAACTGCGCATCCGTAACTATACCGCTCCCGGGAATGCCACCTGTAGCATTCTGGGTTGCAGCAAATCAATCAAAGGACAACAGGAGGGGAAGGATTTTGTGATCAATTTATCAGGGCTTCGCCCGGGAGATGTGTCTCCGCAACTTTTTGTAGTGAAGATAAAATAAGCGTTCATGAACTTTGAAGGAGATTGCCTCCGCGAGGCCGGGCTGCTCGATGCACCCTCATTGCAGTCTATGCTGGGAGAAGGCTGGACAGAAGACGATGTCCGCCGCCTGTACCCGCTGGCGTTGCCGCAGGTAACAACCGGACGGAAGGTAGAGCTGCTGCGGAAGCTGGCCGATGCAGACGGTTATTCCCGTTTGTACCGGGTAGGGCAGTATTACTTGTTCGAGTCAGTAGACCCGTGGATGCATGATGTATTCGCCAGTGAAGAACTGATGCTGGATATAATCGCAGCGATGCAGCATTTGAAGCGAACAGCATAAAATAATCTGACCCCGGTTGTATGCAGCCGGGGTTTCGTATTTTTAGGCGGTAAAAAAAGAATCGACCGCATGGCAAAAAAAATACAGTTGCTCGCTATTTCCGGCAGCACCCGGCAGCAATCCTCCAACCACCAGCTGATACAGGCCATTGCCGTTTTGGCGGCAGATGTGGCAGATGTGCAATTGTTCGAAGGGCTGACCGGTATCCCGCATTTTAATCCTGACCTTGACCAGGACCAGCCGCCGGCGGAGGTGACGGCCTTCCGGGAAAGGCTGCGTGCCGCTGACGCGGTACTGATCTGCTCCCCGGAGTATGCCATCGGTGTGCCTGGCACATTGAAAAATGCGATCGACTGGACGGTGTCTTCCATGGAGTTTTCCAAAAAACCGGTCGCGCTGATTACAGCCGGCACTTCAGGCGTCAAAGCCCATGCATCGTTACTGGGCACGTTGCTGATAATAGAATCGAAGATTGCTGTGGCTGCGCAGCTGGTGATTTCCGCGGTGAGAACGAAGCTGGACCAGGAAGGGGTGATAACGGATGCGGATACACTGGGAAAGGTGAAGGGGCTGATACACGCGTTGATAGCAGTGGTGAAGGAAGAACCCGTGGAGTTGCTTCCTCCACCATCATTGCGTTAATTATTTTTTCTGCCAGGGAATGAGGCTGTCTGCCGGCAGATCGTATTCGTAAAGTTTTCTTGTCGCTTTGTTGATATACACCCAGCCATCGGTGACGAAGCGGGGATCGGAATGGTCCGGTTCCTCCATGTGATGACCGAGATGGTAAATCAGGTACACCGCCGAATCTGTTTCTTCGGTACGGTCCAGCATCCATTCGAGTGTTTTGTCTTTCACCGCATAGCGGATCAGTTCATTACTGGTTTCCTGCGCATACGCCAGGATCAGTGAATCTGCCCAGCCGGGCGCAGCATCGGTCTCGTTGCCGGCTGCTGATGGTGTTTGCGCGTTACCGGCGGCAGTTGGTGCGGTGTTGACAGTAGCTGTGGTGGTGTCGGTCTTCCCTTGTTGGTTATTTCGGTCAGCACAGGCAATGGTCATGCATACAGGCAACAGGTAAATAAAATACTTCTTCATAAAATATGTGTGGTATATAAACGTCTACCTGAGTACTAAAGTATGTAAATAATTTAATACCTGTTGGACGATGCCGGAAAAAACCATCAGTATAGATGACCCCGCAGCCTTTACAGCGGCCTTTATGCCGGGAATGGACAGGCAATCGGTATTCAGCGGAGGGCGGGAAAAATTTTTTATCGTGAAGCTGGAGGACATGTATCCGCATGTGAAAGGCAAGGTGCCGGCTTCGAGATCGGCCATGCATTTCTGCCTCTTTCTGACCGAAGGCAGCGCGTTCATGAAAGTGGGCAGCGAAACACACACCATCTTTGAAAATGAACTGCTGTTTGTGGCTGCCGGGCAATTGTTTTCTTTTAACGGGGGACAGGTAAACAAAGGTTACCTGTATGGTTTTCATGACGACATGCTGATGGGCCGTTTTCTCAGCAGTATGTTGCTGAAAGATTTTGAATGCCTGCGCAGCTGGGGCCATCCTGCCGTGCGCCCCGATAGCCGGACGGCCGGTTTTATCCGGCAGCTGCTGGAGCGTTTGTACTACGAATACCGGCAGCAGGGTATTCAGCGTGCTGAGATCATTCAAACTTATCTGATCACCTTACTGAGCGAAGTGAATGCTGTTTGCCGCCCCTTACAGCGGCCGGAGGGCACGGCGGCGCTGCAGCTCACGAACCGTTTCCAGGACCTGCTTTTCGGTGGCATGCCCCGATGGCGGCTGGTGGCAGATCTGGCAGCGGCATTACATATCACGCCCAATCATCTCAATAAAACGGTCAAAGCCGTGACCGGCAAAACGCCTACCCGCTGGATCGCGGAAGCGACGGTACTGGAAGCCAAAATGTTATTGTCGCAGAAAGAAATGACTGTCAGCGAAGTGGCGCTGGCGGTAGGGATAGAAGATGCTTCCTACTTCGCCCGGCTGTTTAAAAAGTATGAAGGTGTCACGCCAACGGAATTCCGAAGCAGGATTGAAAAGTCCTGAAACATGCTTTATCTGTCCTAACGGACCGCTGCATTCCTCCTGAATTTTGCAGCATGTATTCCATGCTTTTGTTTTTGCACAGCGTTACCCGCTGGTTACTGCTGACAGGTCTTGTATATGCCATCGGAAGGGGCGTGGCCGGATGGGCGGGCCGCAGGGCCTTCACCCGCCAGGACAACCTGGTACGGCATCTCACCGCCACCATCGCGCATATACAGCTGCTGATCGGCTATGTCCTTTATTTTCAAAGCCCGCTGACCGCTTATTTCCGGGCGCATGCCAAAGAGGCGTCTATGCCTTTTGAATTCCGTTTTTTCGGCTGGATACATGTGCTGCTGATGACGGTGGCCGTCATCCTGCTCACGATAGGCAGTGCTGCGGCCAAACGGCAGGCGGCTGACGCACGGAAATTCAGGACTATGACCTTCTGGTTTTTGCTGGCGCTCTTACTGATAATGGCGGCCATACCCTGGCCTTTTTCTCCACTGGCCCACCGGCCATATATCCGAATGTTTTAGTTATGATCAGATTTTTCACCACACAATTGGGCAGGCTCCGGCTGTTAGGCCTGCTGGAAGGGATCTCTTTGTTGTTGCTCGTCGGTATAGCCGTACCCATGAAGTATTTCGCGCAGAACCCGGCGCTGGTAAAAGCGATAGGGCCGGTACACGGACTACTGTTCGTTTTTTTTGTCGTGAACACCATCAGCGTGGGGATCGCCTATAAGTGGGCCTTCCGCACCACCACCTGGAAAGTGTTGCTGGCCTGCATGATCCCGTTCGGGACTTTTTACGTGGACCGCCACATCCTGGCAAAAATGGAAGAAAAGCAACCCAGCTGACATACTGTTGTCACATGCCGCTGTTAGCTTTGTGATAAATGATGATGCAGGGCTTATGACAGACAGCGACATTATGCGTCACCGGCTGCGCAATCAGCTGCTGGGGGGCAGTTCCCATACGTCGGCCGCGACAGTGGTGCAGTGGATGGGATGTGTGCAGGCGGACGATTACGCCGCCGCCAAACGGAGCATCGCAGCGCGGCTGCTGGCGCCCCGTTACAACGATACCGACCGGCTGATCAACGAAGGGCTGCTGCGGCGCAGCTTTCTGCTGAAGCCTTTGCCCGCGCTGGCAACGGCCGCGGACAGTGCGCGGATACAGCCGTTCACCTTGTCCGGCGTGCAGCAGGCCGGCCGGCGATTACACCGGATGCTGGGCATCGATGCGGTTTTGCTGAAGCAGAGCCGCCGCCGGCTGGAGGCCGCGCTGCGGGACGGGCAGCAGTTGACCCGCGTGCAACTGGCGCCCATACTCGGACTGGGGCCGCAGGACCTGCGGATGCCTTTTCTCCTGATGGACGCAGAGCTGGAAGGCGTGATCCGGAACGGCCCGCTGGCAGGAAATACATTTACCTATCAATTGCAGCCGCATGCCCCCACGAACTATGATGCCGCAGAAGCCCTGTGGCTGCTGACCGACCGCTATTTCCGCAGCCGCGGCCCGGCACGGCTGCAGGACTTCGTGGCATGGAGCGGACTATCGGCGCCACAGGGAAAGAAAGGCATCGCCATGGCGCGCCTGGCTTACCAGGTGGTGGAAGGAGAAGCTTATTGGTATGCCGCCGATATGGAGGTAACGGCACCGGTTATACGACGCATGAAAGAATTGCCCAAAGATGGCGAATTCAGGATGGCTTATGATAGCTGAAACTTATGCTTCGTCCCGTTGGTATTCCGGGATGTCGGCGGGCTGGCAGTCCAGTGCTTCGCAGATAACGTCCAGCGTGCTGAAACGCACCGCTTTGGCTTTACCTTTTTTGAGGATGGACAAATGGCCAGCGTAAGCCCCGCTTTTTTGAACAGTAATTACTCCTGGCGGTAATATCCCCTGGCGGTGAACAGGACGGAAGCAATAAAACAGCAGGGAAAGAGCCAGTATACTCCGCCAAACATAATACACCAGAAGAGAAGGCCATAGAGTAGGAAAATCACCGGCAGATAACTTCTCATGTTGACGGGATAACGGTAACAGATACTCCGTAATAACTGCACATAAACGATCAGGGAGGGTACCAGTATCACATTCATAGCCGGCGGAAAGGCCAGCAGCAGCCAGGTAAGTTCCGGCAGCAGCAATAATACATGTGTCAGTACGGAGGACAGGTAAACACGCGGGATGCTGTACGGGAAATTTCTCATAAACCGCAGGTAATGCCGCTCGAAGTGATGTTCCCGGAATATCAGCACACCGTGCGTCAGTGCAATGAACAGTACCGATGCACCGGCTGCCCGCAGGTCCCGTTGCGGATTTTCCAGCAGCCGGAACAGGCCGGTCCCGATAATCAGCGCAGTAAGCGCTTTGGTAATAGCATAGCTAAGTTTATGGCGGGCGGCTATGTGATAGAGAAAAATAGCTGGAAGCGGTTTTTTCCACTGGCGGCTTAGCCACAACAGCGCCGGGGAAGAGGATTGACCGGTAAAACGATTGGCCTGCCGGAAGCAGATCAGCGCTCCCGCAGCTGTCAACAAAAACAGGTAAATAAACAGGAGGACGGGCAACAGGTAATGTTGCCATAAAATACCAATAAACAGCGCAAAAAAGGCATAGGCAAAAGCGGGAATATTGATATGCAGTTGTACGCAAAACCAGCTGAAAAATTGTTTCTCCGGGCGCATGGCATTGGCGCTGTAAAAGATAAACTGTTGCTCCGGCGCTGAAAGCTGCGACAGTACATATTGCCAGCTCTTGATATTGTATAGCAGGCAGGTAATAAAAAAGAGCAACAGGATAAACGGATTACTGACCAGCGTAATGGTAATCAGTTGCTGAAAGTAGGCCATGGCACCGGGAGGAATATCGCCTGCGGTATTGATAAAAAAAGCATAGCTGACAAACGTTACAAAGAGGAACAGGAGCAGGCCGGCGTGGACCTTATAAAAACCATAGGAGAACACGCGTGTCAGCAAAATGGTTACAGGATGTTTCATGGCGTTTCCAGCTTAAGCGTTTGTGCTTCCACAAGTATAGTGGCAGTCATAGGAAGCGCCTGTTCTTCCGGCGACTGGTGCGACGACAGCAGGAAACTGACGCCTTGTTCCCGGCTTTTCCTGATCCAGCTGTACAGCACCTCCAGCGAGGGCTGGTCCATCGTGATCAGTGGCTCGTCCAGCAGGATCAGCGAAGGTTTGCCGATAAAAGCCAGCACCAGTGACAGCTTCTTGAGCATGCCGCTGGAGTAGGTATCGATGGGATCTGTGATGTAAGCCTGCATCTGCATGGCGTCAATGTATTGCTCCGCCTGCGTGGCAGCAGCGTTTTTAGCGGCGGCAAAAAGTGCGATCATCTCTTTACCGCTGAGATAGGGGGGGAACACCGGCTCGGCCTCCGCGAAATTGACCTCGCTGCGGTAAGCCCGTGTATGTTTTTTAAGCAACAGTTTATTGTGCAGAATGATGTCTCCTTCGAAGTGCAGGATACCGGCTATAGACCGCAACAAAGTGCTTTTGCCGGACCCGTTGGCGCCCTTGACCCAGTAAATCCCGGGGCCTATGCTACAATCGCTGACAGAAAGGACCAGCCGGTGATGATAAAATTTCCTGAATTGTTTTATCTGAAGCATGGTCCAAGTTAAAGTAATTTCTCTTTTGCTGTCATGCTACGGTCCCTATATGCTTTGTTAATATTATACCTTGATAACTGAGATATTTTTTTATCTTACTTTCCATGAAACGTCTTCTCTTTATATTTTTTCCTTTGTTTTCTTTCGCGCAGCACCAGGTGGCCATCACCATGGATGATGCACCTGTGATGGCTTTGCCGGGCTACTATACCGTCGCCCAACGGAAAGCTGTCAATGAAAAGCTGCTGCAACAGATTACCGTGCTGCATACACCGGTGAGTGTTTTTATCAACGGCGCCAACTGCATCGTTCCTGATAATCAGCTGCTGTTGAAAAAATGGGCGGACCATCCGCTGGTGACGCTGGGCAGCCATACGCTGAACCATCCTGACTGTGCGGCGTTGCCACTGGATAGTTTCAGGATGGAGGTAACGATCAACGATTATATTATCAGGGCAGTGGCGAAAGATAAGCCCGTGCCTTACTTCCGTTTCCCGTTTAACGCCATGGGGAAGGACAGCCTGGCGCAGGCCGCCACCATCGGTTACCTGAAGGAAAAAGGATATACCGCCGTTCCTTTTACGGTGGAGAGCAGCGATTATATGTTTGAACAAGCCTACCAGGAAGCCTTAAAAAAGAGAGATCACCATAAGGCGAAGGATATAGGCGCCGCCTATATCCGTTACACGCTGTTTTCTTTTGATTATTTCGAAAAGCTGGCCCGCGAAGTGTTCGGACGAGACATACCACAGGTATATCTCTGTCATGTGAACCAGCTGAACGCCGACTATTACACCACGCTGGTAAAAGCCTTGCAGCAGCGGGGCTATCAATGCATATCCTTAGAGCAGGCGATGCAGGACAAAGCCTATGCTACGCCGCTCCACGATCATCGCCGGTTCGGTTTTTCCTGGCTGTTCCGCTGGATACCGGATGCGGCTATACGCAAATCACACCTGCGCAACAGCCCGGAACCGGACAAAGAACTGGCGGTGTTTAAATAATCAGGCTGCTGCCAGTCGCGCTTTGATGTTTTCCAGCTGATGAACATGCCGTTGGGTATGAACATTGATCAGCTGCAGCCATTCGTAGCGGGTGAGCGGACCGAAGCCCGGCACTTCAAAATCGAGGCAGGTGTCTTCCAGCGGAATGGTTTGCGCGGCGGCGATCACTTTATTCCATGTTTGCTGCAGGTCTTGCAACAGTGCCGCTTTCCGGTGGCTTTCCTGCGTGGGCAGGATATCCTCTGCTGCCTGGAATTTGAGCGAGTAATTAAGAAACAGGTCGCGGATGGCGGGGGCTTTCTCGTCCGGCTGCCGGTCGGTGGGCGCTGTATTGCCGTAGAGGATGCCGCAATCGCCGGCTTTCAGCACATGTTCGGCTACCTGTCCGGCCGTCCAGCTGCCTTCAAACGGAAGGGCGTTGAGTTGTTCGTCTGAAAAGGAAGAAATCGTTTTCAGTAAGGCATTGCCGGTGGCTTCTATTTCGTTAACCAGTTCCTGACGCATAGTAGATGGGTTTTGATACAAACCTACTATCATTTTATCACCCCGAGGGGGTGTAAGACTGACTTTTCAGCGGGCGCATTGCGACAATTCATTTTAATAGCTATCTTGTGCGGGTTAACATTAATTCCACGTAAAAAAATAACTTCACCATGGATTTTCAAACATTTATGACTGCCATGAATGCTGCCCGCCCTCCTGACGGGCTGACGGTGTATTTGCAGGCATTGTGGTATGCCGGCAAAGGCAACTGGGACCAGGCGCATGAGCTGGTACAGGATTTGCCCGACCGCGATGCAGCCCATATTCACGCCTATCTGCATCGTGTAGAGGGCGATCAATGGAATGCTGACTACTGGTACCGCAGGGCCGGAGAAAAAAGTCCTGCCGTGGGGCTGGAAGCAGAATGGCAACAGCTCGTCAAACAGCTGCTGGGTGCAGGTAAAAAGTGATCATCTAATCTATCTAACACAACAAAAATATTATGAAAGGAAAAATTATACTGACCGCCCTTTTAGCCGGCGGATGTTATATGGCACAGGCGCAGGACCAGAAAGCCAAACCGGAAGATACCGAAGTATATACACCGGTACCACCGGAAGTAAAGCCGGGCAAAAAATGCGGTGACGCCCCTTCCGACGCGATCATCCTGTTTGACGGTTCCAACCTGGACCAGTGGGTGATGGCGGACGACAGGAATACGCCTGCCAAATGGGACGTGTCTAAAGGCGTGCTGACGGTCAACAAAAAGGTGGGTAATATCGAAACCAAAAAATCGTTTAACAACTACCAGCTGCATATCGAATGGCGGGTGCCGGCCAATATCACCGGCACCGGCCAGGGCAGGGGCAACAGCGGCGTGTTCCTGGCTTCCATCGGTAAAGGCGATGCGGGGTATGAATTACAGGTGCTGGACTCCTATAACAACAAGACCTACACCAACGGTCAGGCTGCCAGTATCTACAAGCAGCATGTACCGCTGGCCAATCCGACCAACAAACCGGGTGAATGGCAGGCATATGACGTGATCTGGACGGCGCCGGTATTCGGCAGCGATGGTAAACTGGTTAGTCCGGCCAGGGTGACCGTACTGTTCAACGGGGTATTGGTACAAAACAATGTGGAACTGAAGGGGCCTACCCAGTACATTGGTGCTCCGGCATATCGTGAGGCGCACGGCCCAAGCCCTATCAAGCTGCAGGCCCATGGCGATAAGAGCGAGCCGCTGAGCTTCCGCAACATCTGGATCCGCGAATTATAATATTTTATTGCTGCTCACCGGAACACCTGGTGGGCAGCAATCACTATCTCCCGCAGCAGTAACTGCATATCCTCCACCAGCCAGTCAAACAATGGGTCTTCCTGACCGCGCCTGTACGCAGCAATGACCGTCCCCATTATTTTTGTTATCCGGTAGCTCATGTAGTATTTGTTGACTGCAAACTTACTGTCGTATTTTAATATCCGGGGGCCTCCATTACGACAAAAAAGGAGGTTGTTTACGACATTGGTTTTCTCTATATTTGGTACATGAAACACATATCCATCCTCGTCCCCAAAGGTGATGTAGCCCTATCTTGCATCGAAGGCTCATTTACTGTGTTTAACAAGGTCAATGACTTTCTGGCCGCATCGGGCAGATCCCCTTTATTTAAAGTGCAACTGGTGGGCCTTGCACGGGATCCAGAAACCTACCACCGTCTTTTTGCTGTTACGCCGGACCTCACACTGGATGAAGTCAATCAGACAGACCTGATTGTTATCCCGGCGGTTAATGGCGACATGCAGCAAGTCATCAGTATGAACCAGGAGTTCTTTCCCTGGATCGTGAAGCAGCACCATAAAGGCGCGGAAGTGGCCAGCTTATGCGTGGGCGCTTTCCTGCTGGCTTCTACCGGCCTGCTGGACGGTAAAAAATGTTCCACGCACTGGTTTGCCGCCAACCACTTCCGTAAGATGTTCCCGGATGTAACACTGGTGTCAGAAAAAATCATCACCGACGAAGGAGGTATCTACTCCAGCGGCGGGGCGGCATCTTTCTACAACCTGATCATCTACCTGGTGGAGAAGTACGCAGGCAAAGAACTGGCGATTCTCTGTTCCAAGATGTTCGAGATTGAATTCGAACGCAGCAACCAATCCCCCTTTATCATCTTTGAAGGCCAGAAAGGGCATGATGATGAACCTATCCGCAAAGCCCAGGAATACATCGAACAGAATTTCTCGGAAAGGATCACGGTAGACCAGCTGGCCACCATGTTTTCCCTCAGCCGCAGAAACCTGGAAAGACGCTTTAAGAAAGCCACCTCCAATACCGCTGTGGAATACATGCAGCGTGTAAAGATCGAAGCAGCCAAAAACAGCCTGGAAAGAGGTTCAGAAAACGTCAGCGAGGTAATGTACAAAGTAGGCTATACCGACACCAAAGCATTCCGTACCACCTTCAAAAAGATCACGGGACTTTCTCCACAGGAATACCGCAATAAATACAACAGGGCGCTGGCCAGCTAACTGCAGGGACGGCTGTCAGCCTTTTGTAGCTTTTCTTCCTCATTCCTTCTTAGCCCGGATGGGTATTTTACTGCCCATCCGGCATGGATTTGCCTTGTCGCTGTGCTATCAGGGACAGGCATAGTTTTTTATCACTGTTATAAAAAACGGTGAGATGAAAACCTGTCCGGACGAAACTAACCAGGAGGCCCACGCTTTTTACCAGGAAGCACTGCACCATCTGAACGCCAGCGGCGCCGATTACATGCTCGGCGGCGCTTTTGCCATGTTCTTCTATACCGGTATTTACCGGGACACCAAAGACCTGGACATCTTCTGTAAATGGACCGAATACCCCAAGATCCTGCAATATTTTTCCGCACAGCCCGGTTATCGGGTAGAGTTGACCGATGTACGGTGGCTCGCCAAAGTATATAAAGGCGATTATTTTATCGATATCATTTTTGATACGGTCAACAATATCTGCCGGGTAGATGATACCTGGTACCAGCATACCGTTACCACCACTTTTGAAGGCGTGTCGGTGAAGCTGATGGCGCCTGAAGAGCTGGTATGGTGCAAGATCTATGTCCAGAACCGCGAACGCTTCGACGGGGCGGACGTGAACCATATCCTGCTCCGGCATAAAAACTTTGACTGGCGACGGCTGCTTTTCCGGCTGGACCAGCACTGGCATCTGCTGCTGGCGCAACTGCTGATATTCCAGTTCGTATACCCGGCGGATTATCCCGACGTGATCCCGCGCTGGCTGTTTGATGAGCTGATGGACAGGGCCCGTCAGCAATATGAACTGCCAAGGGCGGTGGAAAGAGTATGCCGTGGCCCTTTTATTGATCAGACACAATACGAGATCGATATCAAAGTATGGGATTACAAAGCGTACACGATTAAAACCGTATAGTCATGACCGAAACCAAACATCCTGTCCGTATAGCCGCCGTGGCCGACCTGCACGTGACGGTAGAGGACAAAGGCAAATGGACCGACTGTTTCAAAGAAGTGTCTGCTAAAGCAGATATCCTGCTGCTGTGCGGCGACCTTACCGATACCGGCGACGAATCAGAAGCGGCGGTGTTATACGATGAGCTGAAGGTGTGCACTATCCCCGTCATCGGGGTGCTGGGCAACCATGACTGTGAAAAGGGGCGTCAGAAAATTATCCGCAATATCATACAGGGCATTGCCAATGTGCATATCCTCGATGGCGAGGCCGTTGTGGTGCATGATATCGGCTTTGCGGGGGTGAAAGGCTTCGGCGGCGGGTTCGACGGCCATATGCTGGCCATGTTCGGGGAGAACGCCATGAAAGCGTTTGTCCAGGAAGCGGTGGATGAGGCGCTGCACCTGGACAGGGCGCTGGCCAAAATAGAAAAGGAACATCCGGGTATGAGGAAACTGGTATTGCTGCACTATTCACCCGTGTCGGAAACCATTGCCGGCGAACCGGAACAGATTTTTCCTTTCCTCGGATCGTCGCGGCTGGCGGAGCCGCTGACCAGGCGCAAGGTGACCGCGGCTTTCCACGGGCATGCCCATCACGGCCGGCTGGAAGGGCATCTGGGCGATGTGAAGATCTTTAATGTAGCCAGGCCCATCCTGCTGAAAGCAGGGTTTCAGCATCCGTTTTTTATGTATGAAATAGACTGAAGCCGTTTGTCGCTGGCCCCGTGTTTGTGCCGTTACTCCCGGTAAATGATTATCTCACAAAATATTATTTGTATGAGTACTGTGAATGTAGAAAACAGAAACCGTTATGCGCTGATCACCGGCGCAACCAGCGGTATTGGTTATGAGCTGGCGGTGTTGTTTGCGCAGGACAGCTACAACCTGATATTAGTGGCCCGCTGCGAAGACCGTTTACAGGAGGTGACCAACAAGCTGAAGCAGTTATACAGTGTGGAAGTGACGCCACTGGCCGTCAACCTGTTTAAGTCCACCGCGGCGCAGGAAATATTCCGGGCCACCAGTGACATGGGGATACAGATCGATGTGCTGGTGAATAACGCGGGGCAGGGAGAATGGGGGCCTTTTGCAGAGACGGCGCTGGAGCGCGACATGGATATTATCCAGCTGAATGTGAATGCGCCGGTAGCGCTTACCCGGCTGTACCTGCCTGAAATGCTGCGCAGGAATGAAGGCCGGATACTGCAGATGGGTTCGGAAGCCGGTACCATGCCCATGCCGCTGTTGTCGGTGTATGCCGCCACCAAGGCATTTATATTGTCATTCAGCGCGGCGCTGTCAGAGGAGCTCAGAGATACCAACGTCACTGTAACGGCGCTGTTGCCGGGCGCCACAGATACCGATTTCTTCCACAAAGCCAAACAGGACGATACCGTTACCTACCGGGAGAAGCCGTTGCTGACCCCGGAGAAAGTGGCCAGGGATGGTTATGAGGCGCTGATGAAGGGCAAAAACAGGGTGATTTCCGGGGCAAGGACCAAACTGCATGTATTTGAAGGCGAATGGCTTCCTACGGAGAAAGTGGCCTCGGACGCCCGTAAGCTGAATGAGCCGAGCTCCAAAGGCGGGGGCGAAAAATGGCCGGTACATGCGGCATCCATGGAAGAACGGGAAAGTATCATGGGAGAAACCGGCAGTATCAGCGGCGACAGAAAGCGGCGATAACGATACCGGATATACGAAGGGACCGCTGCAGGCGGTCCCTTTTAAAATGTTTTCACGTTTGTTACAGATCGTCTGTCAACGGTTCGTCTCCTGCCAGTTCCTCATCGTCGATGAACGTTTGTTCCGGTATATCTTCTTCTGCTCTTTTTTGTTGCATGGTCCGCTGTTTGTCGTGCGGACCAGGCGGATGCATCGTTTCATCTGTAACCTTTTTGTGCTCATTGCTACGGTCAGAGCCGGTTGTTTTTTCTTTCGCTGGCATAAAAAAAGAGATTTAGATGAACAATAAAACCGGTACGCTACCGGCCTGCCTTCAGATGGTAGGCCTCTTCCCATGCATTGATAGCTTCTTCCGCGGAGTTACCGGTTCCGAGGATAACAGCATCACTTCCTGCACCCAGTACACAGAAATATTCAGGTCCGTCGCGGTATACATCGGGCATAAAATTTCTGGCGGCAGGCGGAAGTGCCGGATTGCTATAGTCTATCTTTACATGTTCTCCTTCTAATGAGAAATGGTTCATAATTGAGCTGTTTTCTCCATTTACCTGCCTAAAAAACCATGCCGCCGCCGCTGATCATTTTCTTTGTTTATTACAATAAAATCAGGGAAATGTGCAACGCAGTTGACCGTAGGCTGCATTACTTTTGCTCTGACAAACGCAACCGCTGGTAGCGTATCTGCATGAACAGTAAAAACATAAAGCATATTCTGTATTTGTGCCGGTAAACCACCGCTGCCGTGGGCACCGTTCACCTTTTTTGACAAAAGATTATCTTTTATAACAGTTGTAGGTTAATGATAAACCGGGGTATTCCTATCCCGGTTTTTTCATGGTTTGTGTAGGTTGTTCTACGGTGAAAACCGGCTACTGCCTTGTTTTTTGCGGATGCGGGCCTCTGCCCGAAATTTGCGGTAAAAAGGTCATGCATTATTCTCCGATATTGGCCGGTGAGTGGACCGGCTACCAGGCGCTGATACTCGACAAGTTGTACAGGTGGGGGACCGCGGCAATAAAGATGTTGCCGAACCTGGTCCTGGCCATTATCGTACTGGTCGTTTTCTGGCTGATGGCCCGGCTGGTGCGCGGCCTTGCCAACCGGCTGGTATGGAGGGTCACCGAAACGGCGGCCATTTCCGGGCTGATAGCCAGCACTGTTTACCTGCTGGTGCTGCTGGTAGGCCTCTTCATTTCGCTGAACGTGCTGCGGCTGGACAAAGCCGTAACCTCGCTGCTGGCCGGTGCGGGGATTATTGGCCTGGCGCTGGGCTTTGCTTTCCAGGACCTCACCGCCAATTTTATCTCCGGTATCTTTATCACTTTCCGCAAGCCTTTTGCCGTAGGGCATATCATCGAAACCAATGGATTTACCGGCACGGTCAATAATATCCGGCTGCGCTCCACCACGATGATCACGGCCGACGGTTTACATGTGATCATTCCCAACAAGGATATTTTTCAGAAACCGATCATCAATCATTCCCTGACGCCCCTGCGGCGTATTTCCCTCACGTTTACCTTACCAGCCGGCGAACGTCTGCCGGAGGCGGAAAAAATTATGTTGGACATTGTACGGCAAAGCAAGGTGGTAATGACCGACCGGCCCCGTACCGTGCGTTTCGACAGCATCGATGGCAGCAATGTAAAAGCGCTGCTCTGCTGTTGGGTGAACAATGAACAGGAAGGCACTTATGAAGATACCGTGCATGAACTGATCGTGAATGTAGCGGGAGCGCTGAAGAAAGGCGGCATACTCTGATGCCGCCTTTTTATGTATCTTTCCCGCATGACGCCCGCTGAAAATATGACGATTGCACTGCTGGAACGGCACGATGCCCTTCCGTACGACCTGTTACTGCTGGCCGACCCGTCGCGGGAGATGATTGACGCGTATATCAGCGAATCCCGTGTGTATCTTGCCCGGATCGGCGATGAACGTGTAGGCGTATACGTGCTGACGCCTCTCGATGATAAAAGAGCCGAGGTGAAAAATATTGCCGTACAGGAAAGCTGGCAGGGAAAAGGGCTGGGCAAACAGCTGCTGGCCGATGCCGCCATTAAGGCCAGGGAGCTGGGCTTTGAGATACTGGTTATCGGTACGGGGAATTCCAGCGTGGCGCAGTTGTATCTCTACCAGCGCAGTGGTTTCGAGATCACTGCGATCCGTAAAGATTTTTTTGTGCAACATTATCCCGAGCCTATCTATGAAAACGGGATACCGTGCAAACATATGATCATGCTGGAAAAAATCCTGTGACCACCATCCCGGAAATGAACAGCATCTGTATCAAAACCGAACAATTTAAATAATTGCGCTATTTATATTATTTTGATAGATAGTTGTTGTTGAGGTTGGCGTTGGATATGCAGCCGGAAGGTGTCTGTATAAAACCGCTATAGTATGTTTAAAAGTTACTTCCTGACCACATGGCGTAACCTGGTAAAAAACAAATTTTACTCTTTGATCAATATTGCCGGTCTTACTACCGGGCTGGCGGTTGGTTTGCTGATCCTGCTGTGGGTACAGGACGAGCGCAGCTTCGACCGGTTCCACCAGCGGGCCGATCATTTGTACCGTCTTCAGAACAGGGTGGGCACCGGTATCAGCCGCCACATCTGGACCGTTACCAACGCGCCTGTTGCCGTGAACGCACAGGCCCGGCTGCCCGAAGTAAAAGGCATGATGCGCATGACAGGAAACGGTGTGTATTCCTCCTTCCGGTACAACAACCAGCTGTTTCCTGCCAACAAATCTTTCTTTGCAGATACCACCCTCTTCAGCATTTTTGATTTTCCCCTCGTTCAGGGAAATGCGGCGAGGCCATTTACCGATGCACATACGGTGGTAATGACAGAAACAGCGGCGCGTAAATATTTCGGCAAAGAAAACCCTTTGGGAAAGGTGATCGTAGCCAATGACAAGACCAGCTTCACGGTGAGCGGTATCATCAAAGATTTTCCACGGAACTCCTCCATACAGGGTGAATTGTTTTTTCCCATGCAGTTACTGAACGATATGCATCGTGCCGGCAAGGGAAAAGACTGTGACCATGAATGGGAAGAATTCGATTTTCAGACATACCTGCTGTTGCAGCCCGGTACGGACAAAGCCGCACTGGCGAATCAATTGCGGAACATACACCTGGAGCATGAACCGAATGATACCGATATAGAGTACCTGTTACAACCGCTGGTCAGCATGCACCTGTTCGATGCAGACGGCGGCGATGAGGGTATGCAGACAGTGCGGATCTTCACCATCATAGCAATGCTGATACTGGCTATTTCTGCCATCAATTATGTGAATCTGTCCACTGCGCGGGCGGCATTGCGGGCCAAAGAAGTGAGTGTGCGGAAAATCATTGGCGCAGAAAGAAAGCAGTTGTTTTTACAGTTTATACTCGAAACTGCTTTTCTGTTCCTGTTGTCACTCGTACTGGCATTAATGCTGGCAGAAGCGCTGTTGCCGCTGTTCAACCGGTTGTCGGGCAAGGTGCTGGTGATTGACCTGATGAGCGGACGCCTTTGGATACTGACAGGTATTATCGGCGTGACTACGCTGGCGGTGTCCAGCATTTATCCAGCTTTGATGCTGTCGGCCTTTGAACCGTTGAAAGCGCTGAAAGGAGTGCTGACAGGCGGTATCCGCGATGTGGCTTTCCGCAGGGTGCTGGTGGTGGGGCAGTTTGCCATTTCCATCGGGCTGATAACGGGCACGCTGATCATTGGGCAGCAGCTGCATTTTATGCGGACAAAAAATCCCGGTTACGATAAAGAGCATGTACTCATGTGCTGGATGCCGCAGGGCAATGCGCACTACGATGCTATCCGTGAACGGATGCTGCGGGAGCCTGAGATCAAAAGCATGGTGAGGGCTTCCGGCAATATTGCCATGCTGGGCATACAGTCCGGGGACACCCAATGGGAAGGAAAAGAGAAAGGCGAAACAGTGATGGTATATCCGCTCAGTGTGGAAAAAGACTTTATCCCGTTTTTTAAGATGCAGCTGATGGCCGGGAATAATTTTTCCGGCACCCCGGCTGATTCCGGCCACTATATCCTGAATGAAACCGCCGTGAAGGAGATGGGCCTCAAAGATCCGGTGGGGCAGCGTTTTAGCCTGTGGAAGCGGCAAGGGACGATTGTGGGCGTTATTAAAGATTTTCACTTTGCTTCGCTGAGAGAAAAGATAGAGCCGGTAGTGTTGTATTATGAGCCGCAGCGCGCCGGCCTGCTGTTAATGAAAACCGACGGTCGGGGGGCGTCCGGCGCTATTACGGCCTTAAAAGAGGTGTGGCAGCAATACAATCCGGATATACCGTTCGAATATCATTTCATGGATGAAACGTTTGACGATATTTACCGGTCGGACCAGCGGACGGGCAGCCTGTTCAATGTATTTGCCGGTATTGCCATCTTCGTGTCCTGTCTGGGGTTACTGGGGCTGACAGCCTATACAGCGCAGGTGCGTACCCGTGAGATCGGCGTCCGCAAGGTGCTGGGGGCCGGCGTCAGCAGTATTGTCCGTTTGCTGACGCTGGATTTTATCCGGTTAATATTGGTCGCTAACGTTATTGCTTTACCTGTATCGTGGTGGGCTATGAGCCGGTGGCTGAACGAATTTGCGTACCGTATTCCGCTCAGCTGGACCGTCTTCCTTTTTTCCGGGACCATAGCTTTGCTGATAGCACTTTTTACCATCAGTTTTCAATCTGTCAAGGCTGCCATGGCCAATCCTGTCAAAAGTCTGAGAACAGAATAAATTATTTCCAGAAGCCCAGCGCCTGTATGTGATTGGCGGGGCAACCCCTTGCTTTTAATATTTTCCTGGCCGCCACTACGAGATGTGAGTTGCCTGCGAGATAGTATTGCCAGGAGGGATGCAGTGCCTGCTGTTCCAGTTGGGCCAGCAGCGTGTCCGCGTCGGGTAAGGTTTCCAGTGGCAGCTCGGGAAATGCCGTTGCAAACTGGTGGCGGTGCGCTTCGTCCGGGATGACCACCATGCCGGATATCCAGTTGTGGGAAGCGGCCAGTTGCTGCAGTCCGTTGAAATGTCCAATCGCGCTTCTGTCTCCCAGCATCACCAGGTGAGAGCCCTGAATAATTTTCTGCCGGGTACCGTCAGCCCCGAGGTAGTGAAATACATCGCCAGGGACAAGGCTTTGCGCCCATTGGCTGCCGGGGCCTTCGTGGCTGGTGTCAATAAAAAGGGTGCAGGTGCGGAGGGTGGCGTTCCAGCGTGCCGGCGTATAGTCGCGATAGTGATAAGGCGCCACGCGGCATTTGATATGCGGGGGTGATTGCCAGTTTTGCATGTTCACACCGGGAAGGTGAAGATCTATTTCACAGAAACCGGATGGATCCCAGTGACGAACGTCCAGCACAGATCCTTGCCGGTTGATGGTTTTCTCGAGAAATCCCAGACGGCGTTGACGTAAAGTTGTTGTTTCCATCATCAATTATTTATGATGCAAAGCAACGAACGAATCAGGTCCGGGAAAATAGACAATCAAAGGGAAAGATTGGACAAATCGCGGTATCTGGCTCTGAAGGTCAGGGGCGTTTCGCCTGCCAGTTTCCGGAATACGCGGGCAAAATAGGTATGATCTTCAAAGCCGGTACGGAAAGCGATTTCTTTGGTGGTAAGGTCTGTATAGTAGAGCAGCCGTTTGGCTTCCCGTAAGGACTCCTGCTGAATCCAGTGGCTTACGGGGAAACCGGTATGTCCTTTCACCATTTCGTTGAGGTAGGAAAGGGAGAGGTTCATTTTATCTGCGTAGGCAGCGGGGCTTTTCAGCGTGAGGAAGTGTTCTTTTACCAGTTCCTTGAACTGCCGGGAGATAATGGCCGCGCGGTCTGTCTGTTGCCGGCTGTCGTCGTTGGCCTGCAGGAAGGCGGTGGCCACCATGCCCACGTAGGCATCGATGAGGGAATGCAGCACTTTACGTTGCAGCGCATCAGCGTTGGAGTACTGGTCGTACTGCATGACCAGCTGCAGGCATTGGGAAAAAGGGGCGATGTCGTCCAGGGGAAGGCATTGCAGCAAGCCTTTGGCATCTTCAAAAATATTGCGCCATGCGTCCTGCACCAGCGGGATGTCTACTGCCAGGAACCAGCCGGAGACAGTGCCTTTATTGGTATAGTGATGTACCTGTCCGGGTGCGATGTACCCGATGCTTTTGCCTTTAGTGCGCTGGAGCGAGAAATCGATCATGAGTTCCATTTCACCGTTGTCCTGTAGGAAGAAGACAAAGTAGTCATCGCGATGTGGCTCCAGTGCAGCCATGGTGCCGGGTTGTATCTGGGTGTATTTAATTTCTATCCCGTTGCCAAAATCGGCTTTGTGAACGGGCACCTGTTTTTTCTTTTGTCGTTTGCTGCGCATGATATTGTTAAAAGACCCCTCCGGCGTGCCGGAGAGGTCACTGGTTATGCCGGGATATTATCTTTAGCGATGATGGTCCAGTCCTGGTTGCCGTGTCCTTTGGCTATCCAGCGGTCCATTTCTTCCGCGATGGCCGGGATAACGGCGAGGTGAGTACCCTTTTCGGCAGCGGCGTTGAGGAACAGCTGTGTGTCTTTGCGGGCCATGTTGAGCTCCCAGGAGGGGCTGTCGTAAGTGCCGGCCGTCATACGTTTGAGCCTGGGGGCTACCTGTGCGCCGGGGTTCCAGGCGCTGAACAGCGTATATACTTCGTTCAGCTGTATGTTCAGCGCTTTGCAGAGCGACAGCATATCGGAGAGGCCGGAGGTGAAGGTCACGAGGAAGAGGTTGCCCATCAGTTTAATGGCGGCCGCTTTGCCTGCTTCCGGTCCGAAATTGAGCACCTGGCCGGTCAGCTTTGACAGCTCCGGTTCCAGTTGAGCGATCAGCTCCTGGTCGCCGGAAACGAGCATATTGCCGCTGCTGTCCAGTGCGTTGGCGGGGCCCATGAATACGGGTGCATGCTGGTAAATGAAGCCACGTTCTTTCCATGCTTTGGTGCGTTGAACGGCGCCTTCGGCGGAAGTAGTGGTATGATCTATGATAATGGCGCCCGGCTTGAATCCGGCGCTGGCGGCGGCTAACACCTCATCTACAGACGCGTCGTCTTTCAGGGTAAGATGAATCCTGTCTGCTCCTTTTACGGCATCTGCCGCATTTTCAAATGCTTTGGCGCCGTAAGCTTCCAGTGCTGTTGCACGGGAGGCGGTGCGGTTCCATACCTGTACCTGCATTCCTTTGCTGATCATTGCCCTGACAAAGTTAGATCCCAGCAGGCCCATACCTAAAAATGCTACCATGATGTTGAATTTTTGGCAAAGGTAGGAAAGAGCGCGAATATGCTTTGTCCCTACAATGTCATCAGCTGCATGAAGGATGCGGTATCGCTTTTATGCTCGCGCGCAGCATGCAATTCGTCAAGGTAGGGGAAGGTGTTGATATTATACCGGAAGGCAGGAAGCTGGTGGCTGAATTTTTTTTCGAGGTATTGGTTCAGTTCCACGTCAGTTTTATGTCCTTCGATGTAGGAGGTCAGAAAATAATACAGGCTTTTGTGTTCTTTTTCCAGCAGCAGGTGCAGGGCGACCACAAAAGCGCCGTAGGCGGTGTCGTTGCTGCGGGCGATAATGTCGCCGGCTTTTTCATAGAAAGCGGTGTTCAGTTGCTGGTAATGCAGCGGCAGGAATATCAGGCAGCAATATTCAATGTTCCTGTTTTCAAAAACGCCACTGGTGGTTTCTCCGCCGTCCATGTTGTGCCAGGTGGCCCATTCCATGAACTCGTTGAGCGGCTGTTTGCCGGCCAGCAACGCTTTTAACTGATGCAACAGGCCATTTACCGTAGGGGCGGTGTCTTTGGCGTATTGTTTATAGTCCAGCCACTCAAAGCAGTAGTCCGGGTGGGCGGCTTCCAGCGCTGTTTCGAAAAGGGACACGGGGTCCGTGAATCCCGGTTCATAGGGTTCCGGTTGCAGCGTAGCTTCCAGCCGGAACATCAGTTCCCGGGTGGTCAGCTCTCCCTGGAACCAGCGGATGATCATATCGTGAAAAAACGGGTATTGTTTTTCCGGGGCACTCATGGCAAACAGGTTTAAAAGTGCTAATGTACGAAAGAACCGGTTACAGGAAGAGCTCGTATGATTCATTGCCGGCGAGGGCAATCATTTCCTGCCGAAGAACCGTTGTTTATCGCTTTTAGCGGGTATCAGGCTTTGGATGGCGGCAGCGGCTTCGATGGAGCGGTCGGCCTCTATGAGGCTGGCGCCATCGCGGATGATGGCCTGGTAGGCGGCGGCGCGGGTGGCGGCATCGGGTTGTTTGTCGTAGGTGGGCGCTGTGGAAATCATGCACATCACGCCGCGTTGGTGGAGCGCTTCGTACAGTGGTTGCAGCTGTGGTTTGTTGTCCGGTCCTACATAGGCCATGATGTGGGACCATGGAATGCCGGCGGCTTCATATTCTGCCATGGCTTCCGGTGTTTTGACGAAGGCTTCAAACACAAAGTCCTTGTTGCGGTCGTAGTACCAGCGGGCTTCTTTCGCGGTATGTACGGTGATCATCACATGGCCTTCCGCTTTGTTTTGGGTGATGAGGCTGGCCGTCATTTCAAAAGGCACGTCTTTTTTATCGAGGATCAGGACCGTTTTTCCTTTGGCCCAGGTAATGGCTTCCTGCAGCGTGGGGATGCGGTATTCCGTTACATTTCCTTCCACATCTTTGAGTTTCAGCTGTTTCAGTTCCGCCAGCGTGTAATCGGACACTTTGCCGGTGCCGGTGGTGGTACGGTCCAGCGTGGCGTCGTGCATGAGCACGATGGCGCTGTCTTTGGTGAGCCGCGGATCTATTTCAAAAGTGGCGGGAGTATGCCGCAGGGTGTTTTCAAAGGCAGCGATGCTGTTTTCCGGGAAGCCTTTATTGACGCCGCCACGATGGCCGCTGATGAAAGGAATGTCTTTGCCGGTATAACGGAGGAACGCCTGTAGTTCTTTGCTGTTGCGGATGTTGAGCACATGCATTTTTTGTGCTTGTGTGGACAGCTGTGCCAGCAGGGCTGTCGCCAGAAACAATTTTTTTATCATGGTCTGAATTTGACAAGGGCGAAATATATTTATTTTCCCGCAGCATTTACTGCTGGCGCTGACTGGTGATATTAATTTAATATTGATATTATTTGTATATTTTATAATACCTATGCTTTTGAGAGGAGATAAAAACGGGAAAACTCCCCTAAATCTTTGAGGACCATGAGTTATTTTTGCGCTTCCTTTTGTGATATAATCATACCATGTTCTTTAGGAAAATCGCTAACTTCTGGAATGCTGTTGTAAACACTGGAATACACCCCGGCTTGTCTTTCATTGAAACGAGGCGGACCATGCTGCTGAATACCGTGGCGATTCCCGGCGTAATACTCACGCTGTATTTCTGTGTCCTCAACCTGATACAGCATCGTCCTTTACTGGCGCTGGTGAACATTATCCACACGCTTGCCGACCTGCTGGTCCTGTATCTCAATAAAAGACAGCGTTACCTGCAGGCGCGCGCCGCGGTGATCATATTCAGCCTTCTCCTGTACGGCGTCTCCGGGTTCTTTTTCCGGAACGGCGTAGAGTTTTATCTTATCCTGATACTGGTACTCATTTATCTCATTTATGATAATAAATGGTTATTAGGCTTCCTTTCTGTATTGATCATCTCCGTGATTGCCTTTGTTTATTACGCGCCGGTAATATGGTACCTGGAGCCGTTGGTCCCTTCCGGCAGAGTACTGGTGAACCTGGTCATCGCCCTGAGCCTGGTGGTCATCGCCCTGCTTTATTTTAAAAGCGTACATACGGAATATCAACAGGAGACGGAAGAACAGCGCAAAGCGCTGGATATCCTGAACCGCGACAAAATAAAACTGTTCTCCATTATCGCCCACGATATCCGCAGCCCGCTGGCCACACTGGAAGGGCTGTTGCTCATGTTCAGCAATAACCACTACAGCGAAAAGGACATGAAATCTGCCGCGGTGGAACTCCATCTGAAAGTGTCCCAGCTGGGAGAAACGCTCAATAACCTGCTGCGCTGGACGGCCGGACAAATGAAAGGACTGCACACTGTTCCCGCCATGCTGCCCCTGGCGCCGCTGGTAAGCGATGCGCTGGGCACTTTTGAGCCGAATGTGCGGCAGAAGGAGATTCAGCTGGACCTGTCCATTGCAGAAGATGTACAGGTATTTGCAGATGTGAACCAGCTGATGATTGTATTACGCAACCTGATCAGCAATGCCGTTAAATTCAGCCATCAGGGCGGGAAAATCACCATCCATGCTACCATGGAAGATAAAAATATATGTCTGCATGTAAATGACCAGGGCGTAGGAATGGACCCTGACCGGCAGGCCACCCTGTTCTCTTTCGGTTATAAACCCAGCTACGGTACGGCAGGCGAACGGGGATCGGGCATCGGCCTGGTGCTGTGTGCCGAATTTATCCGGCAGAACAACGGGGATATTTCCGTGGAAAGTGAACCGGGCAAAGGCACCACTTTTCGGTTGACATTACCCCGCAGCGGGGGAGAGGCGCCGGAGGAAACAGGAGAAGACTGGTAGCCGCCTGTATCTTCCCAACTTTGCATGATGCTGGGTTTGATGAAATATTTTCATAGCTTTGTTTTCGAGCATAAACATTTTCATCAGCCAAACCAATGCCCGCTTACCACGTATACGAGGACAGTGAACTGCTTGACTTTATGAAGTCGGGCAATGAAGCCGCATTTGATGAAATCTACCACCGCCACTGGCATACCCTCTATCACGCCGCCTATTACCTGTTGCAGGAAGAAGCGCCCGCTATGGACATCGTACAGGACGTATTCGTCTGGTTCTGGGAACATCGCGACCACCTGGTGCTGACCACCCTGCGGGGGTATCTCCTGATGGCGGTACGTTATAAAGCCGCCAACTATTTCCGCCGCCGGAAAGTACGCGCCGCCTTTGCCGCAGAAACAGCCATGCAGGCCCGTGAAGAAGGCGCCCTCGACCACGCGCTGGAACTGAAAGAACTGAAAGCCGTGATCGCTCACTTCACCGCCACACTGCCCGACCGCTGCCGGGAAGTATTCCAACTGAGCCGGCAGGACCACTTGTCGAACCGTGAAATCGCCCGTCAACTGGGCATTTCGGAGAAAACGGTGGAAAACCAACTGACGATTGCATTGAAGAAATTAAGAGTAAGACTGGGAAGTATGAGTTTGTTGATGTGAGTTAGTGTGGATACTATATACCCATAGATATACCCCCTTATACCCAAAAAAACTTTTAAACCCCTTGGGGGATCTCTCCTGTTAAGGTGCCTCATATACAGGAACGTCCTTATGGAACAGGAAAAACTACAACATTTATTCGGTAAGATCAGCGACGGCACTGCCACGGACGAGGAAATGGCCTTGTATCTGCGGTATTGCGCATCCGCTGAGCAGGAGGGCGAACGCATGCTGCCACCGCCTGGTACCAAAGGGGTGGAGGAGCGGATGCTGGAGGCCATTCACCAGCGTACCGGCCGCGGAAAACCGCGCCGTATGAGGTGGTACTGGTATGCTGCAGCAGCTATGCTGACCGGCCTCATTGCGCTGGCGGTATACCTGAAACCGGCAAGGCATGCTGCCAGGCCGGCACTGGCTACAGCCGTGCAACAAGACCTCCCGGCCGGCAGCGATAAAGCAGTGCTGACCCTCGCCAACGGTAAAAAGATCACGCTGGGAACAGCCGATGATGAGGCGCTGGCAAGGCAGGCTGGTCTGCGGGTGTACCGGAGCGACAGCGGCGAGATCGTCTATGAGGCCACCGGCGCCGGTAGCGGTTTCCATGAAATAGCCACCCCCCGCGGCGGACAATACCGGGTAGTACTACAGGACGGCAGCAAAGTATGGCTCAATGCCGCTTCTTCCCTTCGTTATCCGGCCACCTTCACCGGCAGCACCCGGACAGTGCAACTCAAGGGAGAGGCCTACTTCGAAATTGCCGGTAACGCCCGTCAGCCTTTCATCGTGCAAACACCATCGCAACAGGTGGAAGTATTAGGCACGCATTTCAATGTAAACGCCTACGATGACAATACGCATACGCAGACGACATTGCTCGAAGGCCGCGTAAAAGTCAGCGCAGGCGGCAACGGACTGATATTACGTCCCGGAGAACAGGCCCGCCTCACCCACCAGGGCGCCTTGTCCAAAGCCCCGGCAGACGCGAACGCCGCCATCGCCTGGAAAAACGGGTATTTTATTTTTAATGAAACGTATCTCACGGAAGTGTTGCAACAACTCTCCCGCTGGTATGATGTAGAGGCAGATCTCAAAACAATTCCAACAATGCGTTACAACGGCGTTATTCCACGGAACGTACCGCTGTCAAAAGCTTTGGAGATGCTCGAATTCACCGGCGGCGTAAAATTCAGCGTGAACAATAACAAAATCAGTATCAGACATTAAAAAAACAAAACAAGGAGGAAAAAAATTCGTCAACCAAAAAAAGACCGGCCATGCGTCAACATGACCGGTCACAGATAAGGTAAAACAGTTACCAAACGCACATTCAGTAAACTATTCTTTCACCTAACCAAGCAAATGTATGAATTTCAGAAATCCATACAAGGGGGTGTTTTGTCCCACCACCAGGAACCCCCGTCACCAGTACCTAACAAAATTTTTAAATGTTATGAAGCTGACGTTTCTGTTGATGACGGTCGCTTTTATGCAGGTGTCGGCTGCAGCATTTTCGCAGCAGGTGACGCTCAGACTGGAAAAAGCCTCCCTGAAAACAGTGTTCGCCGAAATCCGGCGACAGACCGGGTATGATGTGCTGTTCAGCACGGAAATACTGGAGAAAGCCACCCCGGTAAGCATATCGGTAAAAGACGCTTCCATCGACGAAGTGATGGCCACAGCGCTCTATCATCAACCCCTGTCATACCGGGTCGAAGGGAAAATCATCCTGATTGGCAGCAAAACACTCACCCCCGCCACCGCGCCGCTCCTCGTGAAGATGCCGGTGAAAGGCCGGGTGACCAACGACAAAGGGGAACCGCTCCCCGGCGTCAGCATCCTCGAGAAAGGGACCGCCAACGGCACCATTACCGACGGACAAGGCGCGTTTTCGCTCAACGTGCAGGGACCGGCGTCAGTGCTGACGGTCCGCTTTATCGGGTACGCTCAGCAGGACATCAAAGCCGCGGTCACCATGAACATCGTGTTGCTGGAAGACCTGTCTGCCATGAGCGAAGTAGTGGTAGTGGGCTACGGCTCCCAGAAAAAAGCGAACCTCACCGGCGCCGTCAGCTCCGTGAAAATGGATGAAGTCCTCGGCGACAGGCCCGTGAGCTCCGCCTCACAAGCCCTGCAGGGCGCGGTCCCGGGCCTGCAGATCACCTACGGCTCCGGACAGCCCGGCACCTCCACAGCTATCAACATCCGCGGCTATACCTCTATCAACGGCGGCGAACCACTGGTGCTGGTAGACAACGTTCCCATGGACATCGATGATGTAAATCCCAAAGACATCGACAACGTTACTGTACTCAAAGACGCAGCGGCAGCGTCTATCTACGGCGCCCGCGCTGCCTTCGGCGTGATACTGGTCACCACCAAAAAAGGAAAGAAAAACCAGCCCGTCCGCTTTAACTATTCCACCAACTTCACTTTCAGCTCACCTACCACGCTGCCGCAGAAAGCCACGCCGCTGGAACTGGTGCGCGCACTGAAAGACTTCGGTACCAACTCCTACTGGACCGGCCAGAACGTGAACACCTGGCTGAAACTGCTGGAGGAATACCAGCAAAACCCGGCTGCTTACCCCGACGGCTATACGACGGTGAACGGCCTGAAATATCCGCTGATGCAAACAGACCTCTACGGTGAACTGTTCAACCGCGGCTTTGAACAGATGCACAACTTCTCTTTCGGCGGCGGCTCTGAAAAAACAACGTTCCGCGTGTCCGGCGGCTACACCGGGGAAGACGGCATCCTTGTCACCAACAAAGACAAATACACCCGTTATAACTTCAATGCCTATCTCGGAACGGAGCTGACGAAAAACCTTAACGCCAGCGTCAACCTGTTCTACAAAAACAGCAACCGCACCACGCCGGCAGATTTCGGCAGCCTGTTCTACAACGCGATCACCTACAGTTCGTATATACCTACCGGTTATGGTACCGCTCCTAACGGCGATGTGCTGCCTTATAACACGCCGAACAACGTGGTGCGTACAGAGCCGGTCAACACGGCCTTTGGAGACGATCTGCGCCTGTTCGGTAAACTGGAGTACAATCCGCTGAACGGATTAAAGATCACCGGAGAATATACCTACAACAAAAAGAATGAGGACAACCGGCAGATCAGGGGTAAAAATGAATACATCAATGCCGCCACCTACGACCGGCAGTTCCTCAACAACAATACCCGCTACACCCGCGCCAATGACCGCACGGTGTACCAGGCGGTCAACCTATACGCGAGTTATACCAAAGCGCTGGGGCAGCACCACGCCACCGTACTGATCGGTACCAACCAGGAAATCAGCAAGCAGGAAAACTTCAGTATCAACCGGCTGGACATCCTCAGCCCGCAGGTACCTTCCCTGTCTACCTCCACGGGCACCATCGCCGGCGGCGACGGCTTCGGCGAGTACGCTATTTCCGGTTATTTCGGACGCATCAACTATGACTACAAAAACAAATACCTGCTGGAAGTAAACGGCCGTTTCGATGGCTCCAGCCGCTTTGCACCGGGCCACCGCTTCGGTTTCTTCCCCTCCGTGTCTGCCGGCTGGAATGTGAGTGAAGAAGCTTTTATGAAACCACTCAGCCCGGTGCTGTCACAATGGAAACTGCGTGCGTCCTTTGGCGAAATCGGCAACCAGGTGGTGTTTAAAACAGATAAAGCGGGCAACAGGGTCCCTAACTATTATCCTTATATCCCTGGCATGGAACCCTACAACGCCGCCTGGACGGACCCCGCGACCAACATCCGTTATGTGTCGCTGGGCATGCCTGCACTGGTTAGCTCCGACTTCACCTGGGAAACAGTACGTACCCTCGATTTCGGTACAGACTTCAGCCTGTTCCGCGACCGCCTCAATACCACGTTCGACTGGTACCGCCGCAGCACGCTGAACATGCTGGCGCCAGGCGCGGAACTGCCTGCCATCCTGGGCGCTCCCGCACCATTGCAGAACGTGGCCGATCTGGAATCCAAAGGCTGGGAACTGCAGATGTCCTGGAAAGATAAAATAAGGTCAGTGAGCTACTCCATCGGCTTCAACCTGTCAGACAGCCGCGCTTTCATTACCCGGTACAACAACCCCGCCGGCCTGCTGAACATCAACGCAAACGGGCAGCTGGACAACTACTACACCGGGCAGGAGATCGGGGAGATATGGGGCTTCGGCACCTATGGATTTTACACCGTAGATGATTTCCGGAAAGGATCGCTGGACGCTAACCTGCAGAAAGGCACGCTGTTGCCCGGTGTGCCCGGATACCGCGGCGTACCGCAGAACCCCGGTGATATCCGCTATGAAGACCTGAACGGCGACGGCCAGATTTTCACCGGCAATAACACGCTGTCAGATCCGGGCGACCGGAAAATTATCGGCAACAGCCAGCGCCGCTTCCAGTTCGGTATCTTCGGCAACGCCTCCTGGAATAATTTCGATTTCTCCTTCTTCCTGCAGGGCGTGGGCAAAAGAGACCTGTGGCTGAGCAACCAGCTGTACTGGCCCTATCTCAACCAGTTCGGCACCATGTACAAACACAATCTCGACTACTGGACGCCTTCCAATCCCAATGGCTTTTATCCGCGCGGCTATCCTGATGGCGCCGGTAACGCAGACAAGAGCCGTTTCGTGCAGACAAAGTATTTATCCAACGGCGCTTACCTGCGGGTGAAAAATATCACGCTGGGATACACTGTTCCCAAGTCGCTGCTGAAACGCATTTTCATCGATAATATCCGTGTATTCGTGACCGGTGAAAACCTTTTCACCTTCGATCACCTGCCGGATGGTATGGAGGCTGACGCCAATATCGTGAGCGACGGCGGTATCTATCCTTTCCTGAAGAAATACAGCTTCGGTCTAAATGTTAATTTCTAACCAGCAAAACCAATCAGTATGAACCGTATTCAACATATTGTTTCCGTTGCTGCTGCCGCCTTGTTGCTGCACAGCTGCCAGGGCCGGCTGGACCTGCAACCAAAAGACCAGCTCACAGAGAAAACCACGTTTACACAATACGATAATATCAAAGCTTACGCATGGCAGTTCTATGAAGTGTTTCCCGGATACAGCAGCGCCAACGTGAATAAAGAATATGACGGGGACCTGTTCCTGAATGCCAACCCCAACGGGGAGTCCAACTGGATATGGCAGCGCGTTACCATCCCGTCGTCTTCTGATGATTATAAAGATCCCTATGCACGGATCCGCGCGGTGAACATCATGCTCGATAACCTGGACCAGTCGCCCATTTCAGCGGCTGATAAAGACCACTGGCGCAGCGTGGGATATTTTTTCCGCGCTTACAGCTATGCCAACCTGGTGAATAAATACGGCGATGTGCAGTGGGTAGAGAAGGCATTGTCGGACGGCGATGTGGACCAGCTTTACGCCAAACGTACGCCCCGCGCAGCAGTGACGCAAAAGATCCTCGATCAGCTGCTGTGGGCGGAAGCACATATCAAACCTGCCGGCGACGGTCCCAATACCATCAATGTACATGTTGTGCGGGCGCTGATTTCCCGTTTCGGGCTTACGGAAGGCACCTGGCGCAGGTACCACCAGCTTGGTGATCCGCTGCCTTACCTGCGCGCCAGCGCTGATGCCGCTGCCAAACTGGTAAAAGATTTTCCGCTGCTGAACCCTAACTACGACCTGGATTTCAACAGCGAGTCGCTGGCCAACGTACCGGGCATCCTGCTGTATAAACAGTACGAACAAACGCAGGTGTTCCATTCGCTGGCATCGCTGGGCCGTAACTCCGCAGGCCGCTGGGACCTGACCAAAAAGGCGGTGGACATGTACCTGATGACAGACGGGCAAACCCGCTGGACCAGTCAGCAGTTTGCCGGTGATCAGTCTCCCTACACCGAGTTCCGCAACCGTGACAAACGTTTATACTTCACCGTGCCGCCACCGTTTAAAGTGGTGGTGAACCATCCCAGCATGAACTGGCAGCCTACCGGCGATCCTGCGGACCAGGAGTATTTCCCGGTGATGGCCGCTATCTCCGGTCCTAAAAACAAAACGCTGCCTACGCTCAACTGGCAGGGGCTGGTGGTACGGCAGGAGCCGCACTTTGCAGACGATAACCGTGGGCAACCTTTTAATGTAACGTATACCGGTTACCGTTTCTATAAGTTCAGCAACAAGATACAGATGGTGCAGAACCTCGATGTGAACGATGCGCCCATCTTCCGCATGGGAGAGGTGATGGTCAACTATGCAGAAGCGAAATATGAGCTGGGCGAATTTGATCAGGGCATTGCTGATCAGACGATCAATAAACTGCGCGCCCGCGGCGGTGTGGCGCCGTTGCAGCTGGCGGCCATCCCTGCAGACCCTACGCGCGATCCAACGGTAACGCCTGCACTCTGGGAGATACGCCGTGAGCGGGCGATAGAGTTGATGGGTGAATCTTTCCGGTTTGACGACCTCCGTCGCTGGAAGAAAATGGACTATGCACTGCAACAGAAACTGGGCCGCTGGATCAAAAAAGGGGTGGACGTATCCGCCACAGCGCCCATCCCTGTGCAGAACGGCGCTACCGAAGGATACATCGCCTACGAGAAGGTGCCGCCTGCTCCATTCCCTGAGTATTATTATCTTTATCCGATCCCATCCAATCAAACGGTGCTGAACCCCAGTCTGGTACAGAACCCCGGATGGAAATAACCCGTAAAACTGAACGTGATGATGAAAAAAATTGTTCTACCGCTGCTGTCGGCCTTACTGTTCACAGGGGCGTCCACGCAAGCGCAGCAGCGTCCCAACATCGTGTTTATCCTTGCGGATGACCTGGGCTATGGCGACCTGGGCGTATATGGGCAGCAGAAAATCAAAACGCCGAACATTGACCGGCTGGCCCGTCAGGGGATGCTGTTTACCCGCTTTTACGCCGGAACGTCCGTGTGTGCGCCGTCCCGCTCTGCGCTGCTGACAGGGCAGCATACCGGTCACACTTACGTGCGCGGCAACAAAGAGATACAGCCGGAAGGGCAGGAGCCATTGGCAGACACCGTGCAGAGCTACGCGAAGATGTTGCAGCAGGCCGGTTACGTGACCGGCGCATTCGGAAAATGGGGACTGGGCATGGTAGGGACTACCGGTGCGCCCGATAAAAAAGGGTTCGATGTGTTTTACGGATATAACTGCCAGCGGCAGTCGCACCGCTACTATCCCACACACCTGTGGAGCAACAACACGCGCATCGACCTGGAAGGCAATGATCTCCGGCAGAAAAAAGTATATGCGCCGGAGTTAATACAGCAACAGACGCTGGCTTTCATTGAAAACAACCGCAGCAAGCCATTTTTCCTGTTCGTACCGTCTATCCTGCCACACGCAGAATTATCAGGGCCTGACGATCAGTATTACCAACAATATGAAAACGCTTTCCCGGAAACGCCGCATAAGGGTAACGACTACGGCCCCGGCGCGTTGGTGCCGGGTTACGCTTCCGTGGAGAAGCCACATGCCACCTATGCGGCGATGGTCACCCGCCTGGACGCCTATGTAGGGCAGATCCTCGACAAGCTGGACCAGCTGGGGCTTACTCAAAATACCATCGTTATCTTCAGCAGCGACAACGGTGCACACCGTGAAGGCGGCGCCGACCCGGTGTTCTTCAACAGTTCCGCCGGACTGCGGGGTTTCAAACGGGACCTGTATGAAGGCGGTATCCGCACGCCTTTCATCGTAAAATGGCCAGGCAAGGTGAAAGCGGGCAGCCGCAATGCTTTTGTGGGCGCGTTCTGGGACCTGATGCCTACTTTTACGCAAATCGCCGGCGCTCCGAAGCCACCCTATACAGATGGTGTTTCCCTGGTGCCCACGCTTATCGGCAAAGGTAAGCAGGCTCAGCATCCTTACCTGTACTGGGAGTTTCATGAAGACAACGGTACACAGGCCGTACGTATGGGCAAATGGAAAGGGTTCCGCAAAGGAGTGATGAAAGACGCACAGGCGCCGCTGGAGCTGTACGACCTCGATAAAGACCCGGCAGAGCAGCACAATGTGGCGGCATCTCATCCCGATATCGTGAAAAAAATAAAAGGATATATGGAGGAAGCACATGTGGAAAGCCCGGTGTTCCCGCTGACAGCACATTAATGAAAGGACACTACGGATGAAGCGGCCGGCCTGTAAAAGGCTGGCCGTTTTGCATTAACGGTTAATTTTTTGTATTATTAGTGACGTTTAAAATTCCCGTTTATGCATACACGCCGTAATTTTCTGCAACAGGTGGCAGCCGCTACCATGGCCATTCCACTATCATCGCTTTCCGCGCTTGCCATGCCGCGCCGTGACGGACAGGTGCTCCGTGTGGCCCTGATGGGCCTTGGCGGTTATGCCAACCGCGTGGCAGAAGCCATGCAATCCTGCACAAAAGCCAAACTCACCGGTATTGTCAGCGGTACGCCTTCCAAAATAAAGGATTGGCAAAACAAGTATGGTATTCCCGAAAAGAACTGCTACAGCTACGACACGTTCGATCAGATCAAAAACAACCCTGACATCGACGTCGTTTACGTAACCACGCCCAATGCGCTGCATCACAACAATGTGATCCGTGCGGCTGCGGCAGGTAAACATGTCATCTGCGAAAAGCCGATGGCGCTCAATGCCAGAGAAGGCAGGGAGATGATCGCAGCCTGTAAAAAAGCCGGCGTGCAGCTGTTGGTAGGTTACCGTATGCATTTTGAACCCAAAACGCTGGAGGTGGTCCGGATGCGTAACGATGGGGAGTTCGGAAAGGTCCTTTTCTTCCAGGGGCTGTGTGGTTTCCGCATCGGCGACCCTACGCAGTGGCGGCTGAACAAGGCGCTGGCCGGGGGAGGTTCCCTGATGGACATCGGTATCTACGCGATCAACGGCGCCCGTTATATGGTGGGTGCTGAGCCGGTATGGGTGACGGCGCAGGAAACGAAAACAGATCCGGTGAAATTTAAAGAAGGCGTGGATGAAACGATACAGTTTCAGCTGGGATTCCCGGATGGCACTGTAGCCTCCTGCCTGTCGACCTACAACATGAATAATCTCGATCGTTTCTTTTTAAACGGGGAGAAAGGATTTGCGGAATTGCAGCCATCCACCGGTTATGGCCCTATCCGCGGCCGTACACATAAAGGGGAACTGACGCAACCGCATAAAACCCATCAAACAGTACAGATGGATGAGATGGCGGGCATCCTGCTGGAAAACAAACAACCGGTGGTGCCTGTCAACGGTGAGGAAGGGCTGAAAGATCTGCAGATCATCGACGCTATCTATCAGGCGGTGAAGACGGGCCGCCGGGTGGACCTGCACCTGGGATAACTATCCCCTGAAAGTATTGGGCGCCAGCGATGTCTGTTTCCGGAAGAAATTGGAGAAATGGGCCAGCTCTTCGAAACCGAGGCTGTAAGCGATCTCGGAGATGCTCCAGTCTGTTTGCTTCAGCAGTATCTTGGCTTCCTGTAAAATCCGGTTGCTGATCAGTTCAGTGGTGGTTTTGCCCGTCTGTTCCTTCAGTACTTTATTAAGATGGTTGACATGTACGGCCAGTTGCCCGGCGTAATCCTTTGCTGTGCGCAGTCCAACCCTGTGCTGCGGCGTGGCTACCGGGAACTGTCTTTCCAGCAGTTCCATGAACAGGGAAGATACCCTGGTAGCTGCATTATGGGTGGGATTTAAGGTGTCTGCCGGTTGCAGTTTCTGGCCGTGATGGATCAGCTCCATAACGTAATTGCGTAACAGGTCATATTTATAGCGGTAGTCGGAAGCCAGTTCCTTCTGCATTTTCCGGAAGATGGCCAGTATTTCGGCCGCTTCCTCATCCGACAGCTGGAACACCGGAACGCCACCGGGCCGGTAGATCGGCAGATCTTCCAGCACAACGCCGCTTGTATGGCGGGTCAGGAATTCATCGTTGAAAATACAGAAACAGCCGCCCTGTTCTTCGTCCAGCGGCACCCAGTTATAAGGGATGCGGGGCGTAGCGAACAGCAACGCGTTTTTTTCCACGGAGATGACCTTATCCGCGTATTCAGCGCGGTTTCTTCCCTGGATAAGGCTGATTTTATAGTATGTACGCCGGTTATAAGGCATTACCTTTTTGTTGACTTCGGCGGTATTGAACACGTTAAAATGACCGATCTCCCGTTGGGCGTCTGCCGGTTCCTGCCTGTTGGTTTCCCGGTAGAAATCTTTCAGCGTAGTACTATCCATATAGTATCGGATTTACAGTATTCAAAGGTACGAAAAGGAGGACATCCGTCCGCCGGTTTGAATTTTGCAAACAATGGATTGATACACACAACCAGCCGCAGCAGTAGTGGGCCTACCTTTGTGTTATCAAAAACAAAAACAAATTTCATTTATGACATCCCGTAAAAAAATAGCACTGGTAACCGGCGGCAGCCGTGGTCTGGGTAGAAATATGGCGCTGCGTATTGCAGAAAAAGGTATCGATGTGGTGATTACTTATCACAGCAGGAAGGAAGAGGCGGAAGCGGTGGTAGCGGCCATCGGTGAAAAAGGCGGTAAAGCAGCGGCGCTTCAGCTGGACGCCGGTAATATCAAAAGTTTCCAGGATTTTTTTCAACGGTTAAAAGCCTTGCTGGAAAGCACTTTCCAGGCAGACCATTTCGATTTCCTGGTGAATAACGGCGGTACCGCCCTCTATAAACCGTTTGCCGAAACGACGGAAGAAGAATTTGACACCGTGCTGAATGTGCATTACAAAGGCGTGTTTTTCCTGACGCAGCAGGCGCTGGCCTTGCTGAACGACGGCGGCCGTATTATCAACATTTCCTCCGGCCTGGCGCGGTTTTCTTATTTCGGCAGTTCCGCTTATGGTTCCATGAAAGGCGCGATAGATACGCTGACCCGTTATCTGGCCAAAGAGCTGGCGCCTCGTCGTATAGCCGCCAACGTAGTAGCCCCCGGCGCTATTGAAACAGACTTCGGCAACGGTCATGTAAGAGATGATGCGGAGCTTAACAGGAGCATTGCAGATGCTACGGCACTGGGCCGTGTGGGCTTGCCGGAAGATATCGGCGGTGTGGTGGCTTTCCTGTTGACCGAAGAAGGAAGATGGATCAACGGGCAGCGGATAGAGGTATCCGGGGGGATACATCTGTAATTGCGATGAGCAGGGATATTCCTGCTATGCAGGTGTAAGCCGCTGGTAATCATCCAGGCGGATGAATAACGAAACAGCCATGGGCGCGATGCCATGGCTGTTTTATTTTTTTGATTTTTCTGTGATTATTTCGCTTTTCGCGCGAATAATTTATAGTATTATTTTTTCCAGTTGACCGTCGCAGATTTTGTATCCGCGGAGCTGGTACCAATGCGGATAATGAATTCGCCCGGTTCCCAGACGTATTGGAGATTGCTGTTGTAGAACTTCAGGTTGTCCGGTGAGATGTTGAAGCTTACTTCCTTGCTTTCGCCGGGCTGCAGGGATATTTTACGGAATCCGATGAGGTCCTGTACGGAGCGGGTGACGGAGGCTACCGGGTCGGTGAGGTAGAGTTGTACTACCTCTTCGCCGGCATATTTACCGGTATTGGTCACGGTCACGCTGGCGGTAATGGTTTCATTGCCGGCGGGATTTTGTTTGCTCACTTTCACATCGCTGTAGGAGAAGGTGGTATAGCTGAGGCCATAGCCGAAGGGATACAGCGGTGTATTGGGTACATCGAGGTAATCGGATTTGAATTTCTGGAAAGCGGCGCCTTCCAGCGGGCGGCCGGTATGTTTATGATTATAGAATACCGGTATCTGTCCGACGTTGCGGGGGAAGCTGGCGGTGATTTTCCCGGAGGGGTTGTAGCGGCCGAACAGCACGTCGGCGATGGCGTTGCCTGCTTCGGTGCCGGCGAACCAGGTATCGAGGATGGAAGTCACATGGGTGTTTTCCCAGCTGATGGTCATCGGGCGGCCGTTCATCAGCACCAGTACGACAGGTTTGCCGGTTTTAACCAGGGCTTTGAGCAGTACCTGCTGGCTTTCGGGGATGTCAAGATTGCTACGGCTGGCGCTTTCACCGCTCATCTCGGACGCTTCGCCCAGTACTGCCACCACCACGTCGGCTTTGTTGGCGGCGTCGAGGGCTTCCTGCAGCATGGCATCGGGGGTGCGGCTGTCTATTTCAGCGCGGGGACCGAAGACATTTACATTTTTGGCGAGGGTGGTATCGTCGGTGAGGTTGGCGCCTTTGGCGTAGAGCACTTTCACTTTGTCGCCTGCTACGTTGCGGATACCTTCACGAACCGTAACGGCCTGTTGCAGGTCGCCGGATACGGCCCAGGTGCCCAGCATATTGTTTTTGCTGTCGGCCAGCGGGCCAACGAGGGCGATGGTGCCTTTTTCGGAGAGAGGCAGCGTTTGCCGGTCGTTTTTCAGCAGCACGAAGGAGCGGGCGGCTATTTCGCGGGCTGCGGCCCTGTTGGCCGGGGTCAGGATATCTTTGGCCGCGCGGTCTTCCCGTATATAGCGGTAAGGATCATCGAAGAGGCCCAATTTGTATTTGGTCTCCAGTACACGGCGGCAGGCGTTGTTGATGTCCTGCAGGGTGACTTTCCCTTCCTGCAGTGATTTCCTGAGGGTAGTCAGGAACCCTTCACCTACCATGTCCATGTCCAGCCCTGCTTTGAGTGCCAGTGCGGACACGGTTTGCAGGTCGCCGAGGCCGTGGGCCATCATTTCGTTTACTGCGGTATAGTCGCTTACCACCAGTCCTTTAAAGCCCCACTGTTTGCGGAGCAGGTCGGTGAGCAGCCACTTGTTGCCCGTAGCAGGTACGGCATCCACATCGTTGAAGGAGGTCATGATGCTGCCAACCCCGGCATCGATAGCGGCTTTATAGGGAGGGAGGTAGTATTGGAACATTTTGATGCGGCTCATGTCAACGGAGTTGTAGTCGCGGCCGCCTTCAGCGGCGCCGTAGAGCGCGAAATGTTTGACGCAGGCCATCAGCGTGGTGCCCTGGCTGTAGTCTTTGCCCTGGTAGCCCCTTACCATTGCTTCGGCGATGCGGGAGCCGAGGTAAGGGTCTTCCCCGGAGCCTTCTGCGATGCGGCCCCACCGGGGATCGCGGGAGATATCTACCATGGGGGAGTAAGCCCAGGAGAGCCCGTCGGCGGTGCCTTCCTGTGCGGCGATGCGGGCGCTGCGTTCAATCAGTCCCATATCCCAGGAGGCGGAGAGGCCCAGCGGGATAGGGAAAATGGTTTTGTGGCCGTGGATGATGTCCAGCCCGAAAATGAGCGGGATGTGCAGGCGGGAGCTTTTAACGGCGATATCCTGTATTTTGCGGATCTTCTCAGGGCCGGTGATCCCGAAAAGGCCGCCTACATTGCCTTTACGGATATTGTCGTCAACCCCCTGGCTGACTACCGAACCGGTAACGGTACCGCCTCCCGGCACCACCAGGTTCAGCTGGCCGATTTTTTCTTCTAACGTCATTTTGCCCATCAGGTTACTGATAAAGGCGTTCATTTTAGCATCCTGTGCATGTGTTTCCGTGGCGACTACCAGCAGTAGTCCGATTAGTAGCTTCTTCATCTCGTGTATTTTAGGGCCTGCAGGCGGGGCGTATCAGGGTATCCGGTAGGATACGAAGGCAAGCCGCCGGCCGTCAGGAGACCACGAAGGTACATTGATTGTGCCTTGTCCTCCAAAGAAAACCGGTGTAAGGTCCCGGACGGTCTGGCTAACGATGTCGAGCAAACGAAGCTGTACATTCCTGCCGAAAGGATGTTCCTGCTGCTGGTCTTCCGTGAAACTGAGGAATACAACCTGCTTCCCGTTGGGAGAAGGGTGGGGGAACCAGTTGGCGTAACGGTCGTCAGTCAGCTGTTCCGGATCGCTGCCGTCGGCTTTCATCCGCCAGATCTGCATCCTGCCGGTACGGTAGGAGTTGAAATAAATGTACTGCCCGTCGGGAGAGTAGTCCGGACCGTCGTCCAGCCCTTTTTCCCGGGTAAGCCTTTTTTCCGGCCCGCCGTCTGCCGGAATGGTATAGATGTCAAAATCACCGTTGCGCTGCCCTACAAAAGCCAGCGTTTTACCATCCGGGCTCCAGCCATGCCAATAAGACGGGGATTGGCCGGTGAGCTGCCGCAGGGGCCCTCCTTCGGCGGAAGCGGTGTAAATACGGGAACCGCCGTCCCCGGCGCTGATAGCCAGCTGTAAGCCGTCCGGTGAGAAACCATGATCGTTGTTGGCCTGTAAGGTGCTGTCAAACGGCAGCTCGTCCGTTATCCGATCGCTCAGCCAGTACCGGTACAGCCGGCCTTTTTTATTATAAAGCAGGTAACGGCCGTCTTTAGACCAGTTGGGCGATTCCAGCAGTCCTGCTGCCGAATAAACTACCGTTCGTTTACCGGTCCTGATGTCGATGATTTCGAGGTAACTGTGCACGCCGGCAGGGGCCTGCGCATAGCTATACCCCATACAAAAAAGGGCTTGCAGGAAAAAGAAAGTGACACTCGTCAGGGTACGTGTAATCATATGCGGTTCATATGCGTTGTATGCCGACAGAATTTTTGGCGCGGGACAGATGGTCTGCAGGAGAAGGGCTTTACTATCGGATGGGTGTCCCTGTATGTTGCGTAGCTGAAAGATAAAAAGTCTTTTTGATATGAACGCGAAAAATCGGTCGCCTGGAGTCTGTGCCGGCGCCATTGCCCCCGCCTGGCGAACGGAGAAATACGAAAAGCCTCTCACCGGGAATAAATACAAACCGTCACTTCCCCTTTTGCCTGCTGCTGTTGGCTTTGATCTCTTTGAAAGCGCCGTCAGCATTCATCAGCCCATGCGGCTGAAAGACTTTCCCTTCCGCCTTGTTGTAGTTGATGAAAAAGTCTTCCAGCTGAACGGTCATTTCAGGCGGTAGCTGATCAATATCGTGTAAATATTGAAAAGCACCGGAACAGATGGGAACGGCCAGGTACCGGTCGTTACGCACTTTCTTTTGTTTTTCCTTCCCCTGTTCTGCGATGATGGCGCCCAGCAGCCGGCATTCCATCATACAGCCGGGAAAACTTCTGAACTCAGAGAGCACCATGATATCCAGCGGGTCGCCGTCTTCCCCTCTGGTGCCGGGGATGAAGCCGAAATCATAAGGGAACACCATGCCGGCCGGCAAAATTTTTTTCAGCAGGAAATAACCTGACTTCTTATCGTAATCATATTTCTCTGTACTACCTCTGGGGGTTTCAATCACCACCTTAACAGCCGTTTTATCCATAATCGTTTTTTCAGATAGTGTGCATAAACTATGCTGGCCGTGTCTGAGAACAGCTGTGTGCATCTCACCGAAACACCTTGTAGAGAATGATGCTAGGAGTGTGAATTATATTCTATGCATATGGTTCCACAGACAGGCGGTTCCGGTTAAGCACGCTGCCTGATGGCTTTTTAAACGATTTGACAGTCGCTTCGGGTGTTTGATCCAAGCTCATGAAGACAGCCGGGAATGCTTGCGGTAGCTGTGTTTGAGCCATTCGTGCGAAGTGGTTTCATTGTTGCCTGTCCGTTAGTGAAGCAATAATGTAATAATGAGACACAGCATTTTTACCTGGCATGTACACGGTAGCTATCTGTACTATCTGTCGCAAGGCCATTATGATATCTACATCCCCGTGCGGGAAGCCCGTGATGAAGGTTATTTTGGAAGAGGCCATACATTTCCTTTTGGTGATAATGTGCATGAAATCCCTTTTGGGGATGTAAAGCACTACCATTTCGACTGCATCCTGTTTCAGTCTGCAAAGAACTATCTGACGGACCAGTATGAAGTGCTCTCTGCGGAACAGCGGTCGTTGCCGAAGATCTACCTGGAACATAATACGCCCCACACCGATACGGTCAACCAGCAGCATGTGGTAGATGACCTCGGCGTATTATTGGTACATGTTACCCATTACAACAAGCTGATGTGGAATAATAATCGTACGCCCGTTACTGTTATATCGCACGGCGTTACCGATACCGTAGAGCCTTATTGCGGCGATATACCCGGAGGGTTGGTAACTATTAACCACCTGCAGCAGCGGGGCCGTACGCTGGGCTGGGACATCTATCAGCAGGTAAGCCGGGAGGTACCGCTGGAACTCGCCGGCATGGGTAATGCGGAAGGGATAGGAGAGATATTGCACCCGGCCTTACCGTCGGTGAGAAGTCACTACCGCTTTTACTTTCACCCGGTAAGGCATACCAGCCTGGCGCTGGCAGTATGCGAGGCCATGATGCAGGGCCTGCCGGTGGTGGCGCTGGCTACCACAGAGCTGGTGACCATCATTCGCGACGGGGTGAACGGGTATATCCACACCGATGTGGACTACCTCATCGAAAAAATGCAGCTGCTTATCAACGACCGGGACCACGCCCTGGAGCTGGGAGCAGCCGCCCGTCAAACTGCGCTGGCGTTGTTTGACATCGGCCGCTTTACGAGAGAATGGGAAGCGGCGTTCAGCAGGGTGGTTTCGCCGGAGTGGCAATCGGGCAACCTCTTTCAGCGGGAGAGCGCCGTGGTTTAGGAACAGTTTTTTTACGTATAAATTTCAAGCATATGAAAAGAATAGCATTTATCAGTGAGCATGCTTCTCCTTTGGCAGTACTGGGTGGCATTGACGCCGGCGGACAAAACGTCTATGTGGGAGAACTGGCCCGGCAGCTGGCCCAGAAAGGATATGCCGTTGATATTTTTACGAGGCGGGAGAACAAGGACTACCCGCGGTGCCTGCGATGGATGCAAGGCATCCGCATTATTCATATCGATGCCGGTCCGCCGGAACAGGTGGAGAAAGAACGGATACTGCCGTATATGGCAGCTTTCCGCGATGATATGCTGCGGTTTATCCGGGAGGAGAAAATGGACTACCAGCTGATACATGCTAACTTTTTCATGTCCGCCCTGGTGGCCATGGAGCTGAAAAGCATACTGCATATTCCTTATGTCGTTACGTTCCATGCGCTGGGACATATCCGCCGTTTGTTCCAGGGCGACCAGGACCGCTTTCCGCCCGAGCGCGTTGCCATTGAAGAACAGACCATGGCGGCCGCAGACGCTATCATTGCGGAATGTCCGCAGGACAGGGAAGACCTGTTGACACATTACAACGCCCTGGCGGAGAAAATAGCGGTGATCCCCTGCGGGGTAACGCCGGAAGAATTTTTTCCGATAGATAAACAACTGTCGCGTATCCTGCTGCGTCTGCCACAGGACGAACGGATACTGCTGCAGCTGGGCCGTGTGGTGCCCCGAAAGGGAATAGACAATGTCATCCAGGCGCTGGCGAAGCTGGGCAGCGGACAGCACAAAACAAGGCTGATAGTGGTCGGCGGCGATGCGCACCCTACACAGCATAACCACGAAGCACAACGGTTGCGGATGCTGGCCAAAGAGCTGGGTGTGGCCGCCAGGATCTGTTTTGTGGGACATAAAAACAGGGACGAGCTGAAATATTACTATTCAGCAGCTGACCTGTTTATCACGACACCCTGGTATGAGCCCTTCGGTATTACGCCGCTGGAAGCCATGGCCTGCGGTACGCCGGTCATTGGCGCCAATGTAGGAGGGATTAAATATAGTGTAGTCGATGACGTTACCGGTAAACTGATACCGCCGAAAGACCCGGAAGCGCTGGCCGGTGCTATCAATCAGCTGCTGGCCAATCCCGAAAAGCGCGAGGCGATGGGAGAAGCGGCGGTAAACCGGATACGGAAGCTGTTTACCTGGCAGCAGGTAGCCGGCCGTATGCATAAGTTATACGAAACAGTGCTGGCTCACCAGGATTCAAGGACCATTAAAGCCGCCATATGAGTAATGAACAAAGCTGTGTTTATAGACAAGGATGGGACCCTGATTAAAGATGTGCCCTATAATGCCGACCCGCACAAAGTAGTGCTGGAGCCGGGCGCCGGCGTAGCGCTGGCCGCCTTGCAGGCGGCAGGGTTTATGCTGATCATGGTTACTAACCAGTCGGGCGTGGCCCATGGTTACTTCCAGGAAGAAGACCTCCTTCCGGTATTTGACAGGATACAGGAGCTGCTGGGAGAGGCCGGCGTTCAACTGGATGCCGTGTATTACTGCCCGCATCATCCGGCGGGTAAAACAGAACGTTACCGCCAGTCGTGTATCTGTCGGAAACCGAGACCGGGCATGTTATTACATGCTGCGCGCGATCATCACCTGCACCTGCATCAATCCTGGATGATCGGAGATATCCTGCACGACATGGAAGCGGGCAACCGCGTAGGTTGCCGTACTATCCTGATTGACAACGGCCATGAAACACAATGGGATTTTAATGCTTTTAATACACCGGACTTCCGTGTGCCATCACTGACAGCCGCGGCAGACACGATTCTTGAGTCAGCCCAAAACAAAGCGTATGGAAACTTTCTTTAAACAGTTATGCGCACGCGAAAAACAATTTAAAGTACTGGTAGTAGGAGACCTTATTCTGGACGTCTATCTGAAAGGGCGGAGTACCCGCCTGTGCCCGGAGGCTGCGGCGCCGGTACTGGAGATTGCTACGTGCGAACAGGCGCCGGGTGGCGCCGGCAATACGGCATACAATCTCGCCAGCATGGGTGCGATAGTAACCTGTATGGGCGTTACCGGCAACGACGAGGGCGCCCTCGACATCTGCGGCCTGCTAACCCAGCAACAAATCAATGCCGCCGTCATCAAAGCGCCCGACAGGGGCACGATGGTGAAGACGCGCCTGGTGGCCGGCACGCAGCTGCTGACCCGTTACGACAGCGGTACGGAAACCGCGATATCAGCGGCGTTGGAACAACAGCTGATAGCAAAACTGGAATCCTGCTATGGTCAGTATGATGCCGTTGTGCTGGCTGATTACCATAAAGGGCTGTTTACGCCCCGTGTGATAGCGGCGCTGGAATCACTGCGCCGGCTATACGATAATTTTTTAGCAGTGGATGCGAAAGACCTGCGGCAGTTTGCATCATTACGGCCTTCGGTCGCAAAGCCCAACAGCCTCGAGGTGGCACAGCTGCTGCATTTGCAGTTTGGCGCCGGTAAAAGGACGGAAGCGCTTCAGGATGTGGGCAGGGACCTCTATGCCCTCACGGGAGCAGCGGTCACTACTGTCACGCTGGATGACGAAGGAGCGCTGGTCTTTATCAAAGATCAGCTGGCAGCACATACCACTGCGCATAAGGTGCGTCATCCGCAGGTGTCCGGAGCCGGGGATACTTATATCAGCACTTATACGCTGGCATCGCTTTATGGAGCGGACCCGGTATCTGCGGCCACTATCGCAGGCATGGCAGCGGGCATTGCCATTACAAAGGATACTACTGCGTCCTGCACTTCAGCGGAACTGATGGCCGCATCGGCGGTGCAGGGCAAATTTGTGGAGGACATCGCCACCCTGGCCATGCTGGGCACACTGTACCGCAATGCCGGCAGCAGGATCGTTTTTACCAACGGCTGTTTCGATATCCTGCACAGCGGTCATGTGAACTACCTGCGCAACGCGCGTGAGCTGGGTGACGTACTGATCGTCGGCATTAACACCGATGACAGCATCCGCCGCCTGAAAGGAAACGACAGGCCCGTGAATACACTGGCAGAACGAATGGAGGTACTGGCCGGACTATCGGCCGTGACCCATATCATCCCCTTTGGTGAGTTTACAGACGATACTCCCTGTGAACTGATTACAGCCCTGCGGCCTGATATTTTTGTTAAAGGAGGAGATTATACACTGGAAACGCTGCCGGAAGCGCAGCTGGTGGAACAGCTGGGCGGAAAAGTACAGTTGTTGCCGCTGGTGAAAGGAAGATCTACTACTGCTATTATCAGGGAGATCTCCAGCCGGAAGCTTTTACCTGCGTCTTATAAAACAGGAGTCTGATATGCACTATCCATGGAACGAATGTAAAAAAATCCTGTGCATACGGTTAGATAATATGGGAGATCTCCTCATGAGCGCTCCCGCTTTCCGTGCGCTTAAAGAAGCCGGCCGCTGCCAGCTGTCGGTACTTACTTCTGCAGCCGCGGCCCCCGCCGCGGCATTGCTACCCGAGATAGACAACGTATTTGTGTTCAACGCGCCGTGGGTAAAACAGGACCATGTGACCACACCGGATACTTACCAGGAACTGGTGGCGATGCTGGCCCATGAACATTTTGACGCCGCGATCATCTTCACGGTCTTTAGCCAGAGTCCTTTACCCGCGGCTTTAATGGCAATGCAGGCGGGCATTCCGCTGCGGCTGGCCTATTGCCGGGAGAATCCTTACCAGTTGCTGACACACTGGATGCCTGACAAGGAGCCTTTTGAAACGCCGCTGCACCAGGTGGAGCGCGACCTGCAGCTGGTGAGGTATATGGGAGCGCCGGTGATCGATTCCAGGTTATCCATACAAACGGATGAGACGCTGTGGCCGGGCATTGTCCGTAAACTGGCAGTGCATAAGGCAGATCCGCACAAACCGTGGATGTTGCTGCATCCGATGGTACAGGACGCCAAACGGCAGTTTAGTTTTGTCAAATGGGTGGAGATAGGACGCGAAATTATCCGGCAGCATGACTGCCAGTTGCTGATCACCGGCAACAGTGGGGAAGAGGCCGATGCTGCCAGGCTACAACAGGCCATCGGCGACCATCGTGCTATTAATATGGCGGGTGCTTTTTCGCTTCGCGAGTTCGCCTTGCTGGTGAGAAGAAGTCCGTTGATCATTTCGGTGAATACCGGTACTATTCATATTGCGGCGGCTACTTCCACGCCGGTGATCGTGTTGTATGCCATGACCAACCTGCAGCATACGCCGTGGCATGGAAGAGGGACGGTGCTGTATTTCGATGTGCCGGAGAAACAGCAAAGCAGGAATACTTTGTTGACCTGGCACTATCAGCAGATAAAGAAAAAGCAGTTGCCCATGGCAACGGTGGAAAATGTGCTGCACGCCGTCAACAAGGCGTTGCAGCTGGTTTGAATACCGGCTCTCTGTGACTGGTGCGTGCCAGCAATTCGTCACACTGGTGGTAGATACGCTCCATCGCAGGCTGCCGTGTCCAGTCGATCGTACAATGCAGGTGATGCCGGAGCGGCGCCCAACGGTGCGGCTCTCCGTCCATGCTGATCACCAGGCTGGGCGTAGCGGTGGCCGCTGCGATATGGGATACGCCGGTACAATTGCATACCAGCGCGCGGCAATTCCTGATCAGTTGTGCCATACAGCCCAGCGAGGTGCCGCCGGCAAGATCGATGGCGGGAAACCGCATGTAGCCCTTCACTTCCGCGGTGAGGGCTTTTTCCTGCGCGGTGCCTGTCAGTATTACTTTCCATCCTTCGCTGGCCAGGTAATCGGCCATAGCGGCGAAGTATGCGGTGGGCCACCGCCGTTCCGGCACGCTGGCGCCGGGATGGATACAGACATATTCATAATCGCCTGCCGGGAGTGCCAGCGCTTCAAAAGCACGCCTGTCGGCCGATGTGAGCGGGAACTCCAGCATCGTTTGTGTGGCGGGTATGCCGATATGTTCCAGCAGGCGCAGATGCCGCTGGATCTCATGCAAATCCTCCGGGTAGGTGGTGAACAAAGGCGTGGGCGGTGTTTCGCCTGCCGGCACAAACCCGGCCGTGTACCGGGCATTCCACTGTTTCACAATATCGTTGACGATAGTGCCGTTGCCTTGTAGTTGCAGCGCCAGGTCGTAACCAGCCTGCTGCCTTCCCTGCATAAAAGCATCGAACGCCGCGGCATCAGGCTCCTGTTCCGGCAGGCCGGGATAACCGGGGAACGTCACCAGTTCATCGATATAATGCGGGAAACGTTCCTGAAAGGCAGTGGCCCATGGCAGGCCGGCAAGCGTAATATGCGCTGTCGGGAAAGCCAGCCTCAACGCCCGGAAGGCAGGAACCGTGCATAACAGATCGCCCAGCTTCAGGGCGCGGAGTATGATGATACGTTGCACATCTTGTAACATGGCGGTGGATGTTAATTCGTTAAACAAAAAACGACCTGTATTTGATCATACCGTAGATATGCCAATACACCGAAAGGAAAGGGATGGCGGCGGACGTGATCAGCATCTCGGAAATATGGGACAGCGAATGACTGGTACCGGTGAGCCTTCTGCTGGTGAAATATAACCAGGCGATCACCCAAAGCACCAGGAAAAACAGCGCCATAGCCGGATGCCCGGCAGCAGCGCTGCCAATGGCGGCTATCAGGCTCAGCACCATTGCGTAATACAATGGTGGCGGCGCCTGTCCGATACGTTCGTGGTACAGCTCCGGATGTTTACGATGCAGCAATGCGTTGAAGGCGCCCTTGCGCTGGTCGCGCATACTGCTGCCCCAACGGGTGGGCCGCACCGGATGCCGTACCACTGCCGCAGGGACATATTGTATGGGTATATGCTGTTGCAGCAGTTTAAATTCCAGGTCGCTGTCTTCCCGCCAGGCCATGGTAAACTGTTCATCGAAGCCGCCTGTCAGCAGCAATGCGTCGCGGGTGCAGGCGCAGTTAGCTGTAATAAAATCGGCCAGGGCCAGATGGGCGGTGTTACGGACATGATCGGTGATTGCTTTTTCAGCGGGCAGCGGCACTACTACCTTGCCGGTGTAGGCCACCGGCGCTTTGGTAATACGATGACGGCACCACAGGCTCTCCAGCCATCCGGGTTCTGGCTGACAGTCGTCATCGGTGAAAGCGACCAGCTGCCCGATGGCATTTTGCCAGCCCATATTACGGGCAGCTGCCGGTCCGCCTTTGGCCGGCAGCTGGAGATATTGCAGCTGCAACGGGCTGGTGCCCTGCCAGGAGCGGATCGCAGCTGCGGTGTCGGGATCGTCGCCATCGCTGACAACGATCACTTCAAAATGGTCCACAGGAAAATACTGAAGCGATAACGCATGCAGGCAGTCGGTCAGTAGCGAAGGCCGGCGCCACGTTGGAATGATCACAGATATTTTAATGTTTTGTTTCATACGCCTTTATTTTTCGATGAGGAACGAACCGATCACCAATGCATCGAAAGGGGAGGACCAGAAACATTCCAGCGCATCGCGGGGCGTGCACACAATGGGTTTGCCCAGCGTATTGAAAGAGGTGTTGATCAGTACCGGCACGCCGGTCTTTTTTTCAAAGGCCTGCAGCAGTTCGTGATACAGCGGATGTTGTTCCCGGTTGACTGTCTGTATGCGGGCGGTGCCATCCACGTGGGTCACGGCGGGAATAAGCGCTTTTTTATCTTCCTTTACCCGGTATACAAAAAGCATAAAGGGAGAATAGTCGGCGCCTTCAAACCATTCGGCCGCGGCTTCTTCCGTCACCACCGGCGCTACCGGCCGGAAGTCTTCCCTGTCTTTCACCTCGTTGAGCCGCGCCTGCATATCCGCATGCAGTGGCGAGGCGAGGATAGAACGGCTGCCCAGCGCACGCGGACCGAATTCCATACGGCCCTGGAACCAACCGATGATTTTATCCTGTGCCAGCAGCGAGGCGGCTTCTTCAGCAATATTGTCCAGCTTGCGGTAAGGCGTTTTTGTCCATTGCAGGAACTGCTCAATTTCCGCGTCGGTATAAGCAGGGCCCCAGTAAGCGTGGTCCATGACAAAGTCTTTCGATGTACGTTGCCGCAGGCGTGCGTCTGCCCACAGGGCGGCGCCCAGCGCAGTGCCGGCGTCGCCGGCGGCAGGCTGCACCCAGATGTTACGGAAGATACCGGCATCCCGGAGCGTGGCGTTGAGCACGCAGTTGAGCGCTACGCCGCCGGCAAAACAAAGGTTGTCGCTGCCCGTTTCACGTTTGAGCCAGGATGCCAGTTGCAGCACGCTCTCCTGTAATACGGCCTGCATGGAATGCGCTATGTCGAAATGCATGGCCAGGAAAGGATCGGTTTTCTTCCGTTGCGGCCCCAGTATCTCCTCCAGCGGGATATCGGCTATCTGGTAGCTGCCGTTGTCCGACAAGGCGATGATATCCCGCAGGACTTGTACATAAACGGGTTTTCCATAGGAGGCAAGGGCCATCACTTTATATTCATCTGATGAATGTAAAAAGCCAAGGTGCGTGGTAATTCTTTCATAAAGCAGTCCCAGCGAATGCGGCATATTCACCTGGCTGATGCGCGTCAGGGAGTGCTGTGCGCCGGTGCTGAAGGTAGTGGTGGCTTTCTCGCCCCTGCCGTCGATCGTCAGCACGGCTGCCTCTTCGTAGGGAGAAGGCAGGAAAGCGCTGGCGGCATGGCAGAGGTGATGTTCCAGGTAATGCCACTGGTCCCGCCGGTTGATCACCGCATCCCTAAAGTTGGGCTGCAGATGGTGTGGATAACCATCTGTCAACTGTCCGGGCGCATTGGCGATGGCCTGCAAAAAGAGCGGGTCCCAGGGCGACAGCCATTTCTCCGGCATCTCTTTGCCAGCGGGGAAAAGCGGAAGGTTGATTTCCGCTTCTTCCCCCGTTCCGGCAGGCATCAGCAAATAGGGATCAAAGGAATATGCAAAATGATCAACCTGGTGTAACCGGATACCGGCTGACTGCAAACAATAGTTGATAGCGTGGTAAGGCAGTTCGTAAGCGGCAAAAGGAATCGGTCTTTTCCCGTGTTTGATATGCGTAAAACGTTCGTCTTCAGCTGCTGCCACCAGCTGCCCGTCTTTCACCAGACAGGCGGCTGAATCATGGAAAGCGGCGTTAATACCTAAGGTGTACATAAGATGGATGATTAATCAATGAATCTAACGGGTTAGTAGCAGTAGTTCAGGCATTTCCTGAACTTCCCTCTTGTTCTTCTTCAGGTTCCCATTCAATGTTATCGGCCTCCTCATCGGAGAGGCTGTTTTCTTCCAGGTCGCTTTCGTCCAGTACAGGATCAGGATCTTCCACTGTGTCTTCTTCGTCGGGAGTGTCTCCTGGTTCCGCTGCGATGGCCACAGGTACTCTCTGCGATGCTGCACTGGGCAGAAATGACGGGCGTTTCCGCCGGATGGTTGATGATGGTGTCGGAAATAACATAAGCGTGATTTTTATGAAAGGAAGCCCAAAGACTACGCCACGATGCCAGCGGCCGCAGATACGCTGTTATGGAAACGAATATGCGGAAACACTTACTCATCCGATAGGGGAAACGGGGGACAGAATGGGAGATATTTTACAGCATGTATCCGGTTAAATGCCCGGTGAATGGCTGTACCCGTAAAAAAGAGTATCTTTGCGCGCATTTTTTAGCGAACGAATCATGAAAATCGAAGAACAATTACAGCAAAGAAGCGGCAACCAGTGCGAGTTGTGCGGCTCAACAGACAAACTTAACCTGCATGACGTAGCACCCCGTTCCGGCGACGGTCCGGACAGCACCGTGCTGATCTGCGACACCTGCCGCGCCCAGATAGACCGGAAGGCCGAGCTGGACAGCCAGCACTGGAGCTGCCTTACCACCGCCATGTGGAGCGAAGTACCGGGCATCCAGGTACTGGCCTGGCGTATGCTGCACCGGCTGAAAAAAGAAAGCTGGGCCATGGAAAGCCTCGATATGCTCTACCTGGAAGAGGAAACGCTGGCATGGGCGCAGGCTACCGGCGACCATGACAACGACGATGCTGTAGAGCTTCATCGCGATTGCAACGGCAACGTATTGCAAAACGGCGATAGCGTAACGCTGATCAAATCTCTCGATGTAAAAGGTTCTACCCTGAACGCCAAGATGGGCACGGTGGTGAAAAATATCCGCCTCGTAGAAGATAACAAAGAGCAGATCGAAGGTAAGATCGAAGGCCAGCTGATCGTGATTCTGACCAAATATGTGAGAAAACAAAACTAAGCTATCGCGGCATGCTGATAGCTTCCATAAACTGTTTCAGATAAGCGTCGCCAATAGGTACGCAGTGCGGCCCTGTGAAAATGCGTTGTTTTTCGATGCTGTCGATTTTATCCAGCGGGATGATAAACGATTTGTGTACCCGTATAAAGCGGAACGGCGCCAGTATCTCTTCAAAACTGCGGAGGTTTTGTAAGGTGAGGATCTTTTGTTTGACCGTCTGGATGGCCACATAATTGCGGAGCGCTTCTACAAACAGGATGTCTTTAACATCTACCCGTACGATCCTTTTATCGGTACGGACAAAAATATAATCGGTGCCGGCCGGCTGTGAAACGGCGACCGTGCTGCGGGCCAGTACCCGTTGCACAGCCCTGGCAAACCGCTCAAAAGATACAGGTTTCAACAGGTAGTCTATCGCTTCCCGGTCGAAACCTTCCACTGCGTATTCGTCATACGCGGACACCAGTACCACCTGTACGCCCGGAGGCGCCAGTTGCATCAGTTCCAGGCCGCTGAGCTCCTGCATCTGTATATCCAGGAAGATAAGGTCGATTTTTTCCTGCTTCACGAAGGCCAGCGCCTCCACAGGGTTGTGGAACACCTTTGCCAGCTGCAGGTCCGGCGTTTTATGAATAAACGACACCAATACCTGCGCTGCCAGTGGTTCATCATCTACCACAATACACTTTACACCCATATCCTTTACCAATTGATCACTAAGTTACTGAAATATTCCGCTCCGGTGTCCCGGATGTCCAGCTGATGCCGGCCGGGATAGAGGAGCTGCAGCCGCTTCCGGACATTGTCCAGCCCGATGCCGCCTGTTTTGTCGCGCTGCTGGCCCGACACATAGTTATGCACGCTGAACAGCAACTGCTGCTCGTTGCACGCCAACGTAATGGTGACCGCTTTCTCCGGACGGTTGCTGACCCCATGTTTGAACGCATTCTCTACAAAGGGCACCAGCAGCAGCGGCGCAATATTTTTCTCCGGTAACACGTCCGGCGTATGAAAGATAATGCCTTCATTAAAACCGGTACGCAACCGCTGTAAAGTCACGAAGTCCTGCAGGTAGCTGATCTCCTCACGGATAGGCGCACGGTACGCGATATCGGAAGGCTGGTCTACCATATAAGCCAGCAAATGTGCCAGCGTTTTATTGGCTTTTACTACCTCCGGTGATCCCATCAGCGCGAGTGAATAAATGCTGTTCAGACTGTTGATCAGAAAATGAGAGTTGAGCTGCATCTTCAGAAACCCGGATTCTGCCTGCAACTGCTGCTGTTGCAGCAGTACTCTTTTCTTTTCTTCCTGCAGCCATAAGCGAAACAGGCAAAAGGAAAAGGCGGCGACCACTATCACCAGGTTGCTCCAAAGGCCGTTCACAAAGTAGTTCCCGAGGGAGGTGTACAATTCCACTTTTTGCCCGTTGATAATCTGATGGCCCCGGTATAAAATATCCTGCGCAAAAAAAAGATGAATAAAACCGTATTTCAGCAAGGTGAATGCCGGCAGGACCGGTACCAACAGCCCCGCCAGCAACGGGCGGCGCTTCTCCAGCACTGGTATGGCTATCCAGCGATAGCAGCAGTAGAAGAACAGGAAGTTGACCAGGCCCAGGGCGGCGCTGTTGATATGTACCAGCCGGATGGTTTGGTCATTGAAACGTAAGACAGTCATCAGGTTGCTGCTGTACACCAGCACCAGCCAGCCGGCCAGCATGCCTGCAAACTCCCGGAAAGAACGACGAGCATCAGGCATGATCGGGATACAGTTTAAATTGATAATGTTGCTCCTGTACACTAAGCCTAACCATATCCTGCCTTACCTGTATCCGGATGGCCACCGGGGCGCCGTCGGCAGACAGCTGTTGCAGCGCGGTTTCGGTGGTTTGCTGGAGCTGCAGCGCGGCCAGCGTTCCCTGTTGCGTATCACCGGTGACGGACAGCACGAGCGGTTGTTCGTGGTGACACAGGTTGCGCAGCTCCACATATCTTTCAAAATTGAGCATTTCTTTTGGAAGACTAACGGTTTCTTTTTCCAGCGCTTTGTCGTACAACATGTAACGTAACAGGTCCGATAACAGGAGGATGGCTTTCACGCCCTCCTGACCGCGTTTGCGCTCATCTTCGAGAATAGGGGTGAGTTGCTGAAGGTTCTGCACTAGCAGCCGCGAGTTCTCCTGCATTCGTATATAACGCGCCCGTGCCGCTTCTGCGGCGGATGCCAACTGACGGTCCCGGGGCCCCGTTTGCTGCCGCTGCAACAGCAGCCGGTAACTATAGGCCAGCAAAGCTACGCCCAGTCCCGTTTTGGTGGCCATCAGGAAATAATTTGAAAAGCTAAAGTAAATATGCGGCTTTCCTACCATGGAATACATCCTTAACAGGACCTGATCGGGGAATATACAACCTATAGCATATTTTATCAGCGCAAAACCCGCCACCGCCAGTATGCTCCGCACGATCACCTGTTGATGCCGCCGTTGCTGCACCGGCGCCGGCAACCACGCAAACACCAGGAGAAAGAACAGTTGGAAGTTGATAAACCCATACAGGATGTCCTGTACCAGTACCCTTTTCAGTCCGAAATCAGAATGAAGATTGAGTTTAAGCGATGGATAGGCATACAGCAGTACCAACGCCATCCACACCAGCAAGTGTGTAAAATAACGGTATGGTTTACGATTGCGCATAAGTTAACAGCGGGTTGAAGATAGTACATGGCCCACGGTTTTCTGCATCCTTGCCGGCTTATTTTTTTCGTCCCCGTAAAACGCCTGTTCATCCTTTCAAATGACAGGATGATACCTGCTAAATCCTTATTGCCGGCGGAAAAGCGCCTGCCAGACCCATAGTGGCGTTCATCCCCGGAAAAGGTGGGAATATACATTTACGGTCCCGGTACGTCCATTATCCGGATGAAAAAATAACACGATCCCTATTTTGGCAACACAATGTTCGGGGACAGTAACCAACCATTATCATCAACCAACCACTTGTATGAGAAAGTCAGTTTTATTTATCCTTTTATGCATGTCCGGTATCTCCGCCTATGCACAACAGGTCTTGAAAGGGACGGTAAAAGACGCCACCACCCGGCAGCCTGTTCCGGGGGCCACCGTGAAGGTGATCGGCGCTAAAACGGGCGCCACCACCAACGAAAAAGGCGAATTCGAACTAAATGTGCCGGCCAATGCACAGTTGCAGATCACTTCCATCGGTTTTGAAAACGTAATGGTAGCGGCCAGCCTGATTAAAACAACACCCATCTTCATGAAGATGAAAGCTATTTCGCTGACGGATGCCGTCGTAGTGGGTTACGGTACACAATCCAAGTCCAGCGTGACCAACTCCATCGCTTCGGTGAAAGCCGGCGAGCTGACGGCAGAGAAAAACATTGTCAGCGATTTTGGGAAGGCGCTGCAGGGACGTGTGCCGGGAGTGTATGTCGCTTCCCGCGAAGGAACGCCGGGCAATGCATCCGGCATTATGATCCGCGGCGCCCAGTCAGTCAGCGCGGTGGCTACCAATCCGCTCATCGTTATCGACGGGCTGGTAGTGGATGGCAATACCATCTCTATCAACAGTATCAATCCGCAGGACATCGAGTCTGTCGAAGTACTGAAAGATGCCGCTTCCGCAGCGATCTACGGCGCCAGAGGCTCCACCGGGGTGATCATCATCACCACCAAAAAAGGGAAAAACAACAGCAAACCTTCCCTCAATGTCAACATGTATACCGGTGTTAATAACGTGCCGTTCAAGCGCCGTATGATGAACACCGCGGAATACACTTCCGCTTTTAACGACTCCCGCAACAATCGTATCGGTGATATCGACGCCATCCTGGCCAACCCTGGCGCAACGCCTCCCGGGCGCCTCAAGCAGCTGCAGGATGAAAAAACAGTGTTGCAGGGGCAGCTGGCGGGCCTGAAAATGGGTGACCGCAGCATCGACTGGCTGGACCGTATCAAACATAAAAATGCACCGGTCAACAACCTGCAGGCCAGTATGAGCGGCGGCGGCGAAAAAAACAGCTACTATATGTCCCTCGGCCGCTACGCGGAGGTGGCTTCTATGGGCGTCGGCAGGTTTGAACGGTACACCGGCCGTCTCGACGTTACCCAGCAGGTAAACCACTGGCTGAAAATAAACGGTAACATCAACCTGACGCAATCTGTGAGTAAAGATATGTCCAATCCGCTGGCGACGGCTTTTGCCGTGCGGCCGGATACACCTGATGAACTGGTGTACCAGTCCAACGGCAGGATGGGGTACTACGCCGGTTTGCAAAACAACCCCCTGGGCATCATGATGGACAATAATAACAAGAACAAAACCAACATCTACCTGGGAAGCCTGTCGGCAGATCTTCAACTGCTGAAGGAGTTATCCTTCCGCTCTTCCTTCAATGCTACCAAATACAATGGCCTGAACAGCAGTTTCCTGCTGCCTGTCGGTTACCTCGCTTACAGCACCGGCGGCTTATACAAAATGCAGGGCACCGATAATTTCTCCTATAACTTCGATAACTACTTCACGTATAATAAACGTTTCCGTAAACTGGGCGTCAACGGCACATTGGGCTATACCTACTATAACAATGAGCTGAACAGTTTCGGTTATGAGTTGAACGGCTTCCCGCAAATTGACAATGTCACCGGCGGCGCTGCTGCAGCCGGTTACGGTGCTGCTTCCAATATCGGCAGCCTTCATCTGAACAACAAGGAGATATCTGATGCCTGGTTCCTGCGTACTGGTATTGACTGGGACGGTAAATATATGCTGAACGCCTCCCTGCGTCGCGATGGATCTTCCAAACTGGTGAAGGACAACCGCTACAGCTGGTTTCCTTCCGTCTCCGCCGGCTGGGACTTGTCCCGCGAAGGTTTCATGGCAGGCCAGCGCGCGGTCAGCCAACTGAAGGTCCGTGCCAGCTATGGTATCAGCGGTAACATGCGTCCCCTGGGTTATTTCGATGCCCGCAACCTACTGAAGGCAACCTCTTACATGGGTGGTCAGGCGCTGGTGCTGAATACCCTGATCGGTAACCCCAATATCAGATGGGAGCGAACCAAACAGATGGACGCCGGCGTAGACATTGCCTTGTTCGGCAACCGTGTTACCCTGACGGCAGATTACTACAACAAAACCACCGACGGGCTGATGAGCAATACCGATGTGTCCTGGATATTCGGCGCTGGCAGTATGCCGGACAACATCGGCAGCATCCGCAACTATGGCGCGGATCTGCAACTGACGGTCAACAGCCGCGCCGGAGCGACGATTGGCTGGAAGGTGAGCACCAATATGAACATCAACCGCAACGTGATCCTTTCCATGAAAGACTCGACCGCTCCCTTTGGCGCGCTGGTGTTTGGCGGGCCACAGTCCCGCTCCAAAGTAGGACAACCCGTAGGTTCCGTGATGGTGTTTGAATCGCAGGGCGTCGATCCGCTGACCGGCGATATGACCTATACCGATCGCAACAAAGACGGTCGCTGGGATGCGAACGACTATGTATCTATCCCCATTGCTTTACCAAAGTTCACCGGCGGCACTGCTGTCTCCCTGTCATATAAACGTTTTACGCTGGACGCATTGGTTACCTATGTCGCAGGCAATAAAGTGTATGATTATTACGAACAGACGTTACGCAATTACAGCCTCGACTACACCAGCGTGATGCCTAATAAGTTCAGTAACCTGGCAGACCGCTGGCGTAAGCCCGGCGATGTGACGGACATTCCACGGGCAGTGACCGGCGTGCATGGCGCAGGCCAGACGGCCGACTGGAACAGCAAGCCGTCCACACAGTTCATCACCGATGCGTCGTACCTGCGTTTACGTAACGTGTCGCTGGCTTACCTGCTGCCGGTAAAAGTATTGCAGAAAGCAAAGCTCAACCAGGTGCGCATTTACGGGTCTGTGGAGAACCTGCTGACCATTACGCCTTACAAGGGCTTTGATCCCGAAGCGGTGTCCAACACAGGCATCGTTTCCACTAACCTGCCGAACCCGCGTTCCGCTGTTATCGGTATTGACCTGACCTTCTAATTGTTGCGCTCATGAAAAAGACATGTATATTTCATATAGCCGTTGCCGGTACCTTACTGTTCGCATCCTGCAGCAAAAACCTGGACAATGTGCAACCCAATACACAGGTGACCTTTGACCAGATCAACCGTGCCAACCTGCCGCTGGTGATTAATGGCGCCAAACTGGCGCTCACCAACAACGCCCTGTACCAGATATTCGGTTTGCAGGACGTGATGGGAGACGACTTCCAGTCTGTTTCCAACCTGACCTACGAAGGAAACAACGTCCCTTCTACCGACAACGCGCTCACCTTTGCCTATAAGCAGCCGTATCAGTGCATTGCCAATGTGAACATGGCCATCAGCTTTGGGGAACAGCAGCCCGGAGGTGACAGCCTGATCGCCGCCAACCTCGGAGAGGCTTATCTTCTTCGTGCATATTCCTATATGTTGCTGACGGAAATGTTTGGCGATGTGGTGATCATCAAAGGGGGTGAAAACCCCAAGAGCCATCCGGTACGCAATGCCGTTGGTGAAGTAAGGCGGCTCATTGAGGCAGACCTGAAAGCTGCCGCGGCGCAACTGCCGGATTATAACGGCAGGTCGCTGAATGGCTCAAGGCAGGCTGCGCAACTGCTGCTGGCCAGACTGTACCTCAACCTGGGCCGTCATGACGATGCCCTGGCGATGGCCAATGCGGTGATCAACTCCAAACGGTTGGCGCTGCAGTCCGGCTTCGGCGATATCTTCAGGTCCGCTACCAACAGTACGGAAATGATATACCATATCAATGAGATGGCTATCAATGGCAGCACGCAATATGGCCTGGGACAGGTATTCGGTCCCGGTAAATATGCCGACATGCCCAGAGCAGGCAGCGGCAATACCTGGGTGGACAGCATGTTGCTGAAAACCTACGATGCCAGCGACGTGCGCCGCACTTTTTTCCTGAAAAACAAAGGCGGCGTGATCCTGGACTCCGTGTACTTCGTGACCAAGTTCCCGGAGGAAGCCACACCTTCTTATCCCATCTGCCGCTATGCCGAAGCTTTCCTGATCGTTGCGGAAGCCACCGCTCGCAAAGGCGTGGTGGATGTAACGGCATATAACCAGCTGCGTACCGCCAGAAATGCATCGCAGCGCAACAACAGCGACTTCGCCAATACCACCGCTTTCCTCGCAGAGATAGAAATGGAGCGCCGTCGTGAGTTTGTAGGCGAAAGACTTCGCTGGAGCGATATGCAGCGCTTTGGTAAAATGAACGCCTGGCTGCAGTCGTTCGGACAGCCGGCATCGCATGTGCTGCTGCCCATTCCCAGCCGCGAGTTTGCACTCAATCCTGATCTGACACAAAACGCTGACTATAGTAAATAGCGGAAATCATAAAAATTTAAACAATGACAATCATGAAAAAAGCAGGAAGAACCGGTGTTTTGCTGGCTTTACTGGCCGCTCCGGCCGCACTGCACGCACAGCAGAACAAGCAGGTGAAATCCATTACAGTAAAAGGGTCTGTTGAATTTACCGATCCCAAAGCAACGGAACAAAAGGTATGGCTTTTAAAAGATAACCTGTCCGGAAAACCGGTGGCGGTAGACTCCACCATTGTTGGCAAGGACAATACTTTCACTTTTCATGTCAAACAAGACCATCAGGGGATATATGTGATCGATGCGCTGCACTGGGACCGTGCTTCCTTCTGGAGCGATGCCGATGTGAAAGTGGCCATGAGAGGTTATGATACGGCACGGTACAAAGTAAAAATACCACATTATAACTATGTGGAGGGATCTTACGACAACAACTTCATCAATATGATGACGCTTAACGGTGAGCTGAACTACCGGCGGATGATCGATGAGTACAATATGGAGTACTATGCTAAAAAGTCAACCGACACTACCTGGTCCGCCTATATGAAGAACACCAAAAAGTACAACCCTATGCGCGACGATTACAAGCAGCGTGAGGATGTCCTCATTCGTTCCTTCATCGACCGTCCGGTGCTGGTATACGCACTGCGCGGTATGGCCGGCACGGAAAACACGGCGCAATACGAGAAAGCCATGAAAATGCTGGAAGCCCTCATTGTCCGTTATCCCTGGCTGACAGAAGCGCAGAAGCTGAAACAGACCATTCTGACCAACAGGGCACAGGCCATGAAACTGAAAACCGGCGAACCCATGCCTTCTGTTAAATACCCGAGTGCGCAGGGCACCATCGAAGGACTGGAAAAATACAAGGGTAAATACCTACTGGTAGATTTCTGGGCAAGCTGGTGCGGTCCCTGCCGCCAGGCTATTCCCAAAGTGAAAGCGCTGTACAGCGCTTTCAAAGACAAGGGCTTTGAAGTTGTGAGCATCTCTATTGATACCGATCAGAAAGCCTGGAAAAAAGCGATGACGGAAGAAGCTATGCCCTGGGAGCAGCTGCTGAGCGATAACAAAGACAAAACCATGGAACAGTTCCAGTTTTCCGGCATTCCAACGCTGTACCTGGTTGACCGGCAAGGTAAAATCCTGGAACGTTTTACCGGTTACTCGGATGAGGCAGAAGCTAAAGTAAAAGATATCGTAGCAAAAGGCACCCAGGCCGAGCCGAAGAAAACAGCGGCCATGCCGATGATGGGCTTCTAGAAAATCAATACACCAATCATGAAAAAAACAATCCTGATGATCGCCGGCGGTTTACTGCTGGCGATCATTTCAAGCGCCCAGGAAAGGGGCTTTAAAATTACCGCCAATATCAAAGGGCAGGGCGATTACCGGCTTTCGATTTCCCGCTTAGCCGACGGTAAACGTATCATGGATACTGCGGTCGCTCACAACGGCGATGCCTTTGTGTACACCGGCCGCGTAGACGAACCCGTTGTTGGTACTTTATCTTCTGCGCACCCGTCGGCCCGTTATGAGTTTGTAAAAGGCGGAATGTTCATGCCCGCCCCCAGCCTGGACTTTATCATCACCAACAGGGATATCACTATCACTGCCGACGCCACGGAACTGTATAAAGGAACAGTTGCCGGGGGCCGGGAGAATAAGGAACTGGACAAACTGCATCAGGCAGAAGCGCCATTCATTGCGCAGGATTGGGAGATAAGGAAAAAACGATTCAAAAAAGAGGACAGTGTGGCCAGGAATGCCGCGATGGCAGAACAGAAAGCAGCGAAGGAACGGCTGCTGGACATCCGGAAACAATTTATTGCCAAACACCCGGGATCTTTTGTGAGCCTTATGTTACTGAGCCGGTTGACCGGCGATTACGATATGACGGCTTATGAAGCGGCGTATCATAAACTGTCCGGCACGTATAAAAATACGTATCTCGCTAAATACATTGTTTCCCGTATTTCCGGCGCGAAAGCTACCGAAGTAGGGGCAAAGGCGATCGGATTTACCAAGATGGATAATCACGGACAGCCGTTTACATTAGCCTCGCTGAAGGGAAAATATGTGCTGCTCGATTTCTGGGGCAGCTGGTGTGGCCCCTGCCGTGCGAGCCATCCACATCTGAAAGAGATCTATTCAAAATACAAAGACAAAGGATTTGAGATAGTAGGTATCGCTGAAGAGAAATCAGACGATCTGGAGGCCGCTAAAAAAAGTTGGCTCGGCGCTATCCAGTCAGATGGCCTGAGTTGGATACAGGTACTCAACAACTACAACAAAAAAGATGCAGACATGGTCATGGCCTATGGCATTGAGGGGTTTCCGACCAAGATATTACTCGATAAGGATGGTAAGGTGTTGTTCAAAATTGTCGGTAACGGCGGTGATGAACTTGACCAGCAACTTAAATCGGTGTTTGGTTTGTAATCGTAACGGCCCTGCAGTTTTACTGCGGGGCTTTTTATTCTTTCTGTTTTTCTTCCATATGGTGTTCATACCCTTTCACATTGACCAGGAATACGAGCAGTATAATGATGATAACCACCAGCACAATGTAGGCAATCATAAAAGGGAAATTATAAATGCTGAGAGGCATCAGGTTGGGTTCTTTTTGTCCAGGCCGGGAGAAAGGTGCATCGTCGGCCTGCGGCGCTTTGCCGGCTTCTTCTTTCACATAGGCCAGAATATCGCGGATCATGTCATCTGAGAGGTCGGGATGGTCCGGCATGGCTACCTGGTTGTTGGCGTTGTATACGGCCAGCGCTTCTTTATCGCCGGCTTTCACCATGCTCTGGGACGCTTTTACAAATTGGAGGATCCATGCTTCGCTGTGACGCTGGTCTACCCCGGCGAGGGCAGGACCGGTGAGTTTTTTATTCACGTTATGACAGGAGGCGCAACGTGCCTGGAACAGTTTTTTGCCTTCTGCCGGGTCAGCCGCCCCGGAGGGCAGGCTGTAGCAAAACAATAGTATTATAAGGATCAGTTTACCGTTCATGTTGCAGTTTTTTGATGTCTGCGATCAGCTGGCCGGCAGCTGTTGCAGACGTGCCCTGGTAATAACCTCTGATATGTTGCTGCCGGTCGAGCAATACGATATTTTCACTATGAATGAAATCGTCCGGGCCGCCGTCGCCATCGGTAGCGGTGATATAAAGACCTTTGCGGGCGAAGCGGTAGAGCGATGGTTTGTCGCCGGTGAGCAGTTCCCAGCCCTGTGCCGGTAAAGACAGCCGCCGGCCGTAACGCAGCAGGGCGGTACTGCTGTCGCGCAGCGGGTCTACTGTCAGTGATACGAAGCAGATGCCTGTATCGTTGCGGAAAGCGGCGTATACCTGCTGCAGTTGCCGCATCATGGCGGGACATACAGTGGGGCAGGAAGTAAAGAAATAATGCGCGATGGTAATATGATGCTGCAGCCGTGTGTTCGTTACCGTTGCTCCATATTGATTGGTGAATGCAAATGCCGGCAGGCGCGCTGCGTCATTCGGCCCGCTGACGACGGCGTTGTTGGTGCCATAGAAGGGCAGCGGCGCATAGCGGTCTTCGGTCCACCGCACGAGGCCATAGGCCAGCAGCGGAAGGCATATCAGCGTGATAACGGCTGCCTGCCACGAATACAATATGTTCCGGAAGCGGATGCGCATGTCATGGTTTTTTAGTCACGATGGGGGTAGGGTCCGTAGGCAGGTAGGGCGGGGCCTTTTTGCCGGTATTGTTCAATGCATCGGAGATGGCAGGCAGGTAAGCCATGAAGATGATGAAACCCATCACTACCAGCCATGGCCGGAATGTATCGAACAGCGGAATTCTTTTTTCTTCGTGCAGGCTTTCGCTGACAGGAAAGTCGATCATGGATGCCGCGCTGCGCTTGCGGAAGAAAGTACCGAAGAACACGATGAAATACAGGAACCCTGCGGCAAACATGATACCGCCGCCTGCCAGTCCCAGCATACTGGAGATCACCCAGTAGGGATGGTACTGTTCACTGGCGGGATTAAGGTACGTTAGTCCCATATTGGTGCGCCGTGGTTCTCCCATCAGTCCGCCCCACATCAGCCCCGCAGAGAAGATCAGTACGCCTACGGTCCACAGATAGGGGATAATGGTATTAATAGCCGGCAGGTATATCTTTTTACCGGTGAGCTGCGATACCAGGAAAATCGACATGCCCAGGATGGCCAGGAATACCGGGCCGGCTACGGTGAGATGAAAATGTCCGGGTATAAAGGACGTATTATGTACAGTATTGTTGAGTGAATAAGACGCGTTCACCAGGCCGGTCAGTCCGCCGAAGATAAACAGGATGAGGCCGTTGATCAGGTAACCGAAGAGGAATACATCTTTCCGGAAGAACGGCAGTTTCCATATCCAGGAGTAGAGTCCTCTGCCACCCCGCAGCCAGGCGGCATGTTCCAGCGAGGCCGCAATGGTGAAAGCGGTGATGAAACTGGGGATGGCTACGGCGAAGGTAAGCAGCGACTGTGTGAGTTTGACGCCCCTGCCGATGGATGGCTCTCCGAACTGATGGTGCACGCCGATGGGGATAGAGAACAGCAGAAAGAGGAAAAAGGCGATGCGTCCTGCGGTGCCGGAGTAGAGCTTGCCGCCGGCCAGTTTGGGCAGCATGGTATAAAACATGATGTAGGCGGGCAACAGCCAGAAATATACCAGCGCGTGGCCGAAGAACCAGAACAGGGTGCGCGCCAGCATTACGTTGACCCCGGCGGTCCAGCCAAGGCTCCAGGGCACCAGCAGTACCAGCACTTCGTAGGCTACCGCCAGCGTACATACGAACCAGATAGTGAAATTGACCAGTGTGCCGATCACGGCCAGCGGTGTGTTTTCTTCCCGGTGCCCGCGTTTCCAGCGTACGTAAATGACGGCCCAGTCCCAGTAAGCTACCCAGGAGCCTACGATAAGCATGGCGGTGCCGATATAAAAAGCCGGATGTGCTTTCAGCGGCGGATAAAATGTATATAAGACCGATGCTTTGCCCGACAACATAGCGGCAGCGGCCATCAGGGTGCCAATCACCATCAGCAGGAGTGACAGCAGGGAGGCTTTGCGGCCCGGTTCCTGCTTCAGGAAGAAAGCGATGGTAGCATGGCCGAAAGCAACGGCAAAAAAGGTGGTGAGCACAATGGCATTGATCACCCCGTGCAGCGTGAGGCCCTGGTAGTAGTCCAGCTTAGCCACAGAAGCCTGGTGGATCACACCGGCGCGGTAGATCACCTGCATCAGCCCGTGATAAATACCAATGGTGAGTAATAATACCGGTACAAACAGTTCAGCGAGGATGATGTTTTTAAGGTATCTGCTTACATTCATTGCGACTTATTTTTTGGGATAGTTGACAATTATTTCCGCCTGCATGTTCTGGTGGCCGGTGCCGCAGAACTCATGACATACCACTTTGTATACGCCGGGCTGGTCAAACCGGACGGTGGTTTTGGCCACACCGCCGGGAACGCCCATCAGGTTTACGTTTTTGTTGTAGATGTCGAAGCCGTGCACCACATCCTGCGAGGTGAGGAAAAGGTCTACTTCGCTGCCTACCGGTATGTAGGTGATAGCTGGTTCAAAGCTCCACATGCGGGCTACATAAAAGATCTGGTAGGTGGATTTGTCGATCTGGTTGACCCTCGCCGTTTCGTACGATTTGTCGTAGGGAAGGCATTCCGTGACGTCTGCTTTTCTGGCGCCCATCGCGTAGAACAGTGAAAAGATAAAGAGGGCGGATAACAGCAAAGCCACAATGATGACGTTCCGTTCATATTTGTCGATCATGAGGAAAACGGTTTATATCCTGGAGAGCATGAGAAAATAGATACCGAACCATATTATCAGTCCCAGTACTATCAGCAGCGCGAAGAAAGCAATAGCGCCGCGGGGGACGAATTTTTCCGGATTGTTGGATTCTTGCATAGAACAGGATTTAATAGCGATCTTTCTGTATTACAAACGAGCGCGGGAAATGTTTGATTTTGGGGGGCCGGAGGGGAAGAAAAACTATTTTTTAAGGAGCTTTATGTATCCGTTTCCCCGGGGTTTAGCCCGGGGAAACGGATCATCGTTATTTCAGGAAACCGGGTTGCCGGTAGGAGGGGTTGGGATATTTGTAAAAGCCCTCGCCGGTGGCGGTGCCCAGTTTGTTTTTCTCAATGAAGTTCTCTTTGAGAAAAGCGGCGGCTTTTATTTTCTCCGGGTCTTTGGTCTTTTCGGCGGCCATGTTGGTGATGTTATAGGCAGTGGTGATACCTACCACGTCCAGGATACCGAATGGGCCCACGGGCGCGCCGGTAGCTACCATCCATGTTTTATCGATGGTTTCCACATCGGCCACGCCTCTTACGAGCAGGGTGGTGGCTGCGTCGAGCAGCGGTACCAGCAGGGAATTGACGATATAGCCGGGTTGCTCCTTGTGGAGTGGCAGCGCTACCATGCCGATGGATTTCGCAAAGGCTACCACGGTGTCGAAGGTGGCTTTGTCCGTTCCCGGATGGCCCATGATCTCTGCGGTGTTGTGTTTCCAGATTTCATTGGCGAAGTGGAGTGACAGGAACTGCGCCGGTCTTCCGGTGGCTGCTGCGAACTGACTGGGCAGCAGGGTGGAGGAGTTGGTGGCGAAGATCGTCTGCGGGTCGGCTACGGCGGCCAGCTTTTGGTAAAACTCCGTTTTGATGGCAGGGTTTTCCGGGATGGCTTCTATCAGCAGGTCGGCGCCTTTTACGGCGGCGGCCAGGTCGGTGAAATAACGGATACGGCTAAATGCTGCATCGGTGTCTGCTTTTTCCAGGCCGAGGTCATGCTGATAAGCGGAAGCCAATTGCTGCAGGGTAGTTTTGGCTTTTTCGAGTACGGCATCGCTGATGTCGTACACATGGACCTGGTACTGGTGGACGGCGGTCTGGAAGGCGATCTGTGCGCCTAATACGCCGCTGCCGGCTACGGTGACTGTTTTTATATTCATATTTTAGGATTGGCCGGTGATGGAAATACGATTAACGGTAAGCGGTGTGTACGGCTTTCGCCAGTACGTCTGGGCGGCGGTTGTAAGGCGTTACCGGCGCTACTTCCTTATCAATGTTGAGCAGCGTGTATACGGCGGTGCGGGCGGCCCTGACGGAGTATTCTTCTGTAAACACCATATCCTGCGGGATTTCCACAAACTGGCTGATCATGGCCAGGTTAGTGGAGCCTTTGGGTACTACCGGCGGGCGATCGGCTTTGGCGTGCGGCTGAAACAATGCGTCGATATAGGGCATCATCACGGGGATGACATTGACGACGCTTTCTTTGATCTCGTTTTCATGTTGTTCAAAATGCAGTTGGTGAATGAGTTCCGTGAGGATTTCTTCACCGGTGCAGTCGATCATCCGTTTTTGGACAAAGTCGCCGGTCCTGTCGGGATAGAGGCCGTAGCCCCAGAAGATGGTGGTATCGTCGCCCTGCGCTTTGAAATGCGGTTGCGCGGCTACCACGATGGACATACGCCAGGAAGAGTCGCGGAAGGTCATGAGTGCGCCGCTGCCGGGCTTATTGCCGGAGAAGGCCTCTATGAGCTTCAGCATGGTATTGCCCCGGAAAGTAGCGGTAAAGGAGTACCATTTGGTTTCGTCGGGTTTACCGAAGAAAGGGTCCGGGTTGCCGAGACGCGGTTTTTTGAGCGCGATTTTTTTCCAGAGTGCGAAAGAAGGCGGATTGTCCGGCAGGTAGCGGGCCGGTGTTTTGTAATCGCCGTTGTTGGAGTTATCGGTGATACAGCCGTTGGTGAAGAAACACAGGTCGCCTTCCTGTAAGGCGATACTGCCGGTTTTTCCGTCGGCGTCCTGGTATTGTATAGCCGTTACCGTGATACCGTCGCCATCTTTGAAAACGAGATCGGTTACTGTCCTTTTCAGGGAATAGTCTATCCCGAATTTGTCAAGATATTTTTTGATGGGCAATATCACGGATTCATATTGGTTGTAAGGTGTCCTGGTAACGCCTTCCAGCGTGTCTATCCGGGAAAACTCAAGGATCATGCGGTTCATGTATCTCCTGAATTCAAAGAGGCTGGACCATTCCTGCCATGCGAACGTTGTCTGCCACATGTACCAGAAATTGGTGGTAAAGAAGTGGTCGCCAAACCATTCGCGGATGGTCATATGGTCCAGTTCATTTTCGTCGGTGAAAAAGAGCTTGAGCATCTTCATACGGTCGTCGTGATCAAAACCCATAGAATGTACATCGAGGATCTTACCGTATTTGTCGATCAGTCGCGCTTTTGCGTGGGTGGGGTTAGCGTGGTCGAAAGCCAGTATCTCGTCTTTTACGGAGATATTGGGTACTTCGAGGGACGGGATGCGGCTGGTGAGGTCCCAGAAGTTCTCGTATGTTTCTTCGTTGAGCATCCTGCCGCCGCGGCATACAAAGCCTTCCTGTTTGGCGCCGGCGCCGTCGTTGCTGCCGCCGAGGACCGGTAGCGCTTCAATGATATGAATGTTTTCTCCCTTGAAACCTGCGTCTTCAATCAGGTAAACGGCTGCTGCCAGTGAAGCGAGGCCTCCGCCTACAAACCAGGCGTGTTTGTTGCTATCGTGCATAATCAATCAATTTTTAAGCGGTTTAACGGAGTATGTGAAGAGTTAACAACCGGGTGGTTGTTTTGTTGTGTTAATTGTGCGGGATAACTGCAGTGGTGTACAGCGAGTACATTTTCCAGCCGAGCGTTTCATACAGTGCTTTACCGGCGGGGGTGGCCACGAGTATGCCCTTCCTGATGCCACGCGAGACGGCTTCAGTGGTGAGGGCGGCCATGACGGCGCTTCCCAGCCCGCGGCGCTGATGCGCCGGCGTGGTGGCGATGCGGTCATAAATGATGTAGTCGTCAACGATAGCCAGGCGGCCGCTGGCCGCTACTTCGCCGTTGGATGCATGTATGCTGGCGATGGGGCCGGCGTTGGCGGTGTCAAAAGTCAGTGTGTATCCTTCCGGCAGCGGTAAGCGGGAGGGGTGGGCAGGCAGGGTGCGGGTCATCATAAATCCGGGCGCCTGTATTACCCAGCGGGGAGGAAGCACAGGTCTTACGAGGGATGCCGGCGCACATATTTTGAGAAAAACTGCCGGCTGAACGATGGTGTTGGCGAAATGAAATAAACCGGGACCGAGCGCAGGAAAAACGTATCGTGTTTGTTGGTCAGGCCATCCTACATCTACCCTAAGTCCGCCGTGGTCGGCTATCGGAAGAGGGAGTTCCCGCGCCAGTGACCATCCTTTCAGCCATGTTTCCACTACATGAGGGTCTGCTTGCTCATATGTTTCATCTGTTGTCATAAGACAGCACAAAGGTAGTCATTTGAGATCTCACAACAACATCTGTTATAGTTAAATATTTGTATTCTGTATCTGTTATATGTTTCGTTGACGAACTAATTTTGACATCACAAACGGAATACCATGGAAACGGATCTGACTTATTTACCGCCGCATCTGCCGGTGCCGGAAGACGACGGTGCCTGCGATCATCTCAGCGGCATACAAATACCGGCGGTTCAGCTGCCATCTACCGACGGGACAAAGGTATCGCTGCGGGATATACCGGGCAGACTAGTGATTTACTGTTACCCAATGACTGGGCCTTCGCATATCCCGCTGCCACCGGGATGGGACGAGATACCCGGCGCCCGTGGATGCACGCCACAGGCCTGCTCTTTCCGGGACCATTACCAGGAGCTGCAGCAGCTGCAGACGGCCGTATTCGGTATGAGCACCCAATCACCGGAGATGCAGCGTTCCGAACGGGAACGCATACACCTTCCCTTTCATCTCCTGAGCGACGAACAACGATACTTCAGCGAAGCGCTGCGGCTGCCGCTGCATTATGTGGAGTCACTGGTACTGCTGAAAAGAGTGACGCTCGTCTTCGAAGACGGATATCTTCGCAAATATTTTTACCCTGTATTCCCGCCAGATAAAAATATCGACGCCGTGCTGGCATATCTGAAGGCTACTACCAGGTAAAACTGCTTTTGTTTACTTTTGCGGGATGAACTACATAGATTGTGTTGGCCTGATTGTCGTTGAAAACAGGGAGCTGCTGCTGGCTTTCAGTAAGAACAAAGGCGCCTGGTACCTGCCGGGCGGCAAGGTGGATGCCGGCGAAACACCGCTGCAGGCCATGCAGCGGGAAATAAAAGAAGAGCTGAACATGGACCTTACAGCGGACAGCCTGCAATGGTATTATCACATCACGGCGCCTGCTTTCGGCGAAAAAGACCTGCTCATGCGGCAGGATTGTTTCCGGCATCAGCTGCGGCAAACACCGCAGCCTTCCGCGGAAATAGGCGCCGTACGCTTCTTCAGCCTGGAAGCTTACCGGCAGGAACCTCACCAGGTGCGCGGCGTATTGCTGGCATTTGAAAAACTGCAACAGGACGGACTGGTGGATTAATAGCCTCTTAATACAGATACCATGCAGCGCATGTACGATTTTCTCCGTCAGCAGGTCAATATTTCCGAGGAGGACTGGCGTATTTTTTCCGCTTGCTTCGAGCCGAAAACATATCCGGCTAAAACCTTCTATTTGCAGGCGGGGGAGACGGAGAACTATCTCACCTTCGTGGACAGCGGCGTGGTGCGCTTCTACGTGGAAAACGGCAACGGCGATGAAACCACTGTCGGATTTGCGTTTGACGGGTGGTTTATGTGCGTATACAGTTCGTTTTATACCCGTGAGCCTTCGCGTTACTACGGTGAAACCATCACGGAGACGCGGTTGTGGCGTATTCATCATGACGATCTGCAGCGAATGTACGACCGGCTGCGGATCGTAGACAGGATAGGCAGGCTGGCGACGGAACAGATGTTGCTGATCAAATCCGCCAGGGAGCTGTCGTTGCTGACGAAGACGGCCGAAGAACGTTACCTGGACCTGCTCCGCCTGGCGCCGCAGTTGTTCCGCTATGTACCTTTGAAACACCTCGCTTCCTACATCGGTATCACCCCTCAGGCACTCAGCCGCATCCGTAAACGGATTTCTTAACCCAGGTTCATCCACGCCGGGAGGTTTGCCAGCTACCTTTGCTGAAAACTATATGAAGTGAGCCATACCGATCCAATCCGCCCGCTGACACGGGGCATCTACACCTGCCTGGACAACCCCGCCCGGGCCTCTTATGACTGTAAGGCCGGCTACTACGAAAGGCTGGTCAGTACCCGCTGGTTCAACCGCTTTTTCTGGGACACCTCCCGGCAGGACTACCAGGCGTTCGCCGCCGATGCTATTCTCCGTTCATCCGGCACCGTGCTGGACATCGGTTGTGGCGGCCTCGCGCAAACGGCGCACCTGTACAGGGCTACCGGCAATGACTGCATACTGCTGGACCGCTCCGTCGAAATGCTGAAGATAGCGCGGGCCAGGCTCTCAGGGGGCGGCCGGCCGTTGCCCGCCCATATACAGCTGTTGCAGGGCGACGCCTTTCAGCTGCCTTTCCCGGACAATACTTTCGACACCGTCTGCAGCTTTGGCACCATTCACCTTTTTGACAATAAACAGGCGTTTGTAAACGAAGCGCTGCGGGTGCTGAAACCCGGTGGCCGCTACTATTTCTATTCGATGACCAGCCAAAGGAAGATCAGCCGCGTTTTTATGTCATCCCTGCGGCTGATACATGAATTCGGCGAAGTGTATTCTGTTGCCCAAACGGTAGCCCTGTTTGGTCAACCTTCCCTGCAGGTCAAAAGTTATGTGATCGGCAGTACCGTATTTATTCACGGACAGAAGATAAAATAGTTTACCGTTTGGCTGTCATCATGCGGGGCTGAGTATTGGCGGACCATCCTACGATGCCCAGTGCGATGACGCTCCACAGCAGCAGCTGCCAGGTGGCCATGTCCCAGCCGCCATACTGCCAGGCGGCAACGCCGCAGGAGGTGCCGATGGCGGCGCCTATAAAATAAGCGGTCATGTATACGGTGTTGAGCCGGCTGTGGGCATGTTCATGCAGGCTGTATATCCTGGTGAAGTTGGTGATCTGGGTGGCCTGCACGCCTACGTCCAGCAGGAAGATGCTGACAGACAGCATGAGCACCGAGTGTGGAAATATTTTCAGCAGCAGGACACTGACAATGATCATCGAAACGGTAAGCAGCAGTGATTTGTATATCTGTCCTTTGTCTGCCAGTTTGCCAAAGGCTGGCGCCGCCAGTGCGCCGCCGATAGCGATCAGGCCAAAGAGGCCGATGCGGGAGGCGGAATAGTGCAGTGGCGCAGCGCTTAGGTGGAACGTCAGCGTGGTCCAGAAAGAACAGAAAGTGCCAAATGTAAAAGCGCCGAGCAAGGCTGCCTGGCGTAAAACGCTGTATTCGCCGATCAGTTTTACGGTAGAAAGGAGTAACTGCGGATAGCTGCCGCGAAACTTCGGCGGCACCACCGGCAGGTAACGGTGGAGGAGAATGGTGACGGTCAGTACCAGCAAAGCGGAGATGGCAAATACATACCGCCAGCCCAGCAGGTCGGACACTACGCCTGCCACGACGCGGGCGCCCAGTATGCCAATGAGGATGCCGGCAAATACCCGCCCCACGGTTTTGCCCCTGTCGCCCGTGCTGATAGTGGCCGACATCGGCAGCAGTATCTGTGCGGGCGTGGAACCGATGCCCACGAGGAAGCTGAGCAGGCAGATGAGCTGTATGCTCCGGGCGATGCTCAGCAACAGGAGGGAGACAAACAGCAGGCTGGTCAGCGCGGTGATCAGTTTGCGGCGGTCCAGCTTATCCCCCAGCGGCAGGATAAAAAACATGCCCAGTCCGTATCCCAGCTGGGCCAGGGTAGACACCCTACCTGCTTCGCCTGCAGTGGCGCCTGTGGCGGCGCTGATATCGTTCAGGATAGGCTGGTTGTAGTAGATGTTGGCTACGGTCACCCCGGCGGATATGGCCATCAGCGGGATGGTAAATGGATGGTAAGGCGTTGTTTTCATCTTACAAACCTACATTGGCAGGGCTGCGGAAAACTTGTACTTTTGAGGATATTACTTGTATCAAAATGCGACTGATCCAGCACGACGATTTGTTTATCCGGCATTTTCAGACACGGGAGTGGCCCTTTGAACTGCACAACCACAATCATTTTGAACTGATATTCATTCATCACGGAAGCGGTACGCACCAGCTGAACGGGGAGACCTTCCGATATGAAGGCCCCTGTTATTATGCGCTGGCGCCGGAAGATGAGCATATCTTTTATATTGAAGAAGAGACGAAATACACGGTGCTGAAGTTTACCAATGTGTATCTCGGCCAACAGTTGCAGCCGGCGGCCATCGCGCAGTGGGAGCAGCGTTTTCAGCAGCTGATCGTGGCCACGCGTTCGCATGGCGTACCGGTGATGGCGAAAGAGGTGCTGGTCCGTATCAGCAGTGTGATGGAGGTGATTGCAGCGGAATGGCAGCTGCAGCCGGTACCTTCCAATGAAGGGGTGTTGCACCTGATACGTGGTGTGCTGGCGTTGCTGGCGGGACTGCCGGCAGAAGCGGAACAGGGCCCGCAGCGTTCCGTGGCGCTCACGCAGGCGATGCATTATATCCATACGCATATTACCAACCCCGCTCAATTACAGCAGGAGATGATGGCGCCGGCGTTGCAGATGGGAAAAGCGCGGCTGCAGGTATTGTTCAAGCAGGAACTGGGCGTCTCTGTCCGCGATTATATCAACGAATACAAAAGCCGGCAGATCGAAAACAAGCTCCGCTACAGTGACATGAGTATTAAGGAAATTGCCGGCCAGTATGGGTTTGGCGACCTCAGTCATCTCAATAAATTCTTCCGCAAAATGAAGGGGACCAATCCCCGTTCCTACCGTACGCAGTTAAAGTCAGGTAAGGGCGCCTGACAGGAAATCGGCATAAAAGTCCGGAACGGGGCTGTTGCGTATGCCCGTTGTCGTTAGTTCCATATTATATGCTACTTTTTGTATGGTTGCCCGGAGCAGTTCCGGCAGTGTAGCGGCGTGCGGGTCGCGGATCTCGAGGCGCAGGTAAGCTGCCCGTCTGTCGGCTTCTTTGCTGCGTCCGGCCGAGCCGGTATTGATCACCAGTTTCTGTCCGTAACCGATGGGGCGGATATACGATACGTGGGTATGGCCGATAATGAGGACGTCTGCATGCGCCTTTTCCATCATGTCCAGCAGCGCTGCTTCCGGGTGATCGGCATAGAGGTAGGTCTCGTTGCTTTCGGGGCTGCCGTGGGCGAGCAGCAGCCGGTGTTGGCCAAAGCGGAGGTGCAGCAGCGAAGGCAACGTGCGAAGAAACTGTTTATGATCGGCCGTGATGGTATTGCGGGTGTATTCAATGGCGGTGATGCGGGCGGCGCGTTCTTCCGGGCCGTGTTTGGCGAGTGGTTTTACCGGGAGATCGTATGCGATGCGTTCATCGTGATTGCCCATGATAGTGGGAATGCGCAGGGCGCGGATTTGGGCTATGACCTCGTTATGCCAGGGGGCGGCATCGGTAAGATCGCCCAGGCAGTAGATCTGATCGGCGCCATAGCGGGAAATATCTTCCAGTACCGCCTGAAGGGCGGGCAGGTTACCATGGATATCGCTGATAACGGCTATTTTCATCATCCTTTATTTGGGGATTTTTTGATTTACGATTTAGGGATTTCGGGGATATATGGTTTCCTCAAATCAAAAAATCATAAATACTTTATTTGGGGATTTTTTGATTTACGATTTAGGGATTTCGGGGATATATGGTTTCCTCAAATCAAAAAATCATAAATACTTTATTTGGGGATTTTTTGATTTACGATTTAGGGATTTCGGGGATATATGGTTTCCCTCAAATCAAAAAATCGTAAATCAAAAAATTCCTAAATCAAAATCGTAAATCCTATTTAGCGGGGGTGATCACGAGTTTCCTGAATTCAATCGGACCGTGGTCGCCCTGGATGTAGATCGGACCGGGTTCGCCTTCGTTGCTGTCCAGCGCGCCGCCGGTGATGCCGGGTATTTCCTGGTTGTTGATGACGGTTTTACCATTTACCACGATGGTGACCATGCGACCTGTGAGGGTGATGTCGTAGGTCTGCCATTTATCGGGTCCGAGGGCGTTGATTTCGCTGGGGGCGAGGAAGCCGTACACACCGCTGAAAAGCACGCTGGACGGGTGAGTGTCCGGATTGCTGTCTTCGATCTGTACTTCATGACGGCCTCTCAGGTAGATGCCGCTATTGCTGCCTTTCTGGTATCTGAATTCAGCGTGCAGTTTGAAGTCGGTGAATTTCTGTTCGGACACCAGGTTGGCGCCGGAGTGAGGGCTGGTGAGGATGCCATCTTTCACGATCCATTGGTTTTCTTTGCCGGCGGCTTTCCATCCGGTGAGATCTTTACCGTTGAACAGGTTGATGGGTTTACCCCAGGCAACAGCGCCGGTTTTTTTCAGGTAAGGGGCTTTTACGCCTTTCCAGTTGTATTTTTTGCCTTCGCTGGTGGTGATGGTGCCCTGGATGCCGGCGTCGGTCAGTTCGCCTTCGATGAGGAAGTCCTGGTTGCCGCTTTCCCATTGTGGCGGGATGGAGAAGCTGAATTTGCCGTTGTCGAAGTTCACTTTAGCGACGGGGCGGGCGCTGCCGGAGGTGCCTACAAAATATCCCACGAGGGTTTTGAAGCCGGAGAGCTTTACTTCCAGCCAGGAAGGGGCAGGTTTGCCGTTTTCGTCGATGGTGATGTCCCAGCGGCCAATCAGTGCTTTAGCGTCGGTGGGCGCCTGGGTGGTGCCGGGCTGCGTACGGCCGGAGGCCATTGCCGGAGCCATGGCTCCCAGTGTTAACAAGCCGCTCATGCCGAGTACCAGGATGTTTCTGCGCATATGTATCATGTTTTTTAGCTGATTCATAAAATCTATCAGCAGAACAAGATAGCGCCTTATTCGGTTTTTTACAAATGCTTATCTTACTACGAACCGCAGGTATTTGCTGAAGACGCCCATGGTGGAGATGCCCTGGACCACGCAGACGAATACGCCGGGGAGATCATTGAGCCGGAAGGTAAAGTTTGCGTGACCTTGTTCATCGGTATTGATCAGGTGGTTCCAGTAAAGGGTGCTGTTGAAGTTGGGCGTGGCGATGGTGTCGCTGGCCTGTTGAAATTCAGGGGGCGTATATACCGGTTTGACTTTTTTAACATACCCGGGCTCCTGTTGGGGCACCGGTAATCCGGGCGCGGGGGGCGTCTGTGCGGCAGCAGCCATGGCGGACATTTCTTCAGGCATGAAGATGGTGCTGTCGGTCATCTCTTCCGGTGTGTAAGGGTAGTTGATTTTAGCCAGTTGGTGATTCACCCTTTCTATATCATTCAGAAAATTGATTTTAAATTCTGACTGGTTGCCTTTCACGACGCTGAGGATGGCGTCCGGTTGGCCCGGGGGGGTGATGAGCTGATAGGAGTTGAGGCAGAAGATGCCGTCCTTATTGGTTTTGAGTGTGATCATTTCATTGTTTTTCATCAGCAGCAGGGGGATGGGTTTCTTTACTTTTTTAGATCCTTTGGTGACGAAGCCGCTGACGGGGTTGAGCTCTTGTTGCGCCGTGGAAAGGTCTATCGAAGCGGGAAGCCGGTACTGGTCGATGAAGTAATAATGGCTGATATCCCATTTATCATGTTTGCGCAGTCTTTTTTCGCACACGCAGGCTACGGAGAACAGTCCCTGTATGGGTTTGCCGGTGGTGTCCGTGAGTTCCAGGCGGCAGTTGACCAGGCCCCGTTGACGATAGGTTGTTGAGTCGGTGTCCAGCCGGATGCAGATATTGGACCCGGGTATTTTTAGTGTAGCCGTGCGCGTAGTGTCCGCCGGTGTTTTCCTGGTCTTAAAGGGGGCTGATGTGGTTTACGGACGGAGATCCACTGCTGGAACTCCTGTTCGTGGTTGTCGGCGATGTAGTTGTTGGTGTAACCGACGAGGGCGTAGTCGCCGGGGGGAAGGGTGTCCGGTAGTACCAGCAGGCCTTTGGCCACGCCGCGGTCGAAGGCGAAACGTTCGTTGAGCACTGGTTTGCGGGTATTGGGATTGATGAGGGCTACGAAAAGTGTATGATAGGGTAGGGTGTCCGTAGCGCGGATGTTGAGCAGGTAGCCGGTGAACCATATTTTTTCTGCCGGGGTGTAGATATGTTTATCGGTATGGATATACAACCCGGTAGAGTTGATGTCCCTGTTTTGTGCGACGATGTGCGGGGTGTACAGTAAAATGGTGAGCAGGAGCAGTGCAGTTTTTCTCATAACAATCAGGTTAGTTGAAACTTTGGGTTGAAGCCGGGATGGCTGGTCTGGCATGGACGGGACGATGATGTGGTCTTCGCCATGTTACTGCAATACTACGGCACAAACAAGGGTTCGTCTCTCCTGATCTCCCTAAAAATCAATGATTAACAGCCGATTAACATGCCCGTTGCCGGACCCTTCCGAAAAAAAACAGCCTGTCCTGTGATTTTTTCTTTCCTCCGGCGAATAATATAACAGTAACATTTTTCACCAATGGATGCAGCTATTAGTACAGACCAGTTCCTGTCCGTCATGGAGGCGCACAAGGGCATCATTTATAAGGTGGCCGGCGCCTGGTGCAGGCAGGAGGAGGACAGGAAAGACCTGGTCCAGGAGATTATAATACAGTTATGGAAAGCATTTGGGCATTATAACAGCGGGCAGGCGCAGTACAGTACCTGGGTATACCGTATTGCGCTGAATGTGGCCATTTCTTTTTACCGCCGGGAGACCCGCCGGAAAGCGGCGACGGGGACGCTGGAGACGGCAGTGCTGGAAATGGTGGACACCGGGCCGGGGAAGGAAACGGATGAGCGGCTGCAGTGGCTGCAGCGGTTTATTCATAACCTCAGGGAGCTGGACCGTGCGCTGATACTATTATACCTTGAAGAAAAAAGCCATCAGGAGATTGCGGACATACTGGGCATTTCCGTGACGAATGTGGCGACAAAGATCGGCAGGATCAAAGACCTGCTGAGGCAGCAATTTTCACGTATTAAAACGTAACCGTCATGGAAGACAAAGACATTATTCATCTTTGGAAATCGTACGAAAAACATTTGGCAGACAACCTGTTGTTGAACAGAAAAAACGCAGCAGAAATTACCGGCATTAAAATCCATTCGTTTCTCGCCTCTATGAGACCTGTCAAATACTTTGCCCTGCTGGCGGGTATTTTGTGGGTTGCCTTTATCGACACGCTGCTGGTCAGCATGTTTTATACCGCCAGCCCTTTTTTCCTGGTGTCTATGGGTATTCAGTCCCTCCTCACCACGATAGCTATCGGTATCTATCTTTATCAGCTGTTGCTGATAGAACAGATAGATATCTCGGGACCCGTGCTGGACACACAGGAAAAACTATCCAGGCTGAAGTCCTCCACCTTGTGGTGCGCCCGTTTGCTGTGGCTGCAACTGCCGGTATGGACGACCTTTTATCTTCATGCAGGCATGTTTGTGAAAGAAAACAGCTGGCTGCTGGCAGCACAGGGAATCGTGACAGCCGGTTTTACCATCGCTGCGGTCTGGTTTTTCCGTAATATCCGTTATGAAAACAGGGGCCGTTCATGGTTCCGGTGGCTCTTTGAAGGAAAAGAGTGGACGCCCGTCATCCGCTCCATGGAAATGCTGGAAGAAATCAAAGTATTCCGCGAAGGATGATAAACAGGGATAGTACGTGATCATCGTCTCTTCCGGCGTTAGCTTCCGGGATTTTTAGTTATCTTGGATAGATAACCAAGACCTGTTTCCCATGAAAATAGCTACTTATAATGTCAATGGTATCAATGCCCGTTTGCCGGTGCTGCTACGCTGGCTGAAAGAGTCTGCCCCTGACGTGGCTTGTCTGCAGGAACTGAAAGCGCCGCAGGAGAAGTTCCCCGAATCGGCCATCCGGGAAGCAGGATATGATGTGATATGGCATGGCCAGAAAAGCTGGAATGGTATTGCGATCCTGTCGAAAGTGGGAAAGCCGCAGGAAATCAGAAGAACGCTGCCGGGAGATGAGGAAGATGTGCACAGCCGGTATATGGAAGCGGCTATCAACGGCGTACTGATCGGGTGCCTGTACCTGCCTAATGGCAATCCTGCACCGGGACCTAAATTCGATTATAAGCTCAGCTGGTTTAAACGGCTGACGGACCACGCAAAGGAACTGCTTGCGCAAAAAACACCGGTCATCCTTACGGGCGATTATAATGTGATGCCTACCGACCTCGATGTGTATAAGCCGGAGCGCTGGGTAGACGACGCCCTGTTCAGGCCGGAAGTGAAATCAGCTTTCCATGCGCTGGTAGCACAGGGATGGACAGACGCTATCCGCAAGCTGTATCCGGATCAGAAGATCTATACTTTCTGGGATTACTTTCGTAATGCCTATGAAAGGGATGCCGGCCTGCGGATCGATCATTTTCTGCTGAGCCCCGAGGTAGATAAACGCCTGATAGCGGCGGGCGTCGACCGTCATGTGCGGGGATGGGAGAAGTCCAGCGATCATGCGCCGGTATGGGTGGAATTAAAAGGCGCGTAATCAGGCGAGGCTGACTTTCTGCACCTGTGTCAGTACTTCCAGCAATTCCGCCTGTAAGCTTTTGCCTTTGTCTTCGTTGTACCACTGCTGCAGTTCGATCTTCATCCGCTCGAAATCCGCTTTTTCTTCTTTCAGTTTGTTATACAATACCTGGCAACCTGCCGGCCTGGGTCCCCATACGGCCATGTCGTTGCCGTCACTGTCACGGATGACCAGTTTCGGGATGGACTTGGTGCCGTTGGTGAGGTATTGTTCTATCAGGAAAGGCGGCGTATCGCGTTGTTGTATGTCTATGGTGACCAGCGGATTTAAGGCTGCGATTTTATACAGGAACGGAACAATGTGCGCGGCATCGCCACACCACGGTTCGGTGATGATCACCCACTGTTGAGGTGCGGTGATATTTTTAACGGCGGCGGCCATCGCGTCGGTAATAACGCCGGTCTTCAGCCAGCGCTGTTGCCTCGACCAGTTAAGTTTGGTGTAGTTGAGGTAGTCGGGATTGTTGTAAGGTGCTTTCGGATCTGCGTCCTGCAGGATGTTTTCAAACAGCTGCAAATAGTCTGTAAAATTCATCACTCACATTTTTTATTGTTGAAGGCCGGAGATAATCTTCCGGAAGGCTGCTGCGGCGTGGTGTACCTGTTCGGTCCACTCTTCTGCTGCACCGCCGTCGGCGCCATCCGTGATATATTTCAGGCACAGAAAAGGTATATTCTCTTTCATTGCTACCATCGCGAGGGAATATGCTTCCATGTCGAGGACATTATAATCGGCAGCCACGTGTGCTGTCTCGAAGTTGTCGCCGGTGCCGCAGATGCCGGAGGGAAAACCGTCCAGCTGAATGCCGTATTCCAGCACCGGTTCCAGGTTGGAGAATGGCGTTTCATATTTACGGTAACCGAGGCCGGTGACGTCCATGTCCCGTTGAATAAACCGGTTACAGCATACTACTTCGCCACGTTTGAAAGTGCAGCTGCCGGCGGAGCCCAGGTTAACGATCAGGCCGGGCCTTTCTTCCTGTATTTTCTTCGTCAGGTTAAAAGCAGCATTCACTTTTCCGATGCCTGCAATCAGGATATTGTCTTCGTTGAATTCTTCTGCAGCTTCAGAGCTGAGCGCAAAAACAAAAAGCGGTCGCTGGTTCAACAGGTTGGTGATGTGTTGCGGCTGTGCCGACGGTCCATGGATCATATGTCTTCTACAGTTGTGTTGGTAATATTAAATTGCCGCAAAGTTACGCTAAAATGCGGTACCGGAGCGGTGTTTTGAGGAGATGGTTACCTGCAGGATACCGGATTATTGCCCTGATTTTCTTACATTGGCTTACCATGGACCCACTGCAACAATTTAACGATACCCTCGGCCAATGGGTGGCCTTTCTGGACGATTATTCACTGGAGATGATCTGCAGGCCCACAAAGGCGGCGGCATGGTCGCTCGGGCAGGTATACCAGCATATCATCGACGATACCGGTTGGTACGTTGAACAAGTGGCTGCGGCATTGACGGCTAATGAGCACCAACATGAGCCTATAACGGAAGAAGGCCGGAAGATACTGGCCCACGGGTTTCCGGACGTGCAGATTGCCGGTCCGGCTACCAACACATTTATTCCGCAACCGGAAAGCATCGACCAGCTGCGGCAGGGATTATTATCTATCCAACAGTCAGTGGCAGCGGTGTGCCGCAACGTTGATATTGACAGTGCCACCGGGAAAACACAGCATCCGGGGCTGGGATATTTCACGGCGGGGGAGTGGCTGCGTTTCGCAGTGGTGCACATGCAGCATCACCTGCGGCAGAAAAAGCGGATAGATGCGCAGTTGTTTGCCGGTAATACGGTGAACAAGTCGGTGTTCATTCAGGCGCCGGCAGCCACGGTGTGGGAGATGCTGACCAACCCGGAAAAGATAAATTTATGGATGATGGATTCCCCGGTGCATATTCAGTCCGGCTGGAAAGCAGGTAGCCCGCTGGTGTTCACCGGCGATCTGCACGGCATCCCTTATATAAACAAAGGGGTGATCCTGGCGTTCGAACCGGAACAGCTACTGTCATATACCCATTGGAGCTCTCTTTCCGAAAGACCGGATGAACCGGAACAATACGGGATCATTACCTTCCGCCTGAATGCTGCAGATACAGGCACTATGCTTGATTTTACGCAGACCAACACCGGTAAATATGCTACGGACAGGCATATCAACTACTACTGGGGCACAGCGTTGGCGTTGATCAAAAAACGTTGTGAGGCGGCAGTTTAAAGAAAAAGATGGTATCATTTTTATTTATGAAGCCTGACGGTTTTGTTCTATTTTCCGGGGAGGGCGGCAGGTAATTTTGAGTAAAAAATAAAACCATGAAATACCTGATCATACTCATTGCCCTGTTGTGTATTGCTTATGCAGCCCCCGCCACCCCGGAAGATGACAAACAGAAAGCCCTGCTGGTGCTCCGGGAAAAATGCAATGTTTGTCATGTGCGTAATAACCCGTTCCGCGTTTTCAAAGAGAAGAATATGGAAAGAAACGCCAAAGACATTTATAAACAGGTGTTTGTGAAAGGAAGAATGCCGCTTGGCGGTGAAGTGAAACTGACAGGTGAGGAGCGGGAAACGTTGAAAAGGTGGGTAGAGGCCACCATAAATTAAATCTCTCAGCTGTTCTTTGTGGCCGTTTCGCCCTCTGGCCATCTATTTTCCTTCTATTTTTCAATTTCTCATTATGATGTGTAATCATTTGATAATTAATATATTAAAATATATTAACAAGATCTGTATAGTAAAAATGCAAAATCTGCATAGTTTTTATGATTTTTTATTAATCAGAACCTGTTTTTGTTGAAAAAATATTCTTTAATGTGATGATTTGTTAGTGAATATTTATAGTTTTGTGTTAAATGTTAAAATCTATCCAAAACAATCTTATACCACTTTAAGAAGATGATCACATTAACTGCAAAAACAAACGATATTCTCCACCTGGAGAAGGGAATATCCCTCATCAAAGATTATTTCCCGGCACGCCTCAGCCAACGGCTGTCGCTGACCAAAGTGTCTGCCCCTCTGTTCGTTCAATCCGGTACCGGCTTTAACGACGACCTCAATGGCGTGGAAAAACCCGTAAAGTTCAACCTGAAAAATATTCCCTACCCGGTGGAAATTGTTCAGTCGCTGGCCAAATGGAAGCGTATGCGTCTGTATCAACTGGGACTGGAGCCGGAACAGGGCATCGTAACAGACATGCGGGCTATCCGTCCGGATGAAGTGGTGTCGCCGGTTCACAGCTTTTACGTAGACCAATGGGATTGGGAGAAACGCATCCTGCCGGAACACCGCCGTATCAGTTACCTGAAAGACACGGTAGCGCAGATCTACCAGGCGGTCCTCGATACCAATGCCATGCTGGAAGAAGCGCATGAAAAGACGCTTGACCTGCCTTCATCTGTTTATTTTATCGACAGCGAAACATTACTGCAACGTTATCCGGGCCTTACACCCAAAGAGAGGGAGAACCGTATCGCCAAAGAATATGGCGCTGTGTTTATTATGGGCATTGGCGGCCTGTTGTCTGACCAGGCGGTACATGACGATCGTGCCCCGGATTATGACGACTGGTCCACAGCCAACGAAGAAGGTTTCAATGGCCTGAACGGTGACCTGATCCTCTGGAACCCGGTTATGAACAGTGCGCTGGAACTGTCTTCCATGGGTATCCGGGTAGACGCCGGCTCCCTGCGTGAACAGCTGTCGCTGAAAGACTGTGGCCATCGCAGCGAATTGTTGTTCCACAGCAATGTACTGAACGAGGTATACCCGTTGAGTATGGGGGGCGGTATCGGGCAGTCACGCCTCTGTATGTTCCTGCTGCAACGTAAACATATCTCAGACGTGCAGTCCGGTATCTGGCCGGAAGGTCAACTATAAACGATATTCTTTAAAAGGAAAGTCCCCGGAAGCGCACCGCTTCCGGGGATTTTTTTTATGGATGCTTCCGGGATAAGGAAGGAACCACCTCTCCTATAATAATAATAGCCGGCGGACCGATAGCTGCTGCCTGTGCGCGTGCCTGGATATCGGCGACTGTACCTGTGACTATGTTGGCCTGCGGCGTGGTGCCCTCCTGTATAATGGCTGCCGGCGTGTGTTGTTTACCCTGCCGGATGAAGATTTGCAGGATGTCTCCGAGGTGGTGCATGCCCATCAGGATGACGACCGTGGCGCTGGACCGGGCGGCCAGCTCAATATCGTCCGACAGCCGGCCGGACCGGGTGGTGCCGGTCGTCACCCAGAAACTTTCCGCCAGCCCCCTGCTGGTCAGCGGTATCATTTGTGAAGCAGGTACCGCCGTTACGCTGCTGATGCCGGGAATAACCGCCACGCCTATATGATGCTGCCGGGCAACCATTATTTCCTCCGTTGCCCTGCCGAAAATAAAAGGATCTCCTCCTTTGAGGCGCACTACATGGCCATACTGCCGGGCCATCGTTACAATCAACCGGTTAATTTCTTCCTGCGGCAGGCTGTGGCTGCCGCAACGCTTGCCTACAAACTGCCGGACCGCCTGTGGCGGCGCATAGTCCAGCAGGGCCGGATGTACCAGTGCATCATATAAGACCACGTCCGCCTGCCGGATCACGTTGATGGCTTTCAGGGTGATCAGCTCCGGGTCCCCCGGACCAGCGCCTACCAGAGATAAAAAGGGTGTTATCATTTATATTATGAATAAATTAATATGAAGTAATTACAAGAAAACTATTTAAAAATAAAGTCAAAATAATTAATTTCATCATCAAGATAGCTGAAACGGTGTTAAAAATGATAGTATTTGTTAATAATAATATCATATTAATAATATTATAATATAATTCTCATCCAAAATCTCTTCCAATGAAAATCGTGGTTATCGGAAACGGCATGGTCGGATACAAGTTCTGTGAGAAAATGCTCGCCAAATCCGCGAAAACGTCTGTTGAACTGGTCGTATTCGGTGAAGAGCCTCGTCCGGCCTATGATCGTGTACATCTCACCTCCTGGTTCGAGGGTAAAACAGGGGACGAGCTTTTAATGGCCAGCGCTGAATGGTATGCGCAACAAGGCATCCGGCTGCATCTTGCCGATCCGGTAACGGCCATCGACCGGGAACAGAAAACGGTGCACACCCATAGCGGCATCGTGGAAACATACGACTACCTCGTACTGGCCACCGGATCGGCAGCCTTTGTGCCTCCCATCCCGGGCGTGGAGAAAAAAGGCGTCTTCCTCTACCGCACCATAGAAGACCTGGAAATGATGAAGGCTTATGCGCCGCATGCGCGCACAGGAGCCGTCATCGGCGGCGGCCTGCTGGGCCTCGAAGCAGCCAAAGCCCTGCTGGACCTGGGCATGACGAACATCCATGTCGTAGAGTTCGCCCCCCGGCTGATGCCCCGCCAGATAGACGATAAAGGTTCCCTGTTACTGCAGGAGAAACTGGCACAGCTGGGACTGAAAGTACTGACCAGCAAAAACACCAAAAAGATAACCGGGGAAGATGCTATCAGCGGCCTGCAGTTCACAGACGACACCTTCCTGAAAACAGACATGCTGGTGATATCGGCAGGCATCAAACCCAGGGATGAACTGGCAAAAGCGGCCGGCCTCGAAACAGGTCCCCGTGGCGGCATCGTGGTCAACGACCAGCTACAGACCTCCGACCCATCTGTTTACGCCATCGGCGAATGCGCCCTGTATCAAAATATGATCTATGGCCTGGTAGCGCCGGGTTATGAAATGGCGGAAGTGGTAGCGGCACACCTCACCAACGAAATAAAGGCCTTCACCGGGTTTGACATGAGCACCCGCCTGAAGCTCGTCGGCGTAGAAGTGGCCAGCTTCGGCGACCCCTTTTCCCCTGCCGGCAACTGCCACAGCATCGTATTTGAAGACCGGCTGAAAGGCATCTACAAACGTATCGATATCACGCCCGACGGGCAGCAGCTGCTGGGCGGCATCTTAATCGGAGAAGCCAGCGCGTATAATATGCTGTTGCAGACCGTGAAAAATAAACTGACCCTGCCTGCGGACCCCGCCACATTACTGATGGGGCCTGCGAAAGAAGGCGCGCCTGCCGGCGCCGGCGTGGACGCCCTGCCGGACGATGCGCTTATCTGCAGCTGTGAAAGCGTAAGTAAAGGTGCCATCTGCGAGGCGGTGTCGGCAGGACATGAATCATTCGATGATATTAAAAAATGCACCAAAGCCGGCACCTGCTGCGGCGGATGCGCCCCCATGGTAAAAGATATCATCACTGCCACCCTTAAATCACAGGGCAAATACATCCGCAGCGTGATTTGCGAACACTTTACCTATTCCCGGCAGGAAATGCTGGACCTTATCCGCGTAAAATCACTCCGCTCCTTTGATGAAGTGCTGGACCACTACGGTCAGGGCGATGGTTGCGAAACCTGCAAACCGGTAATAGCTTCCATCCTGGCCAGCCTGTGGAACGACATGATCCTCGCCAAAGGAAATGATACTGCACAGGATTCCAACGACCGCTACCTGGCCAATATCCAGAAAGGCGGCACCTATTCTGTTGTACCGCGTATCCCCGGCGGGGAAATTACCCCGGAGAAACTGATCGCTATCGGCGAGGTAGCACAGAAATACAACCTCTACACAAAAATTACCGGCGGGCAGCGCATCGACCTGTTCGGCGCACACCTCGGCGACCTGCCGCTGATATGGAAAGAACTGATCGACGCCGGTTTTGAAAGCGGCCATGCCTACGGCAAAGCGCTGCGCACCGTCAAAAGCTGCGTCGGTTCCACCTGGTGCCGCTTCGGGCTGCATGACAGCGTGAGCTACGCCATCCGTATCGAAGAACGTTACCGTGGCCTCCGCGCGCCACATAAAATCAAATCGGCCGTCTCCGGCTGTATCCGCGAATGTGCGGAAGCGCAGTCCAAAGACTTCGGCATCATCGCTACCGAAAAAGGCTGGAACCTGTACGTCTGCGGCAACGGCGGCTCCAAACCGCAACACGCGGTACTGCTGGCGGCGGACCTGGACAGCGAAACCTGTATCCGCTACATCGACCGTTTCCTGATGTTCTACATCAAAACCGCCGATCCGCTCACCCGCACCGCCACCTGGCTGAACAAACTGGACGGCGGCATCGACTACCTCCGCAACGTAGTGGTAAAGGACAGCCTCGGTATCGGCGCCCAGCTGGAAGCTGAAATGCAGGCGCTGGTGGACAGCTACAAATGCGAATGGCGGGAAGTGGTGGAAAACCCGGAACTGCGCCGGCGCTTCTCCCACTTCATCAACTCCCCGGAGGAAAAAGACCCTACTGTAAAATTTGAAACCCTGCGTAACCAGAAGAAAGCCGCAGAGTGGAAATAATATTATCCTTAAAATGCACTGCTATGTCTATCTCATCAACAACGATTCACTGGTTCCTGGCTTGTAAAGCGTCGGACGTGCCACACAACGGAGGCGTGTGCGTAAAATACGGAGAAGAGCAAATTGCGTTGTTTTATTTCGCCCGGAAGAACCAGTGGTACGCCACACAAAACCTGTGCCCACATCGTAAACAGATGGCGCTGAGCCGCGGTATGACCGGCACGGTAAAAGATGAGCCGAAAGTAGCCTGTCCCTTTCACAAAAAAACATTCTCCCTGCTCGACGGGCGCTGCCTGTCCGATGAGGCGGAATGTTCGCTGACCGTTTACCCGGTACGCGTTACAGACGGACTGGTATATATCGGCGTCAGTGAAGATACTGCAATGGTAGTTGTATAAAGCGAAACCCGGTAGCTGGCAGGCTGACCGGGTTCCTGATCTTATATTGATTGGCTCAATTAAAATCAACCAAAGGTACATGAAAAAGTGGTTTTACGGTGGCATCCCCTGGATGCTGCCCGGTCTGCTGCTGTCGCAGCAAGGCTATGGCCAGTTTACGTTAGGCGCCCAGCTGCGTACCCGCACCGAACTGCGCGACGGGCAGGGCGCCCCCAAGACCCGGGGCGCTTCCCCCGCCTTTTTTACTTCCCAGCGTACCCGTCTCATGGCCGGCCTGAACAGCTACCGCCTCAAACTGGGACTTACGGTACAGGATATACGCGTCTGGGGACAGGACGCCTCCACTATTAACCGCACCACCACTCCGGACAACAACGGCTTTATGCTGCATGAAGCCTGGGCAGAGATACTGCTTACAGACACCCTGTCGAAGGACCGCCGCCTGTCGCTGAAGATTGGCCGGCAGGAACTCGTATACGACGACAGCCGGCTGCTGGGCAACCTCGACTGGCTACAACAGGGCCGCCGCCACGACGCAGCCCTCCTGAAATATGAAACCGCCGCCTGGACCGCACACGCGGGGCTGGCGTTTAACCAGAACAAAGAAAACGCCTCCGGAACGGTATACAACCCGTTGCCCACCGGTAACTATCCGGGTAATACCAACGGCGGTCCCGCCTATAAAAGCCTGGAGTTTTTATACGTGTCGCGCAGGTTTCAGCAGGGAAGCCTTTCCTTCCTTTTCCTGGCCGACCAGTTCTCCGCATTTCAGATAGACACGACCGTTAGCCCGGCACAGAAAAAATGGCAGGCGGGGGTGTACAGCCGCATGACGACAGGATTATACTATACCGGTCAGCACGACCGCCTGCTGTGGACGGCCGCCGGTTACTACCAGGGCGGTACTAACGCTAACGGGCAAACGGTCAGCGGCGCATTGCTCTCAGGGTACCTGCAGCAGGGGTGGGGCCGGCAGTTGAGCACCGGCCTGGGCGCCGACTTTACCACGCCCGATTTTGATCCGCTCTATGGTACGCCGCATAAGTTCTGGGGATATATGGACTATTTCTATGTCGCTAGTCCCTTTGCCGGTAAAGGACTACAGGATTACTACCTCCGGGCGAAGTGGAAAGCCGGCAGCCGCTTTACAGCCGGCGCCGACGTACATGCGTTCTTCAGCGCCGCCGCTATTGACGGCTACAATAAAAGACTAGGCACCGAAGCCGATATAACAGCAACGTATACGCTTACCGGTATGATCGCTTTTGAAGCCGGTTACAGCCATTTCTGGAGCACGCCTTCCCTGGCGAAGATAAAACAGGTCGCTAACGCATCCGGTAATAATAACTGGGCGTACGTGACCGTCAATATCCATCCTGAATGGCGGATCAAATAACTGAATAGCTAAATATCCAAATGACTAAATACCCAATGATATGCCCGCACTCGATAAACTCAATATATTCCGTATAGACTCCGTACAGATGCGGACTTTTCATATTACCTGGCTGATGTTTTTTGTTTGTTTTTTCGGATGGTTTGGCCTGGCGCCGCTGATGCCCACCATCCGGGAAGACATGGGACTCAGCAAAGCGCAGATCGGCAATATCATGATTGCCTCTGTGTCGGGCACTATCATCGCCCGGCTGCTGATCGGCCGTCTCTGTGACCTGTGGGGGCCGCGTAAAACGGCTGTCCGACTGCTGCTGCTGGGATCGCTGCCGGTTTTCCTTGTGGGGCTATCAAAAGATTATACCTCTTTTTTACTTTTTCGTTTAGCCATCAGTGTGATAGGCGGCGCATTTGTCATCACGCAGTTTCATACGTCCCTCATGTTTGCCGCCAACATCAAAGGCACGGCCAATGCCATCGCGGGCGGATGGGGCAACCTTGGCGGTGGCGTCACCAATATGGTGATGCCGCTGATCTTTGCGGCTATCGTCGGTCTCGGCTATACGAAAGGAGAAGCCTGGCGTTACGCCATGGTCCTGCCGGGCCTTATGATGCTGGGCGTGGCATGGTTGTACTACCGCTATACACAGGACACGCCGGAAGGTAACTTTGATACACTGCCACGTACCGCAAAAGCAGACAGCATCGACTGGAGCGTGTTGCGTGACTGGCGTATCTGGATGCTCACCATTGCCTACGGGATGTGTTTTGGCATGGAGATCACCTTTGATAATGTGGCGGCATTACACTTCGTAGACACTTTCCATTTATCACAAAGCAGCGCCGGATTCTGGGCCGGCGTCTTCGGGTTTATGAATCTTTTTGCCCGTGCGCTGGGCGGCATCGCGGCAGATAAAGCCGGCGCCAAAGCCGGTATCAAAGGCAAAGGCTGGCTGCTGGCGGCGATGTTGCTGCTGGAAGGCGCCGGGCTGCTGTTATTTGCCCGTGCGGGTTCACTGGGCATGGCCATCGTGGCGATGCTGAGTTTTGCCCTGTTCCTTAAAATGGCCAACGGCGTGACCTATGGCATCGTGCCTTTTCTCAGCCGGCGCAATGCGGGGCTGATCAACGGTATCGTAGGCGCCGGTGGTAACATCGGCGGTATGCTGTTCGGCTTTTTGTTTAAGTCGGAGCATATCACGTACATCGAAGCATTCAGTTATATCGGCGTGATAGTGATGGCAGTAGGCGGACTGGTACTTTTTACCCGGTTTGCACCGAAAGCGGAAATGACTGTTGTGACTACGGAAGATGCGCCGGTAGTGATTTCCTGATGATAATTTTAAAACGGCAGCTATGCAGTCCCCTCTTAAAACGACCTGTTGTTATTGCGGCGTAGGATGCGGCATACTGGTACACAAAGACCGGCAGGGAAAGCTGCAGGTGGAAGGTGATCCGGACCACCCGGTGAACAAAGGCATGCTTTGTTCCAAGGGAATGAACCTGCATTATACGGTGATGGATACGTCGGACAGGCTGCTGTATCCTGAAATGCGGTACCACCGTAACCTGCCGCGGCAAAGGGTGAGCTGGGACCAGGCGCTGGAAAGGACCGCTGCGGTCTTTGCGTCCGTCATACAGAAACATGGACCGGATGCAGTGGCGTTCTACGCCTCGGGGCAATGTCTCACCGAAGAGTATTATGTTGTCAACAAACTGATCAAAGGATTTATCGGTAGCAATAACATCGATACCAATTCCCGGCTGTGTATGAGCAGTGCGGTGGCGGCGTATAAAATGGCGCTGGGGGAAGATGCGGTGCCCGGTACTTACGACGATATAGAAAAAGCAGACTGTATTTTGGTGGCCGGCGCCAACCCGGCCTGGTGCCATCCCATCCTCTGGCGGCGTGTGGAAGCCGCCAGGGCCGCCAACCCACGGCTGAAGATCATTGTCAGCGACCCGCGTGTAACGCAGAGTTGCAGCATCGCAGACCTTCATCTCCAAATCAACCCCGGAACGGATATCGTGCTGCATCATGCCATCGGCAGGGCGCTGATAGAAAATGGCGATGTGGATGCACGGTTTATAGCGGCGCATACAGAAGGCTACCAGCAATACGAGGCTGCCGTGATGCAGCGTAGCATCGCGGAAGCCGCCGCTATTTGCGGCATTGAAGTAAGCGCACTGTATGAAGCGGCCGACTGGATCGGTAAAGCGGGCGGCTTCATGTCGCTGTGGACGATGGGCCTGAACCAGAGCGCCGCCGGTACCCATAAAAACCTTAGCCTGATTAACCTGCACCTGGTCACAGGGCATATCGGAAAGCCGGGCAGCGGCCCTTTTTCGCTGACAGGCCAGCCCAACGCGATGGGCGGCCGGGAAGTAGGCGGGCTGTCCAACCTGTTGCCGGCGCACCGGCTGCTGAGTGATCCGGCGCATCGCCGGGAAGTGCAGCAGTTCTGGGGCGGAACAGAGATCTCCGCCAGGCCGGGCCTCACCGCCACGGAGATGTTCGATGCGTTGCATGACGGCCGGCTGAAAGCCATCTGGATCATGTGTACCAACCCGTTGGTCAGCCAACCCGATGTGCGTTTCGCAGAGGCGGCGCTGCAAAAAGCGAAGTATGTAGTCGTGCAGGAAATCTCCTCGCGGCCGGAAACGCTGCATTATGCCGATGTGGTGTTGCCCGCCGCCGCCTGGACGGAAAAAGAAGGCACGATGACCAATGCCGAGCGCCGTATCAGTTACCTCGGAAAGATCACCGATGCGCCGGGAGAAGCGCTCCCCGATGCGGAAATTATTTGCCGCTTCGCGCAGAAGATGGGCTATAAAGGATTTGACTATGCTTCCATGGAAGATATCTACAAGGAGCATGTGCAGCTGACGGCCGGTACCAACATCGACATCAGCGGACTGAATTATGATATACTGAAAGCGCAACGCAGCGTGCAGTGGCCCTATTACAAAGGAAAAGGGACGCCAAGGCTTTTTACCGACCACCGTTTTTATACCGGCGAAGGCAGGGCGGTGATACACAGTTTTGGCGACGATCACCGCTCGGAACCGCTCACGCCGGAGTGGCCGCTCATCCTCACCACGGGGCGTATCCGCGATCAATGGCATACGATGAGCAAAACCGGCAAGGTGAACAAGCTGAAGCAGCATATCGACAGCGCATTCCTGGAGATACACCACGAGGATGCCGCCGAGCGGAATATCGCCGACGGTGACATGGTAACGGTAACGAATCAACGGGGCGAGGTGCGGGTAAAAGCGCGTTGCTGTGATACCATCAAAAAAGGAGTGGTGTTTCTGCCCATGCATTGGGGTAAAATACTGAACAACGATCTGCATCGGGCCAATAACCTCACCAGCAAGCGGCTGGACCCTGTTTCCAAACAGCCGGATTTTAAATTCGCCGCAGTGCAGGTAGCGCGTTACAACAAGCCGGTGCAGAAGATCGTGATCGTGGGCGCCGGCGCTGCTGCATGCGGCTTTGTGAAAACCTTCCGGGAAATGAATACCCGCGATGAGCTGGTGGTTTTCGGCAAAGAAGACCAGCCGTTTTATAACAGGGTGATGCTGCCTGATTATATCAGCGGCACACAGTCATGGAAGCAGCTGGTGAAAATGACGCACAGCGAAGAAAAAGCAACCGGCATTACCTTACATAGGGGCGTCAGTATCGTGCATATCGACCGTTCCCTGAAGACGGTGACGGACAGTAATGGTAACACTCATACGTACGATGTGCTGATACTGGCCACCGGCAGCCGTGCCGCCACTTTAAGGAATGTGCCTGCGCTGGACGGTATCTTCACTATGCGCACCCGCCACGACGCAGACACTTTTAAAGCGCATGTCCGTCCGCAGAAAGGAAAGGTCATGATCATCGGTGGGGGGCTGCTGGGGATTGAACTGGCGGCGTCCCTGAAAGAGATGCAGATAGATGTGGGCCTGTTACAGCGCACCTCGCGGCTGATGGACCGGCAGCTGGACACGCTCGGCGGCCAGCTGTTGTACCAGGAGCTGACAGACCGCGGCATAGAGATCTATTACAATGATGAAGTGGACCGGTTCTCCGGGCAGGGCCAGCTGGAAGGCATCCACCTGAAAAGCGGGCGGTATATCGCCTGCCAGGCCGTGGTGATGTCCATCGGTACGGCGCCTAATATCGAGCTGGCGCAAGCCATACAGCTGCCCTGTGATCGTGGCGTCATCGTCAATGAATACCTGCAGACGGCTGACCCGGATATCTTCGCCATGGGTGAAATAGCTTCGTTTAAAGGGATGTTGTACGGCATCACGGCGGCGGCAGAGCAGCAGGCCGCAGTGGTGGCGCGCTACCTGAACGGAGACATCGGAAGTTATTACCAGGGTTCACTGTCGATGAACATCCTCAAAATGCACGGCGCCGATTTCTGTTCGCTGGGGATGGTGGAAACGCCCGACGATCCGGCTTATGAGGAAGTGGTTTTTATCGATAAAGCCAAAAGGTATTACAAAAAATGTATTATTCACCAGGACCGCCTCGTGGGGGCTATCCTGATCGGCGATAAGTCCGAATTCCCGGAGTTCCGCGACCTGATACAGCAACGCATGGAACTGTCGGACAAGCGGCTGGAGTTGTTGCGTTCCGGGAAAAAGGGAGCGCCTGTGATTGGCCGGCTGGTCTGTTCCTGCGGCAATGTGGGGGAGGGGAATATACAGGAAAAAATAGCGGCAGGCTGTCATCAGCTGCAACCGTTGTGCCAGGCATCCGGCGCGGGAATGGGTTGCGGCAGCTGTCGTTCTGAAGTAAAAGCAATACTGGAAAAAAGCCTCGCTGTTCCGGTATCTATGCCAGCGTAATTATGGCCAGACAAACACATACCATACAAGTTAATTTCAGGGGCGGCATTATTCCTCCGGGAATGCTGCTGGAGCTGTTGGACATTGCAGCAGCTGCAACGGTCACGCATGTACGCTTCGGGCTGCGGCAGCAGTTGTTGCTCGATGTGCCCGACAAACAGCTGGCTGCTTTTAATGCCGCTTGTAATGACCGGCAGATAGTGCTTTCGGAGCATCCCAATATTCTGAGCGCTTACCCCGCGGCAGGTATTTTTTTGCATGATACCTGGCTGGTAGAAGGTATATATAAAGACGTCTTCAATCAGTTTGATTATTCGCCGACATTAAAAATAAATATCTGCGACAGCAAGCAGACATTTGTCCCCCTTTTTACGGGGCATATCAACTGGGTGTCTTCCGGCGCCGTTCACTACTGGCATTTGTACCTTCGTTTGCCGGGGAGCCAGGAACTTTTTCTTTGGCCGGAGCTGATTTATACCAACAGCATTGCAGCAGTTAGCAAAGCGGCAGAAACATTGTTGCGACGGGGGCAGTCGCCTGCTGCTGTGTTTGCGGATATTAAAGCGCAGCTGCCCTATCTTTTCCGGGAAAAGGACGGAGAGCCGGAGCTGCCGGCTTTTCATCTGCCTTACTACGAAGGCTTTAATAAGTATGAAAACAGCTACTGGCTGGGCATCTACCGGAGGGACGAAGCTTTTCCTGTTCCTTTTTTAAAGGAGGTGTGCCGGTTGTGTATGGAAACCCGTACGGGGCAGTTGTACAGTACTCCCTGGAAATCGCTGGTGATCAAAAATATTGATCCCGGGCACCGGTATCTCTGGGATTATTTGCTGGGGAAGTACGGTATTAATGTGCGCCATGCCGCTAACGAGTTAAACTGGCAGGTGGAGGACAACGGCGAAGACGGGCTGATACTAAAACGTCATATCATCCGTCATTTTGATGTGGCGGATGTGCGTACCTACGGGCTGTGTTTCAGTATCCGGACACAGGAGCAGACGAGCCTGTTCGGTAATATCGTGATCCGGAGGAGGGCCAGCCGCCATGGCAGTAAGCTGAAATATATGCAGCGTTACGACATCCTGTATACCGCGGGGTTTAACGCTAATTCTTCTTCGCTGATACCTTACCGCGAAGATGTGTCCAAAGAACAGCTGGGACCTTATGTGACGTCGCTGTGCAGGTTGTTTTACGAACAGCGAAGCGAGACGGACATGCTGCAGCATTTCGTGAAAGCGCAGGAGTTGCCGGTGGCGCCTGCCGGCAGCGGTAAGAAGGTGCATCAGTGCGTGGCCTGTCTGACGGTCTACGATGAAGCGGTGGGCGACGAAGAACAGCAGGTGCCGTCGGGGACGCCCTTTGCGGAGTTGCCGGACAGTTATTGTTGTTCGGTGTGCGAGGCAGACAAGGACACCTTCCGGGAAGTTCCGGCGATCGTATAAAATGACAACAGCCGTCTCCGTAAAGCGGGACGGCTGTTGTTATTTACAGGACTTTCTCTAAATATTTCTTAGTATTTATCGGTCCGGAAAACGGGTGTCCATTTGCTTTTGGGTTCAAAGTGTTTCCAGAGGAGGGCGGAAATTTCCCGGATCATGTTGACTGCCTCATTGTCGGCCACCCAACGCTGGTCTTTGATGTTTTTGGTGCCGATGTAGAAAACGTAGTCGCCGTGGGGGGCGTTGACAAGCACCACTTCCGAGCGTGACTCGTTGACGGAACCTGTTTTGGCAGCGGCCTGTACATAGGGCGGGACCTGGGTGAGGGCCTGTTCGTCGTAGTATCCTTTGGTCATCAGCCGGTACATCCGTTCGCTGGAAGCGCGGCTGATCACTTCTCCCCGGAAAATTTTAGTGACCAGGGTAGCCATCTCACGGGGCGTTGTCTGTCCCCAGCCATATATTTTCCTGTTTTCCTCACGTCCCGGTGTGCGGGAATTAACGCGGGTATCTTTTAAGCCGTATTTTTCCAATAGTGCGTTGACAGCGGCGCCACCGCCGGCCAGCTGCTGGTTCCAGAGCGAGGTGGTATTATCGCTGTAAGCCATCATTAACGCTGCCAGTATACTTACCTCCGTTTCGGAGCTGTCTTTGAAAAACTGCATTAGTCCGGAGCCGCCGGTTTTGGCAGAGTCGCGGTATATCAGTGTTTGGTGGTATCCCAGTTCTCCTTTTTCCAGTTTGTCGAACAGGCCCACCAGCAACGGGATTTTAACGATGCTGGCAGTGGGGAAGATGGTGTCCGCATTGATGGCTGCCCATTCGCCGGTCTGTAACTGTTGTACGTACACGCCTGCGGTGCCTTTAAACTTATCGACAATCTGTTGCAGGTTTTGCTGCAGACGGGCATTCGGCTTTTTCTTCAGTTGTGAAAAAGTGAGGACAGGCCATAGCAGCAACGCGAGGATAGTGAGTGTACGCATAGGAGTCTTGTAATTGTGCGGCAAAAGATAGCAAGAAAAGCGGAGGAATAAAAGTACCTTTGGTGACATCGTTATCTTATGCGTCCCTGCCTTTTTTTACATTGATAGCTATAACGCTGATAGTATACAGTTCCTGTCATCAGGCGGATTTCTTAGATGATTAAAGTCAGCGCCGAAGAATAATTTTATTCCTGGCCACCAAGCTTCCAGTCACAATATATTCTGTGGATGTTTCTTTAATCATTAATATACCGTTTGAATGGGTTACATTTGCGATCTAAAATAATAAATAACAACACATGCAACATCCATTACCCCACTTCGGAGAAATCAATCGCGAGCAGCTGGAAGAGTATTACAGCATAACCACGACAGCTGGTATTAACCTTGACTTAAATTTTGAACATACCCGTATCGATGCAGACAACGCGGCCATGCTGGCCGAATGGTTGCGCGATATAGATCAGCTGGATGTGAAGAACAAGGCTGCGCTTCAACAGGATTTTGAAACGAGTGAGGGCGAAACGCAGAAGTATTTCCGTTTTTATATCGAAGAATTGCCGGAGGAGCAGCTGGCTGATTTAGTAGGAGAGGCAGAGACCGATGAAGAAAAGGCCGCCATCCTGTTGTCTAAACTCCAATTATGCCGCGTAGGTTTTTACCCGGATGGCAAATACGGAACTACCAGTTATGCTGTTTTCGACTATACGATTTATATCGACGGAGAGCCGGAAGATCAACTGCTGGTGGTAAACCGGGATGCACAACGCGAACTCATCGACATCACGTGGGAGAGTTAACCGCCGTTCCCTGCTGTGCTATTTTCCGTTGTTTGCCGCCCCAGTCGCTGAGTTGACTTAAGATAGGGGCCAGTTCACGTGCCGTTTCTGTCAGCTCGTATTCTACCCGTGGCGGTACTTCAGCGTAAACGGTCCGTTTTACCAGTCCGTCCTGTTCCATCGTCCGGAGCTGCAGCGTGAGCATACGTTCAGTGATATACGAAAATTCTTTTTTGAGCTCGCTGAAGCGCATTTTGCGTTTCGCGAGCTTATCGAGTATCAGGAGTTTCCATCGGCCGCCCAGCAGGTAAACGGCGAAGGTAAGATCGCAATCGATGATGCATTTTTCATTGCGGCTATAGGTAGAGTTTTGCTTTCTGGTTCCCATTACTTACATATTTGTATGTACCATACAATTGACTGTATACTACCTAAAATTAACCGTTGCCCGCTACTTTTACAAAGAAATTTAAAGCAACAGTCATGGATCTCTTTTTAAAAGGAAAAACAGCGGTCGTAACAGGTGCCAGTCAGGGTATGGGCCGTGCTATTACCAAAGAACTGGCAGCAGAAGGCGTAAAAGTACTGGCTATCGGCAGAAACGATGATTTATTGAACAGCCTCCGGGAGGAGGTGGTGGCGGCAGGAGGTGTGGAACCGGTGGTGCTGTCGCAGGATTTTATGGCCGCTGACGCAACAGAGAAAATCGCTGCCGCCGCATGGGCTGGTTTGGGACAGGTGGATATCCTGGTCAACAATGCCGGCAGAAGCGTGCCGCTGGACGTTATCGGAGCAGATGAAGACTGGGATGCTTCTTTTATGCTGCATTTTGACCGGCTACGGCAGTTGACACAACAGTTCCTGCCGGCGATGATCGAACGCCGCCAGGGTGTTATCATCAATGTGACCAGCACTTTTGAACTGCGGACCATCAATGCCTCCTCTGTGGCCAAAGCTGCGGTAGTGGTATGGGCCAAGCAGCTGGCCGGTGAGCTGGGTAAATATGGTATCCGGGTGGTGAACCTGCAGCCGGGGCTGATCGATACAGAGAATATCCGTCCGTTTTTCCAGGGAGAGGCAAGGCAACAGTTTGCATCAAAAGAAATACCTCTGGGTGATTTCGGGGAAACAGAGGACATAGCCGATATGGTCACCTTCCTGGCGTCGCCAAGAGCGAAGTATGTGACCGGTACCTCAGTGACGGTGGACGGCGGTATGCGTTATGGCGCGTTTTGATAATCACTGTTAAAAAACGGCGAGGTCTCTATTTTCTCCGTGCGTTCCGCCCATACTGTGGGAATAGTATCATCTGTTGCGTATAATACGGTGATGCTGCCAACAATGGCAGCGATGGTGTCGCGGTCTCCCAGGCCGCTGACAGCTGTCCACAGCGCATTTTCGAAGTGTTCGTGATGATGTGCCGCGCACCAGAGTGCGAAAGGAACTGTGTCTGCCGCCGTCAGCAGCGTGCCATTGCCCAGTACGGACACGATGGTCCGTATATCGTAGCTGACGGGCAATGTAGCGGCTTTCCGGATTTTATATTTGATATCGCTTTCGGGCAGATGATGGATAATAAAATCGAAGAATACGGAAGACGAAAGGGTCGTGTCCTGTGTCCGGGCTGTGGCGCAACAGCAGGCGGCTAACGCTACTGCAATGGCGCCTGCGATGGCCTCCGGATGTGCATGGGTGACTTCTGCTGCCAGCCTGGCCTGTGCCACTACGGTGACCGGGTCGCCGGCAAACCAGGCGCCTATAGGCCCTGAACGCATCGCAGCACCGTTACCCGCAGAGCCCATCCCATCAAATACCGCACAGCTTACGGTTTGCCACGATTCTCCCGCGGCAATGCTTTTCATGATGGAATGGGCAGTGCCGCCATATCCGCGGTAGTCATCGAGCAGGTAATTACAGGCCAGCGCCTGGGCGAGGTAGTCCTGATCAATAGTACCACAGGCGGACAAAGTCCGGAATACGCCAATACCTTGTACGGTATCATCGGTAAATAGCCAATCGCCTGGTTGCAGGGTTCTGTTGGCCATCCTTTCAAGGACTTCCGCCTCTTTGCCGAAAAATGTTTCACCGAAAGCATCCCCTATGGATAATCCCCATAGCGACCGCCAGGCCAGCGCCGGTGTTCCTGATGTCATCATGTCCGGAAGATAAGGCTTTTGCAGATTTTGTGGTATTTTTGAAGGACCATGTCTGTAGTATTTAAACAACACGTCCGGAAACTGGTGGATGTCAGTGAAGAGGAACTGACGGCCATCCTCTCTTTTTTTGAGACCGTTACCCCCGCGAAAAAGGTCCGCTTGCTGGAAGAAGGGAAAGTCTGCAGGTACGATTACTTTGTGGTGAAAGGGTGCCTGCGGTTATTTTTCGTCAACAATAAAGGCGTGGAGAAAACCATTCAGTTTGCCATTGAAAACTGGTGGATAGCCGACTATACTTCGCTGCAATTACAGATACCTTCCGAATTCTGCATTCAGGCGGTAGAAACATCTGAAGTGCTGGCTATCAGCGTGGCTGACCGCGAAACGATGCTGGCACGTTTTCCGAAGATGGAACGTTATTTCCGGCTGGTACATCAAAAGGCACATGCCGCGGCGCAGTACCGGACCCGTTACCAGGGCGACTATTCCAAGGAAGAGCTATATCTTCATTTCAGCCGCAATTTCCCTGAGTTCGCACAACGGGTGCCGCAACACCTGCTGGCGTCTTACCTGGGCCTTACGCCCGAATATCTCAGCGAACTGAGGGCCAGACGTATTTCTTAAACGGGTTTAAGTTTTGCCGGAAGAAGGCGTTGTATTTTTGTGAAGTAACAAAAAATAACAGCCATGAGTCAACGTCTCAACATGAAAAAACTGATTCCCGAAGGATATAAAGCCATATTGGCTATGGATACGTTTCTGTCCGCCAGCCCGCTGAAAAAATCCCATAAGGACCTGATCGATATACGTACTGCGCAAATCAACGGCTGCGCTTATTGTATGGATATGCATAACCGTACCGCGTTGCAGCATGGCGAGTCGCTGCAGCGGTTGTTCGTATTAAGCGGTTGGCGCGAGGCCGGACTCTTCAGCGATGAAGAAAAAGTAATATTGGCCATGACAGAAGAGATTACGCTGATCCATCAGCATGGGCTGAGCGAAGAAACGTATCAGCTGGCTTTGCATCATTTTGACGAAACATATATTGCATATCTGATCACAGCAATTCTCTCCATCAACGCCCTGACCAGGGTAGGGGTCAGCACGCATATGCGGGTGCCGGTGGTGGCTGCCGAACATAAGCAGTAAATGCGTGGCGGCAAGCCTGTCTTTTACTTTTACTGATTTTTCAATCAGAAGTACAAAAAAAATAGCTTGCCGGCAGCCGACATTTGTGGTTATAAACAGCCCGAATGTATGAGCACCCGCAGAACATTTATTAAACAAACAAGCGCCGCAGGCGCACTCGGCGTTTTACCCTTTACCCATCTCTGGGCTAACGGTCAGCAAACGAAAACCATCGATAATACTTCCCGGTGGGCAGATGGTTCCCGGCTGGTGGTGTCCGTATCCATGCAGTTTGAAGCCGGCGGTCAGCCGGACAATGCAGAAAGTCCTTTTCCGCAAAACATGCAGCAGGGCTACCGCGATCTGCCGGCATCCACCTGGTACCAGTATGGTTATAAGGAAGGTATTCCCAGGATGCTGGACAACTGGGACCAGCTGGGCATCAAAGTGACTTCCCACATGGTAGGCACCGCCGTGCTGAATCATCCGGAGCTGGCGAAGGAGATCGTGCGCCGCGGCCATGAAGCGGCTGCCCACGGCATGAACTGGAGTTCGCAGTACAATCTCTCCTACGAAGCGGAGAAGAAGTTCATTAAAGACGGAGCCGACGCGGTAGAAAAGGTGACGGGCGTAATGCCGGTCGGCTATAACGCCAACTGGTTGCGCCGGGGAGAGAATACCCTGAAGATATTACAGGAGCTGGGTTTTATTTATCATATCGATGACCTCAGCAGAGATGAACCTTTTGTAATACAGGTGAACCAACACGACTTTGCCGTAGTGCCTTACACGTTGCGCTGCAATGATATCCTGCTGATTGAAGGAAAGAATTTCTCAGCCGGTCAGTTTGTTGAACAGGTGAAGATGGAATTTGACCAACTGTATGCAGAGAGCGCGCAACGCCGCCGGCAGATGTCCATCAGCTTCCATGACCGTATCGGCGGCACGCCGCAGATGGTAAAAGCAGCCCGCGATATCATCCGGTATATACAGGACCACAGAGGCGTTAGCTTCAAACGCAAAGACGAAATCGCGAAAATGATCTTACAGGATAAAACGGCGGTGAGGGAATAGTTCCTCACCAGCCACGGTATGTATTCAAATCCCTTCCTGGCCGATGCATCAGTAGTAATGGCGGAATCAACCCTTCTATTGTCGCTTTACCCCCACGTATGTTTGAAAGGCGCGTCTTACTTTTGGGAAACAAAATCTTTTGATCATGCGTAAATTAATGATGAAGATGTCTCTCTCTGTAGACGGCTTTGTTGGTACCGCCGATGGCAAAGTAGACTGGATCTTCAAATCTTCTGATGAAGCCTCAAGGGCATGGTTGGTGGACCTTTGCCGGTCTGCCGGATTACATATTATGGGCAGCAGGACGTTCCAGGACATGGCGTCTTACTGGCCCACTTCACCCATGCCTCTGGCAGCGCCGATGAACGAGATACCCAAGGCGCTCTTTACCCGGAAAGGATTTGCAGGTTTTGATCCGGCACTCACAACGACTGCGGTGGAAAGCACCCGAAAGTATAATGCGGAAAATGGGCTTCCCACCAGCACGGAGCTTTCGCCTGCTGCAGCTACCTGGGCAGAGGCGCGTGTGTTTGACGGCGATCTTGCTGAAGGTATCAGGGCGCTCAAAGCTGAACCGGGAAAGCCTATCCTGGCGCATGGCGGCGCCGGGTTCATGCGGAGCCTGATCGAGACGGGCCTGATCGATGAATACCACCTTATGACACATCCTGCCGCTTTAGGTACCGGGCTGCCGATATTCAACGGACTTTCAAAGCCGCTTGACCTGAAGCTGGTAGGTATAAAGGCTTTCCCCGGAGGAGTGGTCGCACATACTTATCAACCGGCGTAAGCGTTATTTAAAATGATGTTGGAAAGTTTGTAACCATTCCTTTTCTCTGTCCCAGAGCAATCCGTTCTTTTTGCCGCTTAGTAGTTCGTAGAGTTTTTTGATTTCCGGATTACCGGCAACATGCTGTACCAGGAATTCAAGGGCAACGATAATTTCTGTTTTACCACCGGTGCTGATAGCTTCGATGGCGCGCTGTTTGGCTACCAGCTGCTTCACCCGCCGGACCAGGTCGGGCACTACCTGTTCATCGCCATATTTAACCACGCCGTACAAGGCGGTAAATTTGTTTTTTCCCTGTTCCAGCTGTGCACGGAAAAGATCGAGGTAAGAAGCGTCGCTCAACTTGAGGATGGCGCTCAGCGCGGTACCGGTGACATCCTGTTTTTTATGGTCCAGTAGTTTTACCAGCGCCGGCAGGCTTGCAGCAGAGCCGGAGGTGGACAGGGCCGTGTTGGCATATATCAGGTCGTATTCGCTTTTGCTGTTGCTGATGACCTCCAGCAGTGTTGCTTCTGCCGTTTTCTCCGCGGAGCGGGCCAGCGCTTTGATCGCGCTTTGCCTGATCTGCCAGGCATTGCTTTTTACCGCCTGGATGAGTACAGTGAGGTCGGTGCCGGCCGGCTTTTCGAGATACGCGATTTGGTCCAGTATGGAGGACAACAGATATTTGTCTTTTTCTTTTGGTATCCGGGAGATAAGAAACTCCATCGCTTCCCGGTTGTTGGTATTTTCAGCAATATGTCCGAGGATGAAATAACCGCTCTTGCGCCGGTCCGTATTTTTTTCAGCATTGATGAAAGCGATCAGCTGTGGTATATAGGTGATGTTGTCGAGCTTTTCGGCTTCTCTGAGCGCTGCCCAGGAGATCGTTGTGCTGCTGCTTACGCCTGCCGGAAGAGGGTAGTCGCTTCTGTCGTTCATGCGGTCGATCAGTTCAATCAGATATTGGTCCATGGCGGATGAAAGTGTTTTAATGAAGGGCTGAATATAAGGAATTGTCCGCTTATAAGCCATCCGCGGGAAAAATGGACCTGTTCCTGAATGAAGGGGAGGACTATTTTTACTCTGCGCGCAGGCTTTTCACCGGATTGGCCAATGCAGCCCTGACGGACTGAAAACTCACGGTGACGATGGTAATGACGATGGCCATCAGTGCTGTCGTAAGCCATACGCCGGCGCCGATATTGATCCGGTATTCATATTGTTGCAGCCACCGCTGCAGCAGGTACCAGGTCACCGGGGCGGCCATAATGCAACTCAGCATTACGAGGGCCACAAAATCTTTGGATAACAACAGCCATACCTGCGAGATGGAAGCGCCCAGTACTTTCCGGATGCCGATTTCTTTTGTGCGTTGTTCGGCCATATAAGCCGCCAGCCCGAAGAGGCCGAGGCAGGAGATGAAGATGGCCAGCGCAGCAAACACTCCGGCCAGATTGCCTACCAGTGTTTCAAACCTGAATTTATCGGCGTACGCATCGTTCACAAATTGGTATTTGTAGGAATAGAACGGGTTGTATTTGTTGAAAACGGGCGTCAGCGCAGCCAGTGCTTTGGCAGTAGGGACACCCGCTTCGAGGCGGTAAGTGATAACGTTGGCCCAGTCAGGATTATAAAGGAACATACACGGTGGCACCGATGAATAAGGAGAACCCATCAATGCGTCTTTGACGACACCGATCACTTTCATGGTCAGTTCCGGCTGGTTCCAGCGTATGGTCTGGCCGACAGGGTCCTTCAGGCGCATACGTCTGACAGCTGTTTCATTCAGGACCATACAAGCGGAATCGGCGCTGCGGACGCCGGTGAAGTTCCTTCCGGCGATGATCTCCATTCCCATGGTTTTGAAATAGTCGGCGTCGGAAACGGCTGTGGTGCCAAGCTCCATCGATTCGCCGGGTTGTTTGCCCTGCCACTCCCTGATGTTGTTGGTGACCCATATGCCGGTAACCGGACTGGAAGACTTTGTAACGCTGGACACCACGCCGGTCTGTAGCAACGCATTCTTCAGCGCTTCATAGTTACGGTTCATGTCCGGACTGTTGTCAGTCATGAGGAGGCGTTGCGCATTGTAGCCGGTGGGCCTGTCTTTAGCGTGTTGTATCTGTTGATAGATCACGATCGTGCTGATCATGAGCGCGACGGAACAGGTGAATTGCAGTATTACCAGCGCTTTTCTGGGCAGCGTGGCCGCCTTGCCGGTGTGAACGCTTCCTTTCAGCACTTTTACGGGCTGGAAGGATGAGAGGTAGAAGGCCGGTCTTCCTCCCGCCAGCAAGGCCGTTAAAAGCACGTAGGCTGCGAGGATGCACCAAAACACAGCATTGTCGTAGGGAACACGGATCGCTGAACCGGTGAGGCTGTTGAAAGCAGGCAGCGATAGCTGTACCAGCAGCAGCGACAACACAAAGGAGAACAATGTGATCATCAACGATTCTATCAGGAACTGGAAGATGAGATCCTTGCGATGAGAACCGACCGCTTTTCGTATGCCCACTTCCCGTGCCCTTTTTTCTGACCGCGCCGTGGAGAGGTTCATAAAGTTGATACAGGCAATCAATAACACCAGTAGCCCGATAAGGCTGAACATCTTCACATAGTCCAGCAGCCCGCCGGACACAACGCCGTTTTTAAAATCGGCCTGCAGGTGCCATTGTTTCATCGGTTGCATAAATACCTCCGCTTTGGTAATACGGTATTCCTCCACACTGTATTTTTTCAGCAACGTTTTCATATTGGCAGATACCTGGTCAAAGGAAGCGTGCGGACCGAGGGATACAAACGTCTGAATGTTGTTATTGCCCCACCGGGTGCCCCATTGCTGTATTTTCAGCCCATAGTCCAGCGGTATGATGTAGTGAAACTGAAAAGTGGAATTAGCCGGAACGTCCTGCAATATAGCGGTCACTTTTAAATCGATCTGATTATCCAGGCGTACTATCTGGTTGATGGGATCTGCTTCTCCGAAGAGCGACTTCGCGGTGGATGCTGTCAGTACAATGGAATGCATATCGTTGAGCGCGTCGCTCCGTTTCCCCCGTAGTAGCGGGTAGCTGAATACGTTCAAAAAGTCGGGACTGGCTGTTACGCCATTCAGATACAGCTTTTTCTCTTTTGCCACCAACCCATGCGGGGCTGTCCAATCCGTTTGGGCCACATATTGAACGCCCGGAACTTCTTTTTTCAGTACTTCTGCCAGGGGGTAGGCGGTAGACCTTTGTGTGAGGATGTCTCCGTTGTACAGTGTCCTGTACATCACCTGCGCGGTATTCCGGTATCCCGGCAAAAACCGGTCGTAGGAAAACTGATAGAACACCCATAATCCGATTAATAATGCTACTGCCATTCCGATGGCCAGCCCGAAAATGTTCAGCGCGCTGTACGCCTTATGGTTGATAAGGCTGCGCCAGGCAGTTTTGAAGTAGTTCTTTAACATGAAAAAGCAGTTCGGTCAGTATGCGTGCCTGAATAATATGCCACAAATTAATTTATTTAAAGATAAACAATTACGATTTATGGAATTTTCTATATTGTTCGTTTTTAAAACAAATCTGTCCGGTTTTAGCAGGCTTGTTATCTTTGGGCATACGATCTTATTTTCACCGGATACGACACGCTTCCCCAACGTGGTGATCCTTCATCATCCAAAACGCTGTACTATGGGTAAAAGCAAAAAAGAGAAATTATCAACCGAACAGCAGGTCACGCTGCTGGTTACATTGAAAACACGTTTCGAGAAAAATATGCCCCGGCATAAAGGGCTGAAATGGGCCGACGTGGAAGCAAGGCTCACAGCAGCGGCCGACAAACTATGGACGCTGCATATTATGGAGGAAACCGGCGGCGAACCGGATGTAGTGGGATTCGACAAAAAGGCCGGTGAGTACATTTTTTATGACTGCTCGGCGGAAACGCCGGCAGGGCGCCGTAACGTCTGCTATGACAGGGAAGCGCTGGAATCCAGGAAAGAACATAAGCCGGCAGATAATGCGGTAGACATGGCGGCGGCTATTGGCATCACCCTGTTGACCGAAGAACAATACCGGGAATTACAGCAGCTGGGAAAATTTGACCTTAAAACATCCAGCTGGGTGGAAACACCGCCAGCGATCAGAAAGCTTGGCGGCGCGCTGTTTTGTGACCGCCGTTACGACCATGTTTTCACCTATCACAATGGCGCTTCTTCCTATTATGCCGTGCGAGGGTTCAGAGGATCGCTGAAAGTCTGAACATACGTTTGACCATATACGAAAACCGCCCGGAAAGCCCCCGGGCGGTTTGGTTTTTTTAGGATTTGTAGTAGTCTCTTTGCGCATTCAGGATGTCAAGGTTCCTGTCGCGTTTAAATTCCCTGATCTGTTCCCGTTTTTCCTGCCGGGTAAGGCTGTTGTCCAGCTTCACAGATTTTATCTTGTCGGCGTAATCATTTTTAATACCGGTAATCTGTATGTCCAGTTTGGTAGGCACATAAGGCGCGGTATAATAAGGGTAGCCGTAATAGTATCCGAATGGGGCGTAAAAGGGGCTGTAGAAACCACCATGAACAATGACGGTGTGGCCGTAACCTCCCCTGAAGTGTCCGCCGGGTACGTTTGCTGAAGCACTGGTGATTACTGCTGCGAGTAAGAAAACCAGTAAGAAGATCCGTTTCATCGTTTTTTGGTTTAAGTACACTTCTTGGACTGCGGATATGCTTAAAAAATTAAACGGACTTACAGCTTTAACACATTGCTAACGGATAGGTATAAAGGAATGTTAAGAGGGCTTGTTATATACCGGATAGCCTGAAGATAAATTTTTATATCTTTAGGAAAATAATCCCTGTAACTGTATGAAAAAAGTTATTCCCCTGCTGCTGATGATGGCGGCTGTTCTGGCCCCGGGCCTCCTGAAAGCCCAGGACCTGGTTAAAGGCAAACTGGATTTCCTGAAAGACGTTACGGACATGCAGGTCCGTTTTATGTACAACAAACTGGTGGTCGGCGAAGAAGGCAGAGAAGCCAACTACATCAAAAGGAAAAAAGCGGAAAAAGAAGCTAAAGAACCCGGTTCGGGCGTAGCCTGGGAGGAAGCATGGCTTGGCGACCGGAAAAAATACTACGAGCCGCAGTTCAAAGAGTCTTTCACCCAATCCGCAGATATAAAACTGACGGACGACAGCACGGCTGCCACTAAATACATTATGGTGGTCACCACCAAATTCATCGAGCCCGGGTACAATGTCGGTATCTCTTCCCATAAAGCGGGCGTGAACCTGGATGTGGAGGTGTTCGATAAAGACAACATGAAAAAATCTATCTGCAAGATCATCATGGACGATGTGAGAGCCGGAAAAGGGCAGTTTGCCACCGGCCCCCGCATTGGCGTAGCCTATTCCAAAGCCGGCAAAGAGCTGGGCAGGATGATCAGCAGGAAGAAGGGGTAGCCGGTACCGTTAGTGCGCTGAGACCTGAATAAGACCGCTGGCAGCGGTCTTATTCAGGTGCCGGATGATCTATTGGGCCATAGGAGAGGCAATCATCACCAGTTGCACGAGATCTTTCGACAGCGCTGCCGGCAGCGCTGTCACTTATTGATGATGCGCCCTGTACAGCTCCGGCAGAAACTGTCCGAGGATGCTCATTTCTTCATGGCAATGTTGCTGCAGTCCTTTCCCTATTTCGTCAGGGTATATGCGTACCCGTGTTTCGTAGTCATTTTGCAGGTTGTTACCGGCGAAGCAGCCGAGCCAGAAGCGGCTTCTCATTTCACATCCGTAGGACGTATCACGGACGAAGTGGACCATTTTGGCCGTCCATCCCGGAGCGCCGGCTTCCCCCAGGCGTGCATGTACCGCAGTGCTTACGCCGGCGGCGGCAAAACGGTCGGTGTCCAGCAGTTCGGAAGGCGGAAGGAAATTGATTTTCAGCCTGTGTACGGTCTCGCCGCCCAGGCGCTCATAGGCGATGTGGGTGCCGCCGATATACCTGCCGGTGCCGCGCTCTCCGATCCAGTCGCTGAACACATGGTCTTCCGGATGCCATTGTTTGTATTGTTCGGTGGTGTGGACATAGCTGAACCACCAGTCTATCATATGGCCTTTTACGTTTAGGAGGCTGCTGCGGGCGGCGACAAGCAGCATGCCATTGTCCAGCCTTTGGTAGCCGGCTTCAAAAGGCAGGTAGCCGGGCTGCAGGAGTTGATTTGCTTCTTCTGGTTTCATAAAAAATATTTCAGGAGTGTTTAATTTTTGTTGACAGGATGATCATCAGGGAGATGATAAGTCCGCCGATGCCGGTGAACAGAAACAGGTGCGGCAACATCACGATGAAGACGGCCAGGAACTGCCCGCCGAAAACGGCCATGGCATAATATCCCAGGCTGGCGCCCCGGTTTGCGGCGGTACTCATGCTGACGGTCATATGATTTAACAGCGGTATGGTGAATCCAAAACCGCCGCCAAGACATACGGCTGCCAGCAGCAGCGGCGCGGGCTGACCGGCGCTGTTCAGCAACAGGTTGCCCGCGGCCAGGAGGGCAAAGCCGGTGGCGAGCGTCAAACGTTCTGAAATACGTTTTACCGTTACCGTTAGACAGCCGGCTGCCATTACCGCCAGGAGAGAGATAGCGCCCATATAACAGCCGGTCTGCGTGGCGCTGAACTGCACACGCTGATGCAGTAACCCCGGCAACTCAAGGATACAGGTGAAGAATAGTAACATAGCGGCTGCCGCTCCGGCTACGACCGGATACAGCTCCGTTGTTGCCGGCAGGCTGCCGGAATCCGCTGTAATCCCGGGCTGCGGGCGCTTAGGCACGCAGCCTGCGAGCAGCAGCCATAATACCCATGCCAGCAGGTAGATACAGAAGGGCAACCGCCAATCGATATCACCGAGCATGCCACCTGCCACAAGAAAGAATGCACCGCCCAGTTCAATGGCCATTCCCTGTAGGGCCATCATTTTTAACCTCGCTGTACCCTGGAAATGGATGGCCAGCAGCGCGGTGCCGGCAGACATGATGGCCGCGGTGGCGCCGCCCAGCAAAAAGCGTATACAAAGTATCAGCAACGGCGGAAGAGGAAATATGGCCGCAATGCCCAGCAGGCCGTAGCCTGCAAGTCCCGCCTGCATAACGGTATAGGCACCTCTCCGGTCTATAAAAACACCGGTGAAGGGAGAGAACACTACCACACCCAGCGACGGCAGGGTGATCAGCCAGCTGCCCATAGCACCCATATGTAACTGAGGTGCTATGAGATGGAGCGATGGCGCGATGGCTGTGCCCACCATAATGGTAAGGCAGCTGGTCAGCAGGAGGGTAGTGGTGCCTGCTACAGACAGTTTCTGCATAAGTATTATGTAAGCATGAAAGGAAGGCTACCAGGGAAGCGGAGCTTTGTCGCCGTTTTTGTTTTCTGCATAATACAGTGACGGCAGGAAGCGGGAGAGGTAACTGAATTCAGAATAACAATGCACCATCAGCTGTAAGCCTGTTTCGTCAGGAACGGCATGTTGCGCATCCGGGGCAGCGGCGCCGAGATAAAAACGGCTCCGCAGCACGCAACCCCATGGCGTATCGCGCAGAATATGGAACATATACCCGTCCAGCGGATCGCCATCGGCATCCAGTGGGGTGTCTTTCCCAAAGCCGATGCGGGCATATACGGCGGCAGAGACCTCGTTGCGGGCATAGGCCACTTCCAGCAGATGCGGGTTGAACACCTCCGCCGGATGATGGAACCTGATCGTGGCAGGTACCGGCGGAATACTGCCCAGCGACTCGGTGGCATGGATCGTAGCACCGATGTAATTTTCGTTCTGTTTCCAGTGCTGGTCCCAGCCGCCGTGTAACACATGGTCATGCGGATGCCACCATTTGATATGCTGCGTGGTCTCGAAAAAAGTAAACCACCAGTTTACCATACGGCCGCTGCAACCATGAAGGTCTGTCCTGACAGACACCTGCAGCATGCCGTTGGACAACCGGCGGATGCCCGTCTCCAGCAGCATCGGCCTGGCAGACAGCAGCTGATCAATATCCGTAAACAGTTCTTTTTCCAGGGCTGTACTTTTTTTCATATGCTCTTCTTTTTAGGGAATGATGAATGTTGACAGCTCAAATGTAGACCTGACGGGAGATTGAAAAACTTGATCAGCGTTAAGTTTTATACCGGCTTTTTTTAAGTATGCGGCTGTAGGCTTCCGCGGTGATGCCGAGGTACATAGCGATGTATTTGTAAGGTACCAGCCGGATAATATCGGGGTAGTGTTCCCGCAGCTGATGTACCATTTCTTCTTTGCTGTAGAGAAGTTTCATATCCGTCAGCCAGATGTCTTCCGCCATGATCTCCAGTATCATTTTTCTGAACAGTACGCCGGGACCGTTGCTCCGGTAATAATGCCGCAAAAATTCAACGGCGGGAATGCTGATGACGGTGCATGGGGTGATACTGATGATCTGGAACCGGGAAGGGACCTGCGTCAGCAGGCTGTCAAAATTGGTGCATAAGGTACCGGGGAGAAAGAAACGGCCGATAACGGTTTTGTCTTCCACGCTGAATTCGGAGGCCACGATGCCCGCTGCTGTCAGCAATACTTCTTCGCTGCGTTTGCCCCTTTTGAGAATGATGGCGTTCTTTTTATAGGTGCGGACCTCGGCGCTATCGATAAGACCGGCCCACTCCGGGTCATCCGGCTGAAAAGAGGGGCCGGCCTTTGCCTGCAGGAAAGCTGTTATCTCATCCATAACTATGATATGTTCGGCGCGAATATAGTCATAATCCGCAGAGCGCTGCCCTGGCAAACTGTGGATGCATCCATGGGGTTTACAGGAACAGAATGTAATGAAATTGTTAGATATTGATATTTTTCGATGTATTTGGCTGCTATTTGAATCTAATCAATTAAATTGAGGCGTTTATAGTTTTAACTTAATTTATTTATGAAACAAACAGTACCTGCAATTGTCTTGCTGCTGACGCTGGCTGCCTGTGGTGGCGGCGCTTCTACCGACCAGGCAAAAACGGAAGAAAAAAAAGAAGCGGCTGTGGCCACCGGCGCAGCCTATGTAATTGACACTGCTACAACTGCCGTTCAATGGCGCGCCACCCACAAAGGTGGATTTGCTCCGCGTTTTGGTACTATCAAAGTAACCGATGGTACGCTCAATGTAGAAAACGGCGCTATCAGCAGCGGCAGCTTTAATGTTGACCTGAATGCGCTGGCAGTAGACCCTGCCTCTATTACTGAGCCGGAAAAGAAAGCCGCCGACCTGGAAGGCCATCTGAAAAGCGGTGACTTTTTTGACGTGGCGAAGTATCCGTCCGCAAAATTCGTGATCACCGGGGTAGCTCCTTACGACAGCACCAAACAGAAAAGCCTGCTTCCGGGCGCCACTAATCTTATCAGCGGCAACCTGACCCTGAAAGACAGCACCCTGAACATTACTTTCCCTGCACAGGTTACCGTAGGTGCAAACGACGTTGTTGCCAACGCGAAGTTTGTGATCGACAGATCTGCCTGGGGAATCAACTACAAAACAGAAGGCAGCCCTGAAAACTGGATGATCAGCAAAGATGTTGAAATCGGTTTTAGCCTGAAAGCGGCCAAGAAGTAAAATTCTTCTGCATAAAAACGGGGCTGTAGCAATACAGCCCCGTTTTTAGTTAAATTACCTTTCTCCTTTTAACACCCTGATGACTTCCGTATTATACATCAGCGTGTATTTAGCTTTGATCACATTGATTTCCGCCACATTATAATCCAGCAGTGCTTTATTGTATTCCATCGCGCTGGTCTCACCAATGTCATACCGTTCTTTCATGGCGTAAAAATTTTTTTCCAGCGCATGATGCTGCACCTGCAATACCTGGTATTCCTTCACTGATTTCTGATATTCCTGTATAGCGAGTAACAGCACCTTCTCACGCTCTGTTTTTACTTTATTCAGCGCAGATTGTTTGTTTTCCAGGTCTAGTTTTAATTTGCTGATGTTATTGCGCGTTTTAAAGCCGTCGAAGACAGGCACGGAGAGCGATAAACCGAAATTCAGGGACCTGTTCTGGTCGGCCTGCGTCCAGAAAGGCATGTAATGATCGCTTCCGAAATCCCTGCGAACAGAAGAATAATTGGTGCCGTATGCACCGAAGAAACTCAGCGTAGGGTAATAGGGCGCTTTCGCATATTTTAAATTCAAAGCGGACTGACGAACGGACAGTTCGGCCAGTTTGACGGCCGGGTCCTGTGCCGGCGTACCAGCGGACGGCTGCCCGCCCGGCGCCGTTATTTCCAGGTTGGGTGTTTCCAGGAATACGGAGTCGGTCAACGGTATTCCCAGCATTTGTTTGAGAGAAATAAGGCTGCTGTTGTACGCCGTATTACTGACAATGCTGTTTAGCTCATTGTTGGCTACCTGGCTTTCTGCCTGCGTTACATCCACCAGCGTGTTGGTCTCCAGTTCATATTTGGTGCGTTCTTCTTCCAGTTGTTGTTGCGCAAAATGTAATTGTTTCAGGTTGACTTCATACAGCGACCGGCTGGCCGTGGCATCGAAATACCTGGACAGCAGTTCCAGTTTAAGCGACTGACTAAGCTGGTTTTTTTGCAGTTCCCTGCTTTCCAGGCTCAGTAAAGACTGTTTGAGTTTACTGATCTGGCTGAATCCCTGGAACACCGTGGCGCGCGTACTGATATTCGCATTGGCGGTATTCGTCCATTTATTGCCGGTCACCAGCTGCCCGGCGATCTGGTCAAAGGCAAGCCCGAGATTATAAGTGTGGCCTGCACCGAAAGACAGCGTGGGAAGAAAGCCGTTACGGGCGTCCTTCACCTCCACCCTGGCAAGCAATACCGTGATGTTGGCCTGGCGTACGTCTTCATTTTGTGTCAGCAATAAGGAAAAGGACTGGTCCAGGTTCAGTTTTGCCTGACACACAGCAGCGCTGTTGATAACACAGCCAAGGAAGGTTAACAAAAGGGCGTTTCGCATCTGTTCACATTATTTATGTTCAGCATTAAATTCTTCTTCTTTTAAGGGTGGTAACAGGGTGTTTTTCTATAGGTGTCCGGGGAAAATATTTCGCTGTCAACTTAGTAAGGGCATAGGTTTCAGCGAAATAACCACTTAGGAATTTTTCATGTTATTTATTTGTTAAGTAAAAACGAATTTAGAATAAAAAGTTTTTTATATTGAGAAAAATTATTTTGTCCCGTTACTATGACCCTATTGATGATGTTTGCCCACAGGAAAGAGCATGATCTCTTTAATATCTGTCCTTTTTTGCCGGAAAACCTGAAAGTCAACTTTACCAACAGCGGATTACCGGAGACACTATATAGCACGCACAAGTGTGTTTCAAACGGCTGCAGAACGGCCTGAGATAACGCATCTGTCCGTGCCGGCCGGACGTTTGCGCTGGTCCCGGGCAGAGTGGCGATAGTAACGGAAGTTTGAAACAGGACAGGCCTGAAGTGAGACAAGTAAAAACATGCTGAAACGTTTCCCATATTACAAGCAAATGGACATGATGGACTGCGGCGCCACCTGTCTGCGTATTATATTCAAATACTACGGACAGCTGGTGTCCATCCATAAAATACGGAAGCTCTGTCAGACAACAAAAAACGGCGTTAACCTGCTGGGCATCTCTGAAGCCGCTGAAAAGCTGGGATTCCGTACGCTGGGCGCACGCCTGAACCTGGAACAGCTGAGCCAGATAGAGCTGCCCTGTATCCTCCACTGGGACCAGAAGCACTTTGTGGTACTATACAAGATTAAGAAAGGTAAATATTATATCTCCGATCCGGCCGGCGGACTGGTTTCCTACGATGAGCGGGAGTTCAAAGCACATTGGTTCTCTGTGAAAGACCAGCATGACGGGCTCACGCTGATACTCAGTCCCGGCCCTGATTTTTACCAGATCGATGAAGATGAGCCTGTCCGGGCTTTAGGGTGGAACAAGGTATTTACCTATTTCTATAAATACCGGCGTTTATTCCTGCAACTGATACTGGGAATGGTGCTTGGCACCCTGTTGTCGCTGATAGCGCCTTTCCTGGCGCAGTCGGTAGTGGATATCGGTATCAATACAAAAAACATCAGCTTTATTAACCTCATCCTGATTGCGCAGCTGATGCTTTTTGTGGGCAGTACTGCAGTATCTTTCATCCGCTCATGGATCATGCTGCATATCAGTACCCGGGTCAATATCTCCATCCTGACAGATCTGCTGATCAAGATCATGAAACTGCCGATGGGGTTCTTCGACCTCAAAACGCATGGCGACATTATGCAGCGCATGGCCGATCAGCAACGCATCGAGGCGTTTCTGACCGGCAGTACGCTGAATACCCTTTTTTCACTGGTGAACATGCTCATTTTCGGCAGCCTGCTGATCATCTACAATAAAACCATTTTCCTGGTCTTTATCATATCCACCGCGCTGTATACCGCGTGGATACTGGCCTTTATGCGGTACCGGCGGGAGCTGGACAACAAGCGGTTTAAGATATCTTCCGAAAACCAGACTTACATGGTGGAGATGATACAGAGCATGCAGGACATCAAACTGAACAACGCCGAAAAGCGGAGACGCTGGGGATGGGAGACGTTGCAGGCCAAACTGTTCCGTTTCCGGGTACAGAGCCTGGCGTTGTCTCAGTACCAGTCTGTCGGATCGATGGCCATCAACCAGGCGAAAGGCATCCTCATCACCTACATATCGGCCAAAGCGGTGATCGACGGTGAAATTACCCTGGGAGGCATGATGGCGGTCCAGTATATCGTAGGCATGGTCAGTAACCCGGTAGAGTCGTTGTTGAGCTTCCTGCAGTCTTACCAGGATGCAAAAATAAGTCTTGAACGCCTCAATGAAATCTACGAGACGGAAGAAGAAGTGGATATCCGAAAGGACTACCTGACCAAACTGCCCAACGATGCATCCATAGAGCTGCGCAATGTCACCTTCCGCTATTATGGTGCAGGCAATGAACCGGTATTTACTAAGCTGAATCTAACCTTCCCTGCGGGTAAAACTACGGCCATCGTAGGCGCCAGCGGCAGCGGCAAGACAACCATCCTGAAACTGCTGCTGCGTTATTATAACCCCGAAGAAGGCGAGATACTGGTAGGCGGAAAGCGGCTGGACCAGATTGATTTTGGTGTCTGGAGAGATAGTTGCGGCTCCGTGTTGCAGGACAACTACGTATATGCGGATACGATAGAGCGAAATATCGCTATCAATGATGAGTTCCCCGACGCCGACAGGCTGCAGCATGCGGTGCATATCGCCAATATGGAAGATTTTATTGCCGGGGAGCCTTTCGGGCTGGCGACCAAAATCGGTACGGCCGGAAAAGGCATCAGCCAGGGCCAGCGGCAGCGGTTGATGATAGCCCGCGCCGTTTACAAAGCCCCCGTCTTTATCTTTCTCGATGAAGCCACCAATTCGCTGGACGCCAACAATGAAAAAGCCATCGTGGAAAAGCTGGACCGTTTTTTTGACCAGCGCACGGTGATTGTGGTGGCGCATCGCCTCAGCACCGTAAAAAATGCCGATAACATCATCGTGCTGGAGAAAGGCAATATCGTAGAGCAAGGTACGCATCAGGAGCTGACGGCTAAACGCGGAAAATATTTTGAGCTGGTAAAAAACCAGCTGGAACTGGGAAATTAAGATCATGGCAAAGCAAAACTACCCGGAAGCAGATATCCATTCAGAAGATCTCCAGGAGATCATCACCAAGCCGCCATCCTGGCTCATGAAAAGGGGCATATCCTTCGTGTTGCTGACGGTGTTGCTCATCATCGGTCTTTCAGTGTTTATCCGTTACCCTGAAATGGTACAGGTATCCATGAAATTTAACACCAGTAATGCACCCAAAGCGCTCGTCAGTAAGGTGAACGGCAACCTCGTGAAGATACTGGCCCGGGAAGGGCAATGGGTGGAGAAAAACACAGACATCGCCTATGTGGAAAGTATCGCGGAGCACCGGCAGGCCATCGACATCCTGAGCCGGCTGAAAGAAATACGCAACAACGGCACCACCATGCAGGACCTCACAGATCTTGTGGCCCCCACAGAGCTGGACCTCGGAGAATTGCAGGGCAGCTATCAGAATTTCTATACGGCTTATCTCAACTATAAGGCAGTCAACAGAGAGGGAATATTACAGAAGCGGAAACACTTCATACAGAACGAGGTGCAGTATGTAAACGATCAGAACGCCCGTACAGAAGAGATCTACAAACTGCAGAAAGATGAGCTGGCCCTCGCGGAAGCGGAGTATGAAAAGTACCGGCTGCTGGCGGAAAAGCGGATCATCAGCCCGCTGGAGCTGCAGCGGAAAAAAGCGGTACTGCTTGCCAAGCGGCAGGTGATCCCGCAGATGGAGAATACGCTTATCAGTAACCGGAGCGCGTTGTCTGCCAAAGACAAAGAGCTGTCCGAGATAGATAACCAGATTATCGAAGAAGAAAAAAAGTTTTACCAGTCGCTGAATACTTTTATCAGCGATGCGGAGAACTGGAAAAAACAATATGTCATCACCACTCCTTCTGCCGGCTATCTGGTTTATGGAGATTTCTTACAGGAAAACCAGCTGCATAAAACGGGCGACATCCTGTTTTACATCAATGCCGGGAAAAACGATTACTACGGCGAGGTGCTGATCCCGCAGGCGGCATCATCGAGAGTAAAAAAAGAACAGAAGGTGATGATCAGGGTACGCAGTTATCCCTACCAGGAATATGGCTACCTGAAAGGAAAGGTGGATTATATTTCGGATATCCCTGTCCGGGACAGCCTGTTTTTCTCCAGGGTGGCGCTGGTGAGGACAGCCGCAGATTCTGTGATTAAGCTGAAGCCGGGCATCCTGGCGGATGCGGAGATTATTACCGAAGACCAGTCTATTTTCCGGCGGATCTGGCTGAACCTGACAAAGTCACTGAAATATTAAAGCTGTTGGCCGCGCCGGTTATTTTAACCATGCCATCAGTGTAACGGCGCAGAGCCATCCCATGATCAGCACCACGCACCAGCCCGCGGCCTGCAGCCACACCGGATATTTGTAGGCGCCCATCAGTTTCTTTTTTACCGAGGCTACCAGGATGACTGCCAGCGCTACCGGCAGAATAAGGCCATTGAGTGCGCCGGCTGTAATTAAAAGCTGTACCGGGTTCCCGAGGAAGACAAAAACGATGGTCGAGAATACAATGAAGAAAGAGATGATCCAGCGTTCATACACCTGTATCAATGGATGGAATGTTTTGAGAAAAGATACGGAGGTGTAGGCGGCGCCCACCACAGACGTAATCGCTGCGCACCACATCACCACGCCAAAGAAGCGATAGCCGGCCATACCGGCTACGATGCGGAATACGGATGCCGGCGGATTGCTGCTGTCCAGCGTAAAGCCTTTGGCGACTACGCCCAGCGTAGCGAGAAACAGCACGGAGCGCATAATACCGGTGATAATGATGCCGCTGACGGCGCTCCTGTTGACCATTTTTAACTGGCCCGTCCCGCTGATGCCCGCATCCAGCAACCGGTGCGCGCCGGCGAAACTGATATATCCGCCGACGGTTCCGCCTACCAGCGTGACGATCGCTTTGGTGTCGATGACGGAAGGCCAGAAGGTTTGCCGGACGGCTTCTCCGAGCGGAGGAGTGGAGCTGACAGCGATGTAGACGGTCAGTAATACCATCAGTAACCCCAGCCAGCGGGTGAACTGATCGAGCATATACCCCATCTCTTTTATCCAGAAAATAAACAGGGCAATACCGCAGCTGAGCAGTGCGCCATACATCGTGTCCATGCCGGTGATGACCTGTATGCCCAGTCCGCATCCGCCGATGTTGCCGATGTTGAATGCCAGTCCGCCGAGTACTACCAGTGCGGCCAGCAGGTAACCGAGTCCCGGCAGCAGGTCGTTGGCGAGGTCTTGTGCGCGGCGTTCCGTGATCGCCAGCACGCGCCATATGTTGAGCTGCGCGCCAATATCCAGTAAGATGGAGATCAGCACCACAAAGCCGAAGGCGGCGCCCAGCTGCCAGGTGAAAACGGTGGTTTGTGTCAGGAAGCCCGGACCGATAGCTGAGGTGGCCATCAGGAAAGCGGCGCCCATGATGGCGGAAGATTTTTGTTTACTCACGGATGTTGAATCGTTAGGTGATGATGAAGCAGGGCGGCGTGGATGGCGCGGGCATATTCCAGTGCATGGGGGCCGTCGCCATGTATGCAGATGGTTTCTGCTTTCAGCGGAATTGTTTTTCCGGACCGGGCAGTTACCTCTTGCCGGGTGACCATCTGCAGTACCTGTTGGATGGCCAGTGTTTCATTTTCAATCATCGCGCCGGGTTGGGAACGGGGTGTCAGCGAGCCGTCATCCTGGTAGGTCCTGTCCGCAAATACTTCGCTGACCGTTTTCAGGCCGGCCGCCGCTGCTTCGCTGATCAGGGCGCTGCTGCTCAGCCCGAAGAGCCGCAGGCGGCTGTCGACATCCTTTACGGCCTTTGCGATAACGGCGGCCATCGCCGGCGTACGGGCGGCCATGTTATACAGGGCGCCATGTGGTTTTACATGCTGCAGCGGTACGCCATGTGCGCGGCAGATGATCTGCAGGGCATATACCTGTGTGGACACCAGGTCGTACAGCGCGGCATCTGACAGCTGTTGCTCGCTGCGTCCGAAGTTCTCCAGGTCTGCGAAGCCGGGATGGGCGCCTATGGCTACATGATGATTGGCTGCCAGCGATACCGTTTTTTTCATGGTGTCGGCATTGCCGGCATGATAACCGCAGGCGATATTGGCACTGCTGATAAAGGGCATAATGGCCGCGTCGTTGTCCAGCCCTTCGCCCATGTCACAATTAAGGTCAATATGTTTCATATGGTGATAACCATTTTTCCAAACGTAACTGCGTTGCATGCTGCAGGTAGCGCAACGCTCTCTCCTGTTGCCACAGCAGTTTTTCTGCCGTTTCCCTGCCGGCAATGCTGAACTGTAATGACTGCCCCACCTGGTACTGCACCAGCGCGGGCATATCGGCGGTGATGACATGCGCAGCTACCGGGTAGCCGCCGGTGGTCTGGTGGTCTGCCATCAGTATGATCAGCTGGCCATCGGGGAGGAGCTGTATGGCCCCCCTGCATATGCCGGCAGACAATTGCTCTTCTTTCCTGCTGGTGCGCAGGGACGCCCCGTTCAGCCGGAACCCCATACGGTCGCTGTGTGGCCCTATGCGGAAATTGCCGGTGAGGAGCTGTTGCTGCGAAGGAGCATCCAGCATGTCCCAGCAGGCGCCGGGCAAAATACGGATGGTGTCCTGTTTATTATACAGGTGACCGGTGGCGGCCGTCCAGGGAAGTATTTCCGTTGACGGGCCGCTGGCATGCTGCGGCGTTTTGTTGAGCGGAAGCCTGTCCCCCTTACGGAGGGCCCTGCCTTGAAAGCCGCCCTGGGCCACCTTGAGGTGCGTGCTGCAGCTGCCAAGCCAGGGTGCCAGTGAAAAGCCGTGGCGGACGGCAAGGTAGCAGCGCGCGCCGCTACGCAGCTTTTCAAAGGCAAGCGTAGCGCCTGCGGGAACATACAGCGGCGTATGCAGCGGTACGGCCCGGCCGTTGACGGTAGCGCCGAAGTCGGCGCCTGACAAGGCGATCAGGGCAGGGGCTTCAAACAGGTATTTGCCGGCCGGGAAATGTAATTCCAGCAACGCTTCGCCTGCCGCATTACCGGTAAGCCCGTTGGCAACGGCCATGGCTATACGGTCCATGACACCGCCGGGATTGATCCCGAGGTGCTGAAAACCATATCTGCCTTTGTCCTGTATGGTGTCCATAATGCCCTGTTGTACTATTACGATGCTCATTGCTCCTGTTGTATCTGTCTGAAAACTTCGAGGGTGACCGGGATGAACTGTACACGGTCGCCCGGATGGCAATAACAGGGGTCGGCGCTGGTAGCGTCAAACATCCGCAAAGGTGTTTGCCCTATTATATTCCAGCCGCCGGGGGAAGCCAGCGGGTAGATGCCTGTCTGCGCTCCTGCAATGCCGACGCTGCCGGCAGGTACCTGTAGCCGCGGCTGCTGCCTGCGCGGCGTCTCCAGCGCTGCACATACTTTCCCCATGTAAGGAAATCCCGGCAGGAAACCTGTCAGGTATACCGTATATATTGTCTGTGAATGCCATGCGATGATATCCGCAATGGTTACATTCCTGGAGGCGGCCATCTCCGTGATGTCAGGGCCAAGTGAAGGGTCATAACATACCGGGATGCGCAGCTCGCGGGGAGCAGGCGCGGTGGTGGCTTCCTGCGTTTTTATTTTCTTTGCAATATAGGCCGTCAGCCACTGTAACCCCGGTACCCGCTCGTTGTTCCTGATCTGCGCCGCATCATATACGATCGTTAAAGAAGCATAAGCCGGTATCAGGTCAAGGAGGTAGGGAGACGGTGAAGTATGGAGACAATGATACATTTTCATCACTTCCTGATGTATCGCCATGCTTATTTCCTGCTCCCATTGCAGGATAGCAGCGTGATCTCCGAGAGGATGTATGACATAGCCTGGCTTCATGGTAACAAGATAATACTTTTACTGCGGGAAAAACGGCGGCAGCAGTAAATTTATCAGCAGCAGTGATGGTCCAGAATTAATAAATACCGCTGGTCCGGTTGCGGCGGACGACTTTTTCCGGTAGGTTGCACCGTCTTTACTTTTTAAATAGTGCGCAGATGTTAAGACGGTGGAAGATTACCATCCAATGGGATAAAAAGGCCGGCCGGCCCATCTATCTCCAGATTGCGGATGCTGTTATGAAAGATATCCGGTCGGGGAGACTGCAACCGGGAGATGCCCTGCCGGGCAGCCGTGACCTGGCGCAGCTGCTGAAGGTGAACCGGAACACGGTCGTGGAAGCGTTGAATGAACTACTGACAGAAGGATGGATCGTGTCAAAAGAACGAAAGGGCACTTTTGTGGCCGAACAATTTCCCCGGACCGGGGGACAACAGGAGGAGGCTCCTGCCGCCACGGGGCACGGACAGCAAAGGTTCAGCGTACAGTTCGATGACGGCCACCCCAGCAGTAAAATAGCGCCGGTAGCCTCGCTGGCGAGGGCGTACCGGGAAATTTTCCAGCGGAAAGCGAAGTGGCAGGCCATGTCGTACGTAAACCCTTATGGAGAGACCTCTTTCAGAAAGGAAATCGCCCTGATGCTCAATCACCAGCGTGGTATGCGCGTCCGGGAAAACGACCTCTGTATCACCAGGGGCAGCCAGATGGCGATGTACCTGGCAGCACACTGCCTGTTCAGCAAAGGAGATTACGTGCTGGTGGAAAACCCTGGCTATAAGCCGGCCTGGAACGCGTTTGAAAGCGCCGGCGCCAGGTTGCTGCCGGTAGCGGTTGACGGAGAAGGATTAGTAATAGCTGATGTGAAAAAGTATCTCCGGTCCCGTAAAATAAAAGCAGTTTATATCACGCCGCACAGGCAATATCCCACCACGGTAACATTAAGCCAGCAACGACGGCTGGAGCTGATCAGGCTTTCCAATGAGCATGGCTTCAAAATACTGGAAGACGACTATGATAATGAGTTTCATTTCGGACAACGTCCTGTATTGCCATTGTGCAGTTTCCCGGAACTGCAGCACTATGTATACATCGGGACCCTCAGCAAGGTAGTGGCGCCGGCTTTACGTATAGGCTATATGGTGAGCAGCGACCGTGCGATGATGGAACGCGTAGGTGCGCTCCGTAAAATCATCGATGTGCAGGGCGATATCATTATGGAGCATGCTGTGTTGCAACTCATTAAAGACGGCACCATCAGGCGGCATATAAAAAAGGCTTCACATTATTACAAAACGGTCCGGGATATAACAGCCGGTTTGCTGGACGAATACTTATCAGAGAAAACACATTATACGGTACCGGAAGGGGGACTGGCGTTCTGGCTGGTGCCCAGAATGAAAGTGGATTGGCTTAAACTCTCCGAAAGCCTGAAGGCAAAAGGGGTATTGATCATTACGCCGGAAAGCTTCAGTTACGGAACGCCGGTCAATGGCCTCCGGCTGGGCTATGCGGCACTCTCGGAGGAACAGCTGCGCGACGGTATCAAAGTGTTGTCCGCACTGCTCTGAAAAAAAGCCCAACCTGCGGCGACAGGTTGGGCAACAAGGGTCTTATTACCGGTTGGATTAACCTTTTACGTCTGCCATGGAGGCGCCAAAGTTGATATGTAACACATGGCCGGCCGGCGTTAACAATGCCGGTACAGATTTTACGCCTGCGGCTTCCGCTTCGGCGATGCGTTTTCTGTCGTTGCCGAGATGCACGACTTCCACTTTTTGCTCACCGATTAATTGAATGATATCTTGTTCAGCGCTCACACAGACAGGGCATCCTGCATGATAGAAAATCGACTTTTCCATTTTTTTGACTTTTGATGTTAGGAATAATTGTCGATGTAAAAATAGGGAGCCTGGCCAGCGGGTTTATGGTCCAGTTTTTTGTTTTTCGGGGCAAACTGGCCGGAGGCCACATTGCCGCGTGTTGCAGGTTATCTGTCGCCCAGCCACTGTAAAAATGCGGTAGCCTTTTCCCTGCCTACGATGAGTTTTTCAGGTGTTTTAATAACGAGGGTGACGGTCAGCCTCCGGTCAAAATAGTGCTGTACTTCCCGGACCGCTTTAAAGGCGATGATGTACTGGCGGTTGATCCGGTAGAAGTCCTGTGGCGCCAGCAGGCGCTGTATTTCATCCAGCGGTTCTTTCACCGGGTATTCATGGTTTTCGTCCGTTACGGCAAAAACGCCGGCCGCCGATTTATAAAAGTATTTTATCTCGCTGGTGGAGAGGTTGATATAACTGTGTTGCTGAAATACCAGGAAGCTGGTTTTGCCCTGCTTTTCTCCTGTGATGGATTTAAGGAGGTCGAGCAGCCGGGTGTCTGCCTGTGCCGTGCGTTGAAAGAAACTGCTGAAATGTTCCACTTTGAGCAGGGCGTTTTCTATATCGGCTTTGGTAAAGGGCTTGAGGATATAGTCAATGCCATTGTTTTTAAAGGCTTGCGTGGTGTATTCGCTGTAAGCGGTACAGAAGATAACGGGAGCCTCTACCTGTACTGATTTGAAGATGTCGAAACAGGTGCCGTCGGTTAACTGTATGTCCATGAAGATCAGGTCAACAGGCTCTTTCCGGCCGAACCATGAAACCGCTTCTTCTACACTTTGGACCGTGCCTGCGATGATGGTGTCCGGCCTTACCGCCAGTAAATGCCGTGTCAGCGCGCTGGCCGTCTTCACCTCATCTTCTATGATCAGTATTTTCATATATCAGCGGTAGTTTAACGATAAAATGGCTTTCCGGTTTAATAACGGCCACTTCCTGTTGCGTGATGAAGCCATATCTCCCTTTGATGTTATCCAGCCCAACGCCGGCAGATTGTTCGTTTTCCCGGAATTGGTAATTGTTTTTAACAATCAGGTAATCATTCTCTGTGTAAATATCTATAAACAAAGGCTTCTTTTTAGTAAAAGCATTGTGTTTGATACAGTTTTCCACGAGCAGCTGCAGCGTGAAAGGAGGGATAAAACTGCGCATGGACTGCTCATCGATCTCCAGGCGGACCACAATACTATCCTCATAGCGTGAATGCAGCAAAAACAGGTAGGCTTCCAGTACTTCCGTTTCTTTGGAGAGCGGTATTACATCTTCTTTTGTGCTTTCAAGCGAGAAACGGTAGAAGTCTGATAGTTTAACGACAAAGTCGCCGGCATCTGTGTCCTGGATATCGATCATGGATTTTAGGGTGTTCAGGCTGTTGAACAGAAAATGCGGATCGATCTGCTGTTTTAGCAACTCGTACTGTGCGTGGATGTTCTCCGATTTTAATCTTTCCATCTGAAGTTTCACCTGTTGGGCGTCAGAATTCTGGTAAAGGAAAAAGACGACCATGGATATGGTGAGGTTGATGAGGATACCTCTGAACTGGTACATCATAAACATAGAGGAGAAGGAATAACGGGGGAACATCAGCTGGTGAAAAAGTACGAGAATAACCATGACCACCATGCCCAGCAGCAGGCTGAAGGCCAGTTTCCTGATGATCTTCGCTTTGGCCATGGAGACAATGGAGAACCTCGGTAAAGAAGACAGGTTGATATACCATACAAAAAGAGAGAATAAAAACGCGATAGACGCGTCTGCCGCAAGCTCCTTGAAAGTGATGTTCAACTGAAGGATTTTAGGTATCGACGCCAGTATCCCCATAAACAGGGAGCTTAGCCAGATGATACCGGACGGTACCCGGAAAATATGGTTGTTCCATCTCATTTTTGTGCCGGTGTTGGTGTTATAACGATGAAAGGTAATCTCTTTTTTTGACTATGGTGTGATGGCGGGTTGGAGCGATAACATCAGATGGATCCTGTCCCGCTTTTGCTGTTCACTGATGGTGTTGTCCCTGGTTAAGGACCGGCCGTCCAGCTTTTGATAGTCTGCAGCGGGTCCTGCACTGCGCAGGTTTGAAGTGGAGAGTGTTTCAATGGAAAGGAATTCGCCGGGCGTCATGGCTCCGAACCATACCGGGTCGTCGGCCAGTGTCCAGGTCACCAGCACCAGTTTCTTTTCACCCTCAACGATGGCGGTAGTATCTTTCAGGGCCGCGTATGCGGCTGCATTGCCGAAGAGCGTGCTTGTTCTTCCTGCTTTAGGATTGATAAAAGTGGTAATTGTTTTAAGATGCATCGTCTCGAGCCCAAAGGAGGCGGGGATGGCAGCGGCATCGTTCCGGTTTTCGGCCGGTTTTTGCCGGCAGGCGGTCAGCAGTAGCAGCAGGCAAATGAAGAGTGTATGTTTCATATTAATGTTGGATGGGTGCGGTGAAAACGAAGTCATTGTTTTTAACGGGACGGTGGCAGTTGATACATTCAGTCGTAAAAAGGGCGTTGGCGCCGTAAGGTTTCAACGCGGGCGTTTTGAACCGCGCCCATCCCCAGCCTTCCGTCGATGCGTATTTTTCCTTGTCTTTTATCATGTATTCCACCTGTTTAAACGCGCCGGCGGTGATGTTTCCTGCTGCTGTAGTCAACTGGTCCCACGCTACTTTGGCGAGGATGCTGCCGTTGGGCCATGGGTTGGTTTGATGCTGCCGGATGGCTTTCACGGCGATATCGTTCCCGTAAATGATCCTGATGGTGCCGTTATCCACCCGGAGGGTGGTGCTGATGGGCGTCCAGTCCTTGTATTCAGGGATGTACTGTACGCCGTTAGGCGCTTCCGGCAGTTTCGCCGGGGTATTTTTTGCGGAAGCAACCCATTGGGAGTATTGATTTTCCTGTGTTTTGTTTTTAGCGGTGTCCGGCCGTTGTTTGGGAGCAAGCGTAATGACGTATTTTTTAAGGACCTGCAGATCGCCGGCCGTGATTTTTGCTTCAGGATGCAGAGAGGTATAGCTTTCCAGGGGCATCACCCCGGCAATCGCCTGGTTTACCGATTCCCAGAGTTTAGCTGCCTGTTCCGGCTTTTCCATTTTATCCCACAGGGAGAAGTTTAAAACGCTCCTGCCACGTTTTACGTGATCTGCTACCAGCCAGTTGACAGGCGTGATACGATCGAACCAGCGGAGATGAACGGTATTGGAGTGACAGTCATAGCAGGACCGTTGCAGGATGGCCGCTACGTCATTCGGAAAGGTTTCCGGCGGCGTGGAAGGATACTGGTTGCTGATGTTGGGCCTGACAAATTGCACGAGCAGCAAAACAGTGAAGACCACCAGGATTACCTTCGTTTTTTTGTTTTTCATGGATGTTTTGTTTGATACAAAATAAGGGCATATTTCCCTGGGTAGCGTTCAATGGAATGCGAAACGGGCAAAATGACAATCGAGGTGTTCGTATACCGGTTTTAACAGCCACATATCTATCGTTGGCCACTGGTTCCGGCGCTGGACCAGGTCATTTTATGACTATATTACCTACGGGATGATGGAAGAAACGCCTTACAAGCTGAAAAAGGAGTTCCCTTCGCTGAATAATCTGCTGCTGGTCCGCGAGTACTCTATTGCTATGTACCCCTATGGCGATCCGTTGGAACCTTCGATTAATTTTATTGTTCCGGACCATATATCGGCGCATCCCTTTATCAGGCGGCTTAAGATGCTCATGTGCCGTATCATAGCTATCCAAAACGATTTTGCTTCCATTGAAAAAGAACTGGCGATCGATACAGAAGTGCTCAATATTATCCTGGTGATAAGACATCAGTATAAAGTCTCCATAGAAGAGGCCTGTAAGGAAGCTATGCGTATCCATGACGAGTATGTAAATGAATTTATGGAATTGCAGCAGCATCTTCCTGACCTTGGTGTTCATCAAAAAGATATGGAGCGGTTTGTTCACTATATGGCGTTGATGATTTCGGGATTGGAAGCCTGGTATCACAAGGGGAGATCTACACGGTATAAAACTCCCGGCGCTTATCCGGCGCCGGAATATGGAAGAAGGGTGTTGTAACGGAGGATCTGTTCGTAAATTAATATAAACTTAATAGCCTGTTATATAATGCCTGACATCTATCCGATAATTTTGACCCCGACCAAAGGCAAAAACAGTGGAAACGAGCAATACGGCATATTCCCGATCGGCAGCGACGTCTCAACGCGAGGAGGCCGTTACGTTCGATCAGGTCTACAACCGTCATTGGAAACCGTTGTACAGGACCGCTTTTCGTATCTTAAAAGATGAACAGGCCGCTGAAGACATCGTACAGGACACCTTCGTCCGCCTTTGGGAAAACTGGGATACTATCCTGCATATCAATATTAAAGGCTGGCTGTTCACCACCTCCTACCACCTGGTCCTCAAGAACCTGAAACAACTGCAGGCTAACGAAAGCCTTGAGCAGGCCAGCTTCCCCGAACCGCTTGCCGGCGAGGCGGATGAACCCATCAGGACGAGGCAACTACAGTTGCAGCTGGAAACCTGCGTGGACAATCTGCCCGAACAATGCCGCAGGGTATACACCATGAGCAAACGGGAAGAATTTTCCATCAAACGTATCGCCACGGAGCTGAATATTTCTCCCAAAACCGTGGAATACCACGTTACTACAGCCCTCAGGCGCATACGCCAGGGTATCGGCAGAGCAACCCTCTTCCTGCTGTTCTTTTATCTTTAAGCTATCTCCGGCTAAAAGTTATCATGTTGTGTTTTTTTAAAAAAAGTGACCCTGTCCACCAAGGGATACTCCCTGTTTTCGGATTGTATATATAGAGGGATGCATCATTTCTGTACAACATTGAAAGATGGACAACGAGATATTCAGGAAGCTATTACAGAAACATGCCGGCGGGCAAGCGCTCAGTCCCGGCGAAGAGGCGGCGCTCAGGCAGGCGTACGACCATCTCCTGGAGGAGGAAATTGCGGCGGCGGCTGAAGGTCCGTCGCCTGCTCCGGAGGAGCAACCTGGGGCTGACATACGTGAGAGGATCGACCAACACATAGCGGCCCGTCGTACAAAGCGTTTCCGTTTTTATTATATGAGGCGTGCAGCAGCGGCGCTTGTGGTCGGATTTATACTGTCGGCCGGTATATATTGGTTCCTGTGGGACAGGAAAGTCAGCAACGACCGGCTTGCACAGCAGGAGGAGGTCCTGCCCGGCGGGAACAAGGCCCGCCTCACATTGGCGGATGGCTCGGTTATTTCCCTTGGAGATGCCCAAAATGGCCTCATTGCCACGGAAAGCGGCGTACGCATAGAAAAAGATGCGAACGGTAATATCCGTTACCATACGGGCGAAAAACAGGAATCAATACTGCCGGCGGTGAACACTATTACTACACCCAATGGTGGTCAATACCGGGTAACCTTACCGGACGGTTCTGTCGCTATGCTCAATGCGGCATCCTCCCTGAGTTATCCCGTACGTTTTTCGGAAAAGGAACGCCGGGTAAAGATGACGGGCGAGGTTTATTTTGAAATCGAAAAAATGCGCCTGCCGGGCGGCAAAGGCAACGTCCCTTTTTTCGTGGAAACGGCAGGGCAGGAAGTACAGGTATTGGGGACACATTTTAATGTCAATGCTTACCGTGATGAAACGGCCATCAGGACAACACTGGTGGAGGGCAGCGTCAAAATAAAATCAAAAGACGGGCAATCAACCTTATTGAAGCCCGGTCAGCAGGCCGTTCTGGCAGAGCAACTGCACGTACAACAGGCAGACATCCAACAACAACTGGCGTGGGTAAACGGTGACTTCGTTTTCGGGGGTGAAACGCTCGAAAGCATACTGCACCAGGTGGAGCGCTGGTATGACATAGAAGCGGAATGTCCTGCGCATATCGGCAAGCTGCGCTTCAACGGCATGGTATCACGCTCACAGCCATTATCCGCTATCGTTAAAATGATACAGTCTACCCGAAAAGCAACAGTCACCATTAAAAAAAGGAGGTTGATCGTGACAGATTGATACAAATTATATAACGGATAAGCTGTCAATAAAATAGCCAAAGGTGGTGGAACACCTCTGGCCGGATCGTTAAAAGCTTATCGAGGACATTGCGACAACAATCATCTTCAATACGATTTAACACTAACAAAAGTATGAATTTTTCCCAATGCATGCGTGCTATGAAGATCACCATGTTATTACTTACCTGTTTCCTGATGCAGGTGAGTGCGCATACCTTCGCCCAGCGCATCAGCATGAACAGGCAGAACAGTACTATTCACGCTGTGCTGGAGGATATAAGAAAACAGGCGCAGTATGATTTTTTTTACGATATGCACCTGTTCAACCGGGCAAAGCCGGTCAGCATACAGGTGAAGGATGCTACCCTGGAACAGGTGCTCAGTATCCTTTTCAAGGGGTTGCCTTACAGCTACACCATTGACAATAAAATGGTGGTCATCACCGAAGCCGATGTGCCGGTAGCAGCGGTAAACACTTTACCCCTGGCGGTCCGCCGGCAGCCTGGCCGTATCGGCGGTAAAATACTGGACGACAGAGGGCAGCCGCTTCCCGGAGCAACGGTAAAAATTTTGCAGCGTAACCAGGCCGTACAAAGCGGCATAGACGGCAGCTACAGTTTCAGTATAGCGCCGGGCGTTTATACCGTAGAGGTGACCTATATCTCCTTCCAGACCAGGCGCATTACGCAGGTGGAAGTGAAAGAAGGGCAGTTGACCAGCCTGCACATTACTTTGGCGCCATCTACAAAAACGCTCGGCCAGGTGGTTGTTACCGGCAGTTATAAGAAAGAAAGTGTAGCAGGCTTATACGCCCGGCAGAAAAATGCCGCTTCCGTTACCGATGGCATCTCTTCCGAACAGATAGCCCGCACGCCGGATAATGACATGGGGCAGGTGCTGAAGCGTGTTACCGGGCTGACGACTGTCAACAACCGGAACGTGATTGTACGGGGTATGTCTGATCGCTACAACCAGGCGATGCTGGACGGCGTGGCGATTCCCAGTACTTCTCAGAACAGGCGTGACTTTTCCTTTGATATTATCCCTACAGAGATGGTAGGTTCCGTGGTGGTGAATAAAACAGCAACACCCGATGTTTCAGCAGAATTTTCTGGCGGCCAGGTCTCAGTGAATACTATCGATATTCCGGAGCGGAATTTTGCCACCATTCAATATGGTTTGGGCGGGAATTCGCAGACGACCGGCAAAGACTTCTACCGGCTGGGAAAACGGAATACCAGCGAATACTTCGGCTTTTTTGACAAATCATCCAAACTGCCGGAGGGTATCAAAACGTGGCTGTGGAATAACAGGGCGTCGCAGCTGGATGCCCCTCCTGGCTATAACCTGGCAGACCCCGAATTGAACGGTATGCCGCTCAACCCGATGGAGTTTGGCAATGACGTAAAATACAATGACCTTGACGCCATTGCTCAATCCAAAAAATTGAACAATGACGCTTTGAAGCCTTACAGGTATAAAGCTGCTCCCAATCAGCATATGCGTTTATCACTTGGACGTGTGTACGACCTGAAAAACGGGAGCCGCTTTGGTTTTGTCACTTCTGTCAACTTCAGGAATGAGCAAAACATCGTGCGTTTTAATAACCTGCGATCTTCGACCAAAGGGAATTACCTGGACAGTACCGGTATCGGTGACAAAGGCGCCGGTACATCTTATCGATTTAACAGCAACGCCGGCCTGGTAGCGAATATAGGGTGGCAGGGAAAGCGCGCTAAGCTTGTCCTGAAGAATATCTACGCGACTACCTACAGCGATAATTATAATGAGTCGGTCCAGAAACCTCATGACGATTCCGAGCCGGTAGCCAGCAAACTTATTTATCAGTTGCCCGAAGCCATGTCCCTGCAGCAGCATCAGTTGACCGGCGAATATCAGTTGCCCTGGCAGATTAAGGCCGAAGGCATGCTGACCGTTAATAAAATCAGGCAACAGATCCTGGATGAGCGTAAGCTCTCTTACCGGTTGACGACCGTTATCGGAGACGTGCCCTATTTTCAGACGCCTGGTTTAATGACCCATAGCGCAGCCTCCAATGGCAGCGCTTTCCAGGACTGGCGAATGTGGACGCGCATCGATGAAACGGACTACCATTGGAGCGCTGCATTTTCGCGCAAATTTGGTGAAAAGAAGGCCGTGTCCACACTGGTAAAATTCGGATATCAGGCCTGGTCAAAAAACAGATCGCTGGATCTATACAAAATGGCGCCCTGGACAAGGTCGTGGGCATCCGGTACAACCAACCAGAAAGCTCCTGCGATAGAAACAAGTTATGATCAGTTGTTGTCCCCCGAAAATATGGGCAATGGCGATGGTCAGGCCTATTATTATGCGGATGCGTTGGGAGGGCGGTTCTATGATGGTAAAATGATGTCGCACGCGCTATACCTGATGGCTGATCAGAAACTGGGGGACAGGCTCCGGTTGGTATATGGCGTCCGGGCGGAATATTTTGATTTAACCTCGAAACAGGAAGAGCTCTACAGAAGGGCCTACAAGGACGAGCCGGATCCGAATGATGTGCAGCGACACCGGTTTGGCGTTAAAGAAAATAATTGGCGTTTCCTGCCTTCGTTGAATGCGACCTACAGCCTGACGCCGGAGATCAATATCAGGGGAAGCTATTCGAAGACCGTCATACGACCGGATTTTCGGGAGATTGGTATGTTTGGGATGTATGATTTTGAATTAAACGGTTATGTCTACGGTGAACATGTTCAATCCACGTTGATCGACAATATGGACGTGCGGTTTGAATGGTATCCTTCGCCGGGTGAGATCCTTTCCCTGACAGGATACTATAAAAAGCTGGATAAGCCCATCGAGCTGGTGCATTCAGAAGCGTCCAATTATACTTTTGCCAATATGGAGAATGCCACCAATTTCGGGTTGGAGCTGGAGATCCGGAAGAATCTCACGTTCCTGTCCGGCAGGGAATGGGTGAAAAACTTATTTATCTATGCGAATGCAACGTTGCTCCAGTCTAAAGTGAATGTATTGAGTCACTGGCAATGGATCAATAACCCTGAGACACAGGAAGCCGAGCGTGTGCAGAGCCGCTACCCCAACCAGGACAGGCCATTGATCGGGCAGTCTCCCTGGTTGCTGAATCTGGGAATTGGCTATTGGGGCGACTATTTTGGTGCTACGGTAAGCTACAACCACCGTGGTCCCCGTACCAATTTAGCTAACGTGAATATGGCGAGAGTGGAATATGAGCTGGCGCCCAAACAATTGGATGCTCAGCTGTACGCCCGGTTTTTAAAGAAGAAGATGGAGGTGAAGCTGAACCTGACTAACCTGCTGAATGACTGGACGCGCTACTATATGAACATCCATGACTATGAACCGGATGATACCAGGTTCTTTATACTAAAGGCGGGCAGGTCGATCAAATACCGTAAGGAAGATGGTGACATCATCACCTATCGCAGAAAAGATGGCCAGCGATTCAGTATGAGCGTGAGCTACAGCTTTTAATTATTGTTAAATCATTTTTGAATGAAAAAATATACTAAACATATCATCGCTGCCATGGTATTGTTAACAGGGCTTTTTTCCTGCCGGAAAGCGGCCTATGTGAATCCGTTCGCAACGTTTGTTGATGTCTGGTTTGATGCAGATAAAACAGCCCTGCGAAACAACGGGGAAGGGGTATTTATTGCCGTCAGGTACAACGGTCACCCGATCGCATGGGATGTAGGCACAAAAAAGATCAAGGTGGTAGCCGGGGAGGGAAAATTTGAGTTCTATGATACCCGCAATGGAAAAGTAGTCGCTGAAAAAATGATCGATGTGAAAGCCGGTTCCAAAGAAACCTATACGTTATTCCAGCCTACGATGGATGCCCCTGTCGCTTTTGTCGACCCCGCCGGGCAGGACACGGTAAACGCTGCCCCGGCCGGGCACATCAAACTAAAAGTAGCCAATTATGCCAAAGACCTTATTCCCTTTGAGCATACGGATATTAAGGTGTCAGTAAGTTATTTTGATGCGGACTGGAACGAGGTGGTGACAGAAGTTGGCGTCATTAAAGATGTAAAAAACACCATCGACAAGGCTGGATACGCTGTCCTGCCGGACGGTCTGCCCAACCCTGCACCCGAATTTGGTTACAACTATGTATTCGAATTCATCAACAGTGATACCGGGCAGCCACTGCTTAACTACGGAGGGACCAATTATTCCAACCTGGCATTTTCTCCCCCGGGTATAAGCCCGTTGCCGGTGAAAAACGTATTTACCGTGTATTTGGTTTCTAATAAGACCTGGGGAGAAGCGCCGCCGTTTATAAAGAAGGGAGATGCTTTTTACGAGGTGGCGACGAGTGTGCTTTTTGCGAATTAGCATGCACGCCGATGGATAGTCTCCTTCTGCTGTTTAAAATATGATTTCTGTCGTACAAAGGCATGATACCGCTCATTTATTTCATAGAAAAAATGAGCTTTCTTTGAGAAAAGTTAAGAAATGTCTGATTATTTCGCCAGGTCCTCCAAATCAGAGGAGGTAACCGGTATCATTAAGCAACGGGCTTATCCTTTAACAGATAAGGGAAGCCTTGACCCTTTGTTTAAAAGGATTGGCGACGCACGGATTGTGATGCTCGGTGAAGCATCTCATGGAACACACGACTACTATAACTGGCGTAGTTATATTTCGAGACGGCTGATCGAAGAAAAAGGGTTCAATTTTATCGCAGTAGAAGGAGATTGGCCTGATTGTTACCGCCTTAACAGGTATATAAAAAATTATGCAGATGAAGGAAAGGGTGCATTCAAAGTGCTTCATTCCTTTAACCGGTGGCCAACCTGGATGTGGGCCAATTGGGAAGTTGTAGCATTGGCAGACTGGTTGCAACAATATAACCTGGCGTTGCCTTTAAACAAAAAGGCAGGATTCTACGGGCTGGATGTCTATAGCCTTTGGGAAAGTATGGAGAGTATTATGCAATACCTGGGGAAAAAAGATCCTCAGACGCTGAAAATTGCCGAAGAGGTATTTAAGTGTTTTGAACCTTATCGGTACCAGGAAGGTCAGTCATATGCAAGAGCAACGCAATTCGTACCGGAATCATGCGAAAATGAAGTAGTTCGTTTGCTGAAAGAGATCCGCGCTAAGCTTCCCTCTTATAATACAGATCACGAAAATGTATTTAATGCTGAACAAAATGCTTTGGTGATGGTAGACGCGGAAAGATATTACCGCGCAATGATTCATGGCGGAGCTCATGCCTGGAATATCCGTGATGATCATATGGCTCAGACCCTTGACCGGCTCCTGAAGTTTCATGGTGAAAAAGCCAAAGCCATTATATGGGCGCATAATACCCATGTGGGAGATGCACGGGCAACTAGTATGAGTTGGGAAGGAATGTTTAATATCGGGGAGCTGGCCAGGTTGAAATATGGTGACGATAAGGTCGTGTTAGTAGGTTTTGGTTCTTATAAAGGGGATGTAATCGCAGGTAGCAGTTGGGGAGCATCTATGCGAAAAATCGAAGTTCCGCCTGCTTTCGGAGGATCATGGGAACATTTGTTACATACTGCCAATAATGATAACAAGTTATTGATAATGAATGAATTTAATCAGGATGTCTTTTTGGAAAATCATTTTGGGCATCGGGCCATTGGCGTAGTTTATCATCCGCAATATGAACAATATGGAAATTATGTTCCTACCATACTCCCGTTACGGTATGATGCTTTTATTTACCTGGACGAAACTTCGGCTTTGCATCCTTTGCATATTCAACCGGACGGCCATCAGATGCCGGAAACATTTCCATTTGGAGTTTAATAGTGAAAGATATTGTAAGTGACATAAGTGTGCCTGGACGCGGTCCTTATGTGCGTTCTTTTGCCAGGTAATAAATTACTTCCTCATTTGTTACTTGTGCGAAGTCATCATAAAACGCCCCGACTCCCCGGAAAAGCGTTGGTATATGTAATATTATCAATTCATCAACCACTTTTGATAACATGGCGTAGGCATTTTGTGAAGCTACCGGAGCCGCCACTATTATTTTGGCTGGGTTTTCTTTTCGTAACATCTTGACTGTGGCCAATAGTGTATTTCCTGTGGCGATGCCATCATCTACAACGATGACTGTTTTTCCGTTGATCGGTTCTGGCTGGCGGTCGCCCAGGTACATATGATACATTTCCCGCAGGCGCTTGCGGATGCGCGTGGTAGCTTCATCGATATAGGCAGGGGAAACTTCTTTGTGCGATACAAGATAGCGGTCTGTCAGGCTAACAGCGCCAATCGCATATTCTTCATTGGCAGGATGGCCAATTTTTTTAGTAAGCACAAGACTGAGGGGGAGATGCAGATTTTTAGCAATTACATAGGCAATGGGGACTCCTCCGCGGGGTACCGCCAATACCAATCCTCCTGGTTGTTCTTTATATTTTTTTAGCAAAGGAGCTAATTGCTGAGCGGCTGTAATCCTGTTACTAAACATAATTTAACATTTAGTTGAGACGAGGTTATATATGTACCTGAAGATAGAGATTGAACCATATCGCGGCATCTTCAGCTACTTTATCCATAGCATTTCCTTCCTCGAATAAGTGGCCGGCACCTTCTATGATAAGTAGTTTTTTAGGTCCCTGCAGTCGTTCATAGGCGAAATGGTTATATGCTATCACATCATGATCAAGGCTGCCTACAATAAGCAGCGTGGGTGCTGTTATTGTTGATAGTATGTTAGCGGCAAGATCCGGTCTTCCACCCCGGCTGACGATTGCTCGGATTTGTGGTAAAGCGGAGGCGGCAGTTAGCGCGGCTGCCGCTCCGGTACTCGCACCAAAGTATCCTAATTGGCAATGATGGGCATGCGGCAAATTCTCCAGCCATTTTGTAACACTGATGAGCCTGTTACCAAGTAGTTGTATATTGAATCGCGTGTAATAATCTGCTGCCTCCTCTTCTTTTGTCAGCAAATCGAATAGTAATGTTCCAAAATTATATTCCCGCAATTTGGACGCCACCGTTTTGTTTCGCGGACTAAATCTGCTGCTGCCGCTTCCGTGACAAAAAATGATAATGGAGTTCGCCGTTTCAGGAATTACCAGCTCACCTTCCAACAATTTATTGTCTACCGGGATTTTTACTATTTCATTAAAACGGTCCATATTCAAATGTATCAAAGCGCCTCATTATTATAAATGACGGTCGTCAGAATTATAAATGACGGATGTCAGATAAATAATGATTTTTAGATCATAAATTCTTTCCCATCAGCGGCCACATCAAGTGTAAGACTATCATCAGCCAACCCGGAGATCTTCTTTTTTCCTGCTGTGGGATCTTTTACGAACCAGGATCCAAAATGTGTGAAGATCAGGTGTTTGGTATATTTTCTGAAGAAATCAACGAGATCGGGAACGCCTGTGTGACCAAACAGGCGGCCATCGCTGTTTTTTCTTACCATTCCGCCCCGCCTGAAATAGCTGGCTTCCGTTATTACAGCGTCCAATCCTGTCAGAAAGCGGTGGTATGATGAGGGAATGCTGATCATATCGCCTGTATAAAAGAGCCGGCAGTTCCCTTTTTCTATCAGATAGCCCTGCGATTTAACCCTGGTACTGTGAATGGTCGGAATAGGGGTTATCTTATAGCCGTTTTGAACAAAAGGATCAGATATTACACGAATGTTTGATTCCTGCCAGGGCTCCGGCGCAAAAACAAGCATCGGAAAATCAAAACTCGCTTTTTCATTAATAAAATAGGCATGATCAGGATGCAGATGGGTCAGCAGCACAAATGAGGGAGCATATGACAGGTATTCTTTCTCTCCCATGTCGCACAAGATTTGGCCGTCAACCATGATGCCGGAATGTTTTTGGTATGCCGGCTGGCTTACAGCGATCTCGCCTATGGCCCCTAATATTTTGATCCGCATAATGCATGCCCTATTGTTCTGCAAAGGTATCATTATCCCTATAAAGGGAAAGCTTGGTGAAGATTTTTACAACTATAAAATATTAGGTGCATGTAACCCGCCGTTTGCCTATCAGGTATTGTTAGCAGAAGACAAAATTGGTGCTATGCTTCCCTGTAATATAATTGTTCAGGAAAAAAAGCCAGGTACGATTGAAGTGTCAGCCATAAACCCAATCGTATCTATGAAGGCTGTACTAAATAAAGACTTACACAAGATCGCGGCGGAGATAAAAAAACAAATTGAAGCGTGTTTTGGAGCAGTTGTGATGGTTCGGAAAATCAATAACCCATTACTATTTTAAAAATAGCTAATTAAAGTCGGGCGAGGTGGACAATTATCGAACCCATTTTTACAATGTCTGGAGGCTTTGGGAGAGTTTGTAATCCATAGTGGAGGATTGACGCGACTGGGAATAACAGAGTAACCTGAATGTCAATATGTCGTTCAGGTTGTCACAGTATTCACAATTTGCGTCTAAGAGACAAACAAATTAGAAAAGCAAATATGAAAAAGTCATCTTTCGATTCAAAAACAGCCATTGTAATCGGCGGAACAAGCGGCATGGGCAAAGCCACAGCAAAGTTATTATTGGAGCATGGCGCTAAAGTGATTGTCATTAGTAAAAGCCAGGCGAGTGTTGATGCAGCACTAACCGAATTGAGTGCATTCGGCGAAGTTTCCGGAGTAAGACTTAATCTTACCTCAGACATAGAGGTGGCTAATTACATTTCTATACTTGAAAAAGATGGTCGATCAATTAACTATCTGGTTAATGCTTCCGGCATTTTTGCACCTAAACCATTCTTGGATAGCACCCGCGAGGATTATGACGCTCTCCTGGATATCAATCGTGGATTTTATTTTATTACGCAGGCAGTCGCAAAGAAAATGAAAACAAACGGTGGTGGTTCCATTGTTAACATTGGTTCATACTGGGCAGAACATGCGGTCAAAGGAATGCCTACATCAGCTTACTCAATGGCCAAAGCAGCTTTGCAGGCTTTTACACGACATGCGGCCATGGAGTTGTCGGATGATAAGATCCGCGTAAACGCTATCGCTCCGGGGATTGTTGAAACCGGTGTTTTAGACGAACTGATGGGGTCGGAAGAAGGTGTGAAAGAAGCCTATAAGGGATTTAACAGTATCCACCCGTTAGGCCGAAACGGCCAACCAAAGGATGTCGCTAATGCGATCGTGTTTTTATTGTCTGATGAAGCGGCATGGATTACAGGCACTGTCCTGGATATTGATGGCGGATTGGCTGCAGGCCGAAGTTAATTTTTATTGAATAACTTGTGGTTATTCTGAAATGTTTCACCGTAAATATTTGACATGCATCCATTTATCGAAAAGTACGATGAGAGCCAGGACATCATCACCGTGCAGCAGGCTTGTGAAGGCTCAAGACAAGCCATGGAAAAACTGGTTGGCCGTCACCAGCGGTTCATTTATAACGTTGCGCTCAAACTGGTAAAGGATGCTGATGATGCCGCTGATCTGACACAGGAGGTTCTCATTAAAATGGTCACCAGGCTTAGTTTATTCAATGGTAAAAGCAGTTTTCGCACTTGGTTGTATCGCATGGTCATGAATCATTTTATCAGTTGTAAGCGCAAAAAGGTAGAGAAGGAAGTGATTTCTTTTAATCAACTTGGCGTCTATATCGATGAAGTACGCGATGGTGACGATATGAGCGTAGAAGAACAGGAACAATATAGTGATTACATTACGGACGTGCGCAACAATTGTATATCCGGCATGTTGCTATGCCTGGACAGGCAGCAGCGGATTGTCTTCATACTTGGTGGTATATTTAACCTTAAATCATCCGTTGCATCTGTGTTACTTGATATTACGCCGGAGAATTTCAGAAAGCAATTGTCCCGGGCTAAGGCTGATCTTTTTCAATTTATGGACCATAAGTGTGGGTTAATAAATCCGGAAAATCCATGCCGTTGTTTTAAGAAAGCCAAGGGATTTATGAATGAAGGGAAAATAGATGCCAAAACCCAAACCTTCAAATCGGAATATCACCAATCTATTCTTTCCGTTTCGGGTGCTAAAAATAAGGAACTAGATGACCTTATGGAGTCCAAATACCTTCATTTCTTTACCAGTCAGGCCTATGCGGATACTAAAGTTGGAGATCAGCTTATAGAAGTGCTACTGCTTGACCCTCAAATTAAGCAGTTGTTTCATTTAAACTGAGAGCAGGTATCATAGATAGTTGGATCTTAAATAGATTATACCTTATGGCTCAACTGTGAAAACCAACGGTTGAGCCATAAGGTATTTCTTGAGCTTGTACTGTAAAATCGGGTAGTTTAAAATTAGAGAAAATAGGCAATTATTGATAACTTTAAAATGGAGGTAATTGCCATGAAAAAATCCAAATCGTTCAATGGTAGTTTCCGGAAGGAATGTCTGAAAGACATAAAAACGCCCCCAATCTCTGGTTTACCGTGTCCAGGATTGAACACAAGCTCAGGGATCTCAACTATCACTTTTCGAGACTAACTCTGGGGCATTTGAACAACAACCGCGGATTTAAGTGGATCTTTCTTAACAGGCAACGGCAACAACAAAGTAATGAACAGGAGTAGCTATAAAATAACCAGGCCAGACACTGAGATCCGGGGACTTGTAGATTACTTTTGGGAGGGTGAGGTGTGTCTTGATTCAACCCGCCAAACGAGTTTTGAATACCTCGCACCTGCATCAACGGCAGTAGATTTGATCTTTTTTAATAAGGGCTATTTCAAAGATAGCTTGTCTGAAAAGACAATTGCTCAAAATGGAATCATCTACGGTCAAAAAGCATCATTCAACAGGTACAGCACAACATCGAAACAAGCTACAATTTTTGGTATAAAGTTGAAGTCGTCTTTCGTGTTCCATATGCTGCGAGTCCCGGCTTCCGAAATCACCGGGCACCAAGTTGACTTACGTACCCTATTGGGCTGTAGCGGCGATAGATTGACAGAACTCATACTTTCTTCACATTCGATGGAGGAAAAAGCGGACACTTTTACACGCTTTTTGAAAGGGCAACAACGAGAAGTACAAACTAAATTTCGTGCGCTCGAAAAGTTAATTGCATCCGTTGATTTTCTGGCCGAACCCTCCGAAATTAGCAACCAATTGGGCTCCTTCTTTCTATCCCGAAGGCAATTTGAGCGAGACTTTAAAACCCTGACAGGGTTTTCAGTCAGGAAGTTTTCCAGGCTCAAAAGGTTTGAACTTTTCTTCCAGGCGATTCAATCCAATCAACTAACCTCAAGTTTTACTCAGGCGGCCTACCAGTTCGGCTACTACGATCAAGCACATCTTAATAGAGATTTTAAGGAGTTTACAGGAGTCTCGCCTAAAAGATACGCCGATACCTTCCTACGGTAAATTGTCGTTTCGATACAATTTTGCGCCGCCGGCAAATGCCAACTTTGTCTGAAATCAAAGAAAATTTTCAGATATGGCTACAATCACAGAAAACAAGGAAATCTGCCAACGGTTCTTCAGTGAGCTCCATGACAAAGGCAACTTCAACATCATAGAAGAATTGGTTGATCCCAATGTCATTTCACACGACCCGTTTCCTGGCCAACCTTCGGGCTCAGAAGGGGTTCGCAGTACCATGACGATATTTCGCAATGCGTTTCCCGACCTTAAGCTCATTCACAATGACATGATTGCCGAGGGTGACAAGGTGATGATTAAATTTACAGCCACCGGCACCCACAAAGGGGAATTTATGAACATACCCCCAACCGGCAATAAAATCGCTTACGAGGAAGTAGTTATTCTGCGACTGAAGGATGGAAAAATAGTAGAGCATTGGGCGGTGGCCGACGCAATGACGCTTTTACAGCAATTAGGGGTGAAGGAGATTTGAGACTGACAAAGGCAATTCTATTCTTCTATAATTCTTCTTTCAACGCCAGAACAGTGCGCTGTTTGTTGACGCTGATCCGGACATAAAGAGGAGGGAGGCCGGTTTGTTTTTTACCATGGTTTTTTCTTAGGTAGAAGTATACCCCAAAGCCGTGATTGCTTTGCATTTTTTGTCAGTTTTTTTGCGTTAGTCAATCGCTCTAAATCCTTGCTACTTGTCAAGCAAAAAGTGACATCAAATGAGGGATTTTGAGTTCATTTGAGCATCTTGCAACGCCCTGAAATAGAATGTGTGGCAATGACAAAGGATACCAAAATTACATTTCGTATTTGTACCTTTTGGGTCGCACATGAATTCAATAAAAAGGGCTTTTGAGGCGAATTAAAAAGGAAAAGCCTGTAAAATCATTGATTTTACAGGCTTTGAGCTTCGTTGAGAAGCGGAAAGTCGGGATGACTGGATTCGAACCAGCGGCCTCTTCGTCCCGAACGAAGCGCGCTACCGGGCTGCGCTACATCCCGTTTTTGTTCGGGGCCACAAAGTAAACACGATTTTTTTAAAAATCCAATTTTTTTTTGCCGGGGAAACCTCAAAATGGCAAGCCTCCCTGCCATCACCGGCGCTCAGGAAGCCCCTCCCGGAAACGCCCCGGCGCCATGCCGGTAAACTGTTTGAACTCCTTGATGAGGTGATTTTGATCATAGTATCCATGTTCCAGTGCGACCGCCATAAAGTCCACCGGGCGGGCGTACAGCAGCGCCAGGCAGGCCTGCACGAAACGGTGCTGCCGCAGGAATAGCTTGGGAGGCAGGCCGGTATAATAGCGGAAGTTCCGTTCCAGCCATTTGTAGTTAACGCCCAGGAAAGCGGTTAATTCTTTAACGGTCGTGAGGCCCTTACGCTGACAGATATACGAAAAGGCGGTTTCCAGCAGGCTGTTATGCCCCGGCTGTTCCGGCAGCTGTGTGGCCATCCAGGCTTCTGTGGCGTGTATCTTAGCCGTTGTGGAGGTAGCTGAGGCCAGCTGCTGTAGCAGTGTGGTGCTCTCGGGGCCCAGCAGTGCCGGCAAGCTCCCGGCGGCGCCCTGTTGCAGGCGGGCGGGTAGCAGGGGCCAGCGCTGGTAGAAGAGCACGGGGTTGAACCGGACGATGAGCAGTTCGCCCTCCGGCCGTTGCAGCTGCAGCGTGGTCTTTTCCAGGTACTGGCTGCTGATCCAGGCGCCGGCAAGGGTAACGGTGCGGTTGCCGGTGGTGAACGTGATGCGGTCTTCGGGATGAGGAAGAAACGCAACGGCGGGCATACCGTCGCTGACGGCGAGGCAGCTGTCTTCCAGGCGCGCGGCGGGCAGTACATAAAAGCCGGTGATCAGCCGTGACAGTGCGGCGGACGGGCGGATCATCTCCAGGCTTTGCATGTATTGGTACAGCGTTACGGGCATAGTGCAAAAGTAAAGGCGGAACGTCGGCCTGGGAAATAAATTAATGTCTAATTTTTACTACACAGTTACGCGGCACGATGGCATTTTTGCGGTTAAAAACATGATACTCCCTGTTATGGCCTATGGCCACACGATACTGCGAACACCCTGTACGGAGGTGCCGGCGGATTTCCCCGGGCTGGCTGAACTGGTGGAAAATATGTGGCAGACGCTGGCGGGTGCCCGCGGGGTGGGACTGGCCGCGCCGCAGGTCAATCAGCCGCTGCGGCTGTTTATCGTGGAAAGCCGGTCCACCTTCAACCAACTCGGTCCGGAAGAACGCGCCCGGCTTTTCCCTGACGGCGCCGGCATCCGGGAAACATTCATCAACCCGCGGATAACGGCCGTCTCCGCGGAGGACTGGGAGGACGAAGAAGGCTGCCTCAGCATCCCCGGCCTGTGGGCGCCGGTGCGCCGTCCATGGAGCATTACCATCGAATATCAGGACGCGGACCTGCGCCCGCGGCGGCGGACCTGTGCGGGCCTCACCGCACGGATGATACAGCATGAATATGACCACCTGGAAGGCCGTCTTTATCTCGATCTCCTGTCACCCCTGCAACGGAAACTGTTGGCCGGCAAACTCGAAAAAGTGCGCAAAGGCCGTTACAGGGCTGGTTACCCGATCAAATAAATCGTACCTTGCCGCCATGAAAATGAGCCAATATCTGCGGCAGGGGAAATCCGAAAACTACCAGGATGCGGAAGAAAAAGGGCTGCTGAAAGCCGGTGACGTGGCCCGTATGCTGACGAAGAAATTCAACGAGAAAATATCGGCGAAGGAACTGGCGCCTTTCGCTACGGAATGGCACCACGCCGGCGTATTCAAAGCCGGCAACACGCTGAAAGGGAAAAAGATCTATTTCTTTTCGCCGGCAGCCGTGGAGAAGATAACGCTGGCTCAACTGCTGGCTGGCAGGCAACAACCGGTAAAGGATACACGGGCCGTGAAAGGATGGTTCCCGCAGTTTTTTCGTATGACCGACCCCGTGAGCCGCCGTACTTACAACAAACGTTTTGTCGGCATCTATGAAGGGCCGGCCCATAAAGCGCCAAAAGGCTTCAAAGCACTGCCGGAAGCGGTATTTGCCAAAGCGGTACTACAAAAGGGAAAGGAGCTGAAAGCAGGAGAGGAGCCCGTCTTCTAAGCCCGTAGTTCCGCTGTTATCTGCCTGTAGCCCGCGGTAAAAACACCTGCCGGCGCATAACGTTCCACCCTGTCAAGGATGTCGGCGAAAGGCTTTTTACGAAAGAAACTGCGGTCCAGCCGCAATTTACGGTCACCATAACAAATGGTTAACTGCGCTTCACGGTAACGCCCTACGCGCGCCATGTCGATACTGGTAACGTCGGTCCAGCTAAAATGATGCGGCCGCCAGCCGCCGCTAAAACGCACGGTGTTCGGACCAAGGACCAGCTTCAGCCGCGTATAGGCATACATGGACCAGGCCAGGAAAAAAAACGCAAAACCCATGAAAATAATGTTCTGCCCTTTGATCTCGGTAAACTCCAGGTAAACCATTTCTGCGCCCATACATATCATCAAGATGGCGGCCACATAACAAAAGGTCCGGAACCACCTGGGAAGGGTAAATGTTTCCTGCATATAGAAGATTCCTTACAAAGAAAATAAAGTTTTCCTGTTTTTCTCGGCCTGAGTCATCATCCCAAAACTTTAAAATGTTGTCCTTTGTTTTCTTTGCGCTCCTTATTTTCTTTGCGTGCAATTTCGTATCTTAATTTTCGAAATCCATCATGGTATGAAAAGCTTGCCAACACTCCCGCTGATCGCAGACCAGCCCCGCTTCAGTCTACTGGACCCGGTGCGGAACAGGATTGAACTGATCATATTCTGCAGTGTTTTCAGTTTTTGCTTCATGTATATTTTCCTGCCCTTTAATATCAATATGTGGTATGAAGGACAGCACCTGCCACTGGTGACCTTCTTCGGCATTTTTACCGGTTGCGGCATAGTGGGGCTCGCCATCTCCCAGTTCCTGCTGGCAGGCTGGAAAATACGCCGCCGCCTCACCAACGCCACCTACCTCTGCTGGCTGCTGGGCGAAATTGTGCTGGTAGCCTCCATCGTTACCCTCGTGGACGTACTGCTCACCGATACCTTCTTCTTTACCTGGAACGAGTTTGTCAGCACCCTGCGGTATACCGCGCTGATCATGCCTCTCCCGTATATGATCTCCCTGCTCTGGTTTTTCTCCCGTGAGAAATACCGGCAGCTGAAATCACTGGAAAACAGGGTATCACAAATAGCGGGACCAGTGGCCCCGGTAGTCAGCATGCCGGCGGCAGCTCCTGTAATGTTACCGGACAACTGCCTGCAGATCAAAGACGAACAGGGCAAAACCGCCCTGTCGGTACATCCGGCCAAACTACTCATGATCAAAGCGGAAGATAACTACGTACAGGTGTTTTACCGCAACGGTACCGCCGTCAGTAAAGAACTGGTAAGGGTACCGCTCAAAAAAATGGAAACACAACTCACCGCCAGTGGCTTCGCCCGGGCACACCGTTCCTACCTGGTCAACCTGTCGAAAGTGGTACTTTTTAAGAAAAATTCAAAAGGTTACTTTTTACAGGTGGAAGGAATGGAAGATACGCCCGTTCCCGTATCCGGGACCTACCTGCCGGTATTTCAGTCAGCCTTCGGCTGATGTCCGGCTGCGAAACAAATGACCCCCTCGAAGATATTCCGGTAAATAATACACAATAGCCAATAGCCACTAATCGTTACCAGCGGCCTGTTGCTCAATAGCCATCAAATCCCGAAATTCCAAAATCTCGAAATAACCCAATTCCAAAAATCTCATTTCGCCCCATATGTGCCCGATTTCGCCCCAAACCCGCCGCTGTGGTCATGTTGCCACGGGTGTTTTTGGTAATATCGCCTTTGTCAACCTGTCTAAATTCCACCCTGATGATCAAAGTCTTATTATCAACCATTATTTGTCTGATGGGTTTTTTCCATCTGGCGCAGGCCCAGATCACGGTCTCGGGCAACGTGCGCAATGCGGACACTAAAGAGGTGGTCCCCGCCGTATCCGTCACCATGAAAGAAGCGCCTAACGGCGACTACACCAACGACCAGGGCAACTTCCGCTTTTCCGCCAAAAAACAGTACCCCGTCACCCTGATTTTTTCATCCCTTGGCTTTGAAACCAAAGAAGTCACCGTCACCGGCGCCGGGCCACTGAAAATAGAACTCACCCCCGTATCAGTGCTCGGCCGCGAAGTGGTGGTCTCCGCCAGCCGCTTTACCCAGAAAAAGATCGAATCGCCGGTCACCATCGAACGGATCAGCACCAAGGAAATCATCAACTCCCCCCAGCCCAGCTATTTTAATATGATACAGGGCCTCAAAGGGGTAGACGTGACCACCTCCAGCCTCACCTTCACCACCATCACCACCCGCGGCTTCAATACCAGCGGTAATACCAATTTCACCCAGATCGTGGACGGGATGGACAACCAGGCCCCCGGCCTCAACTTTCCCCTCGGCACCGCCATCGGCCTCACCGAACTGGATGTGGACAACCTGGAAGTGCTGTCCGGCGCCTCTTCCGCCCTCTACGGCTCCCGCGGCCTCAATGGTACCCTCGTCATGACCGGCAAAGACCCGTTCAAATATCAGGGCCTCAGCGCCCAGATCACCCAGGGGGTGAACCATGTCAGTAAAGGCAAATCCAACGACCCTTTCGGGCCTTCCCCTTACTACGACTGGACCATCCGCTGGGCCAAAAAAGTGAACGATAAATTCGCTTTTAAAATCAACATGCAGTACATACAGGCCAAAGAATGGATGGCCACCGATACCACCAATACCAACGGTCCCGGCGGCCCGCTCACCGACCCCAACTACAACGGCGTGAATATGTACGGCAGCAAAACATCCGTAGACATCAACCCGTTCCTCCAGGCTGCCCTCGCCCAGACACCGGAGCTGGCGCCCATCATCAACCCGCTGCTGGAAAAAGGCAGCAACTATGTGGCCCGCACCGGTTACCCGGAATACGGCTATCTGAGCAACGACGCCAAATTACTGAAGGCCAACGTGGAGTTGCGGTATAAGATCCGGCCACAGCTGGAAGCCATCATCTCCGGCACCTTCGGGAAAGGCAACGCGGTATACAGCAACGACACCCGCTACGCCCTCACCAATTTCCAGCTGGGCCAGTACCGTGCGGAGCTGAAAGCGGAACACTGGTTCCTGAGAGGCTATACCACCCGCGAAAACTCCGGTAACACCATCATCGCCAGCCCAACGGCCCAACTGATCAACGAAGCCTGGAAACCCAGCTTCAACCCAGCCACCGGCGACGGATGGTATCCGCAGTACACCGGCGCCCTGCTGGAAGCCATGGCCGGCGGTAAAAGCTACGCCGACGCCGGCAACATCGCCCGCGCCTTCGCGGACCAGGGCCGTCCCGACGCCTCCAGCCCCCTGTTCCAACACCTGAAAGACAGCATCTCTTCCCTGCCTACCTCCAAAGGAGGTACGCTCTTCCTCGATAAAAGCAAACTGTATAACGTGGAAGGTCAATACAACTTCACCCACCTCGTGAAGTTCGCGGAACTGATCGCCGGCCTCAACTACCGCCTGTACCGCCTCGACTCCAAAGGCACGCTGTTCCCCGATAGCGACGGTCCCATCGACGTAGCGGAATACAGCGCCTATGTCCACGCTACCAAAAAAGTGCTGAAGGAAAAGCTGAGCCTCAGCGCCGCCTTCCGCTACGATAAAAACACCCTCTTCGAAAAACCCCGCATCACCACCCGCGCATCGGCAGTAGCAGAGGTGAACAGGGAAAGCTTCATCCGCTTCTCCTACCAAAACGCCTATAGCTTCCCCTCCAATATCCAGGCGCTGCAAAGCACCCCGGTGGATTATAACAGCTTCGCCTCCGGCGGCTCTTCCAGGCTGCTCAACGGCGTTTACCAGTTCGACCGCTACCCGGCCTATACCCTGGAAAGCGTCACCAAATACCAGCAGAGCAACAACCCTGCTGACCTGCAGAAATTTACCCTCAGCGATATCAAACCGCAGTCGGTAGACGCCTTCGAGTTAGGTTACTCCTCCCTGATCGCCAAACGGGTGCTGATAGATGTGCTGGGCTACTACGCCACCTGGAAAAATTTCATCGGCTACGTCAACGTGGCCAATACCCCCGGTACCGACGATCCGGCCGCCTTTAAAGACCATAGCACCTATATGGCCTATAACATCGCGTACAACGGCGCAGAGAAGGTAAACACCTACGGCTATGCCGCCAGCGTGGCGGTAGACATGTCGCGCAACTTCATGGCGAAAGTGAACTTCTCGTCCGACTTCCTCAAAAACAGGAACAACAGTCAGGTCAACAATTTCAATACGCCCAACTATAAATTCAATATCGACTTTGGCAATACCGGCTTTGGCAAAAAAGAACGTTTTGCTTTCAGCACAACTTTCCGTTACCGCCCGGGTTATTTCTATCAGATAGGATTCGGCAGCGGCAATGTGCCAGCCTCTTCCGTGGTCGATGCGCAGATCAGCTACCGGCTGCTGCAGGCACATTGCAGGATCAAACTGGGCGGCACCAATATCACCAATGTGTATTACCGCAACGGCTTCGGCAGCCCGGCCATAGGCGCGATGTACTATATCAGCTTTGCCTACAACGTATTTTAATCATTTTTAAAAATGGAAATCATATGAAACGACACATCAGTTATGCTATCCTGACCCTCGCCCTGACGGGCCTGCTGGCGGCATGCCACTCGTCGCAGGAAGACAAGGACGGATACAAGACCAAACTCACCTTCGGCCCCGGTGAAGAAACCAAAATAGCCGAAGCCTTCCTCTCCATTAAAGACAGCAGCAGCATCTACCTGAAAGAAGGCACCTATAAATTCGATAACCTCAGCATTGCCCAGGTAAACCACATCCGCATAGAGGGCGCCGGCCCAGATAAAACGGTGCTCGACTTCTCCTCCCAGAGCCAGGGCGGCGAAGGTATCCGCGTAACGGACGTGAAAGGTTTCTCTATCCACAACATGACGCTGAAGGATTCCAAAGGAGACCTCATCAAAATAAATAAAAGTGAAAAGGTGGTCATCACCCACCTGAATGCCATATGGTCAAAAGCAGATTCCACCAGCGGCGGCTACGCCATCTACCCGGTGATGTGTAAAAATGTGCTGATAGAACACTGCTACGCGGAAGGGGCTTCCGATGCAGGCATCTACGTAGGACAGACCGACAGCGCCATCGTGCGTAACTGCAAAGCCTATAAAAACGTGGCTGGCTGCGAAATTGAAAATACCTCCAACGCACAGGTGTACGACAACGACTTTTACGGCAACACCGCCGGCTTCCTCATTTTTGATCTGCCCGACCTGTCACAGCGCGGCGGCCATGTGAAGGCCTATAACAACCACCTGCACGACAACAACGAACGCAACTTCGCCAAAGCAGGCAGCTTCGGTTCCACCTGGGGCGTGGGCAACGCTGCTCCCGGCAGCGGAGTGGTGATACTGGCGGCTTCCGATATTGAACTGTACAACAACCGTATTATCAATAACAACTCCAGCGCCATCTCCGTGGTGTCCGGCTTTTTTATTGACGCCAACGCGGGCGCTAAAATAAATGATCACTATGACCCTATACCCAGGAACATTCGCATCCATGACAATGAAATGCAGGTGGGTGACAGCTTTCCACCAGCTGTCTATGAGCACCATACCGGTAAAATACTGGTAGCGCTCGAGCAACAGCTCAACGCGCAGGACCCTGCCCGTAAAAATGCCCGCCTGCCTTTCATTACCTACGACGGTATTACCAGTAACGTGCTGACAAAAGGTACCGCCGCCAACCCCGACTCCCTATGCATCAGTCAAAAACAGTCCAACCTGTTTGTGAATGTGCATGCCTTACAGATGGGCTCCAAAGAATGGCGCCCCGATACAGTGGTGACACCGTTCTTATGCAAGTAATTTTTTTTGTTTAATTTTTTAGCGAGATGAGGAAGCCTTGTTTGCTGTTACTGATGTTTGTTTTTTTGCTGGCATGGTTCAACAGCTGCCAGCAGCAACCTGACCGGCAGGGCAATGCCGGCTTTCAGTTTAAAGAAAAACTGTCTGACTACGGATTTTTTACCGGCGATCTGAAGACACTGACGCCCCGAAAAGGCGTAGTGCGTTATGACCTGTCAACGCCGCTGTTTACCGACTACGCGGTGAAAGACCGCTTTGTAGTGCTGCCCGACGGCAAAGCGGCACAATACACGGCCCAGGGGCCGCTGGACTTCCCGGACTCCACCTTCATCATTAAAAACTTCGCCTACACCAGCCCGGAACACAAAAAGGTGATGATAGAAACCCGCCTGTTGTTCAAAGATCCGGCAGATAAAAACTGGAAGGTGATGAACTACCTCTGGAACGATCAGCAGACCGAAGCCGTAAAATGGATACTGGGCAAAAAGATCCCCATCACCCTGCTGGACGACAGCGGAGAAAAAATCTCCACCGTATACCAGATGCCCAATACCAACGATTGTAAACGTTGCCATATCAACAACAGCGTACTGACGCCCATCGGCCCGAAAGCACGCAACCTCAATTTCACACTGGCAGGACAAACCACCGGCCAGCTGCAGCAATGGGCCTCCGCCGGTATGTTACAGGGGCTGCCGGCAACGGCCATCCCGCAACTGCCGGACTGGAAAGACAGCGTGCATTACACGGTCAACGAACGCGCACGCGCCTACCTCGATGTCAACTGCGCCCATTGCCACACCAAAGGCGGCGATGCGTTTAATACAGGCCTCTTCCTCGAATATGAACAGAAAGGCAACGACCACCTCGGCATCATGAAACAACCGGTATCCGCCGGCGGCGGCGCAGGAGGACTCAACTACGACGTCATTCCCGGCGACCCGCTGCACTCCATCCTGGTTCACCGCATGAACAGTGCCGAACCAGGTACCGCCATGCCGGAACTGGCCCGCACCGTGATCCATAAGGAAGGCGTAGCCCTCATCAGGCAATGGGTGGCACAAATGCCGCTGATAGATTAGCAGGTGCTGTCCGATGTAGAAAACTTCAAACAACAAATCAAATTTTTAAGGCTCAACTACCTTCGTCGTATAATACGAGGTGTTGAGCCTTACTACTGGCGATGATACCAGAATAGTCGTATCTGGTTAGTATGGTTAACTAGATACGATTATTCATTTAATATAAATTTTATTTTCCAAAGTATATAGCGCAAAAAAATTTGTAAAATTATTTTTTCATTTTATCTTTAGTTAGCCTGTGAGTTCAATAGAGAACTGTCAGAAAAACCATTTGAAAACTCATTAGCCCGAAAAATGACCATAGTTGATTTCTCTTATAAATAACCAGGAAATGTTAACCTGATATTTCCACCTGATATTTTATTCCAGTAAGAGGACTTCTGGTTGGCCAACATTCAGTCTGATCATCATTGGCATGTCAGCCGTACTGAAGGAGGAAAAGCCTGTATTTTCAAGGAACAATGGAAGTTAGACGCCATTTTGTGTGACCCGTATTTTATCTATGCCATTCGATGATTAGCTGTTAAAATATAACAGAACAATAATTATTATCCATGAATATTCCACAAGTTTTCGCCGAACAAGGTGATGTTATTACGTCCGTGTTGAAACTCCTGAAATGCCTGAATATCTCTTATACATATACGAACCTGAAATTAAAACTGGAAGAACATCCCGACTATCCCAGTCTGCTTAGCATCAGCGAAGTGCTGCGCGAATATGGTGTTGTGAACTATGTAATGAAAACTAATGTCAGCACATTGTTGACGATCAGATCACCATTTATTGTACAATCCGGATCGACGTCAATCTCCGGATATACCTTTTCAGTTGTACGTGAAATGGATGCAGGATACGTTACCTGTTACGACACAGATAAAGGCAATTGGGTACGCATTCATCTTGATGATTTTGCTGCTGTTTGGACAGGCATTGTATTGGTTGTTACCTCGAAGGAAAATGCGATAGAGAAAGGATATAATGAAAATCAGAAAGTTGAAAGGAGGCGCAATATTTTTATTTTGGCCGGGGCAGTTTTCTTTCCTTTGCTGACGCTGGTGTCGGGTATTGCCGTAATATTTCAGGACGGGCGCCCGGCATTGTTCCCATTGACTTTCCTGGTTTTATCGCTTATAGGTGCAATTGTCTCAACTATGTTATTGATGTTGGAGCTGGGCAATTTCAACGTTGCGCTCAAAAAATTTTGTAGAAGCAATAACTGCGGTAGCGTGCATACCAGTGCCGGTAATGGTGTTGCGGGCGTAAGCTGGAGCGCCTTGGGTATTGCCTACTTTACAGGTACCGCCGCCTTTATGCTGACGAATGGGGTGACTGGAAAATTGTCGCTGCTTATCTTGTCGTTACTCAGTTTGGCCGCATCTGCTTTTACGATATATTCTTTTTATTATCAGTGGCGGGTGCTTAAAAAGTGGTGCTCGTTATGTGTATCCGTTCAGGTTATCCTGTTGTTGCAAGCGTTTATAGCGATGTCTGACGAATGGCTCTCCGGTGCAGGGGTATCAGATATTCCACCTACGCTGTTGATTTCGTTGTCTGTAAATTATGCATTGTCTTTTTTCCTGGTTGTTGTCGTCAGGGTTTTACTGAAAACGGAGAAGGAAGCGGCACAGTATAAAGTTGCATTTAAGCAGCTCAAATTAAACGAGGCCGTTTTTGAAGTATTGTCGTCCGGGCAGAAAGCCGTTACAGAGAATACGCAGGGTCTCGGTATCCTTCTTGGTAATCCACAGGCCGCCAATAGGCTTATTAAAGTATGTAATCCATATTGCGGCCCTTGTGCTGAGATACATCCTGAAATAGAACATCTGGTTCGTCAGTATCCGGATGACCTGCAGGTACAGATCATTTTTACTGCAACGGATAATGACAAAGCGGCGTTACCTGTGCGCCATTTTATGGCGCTGTCTGAGCTCGCTGATAAGACATTGCTGAATCGGGCGCTGGATGAGTGGTATAGCGCTAAAGAGAAGGATTATCGGCTTTTTTCCACCCGGTTTCCTGTTACGCCTGACCTGCCGGAGCACGGGGATAAATTAAAAGATATGAGAGAGTGGTGTACAAAAATGGATATCAGGTATACACCCACAATATTCTTCAATGGTCGGCAACTACCGCCGTCTTACCAGGTAGACGATCTGAAGTACCTTTTGTCAGCCTGATTTTAGCCAATTAATTCCACTTTATGATATTTCTTTCAGCTCAACCCTGTAATTATTACTTTTTGTGGCAATTGGAATTGCAGGTTTTTAATTTCAGACAATTAGGTATACCCGCAGAGAAAATACATGTGCTGATAGGGTATGACCCGCAATTGGGACTGAGTGAGGAATTTGCAAAATTGATGCAGGAAAACACTGCGGCGACCTTCTATACTTACCCGGATGTGAGGATAAAAAAACGTTACTTGTCTTCTCTCAGGCCGCATCTGATCAAACAGCATTTTACGAAGTTCCCCGAATTGTGCGATGAGGTTGTTTTTTATCACGACTCCGATATCCTGTTCCGCGAATTGCCTGATTTTTCTCAGATGAACAGCGAAGGTTGCTGGTATTTGTCTGATACCCGGACATACCTGGACAGTAATTATGTTCGTAGTACGGCTGATACTGACCTGTTTTATGGTATGTGCGCGCTTGTTGGAATAAGTCCCGATGTAGTCATCGCGCATGACCAGCATGCGGGAGGAGCGCAGTATCTGATCAGTAATGTACAGGTTGCTTTCTGGGAAAAACTGGAGAAAGACTGTGAAGGATTATATGCGTTATTGGAAGACTTCCATAACAAAAAAGCGGCGCAATATTATAAAGACACAGGACAAGCTGCAAGCAGATACCGGGGCATACAGGTATGGTGTGCTGATATGTGGGCCATGCTATACAACGCGCTCTTGTTCGGATATAAGCCGAGAATCCACCATGATCTTGATTTTTGCTGGGCAGGCGACCGTATGTCCAAATGGTACGACCGGAAAATTCTTCATTATTCAGGAGTACGTAATAATCAGGAGGGAAAGATGTTCTGCAAAACGGATTATATCCATTACCCACCTTATTATGCGGATCATAGTGGCCTTAGCGGCGACTTTTGTGGCTATGCGGTTGTGGAGTGTATGAAACTCTTTTTGGCGGAAAGATCTCACGGGCTACCGGACCTGAAAGATGTAACATTTGTTATTCCCCTGAAGATTGACTCCATGGAACGACGGGAGAACCTGCTTATTGTCGTTAAGTTTATCAGTACGCACTTCAATACAAATATTCTTGTGCTGGAAGCCGACGAAGTACCAGGACTTGAGTCAGGTAAACTGCCTTCGTGTTGCCGGTATGTTTTTGTGCAGGATAGTAATAAGTTCCTGCACCGTACAAGGTATAATAATGCGATGATCTCCGCTGCCAAAACACCGTTTGTTGTTTTGTGCGATACCGATATCGTAGTGCATCAGGATCAGGTGACTGCCGCGGTGGCACTCCTCAGGCAAGGGCAGGCCGATATGGTGATCCCATACGATGGAGAAGTACTCGCGGTAGACCCTTTGTTTAAAAAGATGTTTGAGAAACTGCAGGACATTTCCTTACTGTCGCTGAACAGAAAGAAGTTTTTTCCGGCTACTAAAAGAGGCGTGGGTGGGTTGGTATTTCTGAAAAAAGCAGCTTATGTAAGCGCGGGAATGGAAAACGAATTTATTGAAAGCTGGGGGCCGGAAGATATGGAGCGACGTAAAAGGATGACCATCTTACGTTTCAGGGTGATGCATCTTTCCGGACCAGTGTACCATTTGCCTCATCCGAGAGGAACAAACTCTGGTTATGTTTGTAGAGAGCGGCGTATAAAATATATGGAAGAGTATGTGAAAGTCTGCAATATGCGAAAGGCTGAACTGGAAGAATATATTCAATCATGGGATTGGTTGTTATCCCCAAAAATGGAAATATGAGTACAGATGTTTTCATAGAAAATGCCATAAGATACTATGGAGCATTAAATGCTGACAGTACACAAGGTTATGGATTGTATTCCGGTAAAGCAGGGTTGATTGCTTTGTGTTACACACTTCATTCATATACCGGAAACGACATTTTTGCATCGAAAGCGGATTGGTTGCTGAAGGAGTTGGGAAGTAATATATCAAAGGTGGGCACTGTTTATTTTGGAGACGGGCTTACTGGTATTGGATGGGCCATAGAATGGCTGTCTCAGAATAAATATCTCCAAATCAATACCGACGAAATACTGGAAGAACTTGACACAAGAGTGTATCGGACGGTGATGTATGAGCCAGGTAAAAGCCTGCGGCTCGATAGCGGAATACTGGGGCTGTCACTGTACCTGTTGAGCAGATACCGTAGCAAAAATCATTTGACGCCGAGGCTAAAAACCTTGTCGCATCAGGAGTGTCTGGTCGTCTTAACGGATGAAATGGAGACGAAATTAGGTGCATTGGAGCATGAATATGATGCGGCTGCGATAATAAACCTTAGTCAGATGATCATTTATAGCGGTAAGGTATGGCAGTATAAATTGAATATCGAAACAGTTGAACGGTTAATATACAGGTGTATCGATGTTGCAGATAATCTGTTGAAGAAGTATAACGACACTTCCTCACGGTTGTCAGGTCCGCTTATACAGTTAGCTTATGCGCGGTTTTATGCAGGAAGTATTTTAAATCTTGATAGCTGGATGGAACAGTCAAGGCAATACATCTCAATACGTTCTTCTTCGACGCCGGTTGCTGACATGGATTTGTCGCTTGTTTGTAAACTATATAAAGATAATTTGATCGGCGAAGAATATTATCAGTTGGCGCTGGAGTCGCATGCCCATCTGTTCAGCTCTCCCATGCATTGCCTGGGAGTTTTATCGGCCTCCGTCGGGAACGGTGGATTTTGTATCGAAAATTGGGGCGAATACTGCCTGGTAGGATAGTCCCTTAAAATATTAGCGCTAAGCGGGTGTATAGAGTGAGCTCCTCTTAATCCTGCAGCCGTTACTGCGTCACAGGCTAAAATTGAGAGCGTTTTTTTATTAAACAAAAAAAATCGTTATGGAAAAGTTTAAATTAGAGGAAACGAACCAGTATCCCGGTGAATTCCTGTCAAGGGAACAATTGAGGAATATTTTAGGCGGTACTGCCCCTTTGACCAATCCGTATTGTGATGGAACTGAAACATGTTCCAACGGATGGAAATGTGCTGATGGCACAAACTCCGGTAAGGAAGATTGTGAAGAAGCTACCCAGTGGTGCATTAACAATGGTTCTACAGGAGTAAGATGCGATTGGTAATAAGAAGGGCATAATAAACTGCCTTTAATCCAGGATGCAGAGCGCGCTTGAGTTTGTTCATAGCCGCCTCTGCATCCTGATATAACTTCAGGTGCATAGTAAGGGTTGAAGCAGGCCCGGATCCTGCTGTATCCTTACATTTTTTTACTGATTTATACAATGTGACACTATGAAAATCCCCGACGGCGCCGTTTTGCCTGGTCTTTTTATGGGTAACTTTTTTTGTCTTATACCCAATACAAACTTCGCCTTTGTTGTCGTATCCAAAAACTCCTGCTCTTTTCTTAAAAAAGTAGCCATTTTTAACAAAACGGGCGACTGGATGGAATCGGTGGAACAGACGCACAAGACGATTGGCTTTACCGATAAATCGGGATACCTGGTTCCCGTAAATGAGATAGACAATTATGAGAAGGAAAATGGAAAGTTAATAAAATTTACAGTTTGGAGAGATCCCGTGGAGCGGTTTGTCTCAACCTATAAGTATTTTTGTATTGAAAAGGAATACAGGACCTATTTTCATTATTTAAATTTGCATACAGACTGTGGCTTCGGGCGATTCCTGGAGTTTGCCACTTTTGAATTAGGGAAAAAAGATCCCCTGTCACAGGATGAGCATATCAGGAGACAGTCGGACTTTTATTCTCCTGGTGCCGTGGACCATATTGTTCCTATTTCCGGACTAAATGACTTTCTCCACCGGTACAGCATACCATTCAGGAAAGAGCGGTCAAACAGAACGGAGACGCGATTTGAAATTGACTCGAAAGAACACCTGGACCTTATCAAAGAATTATATAAACCGGATTTTGCAATCCAACCAAGTTGTTAATACTTTATAGTATGCGAATTTTCACGGTGCCCGTAGTTGTGATTTTAATTGGACTTTTAGGATTGTTCTCCTGCAGGGACGGAATAAAACGCCCGTCTGAACAACAACTGGTTTTTAGTTTAAAAATTTCGCTTAAGGGATTTGGAAAGACAAGGATTACGGCAAGCAATGCTTATGCCGCAATTAAAGTTGTACCATCGGACATCCGGCTGGAAACAGATGAACAAACCGTTATTGTTAAAGGTGACTTGTTGAAGCCAGGGTTGCTAAACGTTGATATTTATAACCTGTCGGACAGGACAAATTGGCCGATCGTCATTTATGTCGACGGGAAAGCCGATTCTACTTATATAAATGCCGATATACGAAACGCTAAAACGCCGGGGTTGCCAGCTTATCCTGCCGTGGCTTCCTCTTCGCCTTTACAAAAGCAACTCTCGTCCTATATGTATCTGAGAGATAGCACCCGAAAGCTGTTTTACGATCGAAGAACGAAAGTCAGGGAGGAGCTGGTCCGGGCGATAGAAAACGACGACAGAAAATTGATTGATTCGCTATCTGATATCGTCAACAACTTCGAACACCGGTTCCGGTTTTATGAAATCGACGCAGCGAAGCGTTTCCTTTCAGATACACCTTTTTCGTTGATTTCCGTTTATGCGGCGCTCGAGGCAAAAATAGCCAGGTGGGACCCTCAAACTGGTTTTTCAGTTTACAGGCAGCTGCCGGCGGATCTTCGTAGCAGTGAATATGGCGAATTGCTCAATAAGGAGCTGCTGCGGTACCGGTCGGCGGCCGAAAAAACCGGAAATAAGGTTGCCCGGCTTTATGGGAAGGACGATAATGGAAAGGAGATAGACGCCCCTACGGCCTTCCGTCATTCCAAATATACGCTGGTTGTTTTCTGGGCGTCCTGGTGCGGCTCCTGCATAAGAGAAGTCCCGGAACTGAATCAACTTTATGATAAATACCGTGGGAAAGGATTCAACTTAATTGCGGTGTCGATAGACGAAAACAGGGATAGCTGGTTAAAGGCTATTAAAACAAATAAATTTAAGGCCAGCCATCTATTGGAACTGAAAGGGACCGAAAATATTAAACAGTTTAACATTACTACAGTGCCTTATTCCTTTCTCCTAAACAGCGATGGAACCATCTTAAATGTGAATAGCCCGCTGGATTCCATCAGAATGAAATTAATGGACCTATAGCATATACCTGTCATCGTTATGGCTGATAAATTTGTTGTCTGGTTAACAGGGCTGTCCGGTGCAGGGAAATCTACACTTGCGGCAGGACTCAAAAAGCATTTTGACTTTTTACAAACCGCTTCCATCATTTTAGACGGCGACGCCATTCGCAGCGGGCTAAATGCCGATCTTGGATTTTCACGCGAAGACCGCCGGGAAAGCCTTCGGCGGATGGCGGAAGTTGCCCGCCTTTTTTTGCGATCGGGAATTATCCCTATTGTAGCAGCCATTTCACCTTATGCGGAAGACAGAACCGCGGCCAGAAGGTGCTTTAAGGACGATATTTTTATTGAGGTGTTTGTCAGGTGCCCGTTGATATATGTGAGCATAGAGACGTAAAAGGATTGTATAAGGCCGCCAGAAGCGGTAAGATTCAGAACTTCACAGGTATTTCGGATGAGTTTCAGGAGCCGCTGAATCCCTCCGTTGTGATCGATACTGCTACAGAGAGCGAAGAACAGTCGCTCGCAAGATTAAAGTCTTTTCTCGACAATTTTCTTGGTTAAATTCACATATGGAAAGCAGCCGTACCCCGGCTGCTTTTTTTATGCTTTAAACCTGCGGATCAGCTGCTCCCTGTAAGACTGGCTGACCGGCACCGTCTGCGTTTTGGAAAGATACACGGTGTCTTTTTTTATAGCAACAATTTTCTTCACCGGAACAATATACGACTTATGTACCCGCACAAAGTCCCCGGCCGGCAACTGCTCTTCCAGCGCCTTTAAAGTACTACGCTGCAGTATATACCTGTCTTCCAGGTAGATTTTCATATAGTCGCCCACCGCTTCTATATAACGGATGTCGTCATGGTAGATCTTTTCCGTACTGCGGTTATTGTCGACAAAGAAATAACTGCGGACAGGATCATTTTCCTCAGTTGTTTTTATTTTGGAGATAGCCTTCAGAAATCGCTCGTAGGAAAAAGGCTTCAACAGGTAATCCACCGCATTCAGTTCGAAGCCGTCCAGCGCATATTCCTGGTAGGCAGTGGTGAAGATCACCTGCGGCGGATGTTCCAGGTTTTTCAGGAAAGTAAGTCCGCTCACCAAAGGCATTTGTATGTCTAAAAAAAGCAGGTCCACGGAATACGTTTCCAGCATGGCGATAGCTTCCATGGCGTTGCGGCAATGGCCCACAATAGCGATGCGGCCGCACCGCATTACATATTCTTCCAGGATTTCGTGAGCAATAGGCTCGTCATCTATGATCAGGCAGTGTATCATGAGGCTGTCAGGTCAATTGATAAATATACTTTGTACGTACCATTCCCTTCATCCATCTTTAAAGTGTGTTTGCCGGGATAATACAGCGCCAGCCGTGCTTTCACGTTTTCGATCCCCACACCGCCGCTGCGGGGAAGGGGAGTGGGATGGGCATGTACATCATTGACGATTTCAAAATATAATTGCTTGTCTTTTAAAACGATGGTAGCGTTTATGTGAGCGCTTTCCCGGAAATGATGCGCGCCATGTTTAATGGAATTCTCGATGAAAGGCAACAGCAGCAGGGGAGCTACCATCGTCGTGCTGTCCACGCCTTCTGCGGAAAACTGTATATGCACATTCCCCAGGCGCCGGTTTTCTATGGCGAAGTAACTTTCTATGAAGGCCACTTCTTTTTCGAGCAGCACTTTCTCTGCATTGCTTTCGTACAGGATGTAACGCATAGCGTCAGACATCTGAAGAATGAAGTCCGGCGCTTCTTTTTTCCCCAGTAACGTCATGCCATAAACGCTGTTCAACGTATTAAACAGGAAATGCGGGTTGATGGTCGCCCGCAGCGAATCTATTTTCAATTGGTAGTTTTGCCGCTCCATCTGCCAGCTCCGGTATTCGCTTTCTATAGCATAGCGCCAGAAAGCGATGGAACTGAAAGCTACCAGGTCGGGCACCAGGATGCCAAAAGACCACCCCTTCCAATAGGCCATCCGCCGGGTGTTTACGGTGAATTCTGCTGTATAGAATTGTTGCAGACCGCCGTCGCCGGCTATTTGCATGAAAATCCGGCTGACGAGGTAGTTATTGGGGATAGAAAGTATAAAAACAAAAAAGATGATAACCGGAAACAGCAGCCAGTATTTTTTATGCTGCAGCAGCCAGGGAACTGCCAGCCGGTAGTATAGCAACCAGTATAAAGAGGAAGCGATGGCGTACAGCACGATAGCCGGATGCGGAAATAAGCCGGTCGCCTGGCCCGTTTCCGGCATGTTAAGATACCAGGCGTATTTATAGGCGCCGGCATATAACAGCCAGATGGTCAGCTCATAGATCAGTGAAAGTTTACGTCTGTTGGTAGCCTCCTGCGGTTTCATATGCTGTAAATCTATTCAAAATACAGGCATGTAATACCTTTTGCGATGAAACAGCCTCCTTTTGCGATGAAATGGAAGGCCACCCTTTTTGATCGGGGAAAACAGGCCATTGAAAGCATAAAGTTGCCCACGGCAGCTGCGGGAGATAGTTTTGTGATTACGCTAAATACAAAAATATGAACCGATTTATCAGCTTATTTATCCTCCTGCTATCCTCCGCCAGCCTGTGGGCGCAGCCCGGAATCCGCCCCTTAAAAATAAAAGACGGTCAGCTCCCTGTTGAGCAGCTGCAGCCCCTGGTATCAGAAATGGCAAAGCACAGTATCGTAGGACTGGGAGAGGGCACCCATGGCACCAAAGAGTGGAACGATACCAGGATCGCTATTATCAAAGAACTGGTAGCAAAGAATGGGTTCCGCGTCCTGTGTTTTGAGAACGCTTTCGGCGACACCTATTATTTCAACCAGTGGTTGAATTCGAACAAGCCGGTCAGGGAAGGCATGAAACAGTACCTGATTGCCCTCTGGCAAACCCGCGAACTGGAAGGATTATTCGAATGGGTGCGGCGGTTTAACCGGCAACATGCCGACAAAATAACGATCGCCGGGATGGATTTTAACTACCTCGGCAATACGGCAGCCCTGCTCCGGGAGCAAGCAAAGCCCCTGCAGCACCCGCTGCTGGAGCAGTGGACACAGGAACTGCAGCTCACCGCGCAGACGTTTGACTCCATCTGGAACTGCCAGATGAAAGGCGTAGGCCGCAAGGATTTTATCTCGGTCATTACCCATGGGACTAGTAAACTACACCAGGTTGACAGCCTGGTGAAAACAGACACGCTCCCCGTTTCTGAAACATTTCAGCGCGCGCTGCTGAACGGCCTTTGCTGGACCAGCGGGGAAGACAACCGGGACAGCGGTATGGCGAATATGGCGGTCAGCATCGCTGGCAATAGTAAAATGATCGTATGGGCACACGCCGTTCACCTGGCGCTCCGGTCGCCGTTTAACGACCATGCGGTAGGCGGCTGCGGCGGATATATTAAAAAGAAAGTGCCGGCCTATTACGCGCTGGGCACAGGAATGTCTGCCGGCACTTACGGCGGAACGGCAGACCGCTTCGATACCAAACAGAATGTAATGCAGGCTTATGCTTTGCCGGCTGTTACTGCCCCCAGCTGGGACAGTTTGTTCCATCAGCAGGCGCTCCCTGCGTTTTATATAGATCTGCACAAGGCGTCCGCTGACACTACGCTCCGGCCTTTGCGGCTTGTGGGTTACGGACCGCCGGCGTCCATCTCTTACAGCGATCCCGTTCGTTTAAAAGATTTGTTCGATGGGTATCTTTTCCTGGAATATACCAGCGCGCCTGATTACCTGCCCTGATATCGTAAAAAATTATAGTTTGATGTATGGTCCGTTCCGGAGAGGCTTTCCCGGAACGGATTGTTTTTGTATGACCTACCGGCCGCCGCTCCGGGACTGTTTTCTGCCGGCCGTTTTCCCTCCGGCGGCAAAAAAAAATCGCTGTTTCTGCCGGCCTCCTTATGATTCTTTGCCGTCAACTCCTTAGTTTTACGGGGAACAATGATCGAAGCTACATGAGCAGCATGCCATCAGAAACTGTCATATGTGAGCGCTTGGCGGCGGGAGACGGGGATGCATTTACCTGGCTGTACGAACATTATCAACCAAAACTGTTCCTTTTTGTCTTCCCGCTGACGGGTTTTTCCAGGCAGGACACCGACGAGGTGGTCCAGGATATTTTTGTAAAGCTGTGGTTAAGGAAAGAAACACTGGTAACGGTGCAGTCGCTGCAGGCTTATCTTTTTATGATGGCCAAAAACCGGCTGTACGACCTCCGCATGGCCGCCGCCCGGCAGTCGAAAGCCCGGGACGTGCTGGCGCTGCAACAGGACGACGCCCACACCGATGTACAGGAAAAAGTGCAATTCAACGAATACCATGAAATAGCCCGCAAGGCCATAGCCGGGCTTACGCCGCAGCGCCGCCGGATCTTTCTGCTCCGCAATGAAAGCGGCCTTTCACTCGATGACATCGCCATGGAGCTCCATATCTCCAAATTCGCCGTAAAAAAACAATTGTACGAAGCGGTACGCGATGTAAAGACCTACCTGAAAAAACATGCCGGCCTCGATGCAGCCCTGCTGGCGCTCCTCTTCACCTCCCTGAAATAACCGCTCAAAAAAAATATTTTTTCGCAGGTGTCCTTTCCGGACTCCGGGCAGTCTTATTAGTAACAGCACTATGGAACAGGAACAAATGACAGCCTTACTGGAGAAATTTGCCGCCGGCATTACGCTGACGGAGCAGGAGCAACAGGCCTTTACACAATACATGGCCACCTTGCCGGAAGAGCAATATCGTGCGCTAATGGACCGCTACGAGCAGGTGGTGCTACTGGCGCCGTCCACTCCGGAGCCGGACCTGCAGCTGCTGGCACAGGTAAGGGAGAAAATAGCTGTGCTGGAAACGGAACCCCGACCGGTAATAGGCTGGTGGCGCTACGCCGCGGCGGCTGCCGTACTGATGGGCGTGTTCTCCACCGGATGGTATTTTCTGAACAGCCGACACAAAGCGACGGATACTGTTGAACAGGCGGACCAGCTGTCCCGGCACGATATTGCCCCTGGCGGCAACAAAGCGGTGCTCACGCTGGCCAACGGCAGCACTGTGGTGCTGGACGATGCGGCCAACGGCACCATCGGTCAGCAGGGTGCAGTAAAGGTCATCAAACTCAATAACGGTCAGCTGGCCTACACCGGCGCCGGAACGGCGGCCGACGTGAAGGTGTTATATAACACCATCGCCACGCCCCGCGGCGGCCAGTACCAGGTGGTACTGCCCGACGGTAGTAAAGTGTGGCTCAATGCCGCTTCCTCCCTGCGTTTCCCGGTCAGTTTCCGGGAAGATAGCCGCGAGGTGGAGCTCAGCGGAGAAGCTTATTTTGAAATCGCCGGCATTACCGCCGCTTCAAAAAACGGCGGCACGCACAAACGCCCTTTCCGCGTGAAAACAGGCGATATGGCCGTGGAAGTGCTGGGCACCCACTTCAATATCGCTGGCTATAGCGACGAAAAGGCTATCAGGACCACCCTCACCGAAGGATCGGTGAAACTGGTGAAGGGCAACGCCAGCACCCTGATCCGCCCCGGCGATCAGGGCATCCTGGACAACAACGCGGCCGCCTTTAAAGTGGTGCCTGCCAACGTAGAAGAAGTGCTGGCCTGGAAAAACGGGTATTTTCTTTTTGATAAGGCAGATATACAAGCCGTTATGCGGCAGGTAGCCCGCTGGTACGATGTGGAGGTAGCCTTCGAAGGTACGCCCACCGCCCGCGAGTTCGTGGGCACCATCAGCCGGCAGGAACCGCTGTCGAAAGTATTGCGCCTGCTGGAGTTAAGTCATGTACACTTTAAAGTGGAAGGAAGGAAAATTATTGTCGTCTCTTAAATAAAAAAACATCAACCAAACCGGCAGTTATGAACAAAAGCCCGTGAACAATGAACTGCCCGGAAAATAAAAAACCAGGAGCGCTTGGACCCGCCCCTGGTGGATTATTGCCGGGAGATTATCAACCAATGTTTCCGCTAAGATCAATTGATTATTTAATTCCCTAACACAACAAATGTATGCATTCCCTTCGTTATGCAAAAGCTTCGCCACCAAAGGGGCTTTTAGTCAGTAAAAGTCTGCTTATTATGAAATTGACCGCACTGTTACTACTGGTGGCCTTTTTACAGGTAAATGCCACCGGCTATTCCCAGTCCATCAGCCTCTCGGGAAAGAAGATGCCGCTGGATAAAGTTTTCAGGGCCATCGAACACCAGAGCAATTACCGGTTCTTTTACGATTACCGGGAACTGAAAACATCATTGCCCATAGACGCTGATTTCCGCAAGGCCTCCCTCCAGGACGTGCTTACCGCTATCCTGAAAGGCCAGCCCTTTACCTTCACGATCGAAGATAAAATGATCGTTGTCGCCCGCAAACCGGAACCACCAGCCGCTCCCGCTGTAACGACAGTCGTGCCGGCCGATATCCGCGGTACGGTGAAAGACGAACAGGGCAACCCCGTCCCCGGCGTGTCCGTCGGTGTAGTGGGCACCGCCCGCGGCACCATTACCGACGCCCAAGGCGCTTTTGTGCTCAGGGCCAACGCCGGCGAAACGCTGAAATTCAGCATCCTCGGCTACAAGCCTTATACCGTCCAGGTAGGGACAGACAACACGCTCAACGTAGTGCTGCATCCCGAAGCCAGCGCTATCAGCGAAGTGGTGGTGGTAGGTTACGGCACGCAGAAAAAATCACAGCTCATCGGATCGGTATCGCAGATCAACGCGGAAAAAGTCAATAACCGGACGGTACCGCAACTGTCCAACGCCCTCACCGGCCAGATGCCCGGCGTAACGGTGATACAGCGCTCCGGCAGGCCCGGCGCCGCCGGCGGCGAAATACAGGTACGCGGCGTAGGCTCCTTCGGCGCAGGCCCCGGCGCCCTCATCCTCGTGGATGGGATACCGGTCAACTCCTTCAACGATGTAAATCCCAATGATGTGGAAGCAGTGTCCGTGCTGAAAGACGCCTCTTCCGCCGCCATCTATGGCGCCCGCGCGGCCAACGGGGTGATACTCATCACCACCAAATCCGGCAGCGCCACCGGTAAACTGAAAGTGAACTATAACGGTTACGTGGGTACGCAGAAGCCGACGGCATTGCCGCAATCGGTGAACTCATGGGAGTTTGCACAGGCCATGAATGAAGCTGTGCCAGGGTCCTATTCTGAAGCGGAGATACAACAGTTTAAAGATGGCAGCAATCCGGATAACTATCCCAACTCCAATTTCTACAAGGACTTCTTTAAACCCTATGGCATCCAAACAGGCCATAATATCTCCCTGGCCAATGGCAACCAGATTAGCCAATACCAGCTGTCTTTCGGGTATATCCGGCAGAACGGCATCGTGGCCCGCAATAGCTACGACCGCTATAACGTGCGCTTAAACCTGCTCACCAATATCACCCGTAAGCTGAAGCTTACTACGCGCATCGCCTCTTCGCTGTCCACCACCAACGAGCCGGCGCCACCGGCCACGCTGGATTTCAACAACATGCTCGACATGATCGGCCAGGTAGTGCGGTATTCCCCGATATATCCCATCCGCATGAGCAACGGCGACTGGGGCGTGGGCATCAACGGCAAAGGTACACCTGTGTCCAACCTGGAAAGTGAGTCTTTCTACAAGGAAAAAGGAATAGACCTGAACGGTAACCTGCGGCTGGACTGGAACGTGGTGGAGGGACTGAAACTCTCTGCGGTAGGCGGCGGATATATCAATTACGGCGATAACAAACGTTTCCTCGCCTCACAGTATCTCAATAACATCACCACATTAGGACCGTCTACCTTAACGCAGGGCAACCGCAATTCCAATTATAAAACCATGCAGGCGCTGGCGGAATACAATAAGCGGCTGGATAAGCACAGCTTTACCGTGCTGGGTGGTTACTCTTTTGAAGAGTTTGTGATCGACTCTGTGAGCGCTTTCCGCCGGAACTTCCCCGGTAATACGCTGACGTCCATCAACCTGGGATCTGCCGACGGTCAGACCAATGACGGCGGCGCTGCTGCCTGGGCTTTGTCTTCTTTCTTCGGCCGTCTGCAGTACAACTTCAACAGTAAATATTTCGCAGAAGGGGTGTTGCGTTATGATGGCTCTTCCCGCTTTCCTGCCACCAAAAAATATGCGTTCTTCCCCGCAATGGCGCTCGGTTGGCGCATCTCCGAAGAACCATTTATGAAGGATAATGTAAAATGGGTGGATGAACTGAAAGTAAAAGCCTCCCGTGGTACGCTGGGCAACCAGAACATCGCCAACTACGGCTGGCAGAACATCATGAACGCAGGCACGAAATACAATTACAGCTTCGGCGACCAGGTGGCTACGGGCGTGACGCTGGTAGATCTCGCGGATCCTACGCTCCGCTGGGAGTCTACCCGCTCTACCGATGTAGGGGTGGACTTCACGCTCTTACGCGGACTGCTCACCGGTAGTGCCACCTACTTCGATAAATATACCTATGACATCCTCGTCAGCCCCGGTGGCAGCGTGTCCAGGGTACTGGGCTTTAACGTGGGTGTGAAAAACTCCGGTAAACTGAAAAATACCGGTTGGGAATTTACCCTGGGGCACCGCAATACCGTGGGCAAGTTCAGCTACAACATCGACGCTAATTTCAGCATCATCAACAACAAAGTATTGGATGTAGGCGTGGGCAATGTATTACAACCCAACGGACTGATAGGCAATGTGGGCAACGCCGGATCACCTTTATTCATTGGTTATCCTGTGAACCTCTACTATGGGTATGTGGCCGACGGTCTGTTTGTAGATGCCGGCGAAGGCGCTTCCTGGCCGGACCAGTCCGCGCTGGGCTCCCAGAAAAAACCGGGCGATATCCGCTACAAAGACATCAGCGGCCCCGACGGAAAACCGGATGGTAAGATCACCCCGGCTTACGACCGGGTGGTGCTGGGCAGCCGTATCCCGCGTTATACTTTCGGGCTTAATCTCGGCGGCAAGTACCGCAGTTTCGATCTCAATGTGCTGATGCAGGGCGTGGCCGGCGTAAAAGGTTACCTGGAGGGCTATGCCGGTATTGCGTTGAACAATACCGCTACCGTGCAGCGCTGGCAGTTTGACGAACGCTGGACGCCGGAGAACCCCGACCGCAACGCCAAATACCCGCGCATGGAACTGGTGCCTAACACCGGTACCGGCAATACGGTGCAGTCTTCCTACTGGATGCTGAATGGTTCTTATCTGCGTATTAAAAATATCCAACTGGGTTACAGCCTGTCGCCCGCCGCTATCCGCCGCATTGGCATCGATGGATTGCGGGTAAGCCTGGCAGCAGAGAATTTATTTACGTTTAGCCGTTACCGTAAAGGGTGGGACCCTGAAGTCAATACCGGCGGCGCCTACTATCCCATCCTGCGTAACTACACCCTGGGCATAAATGTTAGTTTCTAATCTTCAAATGACTGAAAATGCGAATACCTTACAGATATATAATAGCTGCCTGCCTCTTGCTACTACTGGGCAGCGGTTGCAGCAAAAAACTGGATAAAGCGCCCCTGTCTCAGTTCTCCAACGAGAACTTCTGGAAATCCGAGGGCGACGCCATGCTGGCGCTGGCGGCGGTTTACCGTGGCAATATCACCGGCGGCACAGAGTTTACATTGTCCGACTGGTGGTCTTACGTGGGCATCGTGTTCCTGGACATGTCTACCGACAACCTCTACGACAGGAGAGGGGACAACTCCGACGTGAACAAACTGACGAGCGGCGGGCTGACAGCCACCAACTCCCAGATCACCAACTACTGGAGCGGCGGCTATACCCGCATCGCCCGCTGCAACTACTTCCTGGAAAATGTCAACAAGGTGCCGGCATCTCCCGATAAAATCAAAAGAATGACGGCGGAGGTCCGCTTTATCAGGGCTGCTACCTACTTCTACCTCTCCCAGTATTTCGGCGGTGTGCCCCTCGCCACCAAAACCATGACGGTAGATGAAGCCAACACCATTAAAAAAGCAACGAAACAACAGGTGGTGGATTTTGTGATGACAGAACTGACCGCCGCCGTGGCGGACCTGCCCAGGTACAAAGACCTCTCCGCGCCGGAAAGAGGCCGCGCCAGCAAACAGGCCGCACTGGCCTTCCTGGGCCGCCTGCAGCTCGCAGAGAAAAAATATGGCGATGCGGCTGCTACCTACAAAACCATCATCGACTATAATGACAATATCATCGACGCGAACTACAAAAGCCTTTTCGATGGTACCAACGAAACCAGCAAAGAGCTGATCTTCGCCATCCAGTATGTGCCTAACCTGGTGCCCAACGGGATGCTGCAGCATTTCTTCCCGGCCATCAACAGCGGATGGCACCTGATGAACCCACTGGGCAGTCTTGTAGAGAGCTATGAGTTTAAAGATGGAACGCCTTTTTCGTTTACCGATCCCCGTTATAACCCGAAAGATGTCGGTGAAAACCGCGATCCGAGGCTGGGTTACAACGTGCTCTATAACATGCAGACATTCAACGGCCGTACTTATGTATCTCATCCGGATTCCACCAAGTCTGTCGATCAGCTGACGCTCACCCGTCAGGCTACCCGTACCGGCTACTGTATCCGTAAGTACCTGCCCGACAATTTCTCCGGCGATTTACAGAACTCCGGCATCGACATGCCGGTGGTCCGTTACGCAGAAGTGCTGCTCAGCTACCTCGAAGCGCAGCTGGAAGCCGGCGGCCCTGTGGACCAGGCGCTGCTGGACGCTACCATCAACCAGGTGAGAGGCCGCGCCTCCGTGGCAATGCCGAAGGTGACCACCGTCGACCCGGTAGCGCTGCGGACCATCCTGCGCCGCGAGCGCCGAAACGAGCTGGCCAGCGAAGGTCTCCGCTACTGGGACCTGCTGCGCTGGGGCAACATCGCGCAGGTGCTGAACGGAGATTTTTATGGCGCACCATTCCCCGGTGCCGTAAATTTACGCAAGAAAGGTTCCTCCGCAGATCCATATAGCCGCTGGTTTGTCACCACCAAGGCTTTCCGCGCCGGTACCGATGAAAAGTGGCCCGTGCCGCAAAGTGAACAGGACATAAACCCTAATCTGAGATAACATGCATTACGTGAAAAAATTATTGTTTACCGCTATCCTGGCGGGCGTGGCCCATACGGCGGTAAAAGGCCAGCAGAAAGGACAACAGCCCAATGTGATCATCATCTATGCAGATGATCTGGGTTATGGGGATATCAGCTGCAACGGCGCCACCCGCGTGAAAACACCGCATATCGACCGGCTGGCGTCGGAAGGTATCCGCTTCACGAACGGTCATGCCACCGCAGCTACGTGTACACCTTCCCGTTATTCCATCCTCACGGGTGAATACGCCTGGCGTAAAAAAGGCACCAATATCCTCCCCGGCAACGCGTCGCTGATCATACCCACCGACCGCACCACGCTGGGCAACATGTTCCAGCGCGCCGGCTACCGCACGGCCTGCATCGGTAAGTGGCATCTCGGCATCGGCGCTCAGGGAGAGCCGGACTGGAACGGGGAACTGAAACCAGGTCCGCTGGAAACAGGCTTTGACTACGCCTTTTTCTTTCCCGCCACGGCCGACAGGGTGCCTACCGTATATGTGGAAAACCACCGCGTAGTAGCCCTCGATCCGAAAGATACCATACAGGTCAACTACCACCAGAAAATCGGTAACGAACCTACCGGCAAAGAAAACCCGGAACTGCTTAAAATGCATTCCACCCCGGGACAGGGCCATAACCAGACGATCGTGAATGGCATCGGCCGCATCGGCTGGATGACCGGCGGACAACGTGCCCGCTGGACAGACGAGTCGCTGGCAGGCGACTTCGTCAACCAGGCGCAGCTCTTCATCGAAGAACACCACCGCAAACCCTTCTTCCTGTATCTCTCGCTCAGCGATATCCACGTGCCCCGCATGCCGGGCACCCGCTTCAAAGGCAAGAGCGAAATGGGCTATCGCGGCGATGTGATTATGCAGCTGGACTGGTCAGTAGGAGAGATCATGAAAACACTCAACTACCTCGGTATCGCCAAAAACACCATCGTTATTTTCAGCAGCGACAACGGCCCCGTGCTGGATGACGGGTACATCGACGGCGCTGTTGCCCAACAAAGCGGCCACCAGCCCGCCGGCGCCATGCGTGGCGGCAAATACAGTATCCTCGAAGGCGGTACCCGCGTGCCTTTTATCCTTAGCTGGCCCGGCACCGTGAAACCCGGCGTTTCCGGCGCACTGGTGAACCAGATCGACCTGCTGGCGTCTTTTGCAGCCATGCTCCGCCAGCCGCTGAAAGAAAATGAAGCACCCGACAGCTGGAACATACTGGGCGCCTTGCTCGGCAAATCGCAACAGGGCCGCAGCAGCATGGTGGAACAAGCCGGCACGCTGGCGCTGGTAAAAGGCGACTGGAAATACATTGTACCGCAGCATGGTCCCAAATTGCTGAAAGACGTGAACATCGAATCCGGGCTGGACACCATCCCGCAGCTGTACAACCTGAAAGCCGACCTGGGAGAAAAGAACAACCTGGCAGCCACCCATCCCGAAATGGTAAAAGAGATGGCTACCATGCTGGAAACCATCAGGACCAGTGGCCGCAGCCGCTAAAAGTACCGGCCATGAAAAAGTATTTGTTATGCCTGAGCGCTTTCCTCGTTGCTGCTACCGTGCAGGCGCAGCAAGGGAAAGCGCCCGGGCCCAATGTTATCTTCATCTACACCGATGATATGGGACGAGGTATGTTGTCGGAGTATGGACAACAGATTGTCCCAACGCCCAACATCGACAAGCTGGCGCATGGCGGCATGCGCTTCGACAATATCTACGGCAGCATGTACTGCGCGCCCGCCAGGGCCAGTATGCTTACCGGTTACAGCGATGTGCGGAAAGGAAAATTTACGCTCAACCGCGCAGGCATCTATATCAATTACCTGCAGGGAAAACTCACGCTGCCGGAAGTAGATGAACGCCTGGCGCCCTTTGAGCAGTCGGAACATCCGGGCATGGTGCTGCCGCAGGTGTTTAAGAAAGCCGGTTATGTGACTGGTGAAATAGGTAAGCTGGAATGGGGCTTTGCCACATCGCGCCGGCAGATGGCCGCTCACGGGTGGGACTACTACTATGGCTACCTCGATCATCGCATGTGCCACGGCTTCTATCCGATGGTGATGTTCGAAAACGGGGAACCGGTGCGCATCGCAGGCAATACCCGGCCGGACTCGTATCCGGACAGCGCCGCTTTACGGAACGGAAAAGAAAAACCGCAGTATGCAGAACACCTGTTCATGGACAAAGCGCGTCGCTTTATCGTGAGCAATAAAGACAAGCCCTTTTTCCTGTATTATCCTACCAACCTGCCGCATGGACCGGTGTCCGTACCGGCCATCGATCCGGTGTTTGCCAACAATCCCCGGTTGACCGAACGGCAGAAGATGTATGCCACCATGGTGAAAATGGTGGACGACAACGTGGGCGCCTTCATGCACCTGGTGGATTCGCTGGGCCTGAGCAAAAATACCCTGATCATTTTCGGGTCCGACAACGGACACTGGTTGTACTATGAAGGTAAACAGCCGCGATATGACAACATCACCACCCGCTTTTATAGCGATGATGGAGCAGATGTTTTCAATGGCAATAACGGGCTGGCAGGCCTGAAAGAGACCAACTGGGAAGGCGGCGTGAGGGTGCCGTTTATTTGTTACTGGCCGGGGAAAGTGCCGGCAGGTACGGTCAACCGCAACCTGGTGGCCGGCTACGACCTGTTGAGCACTATGGCCGACCTGCTGCAGGTACAGGTGCCCGACCGGAAAGATGGCCGTTCCTATCTGCCGTCGCTGTTGGGGAAGAAGTCCGTCCCTCGTGATAATGTGGTGTTCTCCTCGTTCATGGGGCCGGCGCTGGTCACCCGCGACGGCTGGAAACTACGCACCTGCCTGCTGGACAATAAAAACATTTTCCAGCTATACCATCTGCCCACAGACTACAGGGAGATGAAAGACTTATCCGCTCAGTACCCTCAAAAGGTGGATTCGCTCAAACGGGAGCTGACAAAAGCCTGCGACGGGCAACTGCAGCATGGTATATTTTATTTCTCCCGGCTGCCGGCCACGGTGTTATAGCATTTACGATTTTTTGATTTACGATTTTTTGATTTTCACGAATAAAAAATGAAGACCAAAGCGGATTCACTACCTGATTTGGTCTTCGTCATTATCAATCTGTGAAATCAAAAAAATCGTAAATCAAAAAATCCCCAAATGACCCCGTGTCGGTTTTGTTCTATTTTCCGCGCCGGCGGCGTGCTAGTTTTGACATATAAAAACAAACAAACCATGAAAACAGCACCCGTTTTAATATTAGGTGGTACCGGTAAAACCGGCAAAAGAGTCGCCCAATTATTAGCTGAAAAAAAACGGCCTTTCCGGATAGGCTCCCGTTCCGGTTCACCGGCTTTTGACTGGGAAGACCCCGCTACCTGGCCTGCTGCGCTGGAAGGCGTTGGCGCGGTATACATCAGCTATTATCCTGATCTCGCCGTTCCGGGGGCTACAGACGCTATTCGTGCGCTCACACAGCTGGCGGCGGAAAGTGGGGTGAAGCGGCTGGTGCTGTTGTCTGGCCGCGGCGAAAAAGAAGCGGAAGCCTGCGAAGAGATCGTGAGCAACGCCGGAATGGAATGGACGGTCCTGCGCTGCGCCTGGTTCAGCCAGAACTTCAGCGAAGGGTACCTGCTGGAGCCGCTGCAGGCGGGATTTGTAGCGCTTCCTGCCGGTGATGTGCGCGAACCCTTCATCGATACCGACGACATCGCGGAGGTAGCCGTGGCGGCGCTGACGGAAGAGGGCCATGCAGGAGAGCTGTACGAGCTTACCGGGCCCCGGCTGATGACTTTCGCGGAAGCGGTGGCGGAAGTGGCCGATGCTGCCGGTCGACCGATACAGTATCAGCAGGTGAGCGCCGAAGAATATGCCGGGATGCTGAAAGAGTATGGTTTGCCGGATGATCATATCTGGCTGGTGAATTATCTTTTCTCAGAAGTGCTCGACGGCAGGAATGAAAGCCTGGCTGACGGCGTACAACGCGCGCTAAAAAGGGCCCCCCGTGATTTCAAAGCTTATGTCCGGGAGACTGCAGCATCGGGGATCTGGGCCCGGCAATAGTCATCAAATACGGAAAAATATCAGGGGCTGATCCTTGGTTCCTGATATTTTTAGTATGCATAAATAGTTCAATATCAGTATAATTAACTTATCGAGCAGCAGATTTTCCGTATTGCGTAAATGCTTTTCCCGATTCGCCGGGTATAAGAACCGAACCCGGCGTTTCTTTGCGCAAAATTTATTGAGCGTTGAAAAAAATATACTTCTCTGTTGGTTTTGTTTTGATGAGCCTTGCTGCCATGGCACAAAACGGCGTTATCAAAGGTAAAATCAATACAGCCGACGGTGAACCGGCTGCTTTCGTGACTATTGGACTGAAAGACACCAAAAGAGGCACTATTACCAATGAAGACGGTACTTTTACCGTTAAGAACGTGAAGCCGGGCGTATATACCCTCGTGATATCCTGCACTGGTTGCCAGCCGGTCCAAAAAACAGTTACCGTTGCACCGGACCAGTCTGTGGAAATCCACCTGGACCTGGCCAATACCGCCAGCCAGCTGAATGAAGTAGTGGTAGACGGTACCCGTACCCGTACTATCAACCGCAAACCGGTATCCATCGGCAAACTGCCGGTACCGGTGATGGACCTGCCCCAGAGTGTGGCCATTATCGGGCACGAAGTACTGGCAGACCAACAGGCGCAACGCCTCAGCGATGTGGTAAAAAACGTGAACGGCGTTTATATGGCTTCCCAGCGCGCCGGTACACAGGAAACTTTCAACGCCCGCGGTTATGGCTTCTCCAGCACCAATATGTTTAAAAACGGTACCCGCGTCAACTCCGGCGCTATGCCTGAAATGAGCTCCCTCGAGAGAGTGGAAATCCTCAAAGGCAGCGCTGCCATCCTGTATGGTAACGTCGCTCCGGGCGCAGTAATGAACATGGTGACCAAACAACCGAAATTTAACTTCGGTGGCGAGGTGAGCCTGAGAGCCGGCAGCTATGGCCTGCTGAAGCCTGCGTTCGATGTATACGGCCCTATCTCTTCCAAAATCGCATACCGCGTGAACGGTACCTTCGAAACGGCGGACAGCTACCGCGATCAGGTACATTCCAAAAGATATTATATAAACCCGTCGCTGTTGTTTAAACTGAGCGACCGTACCGAATTAGTGTTACAAGGCGATTACCTGAAGCATGACTTTACACCGGATTTCGGTCTGGGTTCCTTCGGCGATACGCTGATCAACAAAGCACCCCGTAACACTTTCTACGGAGCGCCATGGCAATATGCCCATACGCAACAGGCCACCGCTTCTGCCAACATCAAACATAAATTCAACGAGAACTGGTCTATCAATGGTTTGATATCTTATTCAAAGTATAACCGCGATTATTATTCCATTGAAAGAATACAGGCTAACTCCGCAGGTGACTGGAATCGTCCGCTGGGCAGAAATGCGACCAACGAAGATTATTATGCTGCGCAGGTAGATCTCACTGGTAAATTCAACACAGGTAGTGTAGGTCACACTGTACTCGCTGGCGTGGACGCTGACCGTTACATGACCGGCACCTATGCTTATGGTCTTCCTACCGTAAAACCTAAGTCTACCGGTATTTACGACAGTATCAACCTGTTTGATCCTGCTAAATACACCCGCCGTACGGATATGCCTGTAGATACGCTGTTAACGGTAAACAACGTGCCTATCAACAGGCTGGGTGCTTATGTCCAGGATTTGATCAGCATCTCCGAAAAACTGAAAGTGCTGGCAGGTGTACGTGTATCTTATCTGCAGAACGAATCACCGGTTAACTACAACTTTGTAAATGGTGCCAGAAAAGAAGCTGCTTCTAAATATGATCACGCAGTTTCCCCGCGTTTTGGCATCGTCTATAAGCCTGTTGCTACTACTGCTTTGTTTGCCAGCTACTCTACTTCCTTCACGCCCAATACCGGCCAGGATATTTATGGAGAAGCAGTAAAACCTTCTATCATCAATCAGTATGAGGTAGGTGTAAAAAATGATTTCTTTAAGGGGCTATTGTCTGTTAACGTAACAGCTTACCGCATCCGCAATAACAACTACGCGCAAACAGCGCCATTGAAAGCAGACGGTATTACTGAAAACACGGATCCTAACGTAAAATCCCTGATCGGTGAAACCCTTAGCCAGGGTATTGAAGTTGACATCGCTGGTCATCCTCTGCCTGGACTGGATGTTATCGGCGGTTACAGCTACAACAGCATGACGGTGGAGAATACCCCCAATACCAAAGGTTCTGTGATCGCTGGTCAGCGTCTGGTAGGTAATCCTAACCATACTGCCAACGCCAGCGTGTTCTATACCTTCCAGCAGTCAGCCGTGAAAGGTCTGAAGCTGGGCGCTGGTTTCTACTATATCGGTCAGCGTTATGCCGGTTGGAACAATACCGTAGGTCAGACACAGAAATTTAACCGCATGATCTCCGTACCGGGTTACAGCACGCTGGACCTCAGCGCTGGTTATGCTTTCAAACGTTTTGCGGTAATGGGTAAAGTGTCTAACGTTACCAACACTTACAGCTTCTACGTGCATGAGAACTACAGCATCAACCCGATTCCGCCTACCCAGTTTGTGGGCACTGTTTCCTACAAATTCTAATGGGTACTTTTTATAGTTAGCGAAGAGGCTGTCCCGGGGGGCAGCCTCTTTTTTTTTACCTGTTAGATCAAAACCGGCACCGGATGCCTGCGCTGATGTACAGGTTGGTCGCCAGCCGGTGTTCAGGGCGGGTGGAGAAGATGTCCGATATCTTTTTATCCCTGAACGTCGCAGAACGTAATAATACCGTACCGCCAGCGAGATTGAAGTCGATTTTTTTGCTGAGATGCAGCGTGTTTTCCAGGCCGAGGCTCATTTCCTGGTAGCCCATCAAACGTTTGCCGTCTTTCCTGTTTTCCACGTCATAGGCGCCACCGTTGAAGCGGAAAGCGAGCGCCAGGTCGTCGTATTTGCTGAGGGAGCTGCTCACGCTGAGTTTTTCGGGGAAGTTGATGTCCACCCTGAAGCGGTTGCCTGTGCGCCACTGTACCAGCAGGGCGGGCAATACCATGGGCGCGCCAAAGCTGTTGGTGAGGGCGGCGCCTACGCCAAGGTTTAATTTGGGGTTGATTTTGCGGATGAAGATCACACCGCCGGTGATAAAAACATCTTCGTAGGTGATTTTCTCCATGTCTGTATATAGTCCTACAGACAGTACGCCCATGAGGCTCCATTTGGGATTGAGCGAACGCATATGCTGCAGCGCTATTTCCCCGCCAAACAGTTCTTTGGGGAAGATATTCTCTTCATAATCTTTATTGGAAAAGCGGGTGTAACTGCCCATGACGCCCAGGTTCCAGATGCGCATTTTGCCGGTAGCGGTGTCAATTTTCTGCGACAACAGGAAACCGGCGCCCATAGAGAAGCGACGTTGTGCACTGGTGGCGGGCATTTTGAGGGAATCTTCCGGACGGATATAATGGCTGGAGGGCTGATAATCTGCGTTGATCGCAATGCCGGGGCCATTGAGGCTGCTGGCGCCCAGCTGCGCTTTGACTGCGCCTGACAACAGTAAAAGGCCCGGCAGCAGCCAGTATGCAGGTTTATGATTAAACGGCTTTTTGGTAAGTCGTGATTGAATGCAGGAAAGAAGGTGTACCATATCGAAAAAATATTCAGTTTCGATATCGACACCTTACTTATCTTCTACCCCTATTCCTTGCAGGAAATTTTTGAAAGCGGCTCCACATCAAATTTGAGGGCTGCGTCATTATTGGTGAAAACGGGGATGCCTTCGGGGTTGATGCTGTCCGGCACAGCTTCATAGATTTTGTCGTCCTGTAGTTTGAATACAACCGGGCGCGTGTTTTGTACGCCTTCGCTCATAAAAGCGTACTGCGCATGGATAATATTATTGCGGATGTTGCCGCTGATAGTACCGGTATTTTTATCTTTTTCAAAATAACGATAGCTAAGGTCGCCGCTGATGCTGGTGTCCCGGATATGCAGCTGTAGCGACACGCTGTCTTTGCCGTTGGTCTTCAGAAAACAGCCGTCGCTGCTGCCGCTGGTCACGTCTGTTTTTAAACTGTCAGTATTTTTATTAGCTTGGCTGCCCGATTGGCTGCAGGAGGTCACCACAGCGGCCACGAACAAAAAGAAGGGAAGTGTTTTCATAAAATTTAACGTTTGAAAAATTAAAAATAACCAAATGACCAAATTTCTGAGGGTTTTATGCCTGTTATTTTTTTTACGGGGGATATGTGCCGCCTCGTCCGATACGGCTGTTAATAATTGTCAACGTTGTATCGTGCTGGCAGAACAGGCGGAACATCGTATAGCCATCGCCGATGTCACGTCCGGAAAAATCATCTGGGAGTGGAAGCCTGCACTGTGCGGCGTGCTGCCGGAGCATGTGAAGTGGTTCAATAATCCCAGCGAAGCCAAGGCTGTTTACAAAGGGAAATATATCCTGATGGCGGCTTCCGGCGGTGGCGTGGCCCTGGTCCGTATCGCCGATAAAAAGACGGTCTTTTACGGATATGCGGGCGGTAATACCCATTCTGCCGCCATCCTGCCGGATGGTAATATTGTCAGCGCTTCCAGCACGGGCAATTACCTGGTGGTGTTTAAAACAGACACCACAGGTTATAATGCCAATGGCTATACGAAAAAAATACCGGTGGCTTTCGGGCATAATGTGGTATGGGACGTTTCGCACAAATGGCTCTGGACCGCGGCGATGGACAGCATGATCGTGTACCGCTACAATTACGACCAGGCGGCGCCGGACCTGCTGCGTGATACCGCTTTGCTGCTGCCCGGTACGGAGGCGCATGACCTGTACCCGGAATATGGCACTCAAAGCTTATGGCTGACGAATACGACCCATGTGTACCGTTTTGATGTCGCTACCCGGCAACTGTCGCCCGCGCCGGTTATACAGAAAAACATCAAGAGCGTGTCTTCCGGCCCGGCGGGGTATCCGGTGATCATCTGCAGGCCAAAAGTGTCCTGGTGGACGGACGAGGTGCTGGATGCACAGGGCAACCGGGTGTTTATGCAGCCGGGACTTAAAATCTATAAGGCCCGCTGGGTATTGGACGACCCTTTCAGTGAATAGTCACGGTAAAGCGGGCCCCAATTTTAATTTTCGTACTTTTGCCGCAAATGCAAAAAGGAACATACTCATTAGGAAATATTCTTTCCAATCTCAAGATCGACGCGCTCAACGAAATGCAGGAGGCATCGGTAGCGGCCAACCAGCAACCGCAGGACGTTATCCTGCTGTCGGCCACCGGCTCCGGTAAAACCCTCGCTTTCCTGTTGCCCGTGCTCGACCGGCTGGACCCCGACCTGAAGAAAACACAGGCCATGATCGTAGTGCCCTCCCGCGAGCTGGCATTACAGATCGAAAAAGTGTTTAAACAGATGGGCACCGGCCATAAAATCACCGCCACCTATGGCGGCCACCTCCGGGAAACAGAGGAAAACAACCTGATACAGCCGCCGGCGCTCATTGTAGGCACGCCCGGCCGTATCGGCGATCATATCCGCAGAGGCAATATCACCACCGATACTATCCGGACGCTGGTGCTCGACGAGTTCGATAAAAGCCTGGAGCTGGGCTTCCAGGAAGAAATGGCTTTTATCGTCGAATCGCTGCCGAATGTCAATAAAAGGATACTCACCTCCGCCACCGAAGCGGTGGAAATACCTGACTTTGTACAGCTGAACGAGCCGCAGAAGCTGAACTTCCTGCCGGAAGACGGTACCCCGCAGGCCCGGCTGGCCTACAAACAGGTGCTGTCGCCGGAAAATGACAAGGTAGATACCCTCTTCCGCCTGATCTGCCACCTGGGCAACCGTTCCACCATCGTGTTCTGCAACCACCGCGACGCGGTAGAACGCACCAGCACCATGCTGAGCGAAAAAGGCATCCTCAACGAGTTCTACCATGGAGCAATGGAACAGCGGGACCGCGACGCCGCCCTGTGCAAATTCCGTAACGGGACGGTCAACGTACTCGTTACCACCGATCTGGCTGCCCGCGGACTGGATATCCCCAACATCCGGTACATTGTCCATTTCCACCTGCCGCATACGGAAGACAGCTGGACGCACCGCAACGGCCGTACCGCCAGAATGGAAGCCAGCGGCACCGCCATCGTCATCCTCGCGCCGGATGAAAAACTGATGCCTTATGTCACCGAAGACATAGAAACCATCGAACTGCCGGAGACAGCTGTTTTACCGCAGAAACCCAAATGGACGACCTTGTACATCTCCGCAGGAAAAAAAGACAAGGTCAATAAAATTGATATCGTCGGTTTTCTTACCAAAAAAGGCATGCTGAAGAAAGAAGATGTGGGACTGATAGAAGTGAAAGACTTCTTCTCTTTTGTGGCCATTGTGAAATCCAAAGCCTCTCATACTTTGCAGCTCATTAAAGACGAGCGGATAAAGAACAAGAAAGTGAAGATAGAAGTCGCAAAGTAAAAACAATAGTAAGAGGCCGGAAGTGATTCCGGCCTTTTTTTATCCCTTTAAACGCAAGATGATGTATACCTCGGGAAATGTCTTCTATAACCGGCAGCTGGCCGGTGTTATCGCAGCTACCGCCAACGGCTATACTTTTACCTATGATGCGGTCTATCTCCGTCATCCGCAGGCGCTCCCTGTCAGCCTTACCCTGCCGCTTACGGAAGGGGCTTACTTCAGTCAGCAGCTTTTCCCTTTCTTTGATGGACTGATCCCCGAAGGCTGGCTGCTGGACATGGCAGCAAAGCGTTGGGGCCTGAAAACCTATGACCGCTTCGCGCTGTTGCTGCATACCTGCCAGGACGCCATTGGTGCTGTCAGTATTATTCCTCACCCTCCCATCTCCTGAGCAATGGCCAACTGTTGTTTTTGTTACCAGGATGCCGGTACCGAAGCCTGGCATCCACACTGCTGCGAAGCATTTTTCGGTCAGCCGCAGGTACCTGTGTTCTTACCCGGAGAAGGAGGGTGGGAACAGGCCGCCGCAGTGGTGATCGCACAGCATATTGCGGTAACGGGCGTACAACCTAAACTGCCGCTGACAGCCGGCGCCCTGCAACGCCGGCATATCTTTAAGCCGCAGCATCCGCATTTTCCTTCGATGCCTGAAAATGAAGACCTGACCATGCATCTGGCCACGTTGTTCGGTATCGATGTATGCCGGCATGCGCTGGTGACGGCCGCAGATGGAAGCTGGGCGTACCTCGCCGCCAGGATGGACCGAAACGGAGATCAGCAGCTGCATATGGAGGATTGCTGCCAACTGGCGGAACAACCGGCAGACAAAAAGTACCACGGGTCGTACGAAAAAATCGGCCGCCTGCTGGCTAAATATTGCAGCGATCCGGTCACAGACCTGAAACGGTTCTTTGAGCTGGTGTTATTCTCCTACCTGACCGGCAACAGCGATATGCATCTGAAAAATTTCTCTGTATTGCACCGGCAGCATACCATCACGCTGGCGCCAGCCTACGATCTGCTGAACATCCACCTGATCAACCCCGCGGACACAGAAGAACTGGGCCTGACGCTGAATGCCCGCAAACGTAAGCTCAGGTTATCAGATTTTATAACGCTGGCAGAACGATTGGGTATTTCCCCCGCCACGCGGGATGGAATATTTCATCGGTTTACAACATTGAATCACCAGGTAGAAGTGTGGATCAATGCTTCTTTCCTGCATGCAGCTGATAAAGAAAACTACCTGCGGATCTGGGAACGGCAACAGAAAATCCTGGCTTAATGTAAGCATTGCTATTCATACCGGTGCGTTACTTCGATCAGCCCCACGATATTGTCGTTCATCGCTTCGAGGTCTTCCGCAGGTATCCATAATTCGTCATGGATAACGCCGCCTACGTTCTGCACGGGATAGGCCTTCAGAAAGTCGGTGTTGACGGCAAACCGCGTCACATATCCTTTGCCATAAGCCGGCACATTCCATTCGGTGGTGATCTGAACGGCATATGCTTCATTCATGACAGGGTAGAAGATGGGCTGTTCCGGCAGCCTCGGCGGAAACCGTTTCCAGCCGGATTGTTCGATCAGCAGCAATTCTGCTTCGCCCACAGGGCGGTATAAGGTGGTGGTCATATTGGGTTAACTATTTTTTTAATGCTATGATGGTCCGCTCAAATGTTTGTCTCAGCAGCGCTTCGCTCAGTTTGAACGGTTTGCCGGCGATAGAACTGTTTTGCAGGTGGAAGTTGACGAGCGTATAAAAAGGGCCGTAGGCCAGCGCCCAGTACACCTCCGTGGGGAGTTCCACAATCTGCTGGCGGCGCACGGCATTGTCGTTGAACTGTACCATTGCCTGTTTAAATTCATCTTTCCCTACGGCAGGGTGCAGGATCAGCGGCGAGTTACGGAACTGTTCCGTAAACTGGTAATGCAGCGGATATTGCCGGATATAACGGTAACGGTTGTTCCATTGCAGCCACAGGCCGGCTTCAAAATCCATCCCGGGGTCAAAATTCAGCATCGTCTCGCGCACAAATACCGCCATCACATCAATATACAGCTGGTTCAGCAGGTCTTCCCTGTTTTTGAAATAGATGTAGATGGTAGACACGGAGATGTCTACCGCTCTGGCCAGTTTGTGCATACTGAGGCCATCAAAACCCTCGCGGACGATCATTTCGATGGCTTTTTCCCGGATAAGGGCCGCTTTTTGCTCGTCTTTTACACGCATAACCCGGTAAAGATAAAGCGAATAATTGTTCGTTTTACTGTTTACTGCAGAAAATTCAGGCTGCTGCCGGGGTCTATTTCGTAGGGTGTTTTACCGGCTTCAAACACACGGGCGGGAGGCTTGCCTTCCAGTGTAATATTATCGCCTTTTACCAGTATCCAGCCGCCTTCCCGCAGGCCCAGCACGGGCGTGTTGTGCTGTGTATGGAATTCTTTGATGCGCGTTTCACGCGTTTCGCCCATATGTGGCAAATCAGGGATGGGGTCAAGGTAATGGGGATTCAGGTTAAAAGGCACCAGTCCCATCGTCTGAAAGCCCGGCGGATATACGATCGGCATATCGTTGGTCGTTTGCATGGAAACACCGCCGATATTGCTGCCGGCGCTGCAGCCCATATACGGACGGCCTGCCTCCACGGCTGCTTTCAGCTCGTCCATCAGGCCGCGCTCCAGCAGTTCCTTCACCAGCAGGAAAGTATTTCCTCCACCGGTGAAAAAGCCCTGTGCCCCGCGGATAGCTGCCGCGGGATCGGCAAAGGTATGAAGACCTTTTACCTGTATCTGTAAAGGCGCAAAAGCCGCCGCAGCTCTCGCTGTGTATTCATCATGGGAAATGCCGCCCGGACGGGCAAAAGGCACAAAGATAATTTCAGTGACGCCGGCAAACAGCGTCTTCATCACCGGTGTTAAATAAGCCAGATAACCTTCTCCGTAAAGGGTAGACGTGCTGGCCAGGACAATATGTTTCATGTTACGTTGTTCTCGAACGCCAAAATTAAGGGTTCGGGCGGGATTAACATCTCCCCATTTCTTCTTTTCCCTAATTATCCCGATATTTAACGATACTATTCACTTAACCTTATATACGTTATGGAAATGAACCTCAGGGGGCTCTCGGCCCTGATGATCTCTGGCGCCGCCCTGCTGGGCGCCTGCAACGGCACGAACGCACCTAAAGAAGACAGCAAAACCGGCGCTGACACGGCGGCCGTGATCGCTACTGCCGCCGCTCACAGCTACGGACAGGCCGATGGCCAGGAAGTGCTGCAATACACGCTCCGCAATGCGGCCGGCATGGAAGTGAAAATTTTAAACTACGGCGGTATCGTCACCGATATCATCACACCCGACAAACAAGGGCAGAAAGCCAACGTGGTATTGTCTTACGACTCGCTCAGCGGCTACCAGCAAAAAGGACAACCCTATTTCGGAGCACTGGTAGGCCGGTATGCTAACCGCATCGCGAATGCTAAATTCAAACTTGACGGTAAAGACTACACGCTGGCGGCTAACGATCACGGCAACACGCTGCACGGTGGCGTCAAAGGCTTCGATAAAGTGGTATGGGCAGCCACACAGGCGGGCGACAGCTCCCTGCAACTGGAATATACCAGCAAAGACGGGGAGGAAGGCTATCCCGGTACTATGAAAGCGACCGTGGTATACACGCTCACGCCTGATAATGCCCTGAAGATCCATTACACCGCTACCACCGACAAAGCCACACCGGTCAACCTCACCAACCACAGCTATTTCAACCTCTCCGGCGGAAAAGACAGCACTATCCTCAACCAGGAGCTGGAACTGAAAGCCAGCCGCTACACGCCGGTGAATGATAAACTCATCCCCACCGGGAAGCTGGCCCCTGTGAAAGGTACCATGATGGATTTTACGACGCCTAAAAAAGTAGGAAAAGATATCGCTGCGGTGAAAGGAGGATATGATCACAACTTCGTGCTCGATAAAGCAGCCGGCAGCCTCGAAACAGTGGCTACGCTTTATGATCCGGCCAGCGGCCGTTTTATGGAGATGTCTACCACTGAACCAGGCGTGCAGTTCTATTCAGGGAACTTCCTCGATGGAACGTTGTCCAATACCCGCGGCGGACAGAAATATGTGCAACACGCAGGCCTTTGCCTCGAAGCGCAGCATTTTCCCAATTCTCCCAATCAGCCGGATTTCCCCAATGTGATCCTCAAACCGGGAGAAACCTATCAACAAACAACGGTGTATAAGTTCTCCACCAAATAATGAATAACCGGTGTTGCAGCAGATAGCCGCAACACCGGTTTGTTTTTTAGTAGTTCGGATTCTGTACCAGCGTACCTTTGCTCTTGTCTATCTCCGTCTGCGGCATCGGGAAATAATAATGCTTCGGCCGTATGAATTTCCGCGGCGAACCGCCTCTGCTCATCACGCTGCCATCATAAGCCAGCTTAGGCTGATTGTTAATGGCCACGATATCAATCAGCTTCGCTTTGTCCCATCTCAGCAGGTCCTGCTGCCTTTCGTTTTCTCCGCACAGCTCTACCCTGCGCTCATGCATCAGCTCTTTCATGCCGGCATTGTGTACCGCCGGTAACGTTGCGGAGGCGCGGGTACGCACTGCCTGTATTTCAGCATCGCCGGCGCCGGGGCCGTTCAACCGTATCTTGGCTTCTGCTACCAGCAGGTAAATATCTGCGCTGCGCATCAGCGGTGTTTTCAATGAGTAGTTCAGACCGCCGGAAGGCTTCCAGGCACAGAATTTTTTGTAGTGGTAGCCGGACCAGGAAAGGTCGGGCGTAACAGTCTCTATGCTGGTGCCTACATTGATTTTGTCACCAGGGGCCATGATGCAGATTTCCTTACGCGGATCTCCTGCTTCGAATTCATCCACCAGCCCTTTGGTAGGGTAGAAGAAACTCCAGCCGTTCCACTTGCGGGGAGCGTGATAGGTGATGAAGTCTGAATAACCATAACCGTCCACTGTTTGTACGGCAAACAGCATCTCGGAGTTGTTGCCGGTGGCTACGCTGAAATTATCGCTGTACCGTGGCGCCAGCGCATAATTGGCGTTGCTGGTCACCTTGGTGCCCACCGCAATGGCTTTGTCCAGCTGTCCCCATTCCATGTACAGTTTACAGAGCAGTCCCCATGCGGTACCTTTCCTGACACGGCCCTTATCGGTTTCGCTGTATGTTTCGGGCAACTCGTCGGCGGCCAGCAGCAGGTCTGCCTCTATCTGTTTACGCAGCTCGTCAGCGCTTACTTTGGGTTTGTTATAATTGACTTTAATGACATCATCTTCGGTGATGATGGGTACTTCACCATATACCAGCAACAGGCGCCAGTAGGCGAAAGCACGGAGGAAATGAGCTTCGCCGAGGCAACGCTGTTTGATGGCGGCGTCGATGCTGGTGATCTTCGGGATATTGATCAGCGCACTGTTGGCACGGTTGATCATTTCATATTTCCATCTCCAGCCTGCCCGTACGGTAGGGGTGGAAGCATCGTAGGTAAACGCTTCTATGGCATCGTCATAGTCATGATCGCCGCCGCGTACCTGGTCGTCTGAACAGTTGTCGAAAACGAATTCGTTGAAACCGGTATAATCTTCTTCCAGCAGGATATTGTAAATGCCGGTGATACCGTCTACGGCCTGGTCCTGGTTACGCCAGTAGTTGCCTGTAGTGAAGTTGCCCTGTGGCTGTACGTCCAGTACATTTTTACAGCCGGATAAAAGGGTGGCGGCGGTAAGGCCCGCCAGCAGTATATGTTTCATTGGTTGCATGGTCGTCAGTTTTAGAAGTTGAGCGTAGCGCCGAAGGTGAATGTTCTTGCCTGCGGATAGGCGGCCACGTCTACGCCGCGCTGGCGGTTACCGTCGCTGGTGCCGCTGCCGCTGCCGTCGCCGGTATAACCCAGCTGCGGCGTGAGCCCTGAATAGGAGGTGAGGATGAACAGGTTCTGCGCCGCCACGTATACACGTACATCGGAGATACCGGTACGGCCCCATACTTTCGCGGGGATCGTATAGCCGAGCGCGATATTGCGGAGCGAGAAGTAATCTCCTTTCTCCACAAAACGGTCGGAGGTGCGGTTGTTACTGTTGTCGCTGGAAAGGCTCATCCGCGGCACACTGTTGCTGGTGCCGGGCCCATGCCAGCGCTGCAGCGCCTCTGCATACATATTGTACGGATAAGTGGGGTCCATGCCCTGCATCTTATCGGCGTTGTACAGTTTCACGCCGCCTACGCCGGCAAAGGAGAGGCTCAGATCAAATCCTTTGTACTGAGCGCCGGCCTGGATGCCGTAGGTCACACGGGGATTGGGATCGCCGAGGTTGGTACGGTCCAGCTCATTGACGATACCGTCGCCGTTGATGTCCACGAAACGTACGTCGCCGGGTTTGATATGCTCCTTGTTGGGATCTTTGGCGATAGAAGGATCGCTGTCAATTTCCTGCTGCGTCTGATAGATACCGTTTGTTTTCCAGCCGTAGAAAGATGCCAGCGGCTGTCCTTCATAGGTGCGGGAGATTTCCTGGTTCTGCCGGCCATAGTTGGTGGACGAGATATAGGAGCCGGCTTCATACAGGCGGGTAACGGTGTTTTTGATAAGGGAAGCATTGGCGGAGACATTGTAGCGGAACCGCTCATTGCCGCCCTGGTAGCTGACTTCCAGCTCCCATCCCTTATTGTTCATCTGGCCGATGTTCTGGTCGGGGATGGCGGAGGTGCCATGCAGGTCCATCGCTGCTGCGGGCACCAGCATGTCTTTGGTGTTCTTATTGAACCAGGTGATCACCGCATTCAGCCTGTTGTCGAAGAAGCCGGCTTCCAGGCTCACGTTGGTCATCTCGGCTTTCTCCCAGGTGATATTGGGGTTGGCAAGGCGGGAGTTCCATACGCCCACATAAGGGCTTTCGCCGAAGTTGTAGCGCCTGTCTTTGTTCACAGGAGCGAGGTACTGGAAATCGCGTACGTTCTGGTTGCCCAGCTGTCCCCAGCCACCGGTGATTTTCAGGTTGCTGATAAACTTCACGTTGTCTTTGAAGAAACTCTCATCCGATACGCGCCATCCGGCGGAGAAGGCGGGGAAGTAGCCCCAGCGTCTGCCCGGGGCGAAGCGGGAGGAGCCGTCGGCACGGAAGGTGACGGTGAGCAGGTACTTTTCCTTAAAGCCGTAGAAACCTCTTACGAACCCGGACGCGATAGCGTTCTGCGGGTTGAAATTACCGCTGGCGTCGTGGATGTCGTTGCCGTTGTCGAGCACCCGTACGTCCGGCGATTCGTCGGCAAAGCCCCAGCGCTCGCCTTTGAAGAAGTAACCTTTAGCCACCTGTTGGGAGTAACCACCGGTGAAGGTTACGTGGTGCTGGTGGAAGAATTTGTTGTAAGTGAGGAATACTTCGCTCAACTGGGAACTGTTGGATTCGCTGCGGTTCCACAGTTCGGCATGGTCGCGGGCGCGTGTCTGGTCCAGTACTTTAGGAACGAAGCTGGACTGGTTGAAGATACTGCCGTCATATCCGTAGTTGCCGCGGAGGGTGAGGCCATCGAGGATTTCCAGTTCTGCGTACACATTGGCCAGTATACGGTAGTTCTTGGCCCAGCCGTCGGTAGTTTGCGCGGTAAATACCGGGTTGTTGATGTCACCCAGTTCATTGCTGGCTTTGGAGGAGCCGTAGCTGCCGTCGGGATTGAATACCGGGATGGCTGGGTTGAAGCGCAGCGCGCTGAAGATAAGGCCCGTCTGGGAGGAGTAGGTGTCGAAGCCTTTATTCTGACGATAGGTCAGCTGCAGGTTTTCACCGACTTTCAGGCGTTTGCCCAGTTTATGTTCTGAGTTGATGCGAACGGTGTACCGTTTGAAGAAAGTGTTTTCTACGATACCTTTTTCATCATAGTAACCGGCGCTGAAAAGATAGTTGGAGCTGCTGTTGCCGCCACGGAGGCTCACATCGGCGTTGGTCACCTGGCCTGAACCAAGCAGGGCGCGCTGCCAGTCGGTCCGCTGTTCGGCATAGTAAGGGTCGTTCCAGATAGGATCTATTTGTTTACCGTCGTTGGTATAACGTTCTTTCTTCAGCATCACGAGATCGGGCGCGCTGAGCAAAGGGATATACCGTATGGCATTGGATACGCCTTTGTATACGTTCACGGACGCTTTCAGCTTTTCGCCGTAGTTGCCTTTTTTGCTGGTGATGATGATCACGCCGTTGGCCGCCCGCGTACCATAGATGGCAGAGGAGGAGGCGTCTTTCAGCACTTCCATGGAGGCAATGTCATTCGGGTTGATGTCGCTGATGCCACCGGCGGGCACCCCGTCGATGATCACCAGGGGCTCGGCGTTGTTGATGGTACCGGTGCCGCGTATACGGATGCTGGGCGTGCTGCCGGGCTGACCGTCCGACCGTACGATGTCTACGCCGGTAACGCGGCCCTGCATGGCCTGTGCGGCATCGCTGACCGGCAGGTTTTTGATGTCGGAGCCCTTCAGCGAGGAGATGGTGCCGGTCAGGTCGCGGCGGGTCTGGGTACCGTAGCCTACCACCACTACTTCGCCCAGTCCCTTGCTGGTGGACTGCAGGGCGATGTTGATGACTTCCCGGTTGCCGATGGTGATCGTCTGCGGCTCATAGCCGAGAAAGGAGAAGGTGAGCGTTTGTGCTGTTGCAGGTAACGGTAATTTATACACGCCGTTAGCGTCTGTGCTGGTGCCTGTACTGGTGCCGGGCACGGTGATGGTTACACCCGGCAGTCCCTGGCCGTCAGGAGCGCCGGTTACTTTACCGGTGATCGTTCTTTGTGCCATGGCCACTGACGCTATAGCGCAGAGAAAGGCCAGCAGAAAGCCCGTTTTTCTAAGAAAGGAAAACTTCATGATGAATAAATGAGCGGTGAATGAAAACTGTTTGTAAGCGTGATCAATGATTGTTTCTGTCTCAGTTGGTTGTTTGCTTCTTGTCTTTGGGATAAATAAGTTTTATTGTTTAGCAAAGGTTTGCATAAATATGTTTTTCACATGACGCGCGCTCCTCCCTGGTCCTTAACTATATCGATTTAGCTAAAGAGGTGCGCTTTAACATCTCTCTGAAAATGTAAGCGCTAAAGTTTTAGTGGAAAATACAGTTGTTGGTTTTTCTTCTTGGTCGATACTGTTTTAGTTTTAGACAAGTTAATGAATTATGTAAATTAAGCGTATAGTTTTTTCTCAACAGGCTACGGCATGTTAATTATCTATTAACAGTTGACGGGAAAATATTACCTGCTTTACAAGCGGCCGGGTTTTCAACAGGTTACCTGCTGGCATGTTTCCGGGACATCCGGGAAAGTGTCATCCTGTAATGGATAAAACAGGCCATAGAAAGTTGTTGTATTAAATATGTTCAATAGAGGAGGCGAAAGCTGTTGCCCGCTTGGTTGCCTGTCTCGTACGCAACATATAATATGTTCATGAGACGTCTGTTGCCAGACGTCGCGGACCCTGTCGGATGATCCGGTGGACGCATTGGGACGCCTCTTCCCTGTTATGCCGTATGCCATGAAAGCGTTCCCTGTACGCTTGCTGAGCAAATGCCGAAGCGTTTAGGAGCCTGCCGTGTTGGTTCTTATCATGTCTTGTTTCTAAGGATGGTTTCCGATACAATATCAATACCTATACATTTATCCCGCCTTATACCATTACTCATTACCTGATAATCTGCATCCCCGAAGAAAGTATTTGAAATGTAGCGCGCTTTCTGTACATTTATTGCTGTACCCCTGAAATATGAACGATCATCCCTAAAGCAAGTATCGTATATGCTACACCGTTATCCCGGCCGCAACGCTTCTTTTTGGGTCATCACAGATGCCGCTGCCATTCATAAAAAAACGGAACCTCCCTTCCGTCCATACGGAACAGGATTGATGACACCGGCTATTGCAGTGCGTATACAATAATATTCACGCCGAACTTCGTATTGTCCTCCGCCAGGAAACGTTTGTTGCGGAAATCATAATCCCATTCACAGCCGTAATCTTTGTTGCTGTACAATACGCCAATGCGGCCGTTGACTTCGATAGCTTTCAGATAGTCATGCACAAGATCATCTCCCCAGCCGTTCAGCTCAAAAGAAGTATTGGGTGGTCCCTTCTCGAAATGAAAAAAACTACTGTAGACAGGATGAGTGGAAGGTATCTTCTTTAACGCATGCGCACCAAACAATTGCGCCATCTGCGTTTCAAAGGAGCGGGCAAACAAACCATCGATATCATGGTTGCAGTCGTCCACAAAAACGAAACCGCCCCTGTTAACATACTGTTTAAAGTTGGCCGCTTCGGCCGCATCAAATTGCACGAGCTTATGCCCGCTGAGATAACAAAACGGATATTGAAACAGCTCGCTGCTGCTGAGATCTATCACCTTCTCCTGCATGGCCACCGGTATAGTAGTGTACTCAATCAATGAATTGAGCAGGTTGGAAGGCATCCGCTGATCAGTGTCCCAGTCGCCCGACCGGTATCTTAATCTCACAAATGTAAATGTATTCCCTTGCATGCGTTTATCATTGGCTGTTGCCGTCAGTCTAATTTTTCTTCAATTTCATATTTTTATTTCGTTATTTACTAATTTATTATTTGGTTATTTTGTGTGAGAATAAACCTGCGGGAAATTTAATAACCCGATGCCAAAATCAGAACAAAATCAAATGGGTATACAATTGCTGGAAAAGTTACCGCTGCTTAAACAGGAAATCAGGAAAGTTATTGTTGGCCAGGAAGCCGTGCTGGACGAGGTATTGGTAGCCATGCTGGCCGGAGGCCACTGCCTGCTGGAAGGCGTGCCCGGGCTGGCCAAAACATTGATGGTGCGCACCCTGTCACAGGCATTGCACCTGTCCTTCCGCAGGATTCAGTTCACTCCCGACCTGATGCCCACCGATATCATCGGCACGGAAGTGCTGGAAGAAGATCATGCAACAGGCAAACGTTTTTTTAAGTTCAACAAAGGGCCCTTATTTGCTAATATAATACTGGCGGACGAAATCAACCGTACGCCGCCTAAAACGCAATCCGCACTGCTGGAGGCGATGCAGGAGTTTGAAGTCACCTATGCCGGGCAAACCTATGCGCTGGACAGGCCGTTTTTTATCCTCGCCACCCAGAACCCGATAGAACAGTCCGGTACATACCCGCTGCCGGAAGCGCAACTCGACCGTTTTCTGCTGTACGTCAAAATCGGTTACCCCTCTGAACAGGAGGAAACCGCTATCCTGTCCGGTACCACCGGTACTCGTAAAGTTGAAGTGCAACCGGTGCTGGATGCTAATGATATCAGGCAGTTACAGCAGCTGGTACGCGAAGTGTCCATCGATGCAGACCTGGTATCCTGGGTAAGCCGGCTGGTACGCAACACCCGTCCAGATACCACCACCGTCGACTATGTAAAGGAATGGGTGCGCTGGGGCGCAGGCCCCCGGGCCGGCCAGGCACTGATCCTCACTGCCAAAGCCCATGCTTTGCTACAGGGCCGCTACGCCGCTACCACAGAAGATATTACCGCTATGGCTTATCCCGTGCTGCGTCACCGCATCCTCATGAATTTCAGAGCAGAAGCGGAAGGCGTACACCCGGATAAGGTAACGGAGAAATTGTTGCAACAAATAGAAAGAACACCTACCCGCTTATCCTGATCAATATGAGTAACCTGCTGGACCCGAAAGTATTGCTGGCTATCAAAGACCTGCCGCTCGCCGCTAAAACGGCGGTGGATGGCTTTATGGCCGGAATGCATGCCAGCAGGGTAAAAGGAGCCGGACTGGAATTCAGCCAGTACCGCAGCTATCAGCCGGGAGATGATCTCCGCTGGCTCGACTGGAAGATGTATGCCCGCTCCGACAGGTATTATATCCGGGAGTCGGAAATGGAAACCAGCATCGACATCAGTTTCCTGGTAGATGCCAGCAATTCCATGCTCCATACGGAAGACGGGATCTCTAAAATAAATTACGCCCGTTACCTCGCGGCTTCGCTCGCTTACCTGGCGCATCTCCAGGGCGACGCAGCCGGACTGGCGGTGCTGCACCATGGCCGCCTGTTTACCATGACGGCCAGAAGAGAAGCCCAGCACATGGCACGCCTGTATTACCAGCTGGAGCAAATACAGCCAGGCGGTACTTTTACAGCGCCTGTACAATACCGCGATCTCTTCAGCGGTCCGCATAACCGGCAGCTGCTCATCTTCATCACGGATTATTATGAGCAGTCGGGTGAAATCACCACCCTGTTACAAACATTATCGGCCCTGGGGCACGAAATACTGGTGTTTCACCTGCTCGGAGAAAAGGAATGCACCGGCGATTTCAGGGGCTACGATGCGGTAGAAGACCTGGAAACAGGCCAGCGGCTGGAACTGACGGGCATTGCTGATACGAACTATCCTTCAAGGCTTGAACAATACAACGATCACCTGCGTACACAATTGCTGCAGCGGCGTATCTATTACCGGCAACTGCTGCTGCAGGAGCCGCTGGATACCGCCCTCCGCGATTTTCTGAACCAGCGTAATAAAATGAGAAAATAGTTTTGCTGCACCTGCTACAACCCATATGGATGACGCTTGCCGCCGGAATAGCCGTTCCGGTGTTTATCCACTTGTGGCATCGCCGCCCGGGAAAAGTACTCCGGATCAGCAGCATTCAACTGCTCACGGCCGCTTCGGTACGACATGCCCGCAGCTGGCGGGTGTCTGACTGGTGGCTGTTGCTGCTGCGCTGCCTGCTGATCATCCTGCTGGCGTTGTTGTTGTCTCAACCGGTTTGGCGCCGGCCGCTGACGGCCCACACCGTAAAAGGCTGGGTGGTGGCGGAAAAGACGGCATATCCCGCTTTCCGCATGCAAATCGATTCTTTGTTGCGGCAGGGATTTCAATTACATGCCCCCGATACCGGTTTGGCACGCCTGCACCGGCCGGAAAACCTCCCGCCCGATACCCCTGCTGCCGCTTACTGGGCACTGCTATGGGCACTTTCCCGAAAGGTGCCGGCAGATCTGCCGGTATATCTTTTTACGGGCAACCGGCTCGCCCGTTTCTCAGGGCCCATGCCGGCGGTGGGTTTATCCCTTCACTGGCAGACAATGACGCCGCCGGATTCGGTTGATAACTGGAATGACTATACGTATTTGGCGGATAGTGACAGCCTCCGTATCCGGAAGGGCAGGAGCACTCCGTCGGGCACCACTTTCAGTTTCGTCGATACATTGCCCGGCGCTGCTGATACGGCCACTTTGCATTATACCATCTATACCGATAAATACCAGGAAGACGCCCGCTACCTCGCGGCCGCGCTGAAAGCGGTACAGCAATATACCCACCGGAAAATCAACCTGCTGCTGGTAAAAGAGGCTGCCGTCATACCCGCTTCGCAGGACTGGCTCTGGTGGCTGTCCGACAACCCCGTGCCGGCCGGCATCAAGGCCGGACGGGTAATACGTTATGCTACCGGTACGCCACAGCCCGTGGCAGCCACCGTCGCCGGTACTAACATCCGCGTCTTTCAGCGCCTGCCGGTAAAAGATACCACCGGCGCCGCATGGCCCGACAGCTACGGTAACCCGTTGCTCGCCAGGGACCAGCTTTATACGCACTTTCACCCGGCATGGAATGAACTGCCCTGGAGCGGCGATTTTCCCCAAAAGTTGCTGGAACTGTTATATCCTGCCGCTGTTGATAAACAACATGACCGCCGTAGCATAGACGCCCGGCAACTCGTATTGCCGGTGCACGCGGCCGTAGCGAAACCGGCCGTCAACCCTCTGCAGGAAACGCCATTGGAGAAAATAACCTGGGGTATCCTGTTGCTGGTATTTTGCGCAGAACGATATCTCTCATTCAAAACGGGAATAGCCCATGAATAACGTCAACGGTCATATGAAAATAGCCGGTATCCGCACCCGCTGGGTGCAAAGCCAGCTATTGCGGTATGGCTTGTTGTCCATAGCCCTGGCGGCGCCGCTGGCGCTGTTTGGCGCTATCCCGGCTGTTATCGGGGGCATTTTGTCACTGGCAGTGCAGTTGTGGTGGCATCAACCCTGGCGCCTGCAGGAAGAAGAAGTGGCCCGTTACCTGGACCAGACGTTCCCCGAGCTGGAAGACAGCGCTGCGTTGCTGCTGAAGCCGGCGGCCGGCCGGAACCTGCTGGAAACGCTGCAAACGGAGAAGATCAGTCCCGTACTGGACAACCTGCAACTGCCCGGTAAATTTTACCGCCCGCTACGCCAGGCTGCCCTGGTTGCATTGTTTATGGTAACATTCACGATAGGTTGGCATATGCTGAACAACTATCTGGCAAAACTGCCGGTAACGGCCAACAACGCCCCGGGTGCAACCGCACGGCCTGAAAAAGTACTGCCCGGCATCAAAAGCGTACAGATCACGTTACAACCGCCGGCTTATATGCGCCGTTCAGCCCATACCCAGTCAGCATTCAATATCACTACGCCTGATAGCTCCCTGGTAAAATGGGAAATACATACGAATAAAGAAGTACAGGAACTGGCCCTGCTGTTCAACGACAGCACCCGGCTGACCTTACAGCCGGATGCGGCGCATACTACGTGGACGGCTATACGGACTGTCCGCAAATCAGGATTCTACCAGGTATCCATGAACGGCAGTCTCTCGGAGCTGTACCAGTTACAACTGTTGCCCGACCAGCTGCCGGTGATACGTATCACCAACCCCAAGCCCCTTACAACGATAGAATTCGGGCAATCCACCAAAGTGAACGTACAGGCAGCCCTGACAGATGACTATGGCATCCGGGACACACGCATAGCGCTAACCATCACCAGCGGCAGCGGAGAGGCCGTTCGCTTCAAAGACCAGGAACTGTCATTCGATAACAGCTTCAGCGCTCAGCTGCCGCAATACCAGGTGAGCAAAACGCTGGACCTCTCTGCCATGGGACTGAAACCCGGCGATGAACTGTATTTTCATATACGCGTGACCGATACCCGCCGGCAGGAAAACCGCTCGGACGTGTATATCATCACCCTGCCGGATACCGCACAGCTCTTCAGTATGGAAGGCATGGTGACCGGCGTGGCCTTTAAGCCGGAATACTTCCGCAGTCAGCGCCAGATCATCCTCGACGCGGAACAGCTGCTCCGGGAGAAAGACAGCATCGGTACGGCAAAATTCAACAGCCGCAGCAACGACCTCGGCACCGATCAGAAGCTGCTGCGCCTGCGCTATGGTAAATTCCTCGGCGAAGAATCGGAGTCCAACGTGGGAGATCCCCGCGTGGCGGCGGAAGAAGGGCATGATGATCATGACCATGGTCACGATCATCACGGCAAAGAAGAACAGGGGGCTGTGGACCCCAAAGACTTTGGCAACGCCGCCAAAGTACTGGATGAGTTTACGGATAAACATGACAACGCGGAAGACGCCACTTTCTTTGATCCGGAGATCAAAAAACAGCTGAAAGCCACCCTGACGGAGATGTGGAAGTCGGAGTTACAGCTCCGGCTGTATAAGCCACAGGAGGCATTGCCGTTCGCCTATAAGGCGCTTCGCCTGCTGAAAGACCTTCAGCAGCAGTCCCGCGTGTACGTCGCCAAGACAGGCGTTAAAACCACGCCGCTGAAGCCGGAGAAGCGGCTCACCGGCGAACAGGATAAGATTCAGCCACGGCAGCAAAAAGAAACGGTCGCTTACCAGGACCAGCTGCTGAATGTGCGGCAGGCGTTAGCCGTTCTCGACGCTATGAAAGCCGGTGATACCAGCGGCCATGCGGCGGTGCTCGGGGAAGCGCAACAGCTGCTGGCGACACAGGCGGTTGCTACGCCGGCGGTCTACCTGCCGGCCCTGGAAGCAATGCGCCGCATACAAATGCAGAAAGGCACGGAGAAGGATATACGTACTGCGCAACAGGGGCTGCAGAAAATGCTGAAAGCACCGCCGTTACAACCGCAACGCACACCGGCGCCGGTTGCGCCCTCGCTGCCGCAACATTATTTTCATAACCTTAAAACCGGCACGCCATGACCAGCTGGAACTACTTTTTGTTGGTGATCGGCGTCATCATAGCCGGCTGGCTGATCACACAGGAGGTGCGCCGTCCGAAAAAACAACGGCTGGCAGCACGCATCATCGCTACGCTGGTCGCGATAATATGCCTGCTGCTGGCGGGATGGCCCGTGTATGTCCCGCGCAGCGAAACGCCGCCGGCTCCTGCTGTGAAAGTCACTGCCCCGGCAGCGGGCATCGTCGCCTGTGACTGGCCCCGCCGTCTGTCTGCCGGCAGCGAATGGGTGGTGCAGGGAAGATACCGGAATAATACTGCCCGCCCCGTTACTTTACGGCTGGCCGGTTTTGATACTACCCTGGATTCTCTGGTGATAGCGGCTCAGCAGGACTCCTCCTTTTCCCTCAGCGCCCTGCCCCTGCATCAGGGCAGGGCAGTGTACCGCATCACCGCTATGGCGGGAAACGATACGCTGGAACAACAGCCGTTGCCGCTGGAGGTCACGCCCGTCACGCCGCTGACAGTGCTTTTCCTGGCGCAGGCCCCCGATTTTGAAAACCGCTTCCTGGCCGACTGGCTGGTGCAACAGGGAAATGCAGTGGCTATGCGCACACTGGTGGCCAAAAACAAATACCTGCTACGGTTCTCCAATTTCCCGCAACAGTCGCTCGATGTGCTTACGCCGGCCCTGCTCGATAAATTTGATGTGGTGATCGCTCAGGCCGGCGCTATCGATAAAAATACCCGTACCCGCCTTGAAGAGGCGGGCATAGGACTGGTGCTTAAAGCAGACAGCGCCGGAACACAGCCGCGTCCCGTCCGGCTGAAACTCCGCTCAGGACGCCGCTTGCCGGCCTTGTCCACCGGTCCGGGACAGCTACTGCCCGCGGGCGGCGGTCAGCTGCCGTTGGTAACAGACAGCCTGCATCGCGCTTATGTAACGGTATCGCTCGCCGGCGGAGGTAAACTGGTACGTACCCATCTCTTCAACACCTACAGCTGGCAGCTGGAAGGGCAATCCGCTGCCTATGGTCAATATTGGTCCGCCGTTCTGGAGGCGGCCGCCCGGAAAAAGGCTGCTGCCGAAAAAATAACCGTACTTCCGGCCATCGCGCGGGTATACCGGCCACTGGACATACAACTGGAAACTACTGCCACGCCGGCGGTACAGGCGGGCGGCATTGTTTTGCCGCTGGCGCAGCATCCCTGGCTGCCTTACCGCTATAGCGGCACCTGGTGGCCGCTGAAGACCGGCTGGCAACAGATCCGCACCGGTACCGGCGTCTCCTGGAATTATATCTTCCGGGAAGATGATTGGAAAAATTTACAGGCTACGGCCTATTCCCCGGCGCCCGCGCCGCCGCGGCAGACAAACCTCGTGCCGTTGTCCCCCCTGTGGTGGCTGTTGCCCTTGTTCTTCGCGCTCATCTTTTTATGGTGGGAAAAGAAAATGTGACGAGTGGCTGAAAAATGTAAGGAAAAAAAATTAGCTTAGAATGCTATTAGGGGTTACGGGGTTTTATGCTCATGAGAATTGCATCACCATGCTGTCAATGGTGCATGGAATCACAGATACCCGCTGTCAACTAGAATCTAAACCAAACTAAACCGGAGGACTTCCCATTGAAACGTAAAGACTTTATCCAGCTATCCGCTATGGGGCTGGGAGCACTCGTCCTGCCGAATTTTTCTGCTTTCGGCACACCCGTCGACCCATCACGCTTTCTCAATGATGGCATGGACGTAAAACTCAAGAAACAACTGGCAGATGTGGCGCTTAACACCGCCCGCAGTAAAGGAGCCACCTATGCAGACGTACGCATCGGCAGGTATCTCAACCAGTTTGTCGTAACCCGCGAAGCCCGCGTACAGAACGTCGCCAACGCGGAATCCTTTGGCGTGGGTATCCGCGTGATCGCCAACGGCTGTTGGGGTTTTGCCGCTACCAACACTGTCACCAAAGAAGCCATCGCGAAAGCGGCGGAAAGAGCGGTAGCGGTAGCAAAAGCCAATTCCCGCGTAACTACCACGCCGGTGCAGCTGGCCCCGCAGAAAGGTTATGGCGAGGTGTCATGGAAAACACCTATCGTACAAAGCGCCTTCACCATACCGGTGAAAGATAAAGTTGACCTGCTGCTCAATGTGAACAGCATCGCCATGAAAGGCGGCGCCAACTTTGTCAACTCTGCCATCCTGGCTATCAACGAACAGAAATATTTCGCGTCTACTGACGGCTCTTATATCGATCAGGACATTCATCGCCTGTTCCCTACTTTTACGGTCACTAAAATAGACCGCGCCAGCGGCAAATTCGAAACCCGCAAATCACTCAGCTCTCCCGTAGGCATGGGGTACGAATATCTGACGCCCACAGCAGACAATAAAGTCGGAGGTGTCGTTACCCGTTACAAAGACCGGTACGATATGCTGGAAGACGTAAAAAATGCTACCGCAGATGTAGACCAGAAACTGAAAGCCAAATCCGTAGAACCGGGTAAATACGACCTGGTACTGGACCCTTCCCATCTCTGGCTCACCATCCACGAATCGGTAGCACACCCCACGGAACTGGACCGCGTACTGGGTTATGAAGCCAATTACGCCGGCACCAGCTTCCTCACCCTCGACAAATGGAAGTCACGCAATTTCCAGTTTGGCAGCAAGCTGGTCAACGTAGTGGCGGATAAACTGCAACCCGGCTCCCTTGGCGCCGTAGGCTATGACGATGAAGGCGTGCAATGCGGCCAGTGGGACCTGATCAAAGACGGCGTGCTGGTCAACTACCAGGCTATCCGTGATCAGGCGCATATCATCGGCCTCGATCATTCCCAGGGATGCTGCTATGCCCAAAGCTGGGCGGACGTGCAGTTCCAGCGTATGCCCAACGTATCGCTGCAGCCCGGAAAAGAAAAACTCAGCGTGGACGATATGATCAAAAACGTGGAAAAAGGCATCTACATCATCGGTGACGGCTCCTTCTCCATCGATCAGCAACGGTACAATTTCCAGTTCGGCGGACAGACGTTCTACGAAATCAAAGACGGAAAGATTGCCGGTATGCTGAAAGACGTGGCTTACCAGGCCAATACGCAGGAGTTCTGGAACAGCTGTACCGCCATCGCGGACAAGAGCGACTACCGTCTCGGCGGCGCCTTCAACGACGGCAAGGGACAGCCCGGCCAGTCCAACGCCGTGTCCCATGGCAGTTCCACAACCCGTTTTAATGGTGTAAATGTTATTAACACAGCAAGAAAAATCTGATCTAACGCACATGGCTATACTTAAAAAAGAAGCAGCAAAAGCATTACTGCAAAAAGTGCTGGCCCATTCCAAAGCAGATGAATGCGAAGTGTCGCTGCGGGGGGAAGAAGGGGGCAATATCCGCTATGCACGTAACGCTATCTCTACCGCAGGTGATATCGATAACACGGTCCTCTCCGTCACCTCCTATTTTGGTAAACGTTCCGGTACGGCCACCATCAACGAGTTTGATGATGCCGCCCTCGAAAGGGTAGTGCGCCGTGCGGAAGAACTGGCCCGCCTGGCGCCGGAAAACCCGGAATATATGCCGCTGCGCGGACCGGTGGATTTTAAAGAATCCAAAACATATGTGCCGGCTACCGCCGCCATCACGCCCGATACCCGCGCCGATGCCGTGGCCCAAAGCATACAGGTGGCCAAAGAAGCTCAACTGGAAGCTGCCGGTTTTATTGAGAATACCACCAGTTTCTCCGCGATACTCAACTCCAAAGGACTTTTTGCCTACGAGACAGATACCAATGTGGTGTTTACCATCACCACCCGCAACAGCGCCGGTACCGGCTCCGGTTTTGCCGCCCGCGGGTTCAACGATGTCAGTCGCCTCGATACGCTCTCCGCTACCAAAACAGCTGCCGCTAAAGCCAACAGCTCCGCCGGCGCCAAAGCGATAGAGCCGGGCAAATACACCGTCATCCTCGAACCGGTAGCAGCGACCTATATGCTGGAAAATATGTTCCGCGGCCTCGACGCCCGTAACGCCGACGAAGGCCGCAGCTTTATGAGCAAACCCGGTGGCGGCAACCGTATCGGGGAACAGCTCATGGATGACAAGGTGACCATCTACTCCGATCCCTTCCATCCCGATCTTCCCGCCGGCACCTGGAACCGCGAAGGATTCCCGCTGGAAAAAACAACATGGATCGATAAAGGCGTTGTTAAAAATCTCGCTTATTCCCAGTACTGGGCTAAAAATAAAGGCGTTCAACCAGTACCTATGCCATCCAATATCATCATGGAAGGCGGCACCGCATCGCTGGAGGAACTGATCAAAAGCACAGAGAAAGGCATCCTGGTGTCCCGCCTGTGGTATATCCGCCTCGTAGACGCGCAGACACTGCTGCTCACAGGCCTTACCCGTGACGGGACCTTCTACATCGAAAACGGTGAGATCAAATACCCGATTAAAAACCTCCGCTTTAACGAAAGCCCCGTGATCATGCTCAATAACGTAGAGGCATTGGGGAAAACGGAGAGGAGCCTCAGTATTGAGTCTTACCGGAGTTTTCTGATTCCGCCGATGAAAATAAGGGACTTCACTTTTACGTCTCTTTCCGACGCTATCTAAAAGGTTATCATACCCCATTCACATCCTTTAATCCTGCTATAATGAAAAGAAGAGAATTCCTCCATTACACAGGCCTCGGGCTGGGCGCAGGACTGCTGTCCCAGATACCGATCATCGGAAAAGCCGTTCCGCTGGAAGCCCCCTGGTATACCATCGACGTGGCTAAGAAAAAAGAACTTGCTGACGTGGCCCTCAACGCCGCCCGCAGCAAAGGCGCTACCTATACCGATGTACGCATAGGCCGTTATCTCAACCAGTTTATCATCACCCGGGAAGACAAAGTGGAGAATGTGGTCAACACAGAATCCTACGGTATCGGCATCCGGGTGCTGGCCAATGGTAGCTGGGGCTTCGCCTCCACCGACCAGATGGACAAAGACAGCATTGCCCGCGCTGCCGCCACCGCCGTGGCGATCGCCAAAGAAAATGCCCGCCTGCTGACCACTCCCGTACAACTCGCCCCGCAAAAAGGTTACGGAGAAGTCAGCTGGAAAACCCCCATCGAAAAAAATGCATTTGACGTACCCGTCAAAGAAAAAGCAGACCTGCTGCTCTCTGTCAGCGATGTGGCCATGAAAGGCGGCGCTGACTACGTAGGCTCTTTTATGTTCCTCGTGAACGAACAGAAGTATTTCGCTTCTTCCGACGGCTCTTATATCGATCAGGACGTACACCGTATCTGGCCTACGTTCCAGATCACCAAAATCGACAAGGCCACCGGCAAGTTCGAAACACGCAACGCCCTCAGCTCCCCCGCGGAATGGGCTATGAATACATGATCCCGCGTGAATCAGATAAAATCCACGGCGTAACTACGTTGTACCGCGATCGTTATGATATGCTGGAAGATGCCCGCCTCGCCGGTACGCAGGTGGGTGAGAAGCTGAAAGCCAAATCCGTGGAACCAGGCAAATACGACCTGGTACTGGACCCTTCCCATCTCTGGCTGACCATCCACGAATCGGTAGGACACCCTACTGAACTGGACCGCGTGCTGGGCTACGAGGCGAATTTCGCCGGCACCAGCTTCCTCACGCTCGACAAATGGGAGTCCAAAAAATTCCAGTTCGGCAGCCCGCTGGTAAATATCGTCGCTGATAAAACACAACCCGGCTCCCTCGGCGCCGTAGGGTACGACGACGAAGGCGTGGCCACGCAGAAGTGGGACCTGATCAAAGACGGCGTGCTGGTCAACTACCAGGCGATCCGTGATCAGGCGCATATTATCGGCCTGAAACAATCACAGGGCTGCTGTTATTCGCAAAGCTGGTCCGACGTGCAGTTCCAGCGTATGGCCAACGTATCGCTGCAACCCGGCGCTGCTTCCCTCACCCCGGCAGAGCTGATCAAAAACGTGGAGCGAGGCATCTTCATCGCCGGCGACGGCTCCTTCTCCATCGACCAGCAACGCTACAACTTCCAGTTCGGCGGACAGCTTTTCTATGAGATCAAAAACGGCCAGATCGTAGGCATGCTCAAAGATGTGGCTTACCAAAGCAATACGCAGGAGTTCTGGAATTCCTGTAAGGCAATCGCCGACAAGAGAGACTACCGCCTCGGCGGCTCCTTCTTCGACGGAAAAGGCCAGCCCTCACAGGTGAGCGCCGTATCCCACGGTTCAGCGACCGCCCGCTTCAATGGCGTAAACGTTATTAATACAGCTAGAAAAATTTAATATATGCCGATACTCACTAAAGAAGCAGCACAGGCATTATTGAAAAAAGTGCTTGCCTATTCAAAAGCAGACGAGTGCGAAGTGTCTATTTACAGTGGCGATTCCGGCAATGTGCGTTATGCCCGTAACGAAGTGTCTACCAGCGGCGCCAATAGCAAAAGCATGCTGGTGGTTTCTTCCGCCTTCGGGAAAAAACTGGGCACCGCCACCATCAATGAGTTTGATGACGCCTCGCTCGAAAAAGTAGTCAGAAGAGCGGAAGAACTGGCCCGCCTGGCGCCGGAGAACCCGGAATATATGCCCATCCTCGGACCGCAACAATATGGCGAAGCTTCGGGTGGTTATAACAAAGACACCGCAGCCATCGATCCTGCCTTCCGCGCAGACGCTGTGGCCCAAAGCCTTACCATCACCAAACAAAATAAACTGGTGGCCGCCGGCTTCCTGGAAAACACCGTGGCCTCCTCTGCCATGATGAACTCCAAAGGATTGTTCGCGTACAACAGTTCAACGGAGATCAATTTCAGCATCACTGTCCGCTCGGAAGACGGCACCGGCTCCGGTTACGCTTCCAAAGCCTACAACGATGTACGGAAACTGGACGTGTCTAAAGATACCGGCATCGCGGCGCAGAAAGCCACTGGTTCCAAAGGCGCCAAAGCCATCGAACCGGGTAAGTACACCGTTATCCTGGAACCGGCAGCTTCCATCGTACTGATCGAACAGCTCATCGGCAGCATGGACGCACGCAGTGCGGAAGAGGGCAGGAGCTTCCTCAGCAAGGCCGGTGGCAAAACAAAGCTGGGAGAAAAACTCATGGACGACCAGGTGACCATCTATTCTGATCCCTGGCATCCCGATATGCCCACCTCCTGCTACAACAACGACGGCCGCCCGCAGGAAAAAGTAACCTGGATCGAAAAGGGAACGGTGAAAAATATGTACTATTCCCGCTACTGGGCACAGAAAGCCAACGTAAAAGCCATCCCTTCCCCGGATGCCTTTATCATGGAAGGCGGCACTGCTTCGCTGGAAGACCTGATCAAAAGCACGGAAAAAGGCATCCTGGTAACACGCCTCTGGTATATCCGCCCGGTAGATCCACAGACACTGTTGTTTACGGGCCTTACCCGTGACGGGACTTTCTACATCGAGAACGGCGTGATCAAACACCCGGTGAAAAATTTCCGGTTCAACGAAAGCCCGGTGATCATGCTGAACAACGTGGAAACGCTGGGCAGGCCGGAAAGGGCCGTCAGCGGAGAAAGCAACCAGAGCGCTATCCTCCCGCCCATGAAGCTGCGTGATTTTACGTTCACCTCTTTATCTGACGCTATCTAGGAAATTACGAATTACGAATTACGAATTAAGGGTTCTTTTACAGAGCGGTTTATTAGTAACCTTTCTATAAGAGAACCCTTAATTCGTAATTCGTAATTCCTAAATGGATTCGCTGGTTTCTTTATGCCTGGGAAGGTACCATATGTAATAGTATGCCAGGATGAGCAGGCCGGACACAAATGGGACCAATGCCACATGTTTACAGGTGATCTCCCCCCATATCACCAGCGTGTCAAAGTGGAAAAACTCGCTGATCATCCAGTAGGAATTGGCCGATATCCATAGCGAAATAGCCACATTATGGCATAACTCCGACATGAACTGCCTGGTGCGCCAGGCAATTATCAGGGAGATAATGAGCGTGGGAAAGATCATGGCCACGCCCAGCGGTTTCCAGATCATGCACCAGCTGATATCTTTTAATAACCAGAATACGATATGGAGGTTTTCCATTTTCCGGTAGCTCAGGGGGATACGGTATACCGGGGCGTCTTTGTCAGCTTGACTCATGCTGTGTGTCAGATTTAAGTTGATAAGACCGCAAAAATATAAAAACAGCTGCACAACGGCTGGAAATTCTGCATAGGAATAAATGATTTATATTCGCTGGCATGAACGAATTCTACTGGTCATTCCGGAATACCCGCTTTCACGGCATCAGCTGGATACCTGAGCATTTCAGCCGGGTGATGATCATCGTGCATGGCATCGGTGAAGACGTGGGACGGTACGATCATGTGGCCCGCTTTTTTAACGGAGAGGGCTACGCGGTACTGGGCATCGATCATTACGGCCATGGTAAAACCGATGGCAAACGGGGCGCTACGCCCGGCTTCGGATACATGTTCGATTATGAAGCGGCTTTTCTCGCCTATGCAAAAGAGCTGTACCAGCAACCGGTGGTCATGTACGGGCATAGCATGGGCGGCGGCCTGCTGACCGGCTTCCTGCTGCACCGCACCCCCGATATCCTCGGAGCGGTGATCTCGGCGCCTGCGCTGATCGTGGGTAAACGTCCCGGCGCATTTCTGCGGGGACTGCTCCGGGTGCTGAATAAAGTCGCGCCCAACCTGCGGCTAAACCAGGGACTGGACATCACCAAAGTATCCCGCGATCCGGACGAGGTGGAGAAGTTCCGCCAAAACCCGCTCCGGCACGATAAAATGAGCGTGCGGCTGGCCCATGATATGATTCAGAACGGCCTTTGGTGCCTGGAACAGGCTTCCACGCTGAAGATCCGTTCCCTGCTGATCCATGGGGGCGACGATGCCTTCACCGCGGTAGAAGGCTCCCGTATTTTCGCCGAAAGGGCGCCTGCCAGCCTGCTGACTTACCGGGAGTGGCCGGGCGACTATCACGAACTGCATAATGAATTAAACCGGCAGGAAGTACTGCTTTTTGTGGCCGGATGGCTGAGCGCTTTGCGCTAATGCAGATACCCTGCGTAGTAACGACCTATCTTCGTATTAACCACCTCCCTAAGGGAGTCCCCCAATTCGTAATTCGTAATTTGTAATTGAATATCCTATGGCCATCAGAAAACGAAAGGAAAGTGCCGACCTCACCGTTAACCCGGGATCGGACGTTATCCTTAACATTACCATCGGTAATGCCCAGATCGGCGCCAGCGTGGTACGCTTCGACAAAGACCCTGTTGCCCTGGCCAAGGGCGAAATCCGTAACCTCCGGCTGGGAACAGCGGCAGACCTGAAAGGGAAAACGCTGAAGGTGACCACCAACGTACTGGACACCAACAGCCTCACCAACGGCATTGTTGTTACCTACGCTATCAGCGCCTGTAACCCCTCTGTCCTCCTGTATCAGGATGAAGTAAAAACAGACGGGGATATCATGTCTTTTTTGCTGGACTTTAATTTTAAGTAAACCATGAAAAAGTTATTCTGGTGGGTGTTGCTCCTGGCAACCGCCCATCCCGGCTACGCCCAGTTAAAGGATTCCCTGAAGATATCCGATATGACCATGCCGTCGTCACCCGGACTGGTACTGGCTGATAAAGCGCCCGCGGCCATCGATAAACCCACCAACCCCAAAGCCTTTGGCATCAGCCTGATCAACCTCTGGCAGGGCGGTGCGGTGGATGTTACGCCTTATTGGCTCAGGAACAAACCCAACCTCACATTTGAGCGGTACCTGAATAATAAATTTCCCCTGCTGCAAACATTCAACGTCTCTGCGGCCACGTTCAGAACAGATACCAGCACCAGCCTCTCCGCAGGCTTCCGCACACAGGTGTTCCGGTTCTATTACCGCCGCAACCGCGAGGCCATGCTGCAAAAGAAAAAAGAAATAGAAGCCCTGCTGGCCGTGGAAGATCCGTCACAGCTGGATACCGTGGCGCTGGCCGAAAAAAACGCAGCGCTGCGGGAGATGTTCGACGTACAACGCAACAAAGGCCTCGTCATCGTGGAACTGGCAGGCGCCCTGGCCGGTAGTGCACCGGGCAACCGGTTTAAGGACCTCGCCGCCAGCCGTTCCGGTATATGGACCAACATCCGCTGGGCGCCGGGCAAATTCCCGCTCGATTTCATTGCCCTCGGCCGTTACATCTGGAATAGCCAGGATGCCTCCATCGGCAGCTTCCCCTATAACAGCCAGCTGCTGGACTACGGCCTTTCCGCTAACTACCAGAAAGGCCGCTTCGATCTCTCTGCAGAATATGTGAACCGCCGCGATCTTAAAGAGGGACAAAGCTACGACCGCCTCGCGCTCGTAACCAACTTTATGATCAGCGACAGCTTCTATGCAGTAGCCGCCTTCGGCAAAAACTTCGATAAAATGGACAACATCCTCGCTATTCTGGGCATTAAATTTGCGTTGTCAAAAGAAATCGTACGCCTTAACAACAGTCACTGACTAACCCATTATATATATCATTCCCTGGCAAATCCCGGGGAGATGATAACCTGAAAAGCAAGGCCGGCCCCAGAGGGGCCGGCCTTCGTATGTTTGATACCGGCCGCCTGTCAGGCGGACCAGTATTCATCATGTAATTACAGTCAAGGGTTGGTAGACCAGATAGACGCTGTTTTCAGCAACACCCTTCTGTTCATTTTCAATTGGGCTACAATCAGCTCCGCAAGATCTTCCGGCTGCAATACCTTCTCCGGGTTGCCATCTGTCAGGTTCAGCTCTTTGGCCATGTCCGTTGCAATGGTACTGGGCGTCAGCGCGCTCACGCGGATATTGTGTTTTCTCACTTCCAGCATCAGCGATTCAGTGAGGCCGAGCAACCCGAACTTGGAGGCGCTGTAAGCGCTGGTAAGCGGAGCGCCGCGTTGACCGGCAGTAGAAGATATGTTGATGATATCACCGGATTTACGGTCGATCATAGCAGGTAATACCGCACGGGTAACGTAGTACACACCGAGCAGGTTCACCCGGATAATGTCTTCCCACTGTGCAGGCGTGAGCTCCATGAAACCGCCGAAAGCCGCGATGCCGGCGTTGTTGATCAGGATGTCGATGCTGCCCAGTTGTTGCGTGAGACTGGCCACTGCTTTGTCAACTTCTTCCATGACGCCCACGTCAGCAATGGCATAGGCCGCCTTTACGCCGGTACCGGCAAGAGCGGCAACAACTTCCTGTAACGGTGCTTCGCTACGTCCTATTAAAGCAATGTCTGCCCCTTCCTGTGCCAGCGCCACCGCTACAGCACGGCCGATACCTTTGCCGCCACCGGTGATCAGCACCTTTTTTCCTTGTAATGATTCCATATGAAACTGCTTTTAAGAGCACAAAGATAACATGGATGAAGCGAACAGCAGGCAGCCTAACGCGTTAATTTTTGTTTATCTTCGTTTTTCTAAGGCTTTACACGTATGATAACTATTTCCAACGATCAGCTGACGGTGTCGCTGGCTGCCGCCGGCGCTGAACTGCAACATATTATCCGCAAAGACAACGGACTGGAATACCTATGGGGCGGCGATCCTGCCATATGGGGCAAAAAAAGCCCGGTATTGTTTCCGATAGTAGGCGGATTAAAAGATAATACTTACACCTATAACGGCAACAACTACACGCTGGGAAGACATGGATTCGCCCGTGAACAGGTGTTTGAAGTACTGACACAATCCGCTACGGAAGTGGTCTTCAGGTTGACAGACAACGACGCTACCAGGGCCGTATACCCGTTCCGGTTCGATTTCCGCGTTGGCTACTCCCTGGCAGGCGATACCCTGAAAGTGACCTACCACGTACAAAATACGGACAGTAAAGTGTTACTGTTCTCGGTAGGCGGCCACCCGGCGTTTAATGTACCGCTCGTAGCCGGTACTGATTATGAAGATTACTTCCTCACATTCAATAAAACCGAAACCACAGGCCGCTATCCGCTGTCTCCCGGCGGACAGATAGAGCTGCAATCCGTCCCCCTGCTGGGCCATACACAGCACCTGCCCCTGAAAAAATCATTGTTCCTCGAAGACGCGCTCGTCTTCAAAGAGCTGGCCTCCGACACCATCAGCATCAACAGCGGTAAAACACCGCACGGCCTCAGCGTGACCTTCGGCGGATTTCCCTTTATGGGCATCTGGGCCGCGAAAAACGCAGATTTCGTATGTATAGAGCCGTGGTGCGGTATCGCAGACAATGTAGCCGCTACCGGGGAACTGGCGGAGAAAGAAGGCATCAATCAGCTGGCCCCGGGCGCCGCTTTCGAACGTACCTGGACTGCCACCTTTTTTTAACCGATACCATGAATTATAAAATCATCCATGATGAAGAAGCCCTGAAAGCCTTCATCAACTGGCTCCCTGTGTGTAATGAACAGGAACAGTACTACCTGTCCCTGCTGGCCCGCACCAAATACCTGGAGGAAGGCCACGGCTTTAAGTCAGACAAACAACAGCTGAAGCGTTTTACCAGCACGAAAGAAGGGATGCTGGAAAAAATCCGTCAGCTGGAATGCGCCATTGGCGCCTATACCCAGCGCGGTATGCCCATTCCGCAGGAAGCGCTGGCGCTGTATATCAGCGTCAATCCCCGCGACCTCTGGAAAGCCACGTTCGCCTCGCTGGTGACCTTCGCGCAGAATATCCAGGCCAATGCCAGCGCTAAAAATCCGCATCAGGAAGTAATGAGCGCCATCCAGCAGTCCTGCAGCAATAAATACTACATAGACATCGACGTGGATGCAAAAGACCCTGCTATCCTGGAGAAAATAAAAGAATTTGTGAACCCGTCCTGTCTCACAGTGATGGAAACAAGGGGTGGCTATCATGTGCTGGTGGAACTGGCAGCATTAGACCCCGCATTGCGCAAAAAGTGGTATCCCAATATTATGAACCTGCCAAACGTAGATCAGAGCGGGGATAACATCATACCCGTGCCGGGATGTACACAGGGTGGGTTTGTACCAAGGTTCATTTAGAGATTTTTTGATTTACGGATTTTGGAATTTATGTTTTGATGATAATGGTATGCTGGTTGCACCAAATCCCGAAATCCGTAAATCAAAAAATCCGTAAATTAAAAATTATATCCTGCTTTCAGGCCCCAGAATCCATGGGTGCCATCTTTAAACCAGGCTTCGTATTTACCTTCCACATCCAGGCCAAGCAGGCGGATGCCGATGCCGGGAGCAAACAGCGCGCCGGTACCATTGTTGTAATCGCCGGTGAAGTTAACCGTACCACCTTCTGCTTTCACATACAGGATAGATACCAGTGTGTAACGGAGACCGAGTCTTACCGGTATTACTTTCGCGGAAGCATAACTGATGTTGTTGTCGGTTTTGCCTTTGAAATACATAAATCCGACAGAACCTACGGCGGTCAGGCCGGCCACGAGTTTTACGTCAGCGCCAAGCCCAACGCCAAAGCCAGGCTTGTGGAAGTTGCTGAAATCACCGGTAGGAAAACCAGCTTCCACATACGGACCGATACTGAATCGTTTTAACTGTGCCTGTGATGGCTGGGCACCGATGCATACCGTCAACATGACTGCGATAAACGCCAGGATGTTTCTTTTCATAAGAACAAATTTTCAGAGGAAATGGTGGTAGTAAACGTAATAGCCCCAAAAATAAGGAAGAATTACGAATTCAGCACCGCTTCCTTCGGAATAGACAGCTGGCGCCCATGCCCGTTGCCGTTATTGTCTGGTGACACTGGCTGCTCTACGGTTATCTTCGGCGGCATCAGCTTATATACCACCGGCGTAACTACCCGCGACAGCAGCGTGGAACTGATAAGGCCTCCTATCAATACGATGGCCAGCGGCGCAATCATGGGATTGGTGGAGATGGCGATGGGTATCAGTCCCCCGATGGCGGTCAGCGATGTTAACACAATCGGCAGGAACCGGATCTCGCCGGCCTCCCGGATGGCTTCTTCCAGCGTTTTGCCCTGCGCGCGTAACTGGTTGGTGAAGTCCACCAGCAAAATGGTGTTTTTCACTTCAATGCCGGCAAGGGCGATCAGTCCCACAATGGCGATAAAGGAAAGCGAATTGCCGGTGAGCCACAGCGCCACAGCAGCGCCCACGATACCCAGCGGGATCACGGACAACACGATCAGCGTGCTTTTGAAGGTCTTGAATTCCAGTACCAGCACTGCAATGAACAGGAAGATGGTCACAATGATGATGCTCATAAAACCACCGAAGGAGTTGTTCCTGCTTTCCACTTCGCCTCCCATTTCATAAGAGTACCCTTTCGGCAGCTGCAGCTGGTCCATCTGCCGGATAACGTCGTTGATGACGCGGTCGGGCAGAAATCCTTTCTTTACAAAGGCACCCACCGCCACCAGCCTGTTTTTCTCCTGGTGGTTGATGCTTAACGGGGAGGTTTCCAGTTTTACGCTGGCTACCTGCGACAGCGGAATGGCGGTACCGGCAGCGTTATTGACGTACAGGTCCCTGAATACGTCCATGGTGGGTTTGCCGTTTTTTTGTTTGGTGACGAGGATGTCGTAGTCGGTATCGTTTTCGTCGTTGTACCTGCCCAGGTTGATACCGGCGATGGCTAAACGTACAGCCCGGTCAATGTTGATTGTCGGAATACCCAGCTGTTGTGCTTTCTCCCGGTCTATGCTGACACGGATATCTGACTTTAAGGTGCTGACAGGATTGTTGATGTAAATAGTGCCGGGTGTTTTCTCCAGCATTTTTTCCACCCGTCCGGCCAGCATACGCAGTGTATCGAGATTGTCGCCAAAGAGGCGTACCTCTACAGGAGCCGTAATCGGAGGCCCTTGTTCAAAATTCTTCACCTCCACCTTTGCACCGGGATAAGGCGTCCATTTTTTGCGGAGTTTTTCTATCAGGGCTATCTTATCGGCCGGGCTGGTATGGGGATCCAGCTGAATGAACAATTGTGCGTAATCACTGTGTTCATTTTCCTGTATTTCGTTGTAATAGATGCGGGGATTACCTTTCCCGATATTGCTGGCGATAAAGCGGATGCTTTTTTCCTGCTTCAGTTCTTTCTCCAGTTTTTCCACGATGCTGTTGGTATAAGCGAGATTGGACTGGGGAGGGGTGAGCACGTTGATCAGGAATTGTGGTTTCTCTGAAGCGGGAAAGAGGCCAAAGCCTACCGCTTTCATGAGTACCATAGAACCGCCGAAGAGCACCAGGGACACCAGGATGGTCAGCACCGGGCGATGCAGGGCTTTGTCCAGCAGCCTGGCATAGCTGCCATGGATCAGCCTTTTCAGCAGGCGCATGAAGATATTGCCGTCCGGGTGACCGGTGTGTGCTTTCAGCAGCCGGCTGGCGAGGAAGGGGATGATGGTCAGCGAAACCACCATAGAGGCCAGCACGCTGAAGATCACGGCCAGCGGCATGCTGCGGATAAAGTCGCCGCTGCCTTCAGGCAGGAATACCAGCGGCATAAAGGCGATGATGAGCGTGGCAGTGCAGCCTATAACGGCCATGCCTATCTGAGAGGTGGCTTTCAGGGTGGCTTCCATCCTGGAATGTCCTTCCAGCATCCACCGCTCAATGTTTTCGATTACCACGATACTGTCGTCTACCAGCAGGCCAAGCGCTACCACGAGGCCTACAATGCTGAGCTGGTTGAGGTTGTAGCCGAATAGCTGCAGCAGCACGATACCGATGGAGAGCGACAGCGGGATGGAGATCATTACAATGAGGGCTGGCCGCTGGCCTAATGGCAACAGGGTAAACGCCACGAGTGCGATAGCGATGAGGAAGTCTTTGCCCAGTCCGCCCAACCGGTGGTTCACCGCATCTGCCTGGTCAAAGTACTGCACCATATCGATGTTGGCTGGCAGTGTTTTTTTGAACTGTTCGATGACGGGTTTGTATTGTAACTGCGTTTTGCTGATGTTTTCACCGGCTTTCTGTGCCGCAGATACGCTGACGTTGCGATGGCCGTTGAGCCGTGTAAAATATTTCTCATCTTCAAAACCGTAATACACCCTGGCAATATCTTTCAGGAAGATGTTTTTGCCATTGGCAGCAGTAACGATCGTGTTGCTGATTTCGTCGATGTTTTTGTAGTTGCCGCTGGTTTTGATATTGAAGCTTTTGTCGCCTGCATCGATACTGCCGCCGGGTATATTGGCCATCTCTCCCTGGATAGCGGCCATCACGGTACTTGCAGGAAGATGCAGCTGCGCCATTTTGTCCAGCGCCAGTTCCACCCTTACCTGTTGATCGGGGAGTCCGTGTATCTTCACATTTTTAAGGCTGGAAACTTTTTCCAGGTCTTCCTGTAATTTTTCGGCATAGTATCGCAACTTATCTCTCGAAGCATTTTCAGATATCAGTGCTACCTGTAAAACATTTACATCGGAGGGTTCCAGTTTTTTAACCTCTATGCTGTAGATGTCTGCGGGAAGGGAAGCTTTTTTATTATTGATTTCCCGGACAAGTTCCTGGTATTTCTGGTCTACGTTGGATTCGTATTTGTATTCCACGCGGAGTACGGCTACGCCATCGCTGATAGCGGTGCGCAGGCGTTTAATGTCCGCGAGGCCGTAGATATCTTTTTCGAGTGGGTCTACCACGAGGTCTTCCATGTCTTTGGGGCTGGTGCCGGGATAGATGACCACTACGGTAAACTGAGGCGCCTGCATCTCCGGGTCTTCGGAGCGGGGCATATTGAGAATGGTTGTGATGCCGAGCACAATAATCATCAGGAAGATGACGAGGGTGAACTGGTAGTTCCTGACGGCATAACCGGATATTTTCATGATGGTAGTGATTATTGGATGATACGGATGCGGGATTGGTCCTTCAGGTAGGCGCTGCCGGAGATGATCAGGGCGCGGGCCTGTTCCATCCCCTGGCTGATGAGTACCTGGTCTTTCTCCATTCCGGCGATGGTAACGGGGATGCGCTGTGCGGTTTGATTGTCGTTGGTGACAAACACATAGCCGCTGTTGCCGTTGCCATCGAGCAGGGCTGCGTAGGGGATGCTCCAGGCAGTGCCGCCGCCGGTACCGCCCGTAGTGATATGGCATCTGCCGAACATACCGGTGGCAATGGCGGCGGGCTTGCTGCCGCTGAGTTGTACGTCTATCACAAAGGTGCCGCTGGCGGCGTCAATGCCTTCGGATTTGCGTGTAACGGTGCCGGTGAAAGTTTCACCCGGCAGGGAAGGGGTCTCAACGGTCGCTTTGTCGCCGGTGCTCACCTGCGCCCATTCTCTGTCGGTAACGCCTATACGGAGCAGCCAGTGGGCATTGCGGGCGCCATTGATCTGTAATACGGACGTGCCGGCGGATACAAACTGGCCGGGATTGGCGAGCTTGCGGAGTACGTAGCCGTCCTGTGTGGCGCGGATGGCGGAATAACTCCTGTTGAACTGCGCAGTGCCGAGCTGTTGCCGGGCCATGTCCAGCGCTGTTTTGCTGTTCTGCAGTTGTTCCAGGGTGGCCACGCTGTCATTATGCAGATTGAGCGTACGCTGGTAGTCGCGTTGCGCTTTCTCAAATCCCAGCTGCGCCTGTTGTACCTGTGCATCGATCTCCGTCATGTTGAGCGTGGCCAGCAGTTGCCCGCTACGGA